>CAVYZK010000009.1:0-1561945 GCA_963772935.1 uncultured Alphaproteobacteria bacterium | reverse complement strand
GCACCGTCACATAGATCACGCTCATGTTCAGGCTCAGCGCGATCAGGCTCATCTCGGCCAAACCCCCCGGCGCAAAGGCCAGGAACGCCGCGATCCGCGGCTCGCCCACCCCTTGATGCACGGCTTCGGCAAACACGAACGCCAGCCCCAACGCCGCCGCCCGTTGATCAGCGCCAGCCGCCCCGCCCGCAGCAGCATCGCGTGATCCACCCCCGCGAACCGCGCCCCAAGCCCCGCGCCAAGCACCCCTGCGTCATCGCGATCTCCACCCCGGTGGCACCGCCTGCACCCAGCCCAAGCCATGCACCAGACCTGACACCGCAATCGGCCCCGTGATGATCCACCCCGGCAAGCGCAGCAAACGCCCCACCGCCACCCCCACAACGCCCGCCGCCACCAGCAGCGCCACCTCGTGCAGCCCCAAGGGCACATCGCCCCCACCATCTGCGCCCCTGACGCCGACCCGACCGGGGCCCCCGTCAGCGCCCAGAAGATCATCGGCACGGTAATGATCGTCAGGATCAGCCGCAGAAACTGCAACACCGTCAGCAGCCGCACATCCGCGCCCGCCTCCTCGCCCAGTTGCACGGATTCCAACCAACCCCCCCGGTATCGCCCCGAACAAGGCGTCAACCTTGCTCAGCCCCCCCCGGCGATAGATGAAATACCCCAACCCATGCGCCAGTGGCACAAACACGCACAGCGCCAGCAGCGACGGCAGCCAGCCCAACGCCTGCCCCAGCACCGCAGGCGTGAACGCCCCGCCAATCGCCACCCCGATGATCGGCACAAAGCACTGGCGCAGCGGCGTCGGCAGCGTCACAGGCCGCCCCAAGGGCCGCCAGCCGATGGCCGCAATCCCCCCCGTCACCAGCAGCGACCCCAGCAGAAACCCAAGCGGCAGATGCGCCCACCACGCCGCAAACCCCGCCACCGTGGCCAGCACCAGCGTGATCGCCAGCGCCACGAGATCAACTCCCGCAATCTTCATCATTCTACCAATGCGGCGGCGGGGCGTTGGCGGCAGGGGCCTCGCCCGCCTCCTCGCGTTCCGCCTCGCGCTGGGCCAGCAGGGCCACCATCCGGGTCAGGCGGTCCACCTCGCGCCCCTGCGCCGTCACCACATCCGACAAATCCTCGACCGCGCGGATCAGATGCGCGATGCGTGTCTCAAGCTGTTCCATGGCACCTGCCAATGCGACTATATCCGGCCTTTCTGTCCCATCCGCCCGCCAGTTACCAGTCCCCGCGCTTGCCCCCCCCCCGGTCCTTCGGTAAAGGGGCCAAGACCCCGGACAGAGCGACCGCACAGGAAGACCCGATGGCACAGGACAAGACCCCGCCGCCCGCAGGCTGAAACGCCCAAAGGCTTTCGCGATTACTTCGGCGCCGATGTGACCGAACGCAAGGCGATGCTCGACGCGATTGCCGAGGTCTACCACCGCTATGGCTTTGATCCGCTGGAAACGTCTGCCGTGGAAACGGTCGAGGCTTTGGGCAAGTTCCTGCCCGACGTGGACCGCCCGAATGAAGGCGTGTTCGCCTGGCAGGAAGAGGACAAAGACTGGCTCGCCCTGCGCTACGACCTGACCGCCCCGCTTGGCGCGCGTGGCCGCGCAATACCGCAACGACCTGCCGTCCCCCTACCGCCGCTATGCCATGGGTCCGGTCTGGCGCAATGAGAAGCCCGGTCCGGGCCGGTTCCGGCAGTTTTATCAATGCGATGCCGATACGGTGGGGTCGTCGAGCGTGGCGGCGGACGCCGAGATTTGCATGATGCTGGCCGACGCGCTGGAGGCCGTGGGGATCGAGCGCGGCGACTATGTGATCAAGGTGAACAACCGCAAGGTGCTGAACGGGGTGATGGAGGTTGCGGGCGTGCTGGACCGGCGGACCGTCGAAGTTTGAGGCAGAGCGGGGGATTGTCCTGCGGGCGATTGATAAGATGGATCGCTTGGCGAGGATGGGTGTGCGCGCGTTGCTTGGGGGCTGGGCGCAAGGATGATAGTGGGGATTTTGCCAAAGGTGCTGGGCTTCCGGACGAGACAGGTAGAACGAATTATGGAGTTCGTGCTTGCCAATGAGTGATGATCCAAGCGCAACGGCTAGCATAGATTTGGCCGTAGCCATGAATGCTAATCGCTGCATCCGCGTATTCAGACGGTTAACGTTGTCCCAAGATAGCGAAAACGCTCGATCAGGTGACCCGAAACCGGCTAATTTTAATGACCGCCAAACTCAACGGCGACTTGCTGCAATTATTTGGATGAAGTTGTTGGAGATTCTAGAGATGGGCTGGAAGGTGTGATGGAGCTTGAGTAGATCAGCGAACTGCTCTTCTTCGCCCAAGGCTACGGCCCCGACCGCATTGTGATCGACCCCTCCGTCGTCCGTGGTCTCGGCTACTACACCGGCCCGGTCTACGAGGCTGAACTCACCTTTGAAATTCTCGACGAAAAGGGCCGCAAGCGCCAATTCGGCTCCGTCGCAGGCGGTGGCCGCTATGACGATCTGGTCAAACGCTTCACCGGCCAATCCGTCCCGGCCACGGGCGTTTCCATCGGCGTGGACCGCCTGCTTGCCGCCCTGCGCGCCAAGGGCCGCAGTGCGGCCGACACCACAGGCCCAGTGGTGGTGACGGTGATGGACCGCGACCGGATGGCCGATTACATGGGCATGGTTGCGGATTTGCGGACCGCAGGCATCCGCGCCGAGGTCTACCTCGGCAACCCCAAGAACTTCGGCAACCAGTTGAAATACGCCGACAAACGCAACTCTCCCATCGCGATCATCCAGGGCGGCAACGAGGCCGCAAGCGATACCGTGATCCTCAAAGACCTGATCCTCGGCGCCCAAATCGCCCAGAACGCCACCCTCGAAGAATGGAAAGACCGCCCCGCCCAGGTCGAAGTCCCCCGCGCCGATCTGGTCGCCGCCGTCCGAAAGATGCTGGCGAATGACCCGCAGCTTTGCCGTCACCAGACTGCCAAAGATCGCCCCACCCGGCACCCTGCGCTTCCCTCCCCCTCGTGGGGAGGGAGAGGGTGGGGGCCACCCCACGGCACCGCCACCGCCACGCTAACATCCAGCGCACCACCCGGCGTCCTGCGCTTCCCTCCCCCTCGTGGGGAGGGAGGGGGAGGGTCTACCCCACGGCGCCGCCACCGCCACGCTAACATCCAGCGCACCACCCGGCGTCCTGCGCTTCCCTCCCCCTCGTGGGGAGGGAGAGGGTGGGGGGCTACCCCACGGCATGGTCAACAACAGATTAAAATCAAGCCGGACAAAGGTGTCATATTGATGCCAACCATTTGTAAAATAACAAACTTCACCACCCTGTCCCCGCATGGGACACCCTCACCCGGCACCCAAAAATGATCCCCAAAACCACCATCCGGGCCGAGGCTGAGGCGCTGTTCACAGCCTTCCAAAAGGCAGGTGCCGTGCCCGTCGACGCCGATATCCTGCTGCCCGCCGAGACCCTTCTGGACCTCTACGGCGAAGATATCCGCGCCCGCGCCTACACCAGCCAAGACCCCCTGCGCGGCGAGATGATGCTCCGCCCCGACTTCACCGTCCCCGTCGTGCAGGCCCACATGAAAGGCGGCGCCGACCCCGCCCGCTACTGCTATCTCGGCGAGGTGTTCCGCAGGCAAGAGACCTTTACCGACCGCCCCTCCGAATACCTGCAAGTCGGATACGAAGTCTTCGACCGCACCGCCCCCGAGGAAGCCGACGCCGAGGTGTTCGCCCTGTTCGCCCGCCTGCTGGCCGACCTGAACCTATCGCCCGCGACGGGCGATATCGGCATCCTGATGGCCGCTGTCCAAGGCGTGCAGACCACCCCCCGCCGCCGCGCCGCCCTGCTGCGCCACATCTGGCGGCCCCGCCGTTTCCGCGCGCTGCTGGACCGGTTTCTCAGGCCGCGCCGCCGTCCCCCCCGCCCGCGCCGCCCTGCTGGCAACCCTCGCCCAAGGTTCCCCCCACGCGCTGATCGAGGCGGCAGGCACCTTCGTCGGCCTTCGGTCCGCCGACGATATCGCCGCCCGCGCGCAGGCCCTGCTGGACGATGCCGCCGCCCCGCCGATTGCCGCCCCCGAGGCCGCGTGCCTCTATGACCTGCTGACGCTGGAGGCCCCGGCCCGCGCGGCCCTTGCCCACCTGCGCGGCATCACGCCCCTGATGCCCGCCATCGAACCCGCCGTCACCCGCTTTGCCACCCGTCTGGATGCGCTGGATGCCCGAGGCATTGACACCGCTACCCTGCCGTTTGAGGCCAGTCATGGCCGCACCAGCCTGGAATATTACGACGGCTTCGTGTTTTCCTTCCACGCCAAAGGCCTGCCGCCAATAGCCTCTGGTGGACGCTATGACGCGCTGACCGCCGTGCTGGGGCAGGGGCGGTCGATCCCGGCTGTCGGGGGGGTGATCCGGCCCGGCCTTGTCGCCGCATTGAGGGCAAAGCCATGATCAAGATCGGCGTGCCGTCCAAGGGGCGGCTGATGGAAAAGACCTTCGACTGGTTCGGCGCCCGTGGCGTCACCATGCGCCGCACCGGGGCCGACCGGGAATATTCCGGCACGGTCGAAGGGGTCGACGGCGTCGAACTTGTGCTGCTGTCGGCAGGCGAGGTGCCGCGCGAACTGGCCGCCGGGCGGCATCCATCTGGGGGTCACGGGCACGGACCTCGTGCGCGAAAAGCTGGCCGATTGGCAGGGGCAGGTCACGGAAGTGGCCGCCATGGGCTTTGGCCATGCCGATCTGATCATCGCGGTGCCTGCGGTCTGGGTGGATGTTGATACGCTGGATGATCTGGATGCCGCAGCCGCCGCCTTTCGCGCAACCCACGGGTTTCGCTTGCGGATTGCGACGAAGTATCACCGTCTGGTGCGCACCTATCTGGCCGAAAACGGCGTGGCGGATTACCAGTTGGTGGACAGTCAGGGTGCGACCGAAGGGACGGTGAAAAACCTGACCGCCGAGGCGATTGCCGATATCACCTCGTCGGGGGAAACCCTGCGCGCCAACCACCTGAAGGTGCTGTCCGACGCGGTGATCTTGAAATCCGAAGCCATGCTGTTCCGCAGCAAGGCGGTGCAGGATGACGCGCTTGTGAGATTTCTGGCACAGCTGGGCGTTTGACGTTTGCCACACGCGCGGTAGCCTTTGGCAAAACATGGAGAGATTTATGAAACGCCTGATTGTTGCCGCCCTGCTGTCCACCACCCTGCCTGCCTTTGCCGATACCCTTGCCACCGGGGCTGAAATCACCGCAGCGATTGCGGGCAATACGGTGCAGGGCAGCATGGTCGATTCCGGGGGCTATACCGAGTTTTATATGGCCGACGGCACCATCAAGGGCAAAGACTACGCGGGCAAATGGACGATTGAGGGCGACACAATGTGCTTTGCCTATGATGCGCCTGCGACGTGTTTTTCGGTACGGCTTTCGGGTGAGGCGGTCACTTGGGTCAAGGACGGGGCGGATACCGGCACCGGCACGATTGTTGCGGGCAACCCGAACAATTATTGATCAGCCCATACTAACTATCGCAGGCCGATTTCCGCCAAAGCCTGTGCCAAGGCAGGCGGCAACGCCTCCTCCCTTTCGCGGCCTTGCACCAGATCGCGCGGCGATTCGGCGGGGTCGAGATAGCGCCAGCCCTGAAAGGGGCGGCGCACGGCGGCCTCGGTGCGGATCACCTGCGCATCGAGGATCAGCGCACAGCGGCGAATGCCATCGGCCCCGGCCCGTTCCTCCAGCCGCAAGATGCGCTGGCGGGCAAGGATAACCCCCTTGATCACCCAATAAAGCGAGCCGCCGCCGGTCACCTCTGCCTCGCGCTTGGGCCACATGCGGGTAACGTGGGCCGTTGTGCCCGCAGGCCACATGCCGCGATGGGCGTCATGCCACTGGGTCAGATCCTCAACCGACTCGGCCCCGACGCACAGTTTGAGGATGTTGAGGTGGGTCACGGGCTGGCTCCTTAAGTAGGAACTGATCATAGTCCGTTGCGGCGTTTGTTCAAGTTGACCCTGCCCGCCGTGGCGCGTATCTTGTGCCTTCGCCCTCAGTTATCCACAAGTTCAAGGACCGCACCCCATGTCGCGTTTTTCCGCACCCATTGCCGAGGCGATCTGGGATATGAAGTACCGCCTGAAATCTGCCGATGGCGTGGCGTTGGACGGGTCGGTCGAAGACACATGGCGGCGGATTGCGCGGGCCCTGGCAGAGGGGGAATCCGAACCCGCAGCCTGGGAAGACAAATTCTATGCAGCCCTTGAGGATTTCAAATTCCTGCCCGCAGGCCGCATCACCGCAGGCGCAGGCACCGGGCGCAGCGTGACGCTGTTCAACTGTTTCGTCATGGGCACGATCCCGGACAGCATGGGCGGAATCTTTGACGGGCTGAAAGAGGCCGCACTGACCATGCAGCAGGGTGGCGGCATCGGTTATGATTTCAGCACCATCCGCCCGCGTGGGGCAGAGGTGAAGGGTGTGGCGGCCGATGCCTCTGGCCCGTTGAGCTTTATGGATGTGTGGGACGCGATGTGCCGCACCATCATGTCAGCGGGCAGCCGCCGGGGCGCCATGATGGCAACGCTGCGCTGCGACCACCCCGATGTGGAAAGCTTTATCGAGGCCAAGAAAGACGCGGCGCGGTTGCGGATGTTCAACCTGTCAGTGCTGATCACCGACGCCTTCATGGCGGCGGTCAAGGCTGACGGGCCGTGGGAGTTGCAGTTCGACGGGCGGGTCTACAAGACCCTGCAAGCCCGCGATCTGTGGAACAAGATCATGCGCAACACGTTCGATTTCGCCGAACCCGGCGTGATCTTCATTGACCGCATCAACGCGATGAACAACCTCGCCTATTGCGAGACGATTGCGGCGACGAACCCCTGTGGCGAGCAACCCTTGCCCCCTTACGGCGCGTGTCTGCTCGGGTCGATCAACATGGCCACGCTGGTCACGCGGCCCTTCACCGCGCTGGCGGCGATGGATGTGGTGGGGTTGGACGATCTGGTGCGCACCGCCGTGCGGATGATGGACAATGTGGTGGATACCAGCCGCTTTCCGCTGCCCGAACAGGCGGCAGAGGCGGCGGCAAAGCGGCGGATCGGGTTGGGGGTTACGGGGCTTGCCGATGCGCTGCTGATGGTGGGCTTGCGCTATGGCTCGGTCGAGGCGGCGGCGATCACCGAAGACTGGATGCACGCGATTGCGCGGTCTGCCTATCTCGCCTCGGTGGATCTTGCGCGGGAAAAGGGGGCGTTTCCGCTGTTTGATGCGGACAAGTTCCTCGCCTCGGGCGCTATGGCGCAGATGGACGGGGATGTGCGCGATGCGATCCGGCAGCATGGTATCCGCAATGCGCTGCTGACCTCTATCGCGCCGACCGGGACCATCAGCCTGTACGCGGGGAACGTCAGTTCGGGGATCGAGCCGGTGTTTGCCTATGCCTACACCCGCAAGGTGCTGCAAAAAGACGGCTCGCGCACCGAGGAGGAAGTGGTGGATTATGCCGTCCGCCTGTGGCGCGATCTGCACGGCGACGCGCCCTTGCCCGACTATTTCGTGAACGCCCAGACCCTGCCGCCGATGGACCATGTGCGGATGCAGGCGGCGGCGCAGAAATGGGTGGACAGCAGCATTTCCAAAACCATCAACTGCCCGGAAGACATCAGCTTTGAAGCGTTTCAAGAGGTCTATATGGCCGCCTGGGATCAGGGCTGCAAAGGCTGCACCACCTATCGGCCCAATGCGGTGACGGGATCGGTGCTGACGGTATCCGAGGCGTCGAACAAGACCCCGTCCGACGCGCCCGCGCAGATGCGCGGCGAGGGGGCCGAGGTGGTCTATCTGTCCGACCCGCTGGACCGTCCGGCGGCGCTGGAGGGGGCCACCTACAAGCTGAAATGGCCGGGCAGCGAACATGCGCTGTATATCACGGTCAACGACATCATCATCGCGGGCCATCGTCGCCCATTTGAGGTGTTCATCAACTCCAAGAACATGGAGAATTTTGCCTGGACGGTGGCGCTGACCCGGATGATTTCGGCGGTGTTCCGGCGCGGTGGGGATATTTCCTTTGTGGTGGAAGAATTGAAAGCCGTGTTCGACCCGCGTGGGGGGGCATGGATGGAGGGGCGCTATATCCCGTCGATCCTTGCGGCGATTGGCGGGGTGATCGAGCGTCACCTGATCGAGATCGGCTTTATCGCGGGCGAAGGGCTGGGCCTGAAATCCGACCCGCAGGCGGAGGTGGTCGCCATGGGCGCACCGCGCGGCAAAAGCTGTTCGTCCTGCGGCAGTTACGATCTGCGGATGGTGGAAGGCTGCATGACCTGCGCGTCGTGCGGCTATTCCAAATGCGGGTAGGTGGCACTGGCAAAGCGTTTCGGGGGCTGGCCCTGATGGCGGCTGAACGCGGTGCTGAAGGCGCTGGCTGATCCATAGCCGACCCGCGTGGCAATATCGGCAATGCTGTGGCGGCCCTTGTGCAGCAGGTCTTTGGCCAGCGTCATCCGCCAGTTCAGCAGGTATTCCATCGGTGGCAGGCCGATCACCCGGTGGAACCGGGCGCAGAACGGCGATCGTGACAGGCCAGCGGTTTGGGCAAGGTCGGCGATCGTCCAGCCTTGAGCCGGGCTGGCGTGAATGGCGCGCAGGGCAGGGGCAAGACGGGGGTCGGCGAGGCCCCGGATCAGGCCGGGGGTGGTGGTGGCGCGGGTGGACCGCAGCGCCTCGATAAACAGCACCTCCAGCAGGCGTTCCAGAATGACTTCGCGCGCCGGGCGGTCGGCGCGGCATTCGTCGCTGACAAGGGTGGCGAGGGCGGCCAGACGATCCTGACCCGGAACGATGACGATTTCGGGCAGCAGGGACACCAGCAGGCCCGCGTCTGGCGCGCCAAATTCACAATGGCCGACCAGCATCTGCACCTCGGGCGCGGCGTCGGGCATACCAAGGCGAAAGGTGCCGTCGGGTTGCGCCACGGGCAGGGTGCGCAAGGGCGTGCTGTCGGGCAGGCCCGGATTGCACACGGTGTAGCCGAAGGACGCAGGGGCCAGCACAAAATCGCCCGCCCGAAGGGTAACGGGGGCGCGGGCGTCGATGGTCAGGCAAACCTCGCCCGCAAGGATCAGCCAATGTGACACCTGCCCGCTGGCCTCGCGCCGCACCCGCCAATCCCCGGCGGCCTGCACGACCTTGGCATAGGGCGCGCGGGGTTGCAGCAGGGTGACAATTTCGGCCAGGGGGTCTGTCAGTGGCATATCAGGACGATCACGCATGTAATTGGCATGATGGATTATAGGGTGTCCTGCGCGTTGCGTCTATATCCCTCAGGTGAAAGCAACCTCAAGGATACCGGAATGAAAACTGTTCTGATCACCGGCTGTTCGTCAGGCTTTGGCCTTGCGACGGCGGCCTATTTTCTGGCGCAGGGCTGGCGAGTGATCGCCACCATGCGCACGCCGCAGGACGGGCTTCTGCCCGCGTCCGACAACCTGCGGATATTGCCGCTGGACGTGACCGATGCCGCCAGCATCGCGGCGGTGGTGGCGCAAGCCGGGCCGATTGATGTGCTGGTCAACAACGCGGGCATTGGCATGCTGAGCGTGGTGGAGGAAACCGAGATCGCCACCATGCGCGAGATTTTTGAAACCAACACCCTTGGCGTCATGGCCATGACCCGTGCCGTGCTGCCGCAGATGCGGGCGCGGAGGGCGGGGGTAATTGTCAACGTGACCTCCTCGGTGACGGTCAAACCGTTGCCTCTGCTGGCAGTTTACACTGCGTCCAAGGCGGCCGTGGAGGCGTTCAGCGCCAGTCTGGCGCTGGAACTTGCGCCGTTTGATATCGGCGTGAAGCTGGTGCTGCCGGGGCAGGGCAAGACCAAATTCGGCGAGAATGCGAGGGTGCGGATGAAGCTGGATTTCCCCGAGGCCTATGCGGGTTTTGCGCGCGATGTATTTGCACGCACCATCGCAGGGTCGGGCGGCACGCAGGTGGAGGATGTGGCGCAGGTGGTCTGGCGCGCAGCAACCGACCCCACCAGCCCGATGGCCCTGCCCGCAGGTGGCGATGCCGTTGCGGCCTTTACGGCCGCAGGGCGGTAACAATGGCCCGGCCCTATCGGGGCCGGGCCAAACGCTTCAGCCGTTCAGCAGCATCTGGTAGCTGGCGGGCACATAGCGGAAGCCGCCATCCTGAGCCTCGACATAGCCAAGCGCCGGGAAGGGCATGTGATAGCCGATGAAGGGGATCTTGTCGGCAGCGATCATGCCGAACACGGCCTTGCGGGTGGCGGCCCCTGCCGCCTTGTCGGCGTCAAAGCGCACCTCCCAATCGGGGCGGGCCAGCGACCAGATGTAATGGTTGGCGGTATCGGCGGTCAGCATCAGGCGCTGGCCGTCGCTTTCCAACTGGTAGGTCATGTGCCCCGGCGAATGGCCAAAAGCGGCCATGGCGGTAATGCCAGATGCGACCGATCCGCCATCTTCAAGGAAGGTCATCTTGTCGTTGAAAGGTTTGACATTCTTGTCAAAACCTTCGTTCGCAGCACCCGACCAGTGGTTGTGTTCCACCGCCCCGGTCACATAGCGGGCGTTGGCAAAGGTCGGCGCGTCGCCGTTCATCATGCCGCCAATATGGTCGCCGTGCATATGGGTCAGCACCACCACATCGACCTGATCGGCGGTGACGCCAGCGGCGGTCAGGGCGGCAAGCGTGCCCTCTGCCGACAGGCCGGTGTCGAACAGGATCAGTTCTGCGCCGGTATTGACCAGCGTGGGGGTAAAGAAATTCTGCGTCTTGTCGGCGGGAATGAAAGAGGCGGCGGACAGGGCAGCAAATTCCTCGGGCGTGGCGTTCAGGCCGAAGGTTTCCTGCGGCTTGTCGGAGGTGCGGGTGCCAGCCAGCAGGGCCGTCACCTCGAACCCGCCAAGCTTGAAGCGGTTGAACAGCGGGGTTCCCGCCCCTTGCAGCGGGGTGGCGGCTTGGGTCGAGCCTGCGAAGGCGGGGATCAGCGGCAGGGCGGCGCCTGCGATCATCGCCTGACGGCGCGACAGCATCGGGGTCGTCATGGGGTATCCTCCTGAAAATTGCATGGCGGAAGGATAGCGTGACGGGGGCAAACCCCCACTCACGCTTGCGTCATCGGGGCGCGTGGCCGCACAGCGACTGTGCGCCTATTCCCACCACGGATCAATCGCCGCGATATCCTCGTCCGACCAGCCGAAGTGATGGGCCAGTTCGTGGATAAGCACATGGGTGACCAGATCGCCGATCGACACATCGCCGCGTTCGGCCCATTCATCAAGGATCGGGCGGCGGAACAGCCAGATGGTGTCTGGCTGGGTCGGTTGGTCCATCACCGATTTCTCGGTCATGGGGGTGCCTTCGTAAAGA
This sequence comes from uncultured Alphaproteobacteria bacterium, assembly GCA_963772935.1. Lineage (GTDB taxonomy): Bacteria > Pseudomonadota > Alphaproteobacteria > Rhodobacterales > Rhodobacteraceae > JANNNF01. The sequence continues at coordinate 1,550,529 of CAVYZK010000009.1, read as the reverse complement.
CCCGTCAACTCGAACGCGTCATGCAGACCCATAGCCTCCAGCAAGTCATCGGGGGCGAAATCCACGATTCGCAGGGCAATCGTCATGGCGGGGCCACGGTAGGGGTCGGGCAGGGTGGTGATGGCCTCCAGCGCGAGTTGTTCGATCAGCGCGAGAGAGGGGGCGATGGTATCAGGGGTTGGATGTGTCATGAGGCGAGGCTACCCGCAAAGGCGGGCGCTGGAAAGCCGTTGGCTTTCAGGGCCGCGCCCGGGGTGGGGGCATTGGCAGGCGGGGGATTGCGGTCAACTGGACAAGCACCGCGTCCTGTGACAGGGAAGAGCGGTTCAAGGAGAGCCGTTCCCATGACCGTTATCACTCGTTTCGCCCCGTCGCCCACTGGCTGGATCCATGTGGGCAATCTGCGCACTGCGCTGATGAATTACATGATTGCCCGCAAATCGGGGGGGCAGTTCATCTTGCGGCTGGATGATACCGATCAGGAACGGTCCAAGCAGGAATACATCGACGGGTTGAAGGCCGATCTCGACTGGCTGGGCATCCGTTATGACCGGGTCGAGCAGCAATCGAAGCGGATGGCGCGCTATGCCGAAGCGGCAGAGCAGTTGAAGGCAGCGGGGCGGTTCTATGAATGCTTCGAGTCGCCGGTCGAGTTGGACCTGAAGCGCAAGAAGCTGCTGAACATGGGAAAGCCGCCGGTCTATGACCGGGCCGCACTGGCCCTGACCGAGGCGCAGAAGGAGGCTTACCGCGCCGAGGGGCGGCAGGGCTACTGGCGCTTCCGTCTGGATCAGGAACGCATTGAGTGGCCGGACGGGATCATCGGGGATATCTCGATTGACGCGGCGTCGGTGTCTGACCCGGTGCTGATCAAGGCGGACGGTCAGGTGCTGTATACCTTTGCCTCGTCCGTTGATGACGTGGACATGGGGGTGACCCATATCGTGCGCGGCGCGGACCATGTGACGAACACCGCGACACAAATCCAGATCATGAAGGCCTTGGGCGGGGTGCCGCCGACCTTTGCGCACCACAGCCTGCTGACCGGTCCGAAGGGCGAGGAATTGTCAAAGCGGCTGGGCGTGCTGTCCTTGCGCGACCTGCGGGCGCGGGGGGTGGAGCCGATGGCGCTGTTGAGCCTGATGGCGCGGCTCGGGTCGTCCAAGCCGGTGGAATTGGCCGGGTCGATGCAGGAACTGATCGACGGCTTCGACGTGGGGTCGTTTGGTGCTGCCCCGACCAAGTTCGACGCCGAAGACCTGTTCCCGCTGACCCGGCATCATGTGCAGGGTCTGCCGTTTGCCGCCGTGCAGGACCGCATCCGTGATCTGGGCGTGGCCGATGATCAGGCGCAGGCGTTCTGGGCGGTGGCCAAGGGCAACATCACCGTGCTGGACGATATGGCCGAATGGGCCGATCTGTTCGCCAATGGTGCTGTGCCGCTGGTGGCGGATGAGGACCGCGAGTTCGTGGCGCAGGCGTTGGCGTTGCTGCCCGCGCAGCCCTGGGATCAGACCACCTGGGGCACTTGGACGGCGGCGGTGAAAGAGGCAACGGGGCGCAAGGGCAAGGGGCTGTTCATGCCGCTGCGCCGGGCGCTGACCGGGCGCGAGAACGGGCCAGAAATGGCTGATGTGATGCCGTTGTTGCGTAAAGTGCCGACTGTCTGAGCAACAGGCGTGCCGGGGCAAGCCCCCGGCCCCCTGACTATTTTCCGCAATGTGAAGGCAGATCGCGCAATGGCGTCACCGCAGGCAAAGTTTGTCGAGGGTAATCTGCTGCGACACATAGCGGTGATGTCGCTGACAGCCTCGGTCGGGTTGATGTCGATCTTCATCGTTGACCTGATCAACATGGTCTACATCAGTTGGATCGGTGACCCTGATCTGACGGCCGCGGTCGGCTATGCAGGCGCAGTGATGTTTTTCACAACCGCGTTTGGCATCGGTCTATCCATCGGGGTGACGGTCATGGTGGCGCAAGCGGCAGGAGCGCGCGATCTGCCCCTTGCCCGCGAACGCGCGACCACTGGCCTTGTGCTGGGCGCGGTGCTGGGGGTGGTTTTCACGGCGGTTGTCTGGCTGTCGCTGCCTTGGATCGTGGAATTGATCGGGGCCACCGGGCGCACCGCCGACAAGACGCTGGAGTTTTTGCAGGTTTACACGCTGAGCCAGCCTTTGTTGATCGTGGCGATCATGGGGGCTGCGGTTTTGCGGGCCTATGGTGAGGCCCGGCAGTCGATGATGGTGACCGTGTGGGGGGCCGTGGCCCTGGCGGCGCTTGATCCGGTGCTTATCCTGTGGGCTGATCTGGAACTGACCGGGGCGGCACTGGCCGGGGCAGGGTCGCGGCTGGTGATGCTGCTGGCCGCCCTTTGGCCGGTGTGGCACCGGATCGGCGGGTTTGCCCCGATCACCCGCGCAGGGATGGCCGATTTCACGCGCCCCTTCGCGGCCATTTCTGCCCCTGCGATCCTGACACAGATGGCGACGCCCGTGGGGCAGGCTTTGGTCACGCGGATGGTCGCGGTGTACGGTGAGCCTGCCGTGGCAGGCATGGCCATCGCAGGCCGCTTGACGCCTGTTGCCTTCGCGATGATTTTTGCGCTGTCAGGTGCCTTGGGGCCGATTGTCGGCCAGAACCTCGGGGCGGGTCGTATGGACCGGGTCCGCCAGATTTTTCGCGACAGCATGATTTTTACAGCGGTGGTGATCGCCACGATTTCCTTGTTGCTGTATCTTGTGCGTGCGCCGCTCGCCGATCTGTTCCGCGCAGAAGGGCTGACACGTGAACTGGTGTTCCTGTTCTGCGGACCGCTGAGCCTGTTGTTCTTTTTCAACGGGTTGATCTTTACCTCCAATGCCTTGTGCAACAATCTGGGCCGCCCGTTCTGGTCTACGCTGGTGAACTGGGGTCGCCACACGGTGGGGACTGTGCCGGTGGCCCTGTGGTTCGGGACCATCTGGGGGGCGCAAGGGGTGCTGATCGGGCAGGCCGTGGGAGGCATTGTGTTCGGGCTGTTTTCGGTCTGGTTGGGCTGGTATGCGATCCGCAATCCGCGCGTGCAATTGGCCCATACCCCGCCCCCGCCGCCCGCCCCGGGCGTGTTGCCGGTAGACCCGGCCTGAGGCGTCGCTGCCTGCGCCCAATGCGTCGGTTTTGATTTCCCCCCTTGTCACGGCCGGGATGGCCCGCTAACCAAGAGGGGTCAGGATCGGGAGAATCCGGCAGGGGGCAGCCCCTGACGGTGCCGAAGGAGCAACCGCCCCGGTAAACTCTCAGGCGCAACGGACCGTTCTGACAGACAGACTCTGGAGAGTGCCTTGCAGATGATGCGGGGCCGCCGAAGGGATAACATTCTCAGGCGCCCCGTTTCGGGCAAGGACAGAGGGGGCATCGTAGGGCAGGGGGCTTCCTCCTGTTTTTGGCGATGCCGGAGGTATGACCGGCAAGAACAGGGGTGGCGGTTTGACCGAACTTTTGAAGCTGGGTTTGCATGACCTGCATGTGGAATTGGGGGGCCGGATGGTGCCCTTCGCAGGCTACGAGATGCCGGTGCAATATCCCCCGGGGGTGATGGCGGAACATCTGCACACACGCTCTGCCGCAGGGCTGTTTGACGTGAGCCACATGGGCCAGGTTCTGTTGCGGCCCCGGTCGGGCATGGCGGCACTGGTCGCGGGTTTCGAGGCGCTGATGCCGGTCGATGTGGCAAGCTTGCCCGAGCGGCGGCAACGCTATGGCCTGTTCACCAACGATGCAGGCGGCATTCTGGATGATCTGATGTTTGCCAACCGGGGCGATCACCTGTTTGTTGTGGTCAACGCAGGCTGCAAGGCGGCGGATGTGGCCCATATGCAGGCGCATCTTGCGTGCGGTGGCCGATGTGGTGCCGGTGACGGACCGCGCATTGCTGGCCCTGCAAGGGCCGGGGGCCGAGGCCGCGCTGGCGGTGCTGGTGCCGCAGGTGGCGGCGATGCGGTTCATGGATGTGGCGGTATTTGACACGCTGTTCGGTGCGCTGTGGATTTCGCGGTCGGGCTATACCGGCGAGGATGGGTTTGAAATCTCGGTACCCGATGGTGGGGCCGAAGGCTTGGCGCGGGCGTTGCTGGCACGCCCGGGGGTGATGCCCATCGGCCTTGGCGCGCGCGACAGTTTGCGGCTGGAGGCGGGGTTGTGCCTTTACGGCCATGATATCGACGAAAGCACCAGTCCGGTCGAGGCGGGCCTGACTTGGGCCATCCAGAAGGTACGCCGCAGCGGTGGCGCGCGGGCGGGCGGCTTTCCGGGGGCGGAGCGCATCTTGCGGGAACTGACTGATGGGGCGGACCGTCGCCGCGTGGGTCTGCGGCCCGAAGGGCGCGCGCCGATGCGCGAGGGCACCGAATTGTTTGCGCCAGATGGTACGCCCATTGGCCGCGTGACGTCAGGCGGATTTGGCCCCTCGGTGCAGGCCCCCGTTGCCATGGGCTATGTCGCCACAGCCTTTGCCGCCCCCGGCACTGCCCTGCTGGGCGAGGTGCGCGGCAAGCGGCTGGCGGTGACGGTCGCCGATCTTCCTTTCCATCCCACCACTTACAAACGCTGAGGCAAACTGATGAAATACACCAAGGATCACGAATGGCTGCGCATCGAGGGCGATCTGGTCGTCGTCGGCATCACCGAACATGCGGCGACCCAGTTGGGCGACGTGGTGTTCGTGGAACTGCCCGAGGTTGAGGCGATGGTCTCGGAAGGCGAGGAAGTCGTGGTGATCGAAAGCGTCAAAGCGGCATCGGATATTCTGGCCCCGATTGATGGCGAGATCGTCGCGGTGAATGACAAGCTGGCCGACAATCCGGGGCTGGTAAACGTGGACCCGACCGGGGCTGCGTGGTTCTTCAAGCTCAAGGTCGATGATCTGGATGTGCTGGATCAGTTCATGGACGAGGATGAATATGCCGAACTGATCGGCTGACCCCGCCCGAAAATCTTCGAAGATTTTTTGCAAATTCCTTCCCGGGGATTTGCGGCTCCCCATAACTCAGGGTTTTCCAATGGCTTTTGTCCCGACCGACTATAACCCCTACGATTTTGCCAACCGCCGCCACATCGGCCCGTCGCCTGCCGAGATGGACCAGATGCTGGCCGCGGTCGGGGTGGGGTCGCTGGACGAGTTGATCGACCAGACGGTGCCGAAGGGCATCCGTCAGGCGGCCCCTTTGACATGGGCACCGCTGGCGGAACATGAGCTGCTGGCCAAGATGCGGGACGTGGCGGCGCAGAATACCGTGATGGTCAGCCTGATCGGGCAGGGCTATTACGGCACTGTCACGCCACCGGCGATCCAGCGGAATATCCTTGAGAATCCAGCGTGGTACACCGCCTACACCCCCTATCAGCCCGAGATCGCGCAAGGCCGGCTGGAGGCCTTGCTGAACTACCAGACCATGGTGGCGGACCTGACCGGCTTGCCGGTGGCCAACGCGAGCCTGCTGGACGAGGCGACGGCGGCGGCCGAGGCGATGGCGATGGCGGAACGCAGCGCGAAATCGAAAGCGCGGGCGTTTTTTGTGGACCGGTTCTGCCATCCGCAAACCATTGCCGTGATCCGCACCCGGGCGCTGCCTCTGGGGATCGAGATCATTGAGGATGAGGTGGACAATCTGGACCCGTCCAAGGTGTTCGGCGCGATCTTCCAGTATCCCGGCAGCTATGGCCATGTGCGCGATTTCACGCCTGAAATCAGCGCCTTGCACGCGACCAAGGCGATTGCGATTGTGGCGACGGATCTGCTGGCGCTGTGTCTGCTGAAAGAACCGGGGGCCATGGGCGCGGATATTGCGGTCGGGTCCAGCCAGCGGTTCGGGGTGCCGATGGGGTATGGCGGGCCGCATGCGGCGTTCATGTCGTGCCGCGATGATCTGAAACGCGCGATGCCGGGGCGGATTGTGGGCGTGTCGGTCGATGCGCGCGGCAATCAGGCCTACCGGCTGTCCTTGCAGACGCGCGAGCAGCATATCCGCCGCGAAAAGGCCACGTCGAACGTCTGTACCGCACAGGCTTTGCTGGCGGTGATGGCCAGTTTTTATGCGGTGTTTCATGGGCCTAAGGGGCTGCGGGCGATGGCGGAGCGGGTGCATTTCCGCACCGTCCGGCTGGCAAAGGCCTTGAAAGCGGCGGGGGCGAAGGTTTCGCCCAAGGCGTTTTTTGACACCATTACGATTGAGGTTGGGGTGGGGCAGGCGGGCATCATGGCTGCCGCGCGACATGAAGGGTTGAACTTCCGCAAGATCGGCACCGACCGGGTGGGGATTTCGCTGGACGAGACGACGGATGAGGCGGTTCTGGTGCGCATCCTGAAAGCCTTTGGTATTCAAGGGGTTCCGCCGCACCGTGCCACGCTTGGCTTCCCCGAGGATATGCTGCGCGAGACGGCGTTTCTGACCCATCCGGTGTTCCACATGAACCGGGCCGAATCCGAGATGATGCGCTACATGCGCCGCTTGTCGGACCGCGATCTGGCGCTGGACCGCGCGATGATCCCGCTTGGGTCTTGCACGATGAAGCTGAACGCGGCGGCGGAAATGATGCCGATCACCTGGCCCGAATTTGGCTCGCTCCACCCGTTCGCGCCGCGCGATCAGGCGGCGGGCTATGCCTATGCCATTGACGATCTTGGCAAAAAGCTGTGCGAGGTCACCGGCTATGACGCCATGTCGATGCAGCCCAATTCTGGCGCGCAGGGCGAATATGCGGGGCTGCTGACCATCCTCGCCTATCACCGGTCGCAGGGGAGAGGCGCATCGCCGGATTTGCCTGATCCCGGTTTCGGCGCATGGCACCAACCCGGCGTCAGCGCAGATGGCGGGGATGGACGTGGTGGTGGTGAAATCCGCCCCGAACGGCGATGTGGATATCGAGGATTTTCGCGCCAAGGCGGAAAAGGCCGGGGCCAATCTTGCCGCCTGCATGATCACCTATCCCTCTACCCATGGTGTGTTTGAAGAAACCGTCCGCGACATCTGCGACATTACCCATGAATTTGGCGGGCAGGTTTATCTGGATGGGGCCAATCTCAACGCGCTGGTCGGGCTGGTGAAACCGGGGGAGATCGGGTCGGACGTATCCCACCTGAACCTGCACAAGACCTTTGCCATTCCGCATGGCGGCGGCGGGCCGGGGATGGGGCCGATTGGCGTGAAAGCGCATCTTGCGCCCTACCTTCCCGGGCATCCTGAGACGGGTGGAGAGGAGGGGCCGGTTTCTGCGGCTCCTTATGGGTCGGCCTCTATCCTGCTGATATCATGGGCCTATTGCCTGATGATGGGCGGCGAGGGGCTGGCACAGGCGACGCGGGTGGCTATTCTGAACGCCAATTACATCGCGGCAAAACTGGCGGGGGCCTATCCGATCCTGTTCATGGGGAACAAGGGGCGGGTGGCGCATGAGTGTATTCTGGACACCCGCCCCTTTGCCGAGGTGGGGGTGACGGTGGACGATATCGCCAAGCGGTTGATCGACAACGGTTTCCATGCTCCTACGATGAGCTGGCCGGTGGCGGGCACCCTGATGGTGGAACCGACTGAATCTGAAACCAAGGCCGAGATCGACCGTTTCATCACCGCGATGCTGGCGATCCGCGCGGAAATCGCAAGTGTAGAGGCAGGCGAGATATCCAGCGAAAACAGCCCCTTGCGCCATGCGCCGCACACTGTCAACGATCTGGTGGCCGACTGGACCCGTGCAATATAGCCGCGAGCAGGGCTGTTTCCCGCCCGGGGCCTTCCGGGTGGATAAATACTGGCCGCCGATTGGCCGGGTCGACAATGTGTTCGGCGACCGCAACCTGATCTGCACCTGCCCGCCGGTTGAATCCTACGCCGAGGCTGCCGAATAGGGCATTTTCAGATCAGACTGAAATCCCCGGCATCAAGCGTCGGGCGGCCCAGCAGCGTGGCAATCAGCACACTGCCGCCGCCCGACGATCCGTTGGCATCATAGAACAGGTTGCCCGTGTCGGTTTCATAAATGAACCGCTGGTCCAGCGTTGTGGCTTGCCCGGTCAGATTGGCGGCGAACCGCGCCGCGTCCAGTGGTCCTGCCGCCAGCCCGAATGTCGCAGCGGTGATCTGCAGCAGGTCCAGATCATGCGTAAAATCGGTGATCGTGTCGGTGCTGCCCGTGGCGCGCAACAGAACGAACGTATCGGCATCGGCACCGCCGGTCATCCGGTCCAGCCCAATGCTCCCGGTCAGCGTGTCACTGCCCGCCCCACCAGTCACAGTATCATTCCCGGCCCCCCCGATCAGCACATCACTTTGCGCGCTGCCGATGATCTGGTTGTTGAACTCATTGCCGCGCAATTGGCGGGGTGTGGCGGAGGCAGCGGCGGTCAGTTGCAGAATCTCCACCTCGACGCCAGCCGCAAGGGCATAGCTGGTCTGGGCGAGGATCTTGTCGGTGCCGCCACCCACAGACTCAAACACCTGATCGGGGGCCGTGACAACAAACGTGTCATTGCCTGCGCCGCCATAGAGATCGTCGGTGCCATTGCTGGCCCCGAAGCTGTCGTTTCCGTCGCCGCCCCAAACCGTGTCATTGCCTGACCCGGCGTTCAGCGTATCACCAAGATCGGTGCCCACATATTGCTCGGCCCGCGCCGTGCCTGTCCACGTCACGGCGGCATCGCGCGGATCGACATATTGGCCGCGAATGGCCCAGTCGTCAGGGTCGCCGTTCACCGACATGCGGTCTTCCCAAACCACCAGATAGCGGCCATCAAGCGTAATGGTGATGTCCACATCGCTATGCAAACCGGCGTTGGTGCCCAGCATGAATATCGCGCCGTCCGGGCTGCCGGTGCTGGTAAACAACTGTCCGCGCAGGATAAACCCGCCCGACGATCCGGCATATTCCTGCCAGACGATCAGAAAGCTGCCATCGGGCTGGCCTGCCACCACGGGGGCGCTTTGCTCCAGCCCGTCGCGGGGATGCACCTCGATGATGCCGCCTTCAGCCGTGCCATCGGCCGCGAAAATCTGCGCCATGGTGTCTTGCACAAGTCCGGCACTTGCCTCGGCCGAAGTGACCGGTTGTTGCCATGTCACGACAAACCGCCCGGCATCCAGAGCGGAGATGGAAAACCGGGTCAGGTTGGTCAGGAAATGCGTGTTCGGCACCACAATTTCGGCCTGTGTCGCCACCCCTGCCGCATTGCGGATCTGCACCCGCAATTCATGATTGCTGCTGAAATCGCCGGTCTGGTCGCTGAGGTAGGCAACCGCCACGGTCCCGTTCGACAGTTTCGCCACCAACGGTCTGAACTGGTCGCCGACCGCGCTGCCTGACCCTGCGATCAACGGGTCGGCCACGCCGGCGGCATTGATGTTGGCCAGCAACACCTTGTCGCCCGTATCATTCGGCAGCAATTCAGACGCGCTGGTGCTGGCGACGATCACCACATCACCATTGTTCAGCCCGACGATGGACGGGGTGGCGGCAAACACCGATGTGCCATTGGCGGTGGAGGACGGGAACACGATCAGGTTTTCCCCGACCATGTCTGCCGCCGCATCGAACCGCTGCATCACGGTGGTTGATCGGAAGGCTGTGTCACTGGTGGGCAAGGTATCGGCCCAGGCGACCGCGAAGCCACCGTTGGACAGGGCGGTGATATCGGGGCGAAACTGGGTGTGGTTGTCAAAGTTTGTCGTGACCCCAGCCTCGGCATTCACCTTGAAGTCATCGCCCGCCCCAGACCCGTCAGCGTTCAGCACCCGGGCGCGGATGTCGCGGCCAATATCGGGGTTCCCGATGTTGCTTTTATCCTCCCACGCCACCACGATCCGGCCATCGCGCAGCACCGTGACCCGAGGGTCATTCTGTTCATTGGCGGTCGTAGTGTTGATGCGGAAAATCGACGATAAAAACGGCATCCCGATACCTTTATAAGCGGAAAAAGACCGCGCAAACCTGTCACGCGCTGCGACAATCTGTCAAGGGTAGCGCAGGACGGCCCTAGACGGGCCGTTGACCCTGTGCATCGGGCAGGCTAGCCAAGGCCATGCAGAGCAATCCATCCCGTAACACATTTGCATCCGGCCTTTTGGCCGCCCTGCCCATCGTGATGGGCTATTTTCCCATTGCGTTTTCCTTTGGCGTTGCGGCGACCCGGGCGGGGTTGACGGCGGCAGAGGCTGTGATGCTGTCGGCGGTGATCTTTGCAGGTGCCGCGCAGTTTCTGGCCATCGCTCTGGTGACGGGTGGCGCGCCATTGATCGTGGCGGCGTTCACGCTGATCGCGATGAACCTGCGGCATCTGCTGTACGCGCCCGCCCTGTTGAAACAGGCGGGGCCCGAGGCGCGGACCGATACTGCCTGGGCCTGGGCGTTCGGTTTGACGGATGAGGTGTTCGGCGCGGCTTTGGGGCAGATGGCGCGGGGTCGGCGGTTTTCCGAGCCGTTCATGTTCGGGCTGGGGCTGGGGGCCTATACGGCGTGGGTTGCTGGCACGGCGGTGGGGGCTTTGGCGGGTGGTGCGGCGCTGGAGGGGTGGCCGGTGCTGGATGCAGCGCTGGGGTTCATGCTGCCCGCTTTGTTCCTGTCGCTGTTGCTGTCGATCCTGTCACGGCGTCAGGTGCCGGTGATTATGGTGGCGGGGGTGGTGACGGCGCTTGGCACGCTGGCGTGGTCCGGTACGGCGGGTTTGCTGGCCGGGATGGTCGCGGGCGCTGTGGTGGGGGTGATGCGGAAATGAGGCGGGATTTGCTGCTGATGGCATTGGCCGTTGGGGTTGCAACCTGGGGCTTCCGGTTTCTTCCCACCCGATTGCGCCTGTCAGAGATGCGGGAAGACGGTTTGTTGTCGCGCTTTCTGGCCGCGACCGGGCCTGCGGCGATTGCGGCGCTGTGTATGGCGTCTGGCCTGCCGATGATGCGGGGCGGTGGTGAGATCGTGCCGCTGATCCTCGGTACGGCGGCCGTGTTGGCGGTGTTCTGGTGGCAACGGTCAGTCGTGGCTGCGACCTTGGCCGGGGCTGCCGGATTTGGCGGGGCCGTCTGGGTCTTGGGGTCTGTTGCAGGATGAGGATGCCATGTTGATTGCCGAAAGCGTCACCTTTGGCGGGTCCGCGCTGGACCGTGCCGCCCAGTTGCGGGGCGATGCGCAGGGGCTGGCTGCCTTGTGGGCGCGGGGCACGGTGCTGCCCGTCTGGCGCGGCAAGCCGCTGATCGCGGGGGATGCGGCGGGCTGGCTGGCCCCCGGCCACCCGGCTTTGCATCACGCCGGACCTGCGGTGTTTCTGGGACTTGACGACGGCACCCCCCGTTTTGCCGTCGATATCAGCGGCTGGCAGCCCGCACCCGATGCCGAAACGGTCGAGGCCGGGTTCTTCGACCCGTCCTTGCAAGTGCATCCTGATCTGGGGGCACCGTTTGCCTTTGCCGAATTGCGTGGCGTGATGACACGGCTGTCGCCGCGCGATGCTGAATTGGTGGCCACTGCCAAGGCAGTGCTGGGCTGGCACCAGAGTCACGGGTTTTGTGCGACCTGTGGTGCGGCCTCAACCCCGGTGATGGCGGGCTGGCAGCGTGATTGTGGGGCTTGCGGCGCGCATCATTTCCCACGCACCGACCCGGTGGTGATCATGCTGGTCACGCATGGCAACCGGGTTCTGCTGGGCCGCAACGCGAACTGGCCCGAGGGCATGTATTCGCTGCTGGCAGGCTTCATCGAACCCGGTGAGACGATGGAGGCCGCTGTGCGCCGTGAGGTGTTTGAGGAGGCGGGGATCGTCTGCGGAGCTGTCGACTATCTGGCGAGCCAGCCCTGGCCGTTTCCGGCATCGCTGATGCTGGGCGCGCGGGCCGAGGCGTTGACCGATACCATCACAATTGATCCGGCCGAGTTGGAGGCCGCCGAATGGGTCAGCCGCGATGACATGGTAACCGTGATGGCGGGCCTGCATCCGCGCATAAAACCGTCACGTCATGGCGCTATTGCGCATTTTCTGATGGTAAACTGGCTTGCAGACCGGCTTGATTGAGACAAGATACCGCACAACCTAGAATAAAGCCCGAAACCGGGCGTGGGCACAGGCAAAGGGGCAGCAGTTCATGCGGCTGACGACAAAACAGGACATCGAAGCCCCGGCGGCTTTTGTCTTTGCGGTCATGACGGATTTTGACGCATGGGAACGCGCAGCGATGCGGCGGGGGGCTGAGGTTGTGCGCACCGATACCCTGCGCCAACCCGGCATCGGCATGGGATGGCGCATCAAATTTCACTTTCGCGGCAAGGCGCGGGTGATGGCGTTGAAATTTACCGAAGTGGACCCGGGCAACCGGCTGGCCTTCACGGGCGATGCCCCCACCGTGGGCGGCGATGCGTCGGTGGAGTTGATGGAACTGTCCACCCGCCGCACGCGGGTAACGGTGACGACCGAGATCAAGCCAAAAACGCTGGCGGCCCGGTTGTTCGTCCAGACGATGAAACTGGCGAAATCCAAGCTGCAACAGCGGTTTGAGACTCGGGTCGGGCAGGTCGGTGCGGATATCGAGGACCGGTACAAGCGGTCTAAGGCCTGAGCAGCGCATGGGCTGAACGCGCCGGGGGACTTCACGCCCGCCTACGCATTTGAGAACAAATACGTCTGCCTCTGTGGGATATTCAGAGACAGAAAATGCAGGGGAGTTACCCCCGCTGCCGATCTGCCGGATAGACGCCGAGGATGTTCACCTGGGTGGTGAAATAGCGCAACTCCTCTAACGCGCGCTGGACGCCCGCGTCTTGAGGGTGGCCTTCGATGTCGGAGTAGAATTCCGTCGCGGTGAATGACCCGCCGACCATGTAGCTTTCCAGTTTCGTCATGTTGACGCCGTTGGTCGCAAAGCCGCCCATGGCCTTGTACAGCGCTGCCGGAATGTTGCGCACACGGAAGGTGAAGGTGGTGATCATCCGGTCGGCACGCGGGGTGGGGTCGGCCTCGCGCGACATCACCAGAAAGCGGGTGGTGTTGTTGGACTGATCCTCGATCTGCCGGGCGATCACGTCCAGCCCGTAAATCTCACCAGCGAGTTCTGACGCAAGCGCCGCCATCGACGGATCATTCTGTTCGGCCACATGTTTTGCGGACCCTGCGGTATCCGCCCCGGTTACAGCCAGCAGGTTGTGGGCGCGCAGAAAGGTGCGGCATTGGCCCAGAAGCACGGTATGGCTCATCGCGGACCGGATGGCAGACAGGGGGGTGCCTTTGATCGCCAGCAGGTTGATGTGCACCCGTACAAAAGCTTCGTCGATGATGTGAAGGCCGGAATTGGGCAGCAGCGAGTGGATATCGGCGACCCGGCCATAGGTCGAGTTTTCCACCGGCAGCATCGCCAGATCAGCTTCACCTGTCCGGCAGGCCTCGATCGCGTCTTCAAAGGTGCGGCAGGGCAGGGCCTCCATCTGGGGGCGCGCCTGATGGCAGGCCTGATGCGAATAGGCCCCAAGTTCGCCCTGAAACGCGATACGATTGGTCAATGGCAGCGGCATAAGGCCTTGCTCCGGCAAAAACCCCGCAATCGGGGCGATTGGTCGCGCTACTACACCTTGAACAAAGGGGGGGGAAGCGGGTAGATATCGCGCAGCAAAAAGGCCATGGGAAGACGCGACATGTTCGACACGATGACAATCACCAAAATTCTGGGCGCGGTCTGCGGGTCGCTGTTGGTGTTTTTGTTCGGCGCCTGGGCCGCTGACGCACTGTATTCGGTCGGCGGGTCCGAGCATGGCCATGGTGAAGAGCACGTGCAGGGCTACACCATTGAAGTTGCTGCCGCCGAAGCCCCGGCCGAAGGTGCCGCGGTTGAAGATTGGGCAGCAGTCTATGCCGCGGCCGATGCCGCCGCCGGTGAAAAAGTGTTCGCCAAGTGCAAATCCTGCCACAAGATCGACGGTGGCGATGCGACCGGCCCGCATCTGAACGGTGTTGTTGACCGCGCCAAGGCCGCGGTCCCGGGGTTTGCCTATTCTGATACATTGCTTGCCATGGTGCCCGCGACATGGACTCCGGAAAATATCGAAAACTTCATCGAGAACCCCAAGGCCTATGCGCCCGGCACCAAGATGAGCTTTGCAGGCTTGCCCAAGATCGAAGACCGCGCCAACGTGATCGCGTATCTTGCGACGCTGAAGTAACCTCTGGTACGTTGGCGTCGAAGGCTGCCAGACCATTGGCCGCCTTCGTGCGTTTTGCGCAAACGTGATCACGCAAACGCCACTTGAGCCATCGACATCGCCCGAATTACCATAAATGTAACTGAGGCAATTTTCGACGGAGGTTCGGGCATGCGGCAACAGGGCAGGGCAGGCATCAAGGCGGCGGTCAAGCCGGACCGGCGCGCCGCATGGATCGGCGCTATGGGCCTTGTGATCCTTGCAGCCACTGCCCAAGCCAGCCGGTCTGAGACGGTCATCACCTCGCATGGGATTTCGACTTTTGGCGAGTTGAAGCTTCCGGCGGATTTCACGCACCTGCCCTATGTGAACCCCGATGCCCCCAAGGGCGGCGAGATCAGCCAGTGGGCCCCGGGCAGTTTTGATTCGTTCAACCCCTATTCCGTGCAGGGCACGGCAGGTGCGCTGTCGTCGATCTTTTACGAATCGATCCTGGCCTCCACCGATGATGATGTCAGCGCCGCCTACTGCCTGCTGTGCGAGACGATGGAATACCCGGAAGACCGATCCTGGGTGATCTTCAACCTGCGCCGCGACGTGACCTTTTCCGATGGCAGCCCGTTCACCGCGGAAGATGTGTTGTTCAGCTATGAGCTGTTTCGCGACAAGGGCATTCCAGAGTATCGCAGCGTCGCCAACGGCAAGTTCCAGTCGGTCGAGGTTCTGGACCCTTACCGCATCAAGTTTACCTTTACACCGGGGACGCCGTTCCGCGACATGCCCGCGCAGGCCGGTGGCACGACGATTTTCTCGAAGGCCAACTACATGGCCAACAACCGCGATCTTGAGAAATCAAGCTTCGAGCCGTTCCTTGGCACCGGTCCCTATGTTCTGGACAGCATGCGCCCCGGTCAGCAGATCATCTACAAGCGGTCTGACAACTATTGGGGGGCGACCCATCCGCTGAACGTCGGGCACAATAATTTCGACCGGATCAGGATAGAATATTTCGGCGATGACAGTGCCGCAATGGAGGCTTTCAAGGCCGGCGCTTATACATTCCGCAATGAAAGCTCTGCCAAGAACTGGGCCACCTCCTATGATTTTCCAGCCGTCGCTGCGGGCGATGTGATCAAGGCGGAACTGCCATCGGGCGACATTGCCGGGGGGCAGGCCTTTATCTTCAACCTGCGCATGGAAAAGTTTCAGGACGTCCGGGTGCGCGAAGCGATCGGACTGATGTTCAACTTTGAATGGTCGAACCAGACCCTGTTTTACGGCAGCTACACGCGCATCAACTCGATCTGGGAAAACTCTGAAATGGCGGCGACAGGGGTGGCCAGCCCGGCAGAGGCCGCGCTGTTGCAGCCGCTGATTGATGAGGGTCTGCTAGCGCCCACGATCCTGACGGATGAGGCGGTGATGGCGCCGGTCTCCTCGGTGGAAAATGCGATGGACCGCAAAAATCTGCGCAAGGCGTCGGGTCTGCTCGACGCGGCGGGCTGGGCAGTGGGTGCAGATGGAATGCGCCGCAATGCCAAAGGTGAGACGCTGAAGGTCGAGATGATCCATTCGCGCACCGACCTTCTGGCCGTTTGCAACGCCTATGTCCAAAACCTCCGCGCTTTGGGCGTGGATGCCAGCTTTAACATCATCGACAATGCCCAATTGCAGGAACGGGCGGGACCGCCCGGCTTTGACTTTGACATGATCCCGACAACCGTTGTCAACGGCGGGCTGGAACCGGGCGGCGTGTTGAAACAGGCGTGGGCCTCGATTGCGAAGGATAATTCCAGCCGCAACCGTATGGGCTATGCCGATCCGGCGGTGGACAAGCTTCTGGATCTGGCCGAAGCGGCAAATTCGCGCGAAGAGCTTGATACGGCGATCCGGGCGTTGGACCGTGTGTTGCGCTCTCAGAAAATCGTGGTGCAGCGCTATTACAAGAAATCCCACACCGTGGCTTATTTCGACATGTATGAGCACCCGGAAAACCTGCCACCATATGCACTGGGCGAACTAAGCTTCTGGTGGTACAACGCAGAAAAAGGCGACGCACTCAAAGCCAAGGGCGCGCTGCAATAATAACAAGCGAGCAGGAACCTTGGGCGCATATATCTTTCGGCGGCTTTTGCTGGTCATCCCGACGCTTCTCGGGATCATGATCATCAACTTCGGCCTTACCCAACTTGTCCCCGGTGGCCCGATTGATCAGATCAGGGCGCGACTGGAAGGCGAAGGGGATGCGATCCAGAACGTGGCGGGCACCGAAGGTGCTGGTGTCACGGATGATAACGACGCCTATGTCGGGGCGCGCGGGTTGCCGCCCGAGTTTCTGGCGAAGCTGGAGGTTCAATTCGGCTTTTCCCGCATCGTTTGCGCGCCGGGTTTCACGGGCACACCGTCTATCAAAGCGCCCGAATGTACCAAGGAAACCATCCCCGCGGTCGAGCGGTTCTTTATCATGATGCGTAAATACGTCGTGTTCGATTTTGGGCAAAGCTATTTCCGGTCCATCGACGTGGTTGACCTGATCCTTGAAAAACTGCCGGTGTCCATCACGCTTGGGCTGTGGTCCACGCTGATTGCCTATGTGATTTCCATCCCGCTGGGCATCCGCAAGGCGGTGCGGGATGGGTCGCGGTTTGATACCTGGACCAGTTCGGTGATCATCGCTGCCTATGCGATCCCGGGGTTCTTGTTCGCCATCCTGCTGATGGTGCTGTTTGCGGGTGGGTCGTATTGGCGGATATTCCCGCTGCGGGGGCTGACGTCCGAAGGCTGGGAAAACTTCACCGCGCTGCATAAGGCGACGGATTATCTGTGGCATATCGTGCTGCCGATTGTGGCCTCGACCATTGCATCCTTTGCCACGCTGACCTTGCTGACCAAGAACAGCTTTCTGGACGAGATCAAGAAGCAATATGTGATGACCGCGCGCGCGAAGGGGCTGTCGGAAACCGCAGTTCTGTATCGCCATGTGTTCCGCAACGCGATGCTGATCGTGATTGCGGGGTTTCCGGCGCTGTTCATCAGCGTGTTCTTTGGCGGCAGTCTGATTATCGAGATGATCTTCTCGCTCGATGGGTTGGGGCAGCTTGGCTATAAATCGGCGGTCGAACGGGATTATCCGGTGGTGTTTGGCACGCTGTTTTTCTTCTCGCTGATGGGTCTGGTGGTCGGGATTTTGTCGGACCTGATGTATGTCTGGGTGGACCCGCGCATCGACTTTGACAGGCGGGGGTAGGTCATGGCCCTGTCCCCCCTGAACCAGCGCCGCCTGCGCAATTTCACATCCAACCGACGGGCCTATTGGTCACTGATGATTTTCTGCGTGCTGTTCGGCCTGTCGCTGTTTGCCGAAGTCATCGCCAATGACAAGCCGCTGCTGGTGAATTACCGGGGTGAATGGCGGATGCCGTTCCTGCGGTTTTACCCCGAAACTGCGTTCGGCGGCGACTTCCAGACCGAGGCGCAATATCGCGACGCCGAGGTGCAATGCCTGATCAAATCGGGTGGGGTGATCGACTGCTTTGATGACCCGTCCGGTATTCTGGCCGCGATCGGTGCCGGGACGTATGCAGCCGAAGGGTTTCAGCAGGGGTCTATCCTGTGGGCGCCTATCCCGTTCAGCTATAACACCATCGTGGACAAAGGCGGCGTGGCACCCGGCCCACCGGACCGGATGAACTTGCTGGGCACCGATGACACCAGCCGCGATGTGCTGGCGCGGGTGATTTACGGGTTCCGCCTGTCGATCGGGTTCGGGTTGATCGTGACGGTGCTGACATCGGTGATCGGCATCGTAGCGGGGGCGGTGCAGGGCTATTTCGGCGGTGTGACCGACCTGATTTTCCAGCGGGTAATAGAGATTTGGGGGTCTACCCCTATGCTCTACGTCATCATCATTGTGGGGGCGGTGTGGTCTTTGAACTTCTGGATGCTGATCGCGCTGATGGTGGCCTTTGGCTGGACCAATCTGGTCGGCGTGGTGCGGGCCGAGTTTTTGCGGGCGCGGAATTTTGAATATGTCCGCGCGGCGCGGGCCCTGGGTGTGCCCGATTGGCTGATCATGTTCCGCCATGTGCTGCCGAATGCGATGGTGGCGACGATCACCCTGCTGCCGTTTGTGATGACGGGCACCATCGGGTCGCTTGCGACCTTGGATTATCTGGGCTTTGGCCTGCCCGCCGATCTGCCCAGTCTGGGGCAGTTGTCGCGGCAGGCGCAGCAGAATTTGCAGATGCCGTCGCTGGCCTTCGTGTCCTTCTTTACCTTTGCCATCATGCTGTCCCTGCTGGTCTTCATCTTTGAAGGCATACGCGATGCCTTTGACCCAAGGAAAACCTTTCAATGAGTGTCCTTGAGGTTGAGAATCTGACCGTCCGCTTCCGGCAGGACGGGCGGGTGGTTGAGGCGGTGAAGGGGGTCAGCTTTACCGTGGGCAAAGGCGAGACTGTGGCTTTGGTCGGCGAGTCCGGGTCTGGCAAGTCTGTCACTGCGCTGTCCACGGTATCTTTGCTGCCCGAAAGCGCCGAAGTGTCAGGGTCTGTGACCTATAATGGCGCGCAGATGGTGGGCGCGTCGGAACCCGCGCTGCGCAAGGTTCGCGGCAATGACATCAGTTTCATCTTTCAGGAACCGATGACCAGCCTGAACCCGTTGCACACGATTGAACGGCAGTTGACGGAAAGTCTGTCGCTGCATCAGGGACTAAAGGGAGAGGCCGCGCGCGCGCGGGTGTTGGAGCTGCTGAACAAGGTCGGCATCCGTGATGCGCAAAGCCGGCTTGGGGCCTATCCGCATCAGTTGTCCGGCGGGCAGCGGCAGCGGGTGATGATCGCGATGGCCTTGGCGAACGGGCCAGAGTTGTTGATCGCGGATGAACCGACGACGGCGCTGGATGTGACGATTCAGGCGCAGATTCTGGACCTGCTGGCCGATCTGAAAAAGTCCGAAGGCTTGAGCCTGCTGTTCATCACCCACGACCTTGGCATCGTGCGGCGCATCGCTGACCGGGTGTGCGTGATGCAGGGCGGGCAGATTGTGGAACAGGGCGTGGCGGCTGAGATTTTCGCCAACCCGCAGCATCCCTACACACAAAAACTGCTGGCGGCAGAACAATCTGGCGGGCCGGAGCCGGTGGCGACGGATGCGCCGGTAGTGGTGCAGACCGATGCGCTGCGGGTGTGGTTTCCTATTCACGCTGGCTTTCTGCGCCGGGTGGTGGGGCACGTCAAGGCGGTGAACGCGGCCAGTATTTCGGTACGGGCAGGGGAAACCCTTGGGATCGTTGGGGAATCGGGGTCTGGCAAAACGACGCTGGCTCTGGCGATCTTGCGGCTGACCCAATCGGAAGGTCCGGTGGTTTTCTTGGGGACCGATCTGCGGGACTTGAACGGCGCGGCCTTGCGGGCCGTTCGGCGCGATATGCAGGTGGTGTTCCAAGACCCGTTTGGCAGCTTATCGCCCCGCATGACGGCCGAGCAGATCATCGCCGAAGGTCTGGGCATCCACGGGCTGGAACCGGGGCGCGACCGTCGCAGCATGGTGGCGGATATCATGGCCGAAGTGGGCCTCGATCCGGCCGCCATGGGCCGCTATCCGCATGAATTTTCCGGTGGTCAGCGGCAGCGCATCGCCATTGCGCGCGCGATGATCCTGCGCCCGAAACTGGTGGTGCTGGATGAGCCGACCTCTGCGCTGGACATGACGGTACAGGTGCAGATCGTGGCCCTGCTGCGCGATTTGCAGCGCAAATGGGGTCTGGCTTATGTGTTCATCAGCCACGATCTGCGGGTGATCCGGGCTATGTCGCATCAGGTGATGGTGATGCAGGCGGGCGATGTGGTTGAGGCAGGGCCTGCCGAGGCCATCTTTACCGCGCCGAAATCGGCCTATACCAAGGCGTTGATGGCCGCGGCTTTTGGGACGAATTGAATGAAGATACTGTTCGTGCATCAGAACTTTCCCGGCCAATTTCTGCATCTGGCCCCCGAACTTGCCAAACGCGGCCATGATTGCCGGGCGCTGACCGATGTGGTGAACACGCGGCCCACGCCGATCCCGGTGGTGAAATACAAGCATGACACGCAAAAGGTGGACCCGGCTGCCACCCGGTTGGGCCGCAATTACACCACGATGAGCGACCGCGGCGTCACTGTTGCCCGCGCTGCGTTGACGCTGCGCGATACCCATGGCTACACGCCCGATGTGATCTTTGGCCATTCCGGCTGGGGAGAGACGCTGTTTCTGAAAGAGGTCTGGCCAGAGGCCAAGTTGCTGGTTTACGCCGAGTTTTACTACAAGGGGATTGGCGCAGATGTGGGGTTCGACCCCGAATTTGGCAAGCCCCACTTTGATCAGGTGATGATCGCGCAGGGACGCACCGCGCATCTGGGGCAATCCCTGATGCACGCCGATGCCGGGCTGTCGCCGACGCTGTGGCAGGCCAGTACCTACCCCGCCAGCATCCGCCCGATGATCAAGGTGATCTTTGACGGGGTGGACACCGATGTGATGACGCCCGACCCGGAGGCATCCGTGACCCTGCCCGATGGCCGCATCTTGCGTACGGGTGATGAGGTGCTGACCTTCGTGAACCGCAATCTGGAACCTTACCGCGGTTATCACACCTTCATGCGCGCACTGCCCGCCGTGATGGCCGCGCGCCCGGATGCACAGGTGGTGATCGTGGGCGGCGACGAGGTCAGCTATGGCGCGCCGCCGAAGGACGGCAAGGGCTGGAAGGACATTTTCCTGAACGAGGTCAAAGACAAGCTGGACCTGTCCCGCGTGCAT
Organism: uncultured Alphaproteobacteria bacterium; assembly: GCA_963772935.1. Taxonomy (GTDB): domain Bacteria; phylum Pseudomonadota; class Alphaproteobacteria; order Rhodobacterales; family Rhodobacteraceae; genus JANNNF01. The sequence continues at coordinate 1,529,586 of CAVYZK010000009.1, read as the reverse complement.
TTCATCGGCAAGGTGCCCTATCCGATGTTTGTAAACCTGATGCAGGTCAGCCGTGTGCATGCGTATCTGACCTATCCGTTCGTGCTGTCGTGGTCGATGCTGGAATCGCTGTCGGCGGGGGCTTTGGTGGTGGCGTCTGACACCGCCCCGGTGGCCGAGGTGATCCGTGACGGGGTAAATGGTCGGCTGGTCGATTTCTTTGACGTGCCGGGCTGGTCTGCGGCCCTGACGGAATGTCTGGCAGACCCCGAACGTTTTGCGCATCTGCGGGTGGCCGCACGTCGCACCGTGTTGGAAAATTACGATTTGCGGTCGATCTGCTTGCCGCGAATGGTGGAGTATGTCGAAAGCCTGGGCTGATCAGCCGAAGGTGACGGTTGCGTCATCCAACCCGTCAATGCTGACTGTGCAGGTGTCTCCTGCAACCAGCGCGCCCACGCCTGCCGGGGTGCCGGTATAGATCAGATCGCCGGGGGCCAGCGTTACCAATCGGGACAGATGCGCGATGATGGCGGGTACCGGCCAGATCATGTCAGACAACCGGGACTGCTGGCGCAGGGTGCCGTTGACGGTGCAGGTGATGGCAGCATCGCCGATGGGGCCTGCCCGCAGCGGGCCAAGGATGGCCGACGCATCAAAGCCCTTGGCCATATCCCACGGGCGGCGGTCGGCTTTGGCCTGCGCTTGCAGATCGCGGCGGGTCAGATCGTTGCCTGCGGCATGGCCCCAGATCAGATCAGGGGCATCCGCGGCCAGAATATCCGTGCCGCCCTTGCCCAAGGCGACCACCAGTTCAGCCTCGTGGTGCAGATTGGATGTGGCGGGCGGGAAGGGGATCGTAGCCCCTGACGCCACGACCGCATCGGCGGGCTTGGTGAAGAAAAACGGTGCCTCAACCCCCGGATCGCCGCCCATTTCACGGCTGTGTTCGGCATAGTTGCGGCCCACGCAAAAGATGCGCCGCACCGGAAAGCGCAGGGCGGACCCCGCCACAGCAACCGTCACAGGCAAGGGCGCTGCGAACACCAGACCGGTCATTTGCGCCTATCCAATCGTTTCGCAATCCATCGCGCGGGCGCGCAGACGGCGGCAGGCAAGATCGGCCTGATCTTCGGTCAGCCCCATGAAATTGGCGCGGTACTTGCCGCTGGTCTGCGTCACCTTGCGCAGGCCGGTGTTCAGCGTGCTGCTTTCGGCAAGGGCGATCTTGAACAGCGCGCGTTCGGCCTCATACCGCGAGGTGAAGGCCCCGACGTTTACGCCAAAATGCCGCTCGCCCGAGGTGGAGGCCCGCACCACAACTTCGGGGGCGTCTTCGGTTGCAACCACTTCCGGGGCGGCGGCGGCCTCAAAATTCGGGGCTTTGCGTTTGGCGGGCACCGTCGCTGCGGCAAGGGCAATGGGGGCGGGGGCTGCGTTGGTGGCCCCGGCCACGCTTTGCACATCGGTCACATCGGCGGCCAGATCAGCAGGCATATCTTCGGCATCGGCAACCTGCACGTCTTCGGCGGGTTCGCCCGGATCGGTGACGACGGTTTCTGCGGCGGCAACGTCAACAACCGGCACCGCTTCAGGTACGACCGCCGCGACCATCGCTGCTGCGGGGCGCGATTTGGGTCGCAGGGCGGCAAGCGCGGGGTCAGCCTCAACCAGCGCCAAGGCTTGCGCGTCCAGCGTGGCCGCTGCAGCGGGGGCATCCGTCGCCTCGGCCATAGCAAGGGCCTGTGCATCCAGCGTACCTTCCGCCGGGGGGGCGACAGGGGCTGGCGGTGAAGCCATCGCGATCGCTTGCGCCTCCAGCGTGCCTTCGGGTGGGGTGGCCAACGCCTCGGCCAAGGCACCGTCTACGCCATCGGCAATGGCATCGGCGGTCCCGTCAGAGGCCTCGTCTGCAGCCACCTCAAAGGGCAGATCATCCGCTGACATCGGCTCGGCAACAGTCGCCTCAGCCACCTGAACCTCAGCAGCAACGGGGCGGGCGCGGGGCCGCAGGGATTTGCGCACCTCGCCCGAGACACGGATGGTTTTTGCGGCGCCGCCCGCAGCCCCTTCAACGTCGATCTCGCCCGCTTCGGCCAGGGCCGCGTCAATTGCGGCGGTATCGTTTTGCGCGATCAGCATTTCTTCCGGTTCGGCGTAGGCCGGTGCTGCCGGCTTTTTTTCGCGCACGTTGCCGGGGGCTTTCGAAAAGCCAAGGTCCAGCAGTTCGGTGACTTTTGCGTTGCGATTGGCGGTCGAGGTGCCACCAAAAACGGTCGCAATGATCCGCACGCCGCCCCGTTCGGCAGAGGCGGTCAGGTTGAACCCCGCCGGATTGGTGTAGCCGGTCTTGATACCATCCGCGCCTTTGTAGCTGTCCAGAAAGCGGCGGTTGGTGTTGTTGACCTGCGCCATCCCGGCGTCGGCGGTGCGGCGCGAGAAGATGTTGTAGAACTGCGGAAAGTCGTAGAACAGATGGCGGCCCAGAATGCTCATGTCGCGCGCGGTGGAAAGATGGCCCTCGGCGGTCAGGCCGTTGGGGTTGCGGAAGGTGGAATTGCGCATGCCAAGCGCCTTGGCGGTGCGGTTCATCCGCTTGGAAAACGCGGCCTGCGACCCGCCTCCGACATATTCGCCCAAGGCCATCGCGGCATCATTGGCCGATTTCACTGCTGCGGCCCGGATCAGATAGCGCACGGCAATCTTTTGCCCCGGCTTCAGACCCAGCCGCGACGGGGCCTGCCCTGCGGCGTTTTTGGAAACCGTCACCTTGGTGTCCAAGGAAATGCGCCCGGCCGAGATTTCCTCGAACACGATGTACAGCGTCATCATCTTGGTCAGCGAGGCCGGGTGCAACCGGCTGTCCGCGTTCTTTTCATACAGCGTCTCGCCGGTGCGCGCGTCCATCACATGGGCTGCGAAAGGCGCCGCCCACAGGGGCTGTGCGGAGAAAGGAATCGCCAGCAGCGTTCCCAAAATACAGAGTGTGCGGAATACCCGCCCGATCAGCGATGCCACGTCGCTTGTCCCTTTGCCTGCCGTATGGCCCCAGTTTCAGGGCCTTATTCTGCCTCACCGTCACGCTAGCACAGCGATGCGAGTACGAAAACCCCGATATTCCAATGGGTTTGTGGGTTTTGTTCATGTTGTGGCTTGGTTGCTGCACTGGTGCAGATGTTGTGCAAAGCGCTGAATTTTGCGCTAGTGGTAGCGGCGTTCAGGCGAGCCTCGCCACAAGGTCCGTCAATCCGCCCAGATCGGGCAGCGCGTGAAAGCGCGGGTGACCCAACGGCACCGGGGCGTGTTCCAGCGCCCAAGTCAGGCCGTGCGGCACATGGACCGCCCACGCCCCCGCATCCAGCGCAGGAATCACGTCGGATTTCAGCGAGTTGCCCACCATCAGCGCCTGATCCGCCCCCGTGCCGTGGCGCGCAAAAATGCGGGCATAGGCAACGGCGGTCTTGTCGGACACGATCTCAACCGCGTCAAACAGATCGCCGAGGCCCGATTGCGCGACCTTGCGTTCCTGATCCAGCAGGTCGCCCTTGGTGATCACGATCACCCGGTAGTCGGCGGCCAATGCGGTCACGGTGGCCCGCACATGGGGCAGCAGATCGACCGGATGGGCCAGCATCTCGCGTCCTGCGGCCATGATCTCGGCAATCACGGATGCGGGGACGCGGGCGTCTGTCACCTCGATCGCGGTTTCGATCATCGACAGGATAAAGCCTTTGACGCCATAGCCATACGCGCCGATGTTACGATATTCCGCGGCCAGAAGGCGGTCATGCAGATGGTCGGGTGGGCCATGATCGGCCAGCAGCGCGGTAAAGCGGTCTTGCGTCAGGCGGAACCCGGCCTCGTTGTGCCACAGCGTGTCGTCGGCATCAAAACCGATGGTGGTGATCATCTTGTTGTTTCCGCCATCAGAACCATTGCCCCGGTTCCATCAGCCCCAGATCCATCAGTTGCTGGCTGTGCCATTCGAACGGGGTCGAGTTGTGCCAGCGGAAATTGTGGATATCGAACTTGGACCCCGGATTGGTTTTCAGCGCCTTGGCGGTGCGGAAAGAACAGGTCGCAACCGAAATGTTGTGGTGCCAGGGGCAGGCGTAGGTGTTGTATTCTTCATCGGTGAAGGTGAAATCGGGCCGCAGGCGCAGGCCCCGGCGCGCCTTGAACAGCGATATCCGGTCGATCTTGCGCCGGGTCCAGGGCACATGTTCCTCAAACCGCCACCGCAGCCCGCCAAAGAAATCCAACTGTCGTTCCTTGGGGGCCCAATTCTTGTCGGGATCTTTGCGGGCGAGCGCATAGTACCCCGACCGGTCCAGATGCGCATCCTCCAGCGAGACCGCATTGGGATAGCGGTTCAGATCGCCCGCATACAAATCAACCACATAGGTCAGCAGCGCATTGCGGCGTTCTTCGGTATGGAACGACAGCAGATCGCCAATGCTGCGGGTTTCGCAGAACGGGTGGAACAAATATTCGGCGTTGTAGCAGTAATAGACCCACAGCCCATGCGCCGCGTCGATGATCTGGTTGACCGCCTCGGGCAGGGCGTTTTCGACGTAAACGTCGTAGGGCACCCGGTGGATTTTCTCCTCCAGATCCTTGGGGATCACGATATCGTCGGACGCCAGCAGAACCACCTCGCGGAAACCCGCCGTCAGGTGGTGGCGCAGGGTGGTGTCCACCTCGACCTGATCTTCGGCCATCACGATTGCCATCGGGCCCTTCGCGAAGGCCGCTTTAGCGGTCTGGATAAACTCGGGGATGTTGGCATAGCGCATGGGTGGGCAGGCGGCCTTATTGGCAGGATTGTTTCCATCAAAGCGACAAGCCACGCCCCGATGCAAGAGGTCAACCATGCGGACCCGTCGTCGCTGTCACCAAAACGTCGCGGCGGGGGTGGCGGGTGGTGTGGGTTCTGCAAAGCTAGGCCCGCAGAGATTAACGAAAGGCCAAGGATCATGCAGACGGGCGGATGTTTGTGCGGGGCGGTGCGGTTCAGCACGCAAGGGCCACTGCGCGCGGTGACGTTCTGCCATTGCTCGCAATGTCGCAGGCAGACGGGGCTGTATTATGCGGCAACCTCGGTGCCCTTGGCGGGGTTCAGCCTGACCGGGGCGGACCGCATCACATGGTACGCCGCATCCACCCACGCCCGGCGCGGCTTTTGCGGCACCTGCGGGTCGGCGCTGTTCTGGGAGCCGTTGGGCGAGGATCGCATGTCCATCATGGCTGGCGCGTTCGACGACCCCGCCGTTCTGACCCCCGGCAAGCATATCTGCACCGAAGGCCGCCCGCAGTTCTACGACATCACCGACGGGTTGCCGCAACACCCTTAAGTGCCCACGTTGCACAGGCCCCGTCTTTACGTGTAAAGGCAGGGCTTGCCGCACCGATCATCAAGGGCACCGCCATGTCGCAGGCCAAGAAGCTGTTCATCAAGACCTATGGCTGCCAGATGAACGTCTACGATTCCGAACGCATGGTCGAATCCCTTGGGGCCGAGGGCTATGTGACCACGGATGTGATCGAAGACGCCGATATGGTGCTGCTGAACACCTGCCACATCCGCGAAAAGGCGGCGGATAAACTGTATTCCGACCTTGGCCGTCTGCGCCCCCTGAAGGCCGCGAACCCGGATCTGAAGGTGGGGGTCGCGGGCTGTGTCGCGCAAGCCGAAGGGGCCGAGATTTTGCGTCGGATGCCTTTGGTCGATCTGGTGGTGGGGCCGCAAAGCTATCACCGTTTGCCGGAAATGGTGAAGACCAAGGGGCAGGTCGTCGATACCGATTTCCCGCCCGAGGATAAATTCGACCATCTGCCCGCGCCGCGTTCGATGCGGGGGCCAAGCGCCTTTCTGACCGTGCAGGAAGGCTGCGACAAGTTCTGCGCCTTTTGCGTGGTGCCCTATACCCGTGGGTCCGAGGTCAGCCGCCCGGTGGACCGCTTGCTTGCCGAAGCGCGCGATCTGGTATCGCGCGGCGTGCGCGACATCACCCTGCTGGGCCAGAACGTGAATGCCTATCATGGGGCCGGGGCGGGGGGCGCGTGGGGGCTGGCGCGGTTGATCCGGGCCTTGGCCGAGGTGCCGGGGCTGGACCGTATCCGCTATATGACCAGCCATCCCAATGACATGGAAGACGATCTTATTGCGGCCCATGGCGACCTGCCCGCCCTGATGCCCTATCTGCATCTGCCGGTGCAATCGGGGTCCGACCGCATTCTGAAGGCGATGAACCGCAAACATACGGCGGCACAGTATATGGCGCTGATCGACCGGTTTCGGGCGGTGCGGCCTGATATCCTGCTTTCGTCCGATTTCATCGTCGGCTTTCCGGGAGAGACGGATCAGGATTTCGAAGACACCATGGCCTTGGTGCGGGCCGTGGGCTATGGCGCGGCCTATTGCTTCAAATACTCGGCCCGTCCGGGTACGCCTGCGGCGGAAAAAGCGCCCGTGGCGACGGACATCGCCGATGCCCGCCTGCACGCCTTGCAGGCGCTGATCGCCACGCAGCAACGCGAGGTGCAGGAATCCATGGTCGGGCGACAGGTTGGGGTGCTGTACGAAAAGGCGGGACGGCTGCCGGGGCAGATGGTCGGCAAGTCAGATCACCTGCACGCCGTGCATGTTTTTGACCCACAAGGCCGGGTGGGAGAGTTGGTGCGGGTGCGTGTGTTAACTTCGGCGTCGAACTCTTTGTCAGCAGAACGAATTTCCGTTTAATCCACAGGTTGAACATTGTTGCCGGTCTGGCCACAATGACCGGGTTTCTACCACATCTGGTTCCCCAGAGTGAACGAAACGCCACATAAATGACAAAATCCCCTAAGATTCTGCTTTACTTCACATTTTCGGGACGGCAATCCTTTGCCAAGGGATGTCTGCAAGTAATGTAAGGGGGCTCGGGCTGTGGAACGCTATTCCAAAGCTGTGCGTAACGTGTTCAGGGGGTTGGTTGTTGCCGCCAGCCTGCTCGGCGCGACGCTGACAATGACAACGGAGGTGATGGCTCAGGACGGGCCAAAAGTCACCGGCCAGATTGAATGGGGCGTGTGGGTCGATGACGACGGCTGCATGCACTGGTGGGCAGATGGCGGGCTTGAAGGCTACATGGTGCCACGCCGCAACCCGCAAACCGGCAAGCCAGTCTGTCTGAAGGCAAACACCTGCCTTGTGCAGAACACTGACACGCTGTTTGCAACGGACAGTGCCAAGCTGACCTCAAGCGGGCGTCAGTATCTGTCGGACTTCTTCCGCAGCGCCGGGGCCTTCGGGTATGCCATCTATGGCCATACCGACAGCCGCGCGTCGGATGAATACAACATGTCGCTGTCGCAGCGCCGGGCCAAAGCCGTGGGCGATGTGGCCCGGTCGGTCGGCGCACCGGTTGAACGGCAGCTTGGCTTTGGCGAACGGCAGCCTCTTGCATCCAACAGCTCCGCTGCGGGCATGCAAAAGAACCGTCGCGTCGAAGTCGTTTGCTACAGGTGGTGATAGACATGACATATGGTTTCAAAATCGGCGCATCCTTGGCGTCCATCCTGCTGGTCACGGCCTGCACGGAATCGTTCGAAGGCACGCAACGCTACACCGGGTCAAATTCGATCATTGCCACCGGGCAGGATCAGGGCCGCGATACCGGCGTTCTGGTGAATGGCCGCGCGGCCATCGCCTATGACCCCGATGGCTGCCAGAACTGGATCATCGACGACGGTCTGGAAGGCTATTCCAGCCCGCGTTACGACCCGGCCTCGGGCCTGCCGATCTGCAACAACCGCTTCCCACCGGGAACCGTGATCCGCGACTACCAGTCTGGCAGTGAAGGCATTCAGGACCGCGTGTCCGGCCATGGCATCAAGACGGTGGTGATCAAGCGCAAGGTGGTGACGCAGTAATCTGCGGGCCTTGCAGAAATCGAAAAAGGCCATGGCACCCGCCATGGCCTTTTTGCGTTGCCGTATCCATATTGTGACCATGGTTTGGGCGTTTCTGTCACGAAACCTGCGCGAAACTGCGCAACACTTTGTGTGACCCACGAAGACCCTTGCCAGATGCGGGGACAGGGCACAAACTTAAGGCACGGCACGACTAAAAACTGGGCTTCACATCACAAGGAGATCCCTTTGGGCATCAGCGCGCTGACCCCCCCGACTCGTCCCGAGGATATGGTGGAAACTGTTCTCGAATTTCCCGACAACCGCTTGTTGATTGATCTGTGCGGCGAATTTGACCGCAATCTGGCACAGGTTGAGCATCAGATGGGGGTTCACATCCTGCGCCGGGGCAACCGGCTGGCTGTGATCGGGGACAAGGGCGCACGGGAGCAGGCGGCGGCTGTGTTGCGAGGTCTTTACGCGCGGCTCGAATCAGGGCGCGGCGTGGCGGCGGGCGACATTGACGGCGCGATGCGGATGGGCCGCCCGATGCCTGATGCCTTGCGCGCCGATGGCGAGCAGATTGAGATGTTCAAGCCCGGGGTTGAGCTGCGGACCCGCAAACGCCCCATCGAACCCCGGACCGAGGCCCAAAAGGCCTATGTCGCCAACCTGTTCGCCAATGAACTGGGCTTTGGCATCGGCCCTGCAGGCACCGGCAAGACCTATCTGGCGGTGGCCGTGGGTGTGACGATGTTCCTATCGGGGGCGGTGGAAAAGATCATCCTCAGCCGTCCTGCGGTTGAGGCGGGGGAGCGGTTGGGGTTCCTTCCCGGCGACATGAAGGAAAAGGTCGATCCCTATATGCAGCCGCTCTATGACGCGCTGAACGATTTCCTGCCGGCCAAGCAGGTACAAAAGATGCTGGAGGAAAAGCGGATCGAAATCGCCCCGCTGGCCTTCATGCGCGGGCGCACGCTGTCGAACGCCTTTGTGGTGTTGGATGAGGCCCAGAATGCGACCACCATGCAGATGAAGATGTTCCTGACCCGTCTTGGCGAAGGCAGTCGCATGGTGATCACCGGCGACCGCACCCAGATCGACCTGCCGCGCGGGGTGCCGTCGGGGTTGAAGGATGCCGAACGCATTCTGGCCGGGGTAAAGGGGTGTTCGTTCAACTACTTCACCTCGAAGGATGTGGTCCGCCACCCGCTGGTCGCCCGCATCATCGAGGCCTATGAGGCCGACGATCCGTCAAATATCTGACCTTCCGCGACCAGTGGCCCCCTTGCCGCTGGTCGCAGCCCCGCGTATGGCGCGCTGATGGACCCAATCGTTGAAATCGTGATCGAAGACCCCCGGTGGGAGGAATTTGGTCTGACAGCCCTTGCCGAACCTGCGGCGCTTGCCACCTTGGCCGCGCTGAACCTTGGCCTCGTAGGTTTCACCCTGTGCATCATGGCCTGCGATGATGCGCGCATCGCCACCCTGAACGCTGATTTCCGGGGTAAGCCGCAACCAACCAATGTGCTAAGCTGGCCCTCCGACGAACGCGCTGCGGATATGCCCGGCACTGCGCCCGCAGCGCCCGAACCTGGCCCTGCCGACGATCCCGAATCCCTTGGCGATATCGCCATCGCCTATGACACCTGCAAGGCCGAGGCCGCCGCACAGGGCAAGCCGATGGCCGATCATGTGACCCATCTGGTGGTTCATGGAATTTTGCATTTGCTGGGTTATGACCACATCAACGACGCCGATGGCGATCTGATGGAGGCCACCGAGGTGCGGATACTTGCAACCCTCGGGGTTTCTGACCCATACTGACACCGTATCCCAACAGGGATGCCTTCCGGATAAAGGACCAATGGGCAGTAGCAACGACGGGTCAAATGCAGCGCCGGGCGCTGATCTGACCGAACCCGACTCTGGCGAGGCCGCGTCACGCGGTTTCTTTGGCCGAATCCTTTCGGCGTTTTCTCCCTCGAATGACGGGTCTGGCGATGCCGGGGCCACAGCCCCTGCCGGGCAGGTGGGCACCTCGGCCATTCCCGGCCTTGGGGCCTTGCGCCGCTTGCGGGTCGATGATGTGGCGGTGCCAAAGATCGAGATTGTCGCCGTGCCGATGGACATTGGCCGCGAGGAACTGGTTGAGGTGTTCCGCCAGCATGGCTTCAGCCGCGTGCCGGTCTACAAGGGCACGCTGGACCATCCGCAGGGGCTGGTGCTGCTGAAGGATCTGGCCTTGCAGCACGGGTTTGGGGCGACGGGGCGGTTTTCGCTGAAACGCCTGCTGCGCCCGGTTCTCTATGCGCCGCCGTCGATGCCGGTCGGGGTCTTGCTGCAAAAGATGCAGAAAGACCGGGTGCATATGGCGCTGGTGATCGACGAATATGGTGGGGTTGACGGGCTGGTCACCATCGAAGACCTGATCGAGACCATCATCGGCGAGATCGAGGACGAACACGACGAGGAAGAAGGCGCTTTGTGGAAAGAGGAACGCCCCGGCGTGTTCCTTGCCCAAAGTACAGCGCCGCTGGAGGAGTTGGAGGCCGCGTTGGGCGTCAAGCTGCGCACCGATGACGAGGATGAGGAGATCGACACCCTCGGCGGTCTGGTCTTTCTGCGCATTGGCCGGGTGCCGGTGCGCGGCGAGGTGGTGACGCATGAAAGCGGGGCCGAGATCGAGATCGTCGATGCCGACCCCCGCCGCATCAAACGCCTGCGGGTGCGCCTGCCCGGGGCTGCCGAGGCGGCCAAAGACTCCCCCACAGCAGCGGACTGACAGGTGCGATCCACGCTGACTCGAGAGGCTGCCTTGGCCTTTGTGCTTGGGGCGGTCGCGGCCCTTGGCCAAGCCCCGTGGGGGCTGTGGTTCCTGTCGTTTGTTGCCTTTGCCGGGCTGATCTGGCGCGTCACCACGTCAGGCCGCCCCACATGGGCCGCATGGTTTGGCGGGGCGGGGTATTTCGCCCTTGCCCTGTCGTGGATCATTGAACCCTTCCTGATCGACGCCGAAACCTATGCCTGGATGGCCCCCTTCGCGCTGGTGTTCCTTGCCTTTGGCCTCGCGCTGTTCTGGGCCGCCGCAGGCTATGCGACCACCCGCACACGCCACCCGGCCATATCCTTCGCGCTGACCCTGACCCTTGCCGAACTTGCGCGCGGCTACGTCTTGACCGGGTTTCCATGGGCGACCCCGGGCCATATCTGGATCGGCACCCCAGTGGATCAGGCGGCGGCCTACATTGGCCCCACCGGCCTGACCCTGCTGACCCTGCTGGCCGCCAGCCTGCCTGTCGCATCACGCATGCCCGGCACCATCGCAGGCCTCAGCCTGCTGGCCCTGGCAGCGCTTGGCGGCCAATGGCGGCTGTCCACCCCGCTGCCGCCCGACCTGCCCACCACCCTGCGCCTTGTGCAGCCCAATGCCGAACAGCACCTGAAATGGGATGCCTCGCGCGCCCGTACCTATCTTGACCGCCAGTTGGAAATGACCGCCAAGGCCCCGGTGGCCGACCTGACGATCTGGCCGGAAACCGCGATCCCGTACCTGTTCGAGGATTACCCCGAGGTGGCCGCCCTGATCACCGATGCCTCGGGGGGCCGCCCCGTGGCGGTTGGCATTCAGCGGGTGGATGGCCAGCGGTTCTGGAATTCCCTGCGCGTGGTGCAGGGGCAGGGCGCAATCACCCAAACCTATGACAAACACCACCTTGTGCCCTTTGGCGAATACATCCCCTTCGGTGATCTGGCGCAGGACTGGTTTGGCCTGACCGCCTTTGCCGCCCGGTCTGGCAACAGCTATTCGGCGGGGCAGGGGGCGGCAGTGCTGGACCTTGGCCCCTTGGGCAAGGTGCTGCCGCTGATCTGCTATGAGGCCGTGTTCCCCCAAGACCTGCGCGCCGCACCGGAGCGGGCCGGCTGGATTTTGCAGATCACCAATGACGCGTGGTTCGGGGTGCGCAGCGGCCCGTTCCAGCACGCAGCGCAGGCGCAGCTTGCGCAGCATCGAACAAGGCCTGCCGCTGATCCGCGTCGCCAATACCGGGGTGACAGAGGTGATCGACGCCCATGGCCGCGTGCGTGCCAGCCTGCCCTTCGGCACCATGGGCGCGCTGGACACCACCCTGCCTGCCGCCCTGCCGCCGACGCCCTATGCCCGATGGGGCGAGGCCCCGCTGCTGGTGTTGCTGGCGGGACTCGCATTGGTCACCTTCCGGCGCAAACCCCGCCCCACGGCTTGACCTCTGGCTGCGCGCCAAGACTAGGGCAGGGCAATAACCCGGTCACAACGGCTTCCTGGCGTGACGCGGATACCCCAAACGGAGCACGTCCCATGACCCGCGACAGCTATGTCTTCACCTCGGAATCCGTTTCCGAGGGGCATCCCGATAAACTCTGCGACCGTGTATCGGACGCCGTGCTGGATGCCTTCCTGACCGAGGAACCCAACGCACGGGTGGCCTGCGAAACCTTCGCCACCACGGGCCGGGTCATCGTCGGCGGCGAGGTCGGCCTGTCCGACAAGAAGGCGCTGAAGTCGATGATGGACCGGGTCGAGGATATCGTCCGGGGCTGCGTCAAGGACATTGGCTACGAACAGGACGAGTTCCACTGGAACACCCTGAAGGTGCAGAACTATCTGCACAAACAATCCGCCCATATCGCCCAGGGCGTGGACCGCGACGGGGCGGGCGATCAGGGCATCATGTTCGGCTATGCCTGCCGCGAGACACCGGAACTGATGCCCGCGCCGATCCAGTACGCCCATGCCATCCTGCGCCGTCTGGCCGAGGTGCGCAAATCCGGCGAACAGCCCACCCTGCGCCCCGACGCCAAATCGCAGCTTTCGCTGCGTTATGAGGGCGGCAAGCCGGTTGAGGTGACGTCGATCGTGCTATCGACCCAGCACGCGCTGGAAAGCCAGAATTCCGACGATATCCGCGCCATCGTGGAACCCTATATCCGCGAAATCCTGCCCTCGGGCTGGATCACCGAGGCCACCGAATGGTGGGTCAACCCGACCGGCACCTTCGTGATCGGCGGCCCTGATGGGGATGCGGGCCTGACCGGGCGCAAGATCATCGTCGATACCTATGGTGGGGCTGCCCCGCATGGTGGCGGCGCATTTTCCGGCAAGGATCCGACCAAAGTTGACCGTTCCGCCGCCTATGCCGCCCGCTATCTGGCGAAAAACGTGGTGGCGGCGGGTCTGGCGGATCGTTGTACCCTGCAGGTCAGCTATGCGATCGGCGTCGCCAAACCGCTGTCGATCTATGTTGACACCCATGGCACCGGCAAGGTCGAAGCTGCCCAGATCGAACGCGCCGTGGCCCAGTGCATGGACCTGACCCCGCGCGGCATCCGCACCCATCTGGAGCTTACGAAGCCGATCTACGCGCGCACTTCGGCCTACGGCCACTTTGGCCGCGCGCCCGAGGCGGACGGCGGTTTCTCATGGGAAAAGACCGATCTGATCGAGGCGCTGAAAAAGGCCGTCTGAGAATAGGAAAAGGGGCCGGATCACCGGCCCCTTTGTCCAATCAGATCAGGCTGTTGCCTGCGCCGTTACCCCTGCAACGTCCGCACGCCATACCCCTCACCGCGTGCTTTCATCGCGGCCACCACAGCAATGCTCGCGGCAGCCGTGGTGAAATACGGGATCTTGTCCATCAGGGCGACGCGGCGGATATCGCGGCTGTCAGACACGGCTTGGGTGCCCTCTGTCGTGTTCATCACCAGTGCGATTTCTTCGTTTTTCAGACGGTCCACGATGTTCGGGCGGCCTTCGTAGACTTTGGCCACTGGCGTGCTGGGCACGCCCACGCCCGTCAGCCACAGGGCGGTGCCTTTGGTGGCGACAATCTCGAACCCCATCGACACAAGATCGCGAGCGGCGTCTGCGAAGGCGGCGGTCTTGTCCATGTCCTTGATCGACAGGAAGGCGCGGCCCGTCGTCGGCAGGATGGTGCCAGCCCCCATTTGCGCCTTGAGGAAAGCGAGCGCAAAGGTACGGTCCCAGCCCATAACCTCGCCGGTTGACCGCATTTCTGGCCCCAGAACCGGGTCCACGCCGGGGAAGCGGGCGAAGGGCAGGACGGCCTCTTTGACAGAAAACCAAGGGGTTATCGGATCGGCAAGGGTGTTGGGGTCGGCCAGCGGCAGGGGGGTGTCTGGGCCAACATCCTGCGCATAGGGCGCGCGCAGCGGGAAATTCGACAGCGGCTCACCGGCCATCAGACGGGCTGCGATAGAGGCGATGGCAGAGTCGGTGGCCTTGGCGACGAAAGGCACGGTGCGGCTGGCGCGGGGGTTCACTTCGAGGACGTAGATGTCGTCGCCCTTGATAGCGAATTGCACATTCATCAGGCCAACGACGTTCAGCGCCAAGGCCATCTTGACGGTTTGTTCTTTCAATTCCGCAATGGTGGCTGCGGAAAGGGAATGCGGCGGCAGGCAGCAGGCAGAATCGCCGGAATGGACCCCGGCTTCTTCGATATGTTCCATGATGCCGCAGACGTGGACGGCTTTGCCATCGGACAGGGCATCGACATCGACCTCGATCGCGCCGGACAGGTAGCTGTCGAGCAGAACCGGGCTGCCGTCTGACACTTGCACGGCGGTGCGGATGTAGCGTTCCAACTGGGCATCGTCGCGGATGATCTCCATCGCGCGGCCACCCAGAACGAAGGAGGGGCGGATCACGAGGGGGTAGCCAACGTCTGCGGCCACCTTGAACGCCTCATCGCGGGACCGGGCTGTGCCGTTGTGCGGCTGCTTCAGGCCAAGCTTGTGCAGCAGTTGCTGGAACCTCTCGCGGTCCTCCGCCAAGTCGATGGCATCGGGGGTGGTGCCGAGGATCGGGATGCCTTCGTTTGCCAAGGCCTGTGCCAGTTTCAGCGGAGTCTGGCCGCCGAGTTGCACGATTACGCCGTGCAAGGTGCCGTTGTCTTGTTCAACGCGCAGGATTTCCAGTACGGATTCCAACGTCAGAGGTTCGAAATAGAGACGATCCGAGGTGTCGTAATCGGTCGAAACCGTTTCCGGGTTGCAGTTGACCATGATGGTTTCATAGCCCGCCGCAGTCAGCGCGTAGCAGGCATGGACGCAGCAATAGTCGAACTCGATCCCCTGCCCAATGCGGTTGGGACCGCCGCCGAGGATCACGACCTTTTTCGCATTGCTGGGCCGCGCCTCACATTCCACGTCGCCCATCGCGGGGGCCTCGTAGGTGGAATACATGTAGGGGGTCTGGGCCTCGAACTCGGCGGCGCAGGTGTCGATGCGTTTGAAGACGGCGACGACGCCAAGGTTGCGGCGGGCGCGGCGGATTTGCGCCTCATCGCGACCCGTCAGGATGGCAAGGCGCGCGTCGGTGAAGCCGTACATTTTCAGGCGGCGCAGGCCGGGGGCGGTGACGGGCAGGCCGTCACGGCGAATTTCTGCCTCCATGTCGATGATCTCGCGGATGCGCGACAGGAACCACGGGTCGAACGCGGTGATTTGGTTTATTTCCTCGTCCGTCAGGCCAAACCGCATGGCTTGGGCGATGACGCGAATACGGTCGGGGGTTTGCAGGGACAGCGCCTTGAAGATGGCGGCTTTGTCCGGCGCACCCGGTATGGCGATTTCGTCGAAGCCGGTGAGGCCGGTTTCCAGGCTGGCGAGCGCCTTTTGCAGGGATTCGTGGATGGTGCGGCCAATCGCCATCACCTCGCCGACCGACTTCATCGCAGTGGTGAGGAAGGGTTCCGATCCGGGGAATTTTTCAAACGCAAAACGGGGGATTTTGGTGACGACATAGTCGATGGAAGGCTCAAACGACGCCGGGGTGACCTTAGTGATGTCGTTGTCCAGCTCGTCCAGCGTATAGCCGACCGCCAGTTTGGCGGCGATCTTGGCGATGGGAAAGCCGGTGGCCTTGGACGCTAGGGCCGAGGAGCGCGACACGCGCGGGTTCATCTCGATCACCACCATGCGGCCATCCGCCGGGTTGATCGCCCATTGCACGTTGGACCCGCCGGTTTCCACGCCAATTTCGCGCAGCACGGCAATGCTGCCGTTGCGCATGATCTGGTATTCTTTATCCGTCAGCGTCAGGGCCGGAGCCACGGTGATGCTGTCGCCGGTATGCACGCCCATCGGATCGACGTTCTCAATGGCGCAGACGATGATGGCGTTGTCCTTGCGGTCGCGCACCACCTCCATCTCGAACTCTTTCCAGCCGAGCAGCGACTCGTCCACCAGCACTTGGGCCACGGGCGATGCTTCCAGCCCGGACCGGACAATCGCCACATAGTCGTCGCGGTTATAGGCCACACCGCCCCCCGTGCCGCCAAGGGTAAAGGCGGGGCGGATGATGGCGGGAAGGCCGACGTATTCGATGGCAGCCAAAGCTTCGGCCACGCCAGCGGCGATGTCGTACTTGCCGTTCGCCATCTTGGGGGCGGCGACGATGGTGGCCTTGGGGTTTTCCAGCCCTATGCGGTCCATCGCTTCGCGGAACAGTTTGCGATCTTCTGCCATTTCGATCGCGTGCTGATTGGCTCCGATCAGTTCAACGTTGAACTTTTCCAACACTCCGGCATCGGCAAGCGCAAGTGCGGTGTTCAGCCCGGTCTGGCCGCCCATAGTGGGCAGCAGCGCGTCGGGGCGCTCTTTTTCGATGATCTTCGCGACAACTTCGGGGGTGATCGGTTCGATATAGGTCGCATCCGCCAGCCCCGGATCGGTCATGATCGTCGCGGGGTTGGAGTTTACCAGCACCACCCGGTAGCCTTCTTCGCGCAACGCCTTGCAGGCTTGGGCACCCGAGTAGTCAAACTCGCAGGCCTGCCCGATGACGATGGGGCCTGCACCAATGATCATGATAGACTTGATATCGGTCCGCTTCGGCATGTCAGCCCCCATATGTCGCGCAAAACTTCGCGGGTTATAGCCATGGGTCGCTTGGGTGCAAGGGGATTCCGGCCATGAAAAAGGCCGGGGCGCAAAGCCCCGGCCTTTCCTTGATCAGGTTGCTGCGCTTAGCGGGTTTCGCCCACGGCCCGTTCGGCAGCGGCGATGATTGCCGCACGCTTTTGTACCTCGGCCCCGATGGGTGGGCCACGGAAGCGGCGGCTCTCAACGCCGAACCACAGCAGGATCGCAAGAGCGATAAAGCCCAGCACGATATACAGCACATAGTCATTCGGCGGCTGCACCGCGATGTAGAAGATGATCGCCATCCCGATCAGCGACAGGAAGGACACCAGCTTATAGAGGCCCGCCGACATGGCCCAAGGGCCGGGGGTCGGCCATTTTGCGGTGCCGAACGCCACCATCCCGCACATCAGCGGTACGGTGAAGGACAGGAACAGGAACACCAGGGTGGAGTTCACCACGATGGTATAAAGGTTCGTCCCTGCGATCACCACGAACTGGGCGGCAAACACATAGAGGATGCAGAGGATGGCGCTGGTCCAGATGGCAGCAACAGGCGTGCGATACTTGGGCGACACGCTTGCGAGGGTTTTGGACCCGAACGGCATGCCGTCATCGCGCGAGAACGCGAACAACATGCGCGAGGCCGAGGTGACGGTGGCCAGACCACACAGCAGTTGAGTGATCAGGATCAGGATGTAGATGATGTTTTTCAACGTGGCAGGCAGCACGGCGTCCATAGTCAGGAAGAACATGCTCCAGCCCTGACTTGCGGCAACCGCCATGTCGGGGATGGCGAGGGTAATCGCGCAGATCATCACCCAGCCGATCAGCGACGACCAGATCACCGCCTGTACGATGGACCGGGGCACTGAGGTGGCGGCCTTCAGCGTTTCCTCGGATGTATGGGCCGAGGCATCATATCCGGTGATCGTGTAGACCGGCAGCAACAGGCACAGCAGGAACAAGTAGCCCATCGAGGTTGATTCCGGGAACACCCCGCCCCCGGCAGGACCGGAGTAGTTGGTAAAGGTCCAGAGCCGCGAGATATCAATCGCAGGCGCAAAGTAGAGACAGGCCAGCACCAGCATCGCGGTGGCGGCAAGGATGATGTAGCCCGAAATGTCGGTCAGCATCGTAGTTACCTTGATGCCAAGGTGGTTGAACAGCGCCTGCACGATGGTGATCACGGCCACAAAGCCCACCACTTGTCCGGCGGTACCGGTAAAGCCGAAGCCCGCGCCAAAGGTACCCGCAAAGAAGAACGCGGTGCCAATGTTGATGGCACCCAGAACGGTGATGAGGCCCAAAAGGTTCAGCCATGCCGTCAGCCAGCCAAGGAAGCGGTTACCCAGAATGGACGCCCAGTGATAAAGGCCCCCCGCCGTGGGGAAGGCCGATGCAATTTGCGCCATCGCAAGGGCGAACATGCCCGAAATGATACAGCCCACGATCCAGCCGATGCCAGCCCCCGCGCCGCCGACCGACGATATGGCCTGAGCAAAAGAGTTGATGCCGCCTGACAGGATGCAGATGATCGAAAATGAGATGGCAAAGTTCGAAAATTTGCTCATCGAGCGGGACAGTTCCTGGGCGTAGCCCATGCCGTGCAGGACTTTTGTGTCCTCACTCTTGTCCTTGTCACTGTAGCCGGTTGTCATGTTTCCCTCGTTTCTGTTGACCTTGGCCGCTCGTTTCTTGCCTCATCGCTGGGCTGGCGGTCCGTAGCCATATCAAAGCACAATCCAGATATGGTGCAAGCCTGATGTGCGTTGGCCCAAATTTAGATCGAGGCCGCTGTCATGCTTGCCTGCCTGCGTCGCAAAACGCGCAAGGGACGGGCGGAATTTGCGTGGCATGGGCGCGCAGATGGCATTAGGTGGGCAAGGGATGGGGCAGCAACAGGGGGGCCTTGCGCATGATCTTGTGCGAACATGGGCCGCAAGGCGTGCCTGCGCTGTTTGACGGGGCGGTGGCGGTGATTGTCGCGCAGCGCCCCGGCGAGGTTTTGCGCGCTTTTGCGCGGGCCGAAGGCTGGCGGCAGCGCGGCTACTGGATCGCGGGTTATGTCGCTTATGAAGCGGGCTATGTGTTGGAGCCTCGGTTGCGCCGGGAAATACCCCGGCGCAGGCCAGGGCCTTTGGTCGCATTCGGGGTTTACTCTGCGCCGCAGCCTGCCGGTCCGCTGCTGGACCGGGCGGCGGCGGAGGGGCAGGGCACCACGATGACGGCCCCCGAGCCTGTGGTGACGCGCGATGCCTATGACGCCGCGATGGCGCGGGTGCTGGGCTATATCGCGGCGGGGGATTGCTATCAGGTCAACCTGACCTTCCCGATGACCGCGCGGCTGGTGTCGGGCACGGCCTTGGGGTTGTACGGTGCTTTCCGGCGGACGGGGGCTGTCGGGCACGGGGCCTACGTCGATCTGGGGGTGGGGCCGGTGATCGTGTCGCGCAGCCCGGAGTTGTTCTTCCGGCTGGAGGCCGGGGGCAAGATCGTCGCCCGCCCCATGAAAGGCACCGCGCCTCGTGACCCTGACCCCGCGCGCGACGCGGCGATTGCGGCGGCGTTGCAGGTGTCGGTCAAGGATAGGGCGGAAAACCTGATGATCGTGGATTTGCTGCGCAATGATATCTCCCGGCTTGCAAAGGTGGGGTCGGTCAAGGTGCCCGCGTTGTTCGCGATGGAACGCTATGCGACGGTGCATCAGATGACCTCGACCATTGAGGCGGAACTGGACGGGGCCGCAACGTTACCCGGTTTGATGGCGGCGCTGTTCCCCTGCGGGTCGGTCACGGGGGCACCGAAAATCCGGGCAATGCAGATCATCCGCGAGGTGGAGCCGTTTGCCCGCGGCGTCTATTGCGGCGCGATTGGCTGGATGTCGCCGGACGGCGAGGCCGATTTTTCGGTCGCGATCCGCACGCTGTCGGTTTCCGGGCAGGACATTGTGATGAATGTGGGCGGCGGCGTGGTGCATGGGTCCACAGCGCAGGGCGAATGGGAGGAGGCGTTGTGGAAAGCACGCTTCGTGAAGGCGGCCGTCAAGGTGTGAGGCTGATCGAAACGCTGTTGTGGGATGGGCGGGCCTATCCCCGGCTGGATTTGCACAAGGCGCGGTTGGCGGCGGGGGCTGCGGCTTTGGATTGGGGCGTGCCAGTATGGCCTGCGATGCCTGCGCCCGAGGGGCCAGCAAGGGTGCGGCTGACGCTTGGGGCGGCGCGGGATTATGCGGTGGAGGTGGCCGCGTTGCCAGACCCCAAGCCGCTATGGCGGGTGGGTTTGGCCGCAAGTCTGTTGCGATCAGACGACCCATGGCTGCGGGTGAAATCAACGCGGCGGGCGGTCTATGACGATGCGCGGGCGGGGTTGGCTGGGGGGCTGGATGAGGTGGTGTTTCAGAACGAACGCGGCGAAGTTTGTGACGGGACCATCACCACGCTGTTTTTCGACCGGGGGCAGGGGATGCGGACGCCACCGCTGAGTTCTGGGTTGCTGCCGGGGGTGTTAAGGGCGGAACTCGGGTGCCCGGAGGAGGTGTTGCTGGTGGGGGATTTGCCCGGCGTCCGGCTTTGGGTCGGGAATGCCCTGCGGGGGTTATGCGCGGCGGTTTGGGTTGGGTGACGCATTTTCTTGGAAGAAAATGGCAAATTCCTTCGAAGGAATTTGGTGCGCCGGACTTGGGAGGGGGTTTTTGGTTGAACACTCCGGCCTCCGGCGGGGATATTTGGGCCAAGATAAAGGCGGCGGGGTTGACTTGGGGCGTGGGGCGGGGTGTATCGGCGGCAACTGAATTAGCCTCCGTCGAAGGGGAAGCCTTATGCACGCCTATCGCAGCCACACTTGCGCCGATCTGAACAAGACCCATGTGGGGGCCGAGGTGCGGCTTTCGGGCTGGGTGCATCGGGTGCGTGACCATGGCGGGGTGATGTTTCTGGACCTGCGCGACCATTATGGCATTTCTCAGGTGATTGCTGACAGTGATAGCGCGGCCTTTGCGGGCTTGGCGTCCGTGCGGGCGGAATGGGTGGTGCAGATCGAGGGTCGGGTGAAGGCGCGGGATGCGTCTTTGGTGAACCCAAAACTTCCGACCGGCGAGATCGAGATTTACGCAACCGGTATCACCGTGCTGGGCGAGGCCGCGGATTTGCCGATGCCGGTTTTCGGCGATCTGGAATACCCAGAGGAAACTCGGCTGACCTACCGCTTCCTCGACCTGCGGCGTGAGAAACTGCACCGCAACATGATGCTGCGCAGCAACGTGGTGCGGTCGATCCGCAACCGGATGTGGGATCAGGGGTTCAACGAGTTTCAGACGCCGATCATCACTGCCTCGTCGCCAGAAGGCGCGCGCGATTTTCTGGTGCCCTCGCGTCTGCATCCGGGCAAGTTCTATGCCCTGCCGCAGGCCCCGCAGCAGTTCAAGCAGTTGATCATGGTGGCGGGATTTGACCGCTATTTCCAGATCGCGCCCTGTTTCCGCGATGAAGACCCGAGGGCGGACCGCAGCCCCACCGACTTCTACCAGCTTGATATCGAGATGAGTTTTGTCGAGCAGGAAGATGTGTTTGCCGCCGTGCAGCCCGTGGTGCAGGGGATTTTCGAGGAGTTTGCGCCGGGCAAGAAGACCTATTCTGATTGGCCGTTGATTGCCTATCGCGACAGTCTGAAATGGTATGGCAGCGACAAGCCCGATCTGCGCAACCCGATCAGGATGCAGGATGTGTCGGAGCATTTCGCCGGGTCTGGCTTTGCGATTTTCGCGAAACTGCTGGAGATTGACGGGCAATGAGGTGCGGGCCATTCCGGCACCGACCGGGGGCAGCCGCAAATTCTGCGACCGGATGAATGCCTTTGCCCAGAAGGAAGGCCTGCCGGGGATGGGGTATATCCTGTGGCGCAATGCGGAAGATGGATCGGGCATGGAAGCCGCGGGCCCGCTTGCCAAGAACATCGGGCCCGAGCGGACAGAGGCCATTCGGGTGCAACTCGGCCTAGGCGTCGGCGATGCCGCCTTCTTCCTTGGTGGCAAGCCTGAGGCTTTTGAGGCGGTTGCCGGCCGTGCGCGCAATGAGATCGGGCGGGAGTTGGGGCTGACCGAGCAGAACTGCTTCAAATTCGCCTGGATCGTCGATTTCCCGATGTATGAGAAGACCGACGACGGCAAGATCGACTTCAGCCACAACCCGTTTTCCATGCCGCAGGGCGGGATGGAGGCGTTGAATGGCGATCCTTTGCAGGTTTATGCCTATCAGTATGATCTGGCCTGCAACGGTTATGAACTGATCTCGGGCGGTATCCGCAACCATAAGCCTGAGATCATGTTCAAGGCGTTTGAGCTGGCGGGCTATCCCAACAGTGAGGTCGAAAAGCGGTTTGGCGGCATGGTCAAGGCGTTCAAATATGGCGCGCCGCCCCACGGCGGTTGTGCGGCGGGAATTGACCGGATCGTGATGTTGCTGGCCGATGAGGCCAACATCCGCGAGGTGATCATGTTCCCGATGAACCAGCGCGCCGAAGACCTGCTGATGGGCGCGCCGAACGAGCCGCTGGCCAAGCAGTTGCGCGAATTGAACATCCGGGTGGTGCCGAAGGAGGCCTGATGTACGCGGCATCCGTTCCGGTCTTTCGACATTATCTGGGCCGGATGGCCGGGATGGTGGACCTGGCCGGGCGCGATGCCATGGGGGCGCAGATCGGCGACACCTTTCCGGCGGGCGAGCAGTTTGCCATTGCCGCCGGGTTTGCGGTTCGGGTGGCCTGCCCCTTGGCAGGGCGCGAAGTGCCCGATTTGCCAACGGCACTTGGCCCCCGGCTGGCCGTTGCCCGGGCCATGCTGGGCGCGATGAAGCCGGCGGAATTTGACGGGGCAGAGGTGCGGATCATCCACCACCGGGCCGGGCTTGCCGATCTGGAACAGACGGGGGCCGATTTTCTGCATCTGTATGGCCTGCCGAACTTCTTCTTTCATCTGACCATGGGCTATGCGGCGCTGCGCGCGGCGGGTGTGCCGCTCGGCAAAGCGGATTTTGACGGGATGCACAGGTATTAAGTCTGGCTGCCTTGGAGTGGCGGATTTTTGCTTGGGGATTGTGGCGCAGACGCGGGAACCTGCCGGGTGCCATATTCGTTAAGTGAAGTAGGCGTAGGGTTCGCTTATGCTTGGGGCACGACACGGCCCAACCGATACAGCCCAGAAGACACAGCCAGAAGACACAGGGAGTCTGCGATGACGGATACCACGGCAGCGTTCCGCTTTGGTTATGGGCTGCCTTTGCCCGAGGGGGCACCAACCACGCCGCAAGAAATGATGGCTGTGTTGCAAGGGCCGGACCTTGCGGCAGAGGCGCATCCGGGCGGCGGCGGGATTGAAGTTGTGCGCCCGTTGCTGGTGCTGGCCGCGGGACGCCCGCGCCATGTCAAAGAAAAATCCTGACAAGAAAGCCGGTGCCAAGCAGGAACGGCGCGCCATGCAGGATACCTACGCTGTGGCTGACACGTTCATGCGCGCAACGTTTGCCCGCGCTTTGGACTCGCCGGACGGGTTGCGCGAACGGCTGGTGGGGTTTTGGTCGGATCATTTCACTACCGCGACCCGCGCCAAGGTTGATCGCGCCATCCATGGCACCCGGGTGGAAGACGCGATCCGGCCCAACCTGACCGGGCACTTTCGGCGCGCTGTTGCAGGCGGTGACGCTGCATCCGGCGATGTTGCTGTATCTGGATCAGGACAGCTCAATCGGGCCGAATTCCAAGCGTGGCAAAAACCGCGGCAAGGGGCTGAACGAAAACCTTGCGCGCGAGTTGATGGAACTGCACACGTTAGGGGTGGGCGCGGGTTACAGCCAGACCGACGTGCGCGAGATGGCCGAATTGCTGACCGGGCTGACCTATGTCGGCGACAAAGGCTTTGCCTTCGATCCTTCGCGGGTGGAACCCGGGGCTGATGTGGTTCTGGGCGTAAGCTACGACGGCAAAGGCACAGAGCCGATCCTGAAGGCGCTGCAGGATTTGTCGGTGCGGCCGGAAACAGCGCGGCATATCGCAGGGAAACTGGCCGTGCATTTCGTGGCCGACGAGCCGGACCCAGCACTGGTCGAGGCGCTGGAGGCCGCATGGCTGGACAGCGGTGGCGATCTGGCGGTGGTGGTGAACACGTTGCTGACACATCCCGGTGTGTGGGAGGCCCCGGCGCAGAAGGCCCGCCAGCCATTTGAGTTTCTGGTCGCCAGTTTCCGCGCCTTGGGGGTGACGGGGGCCGATCTTGTGGCGATGCAACCCAAAGAGTTCACCAACTTTGTCGATGCCCGCCTGAAGGAAATGGGTCAGCCTTGGAATGCTGCCCCGGGGCCTGACGGCTGGCCCGAGGAAGCTGACGCCTGGATCAACCCGCAACGTCTGGCGTCGCGCATTACCTTCGCGATGGAAGTGCCGGGACGACTGGTGGACCCGCTGCCAGAACCGCCCGCCTTTGCGGCCCGTGCCTTGGGCGACCGCGCCAGCGAGGCGCTGGTTTTGGCCGCATCGCGGGCAGAATCGCTGCGTGAAGGGGTGGGCCTTGTGCTCGCCAGCCCCGAATTTAACCGGAGATAGTGGTATGGAACGCAGATTTTTCTTGAAAGGCCTTGGCCTTATGGGTTGTTCCGCGGCTGCCCATCCGTGGCTTACGACCCTTACGCTGGCCAAAGGTGCGCCTTCGCTGGGGGAAAACCGGCTGGTGGTGATCATCCTCCGCGGGGCGATGGACGGGTTGGATGTGGTACAGCCACGCGGCGACCGCGATTTTGCCAGCCTGCGCCCCACCTTGTCACAGGCACCTGCCACTGATCTGGACGGGTTTTTTGCCCTGCACCCGGCGCTTGGTGAGTTGATGCCGTTGTGGGACGCGGGCGAGTTGGCCTTTGCCCATGCGACCTCCACCCCCTACCGCGACAAACGCAGCCATTTTGATGGGCAGGATTTGTTGGAGGCGGGCACCGGCATGGATGTGACGGGGCAGGCGGTGCGCGATGGCTGGCTGAACCGGATGTTGCAGGCGGTGCCGGGTCTTACGTCGGAAACCGCCTATGCCGTGGGGCGCGATGCCGTGCCGTTGTTGGCTGGCGCCGCCCCGGTGCGCAACTGGACGCCGGAACAGCGGCTGACGCTGTCGGCGCAGGGGCGGTTACTGCTGGACCAGATTTACCATGACGACGCCTTGTTCCGCGATTCCGCGCAAGAGGCGTTCGAGTCTGACCGAAGTCGGCGCAGACCGGGTCAAGCGCACCCCCGGAGAGGTGGCAGGCTTTGCCGAAATCGACCGGCTGGTCGATTTCGCAGCCGTGCATCTGAAGGGCGAAACCCGCATTGCTGCGTTTTCGCAAACCGGATGGGACACGCACAAGGCGCAGGGACGGGAACTTGGCCGCCCCTTGAGCAAGCTGCAACGCACGATCCTGCGGATGAAAGAACAGCTCGGGCCCGAGGTCTGGGGCAGAACCACCGTGATGGCGATGACCGAATTCGGCCGCACCGCGCGCGAAAATGGCACGGCGGGCACCGATCATGGCACCGGCGGGGCGATGATCATGGCGGGGGGGGCGATCAAGGGCGGCAAGGTCTATGGTGACTGGCCGGGGTTGTCCGAGGCGGCGCTGTATGACCGGCGCGATTTGATGCCCACGCTGGACGTGCGGGCCTTTGCGGCGCATGCGATGCAGGGGCTGTACGGGCTTGATACGGGCTTGCTGGAAACGACGATTTTTCCGGGCTTGCAGATGGGGCCCTCGCCAGGGATTTTGCGTTAGGATTGGTGTCATTGCGTGATTAGCAGGTCGAAAGGGGGTTTCCTTCGATGTGACAGGCTTTGTTTCGCGCCTTGAGCAGGATGACCCGTTATGGAACCGCCTGCGTGTTGCTGTGAGCCGTTCAACAAGCACGACGGGTGGGAAGTGCCCGACCGCCGGGTGGGCAAGCAACAGCCGTTCTACGCGTTTTATGGTTCAACCCATTCCACGGAGTTTCTGCTGGTACAGTCGCAAAATGCCCGCCCGAGGGGACGGTCGGGCATTGCCCGGCGCGCTTCGCGACTGATTCTGGGCAGAGGCCGGTTGTTTCAAGGATGTTTGCATGTGGTCTGGTCAGACGGG
The DNA here is from genome assembly GCA_963772935.1 of uncultured Alphaproteobacteria bacterium. Lineage (GTDB taxonomy): Bacteria > Pseudomonadota > Alphaproteobacteria > Rhodobacterales > Rhodobacteraceae > JANNNF01. Next base: position 1,503,661 of record CAVYZK010000009.1, on the reverse strand, counting down.
CAAAGGGCCGTGCGGCCATCTTGACGCCTTCCATGGCGCGCAATATCTGCAACGGGGCAAGGCGTTCTAGAACCCCAGCCCCAATCCAGCCCTGACCTACGAAGGATGCCGCGATGCCTGTCCGCAATCAAGCTGCCGTCGATTTTCTGGCTGCCCGGCGGTCGCGCCCGGCCAAGCAGTTCACCCAGCCGGTGCCAGACCGGGCGCAATTGACCGAGATTCTGACCATCGCCACCCGGGTGCCGGATCACGGCAAACTGGAACCCTGGCGGGTGCTGGTGCTGGAACGCGCGGCCCTGCAGCGGCTGGCGGGGCTGGCTGAGGTGCGGGCGATGGAACTGGGCGGAGACGCCGAAAAGATTGCCAAGGGCCGCGGGCAATATGATCTGGGGCAGTTGGCGGTGGTGGTGATCGCCGCGCCCAAAGCCCATCCCAAGGTGCCGCGCAGTGAACAAGTGCAATCCGCATCGGCCCTGTGCATGGGGCTGGTGACAGCGGCCGAGGCTGCGGGCTGGGGGGCCTGCTGGCTGACGGGGTGGACCGCGCATGACCCCGAATTTGCCGCCCGCGCCTTTGGTTGTGAGGCCGATGAAACGGTGGCAGGCATCGTGCATATCGCCACCCCCGGGTCGGACGGGGTGGAACGCCCGCGCCCGGACCTTGACCGTCTGGTGACGTGGATCAGCGCATGATCCTGCGCGCCTTTCTTGCGGCGCTTGGTCAGCTTGGCGACCCCCGGTTTCGCCGGGTGGTCTGGCTGGGCATCGGGCTGGCACTTGCCTTGCTTATTGCGGTCTATGCGCTGTTTCTGGGCTTTGTTGAAACCTTTGCGCCCGCCACGCTGGATATTCCCTTTGTCGGCCCGGTGGGCGGGCTGGATACCCTGCTGAGCATCGGGTCGGCCCTGTTGATGATCGGGTTGTCGGTGGTGCTGATGGTGCCAGTCGCGTCGGCCTTCAGCGGAATTTTCCTTGAGGATGTCGTGCAGGCGGTCGAAGATCGCCACTATCCCGGCCTGCCGCCCGTGGCACGCGCGCCGTTTCTGGACACGTTGGTTGAGACGGCCAATTTTCTGGGGCTGCTGTTGGCCGTCAATGTTGTCGCTCTCGCTGTGTACCCTTTTGCCGGGGTGGCCGCCCCCTTGGTGTTCTGGGCCGTGAACGGGTTTTTGCTGGGGCGCGAGTATTTTACGCTTGTTGCCAGCCGCCGGGTGGGGCGGGTTGCGGCACGGGCGCTGCGCCGTGCCAACTGGGGCAAGGTCTGGCTGGCGGGCGCGCTTATGGCGGCGCCGCTGTCCATTCCGCTGGTCAACCTGGTGATTCCGGTGCTGGGCGTTGCGACCTTTGCGCATCTGTATCAGCGGCTGCAAACGCGCCGCTGATCAGTTCTGCCCGACCGGCGCAGGCCCCATCCGGCCAAAGACATCAAGGTCGCGGATGGTAATTTTGCCTGACAGGATAATGCCCGCCACAATCACCCACAGAACGATGGCGACAAGAGTGGTGATCTTGGCCTTTTTGCCGACGATATGATCGGCAGGGGCTGATCTGGGCGTGCCCGGCACCACGTGGTTCGCATCGGCTTGTGAAGTAAACCGCAGCGGCAGCACGCAAAAGAACACCAGAAACCACAGCATGGCGAAAAGGACGATGGCGGCGGTGATGGTCATACCTGCTCCAGTTCTACCAGACAGCCGTTGAAATCCTTGGGGTGCAGGAACAGCACAGGCTTGCCATGCGCGCCGATCTTCGGCTCGCCTGTTCCCAGAACCCGCGCGCCGCTGGCGGCCAGATGGTCGCGGGCGGCAAGGATATCCTCCACCTCGTAGCAGATGTGATGGATGCCGCCTGCAGGATTTTTCGCAAGAAACGCGGCAATGGGCGATGCGTCGCCCAAGGGGGTCAGCAGTTCGATCTTGGTGTTGGGCAGGGTGATGAAGACCACGGTAACGCCGTGATTGGGTTCATCCTGCGGCGGGCCGACCTCGGCCCCCAGGGTATCGCGATACTGTGCGACTGCGGCGGCAAGGTCCGGCACGGCGATGGCGACATGGTTCAGGCGTCCGATCATGGGGCGGTCCTTATCTGGGCTGCCTGCGTTATGCAGGGCCATGCAGATGGCAGCAAGAGGCCGATAAGCCGCAGGGACGTAGGTCGCAAGCATGCGCTGTTTTCGCGGGGGCGTTTACCAACCGTTCACCTGAATGGCGGCACAGTAACAGGACGCGGCGTATTGCCGCGAATCTGTCACCCAGACCGCTGCAATGGCGGCTTTGCCGGAGGTGCCGATGCCCGAAGTTTTCGCCTTGCCGCCTGCCTCGGCGTTTGGTGCCTTGCCTTTGCAGGGCTTGACCGTGCTTGCGGTAGAAGACAGCCGCTTTGCCAGTGACGCGCTGCGTCTGATGTGCCAGCGGTCTGGCGCGCGGCTGCGCCGGGCCGATACATTGCTGTCCGCGCGGGCGCATTTGCGGGTGTACCGGCCCGACATGGTTCTGGTGGATCTGGGCTTGCCCGATGGCCGGGGCGAAGGTTTGATCCGGTACCTTGCGCTTGCCGCAGCACCGCGCCCCGTCGTGCTGGGGATGAGCGGGGATCCCGCTGGACGGGGGGCGGCGCTTGCGGCGGGGGCGGTGGGGTTTCTGGAAAAGCCCTTGGAAAGCCTTGCTGCGTTTCAGGCCGGGGTGCTGGCTCATCTGCCGGACCGGTTTTTGCACCAGCCGGGTGCAGACACTGCCGTCACACCCGATCTGATGGCATTGCGGGATGACCTGACCACCGCTGCAGGCATTGTGGCGGACCTGCTGCCCGGCGCGGGCAAGGCCCCCGAACCCCTGATCAGCACAGCCGACGCCGTGCAGCGCCGCTATCTGACGGGGTTTGTCGCGGGGCTTGCCCGGTCCGCACGCGACAACGACCTGGCAGAGGCGGCCCTGCATATTGGGGACGGTGCGGGGCTGACGCGGCTGGCCGGGTTGTTGCAGCACCGGATTGCAGCGGGGGGCACATTGTAGCCGGTCACAAGGCGGGGTCAGACCCCGCGCGCACCAGTTGCGTCAGGTCTGACAGCCGTTCGCGTTGGCGCCCCATCGCGTCAAAGTTCGCGGGCCGCAGCCACGCGCCGTATGCCTCGCGCAGGGCGGGCCATTCGCTGTCGATGACGGAAAACCATGCGGTATCGCGGTTGCGTCCTTTGACGATCATATGGTTGCGAAAGATGCCTTCGTAAGAAAAGCCCAAGCGCTGCGCCGCCCGCCGCGATGGCATGTTCAGCGCGTTGCATTTCCATTCATAGCGACGATAGCCTGCCGAAAATGCCCAATCCATCATCAGAAACATCGCCTCGGTTGCCGCCACACCGCGTTGCAACTCGGGTGCGATGCAGATGTGACCAACTTCGATCGACCCTGCCTCTGGCGCGATGCGCAGATAAGACGCAACCCCGCCGCATTGCCCGGTTTTGGCATCACGCAGCGCAAAGAAATACGGGTCTGGCGCGGCAGTGATCTCTTTGACCCATCGGTGATATGCGGCCGATGAGACGAACGGACCGTAGGCCATGTAATCCCACAGCGCCTCATGCCCGGAAAACGCGCGATGCAGGTCGGCGGCATGGGCACCTGCGTCCAATGGTTCAAGATGCACATGGGCACCTGTCAGTTTTTGCCCCCCCGGTTGTTGGCTGCCCGGTGCGACGGGCGGCAGCCAGCCGTTGACGACATCGCCCAAATACCGCTGATCCACTGAAATCTCCTTGCAGATGTTGCGATGACTTAGCCGCAAGGGCCGTTGTGTTGCAATCGCTCAGGGCACGGGTGGCAAGGTGCCGCGACAGTCCTTTGTATTTCTCAACGCCTGACAGTGCCTAAGGGTCAGATTTTTCAATGCGGTAGCTGCCCTCTGGCAAGTTCAGCGCCGCCGCCAGATCACGCACCTGCGCCAAGGACAAGGTCAGGCGCACAATCTCATCCGTCCGCGGGTCGAACTGCTCCACCGTCACGCAGTCTTCAAAGGCCGCGACGATCACATCCTCTTGCAACGGCAATTCCCCCCCTTCATCCACCAGCGTGATCAAGGTCGCGTCGAAATCGTGCTCTATCGTAAACATGGCAGCTTTCCAGGGTTGTATGCGCCTCAGCAGCCTAGCGCCAAAGCGGTGAAATGATCCAGCCACAGCAAGAATTTGCCTGAAACGAGCGGTGGTTCTTTCCAATTTCAGGCAAGTTTAGTCCATATCCTTGGCAAATGTGCGCATTCTGCCAATGCGATTTACCTTTTGGATGCTTGATATATTGATGAAATCCCTGTCTGTCGTCGCCCTTCTGATAGGCGCAACCTGCACCATTGCAGCCCCCGGTTTTGCCCGCACCGCCGAAGAAAGCGCCGCCCGCGCCGAAGCCGCGCCAGAGGTTGCGCCTGTCAACTGATTTGACCGTCCCGGCCCCGCCGCTGCGGTGGAACCGGGATCTTGGCCTCCGGCTGCACGATCCTGTGAACCGTGCAGCCAGATCAAGGGCTGCACCTGAACACAGGGTCTGCTATTTCCAGATCAAAGCGACGGGCAGGAGAGCACAGATGTGGGTCAGACGGACGAAAGCGGTGATCCACCTGTCAGCCTCGTTGCTTGCGTTGTTTCTGGTGGCCGGGTGCGTCACGCTTGCGCCGCCACCTGTGCTGCCTGTTCCACAAGCCGCAATCAATGGCGTGCAAACCCCGCGTGCCGCGGCGCAAACATTTGTTGCGGTTGTGAACGCTGTTGAACCCATTGCCGAGGCTATTTGCCGTCAACGGTCATCTGCGCAAAATTGCAATCTGCAGATCGTCGTTGATGACCGGCCGGATCAACCCCCGAACGCCTTTCAGACAGTCGATCGTGCCGGTCGGCCCATCGTGGGCTTTACGCTGGCGCTGATTGCGGATGCCCGCAATGCGGATGAAATCGCATTCGTGATGGGGCACGAGGCTGCGCATCACATTCTGGGGCACATTCCGAAACGCGAACAATCGGCGCTGAGTTCGGCCATTCTCGCAGGGGTGATTGCGCAAGCGGGCGGGGCCACGCCTGCCGATATCCGGGCGGCACAGAATCTCGGTGCCGAAATCGGATCACGGACATATTCCAAGAATTTTGAGCTGGAGGCAGACATGCTTGGCGCCGAAATCGCGCTGCGTGCGGGCTATGACCCGCTGCGGGGGATTGAGTTTTTCAACCGACTACCGGACCCCGGCGACCAGTTCTTGGGCAGCCACCCGCCCAATGCCCAACGTCAGGCCGTGGTGCGTGCCACCGTGGCACGCCTTGGGGGGCAGTAACCCCGTGCTGCTGCTGCCCGATGTGATCAGGGACCGGGGCTCGCGCTATGCGGTTTCGGGCGGACCGGTTGTGGGTGTAGCGGGGGTGCAGGCCTTTCTGGCCGACCTGCGGCGCGCAAAGAAATATGCCAAGGCCACGCATAACAGTTGGGCCGTTGTCCTGTCGGATGGCGGTGCTTTGAAGGACGATGATGGCGAGGCGGGGGCGGGGGCCATGATCCTGCGGATGCTGGAACGGGAAGGGCTGAACGATCATATTGTGGTCGTCACGCGCTGGTACGGTGGGGTGAACCTTGGCGGCGACCGCTTTGCCCATGTCGTCAGTTGCGTGCGAAGCTGGCTGCAGGCGCATCGCGGGCAGGGCTAGGCCGCCTTGGCGGGCCGCGCGGCCTGTGGGTTAAAAATCGACCGGGGTCGGGGGCTGCAGCAGCTGATCCAGAGGGGCAAAGGCCTCTGTCTGGCAAGCGCCGCGTGCTACAACATTGTCGATCTGGGCAAAAACATACTTCGATTGAGAGATGGATTGACGGCACCCTGCGTCTGATCCGCCCTCGACACCGCAGGCATATAGATAGAACCGCGTCTGGGCCACCAGCGGGCAGTTCAACGTGCGGTCACGTTTGGCCAATTCTTTTGATGTCAGCCCTGCCGAGCCGTCACCACCGCTTTTCACCCGCAGTTCCATGACCGGCATGGCCAGATATGATACCCACAGCCGCAGCACTTCGGACGAATAGCCAGAAAGATGCATTGCGTTGTTGAAGGCGCGGTTGCCCAGATCCAGCGCCTCTGGGCTGCGCGCGACAGCCGTCAGCTCGCCCAATTTCAACCACCCGCGCCAGCTGTGCGGGATGGATCGCAGCAAGGTCTGCATGCGCCGGGTTGCATCGTCTTTGTCGAAGGTGATTTTGTTTTCCGCCTCGTTTGCTTGCGACTGAGTGATGAAATCGATCACTGCCAAGGCGTTCAACGGGTCGTTATCCGCCTTGGCGCGCAGGGCGTCGATCCCAAAGGCGAGGGCGGGCAGATAGGCGACGAACCCAAAGCTGCCCGACTGCTCACCCGTGGCCGTATCGAGCGCCAGAGCCTCGGCTGCGGTCAAGGGCCGGGTGGCGGCGACCGACTGGAGCGTGGCGACGCGCGCTGCCGGATCGCCCAAGCCGCTCAAAGCCGCGTCCAGACGGGCATCATCAAGAATGGGATGCGTCATCCCGGCCAGTGCAAGCAGGGCCTGATCATGGATTGGGGTGCCCGCAAGGCCCGCGTAGAAAACGGCATCGACCAAACAGATCTCCGAGGTGTAGCCGGGGATAGTGCGCACTTTTGAAGCAAAGCGATCACAAAGCAGCGGCATCTGGTGCGGTGCCCCACCCCATTGGGGGGCAATGGCTGTCATGGCGCGCATCAGGCTGCCCCGGTTGGGGTGAAGCGACATGATCCGATCAATCTCTGCCGGAATCAGGTCGTGATCTGCCACCGTGGTCGCGAGAACAAGACGCCCATCGGAGGCGGCCAGAAGGTTAGGAGCCGCCGTGGCCGCGCTGTCAAACAGAAGAAAGGCCTGCTGATGCAGGTCTGTCATCGCGGCAAAGGCGGCAGGGGGTGTTCTGTTTGTGAAATCGCCGCCACGCTGTGCCCAGCCAAGCGATGTGAGATACCAGGCGCGGGCGGTCCGGGCCAGAGGGTCATCCGGCGCTGCGTTCAGCCAGCGAGTGGTGAAGCTGTCGTTGCGCGGATTGGTTTCGGTGAAGATCGTGAACAGCTCTCGTTGGAGGGTGGGTTCCACATCCGGGTTGGCTGCGTCCTCGGCCACCGCGTCGGTCAGCGCCTGTGCGACGCCCGCCTGATCCCCGGCGATCACCAGATCGCGCAAGGCATTGCCGGTAATCGCGGCTTCGGCGCAGGGCGTGCAAAGCAAGACGATAAAGGCGAGCGTCAGGCGCATGGTGAATCTCCGAACGACGGGGCGACCACCTGAATTGCTAAGAAAAACGGCGCTTTTGCGGCGCAACTCGCCAGAGTTGGCCCTTTGGACCCAATGAAGCCCGTGGCACCGCGATCACGGTCCCAAAGTTGAAAAGCGTGCTCAGAAACGCGGGCCGGACCGCAGTACGGCTACCGGGCACTGGTGAGGGGCCGACTGAGACGCTGCCGGCCTGAAAATCAGGTGCGGATACCGGCAAAGCGCTGTTGCCAGTCGGCGCGTTCCTCATCGGTGATCTTGCGGAACAGGTTTTCGGGAATGCTGAAGGCGTGACCGGCGGGCAGGGTGGCCATGGCGGTCGCAGCATCCTCGGGCCAGTTCCAGTCGTCGCAGTTCAGCGCCGCCATCATTGTCGCTGCCGCATCGGGGATGAAAGGTTGCGACAGAATGGCGTAAACCCGGATCAGGTTCAGCGCGAGCCGCACCATGCCTTGCGCGCGGTCGGGGTCGGTTTTGACCACGGTCCAGGGTGCCGCCGATTGCAGATATTCATTGCCGATCACCCAGATGGCACGCAATTCTGCGGCCGCCTTGCGCACCTCCATCGCCTCCATCAGGCTGGCGTATTCGCTGATGCGGGTTTGCAGATCAGCGATCAGGGCCGTTTCCTGCTCGCCAAAGCTTCCGCCCGCCGGGATGGTGTCGCCAAACTTGGCGGTGGCGAATTTGGTCACCCGGCTGACGAGGTTGCCCAGCACATCGGCCAGATCCTTGTTCACCGAGGATTGGAAATTCTCCCATGTGAACTCGGCATCCGAGTTTTCCGGGGCGTGGCTCAGCAGCCACCAGCGCCAGTAATCGGGGGGCAGGATTGAAAGGGCCTGATCCATGAAGATGCCCCGACCCGCCGATGTGCTGAACTGGCCGCCGTCGTAATTGAGGTAGTTGAAGGACTTGATGTAATCGACGAGCTTCCACGGCTCGCCCGACCCCATGATGGTGGCGGGGAAACTAAGAGTGTGGAAGGGCACGTTATCCTTGCCCATGAATTGCACATATCGAACATCAGCGGCACCTTTATCAGTGCGCCACCAGCGTTCCCATGCAGAATCCGAATGTCCATGCGCATCGGCCCATTCGGCGGTGCAGGCGATGTATTCAATGGGGGCATCGAACCAGACGTAGAAAACCTTGCCCTCCATCCCCGGCCAGGGCTGGTCGCCCTTCCTGACCGGCACCCCCCAGTTCAGATCGCGGGTGATGCCCCGGTCTTGCAAGCCGTCGCCGTCGTTCAGCCATTTGCGGGCAATCGAGGTGGTCAGGATCGGCCAGTCGGTCTTGCTGTCAATCCAAGCGGCCAGACGGTCGCGCAGCGACCGCTGGCGCAGGTACAGGTGCTTGGTCTGGCGCACCTCAAGATTGGTCGCCCCCGAAATTGTGGAGCGGGGGTTGATCAGGTCGGTGGGGTCCAATTGCTTGGTGCAGTTTTCGCACTGATCGCCGCGCGCCGCCGTGTAGCCGCAGTTCGGGCAGGTGCCGGTGATGTAACGGTCGGGCAGAAAGCGGCCATCGTCGATCGAATAGACCTGGGATTCCGACACTTCCTCGATCAGCCCTGCCGCATCCAGCGCCCCTGCAAAATGCTGGGTCAGTCGGTGGTTGCGCGCGCTGGAGGACCGGCCGAAATGGTCGAAAGACAACCGGAAGCCGTCAGCAATGCCTTTCTGCACCGCGTGCATGTCGGCGCAAAACTCATCGACCGGCTGGCCAGCCTTGGCGGCGGCCAGTTCGGCGGGGGTGCCATGTTCGTCGGTCGCGCAGAGGAACATCACCTCATGGCCCCGGGCGCGCATGTAGCGGGCATAGAGATCGGCAGGCAGTTGGCTGCCCACCAGATTCCCGAGGTGCTTGATCCCGTTGATATAAGGAATGGCCGAGGTGATAAGAATCCGTGCCATGGGCTGCCCCTGTCTGCCTGTGTGCGCGCATGACTTACCCAAACTGCGGCCCCGGTGCCAGAGGGGATGAAAAGCAGGCCTCTACCCCCGCCGGGCGATACGGGCGGTGATCACGATCCGCACCTCATCCTTCACCATGTCTGCAAAGCCGGTTGCCCCATAATCGCTGCGGTTTACCCGCCCGGTGAGGCGAATGGTCAGATGGCTAAGATCGCCGTCCACAAACCCCGTCTGCCGGTAAATCTCGGCTTTCAGCACGATGGGTCGCGTCACCCCCCGGATGGTCAGATTGCCCGTCACAGCGGCGGTTTTGCCAGTGGCGCGCACCGCCGTGCTGTGAAAGATCATGCGCGGGTAGGTGCCAGCATCCAGCACGGTCGCCCCCTTCAGGGCTTGCGCCGCAAAGGGAAAGCTCGCCTTGGCCCGCGACACATCCAGTTCCACATTGATTTGCGAATTGGCCACCTTGTCGAAATCGAGGCTCAGATCGGCACGCGCCACCGGCATCTGCCCGCTGACGGTATCCGCACCAAAGTCAGTCTCGAAGGCCACCACCGATTTGTCGGCCTCCAGCGTGTAGGCAACCGGGACGGCGGCCGCAGGCGTGGCATATCCGAACAACAGACACAGGATCAGGCAGCGCATCGCATCGTTCCTCAGGTTGTTCAGCTTGCGACCACCATGCGCCCAATCCTCGCCAATTTGATTAAAATTTGCATCCTCTGCGCATAAATATCCCACAGGGGGAGACGCATTTGCCAAAGGCAGATGCGGCGTGGGGGACTTGACGTCCCCCTGCCACGGTTCAGGCATCACCCCTGATCACGTCCGCGTGACGGTCTTGCCCCTGCCGCGCTTCCCGCTAGGCTGCGCCGCGAATGATCGGAGAGATGTGATGCAGATGATCCCGCTTGGCCGCACCGGCCTGATGGTCTCGGAACTGTGCCTTGGCACCATGACCTGGGGCAGCCACAACACCGAAAGCGAAGGTCACGCGCAGGCCGACATGGCGGTGGACCGGGGCGTGACCTTTTGGGACACTGCCGAGATGTATCCGACCAACCCGGTGCGGGCCGAAACCATCGGTGATACCGAAACCATCATCGGTAGCTGGCTTGCCGCGCGGGGCGGGCGGGATCGGCTGGTGCTGGCGACCAAGATCACCGGCAAGGGTCAGATGCTGCGACCCGGCCAGCCGATCACCGGGGCCACGATGCGGGCGGGGGTGGAAGACAGCCTGCGCCGGATGGGGACCGACTATATCGACCTCTACCAACTGCACTGGCCGAACCGGGGCAGCTATCACTTTCGTCAGTCTTGGGGGTATGCCCCCACTGGCATCGACCGCGCCGCGCAGACCGCCGAGATGACCGATATTCTGACCACCGCGCAGGCGCTGGTGGCCGAGGGCAAGATCCGCGCCGTGGGTCTATCGAACGAATCCGTGTGGGGGGCGGCGCGGTGGTTGCATCTGGCGGACAGTCTGGGCCTGCCGCGCATGGCAAGCGTGCAGAACGAATATTCGCTGCTGTGCCGCCAGTTTGATACCGACTGGGCAGAGTTCAGCCTGATTGAGGATATGCCGCTGCTGGCGTTCTCTCCCTTGGCCGTGGGGCTGTTGTCGGGCAAATATGCGGGCGATGTGACGCCCGAGAATACGCGCCGGATGCACACGCCCGACCTTGGTGGGCGGATCACGGCGGGGGTGTTTCCGGCTGTTGCCGCCTATCTGGGCATTGCGGCGCGGCACGGGTTGGACCCGTGCCAGATGGCCATCGCCTTTTGCCGCAGCCGCCCGTTTGTGACCATTCCGATCATCGGGGCCACCACGCTGGCGCAGCTTGAAACCAACATCGGGGCGGCTGGGCTGGTGCTGTCTGCCGAGGTGCTGGCTGAAATCGGTGCCGCCCACCGCACCCATCCGGCCCCGTATTGAGGGCTTGCGCAATCAGTGCCGCTGGGGCCAAGTGCAGCCCTGACGGAGGACCATGATGCGCCGCTTTGTAATGCTTATTTTGCTTTTGGGGCTGGCGGGGTGTCAGATTGGCGGCGGCATTGGCAAAGCCAAGCCCGCGCCGAACGCGTTGACGGGTGGCGAGATTGAGGTAACGGCGCTGGACGGTGGCGCAAAGCCCGTGCCGCCTGCAAAACCGGATGTAACGGCGGAACCCCCGCAGGGGAAGCCAGCGGCAGACACGCCAAGCCCCGCCGAACCGGAAAAGGCAGCAGCGGCGGACCCTGCGAAAGCCATATCGGATGCCGTCAAAACCGATCCGACCAAAGCGGTGCCCGAACCTGAACCGGCTAAGCCCAAGTCCGCGCCGCAGATGGCATGCGAGAAGAAGGGCGGCAAATGGGGGTTTGCGGGCAAATCCGGTGCAAGCACCTGCATAAAATCGACGGGCGAGGGCGCCAAGCAGTGCAGCCGCCAGACCGATTGCAAAGGCAGTTGTCTGGCACGGTCGGGCACCTGTGCCCCCTACACGCCGTTGTTTGGCTGCAATGAAATTCTTCAGGCCGATGGCAGCCGGGTGACGCTGTGCATCGACTGATCCTGCTGTGCCTGCTGCTGGCAGCCTGCGCCGCCACGCCGCCCACACCGCGCACAGTGTTTCGCGCAGCATCTGCCCCGATCTATTCCGCAGCGGCGTTTGATATGTCGCGGCTGGAGGGGCGCTGGCGGCAAGCGGCGGCCTTCAGCGCCACCGATACCGCGGGCTGTGCCCCGGGCGGTGCCGAGTTCACCAAGACGGCGGCAGGATTGCAGGTTGTCGGACGGTTGTGCCTGTCCGGGCAGCAGGTGGCGGTCAATGGCCCGGTCACGCAAACCGGGCCGGGGCGATTTAACGTGCCCGGGATGGGGGAATGGTGGGTGATCTGGGTCGATGTCGGCTATCGAACCCTTGCAATCGGGACGCCCGACGGCGCATGGGGCTTTGTGCTGGATGAAGGCGCGATATCTGGCGACAGGCTTGGTGCAGCAAAGGAAATATTTGATTTCAATGGCTATTCCACCCCATTCCTGAAGACGTTCTAGCCGACCTTGCCCCGCAGATCGCGCAGATAGCCCGCCACATCGCGCGCGCCGACCTCGGCCTCGCGCACCAGATGGTCGAAATGGGTGGTGATCAGGTTCACGCGGTCGCTGTCGCGGAAGGCGATGTAATGGCTGCCCAGATAGACCACCGCCAGCAGCGGGCCAAACACGGTGACAGGGGCCGAAAACACCCGTCGCGCGTCGAACAGGTAAATGCGCAAGGCCGGATATAACTGATCTGTCAGCGCAATCAGGCGGTCGAACTGGTCCAGCCGTACCTGCGGCGGCAATCCGGCATAGTAGCCTGTGGCGGCGGCAAAACTGGCAAGTTCGTGCACAGGCAAGGCGATTTCATAGTCCGACCGCGCCCCACGCATCCAGTCCAGCCGGTCTTCAAACGCGCCAAGCGCCTGTTCGGCAGTGCGGCCAAGTTGCGGCGCGTATTCCCACGCCACCATCGCGCGGGTTTTCAGCATGTCGGGCAGGGTGGCGGGCACATGGCGGATCTTGTAGCCCGCAGCCTCGCGGTGCCAGCCAAAGATGGTCTCGTCGATCAGGGCGCGCGGGGCCTCGGGCATGGTCAACGAGGTGGCCAGCAGATCGGCCAAAGGCTCGGGCCGCCCCGACAGGCCCAGCAACCAATCGGCGCTGACGCCAAGGCTTTGTGCGCAATCGGCGGCGAGTTGCGCATTGGGCAGGCGGGTGCCGGTGGCCAGCAAAGCCGAAATGGTTGACCGGTCCACCCCCGCCATCCGGGCCAGCGCAGACTGGGTGATGCCGCGCAGCGCCATTGCCTCGGCCAGACGTTGGCGAAACAGGGTCGATCGGTCACGCTTGTCTATTATTCCGGGCATCTGGTGACTTTACACAACGGAGGTGACATTTCGTTGCGTATGTTCGGGATTCCAGCGGCTGAACGCAAGTGATATAAAAATCTCGTGACTACCGGAGTTTACCGTGCGCCCTGATCAGACTACCGCTCGCCGCGACTTTGAATGGCCCACTTTGCTGGTCATGGGGCTGACCTATGTGATGTGGGGTCTGGCGACGACCGTGCTGTGGGGCGTCTCGCCCGTGCTGGCGGTTGTGGTCACCGGGCTGTGCATCACCCAGTTTTCATCCTTGCAGCACGAGGTTTTGCACGGGCACCCCTTTCGCAGCACGATGCTGAACGAAGCTTTGGTCTGGCCCGCCCTGACCCTGACGGTGCCCTATGGCCGCTTTCGCGACACCCATCTGGCGCATCATTTTGACCCCAACCTGACCGATCCCTATGACGACCCCGAGTTCGAACTATTGCGATCCGGCGCTGTGGGGGCGGATGGTCTTGCCGCTGCGGGCGGTGTTGCGGGCCAATAACACGCTGCTCGGCCGGGTTCTGCTGGGGCCGTTCGTCGGCAACGGCATCTGGCTTTACCGCGAGGCGCAGTTAATTCTTGCGGGTGACAGGGGTGTGATCCGCGACTGGTTGCTGCATCTGGCGGGGCTGGTGCCGGTTGTGGCCTGGCTTTGGTTCGCGCCGATGACGGGTTGGGGGTATCTGGCGGCAGCTTATGTCGGCCATGCCGTGCTCAAAATCCGCACCTATCTGGAGCATCGGGCACATGATCACGCCCGCAGCCGTACTGTGGTGGTCGAAGATCGGGGGCCGCTGGCGTTGCTGTTTCTGAACAATAATTTTCACTCGGTCCACCACAGCCACCCAAGCGTGCAGTGGTATCGGCTGCCCGCGTTGTTCAGGGCCAACCGCGCCCATTTTCTACGCCGCAACGATGGTTATTATTTTGCATCCTACATGCCGATTTTCCGCAGTTTCCTGCTGCGCCAGAAAGACCCGGTGGCGCATCCCGTCTGGCCTGTGGTTCGTGCGGATCTAGGGGATGCGCCGGAAGGTCGGCACGGGGCCTGAATTGTCAAAGAATGGCACGCCGGGCTGAGGCTCGCCTGCCAGCAGAGACTGCACCTCGGCCAGAACCACCTCGGTGATGAATGGCAGATCAAGGCTTCGTACCTGTGACAAGGCAATCCAGTGCAGATGTGACAGCTCACCCGAGGCATCCGTGAAATCCTGCGCATCGCCTGCGATATGGTCTGCGGCAACCAGAAAGAACCGCGCGTCAAAGCGGCGCGGGCGCGCCGGTGGGGTGATGGCGCGGAAAATGAACGACAGGGCCGGCACCGCGGCTGGGATCAGGCGCAACCCGGTTTCCTCATGCAATTCGCGCAGGGCGGCAGTCACCAGGGCTGTGGCGGGCGGCGCATCCGGCGGGCAAAACGCCGACAAACGCGCGGTGCAGGCGGGTGACAGGAGTGGAGTGCGGGCGTTGCCGTGATGGTCGGCGGCATCCACAGCGCCGCCCGGGAACACGTATTTGGACGGCATGAACACCGCCCCGGCTCCGCGCAACCCCATCAGCACCTCTGGCCCCAATACGCCGTCCCGCCACAGGACCACGGTCGCGGCCGGGCGGATGGTCTCACTCACCGGGCTGTAGCGCGGCTGCGGGCCGGGAGAATCCGTGCATCCGTTTGGCCCATTGCAGCGCCACCATGGCCCCCTTCAACCGGGGCAGCAGGTACAGTGACAACGCCACCGTCCCCACCGAAAACACCGCAGACAGCACCAGCGGGTCGGGCCGCCAGCGGACGAACGAAAACAGGATCAGCGGGGCCATCAGGTGTCCCACGATCAGAATGGTCAGATAGGCCGGGCCATCGTCGGCGCGCTGATGGTGCAATGCCTCGCCGCAGACCGGGCAACTGTCGCGCACCTTCAGATAGCCGCGCAGCATCGGCCCTGCGCCGCAGTTGGGGCACTTGCGCCGCCAACCCCGCCACATGGCGGGCTTCAGCGGACGTTCGCCATTTTCATCTTCGGCAAGGGTGTTGTGGGCCGGGGCCTGGGAGGCGGGCATGTGCATCTCATTTCAAACACGGCAACTCTATCACACCCATATATGCTAAAGCGGGGGAAAAGTTGAGGGGGAGTAGCGACCCTGTGTCCCGATGTCGCAAAATACTTCGACGGAAAGCGTTGGGCCGGGCGTTTGACCTAGCAGAAGGGACGGCAACGACGCCCCCCTCGGAACAACCGGAGACCGCTGATGACCCCGAATACGCCCGAGACTGAAACCTCCGCCCAAGCCGCACAGGCCACCAAGGCACGGCTGAAATCTGCGACGACCGCGATTGCGGCGGTTCTGACCCCGCGCACCCTTGCCCTGATTGCAATCATGGGCTTTGCGGGCACCGTGCTGACCACAGCCGCGATGGCAGAACGTGGTCCCGGCCCGGATGGCGGCCCCGAAGGGCGCGGACCGTTCTCGATGCAGAACTTTGATGCGGTGGACGCTGACAAGGATGGCAAGATCACCCAGGCCGAAGTGGATGCTTACCGCAAGGCCGAGGTTGCCACGGCAGATGCCAATGGCGACGGGTTCATGACGGCGGACGAGTTGGCCGCGATGCACCTGAAACACCTGACCGAACGTGCCACCGAAATGGCTGGGCGGATGGTGGCTGATCTTGATGCCGATGCCGATGGCAAACTGTCGGCGGCCGAAATGGCCGCCCGTCCGGTGCCTGCGCGGATGTTCGACCGGATCGACACCGATCAGGATGGTGCGATCAGCAAGGCCGAGGCACAGGCCGCCGCTGACCGCATGGCCGAAATGCGGAAGGATGGCCCCGGCCATGGTCCGCGCAAGCACCGCCACGGGGACAATTGATCCTCAGGTGCGAGACCCCGGGGGCCCCTCGTTTCCCCAGCCTCCGGGGTCGTTTTGTACGGTTGTGATGTTTGCGTCGTGATGAAAACAGGCTAAACCCGCGCGTAGGATGGATATGGCTCTTGATCTCTCTGCGGTCTCGGACGAGGCGCTGATGGTGCTGTATGCCAATGGCGATGCGGCTGCGGCGCGCATTCTGACCCTGCGGCTGACGCCTCGGGTCTTGGGCTATGCGTCGCGCATGTTGGGCGGCGACCGGGCCGAGGCTGAAGATGTGGCGCAGGAAGCGATGGTGCGGCTGTGGCGCGTGGCCCCCGAGTGGCGGCAGAATGAGGCCCGGGTCAGCACCTGGGCCTACCGGGTGGTGACAAACCTCTGCACCGACCGTTTGCGCGCAAGGGGACGCAGGCCTGCCACCCCGCTTGATGACGCGCCCGAAGTGCCGTCTGATGCGGCGGGGGCGGTGGCTGGCCTGATCGAGGCCGACCGGATGGCGGCTTTGCAGGCTGCGCTGTCGGCGTTGCCGGACCGTCAGCGGCAGGCAGTGGTGTTGCGTCACATTGAGGGGATGACCAACCCCGAGATTGCCGCAATCATGGATTTGGGCGTGGAGGCCGTGGAAAGCCTGACCGCCCGTGGCAAGCGCAGCCTTGCAGCCCTGTTGTCAGGGCAGCGCGAGGCCCTGGGATATGAGGACAGCGAATGACCAACCCGCATGTGACCCCGCTTTATCCGACCGTTGCTGCGGCAACGGATGATCTGGACGCCTTGTTTGCCGCGGCAGGGGCCGCGACGGCTGCGCCGTCTGACGCGCTGATGGCGCGGGTTCTGGCCGACGCGGTGGCCCTGCAACCCGTGGCTGCCGGGCTTGCGCCGCGTGCTGCCCCGGCGCGGATCGGGTTCTGGACGCGGTTTGCGGCGGCACTGGGCGGGGCAGGGGTTCTGGCCGGGCTTGGCAGTGCGGCGGTTGCCGGGGTGATGATCGGCTTTGCAGAACCGGGCACGCTGTCGATGGTGACGGGCGGGCTTTATGAGACAACGCTGGATGCGGTGGACCTTGTGCCATCGTTGGATCCGATCCTGACCGATGGCTGATGCGAGGGCTGATGTGATGACGACTTCTGTGACCCCACCTGTGACGCCCGTTCCCGCACTTCCGGCCGCCCCGCGCTGGATGAAGGTGGCGCTTGCGGCATCGCTGGCGGTGAACCTCGGTGTGGCGGGACTGGTGATCGGGTCTGTCCTGAAGGACGGCCCGCCGCACCGGGCCGCGATGGGGCAGGATTTCGGTTTTGGTCCATTTACCGATGCGCTGTCCAAGGACGACCGTGAGGCCCTGCGCCAGTCATTTCTGACCGCAGCGCCCGAGTTCCGCGACCAACGCCGCCAGACGAGGGCCGATTTCGACGGGCTGTTGTCGGCGCTGCGGGCGGTGCCGTTTGATGCGCCCGGATTGCGGACGCTGCTCGATGCCCAGCACACCCGCGCGATGTCCCGGTTTGAAATCGGTCGCACGCTGATCTATGATCGCATCGCTGCGATGACGCCGGAGGCCCGCGCGGCCTTTGCCGACCGCTTGGAAGAGGCGCTGAAACGCGGCCCGAAAGACCGCCGGAAAAACCCGTAGGATGGGCGCTTGCCGCCCATCTTCCCCCCGATTTCAGGGCCTCACCGTCAAGCCGCCGTGCGGCTGAACGTCACCTGATTGCGCCCGGCGGATTTTGACAGCATCAGCGCCTTATCTGCCCGGTCCACCATTTCGGATACCATGTCCGCCATCCGGTTGGCCCCGGCGATGCCCGGCACCGACACCGCCACGCCGATCGAGACTGTCACCGTCAGCGATTGACCGCCACCGATGCGCATGGGCAGTTCTTCTATCGCCTGACACAGCCGTTCGGCCACCCCACGTGCTTCGGCAAGGTCAGTGGCCGGCAGGGCGATCATGAATTCCTCGCCGCCGATCCGCGCCAGCAGGTCGCTGACCCGCAGGTTTGCCGACAGCCTGCGCGACACCTCGACCAGAACCGCGTCGCCAGCGGCATGGCCAAAGCGGTCATTCACCGATTTGAACCTGTCCAGATCGACCACCATCACCGCAAACTGCGCGCCACTGGTTTCGGCGTCTTCCGCGATGCTGACAAGGTGGGGCAGCGCGAAACGGCGGTTGTACAGCCCGGTCAGCGGGTCAATCATCGCCATCCGCAGGCCGGTCTGCACCGAGGCGCGCATCCGGTCGCCCTGCCGTTTGCGGCGTAGCAGGCTGCGCAGGCGTAACACCATTTCCTGGGCCGAAACGTCTTCGGCCACAATGTCATTCGCGCCCAGATCAAACGCCATGGCGGCGGTATCGCCCGCGTCCTGCGCGCCCAGCACACAGACCGCCGCATGGCGTGTGGCCCCCCGGCTGCGCAGGTCCGACATCAGCCGCAACCCCCCGCCCGGTCCCCCCAGATTGGTCTCGATGATGAACACATCGGGGGCGGTGCCTTCGCCTGCATCGGCCAGCACGTCTTCGCGGCTAAGGATGATCACCTGATCTGCCATCAAGGGTTGCAGATCACGCCGCCAGCGCAGCGCGGTTTCCGCGCGATCTGCCACCAGCGCGACTGTGGCCGGGCGTTCGAACACCGGAGCCGCCTCGGCCATGCCATAGGCATCCATCCGCATACGGGCCTGCCCTGCGGCAAAACCCTCACCATCGCGCCCGCGCAGCAGGTTGCGCAACCGGGCCAAGAGGGTCTGTTCATCCACCGGCTTGGTCAGCACATCATCAGCCCCCGCCTGCAACGCCGCCAGCCGCGCCTCTGCATCGCGGCTGGCGGTCAGCACGACCACCGGAATATCGCGGGTCACAGGGTCCGCGCGCAACCGGCGCAGCACCTCGGGCCCCGGAATGTCGGGCAGCATCAGGTCCAGCAAGATCAGGTCCGGGCTTTCCGACCGGGCAAGGCGCAGGCAGCTTTCCCCGTCAGCCGCAAGGATCGGCTGATAGAAGGCCGCCCCCAGCTTGACCTTGTAGACGATCCGGTTGGTCGCCAGATCATCAACGATGAGAACTTTGCCATCCATCCGACTACGCTTCAGCCTCGCTGTGAGTTACGGTTTCATCAGACGCCGATTTGGTTAAGAAAACCTTTCCGAATTAATCACAGACATGCGAGGTCAGGTGTGAAAATGCCGATAGCCCCAAGGAAAACACCATGATGAGGCAGGAATCCGCCGAAACTGTCGCTTTGCAGGCGCTTGGCTGGCTGGCGGGTAATGATGAATTGTTCCCGACTTTTCTTGGCACCACCGGTGCCGCACCGTCAGAAATTGCACAACGTGCTGCAGAACCTGCGTTTCTGGCGTCGGTTCTGGACTTTCTGCTGATGGATGATGACTGGATCATCGCCTTTTGCGATGCCGCGGGCTTGCCTTACACCACGCCGCGCAATGCCCGCGCTGTGATGCCCGGGGGTGAGGCGAGTTGGAGCTGATTGCAATCCTGCGGCCGTCCCGCCAAAGTCGCCGCCAAACAGGAGGCGCTGAATGATTGACGCGGTACTTTTCGACAAGGACGGCACGCTGTTCGACTTTCGCGCCAGTTGGGGCGGGTGGGCGCGGACTTACCTGACCAGCATTGCGCAGGATGCGGGCCACGCCGCGGCCATGGGGCGGGCGATCGGCTATGATATGGCGTCGGGTCAGTTTGCCACCGATTCTGTGGTGATTGCCGCGACCTCTGCCGATATCGCTCAGGCCTTGTTGCCGCATTTGCCGGGCAAGACGGCAGAGGAGATCACCGCCCATATCAATGCCACCGCCGCTGGCGCCGCCATGGCGCAGGCGGTGCCGCTGAAGCCGTTGCTGGCGGCGCTGAAGGCGCGCGGGCTGAAGATCGGGCTTGCCACCAACGATTACGAGGCCGCTGCCCGCGCGCATCTGGCAGCGCATGATATCACCGGATATTTCGATTTCATCTCTGGCTACGATTCCGGCCACGGTGCCAAACCCGGCCCCGGCATGTGTCTGGGCTTTGCCAAAGCGGTCGGCGTTGCGGCGGGCCAGATTGCCATGGTCGGCGACAGCACCCATGATCTGGAGGCCGGGCGCGCGGCAGGCATGCGCACCATCGCCGTCTTGACTGGCATCGCCGAGGCAGATGAATTGCGCGGGTTGGCCGATGTGGTCTTGGCCGATATCGGTGCGATTCCGGGCTGGCTGGACCAGATTTCCGCCGCCTGACGCGTTCGCCTGCCAAAAACGACGCAATCCTGTCGCAAACGTAAGGCGCATCTGGCATCTGCATCGTTCATCCTTGGCGCAAGAGAAGCCAGAGGGATAGTCATGACCGAGGACACCGGCCGCAAGCGCCGCGCAGGGGGCCGTGCTGGCAACAAACAGCGCGCAGGAACCGCTGTCATCGACCAGATGCCGTGGCGGATTCCGGTCAACCCGGATCGCCCGACAGAACCTTTGGATGCCGAAGGCGTGCAGCGCATCCACCGGGGGGCGATGAAAATTCTGTCGGACATCGGCATCGAGTTCCTGAACCCCGAAGCCGTCACGATCTTGAAACGCGCAGGCTGCACGGTGAACGGCACCAATGTGCGGATGGACGAAGATTTCGTGATGGAGATGCTGTCCCACGCGCCCGAAAGTTTCACCATCACGCCGCGCAATCCTGACCGGGAGGTGATCATCGGCGGCAAGCATATGGTGTTTGTTAACGTCTCCAGCCCGCCAAACGCCTGGGATCTGGAGCGTGGCAAGCGGTCGGGCGATTTTGAGTCGTTCAAGGAATTCATGAAGCTGACGCAGTATTTCAACTGCATCCACATTGCGGGCGGCTATCCGGTGGAGCCGATTGATATCCACCCGGCCGTGCGGCATCTGGATTGCCTGTATGAAAAGCTGACGCTGACGGACAAGGTGGTGCATGCCTATTCGCTTGGGGCGGAGCGGGTGGAAGACGTGATGGAGATGACCCGGCTGGCGGGCGGCCTGTCACAGGATGAGTTTGACGCGAAGCCCCGGATGTACACCAACATCAACTCGGTCAGCCCGTTGAAGCATGACTACCCGATGCTGGACGGGGCGATGCGGCTGGCGCGGCGGGGGCAGCCGGTGATCGTGACACCGTTTACGCTTGCCGGTGCCATGGCCCCGGTGACGATGGCGGGAGCAGTAACGCTGAGTTTGGCCGAGGCTTTGGCCGCGATTGCCCTGCTGCAATACATCAACCCCGGTTGCCCGGTGGCAATTGGCACCTTTACCTCCAACGTCGATATGAAATCGGGCGCGCCCGCCTTTGGCACGCCTGAATACATGCGCGCCACGCAGATGACCGGGCAGTTGGTGCGGCATTACAAGCTGCCGATGCGGTCGTCGGGCGTTTGTGCCGCCAACGTGCCGGACGGGCAGGCGATGTGGGAAACCTCGAACAGCCTGTGGGCGGCGGTGCAGTCCGGCACCAACATGGTTTATCACGCGGCGGGCTGGCTGGAGGGCGGGCTGATTGCCAGCCCTGAGAAATTCGTGATGGATTGCGAAGTGTTGCAGATGATCCAGCGGTATTTCGAGCAAGCGACATTTGCCACCACTGACGAAGACATTGCCCTTGATGCCATCCGCGAGGTTGGCCCTGGCGGGCATTACTTTGGCTGCCAGCACACGCAAGACCGCTATTCCACCGCTTTCTACGCGCCCTTCGTTTCCGACTGGCGCAACTATGAGGCGTGGCAGATCGACGGATCGGTCTGGACGGCGGAACGCGCCCATCGGATTTACAAACAGATCATCGCGGAATTTGAAGAACCCGAAATGAACGGCGACCACCGCGAGGAACTCCGCCGCTTTGTCGCCAAGCGCAAGCAAGAGGGCGGGGCACCGACGGATTTCTAACGGTGTGCCGGGTTTACACTTAGAGTGGAGGTTTCAATCTTCTCGCCCCGGCGAAGGCCGGGGCCTCCGCACGTGGCGTACCACGTCTATAGGATAGGGCGATTGCGGCCCTTAGCGCAGCGGGGTAGCGTGCGCGCGATCACCAGACCCCAAGGACGCGCCCGATGGACAGTTTGACACGCAACCGCCTGTTGATGGCGACCATCGGGGCCATCGCGGGAATTAGCCTCTATGCGCTGTTCGAGGTGCTGGATCAGGCCTTGTTGCCGGATCGGGCAGCGCTGTGGCTGACCTGTTTTGCCGCCGTATTCTTTACCGCGCTACTGGCGTTGACCGGGCCGTTGCCCGTGTTGCGCGCCGGGGTGCGGGCCTTGGGTTTGGCGGCTCTGGTGGCGACACTGCTGTTCTGGGCGGGGATGCGCTATGACAGTATCAGCGGCTTTGCCAATGGCCCGCTGGCGTTTCTGGCGGTGCTGCTGCTGGCCACCCTGCCGTTGCCATTCATAATCGCCGCCGATGGGCCGGGGTGGCGTGACTACCCCACCCTGTTCAGCCAAAGCTGGACCATTCTGGTGCGCATGACGACCGCTTGGGTGTTTGTCGGAGTCGTCTGGCTGGTGGTGTTTCTGTCGGACGCGCTGCTGTCGATGGTCGGCGTCACGCTGATCGGCGATGCGATTGAAAACACGGGCGTTGTGTTTGTGCTCAGCGGGGCGGTGCTGGGCCTTGCGTTGGCGGTGGTTGCTGAACTGTCCGGGATGGTGTCGCCGCATCTGGTGCTGCGCTTGCTGCGGCTGTTGTTGCCGGTGGTCGTGGTGGTGATGGCGGTGTTTCTGGTGGCCGTGCCGTTGCGCGGCATGACCGGGTTGTTCCAGAGCCTGTCGGCCGGTTTCATCCTGCTGGCGATGGCGGGGGCAGGGGTTGCGCTGGTATCAACGGCGGTGGATCAGACCGATGCTGACGCGGCCCATCACCCGGTCATCGCCGGGGCCGCGAGGGCGGTCTGCCTGATGCTGCCGCTGCTGGCGGCGCTTGGGGCATGGTCGGTCTGGCAACGGGTCGCGCAATATGGCTGGACGCCGGAACGATTGTTCGCCGCCACCGTGGCGATGTTCGCGCTGGCTTATGGCATCGTCTACGCGTTGGCCGTGTTGCGGGGGCCGGTGTGGCGTGCGCAGGTGCGGCGCGGCAATACGCTGATGGCGATCTTGCTGATGGCGGTTGCGGTGATGTGGCTGACCCCGGTGTTGAACGCCGAACGCATATCGGCGCGCGATCAGTTGGCGCGCTTCAAATCCGGGGCCGTGACGGCCGAGGCGCTGGATATGGCCGCACTCGACAGTTGGGGCCGCGCAGGCGCGCAGGTGCGGGCTGAACTGACCGACCTTGCCGCAACACCGGGGCAAGAGGCTCTGGCCGCCCGGCTGGCGCAAACCGATACGTTGACACCGGCAGACCCCGCGGTGGCGGTGGCGGGCCTTGTGGCGCTGATGCCACTGCAACCGCCGACCGCCACCGCCACCCGCGATTTCATGTTGGCGGGGCTGGATGGCTATACCGTGAACGACTGGGCCATGGCGTGCGGGCGCGGTCTGCCGGATGGCAAGCCCGGCTGTCTGATGGTGGTCGCAGACCTCTGGCCGCGTGAACCGGGGGAGGAGGCGATTGTGCTGCTGAACCAAGGCGGTTGGGCGATGGTCCAAGGCCTGATCTTCCGCGATGGCAAGACCGAAACCCGGCAGGTCTGGGCGGGCAATGGCGGCACGCTCGACACGCAGGCCGCCCTCGCGCTGCTGTCGCAGTGGCAGGCCGAGGCCCCTCCATTGGCCCCGGTGCCGCTGAACCAGTTGGGCGTCGAAGGGGGGCTGATCCTGCTGCCCTGATGGCGTTGGTGGGTTGTTAACGGCTTGGACCTAATCTGAGGGGGAATCAGAAGGGACCGGACCATGCATGGCTTGATCAACCGCGCTGTGCAATGCTTTGTACGCGACACCTATGGTCCCGGCCTGTGGCTGCGTGTTGTGCAAGAGGTGGGCCTGCCGTTTGACAGTTTTGAGCCGATGTTGCGCTATGACGCGGACCTGACGGAAAATGTGATCGACGCTGCGGCCCGTATCCTGAACCGCCCGCGTGAGGCGCTGTTGGAGGATCTCGGTCACTATCTGGTGTCACACCAGAACCTTGAATCGCTGCGCCGCCTGCTGCGGTTCGGTGGCGTCAGTTTCGGTGATTTCCTGAACTCGCTGGAGGATTTGCCCGGCCGGGGCCGTTTGGCGGTACCCGATCTGGATCTGCCCGATCTGGTGTTGCAAGATCGCGGCGCGCAGATTTATGCGCTCAGTTGCCGGTTTCCCATGCCGGGGGTGGGCCATGTGATGCTGGGGCTGCTGCGGGCGATGGCCGATGATTACGGCGCGCTGGTGCTCTTGGAACACGACGGGATGGTGGCGGGGGTTGAGGTGATCGCCGTCCATCTTGCCGACACCAGCCACACAGCGGGCCGCCGCTTCGACCTTGCCGCACCGGTGATATAGGCGATGGATGGCACCCACACAGAACGCGCGGCAAGTCTGGACCGGGTGGCGTTAGACTGGCTGATGCCGATGCATCTGGCCATGTCGGCGACCGGTCATGTGACCAGCGTCGGGTCCACATTGGTCAAGATGCTGCCCGGGCAGCGGATGATGGGGCGGGCCGTGTTTGATCTGTTCGACGTGCGCAGGCCGTGGGGGGTGACGACGCCCGAAGGCTTGATGGCCCGCGCCGGGCAAAGGTTGCATCTGCACCCCAAGGACCGTCCGGATGATGGGTTGCGGGGCGTCGCGATGCCGATGGCGGACGGGCAGGGGTTGCTGATCAACCTGTCCTTTGGCATCGGCGTGATTGACGCCGTCCGCCGCCACGCCCTGACCGAGGCGGATTTTGCCGCCACTGACCTTACCGTCGAACTGCTGTATCTGGTTGAGGCCAAAAACGCGGTGATGGAGGAGCTGAAGGGGCTGAACCTGCGCTTGCAAGGCGCCAAGGTGGCCGCAGAAGAACAGGCGCTGACCGACCCGCTGACCGGCCTGCGCAACCGGCGTGCGGCCGACCTGCGACTAGAGATGTTATGCGCAGGCCACCGTGCGTTCAGCGTGATGCTGATGGACCTCGATTTCTTCAAGGCGGTGAATGACAGCCTGGGTCATGCAGCGGGCGACCATGTGCTGCGCGAAGTCGCGCGCGTGCTGCGCGATCAGACCCGGGCCGAAGATTGCGTCGCCCGCACCGGGGGCGACGAATTTCTGATCATCTTTCCCGGGCTTGCCGACCCTGCGCTGCTGCGCCAGATCGCAAGCCGCATCATCGCCCGCATCACCCGCCCGATCCCTTATGATGGGCAGGAATGTCGGGTGTCCGCCAGCATCGGCATCGCTCTGTCCTCCATGTACCCCGAACCCGACATAACCCGACTGTCGCAAGACCTGGACGCAGCACTCTACCGCGCGAAGCGGGCGGGTCGCGAACAGGCGCTGATGGTGACGGACGAGGTGGCAGACACATAGCCAAAATGGCGACTTTTATTCCGTCGTCATCGCAAGGCTGGTATCGTCGGTTTGCAGGGTGCCGCCAATTCGCCAGTAAGTCTGGCCACCGGTGGTGTGATGCGGATCGGCACCTTGCTACCGTCTCGTCGCTAAGTGCGCAGAGCCTGCAAGGATGACTGCCTAGGCCTGCAACTCGCACGGCAATACTTGGCAAAGACCCATGGCTGGCATCAGGCTGGCGGGGGTTTTTGAGAGGATGGCTGGCTACCGTTGGGTAGCGTGCTTTCCACTACGCCATCAATATCGCCAACTACGCCGCCGCCCATGCGGCGGGAGCGCCCGAGTGTTTTTCCAAACTGTTCGCCGTCAGGTGGTCGAAGACGGTGCGCCACCTTCAAACCGATTGCCGTTGGTATAGTCGCAGGGGGCCTCTTGCATCTGCAAGTGCAGCCCGTTGCCGGTGTAGGGGTGGGCGCGGGCGACGTCTTCGTCGAACTCAATGCCAAGGCCGGGGGCGTCGGGGGGCAGGATATAGCCAGCCTCCCATTTGATCGAATTCTTGATCAGTTTCAGATGGAATGCCCCGCCGGTCTCGATCGTCTCGGCGATCAGCAGGTTGGGGATCGAGGTGGCAAAATGCACATTTGCCGCCCATTCCACCGGGCCTGCGTACAGATGCGGGGCCATTTCGGCGTTGAAGACCTCGGCCATCGCGGCGATTTTCTTGGCCTCCCAGATGCCGCCCACCCGCCCCAAAGCCGGTTGCAGGATTTTGACACCGCCATGGCGCAGCAGGGCGCCGAATTCAGCCTTGGTGGTCAGGCGTTCCCCGGTGGCCAGCGGCACGCGGACATGCCGCGCCACCTCGGCAAATTCCAGCAGGTTGTCTGGTGGGATCGGTTCTTCGTACCACAGCGGATAGTAGGGTTCCAACGCCTGCCCCAGACGGATCGCGCCGGGGGTAGTGAACTGGCCATGGGTGCCGAACAGCAGATCGGCCCGGTCGCCCACAGCCTCGCGGATCGCCTTGCAGAAGGCGACAGACCGGGTGATGTCAGACATTGCGGGTTCATGGCCGCCCCGGATGGTGTAGGGACCAGCGGGGTCGAATTTGACGGCGGTAAAGCCCTGATCCACAAAGCGCAGGGCGGCCTCGGCGGCCATGTCGGGCGATTGCCAGAACTCTGCCGATTCCTTGCCGGGTTCGGGGTAAAGGTAGGTATAGCTGCGGATACGCTCGTTCACCTTGCCGCCAAGCAGCGCCCAGACCGGGCGATTGCGCGCCTTGCCCAGAATGTCCCAACAGGCGATCTCCAGCCCCGAAAACGCGCCCATCACGGTGGGGTCGGGGCGTTGGGTGAAGCCCGCAGAATAGGCGCGGCGGAACATCCATTCGATGTTTTCCGGGCTTTGGCCCAGCATGTGACGCTCGAACACATCCTCGATCACGGCCTTCATCGCTTTTGGCCCGACAGTCGAGGCATAGCATTCACCATAGCCGACGATGCCGTCATCGGTGGTCAGCTTGGTGAAAATCCAGTAGCGCCCCCCCCAACCGGGATAGGGCGGGGCCACGGTGAAAATCTGAAGGTCTTTGAGCTTCATGCTGGTGCCTTTACGGGCTGACAGGGCGGAGCGGGGGTTTTGCACCCCCGCACCCCCGCAGGATATTTAAGCCAATGTGAAAGCGGCAAGGGCAGTGCGCTTGCGGGTTGGCGACATGGAATGACGCAAACAGATCAGTCCTGCGGGCGCGGAGCCATGCTGTGCAGCACAAGGCAGACCAGCATCAGCAGCGACGCCAGCAAGAACGGCGCGCCGGGGGAATAGAACGGCGCGTTCGGGCCGGTGAAAGTGGCGAAGGTTGATGTCATGATCAAGGGCGCGGTGATCATCGCGATGGCACCAATGCTGGACAACACCCCCTGCAATTCACCCTGCGCGTTGGCGGGCGCGCTTTGGCTGGCAAGGGCTTGCAGCGCCGGGGTGACGACGCCGCCAAGCGCGGTGATCGGCGTCAGGATCAGCGCGACGGGGCCGGAGGTGATCATCCCAAGGGCGGCGAGGGTCGTCACATCGACCCACATGCCATATTTCGCGGCACGATGTTCACCAAAGCGCCGGATCAGCGGGCCGACCAGCACGGCTTGGCCGACCGCAAAGCTGATGCCGTACACCGCCAGCGAGATTCCGACCATGGAAGTATCCCAGCCAAAGCGGGCTTGACCGTAATAGGCCCAGATCGCCGGATAGACGTTCATCGCGATGCTGAGGATCAGAAAGCACAGCAAAGTGCGCCGCACTCCCGGCAGTTTTGACACCGCGAGCAAAGCACTGGCCGGGTTGGCGCGGGCGAGGTCAAAGCGGCGACGGGTGGCATCCGTCACGGTTTCGGGCAGCACGAAGGCCCCGAAAATCAGGTTGGCAAAGGCCAATGCGGCGGCGGCATAGAACGGCGCGCGAATGTCGATGCCCGCCAGCAAGCCGCCGATGGCCGGGCCAAGCACAAAGCCAATCCCGAACCCCGCCCCGATCAGCCCAAACCGCGCGCCGCGTTGCTCGGGCGGGGTGATGTCGGCGATATAGGCCGTGGCGGTAGAATAGGTTGCCGCCGCAATTCCCGCCACCACCCGGGCGGCCAGCAGCAGCGCATAGGTGGGTGCTGTGGCCATCACCAGATAATCCAGCGTCATCACCACCAGCGAAATCAGCAAGACGGGGCGGCGGCCATAACGGTCGGACAGCGAGCCTACCAGTGGGCCAAACAGGAACTGCATCACTGCGAAAGACGTGGCCAAAACGCCGCCCAGAACCGCCGCCTGCGACAATGACCCCGCCGTCACACTGCGGATCAGATCTGGCATCACCGGAAAGATAAGCCCGATCCCGATGGCGTCCAGCGTGACCGTGGCCAGAATGAACGTCAGGGCAAGGCGGTTGCTCGGCATGATGGCCTACTGAAAATGACTGCGCATAGCTAGCAGGGTGGCGGCTTGCGCAAAGGGCTTGTGCTCAAACTCTGTTCAGATGTGGCCGATACGCCGCAAGAATGCGGTCAGGGCGGCCGTAAAGGCCTCGGGCGCGTCGATGCAGGGCAGGTGGCCCGCGCCGCGGATCAGGTGAAACTCCGACCCGCGGATCAGTTCAGCGGTTTCGCGCACCAGATCGGGCGGGGTTGCGTGGTCGTTCGACCCGGCAATGGCAAGGGTGGGCAGGGTCAGGCTGGCGGTCGGGGTGTAGAAATCAGTGCCCGCAATCGCCGCTGCACAGCCCATCCAGCCCATCGGCGGGCAGGCCACAAGGCGGGCGCGCAGGGCGGGCATGTCAGGGTGGGTCTGCCATCGGGGGCCAAGCCAGCGGGCGATGGCGGCATCGGCAATCGCCTCCAACCCGCCCGCGCGCACATCTGCAATCCGCGCGGCCCAGCCATCGACCGTGCCGATGCGGGCGGCAGTGTTGGCCAGCACCATGCCCCGGATCAGGTCCAGCCGCTTGACCGCCAACCCCTGCGCCACCATCCCGCCAAGTGACAGCCCGATGATCACTGCATCGCGCATGGCGAAATGGTCCATCAGCCGTTCCGCATCGCGGATCAGGCTGCCCATGGCATAGGGCGCATTGGGCACGTCCGACCCGCCATGGCCGCGCTGGTCATAGCGCAGGATGCGGTGGTTTGGCAGCCGTTCGGTGACGGCATCCCAGATCGTCAGGTCCAGCCCAAGCGCGTGAACAAAGATCAGCGGCGGGCCACCCACAGGGCCATCAAGGCTGGCGTTCAGGCGGATATCGTCAAGGTAGATCAACGGCATTGTTGGAATTCTTCAAGTTTTGGGGATATGGGGGCGGAGAACAGGATTAAGATGTTCGAAAAGTATCAGCCAAACCGCTGCAATGTCTGGGCGAACAACGTGGCATCGACGTTTCCGCCTGATGCGGTGCAGATCACCGTGTCGGGCAAATCATCCCCCCACAGGGCTGCCGCCAAGGCCACCGCGCCGCCCGGTTCCACCACGATGCGCAGATGGGCAAAGGCCAGTGCCATGGCGTGCAGTGCCTGATCGTCGCTGACCACCAGCCCCGGCCCGCACAGGCGCTGCGCGATGGGAAAGGTCAGCACGCCCGGTTGCGGCGTCACGATGGCATCGCAGATCGACCCGGACGATGACGCATTCCGCTGAACCTGACCCGTGGCCAAAGATCGCGCCATATCGTCAAACCCCGCAGGTTCGGCAGTGCGTACCCGCAATCCCGGCGCACGTGCGGCTAGCGCGAGCGCGATGCCCGCCGTCATGCCACCGCCGCCGCAACAGGTGATCACGTCGGCCTGCGTGACGCGCGCTGCCGCCGCCTGTTCTGCGATCTCCAGCCCGATGGTGCCTTGGCCTGCGATGACCTGCGCGTCGTCATAGGGGCGGATCAGGGTCAGCCCGCGCTTGGCCGACAGGTCCGCGCCAATGGCGTCGCGGTCTTGCGTGGCGCGGTCGTACAGCACCACCTCGGCACCGTAAGCGCGGGTGTTGGCGATCTTCACTTGCGGCGCGTCCGATGGCATCAGGATCACGCAGGCCACCCCGTGCATTCGTGCGGCCAAGGCCACGCCCTGCGCATGGTTGCCGGACGAAAACGCAATCACCCCGCGCGCCCGCACCTCGGGGGCCAAGGCCGACACCGCCGACCAACCGCCGCGAAACTTGAACGACCCGGTCCATTGCAGGCATTCGGCCTTGACGAAAATCCGGCGCCCCGCAACCGCATCCAGCAGGGGCGCGTTCAGCAGCGGCGTCAGCCTTGCATGGCCCTTCAGGCGCAGGGCGGCGGCCTCGATCATCGTGATGTCGGTCATTGCAGGGCTTTCAGAAAAGCGCGGATCGCGGTCAGCGACTCCGGCTCGTCAAGGAAGGGAATATGGGCGCGGTCGGGGACTTCGGCCATGATCATGTCGGGGCGGCGGCGCTGCATCTCGGCGGCGGTCTGCGCTGTCAGCAGGTCGGAATTGGCCCCACGGATCAGGGCCAGTGGCATCCCGGCGCAGGCATCGAACAGTGGCCAAAGGTCCACCGGCGGGCCGTCGAAGGCCGCCAGAAACGCCTCGCGCAGGGCGGGGTCATAGGTGATGCGCAGGCCGTCGGGCGTTTGGTGGTAATGCTTTTGGGCCTCCTCCAGCCATCTTTCAGGCGGCACATTGGCAAAGCCCGGCATCGCGCGGGGCATCCGGTCGGCCAGTTCGGCATGGCTGCGGGCGGCGGGGTTGCGGCCCACGTAGTCGAAAATCCGCTCCAGACCTGCCCGTTCGATCACTGGCCCCACATCGTTCAGGCACAGGCCCAACAGGCGTGGCCGCGCCACGGCGGCCAGCAGCATCCCGATCAGCCCACCGCGCGAAGTGCCAAGGATCGCCGCCTGCGCCACCCCCAGATGGTCCAGCAATTCCACCGCATCACGCCCCTCAACCGGCACGGTATAGCTGGCAGGCCCCGTCCAACCCGACCCGCCGCGCCCGCGATAATCCATGCGGATCAGCCGCAGGGGCGGCAGATGCGGGGCCAGATAGTCGAAATCGGCCATCGTCCGGGTCAGCCCCGCAAGGCACAGCAGCGGCAGACCTTCGCCCTGATCGTCATAGGCGATGCGGCAGCCGTCCGAGGTGGTGAAAAAGGGCATGGGGCACCAGAGTTGCGGTTGAGGCAGATGGGGCAAACTGGCACGGGCAGGCGGTAAAGGACAAGCGGCGCTTGCGGGGGGGGCGGGCATTGCCTACACCCGGGGCGCAGATGGAGGAAGACCGCGATGGCTGATCAGACCGCTGGCAACGGGGAGCGTGCGCCCTCCAAGCGCGTGGGCGCGCTGCGCGGGCTGGTGCCGTTTCTGGCACCCTATCGCCGGATTACCGTGCTGGCGCTGCTGGCGCTGGTGCTGACCGCCGCCATCAGCCTGATCCTGCCGCTGGCCGTGCGCCGGGTGATTGATGGTTTTGCCGCCGACAATGCGGCCCTGCTGGACCAGTATTTCGCCGCCGCGCTCGTGATTGCAGCGCTGTTGGCCGTGGGCACAGGCCTGCGCTATTATCTGGTGACGCGGTTGGGCGAGCGGGTGGTGGCCGACATCCGCCGCGCGCTGTTTGACCGTGTGCTGGCCATGTCGCCCGCGTTTTTTGAGCGCATCCTGACCGGCGAAGTGCTGAGCCGCATCACCACCGACACCACGCTGATCCTGTCGGTGATCGGATCGTCGGTGTCGGTCGCCCTGCGCAACGTGTTGATCTTGCTGGGCGGGTTGGTGCTGCTGATGCTGACTTCGGTCAAGCTGTCGCTGCTGGTGCTGCTGATCGTGCCCGCCGTGGTGCTGCCGATTGTGATCCTTGGCCGCCGCCTGCGCGCCCTTAGCCGGGAAAATCAGGACTGGATCGCGGCCTCATCAGGCTCGGCCTCCGAGGCGCTGTCGTCGGTGCAGACGGTGCAGGCGTTTACGCATGTTGCCGCGACGCAAGGCGCGTTTGCCGATGTGACCGAGAAATCCTACGCCTCGGCGCAGACCCGCATCCGCACGCGGGCAACGATGACGGTGATCGTGATCTTCCTTGTCTTCACCGGTATTGTTGGCGTGCTGTGGATCGGCGCGCGCGATGTGCGGGCGGGGGTGATGACGCCCGGAGAGTTGATCCAGTTCCTTATCTACGCCGTGATGGTGGCGGGATCGGTGGGCGCGCTGTCGGAAATCTGGGGCGAATTGCAGCGTGCGGCGGGCGCGACAGAGCGTCTGGTGGAACTGCTGCACACCGATGATGCCGTGCAAGACCCCGCCAGCCCGCGCGCCCTGCCGCGCCCGGTGCGGGGTGAGATCAGCTTTGACGCGGTGACCTTCCGCTATCCGGCGCGGCCTGAGGCTTCGGCGCTGAATGAGGTCACATTGCGCGTCAATCCGGGCGAAACGGTCGCGCTCGTCGGACCCTCTGGCGCAGGCAAGACCACGATCCTGCAACTGCTGATGCGGTTTTATGACCCGCAATCGGGGGCCATCCGGCTGGACGGGATCGACCTGCGCGACATGGCGCGTGACGATTTCCGCCGTGTGTTTGCCATGGTGCCGCAAGACCCGGTGATCTTTGCCACCTCGGCCCGCGAAAACATCCGCTTTGGCCGCCCCGATGCGACCGATGCCGAGGTCGAGGAGGCCGCGAAAGCCGCCGCCGCGCATGAGTTTCTGATGGGCCTGCCGCAGGGGTATGACAGCTATCTGGGCGAACGTGGCGTGATGCTGTCGGGCGGGCAGAAACAGCGGGTGGCGATTGCGCGCGCCATCCTGCGCGACGCAAAGGTGCTGCTGCTGGACGAGGCGACAAGTGCGCTGGACGCCGAAAGCGAACGTCTGGTGCAGGCCGCCGTCGAACGTCTGTCGGCTGGGCGCACCACGCTGGTGGTGGCGCACAGGCTGGCCACGGTCAAGCGCGCCGACCGGATCGTGGTGTTCGAGGCAGGGCAAATCGCGGCCATGGGCACCCATGACGAATTGGTGGCACAAGGCGGGCTGTACGCGCGTCTGGCGCGGTTGCAGTT
The DNA here is from genome assembly GCA_963772935.1 of uncultured Alphaproteobacteria bacterium. GTDB lineage: Bacteria > Pseudomonadota > Alphaproteobacteria > Rhodobacterales > Rhodobacteraceae > JANNNF01. The sequence continues at coordinate 1,470,736 of CAVYZK010000009.1, read as the reverse complement.
TACCGATGGGGCGATCTGACCCTGCCGTCTGACGTTGCGTTTTACGCATGGGCTTTTGCTTGGCAAACCGCGCTAAACCTCCCATCTTGGGTCCAGCACTGGACCCCCGGCCAAACGGGGGCCAAAGACCACGATCTGGGAGGATACCATGGGAAGTTTCGCAAACGCAGGCGATCTGAAAGCTATCGAGGCGGAAATGCCCTGGGAACAGCGGGATCAGGCCCGCACGATGTACCAGTTTCTGACCCGCGCCAAACAGGCCCATGGCGCACGCCCTGCCATCAGCTTTCAACTGCTGTCCGGCCCCAAGGACAAGGCCGAAACCCTGACGTGGAGCCAGCTACACGCCCGTACGACACAAGCCGCCAACCTGTTCCGCAGCCTTGGCGTGGGGCCGGGCGATGTGGTGGCCTATATCCTTCCCAATGCGCTTGAAACGGCGGTGGCTTTGCTGGGCGGTGCGGTTGCGGGCATCGTGAACCCGGTCAACCCGCTGCTGGAGGCCGACCAGATCAGCGCCATCCTGCGCGAAACCAAGGCCAAGGTGGTTGTCACCCTGCGTGCCTTTCCCAAGACCGAACTGCCGCAAAAAGTGGCCCGCGCGGTGGCCGATGCGCCAACGGTGACGGCGGTGCTGGAGGTGGACCTTGCGCGCTATCTGACCCCGCCGAAAAGCTGGATCGTGCCGCTGGTGCGGCCGAAGAATCCCGCGCCGCACAAGGCATCGGTGCAGAATTTCAACGCGGCAATGGCGCGGATGCGCGCCGATGCGCTGGACTTTACCGACGATCCGGCCGACCGGGTGGCCGCCTATTTCCACACAGGCGGCACTACGGGCATGCCCAAGGTCGCGCAGCACAAGGCGTCTGGCATGGTCTACAACGGCTGGCTGGGCGGGCGGCTGTTGTTCAAGGAAACGGATGTGGTGCTGTGCCCCTTGCCGCTGTTCCATGTCTTTGCCGCCTACCCGATCATGATGTCGATGATCGCGTCGGGCGCACATGTGGTGTTCCCGACCCCGGCTGGCTATCGCGGTGAGGGCGTGTTCGACAACCTGTGGAAGCTGATCGAGCGCTGGAAGATCAGCTATCTTGTGACGGTGCCCACTGCCCTTGCCGCCCTGATGCAGCGCCCGATTGATGCGGATGTATCGTCTTTGCGGTCAGCCTTTTCGGGGTCTGCGCCCTTGCCGCTGGAACTGTTCAACCGGTTCGAGAAATCCGTCGGGGTGCAGATTGTTGAAGGGTACGGGCTGACGGAATGCACCTGCCTTGTGTCGGTCAACCCGCCCGATGGCGGCAAGAAAATCGGGTCAGTCGGGCTGCCGTTTCCCTACACCGACGTGCGGATATTGCAGAAAACCGGCGACAGTTACCGCGATTGCGGGGTGGATGAGGTGGGCGAGATTTGCGTGTCGAACCCCGGTGTGTCGCCGGGGGCGACCTATACGGAAGATGACAAGAACCGCGATCTGTATGCCGAAGGGCGCTACCTGCGCACCGGCGATCTGGGGCGGATTGATGCGGATGGCTATCTGTTCATCACCGGACGGGCCAAGGATCTGATCATCCGGGGCGGCCATAACATCGACCCTGCTGTGATCGAGGAGGCCCTGATGGGCCACCCGGCGGTGGCTTTCGTCGGCGCCATCGGCCAGCCCGATGCGCATGCTGGCGAACTGCCCTGCGCCTATGTCGAATTGGTGAAGGGGGCCACGGCGGATAGGGCAGAACTGCTTGCCTATGCCTCGGCCCATATCACCGAACGCGCGGCGCAGCCGAAATTCATCGAAGTGCTGGACGAATTGCCGAAAACGGCCGTGGGCAAAGTGTTCAAACCCGACCTGCGCCGCCGCGCGATCGTGCGGATTTACGACGCCGCTTTGGCAGAGGCCGGTCTTCCGGCGCGGGTGGTCGAGGTGGTCGAGGACAAGAAACGCGGTCTGGTGGCGCGGGTCGAAAAGCAGGGGCCGCTGGATGAGGCTGCGGCGAAGGCCTTGCTGGGGCAGTTTACCGGGGCGTTTGATCTGGTGTGAGGGTGTCTATCTTGGCAAGCCACCGGGGGTTTCACACCCCCGGACCCCCGTGGGATATTTATGCGAAGAGGATGAAAGTTTTAGACAAATTTTAAGCAGTTAGCTGGCGGTATCCATCCAGATCGTCACTGGGCCGTCATTGGTGAGGGACACCTGCATATCTGCGCCGAAGATGCCGTTGGCGACAGGGATGCCAAGCGCCGCGATCTGCGCGGTGAAGTGGTGGTAGAGGCGGCGACCCTCATCAGGCGAGGCCGCAGGGGAAAAGCCGGGGCGGTTGCCGCGCAGATCGGCGGCGAGGGTAAACTGGCTGACGATCAGCGCAGACCCCGCGATGTCGCGGACCGACAGGTTCATCTTGCCCGCATCGTCCTTGAATATCCGCAGCTTGGCGATTTTGGCGGCCAGTTGGTCGGCCTCTGCCACCGTATCGCCCTGCATCGCGCAGAGCAGGATCAGCAGGCCCGGCCCGATCTCTCCCGCGACAGCGCCATCAACGCGGACCGAGGCCGCGCTGACCCGTTGCAGGACTGCCCTCACAACTCATGCGCCCAAGGCGGGTTGGCCCCGGCGCGGCTGACGGTGATGGCGGCGGCGCGGGTGCCGAGGCTGAGCGCCGCATCCAGCACCGCATCGGACAGGCTGCCCACGCCCTGTTTGGTCAGCGCGCCCGCCTGATGCAGGGCGGCCAAGGCCCCTGCGTTGAATGTATCGCCTGCGCCCACGGTGTCGGCGACCGTCACCTTAGTGGCTGCGACAAAGCGGTTTTGCGTCGCCGTCACCGCCCGCGCGCCCGCAGCACCTTCGGTGATGAAGATCACCTTCGGCCCGGTCGCCAGCATGTCGCGGGCAAGGTCCACCAGATCGCCAGAGCCGCCGAGCCAGTGCAGATCCTCATCCGACAGTTTCACGATATCGGCGCGGGCGATCATCCGGCCAATGCGGGCGCGGTAGGCGTCTTCCTTGCCCGCGATGAAACCCGGGCGGATGTTGGGGTCGATCATGGTGACGCGGGTGGCGGCTTCGCGGGCCTGAAACGCCTCATAGGTGCTGGCGGCAGGATCGTTCACCAGCGAAATGCCGCCAAAGAACAGGGCATCGACATGGGCGGGCAGGGTCGGCAGATCGGCGACTGCCAGCATCCGGCCCGCGGTGCCTTCGTCGTAGAACGCGTAAGTGGCCTGTCCGTTCACCAGTTTGACAAAGGCCACCGTGGTGGGCCTGTCGGACCGGGCGCAGAACTGCGTATCGACCTTGGATGCGGTCAGGGTATCGGCCAGAACCTCGCCCAGCATGTCGTTCGAGACGCCAGAAAAGAACGCGGAGGGCGCGCCAAGCCGACCCAAGGCGATGGCCGTGTTGAACACCGCCCCCCCGGCATAGGGGGCAAAGCACGCTTCACCCTCTGTCGAGGTGCGCGGCAGCATGTCGATCAACGCCTCACCACAGCTTAGAATCATGGTCATTCCCCCATTCCTCGTTTTGGTCAGTTTAGCGGAAAACGTGCTGTTAGCGCAAACAGTCCAGAGTCAGGCCGTAAAGAACTGTGTCAGATTGCTGCGCACTCGGTCCAGCGGCGTATCGCCTGTGGTATCGGGCACGAAGGTCTGTCCGGTGATCGCCTCATAGGCCGCGATATAGGTGCGGGCCGTGGCCTCGATCATGTCGGCAGGAATTTCGGGCACGGGATCGGTGTAGGGATCGCAGCGTGCCACGACCCAGGCGCGGATCACATCCTTGTCGAAACTTGGCGGGCGGGTGCCGTTTTCCAACGCCTGTTGGTAGCCATCGGCCAGCCAATAGCGGCTGCTGTCGGGGGTGTGAATCTCATCGGCCAGCAGGATATTGCCTGCACCGTCCACGCCGAATTCGTACTTGGTATCGACCAAAATCAACCCGCGTTCGGCGGCCATTGCCTGCCCGCGTGCGAACAGGGCCAAGGCCTTGGCCGACACGTCCGCCCATTGGGCGGGGGTCAGCAGGCCCTGCGCCAGAATATCCTCGGCGGTCAGCGGTTCGTCATGTGCGCCGTCCATCGCCTTCGACGTCGGCGTGATGATCGGGGTCGGCAGCGCCTGATTGTCGCGCAACCCGTCTGGCAGGGTGTGGCCATACATGCTGCGCGCGCCCGGTCTTGTACTGCGTCAGGATCGAGGTCGAGGTTGACCCGGCCAGATAGCCGCGCACCACAATTTCCACCGGCAGAATGGTCAGCCGTTTGCCGATCACCACATTGGGGTCGGGGTAGGCCAGCACATGGTTGGGGCAGATATCAGCCGTGTGTGTCGAACCAGAACCGCGCCACCTGTGTCAACACCTGCCCCTTGAACGGGATCGCCGCCAGAATGATGTCAAATGCCGAAATCCGGTCGGAGGATATCAATATGCGCCGCCCCTCGGGGGCCTCGGGCGTGGGGGGCAGGTCATAGCAGTCGCGGACCTTGCCGAAATAGGGGTTCGGCAGTTCGGCAATGCGGGCGTGGTCAAGGACGCGGGTCAGCATGGGGCGGGCCTTTGGTTGAGTGACGCCGCTATCGGATGGGCGGGCCGGGGTGTCAAGCGGGTGTCAGTTCAGCCAGTCAGGCCGGGGCAGGCCCAAAGCCTCTGGGTCGGAGAGATACAGGGCACCGCCGATCAGGATCAGCGCCAGCAGCACGGCAAAGGTGATTTTCCAGATCGAGTAAGGGCGTTCTCCCTGCACTTCGCCAGTCTGGCCGTTGACAAGAAAGCGATAGCTTTTGCCGTTGTATTTGTATGCCGCCATCCAGACCGGCAGCAGGATGTGCTTGAAGGTTTCATCGTCGAAACTCGGTATCGACATTGCTGATGCGCTGATCATCGCCGCCGATATCGCGGCGCACATCCTGATTGATGGTCTGGGCCATGATGGTGCGGGCGGTCGCATGGCCTTCGGCCAGCGTCACGGTATAGCCTTCGGCCTGAAATCCGGCCAGATAATCAGGCGTGTAGGGCACCAAGGCCCCCAGATCCCACGGGGTCAGGTCATTGCCCAACCGCTGCGGCAGGCTGGCCGAGGCCATCACCAGCACATCGTCAAAATCGCGGGCAACCCGGCCGGATGCCGAATACCAGCGGGTTTTCTGCACCTGTTCCTGCCGCTGTTCGGTCTTGCCGTTGACGGTGACATTGACGGTGCGGGTTTCATAGTAATGCTCGCCCCGTTGGCCGGTATAGCGGCTTTGGGTGGCGGCATCGTAGGTCCAGAACGGCACATAGATGCCGTTCAGCGCGCGGCCCTTGCGGGCGTATTCCAGCAGGGCCGACGGCGCAAACCACAGGCCCCCCATCCATTTGACCATGCTGGTGCGCGCTTGGCCTTCGGTGAACACGAAAGGCACCACCGCCTGCGGTTTGATCGCCCGCCGTGTGCCGGTATCAATCACCACCGGCGTCGCGCAGAACGGACATTCGGCGGCGTGGCTGGCCCCGGTAAATTCCACCACCGCGCCGCAAGACGGGCAAGAGGTGCTGCGCACCTCATCCATCGCGGCCCCCGGCAGATCATCGCGCAGCCCGCGTGCAAGGTCCAACTCGCCCAAGGCGCGGGTCTTGCTTTGCTTGGTTGCTGCGGCGATTTTCTGCACCGTGCCGCAGTTTTCGCAGGTCAGTTCGGTCTGGCCAGGGGAATAGCGCAGATCGGCCCCGCAATTCACACAGGGCCAACGGTTTTCCGTTACGGGCATCGGTCTGCTCTTTGTATCAAAGGCCGGGGGGCGGCGGCGGGACCATGGCGAAGATCGCGGCAAGTGCGGTGTCGCCTGCCGGTTTCCAGCCATCCTGCCCTGCGGTCCAGACCATGGTGCTGCGGGTCAAACCACCAGCGGCCACCATGCGCGCAAGGTCGGCCTCGCCAAACGGCCCCTTGGTCGCGCCATTTTCGGCAACATGCCACGCCGTGGCGGCAGGGGCTGGCGGCGGGGCAGGGGGTGCGGCGGGCGGCGTCGCGCCCCATGGCCCCATGTTCTGCGCCATGCCCATGCCCATTCCGGCGCCCATGCCCGCACCCATTGCAGCGCCCATGGCCCCACCCGGTTGCGACATGCCTTCAGCCGCGTTGAACTGCATGTATTTGTTCAGATCGCCCGCGATGCCAATCGAGGTGCGCTTGTCCAGCACCTTTTCGACTTCCTCAGGCAAGCTGATGTTTTCAATGTAGAATTCCGGCAGACACCAGCCCATATTCCGCAATCTTGGGCGCAATCGCAGTATTGACCAACTTGGCCAGATCGCCGGTGTTCGCGGCCATATCCAGCACCGGGATGCCCGATTTGGCCAAGGCCTGCGACATTTCCTGCAAGATGATGTTGCGGATCTGAAAGCTGATCTCGTCTGCCGTGAACTCGCCATCGGTGCCCACGATTTCCTGCATGAAGCGGCCCGGATCGCTGACCCGCATCGAATAGGTGCCAAACGCGCGGATCCGCACCGGGCCGAATTCGGGGTCGCGGCACATGATCGGGTTCTTGGTGCCCCATTTCAGATCGTTGAAGCGGGTGGTGTTGACGAAATACACCTCGGACTTGAACGGGCTGTCAAAGCCATGATCCCAATGCTGAAGCGTGGTCATGATCGGCATGTTGTTGGTTTCGAGCATATACATGCCCGGCCCGAACACATCGGCCAACTGCCCTTCATGAATGAACACCGCCGACTGGCCTTCGCGCACCGTCAGCTTTGCCCCGTATTTGATCGCCTGCCCCCGGCGTTCAAACCGCCACACCATGGTGTCGCGCGTATCGTCGAGCCATGTGATGACATCGACAAACTCACCTTTCAGGAAATCAAAGACCATGGCGCTCTCCTCCGCGTGCTGCGGTCAACTCTCACCGCCCACAAGGCGGCTGGCAAGGGATTGTATGATGGGGCGGGCCTCAGCCTCGGTCATGCCGGGGCGCAGGGCGGGGTTGTAGAGCATGCGCAGCATCGCCTCGTCCTGCCCGGTCAGCAGGGCGAATTCTTCGTCGTCATTAAAGATGCTGGGCCGCGCGCGCGGGCTGTCATTGGCCAGACCAAGGCCTTGGGCGACTTCCTCGTGGATGCAGGACAGGCGCAGAAGATCGGGGTGTTCCGACCGCACCACGGCAAAGGCGCGGGTATAGGCAGCGTTGCCGCCTTCGGTCATTGCATAGACGAGGCAATAGGTCGATTGCGGCATGTCGGTGATGCCGCGCACATCAGATGGCGACAGGCCCGGCATGGCGGCGTTGATCTGCGGGCCAAGGGCGCGGCGTTCGTCCTCGTCCACGATATACAGCCAGAAGTTCGGGCTGTCCGACAACGCAATCGGGTGCCCGGTGACAGAGGCCAGCCGCGCAAGGTACGACGCGACCCGCGCGCGGTCTGTCGCCTGCCGTTCGGCCGGAACCGACGCGCCAAAGCGCAAGCCCACCCGCACCGGCACATCCCAGCGGCGCAACTGGCTGGTGGTTTCGCGCTGCACAAAGCTGCCGCCCTGCCGCGCGTATTCGTCATAAAGCGCCGCCCGGATGAAGTTGTCGGCCAGCATCCGGTCGGTATAGGGCGTGTCCGGCCCGCCACCATCGGTGCGCAGCAACCCTTGCGACAGCAAGGACTGCTGCACCTGCGCGTAATAGACCCGCGCAGCCTCGGATGCCGGCGAGGCTTGCACCACAGGGGCTGCAATCTCGGGCCGGGCGGGGGGGGCGTTGATCCGCGGTGGGGCGGGGGTTGGCGTCACGCAAGCAGACAGCCCCCCGAAAGCCAGGGCGGCGACAAGTGCCGTAAGGCGGGTCCGGGGGGTTGGTTTGGGCATTGGGCCTGTTCGCTCAGACAGTATCGGGGGCAGGGGGCGGCACTTGCCGCGCGCGGGCAGACGACAGGGTGTCGCGCAATTCATGCTCCATCTTGACCAGTTCCACCTCGGCCTCGGCCCGCCGCGCCTTGCCGGCATCGGCAATCGCAAGGCTTTCGTTGATGGTGGCGATCAGGGTCGCATTCGCGGCCTTCACCGTTTCGATATCGAACACGCCGCGTTCCATTTCCTCGCGCACCACACGGTTGGCGTCTTGCAGGTTCTTTGCATTGGCCTCCAGCAATTCGTTGGTCAGGTCGGACGCATCACGCACCGCCTCGGCCGCTTCCTTGCTGCGCTGGATGGTGACAGCCTGCGCAAGCTGGGTTTCCCACAAGGGCACCGTATTGACCAGAGTGGAGTTGATCTTGGTGATCAGGCTTTTGTCATTTTCCTGTACCAGCCGGATCGAGGGCAGCGACTGCATCGTCACCTGACGGGTCAGTTTCAGATCATGCACCCGGCGTTCCAGATCGTCACGCGCGGCACGGGTGTCACGCAATTCCTGCGCTTTCATCACCTGATCGGCCTCGGGAGCAGCGGCCACGGCAGCCTCTTTGGCGGGGATCAGAACAGTGTCCACCTCGGCCAGCTTGGCGGTGCCTGCGGCGATATACAGCGCGAGTTCATTGTAGAAGGTCAGGGTCTTGTCATAAAGGATATCGAGCGATTTGACGTCCTTCAGCAGGGTGTGCTCGTGGCTCATCAGGTCTTGGGTGATCTTGTCGATCTGGCCCTGAACATCCTCAAACTTCGCCACAAATTCCGCGAAAGGTGCGGCGCGGCCCAGCAGTTTTTCCCACCAGCTTGACTCGCGGCGCAGGTCCAGTTCTTCGGCGGCAAAGCCACGGATCGTGCTGACGATGGACCGCAGGCTGTCACCGGCTGGCCCCACGTCCTTGTTTTTCACGCCTTGCAGCATTTCCTGACTGATCACCTGCAATTCGGCCTGCGCGCCCGATCCGAAGGAAATGATCGACTGGGTATTGGTCAAGTCCAACTCGCCCATGCGTTTGCGAATGGCGGCTTCCTTGTCGCCGCTGGCCTCTTCCAGCGTGATCAACTCACCCCCCGGTTCGGGCAGAATGGTCGCAGTGACGCGCTCCACTTCAGACAGCAGGGCGGTGGCTTCGGTGCGGGCGATCTCGGACATGGGTACTCTCACGGGTTGGGGCGGGGCAGGGTTGCGCGCCGCTGAGGGTAGAACGGGGTCAGCTTTCCATCTTCAGCCGGTCCCGCAGGACCGAGATTTCCACATCCAGATCGGTGCGGCTGTTGGACAACAGGGCCTGCGTGCGGTTGGCAAAATTGGTTTCCAGATCGGTCAGCAAAGCCTCGTAATCGGCACGGGCCTGCGAGTCGCGGGTCTGGGCATAGACATCGGCAAACTTGACCGTCGCATCGCGCGCGCCCATCAGATAGACCGACAGATACTTGCGGGCAGACGTCAAATCGCCCGGATCGCCTTCGATCGTGCGAAACATGGTGCGGGCCGCAGTGGCGAAGCGGTCTACCCGGCCCTCAAGCTGGCGGTCGCCCGCCCGCAGAATGGCGTCCTTCATGGCCTTAAGGTAGGCCTCAGCCTCAGTCACGGCCTTTGCCACCCGTTCGGTCTGAAACGCGTCGATACCTTCCATCCCTTTGTCCGACCGGGGATCCGCGCCGAAGGTCAGCAGATGCAGCCCCGCCCCGATCAGCCCGAACAGGGCCGGGTACAGCGGGTTCGATTGCGAGATCATAGCACCCGTCGCCAAGGCGGCACCGGTCAGCACGGCACCCGCAATCTTGCGCGGAAAGGCTGGTCGGCGGGCGATCCTGCGCGCGTCGTAGGCGGCATGGGCGCGCATCCCTTCACGGGTCAGCCAGGCGGCCAGCACGATCAGCCCGCCAGCGGCAAGGCCCATCACCAACTCGCGCGGGGTGCCACTGAATGCCGGAAACAGAAAGGTGAAGGCCGACAGGAACAGCACGGTGGTGCGCCACTGGCCGGGGGCCTTGATGCCATCAGCGGGCACCGCCAGCGGTGCGGCTGGCGTGCTGGTCTGGCCACCGGGGCTGTATTTGCCACCAAATTTTTGCGCCATCAGATGCCCCCTGATCCGGCAACATACAGGATCAATGCGACAAGAAGAAAGAATGACAAGGACTTGAGGCCGCTGCCGGACATATGCCCTCCGTCGGGGTGAACTGTTACGCGTGCAGCCTAGCCCAAGCCCGCGCGCCATGCCAGCGGGCAGGCAGGGAATTGGGCAGGTTTGTTCCCCCTTGGACCATGCTACCGTTTGGGGGCGGGTTTGCGCGGTGCCGTGCCTGCCCCACGTGCCCCGGTCTGCGATTTTGGCGCGGCAGGTCTGGGTTTGCCGGGTGCCTTTGCGGGCGCATCAGGGGTGATCGCGGCCTTCCACGCCCGCGACAGGGTGTTCAGCGCGGTGCCGGGTTTGGCGGCAGGCTTGGCGGCGGGTTTCGTGCTGAACGTGCGGGGCTTGGCGACCTCGGCCTCCGCCGCAGGCGCACGGCCACGCGGCGCGCGCGAAACCTTGACCGTGGTGTCGGTCGGTTTGGGCCGCGCAATGGTGCGCGGTTTGGCCTTCGGCTTGGCCGGATCGTCGGGGTCTGCGGTGGCGCCGGTGCCCAGTTGTTCGCGCAGGGTGCGGGCCTTGACCTCCTCCACCTGACCGGGTTCCAGTTCTCCCAACCGGAACGGGCCATAGCTGATGCGGATCAGCCGGTTCACGATCAGCCCGATGCTGTCAATCGCGCGGCGGATTTCACGGTTCTTGCCTTCACGGATGCCAATCGTCAGCCAGGCATTGGCCCCCTGATGGCGGTCAAGTTGCACGCCCATCGGCAAGAACCGCTCGCCGTCAATCACGATGCCCTTGCGCAGGGGTTCCAGATCGGGGTCGGTCGGGTTGCCCTTGACCCGCACGCGGTACTTGCGCAGCCAGCCGGTCGAGGGCAATTCCAGCTTGCGCTTCAACTCGCCATCATTGGTCAGCAGCAGCAGCCCTTCGGAGTTCAGATCGAGGCGGCCAATGGTCATCACCCGGGGCAAATCTTCGGGCAGATGGTCATAGATCGTCTCGCGCCCCTTTTCGTCCGCGTTGGTGGTGACCAGCCCGTCGGGCTTGTAATACAGCCACAACCGCGCGGGTTCGGGTTCCCCCACCAGATCGCCGCGCACTGTGATGCGGTCGGCGGGCGTCACGTTCAGCGCTGGCGAGGTGATGGTCTTGCCATTCACCTGCACCTCGCCAAGTTCGATCATCCGTTCGGCCTCGCGCCGCGAGGCCACCCCGGCGCGCGACAGCACCTTGGCGATGCGGTCGCCGTCTGGCGTGGTTTTGGCCGCTTTCGTCTTGGCGGGACTTGTCTTTTCGGCCATTGGGGGCATCCTTCCGGGACGTTTGCGCGGCGTGGCAAGCGCCGGGGGTTTTCCACCCCCGGACCCCCGAGGATATTTGACCCAGTGCGAAAGGGCAACGCGGCGTGAGCGATTTCAGGTCTTTCATGGGAATTGCGCTGGACGAGGCGCGGGCGGCGGGCCTTCGCGGCGAGGTTCCGGTGGGGGCCTGTCTGGTAAGGGACGGGGTTGTGGTGGCCCAAAACGGCAACCGGACGCGAGAGCTGTGCGACCCGACCGCCCATGCCGAGGTGCTGGTGATCCGGGCGGCGTGCCTAGTTGCGGGCAGCGAGCGGTTAGGCGGGGCGGACCTTTATGTAACGCTTGAACCCTGCCCGATGTGCGCGGCGGCCATTTCGGCAGCCCGGGTGGCGCGGCTCTATTACGGGGCGGCGGATGTGAAATCGGGGGGGGTGGCGGTGGGCGCACGGGTGTTTGCCCACCCCCAATGCCACCATGTGCCCGAGGTGTATGACGGCATCGCGGGGGCAGAGGCCGAGGCCCTGCTGCGCGCCTTCTTTGCCGGGCGGCGGTAGGGGCATCTTGCAGCCCGTGGGGGGGGCGGGTAAACGGATGCGTGAAACGCGAAAGGGGACCGCCCATGTCCATCGACATCGACACCGCCCGCAAGGTGGCGAAACTCGCCCGGATACGGGTTGAGGAAGCGGCGCTGCCCGCGCTGGCCGCCGATCTGTCCGGGATTCTGGGGTTCATGGAGCAGTTGAACGAAGTGGACGTGACCGGGGTGGAGCCGATGACCTCTGTAACCCCGATGCGCCTGCCGCGCCGGGTCGATGTGGTGACGGATGGCAACATTCAGGCGGCGGTCCTGAAGAACGCGCCCGATGCGCGGGAAGGGTTCTTTGCAGTGCCGAAGGTGGTGGAATGAGCGCTGGTTGGACGATCACGGCGGCGCGCGACGCGCTGCGCAAGGGCGAGATTTCTGCGGTCGATCTGACCATGGGCTGTCTGACCGCGATGGACGCGGGCGATGCGCTGAACGCGTTCGTGCACAAGACCCCCGATGTGGCGCTGGATCAGGCCCGGGCGGCGGATGCGATGCTGGCGGCAGGGCGATGCGCCGTCGATGTGCGGCATCCCCTTGGGCATCAAGGATTTGTTCTGCACCAAGGGCGTGCCGTCGCAAGCCGGATCGCGGATCTTGCAGGGCTTCCGGCCCGAATACGAATCCACCGTGACGACCAAGCTGTTCGGCGCGGGTGCCGTGATGCTGGGCAAGCTGAACATGGACGAATTCGCCATGGGGTCCAGCAATGAAACCTCTTGCTACGGCAATGCGGTCAACCCGTGGAAGATTGACGACCGGCAGTTGACGCCGGGCGGGTCGTCGGGCGGCTCTGCGGCGGCGGTGGCGGCGGATCTGTGTCTGGCGGCGACGGGCACCGATACAGGCGGGTCGATCCGCCAGCCTGCGGCCTTTACCGGCATCGTGGGGATCAAGCCGACCTATGGCCGGGTCAGCCGCTGGGGCGTGGTGGCCTTTGCCTCCTCGCTCGATCAGGCGGGGCCGATGACGAAAACCGTGCGCGATGCGGCGATTTTCCTGGGGGCGATGGCGGGGCATGACCCGAAAGACAGCACCTCTGCCGATCTGGCGGTGCCGGATTTCGAGGCGGCCCTGACCGGCGACATTCGCGGCAAGGTCATCGGCATTCCGAAGGAATACCGGATGGACGGAATGCCCGCCGAGATTGACGCACTTTGGGCAAAAGGCATCGACATGCTGCGCGATGCGGGGGCGGTGATCCGTGACATCAGCCTGCCGCACACCAAATACGCGCTGCCCGCCTATTATGTGATCGCGCCAGCCGAGGCGTCCAGCAACCTCGCGCGCTATGATGGCGTGCGCTACGGCCACCGCGCGGCCTTGGCCCAAGGTGATGGCATCACCGAGATGTACGAAAAGACCCGCGCCGAAGGGTTCGGCCCCGAGGTCCAGCGCCGGGTGATGATCGGCACCTATGTGCTGTCGGCGGGCTTTTACGACGCCTATTACAACCGCGCGCGCCGGGTGCGGGCCCTGATCAAGCGCGACTTCGATCTGGCCTTTGCAGACGGTGTTGACGTGATCCTGACGCCTGCCACGCCGTCCTCGGCCTTTGGTCTGGGCGAAATGGCGAGTGCCGACCCGGTCGAGATGTACCTGAACGACGTGTTCACGGTGACGGTCAACCTTGCAGGCCTGCCGGGCATCGCGGTTCCGGTGGGGCTGGACGCCAAGGGGCTGCCCTTGGGCCTGCAACTGATTGGTCGGCCTTGGGAAGAAGGGGCGTTGCTGAATCACGCCTATGTGCTGGAACAGGCGGCGGGGTTTGTGGCCAAACCCGCCAAATGGTGGTAAGCGCGGCCAAAAGCTGAACCTGAGGCAGACCCATGATCCGCGTGACCCCCTTTGTTCTGATGGCATTTGGCGTGGCGGCTTGCACGCCAGTCAGTGCCTGATTCTGGCGCGGGTGTCGGGTTTCAGGATTACAACAGCTACATCCGTGGCGCGCAGGCAGCTCCTGCCGCACCGCTGCCGTCGCCGATGCCGGTGGCCCCTGCGGCCCCCGCCGGGTTCAACCCGGCGGCTGCGGCTGCGGCGATTGACCGGGCTGACGGTCGCTTGCCCGTTGCCCCAGCTCCGGTCGCCACCACCGGCGCGCTGATCGGTGCCCCGCTGGAGGCTAACCGCCCACGCGGCAACCAACCCGCTGGCATTGCCGAACAATCCGGTGAGATGGCGGCGATTGCCGGGCCGTCCCATTCCGGCATCTCTGACGAAAACGATTTCGAGGCCGTCAAAGCCCGCGAGACGATTGAGAGCGACAAGGCCCGGATCGAGCGGAACAAGTCGCAATATGTGGTCGTTCAGCCCGGTGCCCTGCCAACGCGGCAAGGCGATGAAGGTCCGAACATCGTGCAATTCGCCCTGTCCACCACCCACGCACCGGGCACCGCCGTCTACAACCGCCGCAGCATTGGTCGCAAAGACCCCGCCGCCGCCTGTGCCAAGTTCGGCTCGCCCGACCTTGCGCAAGAAGAATTCCTGCGCACAGGCGGTCCCGAGAAGGACAAGTCCGGGCATAGACCCCGATGGCGATGGTTTTGCCTGCGCTTGGGATCCGCGCCCCTTCCGTACCGCGCTGAATTGACACCATACCCCTCGCCAAACTTTGGCGAGCGGCGGGGCGGGGTGCGGCCTTCGCTGATTGTCATCCATTACACCGCCATGGCCAGTTGCGCCGAGGCGCGGCAGCGCCTGTGCGACCCGTCGGTCGAGGTGTCGGCGCATTGGCTGATCTCGGAACAAGGCCACGCCGAGCCATTGGTGGATGAGGCGCACCGGGCGTGGCATGCGGGCGCGGGCGAATGGGCGGGCATCACCGATGTGAATTCCCAATCAATCGGGATCGAGCTTGCAAATTCCGGCGCGCAGCCCTTTGCAGAACCGCAGATGGCAGCACTGGAGGCTGTGCTGACCGCCGCCATGGCCCGTTGGGGTATCCACCCGCACCGGGTGATCGGCCATTCCGACATGGCCCCGGCGCGCAAATCCGACCCGGGCGCGCGCTTCGACTGGCGCAGGCTGGCGCTGCGGGGGCTGTCGGTCTGGCCCGATGCCAACGCCACGCCCGGCGATTTTACCGCCGACGCGCGTGCCTTCGGTTATCCCGCGGTGGCCGATGACCTGCTGCTGGCCGCATTCCGCCTGCGTTTTCGCCCGATGGCCAAGGGGCCACAGGATGCCACCGATGCGGCGTTGGCGGCAGGACTGCTGCCTCACTTGCGGGCGTCGAACGCCTGACGGGTGGCCTCGATCCGCTCCAGATGCGTCTCGGCCCATTCCCAGACGCCACAGAACGCCTCGCCGAGGCTCATCCCCAGATCGGTCAGCGCATAATCCACATGCGGTGGCACAACAGGATGCACGGTGCGCGTCAGCAGCCCGTCACGCTCCATCTGGCGCAGGGTCTGGGTCAGCATCTTCTGGCTGATGCCGGGCACGGCGTCGCCGATCCGGGTAAAGCGCATGACGCCCCCGGCAATCAGCGCCTCCAGAATAAGCATGGTCCATTTGTCAGCCACCCGCCCGATCAGATCATTGACCAAGGCCTCGATGCGCGGGTCCAGCACGTCGGGCGGGGTGGCGGCGGGGAAGGGCATTAGTCACTCTCTTTCAGGTGCGTATAGATATTTTGGGTGCCTACTTTCCACTGGTAACCAGTTTGAGGCAAAACGCAACGGCAAACCCCGTGAAAGGACACCGCATGACAACCCCCACAAACCAGACCATCCTGATCACTGGCGGCGCCTCCGGCATCGGCCTTGCGCTCGCCGCCGCCCTGATGGCCCATGGCAATACCGTGATCATCGCAGGCCGCCGTACCGCAGCACTACAAGCCGCCTGCGCCGCACACCCCGGACTGATCGCCTATCCGCTGGATGTGGCCAATGCCGCCAGCATCGCGCCCTTTGCGGCCATGGTGACGGCGAACCACCCGGATCTCAGCGTGCTGATCAACAACGCAGGCGTGATGCAGGCCGAAGATGCGACCAGCCCCGCCCACCTGACCGTGGCCGATGCGACCATCGCCACCAACCTGAACGGGCCGATCCGCCTGACCTCTGCCCTGCTGGCGCATCTGACGGCCCAGCCCAAGGCCACCATCGTCAACGTGACCTCTGGCCTTGCCTTCGTACCGCTGGCCAGCACGCCGACCTATTCGGCCACCAAGGCGGCACTGCATTCCTACACCCAATCGCTGCGCCACCAACTGCGCGCCACCCGGATCGAGGTGCTGGAACTCGCTCCGCCCGCCGTGCAGACCGACCTGATGCCGGGCCATGCGGTCAATCCGCATTGCATGCCACTGGCCGATTACATCGCCGAGGTGATGGCGATCTGGGCGCAATCCCCCACGCCACAGGAAATCTGCGTCAGCCGTGTGCAGTTCCTGCGGCAGGCCGAGGCGACGGGCAGTCACGATCAGGTCTTTGCCATGCTGAACCCGGCCGCCTGATACATATTGACGCGACCGCTGCAAAAGCCTACCCACCGCCTCGCGCGGATGGCTGGATGACCGCGGTCCCGGACCTGATCCGGGATCGAGGAAAGTCCGGACTCCATAAAGCAAGGGTGCCGGGTAACCCCCGGCGGGGGCAACCCCAGGGAAAGCGCCACAGAGAAGAGACTGCCCAAGCGTTTGGCTTGCCAAACGCAAGGGTGATGGTGAAACGGTGGGGTAAGAGCCCACCGCGGACCGGGCAACCGGGACGGCACGGCAAGCCCCACCCGGAGCAATGCCGAATAGGGACCTTGCGTGGAAAGGTCTGCGACTGCCAAAGGCGCAAGCCTGCGGCGACAGCAGAGACCTCCACAGGGACGCTTTAGCCCAGAGGTCCGGGTTGGCAGCTTGACCGCCCTGGTAACAGGTGCGGCAGAGGAATGGTCATCCATGGGGGGCAACTCCCGGGACAGAATCCGGCTTACAGGCCATCCGCGCAAATCCACGCCGCCTCGTGTCACTCACGATGAGGGGGCGTGGAAGAGCAATCCCTGCATGGTTTGCTCTTTTCCAAATACTCCCGCCGGAGGCACCGACCCCCGGCCAGATCGCCCCGCCAAAGCCTAGTCCAGCCGGCATTGGCACATGCCCGCGCGGGACGCGCGCCAAGGAAAAGGCTTGCGCGGCACGCGCGCGATTTGATAACCGCGGGGCGCGTTTGGCTGTTGACTCTGCCCCGTCGGCGGGTAAAAGGCAGCTTCAAAGAATTTCGCGGGAAGCCATGTGTCTTCCCGATCTAGGAGAGACGACTATGGCCAAACCGGCGACGATCAAGATCCGTCTGAACTCGACGGCTGGCACCGGGCACTTCTATGTGACCAAGAAGAACGCCCGCACCATGACCGACAAGATGGTGGTAAAGAAATATGACCCCGTCAAGCGCGAGCATGTCGAATACAAAGAAGGCAAGATCAAGTAAGATCTTCCGCTTTCGTCTGTACGAAAGTACCGCGCCCTTGGGCGCGGTTTTTCGTTTTGCATTGAGATTTTGCATTGAGATTTAACGGAGGCTATCGGGCAGTATAAGCCGGTTGACACCTGTAGGTGCCGCGCCTGGCCCGCGCAGAGCATGAGCCGGGGCTCAGGGCCGCGTCATTCCCCACCATTTGTGGCGCGGTCGTTCTGGCGGGCCTTGCGGTCGCCAGCCTCGCGGTTTTTCCCGCCCGCATTCGGCTCGGTATTGCCGCGAATAGTATTGGCATGCTTGGTCGCCGCCGTATCCATTTTGTGCTTTTGCGCATTGGCCTGAACGCTGAACTTCCCGTCGGCCTTGGTGTCTGTCGGGTGTTTGGTCATCGCATATCCTCCTCTGCCAAACGAACGCGCGCGGGCAGGGCGGGTTCCGCCAAAAGAAAGGCCCTGCCAGCGTGGTGCTGGCAGGGCCTGACGTCTTTGGTCTGAACGGTTGGGTTATTCGCGGTTGCCCATGAAGTTCAGCAGGAACATGAACATGTTGATGAAGTCCAGATACAGGCTCAACGCGCCCATGATGGCAGCCTTGCCCAGCCACTCCTGATCACCCATCTGCGCATGTTGCAGGTAGGTGTTCTTGATGGTCTGCGTGTCATAGGCGGTCAGACCGGCGAAGATCAGCACACCGATCACCGACACGGCAAAGGCCAGTGCCGACGAGGCAAGGAAGATGTTCACGATCGAGGCCACGATCAACCCGATCAGACCCATCATCAGGAAGGTGCCCATCCCCGACAGGTCTTTCTTCGTGGTGTAGCCATAGAGCGACAGACCCGCGAAGGCGATGGCGGTCACGAAGAACGTCGTGGCAATCGAGGTGCCGGTGTAAACCGCGAAGATGAAGCTCAGCGAAAGTCCCATGGCAGCGGCATAGACGTAGAAAAACAGTTGTGCCGCAGCGACTGACAAGCGGGGCAGCAGCGCCCCGAAGGCGAACACCATGATCAGCGGCAGGAACATAACGACCCATTTCAGCGGGGTCGCAAAGATCGCCTGCAACAGCGCATCATTGGTGCCGACGGCCCAGGCCACACCACCGGTGATCGCCATGCCGACGGACATCAGCCCATAGACTTTGTTCATGTGGGCGCGCAGGCCAGTGTCGATATCGGCGGTCCGCGTCCCTACGCCGACCGGCCGGATTGTTTGATAGTCAGCCATGGAAAACCTCCGATTTTGTTCTGGGACGGCGGTGCAGAGGAACCGCACCGCCTTATGCCCCCAATATCGGAAAGCATGCGCACGTTTTCAAGGATTTCCCAAAGAAAATGCACGCAGACCTTTGTCGGTTAACGTTTCCAGTGGTGCGGCACGTCCCAGATCGGCTTTGCAGCCTCGGTCAGGGCGGCATCGCGGGTCAGGCCAATGTCGGCCAGTGCGAAGTCATCAAGGTTTGCGAGAGTCTGGCGCTGACGATATGCGGCATAGGCATGGGTCGCAGCCCGAACCAGACGGATGAGGCTGCCAACCGTATCAGCGCGGCCCGAACGCACATGGCGGGTGGCAAGCGTTGCGGTGTGGAGCGAGGCAAACATGGTCTTTCCTTTCAGGGTTTCATCAACGTCGGTGATGCGGTTTTTCAGAACCATCAAATCACTTGATCCTTCTACCCGAATCATTCACATTCTGAAAGTGAATGATTTTGACGACTGCCATCAAGGATTGTGATATGCCAAGAAATCTGGACATGACGGCACTGCGATCCTTCGTGGCCGTAGCCGATGCAGGCGGGGTCACGCGGGCGGCGGGTTTTTTGAACCTGACGCAATCGGCCGTGTCGATGCAGATCAAACGGCTGGAAGACATGCTGGATGTCACCCTGCTGGACCGCAGTGGGCGGCAGGTGGGGCTGACGGCCGAAGGGGAACAGATGCTGGGCTATGCCCGCCGCATGCTGGCCCTGAACGATGAGGCGTTCCTGCGCCTGACCACCGATGTACATGAGGGCGAGGTGGTCCTTGGGGTGCCGCATGATATCGTCTATCCCGCCATCCCGCAGGTGCTGCAACGCTTTGCGCGGGAATTTCCCAAGATGAAGGTCACGCTGATATCGTCCTTTACACGGGTGCTGAAGGCGCAGTTTTCACGCGGCGAATGTGATGTGATCCTCACGACCGAGGATGATGTTTCGCCGGGGGGCGAGACTTTGGCCGAACTGCCCTTGGTCTGGGTCGGCGCACCGGGCGGTGTTGCGTGGAAGACCCGGCCGCTGAAACTGGCCTACGAACACAACTGCATCTTCCGCCAAGGCGTACAGGCCGCGCTGGATGATGCGGGTATCCCATGGCAGATGGCGGTGGAAAGCGACAGCACCCGCACCATCGAGGCCTCGGTTTCCGCCGATCTGGCAGTGCACACTGTGCTTGCGGGGTCCGAGGCCCCGAATGTTGAACGTGTGCAGCACGGCGGGGCGCTGCCCGACCTCGCGCGGATGAAGGTCAACATGTATGTCGCGGACCCGGTTCATTCGCCGACGGTCGATGCGTTGGCCGACATGATCCGCCGGGCCTATGCCAGCCGCGTCAAGGCTGTGGCGGCGGGGTGATTGCTATCACGACCTTGCCCGTGGCAGTGCGATTGCGCAAAAGCTCCAACCCATCGGGCAAGCAATCCATCGGCAACAGGTGAGAGATGTGGGGCGACAGCTCCCCCGCCACATACCACCGCATCAGCGTGGCCAGACTTCCCGTCAGCAGTTCGGGCGCAAAACCGGCATAAGCCCCCCACCAGAACCCCATCACAGCGATGTTCTTGACCAGCAGCAGGTTCGCCGCCACCTGTGGTACCGCGCCGCCCGCAAAGCCGATGCTCAGCATGCGCCCCTCGGGCCGCAATGCCCGCAAGGCGGCGTCAAAACCGGGGCCACCCACAGCATCATAGACCACATCAACCCCGCCAAGGCTGCGCAGGGTTTCGCGCAGGGTGGTGCTACCCTCGGGCGTGTCACTGTCGATCAGCACATCGGCCCCGGCGGCGGCGGCAACGGCCAGTTTGTCTGGCCCCCGCGCCAATGCCACCACGCGCGCACCCAGTCGCTTGCCAATCTCGACCGCCGTCAGGCCCACCCCACCTGCCGCCCCCGTGACCAGCAATGTCTCACCGGGGCGCAGTTGCGCCTTGTGGGTCAGCGCCAGATGCGAGGTGCCATAGGCGATCTGAAATCCGGCCGCGACCGCAAAGGGCATCGCATCGGGCAACGCCACCAAACGGGCGGCAGGCACCACGGCGTAGTCTGCCAATCCGCCACGACCCGCATAAACCGCCACCCGCGTGCCGGGCAGGGGGGCCACTGTGTCGGGACCAAGCGTCACAACGGTGCCCGCAAATTCCAGCCCCATGGTAAAGGGCAGGGCGGGTTTGTCCTGATAGCGGCCCTGCGCCATCAGCAGATCGGCAAAGTTCAACCCGCAGGCCGCGACCCGGATCAACACCTCGCCGGGGCCCGGTACAGGCAGGTCCAGATCGCGCAACACAGGGGGGGCGGTCAGGTCGTGAATTTGCCAGGCGCGCATCAGGATCGGTTCCGTAACAGGGCGACTGGACGCAACGCTAGGCTGCGCAGTGGCAAAAGACCAGAACGCCAGACGGGAAATGGTGATAGATTTTGCGGCAAGATTCGCAGAATGGCAAGTGACCTAGCGGAAGCCTGTGCAAAACGCGATGCAAATTGCAACACTCGCAAAAGGAGAGTTCCCTCCCCTGTGGGCGTACCATAGGTGTTAACCGGCATTTACCACTCCGCATTTCTACATCTGTATAATTGGACATATCCAAAAGGACAGGTTTCTGCTGCCCCGGAATGAATTTTCGCAGAAGGGGCAAAATTCGCAGCATTGGCACGATTTATGCTTACCTTAATGTGGGGAACCTTTAAAAATAGAGTGGAGTATCGAATGAAACACCCTGTAGACGCCCATGTTGGCAAGCGCGTCCGTCACCGTCGTTGGATGGTGGGGATGACCCAGCAACAACTCGCGGACAAGGTTGGGATCAAGTTCCAGCAAATCCAGAAGTATGAGACCGGCATGAACCGCGTCAGCGCCTCCCGTCTGTGGGATGTGGCCGATGCTCTGGGGGTGACGATCTCGTTCTTCTTTGAGGGGCTGGATGATGCGCGCGAAGGTGCGGGCAACGCTCATACCGACATGATGGCCGATAAAGAGGCGCTGGAACTCGTGCGGTCCTACTACGCGATTCCCGAAGCCCAGCGTCGTCGCCTGTTCGATCTGGCTCGCGTATTGTCTGACGCAGCCTGAAGCGCCACACTTTTTGGACGGCTGACCCGCTTGACCAATTACGAACAAGCGGGTAGCGCCAAGGGGCGACAGGCACGGCGGAGCAGATGCGATGAGAGTGACCGAAGCGGTGGCAGCAGATCTGATCGCCACCGCAGCCGAATTGGCAGATGCGGCGCGGGTCGCCACTTTGCAGCATTTCCGGTCTGCCGGGTTGACCGCAGACAACAAAGAAATCCACAGGTTTGACCCGGTGACAGTCGCAGATCGGCTGTCCGAGCAACGGATGCGTGAGATCCTTGCGCGCCGCCGCCCGGATGACGGAATCCTTGGTGAAGAATTTGGAACAGTGGCGGGCACCTCTGGCCTGACCTGGGTGCTGGACCCGATTGACGGCACCCGTGGCTATCTGTCGGGCACGCCGACCTGGGGGGTGCTGATCTCGGTGGCCGATGCTGACGGGCCGATTTACGGCATTATCGACCAACCTTATATCGGTGAGCGGTTCGAGGGCGGCTTGGGCAGGTCCACGATGGCGGGGCCGTTGGGCGCGCGCTCTTTGGCCTGCCGGGCGGCACGGCCGCTGAGTGAGGCCATCCTGTTCACCACCTTCCCCGAGGTTGGCACGGCGGTTGAGGCCGCCGCCTTCCGCCGCGTGGCCCCCCATGCACGGTTGGTGCGCTATGGCATGGATTGTTACGCCTATGCCCTGATCGCGGCGGGCCAGATTGATCTGGTGATCGAGGCGGGCTTGCAGACCTATGACGTGCAGGCCCCGATTGCGGTGATCGAGGCCGCAGGCGGCATCGTGACTGACTGGCAGGGGCGGCCTTGCCACACCGGCGGACAGGTGCTGGCGGCGGCGAATGCGGCCATCCATGCCGAGGCTTTGGCCCTGCTGAACGGCTGAATTCCCAAGAAGAAAAATTATTGCAGGAATAATTTTAGGGGGGCTTTCCGCCCCCCTCGGCCTGCGGCCTCACCCCCCGAGGATATTTGTGCCAATGTGAAAGCCGTATTGTCAGGGGGATGCCAGCGTCGCTATCATTGGCCTTGCGCGAGTCCTTTCCCTTTCTGTCGCGCCGGGGTCTGTCCTCCGAAAGGGTTTTGGGGGACCAATGGCTGAAATTCTGATCCGTGGGGCGGTGGCAGTTGTCACCATGAACGGCGAGCGCGCCGAGATCGCGGGCGGCGATGTGCTGCTGCGCGGCGGGGTGATCGCCGCTGTAGGGACGGGGCTTGTCACGACAGGCGAGGTTGTCGAGGCTGCGGGCTGCGTGGTCACACCCGGGTTGGTCAACACCCACCATCACCTCTACCAGACCCTGACCCGCGCTGTGCCGGGGGGGCAGGACGCGTTGCTGTTTGGCTGGTTGCAGACGCTCTACCCGATCTGGGCGCGGTTTGGACCAGAGGAGATGTTCGTCTCGGCCCAAGTGGGGTTGGCCGAGCTGGCGCTGACGGGGTGTACGATGACCTCTGACCACCTCTACCTCTACCCCAACGGCGCACGGTTGGACGATACCATCGCAGCGGCGGCGGAAGTGGGTCTGCGGTTTCATCCGACACGGGGGGCAATGAGCATCGGGGTGTCGGATGGGGGCCTTCCGCCCGACAGTCTGGTGGAACGTGAGGCCGATATTCTGCGCGATATGATCCGTGTGGTGGATGCCTTCCACGACGCGGCGGAGGGCGCGATGGTCCGGGTCGGGCTCGCCCCCTGTTCGCCGTTTTCCGTATCGCGCGATCTGATGCGCGATACGGCCGTTCTGGCGCGCGACAAGGGGGTGATGCTGCACACCCATCTGGCGGAAAATGACGAGGATATCGCCTACAGCCTCGCCAAATTCGGCTGTCGTCCGGGGCAATATGCCGAAGATCTGGGCTGGACCGGGCCGGATGTCTGGCACGCCCATTGCGTGAAACTGGACCCGCAGGAGATTGCCCTGTTCGCCCGGTCTGGCACCGGGGTTGCGCATTGTCCCTGTTCGAACTGCCGGTTGGGGTCGGGGATTGCCCCGGTCAGGGCGATGCGGGATGCTGGGGTGAAGGTGGGGCTCGGGGTGGACGGGTCGGCCTCGAACGATGCGGGCAGTCTGGTCGGCGAGGCGCGCATGGCGATGCTGTTGCAGCGGGTCGCCAGAGGGGCCGATGCGATGTCAGCCCGCGAGGCGCTGGAGATCGCCACGCTTGGCGGCGCGCGGGTTCTGGGCCGCAGTGACTGTGGGTCGATCGAGGTCGGCAAGCGCGCGGATATCGCGGTCTGGGATGTGTCGGGGGTGGAGGCTGCGGGGTCGTGGGATCCGGTCGCCCTGCTGTTGGCCGGGCCTGCCCGGGTGCGCGATCTGTTTGTGGAGGGCCGGGCTGTGGTGCGGGCGGGCCGGATGGTGACGATTGACCTGCCCTTGGTCATCGAACGTCAAAACCGGCTGGCGCGGAGGTTGATGCAATGATAGCGGGCGGGCAACAACGGCTTTGGGGGTTCCATGTCACATAATTTTGAGACGCAGCGGCGCGATACCTATGCCAGCTTCAAGAACACCCAAGGGGTGAAGCTGCCGAAAGAGGCGGTGGTAGAGTTCCTGTTCTTCATCGAGGAGTTGGACGCCAACTGGAAAGCCCTCGAAAAGGCGCTGCAAGCGGCGGGGTTCCGGACGAAGCGGCTGGAGGATGGGGTGTCGCTGGTCGCGTCCTTCGGGCCGATGCCGGTGACGCCCGAGGCGATCTGGCAGCAGGAACGTGAGGCCACCAGTATTGCCCTGAAGCATGATTTTTACCCGGATGGGTGGGAATTGGCGGAGTGATGTCCCTTGGGGGGACCGGGGTTGGGTGTGGGATATCAAGGGGTTGGTGGGGGGTGGTAAGGGTTTGTTAAGGTTTGGGAACACAATCGGCCTGCATCAGTATGAGTTTTTATTCGGGTAAGTGAAGATTGGCGATCTGCGTACAGACCTTGTTAATATCTTGGAGCCAAAGTGGTTTGTACCTATATTGACAGAACAAAACCAACAGGGCGCTGATGACCAAGGTTCAGAAAGACCAGATCGACAAGGCGCTTGCCGCCTACACAAAATCAGTGACCATCACAGCATTGGCTGCGCGTCAGGCGTTGGAAAGAGAAGGAATTTACAACCCTGATGGTACGTTGACACCGGAGTACAAGGCCGCATCTGCCGCCTGATGGCGCGTCTTCATACATCTTTTGTGCTTGGGTATCACGGCTGCGACTCTCGCGTCGGAGAAGATGTTTTGTCGGGCAAAGTGGTTTTGGACCAAAGCAGGCAGGAGTATGACTGGCTGGGACCTGGCGTATATTTCTGGGAAGCTGACATAAAACGGGCCTGGGAATGGGCTGACTGGAAAGTGCGCCGGAAAGATTTTTCTGAAGCCTTTGTGTTGGGTGCAATCATTGATCTTGGAAATTGTCTCGATCTGATGGCGCGTGGCAGTCTGGAAACTCTGGAAGATGCTCATGCTTCGTTGCAAGCAACCATAAACGCGTCTCAGGATGGTCGTGTCTTGCCCGTGAACAAGTCTGTCGGGGCGCGTGACGAGGACAATCTGCTGCGGTTTCTAGATTGCGCGGTCATCCGACATCTTCACGAGGCGCTAGCCGCACAAAATGTCGAACCTTTTGAGAGTGTTCGTGGCCTCTTTACCGAAGGCGGGCCACTTTTTCCCGGTAGTGGTTTTATGAAGAAAACGCATGTGCAGGTGGCAGTCCGGTCCGAGGAATGTATCAAAGGATATTTTCGTGTCGGCCGGACAGCAGAATAGTCGGCCCTAAGACCGGACCACACCCCCCACCCAAACCCCTTTCACCGCCCGGTCATCCCCCATCATCACGGTCGGAAATACTGCCGCCCAGATATCCTCCGCCCGCCGTACCGCCTGTTCGATGGCCGGGGTTGAGGCGAGATCCACCACAACCAGATCCGCCTCCATCCCCACCGCGATATTCCCCACGCGATCCTCCACCCGCAGCGCCCGTGCCGAGCCGACGGTTGCCAGCCACCACAGTTGCGAGGGGTGCAGGGCCTGGCCGCGCAGTTGGGCGACCTCATAGGCCGCAGCCATGGTGCGCAGCATGGAAAAGCTGGACCCGCCCCCGGTATCGGTCGCGAGACCCACACGCATCGTAGTCGCCAGTCCCATGTCGAACAGGCCTGATCCGATGAAGGTGTTCGAGGTCGGGCAATGCACCAGCGACGCCCCGGCCTCTCGCAAACGGTCTTTTTCGCGGGCTGTCAGGTGGATGGCGTGGCCGTAGACGGCGCCTTCGCGCAGCAGGCCTTGGGCCTCGTAGGTGTCGAGATAGTCGCGCGACTGGGGATGCAAATCCTGGACCCAGGCGATCTCGTCCACCTGTTCGGACAGGTGCGTCTGCATCAGACAGTCGGGATATTCACCCCACAAGGCCCCCAAGGCGGCGAGTTGTTCGGGGGTCGAGGTCGGCGAAAACCGGGGTGTGATCACATAAGACAGCCGGTCCACGCCGTGCCACTTTTGCAGCAGGCGCTTGCTGTCATCATAGGCGGATTGGGCGGTGTCGCGCAGGCCTTCGGGCGCGTTGCGGTCCATGCAGGTTTTGCCCGCAAAGGCGCGCATCCCGCGGGTCTGGGCGGCGGTGAAAAACGCATCGACGGACGCCGGATGAATGGTCGCATAGGAACACATCGAGGTGGTGCCATGCGCGAGCGCGAGGTCCATATAGCGGTTGGACACCTCGGTCGCATAGGCGGGGTCGGCAAAGCGCATCTCCTCGGGGAAGGTGTAGGTGTTCAGCCAGTCGATCAGCCGCTTGCCCCAGCTTGCGATGATCGCGGTCTGCGGGTAATGCACATGCGCGTCGATAAAACCCGCCGAAATCAAGGCCTTGCCGTAGTCGGTGACACGAGCCTGCGGGTGGGCGGCGCGCAGGGTTGCCCCGTCGCCGACCGCAACAATCCGGCCTGCATCCACCAGAACGCCGCCATCGGTGATGTGTTCGGCGGCGTCCGGCCCCACCACAAAGGGGTCGTCCACAAAGCGCAGCACTTGCCCCAAAATCAGATCGGCCATCGCGTCCTCCATCTTCGCGCCCCACCCTAGACGCTTTGCCCGCCTTGGTAAATTTGCCCAAGGCCCCTGTTTCCTTGAAACAGCTTTCGCTAAGGTCGCGGTAATGATTTGGGGGCGGCATGGCGGATTTTGTGGCAGAGCGGGGCGATGATGCGCTGGACGACGCCCGCGTCGAGGCCATTCTGGAGGCGGTTGAAGCAGGTGATGCGCCGCGTCTGACGGCCCTGCTGGAGCCACTGCACGCGGCTGACGTGGCCGACCTGTTGGAGCAGATCGGGCCTGTTGACCGCAACGCGCTGCTGGCGCTGTGGTCGGGCGGGTTTGATGGCGACGTGCTGTCGGAACTGGATGATGCCATCCGCGAGGACGTGATCGAGGCGCTGCCTGCGCAGATCGTGGCCGATGCGATGCGCGATCTGGAATCCGACGATGTGGTTGATATCCTTGAAGATCTGGAGGCCCCGGCGCAGGGCAAGATCCTTCAGGCGCTGGAGCTGGCCGATCGGATGGCGGTGCAGCAGGCGCTGGCCTACCCGGAATACAGCGCCGGTCGCCTGATGCAGCGCGAGGTGGTGGTGGCCCCCGAAGGCTGGACGGTGGGCGAGGCCATCGACCATCTGCGCAGCGCCGAACACTTGCCGGACCAGTTTTACCATGTGATTCTGGTGGATGGCCTGATGCGCCCGCAGGCCTATGTGACGCTGGGACGGCTGCTGTCGTCGCGCCGCGATGTGCGGCTGGTGGATATTCTGGAGGACAGTTTCCGCACCGTGCAGGCGACTGACCCCGAGGCGGATGTGGCCTATATCTTTAACCAGTATCACCTGATTTCCTGCCCGGTGGTCGATGCGGGCGGTCGGCTGGTGGGTGTGATCACAATTGATGATGCGATGAACGTGCTGGACGAGGAGCATGAGGAAGACATGCTGCGGCTGGCCGGGGTGGGCGACGAGGCGAGCCTGTCGGACGGGGCCTTTGCGACGGTGCGGCAGCGGTTGCCGTGGCTGGTGGTGAACCTGTTCACGGCGTCCTTGTCGGCGCTTGTGATCACACAGTTTCAGGGCACGATCGCGGCACTGGTGGCCTTGGCGGCGCTGATGCCGATTGTGGCCTCGACCGGGGGGATTGCGGGGACGCAGACCCTCGCCGTGGCGGTGCGGGCCTTGGCGACGCGCGATCTGACCCGGGCCAACGCGCGGCGGGTGGTGCTGCGGGAACTGGGGGCGGGGGTGCTGAACGGGCTGGGGCTGGCGCTGATCCTGGGCTTTGCGGCTTGGGGGATTTTCGGCGATCTGAAGCTGGGGCTGGTGCTGGGGATGGCGATGATCGTCAACCAGATCGTCGCGGCTTTGGGCGGTGTGATGGTGCCGCTGACGTTGGAGCGGTTGGGCCTGGACCCGGCGCTGGCGTCGGGCACGTTTGTGACCACGCTGACCGACGTTATGGGATTTTTCGTATTTCTGGGCCTCGCCACGTTGGTTTTGATATGATGGATGTTGCAGAAGTGAAAGCCGCCGCGCGCAAAGCTGCCTTTGCCATCCGCAAACCGGCGTTTGAGGCGGGGCAGGGGCAGGCGGCGGAACTGTTGGCGGATGTGCTGGCGCAGTACCGGGGGCGGGCGCTGTCGGGCTATATGCCGATGCGGACCGAGATCGACCCCCTGCCCGCCATGGCCGCGCATCAGGGGCCGGTTTGCGTGCCGGTGATTGTGGGCAAGGCGCAGGCGCTGCGGTTTCGCGAATGGAGCCCCGGCTGTGCCCTGATCCCCGGTGAGTTCGGCGCGCTGATCCCGGCAGAGGGGGCGTGGATTGAGCCAGACGTGCTGATCGTGCCGCTGCTGGCATTTGACGCGCGGGGGTATCGGCTGGGCTATGGTGGCGGGTTTTATGACCGGACGTTGGAAGGCTTGCGCGCAAAACGCCCGACCATTGCGGTCGGTTTTGCCTTTGCGGCGCAAGAGGTGGCCGAGGTGCCGATTGATGCGACTGATCAGCGGCTGGATATGATTGTTACCGAAACCGGCGTCCGGCGTTTCTGATTATTTGGCGATCTTTTCATCGCGCACGAACATGTTGGCCCAAGCCCTGTCCAGAAACTCGGGCGTCATCTGGTAGGGCAGGTTTTCAAATTCGCAGATCGCGATCATCTGGTCGATCAGGAAGTTCGGCTGATAGTTGGCATAGTTGTTGGCGATGGTCGGGAATTTGACCTTCATCATGTGCATCAGCGTCGCTTCATCCAGCGGCATTTTCTTTTTCCGGGCGACCATGGCAAAGATCTTCAGGAAGTTTTCCTGATTGGGGCCATCAATCTTGATCTTGAAGAAGATCCGCCGCAGGGCCGCGCCGTCGAAGATTTCATTCGGGTGGAAGTTGGTTGAAAAGATCACCAGCGTGTCGAACGGCACGGTGAATTTCTCGCCCGATTGCAGCGCCAGAATATCCTTGGATTCTTCCAGCGGCACGATCCAGCGGTTGACGAGTTTTTGCGGTGGCTCGGCTTGGCGGCCCAAATCGTCCACGATGAAAATGCCGCCGGTGGATTTTAGCTGCAAGGGGGCCTGATAGGTGCGGGCCGTCGGGTTATAGGTCAGATCGAGCATTTCAAGCGACAGTTCCCCGCCGGTGATCACCGTGGGCCGTTCGCAATAGACATAGCGGTTGTCAAAGCGGTTCGAGGTGCGGCGCAGCGACGATGGATCATCGGTCGCGGATTCCGCTGCCGAATGCACGATAGGGTCATAAACGGTGATCACCTGACCCGAGTATTCCAGCGACCGGGGCACATAGATCTTGTCGCCAAGGGCGGCGCGTATGCCGTTGGAAATACTTGACTTTCCGTTGCCGGGCGGGCCGTACATCAGGATAGAACGCCCCGAGGTCACCGCAGGGCCAAGGTTGCCGATCAGGTCATCGGGCAGGATCAGATGGCCCATGCCCTTCATCAATTCGCTGCGCGTCAGTTTGATATTGCGCACCGACTGACGTTTGACCTGTTCTTTATACTGTTCCAGCGGCACCGGCATGGCGCCGTAATATTCCGACTGGCTGAGCGCATCGAGCGCCCGCGCCTTGCCACCATCGGTCAATTGATAGCCCATTTCATTGCCGGAATTGGCGTGCAGAGTGCCCGTCGCCTCCAACAGCTTTTGCCCGCGCGCAAGGTCCACCAGTTCCTGCGTCAGCGGCACGGGCAGACAGATGATGCGAGAGATGGCCGAGACCAGATCAAGGTTGGTGCGGAACATCGTCTTGAGCAGGATGTCCCGCATCATCACGATGGACAGACCCACCTCGTCCATTGACCGTGGCCCGGGGGGGGGCGTGACGGAGGGGGCGACGGGGGGCAGGGCTTGCACGTTCATGGGCGGCCTCGGTCTGACTGAAATGCTCACCAGACCGTGGCAGCAAACCGTGTCAGGCTTGGGGCAAAAGCGCGGCCAGAAAGTAGAAAATGATCATCCCCGACAGGGCCACCCCCATCGGGAATTTGGCATGGGTCCAACTGGCCCAATCGGCGGTGCGGGCGCGAAAAGCAGGGATCGCGCGCACGATGCGGTGCATGACGAAAGCCCCCAGCAGGCAGGCCGCAAACAGCGCGAGCAAGGTGCGGATATCGCCCTGCACAAAGAATGGGGCCATCGCGGCGGCAAACTTGGCGTCGCCTGCGCCCAGCAAATTCAACGCGTTGGCGATGAACCCGACGGCCAGCACGATGGCCGCCAAGGCAAAGCCCCAGAGCCATTGGTCAAACGGGACGGCCAGCCAACCAAGCGCCACCCAGACCGCGAACAGTGCCACGACGGCCTTGTTCGGGATCTTCATGAATTTCATGTCCGACCATGATACCCAGATGCCGATCGGGATGATGAAGGGCAAAAACCACAGGGCGGGCGTCAATTTTGCACGTTCGCATCAAGGGCGGCCAGACTGCGCGAGGCGGCCTCAAAATACTGCGGGTGGGTTTCCACGGCTTGGGTCAACAGGCCTTTGCCGACCGACACATCGCCCTGTTTGATCGCGGCAAGCGCCATCGTATACAGCAGTTCAGCGCGTTCGGTCTGGCTCATCTCGATCACCGGCAGATCGTATTTGCGCTGTGCGGCGCGGGCCAGAACGAGGTTGTTCTTGGCGGTAAACAGCGTGCCATCATAGGTCAGCGCCTCGGAGAACAGCTTTTCAGCGCCGGTATTTTCGCCGCGTGTCAGTTTGGAAAAGCCCCAGTTGTTCAGCACGCCTGCGGGTTTGGTGGTCAGCCCCGCCGCGATTTCATAAAAACTGTCGGCCTTTTTCCAGTTCTTTTCACTGTCGGCGACCATCGCCTCGAGCCGGTAGCGGTCAAAGGTTTCATGGGTGGGCGGCACCTTGTTCAGCTCGGCCTTGGCGCGGTCCCATTGGTTGGCCCGGATCAGCGATTCCGCAAAAGACACCCGGTCGTCATTGGTGCCCTCGGGCGAGGCCACGACTTGCGTCCAGATCGCGGCGGCCTCGGTCGGTTTGTTGGCGCGCACCAGGGATTTGGCAAGGTTGCGTTTCAGATCAATGCGTTCTGGGTTTTGTTCAGAGGTTTTGGCGAAATAGGCCACCGCCTCATCCGGGTCACCGACAGACAGCATGATGTCGGACAGGTTCGATTCATCAATGACGTTCACGTCCTTGACGGCGCGTTGCACCTGCGCATCGGTGGATCGCTGGCAACCGCCAAGCATGACTGCGCCAAGGCACAGGGCTGTAATCACGGGGTGGCGCATTTTTGCGTCCTTTTTACTGCTCGATCTTTAACCCTAAAGCTGAGTCAGAAGCACATATTGCCCCTTTTCCCGCCGCATCAGGGAAAACGTACCTACCGGTTCTTCAACGCCACCATATACGGGCACTTCGGTTCGCGCGATAGCCAGCCGCAGATTTTCGCGAATGGAGTCCGATTGGCCACTATCCTGAGCGAAAGCTTGCTGAAACACCACGCGGGCCTCGCCGGGTTTGTCACGTTCCATCAGCACGACGCCCAGATTGTTCAGGGCGGGCACGAAGGTTGGGTCTTCGTCAATCGCGCGGCGCAGCAGTTGTTCGGCCTGACCCAGGCGGCCAAGGGCCAGGTTCGCGGACCCGAGCGCGGACAGCGTATCGACCGAAATGCCGTCTTCGCCAGCCGCGCGCAGATAGGCCTTCAACGCGAGTTCGGGTTCATTCGCGGCCATCAGGCGGTGGCCGACCAGCAGCCCGTCCACCCCATCTTTGCGGGCGTCGGCCCCGAAGGGCGTGTTGCGGGTTTTGGATGCGCCAAAGCCGCCTGCGTTTCCACAGGCGGCCAGCAAGATCAGGGCGGCAAGTGCGAACCCGTGTCTCAAGATATGGTATCAGCCCCCGCCCAACATCTCGGAAATGCCGTACACTGATGGCCCGATCAGGATGATCAGCAGCGGCGGCAAACAGAACAGCATTGTGCCCAGTGTCAGCTTGGTCGGCAAGACGTTCGCTTTCTCTTCGGCGCGCATCACGCGTTTATCACGCATTTCTGCCGAATAGACCCGCAAAGCCTCGGCAATCGACGTACCGAAAGTGGCGGACTGGATCAATGTGGTGACGAAAGACGACACATCGGTGATGCCGACCCGTTCGGACATGTCTTTCAACACCATCACCCGTTCCTTGCCGGCCTTCACCTCATTGGCCACCATGTCGAATTCGTCGGCCAGTGCGGGATAGCCGGCGCGGCTTTCCTTGGCGACGCGCAGGATCGACTGGTCCAGCGATTGGCCGGCTTCAACGCAGACCAGCATCATGTCCAGCGCATCGGGGAAGCCGGCGATGATTTCATTCTGGCGGGTTTGCAGGCGGCGTTGCACCCAGTATTGCGGCAGATAGTAGCCGATGGCCCCCGGCAGGATGGTATAGAGCATCATCTGCTGCGTGGTGACTTCGCCTTGTGCCGATTTGACCATGGCCAGTGCCATCCCGATGGCCAGTGCGGTCAGGCCCAGCACGAATTGCGAGGCGTGGAACATCCGCACCGCATTTTTCGCGGTGTAGCCCGCGCGCAGCATCTTCATCTTGGAGGCCGACATCGCCTCGACCGTCTGGGGTTCCAGAAACTGGGCGAATTTTTCCAGCTTGTCGGTCTTGTCGCCCTTGCGCAGGGTTGCTGTGGCGGCACCCGTTTCTTTCGTCGCGTGCTGATCTTTCAGGTCACGAAAGCGGTCGGGCTGCTTTTTCAGCATGGTGGGCAGGGCCACGATGATCAGGCCGACACCCAGCATGCCCACCACCATCAGTGGCCCCAGCGGACCCAGCATGTCGGTCAGCATCGTGTTGATTTGGCTTAGCATTTCGGAAACCCCTTCAAACCTTGATGTTGACCATCATTTTCATGAAAATGATGTTCACGATCAGGAATACGGCGACGACCAGACAGGCTGTCACAAAAATCGGCTCGTCTTTCACTTCGTCATAATAATCTGGCCGGATCACGTTGATCATGATCAGCGCACCGATGGGGAAGGCCGACAGAAACATGCCCGACCATTTGGCCTCGGCGGTGATCGCCTTGACCCGGCGGAACAGTTTGAACCGCGCGCGGATCACCTTGGCCAGACCTTCCAGAATTTCTGCAAGGTTGCCGCCCGATTGCTGCTGGATGGTCACGGCCACGGCGAGGAAGCGCAAATCCTGGCTGTCCAGACGTTCGGCAAAGGCTTTCAGGCTTTCTGCCACGTCGCGGCCATAGGCGGCCTCGTCGGCGATCATGCCAAATTCAGTGCCCAACGGATCGGCGATTTCCTTGGACACAATGCCGATGGCAGCCGAAAACGGGTGGCCCACCCGCAGCGACCGCACCATCAGTTCAACCGCGTCCGGCAGTTGTTCTTCCAGCAGGGTCATGCGTTTCTTGGCCTTGCGGTTGATCCAAGTATAGACACCGCCCACCCCCATGCCGACGGCCATGACGGCGCGAATGGCGGGCGAGGCTTCGGTGGCGATGGTCAGCGCGAGGTAGGAAAACACCGACACCCCCGCCATGATCCCGATCAGAGCCTGCGGGGAGAACGCGATATTGGCCTTCTGCGCCTTGGTTGCCAGCATCGAATACAGGGGAATACCCTTGGCGTTCAGGTGCTGCGACATTTCCTTGCGCAACTGCTCCAGCACCTGTTCGCGGTTGCCGTTCTTTTCCAGCAAGGCAAGGCGGCGGCTGACGCGGTTGTTCAGGCTGATGGATTTGCCAAAAACCGTCAGGTACAGACCTTCGACCAGCACAACGACCGCGACGAAGATCAGGATATAGATAAGGGGGGCGGCGCTGACTTGCATGGTTTACCTCAGGCAATGGGTTCGTAGATGGACGCGGGCAGGTTGTAGCCCCACTGGCGGAAGCGGTCTGAATAGGCGGACCGGATGCCGGTGGCATTGAACCGCCCGATGATCTTGCCCGAAGGTTCGATGCCCAGCCGTTCGTAACGGAAGATTTCCTGCATAGAGATCACGTCGCCTTCCATGCCGGTGATTTCGGTGATGGAAACCATGCGGCGTGAGCCGTCTTGCAGACGGCTGGCTTGCACGATCAGGTTCACAGCCGAGGCGATCTGGGCGCGCACCGCCTTGAGCGGCATCTCGATCCCCGCCATGGCGACCATGTTTTCCAGACGGCTGATGCCATCGCGGGCGTTGTTGGCGTGGATCGTGGTCATCGACCCGTCGTGGCCCGTGTTCATCGCCTGCAGCATGTCGATCACTTCTTCACCACGGGTTTCGCCCACGATGATCCGGTCGGGACGCATCCGCAGGGCGTTGCGCAAGCAGTCGCGCTGCGTCACAGCGCCCCGGCCTTCGACGTTTGCGGGGCGGCTTTCCATCCGGCCCACATGCACCTGTTGCAGTTGAAGTTCCGCCGTATCCTCAATCGTCAGCACCCGTTCGGTGTTGTCGATGAAACTGGACAGCGCGTTCAGCGTGGTGGTTTTGCCCGACCCCGTACCGCCCGACACGATGATGTTCAGACGGCAGGACACGGCGGCTTGCAGATAGGCGGCCATTTCCTCGGTAAAGGCGCCGAATTTGACCAGATCGCCGATCGCCAGCTTTTCCTTCTTGAATTTCCGAATGGAAACAAGGCTGCCATCCACCGCAACGGGCGGCACCATGGCGTTGAAGCGGCTGCCATCAGCCAAGCGCGCATCGACGTAGGGGTTGCTTTCGTCCACCCGGCGGCCCACGGCGGACACGATCTTGTCGATGATCCGCAACAGGTGGCGTTCGTCCTTGAAGGTCACATCGGTCAGTTGCAGCTTGCCGCCGCGTTCGACGAACACCCGGTTGGGGCCGTTCACCAGAATATCGTTGACCGTGTCATCCTTCAGCAGCGGTTCCAGCGGGCCAAGGCCCATCACCTCGTCGTAGAGTTCCTGGTTCAGCGTGGCGCGGTCGTCCTTGTTCAGGGCGACCTGCATTTCATCCAGCGCCTCGGCAGACAGCGCCGCGATTTCCTGCTTGAGGCTGCTTTCCGACGCCTTTTCAAGCGCTGCAAGGTTCAGGTTTTCCAGCAGGCGTTTGTGCAATTCGGTTTTCAGATCGCTCAGCCGGTCTTTGCGTTTCTTTTCCTTGTCGGCGGCGACCGCTTCGGCCGCAGGGCGCGGCGGTACGGCGGCAACTGGCCGCACAGCCAGCGCGGGCTTGGCCGCGCTGGCTGGCGACACGGACGGCGTGGCAGCGCCGACCGGAGCCGTGGGGGCCGGACGATCCGGCGCATTCTCTTTCTTGAAACGGCTAAACATGATGTTTTCCTATGTCAGCCTTTGCCGGACTCGACGGCCTTGTTCAGGTCGAAAAGGGACTTGGCGAGTTTCTGCAATTCTTTACGCAACGGGTTTTTGGCGGCACTTTCCGCCAGAGGCAGGCCATGGTCATTGGCTTGTGTCACCTGCGCGCCGCCGTCAGGCAGTTGCAGTTCGATTGCAATATCAAGGCTTTCCGCCATCCGCTTGACGCGGGATTTGGCGGACAGGTCGGTAAACTTGGGCGCGCGGTTCAGCACATAGCGCAGCTTTTCATGCGGCAGGGCCTCGGCCTTCAGGGCGCGCACAAAGCGCAGGATGTTTTGCGCGGACCGCAAATCCAGTTCCAGCAGCACGAAATACACATGCGCGCGTTGCAGCACAGCCTCGGTCCAGGCGACGATGGTCGATGGCATGTCGATGATGACGAAGTCGAAATTCGCCTGCGCCATGTCCAGCAGCCGCCCGATATCTTCGCCAGACACGATATCCAGCGGCAGCATATCGGCGGGGGCGGTGAACACATGCAGCTTGTCGTTGAAGGTCAGCATGGATTGCAGGAAGCTGTCGCTGTCAGCCGAGGCTGTGTCAGACAGCAGTTCAAACACCGCATCCTTGCGCGGCAGGTCCAGATAGGTGGCGGTGGACCCGTATTGGAAATCAAGGTCCAGAATACAGACGCGCGGGCTGTCGGTTTTGGAAACGGTCGCCAGTTCCCACGCAAGGTTTGCGGCAAAGGTCGAGGCCCCGGTGCCGCCTGCCATGCCATGCACGGGCAAGATCACGCCGTTGCGGTCGCCCTTGGCCTTGAAGGTCGGGGCGGCGTGGGTTTCGGGTTCAGGGGCGGCCACAGGTGCCGGTGCCGGTGCGGGTGCTGTGGCAACCGCAGGTTCCGGGGCAGGGGGGGCTTTGGCCTCTGGTTCCGGCAAGACGACCGGTTCCGGTTTACGCATCCGGTCAATCGCTTCGTGCAACGCACCTTCGGGCAGCGGGTAGGGCACGAAATCATCGGCCCCCAGCCGCAGCAATTGGTGCAGGACCATCGGGCTGACCTGATCGGCGATCAGCACCACCTTGACCGCTTTGGCTTTGGCGGCGCGCACGATATCGCTGATGCGGGCCAGATCGACCTCATCCTCGGCGTCCACAGCGATGGCGACAAATTGCAAGGTGGCGCTGTCTGGTTGTTCCAGAAACAGGATCGCATCCTCAAACCCCAGATCGCCCCAGCTTTCGCCAAGCTCTTGTTCCATGTCGTCGATCAGCAGTTCAAAATTCTGCACGTCGCGTGAAATCGTACACGCAACGATCGGTGCCGGATCCGGCGCTAGGTTTGCCACACTCGTCATTGCCTCATTGCCCTTCCAAAGACGGCCCCGAAGCGCTTGTCGGGTTTGCCGCATGGCAAAACCCTGATCAAAACCCCGGATGCCGTGCGCGGCAGTTTGCCCGCGCGACTGTTCCCATTGAGAGGAAAATGATGGGGAATGGTGGCGACAATTGGGCTAAATCATCGTCATTCAGTGGTTTCTGGCGACAGGAGGCGGGATTGGTGGCTTTCAGGGCACAGCCTGTAGCGCAGAGGCAAACCACACAGAATCAGGGCCTTGCGCCTGACGCCAGCCAAACCATGCCCGGTGAAAATGGCAAAGGCCGGGCAGGGGCCCGGCCTTTGCAAACTCTGTCGAATTTTTCAGTTGCCGCCGCTTGGGGCCACTTGGGTTTCTTGCGGCGTGATACGCGGGTGAACGCGCGTTGCAGACTCCACATATTCGCGGAAGATCACGGCGGCATATTTGCCGTTCAACAGCATCGGGTTGCCGTCCACAAAGCCTGCCACCTCGGTCACGGTGCGGCGGTTGCGCATCTCGGGCGCTGTGGTCTGGATGATCGGCTGGGTTTTGCCATAAGACACCACCGCCTCAACCCGCGACGACGACACCCCGTTGCGCGCCAGATAGGCCACAACCGCCTTCGCCCGACGCAAGCCCAGTGCCTTGTTATAGCTGTTTGATCCGACCAGATCGGTATGGCCGAACACCCGGAAGCGCACTTCGGGGAATTGCCGGATCCAATGGGCCTGACGGCGCAGAATATCCTGCGCCTCGGGCGACAGCTGCGACGAATTGAAGGCGAAGTTGATCGTGTCGGGCACTTCGCTGGCAAAGCGTTCTGCAAGCTGGTGCGTTGCCGACACTTGCCCGGTCTGCACCAGCGTGTTGTTCATCGTGGCATTGCCAAAACTGCCGCTATCAACACCGGCACCAAGCTGGTCATCCAGGGTATTGGCGCAGCCGGTCAGGGCAAGCATTGCTGTCGTCGCGAGGAGGGTGGCCAAACGGTTGCGCATCGCCTTACTCCATCACATAGCCATAGGAACCGCTGAAGTCCTGTCGCGCAACCTCGCCAGCCGCCCCTTTGGGCGCGCCTTCAACCTTGCCATACAGGAACAATTCACGTTCGGTGGGAATACGCACCCGGTCGGTGGGCAGGGCAAGCGCCTCGCCCCGTGTCGGTGTTACCAGATGCGGGGTCACGATGATCACCAGTTCGGACTGCGACCGCTGGTATTCAGCCGAACGGAACAGCGCCCCGATGATCGGAATATCGCCCAGCCACGGCACCTGACCGTTCAGGTTGCGGAAATCGTCCTGCAACAGGCCCGCGATGGCAAAGCTTTCGCCGTCGCGCATTTCGACCGTGGTCGAGGTTTCGCGCCGTTTGAACGCGTTGATGGTAAAGCCCGACGATTCCAGCGACACCGTGCTGTCGATCGAGCTGACCGCCGCGTTGATCGTCAGGTTGATGACATCGCCATCAACCACGATGGGGGTAAAGTTCAGCTCAACGCCGAAGGGTTTGTATTCAATACTGATCCCGCTATCGCCGTCAGAGACCGGAATGGGATATTCGCCACCCGCCAGGAACTTGGCCTCTTGCCCCGACAGCGCGGTCAGGTTGGGTTCGGCCAGCGTGCGGACCATGCCCTTGGTTTCGAGTGCCTCCAGCAGCACGGCAAATTGCAGCGATCCTGCCGAAAACCCAAGCGCCATTTGTCCATTGGCGTTGGCGTTGCTGCCATAGGTGCCGCCGCCGGTAAAGATACCGTCCACAGCGCCCGACCCGTTCAGACTGCCCGTGCCCGCCTTGACCCCGGTCGTGGAGCCGGCCGAGGTGATGCCAATCGACGAAGACAGGTTTTTCGCCACCGACCGCTGCATTTCGGCAAAGCGCACCTTCAGCATAACCTGCTGCGTGCCGCCCACCGTCATCAGGTTTGACACCCGTTCCGGCGCATAGCGGTTGGCCAAATCCAACGCGCGGTCCAGCTTTGCGGTCGAAGACACCGTGCCGGATAGCACAATTCCATCATTTGCGGTGCGAACCTCGATCCGCTCACCGGGCAGGATCTGCTGCAGGCGTTCCTTGAATTCCGCGATATCGGGCGTGACCCGCACTTCGACGTTGGAAATCAACTTGCCCTCGGGCGACAGCAGCGTCAGCGTCGTGCGCCCCGGTGCCTTGCCCAAAACGTAAATCGACTTGTCGGACAGGGTAGAGATATCGGCGATCCCGGGGTTGGCAATCGACAGTTCCGCAAAGGGCACGTCGCTTTCCACCACGACCGCGCGGTTCATCGGCACATTCAGCGCCTCAGTCGGTGATCCTGTCATAATCCGCAGAGACTCGGCGTAAACCGGGCTAAGCGCCGTCGTAGCCAGTGCGACGCCCAGAATCCCGGCCGCCAGTATGCTTGTCATGCTCATGTGATCTGCCCTTTCGATCACGCCTCTGGTTGGGTCTTGGATGCCCATATCTGCAACGAAGATGCTTGATTGGCCGTTTTTTTGCAAGAATCAAATGCTTGGGGGGTGTTCGTGATGTGGATAACTTGCAACAGGCTGCTAGCCTTGGCAAAAGTTAACGGGCGCGACCCCAGATGATGTGGTCGCGCCCGCCAATGTCGTTCCGATCAGTTCGTGCAGGGGATCGGAATTTCCTGAATTTCGCCGCCCTTGTTGGTGCGGATGGTGCAGACCTTGGCCTGTTCGACCGCAGGGGCCAGTTCCACAACCTTGCCTGTGATGTCGGTGGCGGTCACTTCGACCAGGCCATTCACGCTCTCATCCGCGCTGCCGACCAGAGACAGGGCCAGACGCCCCGTGGCCTGTGCTTGCGCCAGACGACCCACCTGTTCAGGCGACGCGGCGACGGTCACGGTGCGCGCCACACTGGCGGCGGTGCTGCGATCCGACCCCGACATTTGGTCCACGGCGATGATCTGCACCGAGCTTTCGATCAGGCGGGTGATCTCACCGTCCACGCCTGCCGAACCGCCGGTCCAGTAGACATCGACGTGATCATCCGGCTGCAAGAAGCCCGACACGCCAGAGGCCACATCGACGTTGATCGCAAAGGCCCGCATCCCCTTGGAGAGTTTGCCCGTCAGGCCTGCCATCTCGCCGGGCTCGGTGACTTTCGACCCCAGCAAAGGCTCAAACGCCACCATGTTGCGCATCACATAGCGCGGGCCATTGGCGTTTTCCGGGAACAGCACGGTCTTGTCGCGGAAGATGCTTTCGGGCAGGGCGTTTTCTTGCCAGTACACCGTCTGCACATCTTCGGGGGTTACCGGGGCACCATAGGCCAAAGGTTTGTTCAGCACGAACACCTCTACCATCGGCCCGGTTTTCTGCCGGAACGCCTGTTCTTCGCTCAGCCGCGCCTGGGCTTGCCCTACGTAACTTTGCGCCAGATAGACAGCGACGCCCGCAAGCGCCATCCCTACCAACAGTACCAGTCCAAACATCGCTCGCATTGTAACAGCCCCTTACCCATTCCCATTGGCCCACCCGAGGCCGCCGTAGTTCTTCTTAAAACCGTTCGTCAGTTTCCGTAGCCGACGGTCGTGTCGCTGATCTGCGTTCCAACCGATGTCGCGGAGGAGGTGGTGCTGAATCCGATGGGAATAAGCACAACCATGCCCAGGCCGACGATTGCCGCAGTCAACACGACCCAATCCACCGTGACGGCCCCGTCATCAATTTTCACGAAAAGCCTGATGTATTTTTTCATTTCGGTCTTTCCGTTGATTTCAGGGTTCTTTTGGTGGATTTACCCGGCAATCACGCCGAAATCGGGGCAAACTGGTGGCCCTAACAAGGTATTGGGGGGGTGTTTTAGGGAAGGGCGGGCCGCAAACCTGCGGCCCAATGATATCCGCCAAGAATTACGGCGTAGAAACGTAGCCCGAGTTGATCTGGTCCAGATTGGTCACGATCTTCTGGCTCAGCGCTTCGATGCCGCCACCGATCTGCTGCATCACAACCAGCCCCAGGCCTACGATTGCGGCGGTCAGCACGACCCAGTCAACCGTCACAGCACCGGATTCGTCGGCGGCGAAGGTCTTGAAAAGTTTGATAAAAGCCATTGGTCTTCCCCTATGCGCAATATGCAGGGACAGATTTCATCGTCGTGATGAAGGCAGCCGCCCTGATATCAGGTATTTTTGGGAAGATTTCGTGGCAACAATGTGGCAAGGATTTGGCTAAATCCAAGCAAACTAAAATTGTGCGGAAACAAAGGGTTGCGGCATCAGAAACGACCGCATCCATGGGTTGTATCGGTGCAAAAGGCCACGTCCTTTGGCGGGCGTGGCCTTTGCGTTTATGCGCCGTTCAAGATCACGGGGTCGAAACGTAGCCCGACGAGTTGTCGCCGATGTCAGCAGCCACTTTGTTGCTCAGGCCTTCGATGCCGCCGCCAACAGTGGTCATGACCACCAGGCCCAGGCCCACGATGGCTGCGGTCAGCACGACCCAGTCAACGGTCACTGCGCCGGATTCGTCGTTCTTGAAGTTCTTGAAGATGTTCAGCAGGTTCATGGTGTTATCCCTTTTGCGTCATTCCCGGCGAGCTGCTGTCCCACCCTCGTGGTGGCGACTTTCGTTCCGGTATGACGCTCTTTTGACGGGTGTTCGTGGCGGGATTGCGGCGTCACTTAGGTCTTTTCATAGCGGCGAAACTTCTTTTGAAACGGTTGGTTGCGGCAAAAGAAACAAGTTCGGGCGTGCCAGAAACGAAAAGGGCCGCGTCCTTTCGGACGCAGCCCTTACGCAATCAAGCCATCAAGGCTCAGGGGGTCGAAACGTAGCCCGACGAGTTGTCGCCGATGTCAGCCGCCACTTTGTTGCTCAGGCCTTCGATGCCGCCGCCAACGGTGGTCATGACCACCAGGCCCAGGCCCACGATGGCTGCGGTCAGCACGACCCAGTCAACAGTCACAGCGCCGGATTCGTCGTTCTTGAATGCTTTGAAGATGTTCAGCAGTTTCATAGTATGTCCCTTTCGAAGGATTTGCTCAGTGTTCCCATCCACCCCGGTTCGCTTCAGCTTGGCCTCTGTTCCGTGCCGATCACCGTTTGGATGCCCTTATATGGCCCCCTGATCGTGGCGCGGATTGGGAGCGTTTGCGGCATTTTCAGACAATTTGCGATTATTTGAAAAAATCGTGTAAGGCGCTGATTAACAATACTTTAATTATCTTCGCGCCAAAGGTGTGCCGAAGCGAAACCGTGTCATTCCGGCCAATTCTGGCGAAAATGCCATGATCTGCGGGCCGAAATGCTGGCGTGATGCCGATTTGTCTGCAACCGTCAGGTCAATAAAAACAAGAACAGGCAGCCCGCGTCATGCGGAATATCACAGGCACATTGATCACCGGCGCGATTCTGGCCGCCATGTTTGGCGCGGTCCCACAAGGGGCCGCCGCTGAAGACAGCTTCAGCTTTCGCCGCATCAAGGTGGGCGAGGGCACGCCGGGCAAGCGCATCACCGTGCAGATCGACCCTGCCGAACAGGCCCGCCGTCTGGCCGTGGCCCCAAAGCCCGAACCGCTGCCCGAACCCGCCGTCACAGACGCGCCCGCAGCGCCGCTGGCCCCGATTGCGCCGCCCAAATCCTCTTACGGCTGGTATTGGGAAACCGTTCCCGCAGGCATTGCTGATGTTGAAGGCCGCTTCCCGCTGGCGATGGCCACCCTGTCACAGGGGCCTGGGGGGGCTGCCGTCTCTGCCCCCCGCCTGCAACACATGCAGGAGGTCGCGTCAAAATACGGCACCGACATTCTGAAAGCCACGATTGGCACCGATGTATCGCCTGCTTTGGTGCTGGCGGTGATCGGCATCGAAAGCGCGGGCCGCGCCGATGCCGTCAGTTCAGCAGGCGCGCAGGGGCTTATGCAGTTGATCCCGGCCACGGCCGAACGCTTTGGCGTTACCGATTCGACCGATCCGATCCAGAATATTGCCGGGGGGGTGGCCTATCTGAACTGGCTGATGAAGGAATTTGACCGCGACCCGTTGATGGTGCTGGCCGCCTATAACGCGGGCGAGGGGGCGGTGAAGGCGAACACCGGGGTGCCGCCCTATGCCGAAACCCGCGATTATGTGCCCAAGGTGCTGGCCGCCTGGCAGGTGGCCCAAGGCCTGTGCATCAGCCCGCCAGAGCTGGTCACCGACCCCTGCGTGTTCAAGGTGATCTCCGCCGACGGGTAGGATGGGCAATTTGCCCATCCAAAGATCGTCACACCGCAAACACATCCGCCCACTCGGGATGTTTCTTGCGCGTAGCATTCACAAACGGGCACAGCGGCATGATCTTGAAACCTTCCGCCCGCGCATCCGCCACCAACCGCTCCACCAGTGCCAACCCCGCGCCGGTGCCGCGAAAGGCATCCGGTACAAAGGTGTGGTCCGCGATCACCAGCGTCGGCGCAGTGACCGAATAAGTCAGTTCGGCCTCGTCCGCGCCCGCGCGCAATGACATAGCGGCCCTTGGTGCCATCCGCCCGAACCTGCCTGTCGATGTGATGCTCTGTCATACCAGCGTCGCCTCGGTCGCCGCGCGCAGTTCTGCCTCGGTCACGCCCTCCGCACATTCGACGATCCGCAAACCGCCCGGCACCACATCCAGCACGCCCAGATTGGTGATGATGCGGTTGACCACGCCCTTGCCGGTCAGCGGCAGGGTGCAGGCACGCAGCACCTTCGACTCGCCGTGTTTTGAGGTGTGATCCATCACCACCACCACGCGGCCCACCCCGGCCACAAGGTCCATCGCCCCGCCCATGCCCTTGACCAGCTTGCCCGGGATCATCCAGTTCGCCAGATCGCCGTTTTCCGCCACTTCCATCGCGCCAAGGATCGCCATGGCAATCTTGCCGCCCCGGATCATCGCGAAAGACTGCGCGCGATCGAAAAACGCGGTCTGCGGCAGTTCGGTGATGGTTTGCTTGCCTGCGTTGATCAGGTCGGCGTCTTCCTCGCCTTCAAACGGAAATGGTCCCATGCCCAGCATGCCGTTTTCCGATTGCAGCGTCACATTCACCCCTGCCGGAATGTAATTCGACACCAGCGTCGGAATCCCGATGCCAAGGTTGACATACCAGCCGTCCTGCAATTCCTGCGCGGCCCGTGCCGCCATCTGGTTGCGGTCCCACATCGCTCAGGCCTCCTTCTTGCGAACAGTGCGCTGTTCGATGCGTTTCTCATGCGTGCCCTGCACGATCCGGTGGACGTAAATCCCGGGCAGGTGGATGGTGTCGGGGTCCAGCGCACCAAGCGGCACGATCTCCTCGACCTCGACCACGCAGATCTTGCCGCAGGTGGCGGCAGGCGGGTTGAAGTTGCGGGCGGTCTTGCGGAACACAAGGTTGCCCGAGGGGTCAGC
This sequence comes from uncultured Alphaproteobacteria bacterium, assembly GCA_963772935.1. Taxonomy (GTDB): domain Bacteria; phylum Pseudomonadota; class Alphaproteobacteria; order Rhodobacterales; family Rhodobacteraceae; genus JANNNF01. The sequence goes on along the minus strand of CAVYZK010000009.1, from coordinate 1,426,631 downwards.
CTTCCACGCCTTCACGATCGCAAGGTCGGCCACGATGCCGGTTTCCAGAATATAATCCTGCCCGTTGAAGGACTTCACGTCCTTGCCCTCGGCAATCACCGTGCCCACGCCGGTTTTGGTGTAAAACCCCGGGATGCCCGCACCGCCCGCCCGCATCCGTTCGGCCAGCGTGCCTTGCGGGTTGAACTCCAGCTCCAGCTCGCCCGACAGATACTGGCGCATGAATTCGGCATTTTCGCCAACATAGCTGCTGATCATCTTCTTGACCTGCCGCGTCGCCAGCAACTGCCCCAGACCAAAGCCATCGACGCCCGCATTGTTCGACGCCACCGTCAGGTTTTTGGTGCCCGCATCGCGGATCGCCGCGATCAGCAGTTCCGGGATGCCGCACAGGCCAAAGCCACCCGACGCGATCAACATGCCGTCGAACAACACCCCGTCCAGTGCCGCCCCGGCATTTGCATAAATTTTGGTCATGCTGGCCTCTGTCCCCCTCGTTTGGCGCTATATGAAACCGCCACCCGAACGAAGTCAATTGCCGCAGCGCAGCAACGGGATCAGCGGGCCAGCCGCGCCACCTCGTCCTCGCCCGCGAGCAGGATCAACCCGCCGTCATCGGTGATGTCAAACCGGGTGACGCGGGCCAAAGCGGCCAGATACGCTGCCTCCACCGTCATCACGGGGGCGGCGCACATCATCCGCGTGCCTGCCAAGGGGCCAAAGGTCAGCCCTTCGCCGGTCAGCGCCATGGTCCCGGTATAGCGGTTGCACCCTGATTGCCCGCTGGCCATACCGTCCTTCACCAACAGCGTGGCCTGCAAACCGGCGGGCAGATCCTGCCCCGTCAGCGCCGTCAGCCGCCACTCGCCCGCCAGCAATGCCGCCGGATCGCCACCACACCCTGCCAAGGCCCCTTTGTCCTGCGTCACCGTTACCGCCAGCGGATAGGGCATCCCCGTCATGCTGTCGTGGCACAGCCCGGGTGACAGGCGCACCGTTACCTCCGGGGCCAGCGTATACAGCGCCTCTGCACCATCGGTGGTCGCGGCTGGCAGCGGCCAGTCCTGCACCCCACCGCCTTCCAGCGACAGCGTGGCCCCCTGATCGGCCAAGGTCAGCACCCACCCCGGTTCGTTTCCGCGCGCTGTAAGGGGTAAGGTCTGCGCCACGGCAGGCGCAGACAGGATCAGCAGGGCGAACAGGGGGCGAAACATGGGGCTCGGGCCTTTCCACAAGGAACGCCCCAGCCTACCCCAGCCGCACCGCGTGGGTCAAACCCGCACCGCAGCCGCTTTACCCCGCCGATAATCCCGCTATGGTGCCCGCGCTGCGCCACCCCGCGCCGCAACAGGCCCGCGTGGTGGAATGGTAGACACAGAGGACTTAAAATCCTCAGGCTGTAATGGCCGTGCCGGTTCGAGTCCGGCCGCGGGTACCACGGATCGGCGGATGCCGGGGTGCCTCAGGTGAACTGAAAATCGCTGGCGCTGAAATGATCCACCGTTTCGTTCAGCACCAGTATCTGCACATTGGCAAAGCTGATCCGCACCGCAGTGCCAACCTGCACGATGGTCAGATCGGCAAAGCTTTCCGCCCCGCTGGAGATTTCGATGATGTCCGCGCCATTGTCGAAATCCATGATCCGGTCCCGCCCGGCCCCTGCGGCGAACAAAAAGAAATCAACGCCGGCGTCCCCACCCCCGGTGTCATTGCCCGACAGCGTATCATTCCCCGCGCCGCCGGTCAGCGTGTCCACGCCGTAACCGCCGTTCATCACATCATTGCCCGCCCCACCCGACAGCACATCGCCGTCCGACCCGCCCAACAGCCGGTCGTTGCCCGCATCGCCAATCAAGGTGTCATTGCCCGCATCGCCTTTCAGCGTGTCATCGCCGCCAAAGCCGCGCAGGCTGTCATTGCCGGTCCAGCCGTAAAACTCATCGTCATTGACCGAGAGTTTGATGCTGTCATTGCCCACCAGCATCTTGCGGATCAGGACCAGATCATCGGTGGTCGAGGTGGTCTGGAAGGCGGCAAACATCTCTGTCGCGCGCAGATTGAAGCCCACCAGAAAGGATTCCACCATCCACGTCCCGCCTGTGGGGCGAAAGTAGGTGGCGAAGGCGCTGACCGTGCCGCCCGTCACGTCGCCGTCCGCGTCTGTGATGATCCGGCGTCCGTACCATTCGAGCGATGAGGATCCAGACTCCTGCTCGCTAAACAGGGTCAGGGCATCCTCATAGGTGGTGCCCTGAAACGCCATGTTCACATTGTCCGCCAACTGTAGCCCCAGCGAACCACTGGAAAAATCATTGAAATGAACCTGACTGAGCTGAATACCGCCCGAAAACTCGCCACGCGCCATGCACGCACCCCTTTGCACCTTACACGGCTGACGCTAGGGCAGGTGCCGGTATCCGGCAAGCGTTTACTGCCCCACGGACCGCCCCCGCGATGCCGCCAGCACCAGCAACCCGCCCGCAATCGCCCAGTTCTTGACGAAGATCGACATCTGCCAGCCATCGCCGGGGATGAAGTGAAACGCGCTTGTCACCATGCAATAGGCCGCCCCCGCCAAGGCCGCCACAAACACCGTGCGCGGCACCAGCAACCCCACCACCATCGCCGCATTGAACGCCAACGCAGGCCAGACCAGCCACTCCGGCCACCCAAACCCCGCCAGTAACCCCTGCACCGCCGTGGGGTCCGTGGCCTTCTGCGCCACCCCCGCCACAAACAACGCGGCCAGCAACAGCCGCCCGATCAGATCAACCCATGCCATGCGCCGCTCCTTCGCCAAAGATACGCACACTACGTGCCGAAGTTTCCCTCACCCCTCCTTCACCGCCTCCATCGCCACATAGGTGCTGGTGGACGCCACATGGGGCAGGGTGGTGATGTGTTCGGCCAGCACGCGGCGGTAATCGACGATGCTCTCGGTCCGCACCTTCAGCAGATAGTCGAACCGTGACGCGATCATATGGCATTGTTCGACCTCGGGCACCGCCAGCACCGCCTTGTTGAACGCCTGCAACGCAGCCTCGCGCGTGTCCGACAGGCGCACTTCGACAAAGGCCACATGCGATTGGCCCGTCTTTACCGGGTCCAGAATGGCGCGGTAGCCGGTGATCACGCCCGCCTCCTCCAGCCGTTTCATCCGGGCCTGCGTCGGGCTTTTTGACAGCCCGATGCGCCGCGCCAGTTCCACCGCGCTGATCCGGCCCTCGGTTGCCAGCACCCGCAGGATCGCCTCATCAAAGCGGTCAATCTCAGCGCGGTCTTTTTGCATGGCAATCCCCTGAATTTACGTCCTATCGCCTGCCTAACACGGCACAATCAGGAAAACAGCCGGGCAAAATGCGTGTACCTTGGGCAAAACAGGAGTCATCCCATGCCCCGCGACAACACCGACGCCAATTGGACGATCATCGACACCCAAGCCTTGGCGGATGAGGCCGGGCTGGTGCAGGCCCTGACCCTGCAAGCGGGCCTCGACCGCGCCGCCCGGTTGCGGATCACGGCGGCCGGGGCCGACCTCGTGCGCCGTATCCGGGCAAGCGTGAAGCCGGGTCTGATGGAGGTTTTCCTTGCCGAATACGGCCTTTCGACCGAGGAAGGCATCGCCCTGATGTGTCTGGCCGAGGCGCTGCTGCGGGTGCCCGATGCGACCACAATGGACGCGCTGATTGAAGACAAGATCGCGCCGTCGGACTGGGGCCGCCATCTGGGGCGGTCGGCCTCATCCTTGGTCAATGCCTCCACCTGGGCGCTGATGCTGACCGGGAAGGTGCTGGAGGATGCCGAACCCGGCATCGCAGGCCACCTTCGCAACGCGATCAAGCGGATGGGGGAACCGGTGATCCGCACCGCCGTCGCCCGCGCGATGAAGGAAATGGGCCGCAACTTTGTGCTGGGCGAGACTATTGATCTTGCAATGAAACGCGCGCGGGAACTGGAAGGGCAGGGCTATACCTACAGCTATGACATGCTGGGTGAGGCTGCCCGCACCGAACATGACGCCCGCCGCTATCACCTGTCCTATTCCGCCGCGATCACCGCCATCGCCCGCGCCGCCAAGGGCGATGACATCCGCGCCAACCCCGGCATTTCGGTCAAACTCTCGGCCCTGCATCCCCGCTATGAGGTGGCAAAACGCGCGCGGGTGATGGAGGAGTTGGTCCCCCGCGTCCGCGCCCTTGCGGGCCTCGCCAAGGCGGCAGGGCTTGGCTTCAACATCGACGCCGAGGAGGCCGACCGTCTGGCCCTGTCGCTGGAGGTGATCGAGGCGGTCCTGTCCGACCCGGCTTTGCGGGGGTGGGATGGCTTTGGCGTGGTGGTGCAGGCCTACGGTCGCCGCGCAGGGGCCACCATCGACTGGCTGCATGATCTGGCCACACGGCTGGACCGCAAGATCATGATCCGCCTCGTGAAAGGGGCCTATTGGGACGCCGAGGTGAAACGCGCCCAAGTGCTGGGTCTGGCCTCATTCCCGGTCTTCACCCGCAAACAAGCGACCGATGTGTCCTACATCGCCAACGCCCGCAAACTGCTGGGAATGACCGACCGGATTTACCCGCAATTCGCCACCCATAACGCCCATACGGTGGCGGCGATTCTGGATATGGCGACAGATAAGCGCGCGTTTGAATTCCAACGCCTGCACGGCATGGGCGAACGCCTGCATGACATCGTGCTGACCGATCACGCCACCCGCTGCCGTATCTATGCCCCCGTCGGCGCGCACCGCGACCTGCTGGCCTACCTCGTGCGCCGCCTGCTCGAAAACGGCGCGAACTCCAGCTTCGTCAACCAGATCGTGAATGAGGAAGTCCCGCCCGAAACCGTCGCCGCCTGCCCGCTGACCGCGATGGAAAAACTGACCCCGATTGCCAGCCCCGCCCTGCCCACCGGCCCGCAACTGTTCGGCACCCGCCGCAATTCGCAAGGGTGGGATCTGACCGATGCCGCCGATCTGGCCAGCGTCAATGCCGCCCGCGCCCCCTTCGCGGAAACTCTGTTCACCGCCGCCCCCCGCCTCGCGGGCCCCGCCAGTGACGGCCCCACTATCCCGGTCCACAACCCGGCGACGGGTGCCCTGATCGGCCATGTCCAACCCGCAACCGCCGCCGATGTGGCAACCGCCCTTGGCCTTGCAACCCCATGGACGGCCGCGGCAAAGGACCGCGCCGCCACTCTGCTGCGCGCCGCCGACCTGTTCGAGGAAAACTTCGGCCAGATTTTCGCCCTCCTAGCGCGTGAGGCTGGCAAAACCTTGCCCGACGCCGTGGGTGAACTTCGCGAGGCGGTCGATTTCCTGCGCTACTACGCCGCCGGGGCCACGTCCCTGCGCAATCCCGCCCGCGGCACCTTCGCCTGCATCTCCCCCTGGAACTTCCCCCTCGCCATCTTCGCAGGCCAGATCGCCGCTGCCCTCGCCGCTGGCAACGCAGTGCTGGCAAAACCCGCTGACCAGACCCCGCTGATCGCCGCCCTCGCGGTGGACCTGATGCTGCAGGCAGGCGTCCCGGCGTCGGCCCTGCAACTCCTCCCCGGCGATGGCGCGATCGGTGCGGCCCTCACCGCCAGCCCCAAAATCCACGGCGTCGCCTTCACCGGGTCCACCGCCACCGCCCTGAAAATCCGCCACTCCATGGCCAGCACAGGCAACCCGACCGCCCCGCTGATCGCCGAAACGGGTGGCCTGAACGCCATGCTGGTGGACAGCACCGCCCTGCCGGAACAAGCGGTGCGTGATATCCTCGCCTCCGCCTTCCAATCCGCAGGCCAAAGATGCTCCGCCCTGCGCTGTCTTTATGTGCAGGAGGATATTGCAGAAACCGTCCAGCACATGCTGTTCGGCGCGATGGACGACCTTGCCATGGGCGACCCGTGGGATCTGGCCACAGACACTGGCCCGGTGATCGACCACACCGCCCACAGCGCCATCGCAGCCTATATCGCCGAGGCCGCAAAGGAAGGCCGGGTGCTGAAACAACTGACCGCCCCCACCTCCGGCACCTTCATCCCCCCCACCGTGATCCGCGTCCCCGGCATTGCCGCCATGCCAAAGGAAATCTTCGGCCCGGTCCTGCACATCGCCACCTTCAAGGCGAGTGAGATTGACAAAGTCGTCGATGCCGTCAACGCCACCGGCTACGGCCTGACCTTCGGCCTGCACACCCGCATCGACGACCGCGTGCAGCACATCGTGGACCGGCTGCATGTCGGCAACACCTACGTCAACCGCAACCAGATTGGCGCGGTGGTGGGCTCGCAACCCTTTGGCGGTGAAGGCCTTTCCGGCACCGGGCCAAAGGCGGGCGGTCCCGAATACCTGCACCGTTTCACGCAGAAACCCGCCCCCGCTGGCCAACCCAGCCCCGCCATCCCCGAGGCGCAAGTGGCCGAGGCCCAAGTGTCTGAGGCCCTGTCGCGCCGCCAACCCACGCCCTCGCGCAGCCTCAACCTGCCGGGGCCGACCGGCGAGTCGAACCGCCTGACCCTGACCCCGCGCGCGCCCCTGCTGTGCCTTGGCCCCGACAGCCCCGCGCAAGCCACCGCCATCCGCGCGCTTGGCGGTCAGGCGATTGATGCCGCAGGCCTGCCCCCCGCAGCCCTGACCCGCCTGCACGGCCTCTCCGGCGCGCTCTGGTGGGGCGACGCCGCCACCGCCCGCAGCTACGCGCAAGCCCTTGCACAGCGCACAGGCCCGATCCTGCCGCTGATCGGCGATGTGCCGGACCTTGGCCATGTCATGCTGGAACGCCATGTCTGCATCGACACCACGGCGTCCGGCGGCAATGCGCAACTGCTGGCCGAGGTGGGCAACACTTGACGAACCTGCCCGGATCGGGACATTAGCCCCATGTTCCCGATCCGCGACCACAACCCTTCGGGCCGCACGCCCTATGTGACCTTCGCCCTGATCGCGGCGAATATCGTCATATTCTGCGCCTACTGGCTGACGATGGATGATAATCAGATCGGCTGGTTCCTCTACACATGGGGTCTGGTGCCCGCGCAACTGATGCAGGGCAACGGCTACCCGACCCTGCTGACCCACATGTTCCTGCACGCAGGCTGGCTGCACCTGGCCGGTAACATGCTGTTTTTATGGATATACGGCGACAATCTGGAAGGCGAGATGGGGCACTTTGGGCTTCCTTGTCTTCTACATCGCCGCAGGTCTTGCCGCGGCCGCCCTGCAATCATTGGCCGATCTTGGAACCGATGTGCCGATGGTCGGGGCGTCCGGGGCCATTGCAGGCGTGATGGGCGGCTACCTGCTTCTGTTCCCGCGCGCGCGTGTCGATGTGCTGTTCATTTTCATCATCTTCTTCCGCATCTTCGCCATTCCCGCATGGATCGTGCTGGGCGTCTGGCTTGGCATCCAACTGGTCTCGGGCCTCGCGATCCCAAGTGACGACGGCGTCGCCTACCTCGCCCATATCGGCGGCTTTGCGGGCGGGCTGATCCTGACCATCCCGGTCTGGCTGCGGCGCGGCGCGGTCAGCTTCTGGCGCGACACCAGAGGCCAGCCCCCACACCCGCCCATGGATTACAAACTGTCCAAATCCCGCATCCCGACAGTCAAACGCTAACTGCCTGAACTTTGTCTGAAATTTGCATTTTCTGTCTGAAAATATCCCGGGGGTGCGGGGGCTGGCCCCCGCTCCGACGGTGCAGCCCTCACCCCCGAATAATCTTGCGGAACGGCTCGAACAGCGCATCATTCCCGGCGATGATCGTCCCGTTGATCAACGGATCATGCCCGTCGCGGATGGCCGAAAACATGCCGCCCGCCTCTTTCACCAGCAGCGACCCCGCCGCCAGATCCCAGGGGTGCAACTCACGCTCCCAATAGCCCTCGTACCGCCCCGCCGCCACATAGGCGAGGTCCAGCGCCGCAGCACCCCACCGGCGCACCCCGGCGCAGGCGGGCATCAGGCGGGCAAGGTCTTGCATCATCGCAGGCAGCGTCTTTTTCGCGCCATACGGCACGCCGGTCGCGAACACTGCCTCCGACATTGACCGCCGCCCCGACACCCGCAGGCGTTTGGAATCGTTCATCCAGGCCCCGGCACCTTTTTCGGCCCAGAACATCTCATCCTTGGCGGCGTCATAGATCACGGCGGACACGATCTCGCCCTTATGCTCCAGCGCGATGGAAACGGCCCAATGCGGCATCCCGTGCAGAAAGTTGGTGGTGCCGTCCAGCGGATCGACGATCCAGCGGCGGGTGGGGTCCGCGCCTTCGGTCTCGCCGGTTTCCTCGCCCAGCCAGCCATAGGTCGGGCGGCCGGTCATCAGGTCTTCCTTGATCACGCGCTCAGACTCGCGGTCGGCCTTCGACACAAAATCCCCCGGCCCCTTGGCCGAGACTTGCAGGTTTTCCACCTCGCGGAAGTCCTTGACCAGAACCCGCCCCGCCTTGCGCGCGGCCTTGATCATCAGGTTAAGGTTGGCACTGCCTTGCATGGGGAAAACTCCGCGTTCCTTGAAGTGCCGGGGCATACACGGCCATGCGCCGGATGGGAAGGCCCGCGCTGCGCAATCACCCGATGTGGCCTTGGCCGCCCGTCTGAACCCTTAAATCCAGCGGAAACTGCCGTCCGGGTTGCGGATGCGGTAGCGCCCGTTGCCGGGGTTGTGCTGGAAATCACCCGCATTCAACCCCATGGCCCGCCCGCCGACCTGCTTCAGTTGCAACGTCGAACAGGCGATCCAGTGGATGCAAACCTCGTCGCCCTGCCGCATATCGCCGGAGAACGCATCAAACAATTCAGACAGGTTGGCCTCTTCGCCTTCCGGCACCCCCACCACCGTCGAGTCATTGCCCCAATGGCTCTTGTTCAGGGCGTTCTCGGCGGTCGTGGTCCAGTCGTCGGGCTGGCCAGAAATCTTCATGTTCGGACATTGCGAGAATTCAGTGATGATGCGGTCATTCTTGGTGAAGGTTCCGGCAAGGATCTGCCGCTCCATCCCGGTCATCAGGTTCTTGGCAAAATGAGTGTAGAAATACACCGACACGCCCCGTGGCACCTTGGTATAGCCATAGTCGGGCTTCCAGCCGCCGTGGCCGCTCAGAAACAAGTGCTTCACAATATCTCTCCTTTAGTCCCCGGTGAATAATGACGCGAGGGTAAGACAAGACTCCGCGAATTTCAAATCTTCTGACGCTGCGGCAGGCGATTCGCGAACGGCCCGCCCCTGCAGGGTTAACGCCGCTTGGCACCATCGCCGTATCTACAAATCCACTACGGGATCTTTACGGAAACCCTACAGGGTCTTTACGGCCCAAAATCGACCAGATCCAAAATTAACCCAGCGTCCGCAACCGCTTAGCGCTAGCGCTGCAATTTCACCGGCTCAGACCGCCCCAGTTTCAGAAAATGCGCCATGAACGGCTTGAACGCGTCCTCGGTCCGGGTTGCCGCAAACAGGCGTTTGGTGATCACCCCCGGCCCCAAAGGCCGCGTCACATAGTCGGGGTTCGACTTCACATCGCGCAGCACCCAGTCCGGCAGCACCGCCACCCCCCGGTTCGATCCGACCAGCATCAGGATCACGGCGGTCAGTTCCACCGTCCGCTGCGCCCGGGGTTCGACCTTGGCAGGGGTCAGCAGTTCCGAAAACACATCCAGCTTGTCGCGGGTGACGGGATAGGTGATCAGCACCTGATCCCGAAAATCCTCGGCCCCCACAAACTCCTTTGCCGCAAGGGGGTTGGCGGCCGCGGCCACCAAAGTGGGGTGGTAGTCAAACAGCGGGTTGAAGGTTATTCCCTGCATTTCTATCGGGTTAGAGGATATCACCAGGTCAACCTCCTCGCGGTTCAGCGCGGGCAGGGCATCAAAGGCAAGGCCTGCGCGGATGTCCACATCCACCTCAGGCCAGGCGTGGCGGAACAGTTCCAGCACCGGAAACAGCCAGTCAAAGCAGGCGTGGCATTCAATCGCGATGTGCAACCGACCGGTTTTGCCCGACCGCAGCGCGCGGAATTCCTCCTCCATCGCGTCGATTTCCGGCAGGATGCGCTCTGCCGCCCGCAGCATTCTGATGCCCGCCGCCGACAGGGTCATGGGCTTGGACCTTCGCACAAACAGCTCCATCCCCGCCTGATCCTCCAGCCCCGCCACCTGATGGCTCAGCGCCGATTGCGTCATGTTCAGCATCTCGGCCGCCCGCGCCAGACCTCCGGCCTGCTGGATGGCGCGGATGGTCCGCAGGTGGCGCAGTTCGATATACATGAGGTTCACCACATGATCATGTTGAAGTATATGAATTGGCTTCATAGTTCAGAACCTGCGATAAAAGGTCAAGAACAAGGAGCAGACCCATGGCGAACCCACGCATTTCATTCGAGTTTTTCCCGCCCCAAACGCTGGATGCCTCGTTCCGCCTATGGGAAACCGTGCAGGCTCTGGCCCCTTTGAACCCCGATTTCGTGTCCGTGACCTACGGCGCAGGCGGCACCACCCGCAAACTGACGCATGAGGCGGTCGGGGCCATTCATCGCAATTACGGCCTGAATGTCGCAGCGCACCTGACCTGCGTCGATGCGACCCGCACGGAAACGCTAGAGATTGCAGAAGGCTTACGCCGCTGCAGGGGTAACGGAAATCGTGGCCCTTCGCGGCGATGCACCCAAAGGCGCTGACCGGTTCACCCCGCATGCTGATGGTTTTGCCTCCTCGGTAGACCTGATCGCGGCCCTTGCCGACACTGGCAAGTTCAAAATCCGGGTCGGTGCCTACCCCGAACCCCACCCCGACTCGGCCAACACTGCAGCCGACGTGGCATGGCTGAAGCGCAAGACCGATGCGGGTGCCACCAGCGCCATCACCCAGTTTTTCTTTGACGCCGACACCTTCTTCCGCTTCCGCGACGCCTGCGTGAAGGCAGGCATCACCGCCACGATCATCCCTGGCATCCTGCCGATAACCTCTTGGGAAGGCACAAAGAAATTCGCCGCCCGCTGTGGCACCTCGGTGCCTGACCGTCTGGATGACGCCTTCCATATGGCCGCCCGTGATGGCCGTGAGGAGCTGTTGGCCCTGACTCATTGCACCGCGCTGTGCGACAAACTGATCGCGGGCGGGGTGGAGGATCTGCACTTCTACACCCTGAACCGCCCGCATCTGACCCATCAGGTGGTGCGCGCCTTGGGCATCCTGCCCGAAGCGGCGCTGGAAAAGGTAGCGTAATCAACGAATAAACGTCTCCCTGACGTTTCTCTGGCCCTCGGTGCATCCGTGCATCGGGGGTCTTTTTCATCCAAGCCTTGGTGCCCCGGCAGGGATCGGCTATCGTCATCGCACCACCGCCAAGGAGTGCCCTATGCCCCCGCTGATCACCGTTCTGAACGGCCCCAACCTGAACCTGCTTGGCCTGCGCCAGCCCGAGATTTATGGGCACGAAACCCTTGCCGATGTTCAGACCGCCTGCACCGCTTTGGCCGAAACTCTGAACCTGCGCGTCGATTTTCTGCAATCAAATCATGAAGGTCAGTTGGTGGACTGGGTCCATGCCGCACGCGGCACCTCGGCGGGCATCATCATCAACCCCGCCGCCTATACCCACACCTCGGTCGCCATTCTGGACGCGCTGAACGCGTTTGAGGCCCCGGTGCTGGAGGTGCATATTTCCAACGTCCACAAACGCGAAAGCTTTCGCCACCATTCCTACGTGTCGTTGCGGGCCGAGGGGGTGATTGCCGGGTTTGGCACCGAAGGCTACCTGCTGGCGCTGCGCCGGATGGCAACGCTGGTCGCTGCGGGCTAGTGGCGGTGCCTCCGGCGGGAGTATTTGGAAAAGAGCAATGGGCCGGCGCGCGGTTTCAATGGCACCCGGAGGCGCAGGTGTTTGATGGGGCAGGGGTAAGCCAACCCCCTGTTTCGCAAGGCCCTTCTGTTATTGCTGACCGCCCCGCGTCCCTCGCCTTGGCGCAGGCTTTTGCTGCTGGCGCGTTTCGGATTGGCGGAGGGCAGGATGCGTTGGTGCCCAGTGCCGTGCCAATGTTTGAAACCCTGACCTCGGGCAGTTCCGGCACCCCGCGCCGCATCAGGCGGACCCATGGCTCTTGGTTGGCAAGTTTTGCGGTGAATGCGGGGCTGTTCGGGATCGGGCCGGGCGTCGGGGTGGCGGTGCTGGGGGGACTGGTGCAATCGCTGGCGCTGTACGGCGCGGTTGAAGGCGTGCATCTGGGGGCTACGGTCCATTTGCTCGGCGACCTGCGGCCCGATCGCCAACGTGCCGCCTTGGCCACGCGTGCGGTGGCTGTGATCTATTCGGCCCCCTCGCAATTGCGCCTTCTGGTCGAGGCTGCGGGGCCTGTTTGTCCTGCCCTGCGGGTGATTTTGGTGGGGGGCTCCAAGCTGGACCGGGGTCTTGTGGCTGCGCTACGGGACTTGGCCCCAATGGCCCGGGTGGTGGAGTTTTACGGCGCGGCAGAGGCAAGCTTCATCACGCTCGCCGATGCGCTGACACCCGAGGGGTCGGTGGGGCGGGCCTATCCGGGGGTGCAGATCGAGGTCCGGGATGGCCGGATTTGGGTGCGCAGTCCCTATCTGTTTGAGGCTTACGCCGGGGCCGATCCGGGCGGGGCGGAATGGAACAAGGGCTGGCTGTCGGTTGGTGAAATGGGACGGATGGAGGGGGGGTATCTCTACCTGTCGGGCCGCGCCGGGCGCATGGTGACGGTCGCTGATCAGAACGTATTTCCTGAGGAAATAGAAGGGTTTATGGCGGGCTTGCCGGGAGTGTTGCGGGTGGCCGTTCTGCCCCGGCCTGATGCGCTGCGGGGGGTTGTGCTGGTGGCTGCGATCATCGGCGACGCGAGGTTTGAGGCGGCAATTCTGGCCGCCGCACGGGCGCAGTTCGGGCCGCTGAAAGCGCCAAGGGCGCTGATCTGGCGACAAGATTGGCCGGTGTTGCCGTCTGGCAAAACCGACCTGCGCGCACTGTCACAGGCGATGACATGACGTTCATCATCGCCGCCAGACGCAGCGCCGTGGTGCCGCGTGGCGGGGCGTTTGCGCTGCTGTCGATTGAGGAACTGGCGGCCCCGGTGCTGCGGGCCTGTCTTGCCGACGCGGGGATTTCCGGGGCCGAGGTGGATGAGGTGATCGTGTCGAACGCGCTTGGCGCGGGCGGTAATCCTGCGCGGCGGGTGGCGCTTGCGGCGGGTTTGCCAGACCGGGTGGCGGGCCTTTCGATTGATCGCCAATGTGTGGGGGGGCTGGATGCGCTGCTGATCGCGCGGGCGATGGTGGCCTCGGGCGCGGCTGAGGTGGTGCTGGCGGGTGGGGTGGAAAGCTATTCCCGCAGGCCTTTGCGCTTGCGGACCGACCCGGATGGCGGCGCGGCGGTGCCCTATGACCAACCGCCGTTCACGCCGTGGCCCGACCGCGAGGTCGGGATGGCGCAGGCGGCGGATGCTCTGGCGGCGCGGTTGGGGATAGGCCGGTCGGTGCAGGATGACTGGGCGGTGCGCAGCCATGGGCGGGCTGTGGCGAATATGCCTGAGATCGTTGAAATTGCTGGCGTTTCAAGCGACCCCTTCACGCGCGCGCTGACCCCGGCCATTGCGGCACGGGCCAAGGTGATCACCGGCACGATCACCGCCGCCAATGCCGCTGTCGCAGCGGATGGGGCGGCGTTTTGTCTGGTGGTGTCAGCCCGTGTGGCCGCCAAGGCTGCGCGGGCCATGCGGATTGTCGCGGGCCGCACCCTGGGGGCTGACCCTGCCGAGCCGGGTCTGGCCCCGGTGCCTGCCATTGCCGCCGCTTTGGCCGGCAGTGGGGTGCGCGCCGCCGATCTGTCGGTGGCCGAGGTGATGGAGGCTTATGCGGCCCAGGCCATCGCCTGCGTTCAGGGCGCGGGGCTGAACCCGGATGTGGTCAATCAGGGCGGGGGGGCCCTGGCGCGCGGGCACCCCATCGGGGCCTCGGGTGCTGTGCTGGCCGTGCGGGTGTTCCATGACCTGCGGGCAGGTCATGGATTGGCGGCCATTGCGGCGGCGGGGGGCTTGGGGACGGCGGTTATTTTCGCCGCCTGACCCGTTTCAGGCGCGCGACAGCAGCGCGGCCCGCTATAGTTTCAGGCGCGCGACAGCAGCGCGCCGGGGCGCATGCGGGCGATGCTTTGCGTGATGAACCCGCACAGAACCGCCTTCAGCACATCGCCGGGCAGGTAGGCAAAGCTGATCACCGTGGCCTCGGCCCAGGTTTTGCCCAGCATGATCGAAAGGCCAGCAATCCCAAACAGATACAAAACGGCAATCCCCCCGATCACCGCTGCCGCACCGGCCGCAAGACCGACGGGCAAGGTGGTGTTTTCCACAATCCAGCCCGCAACAAAGGCGGCAATCGGGAAGCCGATCAGAAAGCCGACCGATGGCCCGGCAAACACGCCAAGCCCACCCCTGCCCCCCGACAACAGCGGCAAGCCAACCGCCACCAGTGCCAGAAACAACACGACCGCAAGCGCCCCCCGCTTGGCCCCAAGAACGGTGCCGCACAACATGATCCCCAGCGATTGCGCCGTAATCGGCACCCCGCCGGCAAGGTCGATCTTGGGCACAAGACCCAGCACGGCAATCAATGCGGCGAAAAGGGCGATGTGGGTAAGATTGCGTTCCATTGGGTCTCCTGTTGTTCCCTTGCGTTCCCTTAGCCCGCGCCTCCCCGTGCGCGCAAGGTCTCTGCGACCCTGTCGGCATCGTCCAAAGCGGCAAGGGTGGCGGGGGTCAGCAGGCGCCAGCCCGGGCGGTTTGGCGACCGTGCCCGCCATGCCAGCCTGATCTCGGCCATGCGGTCGGACAGGCTGGGGATGAAACGGATGGTCAAGGCGATGGCAAGGGCGAGTGTGGCGGGGTTCAGAACCGGGCGCAGAGGGCGGGCAAGTTTCGTCAGCACGTCGATCATGTCAGACAACCGGGTTGTCATGGTCACAAGGTTGGCCAGCATCACCACGGTGATCAGCCGCAGCAGGATGACGGTGCCTTGGGCCAGATCATCGGTGATCAGGTGCCACAGCGCCACGATGACGACGAAGGGGATCAACGGGCGCAGCATCAGGGTAGCATGCCGCAGGAAAATCGTTCCGCCGGTTGCCGTTAGCGCCAGCGTGGCCAGCAATGCGATGGCCAGTGGGGCAATCGTGGTGCAGCCGAACAGGATGGCTGTTGCCACGCATAACGCCGCCAGTTTCGCCCCGGCAGGCAAACGATGAAACGCGGTTTCAACCGGCGAGGTCAGTGTCAGCATCGACCTCTCCGATCCGGTTCATGGCGGCAGTGAAGGCCGGGATCACATCCGCAGGGGGGCCGTCGGCATGGATGCGGCCCTGATCCAGCCACAGGATGCGGTCAGACGTGGCAAGGCTGGCCGGGTCATGGCTGATGGTGATCAGCCGCTGCGGCACCCGCGCCAGCCTGCGTTGCAACCGCTGAATGGTGGGCAGATCGAGGCCCGCGAAGGGTTCATCCAGCAGGATCGTGGCGGGGTTCATCAGCAGGATCGCCAGCAGGCACAGATAGTGCCGCTGGCCTTGGCTCAGGGTGGTGACGGGTGCCTTTGCCCAATGGGTGCGGGATTCGTCCGCAAGGGTTTGTGCTACAGTTTCAGCGGCTTGGGCGGCAGATTGCCCCAGTTGGCGCAGACCGAAGGCCAATTCCTCCTCGACCGTCGGGAACAGGATCTGATGGTCGGGATTCTGAAACAGGATGCCGATGTGGGGCAAAATCTCACGGCGGCGGGCGGGGTCTTTGCCGTCAATGGTGACAGTCCCGGTGCCGGGTGCGATCAACCCCGCCATCAGCCGCAGCAGCGTGGTCTTGCCCGATCCGTTGCGGCCCAGAATGCCGATGCGCCGTTCGTGCAGGTGCAAGGTGATCGGCGGCAGGATCAGGCGGTGGCTCAGCGTGACCGAGGCGTTGTCAAGGCGGATGCCAGCATGATCGGGGTGGGGGGGCATCAGGGGGCCTTCGCTGAGGTTCAGGCGCTTTGTATCGGGCGACGGCGGCAAGCGGTAGAGTGGGTTTTCACCCACCCCTGTGCCGTCATGCTCCGCTGGCCTGTTTCGCAAAGCCTGCCGCGCGCATCTGATCCAGCGTCATGGTGGTGGTCAGCATGGCGGGGTCCAGCCGCAATTCGATGATGGCGGGCAGCCCCGAGGCTGCCGCACGCGCGAAGGCCGCCGGGAAATCGGCTTGCTGTGTGACCAGTTCGCCATGCCCGCCATACGCGCGGGCGAGGGCGGCGAAATCGGGGTTGGCAAGATCGGTGCCCGACACCCGGCCGGGATATTCCTTTTCCTGGTGCATGCGGATGGTGCCATAGCGCCCGTTGTTGGCAACGATCACGATCACGGCGGCACTGTGCTGCTTGGCGGTGGACATCTCGTTCAGGGTCATCTGGAAACAGCCATCGCCCGCCATGCAGACCACAGTGCGGTCGGGGTGGGTGATCTTGGCCGCAACCGCCGCCGGAAAGCCGTACCCCATTGATCCCGAAGTGGGCGCCAATTGCGTGGCGGTCTGGCGGAAGCGGTAATAGCGGTGCAGGAAGGCCGCATAATTGCCCGCCCCGTTGGTGATGATGGCGTCATGGGGCAGGTTGGCGGCCATCCAGCCGATAACCTCCTCCATCCGCACATCACCCGGGGTCGGCACGGGTTTTTGCCATGCCTCGTACTCCGTGCGGGCCTGTGCAGACCAGGCGGCCCACGGGCGGTCATTGGGGGCGGTGCTCGCGGCAAGGGCTGACAGCATCACCGGGGCGGGGCTGGCCACGGCCACATCGGGGCGGAACACCCGCCCCAACTCATCCGCATCCGCGTGGACGTGGATGATCCTTGGCCCGGGCTTTCCGGGGTCGAGGATTTCATACCCCCCCGTCGCAATGTCACCCAGCCGCGAGCCCAGCACCAGCAACACATCCGCCTGCGCCAGCCGTGCCCCCAGCTTGGGGTTCATCCCCACGCCCAGATCGCCGACATAGGCCGGATTGTCATTGTTCAGCCGGTCCTGACGGCGAAAGCTCACCGCCACGGGCAGGCCCCAAGCCGTTGCAAACGCTGCCAGATCATCCGCCGCCTGCGCCGTCCAGCGCGGGCCACCGGCCACCACCAAGGGGCGTTGTGCCCCGCGCAGGGCATCGGTCACGGCCTGCACCTGCGCCTCTGTCACCCCCGGCAGCAGGGTGGCAGGGGGCGGGATGTCGGCCACATCAGCAAAGGACGACAGCATGTCTTCGGGCAGCGCCAGCACCACCGGACCGGGACGGCCCGACATCGCCACATGAAAGGCACGGCTGATGTATTCGGGCAGGCGGTCCACCTGATCAATCTCGGCGGCCCATTTGGCCAAGGGGCCAAAGACGGCGCGGTAGTCCACTTCCTGAAACGCCTCGCGGTCGCGGTGGCCCCGCGCGATCTGGCCGACAAACAGGATCATCGGCGTGCTGTCTTGCTTGGCGATATGCACACCCGCCGCCGCATTGGTCGCCCCCGGCCCCCGCGTCACAAAGGCCACACCGGGGCGGCCCGTCAGCTTGCCCGCGGCCTCGGCCATCATGGCGGCCCCGCCTTCGTGGCGGCAGACGATGTTGGGAATGCCGCGTTCATACAGCCCATCCAGAGCCGCCAGAAAACTTTCCCCCGGCACCGAGAACACCCGGTCCACCCCGTAAGCCGCCAGATGATCCGCCAGAATTTGTCCGCCGTGCCGCATGTTTTACCCTCGCCTCATTTGATCAAACTTTAACCGCACCAGCGGCAGGGGCAAGCCTTGTTGCAACTGCCCGTCCAGTCGCTAGGGTGCCGTCAAACCTTCGAAAGGCCCCCCATGATAAACGTTCTTGGCATCTGCGGCGCGCTGCGCCAAGCCTCCACCAACCGCCTGCTGCTGGCCGAGGCACAGCGGCTTTTCGGCGCGGCCGACCATATCGACGCCGACCTGCACCTGCCGCTGTATGACGGTGACCTTGAGGCCAAGGGCATTCCGGCAGAGGTGCAAACCCTCGCCGATCAGATTGCTGCCGCCGACGCCGTGATCATCAGCACACCGGAATATAACAAGGCGCTGTCTGGCGTGCTGAAAAACGCGCTCGATTGGGTCAGCCGCACCAAGGGCGGGCCGTGGCGCGACAAGCCTGTGGCGATCATGTCGGCCTCCAGTGGCCGCGCGGGGGGTGAGAGGTCGCAATATTCGCTGCGCCTGTGCCTGACCCCGTTTCGGCCCGTGGTTCTGCCGGGGCCAGAGGTGATGATCGCCGACAGCGGCAACGCATTTGACGATCAGGGTCGCCTGAAAGACGCGCGTTCGATCAAGGCCCTGACCGAGTTGATGGCCGATCTGCGGCTCATGACAACCCGGCCTTGAGCCGCACCCGTTGCCGCCACAGCGTGAACAACCCGGCGGCAACGATCACCCCGGCCCCGATCACCACATTGCCGCGCAGCGCCTCGCCGAACAGGGCGATGCCGATGGTCGAGGCGAACACCAGTTGCAGATAGGCAAAGGGCTGCACCTCGGACGCTTCGGCCACCTCATAGCTGCGGATCAGCAGCCAGTGGCCGAGGCAGGCGGTGCAGCACAGCACCCCCATCCAGCCCCAATCGGCGGCGGTCATCGGCTGCCAATGCCAGACACCCACGCAGGTCATGGCGATGGCCCCGACGACCCCGGTCCAGAAGAAACTGACCGATGCCGCATCGCGCCGCCCGACATAGCGGGTCAGCAGGCCGTAGACCGCGAACATGGCCGCCGCCGCAAAGGGGATCAGCGCGGCGGGTGAAAACACGCCCGACCCCGGCTGCAAGATGATCAGCACCCCGACAAAGCCGATGCCAATCGCCGTCCATCGCCGCCACCCCACCGTCTCGCCCAGGATCGGTCCCGACAAGGCCGCCACCAGCAGGGGGTAGGCGGTGAACACCGCGTGGCTCTCGACCAGACCCAGAACGGTGAAGGCCACGATCATCACGCAAACCTCTGCCGCCAGCAGCACACCGCGCGTGGTCTGCAACACCGGGTGCGCGGTGCCAAACGCCGCCCGCAAGCCACCGGGGGTACGTGCCGCCATAGCAATGACGAACAGCGCAAAGAACCAGTAGCGGATCATCACCACCATCAGCACGTTGTAATTGCCCGCCAGATGCCGCGAAATGCCGTCCTGCATCGCAAAGATGAAGGTGGTCACGATCATCAGCCAGATGCCGAGTTTGGTGTTTTGCGGCACGCTCATGTCAGGGCTTTCTCAACGGGTTTTCGGGGTTCCTGCAACAGGGCGTAAAGCCCTGCCATGACGACGATTGCCGCACCAATGGCGACGGGCAGCGCCAGCGTCTCGCCGTAGACCGTCAGGCCGATCACGGTGACGAACACGATTTGCAGATAGGCATAGGGCTGCACCCGCGATGCCTCGGCGGCCTCATAGCATTTGAGCAGCAACCAGTGTGAGAACACGGAAATCGCAGCATAAATCGCCACGAACGGCATGTCGGCGGGGGCGATCGGCTGCCATTGCGGCAAACCCACGATGGTGATCAGCACCACGCCAATGACGGCAGGCCAGAAGAACGCGGGGAAGGTGGGTTCATTGCGCGTGGTCAGGCGGGTCAGGATGGAATAGGTCGCAAACATCAGCGCAGACGCCAAGGGCAGCAGCGCGGGCCAGGAAAACACCCCCGCCCCGGGCCGCAAGATCACCACCACGCCGACCATTCCGGCGCCAACAGCGGCCCATCTTTGCCAACTGATGCGTTCGCCCAGCACAGGCCCCGACATCGCCACCACCAGCAGTGGGCAAATGGCAAACACGGCGTGGCTCTCGATCAGGCCGATCAGGGTATAGCCCCAGACGATCAGGCAAATTTCCGCCACCAGCAGCACGGCGCGCACGACATGCGCCACCGGATGGTGCGAGGCAATGGCGGCCCGAATACCTTCGGGGCGGCGCAGGGCAAGGATGATCACGAAGGCAGCAAACACCCAGTAGCGCAGCATGACGATCATCAGGGTGTTGTAAGTGCCAGCGAGGTAACGGGAAAATCCGTCTTGCGCGGCAAAGGCTGCGACGGCCGCAATCATCAGCCAAATGCCACGGCGGGGGTTTTGGGTCATGGCAAGGCTCCGGTGGTCATATGGCGTTTGTGGCCGAAGCCGGGCTGGCGTTGCACGGTGAACCCTGCGTCCGCCAGTGCGCGGCGCACATGGCCTGCGGCGGTGTAGGTGGCAAAGGTGCCATGCGGGGCGGTATGGCGGGCGACCTCGGCCATCAGATCGGGCGACCAAAGTTCAGGGTTCTTGGCGGGGGAAAAGCCATCCAGATACCACGCATCGGCACGACCGCCCCACAAGGGCAGGGTGTCGCGCGCGTCGCCAAGGATGATCGTCGCGGAGATGGAGCCAAGGTTGATCGTGGTGGCCCCGGCACCCCATTGATCCAGAAACGGGCCCGCCACCGCCAAGGCCTGCGGAAACGCCTGCAAGGCGCGGGCAATATCGGCGGCGGGCAGGGGGTAGGCCTCAAAGCTGGTGTAATGGATCATCCCCGGCCCGGTATGCGCCAGCAGCGTCGCCAGCAGGTTCAGCCCGGTGCCAAAGCCCAGTTCGGCAATCTGAAACCCGTCGCACAGCCGCGCAGGCAGCCCGTTGCCCGCCAGATACACATGCTGCGTCTCTGCCAGACCATCGTGGATCGAGAAATACGGGTCATCAAAGCGGCGCGACACCGGAAGGATGCCATCCTTCCAATCGAGTATGCTGCCCTGTTCGGTGGGGGTCATTTCAGATACGTCCTTGCCGTGCGGCATCCATGATGAAGGGCGCAGGGAATGGCAAGGGTCGATCTGACGGTGCGGGGGGCGGGGATCTTTGGCTTGTCCATCGCCTGGGCCTGCGTGCAGCGGGGTGCGCGTGTGCGGGTGGTCGATACGACCGGCATCGGCGCGGGGTCGTCGGGCGGCATCGTGGGGGCAATGGCCCCGCATGTGCCCGAACAATGGAACCCGAAAAAGGCGTTTCAACTGGACAGTCTGCTGATGGCCCAAGGCTGGTGGGCGGCGGTAGAGGCCGCGTCGGGCCTTTCGTCCGGCTATGCCCGCACAGGCCGCTTGCAACCCTTGGCCGATGCGGCGGCGGTGGACCTCGCCCGCGCACGGGGTCTGTCTGCGGCGGTGCTGTGGCGGGGGCTGGCGGAATGGTCGGTGGTGCCTAGTGACGGGGGCCGCGTGGGAACCATGGTCGCCGTCGGGGTATCTGGTGCGCGATACCCTGTGCGCGCGTCTGCACCCGCAAATGGCCTTGGCGGCATTGGTGGGCGCGCTGCGCGCGGCGGGGGCAGAGGTTGTGGTGGGCGATGTGGCGGATGAAGGGCTGGTGATCCACGCGACCGGGGTTGCGGGGTTGCGGGCGCTGTCGGCAGACCTTGGGCGCGATATGGGGGCCGGGGTGAAAGGGCAGGCACTGGCGTTGCGGTATGAGGCGGGTGATGCCCCGCAACTGTTGGTCGATGGGCTGCACATCGTGCCCCATGCGGATGGTGCGGTGGCGATCGGATCCACATCCGAGACTGTCTGGACACATGACGAGGTGGATGATCAGTTGGGTGCCCTGCACGCCCGCGCGGTCGCGGCGCTGCCCGTGCTGGCAGGGGCAGCGGTGGTGGCCCGCTGGTCCGGCATCCGCCCCCGTGCCAAATCCCGCGCGCCCTTGCTGGGGGCTTGGCCGGGGCGGGCGGGGGCGTTTGTGGCCAACGGCGGCTTCAAGATCGGCTTCGGCATGGCCCCGAAAGTGGCCGAAGTGATGGCCGATCTGGTGCTGGACGGGCACGATACGGTGCCCGACGGGTTTCGGGTGTAGGGCGGGGCGCGCCCCGCCCTATGCCGTCTTGTGGCGTCAGTGTCTGAGACAACCGGTGGCCGCAGTTGGTTCAAGATTTCAAAAGGTGGTAGCGGACTCAACCGCTGCCAGATGTTGCCTTTTGACCCACCGTCCGAAAGTTGGTGAACACTTCCCTAAAACGACGGATCAAGCCACTGATTTTCACTGTAAAAATAACGTCCCACGTCGGGACGTCTTCCCTACACCAGCCTCGCCCCCTCAATCGCTGCGCGCACGAAATCGGCGAACAGGGGGTGGGGGGCGAAGGGTTTGGATTTCAGCTCCGGGTGGAACTGCACACCAATGAACCACGGGTGGTCCTTGACCTCGACAATCTCGGGCAGGCGGCCATCGGGGGACATGCCAGAGAAAATCAGCCCGCAGGATTCAAGCTGGTCGCGGTACTGGATATCCACCTCATAGCGGTGGCGGTGGCGTTCCTCGATGGCGGTGGTTCCATACACGCTTGCAACCCGCGACCCTGCCGCCAAGGTGGCGGAATAGGCCCCCAGACGCATGGTGCCGCCCTTGTCATCGCCCAGTTTGCGGGCCACGACATGGTTGCCCTGCACCCATTCCTTCAGGTGATAGACCACCGGGGTAAAGCGTTTCGCCCCGGCCTCGTGGTCGAACTCCTCGGACCCGGCATCGGCCAGACCGGCCAGATTGCGTGAGGCCTCGATCACCGCCATCTGCATGCCCAGACAGATGCCCAGATAGGGCACGCGCTTTTCCCGGGCAAACTGTGCGGCCTTGATCTTGCCCTCGGTGCCGCGTTCGCCAAAACCGCCGGGCACGAGGATGGCGTCGAAGGGTTCCAGATAGGGGGCAGGGTCTTCGCGCTCAAAGATTTCGGCATCAAACCATTCGGCCTTCACGCGGGTGCGGTTGGCCATGCCGCCATGGGTCAAGGCCTCGGCAATCGACTTATAGGCGTCTTCAAGCTGGGTATACTTGCCGACAATCGCCACCCGCACGGTGCCTTCGGCGTTGTTCAGCCGGTCCATCACATCGGTCCAGCGCGCGAGGTTCGGTTTGGGCGCGGGCGAGATGCCAAAGGCATCCAGCACCGCCTGATCAAGGCCCGCACGGTGATAGGCCAGCGGGGCCTCGTAAATCGACTTCAGATCATAGGCGGGAATGACCGCCTCGGGGCGCACGTTGCAGAACAGCGCGATCTTGGCGATTTCCTTTTCCGGGATCGGATGTTCCGACCGGCAGACCAGCACATCGGGCTGCAGGCCGATGGAGCGGAGTTCCTTGACCGAATGCTGAGTGGGCTTGGTTTTCAACTCGCCCGATGCGGCGAGGTAGGGCAGCAGGGTCAGGTGCATGAAGATGCACTGGCCGCGCTTGCGGTCCTGGCCGAACTGGCGGATCGCCTCAAAGAACGGCAAGCCTTCGATGTCGCCGACCGTGCCGCCAATTTCACACAGCATGAAATCAACCTCATCGTCGCCGATCTTGAGGAAATCCTTGATCTCATTGGTGACATGCGGGATCACCTGAATGGTCTTGCCGAGGTAATCGCCGCGCCGTTCTTTTTCGAGCACGTTGGAATAGATGCGTCCCGATGAAACGCTGTCGGTCTGACGCGCCGACACGCCCGTGAACCGTTCATAATGGCCCAGATCGAGGTCGGTTTCCGCGCCATCGTCGGTCACGAACACCTCACCATGTTCGAAGGGCGACATCGTGCCGGGATCGACGTTGAGGTAGGGGTCCAGTTTGCGCAGCCGCACGGTGTAGCCCCGGGCCTGCAACAAGGCCCCCAGAGCCGCCGAGGCGAGGCCCTTGCCAAGCGAGGAAACCACGCCGCCGGTGATGAAAATGTAGCGCGCCATGGGGGCTCCCGTGCTGGTTAAGGGGCGGCGATTCGCACCTGCGGAATCACTGCATCACGGGATTTGGGATATAACGCAGCCAAGCCGATTGCGCAACAGCACCGCTAGATGCTGTCGATCCGTCCCCTGTGAGGTCAAAGGATTGTGGCTGGACTTAGTTGCTTGGCGCGGCAGGTGCCGGTGTCCCGGTGGCGGGGGCGGTGGTGTCTGCCGGTGCCGTGGTTTCTGCCGGAGCCGTCGTTTCGGCAGGCGCCGCCGTTCCTGCCGGGGCTGTCGTTTCCGCCGGGGCAGCGTCCGCACGGGGCGGGGTGGCGGGTGCATCAGCCGGGGCAGGCGGCAGCAGATCCGACCCAAGCGGGGCCGGGGTTGCAGGCGCATCGGCCGGGGTGGCCGTCCCGCCGATCTGATCGACGACCGAGCCCGAGGCTGCATCTTTGGCGGCAAGCACCGTCAGCGTGATCGAGGTGATGATAAAGCCAATGGCGAAAATCCACGTCAGCTTGGTCAGCGCGGTCGCAGCCCCGCGTGCCGAGATCGCGCCGCCACCGCCGCCGCCCATGCCCAGACCACCACCTTCGGATCGTTGCAGCAACACCACCCCGATCAACAGCAGGGCAAGGATCAGGTGGACGGTGAGGATGACGTTTTCCATTGGGGTCTTTCCGGGCAATGACGCGCCTATCTAGGCTGTGGGGGGCAGGGGCGCAAGCCCTTCGGTGATTGAGGGACGGGGGCCGCCTCGGGGGGCATCGAGCCCCCGCTCGGCGGCGTTGCCACGGGATGGGTGCCGAGGGACGGGGATTGGCGGAGGGGGGCGGACCCTCCGGGGGGAGTATTTGGAAAAGAGCAAACTGGCGGGGCTGTGGAGGCTTTCGCCGGGTGGAACTGGTGGATTGGGCGTCAGCCTTCGCAGACCGCGCTGAGTTTGTTGCCGTCGGGGTCGCGGACGTAGGCCGCGTAAAAGGACGGGCCATGCGGGCGCAGGCCGGGTTTGCCTTCGTCAGTGCCGCCATGGGCGAGGGCTGCGGTGTGGAACGCATCGACCGCCGCGCGGGTGGGGGCGGTGAAGGCGGGCATCGAGCCGTTGCCGATGCTGGCGGGCCGGCCGTCATAGGGTCTGGTCACCCAGAGACTGCAGCGGGGGGCGTCCGAGGCACCGTAGCCTGCCTCATCAGGCTCGGTCGCGCGGCGGGCAAGGCCAAGGGTCGCCAGCACCGGGTCGTAAAACCGGATGGCGCGGGCGAGGTCATTGGTGCCGAGAGTGATGTAGAGGAACATCAGTGGTCCACCTCATCCACCGTGGCTTGCCCCGACAGGCGTTGGCGCAGGCTGGCCCATGACAGGCCAATGCCGAGGACAAGTGACATGGCCACCAGTGCCGCCCATGTGTTCAGGTCGGAATTCGCCGTGCTGATCACGCCCCAGTCCACCAGCACCCACAGGCCCGCCCCAAAGATCGCCGTGATCAGGACCACGCCGATCAGGCCGATGGAGCGCATGGTGGCCACGGTGTAGACGATGAAGCCCACCAAAAGCAGGAGCCCCAGAAACACCGCCAGCGGCATTTGGGTCGCCCAGTTGGCTTGCACCCATGTGACATAATTCCACGGCGTCGGGTTGAAGGTGGCCGCCAGCAGCACGAATGCCCCCAGCCAACGCAATAAAATTCCCATGGTTTGCCCCTTTGTTCGTTTTCCCATCGGTGCCATGAATGACCGCTCTGCCGCAAGGCCGCTGGCAAAATAGCTGTTTCGCCGGGACGCCCCGCCCGCTATAGCACAAGCGGTTTTTCCAAATCACAAAGGTATGCCATGGCCAATGTCGTCGTCGTCGGAGCCCAGTGGGGGGACGAGGGGAAAGGAAAGATCGTGGACTGGTTGTCCGAACGCGCCGATGTGATCGCGCGCTTTCAGGGCGGCCACAACGCGGGTCACACGCTGGTCATTGATGGCAAGGTTTACAAGCTGAGCCTGCTGCCATCGCGGCATCGTGCGCGGTGGCAAGCTGTCGGTCATCGGCAACGGCGTGGTGCTGGACCCGTGGCACCTGATCATGGAGATTGAAAAGCTGCGCGGGCAGGGCGTTGATATCACGCCGGAAAATCTGATGATCGCGGAGAATGCCTCGCTGATTCTGCCGATTCATGGCGAGTTGGACCGGGCCCGCGAAGGCCAGACCGGGGTGGCCAAGATCGGCACCACCGGGCGGGGCATTGGTCCGGCCTATGAGGATAAAGTGGGCCGTCGCGCCATTCGGGTGGCAGACCTCGCCGATGAGACCACGCTGGAAACCCGGGTGGACCGCCTGATGGGCCACCATGACGCGCTGCGCCGGGGTCTGGGGATCGAGCCGATTGACCGTGCAGCCTTGCTGGAGGCCTTGCGCGCGATTGCGCCGCAGGTGCTGCCCTATGCCAAGCCTGTGTGGAAGGTGCTGAACGACGCGCGCCGGGCGGGCAAGCGCATCTTGTTCGAAGGCGCGCAGGGCGCACTTCTGGACATCGACTTTGGCACTTATCCGTTTGTGACGAGTTCCAACGTGATCGCGGGGCAGGCGGCGACCGGCACCGGCCTTGGGCCGGGGGCGATTGATTTTGTGCTGGGGATCGTCAAGGCCTACACCACCCGTGTTGGCGAAGGCCCTTTCCCGGCAGAACTGAAGGATGCCGATGGCGAGCGGTTGGGCGAGCGGGGGCATGAGTTTGGCACCGTCACAGGCCGCAAACGCCGCTGCGGCTGGTTTGATGCGGTGCTGGTGCGGCAGACCTGCGCGACCTCGGGCGTCAACGGCATTGCGCTGACGAAACTGGATGTGCTGGACGGGTTCCCGGTGCTGAAAATCTGTGTGGGCTATGATCTGGACGGGGTGAGGCTGGATTATCTGCCGACCGCCGCCGACCAGCAGGCGCGCTGCACCCCGATTTATGAGGAAATGGAAGGCTGGTCGGACAACACCGCAGGGGCGCGGTCTTGGGCCGATCTGCCGGGGGCGGCGATCAAATATGTGCGGCGGATCGAGGAGTTGATCCAATGCCCGGTCGCGCTACTTTCCACCTCGCCGGAGCGGGATGATACGATCCTCGTGACCGATCCGTTTGCCGACTGAGGTTTCGAATGGCGCTAAGCTATAAGGCCCGCCGCAGGCTGGCGCTGGTGATCTTGCTGGTGGGGTTGCCGGTCTACATCGTGGCGGCGGTCACGATTGTGGGGCTGCTGGATCGCCCGCCGATCTGGGCGGAACTGCTGATCTATGTGGGCCTTGGGTTCATCTGGATGATGCCGTTCAAGTTTGTGTTTAAGGGCGTGGGGCAACCGGACCCGGATTTACCCGCCGCCGAACAGCCAGACCAATAGAAAAAGGCGGAAGGGTGTGACCCTTCCGCCTTTTCCATTTTATCTCAGGCCTTTACTTCGCGATGCGCTTGGCTTCCGCCAGATAGTCGCTGTCTTCGGACAGGGCATATTGCCCGCGCCGCACTTTGGCAAAACGGCCATTGCGCAGCAGGGTGCCAAAGCTGATCAGACCGTCTTCCCGGCTGAGTTCCCCCGGCGCGCCCAAAGCGCCGATACGGCGCATCAGTTGCGGGCGGCTGAAATGCTCGCGCTTTTCAACACAGGCCACATAGGCGGCGGCGGCTTCCATCAGGTCGGGCAGATGGGTGGCCCCCAGCCGTTCGGCAAATTCGGCGAAACCTTTGGCATCAGCAAAGATGTTGTCGGTGTCTTCCTCTTCTTCTTCGTCAAGGTCCAGCGGTGCAGGGCGCTGCGCCGTGAGGGTGCGCATTTCGGCTTGGGCCGGGGCAGAGCTGCTGATCCGGCGCGGGCGGACCACAAGTCCAGCGGCGGCAGGGGCTGCAACGGGGGCCGAGACGGGAGCAGCCGCGCGGTCGATGCGCTGTTCCGACACCAGCACCAACGGCGCGGGCCGGTCGCCTGCCGGGCGATCTTGCGCTGCGCGGGGCAATTCGCTGCGCGGGCGCTGCGGGCGGACGGCACGGGCAAGATCTTCGCGGTAGGGGTCGATGCGCTGTTCTTCGGACGGGCCGGTGGGGGCGCCGACCTTGCGGTCGGCAACGGTGGCGGCGACCGCAGCCTTCAGATGGGCGATGGCCGACAGGCGACGGCGATTTTCATCGACCGCCATTTCGGTATCGGCCTGACGCAGCAGACGGGCAACAGCAGCATCTTCAGCCGCAGGGTCCATCATCCGGCCCGCGTCGTGCGGGGCCGCAGCTTCCGGTTTGGTCAGTTCCGTGGCGGAATCGCGGGTCAGATCGCCGAGTTCGGCCTGAAGAGCAGCTTCCGCCTCGGGCGACAGGTCTGCCGTTTGCGATGCCGGGGGCAACGCAGGGGCATCGGCACGGCGGATTTTGATCACCCGGGCACGGGCGCGCTGCGCCTTGTCTGCGACAAGCGGCTCGGCTGGCAAAACGATGGCGTCAGCCTCGGGCGCATCCGTCACCAGAGCAGCGACCGGGTCCGCAGGTTGGGCGGCAAAGAATGCGTCGTCAGCCATATCCATTTCGGGATCGTCGGCGAACAGGTCTGCGACGGAGGTGTCGGCCAACGGATCAAGGCTGTCGGCCACGGGTTCATCTTCAAAGTCGGCGAAGTCAAAGCCGGTTGGTTCAAAGGCCGGGGCCGTTTCGGACACGTCACCCGGCAGCATATCGTCTGCAGTGCCGCCCGACAGGGTCGAGATCAGGTCTGACAGGTCGTCCAAAGCAGGCGCGGCGTCCGCGTCAACTGTCGCAGGCTCGGCATCGACGGTGGCCGGTTCCGCGAGCGAAGCGGCCATTGCGCCAAGGATATCATCGTCCAGCGAGGGAGCATCCGCTTCGGGCAGGTCTGCCGATGCGTCGTCCTTGGCCATCTCAGGCGCAGGTTTGTCGCCAAGCGAGGCCGTCAAAGCCCCGATCATATCATCGTCCGACGCGGCCTGATCATCATCGCCAGCGGCCAGTTCGGCCAGATCAGCGGGGGCGGTGGTGTCGGGCAACGGGCGGGCGTCACTGTCAACAGGGGACAGGTCGCCGTCCAGTGCGGCCAGATCAGCCAGATCTTCGGGATCGAGATCATCTGCATCAAAGTCCTGGCCCAAAATCAGATCAGGCTCGGTCAGGGTGGCTGTGTTTATGCCTGCGGGTTCGGATGTGGTATCGGCATCAGCGAAATCGGTATCCGCGAAATCGGCTGGGCCAAGATCATCCTGGGCAAAATCATGCTGTGCGAAATCAACCGCCGCGTCGCTGTCTGGTGCAAAGCTGAGCGGGGCGAAATCGGACTGCGCCGTGGTTGCGTGTTCATCCTCGGAATAGTCGTCATCCGGCAACGCCAGTTCGGCCAAAGCAGGTTCGGCGAACGCCGGGTCGGGCTGCGCTGGTTCGGGCAGCCCAAGATTGGCGGCGACCAGATCGGGCAACACGACATCGGCCACCAGATCGGGCGCGTCCACCACAGCCGGAACGACGGTAGGAACCACAAGCGGGGCTGCCACCGATTGACGGATGCGGGCCAGTTTCGCGGCAACGCCTTCGGGGATGGTGGCGGAAACAGTCGGGACCATTGGCGCGGGGGCAACGGCAACCGGGTCTGACATCGCCTCGGGGAACGCGCTGTCCTGAGGCGGGGTGCTTGCAAATTCTTCAATTGGCGCGGCCGGCAGTTCGGGTGCGGCCAGCATCTCGGGCTGTGGCGGGGCGGGGCGGGGCGTTTGCGGAACAGACGTGTCCACATCGCCTGCCCGCAGCACCACGCCATTGGCCTCTATCTTGGCCTCGACCCTACGCTGAATCTCTCGTTCGGCAATCCGGTGCAGCATGGCTGCATCGGGCGTTGGCGGTTCGGCCCCGAAATAGCGGTCTTCGGCGGCGAGATCACGGAAATATTCCGCAATCGCCTTCATCGTATTGAACGGTTCGTCAAAGCCTTCCAGCGTGCAGCTGAAGGTGCCATAGGATACCGTAAGGATTTTGCTAGCCCCGATCATCGGATGCGTGCCTCTCGCAATTCTGGTCGCCCTAGATTACCCACGCTTTGTTCGAATCCGTGGACAGACGAGGGTGATTTGAAGGATTGTTTGTGTCCTCGAACCGAAGCCTTTGCCTTAATTGGGAACAGTATCCGCATGAATCAACCGATTGTCCAATCCTGCTGCGGGATAACGCTGGTTGGCGGTGGTCCGGTGTCCGGGCGCGATCTGGCAACGGCGCTGCGCCGTGCGCCGATGGTGGTGGCGGCCGACGGCGGGGCCGATCGCGCCTTGGCCCGGGGGCAGCAGCCGCAGGCGGTGATCGGCGATATGGACAGCATATCGGATGCCGCGCGAGGTGCGATGGCCGATGGCGCGGTGCATCTGATGGCGGAACAGGAAACCACCGATTTTGACAAGGCGCTGCGGTCGGTATCGGCACCCTTCGTGCTGGGGCTGGGGTTTACCGGCGCGCGGCTGGATCATGGGCTTGCGGTGTTCAACGCCCTTGTGCGGCATGTGGGAACCGCCTGTGTGGTGATCGGCCCGCAGGATGTGGTGTTTGCGGCCCCCCCGGAACTGCACCTGCGGCTGTCCGTGGGCGACCGGGTGTCGCTGTTCCCGATGGCTCAGGTGACCGGCAGCAGTCAGGGGCTGGAATGGCCGTTGCAGGGCATCGGCTTTGCGCCGGATGGGATGATCGGCACCTCTAACCGGGCCGTGGCGCGCGATGTCCACCTGCGCTTTGACGCGCCCGGCATGCTGGTGATCCTGCCCCGCGCGCGGCTGGATGCGGCCATAACCGGGCTGACGGGGCTTAGACCGCCATGGCCCTTGCCCGCGCTGTAAGGCGTTCGCGGTAGATGATGTAAAGCCCCGAGCCGACGATGATCGCGATCCCGGCCCAGGTCAGGGTATTCGGGAAATCGCCGAAGATGGCATAGCCAAGCGCAACCGCCGCCACGATCTCCAGATAATGCAGCGGGGCCAGCGTGGCCGAGGGCGCGAATTTCAGGGCATAGGTCATGCAGATATGGCTGATCGCCGCCCAGAACCCTACCCCCACCAGCCACAGCCAGATCAGGCCCTGCGGCATCACCGGGTCCAGTGGGCCGATCCCCGATCCGTCAAACGCCCACATCACCGGCAGGCACATCGCAAGCCCGGTCCAGGAGGTATGAAACTGCATCGCCACCGGATGCGCATTGGCGGCAATCGCGCGGGTGACAAGCATGTAGGCCGCAAAGAAGAACGCGGTGCCCAGTGGCCACAGGGCCACCAGTCCAAAGGCCGCGAGGGATGGCTGTATCACCAGCAAGGCCCCGCCAAACCCGACGACCGAGGCCGCAATGCGACGGGGCCCAACCTCATCGCCAAAGATCAGATGGCCCATGATCAGCAGAATGAAGGGTTCGACAAAGGCAATCGCCAAGGCATCGGCCACCGGCATCACCACCAAACCCGACACAAAGCTGAAGGTGGACAGGATCAAGAACACCGCCCGCAGCGCGATCAGCAGCAGCGCTCGCGGGGAAAGCCGCCAATCCACCCGCATCAGCAGCAGGACAGGCAGCATCAGCGCACCCTGCACCAGAAAGCGCGCCGTCGTGATCTGCCCCACCGGACTGCCCGCCTGCGCCGCCAGTTTTGACGACACGTCCAGCATCGGTGCCAGCACACAGAACGCCAGCATCAGGGCCATGCCGGAAAGGATACGATCGTCTTTCATCCCGTGTGACTACCCGTGGCAACGCGCGGCGTCCCGCCGAAAAGCGGCATGCCGGCTTCGTTTGCGGCGCTACGGAGCTTTATAGAAACAGGAAATCCGCCGCTGTCAGGCTGGCGGGGGCAATGCCCGCCACCTCTATGCTGCTGCCGCCAAGACTGATCAGGCTGCCGCCGCCAAGCGCCGCAATCGCAAGGTCGCCAAACGCCACGCCGCCGGTGATGCGGATCAGGTCGGTGCCATCGTCAAACCCCGTGATGGTATCGACGCCCCAGCCTGCGTCAAACACGAACACCTCGCTGAACAGCAAGGTCGCCCCGTCGGTGATCGGGGCGGTGCCATTCAGCAGGTCATTGCCACTGCCGCCGTCAAATTCCGCGACAGACGGGCGCAGCAGGCTGTCGGGCGTGTCCAGCGTGGCGGTCAGGGTCAGCACATCGTTTCCTGCGCCCCCCCGCAGATGGATCACGGCGGCCTCGGCCACCTGCGCCTGCACCGTCACCAGATCATCGCCGGTGCCGCCATCGGCGGTCAGGGTCCATCCCGAGGCCATCAGCGTGTCATTGCCATCGCCGCCCATCAGCACGGCAGACCCCGCGCTCGTCACGCTGTCGTTGCCGCTGCCACCAAACAGCGAGATCTGCGCCAGATCGGCGGTGTTCACCCCCACCAGCACATCATTGCCCAGACCGCCCGAAGCCTGCCCGTAAGCCGCCGTCAGGCTCAGGTGATCGTTGCCATCATCCCCCGACACCAGAATGGCCGCCCCCGGGATCAACACATCTGCCCCGGTTGCTGACATCGTATCATTGCCGGTGCCGCCATAGGCGGTCAGGCTGCTGGCAAACAGGGTTACGGTGTCAGATTGCGTACCACCATAGACCAGCAGGGTGGCGTCCAGCACCACGGGTGCGGCCTCGGTGCCGCCCATGGCAATCAGGGTGTCATTGCCATTGCCGCCATCCATGCGAAAGCCGTCGGTCGCAGCGCCACTGGCACGCGTCAGCGAGATCAGATCGTTGCCCGCATCGCCCGCAATGATACGGGGCGTGGCAAGACTGCCGCCCGCGATGGACCCGATGATGGTGTCGTTGCCAGTGCCACCATACAGATTGGCTGTGTTGGCGGCGACGGTGGCGCTGTCATTCCCTGCCCCCCCATACAACCGCCCCATGCCCGCAATGGCGGTGGTCAGCGTGATGGTATCGCCAAACCGGCCAAGCGTCAGGCTGCCCACCCCGGTCAGCACATCGCCCGCCGCCGCCAACTCTCCGGTCATCGTGGTGCCGCTGCCGGTCAGCCGCAGGGCCGAGGCGGCACTGGTATAATCCACCGCCACATCGGACAGGCTGCCCACCACGGTTTCCGCCCCGGCCCCGGGCCGCATCCGCCCGCCACTGGCTTGAAACACCACCTCGCGGGCAATCGCCGCCCCGGTATAGGTGCTGTTGGCGCCTTGCAGGGTGATCCTCTCCACCCCGCTCAGCACATCGCCAAGCGCGTCGCTGGTCGAGAGCGCCGCATTTGCCGCGTTGAACGCCACGGCGCGGGTGTAAAACACTGTGTCAAAACCATCTCCGCCGATCAGGCTGTCGGTGCCCACATCGCCAAACAGCAGATCATTGCCCGCGCCCGCGTTCAGCGTGTCATTACCGGTGCCGCCTGACAGGGTGTCATTGCCCGCAGCGCCCGTAAGGCTGTCATTGCCCGCATCGCCATTCAGGCTGTCACCCATATTGCTGCCCAGCAAACTGTCATTGCCATTGCCGCCAAACAGCGCGCCGCCAATGGCGGAGGGGTTGATCTCAAACACCAGTTCGGGATTGTCCTCATCCCCCGCGACCAGCAGGTCGTTGCCCGCGCCGCCGATCAGGTGGTCGCTGCCCTCTTCGCCGTACAGACTGTCGGCGCCATTGCCGCCCGTCAGCGTGTCATCCCCCAGATTGCCCCGGAACAGGGTGGCCGTGTTGGTTGCAAAAGCCTCATCATGGCCAAGCCCAAGCGCGTAACCTTCGATCGAAATATAAACATCGCCCGCAGCATCCGCCGAGGAGGTGCCCATATTGGCCAGATCCAACCGCATGTTGTCTAGGCTATCGCTGTAAGACGCAATGTCGGTGCCCGACCCACCTGACAGCGTGTCATTGCCAAGCCCGCCCGACAAAACATCGTCACCTAGCCCGCCAAACAGTTGATCATTGCCCAACTGGCCCCACTGCGTGTCATTGCCCGCGTCGCCTTCGACATAATCCGCAAGCGACGTGCCGACGAAGGTGTCACCAAACCCAGTCAGGCGAAACCGTTCGATTGAGGTGAAAACATCACCGCCCGCATCCCCAGATGACAGCCCCGGATTGCCCAGATCAAGCCAGACCGCCGCAGTGGCCAGTTCGTAGGACACGGTGTCGATCCCCGACTGACCAAAGATGATATCCTCACCCGCGCCGCCGAAAATGCTATCGTCGCCAGAGCCTGCATAAAGGATGTCATCGCCATCGGCCCCGTTCAGCGTGTCATTGCCGTCAAAGCCATAGATCAGATCGTCAGCCCCCAGCCCTGCGATACTGTCTGCCATCAGGGTGCCATACAGCACATCCGGGTTCTGGGTGCCGATGATGGGGGGCATGGCTGGTACTCGCGTCTGGCGTGAATTTCGCCGACTCTATGCAGCCTTAAACTTGTGTAAAGCATATTCGGCCGAAACCGCCTCAGCAGTTGGGCACATTCACCGCCAGACCGCCAAGCGAGGTCTCTTTATACTTCTCATGCATGTCGCGGCCGGTCTGGCGCATGGTTTCAATGCAGACGTCGAGGCTGACCAGATGAATACCATCGCCACGCAGCGCCAGACTGGCCGCCGACACCGCCTTGATCGCCCCCAGCCCGTTGCGTTCGATGCAGGGCACCTGCACCAGCCCTTTGACCGGGTCGCAGGTCATGCCCAGATGGTGTTCCAGTGCAATTTCCGCCGCGTTTTCCACCTGTTCCGGCGTGCCGCCCAGAACCGCTGCCAATGCCGCAGCGGCCATCGCCGCCGCGGACCCCACCTCGGCCTGACAGCCGCATTCGGCACCTGAAATGCTGGCGTTGTGTTTGACCAGCCCGCCGATGGCAGCGGCAGTCAGCATCATGTCCGGCACACGGCTGATGGTGGCACCGGGCACATGGTCAAGGTAATAGCGCACCACCGCAGGCATCACGCCTGCAGCCCCGTTGGTCGGGGCGGTCACCACCTGACCCCCTGCCGCGTTTTCCTCGTTCACCGCCATGGCATACAGGCTCATCCAGTCGTTGATC
This sequence comes from uncultured Alphaproteobacteria bacterium, assembly GCA_963772935.1. GTDB lineage: Bacteria > Pseudomonadota > Alphaproteobacteria > Rhodobacterales > Rhodobacteraceae > JANNNF01. The sequence continues at coordinate 1,391,905 of CAVYZK010000009.1, read as the reverse complement.
GTATGCGGCGGCGTCATGTTCAGCCCGCGTTCGGCCATCAGCGCGTCATGGATGCCCTTGGCGCGGCGGCGCACCTTCAAGCCACCGGGCAGGATGCCCGTGCCTTCCATCCCCCGGCTGATGCAGTCAGTCATGACCTGCCACACCCGCATGATGCCGCTGTCCAGTTCATGCGCAGAACGGAACTTCAGCTCATTCGCGCGTTTCATCGCGGCAATCGACAGGCCCGAGGCTTTCGCCATTGCCAGCATTTCTTCTGCTGTCTCAAACGGATAGGGCACATCGGCGCGGGCGCGGGCGGCGGACCCACCCTTGGCCTGCATCTCGGCATCGGTCAGCACAAAGCCCCCCCCGATGGAATAGTAGGTTTCCTGCAAGATCACGTCGCCTTGGCGGTCCGTCGCTTTCAGGATCATGCCGTTGGCATGGCCGGGCAGGGCGGGGCCATAGTCGAACAGCAGATCGCGACCGGGATCAAACGCCAGCACCCCAAGGCCGGGCGGGGTGATGGTGCGGGTGGCCTTGATCTGGTCGAGAGCTGCCTCTGCCTTTTCGGCGTCATAGGTGGCGGGTTCGAACCCGGCCAGCCCAAGGATCGTGGCCCGGTCGGTCGCATGGCCAACCCCGGTAAAGGCCAGACTGCCATGCAGCGACGCGCGCAAGCCATGCGCCTGAAACGGGCTGTGGCGCAGCAGGTCCAGAAACCGGGCCGCCGCCACCATCGGCCCCATGGTGTGCGAGGACGAGGGGCCAACCCCGATCTTGAACATGTCGAAAACCGAAAGAAACATGAGCGCGCGTCCTTATGACCTGCGCCTAGTGCTATGGCCAGATGGGGGGATGGGCCAGCCTGAATACGACTCAGATCGGGGCAAAGGCGCTAAGGGGCGGTGAAGGGCGTGGGGCCAAGGCCTTCATTCTCTGCAATCGCTGCGATTGCGGGCCGTTGTTCCAAGGCGCGGGCCAGGGCGGCAAGGTTGGGGAAATCCGCAGCATTGATGGCAAAGGCCGGATCGGCCGCAAACGCCGCAATCCAGCGCAGCAGGACGGCGATATATATCGTCAGGATCGACGGGTCATCCCCAAGCGGGGCGCGGTCCAGATGGCGCAGTTGGTCGCGCAGGCGGTCGTGAGCGATCGCGATGGCAGCAGTGGCCGCCGCCTCGCCTGCCGGGCGGTCGGGGTAGATCAGCGCCATGGCGGTGGGGTGCAAAGTATTGGCGACGAACATGAACCACGCCATGAACGAGGCCCGCTCGGGGCTTGCGATGGCGGGCGCCAGGGTGGAGTGGCGGTCTGCCAGCCACAGCAAAATCGCCCCGGTCTCAAAAATCGCCCCATCTGGGGTTTCCAGCACCGGCACCAACCCGAACGGGCTGATCGCGCGGTAGGCGGGGCTGTCCAGATCGCCCGCCTCGCGGTTCAGTGCGCGCATGGTGCAGGCGACGCCCATTTCCTCCAACGCGATACGGATGATGGTCGATGCGGAATCGGGCATTGCGTGAAGGGTATACATCTGGGCCTCCGTCCTGATGGGTCTTTACACATCCTTAACCTTGCTGCGGTCAAGCTGTGCTTAGGAACAAATGGAGAATCAGGATGCACCTGTTTGTGATCGTGGCGCTGATCGCCAGCCTCTTTGGCCTGACCGCACAGGCGCAGGCGGTGCCAGAGGCGTTGGCCAAGCGGATCAAGGCCAACCCGGACCGGTTTATCGACGATGCGGCCACGCTGATCTACGGCTTTGGCGGGACGGCAGGCATTGATGCGGCGGGTGTGGAAAGGTTCATCGCGCTGGAACGGGCAGGGGCGCGGGCCTCGGTGCTGCGGCGATTGCTGGCGGGCGATCTGGATGGCGACGGGGCGGTGACGGCAGAGGAAATGCAGGTGGCGGCGGGGGCGGCCTCGGCCTCGCAACGCGGGCGGATGCGGGCCTTGCTGGCGCGGGCAGATGCCGATGCCGATGGTACGGCAAATGTGGCCGAGATCACCGCATTTGCGGCGGCTGAGGCGTTGGAGGCTTTTGATGAACGTGCCGCCCAATCCGCCCGCGCCGTGCTGGGCTTTGACGGCAATTCTGACGGGCTGGTTACTGTTCCAGAAGTGCAGCAGGTGGTGGACAGGCTGGCAAGCGCCGCCTGACGCATCCGGGTTCATCCGGCGCTTTTGCCCCTCGCACCCAAGGCGGTGTTTGCTATAAGCGGGGGGCAAAAGAAGGAGACTGCCATGCCCGCCGACCTTTCCCCCATCGACAAGGCAAAATTCGTGGCCGCCAAACGTGCGGTGGAATTTGTCGAAGATGGCATGAAGCTGGGGCTTGGCACCGGGTCTACCGCCGCATGGATGGTGCGCTGCTCTGGGCGAACGCGTGCGCGAAGAAGGCCTGCGGGTGATCGGTGTGCCAACCTCGACCCGCACGGCACAACTGGCGCGGCAGGTCGGTATCCAGATCGCCACGCTGGACGAGGTGAAATGGCTGGACCTGACCATCGACGGGGCCGATGAATTTGACCCCGGCCTGAACCTGATCAAGGGTGGCGGGGCGGCGCTGTTGCAGGAAAAGATCGTGGCCACCGCCAGCGATCAGATGGTGGTGATCGCCGATGCCGCCAAGGAAGTGGCGCAACTGGGGGCCTTTCCCCTGCCGGTCGAGGTGATCCCCTTTGGCTGGCAGACCACCAAGGCGCTGATCGAGGAAACGCTTGTCTCGCTGGATGTGATGGGGCGCGAATGCAGCCTGCGGATGAACGGCGACCGCCCGCTTGTCACCGACGAGTCGAATTATATCATCGACCTGCACCTGAATCGCATCAGCAACCCGCGCCAGTTGGCGCTGGTGCTGAACCAGATTCCGGGCGTGGTGGAAAACGGGCTGTTCATCGACATCTGCGATATCGTGGTGATCGGCCATGGCGACGGGCGGGTGACGGTGCGCGACATCAACACCGGCCAGACCGAGGATGACCGGGTGGAATTTGCGCCCTCGGACAACATCTTTGCCGATCTGGGGGACTGACGGCATGGAGTTCGACTATGACCTGTTCGTGATCGGTGGCGGGTCGGGCGGTGTGCGCGCGGCCCGGATCGCCGCGTCCGAAGGTGGCGCGAAGGTGGGGCTGGCCGAAGAAAGCCGGATGGGCGGCACCTGCGTGATCCGGGGCTGCGTGCCCAAAAAGCTGATGGTGTTTGCCAGCAGCTTTCCGGGTGCCGTGGCCGAAGCGCAGGCTTACGGCTGGGATGCGCAGATCGGCCGCTTTGACTGGCCCCGCTTTCGCGGCCAGTTGGACCATGAACTGACCCGATTGGAAAACGCCTATCGGTCCACGCTGCAAAACGCAGGCGTGATCATCCACGACACCCGCGCCGTGGTGGTCGATCCCCACACCGTGCGGCTGGCGACGGGCCAGACCTTCACCACCAAGCACATCCTGATCGCCACCGGCGGCTGGCCTTTTGTGCCCGACATTCCGGGGGCGGAACTGGCCATCACCTCAAACGAGGTGTTCCATCTGGACAGCTTCCCCAAGCGGGTACTGGTGGTGGGCGGCGGCTATATCGCGTCGGAATTTGCCTGCATTCTGCATGGGTTGGGGGCCGAGGTCAGCCAGTATTACCGTGGCGCGCAAATCCTGCGCGGCTTTGATGATGAAGCCCGGGGGATGGTCGCTACGGCGATGCAGACGCGCGGCATTGCCATCCGCTGCGGCACCGATGTGATCCGGCTGGAAAAATCGGCGACTGGCATCACCGCCGTTGCCACCGACGGGTCGGCCGCGGAATTTGACGTGGTGCTGTATGCCACGGGCCGCAAACCCAACTCCAAAGGCTTGGGGCTGGAGGATTTGGGCGTCAGCTTTGGCCGCAACGGCCAGATCGTCGTCGATGACTACAGCCAGACCGCCGTGCCCTCGATCTATGCCGTGGGCGATGTGACCGACCGAGTAAACCTGACGCCGGTGGCCATCCGCGAAGGCCATGCCTTTGCCGACACGGTGTTTCGCGGCGTGCCCACCAAATTCAGCCATGACCTGATCGCCTCGGCGGTATTTACCCAGCCGGAACTCGGGTCGGTTGGCCTGTCCGAGGAAGCCGCACAGGCGCAAGAGGAGATCGAGGTTTACGCCGCCTCTTTCCGCCCGATGCGCACCGCGTTCATCGGCAGTCCCGACCGGGTGCTGATGAAACTGATCGTCAGCAAAGCCACCCGGCGCGTGCTGGGCTGTCATATCGTCGCACCCGATGCGGGTGAGATGATCCAGCTTGCCGCCATTGCCATCACCATGGGGGCCACGAAAGAAGACTTCGACCGCACGGTTGCGGTGCATCCGACCATGGCGGAAGAACTGGTCACGATGCGCAAACCGGTGCGGCAGGGTTAGCAATGGTCTGTTGACGCTTGAATTTTCGGCCTCAATGACCAGTTTAGACACAACGAGATAAAGAAAAGGGTTCTGATCAATGGCAGGTAGCGGAGGTCCATGGGGCGGCGGTGGCGGCCCGAATGGGGATGATCGGGAAAAGGGCGGCCGTGATGACGACCGCAAACCGGGCGGGCGCCGTCCGGGTGAAGGTCCGCAGATGCCGGAAATCGACGAACTTATGAAAAAAGGCCAGGAACAACTGCGCGTATTGATGGGTGGGCGGTCCCGCAACATCAATGGCGGCGGTGGTGGTGGCGGGCGCGAACCCGGCAGCCCGCTGGTGTCCAGACAGGGTCTGGCGCTTGGCGCATTGGCCGCCGTGGCGCTGTGGGGGTTTATGTCGTTCTACACGGTCAAGCCGGAAGAACGGTCAGTTGAGCTGTTTCTGGGCAAATTTTCGACCATCGGCACTCCGGGTCTGAACTTTGCGCCTTGGCCGCTGGTGAAGGCCGAAATCGTGCAGGTCACCGGGGAGCGCACGACTGATATCGGCGCGGGCCAGGAAGGGGCGACCGATTCCGGCCTGATGCTGACGCGCGATCAGAACATCGTCGATATCGGCTTTCAGGTGGTGTGGAACATCACCGACCCCTCGGCCTATCTGTTCAACCTTGCCGACCCGACCGACACGATCCGGGCCGTTTCTGAATCGGCGATGCGCGATATTATCGCCCGCTCGGCCTTGTCGCCCATCCTCAACCGGGATCGCGGCGTGATCGCGACCGACCTGCAACTGGCGGTGCAGCAGACGCTGGACAGCTATAATGCGGGCATCGGCGTGATCCGGGTCAACCTGCAGCGTGCCGCCCCGCCAAGCGACGTGATCGACAGCTTCCGCGAGGTGCAGGCCGCGCAGCAGGAACGCGACCGGCTGGAAAAAGAGGCCGACGCCTATGCCAACCGCGTGACCGCAGGTGCACGGGGCGAGGCCGCGCGTCTGATGGAAGATGCCGAAGGCTACCGCGCGCAGGCCGTGAACGCCGCAGAGGGTGAGGCAAGCCGGTTCCTTTCAGTCTACGAGGAATACGTGAAGGCGCCCGAGGTCACCCGCAAGCGGCTGTATCTTGAGACGATGGAAAAGGTGCTGGGCGACATGAACAAGGTCATTCTTGACGGCGTGTCGGGTGGCGAGGCAGGGCAGGGCGTGGTGCCGTTCCTGCCGCTTAATGAACTTGGCCGCATGGCCCCGGCCCAAGGGGCGGGTGGCACGACGACGCAGGGGGCGACCAACTGATGAAAAGCGCACTTATCCTTCCCATCGTAGCGATTGTGGTCGCCGCTGCCCTTTCGTCCGTGTTCATCGTGGATGAACGCGAACGGGCGCTTGTGCTGCAATTCGGTCAGGTCAAACAGGTGAAAACCGAACCCGGCCTTGGCTTCAAAATCCCGCTGATCCAAGAGGTTGTCACCTATGACGACCGCATTCTGGGCCTGCCAACCACGCCTATCGAAGTGACCATGCTGGATGATCGCCGTCTGGTGGTCGATGCGTTTGCCCGCTGGCGGATTGTCGATCTGGTGGCGTTTCGTGAATTGGTCGGGGCGGGTGGCGAAAGCCAGGGCCTGCGCCGGCTTGAGGGGATCATCAACCCCGCCATTCAGGAAGTCTTGGGGTCGGTGCCGTCCAGCCGCGTGCTGTCAGAAGACCGGACCGGGCTGATGAACCAGATCCGCGATATTGCGCGGCGTCAGTCGGAAAACCTCGGGATCGAGGTGATCGACGTGCGCCTGACCCGCACCGATCTGCCGGAACAGAACCTGTCCGCCACCTTTGCGCGGATGCGGGCCGAACGGGAACGTGAAGCGGCGGATGAAATCGCCCGGGGTGGCGAGGCCGCACAACGGGTGCGGGCAAGCGCCGACCGGACCGTGGTGGAACTGACGTCGGAGGCGCGCAAAACGGCGGAAGTCGTGCGCGGTGAGGCAGACGCCGAACGCAACCGAGTTTATGCCGAAGCCTTTGGCAAAGACCCGGAATTCTTTGCCTTCACCCGGTCGCTGACCAGCTATGAACGCGCATTGAAGGGCGGCAATTCGTCTATCGTGATGCAGCCAGACAGCGAGTTCTTCAGTTATCTGCGCACGGAAAAAGCCCCGGTCGCCGAACCTGCGGCCCCCGCACCATGAGCATGATCCTGCTGGCCTTCGGGTTGGTTCTGGTGGTCGAGGGGCTGGCGCTTGCGCTGGCCCCTTTGCGTATAGAGGCGGTTCTGGCCGCCTTTGCTGCCATGACCCGTGACCGCCGCCGCATGCTTGGCCTGTGTGCCTTGGCGCTTGGCACCGGGTTGATTGCACTGTCGCATCTGGCGGGATTAACCCCGAATTAACCGCCATCGGGTTTGTTACAGCCGATCGGTTTCGTTCACATCCTATTGAGCCTGCGCGACGGAGTTTGCATTGCGCAAACGAATGCCTAACTGTTTGGATGCAGCCGACGCGCGGCCTCATCCTTACCGCTGATGCCCCGACCCGCGCCGCCCGAACAAAAGGAGTTCGCCCTTGTCTCATGCTTCCCTTGCCCGGACCGATGCTGCCGATGCGCGCCCGGTCCCGCGCTTTTTGATGGCGCTCAGCCTTGGCGTGGCTTTGGCCATTGCCCCGGTTTTGCAGGCCCGCGCGCAAACCGCGCCGGAAAGTTTTGCCGATCTTGCCGATAAGATCAGCCCGTCCGTTGTGAACATCACCACCTCTGCCATGGTCGCAAGCCCGACCGAAGGCAGCCCGATGGTGCCCGAAGGCAGCCCGTTTGAGGATTTCTTCAAGGAATTTCAGAACCCTAACGGCGGTGGTGGCGACGAACCCCGCCGGTCCGAGGCGCTTGGATCGGGTTTCGTGATTTCGGAAGACGGCTATATCGTGACGAACAACCACGTCATCGAGGGTGCCGATGAGATTGAGATCGAGTTCTTTTCCGGCAAGCGGCTGGAGGCCAAACTGGTCGGGACCGATACCAAAACCGACATTGCGCTGCTGAAGGTGGAAAGCCCCGACCCGCTGCCCTTCGTGTCCTTCGGCAATTCTGATCTGATGCGCGTTGGTGACTGGGTTGTCGCCATGGGCAACCCGCTGGGTCAGGGATTTTCGGTGTCTGCCGGGCATCGTTTCTGCCCGGGGCCGCGAATTGCAGGGCACCTATGACGACTATCTGCAAACCGATGCTGCAATCAACCGGGGCAACTCGGGCGGACCGCTGTTCAACATGGATGGGGCGGTGATCGGGGTGAACACTGCGATTCTGTCGCCCAATGGCGGGTCGATCGGCATCGGCTTTTCGATGGCGTCCAACGTGGTCTCCAAGACTGTGGGTCAGTTGAAAGAGTTCGGCGAAACCCGTCGCGGCTGGTTGGGCGTGCGGATTCAGGACGTGACCCCGGACGTGGCCGAGGCGATGGGTCTGGCAACCGCCACCGGCGCTTTGGTCACCGATGTGCCAGACGGCCCGGCCAAGGTGGCGGGCATTCAGGCGGGCGATGTGATCACGCTGTTCTACGGCAAGGACGTGGCCAGCAGCCGCGATCTGACCCGCCGTGTCGCCGACGCCCCGGTGGGCGAGGCGGTGCCCGTGGTGGTTCTGCGCGATGGCAAGACCGAGACGCTGCAAGTCACCCTTGGTCGTCGTGAGGAGGCCGAGGCCGAAAGCATCCCCGCCGCTGCTGCAGCCCCGGCTGAACCCAAAGAAGCCGAGATGATGGGCCTGACCCTGGCCCCGCTGACCGACGATGCCAAGGAAAAGCTGGGCCTGACGGCCGATGCGGCCGGATTGCTGGTCATGAAGGTTGATGTCGCGTCCGAAGCCTATGGCAAAGGTCTGCGTGAAGGCGACCTGATCACCGAGGCTGGCCAGCAAAAAGTGGTGCGTCTGAAGGATCTGGAAGACCGGGTGGCCGAGGCGAAATCGGCAGGCCGCAAATCCCTGCTGCTGCTGATCCGCCGCGGAGGCGACCCGCGCTTTGTGGCGCTTGCGGTCGAGTAAGGTTCGCTGAAATTGAAAAGGGGGCGGCAGGGCAACTTGCCGCTCCCTTTTTTATTGGATTTCGCCTAGCAGTCTTGTGCGGAAACTCGCCATCCAGTCGGCCCGTTCTGCGGCCATTTCACGCCCTGCGGCGGTTTGCATTGCATCGGCAATCGGGAACAGCTTGACCTGCAAATGATCCAGCGCAAAGCGGCGGTCATCCAGCGGGCGGTGCATCGCCATCGGGTCTTGGGGGTCGAACAACCCGCCCTGCAGCGCGCCGGCCACATGGAACATCCGGGCAATGCCGATGGCCCCCAAAGCCTCCAGCCGGTCAGCGTCCTGCAGGATTTTGGCCTCCAGCGTCAGCGGCGCTATGCCGGCAGAAAAGCTGTGCGCGGTGATGGCATGGGCAACGGCGTCCAGCTTACCCGGCGGAAAACCGGTGCCACTCAGATAGGTCACCGCGACCACAGCCGACCGAGCCGAGGCACTGGCGCGGTCGGGCGCGTCCTTGGGCAGGTTCACCGCATCGTGGAAAAAGCAGGCCGCCAACAGCACATCCATATCGGCACCGCCTTCGGCGCGGGCGATGGTCTGCGCATTGGCCCAAACCCGGCGCAGGTGGCCCAGATCATGCGCCCCATCCGATTGCGCCCCCCACAGCCGCAGCACTTCGGCCTCATAGGCGGTCTGGGTCATTTCAACGTCTCGATATCGGCGGCGATGATCCCCAACTCGCGCGCGGCGGCCAGCGACAGATGGTCGCTGTCCAACCCGCGCTGCGCCTGAAACCGCCGGATCGCACTGCGGGTCGGGGCATCAAGGTGGCCGGTCAGCGGCAGCAGATAAAACCCGCGAGCTTTCAGCGCGCGTTGCAGGGTGGCCACAAAATCGGGGGTCAGTTCTGCTGGGCAGGGGCTGCGGAACCAGACGGTTTCGCGCGCCTCGACAATGCTTTGGCTGGTTTCAGTGCGAAACACGGCCGCAGTCAGGATCGCGCCATCCGGCCCGCGCACCTCGGGGGTGGCCAGCACCTGTTCGGTCACGGTTTCAATCACGGCGGGTTTGATATCGGCTTGCCAGCAAGCCCCCTCGGGCCCGGGCGGCGGCCCCGCATCGCGCGGGCGTACCAGTTCAGACGAAAGATCCCCGCGCGACGACGCATCCGGCCCGGCCTGCTGGCAGGCGCAGAGCAGCACAAGGCTGCCTAGAAGAAAGGGTCTGATCATTCTGCCCGTCTGCCCATTCGCCTGTTTCGCCCATATGCCGGGCAGCGTTGCGTCGCACCATAGCGGGAAAACCGGCCCGGCGAAAGCCTTTGGCTTTTGGCAGGGTTGGCGTGAGCGTGCCTGCGGTGCGGCACTGGCAAAGCAGGGGGAATTGTCCTATGTCATGCGGCAACGATGGCCCTAGGGATGCAGGACAATGGCGAAGATTACCTATGTGGAATTTGGCGGCAAACAGCATGTGATCGAGGTGGGCAATGGCCTGACCGTGATGGAGGGTGCCCGCGACAACGGCATCCCGGGCATCGAGGCCGATTGCGGCGGGGCCTGCGCCTGTTCGACCTGCCACGTCTATGTCGATGCGGCCTGGGTGGACAAGCTGCCCAAGAAGGACGCGATGGAGGAGGATATGCTGGATTTCGCCTGGCAGCCCGACCCGGTGCGGTCGCGCCTGACCTGCCAGATCAAGGTGTCAGCGGCGCTTGAGGGGCTGGTGGTGCATATGCCGGAAAAGCAGATCTGAACGGTTTTCGGTTGCTTGGCTGATCGCCGGGGGTTTCACACCCCCGGACCCCCGTGGGATATTTTCAGACAGAAAATGCAAATTTTAGACAAATTGTTGGCATCACGCGTCTGACTGGGTGCTGAGCCATTCCATCAGGGCGGGGCGCGCCGATTCAGCCCCATCCTTGCGCGCTTGATCAATAATCGCGCGGGCCTCGGTCAGATCGACCCGGCGCAGCAGGGCCTTGACGGGGCCGACCGAGGCCGGGCGCATAGACAGCGACCGCAGACCAAGGGCAGCAAAGGCCAGCGCCTCAACCGGGCGGCCTGCATCCTCGCCGCAGAACGACAGCGGGGTGTTGCTGGCGGCACAGCGCGCGACGATATGTTCAAGGAACGCCAGAAATGACAGGTTCAGCGTGTCATAGCGGCGGCGCACCCGTTCATTTTCACGGTCGGCAGCAAAGAAGAATTGTTTCAGATCATTGCCGCCGATGGAGACGAAATCGGTCAGATCGAAGAACGCCTGGGGCGCGTAGGCAAGGCTGGGCGTTTCCATCATCGCCCCGATTTCAATGCTGGACGGCACCGCATGGCCCAGCGACTTTTCGCGGTGCACCTCGCGCAGCACATGGGACCGGGCCTGCTGAAACTCGCCCAGCTCGGTGATGAAGGGGAACATCACGGTCAGGGGCCGCCCGTTCGATGCTCGCAGCAAGGCCTGCACCTGCATCCGCAGCACACCGGGTTTGTCCAGCCCCACCCGGATCGCGCGCCAGCCCATCGCGGGGTTGGGTTCGTCGTTGGGCTTCATATAGGGCAGCACCTTGTCGGACCCGATATCCAGCGTGCGAAACGCCACGCGGCGGCCTTTGGCGGCGTCCATCACGCGGGCATAAAGGGCCGCAAGTTCCGCGCGTTGCGGCATCTTGTTGCGGACCAGAAACTGCAATTCGGTGCGGAACAGGCCCACGCCTTCGGCGCCTGACCCTTCAAGGCTGGGCAGATCGGCCATCAGGCCTGCGTTCATCATCAGCGTGATGGTGGTGCCGCATTTCGCCTGTGCCGGCAGGCCGCGCAGGCTGGCATAGCGTTGCTGCGCCTGCGCCTGCATCGCGATCTTGTCGCGGAAGGCGCGGGCGACGGTTTCTTCGGGGCGCAGATGGACGATGCCCTGATCGCCGTCCACCATGATGTGGTCGCCGTTCAGCGCCTCTTGCGTGATGCGGCCTGCGTGGATCACCAGCGGAATGGCCAAGGCACGCGCGACGATGGCGGCGTGTGACCCGACCGAGCCTTCCTCCAGCACCACGCCGCGCAGTTTGCGCCCGTATTCCAGCAACTCGCCGGGGCCGATGTTGCGCGCCACCAGCACCGGGTTTTCCGGCATCGCAGCCCCGGTATCGGCGCCTTGCCCGGTCAGGATGCGCAGCAGGCGGTTCGACAGATCGTCCAGATCATGCAGCCGTTCGCGCAAGTAGGCGTCGGGCACCTGTTCCAGCCTTGCGCGGGTCGCCGATTGTTCTTTCTCCACCGCCGCCTCGGCCGACAGGCCGCGCGCGATGTCGTCCTCCATCCGCCGCAACCAGCCGCGCGAGTTGGCGAACATGCGGTAGGCTTCCAGCACCTGCTTTTGTTCCTTGTCCAGACTTTCGGCCGACAACAGATCATCGACCGACACCCGCAGGGTGCCCACAGCCTCGCGGATGCGGTCTATTTCGGTCAGCGGGTCGTCGGCCACCGGGTTGGTCACCACCACCCGGGGTTCGTGCAGCCAGACGTTGCCTTCGGCAGCGCCTTCCTGGCCCGTGCCGCCGCGGATCATCACCGGCTGCTTGTGCAGCGCGCGCATCCCGTCGCCTTCGGAGGAGAACACGCCAAGTTCCGTCATCTCGGCCAGCACCATGGCCACGACTTCCAGGGCGTAGATCTCATCCTCCAGAAACTGGCGGGCGGTTTTGGATTGCACCACCAGCACGCCCAGCTTTTCGCCCACCCGCTGAATCGGCACGCCAAGGAAGGACGGGTACAGTTCCTCGCCGGTTTCGGGCATGAACCGGAAACCCTTTTCCGACGGCGCATCGGCGGTGTTCACCGGGGTCGCTGTGCGGGCGACGCGGCCCACCAGCCCTTCGCCCAGTTTCATCCGGGTCTGGTGGACGGATTCTTTCTTCAACCCCTCGGTCGCGCACAACTCCAGCGTGTCTTCATCGCGGAACAGATAGATCGAGCAAACCTCGGACCCCATGGAATCCGCGATCAGATGGGTGATACGGTCAAGCCGGTCTTGCCCCTTGCCGGGGGTGGCCAGCGTGTCGCGCAGGCGGCGCAGCAGTTTGCGGCTGTCACTTTCAGTGCGTTCCGGCATAGGCTCCTGCGGGGTTAGGGGCCGGTCTTAGGCCGCCTTGTCCAAGTCAAAGGCATCATGCAGGGCTTGGACCGCCAGTTCCATGTATTTCCGGTCGATCAGCACCGAAATCTTGATCTCGGAGGTTGCGATCACCTTGATGTTGATGTTTTCGGCAGCAAGGGCCGCAAACATCTTGGCCGCAACGCCCACATGGCTGCGCATTCCGATGCCCACGACCGAGACTTTGGCCACATCGGTGTCGCTGACCAGATCGTCATAGGCGATCAGACCCGAGGCTTTGGCATCTTCCATCGCCTTGGTCGCGCGCATCACCTGATTGATCGGGCAGGAAAACGTCATGTCGGTGACAGCGCCGGTGTGGCTGCCATAGTTCTTTTCGCTGATGTTCTGCACGATCATATCGACGTTGACCCCGGCTTCGGACAGCGACCCGAAGATGGCCGAGGCCACGCCGGGGCGGTCCTGCACGGTGACCAGCGTCATCTTGGCCTCATCGCGGCTGTAGGCCACGCCGGACACAACTTTCGATTCCATGATATCATCCTCGTCGCAGACCAGCGTTCCAGAGTTTTCGTCAGTATCCTCAAACGAGGACAGCACCCGCAGCCGCACCTTGTAGCGCATCGCCAGTTCGACCGAGCGGGTTTGCAGAACCTTGGCCCCAAGCGAGGCCAGTTCCAGCATTTCCTCAAACGCGATCTTTTCCAGCTTGCGGGCTTTGCCGGTGATGCGGGGGTCGGTGGTGTAGATGCCATCGACGTCGGTATAGATATCGCAGCGTTCGGCATTGAAGGCGGCGGCAAAGGCCACGGCGGTGGTATCCGACCCGCCCCGGCCAAGCGTGGTGATGCGCCCCTCTGCCGACACGCCCTGAAAGCCCGCGACAACCGCCACCTTGAAGCCTTCGGCAAACTTCGCGTCAATGTTGGCGCGGGGAATATCCTCGAACCGGGCCGAGGCATGGGCCGAGGTGGTCATGATCGGCACTTGCCAGCCCTGCCAACTGCGCGCAGGCACATCCATTTCCTGCAAGGTCAGCGCCATCAGCCCGGCGGTCACGTTCTCTCCGCTCGACACGATGGCATCATATTCCCGCGCATCATACAGCGGCGAGGTCTGCTCGACCCAGCCCACCAGTTCATTGGTCTTGCCCGACATGGCCGATACGATGACGATCACGTCATAGCCGCGTTCCACCTCGCGCTTGACCTTGCCTGCCGCATTCTTGATGCGGGCAAGATCGGCCACCGAAGTGCCACCGAATTTCATAATCAGCAGAGGCATCCGCCGTCCTTACCTGAGGGCTGTCTGTCGCGCGCCTGTTTATGCGGCACGGGCAGGGGGTGCAAGGGGGGCAAACGGGGCAATCGGCGCAGGAAGAAGGCGGCAGGACGCATACATCCAAATGCGTCACATTTAAGCGAGTGGCTTGCCGCAAACCCCCTGCTCCGTTAGATTTCATGTCTGATTGAGGTCGTGTGTCATACTCGGGGGCTGATAAGATTCTGTTGCGTCCAAAGCCTATCCCGCGCGCCTATTTCCAGGATCGCACGGCATTTGACCGTTTCGTGCGGCATCATCTGATGCTGCATCCGTTCTGGCTGATGATGATTTTCGCCGCACCGATCTTCAAGGTGACGGGCACCATGCATCAGGAATTCTACACGATCAGCCACGCAGCCGATATCGGATTGCTCAGTCTGCGCATCGCCATCTACTTCATCCTGAAATGGTGGCTGTTTCCTGCCGTGCTTTGGTATTTTCTGCCGCGCAACGTACCGTATATCGCCTTGCATCACGGGTTCTTTTTCGCGCTTTGCGTGCCTTCTGCGCTGATCCTGTTTCCGTTCCATGACGACACGCTGTTGGCGGCGCTGTCCCGGTTTGGTCGCCAGCAGGCCTTTGCTGCCGTGTTGACGGTGTTGGTCGTGTTTTTCTTTGAACGCAGCATCCGGGATCATCTGGGCAATGTCGGCGCCTATGTTCCGGTATTCTGGCCGGTGCCTATTGGCGAAAAAGCGCAGGCCGACGGGGTGCATCTGTCCCCCGATCTGGGCGGTGTGGTGGTGGCGATGCAGGCGCAGAACCAGTATGTGCAGGTGACCACCACCATGGAACGCCGGCTGATGCGGATGACGCTTAGTCAGGCGATCGAGGCGCTGCCGCCCGAGACCGGCCTGCGCGTCCACAGGTCGTGGTGGGTCAACCGCAGCCAGATGGGCGACTTTGCCTTTGACCGCAAGGAATTTACCCTCAAAGGTCAGGGGCTGGATATCCCGGTCAGCCGCGCCAACCGGGGTGAAGTGGACAGCCTGCTGACGCAAGCCCTTGCGGCATAAGGGTTAAAGCGCCCGCCAGCCGATATCGCGGCGGTAGAACCCCTCGGGCCAATCGACCTGATCTGCCATCGCATAAGCGCGGCTCTGGGCCTCGGCCAGCGTCGCCCCCCGCGCCGTCACGTTCAGAACCCGGCCCCCATTTGCCACCACGGCCCCATCGCGGGCGGCCGTGCCCGCATGGAACAGCATGTTGAAACTGTCCTCGGGCAGCGCGTCCAGCCCGCCGATCACCGACCCCTTGGCGTAGGCCCCCGGATAGCCCTGCGCCGCCATCACCACCGTCAGCGCATGATCGTCGGCCCAGTTCACCCGTGCCGCATCCAGCCGCCCTTCGGCACAGGCCAGCAGCAGGTCCAGCGCCTGCGCACCCAGCCGCATCATCAGCACTTGGGTTTCCGGGTCGCCAAAGCGGCAGTTGTATTCGACCAGCCTTCCTTGACCGTCCTTGATCATCAACCCCGCGAACAGCACGCCTTGGTAGGGTGTCCCACGCCGGGACATCTCGGCAATCGTCGGCAGCACGATCTCGCGCATCGCGCGGTCGGCGATTGCGTCGGTCAGGCAGGGCGCGGGGGAATAGGCCCCCATGCCGCCGGTATTCGGCCCGGTGTCGCCGTCGCCCACCCGCTTGTGATCCTGTGCCGTGCCGATGGGCAGGGCCGTGACGCCATCAGTCAGGATGAAGAAACTGGCCTCCTCGCCCGTCATGAACTCCTCGATCACCACTTCCGCGCCCGCCGCGCCAAAGCTGCCGCCGAACATGTCGTTGATGGCCTCCAGCGCCTCGGGCAGGGTCATCGCCACCACCACGCCCTTGCCTGCGGCCAGACCATCGGCCTTGATCACGATCGGCGCGCCCTGTGCGGTCACATACTCCCGTGCCGCAGCGGCATCGGTGAAGCGGGCGTAGGCCGCAGTCGGGGCACCACTGGCATCACAGATTTCCTTGGTGAAGGCCTTCGATGCCTCCAGCCGTGCGGCCGCCGCAGACGGGCCAAAGGTCAGCACCCCTGCCGCCCGCGTCGCATCGGCCACCCCGGCGGCCAGAGGAGCCTCTGGCCCGACGATCACAAAATCAATCGCATTCTCGGCACAAAAGGCCACCACGGCGGCCCCGTCCATGATGTCGATATCCGCACATTCCGCCAGCATCGCGATCCCGGCATTGCCGGGGGCGACGATCAGCCGGTCGGTCTTGGGGTTCTGCTTGACTGCCCAAGCCAAGGCATGTTCACGCCCGCCGCTGCCCAGAATAAGGATGTTCATGCGCGGCCCTCTTGGTGTTTGGTTGCGGGCGTTCTAAGGTTCGGCGCAGACGGAGGCAAGCAGATGGACGGCGAGTTTGGCCTGACGGTTCAGAAAAGCGACAGTCCCCGCACCACATGGGTTTGGCGGCTGGCAGAGGGGGTGGCTTTGGTGACCTTGCTTTACAGCCTTGCGTCAAATCTGTGGATTCAGGCTGGTGCAGCGGGGGTCATATTGGTGTTGATCTATCGGTTGTGGCGACGGCACCAACCGGATGCCACCCGTGGTGTGGCCGATGGCTGGCAAGACGGCGACAGCGGAGGTGACTGATGGTGCCAGCCAGGCTGACGGATGGCAATCTTTGGGCGCGGCTGCGGGATTGCCCCCTGACGTTGCAATCCGGAACGCTGGCCGACGCGGTCGAACGTGAAACCGGGCATGGTGCGCCGCGTGTGACGCAGATCATCGCAGAATATCGCCGGTTTCTTTATCTCGTGGCGGTCGGGTCAGAGGTACTGGCCCCGTCGCGGCTGGTGGACAAGGTCTGGCATCTGCATCTGGCCGATACGGCAGGCTATGACGGCTTTTGCCAACAGATCATCGGCAGGGTGATCCGCCATCAGGAGGGGCGGCCAAGACCATTCGATGATCCGGCCTATGCCGCCACGCTGGCGGCGCATGCGCGCGAGTTCGGTGCGCCCGCCTTCTGGCGCGTCTGGCCCACGCCGCAGGCCGAACGGTGGCGCGCACGGATGGTTGCGGCGGCGTTGTCCTGTGCGGCACTGGGAATAGGCATGGGGCTGATGGGCCACGCGCCCGTCGCGCTGGTGCTGTTCGTTCTTGGCTTCGGGCTGATCGTTCTGCATGCGGTCGTCTCACCATGGAATGTGGTCGCAGGCGCGGGCGGCGGCTGCGGCGGCAGTTCGGGCGACAGCGATGGGGGGGACGGGGGCTGCGGCGGCGGTGGCGATTAGCCCCGTTGCACCCGCCATGATGCTGCGCCACAATCGGTGCCATGGACCTGTTCGAAGACACCCCCGCATCAGATGGCAATTCCCCCGAATACACCGTGTCGGAACTTTCCGGTGCGGTGAAGCGGGTGATCGAGGGCGAGTTTGGCCTTGTCCGCGTGCGCGGCGAGGTGGGCCGCGTGTCGCGCCCGGCCTCGGGGCATCTGTACTTTGACCTCAAGGATGATCGCAGCGTGATTGCCGCGATCAGTTGGAAGGGTCAGGTCGCGAAGATGCAGGTGCGCCCTGAGGAGGGGATGGAAGTGATCGCCACCGGGCGGATGACCACCTTTCCCGGCCAGTCGAAGTATCAGTTGATCGTCGAGGATGTGGCCCCGGCAGGTGCTGGTGCGCTGATGGCGATGCTGGAAAAGCGCCGCGTGGCCTTGGCCGAGGAAGGGCTGTTCGATGCAGCGCGCAAACAGCCGATCCCGTATTTGCCAAAGGTGATCGGCGTCGTCACCTCGCCCTCCGGGGCGGTGATCCGCGATATCCTGCACCGTTTGCGCGACCGCTTTCCCCGCCATGTGCTGATCTGGCCGGTCGCAGTGCAGGGGCAGGCCTGCGCGCCCGAGGTGGCAGCGGCCATCAAGGGCTTCAATGCCATCCAACCCGGTGGGCCGATCCCGCGCCCCGATCTGATCATCGTGGCGCGCGGTGGCGGGTCGCTGGAGGATCTGTGGGGCTTCAACGAGGAAATTGTGGTGCGGGCGGCGGCAGCGTCGCAGATCCCGCTGATCTCTGCCGTGGGGCATGAGACGGACACCACCCTGATCGACTTCGCGTCGGATTTGCGCGCGCCCACCCCGACGGCGGCGGCGGAACTTGCGGTGCCGGTGCGGCTTGAATTGCTGGCCACGGTCGATGCGTTTTCCGCCCGTTTGTCGCGCAATGTGGCGCAAGGGATGGGCCTGCGCGGGCAGCGCCTGCGCGATGTGGCCCGCGCGTTGCCGCGGCTGGAGGCGCTGCTGGCCAGCCCGCGTCAGCGGCTGGACGGGGCGGTGCAGCGGCTTGGCGGGGCTTTGGGGCTGGCGGTTGCGAAAAAGCGCGGGGCCTATGATCGCAGTGCCGGGTTGATCCGGCCCGAGGTGCTGCTGGCCCTGATCACCCGCCGCGCCGACCGTCTGGCGGGGTTGGACCAACGCCTTGGCACCGCCCGCGCGCGGCGCGTGGAACGGGCCGCCGACCGGGCTTTGGCACTGTCGGCCCGGCTGGCCCCGGCGCTGACCCGTCTGATTGCGGATGCCGACCGCAAGACGCGGGAGGGGCAGGGGGCGTTGGTCGCTGCTACGGCGCGGTTGGAGGCTGGCATGGGGGGGCGGCTGGAGGCCCTTGGCCAGCGGCTGGAGGCGCTGGACCGGACCCGGCAAACGCTTGGCTATACCGAGACGTTGCAGCGCGGCTATGCGGTCGTGCGTGGCGACGGGGCAGTGATCACGACGCGCGCGGCTGCAGAAAAGGCCAGCACGGTTGAGGTGGAATTTGCCGATGGGCGGGTGGTTTTGGGCAACCGCCCCGCCCGCAAGGCCCCGGGCGGCAGCGGTGGTACGCAAGGCAGCCTGTTCTGAACGAGCCGTCTTCCGCCCGGACTCAAGTGCTGCGCGCGCCGGGCAATGTCCCATTGCCCGACAGGCGTTTGCATTGGCAAACGCCGAGAGGGGACCGCGCCCTCGGGCGGGCATTTTGCAACGTCACCAGCAGAAAATCGGTGGGAGAAGTTGAACCATGAACCGCGCAGAACTGTGGATGCCTGCCCACCCGGCGGTCGGGCCTTGCCCTTCCGTCGTGCAGGTTGAAAGGCAGTCAGAGAAGCCGGGCCGGTGCCACGCGCGCTATCCTCAGCCAGTGCCCGTCAGACCCCCACGTCCGGGCCGGGGCAGGGCAGGCCGGTGGCGTTCTGGGCGACCTCGACCAGTTCAGCCTCGGGCGCGTTGCCGTTGAACAACCCGTGCAACCCGCGCGCATCTGTCCAGAAGGTCCAGCACTGCGGTGCGGGGTCGTATTCGTAGACAAAACAGATGCTGGTGTCTTCCTCATACCAGTGGCCGTACTGACACTCGTTTTCGGTAAAGGCCCAGCGGACCTTGCGGCCCGGCAAATATTCCTCAACGCCGTAGGGTTCGTCGAACTGGTGATAGGTGATGGTTTTGCCAGTGACATAGGCGTCAAATTCGGCGCCGGTCATCGGAGTGGCGGTTGCGGGCGTCTGGGCAAAAGCGGGCAGGGCGGTCAGCAGCAGGGCAAGAACGGGCAGGCGCATCGGCAGTCTCCATCGGGGTGGGATGATCGTGCCAGACCCGCGGCGCAAAGGCCAGTCACGGCCCAGTGTTTGTTGGTGTGTTTGTGGGTGTGTTTGTCGTGGCCTTCCACTGTGCCAGATGCGGGCGAATGGCCCTGCGCCACAGGCTTGGCACAAAGGCAATCGCGCAGGCCACGGGCAGCGGCCATGGCAGGCGCGGGGCGTCCTGTTCAGGTGGCAGGCGCAGCGCCGGATAGGGGCGGGTGGGGTGGGCGTGATGGTCGGAATGGCGCGGTGCGTTCAGCATCATGGCCGACGAAAACCACGCCCCCGCATTCCAGCTATGGCGCGGCACCCACAGGCTCCAGCCGCCCATCGGGCTGCATGGCCCGCGTCAGCCCATAATGTTGCACATAATCGGATACCAGCAACTGGCTTTGCGCATGCAGCGCCAGCCCTGCCCAGACCAGCACCCCCGGCACGCCTGCCATGCCCCACGCAAGGCCCAAAGCCGCCAACGACCCGCCGATATAGACCGCATAGGGGTGCAATCCCGCCCGGCGCCCCCGTGCCCGCAACGCCGTTTCCGCCCGCCAGCCCTTGCACAAAACTGCCGCGCCAGGCGCGGGCGGCAAAGCGGTAAAACCCCTCGCCCGACCGTGCGGTATTGGGATCATCGGCAGAGGCCACATGCCGATGGTGCACCAACCGGTGCGCCGAGGCATGTTGGCCAAACAGCAGCGACACATAGACCGCGACCCCCAACCGGAACAGCCAGCGATTGCCCCGGTGGATCAGCTCATGCGCCGCCGGATGTGCCACTTGCCCCATCCACAGCCCCGCGCCGAAAAACAGCAAGACCCTCGCCCCCGTGGTCAATCCCGACGCGCCCGCCACGCCCCATGTCACCAGCGGCAACAGCGCCAGATGCCCCAGACCGATCACTGCCAGCAGGGCATCCGCGCCGGGAAACTCGGCTGCCTCGGCTGCATCCCCCGCCACATGGCGCAGCATCTGGTCCAGCACCATCACCAGCACGGCCATATAGAGGAATGCGGCCCAAACCCACAGCCCGCCCGCCCACAGCGCCAGCCCGAACAGGACCAGCGGGCACAGGGCGGCAAGCGCAAAGACGGACATCGGCAATGGGGACGTATTCATGGGCATGAGTTTAGCATCCACAGCCGCGCTGACCAGTGCCGCCACGCGTGTGCCCTTTCAAATCACGCCCGGATTGACTAGGTGAAGAAAACCACAGTCCCCGAGGCCCCCATGTCGTTCTTCAAGAAACTGAAAGACCGGATGTTCCGGTCCTCTGACAAGATCGGCGAAGGGTTGGAGGCTTTGGTCGCAGACCCCGCCGCACCCGAGGCCAAACCCAGCCTGATCGGCCGTATCCTTGGCCGCAGTGACGCGGATGAGGCGCGGCGTGTCCTTGACGATGCGATGCTGGAAAGCCTTGAGGAAGTGCTGATCGCCGCCGACATGGGCGTTGATACGGCGGTGCGGGTGACGGCGAATATCGCCGAGGGCCGCTTTGGCAAGCGCATTTCCAGCACCGAACTGCGCACCGCCCTGGCGGATGAGGTGGCGCGGATCATGGAGCCTGTCGCGCGCCCGATGCCGATTTACCCGCAAAAACCGCAGGTTGTGCTGGTGGTGGGGGTCAACGGGTCGGGCAAGACCACGACCATCGGCAAGCTCGCCAGCCAGTTCAAGGCGGCGGGCAAGACGGTGGTGATTGCGGCGGGCGACACATTCCGCGCGGCAGCGGTGGAACAGTTGCAAATCTGGGGAACGCGCGCGGGCGTTCCGGTGATGACCGCGCCCGAAGGGTCGGACCCGGCGAGCCTAGCCTTTGACGCGCTGACCCATGCGCAGGCAACGGGGGCTGATCTGTTGCTGATCGACACCGCAGGCCGCCTGCAAAACCGGGCCGACCTGATGGAGGAACTGGCCAAGATCGTCCGCGTGCTGCGCAAGAAAGACCCAACCGCCCCGCATAACACCCTGCTGGTGCTGGATGCGACGACGGGCCAGAACGCCCTGTTGCAGGTTGAGATTTTCCGCAAGATCGCCGATGTGTCGGGCCTTGTGATGACCAAACTGGATGGCACCGCCAAGGGGGGCGTGCTGGTGGCGCTTGCTGACAAGTTTGGCCTGCCCATCCATGCCATCGGCGTGGGCGAACAGATTGACGATCTGGCCCCGTTCGATCCGCAAGATTTTGCCCGTGCGCTGGTGGGGCTGGACGCGTGACCCCCTGCCTATGACCCAGTGGATCACCCAACTGGAAGGCACGGCGGAGGGTGCGCGTGTGGCCTTGATGCTGGCCCTTCTGTCGGCCATTGCGCATGCCTGTTTCGGCGCGCTGCAGAAGGGGCGGCATGACCCGTGGATCACACGCGGGGTGATTGATCTGTGGATCATGATCTTTGCGGCCCCGGTCGCGCTGTTCATCGTGCCGCGCCCGGTGGGGGTGGAATGGCTGGTGCTGGGCGGGGCGCTGTGCCTCCATTTTGCGTATAAGCTGACGATGGCTCTGGCCTACGAACGCGCCGCCTATACCGTGGTCTACCCCGTGGTGCGGGGCACCGGGCCTTTGATTACATTGGGTTTTGCCGCCATGTTTCTGGCAGAGCATTATGGCGCGCTGCAATGGTTGGGGGTGGCGCTGTTGTCGGGGGCCATTCTCGCGCTTGCGGCGGTGAATTTGCGGGCGGTGCGGGTGGACCCCGCTGCGGTGCGCGCGGGGCTGGCCTGGGCCTTTGCGGGCGGGGTGCTGGTGGCGATCTACACCACCTATGATGCCTGGGGCATTCGCCTGACGCCGGACCCGTTTACGTTTCTTGCGTGGTTTTTCCTCATCACCTCGATGGACTTTCCCCTGCTGATGGCATGGCGGCTGACCCGGCCCACAGCGGCCCCCTTGCCTCCATTGCGCCCCTTGATGTTGCGCGGGATCATCGGGGCGCTGGTGGCCTTCGTCAGCTTTGGCGGGGTCATGCTTGGCACCAGGCTTGGCAAGGTGGGCGAGGTTGCGGCGCTGCGCGAAACCTCTACCCTGTTCGCGGGCGTGATCGGTTGGGCGGTGCTGGGCGAACGGGTCGGGCTGCTGCGGGCAGGCTTGATGGGGCTGATTGCGGCGGGTGCGATCATGGTACAGGCGGGATAGACGATGGCGGAAAAGAAGATCAATCCAATGCTGAAGATGGCCCTTGAACTGGGGCCTATCGTGCTGTTTTTCATCGGTTATGCCAAGCTGAAGGATCAGACGGTCACCATACTGGGGCAGGACTATTCCGGCTTTATCGCCATGACGGCGGCGTTCATTCCGCTGATGCTGATCACCACCGGGCTTTTGTGGTGGCTGACGGGCAAGCTGTCCAAGATGCAGCTTGTGACGGTCGTTTTGGTCGTGGTGTTCGGCGGATTGTCGGTCTGGCTGAAGGACGAGCGGTTCTTCAAGATGAAGCCGACCATGATTTACCTGCTGTTCGCGGGCGTTCTTGGCTTTGGCCTCTTGCGCGGGCAATCCTACCTGAAACTCGCGATGGAGGAGGCGCTGTCGCTGCGCGATGAAGGCTGGATGATCCTGACCCGCCGGCTGTGCGCCTTTTTCTTCGGCCTCGCGGTGGCGAATGAGGTGATCTGGCGCAGCATGTCCACCGAGGCTTGGGTGACCTTCAAGACCTTTGGCCTGACGGCGGCGATTTTCGTGTTCTTCCTGACGCAAAGCCGGGTGATCAGCGCCTACACCATACCGGACAAGACGGACTAACTCTTGCCGCGCTTGCGACGCAAGGCAGCCTAACCCGCGCCTTGATCTGACGCTAGGTGTGGGCCAACTCCTGCCAGAGGGTCCGCACAGCCGATGATAAACCAGATAAATCAATCGTTTCGCCACTTCATGGCCTTGTTCAGGCAAGCCCCGCCCTTGTCGATGCGCCTGTTGGTGCCGGGCATGGTGATGGTGCCTGCCTTTGTGGTGATGGCGGTCTGGCTGGGCCCCGACCATGAGGCAGAGGCTTTTGTCACCGCCTTCTCCATCGGCCTTGCCCTGCGGGTGGGCCTGCGGTTTGAAGGCATGGTGCGCCGTCTGCTGGCCAGTTTCTCGGCGCGTCAGACGCTTGCCATGGTGGTGCCACTGGCCCTTGGTCCGTTGGCAGCCCTGATCTGGCTGGACGACCCCTTGTGGTGTCAGCGGCTGCAAAGCCTGTACTTCATCGTGCTGGGGTCGATGTTCTTGTCGGACGTGATCGGGCAACGCAATGATATGGCAGCGTTATTTTGGCCATGGGACCGGATGAAACCCTATCTTCCGGCGCTGACGCGGATGATGGTGCTGTATCACGCGGCGTTCCTTTTACTTAACGAAACCATGATCCGCGTGCTGTTGCCCGCCGGATGGCTGGTGTTCTGGGCGGTTTTGCCGGTGATCAGCCACATGATCCTGTCAGCGCTGATCCTGACCGTGGTGCAGGCCGAGGATACCGCGGCCCGCAACTGACGCCTCAGCGTTTGAACAAGATCGCCTGCGCCTCTTTTGAGGTGTTGGCCGACCGTTTGTCTTCTGCCACCGCCTTGCCGGACTGGAACGCGGGCCGTGCGGCCAGTTCCTCCAGCCAGCGGGCAAAATGGGGTTTGTCGTCAAGGGTTTGCTCTTGGCGTTCCCACCCTTGCGCCCAAGGCCAGATCGCGAAATCGGCAATCGAGAGAAAATCGCCCGCGACATAGCGATTGTTCGCAAGCTGGGTGTTCAGCACGCCGTACAGGCGCCCCACCTCGCGCCGGTAACGGTCTTGGGCGTAGGGCAGCACCTCTGCCGGGTCGAGGGTGGGGGCGTAGTGCAAGAAGTGATGCGCTTGGCCTGCCATAGGCCCCACCCCACCCATCTGCCACATAAGCCATTGATCCACCGCGATTCTGTCCCGCTCGGTCTTGCCATAAAACAGGCCGTTCTTGCGCGCGAGATATTGCAGGATCGCCCCGGATTCAAAGATTGAAATCGGCTGACCATCCGGGCCATCGGGGTCGGTGATCGCGGGCATCCGGTTGTTCGGGGATATCGCCAGAAAGTCAGGTTTGAACTGGTCGCCCGCCCCAATGTTCACCAGATGCAGCGCGTAGGGCAGGCCCATTTCCGCCATAGCGATGGTGATTTTCCAGCCGTTCGGGGTGGGCCAGTAATACAGATCAATGGGTTGCGGCATTTCAGACCTCTGCTAAGGGACGCGCCATCATGCCGGGTTTGGGTGCAGGGGCAAGGGGGCACGCGCCCACAGCCGCGACCAGCGCGGGTCGGGGGCGGGGGGCAGGGCGTTTCGCAGGGTCGTCATCGGCAG
This sequence comes from uncultured Alphaproteobacteria bacterium, assembly GCA_963772935.1. Classification (GTDB taxonomy): domain Bacteria; phylum Pseudomonadota; class Alphaproteobacteria; order Rhodobacterales; family Rhodobacteraceae; genus JANNNF01. Next base: position 1,367,250 of record CAVYZK010000009.1, on the reverse strand, counting down.
ATCACCCATCAGCAACGCGCGGTACAGAGGTAACAATCCGGGGCGCATGTAGGGGGACCAATGGCAGATGCGGCGGCGGGAGTTTGGCAGGCGGTGGCCCAGCCGCGCAAGCGCCTCGGTGGTAGCGGTCTGGTCGATTTGCAGGTCCAGCCAGTTGGGCAAAGGTGTGCCCAGACCCGCCCCGATTGCCGTGTCGCAGCCCCCCATGGCAAGCCATTCCAAGGCCACATCGAACAGATCATTTTCGCGGGTGGTGATATTGAAAACAAGGGCTTGCAAGCCCGCCGGGGTGGCCATCGCCGCCCGCGCCGGGCCTTGGGTTTCGGCACCCGCCAGCAGCACCATTCGCCCGATCCGACCGGGGGTCAGATGGTGCAGGCTGGCCAGTGCGACCCTTGCGCCGAGGGAGTGGGCGATGAGGTGGACATCGTGCGACAGGGGGATTTCGGCGATCAGTCTGGCGAGGGATTTGCCAGCTTCCGTGGCCCTTTGATGCACGGTGCGCAGGATGCCACGGGCCTGCCAGCCAAAGCCGATGGCGATGCCACCCGCTCCGTTCAGGCCCAGATGGCGGGGCCAACTTATCGCCGTGTGGTCGGACAGGTCGGGGTCCAGCGACAGGATGTGGCGGTGCGGGCAGTGTCGGGCGAGGCCGGGGGCGAAGCGGTAACCATGAATCATGATCACCACCGGGGCCGATTCTGGCAGGGCGGCCATTTGATCGGCGAGCGGGGCACCGTCGGTCTGAAAACCGCCGGGGATTGCGTTGACACGAATAGGACTGGGCATCTGGGGCATCGGACCCACCACATCTGGACGGTTGTGGGCAGAGATACGCTGTGGCTGCGACAGGGGGGTGACGGGACTGCTGCGGTTGCGTGACAAAGGTTGACGGGGCGGCAGGGTGAGTCTATGCAAATCGCCGTGGCGCTTTGTTACCGGATTGCGGGCCACGTTAAATATTCCGCTAAAAGGGGTCAGGGTTAATGCAACCCCGAAGCCCTTGGGTTTTCGGGGTTTTTTCATGGCCGGAGGCCACAAGATGAGCAAAGACTGGAAAACGCGCACCCAACTGGTTCATGAAGGCAGCCGCCGCAGCCAGTATGGCGAGATGGCCGAGGCGATTTTCCTGACCCAAGGGTTTGTCTACCCCACTGCCGAGGCTGCCGAGGCGCGGTTTGTAAAGACGGGGGACGACGAGTTTATCTATGCCCGCTACGGCAACCCCACAACGCGGATGTTTGAGGAGCGGATCGCGGCGCTGGAAGGCACCGAAGATGCGTTTGCGACGGCAACGTGGCATGGCGGCGGTCAATGGCGCGCTGACCTCGATGCTGCGGGCGGGCGATCATGTGGTGTCGTCGCGGGCGCTGTTCGGGTCTTGCCTGTATGTGCTGGAGGAGGTTCTGACGCGGTTTGGCGTGCGCGTTACCTTCGTGGATGGGGCCGATCTGGAGGCGTGGCGGGCGGCTGTGACGCCGGAAACCAAGGCGGTTTTCTTTGAATCCATGTCGAACCCGACGCTGGAACTGGTTGATATCAAATCGGTTTCCGAGATTGCCCACGCGGTTGGGGCCTTGGTGATTGTGGACAACGTGTTCGCCACCCCGATCTTTTCCAAGGCCGTCGAACAAGGGGCCGATGTGGTGGTTTATTCCACCACCAAGCACATCGACGGGCAGGGGCGTGCGCTTGGCGGCGTGATCTGCGGCACGCGGGATTTTGTGCGCAAGGTGGCCGAGCCGTATATGAAGCACACCGGTGGGTCGATGAGCCCGTTTACCGCCTGGATCATGCTTAACGGCATGGCGACACTGGATTTGCGCTGCCGGGCGATGGCGGACGCGGCGCTGGAGGTGGCGACCGCGCTGCAAGGGCACAAGGCGCTGAGCCGTGTCGTGTTTCCGGGGCTGAAAAGCCATGCACAACATGCACTTGCGATGGAGCAGATGGGGTCGGGGGGCACGCTTGTGACCTTTGATATCGCGGCGGGAAAAGAGGCGGCGTTCCGGTTCATGAACGCTTTGGAGATCATCAAGATATCGAACAACCTTGGCGATGCGAAAACCATTGCGACTCACCCCGCCACGACCACCCATCAGCGCCTGCCGCAGGATCAGAAAGACCTGTTGGGGATCACGCCGGGGTTGATCCGGCTGTCGGTGGGGTTGGAAGATCCGAGCGATATCATTAACGATCTTTTGCGGGCTTTGGCGGCGTAAAGACTGCGTAGAGAAAGCGTAAAGGATCTGTAGAGGATCCGTAGATACAAAACGCGGGTGGCGTTTTGGGTAGAAGAGGGGGGTTTCACACCCCCCGACCACATTCAATGTGGTCTTCCCCCGTGGGATATTTGTGCCAATATGAAGGGGCAGGGTGGCGAAGGCCTCTTTCGCCCCTACATAGGACAGTGCTGTTGACATTGACGGCGGGGCCACGGCCTTGCCCGAACCGGAAGGACACCTGATGAACATTCACATCGCCGAGATGGACCGTACCCCAAGCCGGAAAGACGCGGAGGCGGCGCTGGCGCTGCTGCGCACATGGGCGGGTGCTGCGTCTGACGCCGAGATTGCGGGCTTGGATGGGGCAGTGGGCTATCTGGTGCCGGGGATGGGGTATCCTGCGTTGAGCCGGGCCTACCCTGCCGAGTTTGGGGTCAGCGAAGCCTACAAGGCGGGGTTGCCGGATTTGCAGAATGGGCCGTCCAGCCTGATCGTCGGTGCAAAGGCCGCGATCCAGCATGTGGGGATTTCCAACTTTCGGCTGCCGATCCGCTATCGCACCCGCGATGCGGGTGAGGTGATGCTTGAGACGAGCGTGACAGGGACTGTGAGCCTTGAGGCCGAAAAGAAGGGCATCAACATGAGCCGCATCATGCGGTCGTTCTATGCCCATGCCGACCGGGAGTTCAGCTTTGAGGTGATCGCGGCGGCGCTGGAGGATTATCTGGCCGACCTCGGGGCCTTCGATGCGCGCATCCAGATGCGGTTTTCCTTCCCGATGCAGGTGCAGTCGCTGCGGTCAGGCCTGAGCGGCTGGCAGTATTATGACATCGCGCTGGAACTGGTCGATGCCGGGGGCGTGCGGACCAAGATCATCCATCTGGACTACGTCTATTCCAGCACTTGCCCCTGTTCGCTGGAACTGTCGGAACATGCGCGGCGGGTGCGGGGGCAGTTGGCCACACCGCACAGCCAGCGGTCGGTGGCGCGGATTTCGGTGGAGTTGCGGGGGGACGATTGCCTGTGGTTCGAAGACCTGATCGCGCTGGCGCGGGAGGCGGTGCCGACGGAAACGCAGGTGATGGTCAAGCGCGAGGATGAACAGGCCTTTGCGGAACTGAACGCCGCCAACCCGATTTTCGTCGAGGATGCCGCGCGCAGTTTCTGTCAGGTGTTGCGCAGCGATCCGCGGATCGGTGATTTCCGCGTGGTGGCCAGCCATCAGGAAAGCCTGCACAGCCATGACGCGGTATCGGTGCTGACGGAGGGGCCGACCTTTGCGGCGGTCAGTCTGGACCCCGCGTTGTTCCAGACGCTGATCCATGTTCGTTAAGATTCGGGCGCGGTAAATTCCGACTGTATTTGTAGGGAATGACGACGGAAAGGTGTCGGTCCGGCGTTTGAGGGGGATACACAGGCGCTCGCGCCATTCCCCGAGGACACCGATGACCGACCATACCCTGCCCACCATCACCCGGATGCGCCATGAACTGGTGCGCCGTAGCCTGACTGTTGCTGCGACAGAGCGGCTGACCCCGCATATGCAGCGGATCACGCTGACCGGGCCGGACCTGGCCGGGTTTCAGTCGGCGGGGTTCGATGACCATATCAAGCTGATGGTGGGCGCGGGAGGCGCGGCGGGATTACACGCCGCGCCGGTTTGATGCGGCGCGGGGTGAGCTGGTGGTGGATTTCGCCCTGCATGACGCGGGGCCTGCGACCTTGTGGGCGCTGAATGCGGCGGTGGGGGACGCGGTGATGATCGGCGGGCCGCGCGGATCGGCGGTGATTGGCGGCGAGATTGCGCAGTGGTTGCTGATCGGGGATGAGACCGCCTTGCCCGCAATTGGCCGCAGGATTGAGGATGGCGGGGCGGTGCGGGCCGTGGTCGCGGTGCCGGGGCCTGCGGATGAGCAGGATTTGCCCGGGGTAACATGGGTGCATCGGGACACCGCCTTGGCGGGGGATGCCGGGCCGTTGCTGGCGGCGGTGCGGGGGCTGGATGTAGCCCCCGGCACGTTTGTCTGGATTGCCGCTGAGGCATCCGTAGCGCGGGCGCTGCGGGCGCATTTTCTGAACACGGTGGGCGTGCCGCTGGGGTGGATCAAGGCCTCGGGCTATTGGGTGCAGGGGCAGGCGGATACGACCGAGAATTTTTAGCGCGGGGTGGACACATGCAGGGCGGCGGCGTGAGAGGCCGCTTGTGCTGCGGTGTGCAGGTCGGCCTTGGCGGCCAGGCTGGCGGCAAGCGCGCCGATGAAGGCGTCGCCTGCGCCGTGGCTGCTGACCACCTGAACCTTTTCGGCGGGCAGGGTGAAGTGATCATCGGTGGCGGTCCATGCGGCCAGACCCTTTGATCCGGCGGTGACGATCACGGCGTCAAACTGATCGGCCAGGGTTTTGGCGGCATCGGCGGCGTTGTTCAGGCAGCAGATCGGGGCGGTGCCCATCATCTCGGCCTCGACCGCGTTGACGACGAGGATATCGACGAGAGCGGTGAAGTCGGCTGACATCGGGCGGCAGGGGGCGGCGTTCAGCACGGTGCGGATGCCGCGACGGCGAGCCTCGGATGCGGCGGCGATGTTCAGGGGTTCGGGGATTTCGTTTTGCAGGACCAGCAGGGCGACATCGGCCCAGATGGCCCGGTCGGTCAGCATTTGCGGATCGATGTGCAGATTCGCGCCGGAGACGATGGTGGCGGCATAGTCGCCGCCTGCGTCCATGATCGCCACGCTCATACCCGAGCCAACGCCCGGAACGGTGGCGACAAAGCGGTGATCCACCCCGGCGGTTTCCAGATTTGCCCGCAGGAAGCTGCCGAAGTCATCTGCGCCGACCGCCCCCACCATGCGCGAGGCGACCCCGGCCTTGGCCGCTGATGCCGCCTGATTGCCGCCCTTGCCGCCGAATTTCGGATACCAGCGCGACCCCACCCCGGTTTCATCCCGGGCTGGCAGATGGTCAGCCTCGACCACGATGTCATAATGCAGGGAACCGACGGTCAGGACTACGGGGCTGGGCACGGGCGTTACCTCATTGTTTTCGTTTGGACTGTACCGCGCGCATGGTGCGGTCCAGATTGGCGTCGGCGGATTTGCGGTCGCGTTGGGCGGTGGCCACGAACAGCGCGTCCAGCAGGTTCAACTGCGCAATCCGGGCGGTGGCGTTTTCCCCCAGAAGGGGCGAGTTTTGCGCGGTGGAACACAGCACCACATCGACGATCCGCGCGACCGGGCTGTCGGGGTAGTTCGTCACCGCAATCGTGCGCGCGCCGTTGCGGCGGGCGAGTTCGACGGCATCGACCACGGCGGCGGTGTTGCCGGAATGCGAAAACGCAATCGCCACATCATCAGGGCCAAGCAGGGAGGCCGACATCATCATCATATGCGCGTCGTCAAACACGCTTGCCCGCACCCCGATGCGCAGGAATTTATGCGCCACGTCACGGGCGATCTGTGCCGACCCGCCGAGGCCGTAGAAATCGCGCTGTCTCGCGCGGTGCAGGTAGTCGGCGGCACGCTCGAATGCCTCAAGATCCAGAATGGCAAAGGTTTCCTCAATGGCCTGCATGGCGGTGCGGAACACCTTTTGCACGATCATTCCTGCCGTATCATCGGGCATGATTTCCGAATGCAGGGCGGCGGTGTCGGACGCGTTGTAATCTACAAGGCCTTGGCGAAATTCGCGAAATCCCGCGAAGCCCAGCTTTTTGGCGACCTTCACCACCATCGCATCCGACACGCCGGACCCTTCGGACACTTCGCGCAAGGGCGTAGCCTCGCCGATGTCGCGGCGGGCCAGAATGTCGGCGGCGACCTTGCCTTCCAGCGGGGTCAGGCTTGGCAGCCGCATCCTGATCTGTGCCCCGATTGCCCGCGCGTCGCCCATATCTCACCCCTGTTTGCCACTGGTCGCCTTGTCGATCAGCATGGCAACAATGATGATGATGCCGGTGGCAAGCAACTGGTAGAACGCCTGCACGTTCATCAGCGTCAGCCCGTTGCGCAGGGTGCCAAGGATGATGCAGCCGATCAGGGTGCCGGGGATGGACCCGCGCCCCCCCATCAGCGAGGCCCCGCCAATGGCGGCGGCGGCGATGGCGTCCAGTTCCCACAGGGTGCCAAGGGTGGGTTCGGCGGCACCCAGACGGCCAATCAGGATCATCGCGGCGACTGCGGCCATCAGACCGGAGATCATGTAGGCCGACAGTTTGGTCAGGGTGACGGGCACACCTGCGATGCGGGCGGCTTCGGGGTTGCCACCAACGGCCATGAAATATTCGCCAAGCGGGGTTTTGTTCAGGATGACCCATGCCAGCAGAGCAAGCACGGCCACGATGATCACCGCGTTGGGAATGCCAAGGACAAAACCGTTGGTCAGGGCGCGGAAGCCATCGGGCAGGCCGAAGATCGGCGTGCCGCCCGTGAAAATCAGGGCGAGCGCACGGTAGAGCGACAGGCCGCCAAGCGTGACGATGAAAGGCTGCAAGCCGCCCCATGCGATCAGCGCGCCGTTGAGGAAGCCGCAAAACACGCCGACGCCCAAAGCCCCTGCCAGTGCCAGCGGGATCGGCACGCCCGCCACCAGCATTGCAGCCCCCAACACGGCAGACAGCGCGGCGACTGGGCCGACCGACAGGTCGATGCCGCCCGAGATGATCACCAGCGTCATCCCAAGCGCGATACAGGCGTTGATCGACGATTGTTGCAGGATATTCATCAGGTTCGGCCCCGGTCAGAAATGACGGGGACAGGCTGGCGAACACGAGGCTGATGAGCAGCAGGCCCACAAGTGTGCCTGCGTCGCGGAATTTGATGCGGGAAAGGACGGTGCTGGACATTTGGGGAACCTCAGGCGGGAATGGCGTTGCGGGCGATGTTGGCCTCGGAAATCTCGTCGGGCCCCAGGGTGGCGGCAAGGCGGCCCTCGCGCATCACCAGCACGCGGTCGGACAGGCGGATCACCTCGGGCAGTTCGGACGACACGACGATGACGGCGCGGCCCTGTTCGGCCAGGCGTTCGATCAGGTCGTAAATCTCGGCCTTGGCGCCCACGTCGATGCCCCGGGTGGGTTCGTCAAACAGGAAGATGCGGGTGTCGGCGGCGAGCCAGCGGCCGATGATGGCCTTTTGCTGATTGCCGCCGGAAAAGCTGCCGATGGCGCGGGTCACGTCTGGTGGGCGCAGGTTGACCTCGCGCATCAGGGCCTCGGTTTTCGCCTTCAGCGCGCGTTTGCGGATGATGCCAAGGGTGGAAAAGCGGCGCATCGAGGGCAGGCCGACGTTGCTGGTGACGGGGCGGTGGCGGATGATGCCGTCGCGTTTGCGTTCCTCGGGCACAAGGCCCAAGCCCGCCTTGATGCGGGCGCGGGGGCCGTTGGCGGCGGGTTTGCCGTCAACCGTGACGGTGCCCGCATCGGCGGCATCGACGCCCGCGATCAGCCGCAAAAGTTCGGTGCGGCCTGACCCGACAAGCCCTGCGATGCCCAGAACCTCACCCGCGTGCAGGGTGAAGCCCACATCAACGACGGCCTTGGCGCGGGACAGGCCTTGCACTTGCAGCACGGGTTTGTCGCTGGCAAAGCTGCGGTGGGTGGCGGCGGACAGTTCCCGTCCGACCATGAGTTCAATGACTTGGGCCACCGGGGTTGCGGGCAGCGGCACCTGTTTGATCAGGCGGCCATCGCGCAGGATGGTGGCGGATTGGCACAGACGGAACACCTCATCCATCTTGTGCGACACATAGATGATCGACACGCCTTGCGCGGTGAGGTTCTGGATCACGGTCACCAGACGTTCAAATTCTTTCGGCGTCAGGCTGCTGGTCGGTTCGTCCATGGCGATGATGCGGGCGTTGGCGCGCAGGGCCTTGGCGATTTCCACGATCTGGCGTTGGGCGACCCGCAGGGTGCGGATGGGGGCGGTGACGTCGATGGTTGCGTCGAGGGGCGCGAGGATGCGGCGGGCCTCGGCCTCTTGGCCAGCGCGGTCCACCAGCAGGCCAGCGGAGCGGCGCAGCGCGGCCCCGAGGTAGATGTTCTGCGCCACGGTCAGTTCGGGCACCTGTTGCAGTTCCTGATGGATCATCGCGATCCCGGCTGCGGTGGCGTCACGCGGGGAATGGACGGTAACGGGCGTGCCGTCGATGCTGCAAGACCCGGAGTCGGCGGACAGAACGCCGGACAGGATGTTCAGCATGGTCGATTTGCCGGCGCCGTTTTCACCCAGAAGCCCGTGAACCTCGCCGGGCTGGACGGTCAGGGTCACGCCATGCAGCACCTTGATCGGGCCGAAGGCCTTGACGATATCTTTCAGGACAAGCCGGGGCTGCATGATGAGAGTCCGATCGGGGGAAAAGGGTGGCCCGCCGGGGAGCGCGGCGGGCCTTGGTATGCTTACTTCGGCATCAGGGCGGCGCGCAGGGCCGTCATGTCCGAAGTGGCATAGGTTTCGACATTGTCTTTGGTGATCAGGGCTTGCGGTGTTGCCACCACACGCGGCAGGGCCTGACCCGCCATCAGACGCAAGGCCACCTCCAACGCAATCTCGCCGGTCAGCACGGGGAAGCTGTCGACAGTGCCGGTCAGATCGCCTGCACGGATGGCGGCGTAGGCGTCGGAAATGCCGTCGGTGCCGAACACGGCAACCTGTTCGGCCTTGCCTGCGGCCTTCACAGCCTCGACCACGCCCAGAGCCATACCGTCATTGTTGGCGTAAAAGCCAATCATGTCAGGGTATTGCTGAAGGATGGTGGTGGCTGCGTTGAAGGCTTCTTCCCGGCTCCAGTTCGCGGGGACGGAGGCCACCACTTCAAACTTGCCAGCGGCGGTGATGGTTTCGGTGAAGCCTGCGGTGCGCTGACCTGCGGCATAGACGCCGGGTTGGCCTTCGATCACGGCCACCTTGCCACCGGCGGGCACGTTGTCGATGAACCATTGGGCGACGTTTGCGCCGTTGCCCTTTTGCACGTTGCCGACGTAGTTTTTCGCCGACGGAATAACCGCGTCATTGACGTTCAGCACCGGGATGCCTGCCGCTGCGGCCTTTTCCACCGCCGGGATCAGGTTGGCGTCAGTTTGCGGCGACAGCAGCAGGGCGTTGAAGCCCTGGCTGATCAGGGTTTCCGCGATGGACAACTGGCCCAACTGGTCGCCTTCGGACTGGGCGGCCTGATAGACAAACTCGATGCCCAGTTTGCCTGCGACATTGGCGTAGCCTTCGCCGAGCGAGCGCCAGTATTCGTTGGTCAGGGTTTTCGACACGCCACCGACTTTGGTGCCAGCCGCAGGGGCGGGCAGGGGGCCGAACTTGGCGTCAAGCTCGGACCAATCCATGCGATCCGGTTCGCTGTCGGAATTCAGCGGGGCAAGATCCTGCGCCGCCGCCATGCCGATGGTCATGGCAAAAGCCGTCAGGGCCGCAGCCCCCTTGAGAACGTGTTGCATATGGTTTCCTCCCGTTTTCAACACAGTATTGAGTAGTTTTGTAAAGTTATGCGGCGGTGGCCCCCGCAAGGGCCAGCCGGGCCACCTCTTGCGCCACGACCGGGTCCTGGCGGCTTTGCGCGTCGGCCAGCAGGTTGTCGCCGTCCATCCGGGCGGCGGCATCCAGCATGCGACGGACGGTGCGGATGTTGGCGGCACATTCGGCCACCGGGTCCAGCCCCGAAGCATCGGGGAAGGTGTCAAAATAGATCGCGCCGTCAAAGCCGCCGCGACGCACCTCGCGCAGCAGTTCCAGCGTCTTTTGTTCGTGGACAGCCCCGACCATCAGCCCGTCATCGCGCTTGCCATAGCCGTCGTTCAGGTGCAGGCCCAGCAGGCGCGAATGGCGCAGGATCATCGCGGCGGCAAAGGCGGGCTGTTCATCGGCATAGAGCGAATGGGCGAAGTCGATGGTGACGCCCAGGTTTTTGGCCCCGACTTCCTTGATCGCCAGCAGGGTGGTGGCGGCATCGGGAAGAACAGAGTAAGACCTTGGTTCATTTGGCTTATATTCGATGGAAATCATGCAGTCCGGGTCATGGGCGGCCACTTCGGCGATGCCTGCAATCTCAGCCTCCCACAGGGCGGGGTAGTCGCATTGGAAGGCGTAATCAAAGCCGTCCTGCCCCAGCCACAGGGTCATCATCGGCGCACCCATGGCGCGGGCGGCGTCGATGCCGCGCTTGGTCAGGTCAATCGCCTCACGCCGCACAGCAGGATCGGGGTTGGTGAAGGCACCGCGTTTGTAGGCGGGGTTGGAGTAGTAGCGCATGGCAAGGCCCGAAATGGCGAGGCCTTCGTTGCGCACGGCAGCGGCCACTTTCAGGGCGTCCTCGCCGACGTGATCGGGATAGTTCAGGTCCAGTTCGGTCAGTCCCGGCACCGTGGCCGCACGGGCGACCATCTGTTGCAGGGACGGCTTGCCCGACAGGTTTGGCCAATAGTCCGTGGCCCCCGAAGCAAAAGAATTGATCCGCGTGGCAAAGCTGTGTCCGAGCATGTGATTCCCTCCGTTACTTCATAAATTATACAAAAGTTGTGAAGTAAGAAAGGAAATTTTGTGACGGCGCGTCAAAGGCTTGGCGCTGTGCATTTTCAGGGCGGTTTACTGCGGGTGTTTGCAGCGGTGGAATTGCGAGGCAAAAAGGGTGCAAACGGAACCTGCACCGCGCGCGATCCGCAGTGATTGACCTTTGCCGGGGGCGCGGCTACCGCTGAACCCATCATGGTGGATATCCGACCCGTCGCTTATGTCATTGGCCGCATCCTGATCGTTCTGGCGATCCTGATGCTGGCACCTGCTATTGTCGATTGGCGGGCGGGGCTGGAGAACGGGCTGAAGTTTCTGCAATGCGCCGTGATCACCGGGGTGGTCGGCGGGGCGCTGTCTTTTGCCACCGCCAATTCGCTGGGCCGGTCGCTGGACACGCGGCAGGCCTATCTGCTGACGGCGGGCATCTGGGTGCTGGTGCCGGGGTTCGGGGCCCTGCCGTTCTATCTGGGTGCGCCGGGACTGGCGTTTCACAACGCGTATTTTGAGGCGGTGTCGGGGATTACCACCACAGGGGCCACGGTGATTTTCGGGTTGGATGATCTGCCGCCGGGGATGAACCTGTGGCGGGGGATGCTGAACTGGCTGGGCGGGCTTGGCATCGCCTTTATCGCGATGATCTTTCTGCCGCTGATGCGGGTGGGCGGTATGCAGTTTTTCCGCACCGAAGGGTTTGATACCTTTGGCAAGGCCTTGCCCCGCGCGACCGATATCGCGCGGCAGTTGCTGGGGGTGTATGCCGGGCTGACGCTTGCGTGCATGATCTGCTATCTGGCCGTCGGGATGACAGAGCTGGATGCGATTGTCGTTGCCATGGCGACCATTGCCACGGGTGGTTTTGCGCCGATGGACGTGTCGTTCAACAAATACGCGGGCGCGGGCGAATACGTGGGGGCGCTGTTCATGATCCTGGGCAGCTTGCCCTATATCCGCTATGTGCAACTGGTGAACGGGGCCTCCGGGCCGCTGATGCGCGACAGTCAGGTGCAGGCCTATCTGCGCTGGCTGGGTACGGCAGTGGTGATGGTGACGGTTTGGCAGGTGCTGACCACCGGCATGGCGTGGGAGCCTGCGTTCCGCGAAAGCCTGTTCAACCTGACCTCGATCATGTCCTCGACCGGGTTCTTTTCGGGCAGCTTTCCCACCTGGGGCGGGTTCATGCTGGTGGTGGCGTTCCTCGTGGGGGTGATCGGGGCCTGTTCGGGGTCAAGCTCGGCGGGATTGACGGTGTTCCGCGTGCAGATCGCCATGGCGGCGCTGCGGCGCGAAATCCGGCGGATCAGCCTGCCCGACAGCATCGACCCGGTGAAATATGAAGGCCGCACGGTGGATGATGATGTGATCAACGCGCTGATCATGTTCATCGCCGGGTATATCGTCATTCTGGGTGTGCTGACGGTGGCGATGACGTTGTTGGGGGTCGATACAGTGTCGGCGCTGTTCGCGGTGTGGACGGCGCTTGGCAACATCGGCTACGGCTTTGGCCCGCTGGTGGAACGGACCGGCACGTTCATCGACTTTCCGCAGGGCGGAATTTTCATCATGACGCTGGCGATGCTGATGGGGCGGTTGGGGTTGCTGGCGATCCTGGTGCTGGTGCTGCCGGCATTCTGGCGGCGGTAGGGTTTTATGGGGCGGTTTTGAGGATGGGCAGATTGCCCATCCTACGAATGACGCCCAAACCGGTCTTCAAGTTCAGTCCCAGCACGACACCAGCACTGTCATGCCATTGGCAAGCCGCGACAAATCCTCGGGGGCAAGCGCGCCGCCCGGAGCGGCTGCGTTGGGGGTGATCCCGGCGCTGGTCAGGCGGGCTGTCAGCGCAGAGGCGGCCGCCGCAAAGGCCACATCGGCGGGCAGTTGCTTGCCCCCCGCAGCGGCGGGCAGCAGCATGCCGATCACAGCACCCGTGCCATCGACCACCGGGCCACCGGCATCGCCGGGCAGGGCGGTCAGCGTCAGGCGTTTCACCCCGGCCTCGCCGTTCAGGCCGGTCGCTTCCTCCAACGTGCCAAAGCTGAGCACGGGGGACGGCAGTTTATCCTCATACGAATAGCCCGATGCCGCGATATCGCCGCCGATGCGGTCAGCCCCGGTCTGGAACCCGGCCACAGCGGGCGGCGACAAGGGCGTGCGGGGGGTGAGGACGGCAAGGCCAAGCGCCGGATCGGTCAGGGTCACATCGGCGTCATAGGCGCGGTCGATGGTGATGCGGCCACAGGATTGCACAGCCTCTGCCGTTGTCAGCACCGACCCTGTGGCGTTGATATAAAAGCCCGACCGCGACAGGCGGGGGCGGCGGACCTCTAGCCCCGACAGAAGCCCGCGTTTGGCGGCGGCGTCCATCGGCACCATGCCGGGGTCCAGCGCGCGTTCACCGGTGGGGGCAAAGCTGGACTGCATGGCCGATACGATCCGCGTATTGCGCGCAGCGTTTCCGGGGGTGGAGACCAGAATCCAGCCCTTGACCAGCCCGCCCTTCAATTCGGCATAAGCGGTGCTGTCCACCGTGGCCGAGGTGCCGCGCAGGGTGAAAGAGCGTTCGTTGCGACTGCGCTCGCCGGTAAGGGGCATGATTTCCAGCGTTTGCAACACGTCATAGAGGCCATAAAGCGTGGCCTGATCGCCGGGTTCCGAGATCAGGATCACCGACAGGTCGGATCCGTTTTTGGCACGGAAATGCACGAAGGGCGGCTCGTAATGGTCAAATTCGACCAAAGCGGTGGGCAGGGTGATGTCGATGCCGGATTCAATCTCGTTGACCGTGGCAAAGCCGAATTCGGCCAGTTCCGCCTGATAGCTGTTCAGCAGGGTGGCGCGCTGCGTCGTGGTCAGGATGCCCGTTTCTTCCAGCCCCATGGCGGTCTGCCACGCGGCCATCGAGCCACGGGTGCCGGGGCCGAAATCGCCGTCGATGGTGCTGCTGTAATGGCCAAACCATTGCAGCGCGGTTTGCAAAAGCTGCCGGTCTTCGCGGGTGAGGGTAGCCTCGGCACGGCGGGCTTCGGCTGGGGTTTCCTCAACCACCACAACGGGGGCGGGTTCCAGCGTGGGGGCCGTTGTGGGGGCTGCATCCAGCGGGGCTTCGGTGATCGCCTCGGGTGGGGCAACGGGGGTGACTGCGGGTTCAATCGGGGCAACGGCACCACCGATAGGCCAGAACTGGTCGCGGAAATCATTGCCATAGGCGATAAAGCTGTCACGCGGGATCAGGTTTTCCCGCCGCAGCGCGTTCAGTTGCGCGGCCCCTTCCGCCACCGAATACGGGCCAAGTGCCAAGGCATACCAGCCTGATGGCAGCCTGTACCCCACCGTTTCGGGAAACACGGCCGCATAGGCGCGGGCACGGTCTTGCGCCTCACCAACCGATGGCAGCGCCTCTATCTGCACCCAGACCTGTTCCTGCGCGTGGGCCGCACTGGTCAGCAGCGGCCATAAACAGCGTCAGAACGATGGAAATTCGGGTCAGAAAGGCGGTCATTACGGAACAATCCCTGATTGTCGGGCGGCAAAGGCCCGGCGACGATTACTAAATCGTCACATTATCCATGCGCCTTGCGAGGGCAAGGGCCAACCCCTGCGCGCCCACGGGGAATTGACCCTTGGCTGGCACTTGGCTAGGGAAGGGCACCTCATCCGAAGGGTTGCCCGATGGCCGGAACCACCGATACCACTGCCCCACGCTCGTTTCAGGAGATTATTCTTCGGCTGCAAGCCTATTGGGCGTCCAAGGGCTGCGCCATCCTGCAACCCTATGACATGGAGGTGGGGGCAGGCACCTTTCACCCGGCCACCACGCTGCGGTCTTTGGGGACCAAGCCTTGGGCTGCGGCCTATGTGCAGCCCAGCCGCCGCCCGACCGACGGGCGCTATGGTGAAAACCCCAACCGCTTGCAGCACTACTATCAGTATCAGGTGATCATCAAACCCTCGCCGCCCGATTTGCAGGCGCTGTATCTGGGGTCGCTGGCCGCCATCGGGATTGATGCGTCGGTGCATGACATCCGCTTTGTCGAGGACGACTGGGAAAGCCCCACGCTTGGGTGCTTGGGGTCTGGGCTGGGAAGTGTGGTGCGACGGCATGGAAGTGTCGCAGTTCACCTATTTCCAGCAGGTCGGCGGCCATGATTGCCGCCCGGTTTCCGGCGAGCTGACCTACGGGTTGGAGCGGCTGGCGATGTATGTGCTGGGCGTGGATCATGTGATGGACATGGCCTTCAACGACCCCGCCAGCCCGACGCCGCTGACCTATGGCGATATCTTCCGGCAGACCGAACAGGAATACAGCCGCTGGAACTTCGATCAGGCCGATACCGCCATGCTGCTGCAACACTTTGTGGATGCCGAGGCCGAATGTGACCGCATCCTGACCGCCGCCCAGCCCGACCGCGCAGGCCGCACCATCGTGATGGCGCATCCGGCCTATGACCAGTGCATCAAGGCGAGCCATCTGTTCAACCTGCTGGACGCGCGCGGCGTGATTTCGGTGACCGAACGGCAGGCCTATATCGGCCGGGTCCGCGCCTTGGCCAAACGCTGCGCCGATGCGTTCCGCCTGACCGAGGCTGGCGCGGATGCAGAGGTGGCCGCGTGAATGTCGGTAAAGTTGCAGTGGGGGCTATCGTGACAGTGGCGGCAGTGGTCGGTGCGGCCGTCTATTACTTGCAGGTCTATGCGTTTTACACGCCCGTGGCCTTTACCCCCGGCTCTGAGATCCGCCTGACCCCGATTGCCGGGGCCACACCGGAAGTGATCGTGGCCAACGATGTGACCGGGATTGATGCCGACAGTTCGCCCTTGCGGTTCCGCGCCTGTTTCACCACGCCGCTGTCGCAGGGCCTGCTGACCGAGACCTACAAGGTCTACGACAAGGCCGAACCGCTGATCGCGCCGGGCTGGTTCGACTGCTTTGACGCCACCCGCATCGGCGCGGCGCTGGAGGGGGGCGAGGCGATTGCCTTTCTGTCCGAGGCCAACATCCACCCCGGCGTGGACCGGGTGGTGGCCGTTTTCCCCGATGGCCGCGCCTATGCCTGGAACCAACTGAACGCCGATCTGAAGGACTAACCCATGCCGGATCTGTTGATCGAGCTGTTTTCCGAAGAAATCCCCGCCCGGATGCAGGCCCGCGCGCGCGAAGATTTGCGGCGTCTGGTGACGGACGGGTTGGTCGAGGCGGGCCTGACCTATGCGGGGGCGGGGGTGTTTTCTACGCCGCGCCGGTTGGTGCTGGCGATTGAGGGGCTGACGGCGGAAAGCCGCCCGGTGCGCGAGGAACGCAAGGGGCCAAGGGCCGATGCGCCTGCACAGGCGATTGAGGGGTTCTTGCGGTCTACGGGCTTGTCGCTGGACCAGTTGGTGTTGCGGGACGAGAAGAAGGCACAGGTTTATTACGCCGTTGTCGAAAAGCCGGGGCGCGGGGCTGAGGCGATTATTGCCGAGGTTCTGGAAGGGGTTATCCGGGGCTTTCCTTGGCCGAAGTCGATGCGGTGGGGCAGCGGCACGCTGAAATGGGTGCGCCCGTTGCAGCGCATTTTGTGCATCCTGTCCGATGAGGCCGGGGCGCGGGTGGTGCCGATGGCTGTGGACGGGATCGTGGCGGCGGATGTGACCGAAGGCCATCGCTTCCTGTCGCCGGGGGCGTTTTCGGTGACCTCGTTTGACGATTACGCCGTGAAGCTGAAACGCGCGCATGTGGTGCTGGATAGCGCCGAGCGTGAGGCCGCGATCTGGCAGGGCGCGCAGAATCTGGCCTTTGCGGCTGGCATGGAAGTGGTGCCGGACGCGGGGCTGCTGACCGAAGTGGCGGGCTTGGTCGAATGGCCGGTGCCGCTGATGGGGCGGATTGATGACGCGTTTCTGGGGCTGCCTGCGGAAGTTCTGCAAACCTCGATGCGCGAACATCAGAAGTTCTTTTCGGTGAAGAACCCCAAGACGGGCCGGATAGAGGGCTTTGTGACCGTCGCCAACACCGCCCCGGTGGATCACGGCGTGACCATCCTGAAGGGCAACCAGAAGGTGCTGTCGGCACGGCTGTCGGATGCCGCGTTCTTTTGGGGCAATGATCTGCGGGTGGCCAAGGCAGGGATGGGGGAATGGCTGGAGGGGCTTAAGTCTGTGACCTTCCACAACAAACTGGGGTCGCAGTTTGACCGGGTCGAACGGATCGCGGCGCTGGCCCGTGAGATTGCGCCCTTGGTGGGGGCCGATGCGGATGTGGCCGAACAGGCAGCGCGGGTGGCGAAGGCGGATTTGCGGTCGGCCATGGTCGGCGAGTTCCCGGAATTGCAGGGGCTGATGGGCATGTACTACGCCCGCGAGGCGGGGTTGCCCGAGGCCGTGGCACTGGCGGCGCGGGACCACTACTCGCCCCTTGGGGCCAAGCGATGCGGTGCCGTCTGATCCGGTATCGGTGGCGGTGGCGCTGGCCGACAAGATCGACACGCTGACGGGGTTTTGGGCGATTGACGAGAAGCCTACGGGGAGCAAAGACCCCTTTGCGCTGCGGCGGGCGGCGCTTGGGGTTATTCGGTTGGTGGTGGGGAATGGGGTACGGTTCAGATGCGAACCTCAGATCGCTGGTTCGTACTCAAGATGCGTATTGCGTAGCAGCCACATGTCTGGGTATCAATGCGTCAACAATGCTCGAGAGACGATTGGCGATCTTGCAGGCAATATGCAGGAAGTTGGTCTTGGCGAGCTTGCGAAGAAGATCGAGCAAGTTATATTAGATCGTCACACTCGATCAAAGCTGCCAGCGAAGATGCGACAGGTCAATGCGGATGACGTAACGTTCAAAGACACTTCGACCTCCTCTCCTTCTTCCACGACCGCCTCAAGGTGTTCCTCAAGGACCAGGGCATCCGCCATGACATCATCGACGCTTGCCTTGCCATGCCCGGCAATGATGATCTGACGCTGCTGGTCAAACGGGCCGAGGCGCTGGCGGCGTTCCTGAAAACCGACGACGGGCCGAACCTGCTGCAAGGCTTCAAGCGCGCCAATACCATCCTGACCCAAGCCGAAACCAAGGATGGCGTCGAATACTCCTTCGGCGCGGACCCCAAGTTTGCGGAAACCGATGAGGAACGCGCGCTGTTCACCGCCCTTGATGCCGCAGAGGCGAAGATCACCCCGGCGATGGCGCAGGAAGATTTCGCCGCCGCGATGGCCGCGATGGCCAGCCTGCGACACCCTGTCGATGCGTTTTTCACCGCTGTGCAGGTGAACAGCGACAATGCCATCGTGCGCCGTAACCGATTGAATCTGCTGCACCGTATCCGTGCCATCTGTGGTGGCGTGGCCGATCTGACCAAGATCGAGGGCTGACCTGCCCAAAAATACAGCATCAGGCGGCGTTTTCCGCCTGATCTACCGCTTGCTTGACGAATCATTCGGCGTATCCTGCGGCAGTCCAAAAAGGTGCTGCAGTGCAGAAACACGACCCGATTCCCGAATTTGCCGAAATCACGCCCTCGGCCAGCATCGCCACCACGGCGCATGGCTGGCGGGCGAAATGCCTGCAACGGCTGGTGCGGCTGGATTTGCCGGTGCCCAAAACCGTGGCCTTGCCCGCCAGCACTGTGCGCGCAATTGCCCAAGGCCATGGCGTCGATGCGGCGGGGATTTTGGAGTATTTCGGCGACGGGCCGCTGATTTCCGTGCGTCCCAGCCCCGCCAACCCCGATTGGGGCGGGCCGGGGACGGTGCTGAACATCGGGCTGAACGCCAAGCGCCATTCGCGGCTGTGCGACACCCATGGGCAGGCGGCGGCAGATGCGCTGTACCTTCGATTTGTGCAAGGATATGCCATTCACGTGGCCCGTCTGGACCCCGACGGGTTCGAAGATGTAAAGCCGGGGCCGGGGGCGCTGCGCGATGTGCTGCGCCATTACGAGGCCGAAACCGATGAGGCCTTCCCCGAAAGCGCCGCGCAGCAACTGACCGAAGTGCTGCGATCCATGGCCCGCGCGTGGGAGGGCACGAGCGCCCGCCTGCTGCGCCAGGCCAAGGGCGCGCCGGTGGATGCGGCGCTTGGGTCTGGTGGTGCAGGAAATGGCCCAAGGCATCGGGCAGGGGATTTCCGGGTCGGGTGTGATGCAATTTGTCGATCCGGTCACGGGCGCGCCGCAGATCACCGGGCGCTATCTGGGGCAGGCGCAGGGGCGCGATGCCCTGCGGTCCACCGAGGCGCTGTACCTGACGCGCGACGCGCGCGGCCCGTCGCTGGAAGATCTGGCACCGGAGGTGTTCGCTGACCTTGTGACGCATGGCGCGAAATGCCGGGCCAAACTGCGCGAGGAAATGCAGATCGAGTTCACGGTCGAGGATGGCCGCTTGTCGGTGCTGGACGCGGTCAAGGTGGCGCGGTCCAGCCGGGCGGGGTTGCGGATTGCGGTGGCGTTGGCCGATGACGGCATCATCCCGCAGACGGAAGCCGTGCTGCGGGTGGAACCGCGCGCGCTGTCGGAATTGCTGCACCATCAGGTCGATCCGCGTCTGCCGCGCGACGTGTTTGCCAAGGGCATTGCCGCCAGTCCGGGGGCGGCGACGGGGCGGCTGGTGTTCTCCTCGGCGGCGGCGCAGGCATCGGCGGCGAAGGGCGAGCCTTGTGTCTTGGTGCGGCGCGAAACAGCGCCCGAGGATATTCGCGGCATGCACTCGGCGGTCGCTGTGCTGACCGAACGGGGCGGCATGACCAGCCACGCGGCGGTGATTGCGCGCGGGATGGGGCTGCCCTGCGTGGTCGGCGCGTCGGATATGCGGCTGGACGGGCGGGATAAAAAGATCACTGCGGCGGACGGGCGCGTATTCCGCGAAGGCGATGTGATCACGCTGGACGGCACGGCAGGGGTGGCGATGGTGGGGGCCGCGGAAATGCTGCCGCCCGCGCTGGACGACAGTTTCCGCAAGCTGCTGGGCTGGGCCGATGCAGTGCGCGACATCGGCATCCGCGCCAACGCAGACACCCCCGCAGATGCCGCGACCGCGCGGCGGTTTGAGGCGCAGGGAATTGGACTGTGCCGCACCGAACATATGTTTTTCGACGAAGACCGCCTGGTCGTGATGCGCGAGATGATCTTTGCGGATACTGCCCCAGACCGCGCCTTGGCCCTTGCGCGGTTGTTGCCGATGCAACGTGAAGATTTTGTGCAATTGTTCGAAATCATGCAGGGATTGCCGGTTTGCATCCGGCTTTTCGACCCGCCTTTGCATGAATTCCTACCGCATACCCGTGAAGGCTTGAAAGAGCTGGCTGAGGCTTTGGACAGGCCATTGTCCGAAGTGACGCGGCGCGCCGAGGCGCTGTCCGAGGTCAACCCGATGCTGGGGATGCGGGGGGTCCGGCTGGGTGTCGTGCTGCCCGAGATTTACGATATGCAGGCGCAGGCGATCTTTGAGGCGACGATTGAAAGCGGGCGCAGGGGGGCGCCGGTGGTGCCGGAAATCATGATCCCGCTGGTATCAGCGCGGCGTGAGGTCGAACTGGTCAAGGCGCGGGTTGATGCGGTGGCCGCCATGGTGCGTAGCAAGGCGAAGACGGATTTCGACTACAAGCTGGGCGTGATGGTGGAAACCCCGCGCGCGGCCTTGCGGGCGGGCGAGATCGCCCAGCACGCGGCCTTCCTGTCGTTCGGCACCAATGACCTGACGCAGATGACCTATGGCCTGAGCCGCGATGATGCGGGGAGGTTCATGAACACCTATGTGCAGCAGGGCGTTTTCCCCGAGGATCCGTTCCATATTCTGGATGTGGACGGGGTGGGGGAATTGCTGCTGATCGGGGCAGATCGGGGGCGGCACACCCGCGCCGACCTGACGCTGAGCATCTGTGGTGAACACGGCGGTAACCCCGAATCAATCGCGTTTTGCCGCAAGGCGGGGTTCGATTATGTGTCGTGCTCGCCCTACCGGGTGCCGATGGCACGGCTGGCGGCGGCGCATCTGGCGCTGAATGACCCGCGTCCCACACACCGTGAACCGACTGTCACGGACGCGTGATCGAACCGCTAGGTTTATGTGATGATCGGGGCCAAAACCGTATAGCTGGTGTTGGCCCCTAGGATCAGATCCGCGATCTGACAAAATTTCCGAAAAATTCCCCCTTGAAACCATGGGCTTGTCAGGTTTGGCCGAGACTTGCGTCGGCGGAATCTCGCGCAGAGTCAGGGAAATTTTCGTGACATTTTTGCCACGAGACTGGACGCATGGTTCGATTCTGTCTAACCGCAGCCTCTGTTGCCCGTGGATTGCCTGAAATTTGGTCAATCCGGTGGGTGAGGTTGAAACAACCGGGACTAGATACATGAGCTTGCGACAGACATGGGTGGGGGGGGCGGTCGCCCTGATCACCCTGACAGGAGCGGCCTTGGCCGATGTGACGGTCAGCCATTCGAACGGTCCGATTGGCGGGCTGGCTGGGGAAATGACGACGCTGCTGGGCACCGAACGGGTGCAGTTGAAGCGGTTGCCGCAGGCGAAACTCGCCTCGCTGGCGGAGGGGCCGAAAAAAGCGGCCGTGATACAGGCGGTGGCCCGCAAGGGGCAGGCCAAGGCGACGGATGAGATCGCGACGATTGATCCGGCGGTGGAGTATTCTGCCGGGTGGCTCGCGGGGCAGCCCGCGCCAAAGGGCGATGCGCAATGGCAGTGCCTGACGCAGGCGCTGTATTTTGAGGCCCGTGGCGAGTCGCTGAAGGGTCAGTTTGCGGTTGCCGAAGTGATCTTGAACCGGGTGGACAGCCCGGCTTACCCGAAATCGGTGTGCGGTGTGGTGGGGCAACGCGGTGGCGGGTCGTGCCAGTTTTCCTACGTCTGTGATGGCCGGTCGGATGCGATGGCAGAACGCGGTGCGTTGGACCGCGCCAAGCGGATTGCCCGCGTCATGCTGGACGGCGCGCCCCGCGCGCTGACCGACGGGGCCACCCATTTCCACACCAAGGGTGTGCGTCCGGCCTGGGCCAAGCGCTTTCCGCGCACGGCGGCGATTGGGGCGCATCTGTTTTATCGGCAGACGCGCGGCTGACCTTTAATGTCGCGCGGGTTGCGTTGCCTGCCGCCTTCGGGCATGGCGGGCGGCGCGGGCAGGGTAACCTTGGCCCCGGATGGCAGCTTTGGGGGCCCATGATGACCAGCGACACCCGGCTTGCCTTTGCGCATCCGGAAGACCGGGCGGCGGCGACCGCTTCGGATGCCCTGTGTGACCGGATTTCCCTGCGCGATCACATTGTCGAGGCCGATATCGGCGCGTTTCAGCAAGAGCGCGGGCGCACGCAGCGGCTGCGGTTCAACGTGGTGGTTGAGGTGCGGCCGGCGGCCAGCCCGCTGGACGACGATGTGGATCGCATCCTGTCGTATGACAAGATCACCGAGGCGATTGCGACCGAACTGGCCGCCGAACGGCTGAACCTGCTGGAGACGCTGGCAGAACGGGTGGCCGACCGGGTGCTGGCCGAACCGCCCGCGATGCGCGCCTTTGTGCGGATCGAAAAGCTGGATATCGGCCCCTATGCCTTGGGCGTGGAAATCGTGCGCTCGCGCGCCGATGTGCCGTTGCGGGACGTGGTTTTGGTGCATCCGCTGGTGGCCTATCTGGACAATGCGACGATTGCGGGGCTGGGTCTTGCCGCCACCCTTGACGCGCTGGAGGCGCGGGGGGGGCCGGTGATCTTGGCGGTGGGCCTGCCTGATCTGCCGCGTCCCATCACGGGACATCGCCCGACGCAGCGGCGCATTGACCTGTTGGCGATCGAACAGAACGCCTGGGCGCTGGCCGCGCGGGATGCGCGTTGTGTGGTGGTGGAAACGCGGACCGAACTTGACTGGGCGATGAAGCACGGCAAGACGGTGGTCTGGGCCCCGTCCAAGCTGGTGCTGGATGCGACCGATGGACCGCAGGGCAGTGACCCGCTGACCCTGGCGGTGTGGCTGGCAGAACAGATGGCGGCGGTTGCTCTGGTCGTTCACGGGCCTGTTGCAGTCCCGGCGGGAAGCCGCGTGCCGGTGGAACGGGGCTGATCCTTCCCCCTTGCCAAGCCGCATGTCATGCGCCAATCCGGGGGCATGGAATACGTCCGACCCGTTGCAATGACCGATGCCGCCCGTCCAAGCGGGGCCTGTGTGCTGGCAGGCGGGTGGTGCTGGTTTGACCGGGTTCAGGTGCTGGTGCGGGGCAAGGCCCCAAGGCTGATGGCCGCATCTGAGGTTGAACCTGAGGTGCTGGAGCGGCTGACCGCCCCTCGCGCTGCGTTTGCCGGGCTGAGCATGGCGCGCCCGCGCCTGATGGGCATCCTGAACGTGACCCCTGACAGCTTTTCCGATGGCGGGCGGTTTGTGGCCCCTGAGGCGGCGCTGGCGCAGGCGATGGCGATGGCTGGTCATGCCGATATTCTGGACATTGGCGGCGAAAGCACCCGTCCGGGGGCGGTTGAGGTATCAGTTGCCGATGAGATTGCCCGCACCGCCCCGGTGATCAGCGCCTTGCGCGCGGCGGGGTGTGATACCACAATTTCCATCGACACCCGCAAGGCGGCGGTGGCGCAGGCCGCGCTGCGGGCGGGGGCGGATGTGGTGAATGATGTGGCGGCGCTGACGTTTGATGCGGATCTTGGCCCGCTGGTGGCGCTGGAAGGCGTGCCGGTGGTGCTGATGCACGCGCAGGGGGCACCCGAAACCATGCAGGACGATCCGCGTTATGGCGATGTGCTGCTGGATGTGTATGACGGGTTAGAGGCGCGGGTGGTAGAGGCAGAGGCCATGGGCATTCCGCGCAGCCGGATTGCGGTGGACCCCGGCATTGGCTTTGGCAAGACGGCGGCGCATAACCTGTCCCTGATCCGGGGGCTGTCGCTGTTTCATGGGCTTGGCTGTGCGGTGTTGCTGGGGGCGTCGCGCAAGCGGTTTATTGGCACCATCGGCGGGGCCGAGGCAGCAGATCAGCGGATGCCGGGGTCGGTCGCGGTGGCACTGGCCGGGGTGGCGCAGGGGGTTCAGATGATCCGGGTGCATGATGTGGCCGAGACGCGGCAAGCGTTGCGGCTGTGGCAGGCGATGAATGAGGTGGTGACATGACGCGCAAACTTTTTGGCACCGATGGCGTGCGGGGCAGGGCGAACACCTACCCGATGACGGCAGAGGTCGCGTTGAAACTGGGTGCCGCAGCGGGGCGGTTTTTCCGCCGTGACGGGTCTGCCGCGCACCGGGTGGTGATTGGCAAGGACACGCGGTTGTCGGGCTATATGCTGGAAAACGCGCTGACGGCGGGGTTGACCAGCACCGGCATGAATGTGCTGCTGCTCGGGCCTGTGCCGACGCCTGCGGTGGGCTATCTGACGCGGAGTATGCGGGCTGATGTGGGGGTGATGATTTCCGCCAGCCACAACCCGCATCAGGACAACGGCATCAAGTTCTTCGGTCCCGATGGCTTCAAACTGTCAGACGCCGCCGAGGCCGAGATTGAGGCGATGCTGGATGAGGAGATCGTGCTGGCCAAGCCCGAAAACATCGGTCGCGCTCGGCGGATCGAGGATGGGCGCGGGCGCTATCAGGAATTCGTCAAGACCAGCTTTCCGGCGGGGGTTCGGCTGGACGGTCTGAAGGTCGTGATCGACTGTGCCAATGGCGCTGCCTACAAGGCCGCCCCCGAGGTGCTGTGGGAGTTGGGGGCCGAGGTCATTCCGGTGGGGGTCACCCCCAATGGCACCAATATCAATGATCGGGTGGGGTCCACCCATACCGTGACCGCCGCCGAGGCGGTGGTGATGCACGGCGCGCATGTGGGCATTTGTCTGGACGGCGATGCTGACCGGGTGATGATCCTGGACGCCAGTGGTCGGGTTGCCGATGGCGACCAGATCATGGCGCTGTTCGCCGCCCGCTGGGCCGAGGAGAACCGTTTGCGCGGCAACACGCTGGTCGCGACCGTGATGTCGAACCTGGGGTTGGAGCGGTTTTTGAACGCGCGGGGCCTGTCGCTTGAGCGCACCAATGTCGGCGACCGCTATGTGGTTGAGGCGATGCGTCGGGGTGGCTGGAACCTTGGCGGCGAACAATCCGGCCATATCGTGATGACGGATTATGCCACCACGGGGGATGGCTTGATTGCGGGTCTGCAATTTCTGGCCGAAATGGTGCGGACGGGCAAATCGGCGGCGGATCTGTCTTGCAGCTTTGCAACCGTGCCGCAGATGTTGAAGAACGTGCGGTTTGCGGCCGGCAAGACGCCGTTGGAGGCAGACGCCGTGAAGGCAGTGATCAAGGCCAACACCGACCGGATCAAGGGCAAGGGCCGTATTCTGATCCGCAAATCGGGCACAGAGCCGCTGATCCGGGTGATGGCGGAATGTGAAGATGAGGCGATGCTTCACGATGTGGTGGGCCAGATCGTGAACGCGGTCGAGGCGGCGGTCTGACGCCGCCCCTATAAGACAGAGGCGGCACCGTGGTGCCGCCTCATAGTCACATTAGCAAGCCGCGATGTACTGCTGGCCCGCCGAGTTACGATAGTAACAACGGCCTGCAGTGCCGGTCGGACGGATCAGGGTGGATGCGCCCACGCCGACAGCCGCACCAACCAAGGCACCGGTCAGACGGTCATCGTCACCGGAAACGGCAGCGCCAACTGCAGCCCCCCCGAGCCCCCCGGCGATGGCGTTCTGTTCAGCCGTCTGGCAACCCGCAAGGGTCAGCGCGATCAGCGGCAGGGCAAGCAAAATCTTTTTCATGGCAGCCTCATTGAATGTGTATTGCACATCCAAACGCACGGGGCGGCAAATGGTTCCCGCGTCAAAAGGTGTGATGGCCCATTTTTGCCTGGCCCACTGAACAATGCAAAAAGGCAGGGGTGGTGCCCCTGCCTTTGCCATGCCGTGCCGTCAATCAGGCCTGCCGTGCGGCGGCGACCGAGGCTTCAAGAATGTCCATCGCCTCGGCGAAATGGGCGTCGGGGATGGTGATCGGGGCCAGGAAGCGGATCACGTTGCCGTAGACGCCGCAGGTCAGCAGGATCAGTCCGCGCTTCAATGCCTCCAGCCGCACGCGGGTGGTAAAGCCTGCGTCGGGTTCGTGGTTGGCGGGGTTGGCGAATTCGACCGCGACCATGAAGCCCGGGCCACGGATATCGGCGATTTCGGGGGTGACGGACCGGATCGCCTCCAGCCGTTGTTTCAGACGCCCGCCGAGTTCATTGGCGCGCCCGCAAAGGTCTTCTTCCTCGATCACGTCCAGCACCGCGTGGGCCGCGGCGATGCCAAGCGGGTTGCCGCCATAGGTGCCGCCAAGGCCGCCGGGGTGGGCCGCATCCATCAGATCAGCCCGGCCCGTCAGCGCCGCCAGCGGCAAGCCGCCCGCCAGACCCTTGGCCATGGTAGTGATGTCGGCAGCCACACCGTAGGCTTCCATCGCAAACAGGGTGCCGGTGCGGGCAAAGCCGGTCTGCACCTCATCAGCGATCAGGATGATACCGTGGTCGTCGCACAGCTTGCGCAGGGCGCGGACCAGATCTTTGGGCGCGGGGTAAAAGCCACCCTCGCCCTGCACCGGTTCAAAGATGATCGCGGCGACGCGGCCCGGGTCGAGGTCGTTCTTGAACAGCTTGGTGATGCCACCCATGGCATCGGCGGTGGAAATGCCATGAACGTCCTGCGGGAACGGCACATGCCAGACATCGGGCATCATCGGGCCGAACCCTTTTTTGTAGGGTTCCACCTTGCCGGTCAGCGACATGCCCATAAACGTCCGGCCATGGAACGCGCCGCCAAAGGCGATCACGCCGGGGCGGTTGGTGGCGATACGGGCAATCTTGATCGCATTTTCAACGGCTTCAACGCCGGTCGTCACGAACACGGTTTTCTTGGGAAAATCACCGGGCACTGCGGCGTTAAGGCGTTCCGCCAGCCGGATGTAGGATTCGTAGGGCAGCACCTGTGCGCAGGTATGGGTAAACTTGGTCATCTGATGCGCCACAGCCGCCATCACGCGTGGGTTGCAATGCCCGGTGTTGACCACGGCAATCCCTGCGGCAAAGTCGATGTAGCGGTTGCCCTCAATATCCCAAATCTCGGAATTCAGCGCGCGATCGGCATAAATCTGCGTCATCATCCCAACACCACGGGAGATGGCATCGTCACGGCGTTTGGCGACTTCGACGTTCAGCATGGGTTTGCTCCGTTGATCCGGCACCCAAAAAATAGGGCGCATTGCTGCGCCCTATTTGATCAAACTTCGTGGTCCGGTTCAACGGTGTTATTCGTCAAGTTTCTTGACGACATTGTCGGCAAAGGCGGCGATGGCAGCGTTATAGTAAACTTCGCTGTCAGCCGGCAGGGTCGCCATATCGGTGCCTTCGGGGAAGTACACCATCGAGGTGTTCACATCGACCTTCAGTTCATACCGGGTGGTCAGCGGGTTTTCGGCGGTGCCCACGATTTGCACCACGCCATCCAGCTTGGTGTCGGCCAGATTGAACACATCGGTAAAGCCGTTGCTGAGTTCGACTTCCGAGATATCAATCATGATCTTGGCACCATTCTCCGCGTCAGTCCGGTCAACCAGACGGGCGGCGATGGCGTTTTCCAGATCGGGCTTCAGGTTGGCAAAACGCTCGGCTGCGGTGACGTTGGTCACATCGGCCAGGGCCACGTCAACTTCGACGGTCTTTACCATGATGGGCGCTGCAACTGCAGCCAAAGGCATCAGCACCAGCAGGCTGGTTGCGACAACGCGGGGCAGGGTGAATTTGGTGAACATTCGCAGGCTCCTATATGTGGCGATCTCGCCATCGGTATCTGCACAATCAACGTGCAGCGCCTGCATCCGGTTCCCGGTGTCGCCAGAAAATCTGTGTTGAGGGTGTGATTCAGCTTTCGTTAACCCTGCGCAGTGCAGGCTTCGAATCATGCGGCTTTCGGTTTGTGGGGCGGGATGATGGCGGACGGGCAGATCAGGGGCGAGGGGGATGCGGCGGTGCGGCTGGACTGGCTGCGCCTGATCCGGTCGCGCCGCGTGGGTCCGGTGACATTCCATCGGCTGATCGCGGAACACGGGTCAGCGGCGGCGGCATTGCTGGCCTTGCCGGGTATCGCGCAGGCGGCGGGGATTGAGGGTTATTCGGTGTGCCCGGTCGAGGTGGCCCGGGCTGAGATGGCGCAGGGGCGCATCGCGGGGGCACAGCTTTTGTGCTTTGACGATGCCGCTTACCCGCAGGCGCTGCGCGATCTGCCCGATGCGCCGCCGGTGCTGTGGGCGCAGGGCAATGTGGCACTGCTGAACCGCCCGATGGTGGCGATGGTGGGCGCGCGCAATGCGTCATCGCTTGGGTTGCGCATGGCGCGCAGATTGGCTGAGGGCGTGTCGGGCGCGGGGTTTGTGGTGGTGTCCGGCCTTGCGCGTGGCATTGATGCCGAGGCGCATGAAGCGACACTCGCCACGGGCACCGTCGCGGTGCAGGCGGGCGGGGTCGATGTGATCTACCCGCTGGAAAATGCTGCCCTGGCCGCGAAAATAGCCGCCACGGGCTGCCGGATTTCGGAACAACCGATGGGGATGGACCCGCAGGCCCGCCATTTCCCGCAGCGCAACCGCATCGTCTCGGGTCTGGCACGGGCTGTGGTGGTGGTCGAGGCAGCGGCCCGGTCAGGCAGTCTGATCACCGCGAAGAACGCGCTGGATCAGGGGCGCGAGGTGATGGCCGTGCCGGGCCACCCGTTCGATGCGCGGGCGGCGGGGTGCAACATGCTGATCCGGGACGGGGCGCTGCTGGTGCGCAGTGCGGCGGATGTGATCGAGGCGGTTGGCGGGATGGCCCCTCGCGACGCCCCGATGGCCGACCTGCCCCCCTTGCCCGGTCCCGTGCCCGCCCGCCGGAGTTTGGGTGACATGGCGGCCGTCCATGGCCTGATCCTTGCCCGGCTTGGCCCCAGCCCGCTGGCGGAAGACCAGTTGATCCGCGATCTGGGGGTGCCGCCTGCGCAGATTGCGCAGGAATTGCTGGCGCTGGAACTGGAGGGCAAGATCGAACGGCAGGCGGGGGGGCTGCTGTCGCGGGTGTAAAAGCCGCACGGTCCCGGTTGACAATCCTGTCGCTTGCGCCCCATCTTGCCGCGCTGTTATGCAGGCGGATAGGTCAGGGAATTTCATGCCAGTTGTCGTTGTAGAATCTCCGGCCAAGGCCAAGACAATCAATAAGTATCTTGGGTCGAACTACACGGTTCTGGCGTCTTACGGCCATGTCCGCGACCTGCCCGCCAAGGATGGGTCGGTCGATACCGAGAATGACTTCGGCATGACCTGGGAAGTGGCGGCTGACAGCAAAAAGCACATTCGCGCCATCACTGAGGCGCTGAAAACCGACGACGAATTGATCCTCGCGACCGACCCTGACCGCGAGGGCGAGGCGATTTCCTGGCATTTGCAAGAAACCCTCGCCAGCAGCCTGAAGAAGGGCAAGACCGTCAGCCGCGTGACCTTCAACGCCATCACCAAGGACGCAGTGACCGAGGCGATGAAGCATCCGCGTCAGGTGGATCAGCCGCTGGTCGATGCCTATCTGGCACGGCGCGCGCTGGATTATCTGGTGGGGTTTACGCTGTCGCCGGTGCTGTGGCGCAAGCTGCCGGGGTCGCGGTCGGCGGGGCGGGTGCAGTCGGTGTGCCTGCGCCTTATTGTCGAGCGCGAGATGGAGATCGAGGCGTTTCGGGCCCGCGAATTCTGGTCGGTCGCGGCCACGCTGACCACGCCAAGGGGACAGGATTTTGAAGCCCGTCTGATCAGCCTTGGCGGCAAGAAACTGGACAAATTCGACATTCCGACCGCGGCTGCGGCGGAACTGGCGGTCCAGGCTATCACTTCCCGAACATTGGCGGTGCAATCGGTCGAGGCCAAGCCTGCCTCGCGCAACCCGTCTGCCCCTTTCATGACCTCGACCCTTCAGCAAGAGGCCAGCCGCAAGTTCGGCATGGGGGCCAAGGTCTGCATGTCGGCGGCGCAGCGGCTGTATGAGGCTGGGCACATCACCTATATGCGGACCGACGGCATCGACATGGCCCCCGAGGCGGTGATGGCCGCGCGGGCGGAAATCAAGGATCGCTTTGGCGCGGCCTATGTGCCCGACGCGCCGCGCATGTACAAGAACAAGGCCAAGAATGCGCAGGAAGCGCATGAATGTATCCGCCCGACTGAAATGTCGGCAGCGCCCGAAAGCCTGCGGCTGGTCGAGGCCGATCAGCGGAAATTGTACGACCTGATCTGGAAGCGCACCATTGCCAGCCAGATGGCCGCTGCAAGGATGGAACGCACGACAGTGGATGTGGCCAGCCCGGATGGGCAGGTGATCCTGCGCGCGACGGGGCAGGTGGTTTTGTTTGACGGCTTCCTGAAGGTTTACGAGGAAGGCCGCGACGATGAGGAAGGCGAAGACGCCCGGCTGCCGCAGATCATGCAGGGCGAACCTGCCACCCCGCGCAAAGGCGCATTCGAGGCCGCCTTTTCAAAAGAGGCGGCAACGGCGGACAAGGATGATTTCGACCTGATCGAGGCTGGAAAGCCCGCGATGCGCCGCTTGAAAACTGCCGTGATTAGTCCGGATGGCGCGGTTCTGGCCAGCCAAAGCCACACCCAACCGCCAGCCCGCTATTCCGAGGCCACGTTGGTCAAGCGGATGGAGGAACTGGGCATCGGGCGGCCTTCGACCTATGCGTCAGTGATCACCACGATTCAGGACCGCGAATATGTTCGCAAGGACAAGAACCGCCTGTTCCCCGAGGATAAAGGGCGGCTGGTCACGGCGTTTCTGACCAACTTCTTCCGTCGTTATGTGGAATATGACTTCACGGCTGATTTGGAAACCCAGCTTGACGATGTGTCGGCGGGCGAGCGGAATTACAAGGAAGTGCTGGCCCGGTTCTGGCGCGATTTCTCGGCGGCGATTGCCGAGACGGCGGATTTGCGGATCAGTGAAGTTCTTGACAAGATTGATGACTTTTTGTCGCCGCATCTGTATCCGCTGCGCGAGGATGGGTCCGACCCGCGCATTTGCCCGACCTGCGGGTCTGGCCGTCTGCACCTGAAAACCGCGCGGTCAGGCGGGGCGTTCATCGGCTGTGGTAATTACCCTGAGTGCCGTTATACCCGCCCCATCTCGGGCGGCGATGAGGGCGGGTCTGTCGATGGCAAGATCCTTGGAATGGACGAGGCGGGCCTGCCGATTTCCATCCGCGCAGGCCGCTTTGGCCCCTATGTGCAGCGCGGCGAGGCGACGGAAGAACAGCCCAAACCGGGCCGCGCCAGCCTGCCGAAAGGCTGGGGGCCGGACAGCATCACGCTGGAACGCGCGCTGGATTTGCTGAATCTGCCGCGTCCGGTGGGGCTGCACCCCGAGGATGGCGTGCTGGTCGAGGCCGGGATCGGGCGGTTCGGGCCCTATGTGAAACACGGGTCGGCCTATGCCAATGTGACGGATATCGAGGAAGTCTTTACCATCGGCATGAACCGCGCGGTCGAGGTTCTGGCGTTGAAAGCCGCCGGGCGGCGGGGTGCTGCCCCGGCGGCGGGGCCATTGAAAGTGCTGGGCGAGCATCCCGATGGCGGCGAAATCTCTGTCATGCCGGGGCGTTACGGGCCGTATGTGAAGTGGGGCAAGGTCAACGCCACGCTGCCGAAGGAACTGGTGCCGGAAGATGTGACGCTGGAGGAGGCGTTGGTGCTGGTCGCCGAGAAGGCGGGCAAGGGCAAGAAAGCCCCGGCGAAGAAGGCGGCGGCGAAACCTGCGACCGCGAAAGCGGCTGTCAAGAAAACGCCTGCCAAGAAAACGGCTGCCAAGACTGCGCCGGCCAAGACTGCAGCGGTGAAGAAGGCCCCGGCGAAGAAGGCGGCGGTGAAAAAGGTTGCCTCAGAGTAGGTGGGACGGCTCTTGTCGCTCATGTGGAAGCGGGGGTTTCACACCCCCGCCGAGTCATTGGCGGTCCGCCAATGACTCTTCCCCTGTGGGATACTTAGAGACAGAAAATGCAAATTTTAGATAAGTTTTAGGGGTTTAGCCCCTCGGGTTGATCAGCCGCCCCATCACATAGCCCGCGCGCAGCACGCCAATGCGGGCACCGTTTTCGGTGACGGCAATCTCGGCGGCACCGTCGCGCATCGCCTCCATCACCGTTTTGACCGAGGCCTCGCAATCAATGGCAATCGTGGCATTGGTCTCGCCCGGTTCCATCACATCGCGCGCGGTCAGCACCGACAGCGGGTTCATATGGGCCACGAAGTCTGCCACATACTCTGACACCGGGTTGGCAATGATGTCGCGCGCGGTGCCGATCTGCACGATACGACCGCCTTCCATCAGGGCGATCCGGTTGCCCAGCTTGAACGCCTCGTCCAGATCGTGGCTGACGAAAATGATCGTGCGTTTGAGTTTGGCTTGCAGATCAAGCAGTTCGTCCTGCAACCGCGCCCTGATCAGCGGGTCGAGCGCCGAGAAGGGTTCATCCATCAGCAGGATCGGCGCATCGGTCACGAAGGCGCGGGCAAGGCCCACGCGTTGCTGCATGCCGCCCGACAATTCACCCACCTTGCGGTCGGCCCATTGCGACAGGTTCACCAACGCCAGTTGCTCTTCCACCTTGGCGCGGCGCTGGTCGGGGGTCTGGCCTGCGAGTTCCAGACCCAAGCCCACGTTTTCGCGCACGGACCGCCAGGGCAGCAGGCCGAATTGCTGAAACACCATGGCGATGCGGGTCAGGCGCAGTTTGCGCAGGGTTTCGGGATCGGCCTTGGTGACGGACACCATCTTGTCGCCGTCCGACACCCGCACCTCACCGCGCACCACGGGGTTGAGCGCGTTGACGCCACGCAGCAGGGTGGATTTGCCGGATCCCGACAGCCCCATCAGCACCAGAATTTCACCCGTGGCGACAGTCAGCGAACATTCATGCACGCCCAATATCTGGCCGCATTGCTGTTGCACCTCGGACCGGGACTGGCCCTTGTCCATCAGGGGCAGGGCCCGGTCGGGGTGGTCGCCGAACACGATGGAGACGCGGTCAAACTCGACGGCGGGAAGGGTCATCAGCGGCGCTCCAGCTTTAACATGCGGTCCAGCATCACGGCGACCACGACAATGACGAAACCCGATTCAAAACCGAGTTTGGGGTTCGATGATCCAAGGGCACGCAGCACGGGCACGCCAAGGCCGTTGGCGCCGACCATGGCGGCAATCACCACCATCGACAGCGACAGCATGATGGATTGCGTCAAGCCCGCCATGATTTGCGGCAGTGCCCAAGGCAATTCCACCTTCCACAGCGTCTGGCGCGGGGTGGAACCAAAGGCGGTGGCAGCCTCGATCAGCGACACGGGGGTGGTGGAAATACCAAGCTGCGTCGCGCGGATCGGGGCGGGCAGCACGAAGATCACGGTGGAAATCAGGCCCGGCACCATGCCCAGACCAAAGAAGATGATGGCCGGGATCAGGTAGACGAAAGAAGGCAACGTCTGCATCAGGTCAAGAATGGGGCGGATGAAGGCAAAGAAACGCGGCGAATGGGCGGCCTTGATGCCGATTGGCACCCCGATGGCCATGCAGGTCGCACAGGACAGCAAGATCAAGGACATGCTTTCCATCGTGGCTTCCCAGTAGCCCTGGTTCAACACGAACAGCGAACCGATCAGCACGATCAGCACCGGCTGCCATTTGCGCTGCAGATACCAGGTCAGCCCGACGAGGATGGCGATCATCAGCGGTGCGGGGATAGTGATCATCACCCAGAGCAGGGCCTCGATGACTCCATCCATCACCCAATTGATGCCGTCAAACACGCCCTTGGCGTTGGCCTGAAGCCATTTGACAACGGCCTGTGAATATTCGCCCACAGGCAGCTTGTAGTCGGTCAACCATTCCATCCGGGGTCCGTCTCCGCGTCGCAGGGGCTGGGAGTGAAAAGGGCGGCTGTGACGCCGCCCTTTGGGATATCAGAGGCCGAAGGCAGCTTTGACGGCTGGCAGACCTTCACCGCCGTCTTTGGTGGTCACACCGGCAAGCCAGGTGTCCAGCGTTGCGGGGTTGGCCTTGATCCAAGCGGAAACCGCGTCGTCAGCATCTTCGCCGCCATCAAGGATTTTGCCCATGATCTCATTTTCCATCGGCAGGCTGAACTTCTGGTTGGTCAGCAGCTTGGCGATGTTCGGGCATTCAGCGACGTAGCCTTTGCGTGCCACAGTCTGCACAACACCTTCGCCGCCAAAGAAATCTTCGCCGCCGGACAGGTATTTCAGATCGAAGTTTGCGTTCATCGGGTGGGGTTCCCAGCCGAGGAAGACAATCCCCTTCTGATCAGGATAATTGCGCGACACCTGCGCCAGCATGCCCTGTTCCGAGCTTTCGATGACTTCCATGCCTTCCAGCGCCTTGCCCGCCTCGGTCAGCGAAATCAGATAGCCGTTGCCTTCGTTGCCAGCCTCGATGCCATAGACCTTGCCTTCGAGATCGTCCTTGAACTTGGGCACATCGGCGTAGGTTTTCAGGCCCTTGTCATACAGATAGGTCGGCACCGCGAGGGTATATTTCGTGCCCTCAAGGTTGGTGGTCACCACCTCGATGCTGCCGCTGTCAAGGTAGGGTTTGATCGCGCCTTGCTGGGCGGGCATCCAGTTGCCAAGGAAAACGTCGATATCGCCGGTCTCCAGCGACTGGAACGTGACGGGCACGGCGAGAATTTTCACGTCAACTTCATATCCAAGCGCTTCCAGAACTTGCTTGGTTGCCGAGGTGGTCACCGTGATGTCGGTCCAGCCAACATCCGAGAACGTCACCTTGTCGCAGCCTTCGGCAAAAGCGGAAGTCGTCATTGCAAGAATCGCAGTGGTCGTCAGCAGAGCGGTTTTGAAGGTCATCAGGAACTCCCCGTTTTTTGTTGATTGACGAGTCAATAAACTTCACGCTTATTCGGTTTGGCAAGTGTTTTCTGAAAGGGCCGCACCGATGCCGAAGCTTGGGATGGAGCCTATCCGAAAGGCGGCGCTCGTCAACGCCACGATCACCGAGATCGGGCAGGCGGGGTCTTTGGATGTGACGGTCAGCCAGATCGCCAAAAGGGCGGGCATGTCGCCTGCCCTGGCGCATCACTATTTTGGCAGCAAGGAAGAGATGTTTCTGGCCGCGATGCGCCACATTCTGACGCTTTACGGCGCCGAAGTGCGCGGGGCCTTGGCGGTGGCCGAAGGTCCGCAAGCCCGGTTGCGGGCGATCCTGCGGGCGAGTTTCAGCCCCGGCAACTTTCGCCGCGAAACGGTGGGGGCCTGGCTGAATTTCTGGGTGCTGGCGCAGACGGTGCCCGAGGCGAAACGGTTGCTCGCGATCTATCAGGGGCGGTTGCAATCGAACCTGCTGGCCAACTTGCGGGTGTTGGCAGGCGACCGGGCCGGGATGGTGGCGACAGGTCTGGGCGCGTTGATTGACGGGCTGTATCTGCGCGAAGGGTTGAAATCGGGGCCGCCGGATGCGGCCTCTGCTGTGGCCGTGGCACTGGACTACCTGTCGCAGCAATTGGAAGGGTTCACGGCATGAAGGCACAACCAGTAGCGTCACATTTTGTGGATGGTCGCTATATAGAGGATGAGGCCGGAGCCGCGATCGAGGTGATCTATCCGGCCAGTGGCGAGGTTATTGCCGTGCTGCACGAGGCAACGCCTGCGATTATCGAGGCGGCTTTGGCATCGGCCACCCGGGCACAAGCGGCTTGGGCTGCGACGCGCCCGGTGGACCGCGCGCGGATTTTACGGCGGGCGGCGGATATCATCCGCGACCGCAACGACGATCTGGCCCGGCTGGAAACGCTGGATACCGGCAAGCCGTTGCAGGAAACGCTGGTGGCAGACTGGCCGTCGGGGGCCGATGCGCTGGAGTATTTTGCCGGGCTGGCCCCGACCATTGTGGGCGAAACGATCCCCTTGGGCCGTGATTTCGTCTACACCCTGCGTGAGCCTTTGGGGGTCTGTGTCGGTATTGGCGCGTGGAACTACCCCTCGCAGATCGCCTGCTGGAAGTCCGCGCCTGCGCTGGCGCTTGGCAATGCGATGGTGTTCAAACCATCGGAAGTGACCCCGTTGGGTGCGCTGAAACTGGCTGAGATTTTCATCGAGGCTGGCCTGCCTGCGGGTCTGTTCAACGTGGTGCAGGGGCGTGGCGCGGTTGGCGGTGCTTTGGTCACCGATGCCCGCGTTGCCAAGGTTTCGCTGACCGGATCGGTGCCGACAGGGCGCAAAGTCTATGCGGCGGCGGCGGCGGGCGTGCGCCATGTGACGATGGAACTGGGCGGCAAGTCCCCGATTCTGGTGTTCGACGATGCCAACGTGGAAGATGCTGTTGGTGCAGCAATGCTGGGAAATTTCTATTCTGCGGGCCAGGTGTGCAGCAATGGCACCCGGGTGTTTGTGCAAAAGGGGATCAAAGCGCGGTTTCTGGAACGGCTGGCGGCGCGGACGGCGGGAATCACCTTGGGCGATCCGCTGGATATGGCGACGCAAATGGGGCCTCTGGTGTCTGACGGGCAGATGGCCAAAGTTTTGGGCTATATCGAGACGGCCAAAACCGAAGGAGCCACGCTTGTTTCGGGCGGCGGCAGGGCAGGGGATTCGGGCTGTTTCGTGCAGCCGACGGTCTTTGCCGATGTGACCGACGACATGACCATCGCCCGCGAAGAAGTGTTCGGTCCGGTGATGGCGGTCTTGGATTTCGACACCGAGGATGAGGCCGTGGCCCGCGCCAACGATACCGAATTTGGTCTGGCGGCGGGCGTGTTCACCGCCGATCTGACCCGCGCGCACCGGGTGATCGGGGCCTTGCAGGCGGGCACATGCTGGATCAACGCCTATAACCTGACCCCGGTCGAGGCCCCGTTTGGCGGCGTGAAGGCCAGTGGCGTGGGCCGCGAAAACGGCCATGCGGCGGTGGCACATTATACCCAAGTCAAATCGGTCTATGTCGGCATGGGGCCGGTGGACGCGCCGTACTGACCTCTCAACCCGTTGATAAACAGAGAAGATAAAAGAATGCACGCGGATTATGTGATCATCGGGGCCGGGTCGGCAGGCTGCGCAATGGCCTATCGGCTCGCCGAGGCTGGGCGGCGGGTGGCGATCATCGAACATGGTGGGTCCGATGCCGGGCCATTCATCCAGATGCCTGCCGCGCTGTCCTATCCGATGAACATGGGGATCTATGACTGGGGGTTTGCCTCTGACCCGGAACCACATCTGGGGGGCCGGGTGCTGGCGACGCCGCGCGGCAAGGTCGTCGGCGGGTCGTCGTCGATCAACGGTATGGTCTATGTGCGCGGCCATGCCCGCGATTTCGACACCTGGGCCGATCTGGGCGCCCAAGGCTGGGCCTATGCCGATGTGCTGCCCTATTTTCAGCGGATGGAGCATGCGCATGGGGCGTCCGGCCCCGCGTTTCGCGGCGACAAAGGCCCGCTGCACATCACCCGTGGCCCGCGCCACAACCCCCTGTTCGGCGCGTTCCTGAAGGCCGGGGCGCAGGCGGGCTATCCGGTGACCGCGGATTACAACGGCCAGCAGCAAGAGGGCTTCGGCCCGATGGAGGCGACGATCTGGAAGGGGCGGCGCTGGTCTGCCGCCAACGCCTATCTTCGCCCCGCGCAGGCGACTGGCAATGTGCAAGTGATTCGCGGCTTTGCCCGACGGGTGGTGATAGAGGCCGGGCGGGCTGTCGGGGTGGAAATCTCACGCGGGGACGTGATCGAGGTGATCCGCGCCGACCGCGAAGTTATCGTGGCAGCATCATCCATCAACACCCCGAAAATACTGATGCTTTCGGGAATAGGCTCTGCGGCGCATCTGGCCGAACATGGCGTGCCCTTGGTCGCCGACCGCCCCGGCGTCGGTGCCAATCTGCAAGACCATCTGGAACTGTACCTGCAATTCGCGGCCAGCCAGCCGGTATCCCTGTTCAAATATTGGAACCTGTGGGGCAAGGCGATGATCGGGGCGCAGTGGTTGTTCACCGGCAAGGGTCTGGGGGCCAGCAACCAGTTTGAGGCCTGCGCCTTCATCCGCTCGAAGATCGGGGTGGAATATCCTGATATTCAATACCATTTCCTTCCGATTGCCGTGCGCTACGATGGCAAGGCGGCGGCCGAAGGGCATGGCTTTCAGGCCCATGTCGGCCCGATGCGGTCAAAAAGCCGGGGCGATGTGACCCTGCGGTCGGGCAACCCGGCGGACGCGCCGCGCATCCGCTTCAACTACATGTCCGACCCCAGCGATTGGGAGGATTTCCGCACCTGCATTCGCCTGACGCGTGAGATTTTCGGGCAAGAGGCGTTCAAACCCTATCTCAAGCACGAAATTCAACCGGGTGCAGCGGCACAGACCGATGCGGAACTCGACGCGTTCATCAAGGAACATGTCGAAAGCGCCTATCACCCCTGCGGCACCGCGCGGATGGGCAGGAGGGATGACCCGCTGGCAGTGGTGGATCCGGAATGTCGGGTGATTGGGGTGGATGGGCTGCGCGTGGCCGACAGTTCAATCTTTCCGCAAGTCACGAACGGCAACCTGAATGGGCCGTCGATCATGGTGGGGGAAAAAGCGGCGGATCACATTCTGGGGCGGCAACCGCTTGCGCCCAGCAATCAGGAACCCTGGATCAACCCTGATTGGCGGGTTTCGCAGCGTTAGCCGCCACCTGCGCGTCACGCTGCACGCGGCCTTTGAATTCGGCCATGATCTGCGCGACGATAGACCCTATGCGATCTTCCTTTTCTTTCAGCACCTTGCGCGCAAGACCGCTGCTTTCCAACGTGCCAGCCCAGCCCAGATGCGTACCGGTTGGGGTGGGGTCAAACGTCATGTCCAGCGTCAGTTGCGCCGACCCGCCGATCAGATGCGCGGCCTTTGCATCAAATTGATAAACGCGGCCCGCTTCAATTTCCGTCACCGCCAGAGTGCCGGGCAAGTTCAGCGTGACCAGCGAAACCCGGCGTTGAATGGCAAAGCTGAATTGCGCCGGTCCGGTTTCTTGCAACTGTGACATGCCGAGCAGAAATCGCTCCAGCGTGCCACGGTCATGCAGGGCGTCTATGGCGCGCTGAGGGGGAACGCGCAGGTCGATCTGGCCAGTAATCTGCATGAAAATGTCCTTTGTTTGAGGATTGCTAGCGCAAGCAACCGCGGCCATCAAGCGCCGTCAGTCTGCAATCTCATATGGCAGCACACCGCGTTGATCCGGTGTCACCCGCAGACGACGTTCCAACGGTGGAACCGACCGCTGGTGACAATCCTTGCGGTCACAGATGCGGCAGGAAATGCCGATGGGATCAAAGCGCCCCTTCAGGTCCAACCCGTCGGCATAAATCATCGCCCCGGCATGCTGCACCTCGCACCCAAGCCCGATGGCATAGCGACGCACTGGGGCGAGATAGGCCCCGGCCGGTTTCGATACCTCACGCGCAAGGCACAGATAACGCACCCCATCGGGTGTTTCTGCCAATTGCCGCAAGAACTTACCCGGTGTTTCAAAGGCAGAATGCACATTCCACAACGGACAGGCCCCGCCAAACCGCGCGAATTGCAATCGGGTGGCGGAATGGCGTTTGGTGATGGTTCCGGCCTGATCCACCCGCACAAAAAAGAACGGAATCCCCTTGGCCCCCGGACGTTGCAAGGTGGAAAGCCGGTGGGCGACCTGCTCCACTGAAGCGCCGAACAGATCGGCCAATCGCTCCAGATCATGCCGCGTGTCAATCGCCGCCTTCTGAAACGCACGGTAGGGCAGCAGAACGGCCCCGGCGAAATAGTTGGCAAGGCCGATCTTGGCGATGTCGCGAGCCTCGGGCGACTGAAAACGGGCCAGATCCAGCGTGGCTTCCAGCAGATCATTCTGAGTGATCAGGGCGATTTGCAGCAACAATTGGAACCGCTGGGTGGGCTTGGGCGCGCGGGCCGACAGCGTCAGCGTGCGCGCGGCAGCGTCGTAGTGACGGAGGCCGGGATTGTCTGAATAGTGCAAGCTGATGCCATTGCGCGACAGCACCTCCCTTGCCGGAATTTCGGCGTTTGTATCGGTATTTACAGCCGACGAAAAATGTTCGGCCGCTCGATCAACTGAATCAATATAATTGTCGCAATAGTGAAAGAAATCGCGCACTTCCTCCCATGGGGAAGATCGCAGGGCGGCATCGTCACGGCCCAAAGCCTCGTCCAGCGAGGCCAGCCGTTCATGGGTTTGCCGGTAAGCGCGATGCAGGCTGAGAAAAGCGCGGGCAAGCGCCGGAGCGTTCGATGCGGCCAGACGCAAGTCTGCCAATGGCGGCGAGGTTGCAACGAATACCGGGTCGGCCAAGGCCTCTCGCATGTCGGACACCATGCGTTCGCTTTCGCCCACCGACAACTCGGTCACATCCAGCCCGAATTC
Source organism: uncultured Alphaproteobacteria bacterium (assembly GCA_963772935.1). Lineage (GTDB taxonomy): Bacteria > Pseudomonadota > Alphaproteobacteria > Rhodobacterales > Rhodobacteraceae > JANNNF01. The sequence continues at coordinate 1,327,069 of CAVYZK010000009.1, read as the reverse complement.
CTGTGCCAAGGCCAGCACCACCCCTGCCGAGACCGGCCGATGGTTGTTTTCCATCTGGTTCAGATAGGGCAGGGACACGCCCAAACGGTCGGCAAAGGACTTTTGCGTCAGGGCAAGCCGGCCGCGAATTTCGCGCAGCTTGACCCCGGCATACAGCTTTTGCGTGGCCATGATGCCTCCTTTGCAAAGCGTGATACTGGATTTGCAAAGAGATCAGGTCAAGTAGGCAGACCCAAAACCCGGGCGCGGCGGATTACCGCAAGAATCGACAGCAGCGACCCGATGGCAGAGGCCAGCATCAACAGGATCAGTGGCAGTTCCGACGATCCCGGTCCCAGCAGCGCCCCCGCAAGCGCGGCAAGCCCGGCCCCGCCGCCAATCATGATCGCGCCACCAAGGCCGGATGCAGTGCCCGCAAGCTCTGGTTTGATCGACAGCATCCCTGCATTGGCATTCGGCAAGGTGATGCCGTTGCCAAGCCCCATCGTCAGGGTCAGGCCAAAAAACACATAGGGTGAATGCACCCCCGCGACCGTCAGCGCCAGCAAAAGCCCAAGGCCAAGAACGGTCACCACCGCCCCGATCAGCACCATCCGGTTCATGCCCGACCCGCACCGAAAACCGGCCCGCAGCAAAGTTTCCCGCTGCGTAACCCACGGCAGTGATTGCAAAAAGAAGGCCGATCTTGGTGGAGGACAACCCGAAGATCACATTGCCCACATAGGGCGCACCGCCAAGATAGGCAAAGAACGACCCCGACGCGAAGGCCGCACACAGCGCATACCCCCAGAACCTGCGCGAGGTCAGCAAGGCCGGATACTGCCGCAACTGCGCGGACAGGCCGACCTTGCGGATGGTCGCGGTTTCACCCAGATCTGCCCAGACGAGCGCAAGCACCGCCAGCCCCAGCACCCCGAGCAGTCCAAAACTGGCCTGCCAGCCGAAAGCCTGATCCAGCACGCCACCAATCGCCGGGCCGATCATCGGCACAATCGACATGCCCATGGTGACGTAACCGATCATGGACGCGGCCTGCGCATCGGCCACCATATCGCGCACCACGGCGCGGCTTAGAACCATACCGGCGGCAATCACCGCCTGCGCCATGCGGAAACTAAGGAAAACAGTGGCATTCGGAGCCAATAATGTGCCAACCGTTGCCAGCAAAAACAACACCATAGAGACAAGGACCACCGGCCTGCGACCATAGCGGTCCGATATCGGACCGATCACGATCTGCAGCAGCGCCGACAGACCCAGATATAGCGCGACTGACAGTTGCATCAGCGCATAAGGCGCGTCAAACCACGCAGCCATGCCGGGCAGCGAGGGGAGAAAAATGTTCATCGTCAGCGCCGACAGACCCGCCAGCAGGATCAGCGTCACGATGTGCGGCGGGGTGGTGCGGTCCAGAAACCGCGGGGCGGCAGGCACGATCATGTCCATTTGTGAAAGATGAAAAACGCGCCAAGCGCGATGAAGCCAAAGCCGACCGCATGGTTCCACGTCAACGGTTCTTTCAGGTAAAACACGGAAAACACGGCGAAAACGGACAGGGTGATGACTTCCTGAATGGTCTTCAACTCGGCGGCGGAAAAATGGGTGTGGCCGATGCGGTTGGCGGGCACCATCAGCAGATACTCAAAAAACGCGATGCCCCAACTGACAAAGATGACCGTGACGATCGCCGTGGTCTTGTATTTCAGATGGCCATACCACGCGAAGGTCATGAAGATATTCGACAGCAAAAGCAGGCCGATGGTGGTGACGGGCACGGAAAATGTGGGCAAGGTGGCCTCCTTCTGCGATTGCCGAATATCTAGCGCAAGCGGGGTCGGGTTGCCACCATTTGCGGATTTGCAGTTTTCCGTCGCTGCAAAGGGTTAAATTTGCAAATATTCCTGAAATTTCTTGAGTAGGGCGGGGCCGCGCCGCTATTGTCGGCGCAAATGGCAGGGGACTGTTGATGAAAGATATTCTTGGTCAGCTTGAGCAACGGCGCAGCGTGGCACGTCAGGGCGGCGGGCAGCGCCGGATCGACGCGCAACATGCCAAGGGCAAACTGACCGCACGCGAACGCATTGATCTGCTGCTGGACGAGGGGTCTTTCGAAGAATTCGACATGTTCGTCGCCCACCGCTGCACCGATTTCGGGATGGAGGCGGACCGTCCGGCAGGCGATGGCGTGGTCACAGGCTGGGGCACCGTCAACGGGCGCATGGTCTATGTGTTTTCGCAGGATTTCACCGTGTTTGGCGGGTCTTTGTCGGAAACCCATGCGAAAAAGATCTGCAAGATCATGGATATGGCGATGCAGAATGGTGCCCCGGTGGTGGGCATGAACGATTCCGGTGGGGCGCGGATTCAGGAAGGCGTCGCATCGCTGGCAGGCTACGCCGAGGTGTTTCAGCGCAACGTTATGGCGTCCGGCGTGGTGCCGCAGATCAGCCTGATCATGGGGCCTTGTGCGGGGGGGGCGGTCTATTCCCCGGCAATGACCGACTTCATCTTTATGGTCAAAGACAGCAGCTATATGTTTGTGACTGGCCCCGATGTGGTGAAAACCGTGACAAATGAGGTGGTTACCGCCGAGGAACTGGGGGGCGCGTCTACCCACACCAAGAAATCATCAGTCGCCGATGGCGCGTTTGAAAATGACGTGGAGGCCTTGGCCGAAGCGCGCCGCCTGATCGACTTTCTGCCGTTGAACAACCGTGAAAAGGCCCCGGTGCGCCCGTTTTTTGACAATCCGGCCCGGGTAGAGCCCAGCCTTGACACGCTGATCCCCGACAACCCCAACCAGCCCTATGATATGAAGGAACTGATCCTGAAAGTGGCCGATGAGGCCGATTTCTTTGAGATTCAAAGGGATTATGCGGCGAACATCATCACCGGTTTCATCCGCATCGAGGGGCAGTCTGTGGGGGTGGTCGCCAATCAGCCGATGGTGCTGGCGGGCTGTCTGGATATCGACAGCAGCCGCAAGGCCGCGCGGTTCGTGCGGTTTTGCGATGCGTTTGAAATTCCGATCCTGACCTTTGTTGATGTGCCCGGGTTCCTGCCCGGTGTTGCACAGGAACTGGGTGGCGTGATCAAACATGGGGCGAAACTGCTGTTCGCCTATGGCGAGGCGACGGTGCCGAAGGTCACTGTGATCACCCGCAAGGCTTATGGCGGGGCCTACGATGTGATGTCATCCAAACATCTGCGCGGTGATTTCAACTATGCCTGGCCCACGGCGGAAATTGCTGTGATGGGGGCGAAGGGCGCGACCGAGATCATCCATCGCGGCAAGTCGGCAGACGAGATTGCGCGTCTTACCACGGAATATGAAGATCGCTTTGCAAACCCTTTTGTGGCCGCAGAAAAAGGCTTTATCGACGAGGTGATCATGCCGGCCTCGACCCGCCGCCGGGTGGCGCGGGCCTTTGCCTCTTTGCGCGGCAAGAAGCTGACCAATCCGTGGAAGAAGCACTGCAATATCCCGCTCTGAAAGACCGCAAATGCGTCTGCGCCTTGCCCTTGCTGCCGGTCTGATCCTTGCCCTTGGGGCGGGGGCCGTCTGGCTGCGTCCCCAAGCCAACGACCCGGTTCCGGTGGGTGCGATTGCGGTGCCGTCAGGGCAAGTGGTGACGTTGCAAGATGTGGTGGGCAATGTGCCGGGGCCAAACGGGCTGACGGTGCGGTTCCGGTTCCTTGCGCCCGGCATCGGCAACGCGGTAACGCTAGAGGCAGCGCAGACCGATATGGAGGCGCTGTGCAACAGCTATGCCCTGTCGCGGGTTGCCGAATTTGGCCCGACACCGTCGCAGATCGTCATCTCACTGTCCGATGTGGCGGTGCCTTTTGGCGAGGCCGCCCCCGAGGCCACCCAGTATTTTGAGGCCTATTCTATTCAGGACAACATCTGCATATGGGATGTGTTTTGATGGGACCACAATATCTGGTTGCAACCTCTGGCAACGGTAGTCTGCCTGATGTAGGAACGTCACAGGCTGACAACTTGGGTCATCGCGCGTGTTCATCGCCAACGCTTTCGGCTATGGTGGCAGCAGGCCGAACCCAAGCGGCCTTAACCTCGCAATGGGGGCGGGCGGATGAATGTTCATCTGATCCGACCCTCCAAGAATATAGGAGTAGAGGATGTCGAAGAGCACGAAATTCGTACTGGCCCTGTCGCTGGTTGCTTTTGTGGCCGCTTGCGCCAAAAAAGTTGAAGAAGAAGTGGTTTACGTGGACGAGCCTGTTTCGGTCGAACCGACCTACACCGGCAAATACAAGTGATCTAACGGGGCGGGGCGGTCAGCGCAGTCTGAACCGGCCCGCCCCTTACCACCACCGCAGCGTCTGGCGGCGGCCTTTGGCCCGAACAGCGCATACCCCCAGATCACACACCATCTCGGGCGGGCCTTCGTTCCGCCGTATCCGGCCACCGTCGGCATTTCCCGCCCCCGTCAGACGGAGCGATACGTTATGCTGAAACACCGTGGCTTTCCCGGCCGCCAGCCCGGCACCGATTTCCAGTTCGTGATCCGCCGCGCCAACCACAAGGATGGCCCTGCGAAAATCATCAAACGCGAACGCTTTCGCGACCGCAAGCATGTGGACAAGCTGGCCGATCAGGCTTTCATGACCGCGCTTTGGCAGTGTTTTGGCGAAGAACCCTTTGAGCGGGGCAATCTGGATGCGGGCCGCCTGTCTTGGCTGTTCGGGCGCGAGGTGGTGCCTGCCGAAGACCCCTTTGACCCCGAAGACTACGAGGCCCTGCTGCGCATCGACCTGCGCCGCGCGCAGGTGTCGTTCCCCGAGGTTTTTGCCCCCGATGCCCCGCCCATGGCGGTTGACGACTGGGATGAGGACGACGAGTGAGCAGAAATTGGCCCATCCCCTCATCCCCCCGGCAAGGACTTGCCCATGCGTTCGCGCAGGGCAATTCCGGCTTTGCCAGATGGGTTTGGCTGGGCCAGTCTGCCGGTGTTGGCGCACCGTCTGCCCGCGTCGCATGTGACCCTTCACCTTTGCGGCCCGGTCGGTCGTGTCTTGCGCACGCGTCCGGGCCGGTTTTTCCCGACACTGTGCAAAGGGATGGGCAACTCGCCGCCGATGCGCAAAATGATGTGTTTTTTCATTTTTCTATCCCGCAAGGTCAGCTATTACTGCACATAATAAAAACCCTGAGATGGAGCAGTACATCATGCGTAATATCAACTTCGCCGTTCTGGCGTTGGTTCTGGCGGGCACCGTTGCCGGTTGCACCAACAGCTATGGCCAAAGCCCGGCCAACAATGCTGCCGTGCGCACCCTTGGCGGTGCTGCTGCGGGCGCTGTCATTGCCGATGCGACCGGTGGTAGCAAAACCAAAGGCGCGCTTGTGGGCGCGCTTATCGGTGGCGTGTCCTGCGGCGTTCAGGTCGGCTTGCCGCCCTGCCAGTGATCTTCTGACCGCTTCAGAGCGGGTTAAATCCACATCAAAGGCCACCCGGGCACGACGCCCGGGTGGCCTTTTTCTATGCCCGGCCCGGTCCGGGTGCCTGAGGGGGGCCTGCTGATGTTCAAGAAAATCCTGATCGCCAACCGGGGCGAGATCGCCTGTCGCGTGATCAAGACTGCCCGCAAGATGGGGATTGCTACCGTCGCCGTCTATTCCGACGCCGACCGCAACGCCCTGCATGTGCGCATGGCAGATGAGGCCGTGCATATCGGCGCGTCGCCTGCCAACCAATCCTACATCGTGATCGACAAGATCATGGCGGCGGTGAAGGCCACCGGGGCCGAGGCGGTGCATCCGGGCTACGGGTTCCTCAGCGAAAACCGCCTGTTCGCTGCGGCACTGGAGGCTGCAGGCGTGGCCTTCATCGGCCCACCCTCCCCGGCGATCGAGGCTATGGGGGACAAGATCACCTCAAAGAAAATCGCCATCGAGGCCGGGGTTTCGACCGTTCCGGGGCATATGGACCTGATCGCCGATGCCGATGAGGCGGTGCGGATTGCAGGCCAGATCGGCTATCCGGTGATGATCAAGGCCAGCGCCGGTGGCGGCGGCAAGGGCATGCGCATCGCGTGGGACGATGCCGAGGCGCGCGAAGGGTTTCAATCGTCCAAGAACGAGGCGGCCGCGAGCTTTGGCGACGACCGGATTTTCATCGAAAAGTTCGTGACCCAGCCCCGGCATATCGAAATTCAACTGCTGGCCGACCAGCACGGCAACTGCGTCTATCTGCACGAACGCGAATGTTCGCATCCAGCGCCGCAACCAGAAAGTCATCGAAGAAGCGCCATCCCCGTTTCTGGATGAGGCCACGCGGAAAGCCATGGGCGAACAAGCCTGCGCGTTGGCCCGTGCCGTCGGCTACACCAGTGCGGGCACGGTCGAGTTTATCGTCGACGGCAACCGAAACTTCTACTTCCTTGAAATGAACACCCGTTTGCAGGTCGAACACCCGGTGACAGAGCTGATCACCGGGGTCGATCTGGTGGAACAGATGATCCGGGTGGCGGCAGGGGAACCGCTTGCCGTTCAAACAGGATGACCTGAAAATCAACGGCTGGGCGATGGAAAGCCGCCTCTACGCCGAAGACCCCTATCGCAACTTCCTGCCCTCTATCGGTCGTCTGACCCGCTATCGCCCCCCCGTCGAAGGCCCGACCGCCACGGGCATCGTGCGCAACGATACCGGCGTGTTTGAGGGCGGCGAGATTTCGATGTTCTACGACCCGATGATCGCCAAGCTGTGTACCTGGGCCCCGACGCGCCTTGGCGCGATTGAGGAAATGCGTCTGGCGCTGGACACGTTCGAGGTGGAAGGCATCGGCCACAACCTGCCCTTCGTCGGCGCGGTGATGGACCATCCGCGCTTTGTGTCGGGCAACATCACGACCGCGTTTATCGCCGAAGAATACCCCGATGGTTTTCACGGTGCCACGCTGGATGACGCGCTGATCGCCCGCGTTGCGGCCGCGGCGGCGGCAATGAACCGGGTTGCCGAAATCAGGCGCACCCGGATTTCCGGCACCATGGACAACCACGAACGCCGGGTGGGCGATGATTGGGTGGTCAGCCTGCAAGGGCAGGATCTGGCCGTGCGAATCGCCGCCGACGCTGCCGGATCAACGGTGCATATCGGCGACACCAGCCTGCGCGTCACATCAGACTGGACGCCGGGCCAGCCCCTTGCGCGGCTGATGGTGGACGGCCAGCCGCTTGTGATGAAGGTCGCCAAAATCAGCGGCGGCTTTCGCCTGCGCCTGCGCGGGGCCGACCTGAAATGCCACGTCCGCACCCCCCGTGCCGCCGAACTCGCCCGCCTGATGATAGAGAAAACCCCGCCTGATACGTCGAAATACCTGCTGTGCCCGATGCCCGGCCTTGTATCGCGCGTGATGGTGCAGGCGGGGGATGAGGTACAGGAAGGGCAAGCCTTGGCAACGGTCGAGGCGATGAAGATGGAAAACATCCTCAAGGCCGAACGTAAGGGCGTGGTGAAGGCGGTGCTGGCGGTGGCAGGCAGCAGCCTGAAGGTGGATGAAGTGATCATGGAGTTTGAATAGGTCATGACCACAGGTCGGGCACCGGCTGTGCAAGCTCCGACTGGACAAATGTTCCACATTTGTTCCAGTATGCCGCCTTGCCGTCCCAACCCCGACTCGGTTCCCCATGACCCCGCGCGTCTCCATCCTGTTCTTCGACATGAACAGCTTTTACGCCTCGGTCGCGCAGGCCGAGGAGCCGGCCTTGATGGGCCGTCCGGTGGGGGTGCTGACGGCGGATGCGCCGAACGCTGCCTGTATCGCGGCCAGCATCGACGCCAAACGCTGCGGGGTTGGCATGGGCACCCGGCAGGACGAGGCGCGGCGGTTGTGTCCGGGCATCGTGTTCCGGGCGGTCAAGCACGATGTCTGCGTGCGCTATCACCATGCGATCCTGCGGGCGGTGGATACGGTGCTGCCGGTGCACCGGGTGTGGTCGATCGACGAATGCTCCTGCCTGCTGACCGGGTCACAGCAAGACCTGCCTCGCGCGCTGGAACTGGGGCGCAGTTTGCAGCAGGCCGTACTGGCACAAGTGCATCCGGCGCTGCGCTGCTCGGTGGGGCTTGGGCCGACGCGGTTGCTGGCCAAGGTGGCGGCGGGGCTGGAGAAACCGGGGGGGCTGCATTGGTTGCTGCCGCAGATTTTGCCCGACCGGATCGCTCATCTGGCGCTGGACGGGTTGCCCGGCATTTCCAGCCGGATGCGCGACCGGCTGCTGGCGGCGGGGGTGACGGATGTGCCGACCCTGTATGCGCTGGACCCGAAACGCGCGCGGGCGATCTGGGGCAGCGTGACGGGCGAGCGGTTTTTGCGCGAATTGCAGGGCGAGCATGTGGTCTGGCCCGACACGCAACGCGGCATGATCGGCCATGGGCAGGTGTTGACAGCCGGCAACAAAACGCCCGAAGGCGCGCGGCTGGTGGCGCGGCGTTTGCTGGTCAAGGCCGCCGCCCGGTTGCGGCGCGAGGGGTTTCTGGCCCGCAGCCTGCATCTGTCCCTGCGGCTGGAGGATGGCAGCAGGCCGGGGTGGGACGGGCAAATCCGCGCCTCGCAGGACACGTTTTTTCTGCTGGAAACGCTGGACCGGTATTGGGCGCAACTGCCGCGCTACCGCATCAAGGCGGTCAATGTGATGCTGGGGGGGCTGCTGCCCTTGGGGCAGGGCACCGGCGATCTGTTCGACACGGGCACCGCGCAGGACGACGCCCATGTGGGCCTATGCCGTGCCATCGACCGGCTGAACCTGCGCTACGGGCAAAACACTGTGCGGTTTGGCGAGCTGCCACCGCATTACGTGGCCTATACCGGGGCCAAGATCGCCTTCGGCCGCATTCCGGTGGCAGAGGATTTTCTGGAGTAGCGACCGGCAAGACCGCCCCCCACCCCCATCCCCTCCCCACGAGGGGGAGGGGAGGTGCAAGCGTCTACCGCCCGGCCGGATGCTTCTCCAACTGCTCCACCCGCGCCAGTGGGAACTTGTCGATCGCATGGGTGATCTCGCGCACGTCCCACGGCAGGGGTTTGCGGATGGCGGGTTTCAGGTCTTTGTCGAGGATCACCAGCGAAAACCCTTGCGGGCGCAGTTTCTGGCGCAGCGCGGACCGCGCGGTCGGGTCGGTGTCGGTGATCACGATCACATCGCGTTCGGCAAGGTCGGCAGTGCCAAGGGCCAGCAGCTCCATCTGGCGGATAAAGCTGGGGTCATCGGGGGTGTCGGCAAAAACCACCAAGGGGCGTTTGATGAATTTCAGGCCGTCCAGCGAGACGTCGACAGCAGAAACCGGGGCCAGCGGATCATCGGCCATGGCGGCAAAGGGCAACAAGGCCGTCAGCACCAGGAAATAGAGCGGTTTCATATGGTTCCCCCAGGCACTCTACATAGGGTGGGGCGCGGTGAAACCCAAGCACAACACCGCAGCTTGCGGCTAAGATGAGGAAACGTGATGACCGATCTGAACGCATGGGCCGCGCTGGCTGCCAAAGAGTTGAAGGGCACCTCGCCCGATAGCCTTGTGTGGAACACGTTGGAGGGGATTGCCGTCAAGCCGCTGTATACTGCCGCTGATACCGCGGACCTGCCGCATATGGGCGGCGTGCCGGGGGCGGCTCCGTTTACGCGCGGGGTGAAGGCCACGATGTATGCGGGGCGGCCCTGGACCATCCGTCAATATGCCGGGTTTTCGACCGCCGAGGAAAGCAACGCCTTTTACCGCAAGGCACTGGCCGCAGGGCAGCAGGGCGTGTCGGTGGCCTTCGATCTGGCCACGCACCGGGGCTATGACAGCGACCATCCGCGGGTCGAGGGCGATGTTGGCAAGGCCGGGGTGGCGATAGATTCCGTCGAGGACATGAAAATCCTGTTCGACGGCATCCCGCTCGAAAAGGTCAGCGTTTCCATGACGATGAACGGCGCGGTGATCCCGATCCTTGCCAGTTTCATCGTGGCGGGGCAGGAACAGGGCGTGGCCTTGGCCGACCTGTCGGGCACCATTCAGAACGACATTCTGAAGGAATTCATGGTGCGCAACACCTATGTCTATCCGCCGGAACCCAGCATGAGGATCGTGGCGGATATCATTGAATACACGGCAGAAAACATGCCGAAGTTCAACTCGATTTCCATTTCTGGCTACCACATGCAGGAGGCGGGCGCGAACCTTGTGCAGGAGCTGGCTTTCACCTTGGCCGACGGGCGCGAATATGTGCGCACCGCGATTGCGCGGGGCATGGACGTAGATGCCTTCGCGGGGCGGTTGTCGTTCTTCTTTGCCATCGGGATGAACATCTTCATGGAGGCCGCAAAACTGCGCGCCGCCCGTCTGCTGTGGCACCGGATCATGACCGAATTTGGTGCGAAGAAACCAGTGTCGCTGATGCTGCGGACCCATTGCCAGACCTCGGGCGTCAGTCTGCAAGAGGCTGACCCCTATAACAACGTGGTCCGCACCGCCTATGAGGCGCTGGCGGCGGTGTCTGGGCGGCACGCAAAGCCTGCACACCAATGCGCTGGACGAGGCGATGGCGCTGCCGACGGCGTTTTCATCCCGCATCGCGCGCAATACCCAGTTGATCTTGCAGGAGGAAACCGGGGTCACCCGGGTCGTCGATCCGCTGGCGGGGTCGTATTATGTCGAAAGCCTTACGGCAGAATTGGCCGACGAGGCATGGAAGATTATCGAAGAAGTCGAGGCCATGGGCGGCATGACGAAGGCCGTGGCCAGCGGCATGCCCAAGCTGCGGATCGAGGAATCTGCCGCGCGCAGGCAGGCGATGATCGACCGGGGGGATGAGGTGATCGTGGGGGTCAACAAGTACCGGCTTGATAAAGAAGACCCGATCGACATTCTGGATATCGACAACGTCGCCGTTCGCGAAGCGCAGGTGGCGCGGCTGATGGCGACGCGCACAGGGCGCGATGAGGCCGCCTGTGAGGCGAGCCTTGCGGAGTTGACCAACCGCGCAGCACACGGCGGCAATCTGTTGGAGGCAGCGGTGGTGGCGGCGCGCGCGCGGGCCACGGTGGGGGAGATCAGCATGGCGATGGAGAAAGTGTTCGGGCGGCACCGGGCCGAGGTAAAGACCCTCGCGGGGGTTTACGGGGCCGCCTATGAAGGCGATCAGGGCTTTGCCGACATTCAGGCGGATGTGGAGGCATTTGCACAGGAAGAAGGTCGCCGCCCCCGGATGCTGGTGGTCAAGATGGGGCAGGACGGGCATGACCGGGGGGCCAAGGTGATCGCCACCGCCTTTGCCGATATCGGCTTTGACGTCGATGTGGGGCCGTTGTTCCAGACGCCAGCAGAGGCCGCACAAGATGCCATCGACAATGACGTGCATGTGGTCGGCATCAGCAGTCAGGCCGCAGGGCACAAGACGCTGGCCCCGAAACTGGTGCAGGCGCTGCGCGATGCCGGGGCGGGTGAGATTCTGGTGATCTGCGGCGGCGTCATTCCGCAGCAGGATTACCAGTTCCTCTACGACGCCGGGGTCAAGGCGATCTTCGGGCCGGGCACCAACATCCCGCAGGCCGCACAGGATATTCTGGCGCTGATCCGGGCGGGGCGGGGTTAGGCCGTCACCCCCGTCACAAGGTCGCTGGCGCGGGCGGCGATGTAGATGTCGATGGGTTGGCTTAGCCCGCGCAGATCGACGGCGAGCGGCGTGACCTTGTCCGACGCCACCGCGCCCGCGGCGGCGAAGGTGGTGGCGGATACCGCCAATTGCACCGACAACTCCTTGGTCTTGCTTTCCAATCGGCTGGCGATGTTCACCGTCTCGCCCAAGGCGGTCAGGCGGGCGACAGACTCGCTGCGTTGCGAGGCGCCGATGCGGCCAAGGATGGCGGGGCCGGTGTGCAGGCCGATGCCCATTGACAACGGCGTGCGCAATTCTTCGCGCAGCGACTGGTTCAGGCTGTCCATGACGCCCCCCATGGCGCGGGCGGCGGCAAGCGCCTTGGTGGCCCCGGCCTCCACCCCTTCATCCATGCCAAAGATCGCCATGATGCCGTCACCCATGAACTTGTCCACAAAGCCGCCGGTATCCTCAATCGCCTCGGACATGCGGCCCAGAAACTGGTTGAGCAGGAACACCACGTCAAACGACAGCCTGCCCTCGGAAATCTTGGTAAAGCCGCGCAGGTCGCAGAACATGATGGTTACGGTCTGCTCCACCCCCCAGTGATACTTGTCGGCGCGAGCGTTCTGTTCGGCGTTCATGTCGGCGGGCAGCAGGGTCGATATGCGCAGATCGGCGGTGGGGCGCAACTGGCAGGCCAGCCGCACATTCCACGGGGCACCCACCCGGCGCAGCACCATCGCCTCGGCGGCAGTGACGGGAGGCAGCTTTTCCATGCCTTCAATCACCCTCACCCGGCAGGTGGAACAGCGCGCCCGCCCGCCACAGACGGCTGCATGGGGGATGCGGTTCATCCGGCTGATATCCAGCACAGACAGCCCCCGGCTTGCCTGAATTGTCGGGCCGTTTGAATAGGTCACGCTGATGCGCGGGCTGAGCCTGCCTGCCAGCAGAACCAGAAGCCACACCCCGACCGCCGCCGCTATGATGGCATAATAGGCCATGCCCGACACCGAAAACGTCTTTTGCACGTAGGAATATTGTTCGGCGGTCAGCGGGCTTGCGGCATGGGCCTGCAACTGGCTGATCCGGCCCGCCGTGGCAAAGCCTGCATAGCCCAGCATCGGGATGATCAGCGCCAGTCCGCCCCAGACCCAGCGGCTGCGTTGATAGGGCACTTTGGTTGCCAGCCAGTGATGCAGCCCGATGCAGCCATGCACCCAGACCAGAACCATCAGAAACGCCTGATTCCACGCCTCGCCGGGCCACATCACCGTCAGGGCATAGGCGTAGCTGTCCTTGATGCCGAACATCTCGGCCACGCCCCGCGTGCCCAGCACATGCCGGATCAGCAGCACCGGGATCAACAACCCGAACAGCAGTTGCAACAGGCTGCGCGGCCCCAGCCGCCAGGTGCGCACCCGGATCAGCGTCCAGATGCCCAGCCCGAAATGCACGGCGGTGGCCGTGATCAGCAGCGCCATGCCGGGCAGGCTGCGGGTGACGGTCAGGCGAATATCCTGCCCCGCCTGCATCGCGTCGAGCGAGATCAGCCCAAGCGCATGGTTGATGAAATGCGTCGCCGCAAAGGTGAACAGCACCAGACCCGATGCGATGCGCAGCCGCATGATGGTGACGCGCCGCCACATCCGCAGGGCGCGGGCAGGGTCTGTCCCGGCGGTGGCGTCGGTCGTCGTCATGCCAGCACAACCACATCGGTGGGTTGCGACAGCCCGGTGATTGTCATGCCCGCGCGCCGGTCCGCACCGACCGCTTCATAGCCTTGCGCCAGTGCCATATCGTGGCAGGCCGCATCCGTCAGCGCCCGGCTGTTCAGCGCCTTGTTGGCGTTTTCCAGCTTGGACGCGAGATTTACAGCATTGCCGATCACGGTAAATTCCAGCCGCCCTTCGGCCCCGACCACCCCCACCGTCACAGGCCCCGCCGCAACGCCGACCCCGGTCATGAACGCCCCTTGCCAGCCAAGATCGGCAAAGCGGTCTTGCAGATCGTCCAGCGCCGCAATCACCTGCACGGCGGCGCGCAGGGCATCGGCGGCAAAGGTGTCACTGGCCTGTACCGCGCCAAAGGTTGCCAGAATCCCGTCGCCCATGAACTTGTCGATGCGCCCGCCCTGCGCCTCGATCGCTGTCAGCGCGGCTTGCTGATACAAGGACAACACCTGCATCACCCGGTCTGCAGGCATCGCTTCGGCAGCGGTCGTAAAGCCACGCACATCGACAAACAGGATTGCAGCCTCACGCACCTCGGACATGCCCGCAGTCGGGATCAGATCAGAGGTGGTGATCCGGGCCGCCACTTCGGGCGCGAAAAACTGGCTCAGGTCACTGGCCGCCGAATGGCTTTGGATCGCGTCCAGCAGCACCTTGCGCGCGCGATACTGCGCGAAGGACAAGATCGCCGTCACCCCCAGCAAGGTCAGGCTCTTGTCAATCTCGGCCCCGATCAGGATGGAGTTTGACGTCAGATATTCCACATAATTCCGGGTGATGTGCATCTGCCCCATATCAGACGTCAGCGCATACCACACCATCAGCAGCCAGCCCACAGCCGACACCAGCCCCGCAATCAGCACATATCGCGGGTCAAAGCGCAGAGCGCGAAGGCTGATGAAGATGAAGAAATAGATCATTGTCGGGGCCTTCAGGTAAAAGGCCGCAGGCTGCGCATACTGGATGTGGAAGGAAAAGATCAGCCCGCACAAAAGCGCCGTATCGACCACCATCGACAACACTAGGAACCAGCCGGGCAGGGTCACACGGTAAGACAGCCCAAGCCGGAACAGCGTGAAGGCGAGGTAGGCGGCCAAGGTCATCGGCACGAAGTTTTCGCCCGACCCGCCCTCAGCCCGGGGGGCAAGCGCGTAGAGCACGCCGAAAAACACCACAATGGCAAGCTGCACCCAGCTTATCAGCCGTTCCGCCGCATCCTCGCGCCGGGCAATTTCTGCCTGAACGCGGATCGGAAGGCTGGTGATGGGTTGCGTGGCCAAAAGGGTATTCCTGTCTTGTGCGGCGACCATTGCCGAAAACCCGCAGGGTCAGACGTCAATCACTTGCAGATCATAGGCGCAAAAAGCGCCGGGGTGCAGGGCCTTGGCCTGTGCGTCAATCGCATCCAGATCGGCGTCGGTCCGCCACTTGGCATGGTGAATGAACCCCACCTGCGGCACCCCCGCCGCCTGCGCCAGCGCCACTCCGCGTTGCCAGGTGGAATGGCCAAAGCCGCGAAAGCGGGGCAATTCCGCCTCCTCAAACGTGGCATCATACAAGAACAGATCGCAGCCCCGGATCAGGTCCAGAATGGTGGGGTCCAGCGCCTCACCATCATGTTCGGTATCGGTGATCAGCGCCACGCTGCGCCCGCCAAACTCCACCCGGTAACCCATCGACTTGCCCGGATGATTCAACAATCCGGTGCGGATACGGATGCCGGGGTAGGGGGTCAGCACATCACCTGCCACAAAATCGCCGGGCTGAATTTGCGCCAGACAGTATTCCGGCCCGACCGGAAAGAACGGCGGGCGCATGAATTCCTGCATCATCTGCGCTGTGGTCATTTCCCCTGCCATATGGCCTGACCAGACCTTCAGTTGCGCATCGCATGACCACAGTGGGCCAAAGAACGGCAGCCCCATCACATGGTCATAGTGGAAATGGGTGAAGAACATGGTGATATCACGCTGGCCTTCGTCGCGCAGCGCAGCGCCCGCAGGCATCAGGCCCGATCCAGCATCAAACAGCAGGACGTGATCACCACAGCGCATTTCGATGCACATGGTGTTGCCGCCATATTTGCGGAACGCCTGTCCCACCACGGGCAGGCTGCCGCGCACCCCCCAAAGACGCAGTTGAAACAGTTCAGCCGTCATGCGCGCAAACCAAAGGGTGCGGGGCGGGGGGACGATGCCGGGGCGGGCCAGTGTGGCACGGGTGCGCGATCCTTGTTGCTTATGCAAGGTGCAGGGACGACACGAACATGGCAAGAGCATGACGCGCCTGAATTGCGGAAATTCCGCAAAAACAAGTGCTCAGTGCGCCACCTGAGCCTCGCGCCGGGCTTCGGTCAGCTCTTGCGTGGTCTGGCTGAGCCTGTCGGCCAGCACGCGGACCACCTCGATCGTCATTTCGGGAAAGTCTGCCAGCAGCTTGAAGAAATTTTCCTTGCTGATCCGCAGGGCTTCCACTTGCGAGTTGGCCTTGACGGTCGCCGTACGGGCCACATCGCACAGAATGGCAATTTCGCCGACGAAAGAGTTTTCTTCGACCTCTGCCACCTTGATCGGGCCATCGGGCGTATCGACCAGAATATCGGCCCCGCCCGACAGGATCACAAAGGCCGCGTCGCCCTCATCGCCCTGCAAGAACAGGGTTTCCCCGGCGCGGTACAGCACACGTTCCGAGGTGAAGGCCAACAGCTTCAGCTTGGCCGCAGGAACGCCCGCGAACAAAGGAACCTGTTTGAGCATTTTTACTTCGTCATTCAGCAGCAAAACCGCACCTATCCCCTTGTGACCATCCTGCACCGACAGCTGTAACTATGCCGTGATCATATCCTTGAAGATACCGTTCTTTTTAGACAAGTCGTCATATTCGCCTTCTTCGGTCAGAACACCCCGGTCAAACACGGCGATCCGGTCAAAATGCTTGGCCATGGCGATGTTTGACACCACCCAGACGATCCCCGGCCGGCGATCATCCCTGTGCAGATGGGCCAGCGTGCTTTGCAGAATCTGCATCTGCTGGCGGGAATCAACCGCCGACAGGGGCCGGTTGAAGATGTAGTAATCCGACTGGCGCAGCAACGCCCGCGCCATTCCCAGCTTTTGCCGCTGCGCCGCCGACAGCCGCTTGCCACCCGCACCAACATGATAGTCCAGTCCGACTGCGAGCACGGTTTCATACATGCCCAAGGGTTTCAGCAATTTGCCAACCGCGCTGTAAATCCGTTCGGCCCCGTCGCGGTATTTCTGGCTGATCCGGCCAAACAGCATGTTGTCCAGCAAAGTGCCCGACACCATGTATTTTTCCGGATCGTACAACTCGATCGCGTCGCGCAGCGTGGCAGGCAATCCGTCGTGGAAGGTGCGGCGGAAGGCCACGATACCGTCCATCAACTCGGGCGACATCAGGCCAAAGCGGTGGCGGGGTTCAATGTAGTCAAAGCTGAGCCTGATCAGGCGCGCGCGGTCATCCTCGGTCACGGACGCGGGGCTGCGGTCAATCTTTTGCAGCAGCTTTTGATATTCGGGAATGTCGTCGGCATTCATGAAGGTCAGTTGCTGAAAGAACGGATGGCCGGGAGGCAGATCGCTGAACAGTTCAATCGCGTTGCGTGCCACCGCAACGCCCGTGTCAAACAAGGTGTCCTCAAGCCCCTGTGTGGTCAGGGCCTGCCGGAAATAGCTGTTGGTGGCGATGGCGTCGGGCATCAGGGCGGCGGTGCGCGCGTTGCCGAACAGCAGGTTTTCGATCACTGTGGCCTCGGGGTTATACGCCCCGGGTTCAAAGGGCACGATCACCCCGGCCAAGTCCTGCGCCACGAGTTCTTCGCGCAGGGCCTTGCGCATCGCCACGATGCGGTGGGCCAGATCGTCTTCGTGGTTCTGGGCTGCATTGGCCGCAGGGTCCATGCTGGACCGCAAGGCCAGGTCCAGCAGGTCGCGGGTAACGCCCACCGTATCCAGCACCGTCAGCACCGCTGGCATCAGATCGCCCGCGCCGGTGACACCGCCGCTGGCATAGTCGATCCAGTCGCTGTTCAGGTCGTAATCGGGATTGCCTGCAAGGGCGGCCTCGCGCTGGTTCCACGCCCGGGTTGTCAGCGCGGCATCGGCGTAATCGGGGGGAACAAGCGGCGCATGTTTCAGCCCGTACAGCAGGTTGTCGCGCACCGTGCCAAAGAAGAAATAGATATCACTGTCGGCATAGGTGATTGACCGCCCCGAAACCGCCTCGGGCAGATCATGCAACACCGCGTCGCCCGTCGTGATCTTGCCAGAGGTGGGCCAGACGATGCGGGCCAAAGCCTCGGCCAGCACATCGCCGCCAGACCCGGAATTGCCGACGATGGCCACACTTTCGCCGGGACTGATGGAAAAGTTCACCTGCGCCAGACCCACCCCGCCGCTGTCATCAACCACACCAAGGTTTACCGTGCTGAGCGGTGGCACCATGGCCGCTGTGGCAGTGCCGGTGGACAGGGCCTGAATGCTTTCAGGCAAGGTGCCGTCAACCGCAAACTGGGCGATCACCTGATGATACTTGACCTGCACATCCTGCCGGTTCTGATCCCAGTCGATCAGCTCTTTCAGCGGCCCCGGCAGGTCTTTGTAGGCGCCGATCACCGCGACCAACTGACCGATATCCAGCTTGCCGTTCAGCGCCAGATAGCCGCCGACGCTGTAAAACAGAAACGGCGTGACGGACGCGAGGAAGTTGTTGATGAACTTGACCAGAAACTTCCACTGATAAATGTCGAAGCGGATTTTGTAGATCCGTCCCAGCCGCGCCGCGATATCGGCGCGTTCATAGTTTGACGTGTCATAGGCGTGTACCGTGTGGATGCCGTCCACAATCTCGGACACCCGGCCCGCCAGTTCACGCGCGGTCAACTGGCGTTCGCGCCCCAATATCAGCAACCGCCGCCGCATCCTTGGGATGATAAAGGCCTGAACCCCTACCAGTGCCGCCGTGATCAGCCCCAAGGGCACGCTTTGCACAAAGATGAAGATCAGCGCCGTCAGCGCCTGCCCGCCCAACAGCGCCGGGGCCACAAAAGCATCGCCGGTAAAGCCGCCCAGCGGTTCAACCTCATCCTTGACCATGCTGGACACTTCCGCGCCCTTCAGCCGTTTGAAGGTGGCCGGGGGAAAGCGGAGGATCTGATCAACCAGAGTATACCGCATCCGCCGCAGCAGGCGTTCGCCCAGACGGCCTTTGTAGGTATTGATGTAGTATTTGAACAAGCCGTTGATGATCACGAGGCCCAGAAACACGCCGCTCAATGCCATCAACATACCCAGCCGGGTCAGATCCACCCCGTCAAACAGGACGACATTGCCAATCCCCGGCAGATCAAAAGCGATCCGCATGAACTGCTGGGTCACTTCGGGGCTTTCAAACCCCTCGCCCTGAATGGGGCCGTTCACGATCTGCTTGGGCAGGTTGAACGACAGGTAATAGGGCACCATCGACACCGCGACCACGAACAGAATCCACAACTGCTGCGCGCGGGTATGGGTCCAGATATAGCGGGCAAGTCTGGGGTCCAGCATGGGGTCAGGCGGCCTTGTGCTGCGGGGATTTCCGAATGGAGCGGGTGCAATGGCTGCCACTCAAGCCCAATCACCGGGGCCACGCAAGGGATTTGTCAGGCAGCCGATGCGCCGGCAATCTTGGCTTTCATCTGCACCGCCGCCTGCGCATACCCCCCCGCCGCCCCGTCGATGAAATGCATGTGATCCCGGCTGTTCAGCGATGGCACGATGCAGGTGACAAGGGCCGAGGTCTGGCGGTGCAACCCGAAATGACAAATGCCCTCGGCCGCCGCCTGTTCCAGCCGCGTCTCGATCTTGGCAAAGCCCGCATCATCCACGTCGATGGTCATCTTCAACCCATCATCGAACTTGCGGAAATCGGTGTTGCGCGCAAGCTCGCGCCCATAGGCGCGGGCGTTGAAGCCGCCGACGGTCAGGTTGGTGCGGTGCAGCAGCACCGCCATCACGATGGCAAACATCACGCCCAGACGGGCCTTCATCCGCGTGGTCCACGGGGCACCGACGGCGGTTTGCGCCCGCACTTCGGCGTCCACGCCCGCAAAGTCCAGATGCGGGGTCGGGCCTTCGGGGGGCAGGGGGCTGCCCTTGGCCCCGGCGGCATTGGCGATACCGACCACATCGGCGACCAGACGGCGGAACGCGTCAGGCCGCCCCGCCGACACCGCAATCACCGATACGATCTGGCCGTTCTGGGCCTGCACCGGGTTCCAGCGGCAGGACAATCCGGTCAGATCGGGCTTGCTGCCGGGCGGGGCCATATCGACGGCAAAGCGCCCCTGCTTCATCTGCGTCTCAGCCCACGCCGACCCGCCCCCCGCGAACATCGCAAAGGACATGTCGTTGCTGGCCTGAAACCGGGCCACCCGCACATCCTGCCCCGCTGCCCGGATGTCGGCCACAGGCACAAGGGCCGTGCGCATGGACAGGCCCAGATCAGCCTCGATCCAGCGGGCCACATCGGCAAGGGCGGCGCGGGCTGCCTCCATCCCGTCTGGCGGCACCGCAATGGCCGCCCCATCCCCGCCAAACACAAAGGGATAGTCATTGCGCCCAAGCGCGTTCAGCACCGCCGTGATCACCGACGCCCCGGCCATGTTGACGGTTTTGTATTTACCCGCTGCAATCGCGGCACCGGATGACACGACATCCGCCACAGCCAAAGCCCAGTCCCCCGGCAATGGTCGATAGCGGGTAATATCGGCCACATCTTCAAACTCTGCGAAAATTGGCAGGTCGGTCAGAAAGGCAGGAGGATTCGGGATGGTCATCTGCCAAGCCTAGCACATATCGCGCGCCTGCCACCTGCCTTGCGGGCAGCACACCACCCGCCGCCCCAACATTTCTGTGATCACATTGTGACAGCAAACTGCCCGTTTTTGCGCAGACTGCGGGAACACCAATCGGAATAGACAGGAATTTTGCCCTAGGCTAGTGTCCCGGTTAACAAAGCGGGTAGGGATGGCAAAGCCACCTGGCTGCAAAACAAGAAAAGGCCGATAGGGATGACACTGCACCGGCCTGATCTGGGCACCGATCTGCTGCCCCGCGACTTGCTCAGGATCGAAGACCTGAAGGTTCAGTTTCAACTGGCGACAGGCCCGCTGGACGCGCTGAAAGGTGTGGGGCTGCGGGTCAGTCCGGGCAAGATCACCGCCTTGGTGGGGGAATCCGGGTCGGGCAAATCCATTCTGGGGCAGGCGGTGATGGGCTTGCAGCCCGCCGCAGCATCGGTCAGCGGGCGGGTTTTGTTCAACGACCCCAAAACGGGCGGTGGCCCGGTGGACCTGCTGACCTTGCCGCGCGACGGGCGCGCCATCCGCGCCGTGCGCGGGCGGCGGATCGGGATGATCTTTCAGGAACCGATGACCTCGTTTTCCGCGCTGCACACCGTGGGCAACCAGATTGCCGAGGTTTTGCAGATACATACCACTGCCACGGCCGCGGAACGGCGCGAGAAGGCGCAAGAGATGCTATCGCTGGTGGGTTTTGCCCACCCCAAACGCGTGTTCGACATGTACCCGTTCGAGCTGTCGGGCGGCATGCGGCAGCGCGCGATGATCGCGATGGCGCTGATCTGCGGGCCGTCCTTGTTGATCGCGGATGAACCGACCACAGCCTTGGACGTGACCATTCAGGCGCAGATCCTGACCCTGCTGCGCGATTTGCAGCAACGGCTGGATATGGCGATCCTGCTGATCACCCATGACCTTGGCGTGGTCGCCAATGTGGCCGATGAGGTGGTGGTGATCTATCAGGGCCGCATCATGGAATCCGGCCCCGTCGGCCCGATCTTCCGCAACCCGCAGCACCCCTACCTCAAGGGTCTGATGGCCGCCGTGCCGCAATTCGGGATGGCGGCGGGCGAACGGCTGCGCCCCTTGCGGGAAATCAAGATCGACCATGCCAAGCTGACCGGCACGCTTGGCACCGCCAAACCTGCCGCCGACCGCGCGCCCGAGGTGTTGCTGTCGGTGCGGGGTCTGACCAAGACGTTCCAGACCCGTAGCCAAGCGTGGGAAGTGGGGCAGAAGGTGAAGGCCGCCCCCGCCGTCGATGGTGTCAGCTTTGACATTCGCCGGGGGGAATGTCTGGGGCTGGTGGGGGAAAGCGGCTGTGGCAAAACCACGGTCAGCAAGATCTTGATGCGGGCAGTGACCCCAGATGCCGGGTCGGTAATCTATGATGACGGGTCCGGCCCGGTCGATGTTCTGGCGGCCCAAGGGGACGATCTGCAACGCCTGCGCACCCAGATTCAGATGGTGTTTCAAGACCCGGTATCGTCGCTGTCGCCCCGGATGACGGTGGGCAATATCCTTTCCGAACCGCTGGATATTCACCAGCGCGGCACGCCCGCCGACCGCCGCGCCACGGTGGACAGCCTGCTTGCCGCCATCGGGCTGGGGCAGGGGGCGCGTCACCGTTACCCGCACAGCTTTTCCGGCGGGCAGCGGCAGCGGGTCGGCATCGCGCGCGCGCTGGCCTTGGCGCCGGGGTTGATCATCTGTGATGAACCTGTGTCGGCGCTGGATGTGTCGGTGCAGGCGCAAATCCTTAACCTGCTGAAAGACCTGCAAAAAGACCTTGGCCTGACCTATCTGTTCATCTCGCATAACCTTGCCGTGGTTGATTACATGGCCGACCGGGTGGCCGTGATGTGGGCCGGGCGGATTGTGGAACTTGCCCCGCGTGAGGTGATCATGTCCGCCCCCGTGCATCCCTACACCCGTGCTTTGCTGGCCGCTGTGCCCTACCCCGATCTTGACCGCCCCTTGGATTTTCAGGCCATCGGCGGGTCCAGCACCCTTGCGTCCGAAAGCTGGGCCCCGGCGTTCCGCGCCGCCCCCGAAGACCGCGCAGCCCTGCAACCCATCGACCTTGGGGGCGGGCATTTCGTGCTGGCCCACCCAAGTGCCGATCTGCGGGAGCTTTCCGCATGATCACCCGCCGCACCACTCTTGGCCTGCTGGCCGCCGCCGCCCTGCCCATGCGCGCGTATGCCGAGGCCCCGCTGCTGGAGGCTGACGTGACCGCAGGCACCCTGCCGCCAATGGCCGCAGCGTTTGCCCACCAACCCCCGCGTGATCGACCTGCCCGCGATGGGGCGGCAGACCGGCAAGCATGGCGGCACCATCCGTATGCTCGTCGGCGGCCAACGCGATATCCGCATGATCCCGATCAACGGCTATTCGCGGTTGATGGGCTATGATGCCAACCTGAACCTTCAGCCCGATATCCTTGCCGCCTGCGATGCGGTGGAAAATCGCATCTACACGCTGCACCTGCGCGCAGGCCATCGCTGGTCGGATGGCAGCCCCTTCACGTCAGCCGATTTCGTCTATTGCTGGGAAGATATGATCAACAACGAAGATCTGTTCCGTTCCGGCCCGCCGCCTGAACTTATGTCGGACGGTCAGCTTGCGACGTTCGAGGTGATCGACGATCTGACCGTACGCTACACCTTTGCCGCCCCGTCGCCGGATTTCCTGCCCAAACTGGCGGCCCCCCTGCCGCTGCTGCTGTGCATCCCCGGGGCCTATATGCGGCAGTTCCATGCCAAATATCAGACGCCGGAAAAGCTGGCGGAACTGATCGAGGAAATGCGGGTCGATGACTGGCAGGGCCTGCATCAGAAAATGTCGCGCCAGAACCGGCCCGAAAACCCCGATCTGCCCACGTTGGAGGCTTGGCGTCCGCGCACAGCCCCGCCTGCCGAGCAGTTCATCTTTGAACGCAACCCGTTCTTTCACCGTGTCGATCAGGCGGGCAACCAACTGCCCTATGTGGACCGCTTCGTGCTGGACGTGGCCTCGGCCGAAATCATTGCCGCCAAAACCGCCACTGGCGAAAGCGATCTTCAGGCCATCAACATCGACTTTCCCGATTACACCCTGCTGAAGCAGGCCGAAAAGCAGCACCCGCTGAAAGTGTCGCTGTGGCGGCGGACCCAAGGGTCCAGCGTGGCGCTGTTGCCCAACCTGAACTGCAAGGATGATCTGTGGCGCGGGCTGTTCCAAGACGTGCGGATGCGCAGGGCGATGTCAGTGGCGATCAACCGGGCCGAGTTGAACAAGGTGATCTACTTTGGTCTGGGCCGCGAAAGTGCCGATACCGTCACACCCGAAAGCCCGCTGTTCAAGCCGGACTATGCCACCGCGTGGTCGCAGTACGACCCGGCCTTGGCCAATTCTCTGCTGGATGAGTTGGGACTGACCGAACGGGCAGGGGGCGGCATCCGCCTGCTGGCAGACGGGCGCAAGGCGGGGATCGTCGTGGAATCCTCGGGCGAAAGCACGCTGGAGACGGACGTGCTGGAACTGATCACCGACCACATGCGCGAAGTGGGGATTGCGATCTACATCCGTACCTCGCAGCGTGATGTGTTCCGCAGCCGCGCTTTGGCGGGTGATGTGCAGATGTCGGTTTGGCTGGGGCTGGACAACGGTGTGCCGACTGCCGACATGGCCCCTGACGGGCTGGCCCCGATTGCGGCGGATCAGTTGCAATGGCCGGTCTGGGGCAGCAACTATGCCTCGGGCGGTGAGGCGGGCGAGCCGCCGGATATGGCCCCCGTGCAGGAATTGCTGGCCCTGCATGGCCAATGGCGGCAAAGCACCACGACAGAGGCGCGAACCGAAATCTGGGGCAAGATGCTGGCGTTGCGCGCCGATCAGGTCTTCAGCATCGGCACGGTCAACGGCGCGCTGCAACCCGTGGTTCGGTCGTCGAAACTGCGCAACGTGCCGGAGGAGGGGCTCTATGGCTTTATCCCGACCAGCTTCCTCGGGGCCTATCTGCCCGACACCTTCTTTTATGATGAGGGGTAAGGCATGATCCGCTACATCACGCTGCGCATCCTGACGATGATCCCCACGCTGTTCCTGATCTCGGTGCTGGTGTTCACCATCATCGAACTGCCGCCGGGGGATTTCTTCGAAAGCTATGTGTCGGAATTGCAGGCCTTGGGCGAAGAAGCCGACCTTGCCGAGATAGAGGTACTGCGCGAACGCTATGGCTTTGATCAGCCGCAGATCGTGCGCTATTTCCGTTGGGCGGGGGGGATGCTGACCGGCGATTTCGGCTACAGCTTTGAATACCGCCTGCCGGTGAATGAGGTGGTGGGCGACCGGCTGTTCCTGACCGTGATCCTGTCGGTGCTGACCATCCTGTTCACCTGGGCCTTGGCCTTTCCCATCGGCATCTATTCGGCGACGCATCAGTATAGCTGGGGCGATTACGGCCTGACATTTCTGGGCCTGATCGGGATCGCCATCCCGAACTTCATGCTGGCGTTGGTGATGATGTATTTCGCCAACATCTGGTTTGGCGTGTCCATCGGCAACCTGATGGACCGCCAGTATCTGAATGAGCCGTTCAGTTGGGCCAAGTTCAGCTCGATCCTGTCGCATATCTGGATACCCGTGTTCATCATCGGCACGGCTGGCACCGCCGGAATGGTCCGGCGGTTGCGGGCCAACCTGCTGGATGAACTACAAAAGCAGTATGTCACCACGGCCCGCGCCAAGGGTCTGCACCCGCGCAAGGTGCTGATGAAATACCCGCTGCGGATGGCGCTGAACTTCTTCATCTCGGATATCGGGTCGATCCTGCCTGCGATGATTTCGGGGGCCGAAGTCACCGCCATCGTGCTGTCGCTGGAAACCACAGGGCCGATGCTGATCCGCGCGCTGCAAAGTCAGGACATGTATCTGGCGGGGTCGTTCCTGATGTTTCTGGCCTTCCTGACGGTGATCGGCGTGCTGATATCGGACATTGCGCTTGCCCTGCTTGACCCCCGCATCCGCCTTGGCGCAAAGGTAAGCAAATGAGCCAGACCGAACTTCCAGCGCCCGGCGAACCGATGGGCGCATTATGTGTCTGACGCGCCCTTTGATGCGTATGAGGCGGAAAAGGCCGGGTCCGCGCAGACCAAGTTTGCGCAGGCCAGCGCAGTTGCAACTGATGTGGTGGCAGTTTCGCAAACACCGCATTGCGTATTGGTGCGGGATTTTCCTGATCGCGATCTATGCCTCGATCTTTGTCAGCGAGTTTCTGGCCCCCTACAACCAGCAAACCCGCAACACCGACTTCCTCTATGCCCCGCCGCAGGCCGTGCATCTTTTCCATGACGGCAGTTTTGTCGGTCCCTTTGTCTATGGCCGGACGCAGGTGCTGGATATGGAAACCCTGCGCCGCGTCTACACCGACGACCCGGCACAGGTGCAGCCGTTGCGGTTTTTCTGCGCAGGCGATGATTACAAATTCTGGGGCCTGATCCCCGGCAACCTGCACCTCGTCTGCCCCGCCAAGGACGGCCAGATGTTCTTGCTGGGCACCGACCGGCTAGGCCGCGATGTGCTGTCGCGCACCATCTATGGCGCGCGCATTTCGCTGACCATCGGCATCCTTGGTGTCACGATGAGCTTCGTCCTGGGCATCGTCATCGGCGGGCTTGCGGGCTATCATGGCGGCTGGTTCGATGCCATCACCCAACGGGTGATCGAGGTGCTGCAATCCATCCCGTCGATCCCGCTGTGGATGGCGCTGGCCGCCATCATCCCGGTGACGTGGAGCCCGATCCTTGTCTACATCGGCATCACCGTGATCCTGGGCCTGCTGGACTGGACCGGGCTTGCCCGTGCGGTGCGGTCAAAACTGCTCGCCCTGCGCGAAGAAGACTATGTGCTGGCGGCCCGTCTGATGGGCGCAGGCAGCAGCCGGATCATCGGGCGCCACATGGTCCCGGGGTTCATGTCGCATCTGATCGCCTCGGCGACCCTGACCATTCCCGCAATGATCCTTGGCGAAACCGCGCTGTCAGCTTCCTTGGCATCGGTCTGCGCGCGCCAATCTCCAGCTGGGGCATCCTGCTGACCGAGGCCCGCAGCGTCAACATCATCGCCCTTTACCCGTGGCTGATGTTCCCGGTGATTCCGGTCATTCTGGTGATCCTTGCGTTCAACTTCCTTGGCGACGGGCTACGCGATGCCGCCGATCCCTACAAATAGCCAGACCCGCTAGTAAGGCTACTGCATGAAAAACCGTTTGGAAAACGCGCGTGTCCTGATGTACAGCCATGACACGTTCGGGCTGGGCCATCTGCGGCGTTGCCGCACCATCGCGCATGCGCTGGTGGAGGAATATCGCGGGCTGATGGTGCTGATCATCTCCGGCTCGCAGATCGCAGGTGCCTTCGATTACCGCGCGCGGGTGGATTTCGTGAAAATCCCAAGCGTGATCAAGCTGCGCAACGGCGAATATTCCTCGCTGTCCACCCATATCGACGTCGCCGACACCATCAAGATGCGCCGGTCGATCATCCGCCATACCGCCGAAACCTTTGCCCCCGATATCTTCATCGTGGACAAGGAACCGATGGGCCTGCGCGGCGAGATCGAGGAAACGCTGGCCTATCTGAAAGCGCAGGGCACCACCCTGATCCTTGGCCTGCGCGAGGTGATGGACGCCCCGCATCTGCTGGACGCCGAATGGAAGCGCAACGATGTGATGGGCAAGATCGACCGCACCTATGACCACATCTGGGTCTATGGCCCGCCCGATTTCTACGACCCGCTGACCGGGCTGGATGTGCCGCAATCCGTGCGCGACCGGATGGATTTCGTGGGCTTCCTGCAACGCCGGGCCCTGCATGAAAACCTGTCCACCCAACGGCCCGAAGGAGATTATATCCTTGTCACCACCGGCGGTGGCGGCGACGGCGCCGATCTGGTGGATGACGTGATGAACGCCTATCTGCACGACCCCACGCTGGACCAGAAGGCGCTGATCGTGCTTGGCCCCTATATGCCGGCCGACCAGCGGGCCGAATTTCTGCGCAAGGGCCAGGATATTCCGCAGGTCGAGGTGATCGAATTCGACACCCGGATGGAGGAACTGATCGCGGCCTCGCGCGGGGTGGTCGCCATGGGCGGCTACAACACCTATTGCGAAATCCTGTCCTTCGACAAACCCGCGCTGATCGTGCCGCGCACCGTGCCGCGCGAGGAACAGTTGCTGCGCGCCACCCGCGCGGCGGAACTGGGCATGATCGACATGCTGCTGCCCGAAGAAGCCGCGGATCCCGCCCGCATGGCCGCCGCCCTGCGCGCCCTGCCGCATCGCAACCCGCCCTCGCACGGCACGCCGGGGCTGCGGCTGGAGGGGTTGCCCAACATCGCGCGTCTGGTCGGCGAGGATTTGCGTGGCCGTGTGGATATGCCGGAAGGCCTGCGGTCCGTGGTGTGACGGCCATGCGTCTGGTCGTGGTGGTAAAGGGCTATCCGCGCCTGTCGGAAACCTTCATCGCGCAGGAATTGCGCGGGCTGGAACTGGCGGGCTTCGATCTGGTCATCGTGTCGCTGCGCCACCCGACCGACAAAAAGCGCCACGCCGTGCATGACGAAATGCAGGCCCCGGTGCTGTATCTGCCGGAATATCTGCATCAGGAACCTTTGCGCGTTTTGCGCGGCGTCTGGGCGGCGCGGCGGCACGCCGGTTTCGGCACGACTGTCCGCGCCTTCCTGCGAGACTTGGCCGCGACCTCAGCCCCAACCGCATCCGCCGTTTCGGGCAAGCGGCGGTTCTGGTGGCCGAATTTCCCCAAGGCGCAGGGCTGCTGCATGCCCATTTCATCCACACGCCAGCCTCTGTCGCCGACTATGCGGCGGGCATCATGCGGATGGGCTGGTCGGTGTCGGCCCATGCCAAGGATATCTGGACCTCGCCCGATTGGGAGCTGGCGGGGAAACTCGCGCGGGCGAAATGGGCCGTGACCTGCACCGACAGCGGCCACAAACACCTGCAATCGCTCGCCGCCGATCCGGCACGCGTCCACCTCAGCTATCACGGGCTGAACCTTGATCGTTTTCCCCCGTTCACTGGGGATCGCGGCGCGCGGGACGGGTCGCGCCCTGACGCCCCGGTGCGGATCGTGTCTGTGGGGCGGGCGGTGCCGAAAAAGGGCTATGACGTGCTGTTGCACGCTTTGGCCAGGTTGCCAGCCGATCTGCACTGGCGGTTCGATCACTTGGGCGGCGGTGACAAGAGCGGGTTGCAGGCGCTCGCCGCCAGTCTGGGGCTGGCGGATCGCATCACTTGGGCTGGCTCGGTCGATCAGGGGCAGGTGCTGGCGGCCTACGGCGCGTCCGATCTGTTTGCGCTGGCGTGCCGGATCACGCCGGATGGCGACCGCGATGGCTTGCCGAATGTGCTGGTCGAGGCAGCTTCCCAATCGCTTGCTTGTGTCACCACCAACATATCCGGCATCCCCGAACTGTTCCGCGATGGCCACAACGGCTGGCTGGTGCCGCCCGATGATCCCGCATCCTTGGCTTTGGCCTTACAACAGGCGATCACCCGGCCTGACCTGCGCGACACACGCGGGCACGCAGGCCGCAGCACAGGTGCGGGCGACATTGGATTTTCACACATCGGTCGCGCAACTGGCCGCGCTGTTCAGGGGGGCCGCATGACTGCACCAAAGGTATTGTTCTACGTCCAGCACCTGCTGGGCATCGGCCATCTGGCCCGCGCCAGCCGCGTCGCCCGTGCGATGATCGCGCGCGGCATGGCCGTCACGCTGGTGACGGGCGGCATGCCGGTGCCGGGCTTTCCGGGCGCAGACATTCCCCATGTCGCGCTGCCGCCAATTGCCGTGCGCGACGGCGCGTTCAAGGGGCTGGTCACCGCAGACGGCACCCCCGCCGATACCGCGTTTCTGGAAGCCCGCACCGCGATGCTGCTGGACACCTACCACCGCCTGCAACCCGATATCGTGATGGTCGAGGCGTTTCCCTTTGGCCGCAGGCAGGTGCGCTTTGAACTGCTGCCCCTGATCGACGCGATCGAGGCCACCAGCCCCCGCCCGCTGCTGGTGTCATCCTTGCGCGATATCTTGCAACGCCGTGGCCGCCCGGACCGCGACATGGAAACGGTGGATCAGGTCCGCAATCACTTCGATCTGGTGCTGGTGCATGGCGACCCCAGCTTTGCATCGCTTGGCGACAGCTTTCCCTATGCCGATCTGATTGCGGGCAAAGTGGCCTATTCCGGCCTCGTCGTGCCCGCCCCGCCCCCGCCTGCGGTCGAGAATTTCGATGTGCTGGTCTCGGCCGGCGGCGGCGCTGTGGGGCGCGATCTGGTGACGGCGGCGGTGGCGGCGGCGGCGCTGATGCCCGACCTTGCGCGCTGGTGCGTGATCACCGGGCCGAACCTTGCGCAAGGTTCCTATGATCACCTGGCAGCCACCGCCCCGCCGAACGTGCGGCTGGAACGGTTTCGCCCCGACCTTGCCAGCCTGATGTCGGGGGCGGGGCTGTCGGTGTCACAGGCGGGCTACAACACGGTGGGCGATATCTTGCAGGCCGGGTGCCGCGCGCTGCTGGTGCCCTACACCGCGCAAGGAGAAACCGAACAGGCCGACCGGGCCGAACGGCTGGCCGCCCTTGGCCGCGTGTCTGTGCTGGCCGATACCGACCTGACCGCCGAAAGGCTGGCGCAGGCGATCCGGGCTGCCATCGCACAGCCGCTGAGCAGAAATGCACTGGCGATTGCAGTTGACGGCGCGGCGCAAAGCGCAGAAATCCTGCTCTCGCTGGTCACAAAAGCGCGTGACCAGATGTAGTTACCCTGTCTGCTGCCCAGATTTCGGCTACGGGTATCTGTGAATTTTGATCGGACGATCCGCATGGAACCCAGCTTTTCACGCTACATCTGGCGGCACACCCGGCCCCAACAGATCTGGATTCTGTGCATCGCCGTGCTGTCGATGCTGCCCTATTACCTTGCGCTGGACCTGCCCAAGCTGATCGTGAACGGCCCCATCCTCGGCACCGGGTTTGAAACCTACGCCGCGACGCAGACCTTTGCGCCCTACACCCTGACCCTGCCATGGCTGGGCGAGGTCAACCTGATCGGCGGCATGCAGCTTGACCGCCTGCAAACCCTGCTGGGTCTGAGCATGGCGTTTCTGACCTTGGTTATCATCAACGGGTTGTTCAAATATTATATCAACATCTACAAAGGCTTGCTGGGCGAACGCCTGCTGCGCCGCATCCGGTTTGAACTGGTGGACCGTATTTTGCGGTTTCAGCCCGCGTCGTTCAAACAGGTCAAGGGCGGCGAGGTCGCCAGCATGGTCAAGGACGAGGTGGAGCCTCTTGGGCGGCTTTACCGGCGATGCCTTTGTGCAGCCGGTGTTGCTGGGGGGGCAGGCGCTGACGGCGCTGTTCTTCATCTTTGTGCAGCATTTCTGGCTGGGGATGATCGCGCTGTTCATGGTGGCGGTGCAGTTCGGCATCATCCCACCCCTGCGCCGCCGCCTGATCGAGTTGGGGCGCGAGCGTCAGTTGCAGGCCCGGCATCTGGCGGGGCGTGTCACTGAAATCGTCGATGGCATGAACGCGGTGCGGGCCAATGACACCTCGAACTACGAACGTGCCGATATTGCGCATCGGTTGGCAGGGATTTTCCACGTCCGCTATCAGATTTACAAACGCAAGTTCATGGTGAAATTCCTGAACAACTTTCTGGCGCAACTGACGCCGTTCCTGTTCTACGTTTTTGGCGGGTATCTGACGATCAAGGGCGATCTTGATGTGGGCCAACTGGTCGCGGTGATCAACGCCTACAAGGAATTGCCGGGGCCGTTGAAGGAGTTGATCGACTGGGATCTGACCCGGCAGGACGTGCAGGTCAAATATGAACAGGTGGTGGAACAGTTTCAGTCGGCGGACATGGCCGATGCCACCCTGCACACCCCAGATGCGTCCTATGCCCCGCGTCTGCGCCTGCCATTGATCATCTCTAACCTGACGGTCGAGGATGACTCGGGTGCAAAACGGCTGGATCATGTGTCACTGCGGGTGGACCCGGGCGAGGTGGTGGCGGTGGTCGGCGATGCGACATCCGGGGCCGATGCGCTGGCCGAGGTACTGGCGCGGCTTGTGGCCCCAGTGGGGGGGCGGGTGTTGCTGGGGGATCATGACCTGAACACTTTGCCGGAATCCATCGCCGGGCGGCGGATCACTTATGCCTCGTCGGACACTTATTTCTTCTCGGGCACGCTGCGTGACAATCTGGCCTACGGGTTGAAACATGCGCCTTTGGCCGAACCCGTGCTGGCAGGCAAACCCGCCGCCGCCCGCCGCCGCATCAGCCTTGAGGCCCGCAAATCCGGCAACCCAGACCTCGCCTTCACCGCCGACTGGATCGACCCTGCCGCCGTCACGGCGCATGGGGATGACGGGCTGGCAGGCGCGATGATGGCGGTGCTGGATGTGGTGGGGCTGACCGATCAGGTGGTGGATTTTGCGATGTTCTCCACCCTGAACACCACCGCTCACCCTGACCTTGCGGGGCAAATCCTGACCCTGCGGGCCGAGTTCCGCGCCGCGCTGGACCAGATGGACCGCGCCAACCTTGTGGTGCCGTTTCAGGCGGGCAGTTACAACACCGAGGCCCGGGTGATCGACAACCTGCTGTTTGGCGTCTTTACCGATGTGAAGGACCAGATGGGCCGGGCCGAGGGCGGGGCCTATTTCAGCAAGATACTGGCGAACTCCGGCCTTCAGGCCATCTTGTATCGCATGGGCGTGCGGATCGCGGAAAACACGGTCGAGCTGTTTGAAGACCTCGCCCCGGATCACCCGTACTTTCAACGGCTTGCCTATCTGGAGCCTGAAGATGTGCCCCTGCTGAAGGCGCTGTTGCCCAAGCTGCGCAACCTGCCCTTTGCCCGGGTCAAAGAGGCCGACCGCCAGACCATGATCGGCCTTGCCTTTCAGTATATCGAACCGCAGTACCGCTTTGGCCTGCTGGACGCCGAGGTGATGGAGATGATCGTCGCGGTGCGCGATTTCTTTCACGCAGGTCTGCCGCTGCATCTGCGCCCGCTGATCGAACGCTATGATCCTGACCGCTATCTGGTGGCGGGCAACCTGATCGACAACATCGTGTTCGGCAAGATCAACCAGAAATTCAGTGATGCCGACCGCCAGATCCGCGAGGTTCTGCTGGGCCTGTTGCGCGCTCGGCCAGCACTTTACGCCCAGGTGTTTGCGATGGGGCTGGACTATCATCTGGGGGCTGCGGGGCGGCGGCTGACGGTGCAGCAGCGCCAGAAGCTGAACTTCGCGCGCGCCTTGTTGCGGCGGTCAGATGCCTATGTCTTCAACCGCGCGCTGTCGGCGCTGGACGCGGCCACGCAAGATCAGATCGTGCGCGCCACACTGACATTCCTGCAAGATCAGGGTGACAATCCGGCGGTGGTCTGGGTGTTGGTCTCCAAAGCCTATGCCGGGTATTTTCAGCGGGTCGTGACCTTTGGCAACGGCGCGGTGCTGACGGACGAGGCTGTGGTCTGAGGGGGATACCCCCTCATGGAACCGGCCCTGTTGCCCGGCGCGCTGCGCGCTTGATGCCGGGCTGAGGAAGGTTGGTTCAGGGAAGGGTCATCCGACTCTAAAGGTCAGACCCGACGAAGCCCCTCGCGCTGACCCCCGATTTCTTTGAAGAAATCGTAACGGAACCTTCGGAGGTTCGGGTGCGCGGCGGTGCGACGTCGTTTAAGCCAGCAGATCAGGCAAGCCCACCCACACGCACCCTGGATGGCCGATGGTCAGGCTGAACAGCCGGTCCAGAAAACGCCAGACCTGCGCATCATGCACCAGATGGTGGGTCAGCAGGCCGACCGGCGTGCCAAGGTCCATCGCCCGCGCCAGTTCCTCCAGCAGCACCGCATCATCTCGCCCGCCGCGCGTGCCGTGCCAGTCCATCACATCGACATGGGTGTTGATCAGGGGCAGGGGGGCGGGTTTTTCGGGGCCATAGACGGACAACGCCCTTATGCCGATCCCCGGCAGGCCCGCCACCACAGCGGGCGCAATCCGGTTCCAAGGCGGCACCAGAACCGGGGCGTATTGTGGGCCGAACAGTGCCCGCAGCTTTGCCGCCCCTAGGGCAATTTCATCCAGCACAACCGGGGCGGGGCGGTGGTCGCCCAATTCCTGCTTCTTCTGCCCCTCGCTCGCGTGGTTCACATGCGCCCAGCCATGCGGGGCCACGGTCACACGGTGTTCCGCTGCCAGCCTTTCCGCCAAACCCGCCCCTGCAAAGGCCGGGATGACGGCGAGTGTCAGCGGCACTGGGGCGCAGGCCAAAAGCTGGTCCAAAGCGGCAGTCGGCTCTACCGCATCATCATCGCGCAGCCAGAACTGCGCCGGGGTGCCTGCGGCGGCGCGGGCATTGAGCGCGCGCAAGAACCTGTCCGTCATGCGAGCACCCTTTGCAACAGCGCGTCCAGCCGCACCACCGCCCCTTGCATCGTATGCGCGGCCTGCACCTGCGCCCGTGCGGCCCGGCCCATCCGATCCCGCAAATCGTCATCCCCCAGCAACCGCGCTATCGCCGCAGCCATCCCCGCCGCATCACCGTCTGGCACCAGAAAACCGGTCACGCCGTCCCTTACCACCTCTGGAACCCCCGCCACGGCCATGGCGACCACGGGCAGACCCGCCGCCTGTGCCTCCAGATAGGCCAAGCCATAAGCCTCGCCACACCCCGGCCAAACGTAAACTGCCCCCGTGGCCAGCAAGGCCGCCACCCCGGCCCTGTCAAGCTGCCCCACCCACGTCACACGATCCCCGAACATCGCCTGCACCTCAGCCCGCAAAGGCCCGTCGCCTGCCACCGTCAGATGCCAGTCCACCCCATCCGACAGCAAGGCCAAAGCCTGCGCCAGCAGGGCATAGCTTTGCGCCTTATCCCCCGCCCGCATCATGGCAACCGTCACCAGATGACCACGGCGCGGGGTGGGGGAGGCGGCAAACGGCGTGTTGTCGATGAACGGCGGCAACCGTGCGACAAGAGCCCCCGGTGCGGCATTCAGCAGCCCCGCCCTGTCACGGTCGGTGATGCACAGGTTCAGCGCCGCCCCTTGCACCGCCTGCAAGACCTGCGCCTGCATGTCTGACCAAACCCCAAGATTGCGGCGGCTGGAATAGGACGCCTCGCAGGTCACATAGGGCAACCCCACCCGCGCGCAGATCGCCGGGCCGATCAGGTCGGGCGATTTGTAATAGGGGTGATAGGTGAACCACAGGTCCGCCTGCACATCACCCAGACGCGCGACCTCGGCGGCGGCGGCGGTTTGCAAGGTGGCCCAGCCCGCCATATCGCCCGGATCGCGCAGATAGGCCCGCAGGTCTGACATCACCGTCACGCGGTGCCCTGCCGCTTGCATGCAGGCCACCAGCATCCGCGCCATCAGGCGGTCGCCGGAGGGCACCGGATGGTCGGGGGCTTTCAGCGGGGCGTAGAACGCGATGCGCAAGGGGCGGGTCATGCGGGCCAACCTAGCGCCAAATCCGGCCAAGGGCGACGGGTTTCCGCACCGATGCACCATGCTTGACAGCCTTCTGAAACTGCCGCATTTCCGGGGGATAGCCAGAAAACATAGGTCAATCTTGCCGCACACCCCCCTGCTTGCCCTGCTGCAAACCCGCGCCGCCCGCGTGGGGGTCATCGGTCTAGGCTATGTCGGCCTGCCCTTGGCGATGGCCGTGGCACGTGCGGGGTTTACCGTGATCGGGTTTGACACCGACCCCGGCAAGAT
The DNA here is from genome assembly GCA_963772935.1 of uncultured Alphaproteobacteria bacterium. GTDB lineage: Bacteria > Pseudomonadota > Alphaproteobacteria > Rhodobacterales > Rhodobacteraceae > JANNNF01. The sequence continues at coordinate 1,292,054 of CAVYZK010000009.1, read as the reverse complement.
CACGGCTGTTGCGGCCCGCTCCAGCTATATTGAGGCGGTTCCCACCCCTGTTCTTGCCGCCGAGATTGACGCTGGCCGCTTCACAGCCACCTCTGATTTCACAGGGCTTGGGGCCTGCGATGTGATCGTGATCTGTGTGCCGACCCCGCTGACCAAACACCGCGAACCAGACCTGTCCTACATCACCCGCACCTGTGACGATATCGCCAAGACCCTGCGCCCCGGCCAATTGATCGTTCTGGAATCAACCACTTACCCCGGTACCACCGATGGACCTGTGAAACGGATACTGGAGGCCACGGGGCTGCAATCGGGCCATGACTTCTGGCTTGGCTTTTCGCCCGAACGCGAAGACCCCGGCAACCGCGCGTATGAGACATCGACCATCCCCAAGGTTATCGCGGGCGATGGCGGGCCTGCGGGCGCGTTGATGCAGGCCTTTTACGGGGCCGTGGTGCAGACCACGGTGCCGGTCTCATCGACCGCCACCGCCGAGGCGGTGAAGCTGACCGAAAACGTATTCCGCGCCGTCAACATCGCCTTGGTGAACGAGCTGAAGGTGATCTACGAGGCCATGGGCGTGGATATCTGGGAGGTGATCGACGCCGCCAAAACCAAACCCTTCGGCTTCATGCCCTTTTATCCCGGCCCGGGGTTGGGGGGGCACTGCATTCCGATCGACCCGTTTTACCTGACGTGGAAATCGCGCGAATATGACCTGACCACCCGCTTCATCGAGTTGGCGGGGGAAATCAATTCCGCCATGCCGCGCCATGTTGTCACCCGTCTGGCCGAGGCGCTGGACAGGCGGCGGGGCATGGCGCTGAGCCGGTCGCGCATTCTGGTGATCGGCCTTGCCTACAAGAAAAACGTGCCCGACATTCGCGAAAGCCCATCGTTGAAGCTGATCGAACTGATCGAGGAACGGGGGGGCGTGGCCGCCTATCACGACCCGTTCGTGGCGCAAATTCCGAAAACGCGGGCGTATGGCGCGCTGATGGGGCGGGCGTCGGTGGCCGCTGGATCGAGGCCACTGTCAGCGCCCATGACGCGGTGCTGATCGCCACTGATCACGATGAAGTGGACTATGCCAGCCTTGCCGAATGGTCGCCCCTGATCATTGACACCCGCAACGTGTTTGCCCGCCGGGGCATCACCGGTGCGCATATCGTGAAGGCGTAAGCGTATGAGCAGGCTTGACAGTTTCATCCGCCGCCTGACCGCGCAGCGCGATATCCTGAACCATCTGGGCAGCCTTGCCTTGCCGGAGGGGGCGATCCTTGAGATCGGCCTTGGCAACGGCCGCACCTATAGCCATCTGGCCGAAGTTTTCCCCGCCCGCCGCATCGTCGCCTTTGACCGGGCTTTGGGGGCGCATGGGTCATCTTTGCCTGCCCCCGGCGATCTGGTGCTGGGTGAGATTGCCGAGACCGGGCTGGCCTTTGTCGGGCAGGGGGCGGCGCTGGCCCATGCCGATATCGGCACCGGCTACGCGGATGTGGACGCCGTGACGCTGACATGGTTGCCCGGTCTGGTGGCGGGGGTGCTGGCCCCCGGCGGCATCGCGGTCAGCGGCTTGCCGCTGGACCATCCGGGCCTTGTGGCGCTGGCGTTGCCGCAGGGCGTGCCGAGCGACCGTTATTTCCTGTATGTCCGGGCGTGACCCCTTCCGCGTCGCGCTGATTGCGGACGCGCATTTCCACGACCCGTTCGGCGATTTCGGGGTGGGGGTCGATCTTGGCCGGGGCCGCATGGCCCTGCGCCCTTGGTCGCAAGTGGAAACCGCTGCCCGTGTGGTAAATGAGGCCGCCGCCGCCCTGACCGCCGCGTTGGACCGGGTTCTTGACGTAGGCGTCCGCCATGTTGTGCTGGCGGGCGATTACACCGACGATGGCCAGCAGGAGACGACGCGCAGGCTGGCCGCGCTGCTGGCCCGCTATACCGCGCTTGGCCTGCGGTTCTACGCCATTCCCGGCAACCATGATCTTTACGGCCCGCATGGCAAGCACACGTCAACGCAAGTGGTCACGGCACCCGGCCAATCTGTCCTGATCTCAAGCGATCCCAACATGGAGGGGGCCATTCTGACCCCCGCGATGCGCTGTGGCGGGATGCCGGACGCCTTGCTGCCCATGGCCGCCCACGGGCTGTTCCGTGACCCCCGCGATCTGCATTGGGAAAGCCCCTTTGGGGTGTCAGACGCCCCCCATGCCCGGATGTATCTGGCCCATGCGGCGGATGGGTCGGTCAGCCAGCCCCTGATGGATGCGTCCTATCTGGTCGAACCCGACCCCTGGGTTGTGGCTGTTGATGATTGACGCCAACGTGTTTGAACCCCGCCCCGGCCGCACGGACGCCACCCGCAAGAAGGCGTTTATCGACCCGACCGATGCGGGCTGGAATGCGGTGTTGCGGGTCAAGCCGCACCTGCTGCCATGGATTGCTGATGTGACCGCCCGGGCTGGGGCGTTGGGCAAGACCTTGATCACAGTGTCACATTACCCGGTGCTGGACCCGTTCGCGGATGCGGCGGGATCAGAAGTTGCGCTGTTTGGCCAGACCAGCTTTGCCCGCCGCACGCCCGGGCCAGCGGTGGCACAGGCGCTGCGTGCGGCGGGGGTGCGGTGGCATGCGGGGGGGCATCTGCATGTGAACAGCGTCACGCAAAGCGGTGGCCTGACCAATGTGGCGCTGCCATCGCTGGTGTCTTACCCGCCCGCCTTCGGGATCGTGACGGCGCTTGGAGCGGATTTCGACCTTGAAACGCTGTCCTTGGCCGATCTGCCGCCAGACCCTGATCTGACCGCGCTATACTCTGCCGAAGGGCGCATGGGGCCGGGCCTGCCTTACGGCGCGTTTGTGGAAACCCAGTTCCGTGCCCGTTTGTCACGCCGGATTGCCCGCGACTGGCCAGCCGATGTGCGGGCCGCTCTTCACGGCAAAACAATGGCAGATCTGGTGGCAATGCTGGGCGGGCAGGGGGGCGACGCGACCCCGCTGGAGCAGGTGATCGCAGACGCCTATGTGCTGCGCGAGGCGGGCGATCTGGCCGGGCTTGCCCCGGATCGTATGGCAGCGTTGCGGGCGATTGCTGTGTTTGGCGACGCGGCGGCAGACCCGAAGGCATCGCCGGTCGCCTTCCTGCGGCGGTTTCTGTCGGTGCTACAGGTATCCCTCACGCGGCTGCGGAGTTTTGAAACCTCGGTTCGGACCCTTCAAAGGTTCCATTCGATTTCCTTGAAGAAATCGGTCGTTATGACCCAAGGCAAGCGTAGGCGTGCGGCGAAACAGGCCCGGCTAAAGCTCGATCTCACCATTCGGGCCGGGCAGCGGGTCGGGGGCGATCCTTGGACCCAGAGGCGTATCCAGCGGCACTTTGCGGCGGATAATTATGTCGCCATTCTCCAGCCTTTCAGGTGCCTGATAGTTGCGGATGTCATCGACCATGGCCAACAGATCGCGCAGCGCAGGTTCCAGTTCCGCCACCGCTTTGCCCATATCATCCAGCGCCGGTTCCATTTCATTCATCAGGCCCCGGAACAGCAGCTTGGCCCCTTCCTCCATCAGGCTGAAGCCTTCATCAGCGGGCGCGTCCTGCGCCATGGCGGGCGACAGGGGCAGGGACAGCAGCAGGGCAAGGGCAATCTGTTTCATGCCACCAATATGGGCAGGCTTGATGACAATTTCAATTCACGGCTATGGATCGGCGAAATCCAGCGTGACGGGGAAATGGTCTGACGCCTGCAACAGCGCATCGCTGAGCGCGCGGTCGCCGTGGCAGGCCGGGTCGTTGAACGGGTGCCAGATGCGCCAGACCGGACCTTGTGCTGCCAGATCGGGCGAGACCATGACGAAATCCAGCAGCGCCTCAAAGTACCGCTTTTGCGGGTCGATCCAGAACCGGGCGGTGGTGGGGGTCAGGCCGACCCGGCTGGCAAGCGCCATGGTGGCGTGGGGGTCGTACAAACGCTGCGGGGCGGCAAGATCGGTGCCCAGCACGATCTCCACCCCCGACCGGCCAAACACCGCCTCGTAATCATCAATCCCCGGACCGTCGTTGAAATCGCCCAGCACGATCAGGCTGTGGCCCGCCGCCAGATGCGCGTCCACCCGGGCGCGCAGCCACAGGCATTGCGCCAGTTGCTTGCGTCGGTTTTCCGTGGAAATGCGGGCAGCATCGGCCGCAGTTCCGCGCGCCATGCGGGGCTTTGGATTTGGCATGAACGCCGATCAGCCGCAGCGTCTTGCCAGAGGCTGCGACCGTCAGTTCCAGCGGGGGTTTGGAAAACCGGATCAGATGCGGGGCGGTGTCGCGGTCATAGGTATAGCTGCCGTCGAAGCGGGGGGTGGTGTCGCTTGCCTGCGGGTCGTGGCGCGGGGTCAGGCGGTCGGGGTCAAACAGGAACGCAATTTCCTGCTCGGTTTCCGACGCAAACCCCATCACCGCGCGCCGCGCACGCAGGCCGAACTGCGCGGCAAACCGTTCGAGTGCTGTGATGGTGGACCTGCGGCTGCCGGTATCCGGCGCCTCGATCACCATCACCCCGTCCGCATCCATCGCGCGGAACACCAGCCCCAAGGCGGCAATCTGCGCCGCCCGGGTGATGGCGTGGCGCGACGATGGCTGATCATCGGCCAGCAAACCGCCATCGTCGTCAAACAGCGCATTGAACCAGGCGACATTATAGGTCGCGATGCGCAGGGCCATTATGCTGCCTGCCGGTCTTGCAGGTCTTTCCACGCGGCGTTGATGGCGATCAGGCGGCGGGTGGCCAGTTGCACAGCCTCGGCAGGAATCCCGCGCGCGATCATCGCGTCGGGGTGGCTGTCGCGCACCGCCTGTTTCCACGCGGCCCGCGCCTGATCCAGCGAGGCATCCGGCGGCAGGCCCAGCACATCATAGCGGGTCGCGCACCGCTCCTTCGACAAACCGCGCCCGCAGCGCACGAAAGCAGCGGTCATCCAGCCCAAAGATGGTGGCGACCTGTGCCAGATAGGCATCCTCGGCCGGGTGATAGCGGCCATCGGCCATGGCGATGTGGAACAGCCCCTCCAGCAGGTCGATCAGCACATTGCGGTCGTCGCTGCACAGCGGCACGCCTTCGGGGCGGAACAGCGCGGCGACCTTGCGGGCATAGGCGTCAAACCCCGCCACATCCTGCCGCGCCAGATTGAACACGCGGGCGGCGTTGGCGGCGTCTGATTCAGCAATGGTGAACACCCGGCGAAAGGCCGACACTTCATCGCGGGTCACGGTGCCGTCGGCCTTGGCCATCTTTGCCCCCAAGGCAATGACCGCAATGGTAAATCCCACCGATTTCTCGGGGCCGTCGGGGTTTTGCGCGGTACGCAGATGGTCAAATACCGCCGAAAGCCCCTCACCAGCGGCAAGAGAGGACAGGGCGGCAGCAATACGGGACCAAAGCGTCATGCGGGGCAGTTTAACCGCATGTGCGGCAGATGTCAGAGGAATTTCTGCATCAGCACAAGGTCGATGAACCGCCCGAACTTGTGCCCCGCCTGCGGGATGGTGGCGATATGGGCATAGCCGACAGCGCTGTGAAACGCGATAGCGGCAGTGTTTTCGACTGATATGCCTGCGATCATCTGATGTGCGCCTTGCGCGCGGGCATGACCCTCAACCGCGGCCATCAGCGCGCGGCCCACGCCTTTGCCCATGGCCGCGGGGGCAAGGTTGATGCTGTGCTCCATGCAGGCGGCATAGCCATCGCCGCCCCGGAACTGCGCGTAGGTGGCATAGCCAAGCAAACCACCCTCCTCGGCCACCAGAAAGGCAGGGCGGTTTGTGATCAGGTCCGCCACGTCCGCCACGGTCTTGGCGGCACTTGTGAAGGTGGCGGTGCTGCCGATGATCATCGTATTCCACAGCGCACAGATGACCGGCGCATCTGCAAGCGTGGCCGGTCGGATCATTCCAGAACGCGGGGGCCATGCGGGGTGGTGAAAGTGGCGCGCATGGCCTTTGTCGGGCCGGGCACGATATGCACCCGGGGGTCGTGCAGGGCCAGCGTCTTGCGCAGGTCTTGCGCCTGCGGGTGACTGATTTCCAACTGGGTCAGCCGCACGCCAGCCTCGGGCAGCGCATTGGCCGGGTGCAGCGCGCCTTGCCACTGGATCAGCGCCGGAAACGCCCCGTCAAACGGCAGTTTGCCATCGGCAGGCACCGCCATGCGCCAGCGATAATCGCCGCGTTGCAGATCAACGGGAACCCCGGTGCCGGGGGGACTGTCGGCGAGGGCTGCGTCCAGATCATCGCAGCCTGCGACCCAATTGGTCAGCCGTGGCGCGCCGCTGAAATGATCCAGATCAAACCAGCGCGGCCATGCGGGGGCAGGGGCGGAAGGATCGGCGGCAATCACCTCTAGGTACAGATCGCCCAAGCCCAGCAGGCGGTTGTGCGTCGCCATATGCGGGTGCTGCCCGCCGCCTGCCAAGGCCACGCCAAGGGCTGTCTCAACCGCCGTGACGCCTTCGGCCAAGGTCAGCGCAGAAACCGCCAGATGATCAAACCGCAGGGTCATTGCGGCACGACGATCCGGGTTTGCGCCTTCAGCGACACGGCGAGCGAGGCAAGCCGCGCCGCCGCCACCTCGCCATACAGCCCCATGCCCTGCGCTGTCAGTTCCAGTTCCAGCAGTCGTTTCTTGGGGTTCCAGCGCAGCTCACCAGCCAAGGCCGGGTCGCCCACCGAAAACATCGCGCCAAATCGCATCGCCTTGCCCAGCACCTCGGCGTCCTGCATCTCGGCCTCGGACAGCAGGCGGAACATCGGTTCCAGGCGTGAACCGGAGCGCGAGTTCTTGTAGCGGTGCAGCAAGGCCAGCCCCAGAAACACCCGGCCCGGATGGTCGAGGCCGCCAAGGTTGGCGCGGGTGGCGTTGTCAAAACAGGCCTCGGCGCGGTAATCGGGATGCGCGCGCCATGTGGTGTCATGCAGCAGGCAAGCCGCCTTGATCAGGCGGATGCGGTCTTTGTCGGCGTCCTTGAACAGCGGCAGCAGAAATTCATACAGCTTTTTGCCAAAGCCCGGAATGCGGGCCTGCGTCAGTTCCGCCATCCGCGCGGCCTCGATCAGCGGGTCGCGCGCACGCAGACGTTCGGGCATCTGTTCGTACAGCAGGCCTTCGCGGATGCCATAGGCCGAAATGTCGATTTCCGATGGTTTCAGCAGGCGGATGATCTCGCGCAGCACCTCGCAGGCCAGGGGCACCAGTTCCATCCGCTCGGCGGAGGTTCCGGTACGGCCGCGCAGGGCGGGCAGGTCGGCTGCGGCCAGCCAATCCAGCGTGTCCATCAACCCTGCAGGCGTCATGCGGTATTCGTGCAGCACGGTCAGCGGGTAATTGCGGCGTTCCATATCCAGCCGGGCAATCACCCGCCACGACCCGCCGACCAGATAAATCCTCTCGCCCTCAGATTTCACCACATCCTGCGCGCCCCGCAGGATGCGGTCGATATGGGCCAGCCGGGTTTTCACCCCGCCTTCAATCTGCTGCAACCGGAACGGCCCCAGCGGGGTGGACACCCGCTTGGTGACCTTGCCATTGCCGATGCGCGCCAGTTCCATCGAGTTGCCGCCGATATCGCAGACCAGCCCCGCCGCCTCGGGCCAGCCCAGCAGCACGCCTTGGGCCGACAGGCGGGCTTCTTCGTCGCCGTCGATTACCCACAGTTTCAACCCGGTCTCGCGCAGCACATCGGCCTGAAACGCCGGGCCATCGGCGGCCTCACGCGTGGCGGCAGTGGCGACCACAGTCAGCGGGCCGATGCCCATGCCTTCGGCGAGCAAGGCGAACCGCTTCAACGCGGCCAAGGCGCGGACGCGGCCCTGAGGGTGCAGTCGCCCGGTTTCGGCCAGACCCTTGCCCAGACCGCACATGATTTTTTCGTTGTAGAAATAGGCGGGGGATCGGGCCGCCCCGTCAAACACCACCATACGGACAGAGTTCGACCCCACATCCACCACCCCGACGCGAGACAATGCGCGGGCAGAGGGGTCGTCAAACAACGGGCGGCCAAAGGGGCCCCAGTCCTCTTCGGTGTCGGGTGCGGATCCCGGTGCCTGTGATGCCATGGCAGAATCCCCCAATTGCAGTCGCGCGCAACTTGCCCCGCAGCGGGGGCAGGGTCAACAATTCACACGGGCCGCCCCCAGTCAACCGACGGGCGAGGAGGCCGCGTCAATAGCACCGTTCAGCGGGCGAAAGCGGTCATAGATCAGGTAGAACGCATAAGCATAGGCCATGTAGACCACCGTCAGCCCGAAATTCACCGCCAGGGCATCGCTCAGGCTGTGCTGGCCCAGAACCATGATCAGGGGCAGGGTCGCGGCAATCGGCGTCACTTCATGCGACAAGGCATGCAGCAGGCGCACCCCATGCGGGCGGGCGCTGGCGCTGCGCCCCGTCAGGCCATGCTCGACGCGGTCGAACAGCCAGTTGTGCAGCGGGGTCCAGATCAGCACGGCAATCGCCAAAACCGCCATCAGCCGGAAGGATTCCGTCGTCGAGCGGCCAAAGGCACATTCGTACAGCGGGGCGGCAATCAGCAATCCCCCGGCCTCGAACAGCAGCGCTTGGAGAACTCTTTCCCGGGCTGTGCGCTGCATGGTCTGTCCCCCCTGTTCCTGAACAAGGGTTTATCAACTGCGCAAATTTTGGGCTGTTCCGTGGGGAACACCAAAGAAAGAGGCGTGATTTCAGGGTGTTGGCGGGCTGCCGTCATCTTGCGCACGGGCAAGATGGCGCACATCCTTGGCCCCCGCCGTGCCCCGGCCCGAAAGTGAGGGGTTTTCCATGAAAAACTGGTGGCAGTTGAACAGGCGATGGTCGGTGGCCCCAAGGCTGCGGCTGTAGCTGCCATCGGGCGTCAACACCCAGCTTTGGGCTTCATCCGCCAGATTGGCCGCCATGATCTGCCCCACGATCTGGCTTTTCACCGTGGGGTTCATCGCCTCGACCAGCGTTTCGACCCGCCGCGTCAGGTTGCGGCCCATCCAGTCGGCGGATGAAAAGAACACCCGTGATTTTTGCGACGGCAGGCCGCTGCCATTGCCGAAACACACGATGCGGGAATGTTCCAGAAAGCGGCCCACGATGGATTTGACGCGGATGTTTTCCGACAGCCCCTTGATGCCAGGACGGACCCCGCAGATGCCGCGCACGATCAGGCTGATCTTCACCCCGGCCTGACTGGCCGCATAGAGCGCGTCAATGATATTGGGCTCGATGATCGAGTTGACCTTGACCCAGATTTCCGCCGGACGCCCCGCGCGGGCATGATCGGCCTCGGCGGCGATCATCTCTATCAGCCGGGATTTCAGGCTGATCGGCGCGATGGCAAGGTTTTCCAGCCCCTCGGGCTGCACATAGCCGGACAGATAGTTGAACACCTTGGTCGCATCGCGGCCCAAGGCGGCGTCGCAGGTGAAGAACGACAGATCGGTATAGATGCGGGCGGTGATCGGGTGGTAATTGCCGGTGCCATAATGGGTGTAGGTCACCAACTGGTCGCCTTCGCGCCGCACCACGGTGCTGATCTTGGCATGGGTCTTGTAGTGGATAAAGCCGTAAACCACATGCGCCCCGGCGCGTTCCAGACGGCGGGACTGGCGGATATTGGCGGCCTCATCGAACCGGGCTTTCAGCTCGACCAAGGCCGTCACCGATTTGCCCGCTTCCGCCGCCTCGCACAGCGCAGAAACGATCGGGCTGTCCCATGACGTGCGATACAGCGTCTGCTTGATCGCCAGCACGTTCGGGTCGCGCGCCGCCTGTTCCAGAAACCGGATCACCAGATCGAAGGTTTCGTACGGATGGTGCAGCAGCATATCCTTCTGCTTGATCGCGGCGAACAGATCGCCCTCATGGTCCTGCACGCGTTCGGGCACACGTGGGGCAAAGGGGGGCCACAAAAGATCAGGGCGCTGTGACAGCACCAGTTCTTTCAGATCGGCCACGCCCAGCAACCCGCGCACCTCGACCACCTCATCCTCGGTGACGGTCAGTTCTTCCATGATCAGCGCGCGCAGGTCGGCAGGCGCACCCGACGACAGTTTCAGGCGGATCACCTCACCCCTGCGGCGGCGTTTCAGCGCCGTTTCAAACTCGCGCACCAGATCTTCGGCCTCGTCCTCCACCTCAAGGTCGCTGTCGCGCAGCACCCGGAACAGGCAATGGCCCCGGTCGGTATAGCCCGGAAACAGCATGTTCAGATGCAGCAGCAGCAGTTCTTCCAGCGGCAAAAACCGATGCTCGCCCGGCTTGGCGGGCAGGGGCACAAAGCGCGCAATCTGCTGCGGGATCGGCAGCAGCGCCTTCAACGTGCGGTGGTCGGTGGCGCGTTCCAGCTCCAACGCCAGCGAGAATCCGGTGTTGGGGATAAACGGAAACGGATGCGCCGGGTCAATCGCCAGCGGCGACAGCACCGGGAACACCTTGTTCAGGAAATGCGCTTCCAGATGCACCAGATCGCGCCGTGTCAGTTTTGACCGGGTCAGCAGGGTGATCTTGGCGGTTTCCATTTCCCGCCGCAGTTTGTTGAACGTCACCTGTTGCGTCTGCATCAGACGGCGGGCATCGGCATTGATCAGGGCCAGTTGCTCTGCCGGGCTGCGGCCATCTTCGGACAGCTTGCCATTGCCGCTGCGCACAAGGGCGCGCAGGCCTGCCACGCGAACCGTGTAGAATTCATCAAGGTTGGTGGCGGAAATCGACAAGAACCGCAGCCGTTCCAGCAAGGGCACTGCGGGGTTCGCCGCTTCATCCAGCACGCGCCAGTTGAACGCAAGCCAGCTCAGCTCGCGGTTAAAAAACCGCCCCGGCCCCTCGATCTCGCACGCGGGCAGGGTGACGGCAGCCGCGAAGGGCGCTTTGAGGAAATCTGCCTGTGTCATCGGGGCCTTATCGGGTTCGGTTACGCCAGTGTTTCATTCTGCCCCTTGGCTGTCCAGCACTTCGGCGGCCAGTTTGCGGGTAATGGCGCGGCGCTGCGCCAAGGCCTGCGTGTCCAGCAGGGCCACCAAAGCCCGCGCCGCGCCGATGGACCGGTCCATCCGCGACACAAGGTAGGGGATCAGGTTGGGCGCGACCTCCAACTGGCGATCCGCAAACAGCTTTATCAGTACCGCCGACAGCAGCACATCATCCGGGGGCGGCAGACGGGTCAGGGGGGCGGCCTGCAAGCGGCTGATCAGGTCGGGCAGACCCGCCCCCCAATCGCGCGGCGGGGTGGCTGCGGTGATCAGCAGGCTGTGGCGCTGTGTCACCAGATTGTGCAGATGGAACAACGCGGCCTCGGCCACCGGGTCGCCCGCCACGGCCTCGGCATCCTCGACCACCACACAGCCCGCAGCCGACAGAGCGGGCAAATCGGCCCCTGCCATATCCGCGCCCTGCACCAATGCGGCGTCAGACATATCGGCCCAGATATGCGCCAGATGGGTTTTGCCCGCGCCATGCGGCCCGACCAGCAGCATCTTGCCCCCCGGCCAGTCATGCCAGGCCTCCAGCGCCGCCACCGCCTGCGCATTCACCGCCGAGACATAGAAATCAGCGCGCAGGTAGGTGGCAGCAAGGGGCAGATCAAAGGCAAGCTGGCCCGTCACGCGTTGTCCTCATCCTCGGGGATACGGCCCGCGATGCCGCGGTACAGCAAGCTGCCCTGATAGCGCCCGGCGGCAAACCGCATCAGCACGCCGATGCTTGCCGCCACCGGCACCGCCACCAGCATGCCGACAAAGCCGAACACCGACCCGAAGGCCGACAGTGCGAACAGCAGCCACACCGGATGCAGCCCCACCGATTGCCCCACCAGCTTGGGCGTCAGAATATTGCCCTCGATGAATTGCCCGGCGGCAAAGATCGCGGCGACGATGCCGATGGACAGCCAGTCGCCCCAGAACTGGAACAGCGCCAGACCAATGGCCAGCAGCCCGCCGACCAGCGACCCCACGTAGGGAATAAAGGTGATCGCCCCGGCAATCGCCCCCACCACAAGGCCAAATTGCAGCCCGGCAAACATCAGCGCCATCGAATAGAAGGTGCCCAGCAACACGCAGACCGACAGTTGCCCGCGCACGAAACCGGCCAGCACGGTGTCAATCTCGCGTGCAAGCTGGCGCACGGTCTGGCGGTGATCCAGCGGCACCAGTGCGTCGATCCGGGCCACCATCTTGTCCCAGTCCAGCAGCATGTAAAATGCCACCACCGGCACCACCACAATGAACACCACCGCTGATATCACCGACAAAGCCGATGATATCAGACCATTGGCAAGCTCTGCCCCGCGCGACTGGATCGTGGCGGCAATCTTGGCCAATGTCTGGCGCACGGTCGATGTTTCGTCGGACAGCTCGGGAAACTTCTCAACCAGAAACTTTTGCAGATTGCGCGCAATGTCAGGGGCCGCATTCACAAGGGCGGTCAACTGATTGATCAGCGTCGGGATCACCGCCAGCACCAGCAAGATCACCACGAGCACCGCGACCAGTGTGATCACAGCCGTGGCGGCCGTGCGCGACAGGCCCAACCGCTCCAACCGGTCAGCGACCGGATCGAGGAAATAGGCAATCGCACCGCCCACCAGAAACGGCAGCAGCACATCGCCCAGAAACAGCAGCATCCACAGAAACACCACGGCTGCGACGCACCAGTAGATCGTCTGTTGCCGTACCGACAAACCCATGCTGCATCCCCTTTGGCCAAGCCCTTCCCACATTGCCCATGCAGCCCCCGGTTTCAAGGGGCGGCTGCGGATGTTGGCGGGCGGGCGGATCGTATGATAGATTTTATCTATCGTTCAACGGGTATCCAATATTGAAATGCCGCCCAAACGCTGTAGGACTGGCGTAGCCAATACGCAAAGGCCGCAAGCCCAAGGATAGCCAGATGACAGACCAGACCCTTGCCACCCGAGTGGGCGAGATTGTGACCGATCATCTGGGGCTGGAAGGCCCGTTGCTGCCGATCCTGCATGCTGTGCAGGCCGAATACGGCTATGTTCCGCAAGCTGCGCTGCCAGTGATCGCGCTTGGCCTGAACCTGTCCCGCGCCGAAGTGCATGGCGTGATGTCGTTCTACCATGATTTCCGCGAAAAACCCGCCGGTCGTGCGGTGGTAAAGCTGTGCCGGGCCGAGGCGTGTCAGGCCACGGGGGGCGGGGCCATGGCCGATTATGTGCAGGAACGGCTGGGCATCGGGTTTCATGAAACCACTGCCGACGGCGCCGTGACGCTGGAGCCGGTGTTCTGCCTTGGCCTCTGCGCCTGCGCGCCGGCCGCGATGGTGGATGGGCGGCTGGTCGGCAGGCTTGATGTGGACAGGGTAGATGCGATGCTGGCCGAGGTGACGCTGTGAAGGTGTTCGTTCCGGGCGATGCCGCCGCGAAATCGGTGGGCGCAGATGCAGTTGCCGCTGCCGTCGTGGCGCAGGCTGCGGCGCGCGGTGCTCGATGTGACAGTGGTGCGCAACGGATCGCGCGGCATGGTCTGGCTGGAACCGCTGGTCGAGGTGGAAACGCCTGCGGGCCGCATGGCCTTTGGCCCGATGACGGTGGCGGATGTGGCGGGGTTGTTTGACGCCCAAGACTTGGGGGCGGGCCACCCCAAGGCGCTTGGCCTGACCGATGACCTGCCATGGATGCGCGGCCAGACCCGCCTGACCTTCGCCCGCTGCGGCGTGATTGATCCCTTGTCGCTGGCCGACTACACCGCCCATGGCGGCCTCGCCGGATTGCGCCGCGCGATTGAGTTGGGACCGCAGGCTGTGGTGGCCGAGGTGCTGGAGTCCGGTCTGCGCGGACGCGGCGGGGCAGGGTTCCCTACAGGCATCAAATGGAAAACCGTGGCAGGGGCGCCCGGGCCGCAGAAATACATCGTCTGCAACGCCGATGAAGGCGACTCTGGCACCTTCGCCGACCGGATGATCATGGAAGGCGACCCCTTCACCCTGATCGAAGGCATGGCAATCGCGGGCATCGCCACCGGGGCCACCAAAGGCTACGTCTATCTGCGCTCCGAATACCCCGATGCAATTGCGGTCATGACGCAGGCCGTGGTGCTGGCACGTCAGGCGGGGCTTTTGGGCATGTCGGTGCTCGGGTCTGCCTACGCCTTTGATATGGAAATCCGCACCGGGGCCGGGGCCTATGTCTGCGGCGAGGAAACCAGTTTGCTCAACAGCCTTGAGGGCAAGCGCGGCGTGGTGCGCGCCAAGCCGCCCTTGCCCGCGCTGGAAGGCTTTCTGGGGCGGCCAACGGTGGTCAACAACGTGATTTCAGCCTTGCCACCGTCCCGGTGATCCTTGAACGCGGGGCCGCGTTCTACAAGGACTTCGGTCTTGGCCGGTCGCGCGGCACCATCCCGTTGCAGATCGCGGGGAATGTGAAACATGGTGGTCTCTATGAGGTGGCCTTCGGCCTGACCCTTGGCCAGATCATCGACGACATCGGCGGTGGCACGGCCAGCGGTCGCCCGGTCAAGGCGGTGCAGGTCGGCGGGCCTCTTGGGGGCCTATTTCCCCCGGTCGATGTTCGACACGCCCTTCGGGTATGAAGAATTCGGCGCGAAGGAAGGCCTGATCGGCCACGCCGGGATCGTGGTGTTTGATGACACTGCCGATATGCTGGCCCAAGCCCGCTTTGCGATGGAATTCTGCGCGATTGAAAGTTGCGGCAAATGCACCCCCTGCCGGATCGGGGCGGTGCGCGGCACGGAAACCATCGACCGGATCGCCAAGGGCGACGCCACCGCAATCCCGCTGCTGACCGACCTGTGTAACACGATGAAATCGGGGTCTTTGTGCGCCTTGGGTGGGTTTACCCCCTACCCGGTGATGAGCGCGTTGACCCATTTCCCGGCTGATTTCGTGCCGATGAAAGAGGCTGCGGAATGATGCGGTCCGCCCTGCGCCCAGCCCCCCACCCCCATCCCCTCCCCACAAGGGGGAGGGGGGCCGCTTGGTCTGCCACCCTTGTGCGGGTTGCACTGATCAGTGCCTCCCTCCCCCTTGTGGGGAGGGCTGGGGTGGGGGGCCTGACCAACATGCGGGCCAGCCGATGACCGATAAACCCAAAGGCCCCGCCTCGTATTTCCCCTCGATCGAGGCCAAATACGGCCAGCCGGTCCAGCACTGGCTGGACCTGATTGAAAGCAAATCCGGCCAGACCCACATGACAATCGTGGGCTGGCTGAAAGACGTTCACGGGCTGGGACACGGCCATGCCAACGCGCTGGTTGCCCATGCGCTTCACGCCCAGAAAGGTGCCTGACGATGAAAGACTTCATCATCCCCGACCGCGATTTCGGCACCCCCGCCGCCAAATCCAAAACCTTGGTGACGCTGACCATCGACGGCTTTGACGTGACGGTCCCGGAAGGCACATCCATCATGCGCGCGGCGGCCGAGGCGGGGATACAGGTGCCCAAGCTCTGCGCCACAGACTCGGTCGATGCCTTCGGGTCGTGCCGTCTGTGTCTGGTCGAGATTGAGGGCCGCAATGGCACCCCCGCCTCTTGCACCACGCCGGTCGCTGCGGGCCTCAAGGTCCACACTCAGAACGCCAAACTGAAACAACTGCGGCGCGGCGTGATGGAGCTGTATATCAGCGACCACCCGCTCGATTGCCTGACATGCAGCGCGAATGGCGATTGCGAATTGCAGGACATGGCCGGGGCGGTTGGCCTGCGCGATGTGCGGTATGAGGCTGTCGATACCCATTTTCGCGCCAAGGACACCTCTGGCATCGCCAACCCTCAATGGCTGCCCAAGGACGATTCCAACCCTTATTTCACCTATGACCCGCAGAAGTGTATCGTCTGCAGCCGCTGCGTTCGCGCGTGTGAGGAAGTGCAGGGCACCTTTGCGCTGACCATCGAAGGTCGTGGCTTTGACAGCCGTGTGTCCTTCGGCGCGAAAACCGACAACGCGCTGGCGTCCGATTGCGTATCCTGCGGGGCCTGCGTGCAGGCCTGCCCGACCGCGACCTTGCAGGAAAAGTCGATCATCGACATCGGCACGCCGTCCCATTCCGTGATCACCACCTGCGCCTATTGCGGCGTCGGGTGCAGCTTCAAGGCGGAAATGCGCGGCGATGAACTGGTCCGCATGACGCCCTACAAGCATGGCAAGGCCAACCGGGGCCATAGCTGCGTCAAGGGCCGCTTTGCCTATGGCTATGCCAGCCACAAGGACCGCATCCTGAACCCGATGATCCGCGACAGCATCAATGATCCGTGGAAAGAGGTGAGCTGGCCCGAGGCGATGGAATTCACCGCCCGCCGCATGGGCGCGCTGATTGACACGCATGGGCGGCAGTCGGTGGGGGTGATCACGTCCAGCCGCTGCACTAATGAAGAAGCCTATCTTGTGCAGAAACTGACCCGCGCGGTCTGGGGCAACAACAACACCGATACCTGCGCGCGGGTGTGCCATTCGCCCACCGGCTATGGTCTAGGCGCGACTTTCGGTACATCAGCGGGCACGCAAGACTTTGATTCCGTAGAACATACTGATGTGGTGATCGTGATCGGGGCCAACCCGACCGATGGCCACCCGGTGTTCGCCAGCCGCCTGAAGAAACGCCTGCGCAAGGGGGCCAAGCTGATCGTCATCGACCCGCGCCGGATTGATCTGGTGAAATCGGCGCATATCAAGGCCGAACACCACCTGCCGCTGCGCCCGGGCACCAATGTGGCCGTTGTCACCGCAATTGCCCATGTGATTGTGACCGAAGGCCTGATGGATGAGGCGTTCATCCGCGAACGCTGCGACTGGGACGAATTTCTGGACTATGCCGAGTTCATCTCTGCCCCCAACCACTCGCCCGAGGCGACAGAATTGCTGACCGGCGTGCCATCTGCCGACCTGCGCGCGGCGGCCCGCCTGTTTGCCAAGGGCGGCAACGGGTCGATCTACTATGGCCTTGGCGTGACCGAACATTCCCAAGGGTCCACGACTGTGATCGGCATCGCCAACCTTGCGATGCTGACCGGCAACATTGGCCGCCCCGGCGTGGGGGTGAACCCGTTGCGCGGGCAGAACAACGTGCAAGGCTCCTGCGACATGGGGTCGTTTCCGCATGAGTTGCCGGGCTACCGGCATGTGAAAAACGACGATGTCCGTGCCCTGTTTGAACGGGTCTGGGGTGCCAAGATCGACAATGAACCGGGCCTGCGCATCCCGAACATGCTGGATGCAGCGGTCGAAGGGTCGTTCCGGGGCATCTACATTCAGGGCGAAGACATCCTGCAATCTGACCCTGACACCAAGCATGTGGCAGCGGGTCTGGCGGCGATGGACTGTGTGGTGGTGCACGACCTGTTCCTGAACGAGACCGCCAATTACGCCCATGTGTTCCTGCCCGGATCGACCTTCCTTGAGAAAGACGGCACCTTCACCAATGCCGAGCGCCGCATCAACCGGGTGCGCAAGGTGATGGCCCCCCGCAACGGCTATGCCGATTGGGAGGTGACGCAGCTTCTGGCCAACGCCATGGGCGCGGGCTGGGGCTATACCCATCCGTCCCAGATCATGGACGAGATTGCCATGCTGACCCCGTCTTTCGCCGGGGTGTCGTATGAAAAGCTGGAAACCATGGGATCGGTGCAATGGCCCTGCAACGAGGCTGCCCCCGAAGGCACGCCGCTGATGCACATTGACGGTTTTGTGCGGGGCAGGGGCAAGTTCATCCGCACCGAATATGTAGCGACCGAGGAAAAGACAGGGCCAAGGTTCCCGCTGCTGCTGACTACTGGGCGGATCCTCAGCCACTACAACGTCGGCGCGCAGACGCGGCGCACTGCGAATGTGGTCTGGCACCCGGAAGATGTGCTGGAAATCCACCCGCATGACGCCGAGGTGCGCGGCATCAAGGACCGTGATTGGGTGCGTCTGGCCAGCCGGTCAGGCGACACCTCGCTGCGTGCTCTGCTGACGGACCGGGTCAGCCCCGGCGTGGTCTATACCACGTTCCACCACCCCACCACGCAGGCCAACGTGATCACGACCGATTTCTCGGACTGGGCCACCAACTGCCCGGAATACAAAGTGACTGCGGTGCAGATCAGCCCATCCAACGGCCCGACCGACTGGCAGCAGGATTACGACGCCCAAGCCGCCAACTCCCGCCGCATCCTGCCTGCGGCGGAATGATGGACCGCTATCGCCACCACCAGACCCAGTCGGGGCGCGAGCTGTCGCTGCCCTGCGAGGTGGCGATAGCCTTGTCCTACAACGGGTCCACCCAAGCGGTAATGATGGCGACCCCCGCCGATCTGCACGACTTCGCTTATGGGTTTTCCCTGACCGAAGGGATTGCGTCGCGGGCCGAGATTGACAGCATCACCGTGCAGGAAACCGACCTTGGCATCGACCTGCAAATCTGGCTGGTGGCCGATGCCGAAGCGCGGCTGGCGGGTCGCAGGCGGACCATGGCGGGGCCAGTGGGTTGCGGGTTGTGTGGCATCGACAGTCTGGAACAGGCCGTGCGCACGCCGGGGCAGGTGCCGCCATCCGACCTGCACCTGACGCCTGCGATGGTGACACAGGCGGTGCGTGACATGGGCGCGCATCAGCCGCTGCACGACCTGACCCGCGCCACCCATGCCGCCGCGTACTGGGTGCCGGGGCAGGGCTGCGTGGCGCTGCGCGAGGACGTGGGGCGGCACAATGCGCTGGACAAACTGGTGGGGGCAGTGGTGTCGGGCGGCTTTGCGCCGGGTGTGGTAGTAATCACCAGCCGCGTCTCCATCGACATGGTGCAGAAATGCGCGGCCCTTGGTGCACCCGTGCTAATCGCCGTCGCAGCCCCAACCGCCGCTGCCGTGGCAATGGCCGATCAGGCGGGGATCACGCTGGTGGCCTTGGCACGCGGCGACAGGTTTGAAGTGTTCAGCCACCCCGACCGGATTTCAACGAAGGATATCTCTGATGTCGCATGACAAGATCGCGCGCATGGCCAACCAGATCGCGGTGTTCATGACCTCGAAGCCCCACGCCGAAGGGGTTGCGATGTTGGCGAGCCATATCAATGACTTCTGGGAACCCCGGATGCGGCGGCAGTTGTTCGCCAAACTGGACGCGCAGGATGCCGAGTTGCACCCGCTGGTGTTTGAAGCAGCCGCGCAAATCCGCAGACCTGCAGAAGCGGCCTGACGCCGGGCCCCATTTTTTTCGAAAAAAATGGCAAATTTCTTCGAAGAAATTTGGACAGTTTCATGAAACCGGGTCCACCCCGACCCGCCCCACATCGCTTTGCGCCACGGCCACGCTCTTGGCAATCGCATGCACGGCAACTCCCGGCTCCAGCCCCAAGGCATCCGCCGACCGCGCCGTGATCCGTGCCAGCAGGGTATCGCCGCCGACGGCAATCTGTACCATCGCGCCGCCATGCCCGCCGCGCCGCACGGCTGTCACCACGCCCGCCAGAATGTTCAGCGCCGACAACCCCACCGGGGCTG
Source organism: uncultured Alphaproteobacteria bacterium (assembly GCA_963772935.1). Lineage (GTDB taxonomy): Bacteria > Pseudomonadota > Alphaproteobacteria > Rhodobacterales > Rhodobacteraceae > JANNNF01. The sequence continues at coordinate 1,272,577 of CAVYZK010000009.1, read as the reverse complement.
CGCGCGACAGGATCACATCCTGCGCCGCTATGCGCAGCCGAAGTTTTGCGCCCACCTCACCCGTCACGCGGGGCACGAACAACCGGCCCCCAGACACCGCAATCTCGGTCAGCCCGTCGCTGTGTTGCACCAAAATCACCCCGTCCAGCACAGCGCCTGCATCCCGCACGCCAAACACCGGCACGGTTTCTGGGTCGGCCAGAACTTTGGCCGCAGGGCCGCAGGCCACCACCCGGCCCGCCTCCAGCGCCACGACGGTGGTTGCCAACCGCGCCACCTCGGCCACCGAATGGCTGACCAGCAGAATGGGGATTTTCGTCTCATCGCGCAGGCGTTCAAGGTAGGGCAGCACCTCGGCCTTGCGGGCGTCGTCCAAGGCTGACAGCGGTTCATCCATCAGCAACAACCGGGGGCGCGACAGCAGCGCGCGGCCAATGGCCACCCGCTGCGCCTCGCCGCCCGACAGGGTGCCGGGGCGGCGGGCCAGCAGCGCGCCCAGACCCAGCATGGCCACCACCCGGTCAAAGTCAGTGTCGCCCTGCGGCGCAAACCATTGACCATAGGTCAGATTTTGTCGCACGGTCAGATGCGGGAACAACCGGCCATCCTGAAACACCATGCCGATGCGGCGTTTGTGAACCGGCACCCGCACCCCGCGTGCCGTATCCAGCAGCACATCGCCGCCAACGACAATACGCCCCTGATCCGGCCGCAACAGCCCCGCCACCGCATTGACCACCGTGGTTTTGCCGGATCCCGACCGCCCAAACAGCGCCGTCACACCGGGGGGGGCGTCAAACCCCACGTCCAGCGTGAACCCGGCAAAGCGGTGTGTCAGGGTGACCGAAACCGTCATCGGCCTGATATCCTGCGGGCCACTGCCCGGCTCAACGCCTCAGACAGCAGCAGCGCCGCCATGGCGATGGCAATGGCGACCCAGACCAACCGGGCCGCCTGCGCATCGCCCCCCGGCACTTGCAGCAGGCCGTAGATGGCGGAAGGCAGCGTCTGCGTCTGCCCCGGAATATTGGCGACGAAGGTGATTGTCGCGCCAAATTCGCCCATGGCTTTGGCAAAGGCGAGGATCGCCCCCGCCAACACCCCCGGCAGGATCAGCGGCAGGGTCACGGTCGCAAACACCATCGGGCGCGACGCGCCAAGCGTGCTGGCAGCAGCCTCCAGCCGCACATCCACCGCCTCGATCGCCAGCCGTATCGCCCGCACCATCAGGGGAAAGGCCATCACGGCGGCGGCAAGGGCGGCTCCGGTCCAGCGAAAGGCAAAGATCAGCCCGAACCACTGTTCCAGCGCCGCCCCCACCGCGCCCTTGCGCCCAAAGGTCAGCAGCAGCAGATACCCCGTCACCACCGGCGGCAGGATCAGCGGCAGATGCACCAGCCCGTTCAGCAATTGCTTGCCCCAAAACTCTTTGCGAGCAAGCACATAGGCCACGCCAATCCCGAAGGGCAGGCTGCACAGCGTGGCCCAGACCGACACCCGCACCGACAGCCACACCGCCTGCCATTCGTCAGGGGTCAGCCAATCCGTCACGGGGAAAGCACGCTGAAGCCATTGGCGATGAACACTTTATCCGCAGCATCAGCCTGCAAGGCGGCAAAGAACGCGGCGCCCGCCGTGGCCCCGGCAATCCGCGCGGCGGGATAGGTGATGGCATCATGGCTGTCGGCCGGAAACTGCCCCAGCACCGCGACCGTATCGCCTGCGGCCACGGCATCCGACCCGTAGACCACGCCCATATCCGCCTCGCCACTTGTCACCAGCGCCAAGGCGGCGCGCACGTTTTCCGACTGCACCACATTTGCCTCCACCGCAGGCCAGACGCCCAAAGCCTCCAGCGCCTGTTTGCCATATTGCCCGGCAGGCACCGCATCCACCAGCGCCATGGCGAGCTTTCCGGCCCCCAGACGCCCCGCCAGATCAACGCCTTGCGCAATCTCAATCGCCGCAGCCTTGGGTTGCCCCACCAGCACCAGCGTGTTGCCCAAAAGGTCCACCCGCGACGCCGTATCCACCAGATCGGCTTTGGCCAGTTCGTCCATCCACTTGGTCGAGGCCGAGATGAAGATATCCGCAGGCGCGCCTTCGATGATCTGTTTGGCAATCTGCGGCGTGCCACCATAAGACAGCACCACCGTATCGCCCGTCGCCGTCTGATAGTCGGCGGCAATCTGGTCAAGTGCGGTTTTCAGACTGGCGGCGGCAAAAACCGTCACGGTTTCGGCACAGGCCAGACCGGGCAGGGCGATCAGGGCGGCGGTCAGCAGGAAATGGCGCATTGGATCCTCCGAAAGCGATATGTTCTACCGGAAACAACACCAGCCCCTGACGGCTGGCAAGCGTTATTTTCCGCTGGACATATCCTCCTTTAGCATTGCCTGTATCCCGGCAATCTGGGCCGCCCCCGCCTGCGGCACAATCGCCTCCAGCGCGCGGTAATGCGCCAGCACTGCCTCGCCCGCCTCCGTCAGCCTTGCGCCCCCCCCCGACGGTCCGCCCCGCACGCTGTCCACCAGCGGGTCGGCAAAGGCTGCGTTCATAGCCTCGACCAGCATCCAGGCGCGCTTGTAGCTCATCTCCATCCGCCGCCCGGCCGCAGAAATCGACCCAAGGTCGGCAATGCCCTGCAACAGGTCTGCCTTGCCGGGACCAAACATCAGGTCATCGCCGAAATACAGCCGAAGCCGGAACCGCATGTCGCGCTGTGGTGCGTCCAAATCCTGGCCTCCGTTTTGCTGCGCCCTCATAGGGTGTCAGGATAAAAGTTGCACATGGCACCAGTCCATCAGCGCGGCCTCAGTCGCAGGCAGAGCCTTTGCCATCCCTTCGGCAAAGCTGTGAAACGCCTCGATATTGCGCGCATTGACCCCGGTCAGCACGGGAATGCCCAGCCCCAGCGCTCGCCCGATCAGCGGGCGAAAGCCGCGCCCCTCCGCCTCGGCCTTGCCAAACTTGTTCAGGATCAGCAGGCGGGGCGATTGGTCCAATGCGGCGTCCACCAGCCCCACGGCCTGTTCCAACGCGGCAGAATCCAGCCGGCAGCCTTTGGACCCCGCCCCCAACTGCTGACTGATGCAGATGCGGCGCTCGGCCTGCAACACCACCAGCTCCATCGTGCACAGGCTGGCACCTTCCATGCGGTTTTGCTGCACCGCCCCAGCCAAGGGCCAGCCCAAGGCCTGCAACTGTGCCGCCACGCCTGCGATCAGCAGATCAGCATCCCCGCGTTCGGGGGCCATGACGTATCCAAGCATCCAAGGCCCCTCTTGTGCCGCCCCTTGCAGACATACAAGATCATGCGGCCACAGGAAAGAACACCATGACCAATTTGCCCTTCCCTTGCGTGATCCTTGCTGGCGGGCAGGGGCTGCGGATGGGGGGCGTGGACAAGGGGCTGGTGGTGGTCGCAGGGCGACGGATGATCGACCATGTCGTGGCCCGGATGGAGCCCCAATGCGGAGAGCTTGCGATCAATGCCAATGGTGATCCCGCCCGGTGGGCCGACCTTGGCCTGCACGTGTTGCCTGACACATTGCCGGAGGGGGTAGATGCGTTTCCCGGCCCGCTGGCGGGGATACTGGCCGCACTGGACTGGGCGGCGGCGCTTGGCGCAAGCCATGTCGTCACCGTGCCCGCCGACACGCCGTTTCTGCCCACCGGGCTAGTGGCCGGGCTTTTGCGCGTCGCGGGCACAGGCTGCGCTGTCGCCGCCAGCCCCGATGTCAGGCGGAGAGGTGCGCCCGCATCCGACCTGCGGGCTGTGGCCCGTCACCCTGCGGCATGATCTGCGCGCCGCGTTGCAACACGGGCAACGGCGGGTGATGCACTGGGCCAAGCTGCAAGGGGCAGGGCTGGCCCAATTTGAAAGCCAGCCGTTCGACCCGTTCTTCAACGTCAATACGCCTGAAGACATCGCCACCGCCAACCGGTTGATCCTGCCGTGAGGCCCGACCGTATCGTCATCGTGGACTGGTCGGCATCGGCCAAACCCTCGCCAGCCCGCCCCTCTGCCGATGCGATCTGGATCGGCGTTGCAGATGTGGCGGATGGCACGCTGACCTCCAGCTACCACCGCACCCGCGCCGATGCCTTCACGACCCTGCAAACCCTGACCCGACAGGCGCTGCACAACGGCCACCGCCTGCTGATCGGCGCGGATTTCCCCTTTGCCTACCCCGCAGGCTTTGCCACCGCCCTGACAGGTGCGCCCCGCGCCTTGGCTGTGTGGGACTGGCTTTCCACCCATATCGAGGATGCCCCCGACAACGCCAACAACCGTTTCCAGCTTGCCGACGCGATCAATGCCCGCCTGCCCGGCATCGGCCCGTTCTGGGGCCGCCCCACCCCTCTGCAACTCCCAGACTTGCCCCATAAAGGCACCGCCCGCCACAGCCATGGTTTCCCCGAACGTCGTAGGGTGGAGACACTCGTCCCCGCTGCCCAATCCTGCTGGAAACTGTTCACCACAGGCTCGGTCGGAAGTCAGGCGCTGCTGGGCATCCCAATGCTCGCCCGCCTGCGCAGCACCTTTGCGGGCCATATCGCCGTCTGGCCGTTCGAGCCGTGGCAGGACGCCCCGGTGGTGCTGGCCGAGGTTTACCCCTCGCTGCTGGCCGCCCAGGTCCGCGCGCTGACCGGGCCAGCCCCGGCCACCAAATTCGACTGGCCGATCAAGGATGCCGTGCAAGTGCGCCTGCTGGCGGGCGCTTTGGCGCAGATGGTGCGCGATGGCACACTTGCCTCGCTGTTCACCCCACCCGCCGCGCCAAACATCCTGACCGAGGAAGGCTGGATACTGGGCGTAGGCCATGAGGCAACCCTGCAAACTGCCGCAGCGGCCATCGGCCCCGCCGCGCTGCCACCAAAACCCTAACCCCGGCGGATCAGATAGGCCTGGGCCGCGCCCTCATCCGCCATCCCCAGAAACGCATGCCCGGCCTGCGCGCAGAAATGCGGCACATCCACCACTGCCGCAGGATCGGTCGCGATCAGGCGCAACACCTGCCCCGGCTGCATCGCCAGCAACCGCTTGCGCGCCCGCAGCACCGGCAGCGGGCACAACAACCCCGCCGCATCAATTTCCACATCCCAGTTCATGACCGCGACCTAGCAGCAAACCCAAACAATTAAACTAAAATTTGCATCCTCTTCGCACAAATATCCCGGGGGTCCGGGGGCTGGCCCCCGGCGATATATGCAGCACACACTTTACCCGATATACGCCCGCAACACCTCTGCCGTGCCCTTCGCGGCCAGATCGTCCAGCGCCGCCCCGAAGGCCGCGATCACAGCCCGGTCGCGCCCGATCTCGCCATAGATATCCTCCATCGCCAGCCACACACTTGGGTCCGACGCCGCCGCCCGAGCCGTCGCCTGCAAACGATCCCAGTTCGGATCGTTGGGTTCAATCACAGCGCCTGAATCCGACACCCCCATGCAATAGCGGCACCACAGCGCCGACTCCAGGATCAGCCCTACCGGCAAACGCCCCTGCGCCAGCACATCGCGCATCACCGGGATGATGAATTTCGGCTGGCGGTTCGATCCGTCAAGGCAGAGGCGGCGTTCGGTGTCGCCGATCTCGGGGTTGGAAAACCGCGACCGGATCAGGTCGTAATAGGCGGAAATATCGGTTCCGGGCACGGGCGGCACAGTGGGGATGATCTCCTCCCGCTCCAGCTTGTCCAGAAAGCCGGAAATCAGCGGGTTCGCCATCGCCTCATGCACATATTCGATATCCATCAACCCGCCGGGATAGGCGATGATGGCATGGCCGCCGTTCAGGATGCGGATCTTCATCATCTCGAACGCATGGACATGCGGGGTGAAGGTCACGCCGACCTTTTCCAACGCGGGGCGTCCTGCGGGGAAGTTATCCTCCAGCACCCATTGCCGGAACGGCTCGCACGTCACGGGCACCGGGTCGGCCAGACCAAAGCTTTCCGCCAAAGCCCGTTCGCGCGGGCCGGTGGCGGGGGTTATCCGGTCCACCATGCCGTTCGGGAAGGCCACGTTGTCCTGCACCCAATGCGCGAACCCTGCGTCCGACAGGCGGGCGAGTTCGACCACAGCCGCCTGCGCCACATGGCCGTTGCCGGGCAGATTGTCACAGGACATCACGGTAAAGGGGGCAACCCCTGCCGCCTTGCGCAGGCGAAGCGCCGCAAGGATCGCGCCGAACGCGGTAACAGGGGCCGACGGGTTGGCGGCATCGGCCAGAATATCGGGCGCGGTCGGGTCAAACTTGCCGGTGGCGGCGTCAATGAAATAGCCGCCTTCGGTGACGGTCAGCGACACGATGCGAATGGCCGGATCGGCCATCGCGGCAATCAGCGCGGCATTGTCGGCCTGCACCTCGATAAACCCGGTCATCGACCCCACGCGTCGCGCCGATTTGCCCGCAGGGTCCAGCGTGATGATGGTAGACAGGCAATCCTGCGCCAGCATTGCGTCACGCATCCGCGCATCGCCCGCCCGCACACCGGCCCCCAGAATGGCCCAGTCATGGCCTTCCCCCAAGCCAAACAGATCGTCCAGATACACCGCCATATGGGCGCGGTGAAAGTTGCCAAGCCCGATATGCACGATGCCGGGCGTCAGCGCAGAGCGGTCATAGGCAGGGAAAGCAACGGGGGGGAGTGTGTCGTTCATGGTCATGCCATCCAGTTTCCGCCATCGACCCCAAAGGTCTGCGCGACAATGTAATCGGCCTCGGGCGTGGCAAGGAAGATCGCCATGCCGGTCAGATCGGCGGCGGTGCCCATGCGCCCGTATGGCACAGCCTCGCCCACCAGACGTTTCTTCTCGCCGGGTTTGCGGTTTTCATACTTGGCAAAGAAGGCGTCCACACCATCCCAGTGTTCCCCGTCCACCACGCCGGGGGCCATGGCGTTGACGTTGATCTTGTGCTGGATCAGGCCCAGCCCGGCGCTTTGCGTCAGGCTGATCACGGCGGCCTTGGTGGCGCAATACACGCCCACCAGTCCCTCACCCCGACGCCCGGCTTGGGACGCCATGTTGATGATCTTGCCGCCCTGACCACGCGCGATCATGTGTTTCGCCGCCGCCTGCATGCAGAACAGCGTCCCCGCGACATTGACCGCAAACAGGCGGTCATAATCGGCGCGGGTGATCTCGTCGAACGGGGCGGCGGTGAACAGGGCCGCGTTGTTCACCAGAATATCCAGCTTGCCCATCGCAGCAATGGCTGCCGCAAAGCCCGCATCAATGCTGTCCTGACGGGTGATATCCATCTGCACGGCATGGGCCTTCGGCCCCAGTTCCGCCACGGCCGTTGCCAAGGCCGCGCGCGTTGATATCGGCCAGAGCCACATCTGCGCCTTCCGCAATATAGGCGCGTGCGAATTCAAACCCGATGCCGCGTGCGGCACCGGTGATCAGCGCAGTTTTGCCAGCCAGCCTCATGCCATGGCCTTTCCGTCCGGCGCCAAAGCGGTGGATCTTGCCGGCCTGCGGGGCCAGATTGACCCGGTCGCCGTGGCGCAGCATCACTTCGCCACCCGCCCGCACGTTGATGGTGCCGACCGCATCGGTCGTGACCTTGAGGAACGTATCCGACCCCAGATGTTCCGACAGGCCCACCACGCCCGACCAGCCGCCACTTTGCACCACATCCAGATGTTCCGGGCGGATGCCGATGGTGGTGGCCCCCAGCTTGGCAGCCTCGGGCCCGGTGATCAGGTTCATCTTCGGGCTGCCGATAAAGCCTGCCACAAAAGTGTTCGCCGGGTGTTCATACAGGGTCATCGGGCTGCCGACCTGTTCGATGTTGCCGGCGTTCAGCACCACGATCTTGTCGGCCATGGTCATGGCTTCGACCTGATCATGGGTCACATAGATCATCGTGGTCTTCAACTGCTGATGCAGTTCGGTGATTTCCTGCCGCATGTTGACCCGCAACGCGGCATCCAGGTTCGACAGGGGTTCGTCGAACAGAAACGCCGCCGGTTCGCGCACGATGGCGCGGCCGATGGCCACCCGCTGGCGCTGCCCGCCCGACAACTGGCCGGGTTTGCGTTCCATATAATTCGTCAGGTTCAAGACCTTGGCCGCCTCATCGGCGCGGCGGGTCGCCTCGCCAATCTCCATCCCCGCCATTTTCAGCGGGAACATGATGTTCTTGCGCACCGTCATATGCGGGTACAGGGCGTAGGACTGGAACACCATCGCCAGCCCGCGCTTGGCGGGGGGCAGGGATGTGGCATCCTTGCCGTCGATCTCGATGATGCCCGAGGACGTATCCTCCAGCCCGGCAATCAACCGCAGCAGGGTGGATTTGCCGCAGCCCGAGGGGCCGACGAACACGACGAAATCGCCGTTGTCGATGGTCAGGTCCACGGACGGGATGACATGCACCTCGCCGAAGGATTTGCGAACCGATTTCAGAACAATCTTACCCATGATTTCCTCACTTCACCGCGCCGAAGGTCAAACCGCGGACGAGTTGTTTCTGGCCAAACCAGCCCATGATCAGAATTGGCGCGATGGCCATAGTGGAAGCCGCCGAAAGCTTGGCGTAGAACAGACCCTGCGGGGCCGAAAAGCTGGCGATGAAGGCCGACAAGGGGGCCGCATCCACCGTGGTCAGCGTGATGGTCCAGAATGCTTCGTTCCAGGCCAGAATGATGTTCAAGAGCATGGTCGAGGCGATGCCCGGAATGGCCATCGGCGTCAGAATATACAGCACCTCGTTTTTCAGGCTCGCGCCATCCATCCGGGCGGCTTCAAGAATTTCACCGGGGATTTCCTTGAAGTAGGTGTAAAGCATCCAGATGATCACCGGCAGGTTCATCAGCATCAGCGCCAGCACCAGACCGATGCGGGTGTCAAACAAACCGGTGCGCTGAAAGATCAGATACATCGGGATCAACACCGCCGCCGACGGCATCATCTTGGTCGAAAGCATCCACATCAGCAGATCCTTGGTCTTTCTCCCCGGCACAAAGGCCATCGACCATGCCGCCGGAATGGCGATCAGCAGACCCAGCAGCGTGGACCCGATCGAGATCACCACCGAGTTCCAGAAAAAGCGCGGATAGTCCGAACGCGCCCAGACATCGGCATAGTTCTCCAGCGTCCAGTCCGCACCCAGCAGTTCCGGGGGCGAGGCAACCGCGCTCGCTTCGGTCTTGAAGCTGGTCAGAATGGTCCACAGGACCGGGAAGAAAATCAGAAGGGCTACGGACCATGCGGCGAGCGTGAAGAACAGCTTGCGGCGGGTTGAGACTGAGCGGGCCATAAGGGTGATCTCCGTCGTTCAGGTGTCTAGGTGCTTGCCCATGCTGCGCATGAGGAAGAAGGCGACAATGTTGGCAAGGATGACGGCGATGATCCCGCCTGCGGCTGCTCGGCCAATGTCCTTGGCGATCAGGGCCTGCTTGTAGATCATGTAGGGCAGGGTGGTAGAGGCCGAACCGGGGCCACCTTGCGTGGTGGTGAAAATCTCACCGAAGATGCCCAGCAAGAAGATGGTCTGGATCAGGATCACCACGGTAATGGCACGGGTCAGGTGCGGCATCGTGATATAGCGGAACCGGCTGCAGCGCGGACGCCCCGTCCATTTCCGCCGCCTCAAGCTGTTCGGAGGACAGCGATTGCAGGGCGGTCAGCAGGATCAGCGTGGCAAACGGCAACCATTCCCACGACACGATAAAGATCACCGACGCCATGGGATAGGATTCCAGAAACAGGATCGGCTGTTCTCCCAACCCTCGGGCTGCGGCGGCAAGCAGGCCGTTCTGCGGGTGCATGAACAGGTTTTCCCAGATCGACGCCGCAACCGGCGGCATCACGAAGAAGGGCGAGATCACCAGAATCCGCAGCGGACCCTGACCCCAGACCGGCTGTTCGATCAGCATCGCAATCAACACACCGAAGATGATGGTGATCGCCAGCACACCGCCAACCAGCAGCAGCGTGTTGCTGATGCCAAGCCAGAAATCCGGCGAGTTGAAAAACCATGTGTAGTTCCGCACGCCCGCCCAGCCGTTGCGTTCTGGCGAAAGCAGACGGTAGATGCGGAACGAGAACCAGATCGTCATTGCCAGCGGCACAATCATCCAGACGAACAGAAGGATGACAGAGGGCGCGACCATCAGTCGGGCCGTGGCGCGGGAAGATTGCGTCGCCATGAGGAAGTCTCCGAACAAATACGGGGGGTGTCAGATCAGGCGTTACGACAGGATTTACCGTCTGAGACCCGCAGACTGGGGGGCCATACCATCAGACCCGGATCACCGGACCCAAAGACCTAGATCGCAAAGTGATACGTCAGAAAAGCCTTCCCCGCGCCTTGGGAGATCACGGGGAAGGCCAAAGGGGCGGCAGAGCGCCGCCCCCAAGTCTTACTTGATATAACCAGCCGAGGTCATTTCTTCGGTCGCAAGCGCCTGCGCTGCGGCCAGGGCTTCGTCACCCGTGGACTGGCCCGCCAATGCTGCCGAGAACAATTCACCCACGCTGGTCGCCATGCCCGCAAATTCCGGGATAGCCACGAACTGCACGCCGACATAAGGCACCGGCTTGACGGTCGGATGGGTCGGATCAGCCGAGTTGATGCTGTCGATCGTCATCTTGGCGAACGGCACCTTTGCGTATTCCGGGTTGGAATACAGCGAGGTGCGCGTGCCCGGAGGAACGTTTGCCCAGCCTTCTTTGGACGCGACAAGCGCCAGATAGTCCTTGTTGGTCGCCCAGTTGATGAACGCCTTGGCCGCATCCTGCTTGGTGGACGACGACGGGATCGCAAGCGACCATGCCCACAGCCAGTTGCCGCGCTTGCCCAGACCATTGTCGGGTGCCAGAGCGAAACCAACCTTGTCAGCCACGGTGCTGTCTTTGCCGGTCACGAAAGATGCCGCCACGGTGGCGTCGATCCACATGCCGCACTTGCCCTGGTTGAACAGGGTCAGGTTTTCGTTGAAGCCGTTGTTCGACGCGCCGGGCGGGCCGTACTTGGTCATCAGGTTCAGATAGAAATCAAGCGTCGCTTTCCATTCCGGCTGATCGAACTGGGGCACCCAGTTTTCATCAAACCAGCGGGCGCCGAAAGAGTTCGACATGGCGGTCAGGAAGGCCATGTTCTCGCCCCAGCCGGCCTTGCCGCGCAGGCAGACGCCGTTGATCTCGGCGTCGCGGTTGGTCATCGCCGCAGCGGCTTTTTCGATGTCAGCCCAGGTTGGCGCGTCCGGCATGGTCAGGCCAGCCGCTTCCATCAGATCCTTGCGGTACATCACCATCGACGATTCACCATAGAACGGTGCCGCCAGCAGGTTGCCATCCACCGTCAGACCGCCAGCGATTGCGGGCAGAATGTCGGCCGCATCGTAATCTGCGGGCAGGTCGTTCAGGCTGGACAGCCAGCCCTGCTTGCCCCAGATCGGAACTTCATAGGTGCCGATGGTCATCACGTCATACTGACCACCGCCGGTGGCGATATCGGTCGTCACGTTCTGGCGCAGGACGTTTTCTTCCAGCGTAACCCACTCGACCTTGATGTCGGGGTTCTTGGCATAGAAATCATCCATGAGGGTTTGCATACGGACCATGTCGCCGTTGTTTACGGTCGCGACAGTGATCGTGGTTTCGGCCGTCGCAGCCCCCGCAAGGGTAAGCGCAACCGTCGCGCCAAGCAGCGCGCGAAGCGTCATTTTCATCAGTAACCTCCCTAAGCAGCGATTGAGCATTTCATCGCTTGCTGAGCAAATACTCATACCTCCCCTTGAGTCGTCAAGCCCCTTCTTCCGCCGCATTTGCGAAGGGTTTTCGGGACTTAGCAGCCTATTTGCGGGCCAGAAGGGCGGCAGCGGTTGGTTCGTCCGTAACCAAGCCGTTGATAATGCGGCTTTTCAAAGCTGCATAAATAGCAGGCACTTTGGATGCACCTGCAGCAATTCCAATTGACGGACGGTCAAGTCCGGGGGTGATCCGCACCCCACCGGTCCGGGTATTTGTGCCGACGTCCAGATAAACCCCGGCCTTGTCATAGACCCAGCCCGCAACTTCCCCCGCAGCCCCCGCCGCCTGCATGTCGGCAAGCTCGGCGCGGGTCACAAACCCGTCGGCCAGCAGCGGGGCATCCGTGCTCATCTGCCCCACGCCCACGAAAATCACATCCGCCCGCCGCGCCAGATCCACCACCTTTTTCACCGGCCCAAGCGCATGGAAGGCGGCGTTTTCGGCAGGGGTCGGGCTGATCACCGGCACCGGCATCGGGTAATGCGGCGCATGCACCTTGTCAGCGATCCGCATCACCACGTCGAAAAAGCTGGCCGATCCGTCCGGCGCGATATTCCCGATCAGCGACACCAGCCGGTGTTGCGGCTGCGTCAACCGATGTCATCGCATCCACCATGCCCCGCATCGCGCGCCCCGTGCCAAGCGCGATGGTCAGGGGTTCGGGCATCCGCAAGAACCGCTCCAACTCTGCCGCTGCGGCAGGCGCAATCGCGCGCACCGCATCGCCGCCGGGTCCAAGACCGGGCGCTACCCGGCAGCGCGTCATGGCAAACCGCGCGGTCAAGGCGCGCTCCAGATCAAGGCAGGCCCCGATCCGGTGGTTGATCCGCACATGGATCAGCCCATCCGCCATCGCCCGGCTGACCAGCCGCTGGGCCCGTTGCCGGCTGACGCCCAACTCGCGCGCAATCTGGTCCTGCGTCAGACCGCCTGTGTAATAAAGCCAGCCCGCGCGGGCGGCCTCATCCTCCGGGCTGGGGTCGGTTTCGGGCGGCAGGGTCATGAAACGGCTCGGGTGCTGAAGAAATCGGGGTTTAACGCACGCAGGGTGGCAAAGTCCGGGTAGGTTGCATGCGGTATGGCATCGTCAGGCGGGGTCAGGTCAAGCCCGGTCAGATGGCTGCCGCCGGTAAAGCGCCAGACCTGCATCCCGGCAGACAGCCCGGCTCGCACCCCGTTCAGGCTGTCTTCGATCACGAGGCACTCGGCGGGGGTGGCCCCCATCCGGGCTGCGGCATGCAGGAACAGATCGGGCGCAGGCTTGCCGCGTGCCACTTCCGACGCGGTAAAACTGCACCCGTCGAACAAGGGGGCCAATCCGGTGACCGCCAGGGAATGGCGCAGCCGTTCCGGACTGGACGAGGTGGCCAGACAATAGGGCAGGCGCAGCGCCCCGATCACCTCCACCACCCCCGGCATCACCGCCAGTTCGCGTTCAAACGCAGCCAGCAACCGGGCGCGGTAATCGGCCTCGAAACTGTCGGGCAAAGCCACACCCCACCGGCTGCGCACCTCGGCCAGAACGGCAGGGTAGGACCGGCCCAGAAAGTGGCGGCTGACAAAGGCCATATCCATTTCGACGCCGTAACCGCGCAATTCGGCAATCAGCATCCGGGCGCTGATGACCTCACTGTCAATCAGCACACCGTCGCAGTCGAAAAGGATCAGGGCAGGACTGGTCATGGACAGGCACCATAGGGCCATGCCCCGGCCTAAGGGAAGGGGGCAATCTGGCGCGCATTTGGGCGGGTTGGAAACGGGAAAGGCTTGAATCGCCCGGCTTTGGGTGTCACATCGGGCGGATAGCATTCATGCCATACGCCGGAGGCCCCCATGCCCGTCTATCGTTCCCGCACCACAACCCATGGCCGCAACATGGCAGGCGCGCGCGGCCTGTGGCGCGCGACCGGCATGAAGGACGGCGATTTCGGCAAGCCGATCATCGCGATCTGCAACTCCTTCACCCAGTTCGTGCCCGGCCATGTGCATCTGAAGGATCTGGGCCAGCTTGTCGCGCGCGAGGTCGAGGCCGCAGGCGGTGTCGCCAAGGAATTCAACACCATCGCGGTCGATGACGGCATCGCCATGGGCCATGATGGCATGCTCTATTCGCTGCCCAGCCGTGAGATCATCGCGGATTCGGTCGAATACATGGTCAACGCCCATTGCGCCGATGCGATGGTCTGCATCTCCAACTGCGACAAGATCACCCCCGGCATGCTGATGGCCGCGATGCGCCTGAACATCCCCGTGGTCTTCGTGTCCGGCGGGCCGATGGAGGCGGGCAAGGTCGTGATCAAGGGCAAGGAGATGGCGCTTGATCTGGTCGATGCCATGGTGGTGGCGGCGGACGATTCCGTGTCTGACGCCGATGTCGAGGCGATCGAGAAAGAGGCCTGCCCCACCTGCGGGTCGTGTTCGGGCATGTTCACCGCCAATTCGATGAACTGCCTGACCGAGGCCTTGGGCCTGTCGCTGCCCGGCAACGGGTCCACCCTTGCCACCCACGCCGACCGCAAGCGCCTGTTTGTGGAAGCAGGCCACCTGATCGTCGATATCACCAAACGCTACTACGAACAGAACGATACCTCGGTGCTGCCGCGTGTGGTGGCCAGCAAACAGGCGTTCGAGAACGCGATGGCGCTGGACATCGCCATGGGCGGGTCCACCAACACCGTTCTGCATATCCTTGCCGCCGCGCATGAAGGCGAGATCGACTTCGACCTTGACGATATCGACCAGTTGTCGCGCCGGGTGCCTGTGCTGTGCAAGGTCGCCCCGGCCAAGCAAGACGTGCATATGGAGGACGTCCACCGTGCGGGCGGCATCATGTCGATCCTCGGTCAGTTGGACAATGCGGGCCTTCTGAACCGCGACTGCCCCACCATCCACGCCCCCACCATGGGTGCTGCACTGGACCATTGGGATATCAGCCGCACCAACCACGAAAATGTCCGCGACTTCTTCCTTGCGGCCCCGGGTGGCGTGCGCACCACGCAGGCCTTCTCGACCAACCGCAAATACGACAGCCTCGATACCGACCGCGAAAAGGGCGTCATCCGCTCGGCCAAACACGCCTTCTCCAAAGACGGCGGCCTTGCAGTGCTGAAGGGCAATATCTCGCCCGATGGCTGCATCGTGAAAACCGCCGGGGTGGACGAGTTGATCCTGATCTTCTCTGGCCCGGCGCGCGTGTTCGAATCGCAAAACGCGGCGGTCGAGGCGATCTTGTCGAACCGCATCAAACCCGGCGACGTGCTGGTGATCCGGTATGAGGGGCCAAAGGGCGGGCCGGGGATGCAGGAAATGCTGTACCCGACCAGCTATCTGAAATCCAAGGGTCTGGGCAAGGAATGCGCCCTGATCACCGATGGCCGCTTTTCGGGCGGCACCTCGGGCCTGTCCATCGGCCACGTCTCACCCGAGGCGGCGGCAGGCGGCATGATCGGCCTCGTGAACGAAGGCGACATGATCGACATCAACATCCCCGAACGCAGCATCAGCCTGCGGGTGTCCGACGCCGATCTGGCCGCCCGCCGCGCGGATCAGGACGCCAAAGGCTGGAAGCCCGCCAAATCCCGCCCGCGCAAGGTGACCACGGCGCTGAAGGCCTACGCTCTGCTCGCAACCTCCGCCGACAAGGGCGCGGTCCGCAAACTGCCCGACTGACCCCATCCCCTTTGTAAAAATATCCCACGGGGGGGGCGCATTTGAAAAATGCGACGGGGGGCTGCGCAAGCCCCCCAAAATCCTTCAAAGGATTTTGCAAATTCCTTCCAAGGAATTTCCCTCATTCGCCTTTGAAATCCGGCACCCGACGCCCCCGGAACGCCGCAATCCCCTCGACCTTATCCGCCGTCTCCAGCAGCGCCTCAAACCCCGCGCGCTCAGCCCCGAAGGCCAGCCGCCCTTCATCGCCCGCAAGGATTGCGGCCTTCGCCGCAGCCAGCGCCAGCGGGGCCCGCGCCGCCAACCGCCCGGTCAGCGCCACCGCCTCGGGCAGCGCTGACCCTGCCACGCCCCACCCGGCCACCCCCCAATTCACCGCTGTGGCCGCGTCAATCACCTCGCCTGTCAGCACCATCCGCATCGCCCGCGCCCGCCCCGCCAGCGCGCACAGCCGCTGGCTGCCCCCGGCCCCCGGCATCAGCCCCAGCGTGGTGTCCGGCAACCCCAGCCGCGCCGTCCCCCCCAGCACCAGACAATCCGCCATCAACGCGAGTTCAAATCCCGCCCCCAGACAGGCCCCGTCCACCGCCACCACCAACGGCTTGGCAAACCCCCGGATCGCCGCCCAATGCGCCTTGGACGCATCCCTGCGCCCTCGCGTCGCCGTGCGGGCCGCAAGCTCTGACAGATTCGCGCCTGATGAAAAATCCCCGCCGACCCCCGAAATCAGCACCGCCCGGCAGGCCGCATCTTCGGCCAGTTCCAGCATCCGGTCGCCCAAACGCGCCAGCAAAGCCCCCGAAAGCGAATTGCGCACAGCCGGGCGGTTGAGCTCCAGATGAACCCATCTACCCCTGCGTGTTTCCAGCAAATCCAAGGTGTTCTGCATGGCGCGCAGCATGCAGGCAGCCCGAAAAACTGCAAGTGTTTCCCTATCTTCCGGTCAGCCACGACCCCAGCTTGCCCAGCCGCGACGCGCCAGCCCCGGCCCGTGCCTCGCGCGCATCCGCCGCGTTCAGCAGCGCATACATCCCGCGCACGCCCAGCCAGCGCAGCGGTTCCGGTTCCCACTTGCGCACCCGGCGATTGACCCAAGGCAGCCGCGTCAGCCCGGTATCCTGTCCCCGCGCGAGATCCGCCAAGGTCCGCCCCGCAAGGTTAGAGGTAGACACCCCAACCCCGACATAACCCCCGGCAAACCCGATCCCTGTGGCCGCATCAAACCCCACCGTCGCGCACCAGTCGCGCGGCACACCCAGCACGCCGCACCAGCCATGGTCGATCCGCGCCGCCCGTGCCGCCGGAAAATGCTTGTGCAAAATCGCCGTCAGCCGCCGTACCGTCTCGGCATCCGGCGTGCCGTTGTCATCAATCGCCGACCCAAACCTATACGGCACCCCGCGCGCGCCCACCGCGATCCGGCCATCGCGCGTGCGTTGGCAGTAACAATAGGCATTGGCGAAATCGCCCAGAATCTCATTGCCCTGCCAGCCGATCTGCGCCCAGATGTCTTCGCCCAACGGCTCTGTCACGATCTGCGCTGAATTCAGCGGCAACCAGTCGCGCCGCAACCCCGGCAGATGCGCCGAAAACCCTTCCGTCGCCCGCAGGATCACCGGGGCACGCACCACGCCACGGTCGGTGGTGACCACCCCCTTGGCGATGGTCTGCACGGTGGTGCCCTCGACAATCCGAACGCCCGCCGCCTCGACCATCCGTGCCAGACCCCGCACCAGCTTGGCCGGCTGCACCCGCGCCACGCCGCCCACCACCATCGCCCCCAAGGCCCCCGGTATCCGCACCCGGTTGCGCAAATCCTGCTCGCCGATGGCATAGGCGCGATCCTCGCCCCACCCCTGCCGCGTCGCGACCTCCGCCTGCAACCGCGCCATCTGGCCCGCATTGACCGCCACCATCAACTCATCCGTCCGGCAAATATCGGCGTCGATCCCGGCCGCCTCGGCCACCCTGATCACCTCATCCACGGTGCCGTTCATCGCCTGCACCATCGCCCGCACGGACGCCGCGTCCGAACGCGCCAGATACCGCTCATGGTTCCACGCAAACCCGCCCGTCAGCCAGCCGCCATTGCGCCCCGAGGCCCCGAACCCCGCAAACTCCCGCTCCACCACCAGAATGTTCAGCGCAGGGTCCGCCGCCCGCAAATAATGCGCCGTCCAAAGCCCCGTATACCCCGCCCCCACGATGCAGACATCGACCGAAACATCCCCGCTCAACCCCGCCCGCCGCCCCGGCACCCCACCGATATCCGCATACCAATGCGACACCGCCCCCAAACGCTCCGGCATCCGACGCCTCCTGTTTTGCTGGGGTAAAAGGACATTGAACCCGTGGAAATGTCACTCCCAAAGCGCATCGCATCTGTATCTACAAATCCTCTACGCGTTCTTTACGCATCCTCTACGCATCCTTTACGGCCAGAATTGCCCCGCTTGCTTGCCACGCCCCGTCGCGTTAGGAACGGGCAACCCGTTTGACATGAGGCTGCCATGCGTCTGACCCGCTACTTTATGCCCGTTCTGAAGGAAAATCCTGCCGAGGCGCAGATCGTCTCGCACCGCTATATGTTGCGTGCGGGCATGATCAAGCAACAGGCAGCAGGCATCTATTCCTGGCTGCCGCTGGGCCTGCGCGTCCTGCGCCGGATTGAGACCATCGTGAATGAGGAACAGGAACGCGCGGGCCACATTCCGCTGCTGATGCCCACCCTGCAACCCGCTGATTTGTGGCGAGAATCCGGGCGCTACGGTGACTACGGCGAAGAGATGCTGCGCATCACCGACCGGCAGAAACGCGATCTTCTCTATGGGCCCACCAATGAGGAAATGATCACCGATATCTTCCGCAGCCATGTGAACAGCTACAAGGATCTGCCGCTCACGCTCTACCACATCCAGTGGAAGTTCCGTGATGAGATGCGCCCCCGTTTCGGCGTGATGCGCGGGCGTGAGTTCCTGATGAAGGACGGCTACAACTTTGACGTGGACCGCGACGCCGCCCTTCACGCCTATAACCGACATATGGTGTCGTATCTGCGCACTTACGAACGCATGGGCCTGACCGCCATCCCGATGCGCGCCGCCTCTGGCCCGATTGGTGGCGATAATACCCATGAATTTCTGGTACTTGCGAGCACCGGCGAGTCAGAAGTGTTCTTTGACTCCGCCGTGACGGATTTGAAACTGGGCCAGCGTGAGGTCGATTACGACAACCGCGCGCAGGTCGAAGCCGTTTGCAAGGAATTTACCACACTCTACGCCCGAACGGATGAGACCCACGACGCTGCCCTGTTCGACGAAATCCCCGAGGAGCGCCGCAAAGTCGCGCGGGGGATCGAGGTTGGCCAGATTTTCTATTTCGGAACAAAGTATTCCGAGGCCATGGGGGCATCGGTCGTCACCGCCGACGGGTCCAAAGTTCCGGTCGAAATGGGCTCGCACGGCATTGGCGTGTCGCGCCTGCTGGGCGCGATCATCGAGGCCAGCCATGACGACAAGGGCATCATCTGGCCCGAAGGCGTCACCCCCTTCCCAGTGGGCATTGTGAACCTGAAACAGGGCGATGCTGGCACTGATGCGGCCTGTGATGGTCTGTATAAAGCATTGTCTGCCAATGGGTTAGAAGCACTTTATGATGACCGCGACGAACGCGCCGGGGCCAAGTTTGCCACGATGGACCTGATCGGCCTGCCGTGGCGCATCACGGTCGGCCCGCGCGGCTTGGCCAATGGCGTGGTCGAACTGACCTCGCGCCGTACTGGAGTGTCCGAGGAGATGTCAGCCGACGCCGCCGTGGCGCGGATTGTGGAGATTTACAAGGATATCTGAGGCTTACCCGGGGTTCTTCATCTCAAATCTGACCCGCATAAAAACCCGTAGAACCCCGGAAACCCCCTTAACACAGGTCTGTGCCTTGACCCCAAAGGGCACATCGCCGATGGTGCGGGCCAGCCCGAAACAGAGGTTTCCCTTGGCCACCACACGCCCGTTTTCCCGCTTCGAATTCATGATCGCCTGGCGCTATTTGCGCGCCCGCCGCGCCGAAGGGGGGGTGTCGGTGATGACGTGGATTTCGCTGATCGGCATCACGCTGGCGGTGGCGGCCCTGATCATCACTTTGGCCGTAAGAGCCGGATTTCGCGCGGAATTTGTCGATACGATTCTGGGCGCGAACGCCCATGTCACGGTGTATTCCACAGGCGAGGGCAGCGCGCCGGGGGGGAAGGGGTTCGCCGAGTATGACCCCATCGCCAAGGCGTTGCTGGCTGTGCCCGGCGTCACGCGTGCGGCGCCTTTGGTGAAGGGGCAGGTAATGATCACCGCAGGCCCGGCCACCCTGGGGGCCGAGGTCTACGGGATCAGCCTTGCCAATCTGAAGACGATCCCCCGCGTCGGGGTGGGCGCGCAAGCCATTGGGGACATTGAACAGTTTGACGCGGGGATCGCGATTGGCTCTGGCATCGCGCGCGAATTGAACGTGGGGCTGGGCGACCGGGTGCGCCTGATTGCGCCGAATGGCGTCAAAACCGCCTTCGGCACCAGCCCCCGCGTGAACGCTTATGAGGTGGTTTATATCTTCACCGCAGGCCGTTTTGACATCGACCGCACCCGGATTTACATGCCGCTGGCCGAGGCGCAAAGCTACTTCAACCGCGAAGGCATGGCCGATGAGTTTGAGGTGATGGTCTCCAACCCCGAGGCCGTGGACGCGATGGCCGACCCCATTCTGGACGCGGCCGGGCCGACTGCGCTGGTCTGGACATGGCGCGATTCCGCCGGGTCGTTTTTGCGGGCGTTGGATATCGAGGATAACGTGATGTTCGTGATCCTGTCTATTCTGGTACTGATTGCGGCGATGAATATCGTGTCGGGACTGATCATGCTGGTGAAGAACAAGGGGCGCGATATTGGCATCCTGCGCACCATGGGTTTGACGGAAGGCTCTGTTTTGCGTGTGTTTTTTCTGTGTGGTGCGTTTACCGGCACGGTGGGCACGATCATGGGGGTTGTGATTGGCTGCCTGTTTGCGGCCTATATCGACCAGATCATGGGCTTTGTGAACTGGGTGAATGGGGGTGATGTCTGGGACCCTTCGATCCGGGGGATTTACGCGTTGCCCGCCAAATTGCTGCCCCGCGATGTGGGGTCAGCGGTGGCCTTGTCGCTTGGATTGTCCTTCATCGTGACGATCTTTCCAGCCCGCCGTGCGGCCCGGATGAACCCGGTTGAGGCGCTGCGCTATGAATGACGCGCTGGTTCTGGACGGGATTGAGAAGGGCTATAACCGGGGCAAACCGGCTGAAGTCCTTGTGCTGCGTGGCGCGTCAGTGCGGGTCGGGCGGGGGGAAGTGGTGGCTTTGGTCGCACCGTCGGGGGCTGGAAAATCCACGCTTTTGCACATCGCGGGGCTGCTGGACACGCCGGATAAGGGCCAGGTTGCACTGGACGGGCGGGATATGGGGGGCCTTGGCGACCGCGCGCGCACCGAGGCGCGGCGGGCCGATGTGGGGTTCATCTACCAGTTTCATCACTTGCTGCCAGAGTTTACCGCGTTGGAAAACATCATTATTCCTCAGCTTGCCAATGGTGTTGCACGGGGTGTGGCCGCCGCCCGCGCGCTTGACCTGCTGGGTCGGGTCGGGGTTGCCGCCCGCGCCGATCACCGCCCCGCCGCGCTGTCGGGGGGGGAGCAACAGCGGGTGGCCTTTTGCCGCGCTTTGGCGAATGGCCCGCGCCTGTTGCTGGCGGATGAGCCGACGGGGAACCTCGATCCGGCGACGTCTGATCAGGTCTTCGGCGTGCTGATGGGTTTGGTGCGGGAAACCGGCCTCTCGGCGCTGATCGCGACGCATAACCTCGACCTCGCGGCCCGGATGGACAGGATCGTGCGACTGGAGGCGGGCCGGGTGGTCTAGGCCTGCTGCGCGTCCTCAACAGCGTCGTAATCGTAGCTGACGCCGCGCGTGGCAATCGCCCAGACCATCGCCATGGTCAGCAACGGATAGACAACCGCGAACCCCACCAGCACCGATTTATGCACCTCGGACAGGCCCGTTGAGGTGCCGAGGATAAAGCCGATCACGGCCTCGGTTCCAAAGGCAAACAGGGCGAGGGTCGTGATGGGGGTCATGGCGCATCCTTGCAGTGATCTGACGGGTAGGATTGCAACCTATGGGGGTGGGCGTCAAGGGGGGGGTGGGGGTATTTCCATATGTCAGTAAAGTGGGCAAGGCGGGGTTATCCCACCTTACCGTTCTCAAAGGTCGGTGATTACCACAGCGTTACAGTAACACGTTTGATAACGCGCCGGCCAGTAAACAAGGTAGGCAAGACCCAGTGTTATAATGGTCAGAAGAAGCCAGACCAGCGTCGTGACCCAAAACTTTCTGAAAAACTGACATCAACGTGCAGACGCAGCTGACTTTCCTGCCATGGTTGTCAACGCAATGATGTACGGTTGCATCAGGAGCTTTGATCGAAATAGTAGGGTAAAATAAACTAACGCCAGGCCAAGGGTAATCGACTGCTAAGCAACAGCCAGATGATCAGTTCGGCCATATTCGCCTCTCCAACAGAAAACTCGCATTTCAGTGTTATAGCCGATGGTAAGCTCATCAATACTGTGTCCTTGATGGTATGGCATGAAGCTCCGATACAGCACTGATGACTTAATTGGCAATGCTCATTTCTCACACATCCAACTCCTCCACAAACCGCGCATTCTCCTGAATATACTGAAACCGCAGTTCCGGTTTTTTCCCCATCAACCGCTCGACCAGATCGCCGGTCATCCCCGGTTCATCCTCGTCAATCGACACGCGGATCAGTTTGCGGGTCAACGGGTTCATCGTGGTATCTTTCAGGTCTTTGGCGTCCATCTCTCCCAGGCCCTTGAACCGTTGCACGTCGATTTTGCCCTTGCCGCCCAGACCCTTGGCGAGCCAGATTTCCTTCTCGACATCATCGGCCACATAGAGACGCTTTGCGCCTTGGGTAAGCCGATACAAAGGCGGGCAGGCGAGGTACAGATGCCCCTTGTCAATCAGCGGGCGCATCTGGGTGAAGAAGAAGGTCATCAGCAGGCTGGCAATATGGGCACCGTCCACGTCGGCGTCGGTCATGATGATGATTTTATCATAGCGCAGGTCGTCTAGTTTGAAGCGGGTGCCCATTTGCACGCCCAAAGCTTCGCAGATATCGCGGATTTCAGAATTGTCGTTCAGCTTGGCAGAGGCCGCGCCAAGGACGTTCAGGATTTTACCCTTCAGCGGCAACAGGGCCTGCGTTTCGCGCATCCGCGCGCCTTTTGCAGAGCCGCCGGCCGAGTCGCCCTCGACGATGAACAACTCTGTGCCCTCGCGGGTTTTCGACGAACAGTCGGTCAATTTGCCCGGCAGCCGCAGTTTCTTGGTGGCAGTCTTGCGGGCGGTTTCCTTTTCCTGACGGCGCTTTAGCCGTTCCTCGGCGCGCAGCACCAGAAAGTCGAGGATCGCGCCTGCCGATTTCGGGTCAGCCGCAAGCCAGGTGTCAAAATGGTCGCGCACTGCCCCTTCGACGTATTTCGCGGCTTCCTCGGTTGCCAGACGGTCCTTGGTTTGCCCCACGAATTGCGGTTCGCGGATGAACACCGAAATCAGCGCGCAGCCCCCGGCCAGCATATCGTCGCGGGTGATCAACTCGGCCTTGCGGTTCTTGATCCGCTCACCATACGCCCGGATGCCTTTCAGGATCGCCGACCAAAAACCGGTCTCATGTGTGCCGCCTTCGGGGGTGGGAACGGTATTGCAATAGGATTGGATGAAACCATCGCGGGCGGGTGTCCAGTTGATCGCCCATTCGACCGATCCCGGCACCCCAAACTTCTCAGGGAAGCCGATTTTACCGGCAAAGGGTTTATCGGCATAGGTGGTCGATTTTTGCAGCGTATCCGAAAGGTAATCGGCCAGACCACCCGGAAAGTGGAACACCGCCTCCATCGGGGTTTCGCCATCATTCACGGCGGTTTTCCAGCGGATTTCCACGCCGGAAAAGATATAGGCCTTGGAGCGCGCCATTTTCAAAAGCCGCGCGGGTTTGAAATGCTGCGACCCGAAGATATCCGCATCGGGATGGAAGGTCACCGTGGTGCCCCGACGGTTCTGCACCGGGCCGACCATTTCAATCTTGCCCAAGGGTTTGCCGCGGCTGAAACTTTGAACGTACAGTTCCTTGTTCCGCGCCACCTCGACCCGCATCAGATCGGACAGCGCGTTCACGACCGACGACCCGACGCCGTGCAAGCCGCCCGATGTCTCATAGGCCTTGCCGTTGAATTTACCGCCCGAATGGAGAGTACACAAGATCACCTCCAGCGCGGATTTGTCGGGGAATTTGGGGTGCGGATCGACAGGGATGCCGCGTCCGTTGTCGCGGATGGTCAAGCTGCCGCCTTCGTGCAATTCCACCTCGATCCGGTTGGCGTGGCCTGCCACGGCCTCGTCCATCGAGTTGTCCATGATCTCGGCGGCGAGATGGTGATAGGCGCGTTCATCAATGCCGCCGATGTACATGCCGGGGCGCAGGCGCACAGCCTCCAGCGGTTCCAGAACCTCGATGCTGGAGGCGTCATAGGTCTGGTCCTTGCCGGACAAAAGGTCGTTTGGCATCTGGGGGCTCTTTCGCTGCTGTGCTGCGCATTAGACCACCTGCCGGGGGTGGGGCGCAAGATGTGGGGGGCATTGCTGTGGCCCCATGCGCGCCCTAGATTGCGGCGCAACAAGAGGAGATCAGCGATGCGGGTATTTTTCACCGGTGGGTCGGGCAAGGCGGGGCGGCATGTGGTGCCTTACCTTGTGGGGCAGGGGCACCGGGTGCTGAACTTTGACCGCGTGCCTTTGGGGCAGGCGGGGGTGCATGATCTGCTGGGTGATATCACCGATGCGGGGCAGGTGTATTCGGCGATGAATTCCCACGCGGGGTATGACGAGCTGGAAACCGGGCAGGGCGCGCGGGCCTTTGACGCCGTGGTACATTTCGCGGCGATCCCCCGGATGATGATGTGCCCCGATACCGAGACTTGGCGGGTGAATGTGGTTGGCACCTACAACGTCATCGAGGCGGCGGTGAAGATGGGGGTGCGCAAGATCATTCTGGCGTCGAGCGAGACGACCTATGGCATCTGCTTTGCCGACGGGGTGACCGACCCGCATTACCTGCCGCTGGATGAAGGCTATGACATTGATCCGATGGATACGTATGGCACCTCGAAAAAGGTGAACGAGGTCACAGGGCGCAGTTTTGCGCAGCGGTCGGGGGCCGATATCTATGCCCTTCGGATTGGCAATGTGGTAGAGCCACATGAATATGCCACGCTGTTTCCGGGCTATTTCGCCGATCCCAGCCTGCGGCGGCGCAATGCGTTCAACTATGTCGATGCGCGGGATCTGGGGCAGATCGTGGATCTGTGCCTGCGCAAGGATGGCCTTGGGTTTCAGGTGTTCAACGCCTGCAACAGCACCAATGGGATGAACCTGCCCAACGATCAATTGCTGGCACGCTATTTCCCCGGTGTGCCGGTGACGCGCGCCCTGACCCCGGACGAGGCGCTGATGTCGAACGCCAAAGTGCGGGACGTGCTGGGCTTTCAGGACCAGCACGACTGGCGCGATTATGTAGCGGGCTAGGCCGGTTCGGCCTGCCGGGCCGCCCACATGGCCTGAAAGGCCGGGCGGGCCTGGCAGCGTTCGAGCCAGGCTTTCGCTGCCGGAAACTCGGCCAGCAGGGTTGGGTGGCCTTGGGCGTAGCGCAGGCATTCGGCGACCATGATATCGGCTGCGGTAAAGCGGCCACCCACCAGCCAGTCGGTTCCCACCAGATGCGCGTTTAGACGGGCCAGCGGACGGCGCAGTTTCTCGGCATTGATGGCGATAGAGGCCTGACCTTCGGGGGTTTTGTCGCCGCCGTCGCCTTGGGTGTACAGAATTTCCAGCGCGGGGCTTTCAATGCCGGTCACCGCAAACAGTGCCCATTGGTCGGTCAACGCGGCCTCAGCCGCCGTCTGGGGGCCAAGATCACCGCCATGGGCGCGGGCAATGTGCATCGTGATGGCAAGGCTTTCCGTCAACACCAGATCGCCTTCGACATAAGCCGGGATTTGCCCCTGCGGGTTCACCGCCAGAAACGCCGGGGTCGTGGTGTTGATCGGCGCGCCCTCGGCCACGGGCTGCGGCAAGCGGTAGCCCTGAATGACCGGCACATGGTCAAACGCGGTGCCGGTTTCCAGCAGCAGCCAAAGGGGCCGCGACGCGCGCGAACGGTAGACTCCGTAAAGGGTGATCACGACGATGGCTCCTGTTGGCAGGTCGATGGATGCGCCCTGCATTGCACAGGCGGCAGGCAAAGGCCAGTTGCGCGCAGGCTGAACCGGGGGGCGAAGGGCGAAAATGCTTGCCGCCACGGCAGGCTTGCGCCACAAAACGCCATGACTGATCGCAGCCCCCGGTCGCAGACTGCCCAGCTTGTGGAACGCGACCACAAGGCGGAAATCGTTGACCGGCTGTATGATGTGGCACTGGACCCGATCCGGCTGGAGGATTTGCTGGTGGTCTGGGAAGGGCGGGCCGCCCCGCTGCGTGTAGGGCCGGTCGAAAGTGCGATCCCGCTGGACGACCCCGAGATTGAGGCGCATCTGCACCGCGCCACCGTGTTTCTGGACCGGTTCGAGGCCACCCGCGCCGATGGCGGGTATCGGTCTGTGTTGCAGGATGTTCCCCGGTCTGCGGCGTTCATCAGCGATGGCGGCCCTTTGATTGCGGCGTGCAATGGGGCGGCAGGGGTGGCATTTGGCATTGCAGAGGGGGGGCCGGTCAGCGCCCTGCCGTTCGATGCCGATGATGTTGACACCCTGCGCGGCGTGATCCGCCGGGTGGCCGCGCGGCGGGCAGAAAAGGTCGTCACGTTGCGGATGCGGTCCACCCTGACCGGCAGCCCGGTGATCGTGCGCGTCAGCCCGGTGGACAGCGACGCAAGTCCCGGGTTGGCCTTGGTGCTGTCAAACGAGCTGGTCTGGCCTGACGGGTTTGAAGTGACGTTGCAAGACGCATTCAGCCTGACTGGGTCCGAGGTGGAGGTGGTGCGCGGTGTCACGCTTGGCCAACCGCTGCGCGACATTGCCACTGCGCGCGGGCGGTCGGTGGAAACGGTGCGCACGCAGGTGCGCTCAATCCTTGCCAAGACCGAAACCCACAGCCAGTCAGAACTTGTGCGCGTGGTGCTGGGGTTGATGGATGTGGCCTATGTCGCGTCTGACGGGGCGGCTGTTCAGGCGCGTCAGGGCGGGTTGTCTGCCGTTGTGATGCAAGAGATGCGGCTGGCCGATGGGCGCAGGCTGGCGTGGATCGAGTTTGGCGACCCGGCAGGCGCGCCGCTGTTGTACATGCACTTGGATTTCGGCCTGATCCGCTGGCCTGCGGGGGCCGAACAGGCGGCCAAGGCGCGCGGTATCCGGGTCATCGTGCCGGTGCGGGCCGGATACGGCCGCAGCGACCTGCATGGCAAGGGCACCGATCACCTGGCCGGGGTGACGCTGGATTATGCGGCTGTGCTGGACCATCTGGGGGTGCGGGCGGCGGCGGTGATCTGCCTTGGGGCAGACCTGCGCTTTGCAATGAACCTGTCCCTGCTGCGCCCCGATCTGGTGACGGGGATTGTCGGCTGTGCCTGCCAGTTGCCGCTGCGCACGGCGGCGCAGTATGAACGGATGGACAAATGGCAGCGCTTCATCCTTGCCAACGCCCGCTATGCACCCAAGGTTCTGCCGTTTCTGGTGCAGGCCGGGTTCTCGCTGGCCCGGCGTCTGGGCAAAGAGGCGTTCTTTGCGCAGGTCAATGGCGGCAGTCCCGCCGATATGGCCACCTTCGCGCTGCCAGAGGTGCGTGAGGCGATGCTGGAAGGGTCCGATGTATGCCTGACCCGGAAATGGTCGGCGCATCAGGCGTTTACGCGCGAATGTATCGGGTCCGAACGGGATTGGTCTGGGGTGGTACGGGCAACGAAGGTGCCAGTGTTGCTGCTGCAAGGCGATCAGGATCCCCAGACCCCGATCCTGACGGTGCAGGAACTGATGGTGGATTTCCCGCATCTGGACATCCGTTTTTTGCCAGACACCGGCCAGTTGTTGTTCTTTGCCCTGTGGCCGCTGGCGCTGGACGAAGTGGCCGCACATCTGCGCAAACCGGGTGATCGCGCCTAAAACAACCGCCTTACCGCATATGGGGTATGCGCCGCAAAAAGCCCAGGCGTAGCCTTGGTTGAGTCGCAGATGTATTGGCGGCCATCGCCTGTTTTCAGATAAACATTGCTTCCCCAAGATCAGGGCGGCGGTCCATGGGAGACCGCCGCCCTGTATCAACCATTCCCCCCGCGCGTGTCGGCAGGCCGCCGCTTACCCTGCGCCGCCCACCCTTTGCGTGGCACGGCAGACCCGCTAGGGTCGCCATGACACGCACAGGAGCAGATCATGCCACCCGCAGCCCTTGCGACAGGAACAGTGGTGGCCTTGGCCCTGCTGCTGCCTGCACCCGCGCATGCCCACCCTCATGTGTTCATCGACACCGGTATCGAAGTGATATTCGACGATCAGGGCCGGGCTTCGGCGCTGCGCATCACTTGGGCCTATGATGACCTCTATTCGCTGTCGATCATCGCTGACCGGGGCCTTGATCCCGATTGGGATGGGAAATTGACAGAGCCAGAACTGGCCACCCTGTCCGGGTTTGACATGGGCTGGGACGCGGGCTTTCCCGGCGATACCTATGCGCTGATGGGCGACGCCGAGCTTGCAATGTCACGGCCTGTCGAATGGTCGGTGGAGTATGCCGACCAGAAAATCACCTCAACCCATCTGCGGCGATTTGAAACCCCGGTGGTCGTGGGCGAGGTACCATTGATTGTGCAGGTTTATGATCCGGGGTTTTACACCGCCTATACCATTGCGTCCGACCCTGTGCTGACCGGGCGGGCAGGGTGCAGCGCGCAGGTGTTTACCCCCGATCTGGACGCCGCCGCCGAAGAACTGAAGGCGTCGATGGCCGAATATTCCGCGTCACAGGATCTGGAAGCCGACTTTCCCGCCATCGGCAAATCCTATTCCGAGGAGGTCCGCGTCACATGCAGCGCACCCTGATGCTGGCCGGGTTGGGGGTCGCGGTGGTGCTGGCGGCCGTCTGGGCCCTTGGCGGATTTGCCTATGCTGAGGCTTGGGCGCGGATCGCGCAGCGCGACGCGCAAGAGGCGATGGCAGGGGCGGTGCGCGCTCTGCGGGGCGGGCAACCGGGGGCTGTCTGGGGGCTTTTGGCACTGGCCTTTGCCTATGGTGTGGCCCATGCGGCGGGACCGGGGCATGGCAAGGTGCTGATCGGCAGCTACGGTGTGGCCCGCCGGGTGCCGTTGGTTCCGCTGGCCGCGATTGCGCTTGCCTCGTCTCTGGCGCAGGCGGGCGTGGCGGTGGGGCTGGTTTATGCGACCGTGGCGGCGCTGGGCTGGACGCGCGAACGTGTTCTGGGGGCGGCCGACAGTGTGCTGGCCCCGGCGGGCCATCTGATGATCGCCGGGGTGGGGCTGTGGCTTTTGTGGCGCGGCGCAATGACGCTCTGGCGGCAGGGCGCGCGGGCTGCGCATGACGACCACCACAGCCCCGATCATGGGCACAGCCACGATCACAACCATTCCGCGCCGGCTGCCCACGTTCATGATGAAAGCTGCACGCATGCCCACGGGCCAACTCTGGATCAGATCCATGCCCTGACCGGATGGCGGGATGTGGCGGCGCTGATTGCCGGCATCGCGATCCGGCCCTGTTCGGGTGCGCTGTTCCTGCTGATCCTGACCTGGCAACTGGGTATCGGGGCGGCGGGCATTGCCGGTGCCTTTGCCATGGGGCTGGGGACTGCGGTGGTGACCATCGTGGTGGCCGCATTGGCCGTCTGGGCGCGGGAGGGCGCGTTCGCGAGCCTGAGCGGCACCCGCATTGTCCGCGCCGTTCCCGTGCTGGAGATGTTGGCGGGCGCGGCCATCGTCATCGTGGCGATCAGCCTGTTTGGCGTGGCGGGCTGAGCATTGGCTGGCGGGGGACCGGACGACGTTGCAGGTCGGGATCGACGTCTTTGAAGGCATCGGTACGGACCAGTGGAAGCGTCCGCAGCGCGGGGCAGGGAGAGGCGCGGGCGCATTGCGATGCCGCGACCACGGGTTCTGCACCGGTGCCTCTTGCCCATTTTGTAAGCGGCGGATACGTCACTGCGCATGACAAACCGCATGACATATCCTGACCACGCCCGCGCCACGCTGGTGCTGGGGCTTCCCCTGATCGGATCGCATCTGGCGATGATGGCGCTGCATGTCTGCGACACTGTCATGCTGGGCTGGTACGGCGTGACCGAACTGGCCGCCGTGGTGTTGGGGTCATCGACGTTTTTCATCATCTATGTGCTGGGGTCGGGCTTTGCCAAGGCCGTGATGCCGATGGTGGCTGCGGCCTTGGGCCGGGGCGATGAAGCACAGGTTCGGCGCGACACCCGCATGGGGCTGTGGCTGTCAATCGGGTTTGGGGTGGTCTGCTATCCGCTGTTCTGGTGGTCAGGGCCGATCCTGCTGGCCTTGGGGCAAAACCCCGAGGTGGCACAACTGGCGCAGGACTTCTTGCGCATCGCCGGGGTTGGCATGGTGCCTGCCCTGGCGGTGACGGTGCTGCAAAGCTATCTCGCGGCACTGGCGCGGACGCAGGTGGTGCTGTGGGTGACGCTGGCCGCATTGATGCTGAACATCTGCGTCAATTATGCGCTGATCTTCGGCAATTGGGGCGCGCCGGAACTGGGGGTGCGCGGGTCGGCGATTGCCACCCTGTCCACCCAGATCATGACGCTGATCGTGCTGTCGGCCTATGCGGGCTGGTTGCCCGCGCTGCGCCGCTATCATCTGTTCCAACGGTTCTGGCGCGCGGACTGGCACGCGATGGGGCAGGTGTCACGGCTCGGCTGGCCGATTGGTCTGACGGGACTGGCCGAAGGTGGGCTGTTCAACGCCTCGGCCATCATGATGGGCTGGGTCGGCACCGTGCAACTGGCCGCACACGGGATTGCGCTGGAGGCCGCGGCACTGGCGTTCATGGTGCATGTCGGGTTGTCGAGTGCCGCCACCATCCGCACCGCCCGTTTTGAAGGCGAGGCGCGGGTGCAGGCGATGCGCGACGGGGCGGTGGTGGCCATCGGGCTGTCGGTTGCCGTCGGTATCGTCGTGGTGGTGCTGTTTCTGGCAATGCCCGAGGCGATCATCATGCTGTTTCTGGACATGGCAAAACCCGAAAGCGCCGCGATTGTGGGGTTTGGCGTGGTCTTGCTGGCGTTGGCCGCGCTGTTCCAGATGGCGGATGCGATGCAGGTGATGGCCCTGGGTCTGCTGCGGGGCATTCGCGACACCAAGGTGCCGATGATCCTTGCCGCCGTCAGCTATTGGATCATCGGGGTACCGTGCAGCTATGTGCTGGCGTTTCCGCTGGGCTATGGGGCGGTCGGGCTGTGGCTGGGGCTGGTGGTGGGGCTGGCCTGTGCGGCGGCGAGCCTGATGTGGCGGTTCTGGGCGCGGGTGCCAAAGGTTGGTGTGCTGGGCTGATCGCTGGGGGAGCCCCCCAGCCCGGCCACAGGCCAGGCGTTCTTCGCGAAAACTCTCCACGGGAGAGTTTTTGATCGCCCATCACCCCGTGGGATATTTTAGATAAAGTTTAGGGGTCAGACGGCGGTCGGGTAGAGTTGGCCCAGCACCCATCGTTGCAGGGCGAAGCCTGTGATTGCGAAGGGGATGGGAAGCTGGTTTTCAATCAGCCAAGCGGCCACGCTGCCCATCATCAGCCCCAGCCCGAGGGCGGGTAGCCAGCCGTACCAGCCGCGCTGCATCAGGATCGCGACCACCGGCAATGTCACCAGAAACCCCGGCCCGCTGAGCAGGGGCGAGACCACAGCCACCGTGGCGAGCAGCCACAGGGATATGGCTTGCGTGCCCATATCTTCGGTGCCCAGCAAGCGCATCACCCCGATCACCATGCCGCCCAGAACCGAGGGGAACAGGCAGCCGAACAGGGCCGAGGTGATCACCCCGCGCCAGCCCGCGATGGCAAAACTGTTGGGCGTGGAGGTCAGCAGGGGCATTTTGCGCAACTTTCGGTCAGAAATCGGGGTAGGAGCCATGCCCCCGGCTGCCCCAGAAGATCGCCCATCGGGCGAGGCTGTCAACGATATGCAGTTGTGCGCGGGGATCGTGGGGGTCGGTCCAGTCCACGCTGCGCTGACCGAGTTGGGCGGTCAGGCCCTGTTCGGCGGCATAGCCTGTGGCGATGGATTGCAGGCGTTGACCGTATGCCAGCAACTCGGGCGCGGTCATCACCTCCCACGCGGCGTCGCGTTCGGCTTCGGGGAAGCTGTCGATGCAGTCGTTGAGGAAGGCGCCGCGAAAGCTGGTTTCATCGCCATGACCCATGTCACCGTTGGAATAGGCGGGCAGCCCATCACACGGGGGCAGCAGGCCCAGCACATAAACGCCCGTCATGCGGACGACTTCGGCCTCAACCTCTGCTGAACTGCGGCCTGCGGCCAGACCCTGACTGCGGACCCACGCATCGGCTTGGGGATCGGTGCCGACACGGGGTGCACCAAGGGCTGCGTAAGCTGGTGATTGAATGGCAAGAAAGCGAGCGGTTTTGGCTTGCTTGTCCGACGCTGACAGCCTCGTCCCACCCTTGCGCGTCAGCCGTTGCCACAGGCTGCGCTTTGGCGCGAGGTCGCGCATCACCCCCCGGCAGAGGTTTGCCCAGAACCGTCAGATCAAGCCCCATCAGGCGGCGGACCCGCCCACGGTCAGCCCGCCGATCATCAGGGTGGGCTGGCCGACGCCCACCGGCACCCATTGCCCGGCCTTGCCGCAATTGCCGATGCCGGGGTCCAGCGCCAGATCATTGCCAATCGCGCGGATCGCCTTCAGCGCGGTGGCCCCGTCGCCGATCAGCGTGGCCCCTTTGACCGCTTGCCCCACGCGGCCGTTCTGCACGCGGTACGCTTCGGTGCAGGAAAACACGAATTTGCCGTTGGTGATATCGACCTGACCGCCGCCAAAGCCGACCGCGTAGATGCCGTCCTTCAGACCTGCCAGAATATCCGCCGGATCATCGCTGCCTGCCAACATGTAGGTATTCGTCATCCGGGGCATCGGGATATGGGCGTAAGCATTCGCGCCGCCCGTTGCCGGTCGGGGCCACGCCCATCAGGCGGGCATTCTGGCGGTCCTGCATGTAGCCGACCAGAATACCGTCCTCGATCAACACGTTGCGGCCCGACCGCATCCCTTCATCGTCGATGGAGATTGACCCGCGCCGGTCGGGCAGGGTGCCGTCGTCCAGCACGGTGACACCCGGGGCCGCGATCCGCTGGCCCATCAGGCCTGCGAAGGCCGAGGTTTGCTTGCGGTTGAAATCGCCCTCCAGCCCGTGGCCAATCGCCTCGTGCAACAGGATACCGGGCCAGCCCGGGCCAAGCACCACATCCATCACGCCCGCAGGGGCGGCAACTGCGCCAAGGTTGACGATGGCGATGCGCAAGGCCTCACGCACCATCGGCTGCCATGTGTCGGCCAGCATCAGGCGTGCAAGGCCGTGCCTGCCGCCACCCCCGGTTCCGCCCTGTTCGCGGCGGCCGTCCTGTTCGACGATCACCGACACGTTGATCCGGGCCATCGGGCGGATGTCGGACAGGCGGATGCCTTCGGGGCGCAGGATTTCCACCTCTTGCAGGCCCGCGCTGATGGTGGCGGACACCTGAATGACGCGGGGGTCAAGGGCGCGGGCGAAGGCGTCAATCTCGCGCAGCATTTCAATCTTCACCGCAAAGGTGGCATCGGCCATCGGGTCCGCATCGGAATAAAGCCGCGCGTTGGTGCCTTGCGGGGCATCGGCCAGAACGCCGCCGCCCGACCCAACCGCCAGACGCGCGGTTTCCGACGCGCGGCGCAAGGCGCTTTCCGACAGTTCGGTGGAATGGGCGTAGCCCGCAACCTCACCCTTGACCGCACGCAGACCAAAGCCTTCGGAGGCATCGTAACTGGCATTCTTGATCCGGCCATCGTCCAGAACAATCGCCTCTGATCGCTTGCGTTCCAGAAACAACTCGCCATCCTCGGCCCCGGCGGTGGCATCGCGCAGGATTTGCAGGGCCACGGCTTCATCCAGATGCGTCTCAAACGGGCGGAAGGGGGCATCGGTCATCTGGAAAATCCTTGAATTGA
The DNA here is from genome assembly GCA_963772935.1 of uncultured Alphaproteobacteria bacterium. GTDB lineage: Bacteria > Pseudomonadota > Alphaproteobacteria > Rhodobacterales > Rhodobacteraceae > JANNNF01. The sequence continues at coordinate 1,238,810 of CAVYZK010000009.1, read as the reverse complement.
GGCGAAGGGCGCTGCTTTGTCGCAACGGTTTTGCTTGTCGCGCAGCCCCTAATATGGTTTCAACGGCTGCGATAACAACGGGATTCTGCCAAGGTTGGCCAGACCTCCGCAAGCGGCACCAAAGCCGCGCCTTCGATACGGGAATATGACATGCGCCTTCACAGCCAAGCCACCGGTTTTGCCGCAGCCACTGCAACCCTGCTGATGTCAGGGGCAGCGTTCGCGCAGCAGGCCCTTGAGATCGTCGGGCAGCCTATTGACGGGAAGATGGGATTTCAGCCCGCAGTGACTGAAATGGCCCGCGATCTGCATTGGCTGGATCACGCCATCCTGATCCTGATCACTGTGATTTCAGTGTTCGTGACGGGGCTGCTGGTGGTGGTTGCCATCCGCTATAACGCACGCCGCAACCCCAAGCCCGCGACCTTCACCCACAACTCCCCGCTTGAAGTGGCATGGACCCTGATCCCGACCGTCATTCTGGTGGTGCTGGGTGCGTTTTCGCTGCCGATCCTGTGGAAATCGCAGGAAATTCCGGTGGCCGATATCACCATCAAGGCGACCGGGTATCAGTGGTACTGGGGCTATGAATATGTCGGTGAGGATGTGGCGTTTGACAGCTACATGATCGGCTCGCCTGCCACCGGCGGCGACAACATGATGACGCCCGAGGTGGAAAAACAACTGGTCGAGGCGGGCTATGCCAAGGAACAGTTCCTGCTGGCCACTGACACCGCCATCGTGATCCCGGTTGGCAAGACGATCGTGTTTCAGGTAACGGGCGCGGATGTGATCCATTCGTGGAAAGTCCCGGCGTTTGGCGTGATGCAGGATGGCGTACCGGGCCGCCTCGCGCATCTGTGGTTCAAGGCAGAGCGTGAGGGGATTTACTTCGGTCAGTGTTCGGAACTGTGCGGGCTGAACCACGCCTACATGCCGATCACCGTCAAGGTTGTGTCGGAAGAAACCTATGCCAAGTGGTTGGCCGGGGCCAAGGCAGGCAATGTGCTGTTGTCGCACAATGACGCAACCAAACAGGTTGATGTGGCTGCCAACAACTGATCAGGCGACCATTGCCACGGGGAGAGCCGCTGTTCTGCGGCCCTCATCCTTAGCGGAAGACAGGACAGAATGACCGATATCGCTGCGTATGAACAATCGGCCGCGGGCGGGCCCGTCGAGGCCAGCTTTGGCGATTACGTGCAGTTGCTGAAACCGCGCGTGATGTCGCTGGTGGTGTTCACGGCCCTTGTCGGTCTGCTGGTGGCCCCCGGTTCGATGCACCCGGTAGAGGCGTTTGCGGCCATTTTGTTCATCGCCCTTGGGGCAGGGGCATCTGGCGCGCTGAACATGTGGTGGGACGCCGATATCGACGCGGTGATGAAGCGCACCATGGGCCGCCCGGTGCCTGCAGGCAAAGTCCAACCCGGTGAGGCTTTGGGCATCGGTATGGCGCTGTCGGGCATTTCGGTCGTCATGCTGGGCCTGTCTGCCAATATCGCAGCGGCGGCCCTGCTGGCTTTCACCATCTTTTTCTACGTCGTGGTCTATTCGGTCTGGCTGAAACGCCTGACCCCGCAGAACATCGTGATCGGCGGCGCTGCCGGGGCATTCCCGCCGATGGTTGGCTGGGTTTGCGCCACCGGCACCGTCTCGATTGAGGCTGTGCTGATGTTTGCGCTGATCTTCATGTGGACGCCGCCGCATTTCTGGGCCTTGGCGCTGTTCATGAAGGAAGATTACCACAAGGCAGGCGTGCCGATGCTGACGGTGACGCATGGCCGCAAATCGACGCGCACGCATATTCTGGTCTACACAGTGTTGCTGGTGCCGGTCGCGGTCTGGGCGGCGCTGACCTCGATTGGCGGACCGTTCACTTTGGCCGTAACGGTTGCGCTGAATGCGTGGTTCGTCTGGGGCGCTGTGAAGATCTGGCGGCGCCCGGAGGCGACGGCGGAAGCAGATAAGTATATGGTTGAGAAGGCCTTCTTCCGCTTTTCACTGCTATACCTGTTCCTGCATTTCAGTGCCTATCTGGTCGAGGCGGCCCTGCGCCCTTATGGATACGGAGGCTGGTAAGATGAGCTTTCACCCGCAACATGAACTGCACAAACGCCGCTTTGGCCGCAACCTTGGGGTTGGGCTGGTGCTGGTGGGTTTTGTCGCCTTGGTGTTTGCGCTGACCGTGGTCAAGGTCACGCGCGGCGAACCGATGCAGGCGTTTGATCATCAGGTGCGGTCCGAAATGGTGCCCGCCGATACCAGCACGACGCCCCCTGCGGTGAAGCCATGATCCTGCCGCAGCTTCAGGGCCCCCGCCGTACCGCCGCGCAACTGGCGTTTGTGGTGGTGACGATGGCGTCGCTGTCCTTTGCGGCGGTGCCGTTTTACAACTGGTTTTGCCGGACCACCGGCTATGCTGGCACGCCGCTGGTCTCGGCGACCGGGTCGGATGTGGTGCTGGATCAGACGGTGATCGTGCGCTTTGACGCCTCGCTTGATGCGGGGATGCCGTGGCAGTTCAAGCCGCAGGTGGACAAGATGGAAGTGCGGATTGGCGAGACCAACCTTGCCTTCTTTGAAGCCTACAACCCCGCCGACCGCGTCGTGGCAGGCACCGCGAGCTACAACGTGACACCGGATCAGGCGGGTGGTTTCTTTACCAAGATCGACTGCTTCTGCTTTACCCAACAGGTGTTGCAGCCGCATGAACGGGTGCTGATGCCGGTCAGCTTTTACGTCGATCCGGCGATGGTGACTTCACCCGAGGGCAAATTCATCAAGGAAATCACCCTTTCCTATACTTTCTACGAAACGGCCTTGCCGGAAGAACAGGCAGCCCTTGCCCCGGCAACGCCTGCGGCAGTAAACTAACAAAAGCTTTGAGGGAACCGATCAAAATGGCCCACGCCAAGAACCACGATTACCACGTTTTGCCGCCGTCGATCTGGCCGTTTCTGGGCGCTTTGGGCGGCATCGTCATGCTCTATGGCTCGGTCCGCTGGATGCACGGCTCGCCACCCTGGGTCGGGCTGATCGGCCTTGCGCTGGTGCTGTATGTTATGTTCGCCTGGTGGTCGGACGTGATTTCCGAAAGCCAGGCTGGCGATCATACGCCCGTTGTGGCCATCGGGTTGCGCTACGGCTTCATCATGTTCATCATGTCGGAAGTCATGTTCTTTTCGGCATGGTTCTGGACCTTCTTCAAGCACGCGCTGTACCCGATGGGTCCGCTGTCGCCCGCTGTTGACGGCGTCTGGCCGCCTGCGGGCATTGAGACGTTTGACCCGTGGCACCTGCCGCTGATCAACACGCTGATCCTGCTGTGTTCGGGCGCTGCCGCCACTTGGGCGCACCACGCGCTTGTGCATGAAAACAACCGCAAGGATCTGGTCAACGGTTTGATCCTCGCGATTGCGCTTGGTGCGCTGTTCACCTTCTTTCAGGCCTATGAATACAGCCACGCGGCCTTTGGTTTTGCGGGCAACATCTATGGCGCGTCGTTCTTCATGGCGACGGGGTTCCATGGCTTCCACGTGTTCATCGGCACGGTTTTCCTTGCCGTCTGCCTGTTCCGCGCCCTGAAAGGCCATTTCACCCCCGAACGTCATATCGGGTTTGAGGCCGCCGCCTGGTACTGGCATTTTGTGGATGTGGTCTGGCTGTTCCTGTTTGCCGCGATCTACGTCTGGGGTCAGTGACCTTTCGATAAATCGACACAGAGGAAAGGCGCGGGTCGCAAGGCCCGCGCCTTTGCAATGGGAGAAAGGGTTGCGGGATGGTCCGGTCTTATGTCTTTGCGATTGTGTTGGGGGTTGCGGGTGTCGCGGTGCTGCTGTCGCTTGGTGTGTGGCAGTTGAACCGGCTGGAGTGGAAAGAAGCCATCATCGCCCGCGCTGACGCGATGATATCGGAAGCTCCGGTTGATCTGCCCGCAACGCCTGATCCCGTAGCAGACCGCTACCGCGCCGTCACGGCGACGGGCCGTTTTACGGGTGAGGAAGCGCATGTGCTGACCTCGTTCCGCGAGGTCGGACCGGGCTTTCTGGTGATCGAGGCGTTTGAAACCAGCGATGGGCGCCGCATCCTGGTGGACCGGGGCTTTGTGTCCGAAGATCAGAAAAACACACCCCGCCCGCCGACCGACGCCACCGTGGTCGGCAACCTGAACTGGCCCGATGACGTAACCTCCTCGACCCCGCCCTATGATGCGGGCCGTGCCATCTGGTATGGCCGCGATGTGGCGGGGATTGCGGCGCTGTTGCAGACCGAACCCCTGCTGATCATTGCGCGCAGCGACACGGGTTCCGGGATCATGTCGCAACCCGTCACGACAGCCGGGTTTCGCAATGACCATATGCAATACGCCGTCACATGGTTTTCACTGGCGGCGGTGTGGCTGGGGATGACAGTCTATCTTCTCTGGCGTATCAGGGCGCGGACAGCGTAAGGGCCGATCCGATGAAATACATCTCTACCCGTGGCACCGCCCCCGTTCTGGGGTTTGGCGAGGCGATGATGACAGGCCTTGCCCGTGATGGCGGGCTTTATGTGCCCGATGCCGTGCCCGTGATGGCCCAGGCCGATATCGCGGCACTGGCGGGTCTGCCGTATGAGGAGGTCGCCTTTCGCGTGATGCGCCCCTATCTGGGCGGGTTTTTCGGCGATGATGAATTTCGCGGGCTGATCGACGCCGCCTACGCCAATTTCGGCCACGCCGCCCGCGCGCCGATGGTGCAACTGGCGTCGAACCATTTCTTGCTGGAGCTGTTCCACGGCCCGACTCTGGCGTTCAAAGACTTTGCCATGCAGTTGATCGGCCAGATGATGCAGGCGGCTTTGGCCAAGACGGGGGAGCGGATCACCATTGTCGGGGCCACCAGCGGCGATACCGGGTCTGCGGCGATGGAGGCCTTCCGGGGCCTTGCGAACGTCGATCTGTTCATCCTGTTCCCGCAAGGCCGGGTGTCAGATGTGCAGCGCCGCCAGATGACGACCCCGGTTGAGGCAAACGTCCATGCCTTGGCGATGGAGGGCGACTTTGACGATGCCCAGGCCCGTGTGAAGGATATGTTCAACGACTTTGCCTTCCGCGATGGCGTGCGTCTGGCGGGGGTGAACAGCATCAACTGGGCGCGGGTTCTGGCGCAGGTGGTGTATTATTTCTACGCCGCCGTTGCCTTGGGCGCGCCTGCGCGGTCGGTCAGCTTTACGGTGCCGACGGGGAATTTTGGCGATATCTTTGCGGGCTACATCGCGCGCCGCATGGGTTTGCCGATTGAAAAGCTGGTGATCGCCACCAACCAGAATGACATTCTTGACCGGGCCTTGCGGTCGGGTGACTACGCGACCAATGGGGTCAAGCCCTCGATCAGCCCGTCGATGGATATTCAGGTCAGCTCCAATTTTGAACGGGCGTTGTTTGATGCTTACGGTCGTGATGGGTCGGCTGTGACGGCGCTGATGGGCGAGTTGAAGGCCGGGGGCTTTCACATCAGCCAAGGCGCGCTGGAAACGCTGCGCGCGACCTTCGCCTCGGGCCGTTGTTCCGAAGATGAAACCACCCAGACCATCCGCAATGCCTTTGCGACCACCGGGGAAATTCTGTGCCCGCATTCGGCAGTGGGTGTAAAAGTCGCGATGGATCACCTAAGTACCACCCCGATGATCACCCTTGCCACTGCCCACCCCGCCAAATTCCCCGATGCGGTGCAGGCGGCCATCGGCATCCGCCCCGATCTGCCGGCCCGGATGGGCGATCTGTTTGCCAAGCCCGAACGCATGACGCCGGTGCCAAATGATCTGGCCGCGTTGCAAGCCCTTGTCCGTGAAAGGATCGCCCGTTGACCCTGCGCCTTGCCACTTTGCCCAATGGCTTTCGGATCGTGACCGAAACCATGCCCGGTTTCAAATCAGCCTCCATCGGTGTCTGGGTCGGGGCAGGCGGGCGGCATGAACGGGTGGAACAGAACGGCATTGCGCATTTTCTGGAACACATGGCCTTCAAGGGCACCAAGAAACGCAGCGCTCTGCAAATCGCCGAAGCGGTCGAGGATGTGGGCGGCTACATCAATGCCTACACCAGCCGCGAGATGACGGCCTATTACGCGCGGGTGTTGTCGGCGGATGTCGAACTGGCGCTGGACGTGATTTCCGACATCGTGTTGAACCCGGTGTTCGACAAGAAAGAGATTGAAACCGAACGCCATGTCATCTTGCAGGAAATCGGGCAGGCGCTGGATACCCCCGACGACATCATCTTTGATTGGCTGCAAGAGGTGTCCTACCCGGACCAACCCTTTGGCCGCACCATCCTTGGGCCAGAGGAGCGGGTCAGCAATTTTTCCCGCAAGGATCTGCTGAAATTCGTCGGCGAACATTATGGCCCCGATCAGATGATCCTGTCGGCGGCGGGTGGCATCGACCATGACGCCATCGTGGCCCAAGCGACCGAAATCTTCGGTGCCCTGAAACCTGTGGGCAATTCTCTGCTGGCCCCGGCCAGTTTCTCGGGCGGCGAACGGCGTGAGGAAAAGGCGTTGGAGCAGGTGCATTTCGCCCTGTCGTTCGAGGCACCGGGGTACCGCGCGCCCGATGTCTATACCGCGCAGGTTTATGCGACAGCCATGGGCGGCGGCATGTCCAGCCGCCTGTTCCAGAAAATCCGCGAAGAACGGGGTCTGTGCTATTCGATCTTTGCGCAGTCCGGGGCGTATGAGGATACCGGGCAGGTCACGGTCTATGCTGGCACCTCAGCCGAGGAGATCGGCGATCTGGCGGCCCTGACGGTGCAGGAATTGAAACGCGCCGCCGATGATATGTCCGAGGCCGAGGTGGCGCGGGCACGTGCGCAGTTGAAGGCAGGGTTGCTGATGGGGCTGGAAAGCCCGTCGTCCCGCGCCGAACGCAACGCGCGGCTGCTGGCCATCTACGACCGCGTGCCCGATGTGGACGAGGCCGTGGCCCGCATCGACGCGGTGACCACCCCCGGCGTGCGCACCTATGCAGGCCAAATGGTTGGCGCGAAATCGGCCTTGGCAGTCTACGGCCCCATCGGCAATGCCCCGGGGATCGAGGAGATCCGCAAAGGCCTCGCGGCCTGATGCTGGGCTTGCGCCGCAAGGTCCGGGTTGAAACGGAACGCATGACCCTGCGGCTGCCTACTCATTCTGACTGGGCGCAATGGGCGGCGCTGCGCAATGCCAGTGCCGCGTTTCTGACCCCGTGGGAACCCGTCTGGGCCAATGACCACCTGACCCGCCGCGCCTTTACCAACCGTGTCTACTGGGCCGCCCGCGCCGAGGCGCAAGGAACCGCGCTGCCCCTGTTGCTGATCCGGCGCGAGGATCAGGCGCTGCTTGGGGCGCTGACGCTGGACAACATCCGGCGCGGACCGTCCCAGGCTGGGACACTTGGCTACTGGATGGGCGCGCCCTTTGCCCGCATGGGCTTCATGCGCGAGGCCATTCTGGCCGTCACCCACCACGCCTTCACCAATATGGACGTCAGCCGGCTGGAGGCCGCCTGCCTGCCGGAAAATGCGGCGTCCCGGGGCGTGCTGGAAAAATGCGGCTTCAAGTACGAAGGGGTCGCCCAAAGCTATCTGCAGATAAACGGGCGGTGGCGCAATCATGTGCTTTACGCCAATTTGCGCGGCGATCGGCGCGGGCGGACCGATGTGGGCTGACGCTCTCGCTTGTGTGATCTGACAGGGCAGCATCGCGCGCTAGAGTTTTCAGCGCAAGGATGGAGGCCGCCAGATGACTCGCCTGCCCGTGATATGCCTGCTTTTGTCTGCTGCGGCCGCCCATGCGCAAGACCGCATCCCGTCGCATTGCGTGTCGCTTGCCAGCGGTCCGGAACGGGTGATGCGCGCCGGGATCGGCGATCCCTTGGCGCAGGATTACGTTCGCATCCAGTACCTGACCCACGCCAGCTTTGCGATTGAAACCCATGGCGGGTTGGTCGCGGTGACGGATTATACCGGCTATGTCGGTGCTGGCGACGTGGTGCCCGATGTGGCCACCATGAACAACGCCCATAGCACCCATTGGACCGCCCGCCCCGACCCGCGCATTCCGCATCTGCTGCAAGGCTGGGCCGTGGGTGGAGTACCGACCCTGCACGAGCTGGATCTGGGGCAGATGTTCATCCGCAACGTGCCCACCGATGTGCGGTCGAACTATGACGACGGGGTGCGCGAAGCCGGCAATTCGATCTTCGTGTTTGAGGCCGGGCGGGCTGTGCATCGGCCATCTGGGCCATCTGCACCACATGCCGTCGGATGATCAGTTCGCGGTTCTCGGCCGGATGGATGTGGTGATGGTGCCGGTGGATGGCGGCTATACCATGGCGGTGGCCGACATGGCGCAGGTGGTGCGGCGGCTGCGGTCGTCGGTGGTGATCCCGATGCACTGGTTTTCCGGGGCCTCGCTGGATGTGTTTCTGGCCGAAATGGCCGGATCGTTCGAGGTGGTCGAAACCGGCGGGCCGGATATCGAACTGTCCCGCTTCACCCTGCCGTCTCGCCCCACCATTCTGGTGCTGGAACCGCAGTTTCTGGACTGATACGGGTGGGCGTCCAAGGAGGCCCCCATGCTGAACGCCTGCACCCCCGAGTTTGTCGCCCACTTGTCTGCCAGCCTGCCCGAAGGCGCGCTGCATGTGCCCGAGGCGCGCTATCTGGAAGAACCCCGGGGCCGGTGGCAAGGGCAGGGCGGGGCGGTGGCCTTGCCGCGCTCGGCGGGCGAGGTTGCGGCAATCGTGCGCGCCTGTGCCGCTGCCCGCGTGGGGATCGTGCCTTGGGGCGGTGGCACCGGGCTGGTGGGGGGGCAGGTGATGCCCGATGGTCCCGCGCCCCTGCTATTGTCGCTGGAACGGATGGCGGCGCTGCGGGGCGTCTATCCCGGATGAAAACGCGATGGTGGTCGAGGCCGGGATGATCCTGGCCGATGTGCAGGCCCATGCGACGGCGGCGGGGCGGCTGTTCCCCTTGTCGCTGGCGTCGGAAGGGTCGTGCCGGATCGGCGGCAATCTGGCGACCAATGCGGGTGGGCTGAACGTGCTGCGCTATGGCAATGCGCGCGATCTGTGTCTGGGGCTGGAGGTGGTGCTGCCGGATGGTGCGGTCTGGCACGGGCTGAAACGGCTGCGCAAGAACAACATGGGCTATGATCTGCGCCATCTGATGATCGGCGCGGAAGGCACGCTTGGTGTGATCACGGCGGCCAGTTTGCGGCTGTTCCCGGTGCCCGGCGCGTCAGTGGTGGCGATGCTGGTGGTGCCGGGGCCGGATGCGGCCTTGCGGTTGCTGGGCATGATGAATGGCCGGGTGCCGGGCATGATCTCGGCGTTTGAGCTGATCGGGCGCGCGGGGTTCGATTTCCTGACCGAAAAGCTGCCCGAGGTGCGCCAACCCTTTGCCACGGCCCCGGACTGGGCGGTGTTGGTGGAACTGGGGCTGGCGGCGGGGATGGACGCCGAGGGCACCATGGCGGGCTTATATGACGAGGCATCCGAGGCCGGATTGGTGCTGGACGGGGTGATTGCCACCTCTGCTGCACAAGCGGCGGGGCTGTGGCGGGTGCGCGAGGCGATACCCGAGGCCAACCGTCTGATCGGGGCGGTGTCCAGCCACGACATATCGCTGCCCTTGGGGGCAGTGCCGGGGTTTATCGTGCAGGCGGGGGAGTCACTGGCGCGGCTTGGCGACTGGCGCATCAACTGCTTTGGCCATCTGGGCGACGGCAACCTGCATTACAACGTCTTTCCGATGCGGGGCCGCACCCGCGCCGACCACGACGCACAGCGTGACCGGGTGAAAGAGGTGGTCCACGATCTGGTGCATGCAATGGGCGGGTCGGTGTCTGCCGAACACGGCATCGGGCGGCTGAAGGTGGATGATCTGGAACGCTACGGCGACCCGGCGGGCCTTGCCGCGATGCGCGCGATCAAGGCAGCGCTGGACCCGGTGGGGATCATGAATCCGGGGGCGGTGTTGCGGTAGGGAACTTACGCCTTGGAGTGCGCCCCGGCTTCATGTGCAGAGATCGGAAAGATCACGTCATAGGCCCAGTTGAAGGCAAAAGCGTAGACCATGTAAAACCCGGCCAAAGCCGCATCCATGACGAAAGCCTGCCAGAGCGATACGCCCAGATACCACGCGATGAACGGGACCAGCGCACAAAGCAGCCCCAGTTCGAACAAGACGGCATGGACAACTCTGGTCACAACGGTCTTGTGAAGGCTTTTGCCCAAACGGACCATGACCTTGTCGAAGCCAAGGTTGTAAAAGTAGTTCCAGACCATCGCGATGATCGTGCTGACGGCGGCGACGATCCCGAAATGCTGGAGCGCGATGCCGAACAGAAAGCCACCCAAGGGTGTCACGATCACAAGCGCGATAATTTCAAACAATGCCGCATGGCGTATGCGGTCGCGTGCCGTTCTCATCGTCCCACCTATCGGTCCACATCATAAGAGCGTCCCAGATGGGGGAGGTCGTCCTTGCTCGACTGTCCCATCTTCCATGCGGCTGACATTGGCAAGTGTCATTCTGCGCCATAGGGTTTTGCGGGTGCCGTCGTGCCGATATGGCCACCAAAACCGCCCCGCCGGTTTCCCGACGGGGCGTGGGGGGTGAGTATCGTCACGTGTTGCAAGCAGCGTGACGTTCGGTTGGGTGAACCGAACACCTGCATGATTAACCGTGATTCCTTAGCGAAAGGTTTACGCGCGCGTCAGGTATGAAATTATAGCCCCTCGAACGCACACAGGGCGTGAACCTCCATCCCCATAGCCTCCAGCTTTACCCGCCCGCCCAGATCGGGCAGATCGACCACGAAGGCGCAGCCGATGACCTGCGCGCCAAGGCGTTCGATCAGCTTGATCCCGGCCTCGGCGGTGCCGCCAGTAGCCAGCAGATCATCCACCAGCAGCACCTTTTCGCCGGGCATCATCGCGTCTTCATGCACCTCGACCACGGCCTCGCCATATTCCAGCGTGTAGGCCTGCGAAATCGTTTGCCCCGGCAACTTGCCCTTCTTGCGGATCGGCACGAACCCAGTCGAAAGCTGATGTGCCACGGCTCCGCCAAGGATGAACCCCCGCGCTTCCAACCCCACCACCTTGTCGATCCGCATGCCGGCATAGGGGGCCAGCAACTGATCCACACACATCCGAAACCCGCGCGGGTCGGCAAACAGCGTGGTCACATCGCGGAACAGAATGCCCTCATGGGGGAAATCGACGATGGTGCGGATGTAGTCTTTGACGGATTTTGGCATCGTGTTCCCCTAGAAGTCAGGTTTGTGTACCATCAGCCAGAACACCGCGACAAGGGCAGCGAAGGCGGGCCAGCCAAGCGCGAACCACAGGCGATAGAGCGTGCGGGCGCGCTCGGGCAGCGGGGTGCCAGTGGCAAGGGCGCGGGCCGCGATGTCACGGATGCGCAGTTGCAGCAGCACGACCGGCACCCAGCACAGGAAGGCCAGCAGATACAGCGCGTAGGTCGCCAGCAACCACGGTGCCGTCAGCGCATGACCTGCAAGATGGATCAGCCACAACCCGGTCAAAGGCTGGATGATCCCGGCGGGGGTGGTGAAGATCCAGTCGGCCAGCACCACGCCAGAGGCCACGGAATGAATAGTCTCGACCCGCCCCGTCCGCATAGCCCAGACCATCTGGAACGCGGTGCCGATGCCGGTGCCGAACAGCACGGTCGATGACAGGATATGCAGCCAGCGGGCGGTCAGATAGGGGTCCATCACCGCTCCTCGGTCAGGGCCAGATGGGCGAGCAACAGGGCGAGGATGGGCAGGTTCTTCAGCAACCCGCCGAATGGATCGAGCCACAGGCCGGGGGCGATCAGGCTGAGGCCAAGGGTATAGCCCAGCACCATCGCTATTTGCAGCAGGGCCGTGGCTTTGGGTCGCCAGTTGCGCAAGAGGGCAAGGCCAATGGCGGCGTCAGCAAGCGCCGTGCCATAGGCCAGCGGGATCGCCAGCGGGGCAGGCATTGCGATCAGTGGCAGATAGGCGGTGGCGGGGGTAAACACCCCAAGCGCCGCCGAGGCGAGCCAGAGCAATGCCAGCGTCAGCCGGATCAGCGGTTTCAGCAGGTACAGCCTCGCCTGCCACAGATCCTGAGTGCCTGCGGGGCGGGCGTGCAGGAACTGGGTGAAGGCACGGGGATGGTGGCGCAGATGCGCCAGCAACGGGGCGGGGTTGGCAAGCACCCCCTGTTGCAGTTGCGCGACCGACGTGGCCGACACCGGGCCGATGCTCAGCGCGTCCCCCATCCGGCCCAACAGGCGGGCCAGCGGCAGCGGGATGTGCAACAGCGGGCGTTCGGGCAGGCCAAGCCAGCCTTGGATGGCGCGCAGCAGGTCGGTCTGGCTCAACCTCTGCGGCCCGCCGATGTCCCACAGGCCGGGCTTTGGCATCTGTAGGCACTCCAGCACAACGGCAGCAAGATCGGTGGCATGGATGGGGTTGAAGACCTGATCTCCCGCCCCGACCACCGGGCTGCGCAGGGGAAGGGCGGCCAGAGCGCGCAGCAGCGACGACCCGCCATAGGAGGTGTCAGCCAGCACAAGGCCCGCGCGCAGGATGATGCCCCCCGCAGCCGTCTCTTCGCCCTTGCGCCGCCAATGGGCAAAGGCGGTGTCAGCCTCGATACCAACCGCCGAAATCAGAAGGATTTGGCTGCTTGGGGACCGGGCCGCATAGACCGCCGCAGGGGCGCGGACATGGACAGCCTCAAAAGCGCGGGCGGTGCCCGTCAGCAGGCCAGCGGCGTTGATGATATGGGTTCCGTCGCCCAGATGCGGTGCCCAGAAGGCGGGCGTGTGGGTGGCGGGGTCAGTCAGATCGGCGCGCAAAGTGGCAAAGCCCATGCGGGCAAGGCGCGCGGGGTTGCGGGCCTGTGCCAGCACCTGCACACCTTCGGCTCGCAGATGAAAGGCGATATGGCGGCCGATAAAGCCATCGGCCCCCAGAAGCAGCACCTTCATCCCAGCACGCGGCCAGCCACCGCATCAAGTTTCGCCAACAGGTCGGGGTCGCGCACGGCAGGGGCGGTCATCAGCGCATGGTCAAGGCTGCGGTCGCAACCATGTGGGCAGGGCGCGCGATCCGGGCCAAGAAGGGCGGGCAGGCGGGCGATCAGGCCGCGCGCCGCCCCGGCGTTTGCGGTGAGTGTCGCGATCACCATGCTGACATCGACCGCGCCATGGCCTTCGTGCCAGCAGTCGTAGTCGGTGACCATCGCCACCGATGCATAGCAAAGCTCGGCCTCGCGGGCGAGTTTGGCCTCGGGCAGCCCAGTCATCCCGATCACATCGGCCCCCCAACTGCGGTAAAGGCGGCTTTCGGCAAGGGTGGAAAACTGCGGGCCTTCCATGGCGATATAGGTGGCCCCCCGATGGACCGTGACGGGTGACGCCTGCGCGCAAGCCTCACCCAGACGGAGGCAAGTGGGGTGGGCAAAGCCGACATGGGCCACACATCCGGGGCCGAAAAAGCTGGCCTCGCGGGTATAGGTGCGGTCGATATACTGGTCCACGATCACGAAATCACCCGGCGCATAATCCTCGCGCAGCGACCCCACGGCAGACACCGCCACCACATCGGTGCAGCCCAACCGTTTCAGCGCGTCGATGTTGGCGCGGTAGGGCACGGAAGATGGCGTATGCACATGCCCGCGCCCATGGCGGGGCAGAAAGGCCATCGGCACGCCGTCCAGCCGCCCAACCAGAATATCATCCGACGGGCGGCCCCATGGCGTTTTGACCGAGACCCAGCTTGCCCCCTCCAGCCCGTCGATCTGGTACACGCCAGAGCCGCCAATCACGCCGATCATGGTTTGCATGGGCCGCTCCTTTGGTTGCAGGGGGCAGCTTAGGCGGGGTTTGAGTTGGGGGGAAGGGGCGGGTGTGCGGAACCACGTCAGGATTGCTGCGTTATCACTGCACAACCAGAAAGGATACCAAAATGGATTATGCCACGATTGTGCCCGTACTGGCCTTATTGACCCTGCTTGCCGTCGCCGTATTTGCGCTGGTCAGCAAGAAACGGGTTGAGGACCGGATGGACGATCCCACCGTTCCGAAATCAAGCCTCGCCAAGGATGGGAATCCGCACCGCGAAGCCCCCTGACCCCGAATTACCGTTCATCCGGGCGCAGGTGTTCCAGCACCTCGCGCACCACCGTGTAGTCGCGGTAGCCCATGCGGGCGACGGGGCGGTAGCGGGTGGCGTCGAAGCGGCCATCCACCACGCATTCATCCGCCAGATGGATGCCGGTCACCTCACCCAGGATCAGAAAGTTGTCGCGACCTTGCAGGGGCAAGATCTGCGTCATGCGACACTCCAGCGTTGCAGGCGCACCCGCCACGCGCGGCGCGTCAATGGTCCTGCATTCGGCCTTCGCCACACCGGCATGGGTGAACTCATCCGTGCCGAGGGGCAGGGCGGCAGAGGTTTCGCTCATCACGTCCATCATTGCCTCTGCTACAATACTCACCGCGAAAACCCCGGTCTCGCGCACGTTGAACAGGCTGTCCTTGGCCCCGGTCGAGGCGAACATCACCTGCGGCGGGCTGTAGGCGACGGCGTTGAAAAACGAATAGGGGGCAAGGTTATCGCCCTTGCTGCCACGGGTAGACACCCACGCAATCGGGCGCGGCGAGATGATTGCCGTCAGGGGGTTGTGCGGCAGGCCATGACCATCTTTTGGCTGATAGAACATTGGAGCCTCATTGGTATTTGTCTGTGACATACGCGCGTGTTACGGGCGTTTCCAGAAGATTCGGGATATGGCGCGATGTACCGGCTGGAAGAAGAAACCGAGGATGACTGGTGGGAGGTGGAGGCCCTCTATGACCTGTGCTTTGCGCCGGGTCGCACGGCGCTGTCTTCGTACCGGCTGCGTGATGGCGTGCCAACCGTGGCCGCCCTGTGCCTGACCCTGCGCGATGAAGACGGCACGCTGGCCGCCGTGATCCGCTATTGGCCAATCGAGGCGGGTGGGCAGGATGCGCTTCTGCTTGGGCCGGTGGCGGTTCACCCTACGCGGCAGGGCGAAGGTCTGGGCGGGTTGCTGATCAACGAAAGTCTGGCCGAAGCCCGCCGCCTGGGGTGGGAGCGTGTGCTGCTGGTGGGGGACGCGCCCTATTATGCCCGCTTCGGCTTTCAACGGCTGGAGGGCGTGATCATGCCCCCGCCCACCAACCCGGACCGGGTGTTGGGACTGGCCTTGAAACTGGGGGCCTGGCAGGGCGTGACGGGGCCGGTGACCAAGGCCACCTGACAATTGCGGCCCGACCTATTGCAGCAGACGGGCGCATTGCCCACATTGTTGATATGGACATGTCATACACACCCGACCTTGCCGATGATCTTGCCCCGCTTGTGCGGCGCTATGGCCGTGCAAACGGGCCGGTGATGTCGCTGGTCAACCGGTTGGGCGGCACGCTGGAAGGCAAGATGGGGCTGATCCCTGCGCCCCTGCGGGACAGTCTGGAGACGGTGGTGGCGCATGCTCTGTCCGCAGCCTATGGGGTGGCGTGGCGCGGCGCGCAGATCGGGCCGGACATGGGGCCGCGCGCGCCTTTGTTTGCGGCGGTGGCGTCTGGCGCGATGGGGGGGGCCGGGGGGATTGCGACCTCGCTGGCCGAACTGCCGGTGACGATCACTGTGATATTGCGTGCCATTCAGCGCGAGGCTGTCGCTGCCGGGTTTGACCCGGACACTCCGGCGATCCGGGCAGAGTGTTTGCAGGTGTTCGGCGCGGGCAGCCCGCTCGATGGCGACGATGGCGGCAACACATCGTTCCTGTCCGCGAGGCTGACCCTGACCGGGCCGACGGTCCAGACCATCATTGCCAAGGTCGCCCCGAAAGTCGCAACCGCGATGGGGCAAAAACTGGTGGCGCAGGCGGTGCCGGTACTGGGGGCTGTCACCGGGGCGGCACTGAACGCGGCCTACCTGCGCTATTTCAGCGAGATGGCGGCGATCCGGTTTGGCCTGTTGCGGCTGGCTGAGACGCACGGGTCAGAGCCGGTGATGCAGGGCTTTGCTGCGGCCGTACAACCTGCCCGGGTGCGCACCGCCCGCAGCACCTGAACGATCGCCGCGTGCAACTGCCGCGTGGCACGGGCCGCGGCAGGCCGATCCACCGCGCTTGACACATGCCCGGATTGGGCAAATCCTGACGGGGTTGCTCGGCGCGAGGGAGGATTTCATGAAGAAGCTCTTTCCGGGATGCAAGATCATCACAGGTCGCGGCGAAGGATCGCTGACCTGCTTTGTGTCCCGCAATACCAGAAAACTTTTTGCCCTGACGGCCGCGCATTGTGTCAACGGCATGGGCGATATGGTCTTTTTTGGCGAGAACACGAACCGCAAGTTTCTGGGGCCCGTTGTGCAATTGACGGATGGCGAGGAGGCGAGTTGGGACGCGGCGCTGATCGAGGTGGCCGACTCGGTTGCACGGCGCATGGCCGCGCGAAACTTTGAGGCGGTGGTCAAGGGCTTCAGCACACCCCTTCGCCGTGCGCTTGATCCGGCCGATGTGCGTGGCGCGGACAGGACAATTCAAGCCTATCACGCGGGGCATAAATCCGAGTTGCTGGGCGGCATAGACTACGGTGCCAATCCCGGTCTGGTTGATCTGGGGGCGACGGCCGCTGCCCACAGGATCGAACGACCAAGGTTGACGCTGACAAACCGGATGACCCGCCGGGGCGATTCAGGCGGGCCTATCTTTACCGCACACAGCGATCTCGTGGGGTTCGTGTCCATCGGTCTGCGCGGCGGCCATGACCAGAATTCAGCCAGCGATACCCGCATCATTCTGGCACAGACCGTGCTGGAATATTTTGGCGCGTCATTGGCCACCCTGATGAATGAAGCCACCTGGCGTCCGGCCGCGCTGCCAGAGCCAGATGAAGACGAAGACCCGTTCGCCAACCCCTTCGCCAATGCAAAATGGGTCAGTACTGGTTTTTGAGGTGAGGCGATGGTTCCCAGCCCCGCCCTGCGTTTGGGCGGTGATGGGGTGCCCGTTCGCCTTGTGGTAACTGGGTCGCTCGGGCGAGATAAATCTTCTCTTAACCACCCTTCTTCCGCCCGGACTCAAGTGCTGCACGCGCCGGGCAATGCCCCATTGCCCGGTAGGCGTCTGCGTTGGCACACGCTGAGAGGGGACCGCCCCCTCGGGCGGGTATTTTGCAACGTAACCAGCAGAACTTCGGTGGGCGTAGTTGAACCATAAGCTGCACAGGACTGACGTTTTCTGCCCGCCCGGCCGCCGGGCATCGCCCTATCGTTGCAAACGTCAAAAAGGCACGAGGCGAGTTTCATAAAGGGTCATCCTGCTCTACCGCCACAGGTGCGCGCGGCTGGCAAACAGGCCCTGCAATTTTGACAAGACGCGGTTGGCCGGGCTGGGGGCGGGCCAGGGGCCATGAGTCAACCTATGCAGGGCCACCTCGGGCGGGCAGGGGCGTTTGGTGACGGGGTCGTAGTATCGCGGATAGCCGATCAGGGCCGCATGGGCGAGATGGGCCAGATCGGGTCGGGGTTGCAAACTGCCATCGGGTTGGCGCAGGCGACGCGGCGGCAGCAGCCCCAGATCGCGCGTCAGCCCCCAGCCCGCATAGAACGGCGCGCCCAGCGTGGTCACCGGCAGGCCACGCAGCAGCGCCTCGAACCCCAGAAGCGAGGTCATGGTCCAGACCTCATCCACCATTCCCAGCAAGGCAGCGGCATCTGCGCGCGGCACCACCACCACTCCCGCGGGCAAGGTCGCAATCGCGCCGGGGCGCAGGCCAGCCTCCACATCGGGATGCGGTTTGTACAGGATCACCGCACCCGGATTGCCGGCAATCGCCGCCTGCAACAGGCCAAGGTTGGTCCGGATGACACCCCCGCCTTTCAGGATCGACGCATCGTCTTCTACCTGTCCGGGGACAAGAATACGGCGGCCCTCCGGCAGGGCGGGCAGGGCGGTGCTGCCGACATTATATTTTGTGATCCCGGACCCCAGAAGAGTCTCGATCAGCTTTTGCACGCGCAAGGCACCGCCCGCAGGCAGCGGGGCATGGATCAGCGCTTCCAGCCGGGAGGGTCGCTGGGGGTCGTAGTAAATGCCCAGATCATCCGTCACGAGGCTGAGCGGCGGGACAAGATTTGCCCCCAGACCGCGCGACCGCAAAAAGCCGTCCTCCACCCGCAGGATCGGGGTTTCGGCGGTAAACCCGTCAGGCTCTTTGCCCGCCCAGATCAGCAGGGGGCGTGCTTTTTGCTGGGCCACACGGGCTGCCTGCGCCGGGTCTTTAATAAAGATCAACGGCTTATGCCGACCAAACACCGCTTGCAAACGCCCGCGTTTCCACAGTCGCATGCCCGTCGCGACATGGCCGTGACGATCCTGACGGAAGGCGCGCACCTCGGCTTCCAACTGATCAACCGCGTCTTCAAAGCTGCATAGCCGGTCGCGGCAAGGGTCGTACCACAGGGGTGCCTCGATCATCGCACCCGCAAAAAGTTGTGCTCGGGTCAGGGTGCGTCGGCGGCGGTGCAGGGGCTGGCGGTCCTGCGACAGGCCCCAACCGGCGTAAAACGGCGTGCCGAACACATGCGGGCGGTGCCCGGCAAGGATGGCCTCAAACCCCAGTTGCGAACTGACCGCATAGACCGCCACCGCCCCTGCCAGCAATGTGTAGGGCGACGTCTCCGGCGCGGCAAAGCTGACTCTGTCGTTCAGATCGCCGTCATCATAATGGCCGGGGCGCAATCCATGCACCGATTCAGGGTGGCTTTTGATCAGGATGCGGCTGCCCGGGTTTTCCTCCTGCGCCAGTACCAGCATTTCGCGGAACGTGCCTTGCGTAGCCCCGGACGCGCGGACAGAGGCGTCGCCCCGGGTCTGGTCGATGACGAGGACATAGCCTGCGGGCGGGGCGGGCAGATCTGGGTCATGTAGATTGTATTTAGACAAGTGAAGTGCGGAAAGCCGGGCAATTCCGTCTCTTGCCCGCATCAGAAGGTTCGAATTGTCTAAGGGATGGGAATTGAGCAGTCGCTCAAGCGCAGAGGGCGCGCGCGCATCGAAATGCACTCCAACCGGGTCCAGTTGCAGACCGATGGTCTGATCCCCCATCCGTCCGGGCCGGATGGACCGCAAGAACGCATCCTCAACCCGCACCACAGGGGCGTTGTAGCGCTGCGCCCAAGCCTCGCCGCGTGCGGCCACCGGACTTTGTCCCCAGACCAGCACAGCATCATCGGGACGGGGGCGGCCAAGGCGCAGATCATGGCCAGCAAGCGAAAGGATGCGCTGCAAACGACGGTCACGCAGGAACGACAAGTTCACATGAACCAGCCGCCGGGGTGTCCCGGCGGCTGGTTCAGGATCGTCGCGCGGCGGCAATCAACCGCCGCTGGCTGTGGTGGCCAGTGACTCGGCGGCTCCTGTGGTGCCGGTGATTGCGGAGAGTGTCTTGTTCCACTGTACAAACGGCGCTTCGGTGACATAGATCGTGTCGCCATCACGGATCAGGAAATCGCGAGCCTCAAACATGCCGGTGGGTTGGGTCAGGTCCAGCACATAGACAAACCGCTGATCGCCCTGCAAATCCTTGCGCCCCAGCACGTTATTGGCAATTTCCTGCGGTTCATTGCGGAAGACGAACACGCCCGTGGGGTCTGCGGTGGCGGAGGCAAGCCCCCCCACCGTGGCAATCGCCTCGATCGCCGACAGCGTTTCCGACTCGAATGGCACCAGACTTTGCCCGCCCGTCGCGCCCAAGGCGACGAACCTGCGGCTGTCTTGCTGTACCACAATCTTGTCGCCCGCCCGCAGCGCGATATCCAGCGTCGGGTCTTCGTACAGATCCTTGACCCAGACTTGCCCAGTCTGCCCGCCCCGGGTGACGCGCACAATGGCAATGCCCGGATCAATGGTTATGCCGCCAGCCCGCGCCAGCATTGTGCTGAGAGTCCGGGTCGGGCGTTCAATCGGGTACACGCCCTGCGCGCCGATGACGCCAGCGACCGTTACCGTTGCCCCATCGCCCGCCAACCGCTGTACGGTGATTTGCGGATCGGGGGTCTGGGCGTCCAGTTTGCGGGTGATCGCCTGACGCAGGCCATCGGGCGTTTGCCCTGCGGCCTTGATGCGGCCACCGTAGGGGACGAAAATAAAGCCCTGCCCATCAACCTGCACTTCGTCCAGCACCGAAACCCGCTGACCGCTGTTGCCCAACAACGGGTCGTCAACCACGTTTTCGAAGACAGTGATACCCAAAGTGTCGCCCGCCGAGATCGTGTCCGACCCGACCAAACCCGCATTGCGGAAATTCGACCCGAAGCCCATGGATTTGATCACCGATGTGGCGCGTGTGACCCGTGGGTTCACCGTCACCACAAAGGCATCGCCTTGCTTCAGCACCGACCCCGCGAAAATCTCACGTTTGTTCGGTCCGGGCCTTGGCAGGCCACAAGAGGCCACCATCGACACGGCGGCAAGCAAGGTCAGGGCTTTTGCCCCGCCTGAAATATAGGTTCGCACTGCTCGGGCTCCTTTTCGGATTTGCCTCAAGTTTTGCCTGCAACCATAGGCAAAGGCGACGTAATATGAAAGTGCCGCTTTTGAGGTTTCAGGTGACGAGCCGCAACTGTTGCCTTGGTGCCGCTTTGCCGGACACCAGGGCATCATAGGGGTCTTCGGGTTGCAGCATCATATCGACCACCTGGCGCAGCAATTCACGCCGCCCCCGGGCCGCGTAGAACCCGCCTGCTATCTGACTGGTTTCCAACAGATAATGCCGATAATCGCGGTAGGCGCGGGTGTCTGGCCGGGTTGCCCCGGCAAAGAACGCGTCCAGCGGTTGCGGCGACACAAATTCGGGCTTGGCATAAACCGCAGCGCCGAAACATTTCAGCGGAAGTCCGCGCCACAGCACCTGCTGCCCGGCAGTGGAGTTCACCGTAACGGCAGATCGGGCGTGATTCAGCAGTTGCGCAAGCTTACCCCCCCGCACGAAATGCACCCGGCCCGCCACCCCATGCTGGGCCGCCAACCGCCGGATATCTCGCGCCACGGGCACGCGTCCATCCTCCAACGGGTGGGCTTTGAACACCAGATGGTGGTGCGGGGCGGCACCTTTGGCAAACCCCTCCATCACCACGCTCAGGAACTGCGCCATGGTGGTGAAGGGCGAATGGCGTTGAAAGCTGGCGTCATGTTCCAGTTGCAGGATCACAAGGTGATAGGGAAAGCCGCCATGCGTGATGCGGAACGTGGCAATCCGCCGACCGATGGCATGGAAGGGCAGCATCGCCAACCGCTTGCAATACAGCCAGAATTCCTGCCCCACGGTCAACGCCCGGTGCGGGCGGAAATTGCGGTAATCCCAGAACCCGGTCAGCACGAACCAGTGGTAGAGCGCGCCCCAAAACATATGCTGGCGCATGTCGCCCCACCGGGCGGGGGCATCGGGCAGGTCCATATCGGCCTTGGCAAGGGCTGTCTGCATATCTGCCACCGAAAGACCCATCAGGCGGGAATGACCGTTCGACCCGCCCCGTTCATAGGTGACCCAATAGGGGCGCAGGTAGCCTTCCTCAAACACATGCACCGTGATGCCCCGCGCGCGTGCCAAGGCCACTGCATGGGCGTGGATCGGGCGCGTGTCGCCATATAGCACCAGATCGGTGATCGCGTGACCATCCAGCAAGGCAGCACAGGCCTGCGGCCAATCCTCAACCGTACCTTTGTAGGGGATATAGCTGGCGTTTGACGGCCAGAATGCGCGGTCGCCCCGGTTGAACCCGACCCGCCAGACCTGCGCACCTGCCTTTTCCAGCATCCGGCCAAGCCTGTGGAAATAGGGGCCATGCGGACCCTGCAAAAATAGAAAATGCCGCTTTTGCCCCGCCACCCGCATGATCCCGTGTTGTCTTCTTTCCTGTGCCCAGTGTGAAGGGGGAAAGCTGTACTGGCGTTAACCGTTAAACCAAAAGCACGGCAATTTTTAGGCGTTGGTTTGGCGACATGCCCGGGGGCTTGCATGGGCCGGGGCGGGGGGCTACCTCTGTGGGGTAAAGCCAAGGGAAGCGCCATGTTCACAGGGATTATCACCGATATCGGCCAAGTGCTGGATGTCCAGCTTGACGGCGATCTGCGCGCCCGCATCGGCACCCATTATGACGTGGCGGGCATTGATATCGGCGCGTCGATTGCCTGCGATGGCGTGTGCCTGACGGTGGTTTCGCTGGGGGCAGGCAGCTTTGACGTGCAGATCAGCGCGGAAACCGTCAGCAAGACCAACATTGGCCGGATGGGCTGGCCCGTGGGGCGGCGCTTGAATCTGGAACGTGCGCTGCGGGTGGGGGATGAACTGGGCGGGCATATCGTGTCTGGCCATGTCGATGGGGTGGCCGAAGTGGTTGCGGTGGTGCCGGATGGGGCATCGGTGCGGGTGACGTTCCGCGCGCCGGAACCTCTGGCGCGGTTCATTGCGTCGAAGGGGTCGGTGGCGCTGAATGGCACGTCCCTGACGGTGAATGAGGTGAACGGCTGCGATTTCGGCATCAACTTCATCCCGCATACGCAGGCCGCAACGACCTGGGGCGATGTGGCGCTTGGCGACGCGGTCAACCTGGAGATTGACACCATGGCGCGCTACGTGGCGCGCTTACGCGAATGGGACTGATGGGGCATAACAGCGGCTTGTCGCTGGCGGGCGGGGCCAGTTGGCGCAGGCATTGCTGGACTGTGGCGCGCGCGCAGTTGTTGCCGACCCTGCCGATAGAGGTGGTGCGCCTGCGGGTGCGCCGGGCGCGGGAACTGGGGCTGGATTACAAGACTTATGCGTCAGTGCGGGCATCCACCGGGCATGACGTGGTGGCATTCCTGTTTTCCAGCAATGCCTTGCGCGTGTCTGTTCAAGTGCCACTGATCCCTGTTGATCGGGCGGAAAAGCTCGCCGCTGTTTTGGCCGACCGGATCGGGCTGGCGGTGACCCCGTTGCCCGCCATGGCCCTTGCGCAGAACCCTGTGCTGGACAGCACTCATCCTGCCCCCTTCGCCTTGGCAAAGTTCGCCGACATTCGCGTGGCCCTTCGCGCGGCCTTGGGCAAGCTGCCCGGCGATCAAGTGCTGCTGGTGGGGGATATGGCGCTGGAGCGCGACTGGTGTGCTGCGGGGCGGCTGGCGGGTTATCTGCCCGCCGACCGCTTCTTTGCGGCGCAATAAAAAGGCGGCCCCTAAGGACCGCCTATTATGTTCGATCAGATCAAGTCACGCAGCCCGGCCAACCAGAACTTCGTCCACCTTCTTGGCGGCACCAGCCTCGTCCACGCCCGATACGGCGGCGACTTCGCGGGTCAGACGTTCCAGCGCGGCCTCGTACAACTGACGTTCCGAATAGGACTGTTCGCGCTGATCGTCGGTGCGGTGCAGGTCGCGCACCACTTCGGCAATCGACAACAGATCGCCCGAGTTGATCTTCTGTTCATATTCCTGCGCACGGCGCGACCACATCGCCCGCTTGACCTTGGCCTTGCCCTTCAGCGTATCCAGCGCCTTGGTGACCACATCGGGGGTCGAGAGCGACCGCATGCCGATTTCGGTGGCCTTGTGGGTCGGAACCCGCAGCGTCATCTTGTCCTTTTCGAACGTGATCACGAACAGCTCCAGCGTGAAGCCCGCGATTTCCTGTTCCTCGATGGACATGATTTTGCCCACACCATGGGCCGGGTACACAACAAACTCGTTCGGGCGGAAATCAGGCTTCTTAGACTTGGTCATTCAGTCGCTTCCTCGGGTGTGAAGGCCCTTCTCCGACGACAAACCATCGTCCTGAACAAGTCTGTTCAGGCGATGCAGTTGATTTGTCACAAGGATTTCCGACTTGGGGCGAGCAGCACCAAAGCGGCTTCAGGCGTTCATGCTGGTTTGTAAAGAATGTATAACACAAAAAATGCGTGATTCCAACCGCAGCAACACTGCAAGTTCGGGGCGGCAGCCTTTGAAATCACTACATTTTCGCGTGATATGCCGTCAGGTCATAGCATTTATGCCGAATCGATGTGCGAATCGTCACTGTTTTCGGTGCAGTGAAGGCAGAAGCGAAAGCTTCAGCCCCCCAAGCCCGGCGTTTCAGAGAAATACTTCTCACGTTTGCCGGTTTCGCCGTCCCGCGCCTCATAGTCGGGCAGCGGGTCTTTCTTGGTCACGATCACCGGCCACATTTCCGAATATTTGCGGTTGAACGACACCCATTCGTCCATATTCGGTTCGGTATCGGGCCGGATCGCATCGGCGGGGCATTCGGGTTCACAGACGCCGCAGTCGATGCACTCGTCAGGATGGATGACCAGCATGTTTTCACCCTCGTAGAAGCAGTCCACCGGACATACCTCGACGCAGTCGGTGTATTTGCAGGCGATGCAGTTGTCGATCACCACATAGGTCATGGGCTTTGGCCTTATCAAGCGTTGCGGACTGTAGCTAATTCAGTCCGCCGGATCATTCAAGCGGGCTTGGCGGGTTTGGGGCGCGTGCGACAAGATCGACATACAATGTCTGCGCCTCGACAGCCGGGCCGCGCCGATGGCCAAGGGCGGTGATCCGGATCACCCGGATGGTCGCGCCATGCGGAAAGGTCAGCGTATCGCCCACCGCCACCCCATGCCCCGGTTTGTGGCAATGCTGACTGTTCAGGCGCAGATGGCCATCCTCGACGCAGGCGGCCGCATCGGCGCGGGTCTTGAAAAGCCGCGCCTGCCAGAGCCATTTGTCGAGCCGGAGCTTCGGCTCGACACCAACATGTTTCGGACCAGACGGCCCCGGCAAGCTCTCTACGTCCGGGTTTTCAGCGCGGCCAGAACCGCGAAGGGGTTATCCGGGTCGATGGGCTTTTCAGCACGCGGGGGGCGGGCTTCGAACGACTTTTGCCGGTCGTTCGGTTTGTCACCCTTGTAGCGGTCGTTCTTGCCATCGGACTTGCCATAGCGCGGCTTGTCGCCCTGCGGGCGGTCGGATTTGGGCCGGTCGCCTTGGGGACGTTCGCCCTGCGGTTTGTCGCCCTGAACACGATCACCCTGAACACGATCCCCTTGCGGACGGTCGCCCTTTGGCTTGTCGCCACGGGGGCGGTCGCCGCGCGGGCGGTCGGATTTGGGCCGATCAGACTGCGGACGGTCGGCTTGGGGCTGTTCCCCTTGCGGACGATCAGCACGCGGGGCACGCTCGGGGCGTTCCGGGCGCGGGGCGCGGGGTTTGGGGGCCCATGTGAAGGTGTAGAAGCCTTCCATTTCCACCACCGGGGCCGGGGCGTCGGGGTCCACCACCGCCACTTCGGGTTCCGGGGCCGGGTTCAGAAGCGACACTTCTTCCGGGATCGGCTGCATCGGCGCATCGGGGGCCACCACCACAACGGGGGCAGGGGCCTTGGCCTTGGGGCGTTCGGATTTTTCGCCCTTGTAGCCCAGACCTTCCATCAGCCCGGCGAACTGGTCCAGCGTCATGCCGGTGATCGACAGCATATCGGGCGTCGCCTCAAACCCCGCGCGGCTGTCTTTGGCGCGCAGCAGGTCTGCCAGACGTTCCAGCATATCAATGCGGATCGCGCGGGTGCCAGCAGGATGATAGCCTGCCAGCGTGTAATGCTGTTTCGGCACGGCGGCGATATTGGGGATCGTCACCAGACCCGGCGGCGGGCTTTCAGGAAATTCGTCCAGACCGTTGAACAGCGACCACAGCACCAGCCGCAACCGGGTGGGCGCGGGTTTCAGCAGCAGCGGCAGGAAGATCGTGAACTGGCCAAACCGCACGCCATGCTTGCGCAACGCGCCGCGCTGTTCTTGGTCCAGGTCCTTTACGTCGGACGCAATCGCGTCGCGCGGCATCACGCCCAAAGCCTCGACCAGACGGAAGGCGAAACCGCGGGCAAGCCCGGTCAGGGTTTCATCCCGGCTCATCGACAGCAGAGGGTCGAACTGGGCTGCCACCTTGCGGTCGATGAAGTGCTGCAAGCGGCGGCGGACCTTTTCGCCCACGTCATGGCCTGCTTCTTCATCCACAAACGCCTCGACCGTCGGGCGGGCGACATCCGGGCCTTTGACCAGCTTGCCAACCGCCGTGGTGCCCCACATCAGGCCCCCCTGTTCGGTGAAGTCCATTTCCGTGTCGGGCGCGTTGTAAAAGCGGTCCGCGCGCAGATGGAACTCCGGGCGCAGGGCCTGCATCGCGGCCTGCTGCAAGGTCCGCGCCTCATCCGGGCTGCCAGAGGCATCCTGACGGAACCGGAACCCCTCCAACTTGCCGACGAATTCGCCCTCGACAGTCACTTCGCCTTTGTCATTCACTTCGGCCACTAGAGCCTCCTTCTGCTTCAACCGCCGCATCAATACACTTGTGCGGCGATCAACAAATCTTTGGGTCAGCCCTGCGTGAAGCGCATCCGACAGGCGGTCTTCTACAGCGCGCGTTTGTTCCCGCCAATGGCTTTCGTCTTCAACCCAGTTTTTCCTTTGGGCAACGTAGGTCCAAGTCCGAATATAGGCCAATCGTTTCGACAAAGTGTCGATATCGCCATCAGTTTTATCAATCCGCGCAACAGCCCGCGCCAGCCAGTCGGCGGGAATGCGCCCGCCGCCCAGACCCCGGCCCACCAGAAAGTCGAAAATCCGCGCCAGCAGCGTGGTGTGTTCCGGGCCAGAGTTGCCGCGAAAGTCAGGAATGCGGCAGACATCCCACAGCAGTTGCACCCGTTTCGGGCTGGTCAGCTTGTCCTGCACCTCGGGCATCGCAGACAGCACCTTCAGTGCCAGCAGATCGTCGGCATCCCGCGCGCGGGTCAGCCAATCGTTCGAGGTGGGGTATTCCAGACTGCGGATCAGGCGGTCGGCGGTGCCGAAATCCATCACCTCATTGCGCCAGTGCAGCTTTTTCACCGGGGCAAAGCGGTGGTTTTCAATCGCCTCGATCACTTCGTCATCCATCGGGCGCGCGTCGCCGGTGATGCCGAAGGTGCCATTGTCGGTGTGCCGCCCGGCGCGGCCCGCGATCTGCGCCAATTCTTGCGGGTAGAGCGCCCGCATCCGGCGGCCATCAAACTTGGCGGTCGAGGAAAAGGCCACATGGGTGATATCAAGGTTCAACCCCATGCCGATGGCATCGGTCGCCACCAGATAATCCACATCGCCATTCTGATAAAGCGCCACCTGCGCATTGCGGGTGCGCGGCGACTGAGCGCCCCCATCACCACGGCGCAACCGCCCTTCTGGCGGCGGATCAGTTCGGCAATCGCATAAACGTTTTCGACCGAGAACCCGACGATGGCGGCCCTTGGCGGCAGCCTGCTGATCTTTTTCGACCCGGAGTAGGTCAGGGTGCTGAACCGATCCCG
The DNA here is from genome assembly GCA_963772935.1 of uncultured Alphaproteobacteria bacterium. Taxonomy (GTDB): domain Bacteria; phylum Pseudomonadota; class Alphaproteobacteria; order Rhodobacterales; family Rhodobacteraceae; genus JANNNF01. The sequence continues at coordinate 1,211,389 of CAVYZK010000009.1, read as the reverse complement.
TTTCATGAAGGTGACACGCCGGGCACCAGATTGGCAATCGCCTGCCGCATGGTATCAGACCCCAGAAACAGCGTCTCATGCAGGCCCCGCGCGCGCAGCAGTCGGTCGGTGAAGACGTGGCCCCGGTCGGCATCGGCGCAAAGCTGGATCTCGTCAATCGCCACGAAATCCGCACCGATTTCCAGCGGCATCGCCTCAACCGTGCAGACCCAATACTGGGCGCGGTCGGGCACGATGCGTTCTTCGCCGGTGACAAGCGCCACCACTGATGGGCCGCGTTGGGCCACCACACGGTCATACACCTCGCGCGCAAGCAGGCGCAGGGGCAGGCCGATCACCCCGGTACGATGCGCCAGCATCCGTTCAATCGCGTAATGAGTCTTGCCGGTATTGGTCGGCCCAAGGACCGCCGTGACCCGCGGGGTCGCGTCCATGATGGCTTACAGCTCCTGCCCCTCGGCGTCTTTTTCCAGCCGCTTGATGGCGTCCTCTACGCCAGCAAGATGGGGATGTATAGCCAAAGCCGCCCGCCACATTTTCAGCGCCTGTTCGGGTTTGCCCAACTGTTCCAGAATCGTGGCCATGCCGGACATCGCCCCAAAATGACGCGGGTTGAGGGTCAGGGTATGGGCGATATCGGCAATCGACGGCCCAAACTCACCAGCGGTGAAATAGGCGGTTGCCCGTGCGTTCCAGCCTTCGGCAAACGCGGGATCATGGTCGATCAGGGCGGTGAAATGCTCAATGGCGGCGTCGGTATCGCCCGCCTCCATCGCGTCGCGGCCGCGTTGCAGCAGCAAATCCATGGCGGGCGAGCCGGATTTCGACCATTCCAGCCAGATCTCGCGCTCAATCCGCCCGGCCTCGCCTTCCGTCGCGGTGGTCAGCCGGGTGAACAGGTCGTCCAGCTTGGCTTGGTCCTGTGCGAAGGCCGCCCCACATCCGAGGAAAAGCAGCACAAGTGCCGCAACGATATGATTGTGTAACCAAAGCCGTGCTTTCATACTTTTGATGGTAGCGGAGTGCGGGCAAAAGACCATAGGGTCTTGGTCACGAATGGGAGAATGAGATGAGCGACGTGATTGATCAGGCGGTGGCCGCGATGCAGGCCAAGGTGGGGTCGGGGTTCGACGGCATCGCCAAGTTTGTGCTGACAGGCCATGGCGCGATCATGCTGGACGCAGACGGCGTGCGCGCGGGCGATGATGAGGCTGATGTGACGCTGACGGCGGATGCCGATGTGTTCAAGGCTATTCTGGACGGCGAGATGAACGCGACCACGGCCTTCATGACAGGCAAATTGTCTGTCGATGGCGATATGGGGATGGCGATGAAGCTTGGCTCGGTTCTCGGGTGAAGGCCGCGCCGTTTTATGCAGATGTGGCCGATGCCCCCGATGGGGCCGAGGCAGTGTGGCTGACCGCATCCGACGGCGTGCGCCTGCGGGTGGCGGTCTGGGCGGAAGGTGCCAAGGGCACGGTCATTCTGCTGCCCGGCCGCACCGAATATGTCGAGAAATATGGCCGTGCGGCGGGCGATCTGGCGCAGCGGGGCTTTGCAACGCTGGTGATCGACTGGCGGGGCCAAGGGCTGGCAGACCGCGCCTTGCCCGACCGGATGGTGGGGCATGTGGCCGATTTCGCGGAATACCAGCTTGATCTGGACGCGGCCCTTGCCCTGGCCGATGAGATGGGCCTGCCCGAACCGCGCTATCTGATGTCGCATTCGATGGGTGGCTGTATCGGGCTGCGCGCCTTGATGCGGGGCCTGCCCTTCAAGGCGGCAGCATTTTCGGCGCCGATGTGGGGCATCAGCATGGCGGCATGGATGCGGCCCGTGGCACAGATGATATCCTCGCTGTCCGGCATGTTCGGGGTGGCGCATAAATATGCGCCCGGCACAGGGGCGAAAACCTATGTCGCTGAAGCCGAGTTTGCCGGCAATGTGCTGACCACCGATGCCGATATGTGGGCCTATATGCGCGGTCAGGTGCAGGCGCACCCGGACCTCGCCCTTGGTGGTCCCAGTCTGGGCTGGCTGCATGCGGCCCTTGCGGAATGTCAGGCACTGGCGATGATGCCTGCGCCCAAGCTGTCCACCATCTGCGCGCTTGGCACGGTGGAAAAGGTGGTCGATCCGGCCCCGGTGCATCTGCGCATGGCAGGCTGGGGCAACGGGCAGTTGGACCTGTACCCGGGGGCGGAACATGAGGTGATCATGGAAACCCCGTCGAGCCGCAAACGCTTTTTCGACCGGTCCGCCAGCCTGTTTGAGGCGCACCGTTAGATCGGACCCCTGCCATCAGCGTCAGTCCCCGGAGTTTTTCAAAACTCCGGGACGTTTTCTTCAAAGAAATCGGCGATAACGGCGGGCCACCCTGCCGTCTTTGGTCAAAACCCTTCGGGTTTTGCCTCATGCGCCATGTGGTCCAGCACAGCGTTCACGAACTTGGGTTCCTTGCCCAAGGGGAAGAACGCCTTGGCCACATCGACATATTCAGTGATCGTCACCTTGGGGGGCGTGACCATATCCACTATTTCCGCCCCCGCCGCGCGGAACAGCGCGCGCAGCACCGGGTCGATGCGGTCAATCGGCCATTTCGCCACAAGCGCGCGGTCGGTCATCTGGTCGATCTTGGCCTGCCAATCGACGGCCTTTGACACCACGGCGCGAAAATGTGCCACGTCGCCTTCGGCCATCTCATCATCATCATAAACCGCGCCAAAGCGGTGGTCTTCAAATTCACGGGTGATGATCTCTACCGTCTGCCCCGATGATTCCATCTGGAACAGGGCCTGCACCGCATACAGTCGGGCCGCAGATTTCATCTGTTTCTTGTCAATCTTGGTCATGCGCGAAAGCCGATCCCCTTGGTGGCAGACGCCCACTTGCGCGAAAGGGCGATCAGGTGCAAGGCCGCAAGCGCCGCGCCCCCGCCTTTGTTCTGCCCTGCGGCGTCTGCGCGCACCTGTGCCTGTGCGATGGTTTCCACCGTCAGAATACCGTTGCCGATGCACAGGCCCTGCAACCCCATCAGGCTGATCGCGCGGCTGCTGTCGTTGCACACGGTGTCATAATGTGTGGTCTCGCCCCGGATCACGCAGCCAAGCGCGACATAACCATCAAATTTGGCGCGGGCGTCGGCAATGGCGATAGCGGTCGGCATTTCCAGCGCACCGGGCACCTCGATCACCTCGACCTCGGCCCCGCAGGCGGTGGCGGCTGCCGTAGCGCCCGTGACCATCTGGTCGGTTATATCCTTGTAGTAGGGGGCGACCACGATCAGCAGCTTGACGGGCTTGTCAAAGCTGGGGGCGGGCAGGGTGTGGTGGGTGACGGACGCTGCCATGATTTACTCCGCAATCGGGCGGGTGCCCGCGATGGACAGGCCGTAGGCTTCCAGCCCCACCACCTTTGGCGCGCGGGAATTGGTCACCAGTGTGATCTGCGACAGGCCAAGCGCCGACAATATCTGCGCGCCCACCCCGTATTGCCGCAGGGTTTGCGGCGCATGTTCGCCCGGGGCCACCATCTTTGTCTCGGTGTCGCGCAACAGCACCACCGCCCCGCGCCCTTCTGCCGCAATCAGGCGCATCGCCGCAGGCAGATCGCCGCCGCCCACGCCCAGCACATCCTCCAGCGGGTTCAGCGCATGCACCCGCACCAGCACCGGGGCAGGGCCGGTCAGATCGCCCTTCGTCAGCACCACATGTTCGGCCCCCTGGGTGTCATCGGAAAACACCCGCATCAGCCAATCGCCACCATGCGCCGAGGTGACGGCCCGCACAGAGGTTTCCTTGATCAGGTTATCATGGCGGCGGCGATACGCGATCAGGTCCGATATCGTGCCGATCTTCAACCCGTGGCGCTGCGCAAAGCTGATCAGGTCGGGCAGACGGGCCATCGACCCGTCATCATTCATGATCTCACAGATCACGCCCGAAGGGTTCAGCCCGGCCAGACGGCTGATATCAGTCGCGGCCTCGGTATGACCAGCACGTACCAGCACCCCGCCTTCGCGGGTGCGCAGCGGAAAGACATGGCCAGGGGTGGCGATGTCTGACGCCCCCTTGGTCGGGTCGATCGCGACAGACACCGTGCGCGCGCGGTCATGGGCCGAAATCCCGGTCTCCACCCCCTCACGCGCCTCGATCGACACGGTAAAGGCGGTCTCATGCCGGGATGAGTTTTTCGACGCCATCAGCGGCAGGCCCAACTGGTCAATCCGCGCGCCGGTCAGGGTCAGGCAGATCAGCCCGCGACCGTAGGTAGCCATGAAGTTGACTGCCTGCGGCGTACACATCTGCGCCGGAATCACCAGATCGCCTTCATTCTCGCGGTCCTCATGATCCACCAGAATGAACATCCGCCCGTTGCGGGCATCGTCGATGATATCCTCGGTCGAGGAGATGGTGGCGGAAAAGTCGGTGTCTGCGGTCATGGTGGCGCTCCGGCGGGAAAGCTTGGCGGGGTTGGTCCGGGATACCTTGATGCGGCCCCAAAAGCCAGAGGTTGCATGGTGCAAGTGGGCAAGCCTGTACGACGCGAAAAAACCGTAAAAGCCGCAAATTTGCTTTGCGAAACGGATGATTCGGCAGCACAGAATAAGGTGTGTGAAGCGCCCAAACGGCCAAAGCCGCAGATTTCGTGGCCCCGTCGCCATATATTCAATCATAGGGAGAGCAGATATGTCCACCATTACTCTGACCGCACTTTTCAACGACCTTGACAACTGGCCTGGCAGACTTTTTGAGGCTGTAGACGGCACCGCGATCCTGACCAAAACCGCCACCAATTTCACCTTCCGCTATCCTGCCACGGGGACGGATTTCCCGAACTACAGGATATTGGTGCAGGGCTCGGGGTTCGGGTATGACGGCAATGTGCCCATTCAGGGTAATATGACGCTGGTGCGGATTTATGATGCAACTGGGCAGATAGTCCTGACCATCTCCAATTTGCAATCCAACCCGTTCGGGGCTGACCTGTCGCAGTTTTACGCCAATGTGTTTGGATCGCGATCGCCAGATGGCAACGATGGACCCGGGCCGGATGGAAAGGTGGCGTGGAGTCATCTCATGGCAGGCAATGACATCATCAACGGCACTGCGGGCGACGATCAGCGGGGGTTGGTGGGCTTTGACTATGGCAATGACACTTACAACATGGGGTTGGGCGACGATTACGTCACGGGTGGCATCGGCAACGATACCATGAACGGGGGGGACGGGTATGACTTCCTTTCATATGACGAAACCATCTATAACGAAGGTGCGCCCGCATTTCGTGGTGTGTCGATCAATACCACAACGGGGGTGGCGCTTGATCCGTGGGGCGGCACTGATCGCTTCACCGGATTTGAAGAATTCAGAGGGTCGCGATTTAACGACACGTTCATCGGTAATTCGGATAGGGACCGTTTCACTGGTCTTCGGGGGCGCGACACTTTTGATGGTGGCGAAGACAGCTATGATGTGAACGGCGTGCGGACCGAGGATCGACGTGATCAGGTCAGCTACCATAATGACAGCAATTCGGGGGGGGCTCGTGGCATCCTCGTCAATCTGGAAACCAGCTATCTGAATGGGTCCATTCGCGGCACGATCCGCGACGGGTTCGGCAATATCGACACCGTGATAGATATCGAACGGGTGGTTGGCACCCGCTATAACGACACGTTCAATGGCAGCCGAATGAATAATCAGTTCAGCGGCGGCGAAGGGCGCGATACCTACAACGGAGGAGATGGATTTGAACTCCATCAACTTCGGGCGGTGGTTCGGGGACACCGTACCAACCGGCGTCAATGTCGATCTGTCGCGCGCTAACAACCAGATTCTGAATGATGGTTTTGGTAATGTCGAAAGTGTGACCAGCATTGAGGCACTGTATGGTGGTCAGGCCAATGACACGCTGAAAGGGAATGCCGAATTCAATGAACTCGAAGGCGGCGATGGCACCGATATTCTGACAGGTGGCGTTGGCGCGGATGGCTTTTATTGGTACGGCGATCACGAATTCGGCGATGGTGACCGTGTAACGGACTTTGTGGCCAGCGTCGATCAGGTGGGGTTCGGGGTGACCGAGTTTGTCGGCATGTCCACCACGCTGACATTGGTGAACGGGACTGCGGCCACCTCGAACGTCGGCACCTTCATCTTCAACGCAGCCAATGACACGCTCTATTGGGATGTGGATGGGACGGGCAGTACGGCGGCGGTGGCCATTGTGGTGCTGACCAATGTGAACAGTCTGTCCGCAAGCAATTTTGAGTTGTTCGTATAATCAATGCGGCGGCCCTTATGTCAGGGCCGCCGCCACCACCGACAGGGCGGCCAGATCGGCCAGTTGCTGGGTGGCGCCCAGAATATCGCCCGTCTGCCCGCCGATCTTGGCGCGTGCAAGCAGCGCCAGCCCGGTCGTTGTGACCAGCCCGGCCATCACCATCGCAAACCCGGTGCCCCCGATGGCCAGCACGGCCACCGCCAGCCCCAGCCCCAAGCCTACCGCCGCCACCGCAGGCGACGGTCGCCCCACGCCATGCGCAAGCCCGTTTGCGCGGGCAGGCGGCAGGGCGGCCATCACCACGCCCATCATCGCGCGCGACGTGGCTCCCGCCGCGATCAGCGCAGGGGCCAAGCCGCCGGCACCGATTATGGCCACCAGTGCCGACCATTTCGCAAGGCTTGCAAAGATCAGCGCAAGTGCGCCGTAGCTGCCGATGCGGCTGTCCTTCATGATCTCCAGCCGCCGGTCGCGGGTCCAACCGCCGAACAGCCCGTCGGCGGTATCGGCCAGCCCATCCTCGTGCAGCCCCCCGGTCAGCGCGGCCTGGGCCGCCAGCACCAATGCCGCCGTCACCCCCACAGGCAGGCCCCCGCCCTGCGCCACAAGCCCAACCACGGCTGCCAGCCCACCAACCACTGCCCCCACCACCGGCCAGCCCCAGGCCGACGCCGCCCCGCGCGGGGCATGGTCGGGCAGCGGCAGCCGTGTCAGCAGAGCAAAGCCAGACAGCAGATCGCCCCACAGCCTGCCGATGGTGTCGCTGTTCCGCATTGAAACGCCCTTTCCCGGCTGGCCCTTTACCCCTGCATCGGGTAGCCCGAAGCGGCATCAGGATCAATCGGAGTCATCATGCCCCCCTTCGACAGCCTCTCGGCCTTCCGCACTGTTCTGACGACGTTTTCGGGGCCGGATGAAGCGGCGTTTGCCGCCGCAACGGCCCGCAATGGCCAACTGACCAAACCGCCGGGGGCATTGGGGCGGCTGGAGGATGTAGGCGTATGGGTGGCGGGCTGGCAGGGTGTGGAAAAACCCCGCGCGGCAAATCCCCAGATCATCATCTTTGCCGGAAATCACGGGGTTGCCGCGCGCGGCGTGTCGGCCTTTCCGCCCGAAGTGACGGTGCAAATGGTCGCCAACTTTCGCGCCGGTGGGGCTGCGATCAACCAGCTTGCCCGCTGCTATGGGGCGCAGATGAGCGTGGTTGCGTTGGACCTTGATCAGCCGACTGCCGATTTCACCGAAACCGCTGCCATGACCGAGGCCGAGGTGCTGAGTGCGCTGCAAGCCGGGTGGGACGCCGTGAACCCGCAGGCAGACCTGCTGGTCGTGGGCGAGATGGGCATCGGCAACACCACGTCGGCGGCGGCCATTTCAACCGCATTGTTTGGCGGCTATCCGGCGGATTGGGTCGGGCGCGGCACGGGGGTGGATGATGCGGGCCTTGCGTTGAAACGCGCTGTCGTGGCCCAAGGTATCGCGCGCCATGCGGATGTGCTGTCAGACCCGCTGCAGGTGCTGCGCTGCCTTGGCGGGCGCGAGATTGCGGCGATGGCAGGTGCCATGGCCCGGGCGCGGGTGGAACGGGTACCGGTGATCCTTGACGGGTTTATCGCCTGTGCGGCGGCGGCAGTGCTGCACAAAAGCGCCCCGGGGGCGCTGGATCATTGCATCGCGGGCCATCAAAGCGATGAGGCCGCCCATGCGCGGCTGCTGACGGCGCTGGAAAAAGAGCCTCTCTTGGCGCTTGGCCTGCGGTTGGGCGAAGGGTCGGGGGCGGCACTGGCGATTGGTATCGTGCAGGGCGCCGTGGCCTGCCTGTCTGGCATGGCCACCTTTGCCGAGGCCGGGGTGTCAGGGGCCTAGGTGCGGGCGGTGAAAGAGGTTCAGGTTTGCGTGCAATCGTTGTTTCCGTCACACCACGAACCGCTTTATCGGCGGCTTGACCGCGCGTTGCCCTGACCCTGAATGACAATCTCGCTCAGCGGTTCCAGCTTTATGTCTGACAGGTAGATGGCGACGGTCACTTCGCGCGATTGTGGCGTGTTCACGTCGGTGGCGGTGATCGGCGGGAAAATGCGGAAATCCAGCACCAGCACGCCATCGTCGCCAACCGGGCGCGGCACCAGTTCGGCATCCCACCAGCCTTGGGTCGGCGTGCGGCCCGTTGCACGGACAATCGCCCCCCCCGGCAACGGGTCCACCGACATGGACAGCACGTCTGACGCAAGCGCACGCACATCCGCCCCTTTGACCGGCACCGGGTCCAGCTTGGCGCGCTGTTCCGACCCGCCAAACCAGTTGAACGGGTTCAGCCGAGACTTGCCGCAGGCAGCAAGCCCACCAGACAGGCCAAGCACAAGCGCAAGGGTCACAAACAGGCGGGCAGTCATCCGGGCATCTCCCACTTCGGCTGTCTTTGGGTAGCCCATGGCGCAGGGTTTGAAAAGCCCCGCCGCCTGTGTGCTGTTGCCATGGACTGGACGTTTGCGGCCACAAAGACTACCTCAGGCCCAAGACGCAGGAGATCGCCATGGCCACCGCCGCCTTTGAAGACATTGCCGAGACCTTTGCCTTTCTGGACGATTGGGAAGATCGCTATCGCCATGTGATCGAATTGGGCAAGGCCATGCCGCCCTTGGGCGACAGCTTCAAGGTACCCGCATTGAAGGTGCAGGGCTGCGCGTCGCAGGTCTGGCTGCGACCGGTGGTTGCGGGCGGCGTGTTCGATTTCGAAGGGGCCAGCGACGCCATGATCGTCCAGGGGCTGATCGCGGTGTTGCACGCGCTGTATTCCGGGGTGCCGCTGGCGCAGGTGGCCACGGTGGACGCCCATGCCGAGCTTGGTAGGCTGGGGCTGAATGAGCATCTTTCCTCGCAACGCTCCAACGGGGTGCGCGCGATGGTGGACCGTATCCGTCAGGTGGCGGCTGCGGGTTAGCGCTGTTCCAGCAACACGCGGTCCGGGTAGAACGCCAGATGCCCTGCAATCGCGCCCATCTGCGCCTTGGGGGTTTCATAAGACCACACCGCATTGTCGATGGTGCCGGTCGGGGTGATGATCGAATAATAGCTTGCCACCCCCTTATGCGGGCAGGTTGTGGCACGGTCCGTGCGCTGCAACATCGCCATCTTCACATCGTCGCGCGGGAAGTAGACCACAGACGGCGCGGACCCTTCGGTGAGTTCCAGCGCCCGGTCGCTTTGCCCGACCAACGCGCCGCCCGCGCGAATGGTCCAGGTGCTTGCGGCGGTGCGGATGTGAATTTGTGACGACATATAAAATGGCTCCGAAAGCGGAATAGCTTTGCAAAACCATGCCAGCCACGGCTGGCCGTCACAACCCACAGGTTGTGCTTCGGCCATTTGCCGCCGCCTAGGGCGTGTTACGCAGTGCGGCACCTCAAAGCGGCAGGCAGGCCGCCTTCAGCCAGCTTGACGCCTGCGGACCCAGACGGGGTGCGATTTTCGCCTGCACCTCGGCGTGATAGGCATCGATCCACGCGCCTTCGCCCGGCGACAGAAGGTCCGTCAAAATCAGGCGGCGATCAAACGGCACGAAGGTCAGCGTCTCAAAACAAAACTGCGCGCGGTTGTCGCCAAGAGGCGGTGCGTCCTGCACCACGATCAGGTTTTCGAGGCGGATGCCGAAGGCCCCTTCGCGGTAATAGCCCGGCTCGTTCGACAGGATCATCCCTTGTTCCAGCGGCACCTCGGAAATGCGGCTCAACCGCTGCGGCCCTTCATGCACGGACAGAAACGCCCCGACCCCATGCCCTGTGCCATGGTCAAAATCCATACCCTGCACCCACAGCGGCGCGCGCGCCAAAGGGTCCAGATCGCGCCCGGCAAGACCCTTGGGCCAGCGGGCCCGGCTGATGGCAATCATCCCCTGCAACACAGCGGTGTAGCATACGCGCGCCTCATCGCCCGGATCGCCGATGGCGATGGTGCGGGTGATATCTGTCGTGCCATCGCGGTACTGCGCCCCAGAATCCACCAAAAGCAGTTCATTCGCACCGATGGCCCGGTTGGTCGTCTCTGTCACCCGGTAGTGCATGATCGCACCGTTCGGCCCGGACCCGCTGATGGTGTCAAAGCTGATGTCATGCAGCGCATTGGTGGCGCGGCGATAGCCTTCAAGGGCACGCACCACGTCAATCTCGGACAGGCCGCCCTTGGGGCTTTGGGCGTCGAGCCAAGCCAGAAACTCCACCACTGCCGCCCCGTCGCGCAGATGCGCGTCGCGCATGCCCTGCACCTCGGCCGCTGTCTTGCGGGCCTTGGGCAGGCGGCAGGGATCATCGCCCCATGCAACCGCAACCCCGGCCTCGGTCAGTTCCGCCGATACGGCCAATGGGGCGGTTCCCTTATCCACCCGCACCGGGCCTTGCAGAGTGTGCAAGGCAGGCACAAAGGCCAAGGGCGGGCGCAAGGTCACATGCGCCCCCAGATGCGCGCGGGTGGCGTCGTCAAACTTCGCGGCCTCGGCATAAAGGGTCACGCGCGCATCATCATGCAGCACGGCAAACCCGTGCAGAATAGGGTTACGCGCTACATCCGCACCGCGAATGTTCAACAGCCAGCACAGACTGTCCGGCAAGGTAATCACCGCCGCCCGCTGCCCCGCGCGGCGCAAGCCTTCCGCCAGCCGCGCCCGCTTGTCGGCACTTGTTTCTCCCGCAATCGCGTCCGGATGCGCAAAGGCCGCGCCCATCGGGGCCTCTGGCTGATCGGGCCAAACGGCATCCACCAGATTGCGGATGGGGCGCAGCGTCACGCCGCTGCCCGCCAATGCGGCCTCCAGCTTTTCCACCTCATCCGCCGTGTGCAGCCACGGGTCGAACCCCACCACCCCGGCAGGCAGATGAGCCCTGATCCAGTCGCCGGGCTTGGTCTCGGGCCAGGGCACTGGCGTAAAATCCGACAGCGCCACTTGATGCTTGACCTGCACCCGGTAACGCCCGTCGATGAACACCCCCGCCACACTTGGCAGCACAACCGCAAACCCCGCCGACCCGGTAAACCCGGTCAGCCATTGCAGCCTCTCATCCCGATGCGCCACGTATTCCCCCTGATGCGCATCGGCGCGGGGAATGATGAACCCCTCCACCCCCTCGCGCGCCATGGCATCCCGCAGGGCGGCCAGCCGTGCCGGGCCTTGGTCGGGGCTGGCGGTGGAGTCGAAGGTCTGGAACATAACTCGGCCCTTTATCTTGGCTCAAATATCCTCGGGGGTGAGGAGCGTCAGCGATGAGGGGGCAGACAGCCCCCTCTACCCGGCCTTGCGCAGCGCAGACCGCCCGCGTTTCTTCGGGTCCACCTCGAACAATCCCGCCAGTTGCTCGGTCATCGCGCCAGCGAGTTGTTCCACATCGGTGATCGTGACAGCGCGGTTGTAATACCGCGTCACGTCATGGCCGATGCCGATGGCGATCAGTTCCACAGCGCGGCGGCGTTCGACCATGGCGATCACGTCGCGCAGGTGTTTTTCCAGATAATTGGCAGGGTTGACCGACAGGGTGCTGTCATCGACCGGCGCACCATCAGAAATCACCATCAGGATCTTGCGCGCCTCGGGTCGGCCCATCAGGCGGCGGTGCGACCATTCCAGCGCCTCGCCGTCGATGTTTTCCTTCAAGAGGCCTTCTTTCATCATCAGCCCCAGATTGGGCCGCACCCTGCGCCATGGCGCATCCGCCGATTTGTAGATGATGTGACGCAGATCGTTCAGCCGCCCCGGTGCCTGCGCGCGCCCCTGCGCGAGCCAACGCTCGCGGCTCTGCCCACCCTTCCACGCGCGGGTGGTGAAGCCCAGAATCTCCACCTTCACCGAACAGCGTTCCAGCGTGCGGGCCAGCACATCGGCACAAATCGCTGCGATGGAAATCGGCCGTCCGCGCATGGAACCCGAGTTGTCCAGCAACAGCGTCACGCAGGTATCGCGGAATTCGGTGTCCTTTTCGCGCTTGAACGACAGCGGCGTGGTCGGGTTGGCTACGACGCGCGCAAGGCGCCCTGCGTCCAGCGTGCCCTCCTCCAGATCAAACTCCCAGCTACGGTTCTGTTGGGCCTGCAGGCGGCGTTGCAGCTTGTTGGCAAGGCGGCTGACCGCGCCTTTCAACGGTTCCAACTGCTGATCGAGATACGCCCGCAGGCGTTCCAGCTCGGCGGGTTCGGCCAGATCCTCGGCGCGGATTTCCTCATCAAAATCCGTGGTATAGACGGTGTAGTTCGGGTCGGCATCCGAATAGGGAGCAGGCGCGGGCGGTTCCAGCGGGGCCTCGCCTTCGGGCAGTTCGGCCTCGTCGCCCTGCTCCATCTCGGCAGAGTCTTCCATCGAGACCTGCGCCTGAGACTGGTCCTGCTGATCTTCCTGACTGCGCTCGGGGCTGGCCTCGGACTCGTCCAATTCCTGCTCCTCCTCACCTTGTGACTCGGGGGCCTCCTGATCGTCCTGCGCTTCCTCGCCCTGATCGTCATCAGACTGGTCGGGGTCGTCGCCCAACTGATCACCATAGCCAAGATCGGAAATCACCTTGCGGGCCAGACGCGCAAAAGCGGCCTGATCGCCCAGCACATGGTCGATGTCGCCCAAGCTGCCCGCCGCCTGTTCCTCGATAAACCCGCGCCACAGGTCCATCACATTGGCCGCCGATTTTGGCAGGGGCCGCCCGGTCGCCAGATGGCGCACGAGATACCCCGCCGCGACCGGCAACGGCGCATCCTGTGCCGATGTGATCTGGCCATATCCCTTGCGGTCGGCCTCCCACGCGATCTTGGCGTCGATGTTGCCCGCGGTGCCCGGCATCGCGCGTGCGCCGACAGCCTCGCATCGGGCGATTTCCATCGCATCGTAAATCTCGCGCGCCAAAGCCCCGGTCGGGGCATAGCGGGTGTTGGTCACCTCGGAATGGAACTTGCGGCGAAGGGCAAATGCGTCGGCGGTGCCACGGGCCAGCAGCACCTCGTCCCGGGTCATCCGGCGGCTGACCTGCGGCAGGCGGATGCCATCCTTGTTCATGCCCGGCGGATCGACCGAATAGCTGACCGCAAGGTCAGGGTCGTTGGCCATGGTTTTCGTGGCCTCGGCGAGGGCCTTCTTGAACGGATCGGCGGGGTTGTCATTCGGTTTGGTCATGGCCCCAGATAAACCATTCCGCCCGATCACGCGCAAGACCCCGCCACGGTCTCTTGCAGGAATGCACAGCGCCTATTCCGATCTGCGCAGTTGCGTGGGCGGGTGATTAGGGCACACTGCGGCGCAGATGAAACCGCTTGGATTGGATGCCGCCATGACCGCAAAACCAAAAATCGCCTTGATCATCGGGTCTACCCGCAAGACCCGCTTTGCCGATATCCCGGCGCAATGGATGCTGGCACAGGCGCAGGCGCGCGAGGATATGACCGTCGAGTTGGTCGATCTGCGCGACTTCGACCTGCCGCTGTTCGATGAACCGGCGTCGAACGCCTATATGCCCTCGTCCAATCCTGCCGCTGTTGCGTGGCAGAAAAAGATCGGTGGCTATGACGGCTACATCTTTGTGGTTGCCGAGTACAACCATTCCGTCACCGGCGCGCTGAAGAACGCGATGGATCAGGCCTATGTCGAATGGGCGAAAAAACCGATGGCAGCGATCGCTTACGGCTCGATGGGCGGCGCGCGCGCGCTGGAGCATCTGCGGATGATCGGGGTCGAGTTGCACATGGTGCCGACCCGCAACGCCGTGCATATCGGCGGCGGTGATTTCTGGAAGGTGCATCCCGGCATGGGCGGTTCGGGCAATCTGGCCGACATCGAAGGCGCGCTGTTGCCCTCGGCCAAGCTGACGCTGGACGATCTGGTCTGGTGGGCGAAGGCCACGATGGCGGCCAAGGCCTGACACCTAGTGCATCGTAGGATGGGCAATTTGCCCATCCTTCTTTCTGGTACCATCCTTCTTTCTGGTAAACGACGAATACGGCCAATCCCCCGGTTCCCTGACAAACCCATGCTTCACTGGGTTCAGATGGCAATACCTGACCAGCCCGCCCAGCTCCGCCTCATCACGCACCGCATGTTCCCAGAACCGCCGTTGCCACAGCCCGCGTTCGCGCTTGGCGATCTTGCTGGCACATCGGTCCTCCGCCATGTCGACAGACCGCGAAAACCGCGCCTTGATCAACCGCCAGCGTTCGGAAAAATCACTGTCGCCTTCCGGCAAGGTCCAGACTGCGTGCAGGTGGTTGGGCAGCACCACCATCGCATGGCACAGCACTGGCCGTTCGGCCATCGTCTTGGCATAGGCAAAGCGCAAGGCCCCGATCTGGTCGGTCAGAACCGTGCTGGTACTGTCGTTCAGACAGACGGTAAAAAAGTATGTGGCACCGGGTAGGCGCAGGCGGCGATACTGTGTCATGCCGCAAGGGTGCGGGTGGAGTGGTTAAGGAAGCGTTTAGGGAAGATGGACAAACGCGATTTTCGATGCTCGATATTCGCGCGAACTGCCCATCCTACGGAAGACAGATTTCTGCCAGCCTGTCGTGCATGTCGCGGCTTTGGTCGTCACCGCCAAAGATGTAGGCCTCAACCATGAAGGCCATCACGGCGCGTTCAGAGGCTATGAAGGCGTCGATCTTTGCCGCCTTCCCCCCATTCAGACGCACCGCCTTATCCCTGAAGGCGGCGGCAAGCGCGATATCACCCGGGGTGCGGGGCAAGTAGGCCGACCGCCTGGCGTAATCATCCCGACCCAGCACGAAGGCCGCGCATTGCGCGTCGGGGTACAGCGGGTCGGCGGCATGGGCAGGGCAAGCGAGGGCGGCAATCAGTATGGCCGCCCCAAACTTCATTTCATCGCCATGCTGGCGGCGCTTTCCGGCAGTTCCTCGGCAAAGCAGCGCTGATAGAACTCGGCCACGGTCTGGCGTTCCAGCTCGTCACATTTGTTCAGGAACGACAGCCGGAACGCATAGCCCACGTTGCGGAAAATCTCGGCGTTGTAGGCCCAGTTCAGCACGGTGCGCGGCGACATCACGGTGGACAGATCGCCGTTCATGAAGGCGGTCCGGGTCAGGTCGGCCACGGTGACCATCTGGCTGATGATCTTGCGGCCCTTGTCGGTGTTGTAATGCGGCGACTTGGCCAGCACGATGGCGGTTTCGGCATCGTGGCTCAGGTAGTTCAGCGTCGCGACCAACGACCAGCGGTCCATCTGCGCCTGGTTGATCTGCTGGGTGCCATGGTACAGGCCCGTGGTATCGCCCAGACCGACGGTGTTCGACGTGGCGAACAGGCGGAAATAGGGGTTCGGCGTGATGATCTCATTCTGGTCCAGCAGGGTCAGCTTGCCGTCATGTTCCAGCACGCGCTGGATCACGAACATCACATCCGCCCGGCCCGCATCGTATTCGTCGAACACGATGGCCACCTGATTGCGCAAGGCCCAAGGCAGAATGCCTTCGTGGAATTCGGTCACCTGCTTGCCGTCGCGCAGCTTGATCGCGTCCTTGCCGATCAGGTCGATCCGGCTGATATGGCTGTCAAGGTTGACCCGCACACAAGGCCAGTTCAGCCGCGCCGCCACCTGTTCGATATGCGTCGATTTGCCCGTGCCGTGATAGCCTTGGATCATCACGCGGCGGTTGTAGGCAAAGCCCGCAAGGATGGCGAGCGTGGTATCGGGGTCGAACTTATAGGTGGTGTCGATGTCGGGCACGCGGTCGGACCGTTCGGCAAAGCCCTTGACCTTCATGTCGGTATCAATGCCGAACACATCACGGACAGAGATTTCTTCGTTCGGTTTCGCGCCTTGATCCAACATATCCGTGCCTATTTTTCCTGTGCGCCCATGGCGCGTCACATGCGCCCGAGTTGTGGAACATATCGCGCAGGGCCGCAAGGGGAAGGGGGGCGGAACGGAGGCCTGCCAGCAAGGCTATGATGAAACTTTTTGCCGCATTTGCGCGTTGCTTGGCAAGATGGGCGAAACCGTTGGGAGGAAAGACCGATGAACCGACGCAAACTGATGCTGGGCGCGGTGGCCGCAGGGCTGTCTGGCGGGCTCTGGGTTTTGCCGCTGCGGGCCGCAGAATTTGAGGTCACCATGACCGAGGCCGAGTGGCGCGCGAAGCTGAGCGAGTTGTCTTATGCCGTCCTGCGGGAGGAAGAAACCGAACGCGCGGGGTCCAGCCCGCTGGACCAGGAAAAACGCGCGGGCACGTTCCACTGTGGCGGCTGCGATCTGCCGGTGTTTTCATCCAAAGCCAAGTTCGACTCGGGAACCGGATGGCCGTCGTTCTGGCAACCGTTGGATGGCGCGATCGGCACCAAGAATGATCCCGGCCTGTTCGGCAGCCGCACCGAAGTGCATTGCCGCCGCTGCGGCGGGCATCTGGGCCATGTGTTCGACGACGGGCCGCAACCGACGGGCAAACGGTATTGCCTGAACGGGGCGGCACTGGTGTTCCGGGCGGCGTAGGGGGGGGCAGGCCACCCACCTCACACATCAACGCAGGGGCGATCTCATGCAGCGGTAAGCGCGGGGTGCCCGCCAGTGTTCCTGGTCGTGGCACCGCGCCATACGCTTCAGCCGGGCCGCTAATTTTGTTGCCTGATGCAGGACGGGCGGGCAGAATTGAGCCATCCCTTCAGCCAGTGTGAGGAGACGATGAATGGGGCTTCACAATCTGCCTTCGCGCGGCCTGGCTGACATGATGGACGAGTTGAGCGGCCGCCTTGGCAGCGCGGACGAGACACCTTGGTATGAATCGCTGATATCCATGCACAGCCAGATCCCGACGGCACCCGGATCAGACGTGTCCGAGCTTTTGGGACATCTGCTAACCGCCTTCCGCGGATTTCGTCACCACTTTGCCCGCTCGCGCTATCTCCGCTCTGCCGAAATCCTGCTGGCGGTGATAGAAAAGAACAAGGCCCGTCGCGGCGCGATTTTCATCGAACTTGTCGAGGCAAAGTCGTTGCACGAAGCGCAGGGCACCTGGACTGTGTGGAAGGGCACTCTGTTCGAGACGCGGTTGCCCCAAACCATCGTCTGCTGGCATCCCGACAAGGATTTCGAACCTGTCGAGGCGGACCATATCCTGCGCACAGGCCATAGCGAGTTGGGACGTGCCCGCCGCCGCCGTCAGACGGCCGCGACCCTAAGCACAGGTTAGCCCAGTCGCAAGGCCGCATTAGTCCCTGAAAAACCGGCTGTCCTTGATCTGGTCCCAGGCCCAGACCACCTCTTGCAGGCGGTCCTCGTCGGATCGGTCGCCACCGTTCATGTCGGGGTGCAGGTCTTTGACCAGCGACTTGTACTGCTTGCGAATCTCGGGTTTGGTCCATGTGTCGCGGGCGTCGAGGATCTCCAGCGCCTTGCGTTCGGTGGGGGGCAGTTTGCGGGTAGAGGTGGCGACAACCACCTTGCCGGGATTTTGCGTGGCCTTTTCGCCCAGCAAGGACATCGGGTCGTTGACGCCGAGACGGGCCCAGGCGCGGCCATCGTCTTTCTGGCTGAAGGGCTTGGTTTCCCGTCCCCAAAGGCGGTCCTTGTCGAGAAACTTCTGAAACTCATCATCCGTGGTGCCCTGAAAGAAATTCCATTTCAGGTTGTATTCGCGGATGTGATCCTTGCAGAACCAGAAAAAGTCATCCAGCAGATCTGGCGATTTCGGCGCGCGGTAAGCCCCTTGTTCCTTGCATTCAGGATAGTCACAGGCGCGGACCGAGGTTTCAAACGCGCCGGACATGCCGCGACGCACGGTTTTCTTGCGTTTTTTGTCAGACGACACACGAATGTCGAACTCGAACGGGGGGCGGGTGGACATAGTGTAGCCTTTCCGACAGAGCCTATGCGGCGCATATATGACTCGGGGCCGTGATCTTACGGGATTTGGCGGCAGATTGAAGGGGGAGATCGGGAAAATGACCGTGAGTGGCAAAATCTCTGTGCAAGACCAGATCGAAGCGCGGCTGCGCGCGGCGTTTCAGCCGGACGAATTGGTGGTGGTGAACGACAGCCACAAGCACGCGGGGCATTCGGGCGATGACGGGTCGGGGGCCAGCCATTTCAGCATCAGGGTGCGGGCGCAGGCCCTGGCCCCCCTGACGCGCGTCGCCCGGCACCGGGCGGTTCAGGCCGCCTTGGGCGACCTGAACACCACTGTCCATGCCATAGCGCTTGATCTCGGCTAGGGGCGCTTGACCCCGGCGTTGGCCCTCCGGGGGGAGTATTTGGAAAAGAGCAATTCGCGGCGTCAGCCCTTGGCTTGCAGGCGGCGGGCATGCAGGACGGGTTCGGTGTAGCCTGAGGGTTGGGTGCGGCCCTGCAGAACCAGATCGCAGGCGGCAAGAAACGCTGGCCCGTCAAAACCGGGGGCCATCGGGGTGTAGGCCGCATCGCCCGCATTCTGGCGGTCCACCACAAGCGCCATCTTGCGCAGGGTGGCCATGACCTGATGTTCGGAAATCACGCCATGGTGCAGCCAGTTCGCCAAGGCCTGCGCCGAGATGCGGCAGGTGGCGCGGTCCTCCATCAACCCGACATCATGGATATCGGGCACCTTGGAGCAGCCAATGCCCTGATCAACCCAGCGAACAACATAGCCCAGAATGCCTTGGGCGTTGTTATCGACCTCGGACTGGATCGCGTCGGGCGACCAGTTTTGTCCGGCGGCCAGCGGGATCGTCAGCAACTGGTCCAGCGTCGCGCGCGGGGCTTGTGAGGCGATTTCGGTCTGCCGCGCCAGCACATCGACGCGGTGGTAATGCGTGGCATGCAGGGTGGCAGCGGTGGGCGAGGGCACCCAGGCGCAGGTGGCCCCGGCCATCGGGTGCGCCTGTTTCTGCGCCAGCATATCGGCCATCAGGTCGGGCATCGCCCACATGCCTTTGCCGATCTGCGCGCGCCCCTTGAGGCCGCAGGCAAGGCCGATATCGACATTGCGATCCTCATAGGCCTTGATCCACGCTTGACCCCGCATCTCGCCCTTGGGCACCATGGGCCCGGCTTCCATGCTGGTGTGAATCTCATCCCCAGTGCGGTCGAGGAAGCCAGTGTTGATGAAGGCGACACGGTGTTTGGCGGCGTGGATGCAGGCCTTGAGGTTGGCCGAGGTGCGGCGTTCCTCGTCCATGATGCCCAGTTTCACCGTGTTGGCGGGCAGGTTAAGGGTGGCTTCCACGGCGTCGAAAATGGCGCAGGTCAGGGCGACTTCATCCGGGCCGTGCATCTTGGGTTTCACCACATAAACCGACCCGGTGGTGGAATTGCGGATGCCGCCGTCCTTTTGCAGGTCGTGCAGGGCGCAGAGGGTGGTGACAAAGGCATCCATCAGGCCTTCGGAAATCTCATGGCCATTGGCATCCAGAATGGCGGGCGTGGTCATCAGGTGGCCCACATTGCGCACCAGCATCAGGGCGCGGCCTTTGAGGGTGACCTCACCGCCATCCGGCGCGGTAAAGGCCATGTCGGGGGCAAGGCGGCGGGTCTGGGTGCGGCCATTCTTGACCAGGTCCTCCGCCAGATCGCCGCGCATCAGGCCCAGCCAGTTGGTATAGGCCAGCACCTTGTCGGGGGCATCCACAGCCGCGACCGAGTCTTCACAATCCATGATCGCCGACAGCGCGGATTCAAGCTGAATATCCGACACGCCCGCCCTGTCTTGCGCGCCGATGCCTTGGGCGGTGTCGATGCGGAGCAGGATATGCAGGCCATTGTTTTGCAACAGAATGGCGTCGGGGGCGTCGGCACTGCCGCGATAGCCTGCAAACTGGCCGGGTGTTTTCAATGCGGGGTGCAGGGCGCCATCCACCACGGCATAGCGGGAAACATCGGCGTGTGACCCTGTGGTCAAGGGGGCCACGTCATCGAGAAACGCGCGGCCCCATGCGATGACGCGTGCGCCGCGGGCAGGATCATAGGCGGGGCTGGTGGGCAGGTCGCCCATGGCATCGGTGCCGTACAATGCGTCGTACAGGCTGCCCCACCGCGCATTGGCCGCGTTCAGCGCATAGCGCGCGTTCATCACCGGGACCACCAGTTGCGGCCCGGGGATCAGGGCCATTTCAGGGTCTACGCCTGTGGTCTCAATCTGAAAATCGGCGGGTTCTGGCACCAGATAGCCGATCTGGGTCAGAAAGGCGCTGTAGGCGGCGGCATCATGCGGCTGGGTTCGGCGGGCGATGTGCCACGCGTCGATCTGCTGCTGCATGGTTTCGCGGGTGGCAAGGGCGGCGGCAATCCGGGGGCCAAGGGTGGCTTGTGCCGCCCCGAAACCGGCCCAGAACGTATCAGGGGCTATCCCGGTGCCGGGCAGGGCGTGATCGGCGACAAAACTGGCAAGGCGGGTATCCACCTGCAATCCGCCAAGGATGATGCGCTGAGCCATGGGGGACGCCTTTCGAATGGTATGCGATGGCACACAATAGCCGCGGTCGTGGGGGCAGGGCAAGAAAACCCGGGCTTCGCTTTGCTGGCAGGCTGGGGCAAGACCTTCTGGATTGCATTGAAAATCCATACCGATGTTGCGCGGATTGCGCGGGCGTGATAGTTAGCGTAATGGCTAAGCATGATCCCGACCTGTCGCTGATTTTTCACGCATTATCCGACCCGACGCGGCGGGCGATGCTGGCGCGCATCGGTGCGGGCGAAGTGGCGGTGACGGTGCTGGCGCGGCCCACCGGGCTTGCGCTGCCCACAGTGCTGCGCCACCTGTCGGTGCTGGAAACAGCGGGGCTGATCGCCACGGACAAGCAAAGCCGCACGCGCATATGCCGGGTCCGGCCCGAGGCGATGCAGTTCGCCGGCGATTGGCTCGCGACCCGGCGCGACGAATGGACCGCCCAGACCGACCGGCTGGAAGCTTTCCTTGATACTTTGGAGGATGACAATGGAGCTTAACCCCGAAACCGACCTTGAACTGATCCGGCATTTCACGGCACCCCCCGCCAAGGTCTGGCGCTGCTGGTCCGAGGTTGAACTGATGAAGCAATGGTGGGTGCCCAAACCCGTCTGGATCCGTGACATGGTGGTGGATCTGGTGCCCGGCGGGCGGTTTTACACGCTGATGGTGATCCCGGATCACGGCGACAACGGGCTGGAAGGCTGCATTCTGGACGTGGTGCCCGAACGCCGCATCGTGTTTACCGACGCATTGGTTGCAGGATTTCGCCCGGCGGGAGCTGCGATGTTCGGCTTTACCGCGATCATCACGATGGAGCCGGAAGGGACGGGCACGCTCTACCGGGCGCTTGCGATGCACAAGGACAAGGCTATCCGTGATCAGCACGAGGAGATGGGGTTTCACGACGGTTGGGGCACCTGTGCCGATCAGCTAAACGCGCTGTCGGCGGGGCTTTAGACCATTCACTAGGTCGAGGCCCCGGATCAGGTCCGGGGCGGCGGTGCGCTTGGCTTGGCCCCCCGGCAGCGGTCGGAACAATACCGCACCTCCGCCCAGACCTTTTCCCACTTCTTGCGCCAGGTGAATGGCTTGCCACAGGTGGCGCAGATTTTGGTCGGCAGATCGCCTTTCCTGACCATTTTCGCCATTACAGATCAAGGCTCAGTTGTGCTGCGGGCACGCGGGTGCTGCGGCGGGGGCGGGCGCGATCGTTGACAAAGCGGGGATCAGCACGGCTGGCGTGTCGGTCCACGATCGCTGCCGCCTGTGCGCCAAAGCCGGGGGCCTTGCGCGCGCCAAACACCGCATCACGCGCCGCACGCGCGGCTGCGGTGACATCGACAACGGGTTCAGGATAACGCCGCCCCAGCAGCCTTTGCGCACCCGGCCATTTCCACGGTTGCTGCAAGAACGCATCCGGCACGGCGGCGAGTTCCGGGCACCAGCGGCGGGTGAAGGCACCTGTCGGATCCTGGTCCAGCCCTTGCTTCACGGGGTTATAGATGCGGGGCACGTTGATCCCGGTGGTGCCCGACTGCATCTGCACCTGTGGCCAATGGATGCCGGGTTCATAATCCGTGAACCTGCGCGCCAGCACAGCCCCGGTCTGCCGCCAGTCCAGCCAAAGATGGTACGAACCCACCGCCATCACCATCGCCCGCATCCTGAAATTCAACCACCCCGTCGCGTTCAGATAGCGCATGCAGGCATCCAGAAACGGCAACCCCGTATCCCCCACCGACCACGCCCGCAGCAGGGCAGCATCACTGTGGCGGGGGCGCAGGGCTTCGGCACCCGGATGCAGGCAGCGGGTTTCAATGGATGGCTGATCTTCCAGTTTTTGCACGAAATGATCGCGCCATGCCAGACGCGATTGAAAGCTGGCTAATGCGCCAGCCCATTGCCCGCCGGGTTTTTCCGCCGCCCGTGCCGTGGTGGCCTGCACAACCTCGCGCAGTGACAACGCCCCAACTGCGATGTGGGGCGACAACCGCGAACAGGCGCGTTCGCCTGACAGTGGTGATGACATGGCGGTCCGGTAGGGTTGCCCCCGGTGGCTTAGAAAACTGTCCAGCGTGGATTGTGCCTGCGCGGCCCCCCCGGTCTGACGATGCGGGCAGGGATCCTCTGCCAACCGCAACCCGCGCGCCGTGGGAATATTTCCGGGTTCCACAGCGGACAGACCGGGTACCGCAGTGATTGTGCCAAGTTCGGCCACAGGCTGGGTCATGAAGCCGTCACGCAGCGCGGCCCAGCCATCCCGCCCGCGCAACCGCCGCACCACCCCGCATTGTGGCAATTCCTGCCAGCGGATGCCGCTTTGCCGCGCCCATGCGGCGACGCGAAGATCGCGGGCATAAGTCCACAGGTTGCCGGTTTCTTCATGGCTGATGATCTGGGCAATGTGATGCTGGCGGGCCAGACGGTCCAACACCTCAACCGCGTCTCCCACCCGCACGATCAGCGGCAGGCCCCGGTTCGCAAGGCTGGCGCGCAGATCGGCCAAAGCCTCGGCCACCAAGGCCCATTGACGCGCAGAGGTGTCGGGCAACGCCCAATAGTCCGGCTCTACCACGTAGACCGGCACAACCGCCCCCAACCCCGACGCCAGAACAAGCGCCGGGGTGTCAGACAGGCGCAGGTCGCGCTTGAACCACATCAGAACATTCATAGAACATCTATCGCACACGCTGTGCGGATTCGTAAAGACCTGCCGATGATCCTCCGGCTATCAGGGGGCCGGGGCAGGTGTGACGGGGGCTGCTGCGGCGGGGGCAGAATCCGGAACGGTTTCGCCGGTGCGGCCGTCAATCTGGGCAGCACCGCTGTCTACCGGCGTGCCATCCTTGGCCACATTCATCATCTGCACGAACAACAGGCCCAAGGCAAAAACCACCACCGCGATGATCCCGATGATCGGGCCACGGTGCCGGCGCTTTTGCGTTTCGATATTGGTTTGCGGGGCGGACATCTGATTTCCTTCCGGTTGCGCGAAACAGGGCGCGTTGAAGACTGTTCACTTCGGGGATAACGTGCGCGAACCATCACCGGTTCCCCGCAGAAACAGGCAGGACATGTTGACCGATCACGCGCCGCGCACCATTCATCTGGCGGATTACGCCCCCTATTCGCATCTGGTGGACAAGGTCGCGCTGACGTTTCGCCTTGCCCCCGATGCCACCCGGGTGACGGCGCAAATGGTGTTTTCCCCCAATCCGGCGGCCAGCCCCGGGCAGGATTTGCGGCTGATGGGCGAGGGTCTGCGCCTTATCTCGCTGACCGTTGATGGCATGCCGGTGGCGGTGACGCCGGATGACACCGGCCTGACACTGGCGGCAAGTCTGTTGCCGCAAGGTCCATTCACGCTGCAGACCGAGGTAGAGATTGCCCCCGCCGCCAACACGGCGCTGGAGGGGCTGTATATGTCGAAAGGCATGTATTGCACGCAATGCGAGGCCGAAGGCTTTCGCAAGATCACCTTCTACCCCGACCGCCCCGATGTGATGGCAACCTTCCGGGTGCGGGTTGAGGCGGACCTTCCGGTGCTGCTGTCGAACGGCAATCTGGTGGGGCAGGGGGCGGGCTGGGCCGAATGGGATGATCCCTGGCCCAAACCGTCCTATCTGTTTGCACTGGTCGCGGGCGATCTGGTGGCCCATTCGGCCCCCTTCACCACGATGTCAGGCCGCGAAGTGGCGCTGAACATCTGGGTGCGGGACGGCGATCAGGACCGCTGCGCCTATGCGATGGACAGCCTGATCCGGTCGATGAAGTGGGATGAACAGGTTTACGGGCGCGAATACGATCTGGACGTGTTCAACATCGTCGCGGTTGATGATTTCAACATGGGCGCGATGGAGAACAAGGGGCTGAACATCTTCAACTCCAAATACGTTCTGGCCAGCCCCGAAACCGCCACCGATGACGATTTTGGCCGCATCGAGGCGATCATCGCGCATGAATATTTCCACAACTGGACCGGCAACCGCATCACCTGCCGCGACTGGTTTCAACTGTGCCTGAAGGAAGGCCTGACCGTGTTCCGCGACCAGCAGTTCACCGGCGACATGCGGTCCCATGCGGTCAAACGGATCGAGGATGTGCTGACCCTGCGGGGGCGGCAGTTCCGCGAGGATGGCGGGCCGCTGGCCCATGCGGTGCGGCCCGAGAGCTTTCGTGGAGATCAACAATTTCTACACCGCCACCGTTTACGAAAAAGGGGCCGAGGTGATCGGCATGCTCAAGCGGCTGGTGGGCGATGACGGGCTATGCCACGGCGCTGGACCTCTATTTCGCGCGCCATGACGGGCAGGCGGCGACGATTGAAGACTGGCTTACGGTGTTTCAGGATGCCACGGGCCGCGATCTGACCCAGTTCAAACGCTGGTATTCACAGGCCGGAACCCCGCGCGTGACAGTGACGGAAGACTGGCAGGCAGAGACAGGCGTGTTCACCCTGACCTTCGCACAGGAAAACCCACCCACCCCCGGCCAGCCCCACAAAGACCCCAAGCTGATCCCGATTGCCGTGGGTCTGCTGAACCCCAATGGGGATGAGGTGATGCCGACGACCGTGCTGGAAATGACAGAACCCGTGCAGTCCTTTTCCTTCCACAGCACGCCAGATGGCTGGCGGCAGGGGGCGGCTGGCGTTGCAGCCTCGACCCGGCCCATAGCGTCAATCCTGCGCGGGTTTTCCGCACCCGTGGTCTTAGACCGCGCGGTATCCGCCCAAGATCGGGCGTTCCTTCTGGCGCATGACACCGACCCTTTCAACAAATGGGAGGCCGGGCGCGCCTTGGCAAAGGACGTGCTGGCGCGGATGATCGTGGACGGTGCCGACGTTACCCCGGACTGGCTGGAGGCTTTGGCGCAGGTGGCGTTCGACGAAAGCCTTGACCCTGCGTTCCGCGCCCTGTGCCTGCGGCTGCCTGCCGAAGATGATATGGCGCAGACGCTGTTTGCCGCGGGGCATGTGCCGGACCCAATGACGATCCACGCGGCGCGGCGCCGGATGGGGAATGCTTTGGCCGCGCGCCTCGCCCCCCACCTGCCCGCGCTGATCGCGTCATTGGACAATCCCGGTCCGTTCAGCGCAGCGGCAGTCGCGGCAGGGCGGCGGTCTTTGCGGTTGTCGGCCTTGGGCTATGTGTCGCGCACAGATGGCGGGCGCGCGGCAGAAGCCGTTTTTGCCGCCGCCAGCAATATGACCGAGGAGTTGGGTGCCCTTTCCTGCCTGCTGGATATCGGGCGGGGGCAGGCGGAACTGGCGGTGTTTGAGTCCAAATGGGGCCGCGATGCCAATGTGATGGACAAGTGGTTTGCCTTGCAGATCGCCTACGCGCCCCCCGACAGGGCCGCTGCCGTGACGGATGCGCTGACCCGGCATCCGAGGTTCGACTGGAAGAACCCCAACCGCTTTCGCGCCGTCATCGGCGCACTGTCTGCCAATCACGCTGGGTATCATGCGGCCTCGGGTGCGGGCTATGCACTGGTTGCCGACTGGCTGATCCGGCTGGACCCGCTGAACCCGCAAACGGCCTCGCGGATGTCCACCGCGTTTGAAACATGGCCGCGCTATGACGCCGACCGTCAGGCGCTGATGCGCGGCCAGATGCAGCGCATCCTTGCCACGCCGGGTCTAAGCGGCGATCTGGGCGAAATGGCGGGGCGCATGTTGGGCGGATAGGATGGGCAGATTGCCCATCCTACGGACAAGAGCGTTCGTCTATGGCGTAAAAACTCTGTGGGTCATGACGCCGGTCGTCCGGCTCTGATGCAGCGAACACTTGCCGCAGCCGCGTAGGATGGGCGATTCCGCCCATCGCCCTTACTGGCAATAGCTTTGCTTTGCGGTCCAGGCCGCCATCTCGCCGCGTTTGGAGGCCGATTTGAACGGTCCCCAATCGCGCCCGATGCCGCGGTTGCCCCGGCCAGCCACCACCCCGTCGCGCCCGACTTGCGTCGCCACAATCCTGACCGCGCAGGACAGGTTGGCGCTGCCATCCTTCAACCCGCCGCCGCAGCCATAATGCGACGCCGTGCCGGGCGATATTTGCATCAACCCCACATAGCGCCCGCCGCCGCCTGATGCGCGCGGGTTCCAACTGCTTTCATACTTCGCCACCGCCGACAAAAGCCCGACCCAGAACGCACGCCGGTCTTGCAGCGATGCCTTGGGATAGCCTGGGCACCAGGCCGCAATATCGCCCGGCACACGGCTGGCGAGTTTGTCATCCTGTGCGGCCACGGCCAGCAGGGTCGAGGTGGTCCAGCTTGCGGCTTCCGGGCGGTGATCCCACCGCATTGCAGGCAGGGCAAGGCTGGGTAGTTTGGGCAAAGACACCGGCACGCAGGCGCTGACGCTTGCACTGATCCCGGCGGCAAGCGTCAGTTTGGCCAGAAGGCGCGTAACACCGCCTCTCGGTTGTGCCGCGCGCATGACACGGCAAATCCCTTCACTGACCATCATTCCGCCCCGTTCGTCCGCTATTCATCCTCACAGCGTTACCGCAAGGACAATCGGAATGGGCTTTACACCGCAGCTTGAACGTCTGGCTATTCGGCTGGCCAGCCCTGCGCGGTTTTTCGCCGGGTTGGTCAATCGTGACGGACGCGATGTCGCCCGGGCCGAGGCCACGCCGCAACCCGGTATGGCCGAAGACGCCGCCCCACGGATCAACCCCATTACCAGCGTCTCCCCCCCGCTGCCCGCGTGTCTGCGCATCGCGGTGCCGTTGTTGCGGACAAGCCCGCAGGCGGTGGCCTGGGGGCAGGTGGTGGCGGTCCACAAGACCATGGCCGATGCCGCGCTATGGCCTGACCTGCTGGCCGCCCTGCGCGCCGCCGATCAGTCGCGTGTGGCGATGGATGGTGGCAAGCGGGTGTTCGAACTGGTGTCAGACGGCGCGCGGGCCTGCCTGACGGCCGCAATTGCCCGGCAAGACCTGACTGCCGCGAAGGCCGAACTTGCCCGCCTTGCCGCGATGTTTGCCGATCACCGCGACGATTACGCCGCAGCACATCTGCTGGCGCAGGCACATCTGGACCTTGGCTGGGCCTTGCGCGGAACCGGGCAGGACAGCGATCTGACCTTTACGGGCTGGGACGCCTATCTGGGCCATGTTGCCGCAGCCGAACTTGTGCTGGAGGAATTCGATCCGCTGGAGCAGTTATCGCCGCTGCTCGCGGGCACTCGCTATCAGTTGGTGCGCGGGCTGGAGGATGGTGCCGCGCTCTGCCGGGACTGGTACGAGGACTGGGTTGATCTCGACCCCACCAACTGGACCGCCCACGCCACCCATGCCCCGCATCTGATGGCGCAGTGGTTTGGCTCGCGCCTTGGGTTTGATGCCGAGGCGCGGGCCGTTGCCGCCCGGACCACGGGCGACATGGGGGCGGCGGGCTATGCCATGTTTTACATGGCCGTGGCTGACCGGCTTGGCGATCTGCCCTCGGGCGTTGACCTTGACCTGATGATCCAAGGCTTGGGCGACTTTGCCGGCCAGACGGGCTGCCAGTACCGCGCCAATATCGTGGCCGCTGCGCTGACCGAGCTTGCCCATGGCCTGCATCTGGAGGGCCCGTCTGCCGAGCATCGCTTTGCCCGCGTCAAGGCGGCGCTGTGTGATGTGATGACGGGACAGTTGCGCGAGTTTCACATGGCTGCGTGGGACAATGGCGATGAAAGCATCCGCTGGGCCTTGGGTCAGGTGTTTGGCCCCGCGCTGACCCCCGGCACGCGGGTCGTGGCGGGGGAACGCGGCTTGTCGGTCGCCGCTGCGTGACCGCACCGCCAGTTCCGGCCCCCCTTGCCCCTCGCCCCGGCTCTGCCTAAAAAGGCTGGGTACACGCGCCGGAGGCTGCCATGCTTGATCTGACCTATTCCTTGCCGAAACCCCGGGTGATTTCCGGGGTCAAGCACGATTGGGAACTGGTCATCGGCATGGAAATTCACGCGCAGGTGTCGTCCAACGCCAAGCTGTTTTCCGGGGCATCGACCCAAGTGGGGTCCGAGCCGAACTCCAACGTGGCCTTTGTGGATGCGGCAATGCCCGGCATGTTGCCGGTGATCAACGAATTTTGCGTTGAACAGGCGGTGCGCACGGGGCTTGGGCTGAAGGCGCAGATCAACCTTTCGTCGGCCTTTGACCGCAAGAATTACTTCTACCCTGACCTTCCGCAGGGCTATCAGATCAGCCAGCTTTACCACCCCATCGTGGGCGAGGGGGAAGTGCTGATCGAAATGTCGCCCGGTGTCGCCCGTCTGGTGCGGATCGAACGGATCCATCTGGAACAGGACGCTGGGAAAAGCATCCACGATATGGACCCCACCATGTCTTTCGTCGATTTCAACCGCACAGGCGTCGCCCTGATGGAAATCGTCAGCCGCCCCGACATTCGCGGCCCCGAGGAAGCGGCGGCCTATGTCACCAAACTGCGCCAGATTTTGCGCTACCTGGGCACCTGCGACGGCAACATGCAGAACGGCAACCTGCGGGCCGATGTGAACGTGTCGGTCTGCCGCCCCGGGCAGTATGAGAAATATCAGGCGACGCAAGACTTTGGTCATCTTGGCACGCGCTGCGAGATCAAGAACATGAACTCGATGCGGTTCATTCAACTGGCCATCGACTACGAGGCCCGCCGCCAGATCGCCATTCTGGAGGATGGCGGGTCGGTGCATCAGGAAACCCGCCTCTACGACCCCGACAAGAACGAAACCCGGTCGATGCGGTCCAAGGAAGAAGCGCATGATTACCGCTACTTCCCCTGCCCGGACCTGCTGCCGCTGGAAATCGAACAGGTGTGGGTTGACCACATTGCCGCGACCCTGCCGGAACTGCCCGACGCCAAGAAGGCCCGCTTCATGGGCGATTTCGGGCTGACCGATTACGACGCCAATGTGCTGACCGCCGATCTGGAATCCTCGTCCTATTTTGAGTCTGTGGCGCAGGGCCGTGATGGCAAGCAGGCGGCGAACTGGGTGATCAACGAATTGTTCGGGCGGCTGAACAAGGAAGGTCTGACCGTGACCGACAGCCCGGTCTCTGCGGCCCAGCTTGGCGGCGTGCTGGACCTGATCGGGTCGGGGCAGATCAGCGGCAAGATGGCCAAGGACTTGTTCGAACTGGTGTGGACGGAAGGCGGCGATCCGGCGGACCTCGCGGCCAAACACGGCATGCAACAAGTGACAGATACGGCCGAGATCGAGGCGGCAGTTGATGCGATCATCGCCGAAAACCCCGGGCAGGTGGAAAAGGCCCGCGCCAACCCCCGGCTTGCGGGCTGGTTCACCGGACAGGTGCTGAAAGCCACCGGCGGCAAGGCCAATCCGGCCACGGTCAATGATCTGGTCGCAAAGAAACTGGGGCTGTGAGCGTTTGGGGCCGCCTCGTTGCGGCCCTGCGCCGTGTGGACCCCGCGCGCCTGATGGCGCAGGGGCGGGCGGAAATGGGGCGGGTCGGGCGGCTGGAAGGCCCGCATGCCCTGCGCGTTCTGGCCCGCGCGATTGATCTGTTTCAGGCGGCTCTTGCCGCAGGCGACCGGGCCGAGGCGACGCTGGCTCTGGCGCAAGCCCTGCGGATGAAGGCCGAACGCAGCCCGCCTGAACAGGCCCCGCTGCTGCGCGCCCGCGCCGTGGCAATGCTGAAGGCGTTGCTGTCGGACCGCACGATTGCCCGCGATGACACCGCCCATCACCGCGTGCTTGAGGCGTTGTCGGAGGCATGGATGCCGCTGCCGCAAGATGCCCCCGACAGTGCCGCGACCCTGGCCCTGCTGATCCGCGCGCGTGACACGCAGTCGGCGGCTGTGGCCGCGCTGGACCGCGCCACCCGCCCCGGCCTTTGGGCGCACAGCCTGCTGCGGCAGGCCGAGCTTGACCGCACCATCGCCGCCCACCCACTGACCCCCGATGCCGCCCGGCACCTGTCGATGGCACAACTGGCAACGGCATCGGCACAGGATACCTTGAGCCGGTTTTCGCTTACCCCCCGGCCAACCGCCGCCCAAGAGCCGATCAGTCCCTAGAGGTTGCGGGCGATACCCCCTAAAAATACCACATGCGGGGCCTGTGGCACAATTCGCCCGGCTTTGGGAATTTATGTTTGTTCCCTTGGCCTTGGGCGTCGAATCTCGCTAAACTTGTTAAGATTGTGGTGGAGGATCGCTATGCAAAGCTATGAATTCAAGGTGATCCCGGCTCCGCGCCGTGGTGCCAAGGCGCGGGGGGTGAAGACCACCGAAGACCGCTTTGCTTTGGCGCTGACCGAAGTGATGAATGCTCTGGGCCGTGACGGCTGGGACTATGTCCGCGCCGATGCGCTGCCCTGTGATGAACGGGTGGGGCTGACCGGCACCAAGACGACGTTCCAGAACATGCTGGTGTTCCGCAGACCGCTGGCTGCAGGGGCGGTGCCCACGCCGATGGCGGTGTCTGACGTGGAAATGCAGCCGCTGATGCTGCGCGCCACAGCGCCGGACGAAGCCCCGCCGTTGCGGCTGGGCGTGTCGGCGGCGGCACCCGAAGGCGTCGCCCCTGCGCTTGGCCCGGCCAAGATGGGCGTCGCTGCCGAATGATCACCCTGCCGCAAGCAGCGCCTGCGGCAACACTTCGGCAAAGATATCAAGCGCTGCGTCGTCCCCCAGACTGACCCGGATGCAACGGTCCAGCGGGGCCACCCCCGGCATGCGGATGAACACACCCCGCGCCACCGTTTCGCGCAGCACAGCGCGGGCGAAGTCGCCATCGCGTCCGCAATCAATGGTCACGAAATTGGTCGCCGAGGGCAGGGGTGTGAGGCCATTCTCCGCCGCAATCGCCGCCACCCGCGCCCTCGCATGGATCACCCGCCCCTGCACGTGCCGCAGCCAGCCCTGATCCTGCAACGCCGCAAGCGCCCCCGCCTGTGCAATGCGCCCGACGCCGAAATGGTTGCGCACCCTGTCAAACGCGCGGGCCAAGGCCGGGGTGGTGATCGCATAGCCCACCCGCAGCCCCGCCATGCCATAGCCTTTGGAGAAGGTGCGCATCCGAATGACGTGTGGGTGATCGGGGTCGATGGAGGGGAGGGTGCCCGGCGGCGCAAGGTCGCTGTATGCCTCATCCAGCACCAGAATGGCCCCTTCGGGCAGGTCGGCCACCATCGCCTCGATCATCGCCGCCGGGTGGTGGCTGCCCATCGGGTTGTCGGGGTTCGACAGGTAGATCAGCTTGGCGCGCGTCGCGCGGGCGGCGTCCAGCAAGGCCTGCGGGTCTTCATGGTCGCCCTTGTAGGGCACGCGGGTCAGGGTGCCGCCAAAGCCCGCGACGTGGAAATTGAAGGTAGGATAAGCCCCGAGTGAGGTCACGACCGCATCGCCCGCCCCGATGGTCAGCCGGACCAGCAGGCCCAGCAGCCCGTCGATGCCTTCACCGATGGTGATGTGATCGGGGGTGATCTGGTGATGGGCGGCGATGGCGGTTTTCAGATCATACAGTTCGGGGTCGCCGTATTGCCAGACCTCTGTTGCCGCCGCCTGCATCGCGGCGATGGCGGTGGGAGAGGGGCCGAACAGCGACTCGTTCGCTCCAAGGCGGGCGCGGAAGGGGCGGGCAAGCTGGCGCTCCTGCGTTTCCGGGCCGACGAAGGGCACGGTTTCGGGCAGGGAGGCGGCGAGGGGGGTGAGGCTGGGATGGGTCATGGCCGGATTTGGGGGAATTATTGCGGGGCTGGCAAGGGGGATTTGGGGAGTGGATGGGGCCGTCCCAGCCGGGGACTGAATAATATTGTTTATTATCAGTTGGTTGATGTTTGGATGTTAAGACTTTTTTAGGAATTGGGCGGGGTGGTTGGTGACGGTCTGCCATGGTGAGACGTGTCGGCATGATGAGACGCGCGCCCCCACCCGGCCCCTCCCAACGCGGGGGAGGGGAGGCGATTTTGCATGTGAGAGGGGTGATGATTGCGGGCGTGCGGGGCGCTGCCGTTTTGCGCTGCATCTGGAGGAGGGTGACTGTTCATTGCACCGGCTCTGTTTTCCGGTGTGCCTGATTGACACGCGCAACGAAAGGGCAAGGCCCGCGCGAGGGGGCGGTCCCCTCTTGGCGTTTGGCAAAGTAAACGCCTTACGGGCGACGGGGGATTGCGCGGCGCGCGCAGCATTTGAGTCCGGGCGGAGGAAGGTATGGCAGCGAAAATTTATCACGTTCTCAGTGCGCCGCATCGAATGCCTTGCAAGATATATGCCCCAAGCGGCCCCCACCCCCAGCCCCTCCCCACAAGGGGGAGGGGAGGCGATTGTGCTTGAAGGGGGGCGGACCGTTTGGTGCCTTGCAAGATATCTGCCCCAAGCGGCCCCCACCCCCAGCCCCTCCCCACAAGGGGGAGGGGAGGCGATTGTGCGTGAAGGGGGGCGGACCGTTTGGTGCCTTGCAAGATATCTGCCCCAAGCGGCCCCCTCCCCCTTGTGGGGAGGGATGGGGTGGGGGGCAGCGCGCGGCTGTCAGGCCAGTTCTGCCAACCTGTTCAGGGCGGCCCCGAGTTTGGCGGCTTCTTCTTCGCGCGCGTCAAGGTTGGCGCGGGCTTCGATCACCACGTCTTCGGGGGCAGAGGCCACGAAGTTGGGGTTGTTCAGACGCCCCTTGAGGCCCCCGATTTCCTTGGCGAGTTTGTCCATCGCCTTGGTCAGACGGGATTTTTCCTCGGCGATGTCAATGATCCCGTCCAGTGGCAGGGCGAAGGTTGCGCCGTTGACCGCGATGGTGATCGCACCCTTGGGGGCCGCGTCTGCCGGGGTCAGGCTGG
This sequence comes from uncultured Alphaproteobacteria bacterium, assembly GCA_963772935.1. Taxonomy (GTDB): domain Bacteria; phylum Pseudomonadota; class Alphaproteobacteria; order Rhodobacterales; family Rhodobacteraceae; genus JANNNF01. The sequence goes on along the minus strand of CAVYZK010000009.1, from coordinate 1,177,928 downwards.
CCACGCGGGCAAGGCGCTGGATCAGCGCCGCGTTGCGCGCCCAGTAGGGTTCAAACGTCGCGTCCATCGACAGGGACAGCATGTCCAGTTTCAGTGCCACGGGCACGTGCATCTGCGCGCGGGCCGACCGGATTTCGTCAATCAGGGTGGTGACCCAGTTCATCTCATCCTCGGCCAGAACATCGGTCAACTGGCCTTGGTAGGTCGGCCAGTCGGTGTGGACCAGCCGTTTGGCGCGGGTGCCAGTGGTGGCCCAGAGGTCTTCGGTGATGAAGGGCATCATCGGGTGCAGCAGGATCATGCACTGGTCCAGCACCCAAGCCATCGTCTGGCGGGTTTCCGCCGCATGTTCGCCGTCAAACAGCGGTTTGGCAAATTCGACATACCAGTCGCAGACCTTGCCCCAGACGAAGGCGTAAAGCGCGGATCGGCGGCATCATCGAAACGGTATTTGTTCCAGCGCGGCATCCACCGTCTGCGAGCGGCTTTGGCGACTTCGCCGATGATCCATTGGTTGGCGGTGGCCTGTGGCGGTCGGCGGGCGTCGCTCTGGGTGGTGTGACCTTCCCAGACACCGTTCATTTCGGCAAAGCGGCAGGCGTTCCACAGTTTGGTGCCGAAGTTGCGGTAGCCTGCGATGCGGGCGGTGTCGAGTTTCAACACGCCGCCAAGCGAGGCCATCGCGGCGTTGGAGAAGCGCAGGGCGTCGGCACCGAATTCGTCGATGATTTCCAGCGGGTCGATGACGTTGCCAAGGCTTTTGGACATTTTCTTGCCCTTGGCGTCGCGGACAAGGCCGTGCAGGTAGACGGTTTTGAACGGCACTTCATCGACCACGGCAAGCTGCATCATCATCATGCGGGCGACCCAGAAGAAGATGATGTCAGCCCCGGTGATCAGGGTCGAGGTGGGGAAATACTTTTGCAGTTCAGGGGTTTGCTCGGGCCAGCCGAGGGTGCCGATCGGCCAGAGGCCGGAGGAGAACCATGTGTCGAGCACGTCGGGGTCGCGGAAAAGCCCGATCTCGATCGTTCGGCCTTTGCCATCAATAGAATGCGTGCAAGACGTGGAAGGCGCAAAATTGCGGATCAGACTCTTCGAATGCAATCTCGATAGTCTCGCCGTTCTTGCAGTGCTTTCCGTAGAACGCTCTAACTTGGGCCATGAGATCAGTCTCATTGGCGGCACAGAATAGTGATGCGGTCACCGGGCGAGGCGTCAGCATCTTCGCACGACAATCGGATCCGGCCCATACCAAACCGGAATCTGATGGCCCCACCACAACTGGCGCGAGATGCACCACGGCTCGATATTCTCCAGCCAGTGGAAATAGGTTTTCTCGCCCGATTCCGGGATGATTTTGGTCGCACCCGACCGCACGGCATCCAGCGCGGGGCCGACGATTTTGGCGGTATCGACGAACCATTGGTCGGTCAGCATCGGCTCGATCACCACCTTGGAGCGGTCGCCGAAGGGCTGCATGATCTTTTTCGCCTCAACGAATGGCTCGCGGGTCAGGTGTTCCGATCCGGTCTCGGGGTCGATTTCGGACATCAGGGTCGAGACGCAAAGGCCAAGCGCGTTGATGTCGGCGATCACTTGTTTGCGGGCCTCAAACCGATCAAGGCCGCGGTATTTTTCGGGCACGAGGTTGAGGGCATCGACTTCGTTTTCATCGGTGGGCGAGCCTGCGGCGATCTCGCGGGCGCGCTTCACCGCGTCGGCATAGGGGGCACCGTCGGCGCGCATCTGGGCGCGGGTGTCCATCAGGCGGTACATCGGCAGGTTGTTGCGCTTGGCGACCTGATAGTCGTTGAAATCATGCGCGCCGGTGATTTTCACCGCACCCGAGCCGAAGGTCGGGTCGGGGTATTCATCGGCGATGATCGGGATCAGACGGTCACAGAGCGGCAGGTGGACCATCTTGCCGATGATCGACTGATAGCGCGCGTCCGACGGATGCACGGCCACAGCGCCATCGCCCAGCATGGTTTCGGGCCGGGTGGTGGCGATGGAGATGTAGTTGCGGGTTTCGCGCAGGGTCACGGTGCCGTCTTCGTCTTTCTCAATATATTCATAGGTTTGCTTGTCGGCCAGAATGTATTTGAAATGCCACATATGGCCTGCGACCTCGATATTCTCGACCTCGAGATCAGAGATCGCGGTTTCAAAATGGGGGTCCCAGTTGACCAGACGCTTGCCGCGATAGATCAGGCCCTTGTTGTACATATCCACGAAGACCTTGATCACGGCGTCGTGGAAATTGCCGTCCTCGCCTGCGGGCGCACCGGGGGCGCCGGACATGGTGAAGGCCTCACGGTCCCAATCGCAGGAGGCCCCGAGGCGTTGCAGCTGGCTGATGATGGTGCCGCGCGATTTGACCTTTTGCTGCCAGACGCGGGAGAGGAATTTCTCGCGCCCCATGTCGCGGCGGGTGGGTTCCTGATGCAGGGCCATGTCGCGTTCGGTGACCATTTGCGTGGCGATGCCCGCATGGTCGGTGCCCGCCTGCCACAGGGTGTCAAACCCGCGCATCCGGTGCCAGCGGACCAGAATATCCTGCAGCGTGTTGTTGAAGGCGTGGCCGATGTGCAGGCTGCCGGTGACGTTCGGCGGCGGGATCATGACGGAAAACGCAGGCGCGCCGGGACGGGCGTTGGCCCCGGCGGCAAAGGCCTTTTCAGCGATCCAATGCGCGGAAATCCGGGCCTCGGCTTCGGCGGCGTTGAAGGATTTTTCCATCGGCATGTGGCGTCCCCGTCTGATGCCGGGCGGGTGTAGCCAAAGCAGGGGCAAAGGGGAAGAGCGCGCAGGGTTGCGCGCCGCCATTTAGCTGCCGAACGGCCTCAGGTCAGGTCGAGCAGCGGGGCGAAGCCGCCATAGATCATCCGCTTGCCGTCGAAGGGCATGTCCATCCCCGATGACATTGTGTCATCGGCCATCATCTTGGCATAGCCCGCGTCGCGGGTTGCTTTGTCGGGCCATGTCATCCAGCAGAACACGACTGTCTCATCGGGTTGCAGATCGACCGCTTTCAGGAAATCGGTCTGCTTGCCGGGCGGCACGTCATCGCCCCAGCCAACCACCAGCGACAGTGCCCCGAGCGCCTTGAAACTGGGCCACCATTTCGCCTCGTGGTCGCGGTAGGCGTCGCGGTTTGCGGTGGGAACGGGAATTACAAAACCGTCGATATAGGGCATGGCATCCTCCATCAGTCTGACATTGCGATCAACGTTGGCAAGCGATGCGGCAAAACGCAATTGGCGGTTGCCCGGCGGTCGGGTTCCCGCCGAGCAGGCCGGGATCAGAGAACCTTGCTGACGCCAAAGATGGTGCCGTCTGACCCGCCCATGCCTGACACATGCACATCCACCTTGGTCAGCGCGACCGACCGCGGGTTGCTGAGGTCAAGAAAGATGTAGCTGGCCGAATAGCGCATCTGATCAGGCATCGACACTTTCCATTCGTTCAGCACATGGACCCCGCCGCCTTTGGTGAAGGTGGCCCAGGCCACGCCCGAGGCGCTGGTGTTGGATTCCTTGGCGATATGGGCCATGCCCAACCGCCCGTCCTTGGTGAACAAGGCGATGTGGCAGCCGCTGAAGGGGCCCGTGCCCATCCATGTGCTGCCTGCGGTGGCATAGCCATAGAGCGCGCGGGATGGAACGTAAGGCACCCAGACGCCTGACCCGCCCTCGGACACCGCGACCCCGGCCCCGATGGTCACATCGGCGGCGCGGGATTGTTCCTGACAATCGGCGGACCCGTTGGACAGCACCGGGGTGCCGATGCCACAGGTGAAGGTTTTGCCGGTGATGGCGGTAAAGGCGGCAAGATTTGGAACAACCATGATCTGTCCTTGTTGGAAGTAAATTGACTGGGAAAAAAAGGCCGGAGGAGCACGCAGGTCACAAAGGCATGACCCTACGTTAGTGCAGAAAATCAGCGCTGGATAGCGGGATGATGGATCGGCGGACAGGTGCAGGTCAGCCCAGCCATGGCAGGAACGGCTGACCCTGCAGCGCCTGCCAGAACGTACCGGCGACGAGGGCTGCAAAGCCTGCGGCTGTGACCAGAACGGCCCGGCTGGCGGCGACGGGTGCCAGCAGCCGGGTGGCAAGCAGCCCCGCCAGCGGCACAAAATGCAACGCATGGGTTGCCAGAAAATGCGATACCCGCAAATCGCCCGCATCGCGCGACCATCCCATCCCCCACAGGGCGCGGGTGGACACACCGATGAAATGCCCGCTGTTGGAGGAAAGATACCCTGCAACAGGCACCGTCAGCACAAAGGTCAGCATCAGGCCAAGCGCTACTGCCAGCTGCAATGCACGGGGCAACCCTGTGGCCCGGTTGCGCCAGATTGCCGCCCCCATCACCACCGAGGCTGACGTCAGCAAAACCGCAAAGACCCCCATAAGCCCGTAAATCGCGGTCATCATGGGGTCGGTGACGTTGAAATGCGATGCCGTGGCAAAGCTGGCGGCCCCACCCACCCAGACCAGTTCGGCCATCACGGCAAAGCAGACGAGGGCCACGTAGATGCGCCAGTCGCGGCGGGCGTGCATGGTGGCGGGCAGCCAGCGGGCGTAAAAGGCCAGCGTCAGCAGATAGACCGACAGCGCCACATGAAACTTGATCGGCTTGACCCAGACCGGATCGCCCTGAAACACCCGTTGGTCCAGCGCTGATGCTGCGAAAAGTGGAAGCAACGCCAGCGCAATCAACAGGCCGGTTGCGGTAAAGACAGGTGCTGTCTGCCACATCGGGGCGAAGATCCTGCGCAGGGCGGCGGCCAAGGGCAGGGTGCCGCGCGGCACGTTGGGTCGGGCAAGGAATGTCATCATGCGGATACCGGGGTTGGGCGCAGGCGCAGCACGGTGCGCAGGCCGGAAAAGACAAGGAACCCCGCCGGCCCGAACAGGAATGTCAGGACAAGGCAGGGAAGGATGAGAAGATGAGAGATATGCTCGGCCCGCGCCGTCCGCGTGATCCATGCACCGATGAACAGATCGAACGCCAGATAGTGCAGCCATCCGGCCAGCGCGATGGCCGGGGTGTCGAACAGTGCCATGACCTGCGCCAGCGATCCGAAACCGCCTGTGGCCCCCGCCCAATGCGCAAGGATCAGCGCGGTATAGGCCAACGACAGCAAAAGCGGGATCACCAGCGCCGCCACGGTATCGGCAAGGCGCGGTGCAAGGGGGGCAAGCATCAGGGCAAGCCACCCCGCCATGGCGAGCGGGCCAGAGTATTGAAACAGAATGTCGGGGGAGGGGGACACGGCAGGCTCCTATCTAGACAGTGACAGGATAAGCGACGGAACGACTCTGTCAAGACGTATCTTGATGGCGTCTAGATGGCGCGCTATGCCTGTCGCATGACCGATGCGGCCCCCAAACCCTATCACCACGGCGATCTGCGCAGCGCGCTGCTGCTGGCGGCTGAGGCCGAGCTTGCAGAGTGCGGGGTCGAAGGGTTTTCATTGCGCAAGGTGGCCCGCAGGGCAGGGGTCAGTCACGGCGCACCGGCACATCATTTCACCGACGCAAATGGGCTGCTGACAGCCCTTGCGGCCGAAGGATTTCGCCGGTTTCTTGCAGCACAGGCCGCGCGCGAGGCCGCAGCCGACCCCGACCCGCAATCGCAACTGGTGGCGGCGGGGCTTGGCTATGTCGATTTCGCGCTGCAACGGCCCGCGTTGTTCCGGCTGTTGTGGGGGTCTGCACGCCCTGATTTTGACGATGCCGATCTGGGGCAGGCGGCCCGCGCGGCCTATCAGCATCTGGTGGATCAGGTCCATGCCGCAGGTGGGCGCACGGTGGCCGACGAATCGGCTGTGTGGGCGACGGCACATGGGCTGGCTGACCTGCTGGCGGCAGGACGCATGGGATCTGTCGGGTCATTTCCCCCCGAGGCACGCGACGAAGTGATCAAGACCATCCTGCGCCGCAGTTTGCCGCAAATCGTCTGACTGCCGCCGTTCTGCGCCGCTAGACGGCGCGGTCGATCTTGGTGGACAGATGGATCAGGCTTTCCGACGCCTTGACCCCCGCCATCGCCCCGATCTGGTCCAGCACCTGATCCAGCACTTGGGTGTTGGGCGAGGCGATTTGCAGCAGCAAGATCGAACCGGCCCGAGGTGGTGAACACCCGTTCCACCTCGGCAATCGACTTCAGCCGGGTCAGCAGGGCGGCTTGGGTGCGGGGCTCAATCGTCAGCAGAACGGAGGCCCGCAGACGCCCCTCACGCGCGCCTTCGCCCAGTTTGAGCGTGTAACCTGCGATCACGCCCGACACCTCCAGCCGTTCCAGCCGGGCCTGAATGGTGGACCGCGCTACCTTTAGTCGGCGCGCAAGGGTTGCCACCGACATACGGGCATCGGCCCCCAGAAGGCCCAGAATGCTGCGATCCAGCTCGTCCATGGCAACACCTTACATTATGACTGATGTTTTCGGCATTATAACGAAGAATGACAGCATTTATACAGTTTTGTTCGGTGAAAATGTGCCCCATATGCAGCATCCTAAGTTGCAGGAAAAGGGCGGCTCATACGCACCTGGCCTGGTTGGAAAAACCACGCAAGGTGCCATGCCGGATGCAACCGGTGGGGTCTTTTGCGTCTTATTGGCCGAAAGGATCACGCCGATGGGACTGTCGAAAACGATTTGGACCAACCCGACCGAATTTTTGCGCGCACAGACGCCCGAAAATCCCGTTCTGTTTTTCTGCCCCTCTGCCGTACAGGCAGCGGCACGCCGTTTCATTGACGGCTTTCCTGGCATGGTGACCTATGCCGTCAAGTCGAATCCCGGCGAAGAGATGGTGGAAAACCTGTCGCAGGCCGGCGTGCGCGGCTATGACTGCGCCTCGCCCGTTCGAGATCGACCTGATCCGCCGTCTGGCCCCCGATGCGGCCATCCACTACAACAACCCGGTGCGCGCGCGGCATGAGATTGCCCATGCGGTGAAGCGGGACGTGAAATCGTGGTCGGTCGATTCGAAATCCGAACTGGCCAAGCTGATTGAACTGGTGCCTGCGGAAGGGTCCGAAATCTCGGTCCGCTTCAAGCTGCCGGTGGCGGGGGCTGCCTATAACTTTGGGGCCAAGTTTGGCGCGACTGCCGAGATGGCGGTGGAGTTGCTGAAAACCGTGGCGGCAGCGGGGTTCATCCCGTCGATCACCTTCCACCCCGGCACGCAATGCACCGACCCCGCCGCGTGGGAGGCCTATATCCGTGTGGCGGCCGAGATTGCCCGCGATGCAGGCGTCACGATTGCCCGGCTGAACGTTGGTGGCGGCTTCCCGAACCACCGTATGGAAAGCATCACGCCCGAGCTGGAAGCCACCTTCCAACTGATCGACCGTGTGGTGGGTGAGGCATTCGGTGCCGACCGCCCGCTGTTGATCTGCGAACCCGGTCGCGCGCTGTGCGGCGATGCCTTCACACTGGCGGCCCGCGTCAAGGCGATCCGCGACGATCTGCATGTGTTCCTGAACGACGGTGTTTATGGCACGCTGACCGAACTGCCGCTGATCGGGGTGATCGACCGGATTCAGGTGATCTCGCCCGAAGGGCAGCGCCGTACCGCGCCGACCATGCCGCGCATCGTCTTTGGCCCGACCTGTGATTCGGTGGATCGTCTGCCGGGCGAAATTGCGCTGCCGGCCGATCTGGCGGAAGGCGATTATGTGATCTGGCAGGGGATGGGGGCCTATTCGACCGTCACCAACACCCGGTTCAACGGCTTTGGCGATCTGATGATGGCCACGGTGCTGAACCAGCGCGTCTGAGCGGCCTTTGCTGCATTAAATCACGCCCCCGGCTGGACAATCCCAGCCGGGGGCGTAACTTTTGGCCCTGCACACACGAAGGGGCCAGTGATGACCAGTCAGATGAAATTCGGCCAGGCCCAACCCCTGCGGCGGCGTGAGGATATCCGGTTTCTGACCGGCACGGGGCGCTATGTGGACGACCTTGTGCCAGCCGGGGCGCTGCATGCGTATTTCCTGCGCGCGAACATGGCCCATGCCCGCATCACCACGTTGGACCTTGAGCCTGCCCGCGCCATGCCGGGTGTGCATCTGGTGCTGGATGCAGGCGCGCTGGAGGCCGCTGGCGTGATCCTTGGCATGAAGGGCGAACAGATCGACAACCGCGACGGCAGCCTGGGGCTGGGCCGGAACGCCCGGTGCTGGCGCGCGGCGTGGTGCGGTTTGTGGGCGAGGCGGTGGCGGTGATCGTGGCCGACAGCATGGAGGCTGCAAAGGACGCCGCCGAGGCGATCGGTTCTGGACACCGAGGATTTGCCGGTGGCATTGGCATTGGCGGAAGGGGAGGCGATCCACCCCGAGGCACCGGGCAACCTCGCCTTCGATTATGGTATCGGGGATCAGGCGGCGGTGGAGCAGGCTTTGGCTGCGTCGGTGCATCGGGTGCGGCTGGACGTGACCCACAACCGGGTGATCGTGAACGCGATGGAACCGCGCGCCGCCTTTGCCGAATGGGATGGTGCGCGGCTGCATCTGTGCGTGAACGGGCAGGGGGTGTGGACGCAAAAGAATGAACTCGCCCGGATGCTGGGCCTGCGGCGTGAGGATGTGCGGGTGACGAACCCCGATGTCGGCGGCGGCTTTGGCATGAAGGCGATGACCTATCCGGAATATGTGGTGATCGCACAGGCCGCGCGGATGCTGGGCCGCCCGGTGCGGTGGGTGGCAGAGCGCACGGAATCCATGCTGACCGATAATGCGGGGCGCGACCTGATCGCCCATGCCGAGGTGGGCTTTGACGCCAGCCACAAGATCACGGCGTACAGCGTTAACCTTGTGTCCAACCTTGGGGCGTACAACTCGCAATTCGGGCAGGCGATTCAGTCGGAGTTGTTCTCAAAGGTGCTGACAGGGGTGTATGATATTCCGAAGGCCTATCTGGGGGCGGTGGGGATTTACACCAACACCACGCCTGTCGATGCCTATCGCGGTGCGGGGCGGCCCGAGGCGATCTTGACGATTGAGCGGGTGATGGACCACGCGGCCCGCGTTTTGGGCGCGGACCCGTTCGATCTGCGCGCCCGCAATTTCATCCGCGATTTTCCATACCTGACCGCCACAGGCGAGACCATCGACTGCGGTGATTTCGACCGGGTGATGGCGCGCGCCAAGGCCGAGGCCGACCTGCCCGGTTGGCCTGCCCGCAAGGCCGCGTCCGAGGCGCGCGGGATGCTGCGTGGCAGGGGGCTCGCGGTCTACATCGAGTCCATCCTTGGCGATTCCAAGGAAACCGCGCGGGTGGTGCTGGACGCCGATGGCGGGGCCACGCTGTATGTCGGCACCCAAAGCAACGGGCAGGGGCATGAGAGTGTGTATGCCCGCATGGTATCGGCGGCGACCGGGATTGACGCGGGGCTGGTGCGGATTGTCGAGGGTGACAGCGACCGCATCCCGCGTGGTGGTGGCACTGGCGGGTCGCGGTCGGTCACGGTGCAGGGCACCGCGACGCGCGCGACCCTGATCGCCATGGTCGATGCGATGGGGGATTTTCTGGAACAGGAATGGGGGGTTGAGGGGGTTACCTTCAGCGACCACAGTTTCGGCGCCCCCGGCAGCAACCTGCGTCTGACGCTGGCCGAGGCTGCCAGTCTGGCGCGGGAAAAGGGCCGGGCCGACCTGCTTGACCGCAGCGAAAAGATCACTCTCGACGGGCGGTCCTTCCCGAATGGCGTGCATATCTGCGAGGTTGAGATTGACCCGGATACCGGCGCGCTGACGCTTGACCGCTACACCGTGGCCGATGATTTTGGCGTGCTGATTGCGCCCAATCTGGTTGAGGGCCAAGTGCATGGCGGCATCGCCCAAGGTTACGGTCAGGCGGTGACAGAGGCCGCCCATTACGACGACACCGGGCAGTTGCTGACCGCGAGCTTCATGGATTACGGCATGCCGCGCGCGGGTGATCTGCCGATGATCCGCTTTGTGACGGAATCCGTGCCGACCTCCACCAACCCGCTGGGCATGAAGGGCTGTGGCGAGGCGGGCACGGTGGGCGCCTTGGGGGCCATTTCCAACGCGGTGCGCGATGCGCTTGGCCCCGCAGGGCGTTACACAGGTAGACATGCCCTTTACCCCGATCCGCGTCTGGACCTGGTTGCAGGAGGCCCAAAACGGCGCTTCTTGACCGCATAAGCCGTTGGTTTCGCAAACCTCTGCCCGAGGTGCAGACCGAACCTGCCACCCCGCCCGCACCGGGGCGGGTGCGCGGTCGGGTGGATCACGTGATCATCCTCGACGGCACGCTTTCGACGCTGACGATGGGGATGCAAAGCAACGCGGGGCAGGTGTTTACCCTGCTGCGCGATGAGGGGCCGGGGGTGCGGCGCACGGTGTATTACGAACCCGGCGCGCAGTGGATGGGTTGGCGCAGGGGCATGGATCTGGCGCAGGGGCGCGGCATCAACCACCAGATCCGCCGCGCCTATGGCCATCTGGCCAGCCACTACCGCGCCGGGGACCGGATATTCCTGTTCGGCTATTCGCGTGGGGCCTATGCGGTGCGGTCTCTGGCAGGGGTGATCGACCGGGTGGGGCTGTTGCGCCATGATCAGGCCACCGAACGCCATGTGACGCTGGCCTACCGCCACTATCAGACCAGCCCGAACAGTGCCGCGGCACAGGCCTTTGCCCGCCGCTTTTGCCACCCGGACGCCCATATCCAGATGGTCGGCGTCTGGGATACGGTCAAGGCCCTTGGCCTGCAACTGCCGCTGCTGTGGCGGCTGACCGAGAAACGCCACGCCTTTCACAACCACCAACTGGGGGCTTCGATCCGCCACGGCTTTCACGCGCTGGCGCTGGATGAAACGCGGGCGGTGTTTGACCCTGTGCTGTGGGACAGCCCGCCGGGATGGTCGGGGCATATCGAACAGATGTGGTTTCGCGGTGCGCATGGCGATGTGGGCGGGCAGATCGGCGATATGCTGGACTCGCGCCCCTTGGCGAATATTCCACTGGTCTGGATGCTGGACCGGGCGGAATCGGTGGGCCTCGCGCTGCCGCCGGGTTGGCGGGCGCGCTATCCCTGCGATGCGACGGCACCGATGGTGGGCACCTGGGCCGCTTGGGGCAAGTTTTTCCTGAACCGCCACCGCAGGCGGGTGGGGCTTGATGCGTCGGAACGGCTGCATCCTTCCGTCGCTGCAGACGACGCCCATCGCTGGGCACGCGAGGCGATTGCGGTTCATGCTATTGGCAAGAGCCTGCCAGACGGGCTTTAGAGCAGGATGAGTTTTCTCTGAACCACCGTTCTTCTGCCCGGAATCAAGTGCTGCGCGCGCCGGGCAATGCCCCATTGCCCGGCAGGCGTTTGCTTTCGCAAACGCTGAGAGGGGGCCGCCCCCTCGGGCGGGCATTCTGCAACGGTCACCAGCAGAATTTCGGTGGGAGAGGTTGAACCTATAAACCGCGTAGAACTGCCGTTGTCTGCCCACCCGGCGGTCGGGCATTGCCCTTTCGTCGCGCAGGTTGATAGGCACGTCGGAAAAGAGGGCCGGTTCGGTGAAGGGTCATCCTGCTCTGGCGCAGATGGGCTTTAACCCAGTGGGGCTTGGCCCTATCCTGCGCCAAACAGCCGGAGACACCGATGCGTACCGTCACCCTTGCCGCCACCCAATTTGCCTGCACCTGGGATTTGCCCGACAATGCCGACCGTGCCGAGGCGCTGATCCGGCAGGCCGCCGCCCGTGGCGCAAATATCGTGCTGGTGCAGGAACTGTTCGCCGCCCCCTATTTCTGCATCACGCAGCGCCCCGAGTATTTCCGGCTTGCAGCACCCATGGAAGGCCACCCGCTGATCGCCCGCTTTGCGGACCTCGCGCGGGAGTTGGGGGTGGTGCTGCCCTGTTCGTATTTTGAACGGGCGGGACAGGCGTTTTTCAACTCGGTCGCCATGATCGACGCCGATGGGCGCATTTTGGGCAACTACCGCAAGACCCATATCCCGCAAGGCCCGGGGTATGAGGAGAAATATTACTTCTCTCCGGGCGATACCGGCTACCGCGTCTGGGATACGGCGTTTGGCCGGGTGGGGGTGGGCATCTGTTGGGACCAATGGTTCCCGGAATGTGCGCGGGCCATGGCGCTGATGGGGGCCGAGATGCTGCTGTACCCGACCGCCATCGGGTCTGAGCCGCCCAACCCCGGCTATGACAGCCAGCCGCATTGGGAAATGGTGATGCGCGGCCATGCGGCGGCGAACATCATGCCGGTGGTGGCGTCAAACCGCATCGGGCGCGAGGTGGCGCCGGAGGGGCGCGATGTGACGTTTTACGGGTCCAGCTTTATCGCCGATCCGTCGGGCGCGCTGGTGGCCAAGGCCAGCCGCGAGGCCGAGGAAGTGTTGACCCACAGCTTCGATCTGGACGCGATTGCCGATCTGCGCAGCACCTGGGGCCTGTTCCGTGACCGCCGCCCCGAAACCTACGCGGCGGTGGCCACGCTGGACGGGCGCACATAGCAAAACGGCGGCCCTTGGCAGGCCGCCGTTTTTTACGGTTAGCGGTGGTTCACATCGACGTAGTTCCGATGCGTCTCACCGATATACAACTGGCGCGGACGGCCGATCTTCTGGTTCTTTTCGCCGATCATTTCCTTCCACTGCGAAATCCAGCCCACCGTGCGCGACAGCGCGAAGATCGGCGTGAACATCGAGGTGGGGAAGCCCATGGCCTCAAGAATGATGCCGGAATAGAAATCGACGTTCGGGTACAGCTTCTTGGACACGAAATACTCGTCCTCCAACGCCACCCGCTCCAGTTCTTTGGCGACCTGCAACAGCGGGTTGTTGTGAACACCCAGCAGATCCAGCACCTCGTCGGCGCTTTCCTTCATCACCTTGGCGCGCGGGTCGAAGTTCTTGTAGACCCGGTGACCAAAGCCCATCAGCTTGACGCCGGAATTCTTGTCCTTGGCCTGCTTGATGAATTCAGGAATGCGGTCCACGGTGCCGATTTCGCGCAACTGCTCCAACGCCGCCTGGTTCGCACCGCCATGCGCAGGCCCCCAAAGACAGGCGATCCCGGCAGCGATACAGGCAAAGGGGTTGGCCCCCGAAGACCCGGCCAGACGCACCGTGCTGGTCGAGGCGTTCTGTTCATGGTCGGCATGCAGCATCATGATGCGGTCCATGGCCTTTTCCAGAACCGGGTTGACCACATAATCCTCGGCCGGAACCGAGAAGCACATGTTCAGGAAGTTGCCTGCATAGCTGAGGCGTGTTCTTTGGGTACACGAAAGGCTGGCCGACCGAATACTTGTAGGCCATCGCCGCAATCGTCGGCAGCTTGGCGATCATGCGGATCGCTGACACCTCGCGGTGCCAGGGGTCGTTGATATCAAGGCTGTCGTGGTAGAACGCGGCCATTGCGCCCACCACGCCCACCATCGTGGCCATCGGATGCGCGTCACGGCGGAAGCCACGGAAGAAATAGTGCATCTGTTCATGCACCATCGTGTGGCGCGTCACGCGGTATTCGAAATCGGCCAGTTGGGCGGCGGTCGGCAACTCTGCGTACAGCAGCAGATAGCAGACTTCCAGAAAGCTGGAATGTTCGGCCAATTGATCAATCGGATAGCCGCGGTGCAGCAATTCGCCCTTGTCGCCGTCGATAAAGGTGATCGCGCTTTCGCAGGCGGCGGTCGAGGTGAAGCCGGGGTCAAAGGTGAATACATCGGCTTCGGTATAAAGCTTGCGGATATCCAGCACATCCGGGCCAAGCGTGGGCGAGTGGATCGGCAGGTCATAGGACTTGCCATTCAGGGTCAGCGTGGCGGATTTGGACGGATCAGACATATGCTTCACTTCCCTCATTGATGCGCCACATGCCGGGAAACCCCGGGCGAGTGGCCGCAGTTGCCGTTTGCGGCACGAGGGGCGGGCGTCAGTCCGCCGCGTCGTTCAGCCGCGCAATCGTCTCATCCCGACCGATGACCAGCATCATGTCGAACACACTCGGGGTCGCCGTGCGCCCGGCAAGGGCCGCGCGCAGGGGCGCTGCCAGCTTGCCAAAGCCGATGCCGTTTTCGGCGGCGATTTCGGCCATCAAAGGCTCCAACGCGTCTTTTGTCCAGCTAACAGTTTGCAGGCGCGGCGTCAATGTTTTCAGTATACCACGGGATACCGTATCGAGCGCCTTCGCCGCAGCCTCATCCGGCACAACGGGCCGGGAAATCAGCACAAAATGTGCCTTTTCAATCAGTTCCGGGAAGGTCTTGGCGCGGTCCTTCACGCAATACAGCGCCCGCGACAGCCCGTCCCGCTGTGCATCCGACAGGGGGGGCAGGGTGGCCGCGTCCAGATATGCCTCAATCTCATGCAGCAGTGCAGCATTATCGCTGCGTGCCATGTGCCAGCCACAGGTCGATTCCAGCTTTTTGAAATCCAGCCGGCCGGGCGCGCGCCCGATTCCCGCAAGGTCGAACATCGCCAGCGCCTGTTCGGTGCTGAACAATTCCTCATCGCCATGCGCCCAGCCCAGACGGGTCAGATAGTTGCGCATCCCCGCCGCAGGATAGCCCATGGCCTGATAATCCCCCACCGCCGTCGCGCCGTGCCGTTTCGACAGCTTTTTGCCGTCCGGCCCGTGGATCAACGGGATATGCGCCCAGACCGGCACCGCCCAATCCATCGCCTGATAGACCATCGTCTGCCGTGCCGCGTTGTTCAGATGATCATCCCCCCGGATCACATGCGTCACCCCCATGTCGTGGTCATCGACAACCACGGCAAGCATGTAGGTAGGGGTAAGGTCCGAACGTAAAACAATCATGTCGTCCAGTTGATCGTTGCGAAAGGTTACAACTCCCTGAACTTCGTCGTGAATAATCGTCTCGCCGGTGCGCGGGGCCATCATGCGGATGACGTAGGGTGCATCGGGGTAGGTGGCGGGGTCGGCCCCGCGCCACGGGCTTTGGAACACGGCATAGCTGGCCCCCTCGGCCTCGGCCTTTGCGCGGAAGGCCGCGATTTCCTCGGTCGTCGAAAAGCACTTGTAGGCGGTGCCGCGCGCCAGCATTTCATGGGCGACTTCGGCGTGGCGGTCCTTGCGGTCAAACTGGCTGACCACCTCGCCGTCCCAGTCAAGACCCATCCAAGTCAGGCCCTTGAGGATCGCCGCCGTCGCCTCGGGTGTCGATCTTTCCCGGTCGGTATCTTCAATCCGCAGCAGGAACTTGCCGCCCCGCCCGCGCGCATAGAGCCAGTTGAACAGGGCCGTGCGCCCGCCGCCGATATGCAGATAGCCGGTGGGCGAGGGGGCAAAGCGGGTCACGACATCGGCGCACATCGGGGATTAACCTTTCGGAAACCATCAGGAGGGTAGGGTTGCAGGGTGTGTAGGCAATCGCGGGGCGACAAACAAGGTGGCGGGGGTTTTGCGCGTGATGCTGGGGCCGCTGCTGGCGCTGCAACGGGTGCAGGGGCGGCTGTTTCCGTGGGTCGCGATGTTTCTGGGAACAGGCATCGGGGTTTGGTTCGCGCTGCCGTTCGAGCCTTTGGGCTGGCACTACGGCGTGTTGGGGGCGGGGCTGCTGGCGGTACTGCTGCTGCGCCTGTGGGGGCCGGAGCTGCTGCATCCGCTGGCCATTGCCATCGCCTGCATTGCGGCGGGCGGGATGGCGGCGGGTCTGCGGGCGCATCTTGTGGCCGCCCCGATGCTCGATTTCCGCTATTATGGTCCGGTGCAGGGCCGCATTGTCGATGTTGATCGCAGCCAGTCTGACGCCCTGCGCCTGACGCTGGACCGGGTGGTGCTGGACCGGGTTTCGCCAGACCGCACGCCCCTGCGGGTGCGGGTCAGCCTGCATGGCGACCAGCGGTATCTGGTGCCCGAACCCGGGCAGGTGGTGATGCTGACCGGGCACCTGACCGCCCCCGAAGGCCCGGTTGAACCGGGATCATTCGACTTTCGCCGCAAGGCGTTTTTCGACCAGATGGGGGCGGTTGGGTACACCAGTTCGCCCGTTTTGCTGCTGGCCCCGCCGGAATCTGGTGGGCAAATGATCAGCCGCCTGCGGGCGTCGCTCGCCCGGTCGATGCGGGACGCGATGCCGGGGCAGGCGGGGGCTTTTGCGGCGGGCGCGATGACGGGGGATCGGTCGGGGATCGATCAGGATACCGTGGGGGCCTTGCGCGATTCGAGCCTTGCGCATCTGCTGGCCATCTCGGGGATGAATCTCGCGTTTCTGATCGGCTTTGTGTTTGCATTGATCCGCTATGGCATTGCTTTTGTGCCCGTTCTGGCGCTGCGGGTGAATGCGAAAAAGGTGGCCGCCGTGGTGGCTTTGGGGATCGCGTTCTTCTATCTGCTGCTGTCGGGGGCCAATGTGGCGACGACCCGCGCCTTCATCATGGTCACGGTGATGCTGGGTGCGGTGCTGCTGGACCGTCGGGCGCTGACCCTGCGGTCGGTGGCGATTGCGGCGATTCTGATCCTGGCTACCACGCCCGAGGCGCTGCTGGACCCCGGTTTTCAGATGTCTTTTGCCGCCACCGTGGCGCTGATTTCGGCCTTCGGCGCGGTAGACGCGCGGGTGATGCGCGAACGCCTACCGCGTTGGATGCTGCCGGTGTTCACGCTGGTGCTGAGTTCTGTCGTGGCGGGGTTTGCGACCGCGCCTTATGCGGCGGCGCATTTCAACCGCTATTCGGATTATGGCTTGCTCGCCAACCTGTTGACCGTGCCCGTGATGGGGGCGGTGGTGATGCCTGCCGGGGCGGTTGCGTCCCTGCTGGCCCCCTTTGGCCTCGCCGCACCCGCACTGTGGGCGATGGAGGGGGGGTCTGCCTGGATTTTGGCCGTGGCGCATTGGATATCGGGGTTGCACGGGTCAGTCAGCGCCATCCCCGCCCCCCCGATATGGGTGGTGCCTTTGGTCACGTTTGCGTTGGCGTGGCTGATCTTGTGGCAGGGGCGGGTCCGGTGGGCGGCAGCGGTGCCCGCTTTTTTGGCGCTGTGTGTCTGGGTTGCGGCGGACCGCCCGCTGATCCTGATCGCCGGGGATGGCGCTTTGGTCGGCGTGATGGGGGCAGAAGGGCGCGCGCTCTCAACCGAGAAAGGCGGGGGATTTGCCGCGAAAAGCTGGCTGGAGAATGACGGCGATCTGGCCACACAGGAACAGGCGGCGGCGCGACCGGGCTTCACCGGGCCAAAAGGCGCGCGGGTGTTTGAGGTGTCTGGCCTGCGTGGCGTGGTGCTGAAAGGCAAAAGAGCCGACATTGCGGCGGCCTGCGCCAAAGGTGGCGTGGTCGTTGTCGCGGCTGTGGTCGATGCGCCACCGGAGGGGTGCCTGCTGATCGACCAGACCCTCTTGCGTCACACCGGCCCGTTGGCAATTGGCGCTGATCTGACCGTCACCAGCACCAGACAGGTCGCGCGCATCTGGTCGAAAGGCCGGGGCACGATCCCCGCCCTGCCGAATTTGAACCCCGCGCCCGTGGCGATTGCGGAAAATCAGTAGCTGCGGATCAATCCGACCAGCCGCCCCTGCACCTTTACCTGATGGTCAGGGTAGACGCGCGTTTCATAGGCGGGGTTTGCAGCCTCCAGCGCGATCATGCCGCCCTTGCGGCGAAAGCGTTTCAGCGTGGCCTCCAGATCTTCGACCAAGGCCACCACGATATCGCCATTCTCGGCTGTGGTCTGTTCGCGGATCACAACGATATCGCCGTCGTTGATCCCGGCCTCGATCATCGAATCGCCTTTGACTTCAAGCGCATAGTGCTGCCCCTTGCCCGACAGCATCGACCCTGGCACCGCAATATGGTGGGACGCATGCTGAATGGCCTCGATCGGAACACCCGCTGCAATCCGCCCCATCACCGGCAATTCGATTGCGCCAAAAGAGTCCACCACCATCGCCCCGCGCGGCGGATCGACCTTGTCGCCCTGGATCACCTTGGGCGTGAACCCCGGTTTTTCCATCGCTTCGGGCAGTTTGATGATTTCAAGAGCGCGCGCCCTGTGGGCCAGACGGCGGATAAACCCCCGTTCCTCCAACGCCGTGATCAGCCGGTGAATGCCGGATTTCGACCGCAGATCAAGGGCTTCCTTCATTTCGTCGAACGAGGGTGGCACGCCGTCCACATCCATCCGGCCCTTGATGAAATCCAGAAGTTCCAACTGTTTGCGCGTCAGCATTGCTTGCCCTCAACCACCCCGTGTTGATGCAATGTTCTGCCCGTGTTCCCGGTTTGTGTCAAGCGTTTTGCGAATCGGTCAGAACGGCAGATAGTCCACCACATCACCCGCCCGCCGCGCGCCGTCACTAACCGGGCGGATCAGCAGGGCATTGGCCTCGGTCAGAATGGTCAGCAGCGCCGAATCCTGCCGGTCAAACGCGGTGATCACCGGCAGACCGTCGCCTTGGGTCAGCCTTGCCCGCATGTAGTGGGTGCGCGGGCCGTTGGCCGCAATATCTGCCCCCAGCACGGCGCGGCGGGTCACGGGGGCCACGTCTGGCATCCCCAGCATAGCGCGGATCATCGGCAGCGCAAACAGATGCCCGCAGACGATGGCCGACACCGGATTGCCCGGCAGCCCCAGAAACGCGGCCCCGCGCAAACGGCCCGCCATCAGCGGTTTGCCGGGGCGCAGGGCGATTTGCCAGAAGGCCGCCTGCATGCCCATGGCCGCCGTCACGCGGCCCACCAGATCGTGGTCGCCGACCGAGGCACCGCCGATGGTGATGATCAGATCAGCCCCCTCCGCGAGGCCCAGAACGGTGGTCAGTTCCGCCTCGCGGTCGCGCGCAATGGGCAGCAGGCGGGCCTGCGCGCCCGCAGCCTCGACCAGCGCCTTCAGCGCAAAGGAGTTCGACGCGATGATCTGGTCCGGGCCGGGGTCTTCCCCGGGCATCACCAATTCATCCCCGGTGGCGATGATGGCGACCACGGGACGGCGGGTCACGGGCACTTGGGCGACGTTCATCGCGGCCAGCAGGGCAAGGTCATTGGGGCGCAGAAGGCGGGGCCCAAGGGTGCTGCCCGCCCGGAAATCCTGCCCCAAGGGGCGGATATGCGGGCCCGAATCCGCGCCGGGTTTGACGGTGATGCTGTCACCGTCGCGGGTCACGTCTTCCTGAATGATGACGCGGGTGGCCCCATCAGGAACAGGCGCGCCGGTAAAGATGCGCACGGCCTGGCCCGTGGCCACATGGCCTGCGAAGGCGTGGCCGGCACCGGCCTCGCCCACCACCTGAAACACCGTTCCAGCCGAGGGATCGCCCGCCACGGCATACCCATCCATCGCCGAGGCTGCAAAGGGCGGCTGGTCGCGGCGGGCGGCAACGGGGGCACACATCCAGCGGCCAGCAGCCGCGGTCAAGGGCACCAGTTCCGACGCAAGCGGCTGCACCAAGGCCAGACAGCGGGCGAGAGCCTCTTCAACCGAAATCACAGCTTCGCCTCGTAACGCCCCGATTTTCCGCCATCTTTCAGGATCAACTGAATGCCGTCGATCACCATCGACTTTTCGACCGCCTTGACCATGTCATAGATGGTCAGGCAGGCCACAGACACGGCGGTCAGCGCCTCCATCTCAACCCCCGTTTGACCGCCGGTTTTGACGGTGGCCTGCACCCGGATGCCCGGCAGCGCCGCGTCGGGCGTCAATTCCAGCGCGACTTTGGTGATCGGCAAGGGGTGGCACAACGGGATCAGGTCGGCGGTTTTCTTGGCGGCCATGATGCCCGCAAGCCGCGCGACCCCCAGAACATCGCCCTTTTTCGCCCGCCCATCGGTGATCAGGGTCAGGGTTTCCACGCTCATCCGCACGGCACCGATGGCCACGGCCAGACGGTCGGTCACCGGCTTGGCCGACACATCGACCATATGGGCCTGCCCCTGTTCGTCGAAATGCGTCAGGCCGCTCATACCCCGCCCTGCGCGGTCAGCGGTTGCGACAGAAGCGTGCGGGTGGCGGCGGCGACGTCGGCTTGCCGCATCAGGCTTTCGCCGATCAGGAAGCAGCGCGCACCATAGCGGGCCATGTCGGCCAGATCATCGGGGACGAACAGCCCGCTTTCCGACACGATCAGCCGATTTTCAGGCACCCGGCGGGCCAGATCGCGGGTGGTGTCCAGCGTCACTTCAAAGCTGTGCAGGTTGCGGTTGTTGATGCCGATCAGCGGCGATTTCAGGTGCGAGGCACGCTCCAGCTCATCCCGGTCGTGCACCTCGATCAGCACATCCATGCCCCAGCCGAAGGCCGCATCCTCCAGCTCTGCCGCTTGCGCATCGGACAGCGAGGCCATGATGATCAGGATGCAGTCGGCGTTCAGCGCGCGGGATTCGGCCACCTGCCAGGGGTCATAGAGAAAATCCTTGCGCAGGCAGGGCAGTTTGGTGGCGGCATGGGCCTGAAGCAGAAAGCCATCCGCGCCCTGAAAGCTGGGTCCGTCGGTCAGCACCGACAGACAGGTGGCCCCCCCCGCCTCATAGGCCGCAGCAAGCGCGGGCGGGTCAAAGTCGGCGCGGATCAAACCCTTGGAGGGGCTGGCCTTCTTGATCTCGGCAATCAAGCCGTAGCCGGTCGAGGCCGCATCGGTCAGCGCGCGGGCAAAGCCGCGCACGGGGTCTGCCGAACGGGCCGCATCCTCTATCGCGGCAAGCGGGGTGGCGGCTTTGCGCTCTGCAATCTCTTGCAGTTTATAGGCCTTGATGCTGTCCAGAATCGTACTCATGTCAGGCCTTTGTCAGGTGGTGGTCAGGCGGCGCAGGGCGTCCACCTTGGCTTTGGCAGCGCCAGAATCAATGCTGTGGCGGGCCATCTCGACCCCTTCGGTCAGGCTCGTCACCCGGTCGGCGACCAGCAGGGCGGCGGCAGAGTTCAGCAGCACGGCATCGCGGTAGGCACCGGGGGCCGAGTTGAGCAAGGCGCGGAAGGCATTGGCGTTTTCGGCGGGCGTGCCACCCAAGATCGCCTCGAACGGGTGGGGGGCAAGGCCCGCATCCTCGGGGTGAACCTCAAATTCGGTGATCGCGCCATCCGCCAAGGCGGCGACCTTGGTGGGCAGCGCGATGGACAATTCATCGGTGCCATCGCCGCCATGCACGAGCCACGCCTTTTCCGACCCGAGCGCCAGCAGCGTTTCGGCCATCGGGCGGATCAGGGCGGCGGAAAACGCGCCGGTCAACTGGCGGGTGACACCTGCGGGATTTGTCAATGGTCCCAGTATGTTGAAGATCGTTCTTGTGCCAAGTTCGGCGCGCACCGGCATCACATGGCGGATGGCCGGGTGGTGCATCGGGGCCATCATGAAACCGATGCCCGCATCGTTCAGGCAGCGTTCCACCACATCGGCCGCGACCATCACATTCAGGCCCATCTCGGTCAGCGCATCGGCCGCGCCGGATTTGGAACTGAGGTTGCGGTTGCCATGCTTGGCCACGACCACCCCAGCACCCGCCACGACAAAGGCGGTGGCGGTAGAGATATTCAGCGTGCCCTTGCCGTCGCCGCCAGTGCCGACGATATCCATCGCGCCCTGCGGCGCGCGCACCGGATTGCACTTGGCGCGCATCACGGAGGCTGCGGCGGCATATTCATCGACCGTCTCACCGCGCGTGCGCAGCGCCATCAGAAAGCCGCCCATCTGGGCCGGGGTGCCCTGACCATCAAAAAACGCGCCAAAGGCCGCTTCTGCCTCGGCCCGCGTCAAGGGGCGGCTGGCAGCAATGCCGATGAGGGGGCGCAGGATATCGCTCATGCGGGAACCCGGGCGTCGGCCATATCAAGGAAGGTGCGCAGCATCTGGTGGCCGTGTTCCGAGGCAATGGATTCCGGGTGGAACTGCACACCCTCAATCGGCAGTGTCTTGTGGCGCAGGCCCATGATGGTGCCATCATCCAGCCATGCCGTCACCTCCAGACAGTCCGGCAGGGTGGCGCGGTCGACGATCAGCGAATGATAGCGGGTGGCCTGAAACGGGCTGGGCAGGCCTGCGAACATGCCCTGACCTGCGTGGTGAATCGCACCCATCTTGCCGTGAACAATCTCATGGCAGCGCACGACATTGCCGCCAAAAGCCTGCCCGATGGTCTGATGGCCAAGGCAGACGCCCAGCAGCGGAATGCGCGCTTCGGCGCAGGCGAGCGTCAGCGGCAGGCAAATCCCGGCAGAGGCGGGATCGCAGGGGCCGGGCGACAGCACGATGCTGGATGGCCGCAGGGCCATGACGGCCTGCACATCCAGCGCATCATTGCGTTTTACCACAACTTCTGCCCCGAGTTCCCCCAGATAATGCACAAGATTGTAGGTAAAGCTGTCGTAGTTGTCGATCAGAAGCAGCATCTTGCTTGGCCTTGGTGGATAGGGGGTGAACCCGGGCAAACGTCGCGCTATACATGGTCAGGTCCGGCTTGGGGCGTCAAGGGCAGTTGGCCCGTTCGATGGCTGCGACGGGCGAATGGCGATCAGGCCGCAGGTGTTGCACGCAACGGGACAACCCGGTTGCCGCGAATGCCGGGGGCACGGGGCGTCATCAGGTTGAAACGGAGGCACGGGTGGTTCGCGGGTTTTTGTCAGGTATCGTTCTGGGGGGGGCCGTTGGTGCCGCCGGGTTGTCGCTGGTGTCGCTGGTGTCAGAGGCCCCGCCATCGCAGGCCGTGGTGGCCGAGTTGGCCGAGGCGGTGCCCGAAGGTGAAGGTGCCGTAACGCAGGACGCGGCCGTGCCGGTTGCAGCCGAGCCGATGCAGCCGCCCCCGCAGTGCCGGTGGCGGTACCCAAGGTGCCCGACGTGGCACCGCCCGTGGCGGGCGCGCCGGTCGCCCTGCCCGACGCTGGAGGTGCTGTGGCGGAGGAGGCCGGGGCGATTGCGCCGGATGTCGGGACCGCAGTGCCTGCCGCGCCAGCACCGGCGGCTCTGGATGCGCCAACGACCGAAACGGCCCCCTCTGCAACCGAAACACCGGCGGCACCAATTACCGTGACCGACGGGCTGGCCCCGGCCACGCCCGAGGCCCCGGTGCTGACCGAACCGGCCCCCGATGCCACGCAAGCCGTTGGCGATGAACCACGGCTTCCCGCGCTTGTGGCCCTGCCAGCCGCCCCCGTGGCCGAAGTGCCCCCCGCCGACACCGACCTGCCACCCTTGCCACCGCTGACGGCCGAGGAAGAAGCCCTGTTGAAGCGTCTGGGGGATGGCAGCGCCGATGCGCAACCCGAAGTCACCGATCCCGCGCCGAAGTCAGAGTTGGCAGAAGTCGCCCCGCAGCCTGAGGTGGTGCCCGAGGATGTTCCAGAGCCGACCTCCGAAGTTTTGCCGGAGCCTGAGCCGGACACGGAGACCGTTGCTGAGCCAACTTCGGTGCCCCTGACGCCGCGATTGCAGCCTTCGCCGGGGCTCGATGCCGAGGTGGCAGGTGTGACGGTCAACCGGTTGCCGCGCATTGGCGAAACAACAGCCCCGACGACCGACGCGGGGTCCGACCTCGACCCGCGCCCGATGGTGCAGTTCGCGCGCGTCTTTGATAATCCGACGCAAAAGCCGCTGTTTGCCATCATTCTGGTGGATACTGGCGCGGCTGACGTGGACCGCGCCGCACTTGCGCGTCTGCCCTTCCCGGTCAGCTTTGCGATTGACCCGCTGGACCCCAAGGCGGCGGACCATGCCGCGATTTACCGGGCGGGCGGGCAAGAGGTGTTGATGCAGGCGACCGGCATCCCGGATGGCGCGCAGGCGCAGGATCTGGAAGTGGCGTTTGGCGTAATGGCCACCGGCCTGCCCGAGGCGGTGGCGGTGATCGACACTGCCGCCGGGCGCTTTCAGGGCAACCGGCAGCTTGCGGGGCAAGTGGTGCCGCTTGTGGCCGCGCAGGGGCGGGGGCTGGTGACGTGGGACCGGGGCTTGAACGCCGCTGATCAGGTGGCGCGGCGCGAAGGCTTGCCCGCAACCGTGGCCTTTCGGGCGCTGGATGCGGAAGGCGAGACCACCCCGGTGATCCGTCGCTATCTGGACCGCGCGGCCTTCAAGGCAGCACAGGAAGGCCGGGTCACAGTCATTGGCACCACCCGGCCCGAGACGATTGCAGCGCTGTTGGAATGGGCGGTAGAGGGGCGGTCAGCAACCGTGGCGCTTGCCCCGGTGACGGCGGTTCTGACCACAAACTGACGGTTGTGGGGCGGTTATTAAATTGAGCGGCTTGCGCCGCATTCCTTTGTGAAGACCGCGGCGTGCCGCCGCGCGTGGGCTCTACGCCGAGGGGGGTATTTGACATCGCAGCCGGGGGAGCCTCCGGCGGGGATATTTGGGCCAGAATGAAAGCCTCAGGTTAGCTGTTGCCCCTGCCTGCGAAGCGGCCTGCATCCTCGGCGGCGCGGCGCAAGGCTTGGGATTTGTTGACGGTTTCCTGATATTCAGCCTCGGGGTCGCTGTCATACACCACTCCGCCGCCCGCCTGAATAAACAGGGTCTCATCCTTCAGCACAGCGGTACGCAGGGCGATGCAGAAATCCATCTCGCCATTGGCGGCGAAATAGCCCACCCCGCCGCCATAGACGCCGCGTTTTTCGGGTTCCAGCTCGTCGATGATCTGCATGGCACGCACCTTGGGCGCACCTGATACCGTGCCCGCAGGCAAGCCCGCCAGCAGGGCGGACAGTGCATCTTCGCCCTCGGCGATCTGCCCCACCACGTTGCTGACGATGTGCATGACATGGCTGTAGCGTTCGATGATGAACTGTTCGGTCGGGCGCACCGACCCCACCTTCGCCACCCGGCCCACGTCGTTGCGGCCCAGATCCAGCAGCATCAGATGTTCGGCGCGCTCCTTGGGGTCGGCCAGCAGGTCTGCCTCCAGCGCGCGGTCTTCCTCGGGCGTTGCCCCGCGTTTGCGGGTGCCTGCGATCGGGCGCACGGTGACTTCGCCGTCGCGCAGGCGGACGAGAATTTCGGGGCTGGCCCCGATCACCTGAAAGCCCGCGAAGTTGAAAAAGAACATGAAGGGCGAGGGGTTGGTGCGGCGCAGGCTGCGGTAGAGCGCGAAGGGCGGCAGGGCAAAGCGTTGCGACCAGCGTTGGCTGGGCACCACCTGAAAGATGTCACCCGCGCGGATATAGTCTTTCGCCCGGTTCACCGCCGCCTTGTAGCCGTCATGGGTGAAGTTCGACTGCGCCATGCCCACCGGGGCCGCGTCGCCCAGATCGCGCGGCACCGATGGCGACCGATCCATGTCGCGCAGCGCGTCCATCACCCGCTCGGCGGCCTGCGCGTAGGCGGCGCGGGCCGACAGGCCGCTTGAGGCCCAGGCCGGGGCCACCAGTGTGACCTCACCCTTCACCCCGTCAAGCACGGCGACCACCGACGGGCGCATCAGCACGGCGTCAGGCAGACCCAGCGGGTCGGGGTTCACGTCGGGCAGATGTTCGACCAGACGGATCATGTCATAGCCAAGATAGCCGAACAGCCCTGCCGCCATTGCAGGCAGGCCATCGGGCATCTCGATGCTGCATTCGGCGATCAGCGCCCGCAGGGCCACAAGGGGTGGTGTGTCTTGCTGGGTAAAGGCGGCGGGGTCAAAGCGGGCCTCGCGGTTGATGCTGGCCTCGGTGCCGTGGCATTTCCAGATCAGATCGGGCTTCATGCCCACCAGAGAATACCGCCCGCGCACCTCGCCGCCCGTCACCGACTCCAGCATGAACGTGTCGGGGCGAGCCTCGGCAAGCTTCAACATCAGGCTGACCGGGGTGTCCAGATCGGCGGCAAGACGGGCAAAGACGACCTGGTTCTGGCCAAGCAGCCATGCGCGCTCAAACTCATCGAAGGTCGGGCTAAGCTGCATGGGGCTACTGGAACTGCGCGTTGACCGCGTTGATCGCGGATTGGTCCAAGGAAATACCGGCCTCGGCGGTCAGGGCGGCGGTGAAGGCCGCGAAGGCATCGGCGGACAGGGCTTGCTCGATCTGGCCTGCAAGCGCGCCTTTCAGCGCAGCCGCATCGTCGCCAGAACTTGCGGCAGGGGTGACGGTATTCAGCCGCAGCAGCGCGATGAACCCCGGTGCCTCGATCACCCGCAACTCCCCGGCATTCATCGCAAAAATGGCGGTCAGCACATCGGCGGGCGCATCGGCCACCGTGCCGCTGCGGGCGATCTGGGGGGTGTTCTCCACAATGCCAAAGGTGCCCAGTGCGGCCCCGGCTTCGACGGCGGCCTTCGCCTCTATCGCCCGGGCAGACAGGGCGCGGGTCAGCGCCGCGTCGCGCCATTTGGCGGTCACCGCGTCGCGCGCATCAGCAAAGGGGATCGGGGCAGGAGGCAGCATCGCATCCAATTGCAGGGCGACGATGCCGCCGTCATCCAGCGTTACGGCTTGCGGAAAATCGCCTGCTGCCACCGCGTCGGCGGCGGCGCGGAAGGCGGGATAGGCGGCAATTGCGTCAGGCGCATCGGCACCGGGGACATAGTCGATGGTGCCAAGCGTCATGCCCATTTCGGATTGCAGATCGGTCAGCGCTGCCCCACTGGCGAGCAGATCGTCAATCGCTTCGAGCTTGTCGGAGATGGCTTTGCGGGCGGCCTCGGTCTGGGCTTCGGTTGCGAGGTCGGTCTTGGCGTCCTCAAAAGAGGTATTCTGTGCGGCCAGAACGGCGTTCATCCGGTAAAGCGCAGGCCCCAGATCCGACGCCAGCGGACCCACCACGCCGGGTTCGGTAAGCGCGAAAACTGCCGGGCCTGCCTCTTTCAGATCGGCCTGCGACACGTCGCCAAGATCAATATCCGTCAGCGCAAGCCCCCGTTCCTGAACCAAAGTTTCAAACGGCGTGCCCGCGTCAAGCCGGGCCTTGGCGGCGGTGGCCTCGGCGTCCGTGGGGTAGATCAGGCGTTCGACCAGACGGCGTTCGGGCACCACAAATTCCGACAGACGGGCGTCATACAGTTTGCGCAGCGCCGCGTCATCGACGGGTTGGTCCTTGGCGATGCTGTCGGGCAGCAGGGCGACATAGGTGATTTTCTTGGCCTCTGGCCGCGTGAACATTTCGGCAGTGTTGGCGGTGTAAAAGTCGGTCAATTCGGCCTCTGTCGGGTCGGCCAAGGGGGTGGGAAGGTCTGCCTCGGTCAGGCGGAGCAGGGAAAAGCCGCGCCGTTCGCCGACATAGGCATAGAGCGTGTCGGTCAGCGGGGCAGGCGCGGTGAAGCCGCCGGCGACAGCGCCTTGCAGCACCGATCTGGCCACATCGCGGCGCATGGTATCTTCAAATGCGGGTTCCGAAAGATTGGACCGGTCCAGCGCGAAGCGGTAGGTTTCACGGTCAAAACCGCCCGCAGTGCCTTGAAATGCTGGCATTTTTGTTATTTCGGCGGCAACGCGTTTGTCGCCGACCGACAGGCCGATGCGGTCGGCCTCATTGTCTAGCGCGGCCCGGGTGATCAGGCCTTGCAGGGCCTGTTTGTCCAGCCCGAAGGCGACCGCTTGTTGCGTGGTCAGTTGCGTGCCGACCCGTTGCGACATCGCCGCAGCCTCTTGTTGCACCGCCTGCGCATAGTCGGTCGCGTCGATGGTGCGGGTTCCGACTTTACCGATCGAGGTGACAGAGCCACCAAAGTTGGTGACGCCAAAGCCGCCAAGCCCAAGAACTAGCATGGCCACCAGCACCCAAGCCCCGACTTGGGTGGCGATGCCGTGGGTTTTCCTGGGTTCGGTCTGCGGTTCGGTGGCCATCTGGTGCCCTATCGTCTTTGGGGTTTGGGGGTCTGTCTATGCGGTTGGGGGCAGCGGGGCAAGTATCCCGACGGTTTGCGAGAGGGGCGGCGTTTTGGGGCCATGGCCCCAAAACGCCGCCCTTTCCGGGATATGCCTTGCAGAACGAGGTGTTAGAGGCTGACCTTCGACAAACGGGTGAACATCTCGGCAATACCTGCCGCATCGACGTTGGCAAAGGCGATGCGGATTTGTCTTTTGCCTTCAATGGCTTCTGGTGGCTGGAACATGGTGCCGGGCAGCATCAGCAGCGAGGCCGCCGTCACAAGGTTTTTACACACCACATCGGACGCCGCGGCAAAGGGGTGCTCGACATAGGCGAAATAGGCCCCGCAGCCCATCAGCGTCCAGCCTTCTAACGCGCTGAAACCATTGACCATTGCGGCACGGCGGGCCAGAATTTCGGCGCGTTCGCCTGCCACCCATTGGCTGAGGTTGCGCAGGCCCCACAATGCGCCGATCTGGCCCAACTGGCTGGGGCAGATGGCGACGGTGTCGAGGAACTTTTCGACCTGGGCGAGGCGGTCGGTGCTGGCCACAACAGCGCCGACGCGGTGGCCTGTGAGCCTGTAAGCCTTTGAAAAGCTGTAGAGATGGATCAGGGTATCGGCCCAGTCGGGGTCGGTGAACAGATCGTGGGGGCGACCTGTGCGACTGTCGAAATCGCGGTAGGTTTCATCCACGATCAGGGCGAGGCCACGGGCGCGGCAGAGGTCGCGGAAGGCGGTCAGGGTTTCGGCCGGATATTCGACGCCACCGGGATTATTGGGCGAAACCAAGACGATAGCGCGAGTTTGGGGTGTGATCAGGGCGGCTGCGGCATCCGCATCGGGGATCAGGCCGGGGCCAGTGGCAAGGGGGATGGCTTGGACCCCCTGCATATCAAGCCACATTTTATGGTTGAAATACCAAGGGGTTGGCAGGATCACCGCATCGCCCGCCCCTGCGAGGGTGGACATGACGGCGGTGAAGGCCTGATTGCAGCCCTGAGTGATGGCCACCTGATCTGCTGCGATCTGACCACCATAGCTGGTAGACCATTGGCCTGCCACCTCTGCCCTTAGCGCCGGGTTGCCCAAGACCGGGCCATAGAGATGGGCTGCGGGGTCGTTCAGCGCGGCCTCGGCCAAGGCCTGACGCAGGGCCAGTGGCGGGCTGTCCACCGGGGCTGCCTGACTGACGTTGATCAGCGGGCGATGGGGCGGGAACACCACGCCGTCAAGCCAACGCCGCGCCTCCATCACCGGGGGGGGATCGGTGGCGCGCATCGCGGGGTTCAGCAACAGGGTCATCGCTTTTGCCTTTTCGGGCTGTAGAGTTTGCGTAGAGTATCCGTAAAGACCCCGTAGAGGATCCGTAGATACACGCGAATACGTCAGTCTTTGCCGCGCATCGGCTGCACATATTGCAGCGCCATGTCCCAAGGGAAGAAAATCCAGGTGTCCTGACTGACCTCGGTGATGAAAGTATCAACCATCGGGCGGCCCGAGGGTTTGGCGTAGACGGTGGCGAAATGCGCCTTCGGGTAGAGCTTGCGGACCAGTTCCAGCGTGCGGCCCGAATCCACCAGATCATCGACAATCAGGATGCCGGTGCCATCGCCCATCAGGTCGTCCTGCGGGGCCTTGATCACGACGGGTTCGGTCTGCGACTGATGGTTGTAGCTGCGCACAGAGATGGTATCGACGACGCGGATGTCCAGCTCGCGGCTGACCACCGCCGCAGGCACCATGCCGCCGCGCGTGACACCGACCACGGCCTTCCACGCGCCGTCATTCGGCCCCTTGCCATCCAGCCGCCATGCAAGCGCGCGGGCGTCGCGGTGGATCTGATCCCATGAGACGTGGAAGCCTTTTTCATGTGGCAGGCGGTCGTTCATGGGAGGCTCCTTTTGTGGCGGGCGGAGTGGGGGCCAGCCCCCACACCCCCGGGATATTTAGAGACAGAAAATAGTGGGTGCGGTTTTTGGCGTGGTCATTGCAGGGCGACCTTGACGCCCAAGAGGGCCAGGAGGCCGCCGAAGCTGCGGTCGATGATGGTTTTGAGGCTGATGTAGCCGGAACGTGTTTTTTCGAGCGAGAAGATGCGGGCAACAAGGGTATTCCAGATCAACTCGTTCAGGAACACCACGGCCAGCAGGGCCGCGTAGACCCAGGGGGCCGTGCCTTGCGGGACGGTGCCGAGGAAGATCGCGGAAAACATCACGGCGGGTTTGGGGTTGGCAAGCTGGGTGAACAGGCCGAGGCGGAAGGCCGAGAGGCCGGAGCGGGGGACGGGCCGCGTGTCAGTGGTGTCAAAGGGTTCGGTGGCCCCGCGCCAGAGTTTTATGCCCATCCAGATGAGGTATGCGCCGCCGCCGATCTTCAGTATCCACAGCAGGGCAGGGGCAGCCGCGAACAGGATGTTCAGGCCAAACATCGCGGCAGAAGCCCAGACCACAGCCCCCGCCCCGATACCGGCTGCGAGCATCGCGCCGGTGCGGAAGCCTTCGGTGAGGCCGGTGCGCGCCGACATCAAGACGGCGGGGCCGGGCGAGATGGCGGCAAACAGCGACAGCAGGGCGAAGGCTGCGAAGGCCGTGAGCGTCATGCCTCGCCTGCTTTCGCGCCGCGCCCCGTCACCACGTCGATATCGGGGGCGTCGACAGCCTTCATGCCGACGACATGGTAGCCCGCATCGACATGCAGGTTTTCGCCGGTGGTGCCGGAGCCGAGATCAGAGAGCAGGTAAAGGGCGGCTTTGCCGACTTCCTCTTGCGTCACGTTGCGGCGGAGCGGCGAGTTCAGCTCGTTCCACTTCATGATATAGCGGAAATCGCCGATGCCAGAGGCGGCCAGGGTCTTGATCGGGCCTGCGGAGATGGCGTTGACCCGGATGCCGTCTTTGCCAAGGTCTTCGGCGAGGTATTTGACCGATGCTTCTAGCCCCGCCTTTGCGATGCCCATCACGTTGTAATGCGGCATGACCTTTTCCGCACCGTAATAGGTGAGGGTCAGCAGGCTGCCGCCTTCGGGCATCATCGCGCAGGCGCGTTGGCAGACGGCGGTGAAGGAATAGACCGAGATATCCATCGTCATGTTGAAATTAGCGCGGGTGGTATCGACATAGCGGCCGCGAAGTTCGTTCTTGTCGGAAAAGCCGATGGCGTGAACGAGGAAGTCGATCTTGCCCCACAGCGCCTTGAGATGCGCGAACAGGGCGTCCATCGAGGCCTCATCCGTCACATCACATTCAACAAATTCCTGCATGCCGATAGAAGCGGCCAGCGGTTGCACCCGTTTTTTCAGCGCCTCGCCCTGATAGGAAAACGCCATTTCCGCGCCATGGGCGGCCAGTTGCTGGGCGATGCCCCAGGCGATGGATTTGTCATTGGCGAGCCCCATGATAAGGCCGCGTTTTCCTGCCATCAGTGCGGTTGACATTCCGTTCCCCTCGCCCACCCTTAGTCTTGATCAAGACGTGTAGGCGATTGGGCGCGCTGCTTCAAGGGTGGGGCGGTTGCGGGCAAAAGAAGGGTGTGGAATGGACAGGTCAGGGATATTTGCCGGGGATGACCCGTTTGTCATCGCCAAACGCTGGCTGGCCGAGGCAGAACCGGTGGAGCCGAACGACCCCAATGCCATCGCCCTGGGGACGGTGGATGCCGAGGGCATGCCCAATGTGCGGATGGTGCTGCTGAAAGATATCGAACCCGATGCCTTCGTGTTCTACACGAACTACGGCTCGGCCAAGGGGCAGGAGATTGCGGCGAGCGGCAAGGCTGCGTTTGTACTGCACTGGAAATCGCTGCGACGGCAAATCCGGGTGCGGGGGGTGACCACCCGTGAGGAAGGGGCCGCGGCGGATGCGTATTACGCCAGCCGCAGTCTGAAATCCCGGCTGGGGGCCTGGGCGTCGGACCAGTCGCAACCTTTGGCATCGCGCGAGGCGCTGATGCTGGATGTGGCGAAGGTGACGCTGGCCAAGGGGAGCAACCCGGCGCGACCGCCGTTCTGGGGGGGGATCCGGATCAGCCCGGTGGAGATCGAGTTCTGGGCGGATGGCGCGTTTCGGCTGCATGACCGGTTTCGCTGGACGCGGGAGACTGGGAGAGAAAAAGGGGCCGAATGGCAGGTCAAACGGTTGAATCCTTAGCGTTCGTGGATGCTTTTGGCGGTTCGTGTGCGGTGATACACAAAGTTGGTGCGTACATTCACGCTTCGTGAATGGTTACTTGTGTTCGATTTGCGTGTTTTTCGCTTGAACCCGCGCCCGGAATGACGGCACAACTCTGGCTTGGGGCTCTATCTGGGGAAACGGCTCTGGCATGACAGAAGAAGAAGACGCCGGGCAAATTTTGCACGGGCGGGTAAAATGGTTCGATCCGACCAAGGGGTTTGGCTTTATCGTCACGGACGATACAGGCTCTGACATCTTGTTGCATGCCAATGTGCTGCGTAATTATGGGCAAAGTTCAGTCGCGGATGGGGCGGGCATCACGGTGCGCGTGCAACAAACGCAGCGCGGGGTGCAGGCCGTTGAGGTCATCAGCATCGAGCCACCTGTGGGGGCCGTCTTTCCCTTGGGGGAGGATGCCGAGCATGTGCTGGCCGAGGATGTGGCGGCGCTGCCGTTGGAGCCTGCGCGGGTGAAATGGTTTGACAAAGGCAAGGGTTTTGGCTTTGCCAATGTCTTTGGTCGGCCCGAGGATGTGTTCATCCACGTCGAAGTGCTGCGGGTGTCTGGCTTTGCCGATTTGTCGGCAGGCGAGGCGGTCGCGCTGCGCATCATTGACGGCAAGCGGGGCCGCATGGCAGTACAGGTGGTATCATGGGAAGCAGCCGCGCGCGCTGGTGTTTGACGGTTTGTGGTCTGGGTCTGGGGGCAGCGCTTGGCTTTGGCCAGACCGCACAGGCCGCGTGCAGCCCTGATCAGGCCGATCTGCGCTGGCAGGGCGGGCAGGCGCGGTTCACCGTGGAACTTGCAGATGACGAGGCCGAACGGTCCAAAGGGCTGATGTTCCGCGAGACCATGGCCTCGTCCGCCGGTATGCTGTTTGTCTATGACAGCCCGCGGCGTGCTGTGTTCTGGATGAAGAACACCCCCCTGCCGCTGGACATGGTGTTTCTGGATGCCGCAGGCCGGGTCACCCATGTGCATTCCAACGCCATTCCGCAGGACGAAACCCCGATAGACGGCGGGCATGATGTGAAGTTCATTCTGGAAATCAACGCGGGCCTTGCTGCCGCGATGGGGATTTCCGAGGGGGCCGAGATGCGCCATC
The DNA here is from genome assembly GCA_963772935.1 of uncultured Alphaproteobacteria bacterium. Lineage (GTDB taxonomy): Bacteria > Pseudomonadota > Alphaproteobacteria > Rhodobacterales > Rhodobacteraceae > JANNNF01. Next base: position 1,144,914 of record CAVYZK010000009.1, on the reverse strand, counting down.
CGGCAATTGGTGCAGATGCGGCGTGGTCTTGTGCCGACTAGGGCTTTTCATTGCCGCAAAACCTTTGTATCAGGCTGTCAGTCGGGGCGTAGCGCAGTCTGGTAGCGCATCTGGTTTGGGACCAGAGGGCCGGGGGTTCAAATCCTCTCGCCCCGACCAATTCTTAGAGATGATTGTGGTGGCGACCTTGATCGGGGGGCGCTAATTTTCTTGGAAGAAAATTAGGAAAATTCTTCGAAGAATTTTGCCTGCTGCACAACGGGTGCGGCTTTGCGGGAAGGGTGCCCATGGCCTTGCAGTTCGACAACTCCTACATCCGCGATCTGCCGGGCAGTTTTCTGCGATTGGCACCTTCTGTCGCTCCTGACCCGCATCTGGTGATCCTGAATGAGGGGTTGGCCGGCGATCTGGGTTTGGATGTTGTGGAATTGCGCCAGCAGGGGGCGGCGTGGTTTTCAGGCGCTGCGGTGCCACCGGGGGCGGAGCCTGCGGCTTTGGCCTATGCCGGGCATCAGTTTGGCGGGTTCTCGCCGCAACTGGGGGATGGGCGCGCGCATTTGCTGGGCGAGTTTCTGGGGCCGGACGGGCGACGTTGGGATTTGCAACTGAAAGGGTCTGGGCGTACGCCGTTTTCGCGGGGCGGTGATGGCAAGGCGGCACTTGGCCCGATGCTGCGGGAATACCTGATTTCCGAAGCGATGGCGGCCTTGGGCATTCCCACCACCCGGTCGCTGGCGGTGGCCTTGACCGGCGAGTCTGTGCGGCGTGAGGCCGGGGCTTTGCCCGGGGCTGTGGTGGCGCGGGTGGCGGCAAGCCATATCCGGGTCGGCACCTTTCAGTTCTTTGCCGCGCGGGGCGATACCGAGGCAGTCAGGCGGCTGGCGGATTACACCATCGCGCGGCATTACCCCGATGCTTTGACGGCGGAAAACCCTTACGTCGCGCTGTTTCAGGCGGTTGTGGCCGCGCAATGCCGGTTGATCGCGCAGTGGATGGGCGTCGGCTTTGTGCATGGGGTGATGAACACCGACAACATGGCGCTGTCGGGCGAAACCATCGACTATGGCCCCTGTGCCTTCATGGAAGGCTACGCGCCGGGGACGGTGTTTTCGTCCATCGACGCGCAGGGGCGCTATGCCTATGCCAACCAGCCGCTGATTCTGGGCTGGAATCTGGCGCGGCTGGCCGAGGCGCTGTTGCCACTGTTCGATGCCGATGAAGCGAGGGCGGTGGAACGGGCGAACGGGTTGCTGGGCGGGATCGCCGGGCAGTACCGGGCGGAATGGCTGGCGGTGATGCGGGCCAAGCTGGGGTTGGACGGGGTTCAGGACGGCGACGGGGCGCTGGCCGATGATCTGCTGGCGGCCATTGTGGGGGCCGACTGGACGCTGGTGTTCCACCGGCTGGGGGATGAGGCGCTGCTGCGGCCACTGTTCGACGATTTCACCGCGATGCAGGCGTGGTTGCCACGATGGCGGGCACGGCTTGCCCCGGATGGGCTTGAGCGGATGGCGCGGGTGAACCCAGGCGTCATTCCGCGCAATCATCAGGTGGAGGCGGCGCTGGAGGCGGCGACGGCGGGTGATATGGGGCCGTTTCTGGCGCTGCTGGCAGCGGTGACGGAGCCGTTTGTGGAGCGTGAGGGGTATATGTTGGCGGCACCCACGGGGTTTGGGGACTATGTGACGTATTGCGGAACCTAAGGGGAGAGATGGGCAAATTGCCCATCCTACGTTGACGGGTTGGGGCAGGTGCCGCACAATCGGGGGATGGACCCGCAAAGCGACATTCACTCACGTCTTTCTGCAAACTTGCGCGAGGCGCGCCGCGCCAAGGGGTTGAGCCTTGAGGCCGTGGCCAAGCTGTCAGGTGTCAGCCGGTCGATGGTCAGCCAGATCGAACGTGGCGAATCCTCGCCCACGGTGGCGACGCTGTGGAACCTGACGCAGGCCTTGCAGGTGGATTTCGCCGGGCTGCTGGAGGGGCGCACGACCCCGGGGATTGAGGTGACAGAAGCCGCCCTTGCCCCGGTGATTGCGCGGGGCGGCGTGCGGATTCGCATCCTTTCCCCCGCCGAGGCGGTGGGGGAGCATGAGGTTTATGACCTGACATTTGCGCCCGGCGCGGCCCTGGTGTCCGACGCGCATTCGCCGGGGTGCCGCGAGCATCTGACGGTGATCGAGGGGGCGTTGTCGGTGGCATCTGGCGGGGATCAGGTGGCGCTGTCGGTGGGCGATGTGGCGCGCTATGCCGCCGACCGGGGGCATGAGATTGCGGCAGTGGGCGCGGCGCGGGCTATTTTGATTGTGCAGGGGAGTTGAGATGGCAGGAGTGGGGGTTTTCCACCCCGTCGCCATCGGTTCTTGAACCGGTGGCAAACCAATGGCGACCCCCGAAGGATATTTTACCAATGTGATAGGGGTTTCCGGTTTGGCGGATATTTTTCCGCTATATTGACATCGAGGTGGCGGGCGGGTAAATCCGCCAAAACGGAAGGGACTTCTGTCATGACGGATTCTGCGGCTTTTCTGGACCATCTGGGCGGGGTGCTGCGTGGCATCGAGGCGGAGGGATTGCTCAAGCGGGAACGCTTGATCGACGGGCCGCAGGGGGCCCATGTGCAGATGGCGGGGCGGCGGATGCTGAACCTTTGTGCCAATAATTACCTTGGGTTGGCGGATGATCCTCGCCTTATCGCGGCGGCGAAGGCGGCGATGGACAGCGACGGGTTCGGCATGGCCTCTGTCCGGTTCATCTGTGGCACGCAAAGCCTGCACCGGGCGTTGGAGGCGCGGCTGGCGGCGTATCTCGGCACCGAGGATTCAATCCTGTTTGCGGCCTGTTTCGATGCCAATGGCGGGTTGTTCGAGCCGCTGCTGGGGCCGGAGGATGCGGTGATTTCCGACAGTCTGAACCACGCCAGCATCATTGACGGCATCCGGTTGTGCAAGGCGCGGCGGTTTCGCTATGCCAATTCCGATATGGCGGATTTGGAGGCGCAGTTGCAGGCTGCGCGGGACGGTGGCGCGCGGTTCATTCTGATCGCCACGGACGGCGTGTTTTCCATGGACGGGTATCTGGCGAAGCTGCGGGATATCAAGGCCTTGGCGGACCGCTATGGCGCGATGGTGATGGTGGATGATTGCCATGCGACGGGGTTCATGGGGCCGCAGGGGCGGGGCACGCCTGCCCATGCGGGCGTTACGGTCGATATTCTGACGGGGACGCTTGGCAAGGCGCTTGGCGGGGCTTTGGGCGGCTATATTGCCGGGCCACAGGCCGTGGTGGACCTGCTGCGGCAACGGGCGCGGCCGTATCTCTTTTCCAACGCGCTGCCGCCTGCGGTGGTGGGGGCGGCGCTGGCGGCGCTGGATATCATCGAGGCGGCGGATGATCTGCGCACCCAACTGTTTGAGAACGCGCGCTACTGGCGGGCTGGTCTGGCGGATGCGGGGTTTACCTTGCTGCCGGGGGAACACCCGATCATTCCGGTGATGCTGGGAGAGGCGCAACTGGCGCAGGCGATGGCGGCGGATTTGGCCACGCGCGGCGTGCATGTGGCGGGGTTCTTCTTTCCGGTGGTGCCCAAGGGGGCGGCGCGGATCAGGACGCAGATGAATGCGCGGCTGACCCGTGATGATCTGGACTTTGCGCTGGATGCCTTCCGGGCGGCGGGCAAGGCTGTGGGGGTGCTGCAATGACCAATGAAATGAAGGCCTTGGTGAAGGCGCGGCCAGAACCCGGCATCTGGATGGAAACCCGGCCGGTGCCCGAGATTGGCCCCGATGATGTGCTGATACGGGTGCGCAAGACCGGGATTTGCGGCACGGATATTCATATCTGGAACTGGGATGACTGGGCGCAGCGCACAGTGCCGGTGCCGCTTGGTCACGGGACATGAGTTTGCGGGCGAGATTGTGGAGTTGGGCCGCAATGTCGAAGGGCTGGCCATCGGGCAACGCTGTTCGGGCGAGGGGCATCTGATTGGCAAACAAAGCCGCCAGAGCCGGTCGGGGCGGTTTCATCTGGACCCGGAGACGCGGGGCATCGGGGTGAATGAGCCCGGCGCCTTTGCGCAGTACCTGCGGCTGCCTGCGTTCAATGTGGTGCCCTTGCCGGACAGCATTGATGATGAGATCGGGGCCATTCTGGACCCGCTGGGCAATGCCGTTCACACCGCGCTATCGTTCGATCTGATCGGCGAGGATGTGCTGATCACCGGGGCGGGGCCGATTGGCATCATGGCCGCGGCAGTGGCGCGGCATGTCGGCGCGCGGCATGTGGTGATTACGGACGTGAACCCGGCGCGGTTGGAATTGGCCGCAAAGGTGGCCGATGTGACGCCGGTGAACGTGGCGCGAGAGGATCTGAAGGATGTGCAGGCGCGGCTGAAGATCGTGCAAGGCTTTGATGTGGGGATGGAGATGTCGGGCAATGCGGCTGGCTTTGACCAGATGGTCGAGGCCATGGTGATGGGGGGCCGCATCGCCATGCTGGGCATCCCGCCCGGCAAAAGCCCGGTGGACTGGAGCCGGATCGTCTTCAAGGCGCTGACCATCAAGGGTGTTTACGGGCGTGAGATTTTTGAGACCTGGTACAAGATGATCGCCATGCTGGAAAACGGGCTGGATATCCGGGGGGTGATCACCCACCGGTTCGGGGTCGATCAGTTTGACGCCGGATTTGCGGCCATGCGGTCGGGGCAATCGGGCAAGGTTGTGCTGGATTGGGGGTGATCCTGCGCGCCCGGATATGCTGGTAAAACAATACCTGTCGCCCCGCGATTTGATGGTATCCTGCGCTGTGGGGGGCCATACGTCAGCGTAGGTTTACAGCATGAAACGAGCCTTTATCACCGGAATTACCGGGCAGGACGGGGCGTATCTGGCGCAATTGCTGCTGTCCAAGGGCTACGAAGTGCATGGCGGCGTGCGGCGCACGTCGAGTGCTGAAAACGTGCGGCTGGTCAAGCTGGGGATTGAGCGGCAGGTGGTGCTGCACGAGTTGGATCTGGCGGAAGTGAACAACATTCACCGTCTGATCCGCGACGTGCCGGTGGATGAGTTCTACAACCTCGCGGCGCAAAGTTTTGTCGGCAGTTCGTGGGAATTGCCGGTCTACACGGCGGATGTGAATGCCATGGGGGTGGTGCGTCTGCTGGATACGCTGCGCACCTTGCAGCCTGAGACGCGGTTTTATCAGGCCTCTACATCCGAGATGTTTGGGTTGGTCTCCGAGGTGCCGCAGCGCGAGACCACGCGGTTTCATCCGCGATCTCCCTATGGGGCGGCCAAGGCCTATGCGCATTACATTACCGTCAACTACCGGGAATCGCACGGGATTCATGCGTCATCCGGGATTTTGTTCAACCACGAATCCCCGTTGCGGGGGCGGGAGTTTGTGACCAAAAAGATCACCATGGCTTTGGCGGGTTTGGCCCGGGGCGGGGATCAGGTCTGCATGCTGGGCAATCTGGACGCACGGCGCGACTGGGGCTATGCGGCGGATTACGTCGAGGGCATGTGGCGGATGCTGCAACAGCCGGTGGCCGATGATTATGTGCTGGCAACGGGCGTGACGACCACGATCCGCGACTTCATCCGCCATGCGGGTGCGGCGTTAGGGATGGACATTGCCTTTGACGGCGAGGGGCTGGCGGAGCGTGGGGTGGATACAAGGACCGGGCGGCAAGTGATTGGTATCAGTGAGCGGTTTTACCGCCCCGCCGAGGTGGATCTGCTGCTGGGCGACGCCAGCAAGGCCCGCCGCGTGCTGGGCTGGCAGCCGAAGGTTGCCCTGCCCGAGTTGGCGGCGATGATGGCGCAGGATGATTACGACGCTTTGGGGTAGGATTGCTCTGGAGGCGGGTACCGGAATCGAACCGGTCTACTCGGATTTGCAATCCGGTGCATAGCCTGCCTGCCCACCCGCCTCAGAGTTTCGATGGGATACCGGATCGGGGCGGGGGGTGCAAGGGGGCTGATGCCCCCTTTACGTTGCAAGGTCTGCCAGCACGCGGGCTACGGCCTCGGCCCCCGGGTCGGTGTGGCCTGCCAGTTTGTCGGCGGTCAGATAGCTGGCGCGACCGGCCTTGGCGTGGGTCATCTGGGCCGTGGCATCTGCCCCGGCGCGGGCGGCGGATGCCGCGGCAGGCAGGCCTGCGGGCAGGGCGTGCAGGGCGGGGGCCAGCGCGTCGATCATCGTGCGGTGGCCGGGGGCTGCCCCGCCGACCTGCATGATCCGGTCCAAGCCCGCCGTCAGCGCACCGTGCAGGCTGCGCCCACCTGCGGACGCATCGCCCGCAGCGGCAAAGAAAATCGCGAGCAACACCCCCGACGATCCGCCCATGGTCTGGCTCAGTTCATTGCCGATGGCGCGGTAAAGCTGGGTGGGGTCCGCAAGCGGCAGGCGGTCCAGTGCTGCGATCAGCGCGCGGGCGGCCCCGGCAAGGGTGGACCCGGTATCGCCATCACCCGATTTCGCATCGAGCGCGTTCAGGTCACGCTCTGCCGCGATCAGCGCGCGGCAGACCCGTTCGATCAGCGCACGGCGGGCGGGGTGGTTGGACGGCACGGCCTGAATGGGCGACAACCCGTCGGGCAGCGGGCGGATGGCGACGGGGCCGAGGGCGGCAAGGCCGGGCCATGTGGGCATCGGCACGGGGGCGGCCAGTGCCTTGACCAGATCGGGCGTCACCGGCAGCAGCGATACGGAAAAGCCGTGCATATCCAGCGAGGTCATCATCAGGGCAGGGCCGATCAGCCATTTGATGCGCGCGCCAAGGGGCGATGCGGCCAGTTCCTCGGCCAGCACGGCCATCTCCAGCGGGGTGGTGCCGCCAAGGTTGTTCAGCAGCGCCACATGGTCGCCGGGGCCAGCGTGGCGGGCAAGCCTGTCTGTCACCATCGCCATCGCGGCATGGGCCGAGGGCATCGCCACCTGCTCCACCCCGGCCTCGCCATGGATGCCAAGGCCAAGCTCTGCCATGCCGGGCAGGATACGGTCTTCGCGGGGGCTGCCCGGAACTGTGCAGGTGTCCAGCGACATGCCGATGGTGATGGCCCCCTTGATCACGGTCTGGGCGGCGGCGGTGATGGTGTCCAGATCAGCGCCCGATTCGGCCATGGCTCCGGCGATCTTATGCACAAACAGCGTGCCCGCGACGCCGCGCGCTTGCGGCAGGTCGGGCAGGGCGATGTCGTCATCCACAATCACCATCGACACTTTCAGCCCGAAGGCCCGCGCGCGTTCGGCGGCCAGACCAAAGTTCAGCCGGTCACCGGTGTAGTTCTTGACGATCAGCAGACAGCCCGCCCGGCCCGTCACCGCCAGTATCCCCGCCAGCACGGCATCGACCGAAGGGACTGGCGAACACGTCGCCACAGACCGCCGCCGTCAGCATGCCCGGCCCGACAAACCCTGCGTGGCTTGGCTCGTGCCCCGACCCGCCGCCCGACACCAGCGCCACCTTGTCACGGGTCCAGTCGGTGCGGACCACGACCTTGATATGGGGGTAGCCGTCCAGCCGGGCGAGGCGGCCCCCGGCAGTGCGCAGCAGGCCGTCAATCGCCTCGACAACCAGCGTTTCCTTGGCATTGATGAATTGTGTCATGGGGTTATCCTTGGATACGCGCGCCGCTGGCATCAAACCACAGCGGATTTTCGGGAGAGATGTGCAGCGTCTGGCCGGGGGTCAGCACGGTGCCCGGGTCGGTCAGGGTGATCAGGTCATGCGGCCCCATGGTCAGGTGCAGGCGGGTCTGGTCGCCCAGATGTTCGACCCGGCGGATGGTGGCGGGCTGGCCATTCTGCCCCGATGCGGATATGTTCAGGCCGCAACCCGATCTGCGCGGCCCCGGCGCGGCCCTGCCCGAAGGCGTCGGCTGGCAGCAGGTTGATGCGGGGCTGGCCAAGGCGGCTGGCGACATAGGTGCTGACGGGGGATTCGTAAATCTCGCGCGGGGTGCCGAACTGCACCAGACGCCCCTGATCCAGCACGCCGACATGGGTCGCCATCGTCATCGCCTCGATCTGGTCGTGGGTGACATAGAGGAACGTCGCCCCCAACTCGGCGTGGATGCGTTTCAGCTCCACCCGCAGATCGCCACGCAGCTTGGCATCGAGCGAGGACAGCGGCTCATCCATCAGATAGATGCGCGGATTGCGCACCAAAGCCCGCCCGATCGACACCCGCTGCATCTCGCCGCCCGACAGGTTGGTGGCCTTGTTGTCCAGCTTGTGGGCAATGCGCAAAACGCTTGCCACCTCCAGCACGCGTTTGGCGATATCCGCCTCGGCCATCGCAATCACCGGCGAGCGTAGCGGGAAGGCAAGGTTGTCGCGCACGGTCAGGTGCGGGTAGAGCGAGTATTGCTGAAACACCATCGCCACATCGCGCTGCGCGGGCGTGTCATGGGTGACCGAGGCTCCGCTGATCACGATATCGCCCGCATCGGCGCGGTCGAGGCCTGCAATCAGCCGCAGGGTGGTGGTCTTGCCCGCGCCCGTGGGGCCAAGCAGCACGACAAACGCGCCGTCCGGGATGGTCAGCGAGATATCCGACAGGGCCTTGGTCGCCCCGTAGGATTTGGTCAGGCCGGAAAGGCGCACTTCAGCCATGATAGACCCCCGCATTGGCGGCGGTGCGCAAGGCCCGGCCCGTGGTTTCGTCAAAGACCGCAAGGCTGGCGGTGGTCAGGTCCAGCCCGACCAGATCGCCGACCCGCGCAGGCTGGCCCGAGGGCACCCGCGCCTTGACGGTGCCATTGGGCGTGGACAGGGTGATGATCTGGGTGGTGCCAAGATATTCGGTGGCCTCGATCCGGCCCCGGTAGGCGGCGGCATCGGACAGATGCACATGTTCAGGCCGCACCCCCAACACGCGGGGGCCGGGGGGGGCTGCGTCGTGAATCTCGGGCGTGGCAATCGCGGTGCCGGACAGGCTGACCTGCCGGTCGCCTGCCATGACCGCCCCGTCATAGCGCAGGAAGTTCATCGGCGGGCTGCCGATGAAATCGGCAACGAACAGCGTGGCGGGGTGGTTGTAGATATCCTGCGGAGTGCCGAATTGCTCGACCACGCCGTGGTTCATCACCACGATCTTGTCGCCCATCTGCATCGCCTCCAGCTGGTCATGGGTCACATAAACCGTGGTGGCCCCCATCCGGTCATGCAGGGCGCGCAATTCCTCGGCCATATGCTCGCGGAATTCAGCGTCCAGCGCGCCCAGGGGTTCGTCCATCATGAAGGCCTTGGGGTTGCGCACGATGGCACGGCCCAAGGCCACGCGCTGACGGTCGCCCCCGGACAAGCCGCCCACGGGTTTGTCGAGGATATCGGTGATGCCCAGAATCCGCGCCACCTCGGCCACCTTGGCCTGCACCTGCGCCTTTGGCACGCCTTGGCTGACCAGCGGATAGCTGATGTTGCGGCGCACGTTCATATGCGGGTAGAGCGCGAACATCTGGAACACCATGGCGATATCGCGCTGGCTGGCGGGGCGCTGGCTGACATCCTCGCCGTCGATCAGAATCTCGCCACTGGTGGGCAGTTCCAACCCGGCGATCATCCGCAGGGTCGTGGTCTTGCCGCAGCCCGATGGCCCAAGCAGCATGAAGAACTCGCCGTCCTTGATGGTGAAGGACGACCCCTTCACGGCGGTAAAGGCGCCAAATTCCTTGCGCAGATTGCGGATCACGATTTCGGCCAAGGGGCTACTCCGGGAAATGCGAGACGATGATGAACATCACCGTTCCCGCCAAAGTGACGACGAAGGACCATGTGAAGGCCCAAAGCACGAAGGGCTGCATCAGCATGAACACACCAAGCGCGATCAGGATGGTGGCCAGAGCCTCCCACGCGCCCCGGCGGAAGGTCAGCAGGCCGTTCAGGAAGGACGTCATGTGCTTGGCCTTTCATACTGGTCCAAATATCCCCGCCGGAGGCTTCTCGGACAGTTTGCCAGAGAGCCTCCGGCGGGGATATTTGAGCCATTGTGAATACAGGGGTCATTTGCGTACTGCCCCGAAGGTAATCCCGCGCAGCAGGTGTTTGCGCAGAAGGATGGTGAAGATCATCACCGGCAGCAGGAACAGCGTCGCCCCGGCGGCGACGGCGGGCCAGTCCTGCCCGCCGACCCCGATGATGGTGGGGATGAAGGGCGGGGCGGTCTGGGCGGTGCCGGAGGTCAGCAGGACCGCAAAGGCATATTCGTTCCAGGCAAAGATCAGGCAGAAGATGGCGGTCGAGGCGATGCCGGTGGCGGCTTGCGGCAGCACGACTTTGCGGAAGGCCTGAAACCGGGTGTAGCCGTCGATCAGCGCCGCTTCCTCATATTCCAGCGGGATCTCGTCGATGAAGCCTTTCAGCAGCCAGACGGCGAGGCTGATGTTGACGGCCGTATATAGAAGGATCATTCCCAGATGCGTGTCCGACAGGCCAAGGCTGCGGTACATCAGGAAAATCGGGATGGCGACGGCAATCGGCGGCATCATCCGGGTGGACAGGATGAAGAACAAGAGATCGTCCTTCAGCGGCACCTTGAAGCGGCTGAACGCATAGGCCGCAAGGGTGCCAAGAAAGATCGAAAGCGCCGTGGATCCGAACCCGATGATGATGGAATTCAGGAACCGCTCGCCAAATTTCGACGGCCCGGCGATCACCATTTCGCGGTCGCGCACGATTTGCTCGTACCAGGTGGCGGGCGGGGGCAGGGCGGCCAAAGCCTCGGGTGACACCCGTGTGCGGGTGGTGAACAGGTTGACGTAGCCTTCGAGGGACGGCTCAAACACCACCTTGGGCGGATAGCTGATGCTGTCAGGCGGGGTCTTGAAGCCGGTCAGGATGATCCAGACCAAGGGCAGCAGGGTGATCAGCGCGTAGAGGATGACAAGGCTGCCTGCGACCCATTTCTGGCCCTTGGATGGCTCGGTGATGGAATAGGCGCTCATGGCTGGCCTCTGAAAAATTGGATGGTGTTCGGTGTGGGTGGCCCCCCCAACCCGGCCGTTTCCCACGAGGGGGGATGGAGGTGCCGGGATGTCCCACGGTGGGACGCATGGAAGCTGTCGCCTTCCCTCCCCCTCGTGGGGAGGGGATGGGGGTGGGGGGTGTCAAGGACGACGGTCATCTTTCCTTAACCTTGTTCAGGGCTTTGACGTAGATCGAGGCAAGGCCGAAGACGGTGACAAACAGGATGATCGCGTAGGCCGAGGAATAGCCGGTGCGCCATTTCTCAAACGCCTCGCGTTTGAGGTTGATCGAGGCAAGTTCCGTGGTGGACCCGGGCCCCCCCCCGGTCAGTTGCACGACCAGATCGAACATCTTGAAATTCTCGATCCCCCGGAACAGCACCGCCAGCATCAGAAAAGGCAGCACCATTGGCACGGTCAGGGTCCAGAACTGCCGCCACTTGCTGGCGCGGTCCACTTCCGCCGCCTCATAGATATAGTCGGGGATCGACCGCAGACCGGCCAGACAGATCAGCATCACGAAGGGCGACCACATCCAGGTGTCGACGATGATGATGGCCCAAGGGGCGAGGGCGACGGTTCCCAGCATCTCAAAACTCGACGCAGGGGTGCCGGTCAGAAACTCGATCACATAGTTGAACAGACCGATTTGCGGCTGGTAGAGAAAGGTCCAGAAGTTGCCGACCACCGCAGGCGACAGCATCATCGGCAGCACGATGATCGTGGTCCACAGGTCGTTGCCCTTGAACTTGCGGTTGATCAGCCACGCAAGGGTAAAGCCGATCAGCACCTGAAACAGGATCGTCCAGAACAGGAAATGCGCCGTCGCCTGCATGTTGGCCCAGATGCCGTCATCGGTCAGGATCTTGGTGTAATTGTCCAGACCCACCCATTTCACCTCGGCGTTCGGGCGGTTGGCGCGGAAGTTGGTGAAGGACAGGCGCACCGTCCAGATCAGCGGAAAGATGTTGACCGCCAGCAGCAGGAAAATCGTCGGGGCCACGAACAGCCACGCGATCGTGCGGTCGGACAGCCCACGCACCTTTCGGGCGATGGATGCAGGGGTCGCCCGCGCAAGGCGGTCGATGGGGGCTTGGGTCATGGGGTTGTGATCCTGAAAGGCCGGGTAAGGGCTGTGGGCGCGCCACGTCTGGCAGCGCGCCCCGATGTCAAAGGGTCAGGTCAGAGCTTGCCTTCTTCTTCGAACACTTCGGTCCAGTCCGCGACCAGCCCATCCAGCGCCTCTTTCGCGGTACCTTTACCGGCCACGACGTAATCGTGCATCCGTTCCTGCATCGCCAGCAGCAAGGACGCATAGGCCGGTTCCTGCCAGAAGTCCTTCACGTTGCCCATGGCCTCCAGAAAGTCGCCTGCGAAGGGGGCCGAGTCCTTGAAGCTGGGGTCATTGACCACCGCGTTCGAGGCCGAGTAGCCCCCAAGCTTCCACCACTGTGCCTGAATGTCGGGCTGGGCGAACCATTTGATGTAGTCCAGCGCCGCATCCTGCTTGTCGGAATAGGACACGACCGAAATGCCCTGCCCGCCAAGGGTGGACCCTGCAGTGACCTGTGCCGGGTTCACGAAGAAGTCGATCTTGTCGCCGCCGGTATTGGGGTCGGCAAACAGGCCCGGAAAGAAGGCAAACCAGTTCATCGCCATCGCAACCTGACCGGATTTGAAGGCATCCAGACTTTCGCCCATATAGGCGTTGGTATAGCCGGGCGGGGTGGCGGTGTCGTAGAGGGTCTTGTAGAATTCCAGCGCCTCGACCGCGGCGGGGCTGTTGATCGCCCCCTCCATGTCATATTTGCCGGGGGTGTTTTCGTAGTTCACGCCCCAGGCATACAGCGCACCCGTGATGCCCATGGTGATGCCTTCCGAACCGCGTTCGGTGAAGATCGAGGCCCCGTAGACCGTCTTGCCATCAATCTCACGTCCCTGGAAAAACTGCGCGATTTCAAGCAGTTCTTTCTGGGTCTTCGGTTCGGCCAGATCGCGGCCATATTTTTCCTTGAACGCCGCCTGAATTTCCGGCCGCGCGAACCAGTCCTTGCGGTAGAACCAGCCATTGGCATCGGCCATCGCGGGCAGGGCGTAATAGTTGGGCGTGCCCTTCGGCCAGGTGGAATAGGCGTAAACGGTGGCAGGCATGAAATCATCCATGCTGATGCCTTCTTTGTCGAAGAAATCGTTCAGCTTCAGATAATGGCCGTTCTCGGCCCCGCCGCCGATCCACTGGCTGTCGCCGATCAGCAGGTCGCACAGCTTGCCGCCCGAGTTCAGCTCGTTCTGGATGCGGTCGGCAAAGTTGGGCCAGGGAATGAATTCGAATTTCATCGTGTTGCCGGATTTGGCCTCGAAATCCTTGCTCAGTTCGACCAGCGCATTGGCCGGATCCCATGCGGCCCAGCACAGGGTCAGTTCCTCGGCCGATGCGGATGCTGCACCGACGACAAGGCTGGTCAGGGCCGTGGCGGCCAGAAGTCTTGCGTTCATTGTGTTTCCTCCCATGGAAATTTCGCGCGTGTCGGTGCGGGATATCCCGCCCTTCCTTCTCACTGTGGCTGACACTAGGGGGAGTTGGTTTTTCTGTCCAGATAAAAATGAGGGGCGTACCTCAATTTCTGATGTGGGCATTTACAGGGGTGTTTCCGGGGTTTCAGAAGCTGTGGGTGTCGTCGCCGTCAGGCGGCAGGTTTTCGCGGATGACGATCTCGATCCGCAACTGTTCCTGCGCCTCGTCGATCACGCCCCGGTCAGCCTTGGCGCGCAGCACGCGCAAGGCGGACCGGGCCAGATGGCCGACGTTCTGGGTGATCACGGCGTCAAGCTGCCCCACCTCCAGCGCGCGGCGGGTGTGGGGGGTCAACTCATGCCCGATCAGTGTCAACCGCCCCAACAGGCGCAGATCGCGCAGCACGGCGGCAAGGGCGCGGTGGCCGCTGCCCAGAAGGTAGATGCCGCGCAGACCTTCGGTGTTGCGGATCAGTTCCGTCACCACCTGCCGCAGAGTGTCGGCCGACCCGTGGGTTTCCAGCGTCTGCAACACCTCGACCTGCGGAAAGTCGGATTGCATCACCTCGTCAAAGCCACGACGGCGTTCAATGCTTTCGCGCAGCAGCATGGATTGCGCCAGAACCACCACTTTTGCAGGCTTTTCCCCCAGAAACCGCCCCATCAGCACGCCCGCTGTGCGCCCCGCCGCGCGGCTGTCGATGCCAACAAAATGGTCGGCTTCGGTGTTGGGCAGGTCGGACACCAAGGCCACGACGGGAATATGCAGCGCCTTCAGCGCGCGCACGGCATCACGCACGATGGGGGTTTCGGGGGCCATCAGGGCGATGCCCGCCACCTGTGCCGCCCCCAGATCAGCCAGAATATCGGCCAGGGCGTGCATATCCTCGGCCGGAAAGCGGTGAATCTCCACCTCGGTCCGGGCGGTGGCGGCGAGGGCGGCTGCATGGCTGATCGCGGCCAGCAGGGTGTGCAGAAACTGGCTTTCGGTATCGGGCAGCACCACGGCCATGCGGTAATTGCGGCTGCGCGCCAGGTTGGCGGCGGCCATGTCGCGCACATAGCCCAGCTTGGATATGGCATCATTGACTGCCGTAATGGTCTGCGCCCGCACCCCCGGACGCGCGTTCAGCACGCGGTCCACAGTGGCGAGGCTAACCCCAGCCTCACGGGCGATATCGTTCACGGTCGGTCGCATGGCACCTCTTTCCCGGCCAGTATTCAGAAGGTTCTGATGTACGTCAATCATTTGTGCGGCATGACAGGTGCGTGATCGTCGTGTCACAGATCTTTGCCAGCGACGGAACTGTGATCATCTGTCGTTAATTGTCTTGTGATAGCCCCGATCTTGTAAGGTCGTGTGCGATGCATTAGATGAACGACCCCGGGGGCGCAACGCACCGGGGATAACAGGGGGCAGACATGAGCACCTATACAAACCTACCCGCACCCAGCCCGGAACAGGGCCTGAACCGGTATATGCAGGAAATCCGCAAGTTTCCGCTGCTGGAGCCCGAAGAAGAATACATGCTGGCCAAACGCTGGGTGGATCATCAGGATACGACCGCTGCCCATAAGATGGTGACATCGCACCTGCGACTGGCGGCGAAAATTGCCATGGGCTATCGCGGCTACGGCCTGCCGCAGGCCGAGGTGATTTCTGAGGCCAACGTGGGTCTGATGCAGGCGGTCAAACGCTTTGACCCGGAAAAGGGTTTCAGGCTGGCCACTTACGCGATGTGGTGGATCAGGGCGTCGATTCAGGAATATATCTTGCGGTCGTGGTCTTTGGTCAAACTGGGCACGACCTCAGCGCAGAAGAAGCTGTTCTTCAACCTGCGCAAGGCCAAGGCCAAGGTTGGCGCGCTGGAAGAAGGCGACTCTGCGCCCGGAAAACGTGACCCGGATTGCGACCGATCTGAACGTGACCGAAACCGAAGTGATCGACATGAACCGGCGTCTGTCGGGGTCTGATGCCAGCCTGAACGCCACCGTTGGGTCGGATGGCGAGTCCGTCACCCAATGGCAGGACTGGCTGGAGGATGAAGACAGCGATCAGGCCGGGGATTATGAGGCCAAGGATGAGCTGGACATCCGCCGCACCCTGCTGGTGCAGGCCATGGGCGCGCTGAACGACCGCGAAAAGGACATTCTGATGCAGCGCCGTCTGGCCGATGTGCCGGTCACGCTGGAGGAATTGTCCGAAAGCTACAGCGTCAGCCGCGAGCGTATTCGCCAGATCGAAGTGCGCGCGTTTGAAAAGCTGCAAAGCCGGATGCGGGAACTGGCGAAGGGCAAGGGGATGGTGGTGCCGGCGTAAGCTGGTGGTGCCGGTGGGCGGGTGCGAGATCGCCCCCACCCGCCAGCCCCTCCCCACGAGGGGGAGGGGAGGTTCTTGTTACAAGGTTCGTCACAGGTTAACCCGGTCCGTTGAAAGTTTGCGACTCCCCCCGTTTGGCCGGGCTTGGGGTGGGGGGCCGATGAACCCACCCACCCCCTGGCGACCTGCGACAACCACGCCCTCTGCCCGTTTTCATTTGCCCCCGGCCCGTGATGCCGCTACCACCAATGGTCAGCCAAGGAGGCCGCGACGATGACGATGCTGGGGACGTTCCTGAAACCGATGCACAAAGAGGGCTATCCCTTTGTCGCGATCTTTGCCGCCATCACCCTGGTGCTGTTCTGGCTGTGGGAGCCTTTGGGTTGGCTCGGCGTCGGTCTAACCGTCTGGTGCTATTACTTTTTCCGCGACCCCAAGCGCGCTGTGCCGCTGAACGCTGGCATCATGGTCAGCCCGGCAGATGGCGTGGTGTCCCTGATTGAACGTGCCGTCCCGCCCGAGGAATTGGGCATGGGGCCAGAGGCGCTGTTGCGGGTGTCGGTGTTCATGAACGTGTTCAACTGCCATGTGAACCGCGCCCCGATTGCAGGCACGATTGGCGCGATTGCTTACCGGAAAGGCATTTTCCTGAACGCCGCGATGGACAAGGCAAGCTCTGACAACGAACGCAATTCCTTGCGCATCGACATGGCGGATGGCCGGTCGATTGCGGTGGTGCAGATCGCGGGCCTTGTGGCGCGGCGGATCGTCTGCTGGTCGCAGGAGGGGCAATCTTTGCGGACGGGTGAGAGGTTCGGGTTGATCCGCTTTGGCTCGCGCCTCGACGTCTATCTGCCGGATGGTGTGATGCCGCAGGTCGCCTTGGGCCAGACCATGGTGGCGGGCGAGACCGTGCTGGCCGTATTGGGGCAGGCGGCCCCGCAGCGCATGGCGGCCATCGAATGAGTGATGCCCCCAAACCCGCCCGCGAATTGCATATTCTAAAGCTGCTGCCGAACCTGATCTCTATCCTCGCGCTCTGCGCCGGGTTGACGGCGATCCGCTTTGCGGTGGCGGGGAATTTCGGGATGGCCGTCTTGCTGATCGGCACGGCAGCGGCGTTGGACGGGTTGGATGGGCGGCTTGCCCGGATGCTGAAATCGGAAAGCGCGATTGGCGCCGAACTCGACAGCCTGTGCGATTTCGTGAACTTTGGTGTGACCCCGGCGCTGGTGTTGTACCTGTGGGGCTTGCGGCCCGAAACCAGCCTGGGCTGGATCGCGGTGCTGGTCTACGCCGTCTGCGCGATGTTGCGTCTGGCGCGGTTCAACGTCGGCAACAAGGTGACCGAAGGCGAGGCGGCAGAGAAAACCGTGTTCATCGGCGTGCCGTCGCCTGCGGGGGCCATGCTGGTGCTGGCCCCGATGTATCTGTTTTACATGCTGGACGGCACCATGCCGATTCCGCCGACCTTGGTGGCGCTGTGGATGGTGGGCATCGGTGCCCTGATGATCAGCAAGATGCGCACGCCCTCTCTGAAACGGGTGACGGTGGATGCCGATTATGCCCGCTATATCCTTGTGGGCGGGGTGGCTGTGGTGGCGGCATTGCTGACCTATCCGTGGGTCACGCTGCTGTGCCTTGCGTTGATCTACCTTGCCGGGATTTTCGCCCTCTGGCTGCGCAGGCGTACCGCCTAAACCGCTTGCACCCCTGAGACGCGCCCCCTAGGTTTCCCCTGAAATCGGCAGGAGGGTTTGACATGAGCGTTGTGCGTTGGGGTATTCTGGGGGCTGCGAATTTCGCGCGCGAGCATATGGCCCCGGCCATTCATGCGGCCAATGGCGCGGAACTGGCGGCACTTGCCACTTCGGATGCGGCCAAGGCGGCCCCGTTTCAGGCGTTTTGCCCGGGGTTGCGGGTGCATGACAGCTATGATGCGCTGCTGGCCGACCCCGCGATTGATGCGGTCTACATTCCCTTGCCGAACCATCTGCATGTGGAATGGACGCTGAAGGCACTGGCGGCGGGCAAGCATGTGCTGACCGAAAAGCCGATTGCAATGAACGCGTTGGAGATTGACCGCATCATCGCCGCCCGCGATGCCAGCGGTTTGCTGGCCGCCGAGGCCTATATGATCGTGCATCATCCGCAGTGGATTCGCGCCAAGGAATGGCTGGAGGCGGGAGAGATCGGCACCCTGCGCCATGTCGATGCGCAGTTTTCCTTCAACCTGCCGCCCAATGACAACATCCGCAACCGGGCCGATGCAGGCGGCGGCGGGTTGCGCGATATTGGCGTTTACACCTTTGGATCGACGCGGTTTGTGACCGGGGCAGAGCCTGTGGACGTCTCGGCGCGGCTGATCATGGAAAACGGCGTCGATGTGTTTGCGCAGGTGGCCGCGACCATGCAGGGGCCGACGGGCAGCTTCACCTACGGGTCGATGACCGGCATCCGCATGTACAATCGGCAAGTGGTGACGTTTCAGGGCGACAAGGGGATGATCCGGGTCGAGGGCGGGCCGTTCAACGCCAATCTGAACGATATGGCCGAGGTGGAACTGCACCAGAACGGCAACCGGGTGACGACAGAACGCTTCCCCGCCGCGAACCATTATGTCCTTCAGGTCGAGGCCTTTGGGCGCAGCATCCGCGACGGTGTGGCCTATCCGTGCCCGCTGGAGTTTGTGCGCGGAACCCAAGCGATGATGGACCGGGTGTTCGATGTGGGCGTGACCATCACCCTCTGACCCCGTGATTTGCTGCGCTGCCAATGCGGCGGCGCGGCGACGAATTCCCGGGTCCGGGTGCTTGCCCGATGTGATTTTGCTGCTAACTTCGTCGAACTTGATGACAATTCTTACGCTGGCGGCCCACATCGGCGCATACGGCGATGCCTCGATGACACTCGAAAGGCTTAGCGATGGAACAGGACCACGCGGCGTTTTGCGCTGAGCAGACCCATAATCTGGTGCGCCCCTTGCGTGAGATTTTGGGCAGGCATCAGGCCACGATCCATGACCCTGCCGTGCAGGCCTTGGCGCGCGAGGTGATTTCGCGGCTGGACCGGCGCAAGGCGCAGGCGGTGGATGTGTCCTATGCGGTTGACCCCGCAGATGTGGTGGCGCTGTGCGACGCGCTGATGGCCCCGGCAGATGCGGCCGATGATCTGGTGCAGGCCGCCATGGCGCAGGGCATGCCGATTGACGTGGTGCATCTGCGCTATATCGCCGAAGCCGCCTATCTGATGGGGGTGCGGTGGGAACAGGATACCGCGACCTCGGCGCAGGTGGTGATCGGGGCAGGGCGTATTTATGCGATCATGCGGCGGCTGCGCGGGCAGTTCGTGTCGGCGCGGGTTCATCTGCCAGACAGGTTCCGCGCGGCCTTTGCCACCGCGCCCGGCGAAACCCACAGCATCGGGCTGACCATGGCGGCGGACTTTCTTGCGCCGCAGAGGGTGGCAGATTGATGTGAAGCAGGGCCTGAGCCATCAGGCGCTGGTCGATGAGATCAGCCACCATGCCTATCCGGTGATCGGCCTGACCGCGTCGGGGCGATCCAAGATGTTTGCGCTGGCGCGGTTGATCGTGGCGCTGCGGGTGTCGCATCCGGGGGCGTGGATCATGATCGGCGGCAATATTGTGGTGGAGGAACCCGACATCGTGGCGCTGATCGACGCCGATTTCGCCGTGACCACGATGGAAGACACGCTGGCCCAGATGGAGCAGGTGATGCAGGGCACGGCAGCCCTGCATCATGGTTAGGCAGTCAGTCTTCCATCGCTTCCAGCTCGTCGATGAATCCCGCGATCATCGACAGGCCCTTGTCCCAGAATTTGGGGTCAGACGCGTCAAGACCGAAGGGCGCGAGCAGGTCTTTGTGGTGCTTTGACCCGCCCGCTTTCAGCATGTCAAAGTATTTGGCCTCGAAGTCCGGCAGCCCATCGGCATAGGCCGCATAAAGCGCGTTCACCAGCCCGTCGCCAAAGGCATAGGCATAGACGTAGAACGGCGAGTGGACGAAATGGGGGATATAGGCCCAGAAGGTTTCATATCCGTCCATGAAGTCAAACACATCGCCCAAGCGATTGCGCCTGTACGCGACATCCACAGCGCGTTGATGTCATCGGGCGTCAACTCGCCCTCTGCCCGCGCGGCGTGCAGCTTGCATTCAAAGTCGTAGAAGGCGATCTGGCGGACCACGGTGTTGATCATGTCCTCGACCTTGCCCGCCAGCAAAGTCTTGCGTTCGGCCTGCGTCGTGGCCCCGTCCAGCAGCTTGCGGAAAGTCAGCATTTCGCCAAAGACGCTTGCCGTTTCGGCCAGCGTCAGCGGCGTCGATGACAGCAGTTCGCCCTGACCCGCCGCCAGAACCTGATGCACGCCGTGGCCAAGCTCATGCGCCAGCGTCATCACATCGCGCGGTTTGCCAAGGTAGTTCAGCATGACATAAGGATGCACGGTGGTGACGGTGGGGTGGGCAAAGGCGCCGGGGGCCTTGCCGGGTTTCACGCCTGCATCAATCCAGCCCTTGTCAAAGAACGGCTGCGCCAGTGTCGCCATTTCGGGCGCGAAGGCGCCATAGGCATCAAGCACGGTCTTGGTGGCGGTCGGCCAATCCACCAGCTTGGGGGATTCCTGCGGCAGAGGGGCGTTGCGGTCCCAGACCTGCAGCTTTTCCAGCCCCAGCCATTTGGCCTTCAGGCGGTAGTAGCGGTGCGACAGCTTGGGGTAGGCCGCGACCACGGCGTTGCGCAAAGCCTCGACCACCTCGGGTTCCACATGGTTGGCAAGGTGGCGCGAATGCTGCGGGGATGGCATCTTGCGCCAGCGGTCGTCGATTTCCTTTTCCTTGGCCAAGGTGTTGTGAACGCGGGCGAACAGTTTGATATGTTTGTCAAACACCACCGCCAAGGCACGGGCCGCAGCCTCGCGTTTGCTGCGGTCCGGGTCGGTCAGCAGGTTGAGCGTGGCCTCAAGGCTCAACTCCTCCTCCTCACCCGCCACGGCGAACATCAGGCCCGCCATGGTTTCATCAAACAGCCGGTTCCATGCGGCGGACCCCACGACCGAGGCGTCGTGCAGATATTTCTCCATCTCATCCGACAACTGATGCGGGCGCATGGCGCGCATGCGGTCGAACACGGGTTTGTAGCGGGCGAGGTCTGCATTCGCGGCCAGCAGGGCGGCCAGATGGTCTTCATCCAAGCGGTTGAATTCCAGGCTGAAAAACACCAATGGCGTGGTCGCGTTGGTGATACGGTCCTGCGCGTCGGCCATGAATTTGGCGCGGTCGCTGTCCATGGTGTTCTGATAGTAGCGCAGCCCCGCATAAGACATCACCCGACCTGCGGTCACGTCAATCGCCTCATAGGCCTGCACACAGGCCAGCAGGGCACCCGCATCCAGTGTGGCCAACTTGCCTTCGTAACGGGCGGCGAAATCGGTGCAGGCACTGTCCAACCACGCCATGTCACGCAGAAATTCCGGCGCATCGGGGGCGGGGTACAAGTCTGTCAGATCCCAGTCGGGCAGGCTTCCCAGACCCCCGGAGGCTGCGTTGGCGTCAAAAACCGGGCGGGGCAAGGACAGGGGCATCGGGGCGACCTCATGGGATATATACCCCAGCATTTAGGGTGCCGGGGGGGCGGGCTTCAAGGGCGCATCGCGGCCTCAGTTGCAGCCCATGATCTTTTCCAGCAATACGATACGGTCCACTGCGCTGCGATCGGTATCGGTCAGGGCAATCGCGCCCCGGTCCAGCCCCTGCTGGCAGCCGTCATTGCCAAACACCGAAATCGCGCGGTCGGTGGTAAAGCAATAGCCGTAGTCGTGCCACACCCGGTTGCGGCTGTGCCAAAGCTGGTCGCAACTGATATCGCCCTCCTCCTCGACCACCGGTTCGGTCAGTGCCTCCAGCGGTTGCAAGGTTGCGTCGGGGGCGCTGCCCAGCGGCACCGCGACCTGCGTGCAGCATTGAATCCAGTCGGAATGGGCGTAGCCTTGCAACCCGTCCAGCGTACGCACCTCCCACCACGGATCGCCCATGGTCAGCACCTCCAATGCGGTGCCTTCCAACAGGCTTGCCAGCCGGTCCGCATCGCCCGAAGGACCAGCCCGCAGCGACAAAAATCCGTCGCCGTTGGGGTCGAGCCCGCCCACATAGTAGCGGCCCACCAGCACCGTGGGCGGTTCGGCAACGGTTGAGGTGGCAGGTCGACTGATGCGGGCCTTGGTGGCGGGTTCGGGGGGCGGCGGGGCGGTGCCCGACAGGAACACCTCATCCACCAGCGAGGAATTTTCCCACGGCACCTGCGCCTGATTGGTCTGCGCCACCACATCGGCGCGCACCTGCCGCATGATGGCGTGTATATCAGCGCCCTGCGCCCCGATATGGCGCAACAGGGCCTCGGTGAACGGGCTGTTGCGACCCTTGCCATCGCGCGCGACATTGCCCGGTTGGGTGGAAAACGCGATGTAGCTGCCCACCCCGGCCTCTACCTTTGCAAGGCCCCGCGCCACGCCTTGGTCGCCAACCGCGCGCGAGGCCAGCTGTTCGACGAAGGGGTTGTTGCGGCAGGCGTCCAGAATGACGATACGACGGTCGGCACGCAATTCCATCGTGCGCAGAATGGTCTGCAGTTTGACCGACGCATCGGTCAGCGTCACTTCATCAGACGCCGAGGCATCTATCGGGATCATGTAGTTTTCGGTGCCGATCTGTGCGCCGTGACCTGCGTAGTAGAACAGCGCCAGATCCTCGGGGTGCAGGGCGGTCGAAAACTCGTCTACCAGCGCCAGCGTCTCAACCCGTGTCAGGTCCAGCCCGGAATAGACGGCAAAACCCAGTTCGGTCAGCCGGGTCGCCATGTCGCCCGCATCGGTCGCGGCATTGGGCAGCGGATTGGCGTTTTCATAGGCCGAATTGCCGATGACCAGCGCCACCCGTTCGGCAAGGGCGGCGGGGGCATAGGCCAACAAAAGGGCACACAGGATCAGGCGAAAGGTCATGGTGGGGTGAGGTTACACCCAGCACCCGGATTTCACAGCCTCATTTATGCGCGGCCAGCAAGGCCCGCAGACTGTCAAGCGTGTCGATCTGATCCGGCGTCTTGTCCTGCCGCCAACGCAGCATCCGGGGAAAGCGCAGGGCGATGCCCGATTTGTGCCGGGGGCTGGCCTGAATACCTTCAAACGCGATCTCGAACACCAACTCAGGCGGCACCTTGCGCACCGGGCCAAAGCGTTCGAGCGTGTGCTTCGTCACCCAGTTGGAGATTTTGCCGAACTCGGCATCGGTCAGGCCGGAATAGGCCTTGGTGAAGGGCACAAGGTCATTGCCATCGCGCACGGCAAAGGTGAAATCGGTGAACATGCCAGCTCGGCGACCATGGCCCGCTTGGGCATAAATCATAACGGCATCAACGGTGTAGGGATCGAGCTTCCACTTCCACCAATCGCCCCGCTTGCGGCCTGTGTGATAGGCGGATGAGGCGCGTTTCAACATCAGCCCTTCGGACAAGCGGTCGCGGGCGGTCAGGCGGGTGGCGGCCAACGTGGCCCAGTCGGAGATCGGCACGGCGGGAGAGATTTCGATGGGCAGGCCGGGGGGCAGGGCGTTCAGCATCGTGGTCAGCGCGGCGCGGCGGTCTGACAGGGGGGCGGTGCGCAGATCGATGCCGTTCTGTTCCAGCAGGTCATAGGCCAAAAACCGCGCCGGGGCCTCGGCCAGCAGCTTTTTGGGCACCGTCTTGCGGCCAATCCGGGTTTGCAGGGCGGCGAAGGGCAGGGGGATGCCGTCGCCCCATGCCAGAATCTCGCCATCCAGCACGGTACCGGGGGGCAGGTAATCGGCCAAGGGGGCGAACTCGGGGAAACGGGTGGTGATCAGATCCTCGCCGCGCGACCACAGCGCAAAGGTGGGGGGGCGGTGGATCAACTGGCCCCGGATACCGTCCCATTTCCATTCTGCGACCCAATCGGCGGGCGGGCCTAGCGCGTCAGGCGGCCCCTCCAGTTGCGAGGCAAGCGCGAAAGGATAGGGCTGCGCCGTATCAAGGCTGGTGGCAGCGGCGATCAGGGTGGCGAAATCGGTGGTGGCAGGGTTCCAGTCCCCCATCAGGCGGTGGGCAAGGGTGGCGTCATCCACCCCGGTGGCCTGCGACAGCGCGCGGTTCATCAACCCCTGCGCCACCCCCATGCGAAAGCCGCCGGTCAGCAGTTTGTTATAGAGGAACCGTTCGGTGGCGGGCAGGGTGCCCCATGCCGCCAGCACGGCGGCACGGCGCAGATCGGGCGGCTGGCCTGCAAGGGTGGTCAGGGATGTGATGGTTTCGGTCAGGGTCGGCGCATGGCCCGGCGTGGCGGGGGGCAGCAGCAGCGCAATGGTTTCGGCCAGATCGCCGACCACGGAATAGCTTTCCTCAAACAGCCAGTCCGGGATGCCCGAGGCCTCTGCCGCCCAAAGCCGCAATTCGGTGGCGGTCACGCTGCGGCGCGGCCTGCGTCCCGACAGCAGGGCGATGGTCCAGACCCGGTCGGATTCCGGGGCGGTCTGGAAATACCGGGTCAGCGCGGCGGTTTTTACCGCCGTCTTGGTGGTGCCGTCCAGGGCTGCGAACAGGGCGGCAAAGCGGTTCATTCCGTCACCTCCGGTTCGCTTTCATCGCCATACTCAGTCGCCACGATCCCCGCCTCGTACCCCTGACTTTCCAGCCAAGCGCGGAACGGCGTGGTGTAGCCGTGGGTGGCGAAAACCCGTGTCGCCCCGGTGGCCTTGATCGCGTCGTTCAGGCCCGCCCAATCGGCATGGTCTGACAGGGCAAATCCGGTGCCAAGTGCGCGTCTGCGGCGCATGCCGCGCACCGCCATCCAGCCGGACGCAAAGGCCTCATCCCGTGGCAAAAACCGGTTGGCCCATGGGGTGCCGAGGGCCGACGGGGGGGCGATGACGAGGGCACCGGGGTGGGTCTTGCCCGTAATCTCACGCGTCACGCGCAGCGTTTCGGGCAGGCGGTAGCCTTGGTCGCGCAGGATTCTTGTCGTCTCTTCCACCGCGCCATGGGTGAGGATCGGGCCAAGCAACGGCAGGCCCGCCATCAGGCGCTGCGCCTTGCCAAACGAATAGGCCGCCAGAATTGAGGTCAGGCCATTGGCCGCGTTGGCCGCCCACCATGCGGCGATCTGGTCCATCACCAGCATCTGTGGCTGCCAGCGAAAAATCGGCAGGCCAAAGGTGCATTCGGTGATGAAGGTGTGGCACGCCACAGGCTCGAACGCCTCGGCCAGCCCGTCGGCCTCGGTCTTGTAGTCGCCCGATACCACCCAGACCTCTCCCCCCCGTTCCACCCGGACCTGCGCCGACCCCGGCACATGGCCTGCGGGGTGGAAGGACAGCGTCACATCGTTGATCCGCGTGGTCTGGCCGTAGGGGATGCCTGTCGCCTCGATCGGCCCCAGACGGTGGCGGATCACCGGCAGGGCGGCATCGGTGGTCAGATAGTGTCCCATGCTGGGACGGGCATGGTCGGAATGGCCATGAGTGATCACCGCGCGCGCCACGGGGCGCCACGGGTCGATGTAGAAATCGCCAGACGGGCAATAGATGCCCCGGTCGGTGAAGGTCAGAACGGCGTCTCGCATCCTTGGCAGCATAGCGCGCCGATGTGACCTGAACAGGGGGGATGAAAATAGAGGCTGTGCGGGAACATGCCTGTGGAACCAAAGTCTTGCCGATTTGGTTCGTTCCGGGTGTGGCCTACAGGGCGGTGCGTGTTCGCCTAAAATTCGGGCATTTGCCCGCTGCGTGGCGATTTTCGATGAGTGAAGTCTTTTCAGTGTCCAATCGCGCTGATTAGGATAGCGTTAAGACAGCCGGGTACGGGGAGCTATCTGTGACCAACTACTTCAACGAGATGTATCAGGGCAAAGACGTGCGCCTCCCCTATCGCCAGTTGGAAGACTGGATGCGCACCATGCCTGCCGAGTTGCGCAGCTTGAAACAGGCCGAGGCTGAGGCGCTGTTCCGCCGCATCGGCATTACGTTCGCGGTCTATGGCGAAGGCGGCGATCCGGACCGTCTGATCCCGTTCGACATGTTCCCCCGCGTGTTCTCCGCCGCCGAATGGGGCCGGCTGGACCGCGGCATCAAGCAACGCGCCCGCGCGCTGAATGCGTTTCTGGTGGATGTGTATGGGCGAGGCGAGATTGTGCGGGCAGGCCGTATCCCGGCCAAGCTGGTCTATCAGAATGAGGCATATGAGAAATCGGTGGCAGGCTTTGTGCCACCCAAAGGGGTCTATTCCCACATCGTCGGCATTGATCTGGTGCGCACCGGCCCCGACGATTTCTTCGTGCTGGAAGACAACTGCCGCACGCCCAGTGGGGTCAGCTATATGCTGGAAAACCGCGAGATCATGATGCGGATGTTCCCCGATCTGTTCCGCGAAAACCGGATCGAGCCGGTCGAGAATTACCCCGAAATTCTGCGCCGAACCTTGGCGTCGGTTGCGCCCGCGAAATGTGACCGCGACCCCACTGTGGTGATCCTCACGCCGGGGCATTTCAATTCTGCCTATTACGAGCACAGCTTCCTTGCCGATCTGATGGGGGTCGAACTTGTCGAAGGGCAGGATCTGTTCGTGGAGGGCGAGTTTGTCTTCATGCGCACCACCGAAGGCCCGCGCCGGGTGGATGTGATTTATCGGCGGCTCGATGATGCCTATATTGATCCGCTGTGCTTCCGGCCCGATTCAATGCTGGGGATACCGGGGCTGATGGATGTGTACCGGTCGGGTGGCGTCAGCATCTGTTCTGCCCCCGGCGCGGGCGTGGCCGATGACAAGGCGGTTTACACCTTTGTGCCCGAGATGATCCGGTTTTATCTGGGCGAGGAGCCCATTCTGAAAAACGTGCCCACCTGGCAATGCGGCAAGGGGGATGAACTGAAATATGTGCTGGAACACATGGCCGAACTGGTGGTGAAAGAGGTGCATGGGTCGGGCGGTTACGGCATGCTCGTTGGCCCGAAATGCACCGCGGCCGAAGTGGCGGCCTTCCGCGAGCGGGTGGTGGCGAACCCCGGCAATTACATCGCGCAACCCACCCTGGCGCTGTCCACAGTGCCCACCTTTGTCGAGGAAGGCGTGGCCCCACGCCATGTTGACCTGCGGCCCTATTGTCTGGTCGGTGAGCGCATCGAACTGGTGCCCGGCGGCCTGACGCGGGTGGCGTTGAAGGATGGGTCGCTGGTGGTGAATTCGTCGCAAGGCGGCGGTGTCAAAGACAC
The DNA here is from genome assembly GCA_963772935.1 of uncultured Alphaproteobacteria bacterium. Lineage (GTDB taxonomy): Bacteria > Pseudomonadota > Alphaproteobacteria > Rhodobacterales > Rhodobacteraceae > JANNNF01. The sequence continues at coordinate 1,117,819 of CAVYZK010000009.1, read as the reverse complement.
CTGGGTTCTGGCGGAGTAAGGACGATGCTTTCAAGAACCGCAGATAACCTGTACTGGATCGCCCGCTCGATGGAGCGCGCCGAAACCTCGGCCCGGTTGCTGGAAGTGGGGTCGCGGATATCGCTGATCCCGTCGTCCCATGGCTATCGCAGCGAATGGGACAGCCTGTTGCAGGCATCCGGCACGGCCATCGGCTTTGCCAAGAAATACGGCGAGGCCGTGCAGCGCAACATCGAAAGCTATCTGTTCTTTGACCGCGACAACCCAAGCTCGGTCGCAAGTTGCATCACGGCGGCGCGGGAAAACGGCCGGATCGTGCGCACCGCGTTGACCAGTCAGGTGTGGGACGCGCTGAACACCGCGTTTCAAGAGTTGAAGGCGCTGGAACGCACCCCGCGCAGCGAGCTGGAGCTGACGCAACTGACCGAATGGACCATGCGCCATGCGGCCATGGTGCGCGGGTCGATTGACGCGACCCTGTTGCGCAACGACGGCTACAACTTTCTGAACATCGGCTATTATCTGGAACGCGGCGACAACACCGCGCGGCTGATGGATGTGAAGTATTACGTCCTGCTGCCGAAGGTGGAATTTGTCGGCTCGGGTCTGGACAATTACCAATGGAAAACCCTGCTGCGGGCCTTGGGCGCGCACCGGGCGTTTCACTGGGCCTATGGCGGCGAGGTGACGGCAGGCAAGATTGCCGATTTCCTGATCCTGAACCGCCAAAGCCCCCGGTCGCTGGTGACGTGTGTGGCGGGTATTCACAACCATCTGGGGCGGCTCGCGGTGGCCTACGGGCGGCGCACCCCGGCGCAGGAACGGGTAGAAGAAGCCTTGGCCGGGTTGGAGCGTCTGACCGTAGACGACATATTCGAGGAAGGCTTGCACGAGTTTCTGTCGCGCTTCATCCGGGAAAGCGCCGTGCTGGGTCATGCCATCCATGAAGGATATCTGAGCGGGGATGTGCGCTGATGCTGCTGAAAGTCGATCATGTGACCCGCTACCGCTATGACCGACCGGTGCGGGCTGTGGTGCAAAGCCATCGCCTGACGCCATCGGTGTTTGACGGGCAGAAGGTGGTGGATTGGGTCGTGACCGTGACCGAAGGGGTGCCTGGCGGTTGCTTTCGGGACGGGGCGGGGGATGCTGTGCAGGGTTGGACGGTGCTGGGGCCTTTGTCGCAGATTGATGTGACGGTGAGCGGCACGGTGGAAACCTTCGATTTGTCGGGGATTCTGAAAGGCCACCGCGAAACCGCAGCGCCGGAATGTTACCTGCGCCCCACCGGCCCGACCCGCGCCGACAAGGGGTTGGCCGAACTGGCGCTGACTGTGGCCGGGGCGGATGCTTTGGCAACCGCGCATGGGCTGGCTGCGGCAGTGACGCAGGCGATTGCCTACAAACCCGGCGTGACGACGGCAGCAACGACGGCGGCTGAGGCTTTGGCGCTTGGGCGAGGGGGTCTGTCAGGACCATGCCCACGCGCTGATCGCCCTTGCGCGCCACCGGGGGATCGCTGCGCGCTATGTCTCGGGCTATCTGCACACCGAAGGCGCGGATGCCGTGGGCGAGGCAGCCCACGCCTGGGCCGAGATTCACGTGCCGGGAATCGGCTGGATCGGCTTTGATCCGGCCAACGAATGTTGCCCCGATGACCGCTATATCCGGTTGGGGTCGGGGCTTGATGCGCAAGATGCGGCGCTGATCCGGGGAATTGCACGCGGGGCGGGCATCGAATCCATGGACGTATCGGTGCAGGTGCGCGCCATGCAGAACCAATCGCAGCAATAGCCGCTTTTCGCCTTTTCATCCGGCGCATGGCTGGTTAGCCATGGGGTGTAGCCAAGTGGGATGATCGGAAATGACCTATTGCGTGGGCCTTTTGCTGAACGAGGGCATGGTGTTGCTGTCGGACACCCGCACCAATGCGGGGCTGGACAACATATCCACCTACCGCAAGATGTTCACCTTTGAGGAACCGGGTGAGCGGGTGATCGTGATCATGACGGCGGGCAGCCTGTCGGTGACGCAGACCACGATGGCGCGGCTGCGCGAGGCCAATGATGACCCCAATGCGACCGAGGAAACCTCGATCCTGCGGGCGCCGACCATGCTGAAGGTCGCCGATATCGTCGGCAACATGCTGTCGGTGGTGCGCGGTGAGATCGACGCCAAGATGAGCGCGATGCAGGGGGCGAGCGCCAGCATGATCGTCGCGGGGCAGCGCAAGGGCGGCGCGATGCGGCTGTTCCTGATCTATCCCGAGGGCAATTTCATCGAGGCCACCGAGGACGCGCCGTTCTTGCAGATCGGCGAGCATAAATACGGCAAGCCGATTCTGGACCGGGTGGTAAAGCCCGCGACCAGTTTGCAGGACGCGCAGAAGGCGGTGCTGCTGTCGATGGATTCGACGCTGCGGTCGAACCTGTCGGTGGGGATGCCGCTGGATATGGCGGTGATTGAGCGCGACGCCTGCCGGGTCACAGGCCGTCGGCGGATCGAGGCGGGGGACGAACAGTTCCGCATGATGAGCGAGGCATGGTCCAAGGCGCTGCGCGACGGGTTTGTGAACATCAAGCTGTGATTGCTGGCGATACCGCCGCCGCCGCATGAAGTGGAATGAGGTGGCGGGCCCGCAGCGACCGTGAAGGCCGGGTTTTCCCGAGAGCCAGAGGTCTCAGGTGGGGACCAGGTAACAAGACCAGGATCTTGCCAGAGCCAACCCCCGTGCGTTTGCTTATCGGCCACTGGAAAAGAGGCCTCGCACGAGAAGAGCAGAACCCGCCAAGGCACAATGTAGGGCCGGGGCGGGCGTTGCACAAGGGTTGATGGATGTTCATGCTTTGTTTATGCTGCCCGGCATGGACCAGATCCCAACAGATGACGTGATCCCCGCCCTTGCCGGGCCCCGCCTTGCGCGCGGGGTGGCGCGGGCCTTGCGGTCAATGAATTTCACCTGTGTGGAGGAACTGGTGCCCACGCCCGGTTTGCGGGTCGATCTGATGGCGCTTGGGCCGAAGGGCGAGATCTGGGTGATCGAGTGTAAATCGGGCCGCGCCGATTACATCACCGACCGCAAATGGCAGGGCTATCTGGGCTGGTGCGACCGGTTTTTCTGGGCAGTGGATGTGGCGTTTCCGACCGACCTTTTGCCGGATGGCACCGGCCTGATCATCGCCGATGCTTACGGTGCCGAAATCCTGCGGATGGGGCCGGACACTCCGCTAGCCCCGGCCCGGCGCAAGGCGCTGACGCTGAAATTCGCGCGCCACGCGGCGGCACGGTTACAGACGTTGCGCGACCCCGATGCCGGGCTTAGCGCTTTTTACCCTTAGGTTTTGATCCCACGGCCCGCGCAGCCTCGGCGGCGCTGCGCAGTTCTTCGGCAATTTCCTCGGCCTCCTCGGGTGAGAAATCCAGGGGAAGCTCGATCCCGCCATCCGCTTCGATGTAAATCCGCACCATGCCCAGTTCGGTCGGCCCGATCTGGATGTTGGCTGCGATGTCGCTTTGCTTGTCGATGCCCATGCTGTGCCCCTTGCCGGAATCCCGCAGCACCTAGCTGTTTGACGCTGTGCGCGCAAGCGGCAACCATGGTGTCGGCCGGGGCGCGAGGGGGAATCAGGTGGACACGAGGTTGCGGGGGCTGAACGACGCGGATGATGCGTGGATCATCGCGCGGCATGGGGCGCATTACGCAGAATCAGACGGATTTGACGGCAGCTTTCCTGTGCTGGTGGCGCGGATTTTGCAGGACTTCCGCCGCAGCCATGACCCTGCGCGCGAACGCGGCTGGATCGCCGAGGAGGCGCAGGGCATGCGTATGGGCAGCATCTTTTGCGTGACGGAAGGGCCGGAGACCCCTGATGTTGCCAAGCTGCGGCTGTTTTATGTGGAACCTGTGGCGCGGGGCACCGGTCTTGCGCAGAGCATGCTGGAAACCTGCGTCGGCTTTGCGCGGGTCGCTGGCTATGCGCGGATGCGGCTGTGGACCCATGAAAGCCACACGGCGGCGGGCCGGCTATATGACCGCAACGGATTTGTGCTGACGGACAGCCGGGCCGCCCGATCTTTCGGGCAGGATGTGGTGGAACAGGTGTGGGAACGCCACCTGTAACCCCCTTGCAATCGCTGCGCGGGGGGGGTATGTGCCGCCTCAAGTGCCGATGTAGCTCAGTTGGTTAGAGCACTAGATTGTGGATCTAGGGGTCGCCCGTTCGAGCCGGGCCATCGGTACCATTTCCCCGTTTTTGGTATGATTGCGGAACGCGGCGATGGTTTCGCGCGTTTGCACCGTGCCATGGCTGTTGCTCCGGCCTGTGTTTCAGCCAAAACTGCTGGCAAATTCGCAAGGCCTGTTTCAGCCCCCCTATTCACCAAGGAGAAACCGATGAAAACCGCCAAGGATTACCTCGACGAAGCTGGAGCCGTTGTGACCCGGCTGCCCTCTGCCGATGCGGTCAAGCTGCATGGCAAGCCCGGTGCCGTGTTTGTGGACGTGCGCGACTCGGCAGCGATTGAAAAGACTGGCACGATCGCCGGGGCCACCCGCATTCCGCGCGGATTTCTGGAATTTTCCTCCGACCCCGCGACACCGTATTTCAACCCGGTGATGCAGAAGGATGCCGAGTTGTATCTGGTCTGCGGTGCGGGCGGGCAGGCGGCCTTGTCGGGCAAGACATTGAAAGACATGGGCTTTACCAATGTGACCAACGTGGGCGGCATCGGCGACTGGAAGGCCGCTGGCGGCGCGATGGAAGACTGAAACCTTTGACACGTTGGCAAAGGGCGGGCCTTCGGGTCCGCCCTTTTGCATGGCACGGCTTTCCCTTCAGGCGGCCACTGGGTATGGTCGGCCTCCCTTGAAGGACCAGATTCCCATGACCGACCAAGCCCGCCGCATTCCCCTTGTCATCGCGTCTGAAATCGGCGCGCAGCCCGCGCAGGTGGTGGCGGCGATCACGCTGCTGGACGAAGGGTCCACCGTGCCCTTCATCGCGCGCTATCGCAAGGAAGTGACCGGGGGGCTGGACGACACCCAGTTGCGCAATCTGGCCGAACGGCTGGGGTATCTGCGCGAGATGGAGGCGCGCCGGGCGGCAATCATTGGCGCGATCTCTGAGCAGGGCAAGATGACCGATGCTTTGGCGGGGGTGCTGGCGAAGGCTGCGACGAAGGCGGAGCTTGAGGATATCTATCTGCCTTACAAGGTGAAACGCCGCACCAAGGCGATGATCGCGCGGGAAAACGGCTTGCAAGGGCTGGTCGATGCCGTGCTGGCGGATCGGGCGGCGGACCCTTCGGTTTTGGCCAAGCCGTTTGTGGTGGGGCCGGTGGCCGACGTGAAAGCGGCGCTGGAGGGCGCGCGGGATATTCTGGCGGAAGGTCTGGCCGAGGATGCGGGCCTTCTGGGCCGTCTGCGCAGCCATATGAAGCAGGTCGCGCGGTTGGTGGCGAGTGTGGTGCCGGGGAAAGAGGCCGAGGGGGCCAAGTTTTCCGACTATTTCGCGCATGATGAGGCTTGGGCCAGTGCACCGTCGCACCGGGTGCTGGCCATGCTGCGCGGGCGCAATGAAGGGGTGCTGGCGGTCGATCTGGCGATTGATCCGGATGCGGCCAAGGGTGAGTCCCCCTGTGAACGGGCGTGTGGTGCGGCTTTGGCCGCAGGATCGCGCGGCGCGGGGGATATCTGGCTGCGCGATGTGGCGGCCTGGGCGTGGCGGATCAAGCTGCGCACGTCACTGACGCTGGATTTGATGGGCGAGATGCGGGACCGGGCCGAGGTGGAGGCGATCAATGTTTTTGCCCGCAATCTGAAGGATTTGCTGCTGGCAGCGCCTGCCGGTGGCAAGGCCACCATGGGGCTTGATCCGGGCATCAGGACCGGTGTGAAGGTGGCGGTGGTCGATGCGACGGGCAAGGTGCTGGCGACCGAAACCGTCTATCCGTTTCAGCCGAAGAACGACCTGCGCGGCGCACAGGTGGCGATTGCGCAACTGATTTCCAAACATGGCGTCAAGCTGATTGCCATCGGCAATGGCACGGCGTCACGCGAGACGGAAAAGATGGTGGCCGACCTGCTGGCGCATCTGCCGGGGGAAAAGCCGGTGAAGGTGATTGTCAGTGAGGCCGGGGCATCGGTCTATTCCGCCAGCGAACTGGCAGCGAAAGAGTTTCCGGGGCTGGACGTGTCCTTGCGCGGGGCCGTGTCGATTGCGCGACGGTTGCAAGACCCGCTGGCCGAACTGGTGAAGATTGAACCAAAGGCGATTGGCGTCGGCCAGTACCAGCATGACGTGGATCAGCACCGGTTGGGGCGGTCGCTTGAGGCGGTGGTGGAAGACGCCGTAAACGCGGTCGGGGTGGATGTGAACACGGCGTCCAGCCCCTTGCTCGCCCGGGTGTCGGGGGTGGGGCCGGGGCTGGCCGAGGCGATTGTGGCGCACCGCGATGCCAATGGGCCGTTCGCGTCGCGTCGCGATCTGCTGAAAGTTGCGCGTCTGGGCCCGAAGGCGTTTGAACAGGCGGCGGGGTTCTTGCGCATCACGGGCGGCAAGGAACCGCTGGACGCAAGTTCCGTTCACCCCGAAGCCTATGAGGTTGCGCGCAAGATCGTGGCCGCCTGCGGGCGCGATATCCGGCAGTTGATGACCGATGGATCGGCGCTGAAGGCCTTGGACCCGCGCAGTTTTGTCGGCGAAAAGTTCGGCCTGCCCACCGTGCGCGATATCTTTGCCGAGCTGGAAAAGCCTGGGCGTGACCCGAGGCCCAGCTTCAAGACCGCCACGTTCACGGATGGAATTGAAGAAATCCGCGATCTGAAGGTTGGCATGATGCTGGAAGGCACCGTCACAAACGTGGCGGCCTTTGGCGCGTTCGTCGATATCGGCGTGCATCAGGACGGGCTGGTGCATGTCAGCCAGCTTGCCGACCGTTTCGTCAAAGACCCACATGAGGTGGTCAAGGCGGGCGATGTGGTCAAGGTGCGGGTGGTCGAGGTGGACGCCGCCCGCAAACGCATTGCGCTGACCATGCGCTCCGACAGCGGCGAGGCGCGCGAGCAGGTGCGGGAACGCGCCAACGACCGGGGGCCTGCCACGCCAAAGGGCAAGCCGCTGCCGACCAATGCGGCCCCGAAGGTCACAGCCTCCGCCAGTCCGTTCGATGCGCTGAAAGGCAAGTTCGGGCGGTAGGGCACGGGCGCAAAGAACTGGAATTCTTGAAAATTCCGTCTCGGAACCTTGAAAGGGTCCGGGGCGATTTCTTGCAAGAAAGCGGGGCTACTCCGCCGCCTCGCCCTTCATCAGGCGTTCGGCCTTTTTTCGCACCAGCACGCTGCGCAGATCGTGCATCGCAAGCAGCAGGGTGTCGGTCACAGCATCGAGTTGGGCATCCGTCGCTTTCGACTGAATCCACTGCGTTGTCAGGTTCATATGGTCCACGGCGCGCAAGATATCATCGACATCGCGGGCTGCCAGCAATGCCATCCGTTCGGCCAGCCAAGCGGAGATCGCGGCCGTATCAGCGGGCGACAGTTTCCCGTCGCCATGCGGCTTTATGTTGCCGTTCTTGACGTTGACGGTGGCAATCTCCAACAGCTCGATCCGGCGCTGGCGGTTTTCGGTATCAACCCGAAATACCGCCGCACCGTTCTCGCGGATGCGAAAGTAATAGTCCGGCAGATCGCCCGCCATAAGACCCCCTCAGACCAAGGACGCACAGAATTTCTGGATACGCGCGCAGGCCTCGCGCAGCACCTCGTCACTGGTAGCGTAGCTGACGCGGAAATTCGGCGATAGTCCGAAGGCGGCCCCAAACACCACCGCCACCCCGGTTTCCTCCAGCAGGGCGGTCGCAAACACCTCGTCATTGCTGATGACGGTGCCGCCGGGGGTGGCTTTGCCGATGCAGCCGGAAATGTCGGGGTAGACGTAGAACGCGCCTTCGGGCGTCGGGCAGGTGATGCCGTCGGCTGCGTTCAGCATCGACACCACCAGATCGCGGCGGCCCTGAAACAGCGCGCGGTTGGGGGCCAGAAAGTCTTGCGGGCCGGTCAGCGCCTCAAGCGCTGCGTATTGGCTGACCGAACTGGGGTTCGAGGTGGATTGCGACTGGATCGTGCCCATGGCCTTGATCAAGGCCACCGGGCCCGCGGCATAACCGATGCGCCAGCCGGTCATCGCGTAGGATTTGGACACCCCGTTGCAGGTCAGCGTGCGGTCATACAGCAGCGGTTCCACCTCGGCCGGGGTGCAGAATTCGAAATCGTCGAACACCAGATGTTCGTACATATCGTCGGTCATGATCCACACATGGGGGTGGCGCAGCAGCACGTCGCACAGCGCCCGCAGTTCGGCCCGGGTATAGCCCGCCCCGGTGGGGTTGGACGGCGAGTTGAAGATGAACCACTTGGTTTTGGGCGTGATCGCGGCCTCAAGCTGATCGGGCGTCAGCTTGAAACGGGTCTCAATCCCGCAGGCCACCGACACCGGCGTGCCGCCTGCCAGCAGAACCATGTCGGGATAGCTGACCCAATAGGGGGCCGGAATGATCACCTCATCGCCCGGATTGCAGGTCGCCATCAGCGCGTTGTAGAGGATCTGCTTGCCGCCCGTGCCGACCGACACTTGCGCAGGCGTATAGGTCAGCCCGTTTTCGCGCAGGAATTTGCTGCAAATCGCGGCCTTCAGCTCGGGGATGCCATCCACCGCCGTATACTTGGTGCGCCCCGCATCAATCGCGCGTTTGGCCGCGTCCTTGATGTTTTGTGGCGTGTCAAAATCCGGCTCGCCCGCGCCAAGGCCGATCACATCGCGCCCCTCGGCCTTCAGCGCCGCCGCCTTGGTTGTCACCGCGATGGTGGGCGAGGGTTTCACGCGGGCGAGGGTGTTGGACAGGAAGGTCATCGGGGCGTCCTTATCGGTGGAGTTTCGGGCAAGGTCGTTCTAGGGTCCGGCTCGCAAGGGATCAAGCGGGAACGGTGGCAGATGGCAGAGACAGCGGAGGCGCGCCTGAAACGCATGAGCATGCGGTCATGGCGGCGGGGAACCAAAGAGATGGATCTGGTGCTGGGCCCGTGGTCTGATGCGCATCTGGGCAGCCTGAGCGAGGCAGATTTGCTGACCTATGACCTGCTGCTGGAGGAGAATGATCAGGATCTGATGTCGTGGATTCTGGAACAATCGACCCCGCCCGCCGCGATTGTTGACCTGTTGGCGCGGATTGGCCGCTATGCGCGCACCCGCCTGACCCCCGCACCGGAATAAATCGCGCGATTTGAGGCGAAATCGGCACGAGTTTACGGAATGTTTTTGTTTTGTGCTGATTCTGCCCCCATCAGAATGGAGGCGGAGACCACAGAATGACGATGCACGCACCCCTGCTGGATGGCTCTGCCAAGGCGTTTCTGGCTTGCTATCTGGATAACCTTGCCCTTGTCGAACGGCTGCACCGGTTGCTGCTGGACGTGATCAAGGATGAATTTGAACGTCTGGCGATACTCGAGATCAACTCGGTGCAGGCCCTGTTGCTGTTCAACATTGGCGAGAATGAAGTGACGGCGGGCGAGTTGAAATCGCGCGGCTATTATCAGGGGTCCAACGTCAGCTATAACCTGAAAAAGCTGGTGGATCTGGGGTACATGCATCACCAGCGGTCAGAAATTGACCGCCGTTCGGTGCGGGTGCGGCTGACGGAAAAGGGGCGCAGGGTGCGGGGGATGCTGACCGATCTGTTCGCCCGCCACGCCGAAGGCATGGAAAAGCGCCAGTTGATTGACGCGAACGGGATGGATGAAATCAACGGGTCGCTGAAACGAATGGAACGGTTCTGGACCGAACAAATCCGCTACATCTATTGATGTCAGTTGGTCTTGCGCACCGGCAAAAAGGGCAGGGGGGCCACCGGGATGCCGTCGTCGATCAGGCGTTTGGCCTCATCGGGTTTGGCCTCGCCATAGATGGCACGTTCGGGGGCGTCGCCATCATGGATCGCGCGCGCCTCGGCGGCAAAGTTCAGGCCGACATATTCGGAATTGGCCTCGATCTTGGCGCGCAGGGCCGCCATCGCCTGTTCTGCCTCTGATCCGGGGGTGGAGAGCGGGCGATCGGCCGGGGTGGCATCTGCCGGAGGTGTGGCTGTTGCCGCATTGCGGGCCGGTCGGACGGCGGGGGCCATCAGCGCCTTGTCGATCCGGGTCGAGCCACACAGCGGGCAATGCACCAGCCCGGTCGATGACAGCGTGCCAAAGGCATCTGCCGACTGAAACCAGCTTTCAAAACCGTGGCCTGCATCGCAGGAAAGCGAATAGCGGATCATCAGGGGTCCAGTCCGGGGCGTCGGGCGAAAACGTGCGGAAACGGCATGAACAGATGTCCCGACAGAACCTGCACGTGAACAGACATAGGGTGGACAGCGCGCTTTCGCAACGCGTGTCGGCGCAACGCCTTACAGAACAGCCGTGTCATCAGAGACGTTGGTTTCGCCAATGCCCAGGTCTTGCAGCACGAGTGCTGGCAAAGGGTCATCACCGATAGCAGTCATTTCCTGACCCACTGGCAGGGCGTTGATCCTTGCCTTGGCCTGTGCCTTGCCACCCGCCTTGCCCCGGCCTTTTGGCGGCACAAAGCCCAGCATCAGGCTGCGCAGTTCGGGTTCCCACACTTTGCGGGCGGCTTTGGCCACGGTGAACCACTTGCGACGACGTTGCTTGCGCTCTGGAAACTGCGCCACCAATCGGGCCACCCGCAGCCCGAACACGGCAACGGCGCAGGGCACGGCATCGGTTTCGGTCAGCACCTTCTGATAGGTGTATAGCCCGGCACAGGTGGTATCGACCGCGCCCTCTACCCCGGCTTCTTCCCAAGCTTCGCGCTCGGCGGCGGCTTCGGGCCGCAATCCGGCCATGGGCCAGCCCTTGGGAATGACCCACCGCCCCGTATCGCGTGAGGTGATCAGCAAGACTTCGACCCGGTCACGGTGCATGCGCCAGCACAGCGCGCCATATTGGGTGCGCGGGATCGCATCGTTGCAGTCGGAAAATTCCGATGGTTTAATACGTTGCCGTGTCATGTCTCGCCTGTCTTCTGGCCCGGTTCCGGTGCCATTCTTGCCTGCGCCTCGACTGATCCGACTATTGCACCAAATATCAGGCCAATACAGGAAAATACTGCGAAAATCCGTTCACATTCCGTGCAGTTGCGGGTTTGACCTCTGTCAGAACCGGGTTACATGGTTATTGCGCAGAATTGCGGCAAGGAAACGACATGTTGGCTTTGAAAACCACGTCTGCAGCGCTGATTGCGCTGATCTTCGGGGCGGGTGCGGCGGTGGCTGGTTTCAGCTTTCAGTCGATTGACGGCGGCGCGATTGATCTGGATGACTGGCGCGGCAAGCCAGTGCTGGTCGTGAACACCGCGTCGCTGTGCGGCTTTGCCGGGCAATATGATGCGTTGCAGGCGCTGCATGACAAATACGGGGCGAAAGGCTTGCTGGTGCTGGCGGTCCCGTCCAATGATTTCGCGCAGGAACTTGGAGATGAGGCCGCGGTCAAGGAATACTGCGCGGTGAATTTCGACCTGACCCTTCCGATGACGGAAATCACCCACGTAAAAGGAGCCGGGGCGCACCCGTTTTATGTGTGGGCGCAGGCGACGTACGGATTTGCGCCAAACTGGAATTTCAACAAACTGCTGCTTGGTCCGGATGGCGCGGTTGTGGGCAGTTGGCGGGCGGCAACCCGGCCAGAGTCTGCGGAAATCATCAGAAAGATTGAGTCCCTTCTGCCGTGACAACGGGCGTTGCTGTGGGGCCGCTGTTCGTCGGGTCAGAGATTTATCGCGGGTCAACCTACGGGTCAGCGCATCCTTTGCGGATCCCGCGCGTGTCAACGGTGATGGACCTGAGCCGCGCTTTGGGCTGGTTGCCGCAGGGCCGCTATCGCACCAGCCCCCGCGCCAAACCGGCCGCTTTGGCGCTGTGGCATGACCCCGATTACATCGCCGCCCTGCAAGAGGCCGAAGGCTTGGCCGAGGCGACGCCAGAGATGCGCACGCGATACAATCTGGGCACGCTGTCAAACCCGGTGTTCCCCCAGATGTACCGCCGCCCCGCAACCGGGGCCGGGGGGGTGATGCTGGCGGCAGAACTGCTGGCAGATGGTGGCGTGATCCACGTGCCGGGGGGCGGCACCCATCACGGGCTGCCGGGTCGGGCCAACGGGTTTTGCTATCTGAATGATGTGGTTCTGGGCATAAAGGTGCTGCTGGCGCAGGGGCTGACCCGGGTGGCCTATGTCGACATCGACGCGCATCATTGCGATGGGGTGGCAGTTGGCTTTGCGGGGGATGCCCGCGTGTTGATGATCTCGGTGCATGAGGAACGCCGTTGGCCCTTTACCGGCGTGTTGGAGGATGACGCAGGCGGCAACGCGGTGAACCTGCCGGTGCCTGCGGGGTTCAACGATACCGAAATGCAGGCGGTGCTGGACCAGTTGATCCTGCCAAGGCTGGCAGCCTTTCGTCCGCAGGCCGTGGTGCTGCAATGCGGGGCCGACAGTCTGACCGAAGACCCGCTGTCGCGGTTGTGCCTGTCAAACCGGGCCTATCTGGGCGTGGTGGCCGCACTGCGCAATATGGCCCCACGGTTTCTGGTGCTGGGCGGCGGGGGGTATAACCCGTGGTCGGTGGGGCGGCTCTGGACGGCGATCTGGGGGCTGTTGTCGGGGCAGGACATGCCCGATGCGCTGCCAGATGTGGCGCAGACGGTGTTGCGCGGGCTGAACTGGGGCGGGGGCGGGCGTCCGCCGCCAGACCCCGCGCTGCTGACGACGCTGCTGGACGCCCCGCGCCCCGGCCCGGTAAGGGCAGAGGTGCAGGGCAGGCTGGCGGTGCTTGCGGCGCGGGGGCGGCTGGCCTAGGGTCCGCGCAATCGGTGGCAGGGCGCGCAAGGCATGGTGGAACGGATCAGACTTGGCCTTCTGCCGCGCAGCACGCGCCTGATGTATGTGGCGATGCAGGTTCTGGCGCATCTGGCCCTGCCGTTGCTGGCGCTGCTGACGATCTGGCGCGCGGTCAAAGAGCCTGCCCATCTGACCCACCTGTCGCATCGGTTTGGCCTTGGCCCGGTGGGGCCGCGCGGCGCGGTCTGGGTCTATGCAGCCTCGCTTGGCGAAACACGGGCGGCAAGCCCGCTGATCCGGGCGATCATTGCCACGGGCCAGCCGGTTTTGCTGACCCATCTGTCGCCCGGCGGTATGGCCGAAGGCTGGCGGCTGTTCCCGGATCAACCGCTGGTCACCCATCGCTACATGCCGCTGGACCTGTTCTGGGCGGTGCGGCTGTTCCTGCGGCGCGCGAAGCCTCGTCTGGGGATGGTGCTGGAGATTGAAATCTGGCCCGCCATGATGATCGAGGCCACGCGGGCCGGTGTGCCGATGGTGATGGCGAATGGCAATCTGCTGGACCGCAGCATAAAGCCGGGCTTGCGCAGGCATCTGATGCAGCTTTACGCCTTGTTTTCACACATCTTTACCCGGGATGATACCTACCGCACCCGATATCTTTCGGTCGGGGTGCCGCCTGCGCGCATCACCGTGGTGGGTGAGATGAAATATGATCAGTGGATCGACCCCGCCCAGCCCGCGCAAGGGGCCGCGCTGCGCGCCAAATGGCCGGGTGCGGCCCGGGTGCTGATGATCGCCTCGTCAGTGGAAGGTGAGGAACCGGCGCTGACCGGCATGGTCGAAGGGCTGCTGGTCCAAATTCCCGACCTGCGCGTGGTCTGGGTGCCGCGGTCCGCCCAGCGTTTTGACGCGGTGGCGCAAGCCGTGGCGGGGCTTGGCGTGCAGCGCAGGTCAGAGCTCGGCGCGGCGATGGAGGGGGCTTTGCTGCCAGGCACGCAGGTCTTGATCGGTGACAGTCTGGGTGAGATGAACGCCTACTATGCCATGGCCGATCTGGTGTTCGTCGGGGCCAGCCTGATCGACCATGGCGGCCACAACATCATGGAGCCGATGGCCCTTGGCCGCCCGGTGGTGATGGGGCCGTCAACCTACGGCGTGGCATTTGCCGCAGGCCCCGCCGCACAGGCGGGGGCGTTTGAAAGCCTGCCCGACGCCGCAGCCCTTGAGGCGCGGATTGCCGCACTGTTGCAAGATGCGCCAAGGCTCGCCGCCATGGGCCGCGCCGCCACGGCCTTTGCCGCCGATCAGACTGGTGCTGCGGCGCGCACATTTGCCGGACTTCAGCCGTGGTTAGGGCACCCCCACCATTGAAATCGCTCCCCGGATCGGGGATATGTGGGGCAGGCCCCACGTCGGGTCTGGCCAGTTGGATACCCTGCCTGATGCTTGAAAATTCGACCATCCTTGTCACCGGCGGCACCGGGTCGTTCGGCCACGCCTTTGTGCCGATGACCCTTGCGCGGTATAACCCCAAGAAAATCATCATCTTGTCCCGCGATGAGATGAAGCAGTGGGACATGGCCAAGCTCTATGGCGATGACAAACGGGTGCGGTTCTTCATCGGCGACGTGCGCGACCGTGAACGCCTGTACCGCGCGCTTGCCGGGGTGGATTATGTGGTCCACGCGGCGGCGACCAAGATCGTGCCGACCGCCGAATACAACCCGTTCGAATGTGTGAAAACCAATGTGATGGGGGCGATGAACCTGATTGACGCCTGCATCGACTGCAAGGTCAAGCGGGTGGTCGCGCTGTCCACCGACAAGGCGTCCAGCCCGGTAAACCTTTATGGTGCTACGAAACTTGCGTCTGACAAGCTGTTTGTGGCGTCCAATTCCTATGGCGGCGAACACGGCAGCCGCTTTGCCGTGGTGCGCTATGGCAATGTGATGGGCTCGCGCGGGTCGGTCATTCCGTTCTTCATGTCGATCGCCGACAAGGGCGTGTTGCCGATCACCGACCCCCGGATGACGCGGTTCATGATCAGCCTTGATCAGGGGGTCGAACTGGTCTGGCACGCGTTCGAGGATATGGAGGGCGGCGAGGTTTACGTGAAGAAGATCCCGTCGATGACCATCACCGATATCGCCCGCGTGGTGGCCCCCGATGCCCGGCAGGAGGTGGTCGGCATCCGCCCCGGCGAAAAGCTGCATGAACAGATGATCGGGGCTGAAGACGCCCCGCATACCTATGAATATCCTGAACATTTCAAGATATTGCCTGCCATTCACAACTGGTCTGCCAGCCCGGTGCGGATCAAGGACGGGGTGAAGGTCGCCGAAGATTTCACTTATGCCTCTGACACCAACCCCGACTGGATGACCGACGCCGATCTGGGCGCGTGGATTGACGCCCATCGTGCAAAGATCGGCGCAATCTGATGATCCCCTATGGCCGTCAGGATATCAGCCAGGATGATATCGACGCTGTTGTGGCGGTGTTGCGGTCTGATTTCCTGACACAAGGCCCGCTGGTGCCGCAGTTTGAAGCCTCGGTTGCCGCGTGGTGCGGGGTGGCGCATGCGGTGGCGGTCAATTCGGCCACCTCTGCCCTGCACATCGCGTGCATGGCGCTTGATCTGGGGCCGGGAGATGTGTTGTGGACGGTGCCGAACACTTTTGTAGCCTCGGCCAACTGCGCGCTCTATTGCGGAGCGAGTGTTGATTTCGTGGATATCGACCCGCAGACTTATGTCATGAGCGTCAGTGCATTAGAGGCGAAACTTAAAGCATCACATGAAGTCGGACGTTTGCCGAAGGTGATTGTACCGGTGCATCTGTGCGGGCAATCTGCGGATATGGCGGCGATCAGCGCGCTTGCGCAGGCCTATGGCGTGCGGGTGATCGAGGATGCCAGCCACGCGATTGGCGCGACCTATCAGGGCCGACCCGTGGGCGATTGTCGCTATTCCGACATTGCGGTGTTCAGCTTTCACCCCGTAAAAATCATCACCACAGCCGAGGGTGGGCTTGCCACAACCAATAACCCGGTTCTGGCCCGCAAGATGGAACTGGCGCGCAGCCATGGCATCACCCGCGATCCGGCCGAGATGACACATGCGCCCGATGGGCCTTGGTATTATCAACAGATATCATTGGGTTACAACTATCGCATGACGGAAATGCAGGCGGCTCTTGGCCTGTCACAGATGGGGCGGCTGGCAGAATTTGTCGCGCGGCGTCAGGCCATTGCGGCGCGCTATGATGTGCTGCTGTCAAACCTTGCGCTGGACCGCCCGGTGCAATCGCCCGACGCCGCGTCAAGCTGGCATCTCTACGTGATCCGCGTCGCGCAAGACCGGCATGCCGAGGTTTTTGACGCCCTGCGCGCGGGTGGGATCGGGGCGAATCTGCATTATATTCCGGTACATACGCAGCCTTTCTACCGTGACATGGGCTTTGCGCCAGGGATGTTCCCGGTCTCGGAAGCCTATTATTCGACCGCGATCTCTATTCCGGTTTACTACGGCATGACCGACGCTGATCAGGACCGGGTGGTTGAGGTGTTGGCCGGGGCCTTGGCGTGACGGTTTGCGTGATCCCGGCACGGGGTGGGTCAAAGCGGATACCGCGCAAGAATGTGGCCCTGTTCCATGGCCGCCCGATGATCGGGTGGAGCATTGCGGCGGCGCGGGAGTCGGGGTTGTTTGACCGGGTTGTGGTATCCACCGATGACCCGGAAATTGCTGAAATTGCAGAACAATTGGGGGCAGAGGTGCCGTTTGTGCGGCCCGCAGAGCTTGCCAATGACCATGCAGCGACGGTGCCAGTGATCGGCCATGCCGTTGCGGCGCTTGGGTTGGCAAATGCAGTTCCGGTCTGCTGTCTGTACGCGACCGCCCCGTTTGTTCAGGCCGCCGATCTGGCGGAAGGGCTGGCCCTGCTGCGGGCGGGGGCGGTTTATGCAATGGCTGTGACCCGGTATGATTATCCGATCCAGCGGGCCTTGCGGCGGGGACCGGGCGGCGAAGTGGCGATGATGCAGCCTGCCCACATGCAGACCCGCAGTCAGGATCTGGAACCAGCGTGGCATGACGCCGGGCAGTTTTACTGGGCAAAGGCAGGGACTTGGGCGGCGCAATCCCCAGTGTTCGGTCCCGGCGCGCATGGGGTGGCGCTGCCATCGGCGCGCGTGGTGGATATCGACACCCCTGATGATTGGGCGCGCGCCGAGGCGCTGTTTGCGGTTCTCAAATGAAGGTCGCGTTTCGCTGCGATGCGTCGGTGGCGATCGGGACCGGGCATGTGGTGCGGTGCCTGACGCTGGCGCGGGCTTTGGCGGAACGGGGGCATCAGGTGGCGTTTGTGATGCGCGATCTGCCGGGAAACATGTGTGACAGGGTGGCGGCTGCCGGGTTTGCGGTGCATCGCCTGCCCACCCCGGACGCCCCCTATGACCCGGCCCCCGGCACACCGGTTCACGCGGTCTGGGCTGGGGTTCCAGCCCGCGACGATGCGGCACAAACGGTGGCGGCCCTGCACCAAGAGGTGCCAGACTGGATCATCCTTGATCACTATGCCTTTGACGCACAATGGGAAAGCCTTGTGCGCGGGGCCTGTGCGCGGTTGATGGTGGTGGACGATCTGGCCGACCGTCCGCATCAATGCGACCTGTTGACCGACCAGAACCTCGGCCGTCACCGCGCGGATTACAACGGGTTGCTGCCAGATGCCTGCCGCCGTCTGATTGGCCCGCAATTTGCCTTGCTGCGCCCGGAGTTTGCGACGCCTGCGGGCGGGCGTTCTGGCCGACAGGCCAAACCGCCCGCTGTCGCGGGTGATCATTGCCATGGGCGGGATTGATGCGCCGAATGCCACAGGTGCCATGCTGGCCGCATTGCCAGAGGGGTTGCAGGTCACAGTCGTGATGGGGTCTGCGGCCCCGCATCTGGCGGCGGTTCGTGCGCTTGCTGCGCAAAAGGGGGCCAGGGTACTGGTCGATACGCCCGATATGGCCGATCTGATGGCCGAGGCTGACCTTGCAATCGGTGGTGTCGGTGGCTCTGCTTGGGAGCGTTGCGCCCTTGGGTTGCCGACCCTTATGGTGGTACTGGCCGACAATCAGGCCCCGGCGGCGGCGTCACTTGCGGCCACGGGGGCTGCGGTGCTGATCGGGCGGGCCGAGGATCCGGGCCTTGACGCAGCGTTGCATGCGGCATTGGCCGGACTTGCCAGTCCCGGGGCGCTTGCCGCGATGTCGGCGGCGGCGGCGGGACTGTGCGATGGCGGCGGTGTGCCCCGCGTTGTACGCGCATTGGAGGCTGCCCCCATGCAGGTGCGCCCCGCCACAGATGCAGATGCGCGCCGCGTCTGGGACTGGCGTCAGGCGAGCGACGCAGGCCTGTTCCGGTCGGGGGCCAATCCGGATTGGCCCGACCATGCCGCGTGGTTTGCCCGTGCGCTGACGGACCCTGCGCGCAGGCTTTATATCGCCGAGGTGGCGGGCCGGGCGGTTGGTCATCTGCGGCTGGATCAGGACGGCGACGCCACCTTGGTCAGCGTATTGATTGATCCCGCATACCGGGGGCAGGGCATGGCGCTGCGCGCGCTTGCCGCCGCCGAATCCGAGGCCCGCCGTCTGGGGCTGCGCGGTTTGCGCGCCGAGGTGCATACCGACAATGCAGCCTCGCGCACTGTATTCCGGCAAGCAGGTTATCGGTTGGAGCAGGAGCAGGACGGGTTTTTGCTGCTGACCCTGACACTGTGAGCCGCCTCTTGCCAAACGGCGTTGCCTTGTCCATCTGACAAGGACCAGTGAAAGGACCACCCGCCATGACGACCGCCGATCTGCGCGAAATAGCGATTGCGGGCCGCAAGATCGGCCCCGCCTATCCGCCCTACGTGATCGCCGAAGTGTCGGCCAACCATAATGGCAATCTGGATGCAGCACTTGCGTTGATTGATGTGGCGGCAGCATCCGGGGCGGCGGCGGTGAAAATTCAGACCTACCGCGCCGATACCATTACGCTCAATTCCACCCGGCCTGAATTTCAGATCACCGAAGGGTTGTGGGCCGGGACCAGTCTTTATGCGCTGTACGAAAAGGCCCATACCCCGTGGGAGTGGCACGCCGCCCTGTTCGCGCGGGCGAAGGCGCAGGGGATCACCATGTTTTCCTCGCCCTTTGATGCCACTGCTATTGATCTGCTGGAGGATCTGGGTGCCCCGGCCTACAAGATCGCATCGTTCGAGGCGGTCGATCTGGCGTTGATCCGCTATGCGGCCAGCACGGGCAAGCCGATGATCATTTCCACCGGCATGGCGGATGCGGACGAGATTGCCGAAGCCGTCGCCGCCGCCCGCGATGGTGGCTGCCGGGAACTGGCGATCCTGCATTGCGTGTCGGGCTATCCTGCCCCGGCGGCGGATTACAACCTTCGGATTCTGGCCGACATGCAGGCACGGTTTGGCTGTGTGACAGGCTTGTCGGATCACACGCTGGACAACACCACGGCGATTGCAGCGGTGGCGTTGGGGGCGGCGATTGTCGAGAAACACTTCACGCTGGACCGCAACGGCGGCGGGCCGGATGACAGTTTTTCACTGGAGCCTGCCGAACTCGCGGCATTGGTCAGCGGCACCCGCACGGCATGGGACGCGATGGGGGCCGTGGATTATGGCCGCAAAAGCAGTGAACGCGGCAATGTGGTGTTCCGCCGGTCGCTGTATTTCGTGAAGGATCTGGCGGCGGGCGATGTGATCACCCCGGATGCCGTGCGGTCCGTGCGGCCGGGCTACGGCGCTGCCCCCAAGCATCTGGACGCCATTCTGGGGCGCAGGGTCAAGGTTGCGGTGCAGGCGGAAACGCCGGTGCGGCTGGATGATATCGCGCTCTGATGGGCATCGCACTGCGTGCCTATCTGGGGGTGGCGGCGGTGTCGGGGCCGCTGTGGCGACTGGCCGTGCGGCGCAGGACTGCGCGTGGCAAGGAAGATGCGGGTCGGTTGGGCGAACGTTGGGGGCAGGCTTCGGTGGCCCGGCCCGCGGGGCCGTTGCTGTGGGTGCATGCCTTGGGCATTGGCGAGGCGACAGCGATGCTGTCGGTGATCCGCGCGGTACAGAGCGTTCGGCCTGATATTGCGGTGCTGCTGACCACTGGCACCCGGACCGGCGCCGATGGTCTGGCCAGGATGGGGCTTCCGGCTGGCGTGATCCACCAATATGCCCCGGTCGATGCACCCGGGCCTGTGGCGCGGTTTCTGGACCATTGGCGGCCTGACGCGCTGCTGCTCGCCGAACTGGACCTGTGGCCGCTGATGCTGTCGCGACTGGCGGGCCGGGGCGTGCCGATGGTGATGGCCAATGCGCGCCTGACCGATCACCGTTTTGCCGGGCGGATGCGGATGCGGCCCCTGATGCGCGACGTGCTGGCGTTGTTTGCGACGGTGCTGGTGCAGGATGATCTGACCGCCACGCGGATGGGTTTGCTCGGCGCGGACCCGGGGCGGGTGAGGGTGGCCGGGCTGCTGAAGGCCGCAGCCGCGCCTTTGCCGGACAAACCGCACGATCGTGCCACCTTGGGGACGGCGATTGCCGGGCGCCCCGTCTGGCTCGCCGCCGCGACAGAAGCGCGCGAGACGACCGCCGTGCTGGCCGCCCACCGTACTGTCTTGCAGGCGATGCCGGATGCCCTGTTGATTCTGGCCCCCCGGCAGATCACCGATGCAGAGTCTGTGGCGCAGGCCGTGGCGGCTGCGTTTGGCCAGGTGGCGCGGCGCAGTCTGGGCGAGGCACCGGACGGCGCGGTCTATCTGGCCGATACGATGGGCGAGATGGGCCTGTGGTACCGGCTGGCCCCGGTGGCCTTTGTCGGTCATTCCCTGCGGGTAGATGGGGCGACCCTGACCGGCAAGAACCCGTTTGAGGCCGTGGCGCTTGGCGCGGCAGTGCTGCACGGGCCGTGTGTCGGCAATTTTGCCGAAAGCTATGCGGTGTTGGGGACGGCGGGTCAGGTGGACAGCGCCGCAGACCTCGGGGCGGCGGTCATAGCTTTGCTGGGGGATGATGTGGCACGCCGAACTATGGCAGAGCGGGCGGCCAAGCAATTGGCCCAGCAGCAGGCCGCCTTGCCGCTGACACTGGATGCCGTGCTGCGACATTTGCCGCCTGCCGGAAATGGGGTTGGCTGATCCCGGCCACCCGTGCGGATCGCGCCTTGTGACGCGCCGTGTGGGCGATTACTGTCTGCGCCAAACAAGGCCAGAACAAGAACTGAGGTTGGATATGGATACGTTGCGGGTGTTTGTCGGCTGGGATTCGCGCGAGGATATCGCCTATCAGGTGGCACGCCGGTCGCTGCTGCGCCATGCGACCGTCCCGGTCGAGGTGGTGCCGATCAAATTGCAGGCGCTGGTGGACCAAGGGCTTTACACGCGTGAGGTTGACCCGCTGGCCTCGACAGAATTTACCTATTCGCGGTTTCTGGTGCCGCATCTGGCCGGGTTCAAAGGCTGGGCGCTGTTTGTGGATTGCGACTTTCTTTTCTTTGGCGATGTGGCGAAACTGTCAGCCTACATGAACCCAGCCCATGCCGTGGCCTGCGTGCATCACGACTATACCCCGAAAGAGGCCACCAAGATGGACGGCGTGCCGCAGACCAGCTATCCGCGCAAGAACTGGTCGTCTTTCATGCTGTTCAACTGTGATCATCCGTCCACAAAAGCTCTGACGGTGGACCGCGTGAACCGCGAGACCGGGGCCTATCTGCACCGGATGCAATGGGCGGCGGATGATGAAATCGGCGAAGTGCCGGCAAGCTGGAACTGGCTGGAAGGCTGGTCGCAACCCCCGGCCTCTGGCAAGCCGGACGCTGTGCATTACACACGGGGCGGGCCGTGGTTCGAGGCGTGGCAGGATGTGGACTACGCCGCCGAGTGGCAGGCCGAGGCCGCCGCGTGCCGGGCCGAGGGGCTGGCAGAGGCTTAGGCCTGGTTTGCTTGGCTGACCGCCGGGGGACTTCACGTCCCCCGGACCCCCTGTGGGATATTTGTGCAACGAGGATGAAAATTTTAGATAAAGTTTAGTGAGTTGGGGTTTGCGGCCAATGCCTTGCCCCTTTTGCGACGTTGCAGGTAAGATCGGCAAAAGCCCTCGGTGGCGGAAAACAAAGGGGCGGCATGGCACGGGTTCTGGTCACGGGGGCGGATGGGTTTATCGGATCGCATCTGGTGGAGGCGCTGGTTGGTGCCGGGCATGAGGTGCGCGCACTGGCGCAGTATAACTCGTTCAATTCTTGGGGCTGGCTGGATCATGTGGCTTGCCGGGACGCCATTGAAGTGGTGTCAGGCGATGTACGCGACGCGCAGTTCTGCAACGGGCTGGCCAAGGGCATCGACACGGTGTTTCATCTGGCCGCCCTGATCGCCATTCCCTATTCCTATGCCGCACCAGACAGTTACGTGGAAACCAACGTGCGCGGCACGCTGAATGTCTGTCAGGCCGCGCTGAACATGGGGTGCAGCCGGGTCATCCACACCTCTACGTCCGAGGTTTACGGCACGGCGCAATATGTGCCGATGGATGAGGCGCACCCGTTACAGCCGCAATCGCCCTATTCGGCCAGCAAGATCGGTGCGGATGCGATGGCGATGAGCTTTTTTAACGCCTATGATCTGCCGCTGACCATTGCGCGGCCCTTTAACACATACGGTCCGCGTCAGTCGGCGCGCGCAGTGATCCCGACCATCATCACCCAGATTGCTGCCGGGGCGCGGCAGATCAAGCTGGGCGATCTGTCGCCCACCCGCGACTTCAACTATGTGGCAGACACTTGCGCCGGGTTTCTGGCACTGGCGGATGCGGATGCGGCGGTGGGCGAGACGGTCAACATCGGGTCGAATTTCGAGATTTCCGTGGGCGACACGCTGGCCATGATCCGCGACATCATGGGGTCGGATGTGGAATTTGTGCAGGATGAGGTGCGGCTGCGGCCCGGCAAATCCGAGGTGCGCAGGCTTTGGTGTGACAATTCCCGCATCGCCGCGCTGACCGGGTTTGCGCCTGCCTATACGATCCGGCAGGGGCTGGAGGCGACGGTTGCGTGGTTCACCGATCCGGCAAACCTCGCGGGCTACAAGGCGGACCGCTATAATGTTTGACCCGCTGATCGCGGTGGTGCGCGACCATTACGGGGCAAGCGGCCCCATTCCGCTGCATGCCCCGGTGTTTGCGGGCCGCGAGGCGGAGTATGTGGCCGATACCGTGCGCAGCACCTTTGTGTCATCGGTCGGGGCCTATGTGGACCGGTTCGAGGCCGACATGGCCGCCTATACCGGGGCGGGGCGGGCGGTGGCGGTGGTCAATGGCACGGCAGCCTTGCACATGGCACTGCTGCTGGCCGGGGCGGGGCAGGGCGATCTGGTGATCACGCAAAGCCTGACCTTTGTGGCCACCTGCAACGCCATATCCTATTGCGGAGCCGCGCCGGTATTTTGCGATGTGGACCGTGCCACCATGGGCCTGTCGCCTGAGGCGGTGGAGGCCTGGCTGTCGGAACACGCCGTGCTGGGGGCGGATGGCTTGGCCCGGGTGGGCGACCGTGTGGTGCGGGCCTGCGTGCCGATGCACACCTTTGGCCATCCGGTGCGGCTGACCGAACTGGGTGAGGTTTGCGCCCGCTGGGGGCTGGTGCTGATCGAGGATGCGGCGGAATCGCTGGGGTCCACCTATCACGGGCGTCATACCGGGACGGTGGGGCGCATCGGCACCCAAAGCTTTAACGGCAACAAGATTTTGACCACGGGTGGCGGCGGAATGATCCTGACCGATGCCGCCCTGGGCGCGCGCGCCAAGCATCTGACCACCACCGCCAAGCAACCGCATGCGTTTGAGTATGTGCATGACGAGGTTGGCTATAACTACCGCCTGCCCAATCTGAACGCGGCTTTGGGCGTCGCGCAACTAGAGCAACTGGAGGCGTTTGTTACGGAAAAACGCGCGTTGGCTGCGACTTATGCGCAAGAGTTGTCGGGGTTGGTCGAGGTGATGCGGGAACCCCACGGCTGCCGGTCAAACTATTGGCTGAACGCGGTGATCTGCGAGGATCTGGCAATGCGCGATGCGATGTTGGTGGCGACCAATGCCGCCGGGGTGATGACGCGGCCGATCTGGGCCTTGATGACCCGGTTGCCGATGTATGCGACGGCGTTGCAGGGGCCGTTGCCCGTGTCAGAATGGTTGGAGGCGCGGGTGGTAAACATCCCCTCGGGCATCAGGGCATGAGGAAAATCGCCGTCTTTACCGGGTCTCGTGCTGAATATGGCCTGCTTGCCCGGCTGATGGGCCTGCTGCGCGATGCGCCAGATGTGCAGTTGCAGGTGATTGCCGGGGCGATGCATTTTGCGCCCGAGTTTGGCCAGACATGGCGCGGCATCGTGGCCGACGGCTTCGCCATTGATGCGCAGGTCGAGATGCTGCTGGCGTCTGACAGCCCCGTGGGTGTGGTCAAGTCACTGGGATTGGGCACCATCGGTATGGCCGATGCCTTGGCGCGGCTGGCCCCTGATCTGCTGGTGATCCTTGGCGACCGGTTTGAGGCCCTGGCCGCAGCACAGGCCGCATTGATCATGGGCATCCCGATTGCCCATATCCATGGCGGCGAGATTTCCGAAGGGGCCTATGACGATGCCATCCGCCATGCGATCACCAAGATGGCGACGTTGCATTTCGTGGCGGCCGAACCCTACCGCCAAAGAGTGATCCAGATGGGCACCCCGCCCGACCGGGTGTTCACGGTGGGTGCGCCGGGCCTGGACGGGCTGCGCGAGGGGTTGATGCCGTTGGAGGCCGTGTCGGCCAGTCTTGGGTTTGCCCTGCGCGCGCCCTATCTGCTCGCGACCTATCATCCGGTGACGTCGGGCCATGAAGACCCGGGTGCGGGGATTGCCGAGGTTCTGGCCGGGCTGGATGCCGTGCCAGAAGTGCAGGTGATCTTTACCTATCCCAATGCCGATAATGGCGGGCGGGTGATCATTGCGGCGGTTGAGGCTTGGGTGACGGCGAACAGCGCCCGTGCCGTTGCGGTGCCGTCGCTTGGGTTTGCGCGCTACCGGGCGGTGATGGCGGGGGCAGCGGCGGCTTTGGGCAATTCGTCCAGCGGGATTATCGAGGCTCCGGGGTTTCGGGTGCCAACCGTCAACGTGGGCATCCGGCAGCGCGGGCGGCTGGCTGCGGCATCGGTGCGGCATGTTGCGGCGGACAGGGGTGCCATTTCGGCGGGCCTGCACTGGGCGCTGTCGGATGCCGGGCGGGGCGTGGCGGCAACGGCGGTCAACCCTTACGGACAGGGCGATGCGGCCCGCGCCATTCTGGCGGTGATCACCGGGCCATTGCCGCAAGGCCTGCCGTTTCACGATATCGGGGGGGCCATATGACCCATGTGATGATCATTGCCGAGGCCGGGGTCAACCATAACGGCAGGCTCGACCTTGCGATGGCGCTGATCGACGCGGCGGTGGAGGCCGGGGCGGATGCGGTGAAGTTCCAGACCTTCAACGCCGATGCACTGGCACAAGCCACCGCGCCGAAAGCGGCCTATCAGGATCGCCAGATCGGGGATGCGATCAGCCAGCATGCCATGCTCAAGGCGCTGGAATTGCCGCAGGCGTGGCATCACGCGTTACAGGATCATGCGGCCAAGCGGGGCATCGACTTCATCTCGACCGCGTTCGATTTCGCCAGTCTGGAGTTTCTCGAAACCCTGAACCTGCCGTTTTACAAGGTGCCCTCGGGCGAGCTGACCAATGCGCCCCTGCTGTGGCAGTTTGCCCGCACAGGGCGGCCTTTGGTGGTGTCCACCGGCATGGCCACACTGGCCGAGGTCGAGCAGGCCTTGGCCGTGATCACCCACGCCTTGGGGTCGCTGGCGGAACCCAGCGGGATGGCGCAGGTCTGGCAGGCCTGGGGCAACCCGGTGGCGCGGGCGCGGTTGCGGGGGCATGTGACGCTGCTGCATTGCACCTCACAATACCCGACCCCGATGGCCGAGGTGAACCTTGCCGCCATGGCCACGCTGACGGCGGCCTTCGGGTTGCCGGTGGGGTATTCCGACCATACCCAAGGCATCACGGTGCCCATTGCCGCCGTGGCCCTTGGCGCGAAGGTGGTGGAAAAGCACCTGACCACGGATCGCAGCTTGCCGGGCCCGGACCATGCGGCGTCGTTGGAGCCTGCCGAGTTTGCCGCCATGGTGGCAGGCATCCGTGATGTGTCGGCGGCGCTTGGCAGCGCCATCAAATCGCCGCAGGCCAGCGAATGGGACACCCGCCGCGCCGCCCGCCAGACGCTTGTCGCCGCGCGTGACGTGGCCGCAGGCGAGCAACTGACGCGGGGTGATCTGACCACGGCCCGCGCCGGCCATGGGCGGGCTGCGGCGGATTTGTGGGATGTGGTGGGCAGTGTCGCTGCGCGCGACATTGCCAAGGGTGCGGGGGTGGACGTTTGACCCGCGCAATCCTGCTTGGGGCCGGCGGCCATGCGCGGGTGGTGCTGGCACTGGCGCAGGGTCTGGGTTTTGATGTGGTGGGGGTCTGCGATCCGCTGATAACCGGACAATGGCAGGGGTTGACGGTGTTGGGCGATGACAACGCGTTGCTGGCGCAGCGCAGGGATATTGTCTTGCTGAATGGCATCGGCAAACTGCCGGGGCAGACGCGGCGGCGCGAGGTGCAAGACCGCTGGCAGGGCCACGGCTTTGCCTTTCCGGTACTGGTGCATCCGGCGGCTTGGGTGGCGCCCGATGCCGACCTTGGGGCCGGGGTGCAGGTGATGGCGGGGGCGGTGGTGCAACCGGGATGCCGGATCGGGGCGGGCAGCATCGTGAACACCCGCGCCGGGGTAGACCATGACTGCACCCTTGGGGCCGATGCCCATATCGCGCCGGGGGCCACGCTGTGTGGTGGGGTGACGGTTGGGGATGGGGCGTTTGTCGGGGCAGGGGCCACGGTTGTTCAGGGGGTGACCCTTGGGGCGGGGGCTGTACTGGCGGCGGGGGCAGTGCTGGTGCGCGATCTGGTGGCAGGTCAGACCAGTTTTGGCCAAAGGGGGCGGATATGACCGAAAGCAACTGGACGGCCGCACTGGTCGATGCCGACCTTGACCTGCACGGCGCGATTGTCGCGCTGGACCGGGTCGGGTTGCAGATCCTGCTGGTGGTGGATGCCGACCGGCTGTTGCTGGGCACCCTGACCGACGGTGATGTACGGCGCGCGCTGCTGAAAGGCCATGGGCTGGACGCGCGGGCGGAAGACGTGATGAAACGCACGCCGATGGTGGTGGGGGCCGATCTGGACCGCGCCGCCGTGCTGAACCTGATGCGCGTCAACAAACTGCGCCAACTGCCGGTGCTGGACACGGCGGGCCGGGTGGTGGGCTTGCATCTGTGGGACAATGTGCTGGCGGCCCCGGTCCGTGACAACACCGTGCTGCTGATGGCGGGCGGCTTTGGCAAACGCATGATGCCCTATACCGAAACCCGCCCCAAACCGATGCTGGAGGTGGCGGGCAAACCCCTGCTGCAACACGCGGTAGAGCGGGCGGCGGCGGACGGGTTTCGCAAGTTCCTGATCAGCCTGCATTATCTGCCACAGGTGATCCGCGATCACTTTGGCGACGGTCGGGCCTTTGATGTGGAGATTGACTATGTGATGGAGGATACTCCGCTTGGCACGGCGGGGGCACTGTCACTGATGCGGTCCAGACCGACCGCGCCGATGATCATTGCCAACGGCGATATCCTGACCGATGTGCGCTTTTCCGACATGCTGGAATTTCACCGCAGTTTCGGGGCCATGGGCACGATGGCGGTGCGCGAGCATCACTATCACAACCCCTTCGGCGTGGTGCAGACCGATGGCATGGTGATCACCGGGTTTGAGGAAAAGCCGGTCTGGCGTACCAAGATCAACGCAGGTCTTTATGTCCTGTCACCCGAGGCGCTGGATTTGCTGGAACCGAATGTGCCGTGCAACATGCCCACCCTGTTTGAACGGATGCAGGGGCAGGGCGGCAAGACCATCGTCTACCCGATGCACGAGACATGGATGGATGTGGGCAACCCTGCGGACCTGCTGGCCGCAAACCGGTCTGGCGGCGCATGAGCGTTCTGGCCGTGATCCCCGCGCGGGCCGGGTCCAAGGGCCTGCCGGGCAAGAACATCGCCGATCTGGGCGGCAAGCCCCTGATCGGCTGGACCATCGCGGCGGCACACGGGGCCACCTGCATCGACCGCACCATCCTGTCGTCGGACGGCGAGGCGATCATTGCCGTCGCCCGCGCATTGGGTTGCGATGTGCCCTTCGTGCGCAGCGCTGATCTTGCCAGCGATACCGCCAGCAGTCTGGATGTGGTGCTGGACGCGCTTTCGCGCGTGCCGGGCCATACCCATGTGGCGCTGTTGCAGCCGACCTCGCCCTTCCGCAGCGCCGCGCATATTGACGCTGCATGGGCGCAGATGCAGACGGCGGGGGCGGAGTCTGTGGTGTCAGTGTGTGAAGCTGCCGAGCCGCCCTATTGGATGTACGGTCTGACGGACGGCCTTTTGCGTCCCCTGTTGCCGCTGCCAGGTGCCACCCGCAGGCAGGATTTACCCCCCGCCTATGTGCTGAACGGCGCGATCTACATCACCTCGGTCGCGCGGCTGCTGCGTGCCCGCAGCTTTGTCGATGCGGGCACCGTGGGTTATGTGATGCCGCGTGCGGCCTCGGTCGATATCGACACAATGGACGATCTGGAGGCCGCACGCCGGGCGCTGCAGTCGGGGGTGCCGTCATGATGGACCTGTGGATTACCCGCGCGCGCTATCTGGGGGCGTGGCTGCGCACGCGGGATGTGGATACCGCCGCGATTGCGACCTACCGTGCGAAAACCCCGCAGGACACGTTTTACATCATCGGCGCAGGCGGCACGGTCAACGATCTGTCCGAGGATGACATTGCCGCGATAGAGGCGGGCACATCGGCCTGCATCAACATGGCCGCCGTAGCCCCGATTGCGTTTGACATCTATTCGCTGGAACTGGTGGCGCATGAGGCGCATTACCGCGCCATCGCGGCCAAGCTGCGCGCACAGGAAAAGCCCGCGCTGATCTGGTTTCAGAACCGGGCAAAGCATGAAACCGACTGGCTGGCGCAGCTTGAGTCTGAATTTCCGCTGTTCCGTTATACCCGCGTGTCGGTATCGGTGCGCAGACGGCTGGCGGTCTGGCAGGCCGTGTGGACCCGCTTTGTCGGGCCCCGCGTGCTGAACGCGCCCGACCTCGCGCTTGGCTTCGCGGTGACGGGAAGCGTGGCACGGCTGACCCTGCTCGCGCTGTCCTTGGGCTATCGGCACATCGGTTTTGTTGGGGTCGATCTGGGGTCCACCCCCTATTTCTGGCTGGAGGACCGCCAGTTGCGCGACCAGCCACCATGGGTGGATGGGTCCGGCGTCTATGCGGGCGTGTCCATCGGGGCGGTCAGCCAGACCAGCGCCACCATTGTGCCCAATGTCACCCAGTTTCTGGCCAGCCTGCGCCAGACTATTCCAGACCTTGACCTGTTCACGCTCGACCCTGCGGCAAGGTCCAACCTGACGGGCCATCTGAAAACCCCCTGATTTCCTGCGCGCCAGCCTTTGCCGTTCCCGCCGCGATAGGCTAAACCAAGGCAAAACCCCGCCGCGACCCCCAAGAATGAGGCCAGCCATGACCATCTACCCCGCCCGGCGCGAAATCGACCTTGCCCCCTTCCGCAAGGACCAGCCCACCGAGGCGCGCTATGGCCTGCCGCTGGAGGTGGCCTTCTGCACCCGCTGCATCATTTCCAACCAGCGCCCGAATTCGGCGGTGGAATATGCCCACACCAAGGACAGCAAGAAGAAAACCATCCATTTCGATGCCGAGGGGGTCTGCGATGCCTGCCGCGTGGCCGAGCAGAAGCAGAACAGCATCGACTGGGCAGACCGCGAACGCGCCCTGATGGACCTGTGCGATCAGCATCGCAAACATGACGGCAGCTATGACTGCATTGTGCCGGGGTCGGGTGGCAAGGACAGCTTTTATGCGGCCCATATGCTGAAATACAAATACGGCATGCACCCGCTGACCGTGACCTGGGCCCCGCATGTCTATACCGAATGGGGCTGGCAGAATTTTCAGTCATGGATTCATGCGGGCTTTGACAACCTGCTGACCACGCCGAACGGGCGTATCCACCGGCTGCTGACCCGTCTGGCGGTGGAAAACCTGTTCCACCCGTTTCAGGCCTTCATGTTCGGGCAAAAGAACCTCGGGCCGAAAATGGCTCTGCTGCACAACATTCCGCTGGTGTTCTATGGCGAGAATGAAGCCGAATATGGCAACCCCATCGGCGACACCTCGTCTGCCAAGCGGGACTGGTCCTACTTCACCTCCGACGACCCGTCGAAGATTTATCTCGGCGGCACCTCGCTGGCAGATCTGCGCGATCAGTTCGGGGTGGAAAAGGTGGAACTGCAACCCTACCTGCCCGCCGACCCGGCCCGGATCGAGGCGCAGAAGGTCGAGGTGCATTATCTGGGCTATTACCTGAAATGGCACCCGCAAAGCGCCTATTACTATTCGGTCGAACACGGCGGCTTCAAGGCCAGCCCCGAACGCACGCCGGGCACCTACAGCAAGTACAATTCGATCGACGACCGGATCGACGATTTCCACTATTACACCACCTTCACCAAATTCGGCATCGGTCGCGCCACCTATGACGCGGCGCAAGAGGTGCGGTCGGGCGACATCACCCGCGACGAAGGCGTGGCGCTTGCCAACAAATTCGACGGCGAATTCCCCGAACGCTTTGCCGAGGAGATCTTCAAATACCTCAGCCTGTCGGAACAGGAATTCCCGGGGGTTTCCAAGGTGTTTGGCCAACCCGTGATGGACCGCGACTATTTCGACAATCTGACCGACAGCTTCAAATCCCCGCATCTGTGGCGGCTGGACGGCAATCAGTGGCAGTTGCGCCACCGGGTCACGGACCCCGACTGATGCCCGCGCGCCTGATTGCCCGGCTGGATATCAAGGGGCCGAACCTCATCAAGGGCGTGCAGATGGAAGGTCTGCGCGTCATGGGCGACCCCTATGATTTCGCCCGCCGCTATTACGAGGCCGGGGTGGATGAACTGCTGTATATCGACATCGTGGCAAGCCTTTACGGGCGGTCCAAACTGACCGAGGTGGTACGGCGTACCGCGCAGGACGTGTTCGTGCCGATGACGGTGGGCGGCGGTATCCGCACACTGGACGACGTGACAGAACTGCTGCGCGCAGGCGCCGACAAGGTGGCGATCAACACAGCTGCGGTGGCGCGACCCGATCTGATCTCGCAGGTCGCCAAGCGGTTCGGGTCACAGGCCATGGTGCTGTCGGTCGAGGCCAAACAGCAGGCTCCGGGCCGGTGGGAGGTTTATACCGAAACCGGGCGCGAACGGTCTGGCCTTGATGTGGTCGAATGGGTGCAGCGCGGCGTGGCGCTTGGGAGCAGGCGAAGTGCTGGTGACGGCGATTGACCGTGAGGGCACCCGCAAAGGCTATGACCTCGATCTGATCGCGGCAGTGGCGGCGGTGGTCGAGGTGCCGGTGATCGCCAGTGGTGGTTACGGCGCGGCGGGCCATCTGGCGCAGGCCTTGGGTGCCGGGGCCGATGCTGTGGCTGTGGCGGATGCGCTGCATTACGGGCGCGCGACACTCGCCGGGTTGCGGGCCGAAATGGAGGCATTTGCATGAAGGTTGTCGTCATCGACTATGGCATGGGCAACCTGTTTTCCGTGCGCCGCGCGCTGGAGGTTTCGGGGGCAACGGACATTGAGGTGTCATCAGACCCCACCCGTCTGGCGCAGGCCGACAGGGTGATCCTGCCCGGCGTCGGGGCCTTTGTCGATGGCATGGCGGGGCTGCACGCGGGCGGGTTTGTGCCTGCGATCCACGCTTATGTGGCGACCGGGCGGCCCTTGCTGGGCATCTGTCTGGGCATGCAGATGCTGATGGACCAGAGCGAGGAATTTGGTGCGACGCCGGGTCTGGGCCTGATCCCCGGGGCGGTGCGGGCAATGGCGCGGGTCGGGGCAGATGGGGTGCGGCGCAAGCTGCCGTCGATTGGCTGGGCGGGTCTGCAGCCCGGCGGGGCGAATGGCTGGGACGGTTCCGTGCTGGCGGGATTGCAGCCGGGGGTGCCGGTGTATTTCCTGCATTCCTTCCACGCCGAACCCACCCTGCGACAAGACCTGCTGGCGGAATACGACTATGGCGGGTTGCCCGTGACGGCGGCGGTCAAGCGCGCCAATGTGACCGGCACGCAGTTTCACCCCGAGAAATCCGGTCCGGTCGGTTTGGGCATCGTGAACGCGTTTCTGGCGGGGTAAGTGCAAAATCCTTCGAAGGATTTTGCAAATTTCTTCGAAGAAATTTGGGCGCGCTACAGCGGGCCGGTCAGCGCTTGAAACCCGTAGATCGCCGCCACCAGCCGCATGGACCGGGTGGATTGCGCAATCGTGGCCAGCGGTACGGGTTGCCCATCAAGTGCCGCCAGCACCTGCTGCGCCTGCACGATCAGCCCCGGTTTGAAATCGCTGTCCACCGGGTCGGCAGGCTGTTCCACGCTACGCCGCTGGCCCTTGGGCTGGATGGACAGTTTTTCCAACGGCCGCAATTCATAGCGGGCCTCTGCCGTGCCCACCGTCACCACCCAAGGGGCCGGGCCGTTCCACACCGCCTGATATTGGCCGATATCGCCGCTGTCATAGCGGATCGTTGCCAGCACCGTGCCGGGCGCGTCCTGCACCCAAGGCGAGGTGACGGTCACATCGGTGATCGCCCCGCGCCCGAAATGGGTAAAGTAGTCGATCAGGTGGATGGAATTGGCATACATCCAGGTCTGCACCACCGCCTCGGGCGCGTTCACGGCGCGGGCCTCGGCCATGGATTGCTGGTCCAGAATGGTGATCAGACGGGGGCTGGTATCGGTCGCCAAAGCGGCAGTCACCATCCGCGTGGCGGCAAAGCTGCGGCGGTTGAAGGCGACATAGGCGTGGGCGTTGCTGGCAATTGCTGCGGCCTCGATCGCCTGTGCATCGGCCAGATCATAGCCCACCGGCTTTTCCAGAAAACACAGCCATGGGTACGTAAAGGCTGCTTCACACACTGACCGCGCCGACAGTTCCGGCACTGCCACCACCACCACGTCGGCCTTTGTGCCCTGCCACAGTGCCGCCACATCGTCATAGACCGCAGCGCCGTATTTATCCGCCAAAGCCACGGCCCGCTCGCGCGTGCGGCTATGTACGCCCACGATCCGCACACCCGGAAGGGCGGCAAAGGCGCGGGCGTGTTCTTCGGCCATGAAGCCTGCGCCGATAATGGCAACGGTACGGTCAGTCATGAAAACCCCCTCAGGCCCAGTTGAAAACTTCGGACACAGGCAAGGACGCATCGTTCAGCGCCATCGCCCGCCCCGCGCGGTGCGAGGCATGGGCCGCCACAAGGCAGCGCAGGGCATGCAGGCCCGCTTCGCCATCGGGGTAGGGTTGCCCCGCCAGCATCGCGGCCCACACAGCCGCCGTCGGCCCCACCACATCGGCAGGCGGGATGGTCAGGTCCGACACATCCACCGGCATGCCGTAACGTGTGGTCGGCAGGTCGCGGTGTTCAGCCTGCCGCGATACCACGCGCATTTCGCCGCGCAATTCATCCACCGTGATCTGGCCGTTGCGGCAGATGTAGGTCACACAAACCCCCCAGCCCGCGCGCGCCGAAAAATCCATGAACATCGTGGTGCCTTGGGCATTCCGCGCCAGCACCCGGCCCGACGCATCGTCGAATTGCGCCCCGCGCGGGTTGGTCAACGCATCCGTTTCAAACCATGCCTGCACCTCGGCTACCGGAGTGCCGGTGATGTAGCGGAACATCTGGAAATAATGGCTCGCGTTCATCGCCAGACCAAAGTTCGACCCGGCCACGAGGATACTGGCCAGCGGCCCCATCTGGTCTGATCCGATCAGATCACGCACACGGGTATATTGGTCCATGAACTGCATCTGATGGTTGATCGCCAGCCGGGTGCCCGATGCTGTACAGGCCGCCAGCATGGCCTCGCCTTGCGCAACCGAGCTTGCCATCGGCTTTTCGCACAGCACATGGCGCACGCCGGCCCGGGTCGCGGCCAGCACGAAACCGGCGTGGCTGGGCGCAGTGGTTGCCACCACCAGCGCGTCCGGCCTGACCGCCGCCAGCATGGCCAAGCCATCCTCAAGACAAGCCTCGGGTGGGACGCCATGGTCGCGGGTCAGGCTCGCGCGGGCCTGTGGCGAAAGATCGGCACCGCCCACCAGCACCATGCCAAGGCTTTGCGCGGCCTGAACATGGCGCATCCCCATGCGGCCAAGGCCGATCACGGCGAAACGAAGCCCCTGCGGGGAAATGGCGGTCAGGTTTGGCACGGGGCTGGCTCCGGTTGGTATGGTGCTGGGGGGCGTAGCAAACCTGGGCGCGTTCGTCTAGTTCGGAGGGGGGGGCAGGTAGGGCGCCAAAGCCGCCACGATCAGCGCAGCCCCCCGGTTGGTCAGGTGGTCCGCATCGGCATAAAGCGGGATGCCATCGCGGGCGGCCACGCAGCGCCCCGGCGCATCGGTGTTGCACAGGATTGCATCGGGGCGGATCACGATCAGCCCCGCAGGCACCGGGTCCGGCACCAGCGCCGCCAGCGTGGCCGCATTGCGTGCGACAAAGCGGTCATAGGATGTATCCAGCGGCGCATCTTGGCCCCGCATGTGTGCAAAAGCCATGTGGCGCGGGGCATCCCAGCCGACCTCTGGCACAGGCGTGATCAGGATCACCGTCTTTCCCATCGCCAGCAGCCGCGCCACCGCAGCGCGGTAGGCGGCGGCAACGGCGGTTTTGCGGTCGTCCTCGGTCGGCGACGGCGGGGTGGTGTCATAGGGGGCGGGGGGCACCGCTTCGATGCCGCCTTCGCCGTTGTCGAACCCGCCGCCCTCCAGATACAGGGTCCAGCGGGCAGCAAGGATCACTGTGGTGATCTGCGGGCTTTGCGCCAGATGGGTATAGATCGCCTCGGCATAGGCGGCACAGTGGCTGTCGGGTGCATTCGTTTGATCAATGCCGGGGGCCATCGGGCAACCAGAGTAGGTATATTGCGCCATGCGGGTGCCGCGCAGGGCATCGGCCAAGGGTACGGCCAAAGCATCGGCATGGCTGTCGCCCAGCAAAGCCGCCGTGACAGGCCCCGTTGAGCCAAGCACACAGGCATCGGCGGGGGCGATGATGCGGGGGCCGTTGGAACTGCAACTGCGGCGGTTGGGGTTGCGGTCATCCTCGGCGGCGAGAATGGCCAACACCTGCGCATCAAACCGCTGCGGCAGACCTTTCAGCACCACCCCCGCTACGCCCACCCCGATCAACGCCAGCGACCCCACCGTCACCAGCGGCACAGCGCGGCGATGCCAGAACCCCGGCTTGCGGAAGGGTTGTTCCACCGCCCACCAGGTCAGCCCCGCCAAAGCCACGGTCAGGGCCACCAGCCCCGCCATCACCAGCGGCGCAGGTTCATCCCGGCCATAGCGCGCGAAGGCCAGCACCGGGTTGTGCCACAGATAAATGCCATAGCTGATCAGCCCCAGCCCGACCATCAGCGGTGCCGACAGCACCCGATGCGCCACGGTTCCCGGCCCGGCAAACAGGATCACCAGCACGGCCCCCGTCGTCGGCAGCAGGGCCGTCAGCCCCGGAAACGGTGTGGCAGCACCAAACCCCAGAACGGCGACACCGATGCAGGCCAGCCCCAGCAGACTGCCCGTCTGATGCGGCTGCCGTGCAGGCAGCATGGCGGCAAGCGCGCCCAGCAGAATGGTCCAGCCCCGCGTCGGCAGCAGATAGAACGCGGCCCCCGGATCTCGGCGCAGCCAGACCTCTGCCGCCACCACACCCGCCACGATCAGCGCCAGCAGCACACCCGAAATGACCCGCAACCCGAACCGCCACAGCACCGCCAGCAGGACCGGGAAGACCAGATAATACTGCTCCTCTACCGCAAGGCTCCAGATATGCAGCAGGGGCTGGGCTTCGGCGGCGCGGTCAAAGTAGCCCACATTGTTGGCGGCAATCAGGTTCAAGGTGAAGGTCGCGGCCCCCACAAGGCTCGCGGCGGCATCCTTCAGGTCACGCGGCAGCATCAGCGCCCATGCGACGGGCACACAGACCGCACAGACCACGATCAGCAAGGGCAGGATGCGCCGGGCGCGACGGGCGTAGAAGCGGGCGAAGGTGAAGGTGCCGGTGCTGCGCTCGGCCAACAGGATGGATGTTATCAGAAACCCCGAGATCACGAAAAACACATCGACCCCGACAAACCCGCCCGGCAACCATGGCACGCCCGCATGGAACAGCACGACCGACAGCACGGCCACGGCGCGCAATCCGTCAATCTCGGGGCGGTAGGGGCGTGTGGTCACGGGGCGCAGTCCTTTGGCTTACGGGTTCGGTCTACCCGTCTGCACGCACCTGCCGCAAGGCTTGCA
Source organism: uncultured Alphaproteobacteria bacterium (assembly GCA_963772935.1). Taxonomy (GTDB): domain Bacteria; phylum Pseudomonadota; class Alphaproteobacteria; order Rhodobacterales; family Rhodobacteraceae; genus JANNNF01. Next base: position 1,081,321 of record CAVYZK010000009.1, on the reverse strand, counting down.
TCACAGGGGGCCGTGTGCCGGGCCAGTCTGTCGCCAGATGCCAGGCCTGCCCTGCCGCCAGCACCTGCGCATCCGCCCCGACCCGGCCAATCAACTGCATCCCCATCGGCAGGCCATTTGCCCCAAATCCGATGGGCACAGACAGGGCTGGCAGGCCGATCAGGCTGACCGGCACCACCACCTCCATCCAGCGGTGATAGGTGTCCATTTCCGCCGCCCCGATCATCTGCGGCCAACGCCAGTCGGCGGGGAAGGGCCAGACCTGTGCTGTGGGCATCACCAGCAGATCGTATGTGTCAAACAATCGCGCCGCATGGGCGTACCAGCGCGACCGGATCACGCTGGCCTCATATACCGCGTCGGCGGACAGGCCGAGGCCTTGTTCGATTTCCCACACCGTTTCGGGCTTCAACTGCGCGCGTTTGGCGGTGTCGTTGTAAATCGCCCGCTTGCCGTTGGAATTGAGCATGGCGCGCAGGGTCGTCCACGCCCGCCAAAGCTGGGTCGCAGGGAAGGGGGGAGGCAAAGCCTCAACCACGGCCCCCAGATCGGTGAACTGGCGCAGCGCCGCCTCGCACAGATCGAGGATGCCCGGTTCCATCGCATAGGCCCCGCCCCAATCGCCCAGCCAGCCGATGCGCAAGCCGCGCAAATCGCCGTGCAATTGCGCCGCGAAATCCTCGGTCGCCCGGCCAAACGGCACTTGCGGGTTTTCGCCGGCTTGCACCGCCAGCAGCCGCGCTACATCTTCCACCGTGCGGCCCATCGGGCCTTCGGTGGCTAGGGTGGACAGATGAGTGTCGCCTTCGGCATCGGCGGGCACCAGCCCCCATGTGGGTCGAAAGCCATAGACGTTGCAGAACGCCGCCGGGTTGCGCAAGGGAACCCATCATGTCAGACCCATCCGCCACCGGCAGCATCCGGGCGGCCAACCCCGCCGCCGCCCCGCCCGACGACCCGCCCGCCGTGCGCGACAGATCATAGGGGTTGCGGGTGACGCCATGCACCGGGTTGAAGGAATGGCTGCCATGGCCCCATTCCGGCGTGTTGGTCTTGCCGATGAAGATCGCCCCCGCCGCCCGCATCCGGGCGGCCAGCAGATCATCGGCCTGCGGGATGAAGTCGGCGTAGAGCGGTGATCCCCAAGTGGTGCGCAAGCCTTTGGTGGCGCACAGATCCTTCACCGCCAAAGGGCAGCCCGTGCAGCCAGCCCGTGGGCACCGCATCATCCATCAGGCGTGCTTCCGCCATCAGGTCGTCCGGGTCACGCAGGGATATCACGGCATTCACCGCGCCATTGACCGCCGCAATCTGCGTCAGATGGGCCGCCATCACCTCGGACGGGGCCACTTGGCGTGCGGCAATCATCCGCGACAAATCAGAGGCTGACAGATCAACCAACTCCATCCGCAGCCCTTTCACATTGGCTTAAAGGGGGTGGTCTGGAGGAGGCAGACAGCCCCCTCCAGCGCCAGAACAGCAGGCTTACTTCTGCAATTCCGTCCAGATCGCGGTGTAGTATTCCTGCGCCTTCGGGCTGCATGTCGGCGGGAACACACCAGCGGCTTTCGATGCCTCGGGCACTATCACTTCGGGCGCGGTTTTCATGTCTTCCGGCATGAAGGCCTCGGACCCGGTGATGCCATTGCCGTAACGAGCAAAGGCCGAAATCATCCCGGCGTTTTCTGGCACCATGATGAAGTCGAGGAACTTGTACGCCTCCTCGACATTCTGCGCATCGGCCAGCAGGGCGACCGAATCCATGAACATCGGATAGCCTTCCTTGGGGTAGCCATAGGCGACATCCTTGTTGGCGATCCGCGCCCGCATGCTGGACCCGTTCCAGTTGACCGACGCTGCCCAGTCGTTGTTCGACAGCTTTTCCGTGGCACCGTAATCCATCGACTGCCAGTCAGGCTTGGCCGCGATCAGCACGTCGCGGGCTTTCTTCAGCACTTCGGTATCTTCGGTGCAGGGCTCGCCACCGACATACATGATGGCCAGATTGATCACATCGACCATTTCCGGCACGACGTTGATCTTGCCTTTCAGTTCATCCGGAACATCAAGAAAGATGGCTGACGTGTTGATATCGCCCGAATAAACCGATGTGTTCACCGCGACACCCACGGACCCCCACTGCCACGGAATCGTGTGGGTGCGGCCTTTGTCCCACGCCACGTCCATCCATTCGGGCGCGATGTTCTTGTGGTTGGGCAATTTCGCCAGATCGAATGGCACGATCAGCCCTTTTTCCACCCAGATCGGCACAAAGCTGCCCGACGGCACCACCAGATCAAAGCCATGGCCGCCGGCCTCGATCTTGGCCAGCGCCTGATCGTTGCTGTCGTAATCGGTGACGGTGACCTTGATGCCGGTTTCGGCCTCAAACTTGGTCAGCAGTTCGGGGCTGGTATAGTTGCCCCAGTTATACAGGTTCAGCGTGCCCTCGGCAGCGGCAAGGCTGGTCGAGGCCAGCAGCAGGGCGGTTGCGGTCAAAAAGCGTTTCATCAAGTCTCTCCTTGTTGGACTGCGGGGTTTGTCCCCATCAGGTTTTCTTGCGGGTCAGAAGGAAAAAGGCCGTCAGCAGCGCCACGGTCAGCGCCAGCAGCACGGTAGACATGGCGTTCACCTCGGGTGTCACCGCGCGCTTCATCTGGCCCAGCATGTAGGTCGGCAGGGTATCTTGGCCCCCCGATTTGACGAATTCGGTGATCACCACATCGTCAAGGCTGATGACAAAGGCCAGCATCGCGCCTGCCGCAATGCCGGGCGCCATCAAGGGCAGGGTGATGCGGCGGAAGGCGGCAAAGGGGCTGGCGTAGAGGTCAGCGGCAGCGGTCTCAAGGCTCAGATCCATGCCTTCCAGCCGGGCGCGGATGGGCAGGTAGGCAAAGGGGATGCAGAAGGCCGAATGGGCAAGGATCAGATAGCCGAGGCCCTGATACCCGGTCGCCACCTTGATGCTGGCGGTGAAGATCAGCAGGGCGATGGCGGTCACAATCTCTGGCACCATCAGCGGCTGGTTGATCATCACATAGACCAGCGTTTGCCCCTTGAACGCGCGGCGCCGGGTGGTGCCAAGGGCGGCGCAGGTCGCCACGGTGGTTGATATGGCTGAGGCACAGGCCGCAATCAGCAGGGACCGCAGGGTGGCATCCTTGACAGCATCATTGCCCCAGGCCTTCGCGTACCATGACAGCGAAAACCCTTCCCACACCGCGACCGATTGGCCTGCGTTGAAAGAATAAACCACCAGCGTCAGGATCGGCAGGTACAGCACCACGAAGGCCGCGATGGCCACGGTGGCAAAGCCGGGCAGGCGGGCAACCTCGAACCGCTCAGCCATGGGGGTTGTCCCCCTTGTTCGCGGCCCGCACATAGAACAGCAGCGCCGCCGTCACCACCACCAGCAGCGCCATCGACAGCGCGGCCCCCAGTGGCCAGTTGCGCCCTTGGCCGAATTGCAGGTCGATGAAGTTGCCGATCATCATGTTCTTGCCGCCGCCCAACACGCGCGGCGTGACATAGGCCCCAAGCGAGGGCACGAACACGAGGATCGACCCCGCAATGATCCCCGGTTTGACAATCGGCAGGATCACCCGGCGCAGAATGGCAAGGCGGCTGCCGTACAGGTCATAGCCGGCCTCCAGCAGGCGCATGTCGAACCGGTCAATCGCGGCGAACAGCGGCAGCACCATCAGCGGCAGGTAAACATAGGCCATCCCGATCAGCACGGCGGTGTCGGTGTAGATGATCTTGAGCGGCTGGTCGATCAGGCCAAGACCGATCAGGGCCGAGTTGAGGACGCCCTCGTTGCGGATCACCTCGTTGATCGCGACGGTGCGGATCAGCAGGTTGGTCCAGAACGGAATCGTGATCAGAAACAACCACATGGCACGTTGTGCGGGGGGGCGTGTCGCGATGAACCATGCGGTGGGGAAGCCTACGGCAAAGGTGATGGCGGTCGTCATCAGCGACAGTTTGACTGACCGCCAGAAGATGGTCAGATGCGCGTCGGCCAGCTTCATGCTGTCGTCAAAGATATCGCGGGTATACAGGATGCCGCGCCAGCCATCCAAGGAAAACACCCACTCGACGTTGCCATACGACCCCGGCGTCAGGAAGGAATAGACCAGCACAATCAGCAACGGCCCGGTCGCCGCCAGTGCCAGCAGCACCAAGGCGGGTGCGGACAGAAGCCAGCCGTTGCGGTCGCTTGCGCGGGATTGCGCGTCTTCGGCGCGGCTCATGCCCTAATCCTCCAGCACTTGCGCGGCACCGGGGGCAAAGCGCAGGCCGACGGTCTGGCCGATGGTCAGCGCAGCCTCGGCGGCGGGGATGCGGGCGACGATGGCGCTGCCATCGGACAGGCGGGCATGGGCATGGGTGTCAGTGCCGAAATACACAAGGTTGGTGATGGTGGCGGGAATGGCCCCGGCATCCTGCGACAGATGCACCTGTTCGGGGCGGATGGTCAGGGTCACTTTGCCAGCAGCCGGGGTCGCAACCTCAACCATCGCACCACCATCCAGCCGCACGCCGCCGGGGGCGGTGGTGGCGGGCAGGAAATTTGTCTCACCGATAAAGCTGGCGACAAAGCGGTTGACGGGCTTGGTGTAGATATCGCGCGGGCGTGCCCACCTGTTGCAGCTTGCCCGCCGACATCACGCCGATGCGGTCGCTCATCGTCAGGGCTTCTTCCTGATCATGGGTGACGAAGACAAAGGTGATGCCGGTTTCCACCTGCAGGCGTTTCAATTCGACCTGCATTTCCTTGCGCAGTTTCAGGTCCAGCGCCGACAGCGGTTCATCCAGCAGCAGCACCTTGGGGCGGGGGGCAAGGGCGCGGGCAAGGGCCACGCGCTGTTGCTGCCCGCCTGAAAGCTGGCTGGTCTTGCGGTTGGCCATCGGTTCCAGCTTCACCAAAGCCAGCATCCGTTCGGTGGTGGCGGCCACCTCGGCCTTCGGGCGGCCCTGCATTTCAAGGCCAAAGCCCACGTTCTGCGCCACCGTCAGATGGGGAAACAGGGCATAGCTTTGGAACACCGTGTTCACCGGGCGCTTGTTGGGCGGCAGGTAAGTGATATCGGCCCCATCCAGCAGAATTTGCCCGGAGGTCGGCATCTCAAACCCCGCGATCAACCGCAGCAGGGTGGTCTTGCCACAGCCAGAGGGGCCAAGCAGGGTAAAGAACTCGGCCTTCCTGATCTGCACCGAAACATCATCCAGGGCGCGGACGGCGTGGTCGCCTTGACCAAAGGCTTTGACCGTGTTGCGGGCCTCGATGGTGATATCTGACAAGACGGAGTCTCTCTGCTTGGTCATTTGATCATATTAGGGCGCGGGGAATTTTGCTTTGCAAGCAAAACCTGTGCTGTCACCCCGCCATCGGCGCGCGCCGCTGTGCCCAAGGGGCCGCACGCTCAAGCTCTGCGCACAGCGCGATCAGGGTGGCATCGTCGCCGTAGGGGGCGGCAAGGTGGATGCCGATGGGCAGGCCGTCGTCAGACATCGCCATCGGCAGCGACGCCGCAGGCTGGCCCGAGGCGTTGAACACGGCGCAGAAGGGCGAATAGGCAAAGATGCCTTCGGGGCCGGTGCGATAGGCCAGATAATCCGTCGTCTTGTGGGAAAAGCGGCCAACCTTTGCGGGTGGTTCGGCCAAGGTGGCCGACAGCAGGATATCGGGGCCGGTGTGGAAGTAGCCTGCCATCTGGCGACCAAAATCGTGAATCTCACCCACCGCCTGCAAATAGCGGGTGGGGTGCAGGGTTTCGGCATGGGCCAGCGCGCCGCGCCCGACGCCTTCGACCAGATCATCGGTCAGCGCACGGCCTTTCAGCGCCGTCCGGATCGACAGCGCGGTGCCGACGGCGACGATATCGGTCCAGGCCCGCATCATCATCGGCACATCTGCCGCGGGCAGCCCGGTTCAACATGGTGGCCCAGGCTTTCCAGCAGGCGGGCGGTTTCCAGCACGGCGGCGGCAACCTGCGGGTCAATCGCATCGCCGGTAAAGGTGGTGTCGCAGACGGCAATGCGCAGGCGGCGTGGCGGGCGGCTGATGGCCTGCGCATGGCCCATCGGCATCGCCGGGGCGACATAGGGCGCGCCGAGATCCGCCCCGGCGCAGGCGTCCAGCATCACGGCACTGTCGCGCACCGACCGGGTCAGGAAGCCGTCAATCGCCATGCCCGCCCAGCCTTCGCCGGAATAGGGGCCATCGGGCAGCCGCGCGCGGGTGGGTTTGAAGCCGAACAACCCGCAACTCGCGGCGGGTATCCGCACCGACCCGCCGCCATCCGACCCATGCGCAATGGCCACGATCCCCGCCGCCACCGCCGCCCCCGCACCGCCGGACGACCCGCCCGAGGTGTGGTCGAGGTTCCACGGGTTGCGGGTGGGGCCGCCGTAGACCGCACTTTCCGTCGCCGCCCCAATGCCGCCTTCTGGGCTGGTGGTGCGGCCAAAGGTGACGACGCCGGTGGCGCGATCCGCTCAAAGATCGCGGAATTGCCGGGATAGGTGGTATTGGCCAACAGGCGCGATCCGTTGTGCGACGGGAAATCCACCGCCTCGCAGCCCAGATCCTTCAGCAGGAACGGCACCCCCCGGAACGGACCATCGGGCAGGCCATCGGCAATCGCACGGCGGGCGGCCCCTTCCTGCACCAGCACCACGGCATTGATGGCAGGGTTGCGGGCCTCGACCGCCGCAAGGGCCGCATCCAGCAGTTCGGTCGGGCGTGACCTCACGCCGGGCGACCAGCCCTGCAAGCTCCGTGGCGTCTGCCGCGCCCAAATCACCGATCATGCCACATCTCCTTACCCTTGTCGGGCGATGCTGGCCTGCACGGTGGCCCCGGTCCATCCTGCCCGCGCCCTGCCGCATGTCGCATTCAGGCCCCGGCACAGCCAGAGCGCGAGGGAGGTCAGTTGATCGGCGGGGCTTTGGCGGTGATGGCAATATCCTGCACCAGCAGACCGGAGGTGTTGAAGATCAGGATGCGGTCGTCGCCCGTCACCACCGCCGTCCAGCCCTGCCCGAAGGTCACGGCCTGTGCCTTGGTCCCCGGCGGCAGCACCAGATCGGCGGGTATTTTCGGTGTGGTGGCAAAAGCCTGCGGCATCCGGGTGACAAGCAGCCCCACGACCGTTATGACACCGCCGATCATGGTGAGCGTCAGCACGATCACCAACCCTTTAAGAAAGCGCAGTGAGGGCGGCAGCGGTGGCTGATCGTCCGGCTGGGATGAGGTATCAGACATGATGGAACCCTTTGAGGACGACAGCGCCCTGATGCTGACCATTGGTGACGACACGGGCTTGCGCCTTGATAAGGCTTTGGCGGCGCTGGTGCCAGAGGAAGCGGCGCTGTCACGATCACGCCTGATGCGGATGATCGCCGAAGGGGCGGTGTCTGCGCGGCGGGGTGGCGGTGACGGACCCCAAGGCCAAGGTGACCGAAGGCGAGGTCTATGAGATCCGCCTCGACCCGCCCGAGGATGTGGAAACGCTGGCCGAAGACATTCCGCTGGAGGTGATCTGGGAAGACGGCGATCTGATCGTGATCAACAAGCCTGCGGGCATGGTGGTGCATCCGGCCCCCGGCACGCCGCGCGGCACGCTGGTCAACGCGCTGCTGCATCATTGCGGCGACACGCTGTCCGGCATCGGCGGGCAGCGCCGCCCCGGCATCGTTCACCGGATCGACAAGGACACCACGGGGCTGCTGGTGGTCGCCAAATCCGACCGCGCCCATCATGGCCTCGCCGCGCAGTTTGAGGCGCATACGGTGAACCGGCATTATCTGGCGGTGGTGCACGGCGTGCCGTCCGCCTATGACCCGCGCATCCGGGGCATCAAGGGCGTGACGTTTGAGGCGGCGGGGATCTTGAAGCTGGCCACAGGGCTTGCCCGCCACAAGACCGACCGGCAACGGCAGGCCGTGGTCTGGGATTTTGGCCGCCACGCGGTAACCCGTGCGCGGGTGGTGGAGGAGTTCAAGGGGCAGGCGTCCTTGGTGGAATGCTGGCTGGAAACCGGGCGCACCCACCAGATCCGGGTGCATATGGCCCATGCGGGGCATGGGTTGCTGGGCGATCAGACCTATGGCGGCAAACGGCGCCTGTCGCCCAAAATATTGGGCGAGGCGGCGGCCGGGCTTGGCACGGCGTTTCCGCGACAGGCGCTGCATGCCGCGACACTGGGGTTTGAACACCCGGTAACGGGCGAGGTGCTGGAGTTTGAGGCCCCGCTGCCGCCCGATATGCAGAGCCTGATCGAGGCGCTGCGGTTGGCCGGGCCGGATGCTGGCAAATGATGTGGGTTTTGAAGGAGACGGTGTGATGCGTGATCTGATCTTGGCCTATCTGATGGACCCGTTCCGCATCGGGCTGATCGTGGCACTGGTGCTGACCATGGCGCGCAACCGTGCCGTCACTGGGGTGCTGCTGCCCTTGGCGGCGGGCGTGGCGTTTGTGGCCTATATCATTCCGGCCACCATGGGGTCGGCGGTGCCCTTGCGGGATGCGCTGCTGGCAGGGGTGGTGGCGAATTTGGTTATTCTGGCGGGGGTGCTGGTGGTGCGGGCTGTGGTTTTGCGGTTTCGGAGGTAGTTTTTGCGGCTGGTGGCGAGCGGGGGCCAGCCCCCGCACCCCCGGGATATTTATGCAAAGAGGATGAAAATTAGAATTAAAGTTTAGGGAGTTTGGGGCAAATGGCGGCGGATTTCGTCGCGCAGGGTTTGCAGCTCGAAAGGTTTTGAGATGAACCCGTCTGCGCCTGCTTGCAGGCTGAGGCTGCGCTGGTTGGCCGATCCGCTGGCGGTCATCATCACGATGCGCATGGCGCGCAAGGCCGGGTCGCGGCGGGCGGATTGGCAGAGGTCATAGCCCGACACCTCGGGCAGCATCACATCCAGCAACACAAGGTCAGGGCGCAGGGTCTGCATCGCGGCAAGGGCGGTGGCACCTGTTGCCACGCGTTGATGGCTAAAGCCTTCGCGCAGCAGGATATATTCCAGCACGGCGGCGATATTGTCGTCATCCTCGACAACCAGAACCGATGGGGGGGGCAGAACCGAAGGGGCGGGGGCTTGCGTCATGGCGGGCCTTTGTCGCCGGGGGGATGGGCCGGGCCGGGGGGAATTGCCCCCGGCCCGAAAAACCCGGATCACATCACTTCGCGTCGTCGGCGAAGATGTTCTTCTTGTGGGTGTCGCCGGGCACGAAGATCGCCCCGATCACCACTGTCATCACAGCCACCACAATCGCATACCACAGGCCCGCATAGATGTTGCCGGACTGGGCCGAGATGGCGAAGGCGGTGGCGGGCAGCAGCCCCCCGAACCAGCCGTTGCCGATGTGGTAGGGCAGCGAAAGACCCGAATAGCGGATACGGGTCGGGAACAGTTCCACCAGCATGGCAGCAATCGGACCATACACCATCGTCACAAGGATGATCAGGAACGTCAGGATCGCCACGATGGTCAGCTTCTGCGCGGTGAAGATGTCAAAGAAATGCGCAGCCTTGGCGACCGTGGTGTTCTTGTCGGCCACCAGCGGATAGCCCGCCGCGCCAAGCGCGTCGTTCAGCGCCTTCTCGAACGCACCCTTCACGCCGTTTTCCGTGGCCAGGGTGGCCGCAGCAGCGTCATAGGGGGCCAGCACCGCAGGCGGTACTGCCGCACGCGCGGTATCCAAGGCGGCCTGTGCCGGGGGCACGGCGGCGTTGGCGGTATCAAGCGCCGTCTGTGCTGCCGCTTTGGCCGCATCATCGGTGCCAGCGGTGGCCTTCACCAGCGCCTTGTCCGCAGTGGAAACCACGGCTTTGGCCGATGCCAGTGCCTTTTCGGCATCGGTCAGGGTGGTCAGGGCCGCAGGATCGATGCCTGTCTTCACCTCGTCCAAGGCCGTTTTCGCCGCCGCGATGGCCGCTGCATTGGCCCCGGCGTCATAGGCGGTGATCTCTGTCTCGCCCACCTTGACCGTTGCCACTGTGCCTGCGGGCGCATCCACCGTGGTGGAGTTGACCGAGGTCCGCGACAGTTGCGCCTTCACGATGTCACAGGCGTTGGTGAATTTGACCGTGCCGGTGGGGTTGAACTGGAACGAGCAGTTTGCGGGGTCCGACGTCACCACAACCGGAACCTGCTGGGCTGCATACAGCGCCGGGTTGGCGGTCTGGGTCAGCAGTTTGAACACCGGGAAGTAGGTGACCGCCGCAATCAGGCAGCCTGCAAGGATGATCGGTTTGCGGCCGATCCGGTCCGACAGCGATCCGAAGAAGATGAACCCGGCGGTGCCGAGGATCAGCGACCACGCGACGAACACGTTGGCCGAGAAGCTGTCAACCTTGACCACGTTCTGGATGAAGAACAGCGCGTAGAACTGGCCCGAGTACCAGACGACTGCCTGACCAGCGGTCAGACCAAACAGCGCGATCAACGCGATCTTGCCGTTTTTCCAGGTGCCGAAAGCCTCGCGCAGCGGTGCCTTGGATGCAGCCCCTTCGTTCTTCATCTTCTGGAAGGCGGGGGATTCGTTCATTTGCAGGCGGATATACAGCGAGATGATCAGCAGGAAGATCGACCCCAGGAACGGGATGCGCCAGCCCCAGGCGTTGAACGCCTTCATCATTTCGGGCGAGCCATCGGCAAGCGTCTTGGCAACCCCTGCCGCGTCCAGCACCGGCTGATCCGGGTAGTTGCCGTTGACATAGCCCTGCACGCACAGGATCACGATCAGCGACAGCAGCAGGCCCAGCGTGGCCGTGGTCTGGATGAAGGCCGTGAAATAGCCGCGCTGGTTGGCAGGCGCGTGTTCAGCCACATAGACCGCAGCCCCGCCATATTCGCCACCCAAGGCCAGACCCTGCAACATGCGCAGCGCGATCAGGATGATGGGTGCCGCGATGCCCCAGGATTGGTAGCCGGGCAGAAGACCCACAAGGAAGGTCGAAAAGCCCATGATCAGGATCGTCACAAGGAACGTGTATTTCCGGCCGATCAGATCCCCGAGCGAGCCGAAGAACAGCGCACCGAACGGACGCACGATAAAGCCTGCGGCAAAGGCCAGCAGCGCAAACACGTTGCGGGTGGCCTCGGGGAACGAGGTGAAGAACTGCGCCCCGATAATGGCCGCAAGGCTGCCGTACAGGTAAAAATCGTACCACTCGAAAATCGTGCCGGCCGAGGAAGCAAGAATAACCTTCTTCTCCTCGCCGGTCATCGGACGTGACCGGTCGGCCACGTTCGTGTTCAGTGTTGCCATTTGGCATCCCTCCATGTTGATGGCCCGGCCTTGGTGGCCGGTTTCTTCCCTCAGACCCCGGTCCTGTCGCGGACCCGGACCTGCCTCCCGTCAGCGCAAGGCCCCGTGGTGCCTTGCGGTCGTCACGCCTGCAACCCTGCCAAGATGGCGCCAAGGTTGCGGCGAATGGTTGCAATATCACCCATCGCATCGATCCGGCGCAGCACGCCGTGACGGTCGTAATGGGTGATCAGCGGTGCGGTTTCCGCGTGATAGGCGGCCAGTCGCGCCCGCGCGGTTTCTGCCGTGTCATCGGCGCGGCGCTTGAAAGCCGTGCCTGCGCATTTGTCACAAGCCCCTGTCAGCGCCGGAATTTTGAAGCTGTCGTGATAGCCTTCGCCACAGCCCGCACAGGTGTAGCGCCCCGCCACCCGGCCCACCATGGCGTCGTCGTCCACCTCAAGGCTGATGGCGGCTGACACAGCCAGCCCCGCCTCTGCCAACACGCCGTCCAAGGCGGCGGCCTGACCGCCCGTGCGCGGAAAGCCGTCAAGGATCACGCCCTGCGCCGACATCCGGCGCGGTCATGCGGTCACGCAAGATGGCCAAGCACGATGTCATCGCTGACCAGCTCGCCTGCCTGCATCACCGCGCGGGCCTTGCGTGCCCGCAGGCGTGCCCTGTGCGACGGCGGCGCGCAGCAGATCGCCGGTGGACAGTTGCACAAGGCCGAAGTCTTCCTCCAGCATCCGGGCTTGGGTGCCTTTGCCAGCCCCCGGCGGGCCCAGCAGGATAAGAACCGGGGCGCTAACCACGGTTCATCCGGTTCGCGATCAGTTCATCCACCACGGCGGGGTCGGCGAGGGTCGAGGTGTCGCCAAGGGCCGCAAAGTCATTCTCGGCGATCTTTCGCAGGATACGACGCATGATCTTGCCGGACCGGGTTTTGGGCAGGCCGGGGGCCCATTGGATCAGGTCCGGCTTGGCAATGGGGCCGATTTCGGTGCGGACAAAGGCTTCTAGTTCCTTGCGTAGCGCCTCGGTCGGTTCGACCCCGCGCATCAGCGTGACATAGGCATAGATGCCCTGACCCTTGATGTCGTGGGGATAGCCCACCACCGCAGCCTCTGCCACCATCTCATGCGCCACAAGGGCGGATTCGACCTCTGCCGTACCCATCCGGTGGCCTGAGACGTTGATCACGTCATCGACGCGGCCCGTGATCCAGTAATCGCCATCCGCATCGCGGCGGCAGCCGTCACCGGTGAAGTAAAAGCCCCGGTATTGGCCGAAATAGGCCTCTTCAAAGCGCTGATGATCACCCCAAAGAGTGCGCATCATGCCGGGCCAACTGTCCGTGATGCACAGCACGCCATCGGTCTCAATTGCCTCTTGCACCTGCGCGGTGGAAGGGTCCAGCACCACGGGTTTGACGCCAAAGAACGGCTTTGTCGCCGACCCCGGCTTTTGCGGAATTGCACCGGGCAGGGGGGTCAGCATATGGCCACCCGTCTCGGTCTGCCAGAACGTGTCCACGATGGGCCGGGTGCCCTTGCCGACATGGATGTTGTACCAGTTCCAAGCCTCGGGGTTGATGGGTTCGCCCACGGTGCCCAGCAATTTCAGGCTGCTCAGATCGTGGCCTTCCACCCATTCCGGCCCCATGCCCATCAGGCTGCGGATCGCGGTCGGGGCGGTGTAGAACTGGCTGACCTTGTGCTTGGCGATGGTCGCCCAGAACCGCCCTGCATCGGGAAAAGTGGGCACGCCTTCGAACATCACCGTGGTGGCCCCATTCGCCAGCGGGCCATAGATGATATAGCTGTGCCCGGTGACCCAGCCCACATCGGCGGTACACCAGAACACATCGCCGTCATGGTAATCGAAGGTCAACTGATGCGTCATCGCGGCGTAGACCAGATAGCCGTCCGCTGGTATGCACAACCCCCTTGGGCCGCCCGGTCGAACCTGACGTGTAAAGGATGAACAGCGGGTCTTCGGCCCCAACCTCGACATAAGCGCAATAGGGTTTGGCGGCGGCCATTTCCGCCTTCGCGTCAATGTCGCGGCCTTCAACCCAAGAGGTCTGATCGCCGGTATGCTTGACGACAAGGCATTTCACCTTGTCCGAACAATGCAGCAGAGCCTTGTCGGTGTTGTCCTTCAGGCCGGTCTTCTTGCCGGCCCGCGGTGCCCAATCGGCGGTGATCACCATCTTGGCGTCGCAATCGTTGATCCGGTTCGCCAGCGCGTCGGGCGAAAAGCCCGCGAACACCACCGAATGAATAGCCCCGATCCGCGCGCAGGCCAGCATCGCATAAGCGGCTTCGGGGATCATCGGCAGATACAGGATCACCCGGTCGCCTTTGGAAACACCATGCGATTTCAGCACATTGGCCATCCGGCTGGTCTGTTCCAACAATTCCGCATAGGTGATGTGGCGCGCCGCGGTTTTGGGATCATCGGGTTCCCAGATGATCGCGGTCTGGTTGGCGCGGGTCATCATATGGCGGTCAATGCAGTTGGCGCTGACGTTCAGGGTGCCGTCTTCAAACCATTTGATCGACACCGCGCCAAAGTCGAAGCTGCTGTTCTTGATCTTGGTCGGGGTCTTGATCCAGTCGATCCGCTGACCTTCGCCTGCCCAGAACGCGTCGGGGTCATTGACCGAGGCCGCATACATCGCGGCATAGCCTTCGGCATTGACATGGGCGTTGGCGATAAATTCGGGTGATGCGGTGTAAACCGCCTGTGCTGCCTCTGACATGGATGTCCTCCCCTGGACGCCGGGCAGGTGGGCCCGGATAGCTGTCCGCAGGATGTGACGCTGCGGCATTTCCTATGGGGCCTGTGTAGCCTATCCGAAAAGAATTGTGTAACTCTTTTTTATATATGGGTTTTTCTGTAAATTATTTTACGATACTAGGGTGGGTTCTGTAAATTACTTCACAGCCGCGTGAAGAATGGCAAGAATATCAACGGACTGCTGGCAGGCAGAGCACAGCCTCAGCGCGAAAGCTTTGCAAAATGAACACCCGGATCGCCGAAGCGAGGCCGACATCGCCCTCCCTACTTTCGTCTACCTCTGCGGCAAGTTGATTCAATGTCTGGCCGCGGCGGGCGGCAATGTCGCGGAACGCGGCCCAGAATTCCCCCTCCAGCGAGACGCTGGTGCGGTGGCCATGCAGGGTCAGTGAGTGTTTGACGGGGCGGGCGGACATACGCGTTGGTAGCGCAAGATCGGGCGCGGGTTCAAAATCCTTCGAAGGATTTTGCAAATTTCTTCGAAGAAATTTGGGCCAAGGCTGGTCAGGACAGGATTTTGATTGGTTCCACATTGCAAAAGATCACGAACTGCCCGCCGTTCTCAACAGCAGAATAGCCGCGCCGTCGGATCTCATGGGCAAACCGATCTCGTCCCACCAGACGTTCCACGTCTGCAACTTTACGGCGGACAATTCCGCCTTCGGCGGCGATCCGGGCGCTGAAAATCTGCGCAATCCAGTGGTCGGGCAGAATGGGGGCGGGCAAATCACGCATGGCAGGCTCCTTCACGGGAAATCTGCCCTATCGAGGTGAACAAAGCGTTAATCCTGCTCTCGTTCATGCCCGTCCAGATCGCGCGCGGCCTTGTCGGCCTGCGCCTTCTCCACCGCCTTTTCAGCCTTGCTGCGCCCGAACTTCACGGCATTGGCATCCGCCACCGCCCGCGCCCCGGCTTTCGCGCGGGCCTTGCGGGCGGCAGACAGGCTGACGATCTGTGCCATCAGCCTTTGGGGCCGATCATATCTTCTGGCCGCACCACGCGGTCGAAGGTTTCGGCATCGACATAGCCAAGCGCAATCGCCTCCTCACGCAATGTCGTGCCGTTCTTATGCGCGGTCTTGGCCACCTTGGTCGCCGCATCATACCCGATGGTCGGCGCAAGCGCCGTCACCAGCATCAGCGATTCCTTCATCAGCTTGTCGATGCGGGCGATATTGGCTTGGGTGCCGACCACCATGTTGTCGGTGAACGACCCCGCCGCATCGCCCAGAAGCTGCATGCTCTGCAGCACGTTATACGACATCACCGGGTTATAGACGTTCAACTCGAAATGCCCCTGAGACCCGGCAAATCCAACTGCGGCGTCATTGCCCATAACCTGCACGCAAACCATGGTCAGCGCCTCGGCCTGCGTCGGGTTGACCTTGCCCGGCATGATCGAACTGCCCGGCTCATTTTCCGGCAAGATCAACTCGCCCAGGCCCGAACGCGGGCCAGACCCCAACAACCGCATGTCATTGGCGATCTTGAACAGCGACACGGCGACGGTTTTCAGCGCTCCCGAAAACATCACCATCGCGTCATGCGCGGCCAAAGCCTCGAACTTGTTGGGCGCAGTGGTAAAGGGCAGCCCGGTGATCGTGGCAATCTCGGCGGCCACCCGGCGGTCCCAGCCGACGCGGGTGTTCAGACCGGTGCCAACAGCCGTACCGCCTTGAGCCAGCTCATAAATCTCGGGCAGCACTTTCTTGACGCGCATGATGCCCATCGCCACCTGATGCGCATAGCCGGAAAATTCCTGCCCCAACGTCAGGGGGGTGGCATCCTGCGTATGGGTGCGGCCGATCTTGATGATGTGGTAAAACTCCTGCGCCTTGTGGGCGAGGGCATGGTGCAATTTCTCCAGCCCCGGCAGCAGCACATCGCGCGCCATCATGCCGATGGCGACGTGCATCGCGGTGGGGAAGGTGTCGTTCGACGATTGCCCCATGTTGACATGGTCATTCGGATGCACAGGTTTCTTCGACCCCATCACCCCACCCAGCATTTCAATCGCGCGGTTCGAGATCACCTCGTTCGCGTTCATGTTGCTTTGCGTGCCCGACCCGGTCTGCCAGACCACCAGCGGAAAGTTGTCATCGAACTTGCCGTCGATCACTTCTTGCGCGGCCTCGGCGATCACCCGGCCCAGGTCGGCATCCATGTCGCCCTGCACCACATTGACCTGCGCGCAGGCCTTCTTGATCACCCCAAGCGCGCGGATGATGGCGACCGGCTGGCGTTCCCAGCCGATGGGGAAGTTGATGATCGACCGTTGGGTCTGCGCGCCCCAGTATTTGTCGGCGGCAACCTCAAGCGGGCCAAAGCTGTCAGTCTCGATACGGATTGCGGACATGGGGAAGCCTCCGGTTGCGTCTGCGGCCTTTTAGGCGGCGTAGAGGCCAAAATCAATCGGCATACCGTCGCATACCAAGGTTATCCACGGCGAAAACGGTAGACGCGGGCAGGGGGCAGGTTTGCCCAGACCAGCCTGCCCACCTCGACCGACAGGCCAAGTTCTGCAATCAGATCGGCAGGCAGCGGCGGGCGCAGGCCATAGGTGAACTGGATCATCGGCGCACCGGGGGCCAGAATCGAAAACGCGGCCATGACGATATCGCGGCGCAGCCCCATCGGCATCGACAGCAACGGCAGCCCGGAAATCACCGCCCCCACGCCTTTGGCCATCAGACGCGTGCAATCCTGCGCCGGGCCGATATGCACATGCACGCCCGGAAACTTCAGCCGCAGATGATGACCAAACTCGGCGTCCATCTCGAACAGGGTCAGATCATGCGGCGCAATGCCCCGGTCAAGCGCGGCACGCGTCAACCGCCCGGTGCCAGGGCCAAATTCGACCACCCGGCCCGATTGCGCCCCCAATCCTTCGGTCATGGCCCGTGCCAGCACGCGGGATGAAGGCGCAATGGCTGAAATCTGTTTGGGGTTGCGCAAAAGACGCCGGCGAAACAGGGCTAGATCGGAGGACATGGCACTCCTCGTGCGCAAAAGGACGTAAAGGTCAGAGCGCCAGTCTAGTGCTTGCGGAACTTATCAAGGCTGACAATCTCGGCATCTTGCTTGGGCGCGTCCGCGCTGTCTGCGCCCGGATCGTCATCCCCATCCTCGTCTTCGTCGTCTTCATCGTCGTCATCGGAATTCGACTCAAAGCGCAGGCCGAATTCGACCGAAGGGTCAACAAAGGTGCGCACGGCATCAAACGGGATGACAAGCGGTTCAGGATTGTTGCCGAAATTCAAGGTGATAGAGAATCCTTCATCGGTGACAACAAGATTGTCGAACCAATGCTGGATCACGATCGTCATTTCCCCCGGATAGCGTTGGCGCAGCCAGTCGGCGATGGCCACATCGGGGTGAGTGGTGTCGAAGGTGATGAAAAAATGATGCGCGCCGGGCAGACCGTTCTGGCCAACATCGGTCAGCACCGACTGAATCAGGCTGCGCATGGCGCGGTGCATCAGGGTGCCGTAGTCGATCGTGCGGGCCATATTGGGCGTCCTTTCGTACTGACGCACAGCATAAGGGATTCGCGCCCCAAGGGAAGGGGTGCGGACGCCCAAGTTTTGGGCAGTTGGCGAAAGCCGTGTCAGAGCGCGCTTGCCACCACACCGGCCAAAGCGGCCCCCGCCAAGACCCAGGACAATGGCATGTGGCGGATCAGCAAGGCCCAGCCTGCGACCAGCCCGATGATCAATGCGGCGGGGCGCAGGCTGGTGACTTCAGGCCACAGCAGATGCAACGGACCCCAGCCCAAGAGGCCGATCTTGCCGAACAGCACATGCAGCGCAAACCACAGCGACAGGTTGGCAATCACGCCCACCACCGAAGCCGTGATCGCAGCCAGTGCGCCCGAAAGGCGGGGCTGCCCGGTCAGGCGGGCAATGTAGGGTGCGCCGGTGAAGATGAACAAAAACGAGGGGATAAACGTGACCCATAGCGTGATCAGCGCCGCGGCAACCCCCATCAAGGGCCCCCCGTTTTTATAGGCGGCCATATAGCCTACAAACTCGTTGACCAGAATAAGCGGCCCCGGTGTTGTCTCGGCCAGACCCAGCCCGTCGATCATTTGCGGCAGGGTCAGCCAGCCTTTCACCTGCACCACATCCTGGCTCATCCAGGCCAGAACCGCATAGGCCCCGCCGAAGGTCAGGACCGCCAGTTTGCTGAAGAATACGCCAATATCCGTCAGGATGCCGCTGTGGGTAATGGCAAGCAGGCCCAGCGGGGCGAGCCAGATGGCGGTCCAGATTGCAGCGGTGGTCAAGGTCTGGCGCAGCGGCACGGCTGGGGCAGGGGTGTCTATGCTGCTGCTTTTGCTGCGGAAATATCCCCACAACCCTGCCGCTATGATGATCACCGGGAAGGGAAGGTTCATCACGAACAGGGCGACAAAGGCGGCGGCGGCGATCCAGTAGGCCTCACGCGATTTCAGCGCGCGTTTTGATACCCGCAGCAAAGCCTCGATCACGATGGCGACGACAGCCGCCTGAAT
Organism: uncultured Alphaproteobacteria bacterium; assembly: GCA_963772935.1. GTDB lineage: Bacteria > Pseudomonadota > Alphaproteobacteria > Rhodobacterales > Rhodobacteraceae > JANNNF01. The sequence goes on along the minus strand of CAVYZK010000009.1, from coordinate 1,062,749 downwards.
GCCAAAGAAAATCGCTGCAATCAGAGGGACTTGGCCGAAGGCCGCGTAGATCATGCTAAGGCCCAGCACCACAATCGCACCGGGGATCACGAACAAGCCGCCCGCGATCAGACCGCCCTTGGTACCGTGCATTTTCCAGCCGATCCAGGTCGCCAGTTGCATCGCCTCCGGCCCCGGCAGCAGCATGCAGAACGACAGGGCACGCAGATAGTCAGGCTCTGAAACCCACTTTTTTTCCTCGATCAGAATACGGTGCATCAGGGCGATCTGCGCGGCAGGGCCACCGAAGGACAGCAGGCCGATGCGGGCGAAGGTGCGGGTAAGCTCTTGAATAGATGGGGTCATTGCGCACGCCCCGCAGGCCAGTCATGGCCTTCGTCATGCCCGTCGCGCGCCCAACGGTACAGCGCGTCATATAGTGCAATGCCAGCCTCAAGCTGTTGCAGATCATCGCGGTACTGGCGCGACAACCCGACAGAAAGGGCAAGCAAACCAGCGGCTTGCGGGGACAGATCGTGCCGGTCGGTATCTGCGGCGCGGACCACAAGCGCCAGCCTGTCCAGCGCCTCGGTGTGCAGGCCGAAATCATCCAGCAGCGCATCGAAGGTACAGCCTTCGCCCCGGTGGCTGTAAATTATTCCTTCAATATCAAAGGGGGTCGCGTTGAAATAGGTGGCGACGGCGGCGACCTCACTCGGGGCGACGAACAGGAACTGGGCCTCCGGGTTGATGAAGCGGCGGATGAGCCAAGGGCAGGCGATGCGGTCAATCTTTGGCCGGTGGCGCGTGACCCAGAGGGCGGTTTGCGGCATGAGTGACTGCGGGATCAGCGGCAGACTGGCCGCGGCCCAAGCCACAAAACCGCCCTCCAGCACCTCGGCGGCAACACCGTTGCTGCGCAAGACAGCCGCCGCCCCTTCCGACAGTTTGCGTCCCCTCTGGCAAGTGACCACAACCCGTTGTGGTTTTAGCCCCGGCGCAAGGGCCGTGACATCGCCATGCGCCACGATGCGCGCGCCAGGTAAAAGGCGGGGGTCAAGCGCCACATCTTCGGGCAGGCGCACATCGAGGATCAGCGGCGCGTCGGGGGTGCCGATGAGGCGCGCGAGTTGGGCGGGGGAGATGGTGTTGGGGCCGGGCATGGGGCATCCGATCATGAGTGTCTGAGGGGATGCGACGCTTGAGCCTGAGCCTCACGGGGCGTTCGCGGACCCCACATCCGGGTGGTAGCCGATGGGGGGCAGGGGGGTCAAGGGGTGGGCGCGTGCGCCAAGAATTTTCGAAAATTCTTGGAAATTCCTTCGAAGGAATTTCGCTCAACATACTGATCTGTTGGGATAAAGTGCAGGCTTCTGTTGCCAGGTGCCTGCGAACCCCGCCTTACGCGGCTAAGCGCAAGGACTTAGTTTTCGATGTTCGAACTGCTTACGCAGCCAGAGCCATCGGAGCACGGTTGTCATTGGCAACTGCACATTTGGACCGATAACGGTGGTACCTCACCGAGCAAAAGCTGGCCCCTTTAGACGTTCGTCGATCCTGTTTCGACCCCCTCCGTCCCCAATGCGGGAAGTGTTGGTGGAGTCGCCGGGTACCGCCCCCGGGTCCGAGCCGTTTATTATGGGTGCGTTTATCGCCATAGTCCGGTTTGACCCGGACAGGTTGAATATAGGGGGGCAAGGCGTTCGGCGCAAGGTCGGTTTGTGCTGTAGAGTTTGCGTAGAGGATGCGTAAAGATCCTGTAGAGGATCCGTAGATACAGCCGTCGCCCGCAGAAATCTGCGGCTTTCATCCCAAAGGCGGTGGTTAAACAGGCAATGGCTCCAGTGCCGGGTGGGCGATCATTGGCAGGATCAGGCCCCAGTCGCTGTGCTGCGGTGGCCCGGAAATCTGAAACCCCAGTTTGCGGTAAACGGCAATGGCGCGTTCATTTTCGGGGTGGGGGTCGGTGGCGATCACCGGAATGCCCGCGCGGAACAGGGTGGTCATGCGCTGGCGGATAAAGGCGGTGCCGTGGCCCTGGCCCATCATGTCAGGTTCACCGATGAACTGGTCAATCCCGCGCGCACCTTCTGCCAGGTGGCCAAAGTGGTGCTGGTCCCAGCCATGCACCGCATAATCCTGCATGTAGCCGAAGGGCCTGCCGAGATACGAGACGATCCAGCGGGCCACCCGTGGGTCGGCCAGATCCTGCGGCCCATAGGGATCATCGGCGTCCCACCATCTGCGCACATGGGGATGGCCGATCCATCGGCGCAGCAGGGGCAGATCGTCCGTGGTGGCAGGGTGGAATTGAAACAGGGGGGCTGGCTCCGTTTTCTTGGCGAGCGCGCGATGCGGCAATGGTAGGGGTAGGCAGTTCCTATGAAAAGGCCCGGACAGCAGGGGCTGCCCGGGCCTTTCCGGTGCGATCAGGTGATCAGAAGCCGGATTTGATCAGCTCAAATTCCTCAATCATCTTGTCGCGGAATTCCTGCGTGGTGGGCGACTGCATGAACAGCGTCGTGCTGACCGGGTCAAGATACGCGGCCTTCAACGTTTCGGCCGGAATTTTGCCCATCGCCGAGGTGTTCGAAATGCCATAGCCAATCGCATCCACCACGGCCACGGCCCCTTCGTCCGACAGGATCGAGTTCACAAAGTCATAGACCTTGTCTTCCTTGCCCGGCCCGTCCTTCAGGTTGACGAAGCCGCAAAAGAAGGTGGCGGCCCCTTCCTTGGGGGCGCGGTTGAATTCGACCGGGAAGCCTTCTTCCCGAAGCAGGGCCACGCCGTCATTCCACGACCAACTGACCACCACTTCGCCAGAGGCCATAAGCTGTGTCATCTCGGCAGGGTCCGCCCAATAGGCGCGCACGTTGGGGTGCACCTTGCGCAGCCAGTCGGCAGCGGCGGCGAATTGTTCGTCCGTCGCGTTGTCCCAGCTGGTCACGCCCGTCGCAAGGAAGGCCAGCGACCACACATCATCATTGCTGTCGGGCAGCGAGATGCGGCCTGCGTATTTGGGGTCGGTGAAAACCTGCAGGGTTGCCACGTCTTCGGCAGGCACCACATCGGGGTTATAGGCGATGGCGGCATAGGCCTGATCCAGCGGCAGGAACCACAGCCCGCCGTCATCTTTCAGCGCGGGGGCTGCATACATGCGGGGGTCAAGATCGGCGAAGGCGGTGATCTTCGAGGTATCCCACGGCTCGATAAGGCCCGCATCGCGGTAGCGTGGCACCGAAGGCGAGCAGGGATGCGCCACATCGGCCTTGAACCCCGTGGTGACTTTCTGAAACGCCTCGTCATCATCGCCAAAGAACGAATAGGTCGGCTTGTCGCCGTTCTTGGCCACGTATTGGGTCAGGGCGCCGTCAATCTCCCATCCGGCCCAGTCGAACACAGTCAGGTCAGGGTCTGCGGCAAAGGCAGAGGTGGCGGCAAGGGCAAGGGCCGTGGCGGTGCTGGCAAGGATTATCTTGGTCTGGGACATGGTTGCTCCTCGGTGTTGGTCGCAGTTTTTTGGCCGGGTGACACGGGGCCGACTTAGAGAAAGGCGGGCCTGAGCGGGCGGGTGGACGGTAGGATGATGGCAGGCAGGCTTCAAGACCTGAGTGCAAGGTGTGCTGCAAGCTGCCGTGGAGCAAGAGGAAACGGCAAAATTTTGCGGCGGATGGGTGACAATTGCCCGTGACCCCGGCAGGATCGCCCGGCTGGCGCGCAAAGACCGGGCGGATGGCAAAGCAAGGGGAGAGATGCGATGTTTCGGGCGATACTGATGGAAAAGGGCGACGATGGTCAGGCCATGGCCCGGCTGGCCGAGCTGGATGATGCCGCCCTGCCGCCCGGAGAGGTGACAGTGGCCGTCGAGTATTCGACCGTCAATTACAAGGACGGGCTGTGTCTGTCTGCCGGGGGGGGCGGTTTGGTGCGGACCTATCCGCATGTGCCGGGGATTGATTTTGCGGGCGTGGTCGAGGCCTCGGATGATCCGCGCTATGCGCCGGGAACCCCGGTGGTGTTGACCGGCTGGCGGGTCGGCGAGGCATTCTGGGGCGGCTATGCGACGCGTGCCCGGGTGAAGGCGGATTGGCTGGTGCCGCTGCCTGCCGGGGTGTCTACCCGGATGGCGATGGCCGTGGGAACGGCGGGATTTACCGCGATGCTGGCATTGATGGCGCTGGAGGAGCATGGGCTGACCCCGGACAAGGGCGAGGTGCTGGTGACGGGGGCTGCGGGGGGTGTGGGGTCGGTGGCGGTGGCGCTTCTGGCGCGGCTTGGCTATTCGGTGGCCGCAGTGACTGGGCGGCCCGAGACGGAAGCCTATCTGCGCGATCTGGGGGCCGCGCGGATCGTGCCCCGGGCGGAGCTTGCGGAAACGGTGAAGCGCCCGCTGGAGTCGGAGGTGTGGGCTGGGTGCATTGATGCGGTCGGCGGTGCGATGCTGGCGCGGGTGCTGGGGCAGATGAAGATGGATGCGTCGGTCGCGGCGGTGGGTCTGGCCGGGGGGGCTGCGTTGCCGGCATCGGTGGTGCCGTTCCTTTTGCGCGGGGTGAATTTGCTGGGGATCAATTCGGTCTTCACCCCCTATGCCCGCCGCGTTGCGGCATGGGACCGGCTGGCGCGCGATATGCCGATGGACCGGCTGGAGGCCATGGTGAAGGAGGCGGTTCTGGCCGATGTGCCGGGTTTGGGCGCGGCCATCCTGCGCGGCGAGGTGCAGGGACGGGTTGTGGTGGATGTGCGGGGGTAGGATTTGCGGGCGATGGGCGAACCCGGCTTTGCCGGAACCGCCCATCCTACGAAGTGACGGCGGGCGCCGCATGATGGTCTGGCGTTCTGCGTGGGGCGAGTGGCGGAGCCTCCGGCGGGGATATTTGCGGAAAAGATGAAGGGCGGGGGAAGGTCGGTCGCAGCACCTCGGGCCGTTTGCACGGGGGAGGTGCTGCGCCTTCACCTTTGACGGTCATCGGGATCCCTCCCTGTACCGCAGTCTCAGAATCGCCTGAGAAGGTTAAGATTTCGTTGCTTCATCTTTGCGGAAATATCCCACGGGGGTGCGGGGGTGTGAAACCTCCGCTGCAACGGCAGGCGTGGGCGCGGCGTTTGGCGCGCAAAGCCCTTTACACTGTGGTGGTGCTTTGGCTAACAATAATGCTGTTCCCTGCCAAAGTGCAGGGTCTGGCCTGCGGTGCTGCAACCGCAGGTCTGGCTGGAAGACCTGCCGCGATCTGGGGTTATCCCTTGCGCGTAAGGGATATTCCGGCGCGGCCCAACAACGGGTGCCTTATGACTGTTCTTGATCTTGATTTCGTGCGGGGCCAGTTCCCGGCCTTCGCGTCGCCTTTGCTGTCGTCGCATGCGTTCTTTGAGAACGCGGGGGGCAGTTATCCCTGCCGTCAGGTGGTGGACCGCCTGACCCGGTTCTACACCGACCGCAAGGTGCAGCCCTATGGCCCCTATCCGGGCGCGCAGGCGGGGGGGGCCGAGATGGACGAGGCCCGCGACCGGCTGGCCGCGATGATGGGGGTCGCCCCGGAAGAGGTATCCTTCGGGCCTTCCACCAGTGCCAACACTTATGTGCTGGCGCAAGCCGTGCGGGGGTGGTTGCGCGGGTCAGGTGGGGCGGTCGTTGTGACCAATCAGGATCATGAGGCGAACTCGGGCGTCTGGCGCAGGCTGGCGGAGGAAGGGATCGAGGTGCGCGAATGGCAGGTGGACCCGGCGACGGGGTCACTGGACCAAAGCGCTCTGGCCGGGTTGCTGGCGGATGGGCGGGTGCGGCTGGTGTGTTTTCCGCATTGTTCCAACGTGGTGGCGGAAATCAACGATGTGGCGGCGATCACCGCGATGGCCCATGCGGCGGGCGCGAGGGTGGTGGTGGACGGGGTGTCCTATGCGCCGCATGGCTTTCCCGACATGACGGCGCTTGGCTGCGATGTGTATCTGTTTTCGGCCTACAAGACCTATGGCCCGCATCAGGGAATCATGGTGATCCGGTCCGCCTTTGGCATGGAACTGCCGGGGCAGGGGCATTGGTTCAACCATGACAGTCTGTATAAGCGTCATACGCCTGCCGGGCCAGACCATGCCCAGATCGCGGCCTGTGCGGGGATGGTGGATTATATCGACGCGCTGCATGGGCATCATTTTGGCGGCGCAGCGGATGCCTTGGCCCGCAATCGGGCCGTGCATGATCTGATGCGGGCGCAGGAGGTGGCCGTGGTGCAGCCGTTGCTGGATTATCTGGCCGCCCGCAATGATGTACGACTGGTGGGGCCGCGCGACGGGGCCTTGCGCGCGCCGACCGTGGCGGTGGAACTAAGCGGTGAGGCAGAGCCTGTGTCCGAAGAATTGGGCCGCATCGGCTATGCCTGCTGGGGCGGGCATTTCTATGCGCGCAGGCCACTGGAGGCGATGGGGATTGATGCCGAGAAGGGGGTCTTGCGGCTGTCCTTGGTGCATTACACCAGCGCGGCGGAGGTGGCGGGGCTGATCGAGGCGCTGGACCGGGTGTTGTAAGGGATTGGTTGAATGGGATGGGCATCCGCCCCGCCGGTTGGTCCTAGAAGACGCGGGGGGAGGCCCACCCTCCCCGCCCGTTATTCTTTAGAAGACCCGGGGGGAGGCCCACCCTCCCCGCCCGTTATTCTTTAGAAGACCCGGGGGGAGGCCCACCCTCCCCCCGGACCCCCCACCTGTGACCATTTTGCCTGTGCGGTGCCGGGGGACAGCGGGGATTGGATATTTGAGCCAAGATAAAGGCTTGGGGGGAGGTTTGTGCGATGTGGCGGTGCTTTTGGCCGGGTAAGGGGGGCCCTCGGACCCCCCTCTTGGCTGACGCCAATTCACCCCCCGAGGATATTTGCGGCCAATGTGAATGGGAGGGGTTTGGTCGTGCCCTTTTCGTTTGGTGGGGCCTGCGGCTATGGATAGGTTTGGCGCTGTGACGGTGGCTTTGGGTCAGAGTGATCCGGGCGGGGGTGTTGCGCGTAAGCTGTTCAAACAAGGATGAAACCTGCCCTATGCCGTCCCAGAGACCTGTCCAGCCTGAGCCTGATGCCCCGCCGAACCTGCCGTTGATTCTGTGGTTTCGCCGCGATTTGCGGTTGAGCGACCATCCGATGCTGACCGCTGCGGTGGCGACGGGGCGGCCTCTGATTCCGGTCTTCGTGCTGGACCCCGAGACGGAAAGCTTGGGGGCTGCACCGAAGTGGCGGTTGGGGTTGGGGGTGGCGGCCTTTGCCAAGGCGCTGGAGGCGGCGGGGTCGCGGTTGATCTTGCGGCGGGGCGAGGCGTTGCCTGTGTTGCAGGCGCTGGTGGCAGAGACCGGGGCGGCGGGGGTGATGTGGCAGCGGTTGTATGATCCGGCGTCGGTTGCGCGGGATACGGCGGTGAAGGCGGGGTTGAAGGCGCAAGGGGTGCAGGCGGTCAGTCACCCGGGCCATCTGTTGTTCGAGCCGTGGGATGTGGCGACGGGGCAGGGCGGGCCATACCGGGTCTACACGCCGTTCTGGCGCACGGTGCGGGACCGGGCGGTGGCAGAGGCCGCCCCGGCCCCATCGGCGCTGCGCGCGCCGGTGGACTGGCCGCGCAGTGAGCGGTTGGAGGATTGGCATCTGGGGGCTGCGATGCGGCGCGGGGCGGCGGTGGTGGCCGACCATGTGACGGTCGGCACGGCGGCGGCAGAGGCGCGGCTGGCGCGGTTCATGGACACTATTGTGGACCGCTATGCCATCACGCGGGATTTACCGGCGGACGTGGGCACCTCGCGCCTGTCCGAGAATTTTGCGCTGGGCGAGATTGGCATCCGCACCGTCTGGCATGCGGGCATGCGGGCGTTGCATGAGGGGCGCGCGGGGGCCGAGACGTTCTTGCGCGAGCTGGTCTGGCGCGAGTTTTCCTACCATCTGATCCATCACTTCCCGCATATGGCGCAGGCGAATTTCAAACCCGAATGGGATGCTTTCCCCTGGCAGGGTGACAACCCGCAGGCAGAGGTCTGGCGGCGCGGCATGACCGGCGAGCCGTTCGTCGATGCGGCCATGCGCGAGATGTATGTCACGGGTACGATGCACAACCGTGGCAGAATGATCGTGGCGAGCTATCTGACCAAACATCTGATGACGGATTGGCGGGTGGGGTTGAAATGGTTCGAAGACTGTCTGATCGACTGGGATCCGGCGGCCAACGCGATGGGTTGGCAATGGGCGGCGGGGTCGGGGCCGGATGCGGCACCGTATTTCCGCATTTTCAACCCGGCGACACAGGTGGAAAAATTCGATCCGGACAAGGTATATCGCCAACGCTATATCGCGGAACTGGCGCGCAAGCCGGGGGCGCAGGCCCTGGCCTATTTCGACGCGGTGCCGCTGCGTTGGAACCTGTCGCCGACCAAAGCCTATCCGATGCCGCTGGTCGATCTGGCCGAGGGGCGCAACCGGGCACTGGCGGCTTATGGCGCGCGAAACTCTTGAGGCGGCCTTGCGTATCTGAAACGGTAACGTTTAACAAATCGACCCTCGGGGAGGGGAAATGACCGTATTTACCACGATCAAAGGCCAGTCTGGTCTGCCACGCTATTTCGCCAGTGCGTATCTTGTTGCGGGGAAACTGGGGATGGGGCGGCTGGATTTCGTGATCCCCGATGGCCGCCGCTTTCGCATTGAAGGGGCCAAACCTGGCCCGGTGGCGGAAATTGACATTCACAACAATGACCTTTTCGCCCGCATGATCCGCGAAGGGGATCTTGGCTTTTGCGATGCCTATTTGGATGGCTGGTGGTCCTCGCCCGATTTGCAGGCCTTTCTCGACCTGATCCAGACGCCGGAAAACAATGGGGTGACAGATGGCTATCCGGGCATCGGCGTGATCCGGGCCTATGAAAAGCTGCGCTTCTGGTTGCAGGGCAACTCGCGGCGCGGATCGAAACGCAACATCGCGCATCACTATGATCTGGGGAACGAGTTTTACCAGCTTTGGCTGGATGACACGATGACCTATTCATCGGCCCTGTTCGTGTCGGGGCAGGAAAGTCTGGAAACCGCCCAAGCCCAGAAATACGCCAGCATGGTGGATGAGATGGGGGCAAAGCCCGGCGATCATGTGCTGGAAATCGGCTGTGGCTGGGGTGGGTTTGCCGAATATGCGGCGCGTGAGCGGGGGTTGCGGGTGACGGCGCTGACCATTTCGCAGGCGCAATACGACTATGCGGTGGACCGGATCGCCAAGGCGGGGCTGGCAGACCGGGTAGAGATCAAGTTGCAGGATTACCGCGATGAACGGGGGCTGTATGACGGCATTGCCAGTATCGAGATGTTCGAGGCGGTCGGCGAACGCTATTGGCCGGTGTATTTTGACGCCCTGCGCGAGCGGCTGAAACCCGGCGGCAATGCGACGTTGCAGATCATCACCGTGCCCGACAGCCGCTGGCAGGTCTACAAACGGGGCGTTGATTTCATTCAGAAATACATCTTTCCGGGCGGCATGCTGCCCGCCCCTTCGGTGCTGCGGGCCGAGGTGGAAAAGGCGGGGCTGCGCGTCAAACAATCCATCGAGTTTGGCCAAAGCTACAGCCTGACCCTGCGCCGCTGGCATGAGGATTTCAATGCCAAGTGGGATCAGGTCGCCCATATGGGCTTTGACGACAGGTTCCGGCGGATGTGGAACTTCTACCTCACCTCTTGCGCGGGCGCGTTTCAGGGCGGTAACTGTGGGGTGACACAAATCACTGTGACCAAACCTGATTGACGAGACACCGCCCATGCCAACCGCTGCCAAACTGTTTGCCGCCGTGGCCTTTGCCATTGTGGCCTGGCTTGCCGCCAATGCCTCGATCCCCGGTCTGCCGGAAGGCACAAGGATCGGGTTCTTCCGCGAGATTACCGCCGCCATCGGCGTGATCGTCGGCTGGCGGGTGATGGGGCGGTTGACGGGCGGGGGCTATACCAAGTCGATGGGGCTGGGGGTGCGCACGTCCGTGACCATCGTGTTCTGGGTCATCCTTGGCTTTGCGATTTACGAAATGGTGCGGATGTCGCTGAAAAAGCGGTATGACGGCCCGATGGAGGCGCTGGTGGCGTCGTTCGGTATCATGATCGACTATGGCAAGTGTCTGGGCGATGTGCAGGTGCTGGCGATCTTGCTGTTCGGCGGCATGATCGGTGGCTTTCTGGCCGAGTTCGCCGGGCGGCGCTGGCGCTAGTGGCGGTGCATGGGTTCTTTTACGGCACGCTGTGCCATCCGGCGCTGCTGGCGCTGGTTCTGGGCCGCACGGTGCAGATGGAGCCTGCGATTTTGCCGGGGTTCACGGTGGCTTGGGCGGAAGGCCGGGTGTTTCCGGTGATCACGCCGGGGGCAGGGCAGGCGGGCGGTGTGCTGGTGCGCGATCTGTCGGCTGACGATTGGGCTCGGCTGGATTTTTACGAGGCAGGCTTTGCCTTTACCCGGCAGGATTTGACCCTGACGGATGGCACCGTGGCGCGGGTCTACATTCCCGATCCCGGGCCATGGGTGGCAGGGCGGCCTTGGGTTCTGGCCGATTGGCAGGCGGAATTCGGGGCCGAGGTGACGGCCACGGCTGCCGATGTGATGGCGCTGTATGGCAGCCAGACGGCGGCGTCGGTCGTGGCGCGCTATCCGGTGATGCTGGTGCGGGGGGCATCGCGCGTGCGGGCGGCGCAGGCCGCGCCCGCGGCCCAACGCAGGCCCCCGGCGCGGGTCGAGGTGGTTCAGCGCCGCTTGCCCTACGCGCATTTCTTCAGTGTCGAGGAATATGACCTCGCTTTGCGCGCTTTGATGGCAGCATGAGCCCTGTCGTCAACCGCGCGGCCTTTGTGTCGGGCGATGCCGTCACCGTGCTGCCCTATGACCCGCTGCGCGACCGGGTGCTGCTGGTGGAACAGTTCCGCACCGGGCCGTTTGCGCGCGGCGATCACACGCCCTGGCAGTTGGAGGCGATTGCCGGCCGCATCGACCCCGGCGAGACACCCGAAGACTGCGCCCGGCGCGAGGCGGTAGAAGAGGCAGGCTTGACCCTTGGCGCGCTGCTGCCGGTGGCGGGCTATTACCCCAGCCCGGGCGCGAAGTCAGAGTTCATTTATTCCTACGTCGCCCTGTGCGACCTGCCCGATGGCAGCGCAGGTGTGTTCGGTGTGGCGGAGGAAGCCGAAGATATCCGTGGCCACCTGATCAGCTTTGACCGGCTGATGGAGTTGGTGGCCAGCGGAGAGGCGTCGAACGCGCCGGTGTTGCTGTCCGCGCTGTGGTTGCAGCGCGAACGCGGGCGGTTGCGGTCAGAGCGCGGCCAATTATAAGGCCAATTACAAGGCCAGTGACACCCACGCCCCGTTGCGGTTGGACGACCGCACGCAGGCGTCGACGAAAGCCACACCCTCCAGCCCTTCCTTCAGGCCGGGATAGGTGACTTCGGGGGCCACGGCCACGCCATCGCGGCGGGCCAAGATCGCCCGGCCAGCCTCGGCATAGATATTGGCGAAGCCTTCAAGATAGCCTTCAGGATGCCCGGGCGGGATGCGGCTGACGCGGGCCGCCTCTGGCCCGGTGCCAACACCCCCGCGCGTCAGGCGGTATTTCGGTGCGCCAAGCGGCGTCACCCACAGATAATTGGGGTCTTCCTGATTCCACTCGATCCCCGCCTTGGTGCCGAACACCCGCAGCTTCAGCCCGTTTTCAAGGCCGGATGCGACCTGCGAACACCACAGCATCCCCCGCGCCCCCCCCTGAAAACGCAGCATGACATGGGCGTTGTCGTCCAGCTTGCGCCCCGGCACGAAGGATTGCAGATCGGCGGCAAGCTGATCCAGCGTCAGGCCGCTCACGAAATTCGCAAGGTTGAAGGCATGGGTGCCAATATCGCCGGTAGACCCGCCTGCGCCCGATTGCGCCGGATCGGTGCGCCACGCGGCCTGTTTCTGCCCCGAGGCCTCAATCGGTTCGGCCAGCCAGTCCTGCGCATATTCCACCTGCACCAGCCGGATATCGCCCAAGTCGCCCGCCGCCACCATCGCCTTGGCTTGGCGGACCATCGGATAGCCGGTGTAATTATGCGTCAGCGCAAACACCACGCCCGAGGCTTCCGCCGCCTTCGCCAGCTTTTTCGCCTCGGCCAGTGTCGCAGTCAGCGGCTTGTCGCAGATCACATGGATGCCGCGTTTCAGAAATTGCAGCGCCACAGGCGCGTGCATGTGGTTGGGGGTGACAATCGCTACCGCCTCGATCCCGTCTTTGCGCTTGGCCTCGCGGATCGCCATTTCGGTGAAATCGGCATAGGCGCGCGGCACGCCCAGATCGGCGGCAGAGGCGAGGCTCTTTTCCGCGTTCGATGAAAAACACCCTGCAACCAGTTCATATTGATCATCAATCCGGGCGGCGATGCGGTGAACAGCCCCGATGAAAGCATCGCGCCCGCCCCCCACCATTCCCAGACGGATACGGGGGCTGCGGGCAACATGAGCGGCGGTTATAGCCATGATCTTCCTCTGTTCATTTTCTGTCTCTAAATATCCCGGGGTCTGGGGCTGGCCCCAGTCCGCCGACTATGCCAACCCCAACATCCGCCGGTTCGCGGCATCGTCCGTGCCCGCCCCCGCGAAATCGTCGAACGCCTTTTCCGTCACCCGGATGATGTGATCGCGCACGAACGCCGCCCCTTCGCGGGCACCGTCTTCGGGGTGTTTCAGGCAGCATTCCCATTCCACCACGGCCCAGCCATCAAAGCCATATTGCGTGAGTTTGGAAAAGATGCCGCCGAAATCCACCTGCCCGTCGCCCGGGCTGCGGAAACGCCCCGCGCGGTTGACCCAGGACTGGAACCCGCCATAGACCCCCTGCCGCCCCGTCGGGTTCAACTCGGCGTCCTTGACGTGGAACATGGCGATGCGGTCGTGGTAAATGTCGATATTGGCCAGATAATCAAGGTGTTGCAGCACGTAATGGCTGGGGTCGTACAGCATCCGCGCGCGGGTGTGATTGCCGACCCGTTCCAGAAACATCTCATAACTGATGCCATCGTGCAGGTCTTCGCCGGGGTGAATCTCGTACGCCAGATCCACGCCGCACTCCTCGGCATGGTTCAGGATCGGCAGCCAGCGTTTGGCCAATTCGTCAAACGCCGCCTCGACCAGCCCCGCAGGCCGCTGCGGCCATGGGTAGAGGTAGGGCCAGGCCAATGCCCCCGAGAACGTCGCCTGCGCCGTCAGGCCCAGATTTTTCGACGCGGTCAGCGCCTTTTTGACCTGATCCACCGCCCATTCGGCACGGCCCGCAGGATTGCCACGCACCGATGGGGCGGCAAAGCCATCAAACGCGGTGTCATAGGCCGGATGCACCGCGACAAGCTGCCCCTGCAGGTGGGTGGACAGTTCGGTCACCTCAACCCCATTTGCACTGGCAATACCTTTTAGCTCTTCACAATAGCCTACCGATGCTGCCGCTTTGTCTAAATCGAACAATCGGGCGTCCCACGACGGCACCTGCACACCTTTGTAGCCGCAGTCTGCCGCCCATTTGGTGATGCTGTCCCAGGAATTGAACGGCGCAGCGTCGCCTGCGAATTGCGCCAGAAACAGCGCGGGGCCTTTGATGGTCTTCATATGTCCCTCCCGTTTTCGGCGCAGCCTGCGTCGCCCTTTTGTCATCGCACTATATCTTTGTGCGCGCATTGCACCAGTGCAGGCGTGCGGCCCGGAATCTTCGCCCGGACGGCACCTTGCACGCACAAGCCCACTTGATTGCAGCGCCCCGCACATCATAACAGACAGACAGACTGAGAGGCCAGATGGACGCGGACAGCCGGAAGATACCGACCCATGAAGTCACCTATGCGCGCCTGCGCGATATGGTGCTCTATGGGCATCTGGAACCGGGGCAACCGATCACCATTCAGGGGCTGGTGGCGGGTCTTGGCGCGGGCATGACCCCTGTGCGTGAGGCCATTCGCCGCCTGACCGCCGAAGGCGCGCTGCTGCCGCAGGGCAACCGCCGGGTGGCGGTGCCGCAACTGACCGCCGGTTTGCTGGATCAGGTGGCCTTCGCCCGGCTGACGATTGAACCCAAACTGGCAGAACTGGCCGCAGCGCACCTGACGCCTGCGTTGATTGACCGTTTGCAGGCGATAGACAACGCGGTGGACCGGGCGATCAAGGCGGGCGAGGTATCGGCCTATCTGGAGGCCAACCACGCCTTCCACTTTGCGCTGTACGAGGCGTCAGACGCGCCGATCCTGCTGGATATGGCACAGTCGCTGTGGCTGCGGTTCGGCCCGTCCTTGCGGGTGGTTTGCGCGCGATATGGGTCGTCGGCTTTGCCGGATAGGCATTTTGAGGCGCTTGCAGCCATGCGCGCGGGCGATGCGCAGGGTATGGCCGCCGCGATCCGGCAGGACATTGCCGATGGGGTGGATCAGGTGAAACTCGCCTTGGCGGAAGGGCAGATTTAGCGCGATCCTCGGCGCATCCTGTTTGCAGCGAAAGGGCTTGCCATGACTATTGCCAAAAACACGATCTGCCTGTGGTTTGACAAAGACGCCGAGGCTGCGGCCCGGTTCTATGCCAGCGTTTTTCCCGACAGTGCCGTTATCGCCGTCCACCGCGCGCCGGGGGATTATCCATCGGGCAAGGCGGGCGACGTGCTGACGGTGGACTTTACCGTCTGCGGCATCCCCTGCCTTGGCCTGAACGGCGGGCCTGCGTTCCGGCAAAGCGAGGCGTTCTCGTTCCAGATCGCGACCGACGATCAGGCCGAAACCGACCGCTACTGGAATGCCATCGTCGGCAACGGCGGTCAGGAAAGCGCCTGTGGCTGGTGCAAGGACAAATGGGGCCTGTCCTGGCAAATCACCCCGCGCGTGCTGACCGAGGCGATGGCCGCCGGTGGCGACGAGGCCAAACGGGCCTTTGCCGCGATGATGCAGATGGGCAAAATTGACGTAGCGGCGATCGAGGCGGCGCGGCGGGGGTAGGATTGAACTGGGTCAGGGAGATGCGGATGTTGGGGCGTATGATGTGCGGGTTCATGGTGCTTTGCGCGATTTCAGCGCCAGTGATAGCAGCGGAGACGGCGGATAGGGAAAAGTCGCCGTACTTCGATTCAGACACTGTAGTTCCTCTTGAAAGGCCCTTGCCTAGTATTCTTGCGCCTGGCGGCAACGCTTTGCGACTGACCTATCGGGTAGGCGGGATGGGTCCTGAAGGAAATTTCATATACATTGTTGAAACCAATTCGGACGGTCGGCATGCAAAAATTACCTTTGACAAGAAATGGGTACGCTATGTCTTGGGGATGAGGTTCCCAAAACAATCTAAGGGCGTCAGGGAACTGACTGAAGAAGAGACGGCCGCGTTTCTGGTTGCCTTCAAAAAGATTAAAATTTGTTCGACACCTGCTGAGGGGGGGCACGGTTCTCACTTGGACGATGTCTATATTGAGTTTGCCAATGATACCCGCCACTGTTTTGCTGAGCGCGGGGTGCCAGATTTTCAAAATTACGCTCTGGAATTCCACGATATGCACCAGCTTATGGCATCCTTTACTTTGCGGTAATGGGCCTGTGAAACAGAGGATTTGGTAGGCGGGACCGGGCGCTGCGACCGTTTTCTTCCAAAGTGTTTCTTACCGGAAGGTTGTTGACAGCTGATCTCGGCACAGGCCGAACATGTCGGAAAATAATTTGATCAAATTCCTTGAACCCCACTTCGTTTGATCATATTGTGGCGCAAACCGGGGCAATCCGGCTCCGGGCAACCGGAAGGGCCGCGCCATGAACAAGATCACCAACCACATGCCCACCGCCGAACTTGCAGGCGCTGGATGCGGCCCATCACATGCACCCGTTTTCCGAAAACGCGGCTCTTGCGAAAAAGGGCGTGCGGATCATGAAAGCGGGCAAGGGGGTCTGGCTGACCGACACCGAAGGCCACAAGATCATCGACGCGATGGCGGGGTTGTGGTGTGTGAACATCGGCTATGGGCGCACCGAACTAGGGGACGTGGCCAAGAGGCAGATGGATGAACTGGCCTATTACAACACCTTCTTCCAGACCAGCCACGTGCCCGCCATTGCCCTTGCCGCCAAGATTGCGGAACTGGCACCGGGTGATCTGAACCATGTGTTCTTCGCGGGCTCGGGGTCCGAGGCGAACGACACCAACATCCGCATGGTGCGCCGCTATTGGGACATCAAGGGCCAGTCGGAAAAGCGCATCATCATCGCGCGGCACAACGGCTATCACGGGTCCACCATCGGCGGCGGCACCTTGGGTGGCATGGCGGGCATCCATTCGCATGGCGGCAAGCTGGCGGGGATCGTGCATATCGGCGAGCCGAACTGGTGGGCGCAGGGGGGCGAGATGACGCCCGAGGCCTTTGGTCTGATGCGCGCGCAGGAGCTGGAGGCCAAGATCCTGGAACTGGGGGTCGAGAATGTGGCGGCCTTCATCGGCGAGCCCGTGCAGGGGGCGGGGGGGGTGATCATTCCGCCGTCCACCTACTGGCCGGAAATTCAGCGGATCGTGGACAAGTATGGCATCCTGCTGATCGCGGATGAGGTGATCACCGGGTTCGGGCGGACGGGGAACTGGTTTGGAAGCCAGACCTTTGGGATCAAGCCACATATCATGACGATCGCGAAGGGGTTGTCGTCCGGGTATCAGCCGATTGGCGGGTCGGTGGTCTGTGATGAGGTGGCCGAAGTGCTGGGGGCGCATGGGGATTTCAACCATGGCTACACCTATTCCGGCCATCCGGTGGCGGCGGCAGTGGCGCTGGAAAACCTGCGGATCATTGAGGAAGAAGGCATCATCGAGCATGTGCGTGATGTGGCCAACCCCTACCTTGCCAGCCGTTGGGCGGCGTTGACCGACCATCCGATGGTGGGGGAGGCCAAGCTGGTGGGGTTGATGGGGTCCATCGCGCTGACGCCTGACAAGACCACCCGGGCGAGGTTTGCGGGCGATCAGGGCACCGTCGGCTATCGCTGCCGCGAGCGGTGTTTTGCCAACAATCTGATCATGCGGCATGTCGGGGATCGGATGATTATTTCCCCGCCGCTGGTGATCACGCCGGATGAGATTGATGTGCTGATCGAGCGGGCCAAGAAATCGCTGGACGAGTGCTATGCCGGGCTGAAGGCTGACGGGATCATGTGAGGGATGACGGATACCCCCCATGTCCCGCCCCGGGACGTGGGGGTTATTGTTTGATTTCAATTGATTGAGTTCGCGACTTAACCTGTCGTTAACCGTGTTTGGTGCAGGCGGCAGTGTCGCCGCACAGACCCTTCTGCCGTTATCTTGGCGGTCGGCCGATCATGGCGGGTACTGAAATTGCCAGCAGCAGCGCGGCGAGTGGCAGCGAGAACAGGAATCCCATGAACCCGTAGCCCACTGCGCCGATGATGCCCCCTGCAACAAAGGCAAAGGCCAGCAACAGCAGGGCGCGCAGTTTGGCCCCGTTGGCCGCGATGCCGCTGTTGCGGTGGAACAGGCCAAACGAGGCGCGGCCAATCTCTATCCCGATGTCGGTGATCATGCCGGTGGCATGGGTGGTGCGGATGCGGGCACCGGACAGTTTGGTGATGGTGGCATTCTGCATCCCCATCATGAAGCACAGGCAGGCCAGCGCGAACAGCCGCCCGCCCTCGGTGGTCAACAGGCCTCCCGCCGCAAAGCAGGCCATCAAGCCACCCTGTACCGCCAGCGGCAGGGCGTATTGCTGGCGGGTGTCATGCTGGCGTGCCCAGTTGATCAGCACGGTGCTGAACGCAGCCCCCGCCACAAAGGCCGCAATCGCAAGCGCGCTGATGGCCGCGATCTTCAGGTTCAGGATCGCCAGATTGTCGGCGAGTTGCGACAGATACCCGGTCATATGGGACGTATATTGACCAAGCGCGAAAAAACCGCCCGCATTGGCCGCCCCCGCAATGCCCGCCAACAGGGTCGCCAGCGCCGTATCCCCAACCGCCGACCTGCGATGCCCCGTCAACAGCCGCGCGGCCCGGATGGGGCGGGCGGGAAAACCGCTGCGGTTTGGTGCTTTCATTGCCCTGCCCTTTGGCGATGGTGCTGCCTTGCCAGAGGATCATCGCCGGGGTTGCGAAGGCAAGGGAAGTTTACAGAATGAAGTCGCTTGCCGTTAGCGTCATCGGGCTGTGCAGGTCGATGATCACGTCCGCCACGCCGTCGGCATTGGTGTGCAGGTAAATCTTGGTAGACCCGTCATGGGTGGTCATGCGCAGGCTGCCTGCGATGCCGAATTTGGTGAAGCCGCCCTGAAAGACAAAGGCCTGATCGCCTGCGAGGTCGGGGCGGGCGTCGATGATGGCGAGGTCGATGCGGTCGGTGCCGCGGGTGAAGTCCATGATCACGTTGGCCCCGTAATCATAGCGGTCGGCGTTGGTGAAGATGAAAGTGTCCGCCCCGGTGCCGCCGGTCAGAGTGTCATTGCCCTCGCCTGCCGAAAGCTGGTCTGCACCTGCGCCGCCATAAAGCGCGTCAGAGTCGTTATTGCCAAAAAGCGTGTCATTGCCCGCCCCGCCATAGATCAGATCGTTGCCATTGTTGCCCCGGATCAGATCGTTGCCTTCATCGCCATAGAGGGTGTCGCCGCCGATGGCCCCGCCAATGGTGTCGTGACCCAGACCGCCATACATTACCGATCCCTCGCCGTAGACCGACAACAGATCGTCGCCTTCATATCCCCAAAGCGTATGCCGGATGCTGCCGGTCTGCATGGTAATCGCGTCGGCATAGCGGGTGCCGATGACGTTTTCGATGCTCGACAGGCCGTAGAAAGTCCTTGGTTATATCCCGCAGCGCGGTCGGGGTTTCGGGGTAAATCGGGGTGATGGCCACGCCGTAGGCCCAGTTTGTAAAAGCTGAGCGTATCAAGCCCTTCGCCGCCATCGACCGTGTTATGGACCGAGTTCAGCACAAAGGTGTCATTGCCGTCGCCGCCATACAGGGACGACTCGCCACTGCCGCCGTGCAGATAATCGTCGCCCTCGCCGCCATCTATCCGCTGTGCGCCGCTGGTGGCCTTGATGGTGTCGCCAAAGCGGCTGCCGAGGATTTCCTCGACCCCGTAGACCCGGTCGCCAGTGGACGCCGAAATCTGTGGCCCCGGTGCCGATGCCGGTGGTCAGGTCCAGCACGATGGCGAACTGGCTGTAGCCGTAATCCACCGTGTCCCAGCCTGACCCGCCGTAGATTGTATCCGCGCCCCAGCCCGCAAAGACATGATCATCACCGTCACCGCCGTAAATCTTGTCATTGCTGGCCAGCCAGATGTGATCGCCGCCACTGCCCATGTGACGGTTCTGATAGGTGCCGTCGATATCCCAGATATAATCGCTGCCCTTGCCTGCGTAGACCGTATCATCACCCCAGGTGATTTCGATCATGTCGCTGCCAGCGGTGCCGGTGATGGTGTCCCACAAGACCGAGTCGCTGAACTGTGTTCTGCCTGTGCCTGTCATGTGCATGTTCGTGATCCCTGTGGCGTGTCTGTTGAACAGACAATGCCATTTCCCCCCGGAGCGGGCTGTTCCGGGGGGAACAGGGGTCAGGCGATGATCACGAAATCGGTTTCCGTCAGCGTAAGCCCGGTTGCCAGTTGCGCAAATTGTATCGCCGCCCCGGCGCGGTCGCCATCGGCATCGTAGAGTAACGCGCCGGTTGCGGCGTCATAGAGGATGCGGTGGTCGCGGTCGGTGGCGGCAGCGCCTGCGAAGAACTGGTCGGCGGTCAGGCTGGCACTGGGGGTGCCGAGCCTGCGGAAGATGGCCGCAGACAGCCAGATTTCATCAAAATTCGCCTGCATGTCGGTGATCGTATCAATGCTTTGCACGGTGCCCGCCCCGGCAAAGACAAAGACATCTTCGGACGACCCGCCTGTCAGCAGATCATTGCCGCTGCCGCCGTACAGTGTGTCGCGCCCGTCGCCGCCGACCAGCGTGTCATTGCCGGCCATGCCGAACAACGAGTTCCTGCCCAGACATGCCGCGCAGTTCGTTGGCGACGCCGTTGCCGGCCAGCGTGTCATTGGCGTTGGACCCCTGGATATTCTCGATCGACACATAGATGTCGCCCGCCGCAGCCCCGGCGATCCCGCCGCTGGCAAGGTTCACCGAGACGCCTTGGCCTTCGGGCGCGGACAGATAGGTGGCCCAATCGCTGCCGCCACCGCCGCTCAGCAGGTCGGCCCCACCGCCGCCCGACAGCACGTCATTGCCGGAGCCGCCATAAAGACTGTCATTTTCGGCCTGATCGGCGGCATAGGCACCCGCGACCGCGCTGTTCAGCGGGTCCAGCGGATTGGCGGTGGTGCCACCGATGCCAACATAGCCCGTGACAAAGCCTTCTTCGCGGGCCTCGCCGATCAGGAAGTCATCGCCGTTGCCGCCGTACAAAACATCGCTGCCATTGCCGCCGACCAGAAAGTTGTCAGAGCCGCTGCCTCGCATCGTGTCGGACCCGCTGCCGCCGACAGCCCCTTCGATGCCGGTGTAGGATTTGCTTGAAGGGCCCTGCGTGCCGGTGCCGCCCAGGGTCATCTGCAGGGCGTTGGTGCCTGCGTGGATCACCACGTCAAAACCGGCCCCGCCATAGAAGCTGAGGGTGGACGAGTCGCTCTGGCTGGTGTTGTCGAAAATCAGATCGGAGCCCGCCCCGCCATAAGCGTTCCAGGTGGACCCGACGCCGCCGTAGAAGGCGCGCATGCGGTCATCGCCATCGCCGCCGTAGAAGGTGTGAACCCCGCTCCACAAAAACACCTGAGAGCTGTCATTGCCGTCTTCGCCGTAAGCATAGCCGCCGATGCCGCCCTGAATGCGGTCGTCGCCTGCACCCAGATGTACGTCGTAGGACGGGCTGAAGATGCTGACGGTGTCATTTCCACCATAGGTAGAAGACACCAGCGTGTCGCCCGACCCGATCCCGCCAGATGAAATACTGTTAGCAAATTCGTCACCGTTCATGACAACCGCGCCCATGTCGTGTCCTTATCCCTTGAGCCTAAAAATGCAGTCATGAATGCCGAGCATCTGCCAAAAATCAAGCATTTTTCGCAGGTTTTGCTTTGGGAACGGGCAGATCGGGGGTGGCGGGTTGGCGGTCACCGGGCCATCTTGGCCCTATCCGCTGCGGGGACCATTGAGTTTGGCGGGTTGGATGCTTACACCTGTGCGACGGAACAAAGGATACCCCCCATGCGGATCAACAGCGATCTGGCCGACACCATCGGCAACACCCCCTTGCTGCTGCTCAAGAAGGCGTCGGAACTGACGGGCTGCACCATTCTTGGCAAATGCGAATTCATGAACCCCGGCCAGTCGGTCAAGGACCGCGCGGCGCTGTTCATCATCCGCGATGCGGTGGAAAAGGGGTTGCTGAAGCCCGGGGGCACGATTGTGGAAGGCACCGCTGGCAACACCGGCATTGGCCTTGCGCTGGTGGGGGCGAGCATGGGGTTCAAGACCGTGATCGTGATCCCGGAAACCCAAAGCCAGGAAAAGAAAGACATGCTGCGGCTGGCGGGGGCGGAACTGGTGCAGGTGCCTGCAGCGCCCTACAAGAACCCCAACAACTATGTCCGCTATTCGGGCCGTCTGGCCGAGGCTTTGGCCAAGACCGAACCGAACGGCGCGATCTGGGCCAACCAGTTTGACAACGTGGCCAACCGCGAGTCGCATATCCAGACCACCGGGCCAGAGATCTGGGATCAGACCGGGGGGAAGGTCGATGGCTTTATCTGTGCGGTCGGGTCGGGGGGCACTTTGGCGGGCGTTGGTATGGCCTTGCAGCCGAAGGGCGTGAAGATCGGGCTGGCGGACTGCGAAGGGGCGGCGCTGCATGCGTTTTACACCACGGGCAAGCTGGACAGCCCGGGCAGTTCGATCACCGAAGGGATCGGGCAGGGGCGGATCACCGCAAACCTTGAAGGCTTTACCCCCGATTTCAGCTATCGCATCCCCGATGCCGAGGCGCTGCCGATCGTGTTTGATCTGATGACCGAGGAAGGTCTGTGCATGGGCGGATCGACCGGCATCAACATCGCAGGCGCGATGCGGATGGCGCGGGAAATGGGGCCGGGGCATACCATCGTCACCATCCTGTGCGATTATGGCAGCCGCTATCAGTCCAAGGTCTATAACCCGACCTTCCTGCGCGAAAAGGGCCTGCCGGTGCCGGAATGGCTGGACCGGTCTGCGCGGTCGATTCCCGCCGTGTTCGAGGACGCATAAGGCGCATGGCGGGCGGGCGGGGGATGGCAGGCTGGCGGGCGGTGCTGTGCGCCGCGCTGCTGGCGGTGGTGCCGATTGCCACGCTGGCCCCGGTTTTCGCGCAGACGACGACCACCAACCCCTTGCCCGACCCTGCCAACCCCACGGGGCCGGTCAACGGCACCCGGGGCAATGTGTCATCGGGTGAGGTAAAGCCCGTCACCGACATGGATTATACCGCGTGGGAGGCCATGGCCACCCGGGCGGAATCTGACCTTGCCAACCCCGATGTGTCCGAGCTGCGGCTGGATGTGCTGCGCGGGCAGTTGGTGGATTGGCGGGCGGCCCTGCTGAGCGCGCAAAGCGCCAATGCCAGCCGGATCGCCACCCTGCGCACCCAGATCGACGCCTTGGGGCCAGCCCCCAAGGAAGGCGAGAGCGAGGCCGATGAGATCGGCGCGCGGCGGCAGACCCTGGCGGAACAACTGGTCAAGGTGCAGGCCCCCGGCATTGCGGCGGAAGAAGCCTATCGCCGCGCCGATGGCCTGATCCGCGAGATTGACCGCATCCTGCGCGAGCGCAAGGCAAACGAGTTGCTGCAACTGTGGCCGTCGCCGGTGAACCCGGCCAACTGGCCCGAGGCGGTGATCGCGCTGACCGACACGCTGTTCCAACTGTGGGATGAGACCGAGTCCGGCTGGACCAACCCCAAGGCGCGCGAGGTGCTGGGCAACAACCTGCCGCTGATCCTTGTGCTGCTGGTGGTGGCGGCTGGGTTGCTGACGCGCGGGCGGCAAGTGATTGAGAAACTGGCCATGGGCGTGCAGGCGCGGGCCTCGGCCCGGGGGCGGCAGGTCTGGGGGCTGGTGGTGTCGCTGGGCCAGATCATCGTGCCCACGGTGGGGGTGATCGCGCTGAGCGTGGCGGCAACACGGTCGGGCCTGCTGGGAGACATCGGGGCGTCGGTCAACGCGATGCTGCCGATGGCCGGATTTGGTTTGTTCGTGGCGATCTGGTTGGGCAGCCGCGCCTTTCCCAAGGCCGAGTTGAACGAGGATTTTCTGAACCTGCCCCCCGAACGGCGGGCCGAGGGGCGGCTGTTGTCGGTGCTGCTGGGGCTGTTGGTGGCGGCGGAAGAACTGCGCTATGCGGCGATGAACGCGCAGGCCTATTCCGATGCGACGACCTCGGTCATGTCCTTTCCCATTTTGCTGACAGCCGGGTTGGTGCTGTGGCGGGTGGGGCGGTTGTTGCGGTTGCCGCTGAAAGACCCCGCCAACCGTGTGGCCCCCACCAGCGGGCAAAGCTTTACGCCTGCGTCTGCTGGCCTTTGTCGGGCAAGGCGTTGGGGTGGTGGGTCTGCTGGCCCCGGTGCTGGCGGCGTTTGGCTATGTGCAGGCGGCGGGGGCGCTGGTCTATCCTGCGATTCTGTCGCTGGGGTTGCTGACGCTGCTGTTCGTGCTGCAACGTCTGATCGGTGATCTGTGGGCGCTGATCACCCGCAACGAGGCCACGGGGCGCGAGGCTCTGGTGCCGGTGCTGGCCGGGTTTTGCCTGATGCTGGTGTCACTGCCGGTGTTCGCGCTGATCTGGGGCGCGCGGCTGGCCGATCTGACCGAATTGTGGACGCGGTTTGGCGAAGGCTTCCAGTTGGGGGCGACGCGGGTGTCGCCGACCAATTTCATGGTTTTTGCCGTGGTCTTTGTCATCGGCTTCATGATCACCCGGCTGTTTCAGGGGGCCTTGCGCAGCACCATCCTGCCCAAGACCACCATGGACAGCGGCGGGCAGAATGCGCTTGTGGCCGGGGTTGGCTATGTCGGCATCTTTCTGGCGGCGCTGGTCGCGATCAACGCGGCGGGGATTGATCTGTCGGGCCTTGCCATCGTCGCCGGGGCCTTGTCGGTCGGCATCGGGTTTGGTCTGCAGAATATCGTGTCGAACTTTATCTCTGGCATCATCCTGCTGATCGAACGCCCGGTTTCGGAGGGGGATTGGATCGAGGTGGGCGGAGTGCAGGGGCGGGTGCGGTCGATCTCGGTCCGGTCCACCCGGATTGAGACGTTTGACCGCAATGATGTGATCGTGCCCAATGCCGATCTGATCACGGGGCAGGTCACCAACTGGACCCGGTTCAACCTGTCGGGCCGTCTGATCGTGCCGGTGATGGTGGCGCTTGGGTCTGACAGCCGGCAGGTGGAATCGGTGCTGCGCGAGATTGCCGAGGCCCAGCCGCTGGCCGTGCTGAACCCGGCCCCTGTGGTCGCGTTCATGGGCTATACCGCGCTGCTGATGAACTTTGAAATCCGGCTGATCCTGCGGGATGTGAACTTTTCGGTGCAGGTGCGCAGTGACATCAACCACCAGATCATGGCGAAATTCCATGAGGTGGGGATACATGTCGTAGCCCCCGCCGCCGACCCCGATGCCAAGCGCACCGCCGAGGCTGTGCTGGTGCTGGCAGCGCTTGCCGAGCGGGTGGCACCGGAGCCTGCGGCGTCAAAGGACGAAGGTGTCGCCGACAAACGAAATGACGAAGGATCAGGGCCATGACAGATACGATGACCGGCCAGAGCACCGCGTTGTTGTTTCGCGACGATCCCTATTTGCCCGAAGCCACGGCGCGTATTCTGGCGCATACCCCGGAAGGCGGGCTGGTCGTGGACCGGTCGGTGTTCTACCCCACCGGGGGCGGGCAGCCCGGCGATTCCGGCGTGCTGATCTGGGAGGGTGGCCAGATGCCGATTGCGACGGCGGTGAAGGTCGGCGAGGGGCTGGTGGCGCTGGTGCCAGCCTCGCCGCTGGCGATGCCGCCGGTGGGGGCCGAGGTGCGGCAAGTGCTGGACTGGACGCGGCGCCACCGCCTGATGCGGGTGCATACGGCGCTGCATCTGCTGTCGGTGGTGATCCCGCTGCCCGTGACCGGCGGGCAGATCGGGGCGGATCGGGGGCGGCTGGATTTCAACATGCCCGACCCGCCGGAAAACACCGTTGATATCGAGGCTGATCTGAACCTGCTGATCGACCGCGATCTGGCGGTGACGGATGAGTGGATCACCGATGACGATCTGCGTGCCAACCCCGGGCTGGTCAAGACGATGAAGGTGGCCCCGCCGATGGGGCAGGGCCGGGTGCGGCTGGTGCGGATCGGGCAGGGGGCGGGCCAGGTGGACCTGCAACCCTGTGGCGGTACGCATGTGGCGCGGACCGGCGAAATCGGCCGGGTGGCCGTGGGCCGGATTGAGAACAAGGGCCGCCAGAACCGCCGGGTCTCTATCACGCTGGTGTGACGGGGCTGGTTGGTCCGGGCGTGTTTGGCCTTGCAGCGGCGTGTGCTGTGGCCAGACGGTGAGTGTTTTCGCGCGGTGAGCGCGATGGCCGTGGGCGATTGCACGGCGGCAGGCAAATCCAACAGCGCAAGATCACAAGTGCAGGCCGCGAGGGCCTGATTTCGGCTTGGTCATCCTCAGGAAACACTCCGCATGGCATTGGCAGGGCATGGAGCGTGATAGGTGTTGACGGAAAGTGGAACGTTCCATATCAGTTTAGAACGTTCCAAAATGAGGCGAATCGAATGCGGTGGGGTTTGGTGGGGGCTAGCACGATTGCGGCGGAATACATGATCCGCGCGATCCGCAACGTTGACCGGGGCGATATTGAATGGGTGGTCAGCGGGTCAGGCCCGCATGCGGCCAGCTATGCCGCCCAGCACGGGATTGCGCGTGCCACCACTTCGCTGGAGGAGATGCTGGCCGATCCGGGTGTGACGGCGGTTTACATCTCGTCCACCAATGAAAAGCACCGCGCGCAAGCCTTGGCGGCGATTGCTGCGGGCAAGCATGTGCTGTGTGAAAAGCCGCTGGCGATGACGGTGGCAGAAGCCGCCGAAATGGTGCGCGCGGCCAAGGCTGCGGGCGTGGTGTTTGCCACCAACCATCATTTGCGCTGTGCAGGCAGCCACCGCGCCATCCGCGATCTGATTGCCTCAGGGCGGATCGGGCAGGTGCTGTCGCTGCGGATTTTTCATGCGGTGCATCTGCCACCGCATTTGCAGGGCTGGCGGATCAACGATGCGGCGGCGGGCGGCGGGGTCATTCCGGATATCACGGTGCATGACGCCGATACCGTCCGCTTTTTGCTGGGCGAAGATCCCGCAACCGTGGTGGCACAGGCCGGATGCTCTGGCATGGGGGACGGGGTTGAGGATTCGGTGATGTCGGTCTGGGCCATGCCGTCCGGGGCGATGGTGATGGCGCATGAAAGCTTTACCCACCGTTTTGCCGGATCGGGGGTTGAGGTGCATGGCACCGAAGGCTCGATCTTCGGGCAGGGCGTGATGACCCAAAGGCCCGTCGGCACGGTTGAACTGGTGACAGCGGCGGGGAGGGAGACCATCTCCTATGCGGACCATGATCTTTACACGCAGGCGGTGCAGCAGTTTGTGGCGGCGGTTGCGGGTACGGGCCGTCCTGCCGCCGATGGGTGGGATGGGGTAAAGTCGCTGGCGGTCGCACTGGCGGTGAAAGAGGCGGCGCAAACCGGGCACCCGCCTGACCGTAGCCTACGGGGATCAGTGATGCCCGGCCTGTTGTCGCAAAAGCTGGTCAGTGCTGCCGATGCCGTGGCCCGCATTGCGGATGGGGCGGTGCTGACGGTGTCGTCCTCATCAGCACTCGGATGCCCGGACACCGTGCTGCGCGCCATCGGCGAACGATTTGCGGCCGAAGGATTGCCCCGCGATCTGACCATGATCAGCCCGATTGCGGCGGGCGATATGTACGGCGTGAAGGGCATAGACCACATCGCGCGCGACGGACTGCTGTCGCGGGTGATTGCGGGGTCGTATCCGTCAGGCTCGTCCAACCTGCCGATGCCGGATATCTGGAAGATGGTCGTCGAAGACCGGGTGGCGGCCTATAACGTGCCATCGGGCATCCTGTTTGACATGCACCGCGATGTGGCAGCGCGCAAGCCGGGGGTGTTTACCAAGGTCGGGCTGGACACGTTTGTGGACCCGCAGCGCGAAGGCTGCGCCATGAACGCGCGCGCGGCGGCGGTGGCCGTGGTGCGCCGGGTGGACCTTGACGGCGAGACTTGGCTGCATTTCCCCAACATCATCCCCAACGTCTGCATCCTGCGTGCCACCACGGCGGATGAACGGGGCAATCTGACCTATGAACATGAGGGTGCCTATCTGGGCGGACTGGATCAGGCGATTGCGGTGCGCAACCATGGCGGGCTGGTGATTGCACAGGTCAAGCGGATGACGGCGGCGGGCAGCCTGCGCCCGCATGATGTGCGGGTGCCGGGGCATCTGGTTGATCTGATCGTGCTGGACCCTGATCAGAAACAGACGACGGAAACCCCCTATGACCCGGCCATTTCCGGCGAGGTGATCCGGCCCTGGGCCAGCTTTCGCCATGCCGAGCATGGCGTTGAAAAGGTGATCGCGCGCCGCGCCGCACTGGAATTGCGGGCGGGCATGACCGCCAATCTGGGCTTTGGCATTTCGGCAATGGTGCCGCGCATCTTGCTGGAGGAAGGCCATCCGCAAGCCGTGACCTGGGCCATCGAGCAGGGCGCAGTAGGGGGGATGCCGCTGACCGGTTTTGCCTTTGGCTGTGCGTCAAACGCCGATGCCTTCATGCCGTCGCCCAGCCAGTTCACCTATTTTCAGGGTGGCGGTTTTGACGTGACGTTCCTGTCCTTCATGGAGGTCGATGTTGCGGGCAACGTCAACGTGTCAAAGCTGGGCAAGAAGCCCTATCTGACCGCCGGGTGCGGCGGGTTTGTCGATATCACCTCACACGCGCGCAAGATCGTGTTTTCCGGCTGGTTTGAGGCCGGGGCCGAGATTGCCTTGACCGAAACGGGCCTGACCGTGACCCGCCCCGGTAAGTTCACCAAGATGGTCGAGGCGGTCGAGCATGTGACCTTTTCCGGTGCGCGGGCGCGGGCGCAGGGGCAGGAGGTGCTGTATATCACCGAACGCTGTGTGATCCGCTTGCAGGCGGACGGGCTGGTTGCGACCGAAATCATGCCGGGCATTGATCCGGCGCGGGATATTGTGGCCGCGAGCCATGGTCGCGTCCGGGTGGCAGCGGATGCGGTCACGCTGCCGCTGTCGCTGTTGGGGCAGGGCCCGATGGGGTGGCAGCCATGAGCGCCGTTCATTTGCATCTGCGCGGTCCGGTGGCCGAATTGCGGTTGGACAATCCGGCCAAGCTGAATGCGTTCACCGTGGCGATGCTGGCGCAATTGGACCAGCATTGCGCGGTCATCGACCGCAGCCCCGATATCCGCTGTGTGGTGATCACCGCCGAGGGGGATCGGGCGTTCTGCACCGGGGCCGATATCAACGCCTGGGGTGATCTGACCCCGGCAGACTTTGCCCGGCATTGGGTGCGCGATGGCCACCGCATCTTTGACCGGCTGGCGCGGCTGTGCAAACCCACGATTGCCGCGCTGTCGGGGCCTGCGTTCGGCGGCGGGCTGGAACTGGCTGCGGCCTGCGATATCCGGGTGATGGCCCCCAAAGCCACGCTGGCGCTGCCCGAGGCCGGGGTTGGCATCGTGCCGGGGTGGTCGGGCACGCAACGGCTGGCGCGGCTGCTGCCGGAAGCTGTGATCAAGGAAATGGCGCTGTTTGGCCGCCGGATCGGTGCCGACCGGGCCCTGGCGCTGGGGTTTGTCGCGGCGGTTGCCGAGGATGCCCGCGCCGCCGCGATGGCTGTGGCGGACGCCTGTCTGCACCAGTCCCCCCGGGCGGTCGAGGTGGCCAAGGCGATGATCCATGCAGGCGTCGGCGAAGACCGCGCCGCGATGATCGACCTGTTGGGCAGCGGCATGATCGCGGCCAGTGCTGACAAGGCGGAAGGGGTCGCGGCCTTTCGCGCCAAACGCAAACCTGAGTTTTCCGGGATATGACGATGACCGATATGACCATCATTTCTGCCTCGGATGCGGTGCTGGCGGATGCGCCCTATGCGGGGCGTCACCTGATCGGCGGGCAGTGGCAGGGCAGTGCGGACGGCGCGACGTTTGACCGGCTGTCGCCGTCGCATGGCGGCCTGGTCAGCCGCTCGGCGCTTGGGCGCGTGGCCGAGGCGGATGCCGCCATCGCCGCCGCGCGGGCTGCGTTTGATGCAGGCGGATGGAGCCGCACCAGCGGCAAGGCCCGTGCGGCCCTGCTGCTGAAGGTGGCCGATCTGATCGAGGCGAATGTGGACCGCATGGCGCGGATTGAAACGCTGGAGTCGGGCAAGCCCATCAGCCAGGCGCGGGGCGAGATTGCCGGGGCGGCCGATCTGTGGCGCTATGCGGCGTCGCTGGCGCGCACCCTGCACGGCGACAGTCACAACACCCTTGGCCCCGATATGCTGGGGGTGGTGTTGAAGGAGCCGGTCGGGGTGGTGTCCATCATCACGCCCTGGAATTTCCCGTTCTGGATCTTGTCGCAAAAGCTGCCGTTTGCCTTGGCGGCGGGGTGTACTTGTGTGGTGAAACCGTCGGAAATGACGCCCTCGACCACGGGGATGCTGGGAGAGTTGCTGGTGCAGGCGGGGTTGCCTGCCGGGGTCGTCAACATCGTGCTGGGCTACGGCGATCCGGTGGGGGCGCGGATGGTCAGCCACAGCGATGTGGACATGATCACCTTCACCGGGTCCACCGCTGTGGGCAAGGCGATTGCGGCGCAGGCGGCGGGCACGTTGAAGAAGGTGGCGCTGGAACTGGGGGGCAAGAACCCGCAGGTCATCTTTCCCGACGCCGATCTGGACAGTGCCGCCGATGCCGTGACCTTTGGCGTCTACTTCAACGCGGGCGAATGCTGCAATTCGGGCAGCCGCATCATCGTGCATGAAGATGTGGCCGAGGCGCTGCTGACGCGCGTTGTGGCGCTGTCGCGGCAGGTGGCCTTTGGCGATCCGCTGCACCCCGATACGCAGGTGGGGGCGATCATTTCAACCGCGCATCAGGGCAAGATTGACGCCTATGTGCAAGACGCCGTGCGGGCGGGGGCGACCCTGCGGCTTGGCGGCGGGCCACTGGCGGTGCCGGGTCTGCCGGGGCCGTTTTACCAGCCGACCGTGGTATCGGGCGTGACCCCCGACATGGCGATTGCGCGTGACGAAGTGTTCGGCCCGGTGCTGTCTGTGCTGACCTTCCGCACCGCCGATGAGGCCATCGCCCTTGCCAATGACGCCACATACGGGCTGTCGGCGGGGGTGTGGAGCGAGAACATCCACACCTGTCTGGATTTCGCGCGCCGGGTGCAGGCGGGCACCATCTGGACCAACACCTGGATGGATGGATTCCCCGAAATGACATTCGGCGGCATGAAGCAAAGCGGATCGGGCCGCGAAATCGGCCCCTACGGACTGGAGGAATTCCTGGAGGTGAAAACCGTGGCGATGCGGGTTGGCCGCACGCGCGCACCTTGGGTCAAGACCCGCTGACCTGACCGGCCAGTGGCAGCAGAACAAACGCAATAAGGGAGGAAACCAAATGCGTGGATATTTCGGAAAGACCATGACGCTGGCCGTCGTGCTTGCGACATCGACCAGCATGGCGCGCGCCGCCGAGGTTGAGGTGCTGCACTGGTGGACAAGTGGCGGCGAGGCTGCCGCGCTGAACGTACTGAAAGACGATCTTGCCGCCAAAAGCATTGGCTGGGTGGACATGCCGGTGGCAGGTGGCGGCGGCGAGGCCGCGATGACCGCGCTGCGCGCCCGCGTGACCGCAGGCAACCCGCCGACCGCCGTGCAGATGCTAGGGTTTGATATTCAGGACTGGGCGTCAGAAGGCGCGCTTGGCAACCTTGACGACCTGGCCGCCGCAGAAGGCTGGGATGCGGTCATCCCGGCGGCGCTGCAGAAGTTTTCAAAATACGACGGTCACTGGATTGCCGCCCCGGTGAACGTGCATTCAACCAACTGGCTGTGGATCAGCAAGGCCGCAATGGATGCGGCTGGGGGCAAGGCACCCGAGACCTGGGACGACCTGATTGTGATGCTGGACGCGATGAAGGCCAACGGGATCACCCCGGTCGCGCATGGTGGCCAGCCGTGGCAGGATGCGACGGTGTTTGATGCGGTGGTGCTGTCCTTGGGCACCGATTTCTACAAGCAGGCCTTCATTGATCTGGATCCGGCTGCCTTGGGCGGCGAAAAGATGGCTGAAGCCTTTGATCGCCTGATCAAGCTGCGCAGCTATTTTGATGCCAACTTCTCGGGTCGCGACTGGAACCTGGCCTCGGCCATGGTCATCAACGGCGAGGCCGGCATGCAGATGATGGGCGACTGGGCCAAGGGCGAGTTCGTGAAGGCAGGCAAAGTGCCCGGCACCGATTTCGTCTGCATCCGGTTTCCGGGCACCCAAGGGGCTGTCACCTTCAATTCGGACCAGTTCGCCATGTTTGGCGTGACGGGCGACGATGCCAAGGTGGCACAGGCCGAAATGGCCAAGGCAATTGAAAGCCCGACCTTCCAGTCGGCATTCAACGTGGTCAAAGGTTCTGCCCCCGCCCGCACCGATGTGCCGGATACCGCGTTTGACGATTGCGGCAAGAAATCCATCAAGGATCTGGCCGAGGCTGACGCGGCAGGCACCTTGTTCGGGTCAATGGCGCATGGCCATGCCGCACCGGCATCGGTCAAGAACGCGCTTTATGACGTGGTGACGGGGGCCGTGAACGGCACCTATGCCACCGGGGCCGAGGCTGCGACCGCACTGGCCGACGCCGTGGCCGCCGCACAGTAACCCTGCCGCAACCGGGGCAGGCATCCTTTTGCCTGCCCCACCCGGTGCCGCATCTTTGCCATTCACCATCATCCGGGCGCCGGTTTCAGCGGCACCGATAAAAGGAGTCGCGCGGCCATGTCGCAGCTCGCCCAAGCCCCCGCCACGCCGGATTTCCGGACCCGTCTGCAAGACTGGCTGCCCAAGCTGGTGCTGGCCCCGTCCCTGACCGTGACGCTGCTGTTCGTCTATGGCTTCATGATCTTTACGGTGGTGCTGTCCTTCACCGGATCGAAAATGCTGCCACGGTCCGATTTTGTCGGCTTTGCAAACTACCACAAGCTGTGGGCGCTGGATCACTGGCACACGGCGATTGGCAATATCGCCGTGTTTTCGGTGCTTTATATCGTGATCTGCACCTTTGTCGGGCTGATGCTGGCGATTTTTCTGGATCAGAAGATCCGGGGCGAAGGCCTGCTGCGGCCGATTTACCTTTACCCGATGGCGCTGTCCTTCATCGTGACGGGCACCGCGTGGAAGTGGTTTCTTGACCCCGGTATCGGGCTGGAGAAAACCATGCACCTGTGGGGGTGGACCAGCTTTTCCTTCACCTGGATCAAGGATGGCGATCTGGCGATCTACTGCATCGTGCTGGCGGCGGTTTGGCAGACATCCGGTTTTGTGATGGCGATGTTTCTGGCCGGTCTGCGGGGCATCGACAATGAGATTCTGAAGGCCGCGCAGATCGACGGGGCCACGACGTTTCAGTTGTACCGCCGGATCGTCATTCCGCTGTTGCGGCCCGCGTTCCTGTCGGCGTTCGTGATCCTCAGCCATCTTGCCATCAAGTCTTATGACCTTGTGATCGCCCTGACCGGCGGCGGGCCGGGGCGGGCGACCGAACTGCCTGCGACCTTCATGTATTCCTACACCTTCACCCGCAACCAGATGGGCATCGGGGCGGCCAGTGCCGTGACCATGCTGATGACCATTGCGGCGATCATGATCCCCTATCTGTATTCCGAACTGAAGGAGAAGAAGTGATGTCGGCAGTCGCCCAGGACACCGCTGTCAGCACGGGCCGGATCACGCGCACCTTCATCTATCTGGTGCTGCTGTTGTTCGCGCTGTTCTATCTGCTGCCGCTGTATGTGATGGCAGTGAACTCGGTCAAACCGCTTGGCGGAAATCACCGGCGGCAACATGCTGGCGCTGCCAAAGGTCTGGACACTGGAGGCCTGGTGGTCGGCCTGGTCCACAGCCCAGATCGGCATCGAGCCGACAGGATTGCGGCCGTATTTCCTGAACTCGATCCTGATGGTGGTGCCTGCCGTTGCCATCTCTACCGTGGTGGGGGCGTTGAACGGCTATGTGCTGACCAAATGGCGGTTCCGGGGCGATACGATCATTTTCGGGCTGATGCTGTTTTCGTGCTTCATCCCGTTTCAGATTGTGCTGATCCCGATGGCCGTGGTGTTGGGAAAGCTGGGGCTGGCGGGGTCGGTGCCCGGGCTGGTGCTGGTGCATGTGGTGTATGGCATCGGGTTTACCACGCTGTACTACCGCAACTACTATGCCGCCTTCCCGACCGAGCTGGTGCGCGCCGCGATGATCGACGGGGCAGGGTTCTTCCGGATCTTCTGGCGCATCATGCTGCCGGTGTCCGGCCCGATCACGGTGGTGTCGGTGATCTGGCAGTTCACCAATATCTGGAATGACTTTCTGTTCGGGGTGTCCTTTGGCGGCACCAGCCAGCCGATGACGGTGGCGCTGAACAACCTCGTGCAGTCCTCGACCGGGGTCAAGGAATACAACGTCCATTTCGCGGGCGCGATCCTTGCCGCCCTTCCCACCTTGTTCGTCTACATCGTCGCAGGCCGCTATTTCGTGCGCGGACTGATGGCGGGCAGCGTCAAGGGCTAAGCCGACCGCCGGAAGGTTGCAGCCCTCCGGCGGTCTTTCTGTCCACCCAAGGCCCCATTGCAGTGACACGGGCGAACAACACAGAGGAAAGCCTTAAAATGAGACAAATGTCTATCATCATCAGCGCCTTCATCTTTGGCGCAATCTCTGCCCCGGCACTGGCCGGGCCGTCGGTCGAGGTCATGCATTTCTGGACCAGCGGTGGAGAGGCGACAGCACTTGCCGCCGTGCGCGACAAGGTGGTGGCGGGCGGCGTTGCTTGGCAGGATGCGCCGATTGCGGGCGGCGGCGGCGATGCAGCCAAGACCGCCCTTCAGACGCGGATCGCCTCGGGCAACCCGCCTGCGGCCATGCTGATGCTGGGGCAGAACATCCTTGACTGGGCCAATGAGGGACTGCTGGGCAATGTCGATGCCTTGGCCGCCGCCGAAGGCTGGGACGCCGCATTGCCGCAAGCGGTGAAGGATTTCACCAAGATCGGCGGGCATTATGTCTCGGTGCCGACCAACGTCCACCGCACCGACATGATCTGGGCCAGCAAGGCCGCGTTTGACAAGATCGGCGCGCCCTATCCGACGACATGGCAAGAGTTGAACGCGCTTGCCCCGAAGTTCGTGGCGGCGGGTATCATCCCGCTGGCCCATGGCGGGCAATCCTGGCAGGAAGTCTATATGTTTGAGGCCGTTGCCGCCGGTGTGGGCGGGGCTGCGTTTTACCGCAAGGCCCTGGTTGATCTTGACGATGCAACCCTGCGCGGCCCCGGGATGGTTGCAGTGTTTACCGAATTGGCGGCCCTTCGCGCCATGATCGACCCCAACGCCCCCGGCCGGGACTGGAACCTTGCCTCGGCCATGGTGATCAACGGTGAGGCTGCGATGCAGATCATGGGCGACTGGGCCAAGGGAGAGTTTACCAATGCGGGCAAGGTGCCGGGTACGGATTATGCGTGCATTCCGGTGCCAAAGGCTGCGGGTGACAGTTTTGTCTATCTGGTGAATTCGCTGTCGCTGTTCACCCAGACCGAGCCTGATCTGATCAAGGGCCAAGAGGTTCTGGCAAGCGCCATCATGGATAAGGATGTGCAGGTTGCGTTCAATCAGGCCAAGGGCGCGATCCCGGCGCGCAACGACGTTGACCTGACGACGATGGATGCCTGCGCGCAGGCCACCTCGGCTGCTTTGGCGGCCAATGATGCGGCAGGAACGGCGGTGCCGAGCTTTGCAGGCACCCACGCCGCCAATGCCACGGTGGTCGGGGCGGCAACGGATGCGATCACCGGCTTCTTCAATTCTGACATGACGGCGCAGGACGGTGCGACAGCATTGGCCGACGCGATCATGGCGGCCAGATAGACCGTCCGCCCCATCCCGCATCCTTCGCGGGGCGGGGCACCTTACAGCAGACCCCACAAGACCACAGAAGACCACAGACCCTGATCGGAGCAGTTGCCATGGGCTTTCTTGATATCTCGCACGTCACCAAGTCTTATGGGCAGGTGAAGGTGCTGCATGAGGTCGATATTGCGGTCGAGGAGGGCGAGTTTCTGGTGCTCGTCGGCCCGTCCGGCTGCGGCAAGTCCACCCTGTTGAACATGATTGCCGGGCTGGAGGCGATTTCTTCGGGCGATATCTCGATCAAGGGGCGGGTGATCAATGCGGTCCATCCGTCCAAGCGCAATATCGCGATGGTGTTTCAGTCTTATGCGCTTTACCCCAATATGACCGTTGGCCAGAACATGACCTTCGGGCTGGAAATGCACGGTGTGCCCAAGGCAGAGCGCGATGTGGCACTGGCGCATGTGGCAAAGCTTTTGCAGATTGAACCGTTGCTGGCGCGCAAACCGGGGCAGTTGTCAGGCGGGCAGCGGCAGCGGGTGGCGATGGGGCGGGCGCTGGTGCGCGACCCCGATGTGTTTCTGTTCGACGAACCGCTGTCGAACCTGGATGCCAAGCTGCGTGTCGATATGCGCACTGAAATCAAGAAGCTGCATCAAAAGCTGAAAACCACCATCGTTTACGTGACGCATGACCAGATCGAGGCCATGACCCTGTCCACCCGTATCGCGGTGATGAACAAGGGCTATGTGCAGCAGCTTGGCACGCCGAAAGAGATTTATGACACGCCCGCAAACCTGTTTGTGGCGACCTTCATGGGCAGCCCCGCGATGAACATTCTGCCTGCCACGGTGGTGATGCAGAACGGGGTGCCGCATGCCGAGATTGCCGATGCCGATGGCGCGGTGCGGCATCTGCGCTTCAGTCAGGCCAATATGGCCGACTGGGCCGGGCGCGAGATTGCGCTTGGCATCCGCCCCGAGGCGATCACCGACCCCGAAGGGGCGGACCGCAAGTCTGGCAATATTCAGCCCTTCGCCAACCGGGTGGGTGTGACCGAACCTGCCGGGGCAGATACCTTTGTGACCATGGTGCTGTCGGGCCGCGATGTGGTGGCCCGGATGCGGGCAGATGCCATGGTGGCCCCGGGTGAGATGTTCGAGTTCGCGATCAACATGGACAAAGCGGTGGCGTTTGACCCCAAGACCGAGGCGCGTATTCCGGCATGACCGCTGATCTGATCATCAACTGCGTCGGGTTGGGCGGCGCGTCGCTTGCGCCGGTATCGGCACCGGCCCGGATGCGGCGGGTTGCCGCCCCGCATAAGGCCGTGGAGCATGCCCGATGACCCCGGTGGCCCTGATCACAGGTGGCCAGCAAGGCATCGGCCTTGGCATCGCGGCGGCGCTGGTCGGTGCGGGGTTTCGGGTGGCGCTTGCCTCGCAGATGCCAGCGACGGATGCGCAGGTGCAACGCGCGCTGGATCAGCTTGGCGATGCGGCCCGGTATTTCGTGCATGATGTGCGCGACATCGCCCATGTTCCCGCCCTGCTGGATGCGGTGGAGGAAGCGATGGGGCCAGTGACCACGCTGGTGTCAAATGCCGGGGTGCCTGCAAAACTGCGGGGCGACATGCTGGATATCCTGCCCGAAAACTTTGACAGCGTGATGGATATCAACCTGCGCGGGGCGTTCTTTCTGGCGCAGGCGGTGGCGCGGCGGATGCTGGCGCAGCCTGTCAGCGGCTATCGGTCGATCAGCTTTGTCACCTCGGTCAGTGCGGCGATGGTGTCGGTGGAACGCGCCGACTATTGCGTGTCAAAGGCGGCGGCGGCGATGATGGCCGCAGCCTTTGCGGTGCGGCTGGCCCCGCATGGCATCGGGGTGTTCGAACTGCGCCCCGGCATCATCGAAACCGGCATGACCGCTGGTGTGAAAGACAGCTACACCGCGCGGATCGAGGCGGGGCTGGTGCCCGCTGCACGGTGGGGGCAGCCCGGCGATATCGGGCAGGTGATGGTGCCGCTGGCGACAGGCCAGATGGCCTTTGCCAATGGCGCGGTGATTGCGGTGGATGGCGGCCTGTCCGTCCAGCGGCTGTGAAGGATTGGGCGATGCAGAAGGGCTATGATTTCATCATTATCGGCGGCGGGTCGGCCGGGGCCGTGCTGGCGGCCCGGTTGTCCGAGAACCCGGCCGCGCAGGTGTTGCTGCTGGAGGCCGGCGGGCGCGACTGGCACCCGCTGTATCACCTGCCCGCCGGGTTTGCCAAAATGACCAAGGGCATTGGCAGTTGGGGCTGGCACACGGTGCCACAGCGCCACATGCAGAATATGGTGATCCGCTATACGCAGGCGAAGGTGATCGGCGGCGGGTCCAGCATCAATGCGCAGCTTTACACCCGTGGCAACGCGCTGGATTACGATGAATGGCGGCAGATGGGCTGCGATGGCTGGTCCTATGAGGATGTGCTGCCCTATTTCCGCAAGGCCGAACACAACGACACCTTCGAGAACCGCTATCACGGCAAGGGCGGGCCTCTGGGCGTCAGCCAACCGCGCGCGCCCTTGCCGATCTGCGAGGCGTATTTCAGGGCGGCGGCGGAAATCGGCATCCCGCGCAACATGGATTTCACCGGAGAGGCGCAGGACGGTGTCGGGTTCTACCAGTTGACGCAGCGCAACTATCGCCGGTCCTCCACCGCGACGGCCTATCTTTGGCCCGCACGCGGACGGGCGAACCTGACGGTGCGGACGGGCGCGCAGGTGCTGCGGATCGTGGTGGAAAAAGGCCGCGCCGTGGGGGTGGAACTGGCGGGTGAGGGAGTGATCCGGGCGCAGGGCGAAGTGATCCTGTCGTCTGGGGCCATCGGGTCGCCGCGTCTGTTGCAGCTTTCAGGGATCGGGCCTGCCGATCATCTGGCGTCCGTCGGCGTGCCGGTGGTGTTTGATCAGCCCGGCGTCGGGGCGAACCTGCAAGACCACCTTGACCTGTTCGTGATCGCGGAATGCACCGGCCCCCACACGTATGACCGCTTTGCCAAGCCGCATCTGAGCGCGCTTGCCGGATTGCAGTATCTGCTGACGCGGAAGGGGCCGGTGGCCTCGTCCCTGTTTGAAACCGGGGGGTTCTGGTACGCTGATCCCGATGCCCGGTCGCCCGACATCCAGTTTCATCTGGGGTTGGGGTCGGGGATCGAGGCGGGGGTCGCCGCGATGCCACAGGGCGGGCTTACGCTGAATTCGGCCTATCTGCGGCCACGTTCCCGCGGGACGGTGCGGCTGGCCTCGGCTGATCCGATGGCGGCCCCGTTGATCGACCCGAATTACTGGGCAGACCCGCATGACCGCGACATGTCGATCCGTGGTCTGAAACTTGCCCAGCAGATCATGCGGCAAAAGGCGCTGCAGCCCTATCTGCTGGCCGAACGGTTGCCGGGGCCAGAGGTGCGCAGCGATCAGGATTACATCGACTATGCCTGCCGCCATTCCAAGACCGATCACCACCCCGCAGGCACCTGCCGCATGGGGTCTGACCCGGCGGCGGTGGTGGACCCGCAATTGCGCTTCAACGGCATCGACGGGCTGCGGGTTGTCGATGCGTCTGTGATGCCCACTGTCGTTTCCTCCAACACCAACGCCCCCACGATCATGATTGCCGAAAAGGCTGCCGACATGATCCGCGCCCAGCATGGATGACCACATGATCCGCCATATCGTTCTGATCCGCTTTCGCCCGGACATCACCGAACAGGCCATTGCCGCCATCTTTGCCGATCTGGGGGCAATCAAGGCCAAGCTGCCCGGTGTGCTGTCCATTACGGCAGGGCGCAGCGAAAGCCCTGAACAGATCGAGCGTGGCTATCTGCACGGCTTTGTCGTGGATTTTGCGGATTGGGGCGCCCTTGCGGCCTATCAAGGCCACCCGGACCATCAGCGGGTGGGGGCCGCACTGGTTGCAGGGGCCGTGGGCGGTCTGGACGGTATTCTTGTCTTTGACCTGCCCGTTGCCGTCTGAGGCGCGCCTGCCCGATCTGTCCTGCACCACCATGAACTTCCGAGGATATCATGCTGACGCTGCCAACCTATGACAACCGTCTGGAACCCTACCGCCTGACCGGCAACCCACTGACCCCGCGCGCGCCCCGCGTGCCCCTGACGCGGACGGCCTTTGCGGCCGCGCATGTGGTGTCAGACCCGCTGCGCGAGCGTAGCCCCTGGGACGGCCGACCGGCAGTGGATTGGGACACAACCCTCGCCTTCCGGCAATCGCTGTGGGATCAGGGTCTGGGGCTGGCCGAAGCGATGGACACCGCCCAGCGGGGCATGGGGGTCGATTGGGCCACCGCGTTGGAACTGATCCAGCGCACGATGCGGGCGGCCAAGGCCCATCCGCTGCAACCGCGCGTGGCCTGCGGGGCAGGGACGGATCATATCGACCTTGCCAGCCTGCGCAGCGCAGATGCGATCATCGCCGCCTATGAGACGCAGGCGCAGGCGATCGAGGCTGCGGGCGGGCAGTTGATCTTGATGGCCAGCCGGGCGTTCACCGCCATTGGTGCAGATGAGGCCACCTATGCCCGCGTATATCGCCACCTGATTGACGGTGCGGCG
Organism: uncultured Alphaproteobacteria bacterium; assembly: GCA_963772935.1. GTDB lineage: Bacteria > Pseudomonadota > Alphaproteobacteria > Rhodobacterales > Rhodobacteraceae > JANNNF01. The sequence goes on along the minus strand of CAVYZK010000009.1, from coordinate 1,022,925 downwards.
GAACCGGTCGTGCTGCACTGGCTGGGCGATATGTTCGACCCGGCCCTTGCGGGTTATTGGGGCAGTTCTGATGTGGCGCGCGCATCCGATTTCGTGCTGTCGCTGATCGCGGACAACCCCGCCAAGGTGGACGGCATCAAGATTTCCCTGCTGGACCGCGCCCATGAACAGGCTTTCCGCGCCCGTCTGCCCGCGGGCGTGCGGCTTTATACCGGCGATGATTTCAACTATGCCGACCTGATCGCAGGGGATGGCATGCAGTATTCCCACGCGCTTCTGGGCATTTTCGCAGCGATAGCCCCCGCCGCCAGTCAGGCGCTGGAGGCCTTGGCCATGGGTGACATGGCCACCTATGATGCCTTGCTTGCCCCCACCGTGCCGCTGAGCCATGAGATTTTCCGCGCACCCACCCGCTATTACAAGGCGGGGATCGCCTGTCTTGCGTGGCTGAATGGCCATCAGTCGCATTTCATCATGCCTGCGGGCTTTCAATCCAGCCGCGACATCGTTCATTATGCCGAGGTGTTCCGTTTGGCCGACAAGTCCCGGCTGCTGGCACAGCCTGATCTGGCCGAAGCGCGGATGCGCACGCTGCTGGCCCTGCATGGCGTCGAACAAGGGTGACGGGACAGGGATATGGCATGAACCGACGGCCGACGATCATCGACGTGGCGCAGGCGGCGGGGGTCTCGAAATCCACCGTCAGTCTGGTGTTGCAAAGCAGCCCCTTGGTGAAGTCGGAAACACGGGTTCAGGTGAAGCAGGCGATGGCCGACATCGGCTATGTCTACAACCGGTCCGCGGCCAACCTGCGGATGTCGAATGCCGGGCTGATCGGGCTGGTGATCAACGACCTGCGCAACCCGTTCTTTACGGAATTTGCAACCTCGGTGCAGATGGCCCTGTCGGCGCGCGGCTATGCGACGGTGGTCGCCAACACCGATGAAGACCCCGCCCTGCAAGCCCAGGTGGTGGCTGCGATGATCGAACATGGCGTGTCCGCGCTGGTGATCTCGCCCGCTTATGGCGATGAGAACGCGACCTTCGGGCCGCTGGCGCGCGCGGGCATCCCTGCGATGCAGGTGCTGCGCCAGGTGGATGCGCGCACCGGTCAGTTTCCCTTTGCCTCGCCGGATTATCTGGCCGGCAGCCGTCTGGCCGCCGATCACCTGCTGCACTGCGGGGCAAAGCGGATTGCCTTCGTCGGCGGGGTGGCGGGGCGGGCCGTCGCGCAGGAACGCATGTCGGGCTATCTGGCCGCGCTGTCGCAGGCGGGGATGGAGCCGCTGATCCTGCCCGGTCGTGCGTCGCGCGCGTTCGGGCGTGAGGCTGCATTGCTGGTCACGCAGGGCCATCCTGATGTGGATGCGGCGATTTGTTTCAACGATCTGGTGGCTTTGGGGATGATCAGCGGCTTTGCCGAACTTGGTCGCCCGCTGGGCCGTGACTTCCGGTTGGTGGGCTTTGACGATATCGAGGATTGCGCACAGGTTTATCCGGGCCTTACCTCTGTGCGCTGCAATATTGCCGGGTTTGGTGAAAGCATCGCAGGCACGGTTCTGGCATGGCTGGAAGACGGCGTGACCCCCGCGCCGGAAACCCGAAGTGCGGTTGATCTGGTGATCCGTGCCTCCAGCAGCACGGGGGGCGCATGATCACGCCCCAGCAGGCGCCGCAATTCTTGCGGGCGTTGTTTGACCGGGCGGTCGAGGTGGCCGACCCGATGCAATCGCTGGCCCTGCATTTGCCTGCGCGCCCTGCGGGCCGGGTGGTGGTGGTGGGGGCGGGCAAAGCCTCGGCCCGGATGGCCGAAGCGGTCGAGGCCGCGTGGGGCCCCTGTGAGGGGTTGGTGATCACCCGCTACGGCTATGGCCGGGTTTGCCGGGGGATCGAGATTGTCGAGGCCGCGCATCCGGTGCCCGATGACGCCGGATTGCGGGCCACCGCGCGGATGCAGGCGCTGCTGCACAGTCTGGGCGAGGGCGATTTCGTGCTGGCGTTGATCTCGGGCGGGGCGTCGGCGCTGTTGGTGGCCCCGGCGGAGGGCATCACGCTGGCCGAAAAACAGGCGGTGAACGCGGGCTTGCTGGCCTCTGGCGCGCCGATCCACCAGATGAACACGGTGCGCAAGCATCTGAGCCGGGTCAAGGGGGGGCAGTTGGCGGCGGCGGCCTATCCGGCGCGGATGCTGACGCTGCTGATCTCGGATGTGCCGGGGGATGATCCGGGTCTGATCGGGTCGGGGCCGACGGTGGGCGAGGAGTCAACCCCTGCCGAGGCGCAGGCCATTCTGGATCGCTGGCAGGTGCCGGTGGCCGCATCGGTGCGGGCGGCGCTGCGGGGGGGATCGACCGTGGTCGCGCCCGGGGATGCCCGCCTGAGCCGCGTCGAAAACCGCCTCTACGCCGCCCCCGCGCAATCCCTTGATGCAGCGGCCGTTCTGGCGCGGGCGGCAGGCTGCGACGTGCGGCTGTTGGGCGACGCGCTGGAAGGCGAGGCCCGCGTGGTGGCGGTAACGCAGGCCGCCGAGGCATTGCGTCTTCAGGCCACCTTGCGCCCCGGTGACGCGCCGGTGCTGCTGTTGTCGGGGGGCGAGTTGACCGTGACCCGGCGCGGCAATGGTGTTGGTGGCCCCAATGCAGAATTCTGCCTTGCTTTGGCGATTGCGCTGAACGGCGCGCCGGGGGTCCATGCACTTGCCTGCGATACCGACGGTGTAGACGGCGCTGCCGAAGTCGCAGGGGCCGTGATTGGCCCGGACACGATTTCCAAAGCCCATGCCGCGCAGGCCGATCCTGCCGCGTCCTTGGCCGCAAATGATGCCCATTCATTTTTCAAGGCGATCCATGGTCAGGTCGTGACAGGCCCGACCTTGACAAATGTCAATGATTTCAGGGCAATTCTGGTGGCCGCGCCAGACTGAGCCGAGGTCGAGGTGGCTGTCGAAGGGGTGGACGACGTGGTGGCGTTTGCCAAGGCAAATGCCTGCCGGGCCATGGGGCATTTCCCGGCGCGCGCGGCACCTGAGTCCGGGCGGAAGAAGGGGGTTAAGCCAGCCCTAACCCGCCAGACTGCTGGGGCGGGGTTGCGTTGCGATCAGGGTGTTCAGTTTCTGGCAGGCCACTTCCAGATGATCAAACGTCTGTGCGGCCCCGAGGACCAGCCGAACCGCATGTGGCACCGATTGCCTGCCGACGACAAAGCTGTGCGACGGGGCGATCAGGACGCCATGCCCTGCGGCCGCGTCTACAAAATCTTCGGCGCGCCAGGGCTCGGGCAGGGTCAGCCAGACATGCGGGCTGCCGGGGTTGGTGACGGCGCTGCTGAGCAGGGTATGCGCGTTGAACAGAGCCACACGTCGCAGATTCTCGCCCCGCTGCCAGTCCACCATTGCTTCGATCTGACCACTGAGGATAAGGCGCGTCGCCAGTTCGGTTGCAATCGGGGTTGCCACACCGGTGGACATCGCCACGCCTAGCTGCGTTTTGCCAGCATCAGCGATCGGCGACACCAGACAGCCGACCTTCATTCCGGGGCCGACAATCCGCCCGAAGCTGGTGATGAAGTGGGTTCGTTCCGGCGCTATCGTGAAAATAGGCGCGATGGTATCGGAACACAGGGTGCCGTAGATATCACTTTCGATGATCGGCAGGTCAAACTTCCGCGCCACTTCGACCAGAGCGATCCGGCGTTCCAGTGAGAGTGTCACATTCGTCGGGTTCTGATTGCGCGTCGTGCAAAAGACGGCGGCGACGTCCTGGGTGCGGCACAGATGATCCAGCGCATCGGGCAACAGGCCGTGTTCGTCACAGGCTATGGCCAGCAGGCGGCGGTCCAGAAAGCTTGCAACCGCCTTCATGCGGGGATCGGTCAGCACTTCGGTGGCAATCGCTTGCCCCTCGCGCGTCATTGTGGAAAGCGCTGCCATGACCGCATGCTGACCGCCGTTGGTCAGCACGATCTGATCCGCGCCAGCCTGAATGTTTGCGGACCGGCCCAGCCACTCGGCCACCGCCGCGCGGTGCTGCGGCAGGCCCGCCGTGGGCGCGCTGCCCAGAATCCGGTTGGGGTCTAGATCAGCGAGGATGGTCCGAAGCACCTTGCGCAACGGATCGTTCATTGCAGGCACCGGGACGCGATAGGTCGCAAGGTCGATCTCGTCTTGCAGCGTAGACGCGTCAGGGCGGGTATCGCGCCGTTCCGCGACATAGGTGCCGCGCCCGACATGGCTGGTAACGAAGCCTTGAGACTCCAATTCCGTATAGGCGCGGCTGACCGTGGCGACCGCAACCCCAAGATCATGCGCCAGATCGCGTTGGGGCGGAAGCTTTTGACCGGGAAGGAATTTTCGCTCGGAAATGTCTTCGATCACCGCCTGCATGATGGTGCGGTAGCCCAGCCTTCCTGCGAATTGTCTCAGACGGTCCAGCATTTTCTGTGTCAATGTTTCTATTGTTATAGATCAATACCGGGGATAACGTCGTTTTTGAACTAGGTCAATCTGTGTTTCATTTGGAGGAATGTAGCAGATCAGATCAGTCGCACAGCGGGAGTGACCGCACTTTGGGAGGAGGATCAAATGATTAAATTGACGAAACGTCCGGGTGTAGAGGACTTCGCGCTGGACAGGCTTTCAAGCATGGATACCGCGGGGCTGATCTCGCGGCGCGAACTTTTGAAGCGCGGCACAGCCTTCGGGGCCGTGGCCACTTTGGGGACCTTTTCGGGTGTTCTCAGCGCCACCGCACAGGCGGAAGGCAAGGTCACGGTCGGTCTGGACAGCGGGGCTTTCACGCCGATTCTGGAAACCTTCGCGCCTGAATTCAAGGCAGCGACCGGGCTTGAGGTGACGTTTGCCTCCTATCCTTTGGGCAATATGTATGACCAGAACCTGCTGGCCTTGCAGCAGGAAGAAGCCCGCTTTGACGCGTTTGATTTCTGGCCGAATTTCACTGGGGATTTCGGGCCGTTCCTGACCCCGCTGGAAGAGGTCGGTACGCTGGCAGAGCTGAATTTCGATGACATCGCCAAGCCGTTCCAGTTGCTGAACCATTACGACGGCAAACTGGTCGGTGTGATGATTGACGGCGACATGTTCGTCGAAACCTACCGTGCCGACCTGTTTGAAGACGCCGCAGAAATGGCCGCGTTCAAGGCCAAGTACGGTTATGACCTTGCCGCACCCAAGACCTATGAGCAGTACCGCGACACGGCCGAATTCTTCACGCGTCCCGACAGCAACCTGTATGGCGCGGTCGAGGTGACCAACTATTTCGTCTACGCGTTCTTCATCAACCAACTCGTCCAGCTTGGTGCCGAAAAAGGCGAGCGGTACGGCCAGTTGTTCGATGACCAGATGAAGCCGACGCTGGTTACCGAAACCGCCATCGAGGCGCTGCGCCGCTACAAGGAAATCTCGGCCTTCATGCCGGCGGACCTTGCCGCGTCGATGCCGTGGGATGTTGGACGGCAGGCGTTCTTTGATGGCCGGATCGCGCAGGCCAACTGGTGGACGGACATGCCCAAGGGCGCGTCGGATGCGTCGATTTCCAAGATTGCGGAAAAGATCAAATGCACCCGCAGCTTTGGTGAAGTCACCGTGCTGCCCTATGGCCGTGCGATGGGGATCGCCAAGAATTCCAAGAACCCCAAGGGTGCCTTTGCGGCCATCGCATGGTTGCAGCAATCGGCCAATGCGAACCGCTGGGTTGCGGAAACCTTTGCGCAGTCGCTGATGGACCCGTGGCGCATGAGCATGTTCAACGATCCGAAGTCTACCTTCCCGTTGCAGTCGGCGTCGGGCTTTGCCGACAACTTCGCCGCTGCCTGCAAGGACACGCTGTCGAACCCGAAGTGCTATCTGGATATCTCGATCCCCGGCACCAACCGCTATCTCGGGTCGATCATCCAGCACGTGCAGCGCGCCATCACCGGCGAGGCGACCCCGGAGGAGGCGTTGCAGGCGATGACCGTCGAGTTCGAGGAAACGACCGAGACCTATGGTCGGGATCGCCAGATTGCGCATCACAACGAGTATCGTGACCGCATGATCGCGAACGGCTACTGGACCTGATCTGACGCTACAGACGGCAGGGGCCTTGTGCTCCTGCCGTACATGGTCGCTGCTGTGTGGCGCGGCAAAAGCCCATCTTTCACAAAGGCGCAGTCATGACGTCTCCTGTCACGATCCGGGTCAGTTCCCGGCCAAAAGACTCTGCGGCGACCGTCCGCCACACTCGTGCGGAACGTCGCGCCACGCTGATGCTGTTGGGGCCCGCCCTGATATTTCTTGGCGTGTTGTCGATCTGGCCCTTTGCCTATCTGCTTTATGCGTCCTTCACCTCGTATCAACTGGCGATCCCGATTCCGACCGAATGGGTCGGCCTTGGCAATTTCCGCCGCATCTTTTCCAGCAGCCGGTTCTGGTCGAGCCTGTCGATCACCCTGATCTTCGCGTTGGTCGCCGTCCCGTTGCAGATCGCGCTTGGCATGGGTCTGGCGCTGCTACTGAACGGCCTGTCCCGAGGGCGTGAGATTTATGCCTCGCTGTTCCTGATCCCCATGATGCTGGCACCGATTGTGGTGGGATTTGCGTGGAACCTGTTTCTGAACCCGATCTATGGGCCGCTGAATGCGCTGTTGCGGGGCATGGGGTTTCAACCGCCCGCCTGGGCCCAATCGCCGGATTGGGCGCTGCCGACCATCGTGCTGGTCGATATCTGGCAGTGGACGCCTTTTGTGATGGTCGTGCTGCTGGCGGGTCTGCGCTCTATCCCGAACCGTATATTCGAGGCCGCACGGGTTGATGGGTCAAACCGCTGGCAGACCTTTGTGCATATCGTGCTGCCGATGCTGATCCCCTACATGACCGTCGCTTTCGTCTTGCGCTTTATCGACAGCTTCAAGGTGTTCGACGTGGTCTACATCCTGACCAAAGGGGGGCCGGGCACCAGCACGCAGAACCTTGCCTATTACACCTATGACATGGGCTTTGGCCGCTTTGATTTTGGCCTCGCTGGTGCGTTGAGCATTGTCCAACTGGTGTTGCTGACCGTCGGCACCATGGCGATCCTGGCCATGGTGCGCAGGCGAGGCCGGGCCAGTGGGTCCGAACTGCCACCCGTGAAAATCGAAAGGGTCGCCGCATGACCACCTTGTCCCCAAAACTTTCGGTGGCCGAGCGGCTAAGCCCGATCCTGCGCCATGTCGTGATGACATTGCTGCTGCTGTTGTTCCTCGCACCGCTGATCTGGCTGTTGATCACTGCGTTCAAACCCTACACCGAACTGTTCGTCAGCCCGCCGACAATCTTGCCCGCCGACGCCACGCTGGAGAATTTCTCCAAGGGTTGGGCGATTGGCGGTGGCAAGGGGATCATCGACAGCCTGATCGTCTCGTCCATTTCGACCGCGTTCTGCCTTATCCTGGGCTATCCGGCGGCCTATGCGCTTGCCCGCCGTTTTCCGCCGCATGGCCAGTTGAGCTTTACCATCCTGTCGCTTCGGATGATGCCGCCCATCGTGCCGGTGATCGGCTTCTATCTGATGTTTCAGCAGTTTTCGCTGTTCGACACCTATGCTGGCCTGATCCTGATCTACACCTTCATGAACCTGCCGCTCGTGATCTGGCTGCTGTCCGAATTTCTGCGCCAGATCCCCAAAAGCTATGAGGAGGCCGCAAGGATCGACGGCGCCCCCTGGTATCGCCTGTTCTGGGACATTCTGTTGCCCCTCTCGACACCCGGCGTTCTGACCGCGGGCATTCTGTCGATGATCTTTGCGTGGAACGAGTTTCTGTTCGCCCTCGTCCTCACGGGCGAAAAGGTCATCACCCTGCCCAAGGCGCTTGCCAGCTTCTTTCTGTTCCAGCAGCCGAACTGGGGCCAGCTTGGTGCCATCGGCATCGTCGCGATTGGCCCCTTGCTGATCATTTCCTTCTACATGCAGCGCGCGCTGATCCGCAGCTTTTCCGTCGAACTCGGCGGCCGATAAGGAGTATCTGTCATGGCTTCAGTCACCCTGACCAATCTTGTGAAGTCCTACGGCGGTGTCGTCCATGCGGTGCGTGACGTCAGCTTTGCTATCGAGGATGGTGAGTTTTTCGGCCTGCTTGGCCCGTCCGGGTCTGGCAAAACATCGGTCCTGCGGATGCTTGCCGGGCTGGAGAAGCCCACCTCTGGCGCGATCCTGTTTGATGGGGTGCCGGTCGAAGACAAGACCCCGCAACAGCGCAACATCGCGATGGTGTTTGAACAGAACGCGCTTTACCCGCATATGACGGCGCGGCAGAACATATCCTATCCGCTGAAGATCGCGGGCATGCCGAAGGCCCAGATCGCAGCCGCCGTCGAAGATGTGGCGCAGATGCTCAACATCGCCCATCTGATCGACCGGCGGGCCTCGCAAATGTCGGGCGGCCAGCAACAGCGCGTCGCCATTGCCCGCGCCTTGGTGCGCCGACCGAACCTGTTGTGTCTGGATGAACCGATTGCCCATCTCGACACACTGCTGCGCGCCCGCTTGCGGGGCGAGTTGAAGCGCCTGCAACGCTCGCTTGGCACCACCTCGGTGATCGTGACGCATGATCCCATCGAGGCGATGACGATGACAGACCGCCTCGCCCTGATGCGCGAGGGCCAGTTGCAGCAGGTCGGCACGCCGGATGATATCCACAATCGGCCGGTCAATGCGTTCGTGGCGCAGTTTTTTGGCCTTCATTCGATGAACCTGTTCGCTATCGACCATGTGAGCGAAGGGGCTGCGTTCACCGGGCAGTTTGGCGGCGAGGCTGTGACCTTGCCCGCATCGGTGCGTGACATGATCAGCCGTGACGCCCGGCTTCTGGTCGGCGCGCGCCCCAGTGGCGTTGATGTGCGCCGCGCCGGTGCCAGCGATGCGCCAGACGGGATGCGCGTGCGCGGCAAGGTGTACGTGTCTGAACAGTTGGGCGACGCGCTTCTGGTGACGGTGCAGATCGGCAGCGCCACGGTGCAGGCCCTTGTGCCGCATGACCGTGATTTTGCCATTGATGAACCGGTTGATGTGGTGATCGACGCCAACGCCCTGTTCTTCTTTGACCCGGACACGCAGGAAACCCGGCGCTTTGCCAGCCGCCTTGCCGTTCCGGCAGCCACCCTCGTGCAAGCCGCAGCACTTTCGGTCTGAGGCTGAACATGACCACAGATGGCACCTCAGGCATGACCGCAGATGGCAGTTTTGTCATTGGCATCGACAAAGGCACATCGGTCATCAAGGCCGTGGTCTTTGATGCTGCTGGCCGGTCCTGCGGTCAGGGTCAGCGTCGTGTCGAGGTGCTGCACCCCCATCCCGGCTGGCATGAGGAAGACCCCGAAACCACATGGTCGCTGTGTGCCGCCGCCATCCGTGACGCCGTTGCTGCGGCAGGTGTGGCACCGCAGGCGATCAAGGGCATCGGTATTGCCGGTCACATGGGGGGGGCCTGGGTTCTGGATGCTGACGGCAAGCCGTTGAGAAACGCGATCTGCTGGCCAGACTCGCGGGCGCAAGCCGAACAGATGGCGTTGGAGCAGGCGGGCATTCTGACCAAGGTCTTCGACATTTCGGGCAACGGCCTGATGCCGGGTATCACGGTCATGCTGCTGGCGTGGCTGTCGCGGCATGAACCTGCCGTCGCGGCGAATGCGTCGGTTGTTCTGTGTGCCAAGGACTACCTGCGCTTTCGGCTGACCGGGGCGATTGCGACCGATCCGTCCGACGTGTCCTTCGTGCCCGGTGACATTGATGCGCGCCGCCATTCGCCCGATATCCTGCGCCTGTGCGGCGCTGGTGAGTGGACCCGCAAACTCCCCCCCATGCTGGAATCGGGCGATGTGGCGGGCGTTGTCTCAAGCGAGGCCGCGGCCCAAACCGGTCTGGTTGCGGGTACTCCGGTCATTGTCGGCCTTGGCGATGCGCCTGCCAATGCGCTTGGGGTAGGCTGCATCCTGCCCGGTCAATCGGTGACGGTGCTGGGGACCAGTTGCCTCAACAGCCGGGTTCTGACGGGGCCGGATCGCGCGCCCGAGGGGCTGGGCTTCCTTTTCGCCATGCCGTTCGCCCGCTATCTGCGGATATTGCCCAACACATCCGGCACCATCACGATGGATTGGTTTCTCGACCGGTTCGGCGGGCCGAAACACCCCGATGGCGCGTGGGATTTTGACGCGATGGAGGCAAGCGCCAAGGCGATACCGCGCGGCGCGGGCGGCGTCGTCATGTTGCCCTATGTCAATGGCAGCGGTGTGCTCGCGCCATTCTTTGACGCGCAGGCGCGGGGCGTGTTCTTCGGAATGGGCAGCCATACCACCCGCGACCACCTGTTGCGCGCGGTTTATGAGGCGATGTGCTATGCCACCCGCGATTGTTTTGCCGCGATGCAGGGCGAGGCCACGAGCCTGATCCTGACCGGAGGCGGCAGCCGCAGCCCGTTCTGGGCACAGATGTTCGCCGATGTGTGCGGCCTGCCCATTGAGGTGTCAGAGGCGCAGGAATCCGGCGCGCTGGGTGTGGCCTTGCTGGCCGGGGCCGCAACCGGACTTTGGCCGGATCTGGAAACGGCAGTCGCGCAGACAACCCGGACAGCCGCACGTTACACGCCCGATCCCATCGCGCAGGCCGAATATGATGGCTGGTTCAGCCTCTATTGCGCGGCCCGCGACGTGTACCGCCGCCACTCCGCCGCCCGGGCGACACTCGCCGATGGAGGGGCCGCATGACCTATGTTCTGGGCATAGACAAGGGCACGACGGCCACAAAGACCGTGGTTCTGCGGGCCGAAACCGGCGAGGCGCTGGCGACGGCGCGGCGTCAGACTCCGGTCTTCCACCCGCATCCGGACTGGCACGAGGAGGACATGGACCTGACCTTCGCCGCCGTGGCCGAAACGATCCGCGAGGCGATAGGCAAGGCGGGGATCGACCCGTCCGAGATCGCGGCCATCGGCGTCAGCGGTCATATGGGCGGGCTGTGGACACTGGATGCAGCCGGGCACCCGCTGGGCCGCGCCGTGGCATGGCCCGACGCCCGGGCGGCTGGGCTGTTGGCCGACTGGCATGACGATGGCCGCGACGAGGCGATGTTCGACATTTGCGGCAATGCGCCGATCCCCGGCCTGCCTTTGGTTCTGCTGTCGTGGCTGAAATCGCACGATCCGCAGCGCTATGCCCAGAATTTCCACCGTGTTTTGTGCCAAAGATTACATCAACTTCCGCCTGACCGGCGTCATCGCCACCGACCAATCTGACCTGTCGTTCTTTCCCTGCGATATCCGCAACCGCTGTGTTTCGCCCGACCTGTTGGCACTGGCAGGCGTGGCGGACATCGCGCGTTGTCTGGCCCCTGTTCTGGCGACGGGCGATCTGGTCGGGCGCATCACTGCAGAGGCTGCCGCCTTGACGGGCCTTGCGGCGGGCACCCCGGTCGTCACTGGCGCAGGTGATGCCGTCGCTGCGGCCATTGGCGTCGGCGCCTTGGCACCGGGGCAGGCGGTGACGGTGATCGGCACCAGCTTCATGAACAATCTTACCATCGACGCGCCTTTGCTGGAGCCGCGCAACGTGGGCTTTCTGTTTCTGATGCCGGGCGGGCGCTGGCAGCGGCTGATGTCGAACACAGGCGGCGGGTCGCTGTGTCTTGATTGGGCATTGCAAGCCTTTGGTCAGACCGATTTCCCGGCCGATGACCCCACCGTCTTTGCCCGCATCGAGGCCGAGGCGCGCACCTTGCCGCCAGTGGCCGATGGCCTGATCGTGCATCCCTATTTCGGCACCTCCGGCATGACGGCCCCACGCCATGATCCGACGGCACGCGGTTCTGTCTTCGGCCTCGACATGGCGACCAGCCCGATCAGCCTGATCCGGGCGGTGATGGAAGGCGTCGCCTTCTCGATGGTGGATTGCTACGCGGCACTTTCTGCACCCGTGACCGATATCCGCCTGACCGGAGGCGGCGCGCGAAGCCGCCTTTGGTGCGAGATTTGCGCCGCCGTGATGAACCGCCCGCTGCTGCTGCCCGAGGTGGAGGAAACCGGCGCTTTGGGCGTGGCCATGCTGGCCGCCGTTCACGCGGGCTTTCATCCAGACCTCGAAACAGCGGCCCTTCGCATGGTGCGCATTGCCGATACCGTCGTGCCAGACCCGGTCTGGGTGACCAGATATGCGGCGGCCTATCCGCTGTTCCGCGACCTTGGCCGCGATCTCATCCCCCTTTGGAAACACCGCGCGGCGCTGCTTGCCCCGCGACTTACGCAAGGCACGCCATGAAGAATTTCCCGCAGACCCATGTGATGTTCGACCTTGACGGCACGCTGGTCGATACCCGCGCCGCTGTGACCGAGTGTTACCGCAGGGTCTTTCGCAGCCTGCTGAACGCCGATTTCCCGCCATCGGGTGTGCCAGAGCATGATATTTTCGCAATGCGCCCGCATGAATTGTTCACCCGTGTCGCCCCTGAAAAAACCGACGAGTTGTTTGCCGCCTATCGCGACACCTATCCGGCCTGCACCGACCACATCGCGGTCTTTCCCGGCGTGGCCGACCTGATCGCCGAACTGGTGCGCAGCGGGCGCAAGCCAAGCCTCGTGACCAACAAGGGGCTGGAGCGCACGCTGATCGACCTTGGCGTGGCGGGCATCCCGCCCGACAGCTTTGTGGCCATCGTGACGGCGGAGGATACGGTGGAGCGCAAACCCCATCCCGCGCCGATCCTTCTTGGGCTGGAGCGCGCGAATGCGCGGGCGGCGGATGCGGTGTATGTGGGCGACGGGCCGCAGGACGTGATCGCCGCGCATGCCTGCGGCATGCCAGCCATCGCCGTCAGCTATGGGTTTTATGATGCACACGCGCTTGCCGACCATAGCCCCGAGGTGCTTGTCGCCTCGATCGCTGACCTGGCCCGCTGTCTGAATGTGGCGCTGACGCGGGTGGCAGAATGACCGGGCAGATCATCCTGGCTGAGCGGTTGGCTTTCCCGGAAGGGCCGGTGGTAATGCCAGACGGCAGCCTTGTCGTGACCGAGATTGCGGCGGGTTGTCTGACGCGGATCGTGGGCGGCAAAAGTTATCGGCTGGCAGATACAGGCGGCGGCCCGAACGGTGCGGCGCTTGGCCCGGACGGCGCGATTTATGTCTGCAACAACGGCGGCTTTACCTGGGACAACACCCATGGCCTGAGGCCCGTTGGCAAAGCCCCCGACAATCAGGGCGGGTCGATCCAGCGCGTTGATGCGCAGACCGGCACGGTTGACCTGCTGTATGATCGCTGCGGTGATGTGCCGTTGGCCGCGCCAAATGATATCGTATTTGACAGGCACGGCGGGTTCTATTTCACCGATCACGGCCACCGTCAGGGCCGCAAACTGGATTTCGGCGCGGTTTACTACGCCAAGGCCGATGGCAGCCTGATTCAGGAGGTCGCGTTTCCCCTGATCGGGCCAAACGGCATTGGCCTGTCGCCGGACGGCAGCACGCTTTATGTGGCGGAAACCTCGTCGGGGCGGCTGTGGTCTTACCCGGTGACGGCACCGGGTGTGCTGGGGCGCGCAAGCTGGCCGTCGCCGACCGGAGGCGATCTGGTCGCAGGATTGCCCGGGTTCCAACGCTACGATTCCCTTGCGGTCGAGGCCTGCGGCAACATCGCCATCGCGTGCCTGCGGATCGGCGGCATCGTGGTGATCGCCCCGGATGGCGCGCTGGTCGAGCGGATAGACCTGCCCGACCCCTATACCACCAACCTCTGCTTTGGCGGCCCCGACCTGCGGACAGCCTTCATCACACTGTCCAGCCTTGGGCAGCTTGTGTCGCGGCCCTGGGCGCGTGCGGGCCTGTCCCTCACCTGATTTATCGTGGAGCATAACCTATGACGACCCTCAACCATCCCCCCGGCAGCGCGGACCTGCCTGCGCTGAAGGCGCGGGCGCTGAACCTTCGGCGCACCATGCTGCACATGGCAAGCGGCAAGGGCGAAGGCTATATCGCGCAAGGGCTTGGCATCGCCGACTGCCTTGCCGCGATCTATTTCCACGAATTGCGCTATGATGCCGCCAACCCCGCATGGGAAGACCGCGACCGTTTTGTGCTGTCCACCGGCCACTATGCGATTGCGATGTATGCGGTGCTGGCCGAGGCGGGCTATCTGGAGGCCGCAGAGCTGCCGAGTTACGGCCTGAACGGTTCGCGCCTGCCGATGAGCACCTTCGACGATATTCCGGGGGTTGAGATGGTCGGCGGGTCACTGGGCCACGGTCTGGGGCAGGCGGTCGGCATGGCGATCGGGTTGAAACTGGATGGCCGCCCGTCGCGCGTTTTCTGCGAATTCTCGGATGGTGAGTTGCAGGAGGGTTCGACCTGGGAGGCCGCGATGGGGGCTGCCACCTTCAAGTGCGACAACCTTGTGGCGCTGATCGACTGCAACGGGATTCAGGCGGACGGTCCGGTGACTGTGCAGATCGAGCCTGTGGCCGACAAGTTCACCGCCTTTGGCTGGGATACGGTCGAGGTGAACGGCAATGACATGGCGGCTTTGGTCACGGCCCTTGCAGGCGCGCGCGCCAAGAACGGTCGCCCCAAGGCCATTGTCCTGCGCACAACGCCCGGCCACGGGGTGCCGACCCTTGTGGCCCGCGACCGCGCCCATTTCGTCCGGGTCGATAATTCCGAATGGGACGCTCTGAAAGCTGAACTGGAGTCCACACATGGCTGAACCCCTTCACACCGGTCGCACCCGTGGCATGGGCGAGTTGATCGACATCGCCGGAAAAACGACCGAGCTTGCACCATTTGGCACCACATTGGCCGAACTGGGCCGCGAACGGCCCGAGATCGTCGGCCTGACGGCCGACATGGGCCGCTACAGCGATATCCTGCCGTTCCGCGACGCGCATCCGACGCGGTTCTTCAACGTCGGTATGGCCGAGCAAGATCTGCTGATGATTGCGGCGGGCATGTCCAAGGTTGGCAAGATTGCCTATTGCACCACCTATTCCGTCTTTATCACCCGGCGGGCCTATGATTTCGTGGCAATCGCTTGCGCCCATTCCAAGGCAAACGTGAAGATATTCGCCGGGATGCCGGGCCTTGTGAACGGCTACGGGGCCACCCATCAGGCGACCGAAGACCTGAACATGATGCGCGGCATCGCGGATCTGACCATCATCGACCCCTGCGACGCGACAGAACTGAAGCAGGTCGTGCGCGCTGTGGCGGATATTCCCGGCACGGTTTACGTCCGCAGCCTGCGCGGCAAGGTGCCTGTGGAACTGCCCGACAGCTATCGCTTCGAGCTTGGCAAAGCACAGGTGATCCACGAAGGCGGCGGCACGGTCGGCATCATCTCGACCGGCTACATGTCGGCCCGTGCGGTGGATGCCGCGCGGCTTGCCGCGGGGCAGGGGATTGCCTCATCGGTTCTGCATGTGGGCACCATCAAGCCCTTCGACACTGCTGGAGTGATCGCCTTTGCAAAGCGGTTTGACCGGCTGATTGTGGCGGAAAACCACAAGACCACGGGCGGGCTGAACACGCTGGTGGTCGAGGCGCTGTATGATGCGGGCATCATGAAACCGCTGATCAAGGTCGGGCTTGCCGACAGCTTCTTCGAATGCGGCTCGCAGGAATATCTTGAGGCCAAATACGGCGTTGATCTGCCGCGCATGCTGCGCGCGATTGTGGAGGGAAACTAGCATGGAACTGCAAGGCAGGGTCGCCCTCATCACCGGCGCGGGCAGCGGGCTTGGGCTGGCCACCGCCCGCGTCTTTGCCCGTGAAGGCGCGCGGGTCATCATCAACGACATCCGGCTTGAGGCCGCCGAGGCCGCCGCCCGCAGTCTGGGCGAGGGCCATATCGCCATCGCAGGCGACGTGTCAGACGAGGCTGCGGTCAATGCGATGGTGGCCGAGGCCATCGCCCGCTGTGGCAAGATCGACATTCTGGTCAACAACGCGGGGGTTCCCGACAGCTTTACCCCGACGGTTGACCAGCCGCTGGCACATTGGCAGCGGCTGATCGACATTCATCTGACGGGGACATATCTGGTGTCCAAGACCGTCGCGCCGGGCATGATTGACCGGGGATCGGGCGTGATCCTGAACCTCAACTCCATCGCCGGTGTTCTGGGCCTGCCGGTGCGCACCGCTTACAGCGCCGCAAAAGCCGGGATCGGCATGTTGACCCGGGTTCTGGGCTGTGAATGGGGACCGCATGGCATTCGCGTCAATGCCGTGGCACCGGGCTACATGCTGACGCCCCTGACCGAAAAGCTGATCGCCGAGGGCAAGATTGATGAGGGGCGCATCCGCAGGCGCACCCCCATGGGCAAGATGGGCACGGCGGAGGATATTGCCGAGGCGATGCTGTTCCTGGCCTCGGACCGCGCCAAATTCATCACGGCGGTCACTTTGCCGGTCGATGGCGGCTATTGCGCCTTCGGTGCGCCGAGCGACGCTTTCCCGTTGGACGACTGAGCGCAAGGGGATGCCGATGACCGTGCCAACCGACCGCCGCGACAACAGTGCCGTGGCCTATGCCAGACCGCAGCCGTTCGGCATGATGGCCGATATCTTCACGCCCGGCGCGCTGGACCTGGAGGCCGATCCGCAGCTTTGGGTGCCGCAAGCGCCCGGGGTGTGGTTCAGGCCCTTGGTTCTGAGCGTCAGTCAGGGCTACTACGTAAACCTTTTGCGCGTCCGCAAGGCGGGCGTGCTGTCGCGTCATCGCCACGCGGGTCCGGTGCATGCCTTCACCCTGCGCGGGCGCTGGCGCTATCTGGAGCATGACTGGGAGGCGGTGCCGTTCAGCTATGCCTTTGAGCCTCCGGGCGAGACCCACACGCTGGTCGTTCCCGATGACGTGACCGAGATGGTCACGCTGTTCCATGTGACAGGCGGCTATGTCTATGTTGACCCGCAGGGTGCGGCTTTGGGCTATGAGGATGTCTTCACCAAGCTGGAGGCGACGCGCCAGCATTACGACACCATTGGTCTTGGCGATGCCGCGTTGAAAGGATTGATCCGATGAGCCTGCCGGCTGCTGTCTGCCTGTTCGGGGCCCCTCATCGCTATTATCAGGGCCCCGGTGCGTTTGATCTGTTGGGGCAGGTGGCGGCACCTTTCGGGTCGAACCCGTTGATCGTGGCAGATGCCTTTGTGCTTTCGATGCTGGGCGACAGGTTGGCTGCGGTTTGCGCAGCGGCTGGGCTGGTGCCGATCTTGCGGCCGTTTGAGGGCGAGATCACCTATCCGGCCATTGATGGGCTGATCGCCTCGCTGGGCGGTGTGGTGCCGGGCATTGCGGTGGGCATCGGCGGCGGCAAGTCGCTGGATGCGGCCAAGGCCGTCGCGCTGAAGCTGCGCCTGCCAGTGGTGACGGTGCCGACCATCGCGTCGAACGACAGCCCGACCAGTGCGGCGATTGCGATGTATGATGATCACCACACCATGATCGCGGTGGACCGGCTGCATCGCAGCCCGGAGGCGGTTCTGGTAGATACCGCGCTGATCGCCAAGGCGCCCTTGCGGTTCCTGCTGGCGGGGATCGGCGATGCCATCTCGAAGAAGTTCGAGGCGGATGGCTGCCGCGATGGGACGGGCATCACGCCATTCGGCACCCGCCCGACGCTGACGGCGATTGCGGTTGCGGATGCCTGCTATGCCACCCTGCGCCGCCACGGGGTGGCAGGCGTTGCCGCCGCCGCGCGCGGAGAGGTGACCCCCGATCTGGAGGCCGTCATCGAGGCCACCCTGCTGATGAGCGGCCTTGGCTTTGAAAACGGCGGCCTGTCGCTGGCGCATTCGCTGACGCGGGGGCTGGTCAAGGTGCGCGGCACCCGCGATGCGATCCACGGCGATCAGATTGCCTGGGCGCTGCTGGTGCAACTGGCAGCCGAGGGTCGGACAGACGCGTTCATCGGGGAACTGCTGCAGTTTTACCGCGAGATCGGCCTGCCGACATCGCTTGCGCAGCTTGGGCTGATTGATGCCACCCCGACCGAAATCGAGGACATTGCGCGCTGGACAATGACTGCCCCGCATCTGGCCAATCTGGCGGTGCCGGTGGATGCTGCATCCATCGTGGCGGCGATCCGCCGCGCCGAAGCATTGTCAGGGCACACCGATGTTTGACGATCTGCAGGGCAAATCCGCGCTGATCACCGGGGCCTCTGGCGGGCTTGGCCGGCATTTCGCGCAAGCCTTGGCCGGGGCGGGCGTTCAGGTCACGGTCGCCGCCCGGCGGCACGCGGCGCTGGAAGAGACCTGTGCGCTGGTGGCGGCGGCGGGCGGCATTGCACGGCCAATTGCGCTGGACGTGACGGACAGCGCGCAGGTGCATGCGGCGTTTCAGCATGGTGCTTTCGACATCGTGATCAACAACGCGGGCGTCACGCACGACGGGCCTGCGTTGAACACCACGGCGGACGGTTGGGACAAGGTGATCGACACCGACCTTTCCGGCGTCTTTCGCGTCGCGCAGGCGGCGGCCAACGCGATGATCGCGGCGGGCAAAGGCGGCAGCATCATCAATATTGCGTCCATCCTTGGCTTGCGGGTGGCGGGCAATCTGTCGGCCTATGCGGCGGCCAAGGCGGGCGTGGTGCATCTGACAAAATCGCTGGCGCTGGAATGGGCGCGGTATGGTATCCGGGTGAATGCGCTTTGCCCCGGCTATATCGAAACCGATCTGAACCGCGCGTTTTTTGCTTCGGATGCCGGTCAGGCGCTGATCCGCCGTGTGCCCCAAAGGCGGTTGGGGCAGCCATCGGATCTGGACGGCGCGCTTTTGTTGCTGGCCTCGGATGCCAGCGGTTTCATTACTGGAACCGAGATTGTGGCCGATGGCGGCCACCTCGTGTCCACGTTGTAAAGGACAGTCCATGGACTTCACCATCCCGCCGCGCGTCGAAGACTTCCGCGCCCGCATTGCCCGGTTTGTCGAGGATGAAATCCTGCCGGTAGAAGCTGATCCTGCCGCCTATGACGCCCATGGCAATATCCGGCATGACCGGCTGGAGCCGTTGCGCGCCAAGGCCCGCGCCGAGGGGTTGTGGTGTCTGCAATTGAAACCCCAGACCGGCGGGCAGGGTTTGGGCAAGGTTGGCATGGCGGTTTGCTATGAGGAGATGAACCGTTCCATCTTTGGCCCTGTGGTGTTCAATTCGGCTGCCCCGGATGACGGCAACATGATGGTGCTGGAACAGGCTGCAACACCGGCGCAGCAGGACCGTTGGTTGCAGCCGATCGTGCAGGGGCGCGTCCGGTCTGCTTTCGCCATGACCGAACCGCATCCCGGTTCCGGGTCAGACCCGTCGATGATGCTGACACGCGCGGTTCGCACCGGCGACAGCTACCGCATCACCGGGCGCAAATGGTACATCACGGGGGCCGCCGAAGCTCAGCATTTCATCCTGATGGCCCGCACGTCGGATGATGCCCGCAAGGGGCTGACCGCCTTCCTGTTCGACCGCGATCAACCTGGCTGGCAGATCGAGCGGCGCATCGGCATCATGGGACCAGAGGAGCATGGCGGGCATTGCGAGCTGACCTTTGATGGGCTGGAGGTTTCGGCGGACAACGTGCTGATCGGCGAGGGCGAAGGGCTGAAGCTGACGCAGATGCGGCTGGGCCCCGCGCGTCTGACCCACTGCATGCGCTGGCTTGGGCTGTCAAAACGCTGTGTCGAGATTGCCCGCGCCTACGCGGCCCAACGCGTTGCCTTCGGCGAGCGGTTGGCGGACCGCGAAAGCATTCGCATGATGCTGGGCAATCTGGCGATGCAGATCGAGATCGGGCGTCTGCTGGTGATGAAGGCCGCCTGGGAGCTGGATCAGGGCAGCTATGCGCGAAAAGAAGTGTCGATGGCCAAGGTGCATGTCGCGAACCTGCTGCACAAGGCCGCCGACACCGCGATTCAGATCAACGGCGCGCGGGGATATTCCACCGATACGCCGCTGGAATGGATCTACCGCTACGCGCGTCAGGCCCGGCTGGTGGATGGCGCGGACGAGGTTCACATGATGGTGCTGGACCGCACTCTGGCCGCCGAAGACCGCGCGTTCTGGCGCTGGGCGCCGGGCGCTGGCGTCTAGGGCCGCGCCATGCAAAACGATCTGCATCTTGCGCGCCGCGCTGCGAACCATCAACCGCTGACCCCGCTGGATTTTCTGGACCGGGCACTGAGCGCATACCCGGATCGGCTGGCCGTTGTCTGGCGCGACAGACGGTGGAGCTATGCTGCGTTCGGCGATATCGTGGCGCGGATGGCAGCCTTTTTGCAGGCGCAGGGTGTGGGGACTGGCGATGTGGTGTCGGTGATGCTGCCGAACCGGCCAGAGATGCTGGCGGCGCATTATGCCGTGCCGCTGTTGGGGGCCGTGCTGAACAGTATCAACACCCGGCTTGATGCGGCGACGGTGGGCTATATCCTTGATCATTCCGACAGCCGGTTGATCCTGTGTGACGAGACCACGGCGATTACCGCAAGCGAGGCTGCGAACGACACCGGTCGCCCGTGCCACATTTTGCGCGCGTTGGAGGGTAAGACGGGCCTTGATCTGCTGTCTGGCCCGGTGCCTGCCATTGATCTGTTTGCCGCGATCACCGATGAATGGCAGCCGATTTGCCTGAACTACACGTCCGGCACCACCGGGCATCCCAAGGGCGTGGTGTACCATCACCGGGGCACTTATCTGAATGCACTGGGCAATGTGCTGGCTTTGGGACTGGGGCGCGATACGGTCTATCTTTGGACCCTGCCGATGTTTCACTGCAATGGCTGGTGCCACACCTGGGCGGTGACGGCGGCGGGAGGCGTGCATGTCTGTCTGGACCGGGTCGATCCTGCCGACATCTTTGCCGCCATCGCGGCCCATGGCGTGACCCACATGGCCTGCGCGCCGGTGGTGCTTTACATGCTCTTGAACCACCCGGATCGTCCGACTGACGCCACAACGCGGGTCAGGGTGGCGTCTGGCGGAGCCTCGCCCTCTGTCGCGCTTATTGCGGGGTTGGAGGCTTTGGGTTTTGAGTTTGTCCATCTTTATGGGCTGACGGAATCCTATGGTCCGGTGACGATGTGCGCGCTGGACCCGGATGATGCCAGTCAATCCACCGAGGCAAAGGCGATACGTCTGGCACGACAGGGCCATCGGCATATCACCGCCAACCGGGTCGCCGTGGTGGATGACAGCGGAGACGACGTAGCTTGGGATGGCGTTACGCCCGGCGAAATTGCCTTGCGCGGCAATACCTTGATGGCAGGCTACCACCGCGATCCCGCCGCGACCGAAGCCGCCTTTGCCGGGGGGCAGTTTCGCACCGGCGATCTGGCTGTGCGCCACCCGAATGGCGAGATTGAAATCCGTGACCGCGCAAAGGATGTCATCATTTCGGGCGGGGAAAACATCTCCAGTCTGGAAGTCGAGAATGTCCTGCATCTGCATCCGGCGGTGCTGCTGGCGGCTGTGGTCGCGGCACCCGATCCGAAATGGGGCGAAATCCCCTGCGCGTT
Source organism: uncultured Alphaproteobacteria bacterium (assembly GCA_963772935.1). Classification (GTDB taxonomy): domain Bacteria; phylum Pseudomonadota; class Alphaproteobacteria; order Rhodobacterales; family Rhodobacteraceae; genus JANNNF01. Next base: position 1,001,411 of record CAVYZK010000009.1, on the reverse strand, counting down.
CCTTGAACTGAAGCCCGGCCATCATGTGACTGCGGATGACATGCGCAGCTTTTGCAGGGCGCAACTGGCGGGCTTCAAACTGCCGCGCCGCTTTGTGTTCGGCACCTTGCCGCGCACCGCCACGGGCAAGATCCAGAAGTTTCGTCTGCGCGACGTTGCGCGCAGCGGGGATGCGCCATGACCGCTACGGACATCAACGTGCCGGCATTGCAGTCCTACCTTGCGCAGACATTCGGGGCCGAGGCGACCTTCGCGCTGGACCGGATCAGCGGCGGGCAGTCGAACCCGACCTATTTCCTGACCTGGGGCGCGCGCCGGATGGTGCTTCGCAAAAAGCCCGCCGGGCCGATCCTGCAAGGGGCCCACGCGATTGAACGGGAATACCGGGTGCTTGCGGCGCTGCATCCGACGGGCGTGCCGGTGCCTAGGCCGATCCTGCTGCACGAAGACCCGGGCCTGTTGGGCACGCCATTTTACCTGATGGAGCGTGTCGAGGGCCGCGTCTTTACCGACTGCGCCTTGCCAGAATTGCCAGCACCCGACCGTGCCGCGATCTGGATGGGCATGGCAGATGCGCTGGCGCAGATGCACGCCGTGCGGCCGGATGCGGTGGGGCTTGGCGATTATGGCAGACCCGGCAACTATTTCGAACGCCAGATCGCGCGCTGGTCGCGGCAATGGCACGCGTCGGGAAGCGTGCCCATTCCGGCCCTTGATCAGCTGGCCGATTGGCTGCCCGCCAACCTGCCGCCGGATGATGGGGCGATCAGCCTTGCGCATGGCGATTTCCGGCTGGGCAACATGCTGTTCCATCCGACCGAACCGCGTGTGGTGGCCATACTGGATTGGGAGCTGTCAACCCTTGGTCATCCGCTCGCCGATCTGGGGTTTTGCGTCATGCCGTGGCACACGAGCCCTGATGAATATGGCGGCATCCTCGGGCTGGATCACGCAGCACTGGGCCTGCCAACCGAGGCGCAGTTTGTCGCGCGCTACCAGCAGGGGCTGGCGCAGGCCTCGCCACTATTGCCGTTTCACAAGGTCTTCGCCCTGTTCCGCTTTGCCGTGATCTTTGTCGGCATCGCCGACCGTGCCCGTGCGGGAAATGCGGCCTCTGACAATGCGGCAACCCTTGGCCATCTGGCCGAACGTTTTGCCGCGCGTGCCATTGCCATCCTTCCGACCATCTGACCCAAAGGAGCCTCCCATGACCCGTTCCGTCATCATCGCATCCGGTGTGCGCACCGCCATCGGCGGTTTTCAGGGGGCGCTTGCGGGCATATCCCCCGGCGATCTTGGTGCCGCTGTCGCGCGTGAGGCGATTGCCCGGGCAGGTTGCACAGGTGCTGACATTGGTCAGACCGTGATTGGCAACGTGATCCATACCGCCCCCGAAGACATGTATATCTCGCGCATCGTGGCGCTGCGGGCCGGGGTGCCCGACAGCGCCCCGGCGTTGACCTTGAACCGGCTCTGCGGCTCGGGCTTGCAGGCGGTGGTCACGGCTGCCGAACAAATCCTGTTGGGCAATGCCGATATTACGCTGGCAGGTGGCACCGAAAACATGAGCCGGGCTGGCCATCTGATCACCCAAGGCCGCGTCGGTCAGAAGATGGGCGATCTGGCCGCGACGGATATGATGGTCGGTGCGTTGACCGACCCCTTCGGCCATGGGCATATGGGCATCACCGCCGAGAACGTGGCCGAACAGCGCAGCATTGATCGTGCCACACAGGATGCTTTCGCCGTCGAAAGCCACCGCCGCGCCGCACAGGCCATTTCGGAAGGGCGTTTTGTCAGCCAGATCCTGCCTTTGAACGTGAAAAAGGGCAGGGCGGATGTGGTGTTTGACACCGATGAGCATGTGCGCCTGCAGGTGACGCCTGGCGACATGGAGAAATTGCGCCCAGCCTTTAGGAAAGACGGCACCGTCACGGCGGGCAATGCGTCGGGGATCAACGATGGGGCAGCGGCCCTTGTGCTGATGGAGGCCGGAGTTGCCGCCGCGCGCGGTGTGGTGCCGTTGGCCCGGATCGTGGCCTATGGTCTGGGCGGCGTCGCCCCCGCGGTGATGGGCCTTGGCCCAGTGCCTGCGGTCAAGCAGGCTTTGGCGCGCGCCGGGCTGACGGTCGATGATCTTGACGTGATCGAGTCGAATGAAGCCTTCGCGGCGCAGGCTTGTGCGGTTGCACAGGAATTGGGATTTCCCCCTGAAAAGACCAATCCCAACGGGGGCGCTGTGGCGCTTGGCCACCCGATCGGGGCATCGGGGGCCATCATCTTGATCAAGCTGATCCATGAATTGCAGCGAAGTGAGGGGCGTTACGGTCTGGCCACCATGTGCATCGGGGGAGGTCAAGGCATCGCGGTCATTGTCGAGAACATGAGCGCGGCGGGGCAGTAGAGGGTCGCGCACGCCTACACTTGGAACGCCTGTTGCCGAAAGCCCGGGTCTGTGTGACCTGCGCTTGGGGCGGGTTGACGCTTCATGGAAACGGCGCTGCTCTCCGGCGTGCCTTGTTGAGATGCGCAACGAGAGGGCAATGGGGCATTGCCCGGCGCGCTTTGCGCTTTAGTCCGGGCAGAAGAAGCACGGTTCACCCCGGCTCAGCCGTCTGTGCGCGGTGTTTTCGCAGCGCATCCAGAACGATGCTGAACGCGGGCGATGGCTGTTTCCGGCTCGGGTAATAGAGGTGGTATCCGGGCCGCTTCGGCGTCCAATCCGCCAGCACCTGCACCAGTCGTCCCTCAGCTATCAGCGGGTTCAGAATGCCATCCGGCAGGGACGCCAGACCGATGCCGTCCAGCACCGCCGCAAGGATCATCGGTACGGTGTTGAAGATACCGCGCCCTTTTGGCCGCACGGGGATATCCTCACCCTCTTTCGCATCGGACATGGGCTAAAGCCCGCCTGACGTTGGCAGGCGCATCAAACGCAGCCATGCGCCATCAGGTCATGCGGTGGCTGTGGCGTGCCATGCGTTGCAAGGTAGCCGGGGGATGCGACCGTTTTCTGGGCGTAATCCGCCCCGATCCGCAGCGCGATCCTGTCTCGCGCCACCTGTTCGCCCAGCCGCTCCTCCAGCATCCGCACGGCGTAGCTGACCGCCGATTGCGAGACGCCGTATTTCGTCGCCGCCTAGGTGAAACTGCCCTCGCGGGCCACCGCGATGAAGGTGCGGATGTCGGTCAAGGTTGTCTATTGGCATCAGAATTCAGAAACCTTCTTTCTGGGATCGACCGCAATTAATCGTCCAATCCGAAGCACTCACGGTGCCTAGATTGCGGTCAAGGCAACAGGCCGATCTCTCTGCGCAGGACCAATCCGACGTCATATCCCGCATTATTCGCCTCCTTGCCGCTGACCTGCGGCATCGCCTTGCGCAACCGCGTCGTCATGGCACCGATGACCACTTGCTGCCCGGGGTGACCCGCTTGGCCACCGCGGCGAAAAGCGGGGGGGTGGCCGTGCTGCAAAGCTTTCATGCGGGCAACAAGGCGCTCCCTTCCCTAAGGGGCTTAATCTGGTGCCACTCTAGCGGGCAGGGGGCCAGTGGAAGATCTGTCAGGCCGGCGCATACCGGTTGCGTGATCTTGAAACGGGGTCATAAGCAGCGGATCGTTGGTTTGGACTACCGCTGTTGCCCGCCTGTCAAAAGGCCAGTGGCGCGTTTTCCTTGACCTCTTTCAGCACGGAGAACGTCCTGATCTGCCGCACACCGGGCAGGGTGATCAGCATGCGCCCGTGCAGCAGGTTGAACCCCGCCATTTCCCGCACCCGGATTTTCAGCAGATAGTCGAAATCCCCGGCGACAAGGTTGCAGTCCAGCACCTCTTTCATCGCGCCGAACGCCTTTGCGAACGCGGCAAAGCTTTCCGGCGTCGACCGGTCCAGCACCACACCGACCATGATCAGCGCGCCAAGACCCACCGCCCCGGGGCTGACCTGCGCGCGGACCGACCCGATATACCACTCCTCAAACAGCCGCTGTGTGCGGCGATGGCAGGTCGCCGCACTGGCGTTGACCATTTTTGCCAGATCGGCATTGGCCAAGCGCCCGTCCTTTTGCAAAGCGCGCAGGATGTTTCGGTCGATTCGATCCAATTCCTTGGTGGAAAGCCATATTTTCGGCTGCCCTGTTAGCCTTCTCTCCACCTGAACCATGCAGACAGCCACATGTCCTTGCTTGAAAAATTCGACCGCTATCCCCTGACCTTCGGGCCGACCGCTATCGAACATTTGCCCCGCCTGACTGAAGCTCTGGGTGGCAAGGTGCAGATCTATGCCAAGCGCGATCACTGCAATTCCGGGGTGGCCATGGGCGGCAACAAGCTGCGCAAGCTGGAGTATATCGTGCCGGATGCCATCGCGTCGGGGGCCGATACGTTGGTGTCCATTGGCGGGGTGCAGTCGAACCACACCCGGATGGTGGCGGCGACGGCGGCCAAGATCGGCATGAAATGCGTCGTCGTGCAGGAAAAATGGGTGCCGCATTATGATGCGGTCTATGACCGGGTCGGCAACATTCTGATGACGCGCCTGATGGGCCCGGATTCGCGGCTGGTGGAGGATGGCTTTGACATCGGCATCCGGCAAAGCTGGGAAAACGCGATCCAGTCGGTGCGGGATGCGGGCGCGATGCCCTATGCAATTCCGGCGGGGGCCAGCGTTCACAAATACGGCGCGCTTGGGTAAACCTGCTGCGCTTCGTCTGTGGTACTGTCTGTTAGGCCAGAGTCTACCTCAAATTGGCGAGGTGCAGGGGGCGACGTCAACGCGACAACCCTTGGTGTCCAGAAACAATCAAGAAGTGAAAACCCGGCAAGAGGTTTAAGAGGTATTGACTCTAAGGCCATTGAAATTCGGGCGTAGGGTGGTGACGCGATACGAAAGATGTGCGAAGTTTTGCCTCAGAGTTGTCGCTGTCGTTGCAACCGTCATGCTCTGGCCGTGATCAGAGAGCAAGTCCTGAGCTCAGCTGATCCGCGCGGATTGCCGCTTTACCCATCGGATAGGGATTGAAGATTCTATCGAAGCAACCCCGCCGATCTTGGTTAGACGTCCTGTCAAAAAGTGCTCGAAGTCGTTCAGGTCGATAACCGAAATGCGAAGCAGATAGTCGAAGCTGCCGGTCATCAGCCAACACTCTACAACTTCGGGGCAGAGTTTGACCTCGCGCTCGAACTCGACAAGTTTGCGGTCCACCTGCTGATCCAGCTTGACGGAGACGAAGACACTGAAGCCAAAGCCCATGCGTACCTCGTCCACCACGGCGCTGTAGCCGGTGATGAAGCCTTCAGCCTCTAGCCGGCGGATGCGCCGCGCACAGGGCGAGGGCGACAGGCCGACACGCTCGCTCAGTTCCTGATGCGAGATGCGCGCATCTGCCTGCAGTTCTTTCAGAATTCGGTGGTCGATCTGATCCAGTTTCACGTGATATACGCCGAAAATCAGCGCCTCTTGTCAACTTGACGCCGAATATAAGCAATCGGAGTGCGAAAAGACAGGTAAAATGCCGGAATCTCGCCCAAGTACTGCGATATTCTTGTCCAAAGGAGTTGCCGATGCCCGATTTGCCCCATCTGAAAACCATTGAACAGCGGCTGCTGTGGTTGTCGCACTGGATGATCCATCACGCCAATCACATCCGGCCCAAGGTGGACGGGATCAAGATCGGCGGGCATCAGGCGTCCTCTGCCTCGATGGTGTCCATCCTGACCGCCCTGTATTTCTCGGCCCTGCGCCCGCAAGACCGGGTGGCGGTCAAGCCCCATGCCTCGCCGGTGTTTCATGCTATCCAGTATCTGATGGGCAATCTGGACCGTGAGAGGATGGAGAATTTCCGTGGCCTTGGCGGGGTGCAATCCTACCCGTCGCGCACCAAGGATGTTGACGATGTGGATTTTTCCACCGGGTCGGTGGGGCTGGGGGTGGCGATCACCTCGTTTGCATCCTTGGTGCAGGATTATATCGCCGCCAAGGACTGGGGCCGCGATCTGCCCTTGGGCCGGATGGTGGCGCTAGTGGGCGATGCGGAACTGGACGAGGGCAATGTGTATGAGGCGTTGCAGGAAGGCTGGAAAAACGGCCTGCGCAATTGCTGGTGGATCATCGACTATAACCGGCAGTCGCTGGATGGGATCGTGCGGGAAGGTCTGTTTGGCCGGATCGAGAAGATCTTCGATGCCTTTGGCTGGGATGTGGTGCGGATCAAACACGGCGCGCTGCAACGGGCCGCGTTTGACGAACCTGGCGGCCGCGCGCTGCGCGACTGGATCGATGCCTGCCCGAACCAGCAGTATGCCGCGCTGACCTTTATGGGCGGGGCGGTCTGGCGCAAGCGGCTGATGGATGATCTGGGGGATCAGGGCGATGTGACAGCTCTGATCGAGCGGCGATCAGATGCCGATCTGGCTGCGCTGATGGAAAATCTGGGCGGCAACTGCGTGCAGACCATGGCCGAGGCGTTTGACGCCGTCACCCACGACAGGCCGACCTGTTTTCTCGCCTACACCATCAAGGGTTGGGGCACACCGATTGCCGGCCACAAGGACAACCATGGCGGCCTGATGAACCCCACGCAGTTTGCGGGCTGGCAGGCGCATATGGGGGTGCCAGCGGGGCAGGAGTGGGAGGCGTTTGCTACCGTCGCCGACCCGTCCGCGCTGCGCGATTTTCTGGCGCGCGTTCCGTTTTTCGCCAAGGGCCGCCGCCGGTTTCACGATGCCCGCATCGCCGTGCCCCGCATCGCGCTGGACACCGACCGTGAGATTTCGACGCAAGGCGCCTTTGGCAAGATACTTGATGATCTGTCCAAAGGCGACAGTGCCCTTGCCGCCCGGATCGTCACCACCTCGCCCGATGTGACGGGCACCACCAGCCTTGGCCCTTGGGTCAACCGCCGCAAGCTGTTCGCCCGCAAGGTGCAGGCCGATGCCTTTATCGAGCATCGCATCCCCTCGACCGCCAAATGGGAATTTGCGCCAGAAGGCCAGCATATTGAACTGGGCATCGCCGAGATGAACCTGTTCTTGCTGCTGGGTGCTGCTGGCCTGTCCCACAGCCTGTTCGGCAAACGGCTGTTTCCCATCGGCACGGTCTATGACCCTTTCGTCCACCGTGGCCTCGATGCGCTGAACTATGCCTGTTATCAGGATGCCCGCTTCATCATTGTCGGCACTCCGTCGGGCGTGACGCTGGCCCCCGAAGGCGGCGCGCATCAATCCATCGGCACCCCGCTGACCGGGATGGCGCAAGACGGGCTGGCGGCGTTTGAGCCTGCCTTTGCCGACGAGCTGGCGGTGATCATGGAATGGGCCTTCGACTATCTGCAACGCGATGGCGACGGAACAGACGAACGCACCTGGCTGCGCGATGAAACCGGTGGGTCGGTCTATCTGCGCCTGACCACCAATCCGCTGGAACAACCCGGCAAACGCCATGACGACGCCTTTCGCCAAGGCGCCATCGACGGTGCCTATTGGCTGCGCAAACCGGGGCCCAACTGTTCGGTCGTCATCGCGTACCAAGGGGCCGTCGCGCCCGAGGCGATAGCGGCCGCGGGCCTGATCGGCGAGGCACGGCGTGATGTGGGGGTGCTGGCGGTCACCTCTGCTGACCGGCTGAACGCAGGCTGGACCGCCGCACAACGCGCCCGCGTTCGGGGCAAGCCTGACGCCCGCAGCCATATCGAGACGTTGTTTGCCGCCTTGCCCCGCGATTGCCTGATCCTGACCGTGATAGACGGGCATCCGGCCACGCTGGCATGGCTGGGGTCTGTCTGCGGCCACCGGACCGTATCGCATGGGGTGGAACATTTCGGCCAGACCGGCACCATCGGCGACCTCTACCGCCATTTCGGGTTGGACAGGACGACGCTGGCACAAGCGATCCTCGCCCTGTCGCCCGGCAACAGATAATCGGTGGGGGCAAGGGGGAATGGCACGGTCATCCTGAACGTGGAACCGTCCGGGGAGGATTGCAGCGCAAGGTCTGTGGCGGCGGCTTTCCGGAACGCCGCCCCTGCAGAACGTGCAAGGGTCGAATGTCGGCGATGGGCTGAGAGCGTTGATTTTCAGATGCAACCCGGAGAGATAGTGGCTCTTGCTGGTCCGGTCAGCGACGATAAGGAAGCCCTCGCAGTGATGCTTGCAAGCCAGCTTGCGCCTGACAGCGGCATGATCAGCGGATCGAACGATACGCTGCCGACCATCGGCCTTTTGCCAACCGACCGCCATGCCAGCGGCTATGCCGGCAGTCTGGGTTTCTTCGAGCGCAAGATGGAAGCGCGGCATGTCGGCGGCCTTGCGCGGCAGACCACCGTGATTTCCTTGATCGTCAAAGCAGCCTGCGGTGCTGTGATCATTATTGCTGCCGTGCTGACCATGATCCCCAGACCCCGTTCTAGTGGCGTAAAACCGGACCTGATTTACGGAGTAATAAAGGTGAAGGACAGGCGCAGGGCCGGTCCATATTGCTGGGTCAGGCCAACTCAGCGGCTTTGTTCGAAAAGCCAGTCGCGCAGGGCAGGGATGTCATAGGCATAGTACCAGGTGTTCATATGCCCGGCCCCTTTCGCGGCACCGTCTGCGTCCAGAACACTGCCCGCAGCAAAGGTTGTGAAGAATACGTTGCGGCCCACCCCATTGGCGCGGATCGCCGCCACCGCTGCCGCCTGATCATCCGCTGATGCCTTGGCATCCAGACTGCCCCGGGTGATGTGCGCGCCATTGGCACCCAGCACCTCCATGATCGCGGTCATACCCGGAAACGCCTTGGTATCATCCTCGGACACGATCACCCAAAGCCTGTCATCCGCCAACGGTGCGACGGCGGCGGCGTCCCATTGCCCGGCAACACAGAGCGTGGCGGCAAACAGGTCTGGCTGTGCGATCCCGAGGGCGAGGCTGGTCATGCAGCCGCCTGACTGGCCAGTCGCGTAAAGGCGGTTGCGGTCAACCGCGTAGTTCTGCGCGATCCGGTCGATCAACCGGGGTAGAATATCCACATAGACCGAGGTTTGCGACGCATCATTGGCCAGCGGCACGGGAAACTGCGGCGCGAGCACAAAAGACGGGTGCTTGGCCTGATCTTCGGGCGACGCTAATGCCACCGCACCAAACCCCTGCTGCAACGTGCGGCGCGGGCTGGTCCGGTTCTTCACGGGCGAACCCTGCAATCACGGCCATGTCGCTGAGCGCTGCGTCAAGTGCAACCGTTGTGTCGAGTGCGACCGCATGTGGCGATCACCGAACCTGCCCAAGGCACGGAAGACCGTTCGGGTGCCGCGTGCGCCTGTCATGGCGTCTGCCTCAACCTCGCAAGGTTTCAGCGAACCGAAGGCATGGACTTGGGATGGCGGGAAGCGGCGCGAACCCGTGCTGGATACCGACTTTCACCCGCCGCGCGTGGTTCGGCATGTCGGCTGGCGCACCTGCCTCAAGTGCGCGAAGCCATTCTTCAGCGTTGACGTGTTGGCCGTTCGCATCTGCGACGGATGCAAGGGGGCCAGCACCGCAAATCTCGGGTAATGATGGCAACCCCCGAGCGTCCTAAGGGAACCGTCGGACGATAATCGAACGGTCTCAGCGCTAGGGAAGCCCATGCCCCGCTAGCGCAGCGCCCTGCACCTCTCGGTGTGGGGCGCTTTGCTGTTCGGCTTGGGTGAGGGGCCGTCGCTGCTATTGGTGGGCTTATGCCCCCCAAAAACAGCACTCACCGAGGTCTTTAGACCTTCGGTAAGTAGCTGTTTTTTTAGAGATTTTTGGCTCCGGCGGTAGGGATCGAACCTACGACCAATTGATTAACAGTCAACTGCTCTGCCGCTGAGCTACGCCGGAACTGAGGGGTCTATAGCAAGGGTGTTTGGGGGCGTAAAGGGGCAAAACGGGAAAAAGGCTAATCCTGTGGCGTCAGAGTGAAGATTGCATCCGCTGTCAGGGCTGGGGCAGCGGTGATCAGGTTTCGTGCTGCAAGATCAACAAGATGGGCCAACACATTGCGCTGTGCGGCGGGCAGCAGGGGGGCGGGGGTGTCGGTGTAGATGCGGGCGGTCAGGGCGGCGGGGGTCAGCGGGGCCAGTGCGAGGGCGGCCAGAATGGCGGCTTCACGGGCCAGTCGGTGGTCCTTCAGCGCGGCCATGCGCGCGGCGGGGTCGGTGATGGCGGCCCCATGGCCGGGCAAAAACTGGCTCCATGCCTGCTGTGCCAGACGGGCGAGCGACGCCATATAGGCTCCCATATCGCCATCGGGCGGCGACACCAGCGTGGACGACCAGCCCATGACGTGGTCGCCGGAAAACAGCACATCGCCAAGCGCAAGGCACAGGTGCCCGCCCATATGGCCGGGGGTGTGCAGGGCGGTCAGGACCCAGCCATCGCCGGTCACCCGCTCGCCGTCTTGCAGAAGGATATCGGGCTGAAAGCCGGTGTCCGCGCCCTCGCCACCCCCCGTCAGGCCAGAGGCGACAAGGCGCTGCATCACGTCACTACGGCCAGACAGCGCGTCGCCGTATGCCAGCACGCGCGCCCCGGTCGCTTGGGCCATGGCAGGAGCAAGGGCGGAATGGTCGCGGTGGGCGTGGGTGACCAGGATATGGCGGATCGCCTCGCCGGGGCGCAGGGCCGCGAGGATGGCCGACTGATGCGCGGGCAGGGCGGGGCCGGGGTCGATCAGTGCAAGGCCCGCGCCCCGACCCACAAGATACGTGTTGGTGCCGGGGCCGGTAAGAGGCGAGGGGTTGGGGGCCACAATCCGGCGGATCATCGGGGCCAGATCAACGGCAATGCCCGGGGTAAGATCGGCGTCCTTGCCAGCCACTGGGGCGGGTGTCGGCGCAGGCTCGCCGCCAGATGATGCAGGGTGGGTCACCATCCGGTGTCCTCCCTTTTCATCGGGGCGTCCGGGCTGTAGCTTGGGGGCATGGCAAAACTCCGGTCCCTTTTACCGCGTGGGCTTTACAGCCGGGCGGCGCTTATCCTGATCGTACCAATCGTCACGATTCAGCTGGTGGTGTCCACCGCGTTTATTCAGCGCCATTTTGACCGGGTGACCCAGCAGTTGACTGGCGGCGTGGTGATCGAGCTGCGCCTGATGTTGCAGGCGGTGGCCTCGGCCCGGGATGTGGCCGAGGCGCAGGCGCGGCTGGCGGTGCTGGCCCCGGCGCTGGAGATGCGGTTTGCCCTGCCAGCCCCGGCGGATGCGCCTGTGGTTGACGCGCGCGATACGCTGGATTTGTCGGGCGCGGTGATGCAGCAGACCTTGCAGGACAGTTTGTCGGGCCTGCTTGCAACGGATGTGATTGCCAATGATGGCATGGTCAGGATGCGGATTGCCACGGCCAAGGGAGAGGCTTTGGTGCAGGTCAGCCGGGGCCGGATGGCGGCATCAAACCCGCATCAGTTGCTGGTTCTGATGATCCTGACCTCGATCCTGATGACGATCATTGCCTATGTGTTCTTGCGCAACCAGTTGCGGCCGATCACCAAGCTTGCCGATGCGGCGGCGGCGTTCGGCAAGGGCCAGCATGTGAAATACCGCCCCCGGGGGGCGTTGCAGGTGCGTGCGGCGGGGGCGGCCTTTCTGGACATGCGCGCCCGGATCGAACGCCAGATCGAACAGCGCACGCTGATGCTGTCGGGGGTCAGCCATGATCTGCGCACGCCCCTGACGCGGATGAAGCTGGGCCTGTCGATGCTGCCCGAGGACGAAGACACCGCTGCCCTGATCGCCGATGTGGATGAGATGCAGCGGCTGGTCGATGAATTCCTGTCCTTTGCGCGGGGGGATGCGATGGAGGGGTCGGAGCCGACGGACCCGTTCGATCTGGCACAGACGGCGGTCGATCAGGCGCTGCGGCTGGGGCATCCGGTGCGGCTGGTGCCGGGTCAAGGCGAGGGGCTGGCGGTGATGCGCCCGCAAGCGGTGCTGCGGGCGTTGGAAAACCTGATCGGCAATGCGGTACGGTTTGGCACGAAGGTCGAGGTGTCGGTGGTGGTCGATGCAGGGACCGTGCGGTTTGTGGTCGAGGATGACGGGCCGGGCATCCCGAAGGATCAGCGCGAGGAGGCCCTGCGCCCCTTCACCCGGCTGGACGGCGCGCGTGACCCGAACCGGGGCGGCGGCGTAGGGCTGGGCCTGTCGATCGCGGTGGACATTGCGCGCAGCCACGGCGGCGCGTTGCGGTTGGGTGAGGCTGCCATGGGCGGTTTGCGCGCGGAACTGGTGTTGGCGCGGTGACTGTCGGAAGGGTGACGGGTCATCCCCCGGACGATGAAAAATCGCCCGGGGGATGACCCGCCTGACGCTGCACCTCGCCCGCCGTTGGCGGGAGAGGCTGTCACAGCGGTTGGCCCATTGGCGACAGAACCCGGCCCCCGGCAGCGGCAGCGTCGCTGGCATCATGGGTCACCAGGATCACCGGCAGGCCCTTGGCGCGCGCCGTTTCCAGCACGAAACGGCGGATCTGGTCGCGCAGGGTGGCGTCGAGGCGCGAGAACGGCTCGTCCAGCAGCAGGGCCGCAGGGGCGGCCAGCAGGGTGCGCATCAGGGCCACTCGCGCGCGCTGCCCGCCTGACAAGGTGGCGGGGTCGCGGGGGCCGAAGCCCGCGAGGCCTGCCTCCTCCAGCGCCTGTTCGACGCGGACCATGCGGGCGGCGCGGGGCCGCAGGTCAGGTGGCAGGGCGAAGGCGAGGTTGCCTGCGACCGACAGGTGGGGAAACAGGATATCATCCTGAAACAGCAAACCAATACGGCGGGCGCGGGTCGGCAGGTGGCTTACGTCGCGCCCGTTCAGCAGAATGTGGCCCTGCAGGGTGAAGGCAGGTTGCAGGGTGCCGATAATTGCGGCCAACAGGGTGGATTTGCCCGACCCGGACGGGCCCATGATGGTCAGCACCTCGCCCGGGGCGACGGTGGTGTTCAGGCTAACAATGGTGTCAGGCCCATGGCGAACGGTGAGCGACAGATGCAGCCCGGTCATGTGGCCACCCCCATGCCGCGCCGGTGGCGGAAGGCCAGCCCGGGGATCAGCACGGCCAAGGCGAATACCACGGCGGGCAGCACCATCTGCAAGAGGGCGGTGGCCCCGATCAGCCGACGATTGCCGCCCGAGGACAGGGCGACAGCCTCGGTCGTCAATGTCTCCACCCGCCCGCCGCCGATCAGCAGGGTGGGCAGGTACTGCCCGACCGATACCGCGACGCCAACCGCTGCCGCCGTCAGGATCGCGCGCAACAGCATCGGCAGGCGCAGATGCCACAGGATCCGGGTGTCATTGGCCCCAAGACTTGCCCCCGCCGTGGCCACCCGCACATCCCACGCGCGCCATGCCGGGGACAGCGACAGAAACACATAGGGCAGCACGAAGACCAGATGCGCCGCAGCCACCGCCAGCAGTGATCCGTCCAATCCCAGCATCAGAGCAAACCCTTGCAACCCCGGCAGAAATGCCACCTGTGGTATCACGAGCGGCAGGTACAGCAGCCACAGCGCGCGGCTGGTGGGGGTCAGACCATAGCGATGTTCAGCCTCCAGACAGGCCAGCACCAAGGCCAAGGCGATCCCGGTTGCCAAGGCCGCAAGGGTCAGCGTCACACCGGCAGTTGCCCACAGCCCGTCGCTGGCGCGCATCCATGTCTGCAAGGTCAGGCTGGCGGGCAGGGCATCGGGAAAGGTCCACAGCCCCGCCAGCGACCACAGCGCCAACCCAGCCAAGCCCACCATCAGCGCCGCCGTCACCAGCCCCGCCGCCATGATGGCAAGCGGGCGCATTGCGGCATCAAGGAACAGGCCGCGCCACCCGGCCTCGGCCACCCGGCGCAGGGCGAGGCGGGTCAGGCGTTCCATGCAGCACCACAGCGCCACAGCCCCCACCACCAGCGCAAGTTGCAGCACCGCCCCTGCCGCTGCCGTGGTCCGCTGTGCAAGGCTGGGGTCCATCATCCAGTCCACCACCTGCACCGACAAGGTGGGCGGCAGCGATGGCCCAAGGATCAGCGCCATATCCACCGCCGTCATCGCATAGGCCAGCACGGCATAGACCGGCAGGCGCAACTGGCCGTACAGCACTGGCAGAACCACGCAGAGAAAGCCCATCACCTGACCCCGGCCCAAGGTCTGCGCCAGCAGCATCTTGCGTGGCGCGTCAGTCTGGGGCAGGGCGGCAAGGGCCATCAGCAGCAGGAACGGCACCTCTTTGGCGACAAGGCCCGCGATCAGGGCAAGGCCTGCGGGGTCGTTCAGGATCAGCAGATCGGGCGGTTGGGTCCAGCCCGTGGCCCAAGGGCTGAGGGCGCGGGCAATCCAGCCAGAGGGCGAGATCAGGAACGCCAGCCCCAAGGCCGCTGCTGCATGAGGGACCGACAGCAGGGGCGACAGCAGGCGCAGCACGACGCGCAATGTGGCGGTGCCCTGCAAGGCGGCAAGATCAGCAGCACCATGGCCAGCGACAGGGCGGTCGAGGCAAGCCCGGTGGTCAGCGACAGCATTGCCGCCCCAAAGATGCCCGGCCACGCCATCAGGGTGGCAAAGGGCGCCCCCCCCATCAACCCAAGCGCCGGGATCAGCGTGCCGACCAACCCGGCCAGCACCGGCCCCGCCATCAGGGTGAGGGTCACATGCGGGGCGAACCGCAGCAGGCCGCCCCGCGCATGGATCATTGCGCCACGCCGTAGCGTTTGACCCAATCGTCGGACAAGCGCCGTGGCCCAGCTTGCGTGGGGTTCCAGCAGGGCTGGCCCAAGGTCAGCAGGCGACAGGGTGGCGACGCCCAGATCGAGGGCGGCAAAGCGGGCGGCATCCTCGGCGGGCAGGGCGGCCACATCCAGCACGGTCAGAAAGCCCAGCACGGCGGGGTCTTGGGCGCGGGCCTGCACGGCGGGGTCGAGGATCAGGTTGGCAATCACCTCGGCCCCGGCGGTGACGGAGGAGTTGAAGGGGATCGCCACGAAAGACGCGTTGCCGATGGTGCCGCCGTTCAGCACGAAGGTGCGCACGGTATCGGGCAGGTTGCCGGCGGCAATCTCGGCGCTGGCGCGGCCCGGGTTGAAGGCGAAGGAGATGTCAATCTCGGCGTCCGCCAGCAACTGGCCCAAGGCGGGTTCGTTCGGTGGAAACGCCTTGCCCGCGCGCCACAGGTCGGGGTGCATGGCGTCCAGCAGGGTCCACAGCGGGGCGGTGACGTCCGTCATAGGTGGCGGCGATCGACCGGGGCTTGCAGCAAGGCCGGGTCGGCGATCACGCCGTACAGCGCCTGTTTCAGAAAGGTGGTGCCCAGATAATCGGGCGGCTGCGGATAGGTGAAGCGGCCCGGATTTTCCGCCACAAAGGTTGCCAGTTCGTCCATGGATTTGGGCGGGGTCGGCAGGCGGGCAGAGTCATGTTCGAACACCAGTTGCGCCATCGCCCAAGGGGATTCGTAGCCGTCGGTCGGCAGGGTAAAGTCGGTGACAACCGCAGGCTTGCCCGCCACATCGACCAGTGCCCAGTTCGGCAACGCAGTGGCAAACGGCCCGTGCAGCAACCCTTGCGCCTTCATCGCGGCAAAGTTCGCGCCGTTGATCCAGATCATGTCAACCGCGCCACCCGTGGTCTTGCCCGCCTCTTTCTCGGCCAGCACGGCGGCCACGGCATCGCCGGTATCGGCCAGCTTCACATGCTCCAGCGTCACGTCGTAACGCTCTTTGGCCTGCGCGCCGATGAAGGCGATGAAATCGTTGATCTTGGGATCACCTCCCCAGGCGTGCCAATAGACGGTCTGGCCTTTGGCTGCGGCCAAGGTGGCGTCCCAATCGGCGGCAAGCGCGGGGCGGGCGATGCTGCCAGCGGCCATGGCGGCAAAGGAAAGAAGGCCGAAGTCGCGTCTGTTCATGGTGGTGGTCCCTGTGGTTTGGATCGGCCGTTTGCGCCTGTGTTGCAATGGGATAGAGAGGGGAGGGGCCTGCACGCAACATAAACATCGCAGGCCCCACAGCAAAGTGACGCACATTTCAAGCACATCTGGGAGGAAGGCCGATGCTGGACGGGATCATGCGGGGGCAGATCGACGGGCCGCTGAACCGGGCGGGGGTCTGGCTTGCGGCAAAGGGGGCCACCGCCAATGGCATGACGCTGGCGGGCTTCGGGTTGGGGGTGTTGGCGGCGGTTCTGATTGCGCTTGGTGTGGCGGGGTGGGTCGCGTTGTTGCCGCTGCTGGCGGGGCGGGTGGCGGACGGCCTTGATGGCGCGGTGGCGCGGGCGACGCAGAAGACCGACTTTGGCGGCTATCTGGATATCGCTTGTGATTTTCTGGTCTATGGCGCGGTGCCGCTTGCCTTCGTGATCCGCGACCCTGCGGCCAACGGCGTGGCGGGGGCGTTTTTGCTTGCGACGTTTTATGTCAATGGCACCACGTTTCTGGGCTTTGCCATTCTGGCCGCCAAGCGGGGGATGGAGACGAAGGTGCAGGGCGAAAAGTCGCTGTACTACACGGCGGGGCTGTTGGAGGGGACAGAGACCATCCTGTTCTTCGTACTGTTGTGCCTGTGGCCTGCGTGGTTTGCGCCGCTGGCTTGGGTGTTCGGGGCACTGTGCTGTGTGACCGCATTCAGCCGGGTGTTGCTGGCGCGGCGGGTGTTCAGCCCATCACCGCCTCCCGGAATTTGAAGAACCCGCCCGTGGCATGGGGCCACGCGGCGCGGTCATGGTCGCGCATTACACGGTGCAGGGTGATGCCCCGGTCCTGCAACAGCGGGTCCAGATCGCGCAAAAGGCGGGCGATCGGGCCAACGGGCGCATAGGGCGTGACCAGCGATTGCGCGCCCGTGCCCTGTGCCCAATCGGCCAAGGCGGCAAGGTCGGTTTTGCCAAAGCGGGGGGCGTCGGGGGCGTTGATACGTTGCAGGCAGTCGGTGATCGCGCGGGCGGTGAAATCCAGCGCCACGGCCCCGGTGGCGAGGGGAGAGCGGGCATCGGGGGCGGTCAGGACGGCTATGCCGATGGGCGTCAGCCCCAGGTCGAGCAGAAATTCGGGTGACAGGTCTTCTTCGGTGATCAACAGAGCGGATGGGCCAGCGGGCAGGTCATCGCCCAGTGGCACAGGACGCGGCGCAGGATGCGGCCTCATCGGCAGCGGGGCGGCGTGGGTCGCAAGACCCGCAGGGCGGAACCGACCGCCTGTATAATGCGCGATGTTGTCGGGCCGGGCGAGATAGGTCTTGCCCGCTGTGTGCAGCCCCGCGACCCATCGCCATGACAGGGTGTTCGAGGCCGGATCGCCATCCATCAAATGCCGCAGAAAGAAATCCGCGCCCAGTTCCCACGGCAAACGCAGGGTGAAGATCCAGATCGAGGCAAACCACATGCGGGCGTGGTTGTGCATGTACCCTGTGGTGACCAGTTCCTGCGCCCAATGATCAAACGCGTCGATCCCCGTGGTGCCATGGCAGGCAGCGTCCCACTGTGCCCGCAAACCGGCCTCTACGGACACCCGGTTCAGCGCCGCTGTCAGCCCTTGGATGTAGTCAGCCCAGATGCCGGGGCGCAGTTCCAGCCAGCCTTTCCAATAGGTGCGCCACCAGACCTCGGCCAGAAACTTGTCGGCCCCGGTGGGGTGGTGGGCGTGAACGGCGGCCAGAACCTCGGCTTCCGTGATGAGGCGGTGGCGTATGTAGGGCGACAGTCCCGACACGGCGGGGTGCCCCGGCGCATCCTCATTACGGTGCGCGGCATAGGCATGGCCCGCGCGGGGCAGGAACGCGTCCAGACGGGCAAGGCCCGCAGCACGGGTGGCGGGCAGGGGGAGGGCGGTCTGATCCATGCCGAACGGTTTAGGGCGCAATCTGATCAGATCAACGGCGCACGATCTGCGGCGCGCAGGAAAACAGCCCCCCACCCTTGCAGCCCCCGGCGCGCGACACTAAGACTCTGGAAAGCATCCGACGCTAATCCTTTTACAGGCAACAGGCAGGCACCCATGCGCGATCCCGTAGAGCACTACATGAACACCCTCGTTCCGATGGTCGTTGAACAGACCAGCCGGGGCGAGCGCGCCTATGACATCTTTTCGCGCATGTTGAAGGAGCGGATCATTTTCCTGTCCGGTCCGGTGCATGACGGCATGTCATCGCTGATCTGCGCGCAGCTGCTGTTTCTTGAGGCGGAAAATCCGTCCAAGGAAATTTCCATGTATATCAACAGCCCCGGCGGCGTTGTGACCTCGGGTCTGTCGATCTATGACACCATGCAATATATCAAGCCCAAGGTTTCCACGCTGGTGATCGGGCAGGCGGCGTCGATGGGGTCGCTGCTGCTGACCGCCGGGCACGCAGGCATGCGGTTCAGCCTGCCCAACAGCCGGGTGATGGTCCACCAGCCCTCGGGCGGGTATCAGGGGCAGGCGACGGATATCATGATCCACGCGCAGGAAACCCAGAAGCTGAAAGACCGGTTGAACGGCATTTATGTCAAACACACCGGACAATCGTTTGAAAACGTGGTGGCGGCGCTGGAGCGGGACAATTTCATGTCCGCCGAAGATGCCAAAGCCTGGGGCCTGATCGACGAGATCGTCGAAAGCCGTGGCAAGGCAGACGACACCTCGAAGTGAACCAGACGCCCCCGGAACCACGCGTTTCCCGGGGGCGATTTGACATTGTAGGTCCCCGGGCCTTGGCCTAGACTTCGTAAACTGCGTGCCTCCGTAAGGGTTCGGGGGCGGGCTTTTCAGCACGGCAGAGGACGGCGGATGGCGAACAATTCAGGCAGCGATAGCAAGAATACGCTCTATTGCTCTTTCTGCGGCAAAAGCCAGCATGAGGTGCGCAAACTGATCGCCGGGCCAACGGTGTTCATCTGCGACGAATGTGTCGAACTGTGCATGGATATCATCCGCGAGGAAACCAAGACCACCGGTCTGAAATCCAGCGATGGCGTGCCGACCCCGCGTGAGATTTGCAAGGTGCTGGACGATTACGTGATCGGGCAGATTCATGCCAAGCGCGTGCTGTCGGTGGCGGTGCATAACCATTACAAGCGGCTGAACCATTCGTCGAAGACCGATATCGAGCTGTCGAAATCCAACATTCTGCTGATCGGCCCCACCGGCTGCGGCAAGACCTTGCTCGCACAAACGCTGGCGCGGATTCTGGATGTGCCGTTCACGATGGCTGATGCGACCACGCTGACGGAAGCGGGCTATGTCGGCGAGGATGTGGAAAACATCATCCTGAAACTGCTGCAAGCCAGCGAATACAATGTTGAGCGCGCACAGCGCGGCATCGTCTACATCGACGAAGTGGACAAGATCACCCGCAAGTCGGACAACCCGTCGATCACCCGTGACGTGTCGGGCGAGGGCGTGCAGCAGGCGTTGCTGAAGATCATGGAAGGCACTGTGGCCTCTGTGCCGCCGCAGGGCGGGCGTAAGCATCCGCAGCAGGAATTCCTGCAAGTGGACACGACCAATATCCTGTTCATCTGTGGCGGTGCCTTTGCGGGCCTTGAAAAGATCATCGCGCAGCGGAACAAAGGGTCAGGCATCGGCTTTGGTGCCGATGTGAAAGACCCCGACAGCCGCGGCGTGGGCGAGATGTTCATGGAACTGGAGCCCGAGGATCTGCTGAAGTTCGGCCTGATCCCGGAATTTGTCGGTCGTCTGCCGGTGATCGCCACCCTGACCGATCTGGATGAAGCCGCTTTGGTGACCATCCTGACGGAACCGAAGAACGCTTTGGTCAAGCAATACCAGCGGCTGTTCGAGATTGAGGGCGTCAAGCTGACCTTCACGCCGGATGCCATGGTCGCCATCGCCAAACGCGCGATCAAGCGCAAGACGGGCGCGCGGGGGCTGCGGTCGATCATGGAGGATATCCTGCTCGACAGCATGTTCGAATTGCCGGGCATGGACTCGGTCGAAGAAGTCGTCGTCAAGGAAGAAGCTGTGAACAGCGGCGCGAAACCGATCCTTGTCTATAACGATGCCAAGAAGAAAGAGCCTGCGTCAGCGGGCTGACCTTTCGGGACTCTGATCAAAGGGCGGGCCGGTTGGCCCGCCCTTTTGCGTTCAGATAAAGTCGATGCTGGCGGCGAGGCCTGTGGTGCTGGTCACATTTTCCAGAATGATCCGGGTGCCATCATCAAAGGTGAACACCACGCCGCCAGAATAGACTTTCGCGTGGTCGGCCACCACATCGGCAGCATCGTCGCCCGCTGCGACCAAAGCGCGGTCCAGCAAAATCCGGTCCTCTGATCGGCGGAAATCGGTGATAACCGCGCCGCCGTCGCCTGCGTGAAACTCGAACACATCGGACCCGGATGCCCCGGTCAGCAGGTCTGCGCCTGCGCCGCCCATCAGCGTGTCGGCCCCGGTGCCACCATAAAGCGTGTCGCCGCCGATGCCGCCATCCAGCCAGTCGCTGCCATCGCCGCCATAAAGCCAGTCCGACCCATATCCACCCAACACCCGGTCGGCACCCGCACCGGACGCCAGCAGGTCTGCCCCAGCACCACCGTGAACAAGATCATCGCCGCCTTGTGCGTTCAGCCGGTCATCACCCGTCAACCCGAAGATCGCGTCATCCCGGTTTGTTCCCGCCACCACATTGCGCCCGGCAGTATCCACCCATTGCAGACCATCGGTAAAGGTTCCGGCAGGGCGCGGGTCAGCCCACCAGGCCTGCACGCCATCCCGGTAAGCCTGCACGGCAAGCGACCGTGGCGTTTCGGGCGAATAGACGGAATCCCAGATGCCCCAACTGCCATAGCGCGACGGGATACCGAAGTCGGAAAACTGCGCCATCAACCCGCCGCCATTGGCGTGCCAGATGTTGAAATACTGGGTGTAAAGCTGCTGGAATTCGGGGCGGCGCACCAGATTGATGAAGAACTCGGTTTGTTCAGGGTCTTGCGCCCCACCAAAAAGCCCCGCCAGATCAACCACATGCTGGCCACCTTCGTAACCTTCAAGCGCCCAGCCCAGACTTTCGGCCACACCCGCATGATAGGCCACGGTGCCCCCGATCTGCGGCAGACTGTCAGACCCGGTGCCCGACCGGATATAGGCAAGTGCCGCGCGATAGCCCGCCTCGCCCTGTGCCACCCAAGCATCGACCATGGCGGCGTTTTCCTCCAGCCCCATGACGCCGCCAAAGTAGGCCGCGATGGCATAGACATGAAACGGCGCATCGCGCGGGGCGATGCCGCCATCGGCAACCACCTCGGGCGCATTCAGGGCGTATCCTTCCAACCCTTGCCATCCGCTTTGGGTGGAAAACACGTTCAGCGCGCGGGTGCCGGTTTCATCGCCAAACACCTCGGCCACAATGGTCGCCATGATGCTGGCCTGACGGCCATACCACTGCATCCAACCGCCCTCCACGCCTGCGCCCCATGTGGCCTCGGCCTGCGCCTGTGCCCATTGGGCCTGCGCAAAGCCCCAGTTCCACACCTCGTTCGAGTATTCGAACCGGGCCACCAGACCGGGGTCCAGATTGTCGCGCACATAGGTGGCAAAGGCGCGGATATAGGCCTCATCCGCCAGATGGGGGATGGTGAACCACGGGTCGGCGCGGGTCTGATTGGCCAGTTCGACCATCATCGCCACCGACGCCCCCCCCGGCCCGGTTTGCCGGACGGCGTCAAACGGGCGCATGTCTTCGACCCCGTCCACCTGTGAATTATTGGTCTGCATCCAGTCCATAAAGCGCAGGACACGGAAATCCTCGATCCGGTCAAGATAGGCCGGGTTGAAGATCATCCCTGCCTCGATCAGATCGGTGTCTTCGGTATGATACAGCCGGACATCGCGCAGGTAATTGCCCGTATTGTCGGGGTCGGTGGACATCAGATTAAAGCCGACAGCCCCCGGCCCGTTCAGGCGAAAGGTGATGCGCCCATCGACCGAGGATAACACCGTCGCATCGCCTGCGACGCTGATCTCACCCTCCCCCTGCCAATCCAGCACATAGACGCCGGGCCGCCATATCTGCCCGTTGGTCTGCCAGATCGTGCCGACATGATCAAACGGGGCAGGGCTGCCATCGCGGGTAAAGCCGCGCACCCAGCCGTTTTCGTCAAGGTCCAGCAAACCGGCCTGACCGGTGTCAAATTCGCCGGCGCTTTGGGTAAACCAAGCACGCGTCATCTGAAACTGGTTCACGAAGGGGAACGACGTGCTCCAATCCTCCAGCCCGCTGAGGTTGGTGCCAAGTGATGGGCCTGCCATGCTGTCTCCTGTCCGATACCGCGCCCTGAGCCGAGCTTTTTTTGTGGGTGACGCAAGGTCGCAAATTGCACGCCTGCCGCAAAGCCAAAACATCACGGGATAGTGAGTAGCTGCGGATTCCCGCCACACTTGCACAGCAAAGTGGCGAAAGTGAGCGCATGCTGTGGTACGCGAGGACCATCGTGGGGGCTGGACCTTGGGGGGCACATCGGCCATATGTGAAGACGAAACGCGGAGAGCCTGCCCGATGTATTTCCTGAAACGCATGTTGACCTGGTGGAACAGCCAGACCCTCGGCACCCAGATTTTCACCGCCCGGCGCGGGGTCAAGGTCGGCGAGGACGAGCAGGGCAATGTCTATTATCAGACCGCTGACAGCAAGAAACGCTGGGTGATCTATAATGGCGAAATGGAAGCCTCGCGGGTGTCGCCCGACTGGCATGGCTGGTTGCACTTTACCTGGGACCAGCCGCCGACCAAGGCACCGCTGACCCACAAGGTGTGGGAAAAGCCGCATCAGGAAAACCTGACCGGGTCTGACCTCGCTTATGCGCCGCCCGGGTCGATCCGCCGTGCCGATCCGGTGGCGCGGCGCGACTATGAGGCGTGGCAGCCCGAATAATGGCCGAAAATCGCGCAGAAGTTTTTGCAGGGGCGGCTGTTGTCGCAGTCGCAGTGGCATTCGTCGTCTATGCGGCCCAAGGGGCCGGGTTCGGCACGGGGGGCGGTACTTACCCGCTGACCGCCAGTTTCCGGTCGGTGGAAGGGATTTCCGTCGGGTCGGATGTGCGGCTGGCGGGGGTCAAGGTGGGCAGCATCACGTCGTTGAAGCTGAACCCAGAAACCTATTTCGCCGATGCGGAAGTGGCGGTTGCGGACGGTATTATGTTGCCCACGGATTCCGCAATTCTGATTTCGCAAGAAGGGCTTCTGGGCGGAACCTATATCGAACTCGTGCCCGGTGGTGCGCCCGATATGCTGGCCCCCGGGGATGAGATTGAAGATACCCAAGGGGCGGTCAGCCTGATCAGCCTGCTGTTGAAATGGGTGGGCGGCCAATCGTCCGACAAACCCGCCCCATGATGCGCGCCGTTCTGATATCGCTGCTGCTGGCCAGTCCTGCGGCAGCGCAGGAGTATGGCGAGGCCAAAGCCGGGGTGTTGCGCTGGTTGGACAAGCTGACGGGTGAGAGCGGCGATATGGAACTGGCGCGCGGGCAATCGGCCGGCAATGGCCGCCTGACCATTCAGCTCGACAGTTGCCGCTACCCCACTGACAACCCCAACGCCGATGCCGAGGCCCATCTGACCATTCTCGACAGTGATCGCACCGACCCTGTGTTTAGCGGCTGGATGCTGGCGTCCTCTCCGGCTTTGTCGGCGATGGATCATCCCCGCTATGACGTGTGGGTGTTGCGCTGTGTGGTGCCAGGGGCGGCGGTTGCGGTTGACGAAACCCCGCCCGAGACTGACCCTGAACCCGAGGCCACGGACGCGCCGGTGGACCCCGATCAGCCCGTCGATTGATAACCCTGCACATAGCCGGGTGGATCAAATGTGGCCTGCACCGTCAGCGCCGCCGCAAGCCTTTGGCGATACGCCGCGCGGGGGATTTCAACCCCGCCAAGGCTGGCCAGATGCGGGGTCAGGAACTGGGTGTCAAACAAGGTGTATCCCCCGGCGCGCAAGCGGTGAACCAAGGCCGCGAGCGCCAGTTTTGACGCATCGGTGCGGCGCGAAAACATGCTTTCGCCAAAAAACGCCGAACCGAGGCTGATGCCATACACCCCGCCCACGAGGGTATCTCCGGCCCAGACCTCAAGGCTATGGGCGTGGCCAGACTGGTGCAGGGCGACGTAGAGATCAAAGATTTGCGCGTTGATCCAGGTTTCGTCCCGGTCTGCACAGGCGGCAACGACGCCTGCAAAATCGGTGTTGATCCGGATGGTGTGATCGCCATTCCCCATGCGACGGCGCAGACTGCGTGAGGCATGAAAACCGTCCAGCGGCATGACCCCCCGCAGACGCGGGTCCACCCAATGGATGGTCGGGTCATCGCGGCTTTGCGCCATCGGAAAGATACCCATGGCATAGGCGCGCAGCAGGGTTTCAGCCGAGATGCGGTCACGCATCGCCAATTTTTTTCGAAAAAAATTGCAAATTCCTTGGAAGGAATTTGGGCCACTTGCCCGTCAGACGCCGAACTTTGCCGCCAGCCATTTCTCTAACCAGTGGATGTTGTAATCCCCTGACTGAATGTCAGGTTCTGCCAGCAGCAAATCAAACAGCGGCACGGTGGTTTCCACCCCGTCGATGATCAACTCGCCCAAGGCACGCGACAGGCGGGCCAAGGCCTCTGGCCGGTCGCGACCATGCACGATCAGTTTGCCGATCAGGCTGTCGTAATAGGGCGGGATCGAATAGCCGGAATAAAGCGCCGAATCCATCCGCACCCCCAGACCACCGGGCGAATGGAACATCCGCACGCGACCGGGGCAGGGCGCAAAGTTGGGCAGTTTCTCTGCGTTGATCCGCACCTCGATAGCGTGGCCGTGGATCGCCAGATCGTCTTGCGTCACTGACATTGGCAAGCCGCCTGCCACGCGGATCTGTTCGCGCACAAGGTCGATGCCAAAGATGTATTCGGTCACCGGATGTTCCACCTGCAGGCGGGTGTTCATCTCGATGAAGTAGAACTCGTTGTTTTCATACAGGAACTCGATGGTTCCGGCCCCGATGTAATTGATTGCCGCCACCGCATCGGCACAAGTCTTGCCGATCTTGGCCCGCATTTCCGCGCTGATCGCGGGCCCCGGGGCTTCCTCGAACACCTTCTGATGGCGGCGTTGCAGACTGCAATCGCGTTCGCCCAGATGGATGGCATTGCCCTTGCCGTCACCGAACACCTGAATCTCGATATGGCGCGGCGTTTGCAGGTATTTTTCGATATAGACTTCGTCGTTGCCAAAGGCGTTCTTGGCCTCGGACCGCGCGGTGCGGAAGGCAACCTCCAGCTCTTCGGGGTTGTTGGCCACCTTCATGCCGCGCCCGCCACCACCTGCCGTCGCCTTGATGATCACCGGAAAGCCGATGGTCTGCGCCACACCGATCGCGGTTTCATAATCCGGCACGCCGCCATCCGACCCCGGCACCACGGGAATACCAAGCGCCTTGGCGGTTTCCTTGGCGGTGATCTTGTCACCCATGATGCGGATGTGCTGGGCAGAGGGGCCGATGAAGGTGATGCCGTGATCTTCCAGCGCCTGCGCGAAGGCGGCGTTTTCCGACAGGAACCCATAACCCGGATGCACGGCTTGCGCCCCGGTGATCTCACAGGCCGAAATGATCGCGGCCTTCGACAGATAGCTGTCGACCGATGGCGCGGGGCCGATGCAGACGGATTCGTCGGCCATGCGCACATGCATGGCATCGGCGTCGGCGGTGGAATGGACGGCGACCGATTTGATGCCCATTTCCTTGCAGGCGCGGATCACCCGCAGGGCAATTTCGCCCCGGTTGGCGATCAGGATTTTCTCGAAGATCGGTTTGGTCAAAATGCCACCCTCACTCGATGATCATCAAAGGCGCGCCGTATTCGACGGGGGTGCCGTCCTCGACCAGAATGCGTTTAACCACGCCAGCCTTGGGGGCAGGGATGTGGTTCATGGTTTTCATCGCCTCGATGATCAGCACGGTCTGGCCTTCGGTCACCGTCGCGCCAACCGTGGCAAAGGCCGCAGCCCCCGGTTCCGCCGACAGATAGCAGGTGCCCACCATAGGAGAGGTCACAGCGCCGGGGTGTTGCGCCGGATCTTCGATGGCGGCAGCAGGGGCCGATGCGGCGGCGGCCGTTGCCACTGGGGCAGGGGCGTAGGCCATCTGTGGGGCCATCTGGGTCTGCACGATGTTGGCCTGCTTGACGACGCGCACTTCAAGGCTGTCATCCTCGCCGTATTCGCGCTTCACGCTCAGCTCGGTCAGTTCGTTCTTGTTCAAAAGCTCTGCCAGAGCCGAAATGAAGGCAACGTCTGCGTCGGGGGATTGTTTGCTCATACCGTCCTCTGTTGGCTTATCTGCCATTTGGTGATCCGGGGCAGCCTTGCAAGGCGGCTTGGGGTTGACCGCTTATAGCCCGACCTTCGTAGGGTGAAAAGCGCGCAATGACATGCCTGAATTTTCGGCACCCGGCGCGCGGGCCACAGATTTTGGTCCTCCAGAAAATTTACCATTTGATAAAAAAATCGACTTATGCCAGCGTTTCAGGATAGCAAGCCAACCGCAAAGGGGTTTTCACCCATGTCGCCCAGCCCGCTGAACACCCCGCTGACCCCCGGAGTCGTTGCCGGGCGCCTGCCAGCCGCCGCGTATTGCGAACATTTCGCCGACCACACCCCCGCGCTGGATGGGCATGAGGCCCAGGTGGCGGCGGATCGGTGCTATTTCTGCTATGATGCGCCCTGCATTGCGGCGTGCCCGACCAGCATCGACATTCCACTGTTCATCCGCCAGATCGCCACTGGCACGCCGCAGGCAGCGGCGCGCACCATCTGGGATCAGAACATCCTTGGCGGCATGTGCGCCCGGGTGTGCCCGACCGAAACCCTGTGCGAACAAGCCTGCGTGCGCGAGGCTGCCGAGGCCACGCCGGTCGAAATCGGCCGCCTGCAACGCTATGCCACCGATGTGGCCATGGCGGCAGGCGGGCATCCGTTTACCCGTGCAGCGCCCACGGGGCGGCGGGTCGCGGTTGTGGGGGCGGGGCCAGCGGGGCTGGCCTGTGCGCACCGGCTGGCGATGCTGGGGCATGATGTGGTGGTGTATGAGGCCCGCGCCAAGGCGGGGGGCCTCAACGAATACGGTATCGCGTCCTACAAGGCGACAGGCGGGTTTGCGGCGAAAGAGGTGGACTGGCTGTTGTCGATTGGCGGCATTGATCTGCGCCTCGGGCAGGCTTTGGGGCGCGATATCAGCCTTGATGGTTTGCGCGCCGAGTATGATGCAGTGTTCCTGGGCATCGGCCTTGCAGGTGTCAATGCCCTGCGCGCGGCCGGGGAAGATATGGCAGGCGTGCGCGATGCCGTTGATTTCATTGCCGAGCTGCGGCAGGCACCCGATCTGGCAACCTTGGCCGTGGGCCGCGATGTGGTGGTGATTGGTGGCGGCATGACGGCGGTGGATGCTGCCGTGCAGTCGAAACTGCTTGGGGCGGAAAACGTCACCATCGTCTACCGGCGGGGTAAAGACCGCATGTCGGCGTCAGGCTATGAACAAGACCATGCGCTGCAAGCCGGGGTGCGGATCATCCACAACGCGGCGCCCTTGCGGATCATCGGTGACGGGGCGGTACAGGGGGTGGAGTTTGGCTATACCGCCGACTCTGCCACGGGCCTGCAAGTGGGGCCAGAGACGTTTACGCTGAAAGCCGATCAGGTGTTCAAGGCCATCGGCCAGACGCTGGCGGGCGTGCCGGATGGGCTGGCCCAATCGGGTGGCAAGATCACTGGCACCATGGCCGGGGTCTGGGCCGGGGGTGATTGTGCGGCTGGGGGCGAGGATCTGACCGTGACCGCCGTGGCTGAGGGCCGCGATGCCGCGATGGCAATTCATGCCCATCTGGCGGGGCTGTGATGGTGGCTTGCGCCGCCATGCCCCATCGGCTACCCCTGCCAGTGGCAAGCAAGGGGCGGCGCAGCAATGGACAGCATGATCGAAGCCATTCTGGCCTTCGTGCGGGAAAACCGCGAATGGGCGTTCTGGATCGCACTGGCCTTTGCGATTGGCGAGAATGTGGCGTTCATATCCATCGTGATTCCGTCTACCGCGATTCTGCTGGGGGTGGGTGCGCTGGTCGCGACGGGCGAGTTGTCGATCTGGCCGATTTTCTGTGGCGCGGCCATCGGGGCGCTGATCGGGTCGTTCGTGTCATACTGGATCGGTCTGCGCTACGGCGACGCGATTCTGGCAATGTGGCCGTTTCGCAAGCACCCGGATCTGGTCGAACGCGGCAATGCGGCGTTTCTGAAATGGGGCGTGGTGGCGGTGTTCATCGGCCATTTCTTCGGCCCGCTGCGGGCGGTGGTGTTTGTGATGGCCGGGGTGTCGCGCATTCCGCTGCGCCTGTTCGTGCCGGTGAACATCATCGGTTGCCTCGCTTGGGCCTACCTCACGCCTGCGTTCGGCGAAGTGGCCGGGCATATCTTCGGCTGGATCTGGACCGCACTCGGGTTCTGACCACCGCTTTCCGTTTCTCATCCGCGCCATCCGCCCTCTGGGGTATGATTGCGCCTGCGCAAACCTGAGGAGGCACCCATGGCTAGCCTTGCATCCGATTTCATCGGCATCAAATCCCCCAACCCGTTCTGGCTGGCCTCCGCGCCACCAACCGACAAGGAATACAACGTGCGCCGCGCGTTCGAGGCGGGCTGGGGCGGGGTCGTGTGGAAAACACTCGGGTCAGAAGGCCCGCCCGTGGTCAACGTCAACGGCCCGCGCTATGGCGCGATCTGGGGCGCGGACCGGCGGTTGCTGGGCCTGAACAACATCGAGCTGATCACCGACCGCCCGCTTGAGGTGAACCTGCGCGAGATCAAGTCGGTCAAGCGTGACTACAAAGATCGCGCGCTGATCATCAGCCTGATGGTGCCCTGCGATGAGATATCGTGGCGCGATATTCTGGCCCATGTCGAAGATACCGAGGCCGACGGGGTCGAGCTGAACTTTGGCTGCCCGCATGGCATGGCCGAACGCGGCATGGGCGGCGCCGTGGGGCAGGTGCCCGAATATATCGAGATGATCACCCGTTGGTGCAAACAGCACACCCGGATGCCGGTGATCGTGAAATTGACCCCAAATATCAGCGACATCCGCAAACCCGCCGAGGCCGCCAAACGCGGTGGGGCGGATGCGGTCAGCCTGATCAACACGATCAATTCCATCACAACGTCAACCTTGACAGCTTTGCGCCAGAGCCGATGATCGACGGCAAGGGCACCCATGGCGGCTATTGCGGCCCTGCGGTGAAGCCGATTGCGCTGAACATGGTGGCGGAAATTGCCCGCTCGCGTGAAACCCAAGGCCTGCCGATCTCCGGCATCGGCGGCGTCACCAATTGGCGCGATGCGGCAGAGTTTCTGGCGCTTGGTGCGGGCAATGTGCAGGTCTGCACAGCAGTTATGACCTACGGGTTCAAGATCGTGTCCGAGATGATTTCCGGCCTGTCGCAGTATCTGGACGAGAAGGACATGGCGCTGTCCGACCTTGTGGGCCGCGCCGTGCCGAACGTCACCGACTGGCAGTATCTGAACCTGAACTACGTCACCAAGGCCCGCATCGACCCGGACGCCTGCATCAGTTGCGGGCGCTGCTATGCGGCCTGTGAAGACACCAGCCATCAGGCCATCGCGATGAAGCCGGGCCGGGTGTTTGAGGTGATGGACGACGAATGTGTCGCCTGCAACCTGTGCGTCAACGTCTGCCCGGTGGATAATTGCATCACCATGGTGGAAATGCCCAAAGGGCAGGTGGACCCGCGCACGGGGACCAAGGTTGGCGACTATGCCAACTGGACCACGCACCCGAACAACCCGTCCGTGGCGGCAGAATAAGACTGAAGGCCGGGGCAAGACCCCGGCCTGGCCATCAAGCCCATCCGTCACGCCGACCGGATCACCCGCAGTGCATCCAGCCATGACGTGGCATCTGGCGCAGGCTCGGGTTCTGCGGGGGCGTTTTTATCTTCGGGTTCATAGCCTGCAAGCGGCACATGCGCCGGGGCAGGGCCTTTGGGAATGGCGGCATGCGCGGCCTGCACCGCCGTCAGCGGTACATCGGGTGCGGCATCGTCGTGATCCCTGCGGGCGGCAAATGGCGTCTGGACCAAGGCCGCAACCCCAATTGCCGCGAAGGGCATCGTGTCCTGCGCGGCCTTGATTGCACTCACCTGTTGCGCCCGTGCGGCGGTCAGCATCACGGCCTCTGCATTCGCATGGCCCGCAGGCCGTGCGTCGGTATTTGCCGCCTTGTCAGGCGGTTGTGGCTGCGCCTGTGGTGGCTCTTGCGTTTGCTGCACCTGTGGCAACGGCCCAACGGCCACCGCCCCCAACCCGGAAATTGGTCCCATCCCGATCACCCATCATCATGACACCCCCATGTGAAAGCGTATCACGAACGGGCGATCCGTGCTGAACAAAGCCCGCAGCATCCGCCACGACCGCCACCGTATTGCCTTGATCCGGCTGGGTTTATGCCAAAATCACGGGGGCGGGCAGGCGGGGGGCCAGCAGTCGGCGGAACAACACGTCCAGAAACTCGCCTGCCTCGGCAAAGGGGTCGTGGCCGGGGCCAAGCACGCAGCGTACCTGCACATCGAAATCGGCATAGTGCTGCGTCAGCGCCCAGATCGAAAAGATCAGATGCACCGGATGCACACGGGCAATGCGCCCCTGATCCATCCATGCGGTCAGGATCAGGCATTTCTCATCCACCAAGGCCTTCAGATCGCCTGCAATTGCCGTCTTGATCCGGGGCGCGCCCTGCAAAATCTCATTGGCGAACAGGCGGCTTTCGCGGGGGTAATCCCGGCTCAGCTCCAACTTGCGGCGCACGTAGCCCATCAGCTCCTCAACCGGATCGCCGTTTGCGTCCATCTCTCGCAACGGATCAAGCCAGGTCTCCAGCAGACGGGCCAGCAGGGCCTGATGGATCGCCTCTTTCGACGGGAAGTAATACAGCAGGTTCGGCTTGGACAACCGGGCCACATCGGCAATTTCATCCAGTGTGGCACCGCGAAAACCATGCGCCGAAAACACCTCCAGCGCCGCATCCAGAATGGTTTCTGAATTCTTGACCTGAATACGGGTGCGGGGTCTGGTCATCTTAAGGTTCGCCTCGCGCTTGGTCATGTCCAACTGTTGGCGCAAAAGCGGGCGGGATGCAAACGCCTCAGCGCAGCACCGCCTCGATCCCCCGGACCACCAGCCGGTGATCTTCAATCTGCGGCAGGCCTGATACCGTGACCACGGCCACCACCCCCACACCCTCGACCCTTATCGGCACTGCGCCGCCATTGTCGGCATAGTCCTCTGGCGTAAGACCATGCCGGGCCAGCGTTTCGCCCTTTTCCCGGTTGGCGGCCCCCACCTGCAACGAGGCCAGTTGAAACAGCAGCGCCGTGTTCGACTTGCGCCGCGCCCACATGTCATTCAGCGGAGCGGACCCCGGAAGACCTGCGTGAAACAAGGTCCGGTCCGGGGTGCGGATGTTGATCACCACCGCCATGTTTTCAGCCCGCGCCATTTCCACCAGAACCAATCCCAGCTTCAGCGCGGTATCTTCGGTAAAGCGTGGGAAAATCAGGGTGCTGGCTTCTGCTGCCAAGGAGGCGGCGTCGGTTGCATAGTCTGTGGTCATCTGAACATGTCCTTTGTAGATGCGGAGGGTGCCGCCATTACCTTAATCACCACAACCGGCCTGCATGTCTTGCATCGCCTTGGGGCAGCTTTGCAACAGCGCGCCAAGGGCCTGATGCGCCCCGGTCAGTGGCACGACATAGCCGCCAAAAGCCGCCATGGCCTCGGCAGCGCTTCCGACATCTGCTTTGCGCCCGCCAGCCGACAAGATGACCCGCATGCCCCCCGCATCCGCGGACAGCGCGTCGATCTGCGCGGGCAGGATATAGAGCGCCGCGCCGGTCGCCAGTTCATCAACGGCGCCTGTGCAGACATCGCTGTCCGCCCCCGACCAATCGCCTTGCAGACGTGGATAGCTGGACGAAAACAGCAACGGATCGGTCATCAGCGTGACCGGACCCTGCGCCACAAAACTGTTGGAAAACCGCAAGCCCACGGTGGCCCCGCCAATCCCGCAGCCCAGACCCACCGTGCCCGCCGACGTGGTGATATAGGCGGCAGGCCCGAGGTCCGGGTGCGCGCCAAAGGCCCAGACCCCGGTCAGCACGCCCGGCCCGGCGGCCAAAACCGTCTGCGGATGCGCGGGGCCAGAGAACGGGGATTGCACGGGGGGCGACACCGGGTCGCTGGTTTGTGCCTGCCCCCCGCCGTCATCGCAGACCTGCGCGATACAGGCGTTGTAGCCCGCATTGCCCGCGCCATGTTCGGCCTGACAGCGCCAGATGCAGCGCTGCATCTCCATCGCGTCTTCGGGCACTTGGGCCAGTGCAAGGCCGGGAACAAACGTTGCCAGCAGAAAAACACGCCTCATAGCACCCCGATCCCGCGCAAGATGATCTGTTTGACTGACGCCTTCGCTGCGTCCCACTGTGCGTCTGACAACGGCTGGCTGCCATTCAACGTCGCGATCTGATGCCCGAAATCGGCGTAGTGCTGCGTGGTGGCCCACAGCATATACAGCAGATGACGCGGGTCGATGGCCCCCATCTGCCCAGCATCTATCCAGCCTTGGATCACCGCAATCCGCCCATCCGTCCAGTCACGCAGGGTGGTTTCCAGATAATCCTGAATGACGGGTGCCCCGTGCATCACCTCGGATGCCCAGACCTTGGACCCATGCGGATTGCGGCGTGAGATATCCATCTTGGCGTCAATATAGCCGCCGATCCCGGTGGCAGGGTCAGGGGCCGCGTCAAAACAGGCCGCAGCCTCCAGCCAGATTTCAAAAATATCCTGCACGACGCGGCGATAGAGATCTTCCTTGGTGGCGAAGTAGTAATGCAGATTGGCCTTGGGCAAGCCCGCCTTGTCGGCAATCACCTGCATCGTCGCCCCGCCAAAGCCTGCTTCGGCAAACACCTGTTCTGCCGCTTCCAAAATCAAACGCTCATTTTCGCGCCGGATATCCGTGCGTTTCCCGGGCTTGATGATGGATATTTGGGCAGTTGGCGGCATCAGGCCCCGTCACATTTTCGTTGACCGGTTGGTCAGGTTGTGGTGCGCTTCGCCTTGACCATACGGTCAGAAAATGAGTCGCCGCAAGGGGCAGCAAGAACCGTGGTGACGGGGGGGCAAAGATGGCAAGCGCAGGCGAAAACCTTCGGATCAATGCGGCGCGGCTGTGGGACAGTCTGGGCGAGATCGCCCTGATCGGCCCCGGCGTGGCAGGCGGTTGCAATCGCCAGACGCTGACCGATG
Source organism: uncultured Alphaproteobacteria bacterium (assembly GCA_963772935.1). Lineage (GTDB taxonomy): Bacteria > Pseudomonadota > Alphaproteobacteria > Rhodobacterales > Rhodobacteraceae > JANNNF01. The sequence continues at coordinate 968,108 of CAVYZK010000009.1, read as the reverse complement.
CCGATGCCCAAGGGCGCGCGCTGTTCGCCCGCTGGTGCGCAGACGCAGGCATGACCATGGGCGTTGATACCATGGGCAACATGTTCGCGACGCGGGCAGGGACGGAGGAACTGGACCCGGTCTACATCGGCTCCCACCTCGACACCCAACCCACTGGCGGGCGCTATGACGGAGTGCTGGGCGTGCTGGCGGGGCTGGAGGTGATCCGGTCGATGAACGACATGGGCATTGTGACCCGGCATCCCATCGTCGTGACGAACTGGACGAATGAGGAAGGCGCGCGCTTTGCCCCCGCGATGCTGGCCTCTGGCGTATTCGCCGGGGTCCACACGCAGGACTATGCCTACGGGCGGCAGGACGGCGACGGTTTGCGCTTTGGCGATGAACTGGCCCGCATCGGCTGGGTCGGCGATGAGGTGGTCGGTGCCCGCCGGATGCACGCGATGTTTGAACTGCACATCGAACAAGGCCCGCTGCTGGAGGCTGAAGGCAAGGCGATTGGCGTGGTGACCCACGGGCAGGGGTTGTGGTGGCTGGAAGTCACGCTGACCGGCGTTGACGCGCACACCGGGTCCACCCCGATGTCGATGCGCGCGAACGCAGGGCTGGGTATGGCCCGGGTGGTAGAACGGGTGCACCAGATCGCCATGGGGCACCAGCCGGGGGCCGTGGGCACGGTGGGGCAGATCAAGGTCTTCCCGAACTCGCGCAATGTCATCCCGGGGCGGGTGGTGTTCACGGTGGATATCCGGTCCCCCGATCAGGCCAAGCTGGATGCGATGCGGGGCGAGGTAGAACGCGCTGCGGCAGCGGTCGCGGCGGAACTGGGGCTGGGCTGTGCGATTGAGGCCGTCGGCCATTTCGACCCGGTGACGTTCGATCCGGGGCTGGTAGGGGTGGTGCGCGGGGCGGCGGAAAAGCTGGGTCATTCCCACATGGATATCATCTCAGGCGCGGGCCACGACGCCTGCTGGATCAACCGGGTGGCCCCAACGGTGATGATCATGTGCCCCTGTGTGGATGGGCTGAGCCATAACGAGGCCGAAGAGATCAGCCCGGAATGGGCGGCGGCCGGGACGGATGTGCTGTTGCACGCGGTTCTTGAGGTGGCGGGGGTGGTGGGGTGAGTGTTTCGGTTTATCTCGCCCCGGCGAAGGCCGGGGCCCCGAGCAACTTGGTACGCTTTATTGATCGAGGCCCCGGCCTCCGCCGGGGCGCGTGTTTACCAATGATTAACCGTGGTCGGACACACTCGGCCTATGGCGCACTTCGTCTACATCATGGCCTCCCGACCCTGCGGCGCGATCTATGTCGGCTCAACAGGCAATCTGCGCCAGCGGGTGGAACAACACCGCTCGGGCCTCAAAGGCAGCCACACCGACCGGTACAACATCCGCCAATTGGTCTGGTTCGAACAACACCCCGACCGCCTGTCTGCCTTGACCCGCGAACGACAGATGAAGGAATGGCAACGCAACTGGAAAGTCCGGTTGATTGTCGAAGTCAATCCGATGTGGCGGGATGTGACGGCAGCTGTCCCGTTGTGAGCTTGCCTTTTGCGCGGGCCGATGACGCGTACTCGTTCGCCCCGGCGCAGGCCGGGGCCTCAACCCAAAAGGCGCAATTGCTTCATCGCGACCCCGGCCTGCGCCGGTGCGAGGGGGATGGCGCAGCGACGTATGTTTTGCTGCACACTGTGCTTGAGGTGGCGGGGAGATGAAAAACCTCGTCGAAAGGGTTGCCATTGCCGAAAGTGCGGTCAGTTTGTGCAATGCGCAAGTCAGGTTATTAGTTAGTCAGGGGTTCCAACTTGATAAAAGTATGCCCCTTGCACTGGCGCTTTTGTCCGATAATCCATTGATAGAAACAGAGTACTGCCCGGGTGACCTGATGAAGGCTGTGCTGTCAGTCGATGCGTCATTTTGGATCGCAAACGAAGCGCTGTGGTCAGAAGCGCATTCGATTCTGAATGCCATGGATAGGGCCATCAAGGAAATCTATGCGGCGAGATCAAACTTCGAAAAGCTAACATAGAGGAGCACGAGATGCCATCGACTTCATCCGCAACGGCACCATCGTCACCGCCGACCTGACCTACAAAGCCGATGTCCTGATCGACAACGGCATCATCACCGCCATCGGCCCCGGCCTGCGCGGCGACACCACCCTTGACGCCACCGGTTGCTACGTCATGCCCGGCGGCATCGACCCGCACACGCACCTGGAGATGCCCTTCATGGGCACATATTCTGCCGATGATTTCGAATCCGGCACCCGGGCGGCGCTGTCGGGCGGCACCACGATGGTCGTCGATTTCGTGCTTCCCGGGCAGGGGCAGGGCCTGATGGATGCCATGCAGATGTGGCACAACAAATCGGGGCGGGCGAATTGCGACTACTCCTACCACATGGCGATCACCTGGTGGGGGCAGCAGGTTTTCGACGACATGAAGACGGTGACAGACGCCGGGATCAACAGTTTCAAGCACTTCATGGCCTACAAGGGCGCGTTGATGGTGAATGATGATGAGATGTTCGCCTCCTTCTCCCGCTGTGCCGAACTGGGTGCGATGCCCTTTGTCCATGCCGAAAACGGCGATGTGGTGGCCGAGTTGCAGCGCAAACTGATGGCCGCAGGCAACACAGGCCCCGAAGCGCATGCGTTTTCGAGGCCCCCCGAGGTCGAAGGCGAGGCCACCAACCGCGCCATCATGATCGCCGATATGGCGGGCGTGCCGGTCTATATCGTGCACACCAGTTGCGAGGAGGCGCATGAGGCCATCCGCCGCGCGCGCATGAACGGCAAGCGGGTCTATGGCGAACCGCTGATCCAGCATCTGACGCTGGACGACAGCGAATACCGCCACCCCGACTGGGACCACGCCGCCCGCCGCGTGATGTCGCCCCCCTTCCGCGACAAACGCCATCAGGACAGCCTGTGGGCGGGCCTTGCGGCGGGGTCGTTGCAGGTGGTGGCGACGGATCATTGCGCCTTCACATCGGCGCAAAAGCGGTTTGGCGTCGGCGATTTCACCAAGATCCCGAACGGCACGGGGGGTCTTGAAGACCGGATGCCGATGCTTTGGACGCATGGCGTGGCGACGGGGCGGATCACGATGAACGAATTTGTGGCCGTCACATCAACAAACATCGCCAAGATATTGAATTGCTACCCGAAAAAGGGTGCTGTGCTGGTGGGCGCGGACGCCGATCTGGTGGTGTGGGATCCAAAAAAGTCGAAAACCATCACGGCGGGCAATCAGCAATCCGCGATTGATTACAACGTGTTCGAGGGCAAAGTTGTGACGGGCCTGCCGCGCTACACCCTGACGCGTGGGCATGTGGCGATTGACGATGGGGCGGTGAAAACCGAGGAAGGTCACGGGCAATTCGTTGCCCGGCCTCCGAACGGCGCGGTCAACCGGGCGCTGACGCAGTGGAAGGATTTGACGGCCCCGAGGCCCGTGGTGCGGACGGGTATTCCGGCGAGTGGGGTGTGAACGGTAACATTGTGAATATTTTTAACGCGATACGATTAAGCGCACCGCAAGCAGCGATCATGCTTTGGGGCTATTTTTATGGCTGCGTGGCGGTAGCAGCGGCGCTGATATTGATCCCGTTCTTGGGCGGGCTTTTTCAGGAGTGGGGTCCACCATTGTCGATAGGTCTAGTTTTCGGGGCGATTGTCAGCACTATGGTAGCGTTCTTTATCGCCCTAGTCGTTTCTCTGCCCGGCTTCATCGCGCTTCGTTTAGGCCTTCATTGGCTTAGACGGTCTGACCTACCAAGTTTCGGTCTGGCTGGCATGGTAAATGCGTGGCTGGTGTTGATTGCATTAAACTATGAAAATTTTTCCTTCTGGCTCATTATCAAGTCGCTGCAAGAACCAACGGCGCTTGTGATCATAGTTGGAGGCGGTGGACTGGCCGGAGTAACGTCATGGGCAGTGGAGCGCACCGTAGCACGGGAGATGGGCCTTAACCTAATTAAGGCGGAAAACGCATGAAAGCCCCCCTTACCCCCTCCGCCCCCGTCATCGAAGCCCGCAATCTGAACCTCGTGTTCCCCACGAACGACGGCCCCGTCCACGCGCTCAAAGACGTGAACCTGACCATCAACCGGGGGGAGTTTGTCAGCTTCATCGGCCCCTCCGGCTGCGGCAAGACCACGTTGCTCCGCTGCATTGCCGCGCTCGAAACCGCCACCGGGGGCACGCTGACCGTCAACGGCATGACCCCGGATGAGGCGCGGCGCAAGCGTGCCTATGGCTATGTGTTTCAGGCGGCGGGGCTGTATCCGTGGCGGACGATTGCGGGGAATATCCGGCTGCCGCTGGAGATCATGGGGTTTTCCAAATCCGATCAGGACGCGCGCATCAACAACGCCCTGCAACTGGTTGATCTGGCAGGGTTTGGCCGCAAGTTCCCGTGGCAGCTTTCGGGTGGCATGCAGCAGCGCGCCTCCATCGCCCGGGCGCTTGCGTTCGATGCCGATATCCTGCTGATGGACGAACCTTTTGGCGCGCTGGACGAAATCGTGCGCGACCATCTGAATGAGGAGTTGCTGAAACTCTGGGCGCGGACGGGCAAGACCATCGCCTTTGTCACCCATTCCATCCCCGAAGCGGTGTATCTTTCGACCAAGATCGTGGTGATGTCGCCCCGTCCGGGCCGGATCACCGACATCATCGACAGCCCATTGCCGACGGATCGCCCCTTGGATATCCGCGACAGCCGCGAGTTTATCGACATCGCCCACCGGGTGCGCGAAGGCCTGCGCGCCGGGCATCAGGACATATAAAGGGAAGAACATGAAAATCAGAACAATCACAACAGCTATCATACTAGCATTGACCCTCACGGGTTCGGCCTATGCCGAGACCAAAGCCGACACGTTCGGCCTTGGCAACCATGAGCCTGACCCGGAAAAAACGGGCAAGATTGACAATGACATTTCGATCCGCGCACGGTTGATCCGCGAAAAGAAAGGTGAACTGGCGGCTGTCGTCAAGAAGGGCGAGATCGTCAATTTGCAGGTGGACTTTATTGTCCGCGACGGGGCCAAGGACCGGCCGTTGTCTTTGGTATGTTATGCGCAGTTCATTGACACAAAGGCAGAAAAGTCGCCGATGTCTGTGAATGGCAAGCCGTGCCGTGAAGGCCGGACACAGGACTATGCGGGGCGGTTCAGCGAGCTGCAAATGAGCCTGCGTTTTCACCCCGAGGCAAGCGACCCGAACGGCACTTATGGTGTGGTCGTGCGGGTTGAGGATAGTGTCAGCGGCAAGCATGTGGTGCTGGTCCCAACCTATGCTTGGCAGGACGGCAAACAGTGAGCGCATCGCCTATCCCGTGGTTGATGGGGGCTATGGCCGGTTTCATTGCGGCCGTTTCGGTGCGGAACCCCGATGCGGGGCCGCGCAACGGCCCCACCCAAAGCGGCGCGCCTCGCCGGTGCTGCGTTGGCAATACAATGATGCGGCTGATGCCGGAAACCGCGCGGGGCATGGTGATGAATAGGTTCGCCCTTGTCCTGGCGGTTTTGCTGGCCGCAACGGCGGCACAGGCCGAAACCTACGCCGATGCCTACGGGTTGGGGAATTACAAGGCGGACCCGTCAAAGGGCGGCGGTCTAGGGGATCTGCTGCACATCTCGGCGGCTCTGGTAAAGGCCGATGGCAGCCCGGCCATGCAGGTGCAGGGGCGCGAGGTGGTGCGGCTTTCCTTGCAAGCCACGCGCGCGGCAGACCGGGCATCGGTGAAGGTCCAGCTGCGCTGCACGGTGTATTTCACCGATGCGAATTCTGATCATTCGCCGGGTACCGGGGGGATTTGCTTTGACGGCGAGGTCGGGGCGGGGCAGTCGGTTCCGCTCAACCTACGGTTTAAATTCCGTGGCAGCGCCAAAGACCCAACCGCCACCTACGGCGTCGGCGTTTCAATCTGGGATGAGATAAGCGGCGAAACGGTCGATCTGATGCCGACATGGGGTTGGGCGGGGCCATGAACCGGATGCTTCCCATCCTGACCGTGCTGCTGGTGATCACCCTGCTGTGGTATGTGGCCGCCGTCTGGATGAATGCCACTTGGGTCTATGATCAGGCTGCGCGGGCCAATGTGGCGGTGGATTTGCGCGGGTTGATCCATGCGACGCTGACGCAGGAACGCCCGGTGTTGCCTGCGCCGCATCAAGTGGCGCAGGGGCTGTGGGATGGGGTGATGGGGCAGGCGATCACCTCGAAACGCAGTCTGGTTTACCACGCATGGGTCACGCTGTCGGCGACGTTGCTGGGGTTCGTGATCGGCACCACGGCGGGGATACTGCTTGCCATTGGCATCGTCCACAACCGCGCGATGGACATGAGCGTGATGCCTTGGGCGATTGCCAGTCAGACCATCCCCATCCTTGCGATTGCGCCGATGATCATCGTGGTGCTGAATTCGATGGGGGTGCAGGGGTTGATCCCGAAGGCGATCATCTCGGCCTATCTCTCGTTTTTCCCGGTGGTAGTCGGCATGGTCAAAGGCCTGCGCGCGCCGGATGCGATGCAACTGGACCTGATGCGCACCTATAATGCGAGCGGGGCAGAAACGCTTGGCAAGTTGCGCCTGCCGTCATCGCTGCCCTATCTGTTCACCAGCCTGAAAGTTGGGATTTCGGCCTCGCTTGGTCGGCACCATCGTGGGCGAGTTGCCGACCGGGGCAGTGGCGGGGCTTGGGTCGCGGCTGCTGAGTCGGGTCAGTTATTACGGGCAAACCGTGCAGATCTGGGCGGCGCTGTTCGGGGCGGCACTGGTGGCGGCATCCTTGGTGGCGATCATCGGCATGGTCGAACGGGTAGACATTGCGGCGAATGGGGATGGCAAGGTGAGCAAGACTGCCGAGCGGAGATCCTAGCTGGGCCACAGTCTCGTCCGGACTGGATGGTCTGCTCTGGTTGATCGGCATCACACTAGTCGCGCTGATCTTGGCTGCATTGTCGATCTTGCTGGCCTTCTGGGCGGGCGCGTGGCTGGTGAACACCGGCCTGTCGCAGACCCGGGCTCCTTGGGTCGAAATATGCAGTCCCCGCCGTTTTCGGCCTGACGCTGCTTGGCTCTGTGGGAAATGGCCGTGGGAATGTTCGGCATCAGCCCGTCATCCTGCCTGCCCCTATCGGCCATTGCGCGCCCGGATCGCGCAGGAAGGCCCGACCCTTTGGGCCGATTTCTGGCAGACCTTCGTCAAGGGCGCGCTGTCGGGCTATGCCATCGGCTGCACCGCCGCCGTGCTGACCGCGATTGCCATCGACCGCAGCCCTTTCCTGCAAAAGGGCTTGCTGCCGGTGGGCAATTTCGTGGCCGCCCTGCCGATTGTCGGCATCGCGCCGATCATGGTGATGTGGTTCGGCTTTGACTGGCATTCCAAAGCGGCTGTTGTGGTGGTGATGGTGTTTTTCCCGGTGCTGGTGAACACGGTCGCGGGGCTGAAAGCGGCAGACCAGATGCAGCGCGATCTGATGCAGACCTACGGGGCGTCTTACACGCAGGCGCTGTTCAAACTGCGCCTGCCAGCGGCGATGCCCTTCATCTTCAACGGGCTGAAAATCGCGACGACTCTGGCGCTGATCGGCGCGATTGTTGCGGAATTTTTTGGCAGCCCTATCGTAGGCATGGGATTCCGCATCACGGCAGAGATCGGGCGGCTTGGTCTTGACATGATCTGGGCCGAGATTGCGGTGGCGGCTTTGGCGGGGTCGGCCTTTTACGGGCTGGTCGCGCTGATCGAACGGCGGGTGACATTCTGGCACCCTTCGCAAAGGAACGGATAACACGGGCAATAATGCCCTCAACTTGGAGGTTGACGATGAAAAAGCTACTCACAAGCGCCCTGCTCGCCATGATGGCAAGCGGCGCGCAGGCCGCCGACGACGTGACGCTGCAACTGAAATGGGTGACGCAGGCCCAGTTCGCCGGGTACTATGTGGCGGCGGCCAAAGGGTTTTACACCGAGGAAAACCTGAACGTCACCATCCTGCCGGGCGGCCCGGATGTCGCCCCCACGCAGGTGATCGCGGGTGGTGGTGCCGATGTGGTGGTGGACTGGATGCCGTCGGCACTGGCCGCGCGCGAAAAGGGTCTGGCGCTGGTCAACATCGCGCAGCCGTTCAAATCGTCGGGCATGATGCTGACCTGCCTCAAGGAATCCGGCGTGGCGACCGCTGCCGATTTCAAGGGCAAGACCCTTGGTGTCTGGTTTGGCGGCAACGAATACCCGTTCCTGAACTGGATGGGCAAGCTGGGCCTGAAAACCGATGGCACCGATGTGACAGTGCTGAAGCAAGGCTTCAACGTCGATCCGCTGCTGCAAAAGCAGGCGGCTTGCGTGTCGACCATGACCTATAACGAATACTGGCAGGTGATTGACGCAGGCCTGACGCCCGAGGATCTGGTGGTGTTCAAGTATGAAGACGAAGGCGTCGCCACGCTGGAAGACGGCTTGTATGTGATGCAAGACAAACTGGCCGACCCGGCCTTTGAAGACAAGATGGTGCGTTTCGTGCGCGCCAGCATGAAGGGCTGGAAATACGCCGAGGCCAACCCGGATGAAGCCGCTGCGATCGTGCTGGAAAATGACGCAACCGGCGCGCAGACCGAAGCGCACCAGAAGCGCATGATGGGCGAGATTGCCAAGCTGACCGCTGGCAGCAACGGCGCGCTGGACGAGGCCGATTATACCCGCACGGTCGAGGCGCTGATGTCAGGCGGGTCGGACCCGGTGATCACCAAGGCTCCTGAGGGAGCATGGACCCATGCGATCACGGACAAGGCGCTGCAATAGTTCTTTCAGCGCGACAAAAAGAGGGGCGTGCCGAAAGGTGCGCCCCTTTTTACATCTTTGTAAACCGGGCGATTTCTTGTAAATCTTGGGGTCAAGCCCGGAGAACCACATGCCCCTGTCCACCCTGACCGGCACCCTGCTGCGCGAACGCCGTCTCGCCTTGGCCCTGCGGCAGGCTGATCTTGCGGCGCAGGCCGGAATATCGGCGTCCTACCTGAATCTGATCGAGCACAACCGCCGCAATGTGACCCCCGATGTGCTGGCCCGGCTGGCAAGCGCGCTTGGCATCGACCCTGCCGCCTTGGCCGACGGGGCAGGCGGCGTGATGGTCGAAGACCTGCGCGCGGGGGCTGCGCTTGCCGGGGGCGATGCCGAACTGGACCGGCTGGAGGATTTCGCGGGCCGCTTTCCGGGCTGGGCCGGGGTGGTCGCCGCCCTCTATCGCCGCAGCGAAGGGTTGGAGCGTGCGGTAGAGGCGCTGAATGACCGCATGACCCACGATCCGCATCTGTCGGCCAGCCTGCACGACCTGCTGTCGGCCCTGTCCTCGGTCCGCTCCACCGCCGCGATTCTGGCGGAGACGGAACACATCGACCCCGACTGGCGCGCGCGGTTCCACCGCAATCTGCATCAGGACAGCGAACGTCTGGCGGCGGGGGCCGAGGTGCTGGTGGCCTATCTCGACGGCTCCGATCAGACCCGCGAACAGGGCCTCGCCGCCCCGCAAGAAGAACTTGAGGCTTGGCTTGCCACCCACGACTGGCATCTGGCCGCAGACCGAAACGCCTGACGCCACCGCCCTTGATGCACAGATCGCAGGCCTTGCGTCCGGGGCCGCGCGGGCGATGGCGCGGGCGTGGGTCGCGCGCGCGCAGGCCGATGCGCAGGCGCTGCCGTTGGCCCCGTTTCGGGCGGCCTGGCCGAGCATGGCCCCGATCCCGCCCGGCTTGCCGCCCGCTTCGACACCGATATCATCGCCGTCTTCCGCCGCATCGCCACCCTGCCGGGCAGTCGCACGGGCCTTGTCACCTGCGATGCGTCCGGCACCCTGCTGATCCGCAAACCGACCGACGGTTTTGCCATGCCCCGCTTTGGCGCGGCCTGCCCGCTCTGGCCGCTCTACGCCGCCCTGTCGCGTCCGATGACCCCGGTTGAGGCGGTGGTGGAAACCGCAGGCCGCGCAGGCCGCAGGTTGCTGGTGCGCGCCATCAGCACCCCCCGCCACCCGCAGGGGTTTGCTGGACCAACCCTGCAAGACGCCGCGATGCTGATCCTGCCAGATGCGCCCGCCGACGGCCCCGCCTTGCCGCTCGGCTCCACCTGCCGTATCTGCCCGCGCCCCACCTGTGCGGCGCGGCGCGAACCCTCCATCCTGTCGGCTGACGGATAAACCTTTAAAACTTATCTAAAATTTGCATCCTCTGTGCGAAAATATCCCACGGGCGAGGCCCCGGCGAAGGCCGGGGGCGGGGGTGTGACCCCCCCCTTCTTCCCCCCGACGTTTCCGGTTTTGACAACGCCCCCACCCCTCGGCGATACTGCGCCCCACAGGGGGACAGATGCCGCAACGTGTGCTGCTGATCGAGGATGAAGCCAACATCGCCGAGGCGATGCGCTTTTTGCTGGCCCGGGATGGCTGGACGGTCGAGGTGCAGAGTGACGGCACCGAAGGTCTGGCCACGCTCTGCAAAAATCCGCCCGATCTGGTGATCCTTGATCTGATGCTGCCCGGCCTGTCGGGGCTGGAGATTCTGACCGCCCTGCGCGCCACCCCCGCCACTGCCCACCTGCCGGTGATCATGCTGACCGCCAAAGGGCAGGGGCGTGACCGTGATGCCGCCACCCGTGCCGGGGTGACCCATTTCATGACCAAGCCCTTCGCCAATGCCGATCTGCTGGCGCAGGTGCGCGCCGTGATGGCGCTCTGATGGCCCGCCCGGCCAAGCCGCTGTTTCTGCCCCGGCCCAGTTATCGCCGCCGTCGGTTGCGCGATGCCGCCCGTCTGCTGCCGGTGTTTGCCATCCTGTTCCTGACCTTGCCGCTGCTGTGGCAGGCCCCGGGGGCAGGACCGCGCGATACCGGGGCCGATGTGATCTACTTTTTTGGCATCTGGGTGCTGCTGATCCTGGTTGCGGCCAGTTTTGCCCCCGGTCTGTCGGCCAGTGCCGAACAGGACGCCGCACAGGATGACGACTGATGCCGTTCAACCTGCTGGTCCTCGCCTGCCTGTCCTATGTCGTCTTTCTATTCAGCGTCGCCTTCATCGTCGAACGCCGCGCCCAAGCCGGGCGGCTTGGCTGGTTGCGCTCGCCGATGGTGTATACTCTGTCGCTGTCGATCTACTGCACGGCCTGGACGTTCTACGGCGCGGTCGGATACGCCGCCCGATCGGGGCTGGAGTTTCTGACGATCTACTTTGGCCCCACCATCATGTTCGTCGGCTGGTGGTGGGCGTTGCGCAAGCTGGTGGTGATCGGGCGGCAGCACCGGGTCACATCAATCGCCGATCTGATCAGCAGCCGCTTTGGCAAGTCGAACCTGCTCGGCGTGATCGTCACCCTGATGGCGGTGATCGCGGCCACCCCCTACATCGCGCTGCAACTGCAATCGGTAGTGCAGTCCTTTGGCGTCTTTGCCAGCGCCACGCCAGACGGTCTGACCCCGCCCGATGCCAAGAACACCGCGATCTGGGTCGCCGTTGGTCTGGCCGTGTTCACCATCCTGTTCGGCACCCGCAATCTGGATGCCAAGGAACAGCACCACGGCATCGTCACCGCCATCGCCGTTGAGGCGGTGGTGAAACTGGTCGCCTTGGTCGCGGTCGGCATTTTCGTGGTCTGGGGGCTGGCGGGTGGGCCGCAGGGCATGCTCGACAAGATCGCCGCCTCTGACATTGGCACATGGGATGTGCAGCCGGGCCGCTGGACCGGCCTGATCTTCCTGTCCGCGGCGGCCGTGATCTGCCTGCCACGGATGTTTCAGGTGATGGTGGTGGAAAACGCCGACACCCGCCACATGGCCCGCGCCAGTTGGGCCTTCCCCGCCTACCTGATGCTGATGAGCCTGTTCATCGTGCCGATTGCCGTGATGGGGCTGGACCGGATGCCTGCCGGTGCCAACCCCGACATGTTCGTGCTGACCCTGCCCTTGGCCGAAGGGCGCGGTGGGCTGGCGATGCTGGCCTTCCTCGGCGGGTTTTCATCCGCCACTTCTATGGTGATTGTCGAGGCGATTGCCCTTGCCACCATGGTGTCAAACCACATCGTGATGCCACTGTGGCTGCGGTTCCGCCCAGGTACGGCAGTGTCGGGCGATCTGCGCCGGGTGGTGTTGCTGGCGCGCAGGCTGTCGATTGCGGGGGTGCTGGCGCTTGGGCTTGGCTACTACCGCATCTCCGGTGGATCGGCAGCCCTAGCCGCCATCGGGCTGATTTCCTTTGCCGGGGTGGCGCAGTTCCTGCCTGCCATGCTCGGCGGCATCTTCTGGCGCGGGGCCACCCGCACCGGGGCGATTGCGGGCCTCAGCGTTGGCTTTGCGGTCTGGGCCTATGCGCTGTTCCTGCCGTCCTTTGGCGCAGGCGCGGTGATCTCGCAAGCAATGTTCGACCATGGCCCCTTCGGCATCGGCTGGCTGCGCCCGCAAGCCCTGTTCGGCGTGCAGGCGATGGACCCGCTGATGCACGCGCTGTTCTGGTCGCTGATCCTGAACGCCACCGCGTTTTTTGTGGGGTCGGTGCTGACCTTTCCCGGCCCGGTCGAACGGCTGCAGGGGGCGGCCTTCGTCAACGTGTTTGACGGTGCAACCGGGCCGCGCCCATGGGCGCAGGGGCGTGCCGAACCCGAGGCTTTGCTGGTGATGGCGCAGCGTATTCTGGGCGATGATGAGGCGCAGGTGTTTTTCGAAACTGGAGCCACGGCGCAAGGCAAGGACGGCATGTTGCCTGACCCCAGCCCCGAATTTGTGGCAGGTCTGGAACGTCGCCTTGCCGGGTCGGTCGGGGCCGCCACGGCCCATGCGATGATCAGCCAGTTGATGGGCCGCGCCACGGTTTCGGTCGAAGATCTGATGGCCGTCGCCAATGAAACCGCGCAAATCATGGAATATTCCGCCCGGTTGGAAAGCCAGCGAGAGGAGTTGACCCGCACCGCACGCGCCTTGCGCAATGCGAATGAGAAACTGACCGATCTGTCGGTGCAGAAGGACGCCTTTCTTGGCCAGATCAGCCATGAATTGCGCACGCCCATGACGTCTATCCGTGCGTTTTCAGACCTTTTGGCCGAAGGCGATCTGCCTGCGGACGATGTCACCCGCTTTGGCCGCATCATCCATGACGAATCCAACCGCCTGACCCGGTTGCTGGATGATCTGCTGGACCTGTCGGTGCTGGAAAGTGGCACGGTGCAGTTGAACATCGGTCTGTCGAGCCTTGCCGATATCCTTGACCGCGCCGTTATGGCCGCAGGCCAGACCCGCCCCGACCGCCCCTTTACCATCCACCGCGATGCCGCGGCCGAGGCGTTGTTCCTGCGCACCGATGCCGACCGTATGGCGCAGGTGTTTATCAACCTTATCTCAAATGCCCGCAAATATTGCGATGCCGCGGTGCCAGAGTTGCGGATCGCCGTGCGGGTCAAGGGCGGGCGGGTGCTGGTCGATTTCATCGACAACGGGCGCGGGATTGCCAAGGAAAACCAGTCGCTTATCTTTGAGAAATTCGCCCGCCTGACCGATGCGTCGCGGGCGGGCGGGGCAGGTCTGGGCCTTGCGATCTGCCGTGAGGTGATGGCGACATTGGGCGGCACCGTGGCCTATCTGCCGGGGCAGGGTGGGGCCGCGTTCCGGGTGACGGTGCCGCTGCGGCTGGAACTGCGCGCGGCTTGAGGGCGGTTCAGCTTTTGATTGAAACAAGGATATCGGAAAACGCCGTCGAGCGCAGCGAGAGGCAGCGATTTCCGATTCCGCCGAAACCTGAACCGCTTAACCCTTTGGCAAGGTTGGCCGCATAGCGTGGTCCGGTGACCAGCCAGAAGGGGGCCCCATGCAAGACGTGATCCGGCGCAAGGTGCAGCGCGCGGCAATGGCGCAGGCCGAAGGCGGGCCGGGGGCAGACCGGTGCTGGCGGTTGGCACTGGCGCGCGCCGCGCGGGATGCGATGGGTCTGGGGCTGGAGGTGCGGCAGTTGACGCTGATCCGCCGCTCGCAAGCCGAACTGCTGGAACTGCCGCCTGACCTTGCGTTTCTGGCCATGCTGGAAGGCCCCGGTGACGGCTTGGGGTTGCTCGCGCTGTCGCCATCGGTGCTGGCCAGCATGATCGAGGTGCAGACGATGGGCCGGGTGTCGCCGCAACCCGTGACCCCGCGCAAACCCACCCGCACCGATGCCGCGATGGTGGCAGGCATGGTGGATGCCGCCTTGGCGGGGCTGGAGGATGCCTTGGCCGAGGAGGCCGATCTGGTCTGGGCCGGGGGCTTTCGCTATGCCTCTTTTCTTGAGGATGCCCGCCCCTTGGGGTTGCTGCTGGAAGACCACCCCTACCGCGTGCTGACGGCGGACGTGGTTCTGGCCGATGGCGTGCGGGTGGGTGAGGTGTTGCTGGCCCTGCCCGCCGAAGGCCGGGGCCGCAGGCCAGACCGCAAACCGGGTGCGCTGGACCACGCGGCCATTGCCGGGCCGATGTTTTCGGCCGCCCTGTCAGAGGCGGTGATGGGCGCCGATGCGGCCTTGCAGGCGGTGATCTGCCGGATGCAGATGCCGCTTCATGCCGTGATGGGGCTGGCGGTGGGCGATGTATTGCCGCTGGCGCAATCGACGCTGGACCAGATCACGTTGGAAGGGGCCGATGGCCGCGCCGTCGGGCAGGGCCGTCTGGGGCAAAGCCGGGGCCTGCGCGCCCTGCGCCTGATGGACGCAGCCGAAACCGCCGCCCGCCCGATGGTGCCGCAACTGGCCGCGGGCGGCGGGTTAACCCTTGGCCGCCAGTGCCGCGATCTGCGGGCGCAGATGGTCCAGCTGATAGCCAAAGCGCGCAGGGATGCCGACCAGATCATCCGCGCTCATCTGCCCGGCATGGGCGAGTGCCCAGACCACGGAACAGCGGTTGCCAGACGCGCAATAGGCGAAGACCGGGCCGTCGGCGGCAGCAATCGCCGCCTGTTGGGCTGCGACATTCTCCATCGTCATCGCCCCGCCGATCACCGGATTGACGACGAAGGTAAACCCCATCGCCTCTGCCGCCGCCTGCATCGCATCGGAATGCAGCGCCGGGGGTATTTCCCCATCGGGGCGGTTGTTGATGATGGTGGTATAGCCTGCCGCCTTGATCGCTGTCAGATCACCTTGGGTGATCTGCGGGGATACGGCATAGGTCGGGGTCAGGGCGCGGATATCCATGGCTGTTCCTTGGTTGCGGCGAAAGGGGCCTGTGCGCAGGCCGGTTGCCGCCAGCATACCGATCAGCATCGCCAAAAGAAAGACCACGCCGCCCACCCCGCCAAAGCTGAGGGACGCAACCGCCGGGCCGGGGCACAGACCGACCAGCCCCCAGCCCACCCCGAACAACACCGATCCCCAGATCAACCCGGCATCGAACCGAACCGGGGCGCGCGCCGGGATTTTGTCGCCCAGCACCGACACGCCCCGCGCCTCTGCCAGCCGCCAGACCGCGATCATCGGCAGCACCGCCCCGCCCAGCACAAAGGCCAGCGTCGGATCCCACGCACCCGTGATATCCAGAAATCCCTGCACCTTGCGGGTGTCCGTCATGCCCGACAGCAAAAGCCCCGCGCCAAACACCCCACCTGCCGCAAAAGCCGACGCCGCCCGCTTCATGCCGCCACCCAATGCAGCACGAATACCGTCGCCATCCCGGCGGCCAGATAAATCAGCGTCGCCACGATCCCCCGCGCCGACCCGCGTGAAATGCCGCAAACGCCATGCCCGGAGGTGCAGCCATTGGCGAGCCTTGTGCCCAACCCCACAAGCACGCCTGCGCAACCCACCAGCCACAGGTTGCCCGACACCCCTGTCTGCGCCCCTGTCCAAAGCGCCAGCAGGGCGGGCACCAGCACCAGCCCCGCCACAAAAGCCAGTCGCTCGGCAAATCCCGGGCTGCGGTCCACCAGCCCGCCGACAATGCCAGATGCCCCCATGATCCGCCCGTTGACCAGCAGATACAGCCCCGCCGCCCCGCCAATCATCAGGCCGCCAAGCAGCCCCCACATCCAGTCTGCCTGCATCATAAACCCCTAAAACCCGTTCACCGGCACCTTGAGATAGCTGGTGCCGTTTTCCTCTGCCTCGGGCATTTGCCCTGCACGCATGTTGATCTGCAAGGACGGGATGATCAGCCGGGGCATCGCCAGTTGCGCATCGCGCGCCCTGCGCAGGGCCGCGAATGCGGCTTCGGTCTGGCCTGCCGCCAGATGCACATTGCCCGCCGCCTGTGCGGCCACGGTGGTTTCCCAGGCAAAATCATCCCGCCCCGGGGCTTTGTAATCATGGCACACGAAGATCCGGGTCTGCGGGGGCAGGGCGAGGATCTTCTGCACCGATGCAAACAACGCCTCGGGCGACCCGCCCGGAAAATCGCAGCGCGCGGTGCCATAGTCGGGCATGAACAGGGTGTCGCCCACGAAGGCCGCATCGCCCGCCACATAGGTCAGGCAGGCGGGCGTGTGGCCGGGGGTGTGCATCACATCCACCCGCAACTGGCCCACCATCAGGCTGTCACCGTCCGCAAACAGCCGGTCAAACTGCGACCCGTCGCGCTGAAACGCCGTGCCTTCGTTGAAGATCTTGCCAAAGGTTTCCTGCACCCCGGTGATGCCCGCCCCGATGCCGATCTGCCCGCCAAGCCGGTCTTGCAGATACGGTGCCGCCGACAGATGGTCGGCATGAACATGGGTTTCCAGCACCCACTCCAACGTCAGACCTTGCGCCTTGATGTAGGTCACGACCGCATCGGCAGACCGCGTATCGGTGCGCCCCGAGGCATAGTCGAAATCCAGCACGGAATCGATCACGGCACAGGCCGACCCCTGCGGGTCGCGCAACACATAGGTCACGGTGTTGGTGGCCTCGTCAAAGAAGGCCTGAACAGCGGGCGAAGAGGATATGCCGGACATGGGACCAATCTGCCATTTGGGTGCAACCAGTATAGGCCACAAGGCGCGCGACACAACAGACCTGCGGCCACAGCAGGGTCTTGCCTGCGACCGGGTGCTTGCCAAGGCTTGTCAGAACCTTGTTAAGTAACGGCGGCATGAACGCGGAGAGCAGCATGGTCGGGACAGGCGACATCACGGCAGGGTCGGTCGCACAGAATCGGGTGGGCGACGTGCTGGTGCTGACCCTGATGCCCGCAAGCGGTGCCTCTGGCACCACGGTTCTGACGCAGGCGGTGCGGGCGGCACTCCTGTCGGCCATCGCGGCACGCGGGGATGCGCGGGCCATTGTGCTGCACGGGGCCGGGCGCGGCTTTGCCACCGCCACATCGCTGGATGATGCAGGCACGGGCGCACCGTCACTGGCCGATCTGTGCCGCACGGTCGAGGCGTGCCCTTGCCCGGTGGTGGTGGCCTTGCACGGCGCAGTGATCGGGGCGGGGGTGGAACTGGCCCTTGCCGCCCATGGCCGGGTGGCCAGCGAAGACACCCGTCTGGCACTGCCCGAAGCGGCGCTCGGCTTGCTGCCACTGGCGGGGGCCACGCAACGCTTGCCGCGTCTGGTGGGCGGGGCCGAGGCTTTGCGCCTGCTGACAACCGGTCGCATGATCGCCGCAACCGAGGCACTGGTGATCGGGTTGCTGGATCATGTGGTCGAGGGGGACCCGCTGGCCGCCGGGCTTGCGCTGGCGGCGGCGATGCCGGGACCAAGACCCACCTGTGACAGGCGCGACGGCTTGCGCGATGTGGCAGGCTACATGAAGGCGGTGGCATCGGCGCGCAATGCTGCCCGGTCCAGCCCGCTGCCCGTGGTCGCCGCCATGGTGGACTGTGTCGAGGCGGCCTTGCTGCTGCCCTTCGCGCAAGGTCTGGTGCTGGAGGCTGCGATGCAGGCCGATGCCGCGGCCTCGCCCACAGCCGCCGGTCTGCGCGCCGCCGCATTGGCCGAGCGTCGGGCGATGGCGCTGCCGGGGGCGATTGCTGCGGCACGCCCGCAGCTGGTCGGCAGTGTCGGCATTGCAGGCGTTGGGGCCGGTGGGTCTGCGGCGGTGGTGCTGGCGCTGGTCGCACTGTCGCGCGGGTTTGCCGTGACTTGGGTAGAACCGGACCGGGCCCGGCTGACACAGGCCTTGCAGGCCCTTGCCACCCGGCAAGAGGCGGAGGTCACCGCAGGCCGCCTGTCCCCCACCGCGCGCGATGCCGATTGGGCGCGGCTGACACCCAAGTCAGACATCGCGGCCCTTGCCCGGGTCGGCATCATCCTGCTGCCTGCGCAGGACGGTGGCGAGGCCGCAACCAAACTGGCCCTTGTCGCCGTCCGGCGCGCGGCGCCGGACGTGCCGGTGGTGGTCTTGGGCGGGCATCCGAACGCCCTGGGCCTGACCCTGCCACCGACGGCACGGCTGTCCGAACTCGCGCTGCCTGAGGGTGTGGCCCCGCTGCCCGCCGCCACGGCAGTGCAGGTGCTGCGCCGGGTGGGTCTGCCCCCGGTGCTGGTGGGCAAACGCCCCGGTCTGGGTGTGGCGGTGCTGACGGCGGGGCGCACAGCACTTGCGGCCCTGTGCCGGGCAGGCGTGCCCGCCGCCGAGATTTCGGCGGCTCTGACGGGGTTTGGCTTGCCCGCCACCGACTTTGCCCTGCGCGATCTGCGCGATGCAGGCACCCCCCGCGACACCGCCCTGCGCCTGACCGCCCCCCGGATCGTGCAGGGCTGGCTTGCCGCGCTGACCAATGCGGGCTTGCACCAGTTGTCAGACGGGGTGGCGCGCCGACCGTCGGATATCGACCATATTCTGGTATCGGGCCACGGCTTTCCCCGCCATCACGGCGGCCCGATGCATCAGGCCGATGGGCGTGGTCTGCTGGTGCTGCGCGCCGATCTGCGCCGTTGGGCGGTGATGGACCCGATCTGGCAGCCCAATCCTTTGCTGGACCGTCTGATCGCCGAGGGACGCAACCTTGCCTCACTGAACGGGCGGTAGGGCGGCTTTGGATCAGCCCAGCAAGATGCCGAACACCACCATCATCAGTCCAAGGGCTGACACCCCGAGGGCGGCCATGTTGATCACCACCACCCGCTGCAATTCGGCGCGCATGGCGTCATCCTGCAAGGCGCGGCGGCGGGCGCGCAGGGCCCGCATCACACAATACATGAGCCCCGCCACCCCAAGCAAAGACAGCGCGGCCCCGGTCCAGATCAAGGCAGTCATGACGCGTTTCCTTTTCGTTGGTCCGCACCGTTTTGCACAAGGGTTCACACACAAAGTGCGCCTTGCCCCTAGCGGTTTGGGCCCCCTGTGGCAAGAGCGGCGCTGATGTCCCGGGATGGGACATGGCTTGTGGCACCGATCTGGCCCATGCCGACTTGAACCCCGCCCCCCGCGCAGGGTAAAGAGACGGCAACATCCCCACCCACACAGCACCGATGAGGCCAAAGATGAGCGACCCGATCGACGCCTACAGCGTCACCGCCGACGAACTGCGCCAGTTTATCGAGCGTTATGAACAGCTTGAGGCCGAAAAGAAAGATGTGACCGAAGGCCAGAAAGAACTGATGGCCGAAGCCAAGGGCCGGGGTTATGACACCCGTGTGATGCGCAAGGTGATTGCGCTGCGCAAACGCAAGCCCGATGAGATTGCCGAAGAAGAGGCGATCATGGATATGTATAAAGCCGCGCTGGGCATGGGCTGATCTAGCGGGGGATGGGCAGATTGCCCATCCTACGACGCGGTAAGATGGGCAATTCGCGCGAATTTCGAGTGTCGAAAATCGCGCTTGCCCATCTTTGCCACCCGATAGACCGCCGGATCACGCGGTGATCACTGTCACCCCGTCCATTGCCGCAATCAGGGACAAGTCTTCCAGATAGGTGGCTGTCATCTGTTCCACCAGCGCAGGCGTCCAGCCCGGCAGGTCAAACTCCATCTCCACCCGTTCGGTCAGCGCGAATTTGTCCAGAAACGCCGACACGATCCGCCGCCGTTGCAGCGCGTTTTCGGGGGGATGACCCTCCATGTAATTGCGCATCCGGCCAAGACCATCGGGGGCCATGATGTTGGTCAACAATTCATCCGTGTCCGACAGCACCGTGCCCGGCGCGTGGCCAGAGACCGCCTGCAACACCTCGGGCCAGATCAGCGGCGTGTCCTCGTCGCACCAGATGGTCAGCGGGGCATCGGGGTTCTGGCTGCGGATTTGCGTGATCACATCGGACCAGCGCAACCGGCCGGGGTCTGTGCCCTCCATGAACTCGGCATAGCCCTTGACCTTTTGCTTCTCAAACAGCGCGGGCAGGAACGTCGCGGGGTTGCGCAGCGCCAGATGAAACTCGGCGCCGATTTCGGGAAAGATATGGGTAAACGCCCGGATCCGTTCGCCCGCAAACGGATAGATCACCCCCCGCAGCGCCCATTGCGGAAAGCTGAGGAAACTGTCCCAGGACAGGATCAGCCGATCTGCGCTGTCTTGTTGCATGATCTGGTCCAGGACCATGGCCTGCATTTCGACCGAGGCTGGTTTGCCCTTCAACTGCACCGCCGTGTCGCGCAGCAGTTTGCGGTATTGGGTGGGCGACGGCACCACGATGCCCTGATCCGCCAGCACCGCCTGATTGTTCAGCAGGCAGCGCACCAGCCGGTCTTCATCGGTGCAATGGGCGCCAAGGTGATAGACGATGCGCATGGGCTGCTCTTTTTTGGGTGTGAGGGGCCTTCAGACAGCCCCTGCGTTGTGCCTGACTATACGGGCTTTTCTGGACAGGGGAACCGCTTTCCTGTAGCCCCTTGGCACCATGACTGACCAAAACACTCAGGCACCTGTGTTGCGCCCCCATCGCCGCCCGCACCGGGGTTGGACGGTGGACCGCTGGACCCTCGGGGCCGTGGTGATAGCCGCATTGGTGCTGGCCCCTATCGTGGCAGTGGTCTGGATCGCCTTTCATCCGACCGAGAATATCTGGCCGCATCTGCTGGCCACCGTTCTGCCGCGCTATCTGCGCACCACGCTGATCCTGATGGCGGGGGTAGCGGTGCTGACGGCGGCGGTGGGCACGGGGGCGGCCTGGCTTGTCACCATGTACCGCTTTGCCGGGCGGGACTGGCTGGCCTGGGCGCTGCTGTTTCCGATGGCGATCCCGGCCTATGTCGGAGCCTATGCGCTGGTCGATTTTCTGGATTATTCGGGGCCGTTGCAGGTGGGGTTGCGGGCGGCGTTTGGCTGGGGGTCAGCGCGCGATTACTGGTTCCCCGAGGTGCGGTCCTTGCCGACCGCCTGCCTTGTGCTGGCGGCGGCGCTGTATCCCTATGTTTACCTGTTGGCGCGGGCCGCGTTCCGCGAACAGTCCGGTAATACCTACGAAGTCGCCCGCGCGCTTGGGGCCGGGCCATGGGGGCTGTTCTTCCGGGTGGGTCTGCCACTGGCGCGACCCGCGATTGCCACCGGGGTGGCCTTGGTCCTGATGGAGACGGTGGCCGATTATGGCACCGTGATCCATTTCGGGGTGCAGACCCTGACCACCGGCATCTTTTCCACCTGGCTGAACGGCAATAACGCTGGCGGGGCGGCGCAGATTGCGGGGATCGTGCTGGTGCTGATCTTTGTGCTGGTGATGCTGGAGCGGATCAGCCGCCGCAACGCGCGCTTTCACCGCTTGGGCAGTGGTGCGCGGCCCTTGGCCCCAACGGTGCTGACGGGCTGGCGCGGTTTGGCTGCGACCGGGTTGTGCCTGTTGCCGCTGCTGATCGGGTTTGTGCTGCCGGTGGCGGTGATGGCGGGTCATGCCTTGCGCCACCCCAAGGTCTGGGCGGTGCCGGGGCTGGGGCAGGCGCTGTTGAACACGCTGATCGTGGGGGGCGGGGCGGCGCTTGCGACAGTGGGGCTGGCGCTGTTTCTGGTGTATGGCGTGCGGATGGCGGGCCGGGGTTTTGCCCGGCTGGTGCTGCCGCTGACCACCATCGGCTATGCCGCGCCGGGTGCCGTGCTGGCGGTGGGGCTGCTGATCCCGCTGGCCGCGTTTGATCACTGGATGGCGGATGGCGTGCTGGCGGCCACCGGATATGACCCGGGGCTGCTGATCACCGGCACGGCCTTTGCCCTTGGGCTGGCCTTTGTCGTGCGGTTTTTCGGCGTGGCGCAGGGGGCGGTCGATGCGGCCTTTGGCCGGGTATCACCGTCGCTGCCGATGGCCGCGCGGTCCTTGGGGCGCGGTGCCGGGGGCACGCTTGTGGCGGTGTACCTGCCACTGATGCGCGGGTCGGTGGCGACCGCGCTGCTGGTGGTGTTTGTCGATTGCGTCAAGGAACTGCCCGCAACCCTGCTGCTGCGCCCGTTCAACTACAACACCCTCGCCACCCGGGTGTTTGAACTGGCAAGCCTCGAACGCCTTGGCGACGCTGCCCCTGCCGCGCTTATCGTGATGGCGCTTGGGCTGGTGGCGGTGGGTCTGCTGGCCCACACAAATCGTCACTGACCATCTTGCACGCCGCGCCGCACCCCGCTATTCAGGCGGGGTGTGCCCCTATAGCTCAGTTGGTAGAGCATCTGATTTGTAATCAGAGGGTCTGCGGTTCAAGTCCGTATGGGGGCACCAGCACTTCCCTATCCCAAGTCCAGCCGGGCCTTGACCGGCAGATGGTCTGAGGCGTGGCGGGCGAGCAGGCTGCTGTGCGCCGTTCCGTCCGACAGGCGGGCGGGACCCGAGGCCATGATGCGGTCCAGTGACACCAGCGGACGGCGGGCGGGAAAGCTGGGGACAGCCACACATGCGTGGAAATGCTGGGCCAGATGACGCAGAGCGTTGGTGCCCGCATGCCAGGCGTTCAGATCGCCCATCAGCAGGGCAGGGCGCGACGTCCATCTGCGCCAGCACCGTGGTCAGCGCCCGGGTCTGCGCCGTCCGCGACCATGGCAGCAAGCCCAGATGCACGGCGATAACCCGCAAGGGGCGATCTGCGATGCGCAGGTCGGTGATCAGCGCGCCGCGCGGCTCCAACCCCGGCAGGGTCACGCGGTGGACGTCTTCAACCACCGCTTTGCGCAGCAGCAGCACATTGCCGTGCCAGCCATGCGCCACCCCTGCTTCGGGCACGGTGACGGCAAGCAACCCGTGATCGCGCGCCATTGACGCCATATCCAGCAGGCCCCGCCTTGTGCCAAAGCGGGAGTCCGCCTCTTGCAAGGCCATGATATCGGGGGCGATTTCGCCAATCACCGCCGCTGTGCGGGCAAGGTCGCGCCGCCGGTCATTGCCCACGCCCTTGTGGATGTTCCAGGATGCCACCTGCAGCCCGGTCATAGCAGCGGTCCCACAATGGCAAGGGCGTTGTTCCAAAGGCGCTTGTGCCAGCTCCACCCCGCCACCGCAGCCGCCGTGATCCGGGTGCTGTCGGCAAGGTAGGACAGTTGCCGGGCGCGCAGAGTGGCGGTGGTGGCTGGGTCCACCAGCAGGATGTTGTTTTCAAAATTCAGCGCAAAGCTGCGGCAATCCATATTGGCAGACCCGATCAGCGTGACCTCACCGTCGATGGTGACGGATTTGGTATGCAGCAGGCCGGGGCGGTATTCGAACACCTTCACCCCGGCAGAGATCAGGTCGGCGTAGTAGCTGCGGCTGGCCGCCGCCACCGCGAAGTCATCATTGCGGGCGGGCAGGATCAGGGTCACGTCCACCCCCCGGTTCGCCGCCGCCCGCAAGGCCGATTGCAGGGAATCGACGGGCACATAATAGGGCGTGGTCACGATCAGCTCCTGTCGGGCGGCGTAGATCAGGCTCGCGAACATCTCAGGCGCGGCAGTGGGGCGGTTGGTCGGGCCGTGGGTGATGACCTGTGCGGTAAAGCCTGCACCGGGGGCGGGCATCGGTGCCAAAAGCAGCGGGCGCAGGTCGTCGTGCGGGTGTTCGACCAGCCAGTGGCCAGCGAACACCTGCTGGTTCTGGCGCACCACGGGGCCGGTAAAGCGCATCACGGCATCGACCCAAGGGCCGTATTTGGCCTTGGGCAGAAAGGCCGCATCGGCACAGTTCTGGCTGCCGCAATAGGTAATGGCATTGTCGATCACCACGATCTTGCAGTGATTGCGCAGATCGACCCGGCCCACCAGCATCCGCAGCACCACAAACCCCACCGGCAGCGCCCGGCCCAGATGCACCCCCGCCGCCGCCATCTGGTGCCACAGCGGGTGGCGGATCATTGCGCGTGCGCCCAGATCATCGGCCATTGCGCGGCAGGTGACGCCGCGTGCGGCCGCACGGATCAGGGCCTCGGCCACACGGGCACCACTGCCATCGGGCAGCCAGATGTAGAACAGCAGATGCACATGATCCTGTGCTGCATCAATATCGGCCACAAGCGTGGTGATCATATCGTCACTGTCGGCCATCAACCGCGCCGCGTTGCCCGGCACGGGCGCAAACCCGCTGATGGATTGGCCGACGCGGAACAGCACGGCATGGCGATCTTGCAAGGCCGGGGTGCCGTCTGGCGGCGCGACTGGCTGCATCAGCAGCGCCTTGGTCGCATGATAGCGCTGCAACCGCCGCCGCCCCAGACGGGCCTCGCCCAGCAAAAGATAGGTCACGATCCCCAGCACCGGCACCGCTAGGATGACCACGATCCACGCCAGCCGCGACGCAGGATCGCGGTTCAGGCGCAGCAGCACCCGGATGATCAGACCGGCCTGCACCACAATGTGAAATGCAATCAGCACGAAGCTGCCTTTGTGACGCGGCCCACGGGTGCCTCGGTGCTGTCAAACACCCACATCATCAGCCCGCCACCGGCACCACATCCACCGCCTGACGGCTTTTCTGCCGCCCCGATCCGCGCAACACGCCCTTGATCGGGGCCACGTCGGAATAGTCACGCCCGCGCGCCACCACGATGTGATCGCGACCGGCAAGGGTGTTGTTGGTGGGGTCTACCTCGATCCATCCCAGTTTTGGCCCACACCATGCCTGGACCCAGGCGTGCATCGCATCGGCCCCTTCCAGACGGGGTTTGCCGGGCGGCGGCAGGGTGCGCAGAAAGCCGCTGACATAGCCTGCGGGAATGCCGATGCCGCGCAGGCAGGTGATCAGAATATGCGAGAAATCCTGACAGACCCCGTGCCGTTTCGCAAACGCCTCGGACGCAGGGGTGTCAACCGTGGTGGCCTTGGGGTCAAACTTCATATGCCGGTAAAGTGCTGCATTCAGCGCCAGAACCGCCTCTGCCGCTGTCATGCCTGCGGTCAGATGCGCGCGGCCAAAGGCAGTCATCGCGGGGTCGGGCGGCACCCGCACCGAGGGCGACAGAAAATGCAGCGGTGAGTCCGGGCCAAGATCGGCCGTGGCCGCAAGGGTGCGGGGCAGGTCGGACAGGGGCGAAGAGTCGGTCAAGGCGGGCAGCAGTTCATTGCGGTCGATGCGGGCCGTCATGATCAGCGCGATGCCTTGGTGCGGGTTGCGAAAGCTGAATTCGGACACCCGGTTGCCAAAGAAATCCACCCGGTCCAACCGTTCTGACGGGCGAGGCGTGATATCCAGCAGCCCCGCAATCAGCCGCTGACCGGGGCCAAGATCACGCGGCAGGATGCACGCGATGTGGCGGCCCACAGCGGCGGGGTAGGCGTAGTCATAGCTGATGCGCAGTTTGATATCGTAGATCATCACATCAGTGCATATAGGCCGCGCCAAGCGCGGGGGACAGGTCCAGAATGGCGGAATGGGTGGCGAGCAGGGCGGCGGTATCCAGACTTTGCACGGAATGCAGCGTGATCGAGGTTTGCAACTGCAACACCATCCGTTCAAAATCCGTCATCTCGCCGGGGCCACGGAGGGTTGCCAGATCGCTGACGCGCGCGCGGATCACGTCCAGATGAAAGCGCAAGCTGCGCGGGTTGCGTTCATCCAGCCCCAGCAGGTCAATCACCGACGCGCGGCTGGTGATCACGGCATAGCGTTGGCGGTGGACCATGATGCTGTCGCCCACCTCGATCGCCAGATCAAGCCCGCCTTCCGGGGCCTTGGGCGCGCACACGGCGGCCAGCAGGTCTGTGATCATCGCGGCGCGTTCCAGTGACCGCCCGATGGTCAGAAACTGCCAGCCCTCAGCCCGGTACATGTTGTCATGGATAAGGCCCGAAAACCCCGCAACCTTGCGCAGCATCACCGACATGACATGCGCGGCGTCATTGCCCGCCGTGGCCTTGGCGGCGATGCGGGCCATGGATTTTTCCATATCCTTCAGGGCGGACCAGCCATCCACGCTGAAACGGTCGCTGATCTGGCTGGCGCTGTAAACTGCCGACCCGAGCGTGTCGCGCAAACCGCGTGGCACGGGTTCGGCGGCGTCGATCTGGTACAGCTTCAACCGCGCGCGGATGGTGGCCAGCAGCGGCTCTGCCGCCTCGCCCAGCCGGGAGTTATAGGCGCGCACCAGCCGCAGCAGCCCTTCGGTGCGTTCGATATAGCGGCCCAGCCAGAACAGATTGTCCGCCGCACGCGATGGCAAAGGCCCCGGTTGCGCGCGCACAAACGGCCCGGCGGGCGGGGCGAGCATGGTTTCCGCCTCAACCTTGCGATCGGCCACCACCCAGACATCGGCGACCGACCCGCCGTTGCGCATCGAAATCGCCGTGGTGTCATTGCTGCGCCCCACGCGGGCAAAGCCGCCGGGCATCACTTGCCAGCCCTGATTGGTGCGGGCCAAAAACACCCGCAGCGACATGGGCCGGGGCACCAAAGCGCCATCGTCATAAACCGGCGTGGTGGACAGGGTGACCAGTTCCTTCGCCATCAGGCCTTCGCCATTCGCGGCAAGCCAGCCGTCCAGCGTGACACCCTCTATCCCGCGCAACTGCCCGCCAATCGCATGGGGGGCGTTGGTCTCGAACGGCAGGCGGGTGGACATGGCCTGCCCGATCATCATGCGCCCTGCATGGCGGCGTACATGCGCCAGTTCCGCCGCCGACCCGCACCACCATGTGGCGACGTTGGGCAGTTTCAGCGGCTGCCCGGTCAGGTGCAGCGAAATGGCAGGCAAGAACGCCATCAGGGCCTGCGTTTCCAGAATGCCCGCCCCCAACGCGTTGACCATGGTGACATGGCCTTGCCGCACCGCAGACATCAGGCCGGGGGTGCCAAGGGCGCTGTCTTCCCGCAGTTCCAGCGGGTCGGCCCAAAGCCCATCCATCCTGCGCCACAGCACATCGACCGGGGCCAGCCCCTGCACGGTGCGGATGCGCAACTGGCCATCCTCCACCGTCAGATCCTCGCCCTCCAGCAGCGACAGGCCAAGATAGCGGGCGATATAGGCCTGTTCATAATAGGTGTCGGTCAGCGGGCCGGGGGTCAGGATGCCCACGCGGGCTGTTGGGCGACTGGCGCAGACGGTCCAGCGCATCGCGGAACTGCCGGAAGAACCCGGCCAGCCGCTGCACGTTGGATTTCGCCATCAGGTCGGGAAACACCCGGCCCGCCGCCACCCGGTTTTCCAGCGCAAACCCGGCCCCCGACGGCGCATCGGTGCGGTCGGCCAGCACCCACCAGCGGCCATCCGGGCCACGGCCGATTTCAAACGCCAGAAAATGCAGAAAATGCCCCGAGTTCGGCCGCACCCCCACCATGGGCCGCAGCCATTCGGGGTTTTGCGCGATCAGGCTGGCGGGCAGATGCCCCTCGGCCACCAGACGGTTGGGGCCGTAGAGGTCGGCCACCACATCCTCCATCAGATCGGCACGCTGCTGCAGGCCGGCCTCGATCTCGGACCAGTCCGACTGTGGCAGGATCACCGGCACCGGGCTGAACGGCCAGTCGCGGGCGTTGACGTCCGCCTCGCCGTACTTGCGGAAGAACACGCCCGCATCGGCCAGATGCTGATCACCCCGTGCAAAGGCCGCATCCACCCCGGCGCGGGTCAGCCCCGACAGATGCTGGATGAATGGCCCCCAAGCCGGGCGCATTGCCCCCGCCGCATCGGCAAGTTCATCGGGCACGCCGGGCAGGGGCGTGTAGCGCGCGAAAAGCTGCGTGTCGGTCTTGGGAAGGGTCGCCTTGCGGGCCATGCGTGTCAGATACCGGGGGCGCGGCGCAGGTCGAGCGTCATCGGAAACTCGGGGTGCGGGGTTTCCGCAACCGGGTCATAGAAGCCGCCCGTATGCCCGAACGGTTCAAACCGCGACAGACGCCGCGCCTCGGCCTCGTTCCCGTTGACGGGGAAGGTGTCATAGCTGCGCCCCCCGGGGTGTTTGACGTGATAGGTGCAGCCGCCAAGCGCGCGGCCCGTCCAGGTATCGTAGATGTCAAAGGTAAGCGGGGCGTTTACGGGCAATACCGGATGCAAGGCCAAGGGCGGTTGCCATGCCTTGTAGCGCACCCCTGCCACCGAAACCCCGGACCCCGCCTTTTGCAGCGGCAACCGGCGCTTGTTGCAGGTCACGACATAACGGTCCGGATCACCCGCCGTCAGGGTGGCTTGCAGGCGTTCCACCGAACTGTCGGTGTAGCGCACAGTGCCGCCGATGGCCCCGGTTTCGCCCATCACATGCCAAGGCTCCAGCGCCTGACGCAGTTCCAGCTTGACGCCTTCCACCTCGACCTCGCCGCAGAAGGGAAAGCGGAACTCGGATTGCGCCTTGAACCAGTCGGGCGACAGATCAAAGCCATGGGCGCGCAGGTCGGTCAGCACATCCAGAAAATCGGTCCACACGAAATGCGGCAGCATGAAGCGGTCAAACAGCGTGGTGCCCCAACGGGTCAGGTTGCCCTTGATGGGGGCGGCCCACATGCGGGCGATGATGGCGCGGATCAGCAGTTGCTGGGCGAGGCTCATGCGGGGGTTTGGCGGCATCTCGAACCCGCGAAACTCCACCAGCCCCAAACGCCCGGTGGGACCATCGGGCGAGTATAGCTTGTCGATACAGATCTCGGCCCGGTGGGTGTTGCCGGTGACATCGACCAGCAGGTTGCGGAACAGGCGGTCCACCAGCCATGGTGGCGGGGCAGCGCCTGCGCCGGGCATCGGCACCTGCGCAAGGGCGATTTCCAGCTCATACAACGCATCCATCCGCGCTTCGTCAATGCGCGGGGCTTGGCTTGTCGGGCCGATGAACAGGCCGGAAAACAGGTAGGACAGGCTGGGGTGGCGCTGCCAGTAGAGGACGAGGCTCGCCAGCAGATCGGGGCGGCGCAGGAAGGGGCTGTCGGCGGGGGTGACGCCGCCCACCACCACATGGTTGCCGCCGCCGGTGCCGGTGTGCTTGCCATCGACCATGAACTTGTCGGCGCCAAGGCGCAACTGACGTGCCTCCTCATACACCGCCTCGGTCGTGGCGACCACTTCGCCCCAATTGTGCGCGGGGTGGATGTTCACCTCGATCACGCCGGGGTCGGGGGCGACGCGGATCACGTTCAGGCGGGGGTCGTTCGGAGGGCCGTAGCCTTCGATATGCACCGGCAGGCCGATGGTGCGGGCGGCGGTTTCGGCCGCGGCGACCAGATCAAGGTAATCCTCCACCCGTTCCACCGGGGGCATGAACACGCACAAACGCCCGTCGCGCGGTTCCACCGAAATGGCGGTGCGGACGGACCCTGCAAGGTCGGAAATCACCTGCTCGGCGCGGGCCTGCACGGGGTCAGCGCGGTAAAGCTGGACACGGCCTGCGGCGCGTGGTCGGCCAGATCGCCGCGTTCCTCAAACGGGTCGGCGGGGTGGATATGGGGGTAGCTGGCGGCGGGCACATGCGGCAGCGACCCCAGCGGCAGGCGGTAGCCGACCGGGCTGTCCCCCGGCACAAGGAACAGATGCCCGCGCCGCATTGACCATTTTTCCGACACCCAGGTTTTCGCCGCCTGCGATTGCCAGCGCTGCACTGGCAACACATAGCCCGAGGGTTCCGTCAGGCCCCGCGCAAAGACGCGGGCGATGCGGTTGCGTTCCTCGGCATCTTTCAGCTTGGAATTTTCGGGCGTCACGTTTTCGGGCAGATTGCCTTCCTTGACGATCCATTCGGCGGGATCCTCAAAGGCGGGCAGCACGTTTTCATCCGGCACCCCAAGGGTTTGCGCGATGTTCTTCAACAAGGTTTCCGCTTGGGCCTTGGTCGCGACCTTGCCAGTGACTTCCGCCGCGATCAGGTCAGGATTGTGCCAGATCGGCTTGCCATCGCGCCGCCAATACAGGGAGAACGTCCAGCGCGGCAGGGTCTCGCCGGGATACCACTTGCCCTGACCGTAATGCAGAAACCCGCCCGGCGCGAACTTGGCTTGCAGGCGGCGGATCAGGGCGTCGGCAAAGATGCGTTTGGTGGGGCCGACGGCGTCGGTGTTCCATTCGCCAGCCTCAAAATCGTCGATCGACACGAAGGTCGGCTCGCCGCCCATGGTCAGGCGCACGTCGCCCGCTGCCAAAGCTGCGTCCACCTTGTGGCCAAGGGCGTTCAGATCGGCCCATGCGGCGTCGGAAAACGGCTTGGTGATGCGAGGGTGTTCGGCCGTGCGGGCCACCGACATATCAAAATCAAAGGTGGTTTCCGCATAGCTTGCCATGCCGGAAATCGGGGCGGCATTGCGGAAATGAGGCGTGGCGGCAAGCGGGATGTGCGACTCGCCGGTCAACAGGCCAGAGGTGGGGTCCAGCCCGATCCAGCCCGCACCGGGAAGGTAAACCTCGCACCACGCGTGCAGGTCGGTGAAGTCATGCGTCGCCCCGGCAGGGCCGTCAATAGCGGTCAGGTCGGGCTTCAACTGGATCAGATAGCCCGACACGAACCGCGCGGCAAAGCCCAGATGGCGCAGGGTGTTGACCAGCAACCAACTGGAATCGCGGCACGATCCTGACCCGATGGTCAGGGTTTCTTCCGGCGTCTGCACCCCCGGTTCCATGCGGATCAGATAGCCCACCTTGCCCGCCACCTGCGCATTCAGGCCGACGATGAAATCAACGGTGCGAATGGGCGTGCGGTCGATGGAATTGACGAACTGCTGCAACAGCGGCCCGGCAGGGTCGCAGGCGCGGTAGATCGTCAGATCCTCGGCAATGTCCTCGGGGTACTCAAACGGCCATGTCTCGGCGCTATCCTCGACAAAAAAGTCGAAGGGGTTGTAGACGGTCATGTCGGCGGTCAGATCAACTTCGATCTTCAACTCATTGACCGGGTTGGGGAATACGAAACGTGCCAGCCAGTTGCCATAGGGGTCTTGCTGATAGTTCACAAAGTGATCGGCGGGCGTCACCTTCAGCGAATGCGACACCACCCGTGTGCGGCTGTGGGGTGCCGGGCGCAGGCGGATGACCTGCGGGCCAAGGGTCACGGGGCGGTCGTATTTGTAGTGCGTCAGGTGATGGATGCTGGCGAGAATGGACATACGATCACTTCTGGTTAGGGCTGGTGTTCATGTGTTCCATAGCATCCCCCGCAGCGCCATAGGCTTGTGCGCAACGGGCGGGTGATGGGGACAGCATCGCGAAAATTTTCGCCTTGTGCCTTATTTTTGGGCGTATCGGGTTTGCGGCGTGCCAACCTTACATGATCCACAATCGCAAGCCGTAGGCGACAACGGCGGTGGCGGCCACACCGCCTGCCCATAGCCCCACGAACCACAACAAGCGCTTTGGCATCAGTGATACCCCGCATCCGGGTCGATCTTGCCGCGAAACACCCAGTAGGAATAGGCGGTGTAGATCAGGATCACCGGGATCAGGATCGACACGCCGAACAGGATGAAGGTCAGGCTTTTGTCGGGCGCTGCGGCCTGCCAAATGGTGACGCTGCCAGGGATGATATAGGGGAACATCGACACGCCAAGGCCGACAAAGCACAGCGCAAACAGGGTCAGCGCCAGCACGAAGGGCAGGGCGTCCCGCCGCAGTGACAGCGCACGCAGCAAGAAGAACGCGACCACAGCAACGGCCAAGGGCACAGGCGCAGTCAGCAGGATGCGCGGCCAGACCAGCCAGTTCTGGTAATAGGCGGTTTCCAGAAACGGGGTGGCAAGGCTGACCACCGCAATGAAGGCCAATGTCGCCAAGGCCGTGACGCGCGACAGGGTGAAGGCGCGGTCCTGCAACAGCCCCCCGGTTTTCATCACCAGCCACGTGGCCCCCAGCAGGGCGTAGCCGACCACAACGGCGGCTCCGGTCAACAGGCTGAACGGGGTCAGCCAATCCCACCAGCCACCCGCATAGGCGCGCCCCTCAACCGGGATGCCTTGCAGAATGGCCCCAAGGGCCACGCCCTGGGCAAAGGCCGCAACCAGCGACCCGCCCGCAAAAGCCGCGTCCCACAGGTATTTGCCCCGTTCCGTGCGCCAGCGAAACTCAAACGCCACACCGCGAAACACCAGTCCCAGCAACATCGCGATGATAGGGGCGTATAGCGCAGGCATCAGCACCGCATAGGCCAATGGAAAGGCCGCAAACAGCGCGCCCCCGCCCAGCACCAGCCATGTTTCGTTGCCATCCCACACCGGGGCCACAGTGTTCATCATCACATCACGGTCATGGCGTTCGGGAAAGAACGGGAACAACAGCGCCACCCCCAGATCGAATCCGTCCAGCATCACATAGGTGAAGACCGAAAAGGCGACGACAAAGGCCAGAAGCGTCGCAAGATCATAGGTATAGGTCATGATGCCCCTCCTTCACGTCGCTGTGGGATCAAGAAAATCCGGGTCCATCGCGGGGGCCGCTGTCAGGCCCGCGGCGCGCACGGGGTCGCCTTCCACCAGTCCGGTTTCGCCCGGATGCGGCGCTTTGCCCATCAGCCGTAGCATGTAGAACACGCCTGACGCAAACACGATGGCGTAGACGACGATGAAGGCAATCAGCGAGGCCGCGATGGCTGGCGCGGCAAGGGGTGAGGCGCTGTCGCCGGTGCGCAGCAACCCGTAGATGGTAAAGGGCTGGCGGCCCACCTCGGTCGTAATCCACCCGGCCAGCACGGCGACAAATCCGGCTGGCCCCATCACCAGCGCCATGACGTGCAAGGGGCGCGACAGGTGCAGGGTGCCGCGAAAGCGGGCAGCCGCGCTCCATACCCCCAAGGCCAGCATGGCAAAACCAAGGCCGATCATCACCCGGAACGACCAGAAAACCACCGGCACCGGGGGCCAGTTTTCGCGCGGGATGGTATCAAGCCCGGCCAATGGTGCGTTCAGGTCATGCTTCAGGATCAGTGAGGACAGCTTTGGAATCTCAATGGCATAGCGCACAACTCCCGCCGCCTGATCGGGCAGGCCGAACAGGATCAGCGGGGCACCGTCGGGGTGGCTTTCAAAGTGCCCCTCCATCGCCATGACTTTGGCGGGCTGATGTTCCAGCGTGTTCAGCCCGTGCATGTCGCCCGCCAGAATTTGCAAGGGTGCGACGATCACCAGCATCCACATCGCCATGGAAAACATCTTGCGGCTTTCCGCATTCGCCCGGGCCCGCAGGTGGTGATAGGCACCAACCGCCCCGACCACCAATGCCGTGGTCAGATACGCCGCCAGCAGCATATGCACCAATCGGTAGGGCAAGGACGGGTTGAAGACGATGGCCCACCAATCCTCGGGCACAAACTGGCCCACGTCATTGATGCTGTACCCTTGCGGGGTCTGCATCCAACTGTTCACTGACAAGATCCAGAACGCCGACATGAAGGTGCCAAGCGCCACCATCAGGGTGGCGAAAAAGTGCAACCCCTTGCCGACCCGGTTCATGCCAAACAACATGACGCCCAGAAAACCGGCCTCAAGGAAAAACGCCGACATCACCTCATAGGCCATCAGGGGGCCGATCACCGGCCCTGCCTTGTCGGAAAATACCGACCAGTTGGTGCCGAATTGATAGGACATGACGATGCCTGAAACGACGCCCATGCCGAAGGCGACGGCAAAGATCTTCAGCCAGTATTTGAACAGGTTGAGGTAAACCTCACGCCCCGTCATCAGCCAGCGGGCCTCCAGCATCGCCAAGTAACTGGCGAGGCCGATGGAAAAGGCCGGAAAGATGATGTGGAACGACATGGTGAAAGCAAACTGCATCCGCGCCAGCAAGATCGGGTCGAGGGAGGACATTGGCAGTCTCCGTATGGGCGGTGGCATGACGGGCGAGGCTGCGCGTCAAGGTTGCCCATAAATAGCGCCTCTTGAGGCAAATCGCCAAGAACTGGCGCTGCGGCAAATCCGCCGTCAGGATCAGCCGTCTTTGTCAGCCCCGTCGCCTGTGCCGCCCCTGATGCCCAGGGCCTGAATCTTGCGATAAAGGGTCGGGCGGGAGATTCCGAGGGCGAGGGCTGCCTTGCTGATATTGCCGTTATGATTGACCAGCGAGTTTTCGATCAGGATCACTTCAGCATGTTTCAGCGACAAGGCACGTGCCAGACGCTGATCCTGATCGTGGTCAAGGCTGCCTTGCGCCGGGTCGAGCGGGGTGGGGGTGGTAATGTCATGCGGCAGATCGGCCAAAGTCACCACCCGCGACTTGGTCAGGAAATGCAGCCCCGAGATCACATTGCGCAATTCGCGCACATTGCCGGGCCACGCATGGGCCATCAGCGCGTCCTCCACATCTGACCCGAGGATCAGAATGTCCCGCCCGGTTTGCCCGGCAATCTTGCGGTTGTAATGCTCGGCGATCAGCAGGACATCCTCGCCCCGCGCCTTGAGCGGCGGTATTTTCAGGATGATGGTGCTAAGCCGGTAAAAGAGATCACGACGAAAGCGGCCAGCGGCCACTTCATCCAGCAGCACCCGGTTGGTCAGCGACAACACCCGCAAGGACGGTTCGGGTTGGTCCGGGCCGTGCAGGCCTGTCAGCCGTTCTTCCAGCACGCGCAGCAAGAATGGCTGCACATCGGCGGGCAGTTCGCCAATCTCGTCCAGACAGATCGGGCCAGCGGGGCGTTCCGCCAAGGGCCTCAGCACGCCTTCGCCCATCAGATGCGGGGTGATGGCACCGCAGTTTATGGCGCTGAACGGGTGGCTGTTGCCCGCATCCATCCGTGAATGGATCAGGCGGGCAAACAGTTCCTTGCCGACCCCGGTCTGGCCTTCGATCAGCACTGGCGCGTTGGCCCCGGCCACCCGGTTGGCCACATCCAGCGCATCCAGAATCGCCTCGCTTTGGCCGATGATCACCAGATCGGACCCCGCGATGGCCACCCCCGGCAGAGACACGACGGGGGGCGGGATGCTGCGGCGATACGACGGATGGGCGGCTTCAAACACAAGCGCCGCGCCTTTCACATCGCCGTCCAGATCAATCAGGCGGATATCGCGGCAGCGGTGTTCTGTCGGAAGGGCGGCCAGAATCTTTTCCTCGGTCAGCCCGTCACGCAGGTCCAGAAACCGCGCGCCAAGACCAAGGTCGCGGTCCGACCGCCCCACATCCAAGCCCGAGTT
This sequence comes from uncultured Alphaproteobacteria bacterium, assembly GCA_963772935.1. Classification (GTDB taxonomy): domain Bacteria; phylum Pseudomonadota; class Alphaproteobacteria; order Rhodobacterales; family Rhodobacteraceae; genus JANNNF01. The sequence goes on along the minus strand of CAVYZK010000009.1, from coordinate 932,767 downwards.
GCGGTTAAAGATCATGCGGCCAAACCGGTCAACAATCGCCAGCCCTTCGACAGGTTCATCGTTGCGGGTGGGAGAGCACCCCTCAATCGCGGCCATCAGACGACCGTTCAGCAAGAACTGTTCATGCTCCAACGCCATTTCGATATCGCGCGCCACAGTGGCGGCAAAGGCAGCATTGTGCTTTTGAAAGATGCGCGTCAGGCCAGACAGATTGATGACGCCCACGATGCTGCGGTCAATCGGGTCGCGGATCGGGGCCGCAGCACAGCTCCACGCCTTCATGCCTTCGCAGAAATGTTCCTCTCCATGCACATAGACCGGCTGGCCCGCCCAAAGCGCCGTGCCAATGCCGTTGGTGCCAGAGGCATGTTCGCTCCATAATCCGCCGACGCTGAGATTGATCTTGCTGGCCTTGGTGAGGGTGGAATTGTCGCCGACTGTTTCAAGGATCACCCCATCGGCGTCGGTCAGGATCAGCATGGCTTCGGCCCCCGACAGCAATTCGCCGATCTGGGTCAGGGATGCCCGGGTGGCGCGGCGTAATTCGGCGTGGTCATAGGTGGATTTGCTGATCGGCGCGTTGCGTTCCAGCGAGGGGGCGGCAAACTGTTCGGGCTTGATGCCTGTGGTGTTGCTGCGCACCCAGGATTGATAGATCACCGACCGCACCCCGGTCAGCGGCAGGCTGGGGGCATTGCGGTTGGCCAGAAACCGGCTCCATGCCTTGGACGTTTCGCGCGGATCTACATCGGCGAAATCAAACCCAAGACGGGATTGCGCGGGATGGGCGCGTTGATTTGAACTCATCATTAAATCCCCTCCCGTGGATTTAATCGTCGTTTCCGGGCAAACGCTGCGTTCGTCTGGCTGGGGCTTCGGTCCCCAAGGGCTGGTCGTTCGTGGTCTGCGTCAGGCGATCGAAAGGCGGGATTTTATATCCTCTGCCAGATCGTCTTCGGAATAGGCCCGGTTCACTACCCGGTCCGCAAGATCAGCGATCTTGTCGTGCAAAGCAGGCTCCAGCGGTGACAAATAGCCATTGTCAGCGGTGGCAATCACAAAACGCACCTGTCCATCAAGGCGCTTCAGCTCTCCCACAAAATGCAACTGGATACTGGAACTGGTATCGGCGATCACCACGCGGCCATTGGAGCTGATCCGCAGATAGGGCACGGGCACATCCGCCACGCGCGGGCGGGCCTGATCGACGATGATCAAACCCTGCGCCTGCGGCGGGGATGCCGCCTTTTTGGCCTTGTCCGCCGAATATTTCCCCCCGCTTAACGTATCGGCCAGCTTTTCGATGGTGCCCCAGTTGCGTTGCAGATGCTGCTTTGCCTGAGCGTCTTCCGCACGCGGGCCACTTTTTCGAGAATGGATGTCCAAGCGGGCACACTCCTTGATATTCGCTGCGGTGTCGTTTTGTCGCAGCGAAAGTGAAAAACTAACACAGGCTGCCGATTCTGCGGCATGTCATTTCAAAACCCGTGTTGGGTGCCTGTGCGTGTAACGAACCGTTACAGGGTACAGGTCAGCTTGGGCGCGGGGCGGTTTGGGTTTGCGACGGGGCGGCAACCTTGGCCCCCATCCGGCCTTCGCTGATCCAGCGGGCGGCAAGGACAAAAGCCCCGGTGGCAAATTCGCGGCCATGGGCTGCGATCATTTCCTCGCCGATCAGGGCGATGCGCTGAAAGAAGGCATCCTTGCTTTGTTCTTCGGCGGTCAGTTCGGCGGAGACGTTAGGGGGCATGATGCGGCCTTTCAGGATTTGAACATGCTGTCGGGAAAATCTACCAAAGCGGCCGATCCATCGGCCCCGGCCACGGCCAGATAGGTGCCGCAGCCCGACCACGCCATCGCGGTGACCCCCGCGCCGGTGTCTTCGCGCAGCAAAATCTCGGACGGATGGCCAATTTCGGCAAGGCTCAGCAGCCCGTTGGCATAGCCCACGGCCACCAGATTGCGGCGGGGGCAGGTGGCTATGGCGTTGATCAGCACCAGCCCGGCCTTGCCCGACTGAATCGGCTGCTGATCCTCCAGCCGCCACGCCGCCACCCGGAAGGCCCCGGCGGCCACGACGGACCCGGTCGCATAGCCAAACGCCACAGAGTTGACCGGGGACGGAAAGTTGCGCTGCGGGAAGACCGCATCCTGCGCCAGATTGATGGCGCAAAACCCGTCCGCGCCCAGACAGACCGACATCCATGCCCCGTCAGTGCGCCAGACAACAGCCGTCGGCTGGCCGCGCAACGGGATGGTCCGGACCCGAGCTCCGCTGTCCGTCACGGTCCACAGGGTCAGTCCCCAGTCATGTGCTATGGCCAGCACCGTGTCATCGGGTGAAAACGCCAGCCCGCCGATCCGGCCGGGGGCGACAAAGTGCTGTTTCGCGTCGGCGTCCCGTGCCGTCAGATACATCGTGTCACCGCAGGCATAGGCCAGCAACGCGCCGTCCGATGTCGCGGCGACCGTCGTGACCGGCCCCGTGGCCCGTGCGGGCAGATGCACCGCAATGCCGCCGGGGGTAAGGGTGTTGATGCGGCCATTGGCCTTGGCAAAGGCGAAATTGCGCGGCCCCTGCGCCACCACAGCCGAGCTGCGACCATCGGTAAAATCGGCGGGCTTCAGCGGGGCAGGGGCTTTGTTGCGCGGTGCGATGGTGACGCGGGCGGTATCCACCGCGCGCCGGATGCGGCTGTTGGACGCTTCCTTGTCTGCCGTCGCGGCAAGATGGATGCTGCCATCGGCGCAGGCAAAGGCCACGGCGCTGTTGTCGGCGTTGAAGGTCGCGCCGGTCACGGGGGACGCCAGCATCCAGTCCCGGGCGATCAGGTCAAACAGTTGCAGATGGGCGCGCTCGTCTTTCATGGGGCTCTCCTATGGGGCGTCAGGATTGGCAAAGCGCCGCGATGTCGGCGTTGATCTTTGCCATCAGGCCTTCCATCCGTTCGATTTCTTGTTCCAACTCGCGCAGCGACTGCCGCAGGATCGCATCTTCACGGTACAGTTCGTCCAGTGCCTGCCGCCTTGACTCAAAATCACCATCCTCATGCAGATCGCGCTCTGCACACATGACCTCTATTTCCTTGCCCGCAACACGTTGCCTGCGGCTCAGGAGCTTTGAGGTTTCCTGGCTGGTCAGAATAACCAAGGCGACCCGCAATTTTTGCAGACCCGCCATTTTTTCAGAGTTGTCATCCGCATCCGTCACCTTGCCGTCCTCGTCTGATGGCTGCGCAGTCAGGCCGGAAATACTGCGCGTATCCCATTTGTACGGCGTTCGCGCGCTGCTCAAAAAGAAATCGGAAATCGGGGCGGAACGTAAAATTTCGTTACACAGCGTATCCGTTCGTTACACAAAATTATCCGTTTGGCCGTGGCGAATTTCCGGCCCTAGATGAGAACATCGAACAAAACGACACCACCGGGCGATCTGCCCGGATGGGTGCCAAGAACGAAGGAAGGGAGGCCTTGCGTTGAGACTATACAGCACAAATTGTGATTTCATTTCAACGTTCTGGATGCCTGACGGTCGCCGTGATCGCAGCTCTCTGACCTTTGCCGACGTGCCTGCCTACACCCCCTTCAACAGATAAGGTGAGCAACAATGTCAACTTTGACGCTGAACAAGATCACGTCGCAGAAAGGCATCTCGGTGGCCGATGCGACGAAGAAGATCGCCGACCTTGGGTGGAACCCTTCCTATGTGCAGGAAGCGATGACCTACCCCAGCGACTACAAGATCACCAAGGCCCCGCGCGACCCGATGAAACAGGTTTTGCGGTCCTATTTCTCGATGCAGGAAGAAAAGGACAACCGCGTTTACGGTGCCCTTGATGCCGCCCTGCGCGGCGACATGTTCCGCAATGTGGAACCCCGCTGGGTCGAGTGGATGAAGCTGTTCCTGGCGATCATCCCTTTCCCGGAAATCAGTGCTGCCCGTTCGATGGCCATGGTCAGCCGTCTGGCACCGGGCGAGGATCTGCGGACCGGCTTTACCATGCAGATGGTGGACGAATTCCGTCACTCCACGATTCAGATGAACCTGAAGAAGTGGTACATGGAAAACTATATCGACCCGGCCGGTTTTGACATCACTGAGGAGGCGTTCGGCAAGTGCTATGCCACCACCATCGGGCGCCAGTTCGGTGAAGGCTTCCTCACCGGCGACGCGATGACGGCGGCCTGCATGTACCTGACCGTTGTGGCGGAAACTGCGTTCACCAACACGCTGTTCGTCGCCATGCCATCCGAAGCCGCCCGCAATGGCGACTATGCCCTGCCCACGGTGTTTTTGTCGGTGCAGTCGGATGAATCCCGTCACATCGGCAACGGCCATTCGCTGATGATGGCCGCGCTGAAGGAACCCGAGAACCATCTGCTGATCGAACGCGACATGAAATATGCCTTCTGGCAGAACCATGCCATTGTCGATGCGGCCATCGGGACGTTCATTGAATACGGCACCACCGACCGCGACAAGTCCAAGGAAAGCTATGCCGAGATGTGGCATCGCTGGGTCTACGAGGACTACTACCGCACCTACATGCTGCCGATGGAAAAATACGGCATCAAGATCCACCATGATGACGTGACCGAGGCTTGGGAGCGGATCACCAAGAAGAACTATGTCCACAAGGTGGGTCAATTCTTTGCGGTGGGCTGGCCGGTGAACTTCTGGCGGATCGAGGCGCAGACCGAGAAAGACTTCGAATGGTTTGAGCACAAGTATCCGGGCTGGTACGCTGAATTCGGCGAGTTCTGGAAATGGTATGCCAAGCTGTCCAAACCCGGTCAGCAGGTGATCACGTTCAACGCCGATGTGGGCTATGTCTATCCGCATCGCTGCTGGTCGTGCCTTGTGCCCTGCCTGATCCGTGAGGACATGGTGGTGGATACCATCGACGGCCAGTTGCACACCTTTGCCCATGAGATTGATCGCTGGACGGCCGTTGAGGCGTTCGCCGATGAATATCAGGGCCGTCCGACCCCCGCGATGGGCCGCTTCAGCGGCAAGCGCGAATGGGAAACGCTGTATCACGGCGTGGACTTGGCCGATGCGATTGTGGACCTGAACTTTGTGCGTTCCGACGGCAAAACCCTGATCCCACAGCCACACCTGCGCTTTGACGACAAGGATATGTGGACGCTGGATCATGTGCGGGGCAACACGCTCGGCTCGCCGCTGATCACCCTGCGCGGCATGGATGACGCCACCCGCAAGGCGCATCTGGCCGATTATGCCAAGGGTTTTACGATCAACCCCTGCAACTGAACCCCTGATTTGTGGGCCGGAGTTTCCGGCCCACAGACCACCAACCGCTGTCCTTTTGGACATCGGATCTGAAAACATACCCAAAAGGCTGTAAATCAGATGTCGGAAACCTACACAGTGCGTCTGGAACCCATTGGCGTCGAATTGGAAGTGGACGAAGGGGAAACGGTTCTCGATGCCGCCTTTCGCCAAGGCATATCTTTGCCACATGGCTGCAAAGAAGGCCAATGTTCCGCCTGCAAATGCAACCTTGTCGAAGGCGATGTCGAGCTTCTGAAATACTCTACCTTCGCATTGTCGGATGGCGAGCGTGAGCAGGGCGGCATTCTGCTGTGCAGGGCTTTGGCGCAAGACGATCTGGTGATTGAACTTCTGAACTTTGACGAAGAACTGCTGTCGAAATCCATCGCGGTCAAAAACTTCAAAGGGGCCATCACTGCCAAATTCAATCTGACGCATGATATCCGGGCTATCGAGATTGATCTTGAATCCCCGATCAAATTTTGGGCCGGGCAATATGTCGATATCACCGTCAGGACCAAAGATGGGGAGGAGATTACGCGCTCGTTCTCCATGGCAAATACGCCGGACCAAACCCAGAAACTCAAATTCATCATCAAGAAATACCCCGACGGACGGTTCAGCAACGAACTCGACGCCGGAGGGATCGAAGTTGGGGCCGCCGTCACCGTGCGCGGACCCTTCGGATCGTGCTTCCGCCGCGAAGGACGAACCGGACCCATAGTGCTGGTGGCCGCAGGGTCCGGCATGTCGCCGATCTGGTCGATCCTGCACGACCACATCGCCAGCGGAGAGGTCCGGCCTGTGCATTTCTTCTACGGCGCGCGCACCCGCGCCGACCTGTTCTATCTGGATCAGTTGGCCGCAATCACCGCTGCACACCCAACGATCACCTTCACCCCCGTGCTGTCCCATGCCGACACCGATCCTGATTGGCATGGGGCCAAAGGCTTTGTCCACCAGGTGGTGGGGACCGAGTTGAAACGGCTGGGAATTGAGGGTGATGCTGACGCCTACGCCTGTGGTCCGCCGCCGATGATCGACGCGCTGCAACCGGTTCTGTTCATGCAAGACTTTGATACCGAACGCACATTCTTTGACAAGTTCACGCCGTCCACCGCACCTGCGCCCGTAAAAGCGCACTGATACCAAGGGGTTCGCCCCAAACCACAAGGGAGAGAGACATGGTTGCCACATCAAGCTCGGTCGGGTCCGGCGCCGCAGGGGCCGCGATTTTCGCCGACAGCGAAAGCCGGAAATACCGCTACTTTGAACCCCGCGCCAAGCGCGCCACCCACTACGAAGACGTGACGGTGGACGTGCAGCCCGACCCGGAACGCTACCTGATCCAGAACTGGATCATCGCCTTTCCGAACGGCAAGGGGGCGTATGAAAAGGACAGCACGCAGGCCAAAAGCAGCAACTGGCACGCCTTCCGCGCCCCAGATCAGGAATGGGAACGCACCCATTATCAGCGCCAGTCGCGCATCGAGGTGATGGTGCAGGCGGTCATCAACAACGGCCGCAAATCCGGCGCGCAAATGGCGTTTGACGGGGCTTGGGGCAAGGTGCTGCAACGGCATCTTGGCGCGTGGAAGCACGCGGAATTCGGCCTTGGTACCAGCCTGATGCAGGCGCAGCGCTATGGCTACACCCAGATGATCAACAATGCCACGTTGACCAATTCGTCGTACAAACTGCGTCTGGCGCAGGACATCACCTTGTATCTTGCCGAAATTGGCATGGATATTAAGGGCTGGGATGACGAGGCCGGAAAAACCGCCTGGATGGAAGATCCGATCTGGCAAGGCACGCGCGAGTGCATTGAAACCATCATGGGCACCAGCGACTATCTGGAGCAATACTTCGCCACCAATCTGGTGTTTGAACCCTTGGTTGGCGAATTGTTCCGCTCCGGCTTTCTGATGCAGGCCGGTGCGCCCAATAACGACTTCATGACTCCGTCGGTGATTGCTGCCGCTGAAGGGGATTATGAACGCAACCTCGCCAACACGATTGACCTGATTTACCTGCTCGCCAATGACGAGGCGCATGGTGCCGCCAATCGCACCTTGTTCCAATCCTGGGTGATGAAGCACGCAAAGCTGGCCGACAAAGCCGCCAAACTGCTGCAACCCATCTGGAGCATGGCACATTCCAAACCGGTGAGTTTCGAGGAGGCGCGGGCCGTATCCGAAGAACGCTTCCGCAAGATCCTCGGCGAACTCAACCTGTCCCGCTGAAAGGAGACTATCCATGTCAAATGTTGCACGCGACAATTCTCACGACAATATTTTCAAGGCGATGAAAGACATCACCTTTGAAAAGACCGTCTCGCATCAATGTGGTGTCACGATGAGCGACTCTGTCGAGGCCCGCGCCATTGCCGAATTCATGGATCAAAAACCGGGGGTGACGGTGACGTATAACCCGGCATTGATCCGCATTGATGGCAACGGCAAGCTGATCTTCAAGATGGATGAGATCGGCGAATATCTGGGCCGCGAAATGACAGCAGAGTTGTTTGAGGTCAATTCCTCCACCCATTATGGCCGCATGGTGCGCACCGATGACAATACGGTGATCCTGTTCGGCGATATGAACGAGATGCTGGAATATATCTGAATGTCTGGCGCGGGGGAAATCCCGCGCCACGCCCCTTAACAGCGATCCGAAAGGTATCTCACATGTTTGTAACACCCGAAGGCAAAGAGATTTTCGTGGTCGATGGCCACACGCATTTCTGGGATGGCAGCCCTGAAAACCAGAAAAACATCCATGGCAAGCAATTCATCGACTGCTTTTATGCCTATCACATGGGCCTGTCCCCCAAAGAAGAGTTGTGGGAGAAATCGAAGTTTGAAAAATATTCGGCGGACGATCTGTACAACGATCTTTTCATCGACGGCCCCGATGATATGGCAATTCTGAATTCGACCTATCTGTCGGATTTCTACAAGACCGGCTTCAACAATATCGAACGCAACATGTCGGTGGCCAAGAAGTTTCCCAATCGCTTCATCGTCAACGGGGCCTTCGATCCACGCGATGGCAACAAGGCGTTGGAATACATCCATTTCATGAAGGAGACCTATGATATCAAGGGTGTAAAGATGTACACCGCTGAATGGAATGGGGATTCAAAGGGCTGGCGGCTGAATGATCCGGCGGCCTACAAGTGTTTTGAGTTGTGCGACAAACTGGGCATCAAGAACATCCATGTTCACAAAGGCCCGACCATCATTCCGCTGAACAAGGATGCGTTCGATGTGCATGATGTAGATTATGCCGCGACCGATTTCCAGAATCTGAACTGGATCATCGAACATTGCGGCCTGCCGCGTCTGGATGATTTCTGCTGGATCGCGACGCAGGAAACCAATGTCTATGCGGGTCTTGCAGTGGCCTTGCCCTTCATCCATTCCCGGCCCCGCTATTTTGGCGAGGTGATTGCGGAACTGCTGTTCTGGATCGGGCCAGAGAAAATTCTGTTCGGATCGGACTACGCGATCTGGACGCCGAAATGGCTGGTTGAAAAGCTGTGGGCATTTCAGATACCCGAGGATATTTCCTCGGCCACCGGTGGCGTGCAACTGACCGATGAGATCAAGGAAAAAATCCTCGGGCTGAATGCGGCGCGGCTCTACAACATCGACATTGCGGCCCGCAAGGCAGAGTTTGCCGCGCATCCGATGTCTATTGCGGCCGAATGAAATGGATGGCGCGCTTTCATTGCAACTGGCCGAAGTGTGGGCTCGCCTTGATCTGGTGATGGACCCCGAACTTGATGAACCCGTGACGGATATGGGATTTATCGAGGCGGTGTCCATCATTGGACCGACCACCGGAAAAAACAGCCGAACAGTGGATATATCCTTCCGTCTGCCAACGTATTGGTGTTCGCCAAATTTCGCCTTCCTGATGGCCACGGATATCAAACGTGTGGTCGAAACGTTGCCGTGGGTGGGGCAGGCGGTGGTGATGTTGCAAGATCACATGGCGGCCGAGGAAATGAACGCAGTGGTGAACGCAGGGGGGCAGTTTTCCGACGTGTTCGCTGACCTGATGCCGGGCGAAAATCTGGAGGCTCTGCGTGAAAAGTTTGACCAGAAGGCCTATCAGCGCCGTCAGGAAGTGGTGATCAAGGCCTTGATCGACCTTGGCTATCTGCCACAGGACATCACAAGTATGACGCTTGCCGATCTGTCGCTGATCGGGTTTGACGATGATGAAAATGACCGCCAACGTGGGCGTTATGCCGCGCTGTTGCTTGCGAAAAACCTGGCAAGATTTGCCCGCGATTTGGCCTTTCCAACCTATCAGGGCACGCCGATTGGCGACGATTTCCAGACCTATATGCGGCTTTTGCGGTCTGTCCGAATAAATATGGAGTTTTCCGGCTCGCTTTGCCGGGGTCTGAAACGCAGCCGCTATATGCAAGCCGATCTTTCGGGCGAAGTGCCGGTTCTGGTGGATTTTGCCACGACCCAGATGCCGGACCACGCCTGCCGTTAAGGGCGGCGCAACACCACATCATAATAACGGCAGACGCCGGAGGAGGACTTATGCCTAAAATCATGATCCACGGGAATGAAGCGCGCCGGGCCTTGGCGCATGGTGTGCAGAAATTGACGGCGGCGATTGAATCGACGCTTGGCCCGATGGGTATGAACGCGATGATCGACCGCCCGATCGGCACACCGCTGATCAGCCGGGATGGCGTGTCGATTGCATCAGAAATTGCGCTGTTTGACCGGTTTGAAAACATGGGTGCGCAGGTGGTGCGCGAAGTGTCGATGCAGACCAATGACGTGGCGGGCGATGGCACCACGACCTCTATCGTTCTGGCCAACGGCATCATCAAATCGGGTGTCGCGCTGATTGAAAAGGGCGCAAAGCCGGTGGAATTGTGCCGGGGTATCGCGCTGGCGGTTGATTCAACCCTTTCCGCCTTGCGCGCGGCGGCGCGGCCAGCGACGGATCATGCCATTTTGTCGTCGGTTGCTAAAATCTCGGCGTCAAATGCCGAACTTGGTACGCTGGTGGCTGAAGCCTTCCGCCGGGTTGGGGCGCAGGGGGTGATTTCCACCGATTACGGGGTCGGCAATAAATCCACTCTTGATGTGGTGGATGGCATGTCGTTCGACCGCGGCTATATCTCGCACCATATGGTCACCGATCTGGATGCGATGCGGGCCGTGGTTCAAAAGCCCTATATCGTGTTGACCGATATCAAGATGAAGACCGCCAGCCAATTGGATGCCGCCAAGGCGATTGCCGCCGAGGACAACCGCCCGCTGGTGATCATTTCCGAGGAAACCTCGCCCGAGGTGCTGATCACTCTGCTGGGCAAGGACGGTCCCGGCAAATTCCTTGTGGTCCACCCACCGGAGTTTGGCCACTGGCGGCGTAACATGATGGAAGATCTGGCAATTCTGACCGGAGGCAAAGTGCTGGCCCGCGATCTGGGCGACAGCCTTGAAAACATCACGCGACTGGAAATGGGCTCGGCGGACCGGATCGAGGCCACTCACACCGACACTATCATCGTGCGCGGTCATGGCGATCCGCAGTCGATTGCGGCGCGGCGGGCACAGGTGCAGCGGTTGTTCGAACTGGCCCCGCCGAATATCGACAAGGACAAATTGCAGGAACGGCTTGCCAAACTGTGTGGTGGCACCGCGACCATTCTGGCGGGCGGTGTGACCCCGGTAGAGCAGAAACGCACCATTCAGTTGATCGAAGACAGCCTGAATGCGGTGCGGGCAGCGGCGGAAGATGGCGTTTTGGTGGGCGGTGGGGTGGCCCTGGCGCGGGTGGCACCGTTGCTGGCTGATCTGGCGAAAACCGTTCAGGGCGACATTCGCCGTGGTGTGGACCTTGTGCAATCAGTGCTGACGGTGCCGCTGGCGCGCATCGCGTTCAATGCCGGGGCAGAACCCAATGATGTGGTGGGCAAGGTCTGCGCGCTGCCGGGGGATCACGGCTATAACGCGGCGACAGGGGTCTATGAAGATCTGATGCGCGCCGGCGTGATCGACCCCGTGCGCGTCACCTGTTCGGCCCTGATGAACGCGGGGTCGGTAGCAACACTGATCCTGACCACGGAAACCCTGATCGCCGATCTGGCCGAAGATGAAGACCCGACCGCCGCGCGTGCGCTTGGTGGCGGGGCCGAAAATCTGGGCCGCAAGTAACGGTAACGCATTGGATTTCAAGAAAGGGCCGACAGATGAAAGCCGCAAGACTTTACGAATACGACCCCGCGATGAATGTGCAGTTGAAGATCGAGAACGTCAAATCCCCCACCATCATGGGACCGAATGATGTGATCGTGAAGGTCGGCGCGGCGGGCCTGTGCCGCACCGATCTGCACATCATCGAAGGTGTGTGGAAAGATATCATGGATCAGGGCGGCAACCTGCTGCCCTATATCATGGGGCACGAAAACGCGGGTTGGGTCGAGGATGTCGGGTCCAATGTCACCTCGGTAAAGCACGGCGATACGGTGATCTGCCATCCGCACCGGACCTGTGGCATCTGTCTTTCGTGCCGGTATGGCGACGACATGCACTGCGAACACAGCCTGTTTCCGGGGCTGGGGCTGGACGGCGGCTTTGCGGAATATTTCCTGACCAGCGAACGCAGCCTGATCAAGCTGAACCCCAATATCACGCCGCTGGACGTGGCCCCGATGGCGGATGCGGGGATCACGGCTTACCGCGCGGCCAAGAAGGCCGCCAAATCCCTGCGGCCCGGGGCGTACTGTGTGATCGTCGGGGTCGGGGGACTGGGGCATATCGCGCTGCAATGCCTGCATGAAATCTCGGGCTGCCGGATCATCGCGGTGGACCGTGAACCTGCGGCGCGGCAGTTGTGCAAGGATCTGGGCGCGGATTTCGTGCTGGATGGCGGTCGCGAACGTGGTCGAGGAAATCAAGCAGATCACCGGCGGTGGCGCGCAGGTGGTGATGGATTTCGTCGGCGAGTTGGGCGTTGAAAACCTGTGCTGGAAAATGGTGCGCCCCGGCGGCGAGTTGATCATGATCGGTTACGGCGGCAAGATCGAAGTGCCGACCGCCCATCTGGTGATCAATGAGATCAACATCGGCGGCAGTCTGGTCGGCAATTACACCGAGTTGGTGGAGCTGATGGAGCTGAACGCCGACGGCAAGGTCAAGATGCACTACGCGCAGTATTCGCTCGATAACATCAACGTGGCGCTGGACGATTTCAAGAACCGCCGCTTTGCCGGGCGCGGGGTGATCGTGCCGTAAGGTTGGGCTGTCAGGGACCGTTCATGAAGCTGGCAACGATCCAGTCAACAAACACCTTCGCGGATTTTGACAAGTCGCGGCCGTTGGGGATCAGAACGTGGTGGCGTTCCTCCATCCGCAAGGACAGCGCCCCCACCTTGACCAACCTGCCTTCGGCCAGATGACCCGACAGCAGCGTGGCCCAGCCAAGGGCCATGCCTTCGCCACTGACAGCGGCCTGAATGGTGTCACTGTAATGGCTGAACCGCAGGCGGCTAAGGTCAGACGCTTTGCCCAAGGCAGGACCAAGACCCACCTCTTGCGCCCAGGACCGCCATGTCATCCACGATGGGTTGATCACGTCTGACGCGATCAGCGGCAGGTTCAGCAGGTCCACCGTTGCTGCGTCAAACCCCAGATCCTGCAACAGCTTGGGGCTACACACCGCGAACACCTCATCAGGGTGGCTGGCCATGCTGCGCGCATCGGCAAAGGTCGGTTTGCCATAGCGCACCGCCACATCAAGCCGGTCATGCCGCAGGTCGGTCACGTTGTCTTCGGCGATCAGGCGCAGTTTGATATCGGGGTGCATGGCGCGGAACTGGGGCAGGCGGGGCAATATCCAGAAATGGCTGAACGCCAGTGACGCACCCACTGTGACGGTATCGACGGTCACGGGCTGGCGAATGGTTTCGATCATCTCTGCCATGCTGAAGAACGCCTTGGTCACCGTCGCGGCCAGGGCGGCCCCGGACGGGGTCAGAACCACCTTGCGATTGGCCCGGACAAACAGCATCGCGTTCAGATCTTGCTCCAGCAGCTTGATCTGGCGGCTGACGGCGGCTTGCGTGACGCCCAATTCGGCTGCGGCTTGGGTAAAACTGCCCAATCTCGCGGCGGATTCAAAGGTGGCCAGTGCGCTCATCGACGGGATGCTGCGACGCAGAGTGGTCATCGGGGTCATCCTTGTGATAAGGCCGTGATACATAACCTGAGGTTATCAAACTATCGAACATTACTGCGGTTGTCCAATTCTGCCATGCAGTGGATTTATCAGCAAAAGCGGCACGCGCATTCTGTCCGTCCGCATCTTGAACACCAAGGATCCAAGGTATGACCCACCCAGGCCAGTTTCTTCCGCTTCTTCAATCGCAAAAATCCGGCTGGTCGCTGGCGCGGCCCTTCTACACTGATCCTGCGCTGTTTCAGGCCGATCTTGATCTGATCTGGTATCAGGACTGGATCTTTGCGGCGGCAGTGGCGGAACTGCCGAAGGCGGGCTGCTATGTCAGCCTGCATGTCGGGGCCTATCCCGTTGTTGTGGTGCGCGGCAATGACGGCGTCATCCGCGCCTTTCACAATGTCTGCCGCCATCGCGGCCAGCGTTTGTGCGCGAAGCCATCGGGGCAGACGGCAAAACTGGTGTGCCCTTACCATCAGTGGACCTATGAAACCGATGGGCGCTTGCTGTGGGCGCGCGACATGGGGCCGGATTTTGATGCAACCAAGCATGGGCTTAAGCCGGTGCATTGCGCCGAAGCGGCCGGAATGGTGTTCATCTGCGTGGCCGATGTTGCCCCAGATTTTGCAGCGGTAAAAGCCGCAGGCGACCGCTACACCGCCGCGCACAGGTTGGGCGACATGAAGGTCGCGCATCAGTCGCGGATTGTCGAGAATGGCAACTGGAAACTCGTGCTGGAAAACAACCGCGAATGTTATCATTGTGCCGGGGCCCATCCGGCCCTGTGCCGCACCTTCAACGACGATCCCGATCTGGTCGGGTCTGATGACAGCCTGTCCTCGCCCGCCGGGGCCGCGCATGTGAACCGCTGCGAAAACGCAGGGCTGCCGTCGCGCTATCTGATTTCGGACAATGAACAATGGCGGCTGGTGCGGATTCCCTTTGTCGGCGATGCGGTCAGCTATACGATGGATGGCCGGGCGGCGGCCCCGCTGATCCCCGGCATGCCGTTTGCCAATGCCGGATCGCTGCTGTTTTTCCATTACCCCAACACATGGAACCATTTCCTGTCAGACCACGTGCTGACCTTCCGCGTCCTGCCGATCAGCGCCACTGAGACCGAAGTGACGACGACATGGCTGGTGCATAAGGACGCGGTTGAAGGGCAGGACTATGACCTGACCCGCCTGACCGAGGTTTGGCTTGCCACCAACGACGAAGACCGTCGCGTGGTCGAGGAAAACCAGATCGGCATCAATTCCCCCGCTTATGAACCGGGGCCCTATTCGGCCAGGCAGGAAAGCGGCGTCGTGCAGTTTGTGGATTGGTATGTCAACAAACTGGCGGCGTCTTTGTCGGGGCCAGCAAAGATGGCGGCAGAGTAGATCATGGGCAAGACGCGCCAGAACTGGACCGCAGAGCCGTGGAATGACAGCGAACTGCTGGAATGCGCCATGGTCATTCCCGAAGCGGCGGATTGCGCAACCATCGCCTTCCGGTCGCCCACGGGGGCATGGTTCGATTATCAACCGGGGCAGTTTCTGACGTTTGATCTGCCGGTGCCGGGCGGGTCGGTGCAGCGGACCTATACCATTTCCTCCTCGCCCTCGCGCCCGTTGTCGATTTCCATCACCGTCAAGGCGCAAGAGGGGTCGATCGGCACCCGCTGGATGCTGGATCATCTGAAGCCGGGGATGCGGATCAAGGCCTTCGGGCCTGCCGGCGCCTTCACCTTTCTGCGCCACCCGGCAAAGAAAAGCCTGTTCATCTCGGCCGGGTCTGGCATCACCCCGATGATGTCGATGACGACCTGGGCCTGGGATTCCGGCGAGATGCCGGACATCGTCTTTGTCCACGCCGCGCGCAAGCCAACCGATATCATCTTCAAGAACCGGCTGGAGCAATTTGCCAGCCGCGTGCCGGGGTTGCAGTTGCAATTCACGGTGGAACAGGTTGAACCCTTCACCGTCTGGCCCGGCTATCGCGGGCGGTTGTCGCAGATCATGCTGGGCCTGATGGCCCCGGATTATCTGGAGCGTGAGGTGTTCTGCTGCGGCCCGGAACCCTTCATGCGCGCGGTGCGTGAGATGCTGGCCTCGCTGGGCTATGACATGGCGCGCTACCATGAAGAAAGCTTTGACGCCCCCGCGCTGGAAGAAATCCCCGTCGCCCCCCACGCCCCGGCAGAGGTGTCAGAGATCACCTTCGCGCGGTCCGACAAGACGGTGGCCTGCGACGGAACCGAAAAGGTGTTGTCGGTGGCCCGCCGTGCGGGGCTGAACATTCCGTCCGGCTGCAACTTTGGCCTCTGCGGCACCTGCAAGGTCAAAAAACTGTCAGGCTCAGTGTCGATGGTCCACAACGGCGGCATCACCGATGACGAAGTGGCCGATGGCTTCATCCTCGCCTGCTGTTCCAGCCCGCAGGGGGCCGTGACGCTGGATCTTTAGGGCGCTGCGGAACGGGAAAAGACCCTCGTTCCGGGTTGTCCTTCGGCGATTTCCTTGTATGACACACGCCATGTCACTGTGATCCATGCCAAGCTGCGGTCAGAACAGCGACGGAAACGGCCCTGACGGGGCCGCAAGCGAGCACGCATGATGACGGCTGACCTATCCGATACGGACGATAACTCAACGCGTTACGCGAGCTATCGCTTGTCGGTTGCGCCAATGATGGATTGGACTGACCGCCATTGTCGCAGCTTTCATCGGCTGATGACACGGCGGGCGATGCTGTATACCGAAATGGTGACGGCCCCTGCGGTGATCCATGGGCCAAAGGATCGACTGTTGGGGTATTCCGATGCAGAGCATCCGATTGCCTTGCAGCTTGGCGGGTCGGACCCGGCGGAACTGGCGCAGGCAGTGCGGGCGGCGCGGCCTTATGGCTATGACGAGATCAACCTGAACGTCGGCTGCCCGTCAGACCGGGTGCAATCGGGGTGCTTTGGCGCGGTGCTGATGGAACGGCCTGCTCTGGTGGCCGATTGTGTCGCTGCGATGATGGAGCAGGCGGGTGCCCCCGTGACGGTGAAATGCCGGATCGGGGTGGATGATCAGGTGCCCGCAGGATGTGCTGCCCGATTTTCTGGAAAAGGTATCGGCGGCTGGTGTGACCCATTTCATCATCCACGCCCGTAAGGCTTGGCTCAAGGGGCTGTCCCCCAAGGAAAACCGCGAGATCCCGCCGCTGGACTATCCGTTGGTTCTGGCGATGAAACGGGCCTATCCGCATCTGACGATCTGCATCAATGGCGGGATCAGCACCTTGGATCAGGCGAAAGCCTTGCTGGACCAAGGGCTTGACGGGGTGATGGTGGGGCGTGCCGCCTATCACGATCCGGGGTCGGTGCTGGTGGGGGCGGACGCGCTGTGGGGCGACAGCCCGGGCCTGGATGCCATGGCGGCGGTCGAGGCGTTTCGCCCCTACATCGCGGCCCATCTGGCGGCTGGCGGGCGGTTGCACCAGATCACCCGGCATATGCTGGGCCTGTTTGCGGGCCAGCCCGGCGCACGGGGCTGGCGACGGGTGTTGTCAGAAGGTGCCAGCCGAGAGGGCGCGGGGTTGGACCTGATCGACCGCGCCCTTGCCAGCCTTCAGGCCAGTGCCGCCTGACGCGGGATCAGCCGCGACAGACCAAAGGCCAGCACGCCGCACACCGCAATCGCCGCCTGCATCGGCACCACAGTGCCATCCAGAAACGGCCCCGCTGCGGCCACCAGCACGCCCGCCGCAACCATCTGCATCGTGCCGCCAAGCGAGGAGGCGAGCCCTGCATTGGACCCGTGATCCTCCAGTGCCTGCACTTGGGCTGTGGGCAGGATCAGGCCCAGAAACATGTTGCCGACAAACAGCGCCGCCATGGTGACGGGCAGGGTGGCCATGCCTGCCAGCCCCAATCCAAACCCCGCCACGGTTGCCGCCGCAAACCCGGTGGTGGCAAGGCTGATCATCCGCAGGGTGCCCAACCGCTGCGCCAGAGGCCCTGAAAACTGCGAAGCCGCAAAGAATCCCACCGCATTCAGCGCAAAGGCCAGCGAGAATTGCGTGGGGCTTAGCCCGAACTGGCCGGTGTAGACGAAGGAGGCGCTTGCGATGAAGACGAAAAAGCTGGCGAAAGAAAAGCCCGCAAGGAAGGTCATCACCATGAACCCCCTGTCAGCCACCAAGGATTTGGTGCCAGCCCAAGTGGTCGCCAGATCAAACTGCTGACGGTTTTCCGGCGTCAGGGTTTCGGGCAGTGCGAACTTGATCAGGAAGAAACTGAGGGCGGCGGCCACCAGCAAGGCCCAGAAGATCAGCCGCCAAGACCCGAACGCCAGCAAGCCCGACCCCGACAGCGGGGCCAGCAGGGGCGATACGGCAATCACGATCATGATGGTGGACATCATGCGTGTTGCAGCAGGCCCCGTCGCCAGATCACGGATCACCGCGCGCAGCACCACCATATTGGCCGCCCCGCCCAGCCCCTGCACCAGACGCCCGAAGATCAGCCAGCCGATGCTGGGGGCCATGGCACAGACCACGGTGCCCGCGATGAACAGGCCAAGCCCGGTGTACATCGGCGGTTTGCGGCCCGCCTGATCGGCCCAGGGGCCATAGGCGAGTTGTGCCAGACCAAAGGCGATGAAATAGGCCACGATCGTCCATTGCACCGACTGCATCGACGCATTGAAATCGGTGCCGATCATCGGCATCGCGGGCAGGTACATGTCGATGGCAAAGGGGCCAACGGCGGCGACCAACCCCAAAATGACGGAATAGGCGGTCAGCGAAAGGGTGCGGGCCATGGGTGGGCCTTTCTGTTTGGGGTGCGGCGCTTTGGGTAGCGCTGTTCCCGGCCAATGAAAAGGGGCGATGCGGGCTGGCGGCCCCCGGACAGCGGGGCTAGGCTGGCATTCACAGACCTGTCGTGAACGGAGCGCCGCCTATGCCTGAATTATCATCACTTTTGCCGATGATCCTTGTGCTTTTGGTGATCGGTGGCTTTGCCGGGGTGATTGGCGGGATGCTGGGGGTAGGGGGGGGCATCGTGCTGGTCCCTGCGTTCTTTTACGCCTTCACCCATCTGGGCTATGGGGGCGATCAGGTGATGCAGATGTGCGTGGCCACGTCCCTTGCCACCATCGTTGTCACCTCGATCCGGTCCGTGGCCGCCCATCACAAGAAGGGCGCGGTGGATTGGGACGTGCTGAAACGCTGGGGACCGTTTCTGGTGATTTCGGCAGGGCTTGGGGTTTATGTTGCCGCGCGGGTGTCGTCGATGACCTTGCAGGCGGTGTTTGGCGTGCTGGCGGGGCTGGCGGGGTTGTGGATGGCGTTCGGGCGCGATGACTGGCGTGTTGGGCCAAGCGATGCCGGGGCAGCCGGTGCGGGGGATATTGGCGTCGGTCGTGGGGTTCCTGTCGGCGATGATGGGGATCGGCGGCGGCACCTTTGGCGTGCCGCTGATGACGGCCTATGCCATGCCCATTCACCGCGCGGTGGCGACGGCATCAGGGTTTGGCGTGCTGATCGCGGTGCCATCGGTGATTGGCTTTCTGCTGGTGCAGATCGCCAATGCGCCGCCCTACACCGTGGGGGCGATCAGTCTGCCTGCGTTTTTCGTGGTGATCGGCACCACGCTGATCACCACGCCATGGGGGGTGCGGCTGGCCCATGCGATGAACCCCAAGCCGCTGAAACGTGCCTTTGCGGTGTTCCTGACGCTGGTGGCGCTGAACATGCTGCGCAAGGTGGTGGGGTGGTAGCAGGCTGGCAAAAGATCGGGCCAGACGCCCGGATTGCCGCTTGGGCCAAGGGCCGCACTGCCGGTGGCCGAGGCGATGATTGCGGCGTCGGCAGAGCCTTGGCGCTG
Source organism: uncultured Alphaproteobacteria bacterium (assembly GCA_963772935.1). GTDB lineage: Bacteria > Pseudomonadota > Alphaproteobacteria > Rhodobacterales > Rhodobacteraceae > JANNNF01. The sequence continues at coordinate 913,394 of CAVYZK010000009.1, read as the reverse complement.
TGGTGGGACGTGGTTTGTTGGCGTGGACGCGCTGCCCAACGCGGCGGATGGCGCAGTGGGCGGCGTGGATTTCCCGTGGGAGGCGCTCCCGCTGACGCCCGAACCCCTGCACCGCGCGCAACTGTCGGTGATCCGCCCCGGCTATCCGCAGCCATCGCCTGACGAGACGCCTGCCGCCTTCCGGTTCCGCCAGACCCGCGATGCCGCCCATCTGGACGGGATTTTGGCGGTCGGTCCGGGCAAAAAGCGGATGATCAAGGAACCGCATGCTTGGATACTGGGCCTGCCGTTGAACGACAGCGACGCCGCACCGTTGGTGGTGTGGGAGGGCAGTCATGTAGTGATGCAGGCGGCCTTGCAGACGGCGCTACAGGATCATCCGGTGGACCGTTGGGGCGACGTTGATATCACCGACGCCTATCAGGCCGCACGCGCACAGATCTTTCAGACCTGCCGCCGGGTCGCGCTGCCTGCCCGTCCCGGCGAGGCCACGCTGATCCACCGCCTGCTGGTGCATGGGGTGGCCCCGTGGGAGAGCGGGGGCGTGGCGCCGGATGCAGGCCGGATCATCGCGTATTTCAGGCCGCAGATGGCATCTGTTGCGGATTGGCTTTGCAACACCTGAGCAAGCCTGAACGGCCGGAGGCTCCGGCGGGATAATCAGAGTGTGATGACCGATCTCCTCTGCCCGGAATCAAGTGCTGCGCGCGCCGGGCAATACTCCATTGCCCTCTCGGGCGGGCATTTTGCAACGTCACCAGCAGAAGATCGGTGGGAGAAGTTGACGCATAAATCGCGTAGAACTGGTGTTGCCTGCCCACCCGGCGGTCGGGCCTTGCCCTCTCGTCGTGCATCAATTTAGAACACAAGGCCAGTTCCGCATCCAGCTTCAAAAAATGACGGCCTATTGCTCCAGCCGACCCTGCCTGCCGCCCCGGCGTTTGGCGAGGCGCGGGGCGCGGCCGGGCAGGTCGGTCATCACGGCGATGCGCTCGGCCTCGGTCATCCGCGACCAGTTCGAGATTTCCTCAAGGCTGCGCCGGCAACCAACGCAGATCTGCGCTTCGGGATGGATCACGCAGAGTTTGACACAGGGGGATTGCACCTCGTCGCGCCGCCAGACCTCTTCGTCCTTCACCCGCAGTTTCCTTGTTCGCGTGCCAGATGCGCCAGCCTGTCCAGCGCTCCCTGCAAGATATAGCCCGCCGCCACCTGATCAATCACCTGTTTGCGACGTGCACGTGACGTATCCGCCTCTATCAGTGCCCTTTCTGCCGCAACGGTGGACAGGCGTTCATCCCAGTAGGTGATCGGCAGTGGGGTCAGCTTTTCCAGATTGCGGGCGAAGGCGCGGGTGGATTGCACGCGCGGGCCTTCCGAGCCATCCATGTTCAGCGGCAGGCCAAGAATGATACCATGCGCCCCGCGCGCCGTCAGCAGGGCCAGCAGGCGGGCCGCATCAAGGGTAAACTTCTCGCGCCGGATCACCTCGATTGGCGTCGCGACGGAGCGGCGCAGGTCGGATATCGCGACGCCGATGGTGACGGTGCCAAGGTCGAGCCCGGCAATGGCGCGGTTGGCGGGCAGGGCGGCCAGAAACGGTTCGACGGTTTCAAAGATCATGGGGTCAATCCTGCGCCAACGGCAGCCTCTTTGAGGAAGGACAGTGACGAGGCTTGCCCCGCGAATGTCGCCTTGGCCTCGGCATAGATCGCCGCCGCCTCGCCTTCGCGTTTCAGCACCCCAAGCGCGCGGATCAGTTGCGCCCATTCCTCCACCGTGCCACCCTCGGATGCCAGCCGGTCCGACAGTTGCGCCACCATGCCCTCGACCATCGCGGCCTGATCGGCGGGCGACTGGCCTGCGGCATCGGCTACATCGCCAGCCGTCGGTCCCTTGAGAGGCGGCAGTTCATACTGCACCCCGGCGCGGGCGGCGATGTCGGGCAGTTGCGCGCGGATCAGTGGCACCCAGGGCGCATCGGCGGGGCTGTCATTCAACAAGCGGCTCCACAAAACAAAGGTGCGGTCCTGCCGCCCGCCTTGCGCAAAGAGAAGGCCCGAGAAATATCGTGCAACCGGGTTTTTAGCGTCTTTTTGCAATGCGCGCACCAGATCGGCCTCGGCCTCGGGCGAGACATAGCCACCCGCCGCCCGGATGCGCAATTCGGCAAGGCTTGCGTGATCATCTGCTGTGGCATCGTCGCCCTTGGCCGCAATCAACTGCACCATGGCGGCTTCGGCAGCCACCAGATTGCCGATCTCGGCCTCATTGCGGGCCAGCAGTTCCAACCCCTGCACATCGCCCGGACGGGCTGCGACAGCGGCGCGCAGCTTGGTCATCAGGTCGGCAAACTCTGCATCCGGCGCGACGGTTGGCAGGGCGGTGGCTTTCGCCTCAGCCTCAGCCTGACGAGGCCGGTCGCGCATCATCTGGTCAGATTGCGCCAGCCGATCAGCCAGCGGCAGATCGGGATAGCCCCATGCGCCAAGCCGGTCATAGAGAAGGACAGCCGCCAGCAACGCGGCAGCCACCGCCACGATGGGCCAGACGCTTTGCTGTGCCGTAACGGGGGCGGCAGTCGCGGTGCTGGCACCGCTGGCCCGTGCCGCGTCCAGCACCCGGCGGCCGATTTCGGACCGCAGCCGGACCGCCTCGGCGGGCTCTACCGTGCCGCGCGCCAGATCGCGGTCAACTTCGGCCAACTGGTCGCGGTAGAGGCCCGCATCCGTCACCACAGTGCCGGGCACCCGGCGCAAGGCTTGCACAAGCACCAGTGCCACGCCCGCAAGCATTGCCCCCGCTGCCACCCAGAATGCCCAATCTGCCATGCCTGCCATCATCCAATCCTGAACTGTCGATGTAGTCGCTTGGCGAGCCGCACAAAAGGGCCAATCCGCCGCAGGCACGAAAGTGGCATATGTCGCATTTTTCCCGATTGTGCCGCTGGGGGGTGTGGATGTATCGCAAGCGTAGCCCAAATGGGCAGGACAGCCGCACTGGTGGGAGCAGCAGATGAAACGCTATTCGGTCTTTGCCATCGCGCGTGAGGCGCTGCGCTATCACACCGGCTGGGAAAAGGCCTGGGCCAGCCCCGCGCCGAAAGCCCAGTATGACGCGATCATCGTGGGGGCCGGGGGGCATGGGCTGGCGACGGCCTATTATCTGGGCAAGAACCACGGCATCACCAATGTGGCGATCATCGAAAAAGGCTGGCTGGGCGGTGGCAACACCGGGCGGAATACGACGATCATCCGGTCGAACTATCTGCAAGACCCCTCTGCCGCGATCTACGAAAAGGCGCGCAGCCTGTATGAGACGATGAGCCAGGATCTGAACTACAACGTCATGTTTTCCCCGCGTGGCGTGATGATGCTGGCGCAGACCCACCATGAGGTGCGCGGTTATCTGCGCACCGCCCATGCCAACGCGCTGCAAGGGGTGGTGACCGAATTCATCACGCCGCAGCGGGTGAAAGAACTGTGCCCGATCCTGAACATCGACGGCCCGCGCTATCCGGTTCTGGGCGCGCTGTGGCAACCGCGTGGCGGCACCGGGCGGCATGATGCCGTGGCCTGGGGCTATGCGCGCGCCTGTTCAGCCATGGGGATGGACATCATCCAGCAATGCGAAGTCAAGGGTGTCAGGTCCGAGGGCGGCGTTGTGACCGGGGTGGAAACCACCAAGGGCTTCATCGGCTGCAAGAAGATGGGCATCGTGGTGGCGGGCCATTCTGGCCAAGTGGCCGATATGGCAGGCTTCCGTCTGCCGGTAGAGGCTGTTGCCTTGCAGGCGCTGGTCAGTGAACCGATCAAACCCTGCATGGATGTGGTGGTCATGGCCAACACCGTGCATGGCTATATGTCGCAATCCGACAAGGGCGAGATGGTGATCGGCGGTGGCACCGACGGGTTCAACAACTACACCCAACGCGGGTCGTTCCACCACATCGAAGAAACGCTGCGCGCATTGATCGAGACGTTCCCGATGCTGTCACGGCTGAAAATGCTGCGGCAATGGGGCGGGATCGTGGATATGACGGGGGACCGCTCTCCCCTCATCTCCAAAACGCCGTTGGGGAATTGCTTTATCAACTGTGGCTGGGGCACGGGCGGCTTCAAGGCCATTCCGGGGTCGGGCTGGGCCATGGCAGAACTGATGGCCAAGGGCGAGCCGGGGCCATTGGCGGCGGCGTTCAATATGTGGCGCTTCAAGGAGGGCCAGTTTATTGACGAGTCGGTGGCGGCAGGGGTGGCGCATTGATGTTACCGCTGCGCCCAAGATCCTTCGAAGGATTTTGTTCGGAATTTTCGACATTTCCGGGTCGGATTGTTCAAACAATCCGGGCGCTTGATCCGATCTGCGCGTCTGCTCATGCAAGCGGCGCTCTGGCCGGGCAACACATCCAAGGGAACCAAACCCCACCATCCTCCGTTGTATGGGCAGTTATCCCATCAACGGAGAACCCCAAATGTCTGACCAATACGCACCGCAAACCCCGCCCGTCTATCGCCCCGGCGTGGACCCCGACCGCAACCTGCGCACCGATCCGCCTGCGCCTCCTATTCAGCAAGTGCAAGTCTCGTCCGGCTTTGGCACAGGCGCGATGGTTGCGGGCGTCTTTGTCGTCGTCGCCTTGCTTGCCTTTGCCTTCTATGCGCCCGGCGATGGCCCTGCACCCGCACCGGCCCCTGCATCCGAGATCAACATCGACAACACCGCACCCGCAGCCCCTGCTGTCGTCCCCGACGCACCTGCCGCAACTGTTGTCGAACCGGCAGCCCCCGAAGCTGTCGCTCCGGATGCTGCCGCACCAGAAGCCGCAGCACCTGACGCAACCGCTCCTGCGGCACCCGCTGCCCCTGCGCCGCAGCCGTAACGCTGCCGCACCTGTTCTGACCAACGCCATGGGCGGGCACCTTTCGGTGTCCGCCCATGCCTTTATGGGAGATTTGCTTTGCTGACCCTTGAATGTCCCTATTGCGGCGTGAAGGCCGAGGAAACCGAGCTGTCGCCCGGCTATGAGGCGCATCTGAAACGCTTTGGCCCGGGTGCCTCGGACGAGGATTTCGAGGCCTACATGTTTGCCCGCAAGAACCCCAAGGGCGTGCATTTCGAACGCTGGCGGCATTCTTTCGGCTGCGGCAAATGGTTTCTCGCCGCCCGCTGTACCGCGACGCTCGAGGTGTTCGGCACCTATCCCGCCCAAGTGGGGGCACCCCCGCAAGACATCATCGACAAGATCAAGGCCCGCCGCCCCGACTGGAAGGAAACCGCATGAGCACGCGTCTGGCCACTGGCGGGCGGTTGATCAACCGTTCTGCAACTTGTGATTTTACTTTCAACGGCAAGCGGTTGCGCGGGTTTCAGGGCGATACCCTCTCAGCGGCGCTGCTGGCAAACGATCAGATGCTGGTCGGGCGCAGCTTCAAATACCACCGCCCGCGTGGCATCGTCGCGGCGGGGCCAGAGGAGCCGAACGCTCTGCTGACGCTTGGAACGGGCGCGCGGAGCGAGCCGAACCAACGCGCCACCACGACCGAACTATTCGACGGGCTGACGGCGACCAGCCAGAACCATTGGCCGTCGCTGGAGTTTGACGTGGGCGTGGTGAACAACTATGCCGCCCGCGCCCTGCCTGCCGGGTTCTACTACAAGACCTTCATCCATCCACGTTCGGCGTGGAAGCATGTGTTTGAACCGATCATCCGCAAATCCGCAGGCCTTGGTCCGGCCCCGCGTGACAAGGACGTGGACCGCTATGAGCAGGCCTATGCGTTCTGCGATGTGCTGGTGGTGGGCGGCGGTATTGCAGGCTTGCAGGCCGCACTGGTCGCAGGACGTGCGGGCAAGCGGGTGTTGCTGCTGGAACAGACCGCCCATTGGGGCGGGCGTGCGCCGGTGGACGGCGATGTGATCGATGGCGTGGCGGCGTCGGATTGGGTGAAGACCACCGTGCAAGCCCTTGAGGACATGGACACAGTCACGATGCGCAGCCGCACCCAAGCGGCAGGCGTCTATGACCATGGCTATGTCTTGGCCGATGAACATATCGCCGACCACACCCCCGGCGATGGCCGCCCGCGTCAGCGGTTGTGGCGCATCCGGGCGGGGCAGATTGTGACCGCGACAGGGGCGATTGAACGGCCCTTGTCCTTTGCGGGCAACGATATTCCGGGCGTGATGCTGGCGGCATCGGTGCGCGATTACGTGGTGAACTTTGCCGTCAGCCCCGGCGACCGCACGGTGATTGTCACCAACAACGACGACGCCTACCGCACCGCGATTGCGCTGCGCGAGGCGGGGCTTGCCGTGCCCGCCATCATCGACGCCCGGCGCGAGGTTTCGGGCGATCTGATCGACCGGGCGCGTGCCTTGGGCATCCGCATTGATCTGGGCCGTGCTGTGGCATCGGTCAAAGGGTCCAAACGGGTGACAGGTGTTGCCATTTGTCTGGCCGCAGGCGAGGGCGCTGTGCTTGACGAGTTGCCCTGCGACGCCGTTGCCATGTCGGGCGGCTGGTCGCCCGTGGTGCATCTGTGGAGCCATTGCGGCGGCAAGCTGGAATGGAACCGCAAGCGCAACTTCTTTGCCCCCGATGCCGCCCGCCCGCCCGTCAACCATGACGGATCGGCGATGGTGGTGGCGGTCGGGGCCGCCAATGGCGCGCTGACGGCGGCCGAGGCTTTGGCCGATGTGGGCGCACAGATGGGCGGCGACGTGTCTGTGGCGGCTGTGGTGACGGAAGGCCAGATGGAACCCGTCTGGATCATGCCGCAGGGCGCGCCGGTGGCGTTGAAGGCCAAGATGTGGCTGGATTATCAGAACGATGTGAAAGTGTCCGACGTGCAGCTTGCCGCGCGCGAAGGGTATGAGAGCGTCGAACACACCAAACGCTACACCACGCTCGGCATGGCGACGGATCAGGGGAAATTGTCCAACATCAACGGCTTGGCGGTTCTAGCTCATGCGTTGAATGAAGACATCCCGGCGGTCGGCACCACCACCTTCCGCCCGCCCTATACCCCGGTCACGCTTGGCACCCTGGCGGGTGAGGCTCGGGGCGATATCTTCCAACCGCTGCGGCGCACGCCCATTCAGGGCTGGCACGAGGCCAACGGCGCCTATTTTGAACCCGTCGGCCTGTGGCGCCGCCCCTATTGCTTCCCCCGGTCGGGCGAGACCCATCATCAGGCGGTCGAACGCGAAGTATTGAATACACGGGCAAATCTGGGCCTGCTGGATGCCTCCACCCTTGGCAAGATCATCGTCAAAGGCCCGGATGCCGGGCGTTTCCTTGACATGCTGTATACCGGCGTGATGAGCACGTTGCCGGTGGGCAAATGCCGCTATGGGTTGATGTGTAACGAGCAGGGCTTCCTGTCCGATGACGGCGTGGTGGCGCGGATCGACGAAGACACCTTCCTGTGCCACACCACGTCTGGCGGGGCCGACCGCATCCATGCGTGGATGGAGGATTGGCTGCAATGCGAATGGTGGGATTGGCAGGTCTACACCGCCAATGTGACCGAACAATACGCGCAGATCGCCGTGGTTGGCCCGAACGCGAGGAACCTGCTGCAAGCCCTTGGCGGCATGGATGTATCCAAGGATGCGCTGCCCTTCATGCAATGGGCTGATGGCACGCTGGCGGGCTTCCCGGTGCGGGTCTACCGGATCAGCTTTTCGGGCGAGCTCAGCTATGAAATCGCCGTTCCGGCCAGCCAAGGTGCTGCGTTCTGGGAGGCTTGCGTCAAAGCCGGGGCCAATCTTGGCGCGATGCCTTACGGCACCGAAGCCCTGCATGTGATGCGCGCCGAGAAGGGCTTCATCATGATCGGCGATGAAACCGATGGCACGGTGATCCCGCAGGATCTGGGTCTGGCCTGGGCGATCTCGAAAAAGAAGGCCGATTATCTGGGCAAACGGGGGCAGGAACGGACCTATCTTGCCAGCCCGGACCGTTGGACTTTGGTCGGGTTTGAAACGCTGGACGGGTCGGTCATTCCCGATGGCGCCTATATCGTGGCACCCGGCACCAATGCCAACGGGCAGCGCAATGTGCAGGGGCGGGTCACGTCCACCTACCATTCACCGACCCTGAAAAAGGGCATCGCCATGGGGCTGATCCACAAAGGTCCGGCCCGGATGGGCGAGGTGGTGGAGTTCAATACCGTGGCGGGCGGCACCGTGCAGGCGCGGGTCTGCGATGCGGTGTTCTATGACAAGGAAGGGGCAAAGCAAAATGTCTGATCCCATCAGCGCCCTGAACGGGGCCAATTTCCAAGGCTTTGCCACCATCCGCGAAATCGGCCCGTTGGGGATGATTTCCCTGCGCGCCAAAGGGGTTGACGGGCTGGCCGCGGCGATCAAGGCGGCGGTCGGAACCCCGGTGCCCGAGCAGCGCCGGATAGAGGCCTCGGGTGCCTATGCCTGTGGCTGGATGTCGCCGGATGAATACCTGCTGGTTCTGCCTTACGGTCAGGTGGCGCAAGCCCTGGCCGCGATTGCCACCGCCCTTGCGGGCCAGCATCACCTGGCCGTCGATGTATCCGACGCCCGCGCGGTGTTCCGCATCGAGGGCGACAAGGCGGGCCAAGTGCTGACAAAACTGTCGCCCACAGATCTGGGGGCCATGGCCCCGCATGAACTGCGCCGCAGCCGGGTGGCACAGGTGGCCGCAGCCTTCTGGGCGCAGGACGGCGGCTATACGTTGGTCTGTTTCCGGTCTGTCGCGGGCTATGTCATGGGTCTGCTGACCCATTCTGCGCAACCGGGCAGCGAGTTGGGCTGACGAAGACCCCTTGACCCGGGGCCCGCGCCCTGCCTCTGTGCGGGCGGGGCTAAGGTAAATGAAGGATCTTGCGTATGCGTTGTTCTGGTTGGTTTTTGGCCGCTGCCATAGTGTTTGCGACACCACTTGCTGCGGAGACCTACATTTGTGAGGTTGAGGAAGTCGGCCAGTCGAACTGGGTGCCTGCTCAACTGGTGATCCAGCATAAGGCGGGCGACAAGACGGCAATCGTGAACGACCCGATCATCCTGACCTTTGCCAAGCAGCCGCTGACCGCGAAAGTGACCCGTGACACCGACAAGGACATCGTTTTTGACTGGATTGTCAGGAATGTGGTGAACGGCGTTGCCAAGCAAAAGGCGAAGCGGTTTCACTATCGCGCGACGCTGACCAAGGGTAGCCTCGCCGTCAAAGTCACCGCGCGGCCCGAAGATTATGATAACAGCTTTGTCGGTCGCGGAACCTGCAAGGTGAAATAAGCGTTGTATCAGGCTGGCAGGTCAGGATCACCCTTGACCTTCCCCGTCCTGCCCCCCTTATTCCGATCAGCGAAATCGTAAACCGACAGGAGAGTCCCATGGCCTTCACCCTTCCCGATCTGCCCTATGCGCATGATGCACTTGCATCGCTTGGCATGTCGAAAGAGACGTTTGAGTACCACCACGACATCCACCACAAGGCCTATGTCGATAACGGCAACAAGCTGATTGCCGGGACCGAGTGGGAAGGCAAGAGCGTCGAGGAAATCGTCGTCGGCACCTATAACAAGACCGCCGTCGCGCAGAACGGCATCTTCAACAACGCATCGCAGCACTGGAACCACGCGCTGTTCTGGGAAGTGATGGGCACTGGCGGCAAGACCATGCCGGGCGCTTTGGAAAAGGCGATTGTTGAGTCCTTCGGGTCGGTCGCGAAGTTCAAGGAAGATTTCTCGGCGGCAGGGGCAGGCCAGTTCGGGTCTGGCTGGGCCTGGCTGGTGAAAGACGCCGACGGCGCGCTGAAAGTGACCAAGACCGAAAACGGCGTGAACCCGCTGTGCTTTGGCCAGACCGCCTTGCTGGGCTGTGATGTGTGGGAGCATTCCTACTACATCGACTTCCGCAACAAGCGCCCGGCTTACCTCACCAACTTCCTCGACAAGCTGGTCGATTGGGAAGCGGTTGCCGGACGTATGTGAATTGTGACTGCGGGCGGACTGGGGGTTTCACACCCCCCAGCCCGGCCACTGGCCGGGCGTTCTTCCCTAAAATCTTCCACTGGAAGATTTTTTAACGGTCATCACCCCGTGGGATATTTTCGCGAAGAGGATGCAAATTTTAGATAAGTTTTAAGGGCTATTCGGCGGCCATCAGCATTTGGGCCGCAGGCGGTAGTGGCCAGCGGATCAGCAAGATCGCGGGGTTCAGGTCTGGCTCGCGCGCGCAAAGCGCCTTCAACCCATCGAGCGTGCAGGTGCAGACCCGTTCCTGCGGCGTTTGCGATTTCGAGATCACCTGCACTGGGCTGCTGCCGGGCCATCCGGCCTGCATCAACCCCTGCATGATCGCCCCCGACTGCGCAACGCCCATGTAGGCCGCCAGCGTGGTGCCGGGTTTGGCGCAAGCTGACCAGTCCTGCCCGCCATCGTGCCGCAGGTGCCCCGTTGCCAGCACCAACCGTTCGGTCTGGCCGCGCTCGGTCAGGAAACTGCGGGCCGAGGCGGCGGCGGCGCAGGCGGCGGTCACGCCGGGGACGATGTCCCACGTTATGCCCGCCGCATCGCAGGCGGCGGCTTCCTCGGCCCCGCGCGCGAAGATGCCGGGATCGCCGCATTTCAGGCGCACGACATGTTGGCCTGCTGCAGCGGCAGTGACGAGCAGGTGGTTGATCTGCTCCTGCGGCAGGGCGTGGTTGCCGGGGGCCTTGCCGACGTACACATGGGTCGCGTTCGGCGCGTGATCCAGCAGCGCGGGGTCGGCGAGGCGGTCATAGAACACCACATCGGCGCCTTGCAGGCGGCGCAAGCCGCGCAGGGTGATCAGATCGGCGGACCCGGGTCCTGCCCCCACCAGCGAGACATGACCCGTCATTCCGCGGCCTCTGGCAGTTTGAACCGGGTAACAAGCTGGCTGAGTTCGGGGCGGCAGGAACCGCAGGAGGTGCCTGCGCCAAGGGCCTCTCCCAGTGCCGTGACGGTGATGGCGCGCCCGGACTCGATCGCCTCGCGGATGGTATTGAGGCCGATGTTCAGGCAGACGCAGACGGTGGGGCCGGGGTCGGGCGTGTTGGCAGCGGGTCGGCCTGCAAGCGCGTGTCCGGGGGTGGGCGTGCTGATCCGGGCGGCGATGTGGTCGCGCGCCAGAGCCACGGGTTCGGGGCCAGCGTAGAGAGCGGCCAGCAGGCGGTCGCCGTCGTGAAAGGCGATCCGCACCAGACCACGCGCCCGGTCGATCACGGTTGCCACCGCCGCATCGGCCAAGTTGAAAATCGCGCGGGCATAGCCCTCCCAGTCTTGCGGCGCCTCAAGACCTGCGAGTTCCACCCGCCAGCCTCCGGCAATCCGCGCCCGCGCCCAGTAGTCGGCCTGCGGGGAAATCTCCCCTGCCGCCACTGCAAAGCCATACCATTTGGCATCGTATCGTGCCACCGCCACCGGGGCGGATTTGAGTGCTGGCTGGCCCGAGATCGGATCGACGATCCCGGGCACCAGAACGCAAGCCCTTGCGGCGGCCGCGTTTTCACCCGTCCAGTGCATAGGCGCAAAGACCTGTCCCATCGGGGCTGCATCGGTGATCAGCGCGCGAAGGATGCTGCGGCCTTGGGCATTCGTCACCTGCACCAGATCGGCGGGCTGTACCCCCAACCGCGCTGGCATCCTGTGGGTGCAGTTCCAGAAACGGTTCGGCCAGATGCTGGCTGAGGCGCGGCGATTTCGCCGTGCGCGTCATGCTGTGCCACTGGTCGCGGATGCGCCCGGTGTTCAGACGGAAGGGGTGGTCGGGCGTCAGGGCCTGCGGGGCCTGCGGCGTGATCGGCAGCATGGCGGCACGGCCCGTGGTGGTGTGAAATGCGCCAGTGCCAAAGAACCGCCCGCCCTTTTGCCGCGCGTTCTGCGGCCATGTGAAGGGGGCCAGCGCGTCATAGGCCTGATCGGAAATTCCGTTCAGGTCTGAAATGTCAAAGTCGCTGCCGATATCGCCTGCCACGCCCGACAGGGCGGCATATTCGCGGAAGATCTCGGCCGCAGAGGTCCAGCCGAAGGCCGCGCCCCAGCCCATGCGCGCCGCAACCCCGGCCAGATGACGCCAGTCGTCGCGGGCCTGCCCCGGTGTGGGCAGGCTGGCGCGTTGCCGGCTGATGGTGCGGTCGGAATTGGTGACGGTGCCGGATTTTTCCCCCCATGCGGTGGCGGGCAGCAGCACATGGGCCAGTTTGGCGGTATCCGTGTCCGCCGTCACATCGCTAACCACGACGAAGGGGCAGGCGGCAAGGGCCGCGCGCACGGCATCGGCCTCGGGCATCGACACAACCGGGTTGGTGTGGATGATCCAGATCGCCTTGATGCGCCCATCGGCCACGGCGCGGAACATATCGACCGCCTTTAGCCCCGGTTTTTCGGCAATGGTGGGGCTGGCCCAGAAGGTTTGCACCGCCGCGCGATGCGCGGGGTTTTCCAGCGCCAGATGGCAGGCGAGCATATTGGCGAGGCCCCCCACCTCGCGCCCGCCCATGGCATTGGGCTGGCCAGTTACGGAAAATGGCCCCATGCCGGGGCGACCAATGCGGCCCGTGGCGAGGTGGCAATTCAGGATGGCGTTGACCTTGTCGGTGCCGGTGGCCGACTGGTTGATGCCTTGGGAATAGACGGTCACCACCTTTTCCGACGCGCACCACAGGTCGGTAAAGGCGCGCAAGGTCTCGGGGGCAAGGCCGGTGACGGTGGCGTCAGAGGCGCGAGCCTCAGCCACCGCCGTGTCATAGCCATCGACATGGGCGCAAAGGACGAAGGGTCGGCATGGCCGCCATCGGCAATCGCCACCAGAAGGGCGTTGAACAGGGCGGCATCGCGACCCGGGCGCCAAGCGCCAGATGCAGGTCGGCAATGTCACATGTCGCGGTGCGGCGCGGGTCGATCACCACGATCTTCATACTTGGGCGCAGGGCCTTGGCCGCTGCCAGCCGCTGATACAGAACCGGATGGCACCACGCGAGGTTGCTGCCGGTCAGCACCACCAGATCGGCCAACTCCAAGTCCTCATACAGCCCCGGCACTGTATCAGACCCAAAGGCGCGACGGTGCCCCGCCACCGAGGACGCCATGCAAAGCCTTGAATTGGTGTCGATATTGGCGGACCCGATGAAGCCCTTCATCAGCTTGTTTGCCACATAGTAGTCTTCGGTCAGCAACTGACCCGAGACGTAGAAGGCCACGGCATCCGCCCCATGTTCGGCGATGACCTTGGAAAACCGTCGTGCGACCAGCCCCAAGGCATCGTCCCAACCGACGGTCTGCCCGAACACCCGTGGGGCCAGCAAGCGCCCCTCCAGCCCCACGGTTTCGCCCAAGGCGCTGCCCTTGGAACACAGCCGCCCCTTGTTGGCCGGGTGGTCCGGGTCGCCCTTGATGGCCAGACCGCCCTTGCCATCGGGCGTTGCCAGCACGCCGCAGCCCACGCCGCAATAGGGGCAGGTGGTGCGCACCGTGGCGGGGAGCAGGCTGCGCCCCTGCACGGTCATGCGGCGGCCCGGCGGGTCAGGCGGGTGGCGTCGAGCAGGATGCGGCCGCCTTCAATGCGGGCGGGGTAGGTGGCGATGCTGCCCTCATCCGCGCCTTGGGCCATGCCGGTTTCCAGCGAAAACACCCAAGCGTGCAACGGGCAGGTGACGGCGTTGCCATGCACGATCCCCTCGCTCAACGGCCCGCCCTTGTGGGGGCAGCGGTCATCGACCGCAAAGACCTGATCGGTGGCGGTGCGGAACACCGCGACGCAGCCATGCGCCGTCTTCACCACCCGCGCACCTTGCGCGCGGAATGTCGTTCAAAGCGCCAATGTCGATCCAGTTCATTCCGCAGCCTCCAGCGTCAGGTCCGCCAGTGCGTTCCATTGCGCGCGCTGGTCAGCTTTGGAAAGTTCGGCCCATGGGTCCACCTGATAGACGGTCTGGGACAGCATGAAGCGGTCATAAAGCGCACGGCGGGTGGCAAGATCGGCCATCTGGTCCTTGCACCAGTCAAGGCCCACCTTGGCGACCCATTTGTAAATCCGGTGCAGATAGCGGCTGTTTTCGCGGTAAAGCTGCACGAAAGCGGCAATGATTTCCATGGCTTCAGCCTCGGTGGTGGCCTTGCACAGAAACTCGGTTTCCCGCACGTCCATGCCCGCAGCACCCGCCACGGAAATCTCATAGCCGCTATCGACGCAGATCACGCCAATGTCCTTGCAGGTGGCTTCCGCACAGTTGCGCGGGCAGCCGGACACGCCCAGTTTCACCTTGGCGGGCGTCCATGACCCCCACAGAAGTTTTTCCAACGCGATGCCAAGCCCGGTGGAATCCTGCGTGCCAAAGCGGCAGAAATCGCTGCCGACACAGGTTTTCACCGTCCGCAGACCTTTGGAATAGGCGTGGCCCGACACCATGCCAGCGGCGTTCAGGTCAGACCACATCGACGGCAGGTCTTCCTTGCGCACCCCCAAAAGGTCGATCCGCTGGCCGCCCGTGACCTTGACCATCGGCACCTTGTATTTGTCGGCCGCATCGGCAATCGCGCGCAACTCGGCAGGGGTGGTCACCCCGCCCCACATGCGCGGCACCACCGAATAAGTGCCATCTTTCTGGATGTTTGCGTGGTTGCGTTCATTCACGAAGCGTGACTGGCGGTCGTCTGAATACTCCAGCGGCCAGTCGGCAATCAGGTAATAGTTCAGCGCCGGGCGGCAGGATGCGCAGCCGCCAACCGAGGTCCAGCCCAGTTCCTGCTGCACCGCCGGAATGGATTTCAGCCCCATCGACTTGATCAACCGGCGCACATCGTCGTGCGTGTGGTCGGTGCATTTGCACATCGGCTGGCTGGTCGGCAGCACGAAGGCATCGCCCAAGCGTCACCGCTCAGCACCTGTTCCACCAACCCGGTGCAGGTGCCACACGACCCTGACGCCTTGGTCTGCGCCTTCACCAGATCCAGCGTATTCGCCCCGCCAAGGATCGCGTCCACGATGGTGCCCTTGCAGACGCCGTTACAGCCACAGATTTCCGCGTCACGCGGCAAGGCTGCAACGGCCGCCAAAGGGTCCGTTTGGGCACCCCCTTGGTAGGCCGGGCCAAAGATCAGCGTATCGCGCATCGGCGTGATGTCGGTGCCGTCCTTGATCAGCCCGAAGAACCAGTTGCCATCCGCCGTATCGCCGTACATCACCGCGCCAAGCAGTTTGTCACCCTCGATCACCAGCCGTTTGTAGACCCCGCGCGCGGGGTCGCGGAACACGATATCCTCGCGCCCCGGCCCATCGGCAAAGTCACCCGCAGAAAACAGATCGCAGCCCGTGACCTTCAGTTTCGTCGCCGTCTGCACCGGGCGGAAGGCCGCGTCTTCGGCCAGCAAGCGCCTTGGCCAGCACCTTGGCCTGGTCGTAAAGCGGTGCCACCAGACCGAACAACTGCTTGTTATGTTCCACACATTCGCCCACCGCCCAGATGCTGGGGTCGCTGGTCTGCATCTGATCATTCACCGTGATGCCGCGCCCGATATCCAGATGCGCGTCGGTGGCAAGCCGGGTTTCGGGGCGGATGCCGACCGCCATGCAGACGATATCGGCGTCATAGACCGTGCCATCCTCCAGCAGCACGGCCTCGACCTTGCCATTGCCCAGAATCGCCTTCGTCGCGCCCTTGCAGTGGATTTTCATCCCCCGCGCCTCCAGCGATTTTTGCAACAGATAGCCCGCCGCAGGGTCCAAGCTGACGCTCCATCAGATGGCCCATGATGTGGATCACCACCACCTCCATGCCGCGAAGTTGCATCCCCGCTGCCGCCTCCAACCCCAGCAAGCCGCCGCCGATGACGACCGCGCGTCGCCCCCGGTTTGGCCGCCGCAATCATCGCGTTGGTGTCTTCCAGATCGCGGTAGGTCACGACGCCCGGCAGATCCTTGCCCGCCACCGGAATGATGAACGGCGCAGACCCCGTGGCGATGATCAGATCGTCATAAGGCGTCTCGCCGGATTTGGAGATCACCAGTTTGCGGTCGCGGTCAATCTTCGTCACATGCTCGCCAAACCGGGTTTTGACGCCGCGCGCCGCATACCAATCGTCGTCATGCGTCACGATTTCCGCATAGGTCTTTTCGCCCGACAGCACCGGCGACAGCATGATGCGGTTGTAGTTCCCCCGCGGTTCGCCGTTGAACAGCGTGATGTCCAGGTCGGCCCCTGCGTCGGTCAGATGCTCCAGCACCCGTCCGCTGGCCATTCCGGCCCCGATCACAACCAGTTTGCGCGTCATCAGGCAACATCCTTCTTTTTATGGCCGTGTTCATATTCCTCAAGGAATGCAAGCACTTCGGCGCGGTAGTGATAGTAATCGGGGTGATCCAGCAAGGCGCGTCGGGTGCGCGGGCGGGGCAGGTTTACGTCGGTGATCTTGCCGATGGTGGCTTGCGGGCCGTTGGTCATCA
Organism: uncultured Alphaproteobacteria bacterium; assembly: GCA_963772935.1. Taxonomy (GTDB): domain Bacteria; phylum Pseudomonadota; class Alphaproteobacteria; order Rhodobacterales; family Rhodobacteraceae; genus JANNNF01. Next base: position 896,948 of record CAVYZK010000009.1, on the reverse strand, counting down.
TCACCACGCGGTCGGCCAGAAGGATGGCCTCGTCCACATCATGCGTCACGCAAACGGCGGTCACCTTGGTGCGGGACCACACCTCCATCAGCACTTCCTGCAACTCCCACCGGGTCAGGCTGTCCAGCATCCCGAAGGGTTCATCCAGCAGCAGCAGCTTGGGCGACAGCGCAAAAGCCCGTGCAATTCCAACACGTTGGCGCATGCCGTTCGACATATCCGATGCCGGGCGGTTCATCGCATCGCCCAGACCCACACGTTCCAGATAGTATTCCACCACCTCTTGCCGTTCGGCCTGCGCTGGCCTTGGGATAGACCCGGTCCACGCCAATCGCCACGTTTTCGCGCGCGGTCAGCCAGGGGAACAGGGACGGCGATTGGAAAACCACGGCGCGTTCGGGGTCGGCCCCTTCGACATGCACGCCGTCCAGCTTGATCGCGCCCTTCGAGATGCCGTTCAGCCCCGCCGCCATGGTCAGCACGGTGGATTTGCCGCAGCCGGAATGGCCGATCAGGCTGACAAACTCGCCCTTCTTCAGCGTCAGGTTGAAGTCCTGCACCACGGTCAGCGGGCCTTTGGGCGTGTCGTAAATCTTGTGCAGTTGCGAGAATTGCAGATAGCGGTCATCGGTGAACGACTTCGCCGCCTCGGCATAGGCTTTCGGCATCGCGTGGCGCGGGGTGACATGCGGCAGCGTGCGGGTTTCGGCTACCTTGCCGCTGATGCCTACGTCCATCAGATATGCTGTAACATCGGCGCGCAAAGCCTTGAAAACTGGATCATCATTCATGTCGCTGCGGTCGCGCGGGCGGGGCAGGGTGACGGGGAAGGCCGCCCCCAACGTGCCGTCCGGGTTCAGGCAGATGATGCGGTCGGCCAGCACCAGCGCCTCGTCCACATCATTCGTCACCAGCACCACGGTGCGCTTGTCGGCGGCCCAGATCGCCTCAATCTCTGACGCCACATTGGCGCGGGTCAGGGCGTCCAGCGCCGACAGCGGTTCGTCCATCAGCATGACCTGCGGCTGCATGGCCAGCGCGCGCGCGACCGACACCCGCTGCCGCATGCCGCCCGAAAGTTCGGCAGGGCGGCGGTCGGCGGCGTGGGAAAGTCCAACCATTCCAATATACTTGGCGACCAAAGCTGCGCGTTCGGCACGGGTGCCCTTATGCACCGCATCGACCGCCAGCCCGATGTTCCCCGCCACCGTCAGCCACGGCATCAGGGCGTAGGATTGAAACACCAGCCCGCGTTCCGGCCCCGGTGCCGTCACAGCCGCGCCCTTGAAGGTGACGGTGCCTTGGTCGGGCAGGGTCAGCCCGGCCATCAGGTTGATCAGCGTGGTTTTACCGGAACCGGAAAAGCCAAGGATCGCCAGAAACTCGCCTTCCGCGACCGACAGGGTCAGATTGCGCAACACAGGCGTGTCGCCGTAGCCTTTGGAAACATTGGTGAAATCAAGAATACCCATCTGGATCACCGATTGTTCGTAAAGGTGAAGGCCGATTGCAGCGCGAACATGACCCGGTCCAGCAGGAAGCCGATGATCCCGATGGTCAGAACGGCCACCATGATCTGGCAAGGCTCTGTTCCGACCCGTTCTGGAACTCGTCCCAGACGAACTTGCCAAGGCCGGGGTTCTGCGCCAGCATTTCGGCTGCGATCAGCACCATCCAGCCCACGCCCAGGGACAGCCGCAACCCGGTGAAGATCAGCGGCAGCGCCGAGGGCAGCACCAGCCGGGTGATCTTGGTCCAGGGCGACAGTTTCAGCACGCGGCCCACGCTCACCAGATCCTTGTCGATCGACGCCACGCCAAGGGCGGTGTTGATCAGCGTCGGCCACAGCGAACACAAGGTCACCGTGATGGCCGAGATGATGAAGGATTTCGACATGCCGCCTTCGCCGCCCGCCACCACAGCCGAGACCACCATGGTCACGATGGGCAGCCATGCCAGCGGCGAGACGGGTTTGAAAATCTGCACCAGCGGGTTGATGGCGGCATTCGCGGTGGGCGACAGACCCGACACGATGCCCAAAGGCACGGCCACCAGTGTTGCCACCACAAAGCCCGCGAACACTGTCTGGATCGAGGTCCAGATTTGCGCGTAATAGGTGGGTTTGCCAGTGTAGGCGCGGTTTTTCACCTCATCCGCCTTGCCCGCCGCCACCAGTTCCGCGTTCTTGGCGGCCTGCTTTTCGAAGAATTCCACCTCTTTTTCGCCCTCGGTCACGGCATCGGCATGCAGAACCTTGACCTGTTCCCAGACCTGGGCCGGCCCCGGAATGGCCCCGAGCGAGGTTTGCACGGTGGGTGCCAGAGTGGCCCAGAGGAACAGGAACCCCGCAATCGCCACCAGCGGCACGCCCAGCAAACGCCAGATGTCCTTCATTTGCGCGCGGGCTGCGTCGCCCGCGATCAGCCGCAGGATCGGGGTGATCCATGGCAGGCCCAGCACCTTGAACCAGCCATCCGCGCGGTTGATCCGGGTGGCGGTCAGCAGAGTGCGGCGCGGCGGTTTGGCGGGGGCCTGAGACGGGTCGATGGCGGTCATGGAACTATCCTGTCGCTGGATGGGTGGGCTGCGCGCGCAGGGGCGCGCAGCCTTGGATCAGTTGATGACTTCGCCGCCAGCCACGGTTTGCGCGGCCTTCAGCCCGATGGTCAGGCTGTCGATATAGGCGTTCGGGGTTTTGCCATCGTAGGTCACGCCGTCGATGAATTCGGCAGTCGGTTCGCGGTAGCCGTCCACGTCGAAATCGAACATCTCGGGCGTTGCATTGCCATCGGCGATCACGGCTTCGGCGGCGGCTTTGTAGATGTCGGGTTTGTAGACGGATTTGGCGACCTCGTCGAACCACACATCGGTCTGCGGCTCGGCGATCTGGCCCCAACGGCGCATCTGGGTCAGATACCAGACCGCATCGGAATAGTAGGGGAAGGTCGCGTTATAGCGGAAGAACACGTTGAAATCGGGGGCAGGGCGCTTGTCGCCTTTCTCGTATTCAAAGGTGCCGGTCATTGAGTTGGCGATCACCGCCTTGTCGGCCCCGACATATTCCGGGCGCGACAGAATCTCGACCGCCTCAGCCCGGTTCACGTTGTCGCCTTCGTCCAGCCAGATGGCGGCGCGGATCAGGGCTTTGGTCAGGGCCAGCGTGGTGTTCGGGTTGGCCTCGACAAATTCCGCTGTCAGACCAAAGACTTTCTCGGGGTTGTTCTTCCAGATATCGCCATCGGTGATGACCGGCACGCCGATGCCCTTTGCCACGGCGGCCTGGTTCCACGGCTCGCCCACGGCATAACCAAGGATCGTGCCTGCCTCCATCGTCGAGGGCATTTGCGGCGGGGGGGTGACGGAAATCAGCACGTCGCCACCGATCTGGCCCGACACGTCATCGGGGGAATAAAGGCCGGGGTTGATGCCGCCCGCCGCCAGCCAGTAGCGCAGTTCGTAGTTGTGGGTGGACACCGGAAACACCATGCCAAGGTTGAAGGGGGTGCCTTCCGAGGCATAAGCCTCGACCACCGGCTTCAATGCAGATGCAGAAATCGGATGCTGCGGTTTGCCGTCTGCCATGGTGACGTTAGGCTTCATCGCCTCCCACACCGCGTTGGACACGGTGATGGCGTTGCCGTTCAGGTCCATCGAGAACGGGGTCACGAGGGCGGCCTTGGTGCCATAGCCGATGGTGGCGGCAATGGGCTGCCCCGCCAGCATATGCGCCCCGTCCAACTCGCCCGATACCACGCCGTCCAGCAGCACTTTCCAGTTCGACTGCGCGGTCAGGGTGACGGACAGGCCTTCCTCCTCGAAGAACCCCTTTTCCTTGGCGATGGCGAGGGGGGCCATGTCGGTCAGCTTGATAAACCCAAGCGTCAGTTCATCTTTTTCGATGCCTGCAGTTTCAGCAAAGGCCGGAAACGCGAGGATGGTGGTGGCAAGCAGGGTGGCGATGCGTGTCATGGTCGATCCTGATGGCCCGGTTCGGGGCGTTGAAATGCAAAAAGCCGCCAGATCCCATGCCAAACTTGGCAGTGGATCGAGCGGCGGTGCTCGGCTTGGTCCCGGCTTCGGGGGAGCGCGCAGTTGGTAAGACGTCATTGCCTTAGCGCTTGGCTTCAGAATGCCATGCGGCGCTGCGGCGTCAATGAATTGTGTATTTATTGTGGCGGTGTAGAGCGTGATATTTTCGATGCTGCATCGCAGCGATTAAAATTTCAGCGCAAGGGCGTGGCAGGGTCGAAAATGCGGGCGTCAAAAAAGCGGTCGGGCGGCAGAATCAACCGGCCCCGTTCGGATGCGACCGGGGTGGGGTGATCCAATGCGCCTTCCAGTTTGGACGAGGCCCCCGGCAGGTCGGCCCCGGTTTGCGCCAGATGCAGGCGGTGCAGATCGCTGCGGAAGACGGCCTGTGCTGCGGTCACCGCCGTGGCCGGATCAAGGCCATAGCGGCGGGCAAGGCGCACGCCGATCCATGCGGCCTGACTGCGCCACGGGAAACTGGCGGCCCCTGCATGAAAGGCGATGAAGCCTGGCACATGGCGCTCCTCGCCATCCGCCGTGATCACCATGCGGCCGGTCAGGCTGCGTTCGATCAGGTCAGCCGACACGGCCAGCCTGCCTGACCCCGCCAGCAGTTCGGACGCGACGCCCATGTTGCGCGCATCTCCAAGCCAACGGCCCGCACGCCAGATCGCCCGGATCAGCCGCCCGGCAAGATCGGGGTCGGCCTCGGCCCAGCCTGCGCGCGTCGCCAGCACCTTTTCCGGCGCAAAGGCCCAGATCGCCGAACCGGGCAACAGCAACGCGCCCGCCCCCCGGTCCACCGCCACCGACCCGCGCGGCTCGCCCACGCAGAAGGCGTCGATCTCATCCGCCGCCAGTGCCTCGGCCATGCGGGGCGGCGGGACGGTGATGATCTCAAGCCCCTCGGGCAGATCGACGCCAAGGCCGGACAGCCAATAGTGCATCAGCTCGGCATGCATCGAGAACGGGAACGGCACGCCGATGCGCAATACCGGGCCAGCCGCGGCCAGCAGGGCCAGACCTGCGGCACGGGCATCGTGGAAATCAAAGGCATAGCCTGCCGCCTGCATCCGGGCGGCAAGGGCGTTTGACACCCCGATCACATCGCCATTGGCGTTCAGCACCGACAGCGCCTCAAACCGTGCGGGGGAGCTGCCCAGACCAAGCGCCATCGCAACCGGCACCGGCGACAGCATCTGCGCCGCCGTCACCTGACCCGAGGCAAGCATGTCGCGCAGGGCCGCCCAACTGGGGGCCGTCACCAGATCCAGCGCCAGACCTTCTTCCTCGGCAAAGCCAAGCGCGTCTGCCACGATCAGCGGGGCGGCATCGACCAGCGGCACAAAGCCAAGGCGCATCACATCGGTCATTTCAGCAATTCCGCCGTCATCACCAAGGCCTGCGCCACATCGGCCACCTTGCGGCCCTGATCCATCGCCGTTTTGCGCAGCAGGGCGTAGGCATCTTCCTCGCCGATCTTGCGCGCCCGCATCAGGATGCCTTTGGCGCGGTCAATGACCTTGCGTTCTTCCAGCGCACGGCGGGTTTCGGCCAGTTCGACGCGCATCCGCTGTACCATATGAAAACGGGCGATGGCGGCATCGAGAATGGGTTTGATCCGTTCGGCGCGCAGGCCATCGACGACATAGGCGGACACGCCGGCCTCAATCGCGGCTTTGGTCAGGCTTCCGTCGCTTTGATCGACGAACATGGCTACCGGGCGTTCCATCGGGGCGGTGGCGAGGGTCAACTCCTCCAGCACATCGCGGGACGGGTTGCCCGCGTCGATCAGCACGAGGTCGGGGTTGCGCTCGGCTATCTTGCGGGCAAGGCCGACCTCGTCGCCAATGATGAACACGTCAAAATCGCCCGCATCCCGCAGACCATCGACGATCAGCAAGGCGCGGTCACGGTCTTTTTCGACCACCACGATGGACAGGCGTTTTGACATGGCTGCATGGGCACCCGGATTGCGCGGGGCGGCAATGGGGCGGGGCGGGCGGTTTCAAGGATGGGCAAGAATTGCCCATCCTACGGGCGTTATTTCTGTGTGGTGATTAAGTTAAAGGCAGTTTGCAACTGCGCTGAAACAGTTGCGGCGTCTGGCGCCACCGTGAACAAACGGCGCATGGACGCATCCGCAAATCCTTCGGCGATGATATGGTCCAGCAGCGCCAGCAGCGGCTGCCAATAGCCCTGCACATCCATCAGGACGATGGGTTTGGTGTGCAACCCGATCTGGCCCCAGGTCAACACCTCGAAAAACTCATCCAGCGACCCGGCCCCCCCCGGCAGCACCACGATGGCGTCCGAGTTCATGAACATCACCTTCTTGCGTTCGTGCATGTCCTGGGTGATCACGAACTGGGTCAGGTCAGTCTTGCCGCGTTCCGCACTGATCAGGTGGGTGGGGATCACGCCAAGCGTCTGCGCGCCTGCCGCCATCGCAGACCGCGCCACTTGCCCCATCAACCCCACATCGCCCGCGCCGTAGACCAGCCGCCAGCCGTTTGCAGCGATTTCCGCGCCAAAGGCCGTTGCTTGCACCGCATGGGCCGGGTTTGACCCGGTTCGCGCGCCGCAGAAAACACAGATGGACCGGACCGTTGCCATGCGCTGCCTGATAGCTGTTGCTTTGCGCCGTGATATCGGGGTTCTTGTAAAAAGGAAAGCAGGGGCCGGGAACAGGCCCCGCGACAAAGGGGTTAACAGATGGCGGCTTGGGCTTCTTTGGGGGCGTCTTTGGGGACGGGCGGGCGCGCGGCGGTGGTCGTCGCGGGCGCGGCGGTGGTGTCAGGTCTGGGATATCTGGGCTGGACGCGGCAAGACGCGCCGGTGCCGGTTGCAGAGCCTGCCTCTGTCGCGGCACCTTTGGCGGCGGTCACCCCCGAGATGTCTTCTGAACCGACCCCAGATGTGACCCCTGACGTTGCCGCAGCGGTGCCAGCAGAGGCATCAGCAGATGTTGCACCAGAGCCTGCAGCAGAGCCTGCTGCAGAGCCTGCACCCGAGGTCGCGCCTGTGGCGGCACCAGAGGCGGAGGTTGCAGCAGTCCCTGACGCAAGCCCCGGTTCAGCACTTGCCCCGCCCGGGTTTGACAACTGGCGGGTCGATGCCGACGGATCTGCCGTTGTGGCGGGCCGCGCGCCTGCGGGGGCGGAGGTTGCGGTGATGGTGGACGGGGCCGAGGTCGCGCGGGTTGCGGCCACAGCCTCGGGTGAATTTGCCGCGCTGTTTACCTTGCCACCCAAAGATACCCCCAGTCTGATGGTGCTGGAGGCTGTCCTGCCCGATGGCAGCCGTGTTGCCTCGGTCCAGAAAATCGCCATTGCGCCGATCGTGCCGCCCGTTGTGGCCGCGGCTGCCGAGCCGCTGGTTGACCCTGTGGCAGACCCTGTCGCGGTCGCGCCGACTGACCCCGCCGCAGCGGACACCGCCGTCGCTGCGGTTGCCCCGGCTGCCGTGCTGGTGACAGACGCAGGGGTCACGGTTGTGCAGCCCGGGGCCACACCGGACGCATCGGTTGCAGCAAATGTGACGGTGGAAGCCATTACCTATACCCCGTCAGGCGCGGTGCAACTCGGCGGGCGGGCGCAGCCGGGGGCCTTTGTGCGGGTTTATCTGAACGGGACGTCCAAGGGCACGGTCCTGGTGCCCGATGATGGTGCATGGCTGACCACATTGCCCGAAACTGACCCGGGTATTTACACACTGCGGGTAGATCAACTGGATGATGCGGGCAAAGTGACCTCGCGGTTTGAGACGCCGTTCAAGCGCGAAACGCTGGAGGCTCTGGCCGCCGTCGCCCAGCCAGAGGTGGCCCCGGTCGTCGAGCCTGCGACGCAAACCGAAGTCGCAGCCGCGCCCGAAGGTAACACCGAACCTGCCCCAGCCGTCCTTGCCCCTGCCACGACCGCCACGCCAACGGCTGTCGCGGACCCAGCGGTGCCCGACCCGCTACCCGCTGCGGATGCGACCGTGGTGGCCGGTGCCGTGGCACCCGTCGCACCCGCACCACAACTGGCCGAGGCGCAACCCGCACCGGCCCCGGTGTCGATCACCGTGCAGCCAGGCTTTACCCTCTGGGGGATCGCGCAGGAAAAGTTCGGCGATGGGGTGCTGTATGTGCAGGTGTTTGAGGCCAACAAGGACAAGATCAGAGATCCTGATCTGATCTATCCCGGGCAGGTGTTTACGATTCCACAGGCTGACTGACCGGATCTGCCGCCTTGGCCGCCCTGCAGCAGGCGACCACCTCTGGGTGGTCCATGCAGCAATCGTTCAACAGGTAGGCAATGGTACGCCCCATGCCTGCCGCATCGACCGAATAAATCACGTTGCGCGCAACCCGGCGCGACCGGATAAGGCCAGCCCCTTCCAACGCCGCCAGATGAAACGACAACCGCGAGGCTGACAGACCCAAAGCCCGCCCTATATCTCCCGCAGGAAGACCCGCATCCCCAAGCGGCATCAGCAGCCGCACCAGATCAAGCCGGGCTTCATGCGACAGGGCTGACAGGCTTTCGAGGACTTTACTTCGATCCATCTTTCAACTACTCACGTACAGTTGAAATAACTTTGCCACAGTTTGCGACGCCGTTCAACCAAAGGATCAGCGTCGCGCCAAAGGAAGCCCGCATGCGCCGCGCCACCAGCTCTGCCACCTCGACCGACCAGCCAGATCGCCCCTCAAGCGGCTGGCAGACCATTCTGCGGGTGCTGCCCTATCTGTGGCCGGACGGGCAGGGGTGGGTCAAACGCCGGGTTGTGGTGGCGATGCTGATGCTGCTGATGGCCAAGGTGGTGTCGATCACTACGCCGTTCATTTATAAAGAGGCGGTAGACGCTCTTGCCGGCGACGCGCCGGGGGCGGGCACCCTGATGGGGCTGACGGCGGTTGGTCTGACGGTGGCTTATGGCATGGCGCGCCTTGGGTCTGTCGCCTTTGGCGAATTGCGCGACGCGGTGTTTGTACGTGTGGGACAACGGGCGCTGCGCCAACTGGCGCTGGAGACATTTACCCACATCCACCGCCTGAGCCTGCGCTACCACATCACCCGCAAGACGGGGGGCTTAAGCCGGATCATTGAACGCGGCGTCAAGGGCGTCGATTTCCTGTTGCGCTTCATGCTGCTGTCCATCGGCCCGCTGATCCTTGAACTGTCTATGGTGGCGGTGATTTTTGCGGTGGTGTTTGGCTGGCAATACATGGCGGTGGTGGTCATCACGATCGGGCTCTATGTGACCTTCACTCTGCAAGTCACCGAATGGCGGGTAAAACTGCGGCGCGAAATGAATGATCAGGATACCGACGCCAATCAAAAGGCCATCGACAGCCTGCTTAATTTCGAGACCGTCAAATACTTCAACGCCGAGGTGCGCGAGGCTGGCCGCTACGATGGCGCAATGCAGCGGTATGAGGCAGCGGCGGTTAAAACCGGGCTGTCGCTGGCGTTTCTGAACGTGGGGCAGGCGGCGCTGATCACCACGGGATTGGTGATCGTGATGGCAATGTCGGCGGTCGGGGTGCAGAACGGCCAATTGACGGTTGGCGATTTCGTCATGGTCAACGCCTATATGATTCAGATCACCATGCCGTTGAACTTTCTGGGCACGGTGTACCGTGAAATCCGGCAGTCTTTGGTGGATATGGGCCAGATGTTCGGTCTTTTGAACCAACCCGCCGAAGTTCTGGACGCCCCCGGTGCCAAACCTTTGGCAATACGCGGGGCCGAGGTTGTTTTTGAAGATGTGCAGTTTTCCTATGAACCCAGCCGTGAAATCCTGAAAGGTATTTCGTTGCGGGTTGGCCCCGGTGAAAAAGTGGCACTTGTCGGTGCGTCGGGGTCGGGCAAATCAACCATCGGGCGGTTGCTGTTCCGGTTTTATGATGTGACGGGCGGGGCGATCAGGATTGACGGGCAGGATTTGCGCGATGTGACGCAATCGTCGCTACACGCCTCTATTGGCGTCGTTCCGCAAGACACTGTGCTGTTCAATGATACTGTCTATTACAACATCGCCTATGGCCGCGACGGTGCGACGCGGGCCGAGGTGGAGGCCGCCGCCCGCGCCGCCCGCATTCATGATTTCATCATGTCCTTGCCGGATGGGTACGAAACCACGGTGGGCGAACGGGGGCTGAAGCTGTCGGGCGGCGAAAAGCAGCGTGTCGGCATTGCCCGCACCTTGCTGAAAGACCCGCCCATTCTGGTGCTGGATGAGGCAACAAGCGCCTTGGATACCCAGACGGAACGCTCGATCCAGGACAGCCTGCGCGACATGGGGCGGGGCCGCACCGTGATCACCATCGCCCACCGTCTGTCCACCATTGCGGATTCGGATATGATCGTGGTGATGGAAGACGGCCGTATTCTGGAACAGGGTCGCCATGAGGCCCTGCTGGCCAGCGGCGGGCGCTATGCCGCCATGTGGGCGCGCCAATCGGCGGATGAGGAAATGGAAGCCGCGTAAGGAGACGGCTGACAGATTTCCGAATTGACCGACCTTAGTATTCCTGAAACCAAGGTGGCAGTTGATACCTTGGCCCTTTCTGGAGAGTGCGAATGACCACCTATACCTACGCGCCAATACTCTGACCTACACCACTGGCGGCGCGCCCAGCACACGGTTGCGGCACTGTGCAGATCGTCGGGTCGAACGATTTTTCTTACGCCTATCATTCTCAACAGGAAATTGAGCCGGGCACGTTCGCCTCCTATCTTTCGGCAAGGCTTTTCAACCTTCGCATCAATGGCGTTCTTTTTGACTCGTCAGGGGAAGGGACACTGATTGCCCGGGTGAATTGGGCTGGGGGCAACGGCATCTACCTCATATTGACGGATGATTCCGGTCCGGCAGAAGTTGTCACGCTGGTCTGGCTGGATGGTGCGCCCATTCCTGCCAATATCATGTCCAGTGCTGCGGCGCTGAATACCGTACTGAACACCGCAGTGCCGGTGCCCGCCTCCAGTGATTTCGCGGCAGACAAGGACATTCCTTTGACGGGATTTGCGTCCCTGACCAGCATTGGCGAGGATGATGTGGGGGTAGGCAATGACTTCGGTGTAACTCAACCTGCAACTGGAAGATGGCAACGACAGTTATCTGGCTGCCGGCGGCAACGACGAAGTGTTTGGTGGGGCCGGCGATGACAGCCTGTCGGGCGAGGACGGGCGAGATACTGTTCATGGCGACGGTGGCAATGACATCATTTCGGGTGGCTTGGCGAAGATGATATGTACGGCGAAGACTGGCAATGATCTGCTCGATGGTGAAGATGACTACGATGAAATCTATGGTGGTCGTCGGACAAGACACGCTTAATGGCGGTGACCTTGAAGATGACCTTGTACGGCGATGATGGGAATGATCAGTTGTTTGGCGGCAACGGCAACGACTATCGCATGAACGGCGGTCTGGGCAATGACAGCATTCGGGGCGGGGCTGGGGCGGACCGACTGGTGGGCAGCCATGGTCGCGATACGCTGAACGGCGACGCAGGGATAGACGATCTGACCGGCGGGGCCTTGGCCGACCGCTTCATCTTTACTGCAGGCATGGGGCGCGATCTGATCCGCGATTTCGACTTTGCCGAAGGAGATCGGATGTCGATTGCCCGTGCCATCCTCGGCGGGCAGACCGGCCTTACAACGGCACAGATTTTCAACCAGTACGGCACCGACCTTGGTGATGCCCTGCGGTTCGATTTCGGCGGTGGCAACCAGATCACGCTGCTGGGTGTGGCCGATCTTGCCGAACTCGGCAATGCCATCACCATCATCTGACGACAGGCCTAGGCCCGCGTGCCTGCCGCCCCGCGCGATTTGCTGACCCCGCCCCGCCGTTTGCCGGGGGCGGGGCTTGGCAAGCCCCGGGCATCCCGTATAAGACGGGGGAAAGAAACGGAGACTGGCCTTTGAGCAACCCCGAAAGCTTTATCGACGAAGTGACCGAAGAGGTCCGCCGGGACCGCCTCTATGCGGGGTTCCGCAAATATGGCTGGATCGGTGTGGTGCTGGTGGTCGGCGTGGTCGGCGGGTCGGCCTATAACGAATGGTCGAAATCGCGCGAAAACCAACGGGCCCAGGTGTTCGGAGACGAGGTGCTGACCGCATTGGAAGCCCCCACCGCACCGGAACGCCGGACCGCGCTGTCGGCTATTCCGGCCACCGGCGCACAGGTTGCCTTGCAACAGTTGATCCTGGCCTCCGATCCGGGTGAAGACAAGGCCAGCACCCTTGCCGCCCTTGATGCTGTGGCCGCCGATGCCAGCCTTCCTGCCAGCTACCGCGATCTGGCGACCCTGCGCCGCGTGATCGTCGCCGGGGCAGATATGCCGCTGGCCGACCGCAAGGCAGCGCTTGATCCGATCTCGGCGGCAGGGCGTCCTTACCGGCCCATGGCGTTGGAACAACTGGCCTATCTGATGATCGAGGATGGCAAACCTGCCGACGCGATCACCGCCCTGACCAGCCTTGCGCAAGACCAGGAGGCTTCTGCCGCCCTGCGCAGCCGGGTGGTGCAGATGATCACGGCACTTGGCGGAACCCCGCCGGAACCAGTGGTGCAGGCAAACCCCGACGCGCCCGCCAGCCTGCCTGCGGCTGACTGACGATAAAACGCCAAATGCCTGCGATACAGACATAAAACAGGGAGCCTCGCAGTGAAGGTCGAACGGAATGGACGAGTGATGCGGGGCACTGTGACCAAAGCTGTGCTGGGGCCCTTGGCGCTGATCCTTGCGTTGGCAGGCTGTGAAAAGGAACTGATCCTCGAAGGCGAACGCTTTCCGGTGCGCACCGATATGGACGCGAGCCTGCCCGTTGAAGGCGAACCTGACCCCACATCGCCCACCTTGCGCAGCATCAACCAAAGCGTCCCGATCAGCCTGCCGGGGCAGGTGTCGAACGCCGACTGGACGCACCGGGCAGGCAATGCGCGCCATCTGGTGCCGCATTCCGCCCTGTCCTCTGCCCCCAAACGGGTGTGGAGCGCCGCCATCGGCACCGGCAACAGCCGCCGCAACCGCATTGCCGCAGCCCCTGTGGTGGATGGTGGCCGGGTGTTCACCATGGACGCACGCACGGTTGTGACCGCCACCTCGACCGGCGGCGGTACGCTGTGGTCGGTGGACCTGACGGCGGGCTATGACCGGGGCGGCGAAGTATCCGGCGGCGGTCTGGCCGCAGGCTCGGGTCGGATTTACGCAACCACGGGCTATGGCGAATTGGTGGCGCTGGATGCGTCGAACGGCGCGGTGGTCTGGCGGCAGAGGGTTGAATCGGTGCTGGTCGGCGCGCCATCGGTCGATGGCGGCGTGGTCTATGTCGGCGCGCGCGACGGGTCGGCCTGGGCGATTGCGGCGGACACTGGCAAGGTCGTCTGGCAGTTGGGCGGCACCCCGGGCTTTACCGGCATGCTGGGCAGCGCCTCGCCTGCCATTGGCGACCGGGCGGTGGTGTTTCCGTCGGCATCCGGTGATCTGAAGGCCGTTGTGAAGGCCGGGGCCGGCCAGCAGGCGTGGCAAGTGTCGCTTGCCGGCAAACGCCCGGGCCGGGCCTTTGCCTCCAGCCCCGACGTGACCGGCGACCCGGTGATCTCCAACGGCGTCATCTATGCGGGCACGGCGGCGGGCCGCACGGCGGCAGTCTCGCTCAGCTCGGGCGAACGTATCTGGTCAGCGGGCGAAGGGGCCATGGGGCCGATGGTTGTGGCGGGCGGGTCGCTGTTCCTGATCAACGATGAGGCGCGGCTGGTGCGGCTGGATGCCGCCACCGGCGATGTGATCTGGTCGGTCGAGATGCCCTATTACCTGAACGACAAACCCGCCAAACGCGAAGGCATCACGGCGCATTACGGCCCGCTGCTGGCGGGCGGGCGGATCGTTGTGGCCTCGGGCGATGGTCTGTTGCGCATGTTCAACCCTGCCGATGGCAGCCTCACCGCGACCGCCGAGATTCCGGGCGGGGCGGCGGCGCAGCCTGCGATTGCGGGCGGCACCTTGTATGTCGTGGGCGGCAACGGGCAACTTCACGCTTTCCGTTAAGGGCGTTCCACTGTATGCGGGGCGCTTGTTTATTCCCGGACGCATGACATGAGCTTTACCCTTGCCATCGTGGGCCGCCCCAATGTGGGCAAGTCCACCCTGTTCAACCGCCTTGTCGGGCGCAAACTGGCGCTGGTCGATGACCAGCCCGGCGTGACCCGCGACCTGCGCGAAGGGGACGCCAAGCTGTTCGACCTGCGCTTTACCGTGATCGACACGGCAGGGCTGGAGGATGTGACGGATGACAGCCTTCAGGGCCGGATGCGCCGCCTGACCGAACGCGCGGTGGATATGGCCGATGTCTGCCTGTTCCTGCTGGACGGCCGGGTCGGGGTGACCGCCACGGACGAGGTGTTCGCCGATATCCTGCGCAAAAAAGGCGCACGGGTGATTTTGGGCGTGAACAAGGCCGAAGGCAAAGCGGGCGACGCGGGCGCGATCGAGGCTTGGTCGCTGGGCTTGGGCGAACCCGTGCGCCTGTCTGCCGAACATGGCGAAGGGATGGACGATCTGTACCACATCCTGCGCCCGCTGGAGGGCGAGTTTTCCGAGCGTGAGGCCGAGAACGCCCCCGATGTGGATGTGGACCTGTCCGAGGAAGACGCGGAGCTGGAGCCGGAAGAAACCTTCCACCGCCCGACCGACGCCAAACCGCTGCAAATTGCCGTGATCGGCCGCCCGAACGCGGGCAAATCGACGCTGATCAACAAGATCCTCGGCTATGACCGCCTGCTGACCGGGCCAGAGGCAGGCATCACCCGCGACGCCATCTCGGTACGCGCCGAATGGCAGGGCACCCCGATCCGGATATTCGACACGGCGGGCATGCGCAAAAAGGCGCGGATCACCGAAAAGCTGGAAAAGTTGTCGGTGTCCGACGGCATCCGCGCCGTGCGCTTTGCCGAGGTGGTGGTGGTGCTGCTGGACGCCGATATTCCGTTTGAAACGCAGGATTTGCGCATCGCCGACTTTGCCGAAACCGAAGGCCGCGCGGTCGTGGTGGCGGTGAACAAGTGGGATCTTGAGGGCGAAAAGCAGGAAAAGCTGGCCGAGCTGAAAGAGATGTTCGAACGCCTGCTGCCGCAGCTTGCGCGGCGCGCCGCTGGTCACGGTATCCGCCAAAACGGGCCGGGGGCTGGACCGTCTGCACGACGCGATCCGCAAGGCGCATGATATCTGGAACAAGCGCATCGCGACCGCACGCCTGAACACCTGGCTGGGGGCGATGGTAGAGGCGCACCCGCCACCGGCCCCCGGCGGCCACCGCATCAAGCTGCGCTACATGACCCAAGCCAAGACCCGCCCGCCGGGATTTCGTGGTGATGTGTTCGCGCCCGGATGAACTGCCCGAAAGCTATAAACGCTATCTCGTCAATGGGTTGCGTGAACATTTTGACATGCCGGGCACACCGATCCGGCTGTTTTTCCGCAGCCAGTCCTCGAAGAACCCGTTCAAGGACCAGAAGTTCCACACGCCAAGCCGGTTGCGCAAGCATACCGAGGGCAAGCAGCGTGAAAGCTACAAGCGGTAAGGAAATAAGAGGGGGGTTTCACACCCCCCACGCGCTTCGCGCTCCCCCCGTGGGATATTTTCAGACAGAAAATCAAAATTTTAGATAAGTTTTATTGGCTTACCACGCCTCTTTCAGCGCCCAGTTGCGGCGTTCCAGAAACACCGGGTCTTGCACCAGTTCGGCGATTTTGGCCGCATGGGCAGCACAGCAAGCGTCGTGCAGCGCCATCAGCGCCTTGTCTTTTTCCAGATGTTTCTTGGCCCAAGCCTTGGCCTTTTTCAGCATCGGCGCAAAATCCGACGTGGTTTCCTCGCGGTGGTTGCGGGTGCGCCAGTAGAGCCGCGACACCTGTTTGTCTTTCACCACCACATCGCCGCGGTGCATCTTGGCGAGGTAACTGTCGAGCGAGCGTAGCGGGAAATGTTCCAGACGGACGGTGTCAAACGTGCCCCGGCTGTCGAGGCCGTTTTCGGACCGGTCGGCGTGCAGCGTCGTTTGCAACCGGCCCGACCCATCCAGCCACAGGATCGGCCCCACGTCGCTGCGCATGTCGGGGCGGTGGTTGCGCAGTTTTTCCACCCGGTCCGACAGGCGGACAATGCTTTTGACGCCGCGCCGGCTTTTGTTCTTGCCCGGCGTGGTGGACTGGTGGCCGGGGAATTGTTCGGTCAGCCACCCCGGTTCATAATGTTCCCGCTGGTTCGCGCCGTGGTTCACCTCTGACATCGAGATCACGTCAAACGCCCCGGTCGCCTTGAACAGCGCCTTCAGGGTGCCATCGCCGACCCGCACATTGATGAATTCATCCACATCCATCGAGATGAACACATCCGCCTCACGCATTTCGCGCATATGGTGGGCGTATGTCAGCGCTATGGGTTGAAACGCAGTGTCGCCGGTTGCAATGGCCGGGTTGGGCAGATGGGTCAGGTGGCCAAGATCGGCAAGCCGGTCCAGCAGACGGTCGGTGCCATCGGTGCAGTCATTGCTGAACACCACCAGATCGGTGACGCCAACCGCCTTGTGCCAGGCCAGCCATTCCAGGATGAACGGGCCTTCATCCTTCATGCAGGTCGCCACGAACACGCGCGGGTCGCTTATCGGCCAGTCGCGGTAGGGGCGGGCGGGCAGGGCAGAGGTGCTGCGGGCCGGGGCCGTTCGTTCCAGCACCTGCACGGTTGACCCATCCTTGTTGGTCGGTGACAGCTGAATCCCCTTGGCGGCAAGCATCGCCATGATGCGCGTCACACCATCGTCGCCGTAAACCTTGGGGTGAAATTCAACCACCATCGCGCGGACGGAACTGAGGTCGGCCCCGTCAAACAGCCCCATCTCGCCGCCTTCGATATCACAGACGATCACTGTGGGGCGCAGGTCCAGCATCAGTTGTTTCAGGCCAAATCGGGGCAGCTTGACCGCGCGGGTAAAGGCACGCGAGGCGGGTTCCATGCTGGAGGCCCAGAAATCTGCGCGCAGGTAAAAGTCGATCTCGGGGCCGTCATCGGGGGCAATGACCCCGTTGCGCAGGTCCACTTTTGTCACGCCGTTCAGCCGGTGAGTTTCGCGAATGATCGGAATCAGGGCCGGGTTCGCCTCGATCGCCGTCACACTTTCCACGCCCGCCACACCGCCCGACACGGCCGACAACAGCCCCACCCCTGCACCGAGTTCCAGCACCCGGTCACCGGGGCGCAGAATGCGGCGCAGGGCCGCACACTCGCCGCCTTCATAGCGGTTGTTGCGCATGGGTCGTTCGATCTTGGGTGTGATGATTGCAGGCACGAAGGGCACTTTGATGCCCGAAGTCTCAATCACTTCATCATAGCTTATCATCGGCACACCTTGGCATTGACCGGTAAACAAACGGTTTCAGGCCCTGTGCGCGCTGGATTGAAAATGGCAAATCTGCACCGTGCCCCGTTCGCGGGCCTTTTGGCCCATTCTTAGCGCAGATTATGCAGGGGTTTGTGAGGCTTGGTCAAGAACGGCGCAGCATCCAAAGGGTTGCCGCCATGATCAGCGCCCCGATTGTTGCCAAAACAGCAACGGTGAGGTTGGCCCCGGCATTGGCCACCACCACCCCGATCAAGGCCCAGATCACCGTCAGCCCGTAGACCGGCATCTTGGGGCGCAGGGTCTGGACGCGCAGGGCGATGCACAACACCAGCACCAGCATCAGTGCGGCAGACCCGGTGTCCGACAGCCAGCCATAGCCCGCCAGCACCACGCCCAAGGATACCGCCGCCGCCGCCGACAGCCAGCCCGCGAAGATCGCGGTGGGGGCGGACAACAGCCAGCGGTCCTGCACCGGGTCGGCGCGCAGGAAGGCCAGCAGGGCGGCACCGAGCATGACCCAGATCGTCACGGTGGCGGTCACCGGCAGGCTGCCCGCGATGGCAAGCCACACAGCCCCGATGCCCACGGCCACGATCAGCGGCCAGCGGACAATGTCCCATGCGGGGACATCGGCGCGTTTCCACAACCCGTACCCGGCGTGGATGAACAGCCAGAGGTAGATCACGCTCCAGATCGAAAACGCATAGCCTGCGGGCTGGATCGAGGGGCGGGCGATCTGGACCGGGAACATCGCCGGGTCATAGCCGGTGAAGGGCGGGGTGACGAAAGGGGCCACCCCGAAGGCGAGGGTGGCCGCGACGAGGAGGAGGGGTTTTGTGTATGTCATGCGATGTATACGCGGCAGACCGGGTTTGGATCCGTCAGACCAGCTCGCCTTGTGCAGAAATCCGCGTTTTGCCGCGCAGGTAAGGGTGCAACACGGCGGGCAGATCGACCGAGCCATCGGCCTGCTGGCCGTTTTCCAGCACGGCAATCAGGCAGCGCCCCACGGCCAGACCGGACCCGTTCAGCGTGGCCACGAACTCCGGCTTGCCGCCCGGAGCCTTGACCCGCGCGTTCATCCGGCGGGCCTGAAAGGTGCCGCAGGTGGACACGGAACTGATCTCGCGGAAGCGGTTCTGGCCCGGCAACCATGCCTCAAGGTCATGGGTTTTCTGTGCGCCAAAGCCCATGTCGCCGGTACACAGCACGATGGTGCGGTAGGGGATGCCGAGGCGTTCCAGCACGGTCTGCGCACACATGGTCATGCGGTCATGTTCGGCAAGGGCTTGATCTGCGGTGCAAATCGTCACCATCTCGACCTTTTCGAACTGGTGCTGGCGCAGCATGCCGGAGGTATCCTTGCCAGCGCTGCCTGCCTCGGACCGGAAGCATTGGGTGTGGGCGGTCATGCGGATCGGCAGGGCGGATTCGTCCAGCACATCGCCTGCGACCGAGTTGGTCAGGGTCACTTCGGCGGTCGGGATCAGCCACCAGCCATTGGTGGTCTGATAGCTGTCTTCGGCGAATTTCGGCAGTTGGTTGGTGCCATACATCGCCTCATCCTTGACCAGAACCGGGGTCCAGGTCTCGGTCAGCCCGTGTTCTTCGACATGCAGGTCCAGCATGAACTGCGACAGCGCACGGTGAACGCGGATCACCGCCCCTTTCAGCACCACAAAGCGCGCGCCAGACAGTTTGGCAGCGGTTTCAAAATCCATCCCGGGTTTGACGCCTGCGATGTCGAAAGTGTTCCTTGGGCGTGAAGTCGAAATTGCGCGGGCTGCCCCAGCGGTGAATTTCGACATTGCCCTCCTCATCGCGGCCATCGGGGATCGAGTCCAACGGCAGGTTCGGCAGGCCCATCAGCATATCGCGCAGGGCGGCATCCTCAGTGGCGGCCTGTTCGGTCAGGGTCGCGATCTCGGCCTTCTTTTCGCCGACCAAGGCGCGCAGGCGTTCGAATTCAGCCTCATCGCCCTTGCCCTTGGCGGCCCCGGCCTGTTTCGACGCGGCGTTCTGGGCGGCTTGCGCGGTTTCCGAGGCGAGAATCTTCGCGCGGCGGGATTCGTCCAGCGCAAGAATGGCGGGCGAGGCAGCGGGCAGACCACGGCGCGCAAGGGCGGCGTCAAAGGCGGCGGGGTTTTCGCGGATGGCGCGGATATCGTGCATTTTGGCCTCGGCTGGTGGATTGCGCGGGTTATGCCCGATTTGTCGCAAAGGGGGAAGGGCTTGCCATTTTCCGGTCGTTTTCGTTGGGTAGGGCTGCGACAGAATTTTTCGGGGGCGGGTATGGGTTCGGGAACGGCGGGTAAAGAGTATCGGCGCGGCGTGGATTTGCTGCGCTTTGTCGCCTGTTTTGGCATCGTGTGGGATCACGCGCGGGCCTATGGGGCCGATATCGGCTATCTTGCATTGGCCGTGTTTCTGGTGCTGACATCCTTCTTTGCGGTGCAGTCGTTTGACCGGGCCAATGCGCGCGGGCAAGATTTTGGTGTCTCGGGGGCAGGGTTCTGGTTGCCGCGCGCGCAACGCATCTTGATGCCGTGGCTGGTGTGGTGCGTGATTTACAAGGGCGTTCAATACCTTGTGGCCGATGACCCCGCATCGGTCCCGCTGCTGTCGGACCCGTGGAGCCTGCTGGTGGGCAGTTGGATTCACCTGTGGTTTCTGCCCTTTGCGATGATCTTTCTGGTGGTGATCCCGCCGATTGCGCGCAGCATCACCACCCGGCGCAGCCTGATCCTTGCGGGGGCGCTGCTTGTGGCGGTGTCACTGCCGCTTGGCCTGTTGCACGGGGCGGTGACGGGGGCGTGGAGCGGCGGGCCATCGGCGTTTCCACAGCCGTTTCCGCAATGGTTTTTCTCACTCCCGCTGTTCTTGTATGGTGCCTTGGCCGCGATTGCGCACCGGATGGGGGCGGTGGATGTGGTGTTGGTGACGGCGGCCATCGCATCAGCCCTGCTGTTTGCCGTGCTGCCGGAATTTGCCAGTCTGCAAATGATCCTTGCGGCCTTGGTGCTGGAAGCCGTCTGGCGCAGCCCGATCACCGGGGCCTGGGCCACGCGGTTGGCGGCGTCGGCCTTCGGGATATATCTGATGCACCCGTTTTTCATGCTGGTCGCGTTCAAGCTGTTCGGGTCGGACGTGAACCGCGAATTTGGCGCGGTGTTTGCCTTTTGCGCGTCCTGGGCTGCAGCAGAGGTCATGATGCGGCTGTCCGGCCCTGCGCAGAATCGTGTGACCGAGTTCCTTGCGGCGGCTGGCAGGCGCGCCTACATCGGGCATAGCTGCATCCGGGCCTGCGCTTGCGCATCTCCGGCCTCGCAGATAGGGTGCGCGCCAATTCGAGGCGGGTTCATCCCGCTTTTCTGACAAGAAGGGATACCCCATGTTCGCCACCCCCGCCTTCGCCCAATCCGCCGTTTCGGGTGCTGCTGGTGCGTTTTCGTCGTTTGTGCCGCTGATCCTGATCTTCGGGATCATGTATTTCCTGCTGATCCGCCCGCAGCAAAAGAAGCTGAAGGATCACAAGGCAATGGTCGAGGCACTGCGTCGCGGTGACGAGATTGTGACCCAAGGCGGCATCGTCGGCAAAGTGACGAAGGTGGGCGATGACGGCTATGCGATGGTGGATATTGCCACCGGCGTGAACGTGAAAATCCTGCGATCCACCATTGTGCAGGTGCTGAACAAGACCGAACCGGCCGCGAACGCCTGAGGACTTTGACATGACGGCTACCCCGCTCTGGAAGCGCCTGCTGATCCTTGCCATTTGCTTGTGGGGGATCGCGGCGTCGGTGCCCAACCTGTTTTATGCCCGGGTTGAACGCCACAATGACGCCGAGGCCGCGATTGCGGCAGCGGATGGCGTGGCAACCCCTGACCAGACCGAAGCCAAGGGCCTGTGGCCCGATTGGGTGCCGTCAGCCCTGATGAGCCTTGGGCTTGACCTGCGGGGCGGGGCGCATCTGCTGGCGGAAGTGCATGTTGAAGACGTGTACAAGGCGCGGATTGATGCGCTGTGGCCGGAAGTGCGGGATAAATTGCGCGATCTGCGCGACGAGGTGGGCAATGTGCGCCGCCAGCCGTCGCCAGACGGGGTGCTGCGGGTGTCGGTGTCAAACGTGGCGGGGATGCCTGCAGCATTGACCGCGATCAACGCGCTTGCGACCCCGGTGGTCAGCCTGACGGGCGTGGGGCAGAATGACATTGTGGTGACGCAGGACGGCGACGCCATTGTGGTGCAACTGTCTGATGCCGAAAAGACCGCAACCGACGGGCGTACCCTGCAGCAATCGCTGGAAATCATCCGCCGCCGGGTGGATGAGGTCGGCACCCGCGAACCAACCATTCAGCGTCAGGGCACCAACCGGGTGCTTATTCAGGTGCCGGGCATCGGATCGGCTGCCGAGTTGAAGGCGCTGATCGGCACCACCGCCAAGCTGACCTTCAACGCCGTTGTGGGCCGTACGACAGATGCCGGGGCCGAGGCTGGCCCGCGCAATCTGCTGCTGCCGTCGATGGACGAAAAGGGCGTGTTCTACATTGTCGAGGAAACGCCGGTGGTGTCCGGCGACGAGCTGACCAACGCCCAGCCCGCCTTTGACCAGAACAACCGCCCCGCGGTGGAGTTTCAGTTCGACAGTGCCGGGCGCGCGCAAGTTCGGCGACTATACGGCGGAAAGCATCGGCAAACCCTTTGCCATCGTGCTGGACCAAGAGGTGATCTCTGCCCCCACCATCCAAAGCCACATTCCGGGCGGGCGCGGCATCATCACCGGGTCTTTCACGGTTGAGGAAAGCACGAACCTTGCCGTGCTGCTGCGCGCAGGTGCGCTGCCTGCCGAGATGACCTTCCTTGAAGAACGCACCATCGGCCCGGAACTGGGGCAAGACAGCATTGATGCGGGCAAGACGGCGGCACTGGTCGGCATGGTTGCGGTCGTGTTCTACATGATCGCCTGCTATGGCTGGTTCGGCATGATGGCCAACATCGCGCTGACGGTGAACATCCTGCTGCTGATCGCGATCCTGTCCAGCATCGGGGCTACGCTGACCCTGCCGGGCATCGCGGGCATCGTGCTGACCATGGGTATGGCGGTGGATGCCAACGTGCTGATCTATGAACGCATCCGCGAGGAATTGCGTGACGGCAAACCGCCGGGCCGAGCGATCGACCTTGGCTTTGACCGCGCGCTTTCGGCCATCACCGACTCGAACGTGACGGCGATCATCACCTCGGTGATCATGTTTGCCATCGGGTCAGGCCCTGTGCGCGGCTTTGCGGTGACCTTGGGAATTGGTATTCTGACCTCGCTGTTCACCTCGGTCTATGTCACGCGGTTTATCATCGAAATGTGGATGGCGATCCGTCATCCCAAGACCATTCAGGTTTAAGGGGCGCATCGCATGGCATGGCGACTTCGGCTGGTCCCGGTAGTGACCAACATCGACTTCTTCAAACTGCAATATGTGACCTTTGGCATCTCGGTTCTGGCGGTGGTGCTGTCGTTGCTGTCCGTTGCAGTGCTGGGCCTGAACTTCGGCGTAGATTTTCAGGGCGGCACCACGATCCGCACCGAAAGTACCCAAGCGGTTGATGTGGGCGAATACCGTGAGGCGATGAGCACGCTGGATCTTGGCGATGTGTCGATCACCGAGGTGTTTGATCCGGCCTTCCGCGCGGACCAGCATGTGGCGATGATCCGCATCGAAGCACAGGAAGGGTCCGAGGCTGCAACGCCAGAAGTGATTGCGCAGGTTGAGGCCGCGTTGAAAACGGTTGATCCGGCGATCACCTTCCCATCTGTCGAATCGGTGGGGCCGAAAGTGTCATCCGAACTGATCTGGTCGGCGCTGCTGGCGGTACTGGCGGGGTCGGCGGGCATCTGGGTTTACGTCTGGGCTCGGTTTGAATGGCAATTTGCTGTCGGCACTGTGGCCGCTCTGATCCATGACGTGGTGGTGACGGTGGGGGTGTTTTCGCTGTTCCAGTTGAAGTTCGATCTGACCATCGTGGCGGCGCTGCTGACCATTCTGGGCTATTCGGTGAACGATACGGTGGTGATCTTTGACCGGCTGCGCGAAAACCTTGCCAAATACAAAACCATGCCGCTGCGCGAGATGATGAACCTGACCGCGAATGAAACGCTGTCGCGCACCATCATGACGGCCTCGACCACGCTGATCTCCCTGATCGCGCTGTTCATCTTTGGCGGCGATGTGATCCGTGGCTTTGTGTTTGCCATGCTGTTTGGTGTGGTGATCGGCACCTATTCCACGCTGTATGTCGCCAAGAACATCGTGCTGTTTCTGGGGCTGGACCGGACCGACAAGCCCAAGGGCGACAAGGGCGGGTCCAAATCGACCCATGAATTCGCCAATATAGACGCGTGATCCGATGCGGCTGACCGAGATATCCTATGGCAATGCCAAGCCCATCGAAAGCTATGGGCCGGGGTTCTTTCGGGTGGACGGGCATATCCTGCGCGGGGCTTGCCTGATCACGCCATGGGATGCGGGTCTGTGGGGCGGGTTCGACGATACCGCCGCCCCGCTGTCGCTGGTCGGGCGCATTGACGTGCTGTTCGTGGGCATGGGGGCCGATATCGCCCATGTGCCGCAAGCATTCCGCGACGCGATGGAGGAGGCGGGCATCGGGGTTGAGGTGATGAACTCTCCCGCCGCCTGCCGGACCTACAATGTGCTGCTGTCCGAAGGCCGTCGCATTGCCGCAGCCCTGCTGCCCGTGCCGTAAACCGCTTTGCGCGGGCCATGGCTTGGGTTAGGGCTTAGGCCATGATGCTGACTGTCACCGATCTGGCCATTTCACGCGGCGGGCTTTGTCTGGCCGAGGGGCTGCATTTCACCCTGTCGCCCGGCCATGCCCTGGTGTTGCGCGGCCCGAATGGGTCAGGCAAGACGACGCTGCTGCGCTGCCTTGCGGGGTTGCAGCCTCCGCTTTCGGGCCAGATTGAGGCCCCCGAAGACAGCATCGCCTATGCCGCCCATGCCGATGGCATCAAATCGGTGCTGAGTGTGGCCGAGAATTTGCAATTCTGGGCGGCAGTTCATGGCGTCGCCGATATCACGCCAGCCCTGCACGCGATGAACCTGTTGCATCTGGCGGACAGGCGGGCGGCGCACCTGTCGGCCGGGCAAAAGCGGCGTCTGGGTCTGGCGCGGTTGCTGGTGACGGGGCGGGCGATCTGGCTGCTGGACGAACCCACGGTGTCACTGGATGCAGCGTCGGTTCTGTTGTTCGCCGATGTTATGCGCGGGCATCTGGCCGCAGGCGGGATGGCGGTGATTGCCACCCATATTGATCTGGGGCTGGAGGCCGATGTACTGGACATGACAGCCTTTGCCCCCACCGGCAGCACCGCCTCCTCTGCCTTTGACGAGGCGTTCGGATGATCGCCCTGCTGATCCGCGACTTGCGCCTTGCCGTGCGGGCGGGCGGGGGCTTTGGTCTTGGTCTTGCGTTCTTTCTGCTGGTCGCGGTGCTGGTGCCGCTGGGCGTGGGGCCGGACCCTGCGGTTCTGGCCCGCATCGCCCCCGGTATTCTGTGGGTCGGCGCGTTGCTGGCTTGCCTTCTTAGCCTGGAGAGGCTGTTTGCGCTGGATTTTGAGGATGGCAGTCTGGACCTGTTGGCCTGCGCCCCGCTGCCGTTGGAAGGGGCGGTGGCGATCAAGGCCGCAGCGCATTGGCTGGTGACGGGCATGCCGCTGACGATTGCCGCCCCTGTTCTGGGCGTGCTGCTGAACCTGCCCGCGCCGGGCTATCTGTGGCTGGTGGTGTCGCTGGCGCTTGGCACCCCGGCGCTGAGCCTGATCGGCGCCTTCGGCGCGGCCTTGACGGTGGGGGTGAAACGCGGCGGGTTGCTGGTGTCGCTGCTGGTGCTGCCGATGTATGTGCCCACGTTGATCTTCGGGGCCGAGGTGGTCACGCGCGGGGCGGCGGGATTGCCCGTGGCCACGCCGCTGGCGCTGCTGGCGGGCATCACGGCGGGGGCGTTGGCCCTGCTGCCGTTTGCAGCGGCACAGGCGCTGCGGATCACCCTGCGTTAGAGGGCGTGCCCCTTCGCCGGGGCGGCCTTTTTTGACACGCGCAACGAAAGGGCGATGCCCAAGGGGGCAATGGGGCATTGCCCGGCGCGCTTGCTTCCTTGCGGAAGAAAGGTGGTTCAGCGAAAGTTAATCCCGCTTCAATGCAAAACGCCGCCCCAGCGGGACGGCGTCTGCAGGTCGTTCAAGCTTGGATCAGTTGCCGCCAGCGGCGCGGATGGCGGCGTCCGACTTTACGTTGGCCTCGATCATCGCGGTGTAGCCGGCGGTAAAGCCCTTCAGCGATACATCCAGATTGACCTTCTGGTCGGGTGCCAGGGCCGGCACGATGGTCAGGGTGGCCTTCGCGCCCTTTTTCATCGATTCAATCTCTTCGGCCAGAAAGCCCACGCGCGACACGCAACCCGCTGCGGTGCAGAAGGTGAAGGGGTAGGTTTTCGACTTGGCGGTGTCGATCTGCAACTGCACGCCATTCGGCAGCATGGTTTCCAACGGCACCACGACCGAGGCACCTGCAACAGCGGGGCCTTCGGTGCCTTCCGGCAGGTTGAACATGGTGATCTCGGCCACCGCGTTGCCATCGGTGTCTTTCAGCAACTGGTAGAGCTGGCAGGGGTCGATGCCACTTTCGGTTTTGAAGCAGCGCTGTTCCCACAGTTCAAACTTGGCGAGGGTGTAGGTGCTGCCAATACCATTTGGGTCGGTGGCGCCCAGGGACAGATCGCTTGGTGCAGCGGTGGCATCGGCCGGGGCCGCCTCTGCCGCAGGGGCGGCGGCGGGGGCATCGGCGGCAGGGGCCGTCGCCTCTTGGGCCAACACGGGCAGGGGGCCGGCAAGCCCGATCATCAGTGCAAGCAGGGCAGTCATATTGGTTTTGGCCATTGCCATAACATCCTCTGGTCAGTTTGGCCGCGTCTTACCATGGACTGTGGGGGGCGTCAGGTGGGAAATGCAAAGGCCCTGCGCGTTCGGCAATGAAAAGCCGTCACACCACGGCGGCGGTCAACCTATGCGGGAAAACCGGCCCCCACATGCGAAAAGGGTCAGCTTGCGCTGACCCTTTTCAATTGTTTTTATGCTCCCTGTCGGACTGGCCGACTTCATGCGACGGACGCTACGGTGGAACGCTTATGGCGTCAACTGTGAATCTGCGCGGCATATGATCACGTTTTTGCCCCGCCAAACCCGTTCCGAGACCCAAAAAAAGCCGCGCCTTTTCAAGGGCGCGGCCAGTCAACAGGGAGGATATACCGCAAGAGGCAAACCAGCGCTGCCCCCTGCACGATCAAGACTGGCATAGGTCGGTTAACAATGTATGTTTGCCCCCGGATAATCGCAGCACATCGGCCCAAAGGCGGTGTGGCCAAGGCGGGGGACAACGCATGACCGGAACGGACAGCATCTTTGTGGGTGGCGGTGGTGAGGGGTACGCGTTGCCGCAAAGCCTGCTTTTGCGCTATGGCAACCGGCACGGGTTGATCGCGGGGGCCACGGGCACCGGCAAGACGGTGACGCTGCAAGTGCTGGCCGAAGGGTTTTCGGCGGCAGGCGTGCCGGTGTTCCTGTCCGATGTGAAGGGCGATCTGGCGGGCTTGTGCATGGCGGGGTCTGCCACGGGCAAGCTGCATGAACCCTTCATGAAACGCGCCGCCACCATCGGGCTTGATCTGGTCTACCGCGCCTTTCCGGTGGTGTTCTGGGATATGTTTGGGTCGCAGGGCCACCCGGTGCGGGCGACCGTCGCGGAAATGGGGCCGCTGCTGCTGTCGCGCCTGCTGGAACTGACCGACCCGCAGGAAGGTGTCTTGAACGTGGCCTTCCGACTGGCGGATGAAGAACAACTGCCGCTGCTGGACCTGAAGGATTTGCAGGCCCTGCTGGTGTTCATCGGTGAAAATGCCGATACGATTTCCACCCGCTACGGCCTTGTCGCCACCGCCTCCATCGGGGCCATTCAGCGCCGCCTGCTGGTGCTGGAGAATGAGGGCGGAGCGCAGTTGTTTGGCGAACCCGCGCTGGATCTGGCCGACCTGATGCTGTGCGATGCCACGGGGGCAGGGCGGATCAACATTCTGGCCGCCGACAAGCTGATGAACAGCCCGCGGCTGTACGCGACGTTCCTGTTGTGGCTGTTGTCGGAACTGTTCGAGACCCTGCCCGAGGTGGGCGACCCCGACAAACCCAAGCTGGTGTTCTTTTTTGACGAGGCGCATCTGCTGTTCAACGACGCCCCAAAGGCGCTGGTGGCCAAGGTGGAACAAGTGGCGCGGTTGATCCGGTCCAAGGGGGTTGGGGTGTATTTCATCACCCAGAACCCGGCGGATGTGCCGGAAAACATTCTGGGCCAGCTTGGTAACCGGGTGCAGCACGCCTTGCGCGCCTTTACCGCCAAAGACCAGAAAGACCTGCGGATGGCGTCCGAAACCTACCGCGCCAACCCGCGCTTTGCGACCGAGGACGCGATCCGCGATGTGGGCACAGGGGAGGCTGTGACCTCGTTTCTGGAGCTGAAAGGCGTTCCGGGAATTGTAGAGCGCACCTTGGTGCGCCCACCGTCCAGCCAGATCGGGCCAGTCACAGCGGCAGAACGCGCGGCCGTCATGGCGGCGTCGCCGGTGGCCGGTAAATATGACCGCGTGGTGGACCGAGATTCTGCCTACGAACGGCTGCGCGCCCGGGCCGATACATCGGCACGGGAGGCAGAGGCCGCCGAGGCCAAAGCCGCCCGGGACAAACAGGCCGAAGCCGACCAGAAACAGGCGGACCGCGAGTTTCAGCACGGCCGCCGCTACAACGGCGATGGCTATGAGGCCCCCAAGAAAGCGCAGCACCAGTTCTGGCAGCCGGTCCGATTCGATTGGCGAGACCTTTGCCAAAAGCTTTGCCCGCCAGCTTGGCACCAAATCAGGGCAGGCGATTGTGCGGGGTGTGCTGGGCAGTCTGTTTGGCAAGCGTTAACCCAGCATTAAGGCGACTGGCGCAAATTTCAGCACTGCCACAGTCACGCCCAAGACCCGCCGCAAACGGACGTTAACGGTTTCTCAGCTACTGCCATAGCGAGAGAACCTGATGACCCTGTCCAATGCCGAGCAGTTTCTGCTCGAACTGATCAACCGTGCGCGCCTTGACCCTTTGGCCGAGGCCGCGCGATATGGAATAGACCTGAACGCCAGTCTGAACCCGGGCACGCTAAACGGGCAGGCCAAGCAGGTACTGGCCCCGAATGCGCTGCTGGAACAGGCCGCGACCAGCCACGGCCTGTGGATGCTGGCAACCGATACGTTCAGCCATACCGGGGCAGGTGGTTCGCAACCCTGGGACCGTGCGACGGCAGAGGGGTACAGCTGGTCTAACATCGGCGAGAACATCTCTTTCCGTGGCACCACCGCCCCCAGCTTTGATCTGGAGGAATACATCTTGTCGCACCATCAGGGCCTGTTCCTGAGCGCAGGGCACCGGACCAATATTCTGGGCACGGCGTATCGCGAGATCGGCCTGTCGCAGGAAACCGGCGATTACACGACCGGCGGCAATACCTACAACAGTTCCTTCACGACAGAACTGTTCGGCACGACCGGAACCAAGGTCTTCATCACCGGGGTTGCCTATAGCGACAGTGACGCCGATGCGTTCTATTCGATGGGCGAAGGCGTGTCGGGGGTTAGTTTTGCGGCGAGTGGCATCAGCACCGTCACGGCTGCGGCGGGTGGCTATGCCTTGGCGGTGACGGCGGCGGCGGCGGTTGCGGTGACCGGCACTGTGGCCGGGCGGGCGTTTTCGGCGACGGTAGATCTGAGCCTTGGCAACGTGAAACTGGATATCGTCGATGCAGACCAGTTCCTGACCTCGGGCAGTCTGACACTGGGCAGCGGGATCAATGACGCGCGGTTGCTGGGGGTGGCTGCGCTGTCGCTGACGGGCAATGCGGCGATCAATGCGCTGGATGGCAACGCGGGTGCGAACCTGATGCAAGGCTTGGGCGGTAATGACCTGATCCGGGGCGGCTTGGGCAATGACCGGGTTGAAGGCGGCGACGGCAATGACCGGCTGCTGGGGCAAAGCGGGCGCGACCTGCTGTTTGGCGGCAATGGCAATGACATGCTGTGGGGCGGTGGCGGTGGCGACCGGCTGTCAGGCGATCTGGGCAATGATACGCTGCGGGGCGAGGCGGGCGCCGATCAGTTTGTGTTTGCACGGCCCATTGGCGCAGACCTTGTGGCCGATTTCCGCAGTGCCGAGGGCGACCGGCTGATGTTCAATGACGATCTGTGGACGGGCGAGTTGACGGCGGAACAGGTGGTGTCCACCTTTGCCCGGATCGACACGGGCGATGTGTTGTTTGATTTTGGCAGTGGTGGCACGGTGCGGCTGGACGGGGTCAGCGATTTTGCCGGGCTGGCGGCGGCGATTGACATTTTCTGAGGCCAAGATAGGGGGACTTCACGTCCCCCCGTCAGGTTTGCGAAGGGCAAATCTGCCTTCCCCCTGTGGGATATTTTCGCACAGAGGGTGCAAATTTTAGATAAATTGTCGGCTTATAGTGGACGCAGTTTTATCCGCGTCACGCGGTTTTCGCGGCGGGCGATCACCTCGAACTGAAAGTTGTGAAAGCGGAACACCTGACCTTCATTCGGGATGGTCTGGGCTTCATGGATCACCAGCCCTGCAATCGTGTTGGCCTGATCGTCGGGCAGTTGCCAGTCCATCGCGCGGTTCAGGTCGCGGATGGTCATCTGGCCCTCAACTGTGCAAGACCCATCGGCGGCAAGCGTCAGGCCCGCGCGTTTATCGACAACATCATGTTCATCGGTGATCTCGCCCACGATCTCCTCAAGGATATCTTCCAGCGTGATCAGGCCTTCCAGCGTGCCATATTCATCGACGACCAGCGCAAAATGGGTGCGACGGGCCAGAAACTCGCGCATCTGTTCGTCCAGTGCGGTGGTGTCGGGGATGAAATAAGGTTTCATCGCCACCTTGACGATATCAAGGCTGCTGATCGCCGCGACATACGCCTCGTCGCCGCGCACCAGACGGTCCACCTCACGCAGCAGGTCTTTGGCATGGACGACGCCGAGGATGTTGTCATCCGACCCGCGATAGACCGGCAGGCGGGTGTAGGGCGAGGCCAGAACCTGACTGATGATCGCATCGGGGCTTTGGTCGGCGTCGATCATCTCTATCTGCCGCCGGTGGCGCATGATCTCGTCCACCGTGCGGTCGGACAAGTCCAGCGCGCCCAGCAGGCGGTCGCGGTCGGCCTTTTCCACCACGCCTTCGGAATGGCCAAGGGCGATGGCCCCCATGATATCATCGCGCAGCGAAGGGGCTTTGGCATCCACCCCGATCAGCAGCGCCAGACGGTTGCGGGCTTCGGGCGAGCGGCGCAGGATCAGCGCCCCGGCCAGCGCGGCCCCAAGCGTGGCGGCGATCAGCCAGAAGGTGGGGGATATCACGGTCGGGTCCAGTTCAGGCATTACGGCTTGGCGGCAAGCGGGTGGTGGTGCAGGACAAGGTCTTTCAGATGGTCGTCCAGCACATGGGTGTAAATCTCGGTCGTGGCGACATCGGCATGGCCCAGCAGGGTCTGGATCACCCGCAGATCGGCCCCGCCTGCCAGCAGGTGGGTGGCAAAGGCATGGCGCAGGGTATGGGGTGTGACAAGCGCGGGGTCTACCCCCGCCAGCACGGCCATATCCTTGATCATCAGATAGAAATGCTGCCGGGTCAGGTGGCCGGCAGCACCGGGGCCGGGGAACAGGTACTTCGACGCAGGCTTGCCTTGCAGGCGCAGCGCCTCATCCGCCGCATCGCGATGCGCCAGCCATTCGGTCAGCGCCCCGCGCGCAGGCGACGACAGCGGCACCATGCGTTCGCGCCCGCCCTTGCCACGGACCAATATCATCCGCGGATCGCCGCGCACGGCGGCAATCGGCAGTTCCACCAGTTCCGACACCCGCATGCCCGTGGCGTAGAGCAGTTCCACCAGCGCCGTGTTGCGCAGCCGGTCGGCCCCGGTGCGGCCCTTCAGCCGCGCGGCCTCGATCAGATCGTTAACCTGTTCCAGCGACAGGGTCTGCGGCAGCCGCAGCGATTTTCCGGGACCAGAGATGCGCAGGGCCGGGTGATCGCTGCGCCAGCCTTCTTCAAACGCAAAGCGGTACATCTGGCGGATTGACGACAGGCGCCGCGCGCGGGTCGCCTTGGACAGGCCCTGCGCGTCACAAAAGATCAGATACTGTTCCACCCTCTCGCGGTCGGCACTGGCGAAATCTGCAGCTTGGCCCTGCAGCCACCCCGCGAAATCCTTGAGATCGCGCCCATAGGCCAGTTGAGTGTTGCGCGCGGCGTCCAGTTCTGCCGCCTGCGCGTCAAGAAAGGTGGAAATCCACTGGTCCATATGGGCGGGGGCTGCGGTCATCCGCGCCGTTCCAGTATCATCAACTCCAGCGCCGTGCGGCGGGCCACGTCGTCCAGCCCTGCCGCGCGCAGCAGTGACAGGCCTTGGGTCACGCCGCGCAGATCGCCCTGTGCGCCGCGCCCGATGGATTCGATGGCCATCAGCAAAGCCTCGCCCAGACGGTTGCCATCGACCAGTTGCTGCGCCTCCTCCGACACCACAGGGGCAAGAAATGCCGGGGCAATCGCGCGGCCAAGCGTGTCGGGTGCGGGCACCCCGGTCAGGTTGCCTTTGGCGACGGCAATCAGGAAGCCTTCCGTCAGATCGGCAGGAGGGCGGGCGGCGGCGGCGGTCTGATAGGCGGGCGACAGCAGGCTGACGCGAAAGGCGATGGCCCCGGCAGCCCCCGTCAGGGGCATCGCCATCAGATCATGGGCGTACAGCGTGGCAAACGGCACTTCCAGTTCAGCCTCGCCCATCCGGCTCCATGCTGCGGGCAGGGTGGCGGCCACGCGGGTGGCATCGCGCGCCTGCATGGCGGCATCAAAGGCCGCAAAGGCATCAACCCGGTCCCAGACCCCGCCAGACGCTGCCGCCTGCCGTTCGGTGTAGAGGCCCAGGATCACATTGGGCGCGATGGTGCCGGCGCGGGTCAGGCGTTCGGCAGCCTCGATCTGCGCCTTCCAGCCGGAATGGGGGCCGAGTTCGGCATGGGCAAAGGCCAAAGGCAGGCCGGTGGTGGGCAAAGGCTCGCCAATCGCCTCATACATCTTCCAGAACAAGGGCGTGACGGGCGACGGGGCCCGGGGCACCGGCTCGCCTTCATAAAGATCAGGGTCGAGGAACCGCGACAGCAGCGCATCTTCGGTTTCGCCAATCAAGCCCAGCGATTGCGCGGTGCGCAGGGTCAGGGCGGCCGCGTTCCAGTCGCCCGACCGGGCAAGGCAGAAGATGCGGGCAGGGAAGGTGGGGGCAAGGTCGGGGTAGGTGATCATCGCCTCGCAGGCGCGGTCTTCCTGACCCGTCAGCAGCGCCACATCAAACGCCCGGCGAAACAGGTCAGGGTTGGTGGCCCCTGCCGCTTGTATCAACGCCGCCGCCTGTTCCAGCCCGCCAAGCGCCAGCAACTTGTCCACCCGCGCCAGCAGCAGCAGGCCCTTGCCTTCGCTGTCGGCGGGGGCCTCGGCCTCGGCCAGCAGGATGGTCAGCATCAACTGGCGCAGGGCGGGCAGGTCATCTACCTGTTCAGTGGTCAGGCGGGTGGCAATCTCCAGCGTGCGGCCCGCCCCCCACAACCGGCGCGGCAAGCCAGACACCGCCGGCGAAATCAGTCCCGCGGCATCGGGCGACGGCCCGTCAAGGGCAGTGGTGGACACGTCGGCAGGCAGCGCCCCACCATCTGCCACGGCAGGTTCCTTGGGCTTGGCGGGCTTAACCGCCGCCACAGGCGAGGCCACCGATTGCGACAACCAGTCGATGGCCGACAAGGGCCGCGCGGTTTCCCCCCACGCAGCACCGCCCGCCAGCGTCACGCCAAGCAACAGGGCCAGCCGTCCGGCCCTGTCAATCGACATTCAGGCTGACCGGCTTTGTGACATCCGTCTGCACCGGCGACAGATCGCCAAGATAGGCATAGCCCGTCAGCCCGATCATGGCGATCAGGCCAAGCACCAGCAATGCCTTGATAATTCGTCCCATATGCCCGCTGCCCTTCTGTGCCATCGCCTCTGCGGCTTTTGGTGCGTGACCCCGGCACCTGCCGTCTTGCGCGCCGAATATATATGGTATTCCGACAGAGTTCACGCCATTCAGGAGATTATTCTTGTGGTGGGCAGGGGATTGCCACGGCAACCCCCGCAAAGCACGATGGACAAAGGCAAAAGGGTGACGGGTCGATGCGGCGGCTGACAAAGACCGTGGTGATGGTGGGCATGATGGGCGCGGGAAAAACCGCCGTGGGCACGGCCGTGGCGCGTCAATTGGGCGTGCCCTTCGTTGATTCGGACGAAGAAATCGTCCGTGCCGCCAGCCGGTCCATTGCCGAGATTTTTGAACGCGACGGCGAGCCGTTCTTTCGTGCTCGTGAGGCCGAGGTGTTGGGCCGCCTGTTGCGCGGGGTGCCCTGCATCCTCTCCACCGGGGGCGGCGCGTTCTTGTCGGCCCCTAACCGCGCGTTGATCAACGACACTGGCGTGTCGGTCTGGCTGCGTGCCGATCTGGATTTGCTGTGGAACCGGGTGCGGCACAAAACCTCTCGCCCGTTGCTGCGCACCTCCAACCCGCGCGAGACGTTGCGCCAGTTGTACGAGGCCCGGGTTCCGACCTACCAGCTTGCCGATGTGACGGTGGATTCGGCGGCGCATTATTCTGTGGATGAAATGGCCACCCGGGTGGTTGCGGCCCTGACCGCACTGCCGGACGTGGTGCAAGAGGTGTAAGATGCAGGTCGCAGATCAAATCAACGTGGTGCCGGTGGATTTGGGGTCGCGGTCCTATCAGGTGCGGATCGGGCAGGGCCTGATTGCGCGCGCGGGGGTTGAGATTGCCCCCCTGTTGCACCGCCCTCGTGTTGCCGTTGTCACCGATGAAACGGTTGCCGCGACCCATCTGATGGCGCTGTCTGATGCGTTTGACGCCGCAGGCATCACCATGACCGCCCTTGCCTTGCCGCCCGGCGAGTCCACCAAAGGCTGGCAGCAATTTGCCCGCGCCACCGAATGGCTGCTGGAACAGCGGATTGAACGGCGCGATGTGGTGGTGGCCTTTGGCGGCGGTGTGGTGGGCGATCTGGTGGGCTTTGCCTGTGCCGTGCTGCGCCGGGGGGTGCGGTTCGTGCAGATCCCGACCACCCTGCTGGCGCAGGTGGACAGTTCCGTCGGCGGCAAGACCGGCATCAACACAGCGCAGGGCAAGAACCTTGTCGGCGCGTTTCATCAGCCCAGTCTGGTGCTGGCCGATATTGACGTGCTGAACACCCTTGCCCCCCGCGATTTCCGCGCAGGTTATGGCGAGGTCGTGAAATACGGCCTGCTGGGCGATGCTGCGTTCTTTGACTGGCTCGAACGCGCTGGTCCCAGCCTTGCGACCGATGCTGCCGCCCGGTTGCGCGCCGTGACCCGGTCTGTCGAGATGAAGGCCGGCATCGTCGCCCGCGATGAAACCGAGGAAGGCGAGCGCGCCCTGCTGAACCTGGGCCACACCTTCTGCCACGCGCTGGAAAAGGCCACCGGCTATGGCGACCGCCTGCTGCACGGCGAAGGCGTGGCCATTGGTTGTGCGCTGGCGTTTGAGCTGTCATCCCGTCTGGGCCTGTGTTCGCAGGAAGCCCCCAGCCGGGTCCGCGCCCATCTGCGCGACATGGGGATGTTGGTCGATATCGCGCAAATCCCCGGCGATCTGCCGGGGGCCGAGGCGCTGATGGACCTGATGGGGCAGGATAAAAAGGTGATCGACGGCCGCTTGCGCTTTATCCTCGCGCGCAGCATCGGCGATGCCTTCGTGGCCGAAGATGTACCGGGCGACGCCGTGCTGACCCTGCTGCGCGATGCGCTGAGCGGCCGCTAAGGCTTTCATTCTGGCGAAAATATCCCGGGGGTCCGGGGGCAGCGCCTCCGGGGGTAGGGCCCTTCACCCGTGCCAGTAATCCGGGTCCAGCACATGGGCCAGCAGCGTCAGCCCCTCGCGCAGTTTGTCGCGGCTGATCTCTCCGCCCAGACACACCCGCAGGGCCTCGGGGGCGGGGCCTGTCACGACGAACGGGTCTGACGGCATCACCCCGATGCCCGTGCCTGCCATCCGGCCTACGATATCTGCCCGTGACCGCCCGGCAGGCAGCGTCAGCCAGATGTTGAACGCGGCGGGGTCGGCGGCAAAGTCCAGCCCCGCGAGTGCTTGCGCTGCAATCTGCTGACGCGCCGCCGTTTCCACCCGGACAAACCGACGGATGTTATCGGCGGTGCCATCCTGAATCCACCGCGTCGCAAGCGCCATCGACAGGGGCGAGGGCATCACCGAGGTGGTTTTCAGGCATTGCGCCAGTTGAAACGCCGCCCGCGCATCGGGGGCGACGGTATAGGCCAGCCGCAACCCGGCCCCGATGCACTTGGCCAGACCGCCGATATGCCAGGTCAGGTCCGGGGCCATGGTGGCAAGCGGGGCAGGCGAATGGGCGGGGATGAAACCATAGGCGTCATCCTCGATCAATGGTAGCCCGTGGCGGTTGACCACCGCCGCAATCGCCTGACGGCGGGCAAGGGTCACGGTGCGTGTCGTCGGGTTGTTCAGCGTGGGGTTGAGGTACAGCGCGCGCTGGGGCGTGGTCGCGTATCGCCTGTTCCAGCGCGTCGGGCAGCATGCCCTCCGCGTCCTCCGCCACCCCCTCCAGCCGCAGCGACAGCCGCGCTGCAATGCCGCGCACCCCGGCATAGGTGATGCGCTCGCTCAGACCACATCGCCAGGTTTCGCCAGCATCATCAGCACCGCCAGAATCGTCGGATGCGCCCCCGGCGTAATCGCCACCCGGTCCAGCCGGGGCACCATGCCGCGCATCGACAGCCAGCTTGACGCGGCCTCCTTATCGACCTGCCCCCCCGTTGACGACTGATAGCGCAGCAAGGCCAACAGGTTGGCCGCCACCGTTTGCAACCCATCCTGCATCTGGCCGATCAGCGCGGGGTCGGTCGGTTCGGGCGGCAGATTCATCGTCAGGTCACGGTCGCCCTTGCGGCGCAGGTCGGGCGGGTCCAGCACCGGGGCCGTCTGCGCCACAAAGGTGCCGCGCCCGACATGGCTTTGCACCAGCCCGCGCGCCTGCGCCTCGGCATAGCCACGCGAGACGGTGGTGAAATCTATCCCCATCCGTTCCGCCAGCTTGCGCTGTGGCGGCAGGCGGTCGCCCGGCTTCAACGTGCCATTCGCCACATCCAACGCGATGGCATCCGCCAGTTCCAGATAGCGCGGCTTGCCGGATCGGTCGGGGGCAGGGGTCCAGTGCTGCATTGTCGTCCTTTGCGCGCCCTGCACAGATTCGCCGGGATTGAGGCGGATTGTATGTATTTTCCGCCCGACCTTACAGCCCTGACCCGCCGCTATGGCAGGGCTTCCGCCAGTTTGTTTCAAATTCGTCCATCTTCTGTGCGGTGTTTCCGGCCAACGCCCTGATTAGGGCAATCATCCAATCATTATCGCAATATTGTATGGATAAATTGACGGGTAAAATTTGTCCATCAATCCTACGGTCAAGAGCAACAAATCACCCCATCAGCAGGAGCGACCCATGCCAGCAGTTACCACCCCCGCACACAAGGACGGCGACTTTTTCGTCAACTATGAGGAGAAGGTGTTCGAGGATGTCAAAGCCGAACCCGGACAAAAAGCTCTGGTCACATTCCACACCGTGGCATTCGAAGGCTCCATCGGTCTGGTCAACATTCTGAACGCGATCCGGTTGAACCGGAAAGGGTTTGAAACCTCGATCCTGCTCTACGGTCCCGGCGTGACCCTTGGCATCCAGCGCGGCTTTCCCACCTTGGGGGATGAGGCGTTTCCGGGCCATCTGAACTTTGGCAACAACCTGAAAAAGTTCATGGGCGAAGGCGGCAAGATCTATGCCTGCCGCTTTGCCTTGCAGGCGCTGTACGGCCATGGCGAACCGGCACTGCTGCCCGGCATCACCCCGATTGCGCCGCAAGACGTGCTGGACTGCATCTTGCTGCACAAGCGCGACAATGCCGTCGTGATTGATACCTGGACCGTCTGACCCCTTTGCCGGGGCGACACCCGCCCCGGCCAACCATAGGTTCCCCCCATGCCCATCATCCGCGCCGCCGCCGTTCAGATTGCCCCGGACCTGACCTCTCGGGCGGGCACGATGGACCGTGTGCTGAACGCACTGGCTGAGGCTGCGGGCAAGGGGGCGCAGTTGGTGGTGTTCCCCGAAACCTTCGTGCCGTGGTATCCGTATTTTTCCTTTGTGCTGCCGCCGATGTTGCAGGGCAAGGAACATCTTCGTCTTTATGATCAGGCCGTTACTGTGCCGGGTGACGAGTCTGCTGCCCTGTCTGCCGCTTGCAAGCGCCTTGGCGTGGTGGCGGTGGTGGGCATCAATGAACGCGATCATGGGTCGCTTTACAACGCGCAACTGGTGTTTGATGCGGATGGCACCTTGGTGCTGAAGCGCCGCAAGATCACCCCCACTTACCACGAACGGATGATCTGGGGGCAGGGCGATGCGTCGGGCCTGAAGGTCGTGCCAACCGCCGTGGGCCGCATCGGTGCGCTGGCCTGTTGGGAACATTACAACCCGCTGGCCCGCTATGCGCTGATGACGCAGCACGAGGAAATCCATGTGGCGCAGTTTCCCGGCAGCCTTGTCGGCCCGATCTTTGGCGAACAGATCGAGGTGACGATGCGCCATCACGCGCTGGAATCGGGGTGCTTTGTGGTCAACGCCACGGGCTGGCTGACCGACGATCAGGTGGCCAGCATCACCCCCGATACCACGTTGCAAAAGGGTCTGCGCGATGGCTGCATGACCTGCATCATCACCCCCGAAGGCCGCCACGTGGTGCCGCCTTTGACCCACGGCGAAGGCATCCTGATCGCTGATCTGGACATGGCGCTGATCACCAAACGCAAGCGCATGATGGATTCGGTGGGCCACTATGCCCGCCCCGAACTGCTTTCTTTGCTGCATGACGACCGCCCCGCCCAAACCCGCCATCTGACCCCGACAGTCGAGGATGCCCAATGACCACCCACACCCTGATCAACGATCTGCAAACCCGGGGCATGCGGCTGGTGGACCCGCGTGCCGGTATGGAAAGCAGGCGCGGCGGGGCAGGGCCAACCGACCACAAGGCCATTACGATTGATGGTATGACAGTGATGATCCCGGTCCATACAGCGCCCGCGTTCGAGTCCCCCTATGTGGTAGAGGCCCCCGGCATTGATGGCACGTCAACCGTGCTGCGCGATGGTACCCCGGTGGCGCAGGTGCGCTTTCCGAACCGCCCCAAGTTCTATGACCTGCACACCGCAGATGGCATCCCCTACAGCCATATCGCCACTCTGCATGGCCGTGATGTGCTGGCGACCACCGTGCTGCAAACCTGCATCCGCTATGCCAGCCGCACCAAAACTTGCCAGTTTTGCGCGATTGGCCAAAGCCTTGCCGCAGGGCGCACCATCGCCCACAAGACCCCCGCGCAACTGGCCGAGGTTGCGGTGGCGGCGGTGGAACTGGACGGCGTGAAGCACATGGTGATGACCACGGGCACGCCACGGGGCGATGATCGGGGGGCTTTGGTGCTGGCGCAATCGGCGGCTGGCATCAAGGCGGCGGTCGATCTGCCGCTGCAAGGCCAGTGCGAACCGCCCGAGGACAACGCCTGGCACCGCCGCATGAAGGACGCAGGGATTGACACCTTGGGGATGCATCTGGAGGTGGTGACGCCCGAGTTGCGCCACAAGATCATGCCCGGCAAGGCGCAGGTCAGCCTGAACAAATACTTCGACAGTTTCGCCGCAGCGGTTGAGGTGTTCGGTTGGGGGCAGGTGTCTACCTATATCCTCGCGGGCCTTGGCGATACGGCAGAGGCTATTCTGGACATCTCCAAACGCCTGACAGCGATTGGCGTCTACCCGTTTGTCGTGCCCTTTGTTCCGGTGTCGGGCACCCCGCTGGAAAGCCACCCGGCCCCCACGTCCGACTTCATGGCCCAAGTGTTGGGGCCGTTGTCGCAGATGGTGGTGGATGCCGGAATGCGGGCCGAAGATATCAAGGCGGGCTGCGGGCGCTGCGGGGCCTGTTCGGCGCTTGCCACCTATGAACGCTTTCGCTCAGCACAGGTCACCGCATGATCATCGAACGCCCCGCCGCTTTCGTCACCCCCGATTTCCTGATCCGCAGCGCCAGCGAAGGCTGGGAACTGGCGGGGGCAGCCGCCCTGCGGCATCAGACATTCGTCACCGAACAGCGCATTTTCGGTGTGCATGACCGCGACGCGGTGGATGCCTTCGCCACGCCTTTGGTTGCGATTTCCACCATGGCATCCGAGGCCGATGATGTGGTGGGCACCGTCCGTATCCACCAGCCTGAACCGGGGCTGTGGTGGGGCTCTCGTCTGGCCGTGGCCCCGGCCTATCGCCGCGTGGGGCGGTTGGGGACGGAACTGATCCGACTGGCCGTGGGCACCGCCCATGCGCAAGGGTGCGAGACGTTTCTGGCCCATGTGCAGATGCAGAACGTGCCGCTGTTCACCCGGCTGCACTGGCAGGGGCTGGAGGAGGTGAGCTTTCACGGCACCCCCCACATGCTGATGCAGGCGAGCCTTGCGCATTACCCGCCCATCCATGACCCCGCGACCGGGTGGATGGCTCTGCGGCGGGGGGCGGCATGACGCTGGACGATCTGGCCGCAGCCTTGGCCGCAAACCCCAACATAACGGGCAAGCGCGATATTGACGCGGCCTGTGCCGGGCTGGGGCTGACCGCCAACAGCCCGGGCCGCCCCGGCGACGATGCGGCGGCTTTGCCTGTGGCAGATGGCTGGACCCTGTTTGCCACCGAAGGCTTCATCAACGGCTTTATCGAGGCCGACCCGTGGTTTGCGGGCTGGTGCGGGGTGATGGTCAACATCTCTGACATCCTCGCCATGGGGGGCAGGCCCACGGCGATCACCAACGCGATCTGGGCACCGGGGGCTGATGCCGCCGCGCCGGTGTTGCAGGGCATGGCTGCGGCGAGTGCGGCCTACGGCGTGCCGATTGTGGGCGGGCATACCAACCTGCGGACAGATCGGTGCCAGCTTGCGGTGTCGATCATCGGCCATGCGCGGGCGCTGATCACCAGCTTTGACGCCGCGCCCGGCGATGTGCTGATTGCCGCCGTGGACCATCGAGGGGCCTACCGCGCGCCGTTTGACAACTGGCAGGCCGCATTGGAGGCCCCCCCTGCGCGGCTGCGCGCGGACATGACGTTGCCCGCAGAACTGGCCGAGGCAGGGTTGGTGCGGGCGGGC
The DNA here is from genome assembly GCA_963772935.1 of uncultured Alphaproteobacteria bacterium. Taxonomy (GTDB): domain Bacteria; phylum Pseudomonadota; class Alphaproteobacteria; order Rhodobacterales; family Rhodobacteraceae; genus JANNNF01. The sequence goes on along the minus strand of CAVYZK010000009.1, from coordinate 856,030 downwards.
AAGGATATCAGCCAAGGTGGCATTGTGGGCACCGCGTTGATGCTGGCGGAATGTTCCGGGGTGGGAATTGATCTTGCGGTGGATGATATTCCGCTGCCTCTTGGCGTGGCCCTGACCCGGTGGCTGACCACGTTCCCCAGCTTTGGGTTTCTGTGGTCGGTGGCGCCGGACAAGGCCCCGCAGGTGCTGCACCGCTGTGGCACCCGCGATATCACCGCGGCGGTAATTGGCCGGGTCACCCAAGGCTCAACCCTGCGCCTGTCGCGCGATGGTGCCACCGCCACGGTCTGGGATCATGCCACAGCCCCCTATCTGGGCCTTGCCCCGCGTGAGGTGGCCGATGCCTGAGGTCACATTCACCCTGCAATGGCCCGATGGCACGGTTGAGGGGTGCTATTCGCCCTCGACCATCGTGCGCGAATATTTCGCGGCTGGCACCCAATACCCGGTGGCGGATCTGCTGACCCGCAGCCGCACCGCCTTTGGGCTGGCGTCAGACAGGGTGGCCGCGCGCTATGGCTATGCGTGCAGTTCGGCCGCCGCCCAACTCGCCAAGATAGAGGCCCGCGCCCGCCGCTTTGCCCCCGCAGACATTGTCACCTGCCTGACCATCACATGAGGACCGCCATGACGAACCGCACTTACACCCCTGTTCTTATTATCGGGGCGGGGCAGGCGGGCCTGTCGGCCAGCTATCATCTGAGCAGGGCAGGGGTAGATCATGTGGTGCTGGAACGCTTTACCGCGTTTCATGCGTGGAAGGAAAACCGCTGGGACAGCTTTTGTCTGGTCACACCCAACTGGCAATGCCGCCTGCCGGATTTTCCCTATGCGGGGGACGATCCGCATGGGTTCATGGTGAAAGACCAGATCATCGACTATGTGAACGGCTTTACCGCCAGCTTTGATCCGCCGCTGTACGAGGGTGTCGAGGTGACGCGGGTCGGCCCTGCGCGACGATGGCCGCTACGACGTTGACACCTCGGCGGGCGGGTATCTGGCGGATCATGTGATCGTAGCGTCGGGCGGGTATGACACGCCCATCGTGCCGCCCTATGCCTCCGCACTTGACCCGTCCATTGCCCAGATCCATTCCAAATCCTACCGCCGCCCCGACCAGATCCCGGACGGCACTTGCCTGATCGTCGGCACCGGGCAATCAGGTGTGCAGTTGATGGAGGATATGCGGATCGCAGGCCGTGATGTGCGCCTTGCGGTTGGTCCGGCCCCGCGCAGTCCGCGCATGTACCGGGGCCGCGACGCCACCGACTGGCTTTATGATCTGGGCCATTATGACCTGACCATCGCCGATCACCCCGACCCGGTGGCGGCGGTCGCCAAGACCAATCATTACATGTCGGGCCGCGATGGCGGGCATGAGATTGATCTGCGCCGCTTTGCGCTGGATGGGTTGCGACTTTATGGGTCGGTGGCGGGCATAGAGGGCGGCACCATCCGCTTTCTGCCGGACCTTGAAAAGAACCTCGACGACGCCGACCGCAGCTATGTCGGCATCCGCCAGACCATTGACGCCTATATCGCCGCCAACGGCATTGATGCGCCTGTGGAGCCGCCGTTCGCAAAACTGTGGCGGCCAGAGGCCGAGATCACGCAGATTGATGCGGTGGCAGAAGGTATCACCTCGATCCTGTGGTGCATCGGGTTTCGCCCGGATTATGGCTGGCTGGACGCGCCCTGTCTGGATGCAGGCGGTCGCCCGGTGCATAAACGCGGTGTCTGTCAGGTGCCGGGGCTGTATTTCCTTGGGCTGGGCTGGCTGAACACCTGGGGGTCCGGGCGGTTCCTAGGGGTGGGCGAGGATGCGGCGTTTGTGGCGGGGCAGATCGTGGCGCGCCTGGCCCCGCATAACGCGCGCAGGGCCGGTTGATCAGACGGCCTTTGCGGCGGTCACCTCCACCTCGACCAGAAACTCCGCCCGGGTAAAGCCCGACACGATCACCAGCGTCGATGCTGGCAGGCGGGTTACCCCGGCCAACCACGCATCCCGCGCGGCCATGTAGGCGGGCATATGGGCGCGGTCGGTGACAAAGGCGTTGATGCGCACCACATCGGCTGGCCCCATGCCAGCCTCAGCCAGAATGGCCGCGCAATTGGCAAAGCACTGGTCGGCCTGATCGCGGGCACCCGCAGCAACGGTGCCGTCAGGGGCCACACCCAACTGGCCCGAGGTCAGCACGAACCGCGCAGGATGCCGGCACCTCGACCCCGTGGGAATAGGCGGCGAAGGGTGGCTTGATCGTGGAGGGGGTCAAAGCGCGCATGGGATGTCTTTCTGTCATTTGCAGGCCAGCTTGCGGCAGACCACGGCCCATGACCAGATCGCGGGCGATATTCGGGCGGTTGCGCCCAAAATTTATGCAGATGCCCCATCCCACCGCGCCCTAATTCGGGCGTTCGCCCGGTTTGATGCAGTTTGCGCCGTGGCTGGCCTCGCCACGTCGGATGCCTGCACTAATCTGGAGTGAACAGAATCAAACCGCTTCAAACCTGACAGGAGATTTTCCGATGACCCTTATCGCCCGTTTGACCAGTGCCACCGCGCTGGTGATGGTGGCAGGCCTGCCAGCCTTTGCCGAAAATGCGAAAGTCACCTTCGGCACCAACTGGGTGGCGCAGGCCGAACATGGCGGGTTTTATCAGGCGGTGGCGGATGGCACCTATGCGGCCTGCGGGCTGGACGTGACTATTCTGCCGGGGGGGCCGCAGGTCAACAACCGCGCGCTGATGCTGGCGGGCAAGATCGACTACAACATGGGCGGCTCGATGCTGGACGCGTTTTCCGCCGTGCAGGAAGGGCTGCCAATTGTCACCGTGGGCACCGCGTTCCAGAAGGAACCGCAGGTCATTCTGACCCATCCGGGCCGGGTGAAATCGTTTGAGGAGTTGAAGACGCTGGACAAGATCCTGATCTCGGATCAGGGGGTGCTGACGTTTTATGCCTGGATGATCAAGGCCTTCGGGTTCACCCCCGAACAGCGTGAGGTCTACACCTACAACTCCGCCCCCTTCATTGCCGATGAAAACATGGGGATGCAGGGGTATCTGTCGTCTGAACCCTATTTCGTCGAAAAGGAAACCGGCTGGAAGCCCGATGTCTGGCTGATCGCCGATGCAGGTTACACCGCCTATTCTACCACGATTGAGACGATGGCCGATACGGTGGCAAACAAGCCCGAACAGGTGAAATGCTTTGTCGAAGGCTCGAACATCGGCTGGACAAATTACATCTACAACGATCCGTCTGCCGCCAATGCGCTGATCAAGAAAGACAATCCTGAAATGACGGATGAAGGCATCGCCTATTCCATCGCCGCGATGAAGGAAAAGGGCATCGTGGATTCGGGCGACAGTCTGACCCTTGGGGTCGGTGCGCTGACCGATGCCAAGATTGATGACTTCTTCAAGAAGATGGTCGATGCGGGCGTCGTGGCCGCCGATCTGGACTACAAGGCCAGCTATACCACGCAGTTCACCAACCTTGGCGCAGGTCTTGACCTGAAGCCCGCCCAGTGAGCGAGCCGTGGCGGGGGGCGGCCAACGATTGATCGTTGGCTGCCCCCCGCCTGCCACACCATGAATGATCTGATCCAACGCCCGACCCTTGCCCTTGGACAGCGCCCCCCGGTGCTGGAATTGTCGCGTATTGCCAAGGTGTTCAACGGCAATGTCACCGCCCTGCGCGACATGACCCTGATGGTGAATGAGGGCGATTTCGTCTCACTCCTCGGCCCGTCCGGCTGCGGCAAATCCACCGCGCTGCGGTTGATTGCCGGGCTGATGCAGCCCACCTCGGGGCGCATCCTGTGGCACGGGGCCGCCGATCTGGGGGTGGTGTTTCAGGAACCAACCCTGATGCCATGGGCCACCGTGGCGCAGAACGTCTATCTGCCGTTCCGGCTGCGCGGCAAATCCTTTGCGAGTGTCGAGGCTGAGGTTATGCAGGCCCTTGGCCTTGTCGGCCTTGACGCCTTTGCCGGGGCCTATCCGCGCGAACTCTCAGGCGGCATGAAGATGCGGGTGTCGATTGCGCGGGCGCTGGTGACGAACCCAAGGCTGATCCTGATGGACGAACCCTTTGCCGCGCTGGATGAGATCACCCGCCAAAAGCTGAACAACGACCTGCTGGCGCTGAAGGCCAAGATCGGCTGCACGGTGATTTTCGTCACCCACTCGGTGTTTGAATCGGTGTTCCTGTCGGACCGCATCATCGTGATGGCCGCGCGCCCGGGCCGGGTGGTCGAGGAAATTCAGGTATCCGCCCCATACCCCCGCGACATGGCCTTTCGCACTTCGGTCGAATACGCCGCCCATGCGCAGGTGGTGTCTGCCGCCCTGATGCAGTCGATGGGGGAACACGCATGACCGACGCGCCCCATGATCTTGAAGCCGCCTATGACGCCGATGAGGCGCGGCGCGCCCGTAACCTGCGGATTGAGAAGGTGGCAAGGTGGGCCTTGCCGCTGATCGTGGTGGTGCTGTCGATTGTCGGTTGGGACCGGCTGGTGGTCTGGAACGACATTCCGCATTACATTCTGCCCGGTCCGGGGCGGGTGTTGCAGACGCTGATCGCCGATTGGGCCATGCTGTTCGACGCCCTGCTGGTGACGCTGCAAATCACGCTGATGGCGCTTGCGGTGGCGGTGATTGGCGGGGTGGGACTGGCGGTTTTGTTCAACCAGAGCAAATTCGCCGAGATGAGTTTCTACCCCTATGCCGTGATCCTGCAAGTGACACCCATCGTGTCGGTGGCCCCGCTGATCTTCATCTATGTCGACAACAAGACCGTCGGGCTTGCTGCTGTGCGCGTGGATCGTGGCGTTCTTTCCGATCCTGTCGAACATGACGCTTGGGTTGAACTCCACCGACCATAACCTGCGCGATCTGTTCCGCATCTATGGCGCGACGCGGTGGCAGCGGCTGCGGTTTCTGCAACTGCCCTCGGCCTTGCCCTATTTCCTTGGCGGCTTGCGGATTGCGGGGGGGCTTAGCCTGATCGGCGCGATTGTTGCCGAGTATGTGGCGGGCACGGGCGGGATCGGGTCGGGGTTGGCCTTTCGGATACTTGAGGCCGGGTATCGGCTGAACATCCCGCGCATGTTCGCGGCATTGGTGCTGATTGCGGGTCTTGGGGGTGGTGATCTTTGCAGGACTGTCATTCCTGTCGCATATGCTGCTGCACAAATGGCACGAGAGTGCGATCAAACGGGAATGACGATGGATTTCAAAACCTTGCCGCCCGGTCCTGTGACGCTGGCGAATGTCACGGTGCCTGCTTGCCTGTTGGGGCAGGCGGGTGATCTGGTGCGTACTAGCTTGCCGATTGCGGCGGTGGCGGGGCGGTGATCGACATGGGCGGCGCGATGGTGCTGCCTGCCTTTGTCGATATGCACACCCATCTGGACAAGGGGCATATCGCGCCCCGTGCCCCCAACCTTGACGGCACCTTCCTGGGCGCGCTGACGGCATCGGGGGCGGACCGCGCCGCCCGCTGGACTGCCGCCGATGTGGCGCGGCGGATGGAGTTTTCGCTGCGCTGCGCCTATGCCCATGGCACCCGCGCCATCCGCACCCATCTGGATTCCATCCCGCCGCAGGATGCGATTTCCTTTCCGGTCTTTGCGGAAAAGCGGGCCGAATGGGCGGGGCGGATTGATCTGCAAGCGTCCTGTCTGCTGGGGGCCGATCTGTGCAGCGTGGATGGCCCCTTTGCGCAGACCGCCGATCTGGTGGCGCAGACGGGCGGGGTTCTGGGCATGGTGACCTACCCCTTGCCCGACATTGCCGACCGCATTGCGATGTTCTTCGGCATGGCCGCCGACCGTGGTTTGCCCGCCGATTTCCATGTGGATGAGACCATGGACGGCAGTTGCAACACCCTCCGCCTGATCGCCCAAGCCGTGCTGGACACTGGCTTTGACGCGCCCGTAGTGGTGGGCCATTGCTGTTCCCTGTCCACCATGGCGGAAGGCGATGCGTTGCAAACGCTGGACCTTGTGGCGAAGGCAGGGATCAACATCGTCAGCCTGCCGATGTGCAACCTCTATCTGCAAGACCGCCATGCTGGCCGCACGCCCCGGCTGCGGGGCATCACCCTTGTGCATGAGGCGCGGGCGCGGGGCATCAACGTCAGCTTTGCCTCCGACAACACGCGCGACCCGTTCTATGCCTACGGCGATATGGACATGCTGGAGGTGCTGCGTGAGGCCACCCGCATTGGCCATCTGGACCACTCCGGCCCCGGTTGGGTCGATACCGTGATCGGCAACCCGGCGCGGGCCTGTGGGTTTTCAGCCGCCGCCTTGACCGACGATCTGGTGATCTTCAAGGCGCGCAACTGGACCGAATTGTTCAGCCGCCCGCAATCAGACCGCATCGTGATCCGGGGGGGCAAACAGATCGACCGCACGCTTGCCCGACTATGCCGAGTTGGATGACATGATGGAGCCTGCATGACTCTGGACGCTGCCAAAGCCGCCCTTGCGCATCTGGAGACTGGATGAAAACCCGGTGTCGGTGCGGGCCAAGTCGCGCGATTTCTTCTGGTACTCGCCCGTGCTGAAGGCCCGGCTGGATCATGTGGTGGCGGATTTTGTCGTCTCCCCCCGCAACGAGGCCGAGGTGATCGAGGTGCTGCGCGTGGCCCATGCCCACGGCATTCCGGTGACGGTACGCGGCGCAGGCACGGGCAACTACGGGCAGGCGATGCCGCTGGCGGGCGGGATCGTGCTGCATATGAAGAACATGAACGCGGTGAAAGCCATTCACCCGGGGCGGGTGGTGGTGGAACCGGGCTGCATGATCAAAGACCTGGACCACGCCACCCGCGCCCATTCTGGGCAAGAACTGCGGATGCACCCGTCCACCCATGCCACCGCCACCATCGGCGGCTTTGTCGGCGGTGGGTCGGGCGGGGTGGGGTCCTGCACCTGGGGCGTGTTGCGCGACCTTGGCAATATCCTGCGGCTGCGGGTGGTGACGGCCGAGGCCGAGCCCCGCGTGCTGGAATTCACTGGCGAGGAACTCCACCGCGTCAGCCACGCCTACGGCACCAATGGTGTCATCACGGAACTCGAAATGCCACTGGCCCCGGCCTACGACTGGGTGGAACTGCTGGTCACGCATACCGATTTCCCTAGCGCCGTGGCGCTGTCGGGCGCTTTGGGGCACGAGGATGGCATCCTGAAAAAGCTGATCTCGGTCTATGAGGCCCCATCCCCCCACGCCTATTTCCAACGCATCGCCCCCCACTTGGGGCCAGAACATCACCTGATCGGGTTGATGATCGCGCCGCAGTCGATGGACGGGTTTCTGACCTTCCTCGCCCGCTATCCCGGCGCGCAGATCATCTACCGGTCCGATGAAACCAAATGGCCGCGTGAACCCGGGCCGGTGTTTGAATATGGCTGGAACCACACCACCTTGCGGGCGCTGAAGGTGGATCCGGCGATCACCTATCTGCAAGTGGCCTATGACCCTGGATCACCTATGCGGCCAAGATCGAGGCCATCCGCGCGGCCTTTCCGGGTGAATTGATGCAGCATCTGGAACTGATGAAAATGGGGGGCAAGGTGGGTTTTGCGGGCCTGACGCTGGTGCGCTTCACCACCGAGGAACGGCTTGACCAGATCGTCCGCCTGCATGAGGAAATGGGTTGTTTCGTCTTCAACCCGCACCGTTATACGCTGGAGGAAGGCGGGCGGCAGTCGGCAGACGCCACCCAACTGGCCTTCAAGCGCGAGGCCGACCCCAAGGGCATCCTGAACCCCGGCAAGATGATCACATGGGACGAACCGGGGTGGGATTATACCCGGATGTACGCCTATGCCGGGATCAGAAAGGGACCGTGATGCAGGCGCATGTGGTCTATGCCCATCCGTGCGACGACAGCTACGCCCGCGCCTTGTGCGACAGGGTGGTGGGGACGCTGGCGGGGCGGGGGTGGCAGGTGGACCTGTGTGATCTGTACGCCGAAGGGTTCGACCCGGTGATGCGGGCGCAGGAACGGCGGGGCTATCACTCGGTGCCCGCCAACACCGCCCCGGTGCAGGGCTATGTGGACCGTCTGCGCGCGGCGACGGTCCTGATCTTTGTGCATCCGGTGTGGAATTTCGGGCCACCTGCCATTCTGAAAGGCTATTTCGACCGGGTGTTTGTGCCGGGGGTGTCGTTCCGGCTGGAAAACGGTCGCGGTGAAGCCCGCCATGACCCATATCCGCAAACTGGGGGTGGTCACGACCTATGGGGCGTCGTGGCTGCGCGCCACGCTGGTGGGCGACCCGCCGCGCCGGGTGATGACGCGCGCCTTTGCCCATGCGGCCCAGCCTGATACCATGCTGTATCTGGCGCTGTACGATATGAACCGTGCCGATGCCGCCCGGCGCGCGGGCTATCTTGCCCGTGTGCAACGCAAGATGGAAACCTTCTGATGCGCGCCCTGATCGTGTATTGCCACCCCAAAGAGGGAAGCTTCAACGCCGCCGTCCGTGACCTTGTGCTGGCCAAACTGGCGGCAGCGGGGGCCGAGGCGCGGGTGCATGACCTGTATGCCGATGGATTTCAGCCAGTGCTGACGGGGGCGGAATGGCAGGGCTATCTGACCTGCCCCGACAATCTGCAACCGGTGGCGGGCTATGTCGCCGACCTGCGCTGGTGTGATACGCTGATCTTTGTCTACCCGACTTGGTGGTACGGGCTGCCCGCGATGCTGAAGGGCTGGCTCGACCGGGTGCTGCTGCCCGATGTGGCGTTTCTGATGCCGGACGGGGCGCACAAGACCATCCGGCCGGGGTTGCAGCAGATCAAAGGGCTGGCGGTGTTCACCACTTGCGGCGCAAGCTGGTGGCTGACGCGCATCATCGGCGCACCGGGGCGGCGCACCCTGTCGCGCGGGGTGGGCTTCCTGTGCGCGCCGCGCAAACGCCATGTGTTTGCGGCGCATTACCTGATGGACAGCTCGACCGCCGCCAGCCGCGCAGCACATCTGGCCGTCGTGTCGCGGCGCATGGACCGGCTGATCGGGCGAGCGGTTCCGGTCGCATTGCCCCTTATGGCAGAGGCCGCAGAATGAGGCGGCTGGATTGGGCGCAGTACCGCGCACCGGAATATGCGGCGATTGATCCGATGAAGACCATCGCCATCCTGCCCACGGCGGCGATTGAACAGCACGGGCCGCATTTGCCCGTGGGCACCGATACGCTGATCGCCGAAGGCTTGCTGGCCCGGTTCCGCAACGCCTGCCCGGAGGATCTGGACGTGCGCATCCTGCCGGTGCAGGCGGTGGGCAAGTCGAACGAGCATCTGTGGGCCAAGGGCACCCTGACCTTGACGGCGGAAACCGCGCTGCGGGCTTGGGTCGAGATCGGCCTGTCGGTGGCGCGCGCCGGGGTGCGCAAGATCGTGATCATCAACAGCCATGGCGGCAATCTGGACCTGTGTTCCATCCTGTCGCGCGAGTTGCGGGTGCAGGCGGGGATGCTGGCGGTCAAGGCGCAATGGACCAGTTTCGGGATGCCCGACGGCGTCTATTCCGCGCAGGAGCGCCAGTTTGGCATCCATGGCGGCGATATGGAAACCTCGCTGATGCTGGCCTTCAACCCCGAGACAGTGGACATGACCGCAGCCCGCGATTTCCGGTCCTGCTGCCGAGACAGCGGTGATATCCCCCATCGGGCCGATCAGCCTCGGCTGGGTGGCGTCAGACCTGAACCCGGCGGGCGTGGTGGGCGAGGCGCATCTGGCCACGGCGGCCAAGGGGGTGGCCACGGCGGATCATATGGTGGCCGGGTTCATCGGGCTGTTGCGGCAGGTGCGGGGGCTGACGCTGGACGGCTATGCGCCGGTGGTGGGGCCAGGCTGACAGCGCCGGGGCGCTGCCCCCAGCCAATCGGTTACTTGAACCGATGGCGTATCCGACTGGCTACCCGGGATATTTTTGGACAGAAAATGAGGCTAAGGGCGCAGCAGTTTTGTCAGCGCCGTTAGCGCCTGTTCCACGCCGTCCATCGTGGTGATGATGCCGGGGGACAGGCGCAGGGTCTGGCTGCGGGCGTCGGTGGTGATGCCTTGCTCGCGCAGGGCGGTGACGATCTGCGGGGCGGGGTGGCTGTCGGGCAGGCGCAGCATGATCGACCCGCCACGTTTGGCAGGATCGCGGGGAGTCAGCAGGGGCAGGGCGATGGCGTCTGCGCCCTCGATCAACCGTGCTGTCAGGGTGCGGTTATGGGCCAGAAGGGCGGCATGGTCTTGGCCCGCGTGCCAATCCAGTGCGGGCAGCGAGGCGAGGGCCGCCATGCAGCCGGGGGTGCCAGAGTCAAACCGGGCGATGCCGGGGGCGTAGGCGAATTTGGTGATGTCCCAGTTGAAAGGGTTGGGCTGGCTGAACCAGCCGCGCAATTGCGGTTTGGTATGGGGAATCAGGCGGGGCGAGAGGTACAGGATGCCCGCGCCGGGAGTGCCGCACATCCATTTCAGGCTGGTGGAGATGGCAAAATCCACCTCGGGTGCGTGAACATCAAACGGGATCAGCCCGGCCCCTTGGGTGATATCGACGCCGATCAGGCTGCCCATCCGGCGGCCATGGGCCACCATGGCGGGCAGGTTGATGCGGTGGCTGGAGGTCGAGGACACCCATGTCAGCAAGGCCAGTCCCACCTCGGGCGTCCACGCATCCAGATAATCTTCATCCTCGACCCACGACGCGCCTTGGCGCAGTGGCACGGTCTTGAGGGTAAAGCCATAAGCCTCGGCCATGCCGTTCAGCAAGAAATGGTTGGACGGAAAGCAATCGGCCCCCACCAGCACTGACCGCCCCCGCAAGTGCCCTTCGGGCAACGATTGCAGCAGGGCGTGGAAGGCCTGAGTCACAGACTCAAACGTGGTCACGGTATCGGGCGCGGCATTCAGGATCGTGCGCCAGCGGTCGATGAATCGGGCGCGCAGGGGCAGAACGTACCCCCATTGGGCATCATCGGGCTGACCCCAGACCGTGGAAAATTCGGTCAGAGCGGCGGCCATGTCCTGCGCCTTGCCGGGATACATGCCGATGGAGTGGTATAGGAAATAGGCGTCCGTCATGTGAACCTTTCGGGGTCAGCGCATCAGCACGCCGCCGTTGATATCCTGAGTAGTGCCGGTGATGAAGGCAGCGTGATCTGACGCAAGGAACGCGGCCAGATGTCCCACTTCCTCGGCCTGACCGATGCGCCCTAACGGGATCTGCCCCACCACAAGCGCCACCTTTTCCGGCGGGGCGAGGGCGGTTTGTTCGGTCAGGATGGTGCCGGGGGCGATGGTGTTCACGGTCACGCCATGCGGCGCGAATTGGTGGGCGAGATAGCGGGTCAGGCCAATGATCCCGGCCTTGGAGGCCGCATAATGCGCGCCCTGCACCTGTGGCCCGCCACGTTGGCCTGCCACCGACGCGAGGTTGAGGATACGACCCCAACCCCTTGACATCATGCCCTTTGCCGTCAGTTGTGCGCCAAAGATGACCGACCGCAGGTTGGTGGCCAGCACGTCATCCCATTCGTCCGGCTCCATCGCAAAGAAGTCGCGGGCCTGGGTGCGGGCGGCGTTGTTGACCAGTATATCCACCGGGCCAAAGGCGGCTTCGGCCTGCGCTATGGCTGTGGCAAAGCTGGGTTTGTCGCGCACATCCAAGCTGACGGCTAGGCTGCCGGGCAGAGCCTCAGCCGCCGCCATGACCTTGCCAAGGTTCAGGTCTGCCAGCACAACCCTGTGCCCCGCTGCGTGCAGTGACCGCGCGATAGCAAGGCCAAGGCCCTGTGCGGCCCCGGTGACAAAGGCGGTTCGCGGCTGCGGATTTGCGGGCTGTGTCATGGCGCTAGTCTTGCGCCGCACGGCGTAAATTTCAAGTGATAAATTTTGAACTTGAAATTGTTTTGGCAGGGTGGCAGCATGATCCCAACCAAGGAGCGCGCGATGAAAATTCTGTGTCTGGGCGGTGGTCCTGCGGGTTTGTACTTTGCGATCTCGATGAAGCTGCGCGATGCGTCGCATGAGGTGGTGGTGCTGGAACGCAACCGCGCCAATGACACGTTTGGCTGGGGCGTGGTGCTTTCGGACGATGCGCTGGCGCGGATGCAGAAGAACGATCCCGTTTCCACCGAGGCGATCCGGGGCCAGTTCGCCTATTGGGACGATATCGCCGTGGTGCATAACGGCGTGCGCAATGTATCGGGCGGGCACGGTTTTGCAGGCATCGGGCGGCGGGCGATGCTGGTGATCTTGCAGGCGCGCGCACGGGAATTGGGCGTGGAGATGCGGTTTGAAACCGAGTTTCGCAGCGCCGAGGAGTACCGCGCCGAGTATGATCTGGTGGTGGCGACCGATGGCCTGAATTCCATCGTGCGCCGCGAATATGCCGATGTGTTCCAGCCCGAGATTGACACCCGGCGCTGCAAATTCGTCTGGCTGGGGACGCACGCCAAGTTTGACGACGCCTTTACCTTCATTTTCGAGAAAACCGCCCATGGCTGGGTCTGGGCGCATGTCTACCAGTTTGACGCCGATACCGCGACCTTCATCGTCGAATGTCAGCCCGAAACCTGGGATGCCTGGGGGTTTGAAGGCATGACCAAGGAGGAGACGGTGGAAACCTGCCGTCAGATCTTTGCGGCCCATCTGGGCGGGCATGACCTGATGTCAAACGCGGCGCACCTGCGCGGGTCGGCGGTTTGGATGCAGTTTCCGCGCGTCATCTGCGCGCGGTGGTATCATGAAAACGTGGTGCTGATGGGCGATGCAGCGGCGACCAGCCATTTTTCCATCGGGTCGGGCACCCGGCTGTCGTTCGACAGTGCGATTGCCTTGGCGGAATATCTGCATTCCGAACCGACAATGCAGGGTGCGTTTGAACGGTATCAGGACGAACGCCGGGTTGAGGTGCTGCGCCTGCAATCCTCGGCGCGCAATTCGTTGGAGTGGTTCGAGCAGGTGGAACGGTATCTCGACATGCCGCCCGCCCAGTTCGCCTATTCCTTGTTGACCCGCAGCCAGCGGATCACCCACGAAAACCTGCGCCTGCGCGATGCAGATTGGCTGCGCGGGGCGGAGGATTGGTTTGCCGTCAATGCAGGGGGCGAACCGGGCCGTCAGCCGATGTTCGCGCCGTTCCAGTTGCGCGGGATGCGGCTGGAAAACCGGGTCGTGGTGTCACCGATGGCGCAATATAAAGCAGTGGATGGCAACCCGACCGATTGGCATTTCATCCACTACGCGGAACGCGCCAAGGGGGGGGCAGGGCTGGTCTATACGGAAATGACCTGCGTGTCGCCCAACGGGCGGATCACGCCGGGCTGTCCGGGGCTTTATGCGCCGAAACATGCGGAAAGCTGGGCGCGGCTGGTCAATTTTGTGCATAAGGAAACCACGGCCAAGCTTTGCTGTCAGATCGGCCATTCCGGGCGCAAAGGGTCTACCCAAGTCGGCTGGGCCGATGCCGATGCGCCCTTGGTGTCGGGCAACTGGCCGCTGCTGTCGGCCAGTGCCATCCCGTGGGCTGCGGGCAATGCGATGCCAAAGGCCATGGACCGCGACGATATGGATACTGTGCTGCGCCAGTTCGTGCGCGCGACCGAACTGGCCGAGGCGGCGGGCTTTGACATGATCGAACTGCACGCGGCGCACGGCTATCTGATCTCGTCCTTCATCTCTCCCCTGTCGAACACGCGGGATGATGAATACGGCGGGTCACTGGAAAACCGGATGCGATATCCGTTGGAGGTGTTCACCGAAATGCGCAAGGTCTGGCCGGGGGCAAAGCCCATGTCGGTGCGGATATCGGCGAATGACTGGGCGGGCGATGATGGCGTGACACCTGCCGAAGCCGTTGAAATTGCAATGATGTTTGGCATGGCCGGGGCCGATATCATCGACGTGTCGGCGGGGCAGACCTCGACCGAGGCCAAGCCTGTCTATGGCCGGATGTTCCAGACCCCGTTCAGCGACCGCATCAGGAATGAGGCCGGGATTGCCACGATGGCCGTGGGCAATATCACCGAACCCGACCATGTAAATTCCATCCTGCTCGCTGGTCGCGCAGACCTTGTGGCGCTCGCGCGGCCCCACCTGGCCGACCCCTACTGGACGCTGCACGCGGCGACCAAGGCGGGCGATACGGGTACCGCGTGGCCGCTGCCCTACCTTGCGGGCCGCGATCAGGCGCAGCGGCTGGCGACAAAAGCGGCAGAGGTGATCCGCGCATGAGCCGCGTCCTGATCACCGGGGGGGGCAGTGGCACCGGGGCCGACATGGCCCGCGCGTTCCATGCCGCAGGCTATCAGGTGGTGATCTCGGGGCGCCGGGCTGACGCTTTGGCGCGGGTGGCGGATGGCTTGCCGGGCGTGCAATGCGTGGTGGCCGATGTGACGGACGAGGCATCCGTGGCCGCGATGTTTGCCAGTGCTGGCCCCTGCCAGATCGTGATTGCCAATGCGGGCGCAGCGGAATCTGCACCCTTTGCCCGCATGGAGATGGACCATTTCAACCGGATGCTGGCCGTCAACCTGACCGGCACGTTCCTGACCTTCCGCGACGGTTTACGCCAGATGGGCACGGGCGGGCGGCTGATCGCGGTGGCGTCCATCGCGGGGCTGAAGGGGGCGCCCTACATCGCAGGCTATGCGGCTGCCAAGCATGGTGTAGTGGGCTTGGTGCGGTCGGTGGCGCTGGAGGTGGCAAAGAAGGGCATCACTGCCAACGCTATCTGCCCCGGCTATATCCAGACTGAAATGACCGAAGCGACGATTGCCAATATCATCGCCAAGACCGGGAAATCCCAAGCGGATGCGGTGGCGAGCCTGACCGCGATGAACCCGCAAGGCCGCCTGATTGCGCGCATCGGAAATCAGCGCCACGGCCCTGTGGCTGTGCTCCGACGGGGCCATGGGCGTCAACGGGCAGGCGATTGCGATCACCGGGGGCGAGGCATGAGCGATCTGTCCAAGCGCCGGTTGAAGATGTGGATCAGGCTGCTCGGCGTCACCCGCGCGGCTGAAAGCCACCTGCGCGAACACCTGCGCGTCCAGCACGACACCACCTTGCCGCGCTTTGACGTGATGGCCGCCCTCTACCGCCGCCGCGACGGCGTGACGATGTCCGAGCTTTCCCGGATGCTGCTGGTGTCCAACGGCAATGCGACGACCGTGGTGGACCGGCTGGAAAAGGATGGTCTGGTGCTGCGCACCCAATCCGAGGCCGACCGGCGCACGGTGTTTGTGGCCCTGACGCCCGAAGGCTTTGCCCAGTTCGAAGGGCTGGCGGCGGGGCACGAGGCCGAGGTGGGCAAGCTGTTCGGCACGGTGTCCGAGACCGACCTCGACACGCTGACCGAGATTCTGAAACGCATGGGAGGCCGGACATGACGGCAATGGCAGGCTTTGTGCCGCAGCATTTTCTGATGACCGTGGCAGACCGGATCGCCGTGATCCGCCTGAACCGGCCAGACCGCAAGAACCCGCTGACGTTCGACTCTTACGCGGAACTGCGCGACACCTTCCGCGCCCTGCGCGACGCGAGCGATGTGGATGTGGTGGTGTTTGCGTCAAACGGCGGCAACTTCTGCTCTGGCGGCGATGTGCATGATATCATTGGGCCTTTGATCGGTTTGCCGATGAAAGACCTGCTCGCGTTCACCCGGATGACCGGCGATCTGGTCAAGGCGATCATCGGTTGCGGCAAGCCGGTGATTGCCGCCGTAGACGGCATCGCTGTCGGGGCGGGCGCGATTATTGCCATGGCGGCAGACTTGCGGCTGGCAACTCCGCAGGCGAAATGCGCCTTCCTGTTCACCCGCGTGGGATTAGCTGGCTGCGATATGGGGGCCTGTGCGATGCTGCCGCGCATCATCGGGCAGGGGCGGGCGGCGGAACTGCTGTATACGGGCCGGGTGATGCGGGCGGAGGAGGGGCTGAACTGGGGTTTCTGGAACGCGCTGCATAGCGCGGACGCGCTGGAGGCCGAGGCGATGGCACTGGCCGGACGGCTGGCTGCTGGCCCGACCTTTGCGCATGGCATGACCAAGGTGCAACTGGCGCAGGAGTGGACGATGGGGCTGGATCAGGCGATCGAGGCAGAAGCACAGGCGCAGGCGATCTGTATGCAGACGGCTGATTTCGAGCGTGCGTACCGGGCGTTTGTGGCCAAGGAACAACCGGTGTTTCAGGGGAACTGAGCGCGGATCGGGGGCCAGCCCCCCAGCCAATCGGTTTCTTGAACCGATGGCGCAACCGATTGACTACCCCCGGGATATTTAGGGACAGAAAATAGCATGAGCGACACGAGTTTCCTGCACTGGCCATTTTTCGATGACCACCACCGCACCTTGGCCGAGGGGCTGGAGGCATGGTGCGCAGGCCTGCACGTTGATCATGGTGATACCGATGCCGCCTGCCGGGGTCTGGTCGCGTCCTTGGGGGACGGAGGCTGGCTGCACCATTCCGGGGCGGGGGCGGGCGAACGGCTAGATGTACGCACCCTGTGCCTGATCCGCGAAACCTTGGCGCGGCATGATGGCTTGGCGGATTTTGCCTTTGCGATGCAAGGGCTTGGGATGGGGGCGGTGTCCTTGTTCGGCACGCCCTCGCAGCGCGACTGGCTGACCCGGACGCGGGCAGGAACGGCGATTGCGGCCTTCGCGCTGACTGAACCGGCGTCCGGGTCAGACGTGGCGGCGACGGCGACCACGGCGGTGCGACAGGGCGGCTCTTGGGTGCTGAACGGTGAGAAGACCTGGATTTCCAACGGTGGCATTGCCGACATCTATGTCGTCTTCGCCCGCACCGGCGAGGCCCCCGGCGCGCGGGGCCTGTCGGCGTTCCTGATGCCCGCCGATACGCCCGGTCTGACGGTGGAGGAACGCTTGCAGGTGATCGCCCCCCACCCTTTGGCGCGTCTGGCCCTGCGCGATGTGACCCTGCCCGAAGCGGCCCTGATCGGGGCTGCGGGCGACGGCTTCAAGGTCGCCATGTCGGTGCTGGATGTGTTCCGGTCCACCGTCGGGGCGGCGGCCTTGGGCTTTGCCCGCCGCGCGCTGGATGAGGCTTTGGCGCGGGTGCAGGCGCGGCGGATTCAAGGGGAACCCTTGGCCAGTTTGCAGATGGTGCAGGGGCATCTGGCTGATATGGCGCTGAAGATTGATGCCGCCGCCTTGCTGATCTACCGCGCCGCCTGGACCAAGGATCAGGGGGCGGCGCGGGTGTCGCGCGAGGCTGCGATGGCAAAACTCTACGCCACCGAGGCTGCCCAAGAGGTGATAGATATGGCCGTGCAACTGCATGGCGGCGAAGGAGTCCGGTCAGGGGCCGTGGTCGAACGGTTATACCGCGAAATCAGGGCCTTGCGCATCTACGAAGGCGCGTCCGACGTCCAACGCGTCGTCATCGCGCGGAGCATCCTATGATCTATCACCGCACCATCCCCGTTGAGTTCAACCACTGCGATCCCGCCGGGATCGTGTTCTACCCGCGCTATTTCGAGATGACCAATTCGGTCGTCGAGAACTTCTTTGCCGAGGTGGCGGGCGCACTCCTATGCCGCCATGATGGCCGCAGGCCAAGGCGTGCCGACCGCCAAGCTGGAGGTGAATTTCCTGCTGCCCTCCCGCCTTGGCGACCGTCTGGACTGGCGGCTGACGGTGGAGCGGTTGGGTGGCAGTTCTATCCGGTTTCAGCTTCAGGCGCACTCTGGCGCGGAACATCGCCTGACCGCCGATCTGGTTCTGGTCTGGGTCGATGGCGGGCGTCCGCAACCTTGGCCTGCCCCTCTGCGCACCGCGATCACCACATTTATGGAGGCCCTATGACCCCGCATCAGATGCTGCACCCGCGCAGCTGGAAACCCGCCATCGGCTATTCCAACGGCGTCGCGGCGACGGGCCGGATGGTGTTCACCGGCGGCATGGTCGGCTGGAATGGCGATCAGAGTTTTTGAGACGGACGAGTTCGCGGGGCAGGTGGCACAGGCCCTGCAAAACATCGTCGATGTGCTGGCCGAAGCCGGGGCGCGGCCTGACCATATCGTGCGGCTGACGTGGTATGTGACGGATAAAGCGGCCTATCTGGGCAGTCTGAAAGCGGTCGGGGCGGCGTATAAGGCGACCATCGGACGGCATTATCCGGCGATGGCTTTGGTGCAGGTGGTGGCCCTGGTCGAGGACCGGGCGCTGGTCGAGATCGAGGCCACCGCCGTGATCCCGGAGGGTGTGTGATGTTGGGGCCGTCCGGGCATAGCGACACCTTCACCCGCGACCGTCTGCCAGCGGCGCGGATTGGCCTGATATCCTGCCCGTGTTCGACTATCCCGATTGGTTGAACGTCGCCGTGGAACTGACGGATAAGATGGTGGAAAAAGGGTTTGGCGATCATACCGCCCTTATCGGCAATGGCCGCAGCCGGACCTACAAGGAACTGACCGACTGGACCAACCGCATTGCTCATGCATTGGTTGAAGATTACGGTGTAAAGCCCGGAAATCGTGTGCTGATCCGGTCTGCCAACAATCCGGCGATGGTGGCCGCGTGGTTGGGCGCGACCAAGGCGGGGGCGGTGGTGGTGAACACCATGCCGATGCTGCGGGCGGGGGAATTGACGGCGATAGTGGACAAGGCCGAAGTGTCGCTCGCCCTGTGCGATACGCGGTTGATGGAGGATATGATCACCTGCCAGAAGGGGTCTGCGTTCCTGAAAACCGTGGTCGGCTTTGACGGCACCGCCAATCATGACGCCGAACTTGACCGCATCGCCTTGCGCAAATCGGTGCGCTTTACCGCACCTCCGACCGGCCGCGATGATGTGGCGCTTCTCGGCTTTACCTCGGGCACGACCGGAGAGCCGAAGGCCACGATGCACTTTCACCGCGACCTGCTGATCATCGCCGATGGCTATGCGGCAGAGGTGTTGGGGGTGACGCCCGACGATGTGTTCGTAGGCTCGCCCCCGTTGGCCTTTACCTTTGGTCTGGGCGGTCTTGCCGTGTTCCCCCTGCGCTTTGGCGCGGCGGCGGCATTGCTGGAACAGGCGAGCCCACCGAATATGATCCAGATTATCCAGGACCATAATGCGACGATTTGTTTCACCGCCCCAACGGCTTACCGGGTGATGTTAAAGGCGATGGAGGAGGGCGCGGACCTCAGTTCCCTGCGCGCGGCGGTATCTGCGGGGGAGACGCTGCCCGCCCCGGTCTATGAGGAGTGGATCGCCAAGACTGGCAAGCCGATGCTGGACGGCATTGGCGCGACCGAGATGCTGCATATCTTTCTGTCGAACCGCTTCGATGACCATGCCCCGGCCTGCACCGGTCGTCCGGTAACAGGGTACGAGGCGCGGATCGTGGACGATACGGGCGCGGAACTGCCGCGCGGCGAGGTCGGTCGGCTGGCGGTGCGGGGGCCGACCGGCTGTCGCTACATGGCCGATGCGCGGCAGGGCAAGTATGTGCAGAATGGCTGGAACCTGACCGGCGACAGTTTCTGGCAGGATGAGGCGGGCCGTTTTCACTTTGCCGCCCGGTCGGATGACATGATCATCTCGGCTGGCTACAACATTGCCGGGCCAGAGGTGGAGGCCGCGCTGCTGTCGCACCCCGCCGTTGCCGAATGTGCGGTAATCGGAGTGGCGGATGCGGAGCGGGGGCAGATCGTGCAGGCGCATGTGGTGCTTGGCCCCGGTCAGACGGGGGATGCCGCGATGGTCAAGTCCTTGCAGGATCACGTCAAATCGGTGATCGCGCCCTACAAGTACCCCCGATCCGTCTTGTTCACCGACGCCCTGCCCAAAACCCAAACCGGCAAAATCCAACGCTTCCGCCTGCGCCCCTCCTGATATTTTCTGTCTACTAGTATCCCGGGGGTTTGGGGGCTGGCCCCCAATCCGCCCTTACATCACAGCACCAATCTGCCAAGGCACAAACTCCGCCCCACCAAACCCCAAGGCCTCGGACAGGCTTTGCCCGCCTGAGGCAACCTCGATGATTTTATCAAGGATTTCAGCACCTTTCGCGGCGATGCTCACCCCGTCAATAATGTCGCCGCAGTTCACGTCCATATCCTCGGCCATGCGGGCGTACATCTCGCTGTTGGTGGCCAGCTTGATGCAGGGGCTGGGTTTGTAGCCCGACACCGACCCGCGGCCCGTGGTGAACACGATCATCGTGGCACCGGATGCGATCTGTCCGGTGACCGAGCAAGGGTCATAACCGGGGCTGTCCATGTATACAAAACCGGGGGTCAGGATGGGTTCGGCAAATTTGTAGACGCCGGACAGCGGGGCCGTGCCGCCTTTGGCAACTGCCCCCAAAGACTTTTCAAGGATGGTGGTAAGACCACCTTTCTTGTTCCCCGGTGAGGGGTTGTTGTCCATCTCGCCGCCGTTGCGAGCGGTGTATTCTTCCCACCAGCGGATACGCTCGATCAGCCGCTCACCCACCTCTGCCGATACTGCGCGTCGGGTCAGCAGATGTTCGGCCCCGTAAATCTCGGGCGTTTCCGACAGGATCGTCGTGCCGCCCATCTGCACCAGCATATCGGACGCCGCCCCCAAGGCCGGGTTGGCGGTGATGCCGGAATAGCCATCCGACCCGCCGCATTGCAGGCCCACGATCAATTTCGACACCGGGGCAGGCGTGCGCACCACCTGTCGCGCCACCACCGCCATGTCGCGCAAAACCCGCAGACCCGCCTCGATGGTTGCGCGCGTGCCCCCCGTTTGCTGAATGGTCATGTAGCGGAAATTGCCATCGGGCCGCAGGCGGCCCTGACCCACAAGGTCGGGCACCTGCATCACCTCACACCCCAGACCCACCAGCAGGATACCGCCAAAATTGGCGTTGCGCGCGTAGCCTTTCAGGGTGCGCATCAGGGTGTCGTAGCCCTCATTCACCCCCGACATGCCGCAACCGGTGCCGTGCACAATCGGCACCACGCCGTCGATGCCGTCCATGATGGTCGGATCACGCTCTGCCGCCTCGGCGATGAAGCGGGCGACGGAACCGGAGCAGTTCACCGAGGTCAGAATCCCCAGATAGTTCCGGGTGCCGACCGACCCGTCGGGCCGCGCGTAGCCCATGAAGGTACGGGCGGGCAGCGGGGGCAGGGCGCGACTTTCCGACCCGATGGCATAATCCGCCGTATGCGGCCCCATCCCCAGATTGTGACTGTGGATATGCGCCCCCGCCGCGATATCCACCGTCGCCTGACCGATGATCTGCCCATAGCGGATCACGGGCGTCCCCTTGGCAATCGGGGCCGCCGCGATCTTGTGGCCGCGCGGCACTGCGCCGGGCAGGGCCACGTCCAGCCCAACCGGTTGCGCCCCCGCCCGCAGGTCCGACAGCGCAATAACAACAGAATCGCTCGGGTGGAGGCGGATGATGCCCTCTGCCATGCGTGTCCCTTTCAAGGCGCGGCCTGCCTTGACAGGGGCAGGCTGATCTCTAACATGTTAGCATGTTACAATCAGCCGAACCTGCACTACAAGAGGACAGTGGCGCATCCCGCCTGTTGCCGCTTGATCGTTTTGACGGATCCTTGGGCCAGCGGGTCTATCAGACGCTGCGTCATGCGATCCTGTCGCTTGGCTATCGGCCCGGAGAGATTTTGCGCAAACCCGAGATTTGTGCCGCCCTCGGCGTGTCGCGCAGCCCGGTCGCCGATGCCGTGGCGCGGCTGGCCGGGGAAGGGCTGGTTGACGTGATCCCGCAGGCGGGCACCTTCGTTGCGCGCTTTTCGATGGAGGAGATTCGCGAAGGCGCATTCCTGCGCGAGGCGATTGAACTGGCCGCGATTGAACGGGTGGCGACCGACATCACGCCCGACCAGCTGACCCTGCTGCGTCGCAATCTGACGGTGCAGACGGCCCTGCTGGCCGATGGCGATATTCCGGGCTTTTATGCGATGGATGCTGAAATGCACGAATTGCTGCTGTCGTTCAGCGGCTTTCGCAAGCTGGCGCAGGTGTCGCAGACGGCGTGGCTGCATGTCCACCGCGCGCGGCAGTTGATCCTGCCGGTGCCGGGCAGGGTGGCGGCAACGCTGGCCGAACACCGCGACATTCTGGCGGCGCTGGAGGCCCGCGACCCGGTGGCGGCGCGGGCTGCGGTCAAGGCGCATCTGAGCCAGCTTTTGACCTATCTGGAACCGCTGGAGCGTGACCGCCCCGACCTGTTCGACCCGGACTGAAGCGGAATGATATTTTGCTGAACCTTGTTCTTCTGCCCGGACATCAAGTGCTGCGCGCGCCGGGCAGTGCCCCATTGCCCGACAGGGGACCGCCCCCTCGGGCGGGCATTGCCCTTTCGTCGCGATGGTTGAAAGCCGGGCAGGTACAATGAAGGGTCATCCCGCTTTAGCCTTTATCTTGGCCTAAATATCCAGTCTGCGGGCCGTTCAGGTCACCGGCGCGTCAGGATGGATCAGTCCCTTGGCCTGCAATTCTGCCCACAGCGCGCCCGGCACTACGGCATTGGCGGCGGCGACGTTGCTCTCCATTTCCATCACGCCTTGCCCGCCGGGGATCACCGACACGACGGCGGGGTGCAGCAGCGGAAAGCGGTAGGCTGCATCCACCAGCCTCACGCCATGCGCCGCACAGACCGCCTGCAACTGCGCGACCTTTGCCAGCACCCAGTCAGGGGCCGGATCGTAATTATACATCGCCCCCGGGCGCGGCCCGGTGGCCAACACGCCTGAATTATAGGGCCCGCCGATCACCACCCCCACCCCCTTGGCGTGGGCGGCATTCATGAACGCAAGGCTGTCCTGCTCCAGCAGCGTGTAGCGCCCGGCCAGAAGGAAAATGTCAAAGTCGCCCCGGTCCAGCAGCCATTGGCAGGGCTGCCATTCGTTCACCCCTGCGCCAAAGGCCCGTATCACCCCCTGATCGCGCAAGGCGATCAGCGCGCGGTAGCCGCCGTTCAGGAATTCCTCCAGCCGGGCTTGCAGCGCGGCCTGTGATCCATGGTTGAACACATCCAGATCATGGGCATAAAGAATGTCGATCCGGTCAACCCCGAGCCGTTCCAGCGAAAACTCAAGGCTGCGCATCACCGCGTCATAGCCGTAATCATAGACTTCATTGCGCGAGGGAACCTCGAACCACTTGTCCAGCCCGTCGCGTTTGTCGGGCGTACTAGCCCGGAACAGCCGTCCGATTTTGGTCGACAGCACATAGGAGTCGCGGTCCTTGCCGCGCAGAAACGGGTTCAGCCGGGTTTCTGACAGGCCAAGGCCGTATAGCGGGGCGGTGTCGTAATAGCGCACCCCGGCATCCCACGCCCGGTCCAGTATCCCGCGCGCGTCCGCATCAGAAATAGCGCGGAACAGGTTGCCAAGCGGGGCCGCACCAAAGCCCAGCTCGGTAAAGCTGATCCCGCGTTTGTTCCACAGCCGCGTTGCTTGCGTCATCACATCCTCATTCTTTTGGCTTGATCGCATCAGGCGTCGGGCAGATTGATGACACCCTTTTTCAGGATGAAACAGCCATAAGGCCCCGGGTCCGCCGTGCGGATCACCGCAAAGGCTTGCTTGGCGGCGGCGTAGAAGGCAAACCGCTCCACCGCCTGCATCGTCACTGCCCGCCCCTCGGCATGGTCGATCACCGCCTGCATCCGCCCGAACACCGGCATGTCAGCCTCCGGGTCGCCCACCACCTGCATCCGGGTGACGGGGGCATCGACAAAGGTATCCAGCGGCATCAGCGTCAGAATAGCCGCTGTGGCACGCGGTATGTCGCAGCCCGCCATGTCGATCAGCCGACCGTGGGTGGTGTGGGCGGCGATGCTGGCGGCGGGGTGGTTCACATCGCAGATCAGCAGATCATCGCCATGCCCCATCCGCATCAGCACATGCAGCACATCAGCCGTCAGCGCGCGGTCTATCCCTTTCAGCATGGCGTCACTTCACCGCCCCTGCGGCCATGCCCTTGATGATGAAGCGTTCCAGCACGATGCCGATCACGATCAGCGGCAGGATGGCAGCAAAGGAAAGGGCGGCCATCGACCACCACGATATGCCTTGGCTGCCGGTCTGGCTGGCCACCAGCACGGGCAGGGTGTTGGCATGGGTCGAGGTCAGCAGGGCCGCAAAGAAATATTCGTTCCACGTCAGCACGAGGCTCAGGATAAAGGCCGCGACCATGCCAGGCAGGGCAATCGGCAGGATGATGGTGATGAACGCGCCCCAGACCGACAGGCCATCGACCAGCGCTGCTTCCTCTACCTCGGTCGGAATGGACGAAAACTGATCCCGCATGATCCAGATCACGATGGGCAGCACCGACAAGGTATACAGCAGGATCAACCCGATCCGCGTGTCCAGCAGCGCCAGTTCCTTGTACAGCACCAGAAAGGGCAGGGCCAAGACCACAGGCGGCAGGATCAGTTGGGACAGGAAGAAGAACGAGATATCGCCGTTGCGCATATAGCCGAACTTGTAGGAAAACCGCGACAACCCATAGGCCGCCAGTGACCCCAGCATCACGGCAAGGGTGGAGGCCGATAGCGACACCACCACCGAATTGCCGAAACGCTTGAAAAACTCATCCCGCACGGTCGATTGCGCCGACCATGTTTCGGGGGCAAGGCCGATGGTTTTCCACCCCAGCCATTTGGGGGTGTAGTCAACCCAAGGCACCATGTGGCCCTGCATCACGTTCGGGGCCATCTTGAAGCTGGTGGTGATGGTCCAATAGATCGGGAACAGGCAGATCACCGCCCACAGGATCAGCGCGCCATACACGGCGGTGCGCCCCGCCCACCATTTGGCGCGAAAGCCCGTGTCGCTGGCGGCGTCGTGAAAAATCTGCGTTTGGGTCATCAGGTGCTTGGCCTTGTAAAGCGGTCGGCGAGTTTCATCAGCCCGGTCATCGCGATCACGATGATCACCAGATAGACCATGGCCAGCAGCGTGCCGTAACCGACGTTGGACCTGTCACGGTATTCGCGGAAGATGAAGCTGGTCACCGTATCCGTCGCCCCCCCCGGACCGCCCGAGGTGACGGCGATGACGATATCCGCCAGTTTCAGTTTGAAGATGATGCGGATCAGCACGGCGGTGATCGACACCGGCAGCATCAGCGGGAAGGTCACTTCCCAGAAATTGCGCCAGCCATTCGCGCCGTCCACTTTCGCGGCCTCATGCAACTCTTTGGGGATCGCCTGCAATCCGGCAAGGATCATGATCATCATGAAGGGAATATAGGTCCAGGCATCCATCACCATGATGGTCGCGCGGGCGATTTCCGGGCTGCCGAAAAAGCTGGGATTGTCCCAGCCAAGATTGCGCGCAAGCCGCGCAATCGGGCCAAAGCGGGGTTCCAGCATGGACTTGCCGATCATCCATGACACCGCAATCGGCGACAGCATCAGGGGCAGCAGGAACGCCACCCGAAAGAACTTGCGCGCGCGGATTTCGGAATTCAGCAGCAGGGCAAGGCCAAAGGCAATCGCGTATTCCACAAGGATTGCAAGGGTATACCAGACCATGTTCAGAAGCGCGTTCCAGTAGAACGGGTCGTGCCACATCTGCACAAGGTTCGCCACGCCGTTGAACTTGCGCCCATCGGGCGACGACAGGTTCCAGTCCGAAAACGCGATGATCAGCCCGAACAGCAGCGGAAACACCGTCAGCGACACCACGAACAACGCCGCAGGCAGTACAAACAGGGTGCGCTTGCCTTGCTCGCCATACAGCAGCACCTGCCCCCAGCACAGCGCCGCCGACCAGACCAGATAGGCATAAAGCGTGGGCCGCCAGTTGGTGAACCCAAGGTCGATCTGCCCTGTGGCATCCAACCCCTGCGCCAAGGCGACCGCCGCCAGCAGCGCCGTCGTGCCCCACATGATCACCCGGCCAAAGCGGCGGCGGGAGTCGGATATGTTGTCGTTGGTCACGACATGAAGTGTGGTGCCGCTGCTCACGCCGGGTTCAACCTTTCAGATTTCGGCAGGGCGGGGTGACCCCCGCCCTGCTTGTTTCATGCACGCGGGGTTGCCCCCGGTCGTCACATCCCCAGACTTGCCTTGTAGAGCTTGATCTGGCTGTCACGCCCGATCTGGTCGGTGATCTTTTCCCATGCGGCGGCAATGGCATCGGCGGTTTCCTGTGCCGATTTGTATTGCCCGGCAAAGCCCTTGGCCAATTCGTCCTCGGCCACCGAGTAATACTGGAAGATGCCGGGAATACGGGGTTCAATCGCCGAGTTCGGGTGGTTGTAGCTGTCAAGGTTCGACCCGAGGTAGTCTTCGACGAACGCCCGGTCATAGCCCGCCGCTTCCCATTCCTCGTACTGGAACTGGCTGGTGCGGTAGGGCTGATAGCCCGACGGATAGGCCGCCATCCACAGCGAAATGTCCTTGCCACCCAGATGGGCTGCGGCAGACCACGCGGCTTTCTTGCGCTTCTCATCGCCCTCGACCAGCGAGGTGACGTACACGCCCCAGCCGATATAGGCCATGTTCGGCGCATGGTTCGGACCTGAGGCAAGCGTATCCCACGCCCCCGTCACGTTGTTATACACATCGTCCGACCCCGGCAGGATCGAGAACGAGGTGACATCGCCCACGACCGAACTGTCAGAGGTGCGCGCGTTCGACCCTACATCGCCCCACCACGAGATCATCGACCCCGTGCCCGCCAGGAATTCCTGGAATGCCGTGGTGCCCGGATCGGCGTTGATCTGGTCAGCCGGGCCGATGGATTGCACATCCATCACGTCCTGAATGGCGCGCACGAAGGCCGGGTTGTTGACATAGGGCTTCATGGTTTCCGGGTCGAACAGCCATGCCTTGTTGTCGGGATGCTTGGCATAGGCGGTCGCGCGGCTTTCAAGGAAGTAGAACCCGAACCCGCCCCAGCCTTTCAGCGGGTCAAGATAGCCGTAGGCGGGCAGCCCCGTCAGCGGGTCGGTCTTGCCAGCCAGTGCCTTGGTTGCGGCCTGCACTTCTTGCCAGGTCTTCGGAGCCTCTGCCATGCCCGAGATCGAGCCGTCGCCGAAGTAGTCCTTGCGATACGAGAAGGTATGGCAGTCGCCATCCACCGAAATCCGGTAGGTCTTGCCATCCCATGTGCCAACAGGCGCTTGCAGGTAGGCCACATAATCGGCCATGTCGATCTGGGTTTTCACCCAGTCCGGCATTTCCGACAGCAGACCGCGCCCGGCAGTGTCGCCCTCAAACGGGGCACCCATGGCGAGGATGTCAAAGTCCACCGTCCCAGTCGCAATCGACTGTTGCAGTCGGGCGTTATAGTCGGCTTGGGCAAGGTCCACCCAGTTGATCTTGGCACCCGTGTAGGCTTCCCAAGACTTGAGGAACCCGCGGAACAGCACGTTGTGCTGGTTCTGGTTGTTCAGGCCAAGGAAGGTCAGCTCCACCCCGGCAAATTCGCCTTCGGCCACATTGGCCTTGGTCGCATCAAGGCACAGCTCGCCGACCTGCTGCCAATGCACATCGGTCGGGCTGCCCTGACCGACCCCGGGGATCGCGAGGATCTTGGCGCGCAGGCTGTCCTGGGCTGCGGCGGGTTTCATCGACATCGGCAACAGCGCCATCGCACCCAGTGCGGTCGCCCCTTGCAGCATGCGGCGGCGGCTTATCTGGGCGCGCTGCATGGCCTCATAAATCTCTACCTTCACGTTATCTCCTCCCGTTGATGCCAGTCTGTGCCGCTTCGGGCCGCCGGCGGTTTTCCCTCAGTCGTCAGTGATCGCATGTCGTCGTTGATCCGGTGTGGCTGCGCGGGGCGACTGCGCTGTGCAATCGCAAACGGGGCCTCCCCACCCCTTCGCACCATATCCATGGGTAAGCTACGCAGGGGGCGGGTGGGCTGTCAAGATTCTAACATGTTAGTATGATCAGCATGTGGACAGGCCCCGCCACAGCGGCTAGCGTCAGGTCCAGACCAGCAGGGGGGCGTACATGGCCGAAGTCACAATCCGCAATTTGCGCAAATCCTATGGCGGCTTGCAGGTGATGCACGGGCTTGATCTGGATATCACGGATGGGCAGTTTGTGGTGCTGGTCGGGCCATCGGGCTGCGGCAAATCCACCCTGCTGCGGATGATCGCCGGGCTGGAGGAAGTGTCGGGTGGTGATATCAACATAGGGTCCGCCCGGGTGAACAACCTGCCACCAAGCGAGCGGGATATCGCGATGGTGTTCCAGAACTACGCCTTGTATCCGCACAAAACCGTGGCGGCGAACATGGGTTTCGCGCTGAAAATGCGCGGCATGGACAAGGCCGCCGTGCGCGCCAAAGTGGAACGCGCGGGTGAGATTCTGGGCCTCACGCCCTATCTGGACCGCTTTCCCCGCGCCCTGTCGGGTGGCCAGCGTCAACGGGTTGCCATGGGCCGGGCCATTGTGCGCGACCCCAAGGTGTTCCTGTTCGATGAACCCCTGTCGAACCTGGACGCCAAGCTGCGCGTGCAAATGCGGACCGAAATCAAGGAATTGCACCTGCGGCTCAAGACCACGACCGTCTATGTGACGCATGACCAGATCGAGGCCATGACCATGGCCGACAAGATTGTGGTGATGCAGGGAGGGCGTATCGAACAGGTTGGCGCCCCGTTGGACCTGTACGACCGTCCGGCGAACATCTTTGTCGCCAGTTTCATCGGCAGCCCGTCGATGAACCTGCTGGACGGGCGTGTGGTGGCAGGCGACAGCGGGTTGATGGTGGAAACCTACGGCGCGGTCTTGCCGTTGCCGCCGGGTGTTTCGGTGCAGGTGGGGCAAGAGGTGGTCTGCGGCATCCGCCCCGAAACGCTGCATGTGGCGGATAGGGGGTTGCAAGGCACGGTGGCCGTCGTGGAACCGACCGGGTCGGAAACCCACGTGGTCCTGCGCGTCCAGGGGCGTGAGATGACAGCGGTGTTCCGTGACCGGGTTTCCTTCCGCCCCGGCGATGTCCTTACCCTTGCCCCGGAACAAGGCGCGGTGCATCTGTTCGACAAGGCGACCGGCGCGCGGATTTAAGTCGCGCCAGAGGCGCGCGAAAAAGGGGAGGGATACGATGCTCAAAGGGATCGACAACCGGCTGAACGCCGAAGTGCTGGGGTGCTTGCGCGCCATGGGCCACGGCGATGTGCTGATCGTGTGCGACACCAACTTTCCTGCCGATCAGGTGGCGCGCGCCACCGTCACGGGCAAACTGCTGCGGATGGAAAACCTGACGGCGGCGCAGGCGATGAACGCCATCCTGACCGTGCTGCCGCTGGATACGTTCGTGCCGGATTTCGCGGGCCGGATGGAGGTGGTGGGCGACGCCGCCACCCTGCCGCCCGTGCAGATCGAGGTGCAGGCCGAGATTGATGCAGCCGAGGGCCAGCCCCGCCCGATGATCAGCATCGAACGCTTTGCGTTCTATGACATGGCCCGCACTGCCTATGCCGTGGTGCAGACGGGTGAGCGGCGGTTCTATGGTTGTTTCATGCTCCGCAAGGGCGTGATCGCGCCGGAGGTGTAAGCGATGAAACCGATCGTCATCCTTGGTATTTTCGTGGCCGACACCGCCTACCGCGCCGACCGTCAGCCCAAGATGGGCGAGACGATTCTGGGCACCTCTTTCGTCCTGGGGCCGGGGGGCAAGGGGTCGAACCAATCCGTCGCCGCAGCCATGGCGGGCGGCAATGTGCATTTCATCACCCGTCTGGGGCCGGATGCCTTTGCCGAGATTGCGCAGGCCACATGGGCCAAGGCGGGCGTGGTGCCCGAGGTGACGGTGGATCATGACAGCTACACCGGGGCCGCCTATATCTTCATCGAAAACAGCACCGGCAACAACGCCATCATCGTGGCCGCAGGGGCGGCAGGCCGGGTATCGGTCGAGGATGTCGAGGCGAAACGCGATCTGATCGAGGGCGCGTCGGTGTTTGTGACGCAGCTTGAACAGCCGATCCCTGCGGCCATCCGGGGCTTGGAAATTGCCCGCGCCGCAGGTGTGACCACCATCCTGAACCCCGCGCCAGCGGCAGAACTGTCCGATGCGATGCTGGCCTTGTGCGATTACATCACCCCGAATGAGACCGAGGCCGAGGCGCTGACCGGCCTGCCCGTGACCACCATTGCCGAGGCCGAAGCCGCCGCCGATGCGCTGATGGCGCGTGGGGTGGGGGCGGTGGTCATCACGCTTGGGTCGAACGGCGCGCTGTACCGCGACAAGACCCGGACGGTCCATGTGCCGGTGGTCAGTGCGGGGCCGGTGGTCGAAACCACCGGGGCTGGCGATGCCTTCAACGGCGGCTTTGCGGTCGCCTTGTCGGAAGGCCGCGATATCGCCGATGCAATGCGCTTTGCCAATGCCACGGCGGGCATTTCCGTCACGCGGGCGGGCACAGCACCTGCCATGCCGTCACGCACAGAAATAGAGGCTTTACTGACAAAGGGTTAGGCCATGCGGATCACCGCCATTCGGGCATCGGACATACGCTTTCCCACCTCGCGCAGCCTTGATGGGTCTGACGCGATGAACCTCGCCCCCGATTATTCTGCGGCCTATTGCATCATCGAAACGGCAAGCGGCCTGCAGGGCCACGGCCTGACCTTCACCATCGGACGCGGGAATGAACTCTGCGTGGCGGCGATAAACGCACTTGCCCCGCTGCTGGTAGGGCGAGAGGCCGACACCCTGTTTGCCGATATGGGGGCAATGTGGAAGCGGGTCACCGGCGACAGCCAGCTGCGTTGGGTCGGGCCGGAAAAGGGTGTGATCCATCTGGCTGCGGCGGCGATTGTGAACGCGATGTGGGATCTGATGGGCAAGGTGCAGGGGCTGCCGGTCTGGCGGATCCTCACCGAAATGTCGCCTGCCGAAACGGTCAAGCTCGTTGATTGGACCTATCTGTCCGACGCGCTGGACCCGGGCGAGGCCCGCGAGAGGCTGGAGGAGAAACTGTCAGGCCGCGCCGCCCGCACCGCCCAGATGCGCGCCAGCGGCTTTCCCGCCTATACCACCAGCGCCGGGTGGCTGGGCTATTCCGACGACAAGATGCGCGGGCTGGTGCGGGCGGCCTTGGCCGAAGGCTGGACCCATTTCAAGATGAAGGTGGGCGGCAATCTGGCCGATGACATGCGGCGGGCGGCGATCTTGCGGCAGGAGATCGGCCCTGACCGGCGGTTGATGATGGATGCCAATCAGGTCTGGGGTGTGGATCAGGCGATTGCGAACATGCGGGAACTGGCGCAGTTCGACCCGTGGTGGATCGAAGAACCGACCAGCCCCGATGACATTCTGGGCCATGCCGCCATTGCCCGCGCGCTTGCCCCCATCCGGGTGGCGACGGGCGAGCATTGCCAGAACGCGGTGATGTTCAAGCAATTCCTGCAAGCCAAGGGTCTGTCCTTCCTGCAACTCGACAGCGCCCGTCTGGGCGGCGTGAATGAGATCGTGGGGGTGTTGCTGCTGGCCGAAAAATTCGGCGTGCCGGTTTGCCCGCATGCGGGTGGGGTGGGGCTTTGCGAATATGTGCAGCATCTGTCGATGTTCGATTTCATCGCGGTGTCAGGCAGTCTCGATGACCGGGTGCTGGAATATGTCGATCATCTGCACGGCCATTTCCTGACCCCGGTTGTGATGAAAGGGGGGCATTACATGCCGCCCGAAGACCCCGGCTATTCCATTCAGATGAAGGCCAAAACGCTGGAGGAACACGCCTATCCCTGGGGTGCTGCCTGGACTTAGGCGCGCAGAACGCGGTCCAGACGGTCCAGAAACAGCGCGGTATTGTCGGCTGAAAACACCAGCGGCGGGCGCAGTTTCAACACGTGGCCGCGCGGGCCGGTGGCGGAAATCAGCACCCGGGCGGCGCGCAGATCATTGACGATGCGGACGGCGCGGGCACCGTCGGGCTGACCCGTTTCATCAACGATATCCACCCCCAGAAACAGCCCCGCCGCGCGGATATCGCCAAGGCAGGCGTGATCCTGCGCCAGACCTTCCAGCCCTTGGCGGAACAGTGCGCCGACGCTGGCCGAGTTCTGCATCAACCCTTCGTCCTCAATCACGTCCAGCACCGCCAAGGCCGTCGCCGCCGCCACAGCATTGCCGCCGAAGGTGTTGAAATAGCGCGCCTTTGCGCCAAATTCGGCCACCACATCGGGCTGCATCACAAGGCCCGCAATCGGGTAGCCATTGCCCATCGGCTTGCCCAAAGACACCATGTCCGGCACCAGCCCGTGGCGCTGAAACCCCCACATCGCATCCCCAGTGCGGCCAAAGCCCGGTTGCACCTCATCGGCGATGAACAACCCACCCGCCGCGCGGATCGCGGCCACAGCGCCTGCCAGAAAGCCCGCAGGCCCGGTCACAACACCGTCAGACGAAAAGATCGTATCCACCAGCAGCGCGCAGGGGCGAATGCCATGCGCCTGCATGTCGTCAATCGCGGTCTGCACATCGGCGGTAAACGTCGCCGCCGCATCAGGCCCATGCGGCGCAGGGACCACCCGCACATGCGGCCCCAACGGCACCCCCGCCCCAAGCGAGGGCGACATTTCCGCCACCGCCAGCGTGACCCCGTGATAGGCGTTGGCGGTGACGATCACCCCCGTGCCCCCGGTGCGCGCCCGCGCCAGCCGCAGCGCCAGATCGTTGGCCTCGGATCCCGTGCAGGTGAACATCACATGGGACAGCGCCGGGGGGAAATGCGCCAGCAACCGTTCGGCATAGGTCAGCACACCGTCATGCAAGTATCGGGTATGGCTGGCCAGAATCCCCGCTTGCGCAGACATTGCCGCTACCACGCGGGGGTGGCAATGACCGACGCTTGCCACGTTGTTGTAGACGTCGAGATAAGCCTCGCCCGCCGCATCATACAGCCAGACCCCGCTGCCCCGCACCAGATGCACCGGGGTTTCATAGAACAGCCGATAGGCCGGCCCCAGCACGGCCTGACGCCGGGCGATCAGGGCGGCATCTTCGGGCGGCAAGGCTGCGCCGGGGACGAAGGCGTTGACCATTGTGTCGTCAGGCATGGGTCTTGTCCTTCATCACAGCGGCAAAGGCCGCGCGGGCCGCAGCAGGGGTGACGCCTGCAAAGGCCGCAAGGCCAATGCGCGCATGGGCGGTGTTGCGCAGGATATATTCTGCGTTTTCAGGGTATTGCGTCGCCCGCCAGTTGGCGATGGACAGGGTCGTCACCAGCCGCGCGGTGATCAGATCGAACAGCAGGTCCACCTCGGCCCCGGTCAGCGGGTTCACCGCCTGATAGCCTGCGAAATGGGCGCAGAGGCTGCCCAGCGGGTCGGCGGGGTCGATGACATAGGACGCGGCCACCGCTACATCGCAAACACGCGGGGTGCGGACCATATCGCCAAAGTCGATGATCCCGGCGATGTGGTCGGGGTTGGCCGGGTCCACCAGCACGTTATGCGGGTTCATGTCGGAATGGACGACCTGTACCGGCATCTGCGCAAGGGCAGGGGCGATGACCGCATCGAAACGGTCAAGGAACGCGGTGGCGGTGGCCCGCTGACCCGGATCGGCGATGGCAGGCAGCAAGGGGCGCAGATCGGCGGCATTCTTGATATCCCACAGCAGGATATGGCCAGCGGCGGGGTGGTCGAACCCTTGCAGGGCTTGGGTCAGCGCGGCTTGTGTGGCCCCGATTGCCCGGCGTTGCAGGTTGCTGCGCGGGGCCAGATGCAGCGGCGTGCCCTCCAGATAGGTCAGCACGCGGAACACACCACCAGCGGGCAGGGGCAGGGCGCTGCGGCCATCATGCGCCACCATCACACGCGGCACCGGCAAACCGGGGGCCATGCGGGCGATGTGGTGCAGGGCCAGCGTCTGAAACTCGGTCACGTCAGGCGGTTCCACCGGGTTAGACGCCTTCAGCACATAGCCCGCGCCATCGCCCGTGCGCAGTAACAGGTTCAGATCGCGTTCCGAGGTCAGGCGTTTGACACTGCCCGTCAGGCCAAAATGCGTGGCGGCAAGATCCAGCATCTCGGCATCGGTCAGGGCGGGCGGCGGGGCGGACAGCAGGCTGCCCAAAGGGTTGGTCATCGTGTATGTCCGGTGCTTGGTTCGCGCGATTTACAGCACAGGCAGCCCCGTCTTGCCAGAGCTTTCGGGAACTGTGGTTTCGGGCTGCACTGCCACGATCAGATCGGCCAACCGCTGCGCCACCGGCGGCAGCAGCATGGCGGCCCGGGTCACAAGGCCAAAGGGCTCGACCACAATGCCCAGATCGACCGGCAGGGTCACGAACGGCGCGTCAGCGGCACGGGTAAAGGCGTCGGCCACCGCCACGGCAAGCGGGGCAATCGCGTTCGATTGCTGCAACAGCGCCAGCGTCAGCAGGAATGACGCGGTGGACAGCCGCTGTTGGGGTTCGGGCAGGCCCAGCACCCGCAACCGCGCCTGCACCGACCGCGCCAGCAACGAATCCGGCCCCGGCATCACCCAGTCATGCGCCATCAGGTCCACCGGGTTGATCGGGTTGGTCCGGTCCAGCGGATGATTGCGCCGCGCCATCAGGGCCACGGGTTCGGGGGCGATAAGCTGTTCGTCGAACATATCGCGCTCCGGCCCGTCGGGCAGCCGGCCAATGGCAAAGTCGATGCGGCCCGCCAGCAGTTGCTGGCACAGGATGTCGGAGGTGGCGACAATCACCTCGACCGTCACCTTGGGAAACGCCACCCGCGCGGTGCGCAGGGCAGGCAGCACCCGGTCCAGCGCAGGGCCGGTGACCGACCCGATCCGCACATGGCCCACCTCACCCTTGCCAATCTCGGCCACGTCGCGGGCGGCGTCGCGCAGTTCCATCTGCACCCGTTGTGCGCGCTGTGCCAGGGCCGCGCCGACGGCCGTCAGCACCATGCCGCGCCCCGTGCGGCTGTGAACCGGGCGGCCCACAATGCGTTCCACCTCGGCCAGCAGGCGCGATGCGGCGGGTTGTGTGACCCCCATGCGGTCGGCGGCAAGGCCCAACTGGCCCGTGTCTGCCATCGCCGCCAGCAACCGCAGATGCGCAAGTTTTAGCCCGCGTTGCTGAAGATCGTCGCTGCGTGCAGACATGGATATACCCGTTTCGTCATATATGCGTCATAAATCATCATTTGACGGATATGGCTGCAAATTGCAATCGTCCGCCCACGTCGTCGCACCACGCGCCATAGGAGGGGCTGTGCGATCTGGCCAATCACGCCGCACCTGCACATGGGCGGCTCTGGGGAGGATAAGACATGACACTTTCAAGACGGGCGCTTCTGGCGCTTGGCGTCGCCGCATCGCTGTTGACCATGCCGCAGTTTGCGTCCGCGCAGGACAAGGGCACCATCGGCATCTCGATGCCAACCAAATCCTCCGCCCGCTGGATCGGCGATGGCGACGCGATGGTGAAACAGTTCACCGAAGCAGGCTACGGCGTCGATCTGCAATATGCGGAAGATGACATTCCGAACCAGCTGGCTCAGGTTGAGAACATGATCACCAAGGGTGTGAAGGTTCTGGTGATCGCGGCTGTTGACGGCACCACGCTGTCGAACGCGCTGGATAACGCCGCCGCATCGGGCATCAAGGTCATCGCCTATGACCGCCTGATCCGCGATTCCGGCAACGTCGATTACTATGCCACGTTCGATAACTTCAAGGTCGGCGTGCAGCAGGCAGAATCGCTGGTGGCGGGCCTGAAAGAACGCTTCCCGGACGTGAAGCCGTGGAACGTCGAACTGTTCGGCGGCAGCCCGGACGACAACAACGCCTTCTTCTTCTACAACGGCGCGATGTCGGTGCTGGACCCGCTGATTGCGTCCGGTGATGTGGTGATCCCGTCGGGCCAGGTCGGCATGGACGTGGTCGGCACCCTGCGTTGGGATGGGGCAGTGGCCCAAGCCCGCATGGATAACCTGCTGTCGGCCAACTATGGCGACAAGGCCCTGCACGGCGCGCTGTCGCCCTACGATGGTCTGTCCATCGGTATCCTGTCGTCGGTCAAGGGCGTGGGCTACGGGTCGGGCGATCTGAAAATGCCGATCGTCACGGGGCAGGATGCTGAAGTGCCATCCGTCAAGTCGATGATCGCGGGCGAGCAGTATTCGACCGTGTTCAAAGACACCCGCACCCTGGCCGGTGTGACCGTGAAGATGGTCGATGCCCTGCTGACGGGGTCCGAGCCGGAAATCAACGACACCACCACCTATGACAACGGCGTCAAGGTCGTGCCGTCCTACCTGCTGGAGCCGATTTCTCTGGGCGTGGCCGACATCGACAAAGTGCTGATCGACAGCGGCTATTACACCGCCGACCAGATCAAGTAATCTGAACCCCGCCGCCCCAATGCGGGCGGCGGGATTCCCTTGGGGAGGGGGCAGCCATGGCGACACTTCTGGAAATGCGGGGGATCAGCAAGGTTTTCCCTGGCGTACGCGCGCTGGACAATGTGAACCTGACGGTCGAGGCCGGAGAGATTCACGCCATCTGCGGTGAGAATGGCGCAGGCAAATCCACCCTGATGAAGGTGCTGTCGGGCGTCTACGGCCACGGCACCTATGAAGGCGAAATTCTGTATGACGGTCAGGTGCTGCACAACAAGTCGATCCGCGACAGTGAGGCCCGTGGCATCATCATCATCCATCAGGAACTGGCGCTGGTGCCGCTGCTGTCGATTGCCGAGAACCTGTTCCTCGGCAACGAGGTCGCCAAGAATGGCGTGATCAACTGGCCGGAAGCGTTCCAGAAAACCGATGCTTTGCTGCGCAAGGTGGGCCTGAATGAAGCCCCGGGCACCAAGGTGGGCAAACTGGGCGTGGGCAAGCAGCAACTGATCGAGATCGCCAAGGCGCTTGCCAAGGATGTGCGCCTGCTGATCCTTGATGAGCCCACCGCCGCCTTGCAGGAAAACGACAGTCAGAAATTGCTGGACCTGCTGCTGGAATTGAAGGCGCAGGGGATCACCTCGATCCTGATCAGCCATAAGCTGAACGAAATCAACCGCGTGGCCGACCGTATCACCATCATCCGCGATGGCGCATCCGTATCGACCCTGACGCGCGAGGAAATCACCGAGGACCGCATCATCCGCGATATGGTGGGCCGCGACATGGCGCACCGCTATCCCGACCGCGACCCGAAGATCGGCGAAGTGCTGATGGAGGTGTCAGGGCTGGAACGTCTGGCACCCCGAACAAAAAGACCGCCAGATGATCCGCGATGTGTCTTTCCACGTCCGCAAGGGCGAGATTGTCGGCATCGCAGGCCTGATGGGCACCGGGCGCACCGAACTGGCGATGAGCCTGTTCGGCAAATCCTATGGGCGCAACATATCGGGTCAGGTCAAGATTGGCGGCCAACCTGCCGATACCTCCACCGTGGCCAAGGCGGTTGCAGCCGGGCTGGCCTATGTGACCGAAGACCGCAAAGCCTTGGGTCTGGTGCTGGAAGAACCCATCGTGCGCAACATCACCCTCGCCAATCTGCTGGGCGTGTCCAAACAAGGCGTGCTCGACAAACGGCGCGAGGCGCAGGTGGCCGAGCAATACCGTGCCGCCATGGCGATCCGCACGCCGGGGGTGTTCCAGAAAGTGGTCAACCTGTCGGGCGGCAACCAGCAAAAGGTGGTGCTGTCGAAATGGCTGTTCACCGATCCGCAGGTGCTGATCCTGGATGAACCCACCCGTGGCATCGATGTGGGTGCCAAGTTTGAGATTTACGCGATCATGAACGACCTCGCCGCCCAAGGGCGCGGGGTGGTGATGATCAGTTCTGAGATGCCGGAACTGCTGGGCATGTGCGACCGGATTTATGTGATGAACGAGGGCCGGATCGTGGGGGAACTCTCCCGCGCCGAGGCCACACAGGAACGGGTCATGGCCATGATCCTGAAAGACACGGGCGCGCTTGGCGCACCCAAAAACGATGGAAAGGCTGCATGATGGCGGAACAGAAGGGGTCTCAGACCACCATGGGGGCGCATCTGGGCGCGCATCTGCGCGAAAGCGGGATGCTGATGGCACTGGTCGCCATTGTGGTGTTTTTCACCGTGGTGCTGATTGTGGTGCCGCCGAACCCGATTGATTTCCTGTCGGCGCAAAACATCACCAACGTGTTCCTGCAAAACTCTTACGTCATCATCATGGCCTTGGGGATGCTGCTGGTCATCGTGGCAGGCCACATCGACCTGTCGGTCGGCTCGGTT
The DNA here is from genome assembly GCA_963772935.1 of uncultured Alphaproteobacteria bacterium. Lineage (GTDB taxonomy): Bacteria > Pseudomonadota > Alphaproteobacteria > Rhodobacterales > Rhodobacteraceae > JANNNF01. The sequence goes on along the minus strand of CAVYZK010000009.1, from coordinate 817,859 downwards.
GCCGGGTTCGTCGGTGCCGTCGCTGCGGTGCTGACGGTCAACATGGATTGGCCGGTCTGGGCCGTTATTCCGGCTTGTCTGGCTGTGGGGTTTTTGATCGGTGCCGCACAGGGGTACTGGATCGCCTATTGGCGCATCCCGTCGTTCATCGTGACGCTGGCGGGGATGCTGGTGTTCCGGGGGCTGACGCTGTGGCTGCTGAACGGGCAGAACATCGGCCCGTTCCCCAAGACGTTTCAGGCCCTGTCCACCGGGTTTATTCCTGACATCATGGGGTCGGGCAAGCCGAACCTGACCGCCGTGGTGCTGGTGGCGATTGCCGCAGCCGTGGTTGTCATGGTCGGCTGGCGCGCGCGCAACCGCGATGCGGCCTTCGGGATGGACCCCGAACCGATGCCGATTTTCATCATCCGCAACGTGATCGTGTCGGCGGCATTGATCTTTGTCGGCTGGAAACTCGCGTCGTTCCGGGGCCTGCCGAACGTGGTGGTGGTGCTGACGGTGCTGACCGTGCTTTACGCCTTTTTCACCGAAAACACGACCACGGGTCGCCGCATCTATGCGCTTGGCGGCAATGAGAAGGCGGCCAAACTCTCCGGCATCCGCACCGACCGTCTGGTGTTCTTCACCTTCTGCAACATGGGTGTTCTGGCGGCGCTTGCAGGCATGATCGTGGCCGCGCGCCTGAACTCATCTACCCCCAAGGCTGGGGTGGGGTTCGAGCTGGACGTGATCGCCGCCGTGTTCATCGGGGGCGCGTCCATGTCGGGCGGGGTCGGCAAGATCATCGGCGTCGTTGTCGGCGCGCTGATCATGGGGGTGATGAACAACGGCATGTCGATCATGGGCGTGGGCATTGATTACCAACAGGTTATCAAGGGCTTGGTCCTGCTGGCTGCCGTTATCTTCGACGTATACAACAAGAACAAATGAGGCGTCCCATGCTGTTGTCGCAAATCCTGTCCCCTGATGGGACACTGTCGGTTGTCGCCCGCGAAGGGTCCGAGGCCGCCATCGTCAAGGGCGCGGCCAGCACCTATGCCTTGGCGTCCGAGGCGATTGCGTCGGGCCGCAGTCTGGCCGCCGTGATCGCAGCGCATGGCTTGGGTGAGGCTGTCGATCTGCCGCGCCTTGCCGCCGCGGGCCGTCTTGCGCTGCCCGTCACCCACCCCGATCCGGCCCATATGCACCTGACGGGCACCGGGTTGACCCACCTTGGGTCGGCGTCGGCGCGCGATGCGATGCACTCGAAACTGCAGGCCGAAACCCTGTCGGATTCGATGAAGATGTTCCAGATGGGGCTCGACGGCGGGCGTCCCACGCCGGGACAGGTCGGCGTGCAGCCCGAATGGTTCTACAAGGGCAACGGCACCTCTGCGGTCGCCCCCGGTGCCCCCCTGACCGCCCCCGGCTTTGCCGAGGATGGTGGCGAGGAACCCGAGGTGGCGGGCATCTACCTGATCGGCCCCGACGGCACGCCGCACCGCATCGGCTGGGCCTTGGCGAATGAGTTTTCCGACCATGTGACCGAACGGGTCAACTACCTGTACCTTGCCCATTCCAAGCTGCGGGTGGCATCGTTTGGCCCCGAAATCCTTGTGGGTGACGCGCCAGCCGATATTCGAGGGCTCAGCCGCATCCGCCGCGATGGCCGCATCCTGTGGGAAAAGCCGTTCCTGAGCGGCGAGGCCAACATGTCGCACACCTATGCGAACCTTGAACACCACCACTTCAAATACGACCTGTTCTGCCAGCCCGGCGATCTGCATGTGCATATGTTCGGCACCGCCACCCTGTCGGTCGCAGACGGGATCGTGACGCAGGAAGGCGATATATTCGAGATCGAGGCCGCCCCCTTTGGCCTGCCCCTGATCAACCCGCTGGCCTTTGCGCCCGCCGCTGATGGCGCTGTTGCCGTCAAAGCCTTGTGAGGACAAGATGACCTTCAAACCCGCCGAATGGCCCCGCAAACTGCGCTCGCAAACATGGTTCGGCGGCACGTCGAAGGACAACATCTACCACCGCGGCTGGATGAAAAACCAAGGCTTCCCGCCCGATCTGTTCGATGGTCGCCCGGTGATCGGCATCCTGAACACCTGGTCGGAACTGACCCCCTGCAACGCCCATCTGAATGACCTCGCGCAGCGGGTGAAGCACGGGATTTATGAGGCTGGTGGTTTTCCGGTCGAAGTGCCCGTGTTCTCAGCATCCGAATCCGCCTTCCGCCCCACGGCCATGATGTTCCGCAACCTCGCCGCCATGGCGGTGGAAGAGGCGATGCGCGGCCAGCCGATGGATGGCTGCGTGCTGCTGGTGGGCTGTGACAAGACCACGCCGTCGCTGCTGATGGCTGCGGCGTCAACCGACCTGCCGTCGATCGTGGTCACGGGCGGCCCGATGCTGAACGGCTATTTCAAGAACGAACGGGTGGGGTCGGGGACGCACCTGTGGAAGTTTTCCGAGGCTGTGAAGGCGGGTGACATGACCCGCGAGGAATTTGTCGAGGCCGAGGCGTCGATGTCCCGCTCTCCGGGGTCGTGCAACACCATGGGCACGGCGTCCACCATGGCGTCTATGGCCGAGGCTTTGGGCATGGCCCTGTCCGGCAACGCGGCGATTCCTGCGGTGGACTCGCGTCGCCGGGTGATGGCGCAGATGACCGGGCGGCGGATCGTGCAGATGGTCAAGGATGATCTGAAACCGTCCGATATCCTGAAGAAAGAGGCGTTTGAAAACGCCATCCGCACCAACGCGGCCATTGGGGGCAGCACCAATGCGGTGATCCACCTGCTGGCCATCGCAGGCCGGGTGGGCATTGATCTGACGCTGGAAGATTGGGACCGCTGCGGCCGCGACATTCCGACCATCGTCAACCTGATGCCATCGGGCAAATACCTGATGGAGGAGTTTTTCTATGCCGGTGGCCTGCCGGTTGTGATCAAACGTCTGGGCGAGGCCGGGGTCTTGCACAAGGACGCGCTGACCGTGTCGGGTCAGTCTGCGTGGGATCAGGTCAAGGACGTGGTCAACCACAACCCCGACGTGATCCTGCCCGCCGACAAGGCGCTGACCCAATCGGGCGGCGTGGTGGTGCTGAAAGGCAATCTCGCGCCGAAAGGGGCTGTGCTGAAACCCTCGGCTGCGACGGCAGCGCTGCTGGTCCACCGGGGCCGGGCCGTGGTGTTTGAGGATATCGACGACTACAAGGCCCGCATCAATGACGAGGCGTTGGACATTGACGAAACCTGCGTGATGGTGCTGAAAAACTGTGGCCCCAAAGGCTATCCCGGCATGGCCGAGGTCGGCAACATGGGTCTGCCGCCGAAAATCCTGCGCAAGGGCATCACCGATATGGTGCGCATTTCCGACGCCCGCATGTCGGGCACGGCTTATGGCACCGTGGTGCTGCATACCAGCCCCGAGGCTGCGGCGGGTGGGCCGTTGGCTGTGGTAAAGTCGGGTGATTTCATCGAGTTGGACGTGCCGAACCGCCGCCTGCATCTGGACATTTCCGATGAGGAATTGGCGGCACGCTTGGCGGCCTGGACTCCGATTCACCCGCTTTATGAAAGCGGCTACGGGTGGCTGCACCAGCGCCATGTCGAGGGGGCCGATACCGGGGCCGATCTCGATTTCCTGAAAGGCGCGCGGGGCAATGCGGTCGGCAAGGATTCGCATTGATGAAGATCGCGCTTGTAGGCATCGGCAAGATCGCCATCGACCAGCATGTGCCCGCCATCGCCAATTCCCCCGATTGGGAACTTGGCGGCGACGGTCAGCCGCAATGGCTCGGTCGAGGGGGTCGAAGCCTTCACCGATTTCGCCGCCTTCCTTTCCGCTCGCCCGGATGTGCCGGTGGTGTCGCTCTGCATGCCCCCCGTTCCCCGCTATGCCTATGCCGAGGCGGCGCTTAGGGCAGGGCGGCATGTTATGCTGGAAAAGCCGCCCGGTGCGACGCTGGCCGAGGTGCACGCCCTGACCGCCATGGCCGCCGACAAGGGCCTGACGCTCTACACCACATGGCACAGCCGGATGGCCCATGCGGTGGCACCCGCCAAGGCGTGGCTGGCGGATAAGACGGTGACCCGCGCCCATATCACATGGCGCGAGGATGTGCGCAAATGGCACCCGGGGCAGGACTGGGTGTTTGAGCCCGGTGGCATGGGCGTGTTCGACCCCGGCATCAACGCTCTGTCAATCCTGACGGAGATTCTGCCAAGCCCCGTGCATCTGACCGCAGCTACGCTGACCTACCCCGAAAACCGCCAGACCCCGATTGCGGCGGATCTGACCTTTTCAGGCAATGTGACGGCCGATTTCGACTGGCGTCAGACCGGGCCGCAAACCTGGGACATTGAGGTGGACACCACCGCTGGCCCCATGGCCCTGCGGATGGGCGGCAATCTGCTGGAAATCGACGGCGTGGCAACGTCGGGTGAAAACAGCATAATGGGCGAATATCCCGCCCTTTACGCCCGCATGGCGGCGCTGGTCGGGGCTGGCCAGTCTGAGGTGGACCTTGCGCCGATGGTGCATGTGGCCGATGCGATGACCCTTGGACGCAGGCTGGTGACAGAGCCGTTCCAGTTCTGATGGCACCAACAAAGGATTGAAGGAAAGGGGCATCATCTGCCCCTTTTTGCTTTTCCAGCCCTGCCAGCCGAAACCCGGTTGACAAAGGCGATAAAAATAGTCAGAAATTATTCATCAACCCAGCAACGCCAATTCGGCCAGCCCGGTGTCCTTCAACAGGTGGAGTTCACCATGCAACTGACTGAAAGCGCGCCTGCACCGCTGCGCAGCGAAGACTGGATCGAAATGCTGCAAACGGCCCTGATCGCCATGCTGCCGGTGGCCGCTGTCGAGGCACTGCTTGACCGGGTCGAGGTGACACAATGAACGCCTATGTCGATCTGACCGACGCCCCGCGTGTCCACATTCCCGACCAATCCATGCCGGTACATGACGCCGAGGCCCTGACCAAAGGCGGCGCACAGGCCCGCATCGTGCTGCATGGGCAGGTCTATTCCCTGCGCATCACCCGCGCAGGCAAGCTGATCCTGACGAAATAACGGCCAGAAACTGCAAACACTTTATCTAAAATTTGCATCCTCTTCGCGAAAATATCCCACGGGGGTCAGGGGGTGTGAAACCCCCTGTCCGACATCTGCATCCCGGCACTACCCGCCGGTATGCGACATGTGCCGTGTCATCTGGCCCGCAACGGTCTGGCGGGAATAGTCGAAATCATGCCCCTTGGGCTTGCCCGCAATCGCCAGCCGGATCGCCTGTTCCAGCCCCGTATCCACCGCACTCGCCCGCAAGGGGGCGCGCAGGTCGGCCATGTCTTCCTGCCCCAGACACATATACAACTCACCCGTGCAGGTCAGCCGCACCCGGTTGCAGCTTTCGCAGAAATTGTGGGTCAGGGGGGTGATCAACCCGATGCGCTGTCCGGTTTCCTCCAGCCGGATATAGCGGGCAGGGCCGCCGGTGCGGTCGGGAAGCTCGGTCAGGGTGAAGCGCTCTGCCAGCCGGGCCTGCAGGTCGCGCAGCGACCAATACTGGTCCAGACGGTTTTCATTGCCCAGATCGCCCATCGGCATGACCTCGATGAAGGTCAGGTCGTGCCCCTGCTCGGCGCACCAGCCGGTCAGGGTGAACAGCTCATCCTCGTTGAAGCCCTTCAGCGCCACCGCGTTTATCTTGACGGCCAGCCCTGCGGCCTTGGCGGCGGCGATGCCGTCCAGTACCTGCGCCAGACGACCCCACCGGGTGATCTGCTGAAACTTGGCGGCATCCAGTGTATCAAGTGACACGTTGATCCGCCGCACACCGATATCCGCCAAAGCTTGCGCGTATTTCGCCAGTTGTGATCCGTTGGTGGTCAGCGTCAGTTCCTGCAACGCGCCCGTGCCCAGATGCCGCGCCACCCGTTCGAAGAAGGTCATGATCCCCTTGCGCACCAAAGGCTCGCCGCCAGTGATGCGCAGTTTTTGCACCCCCATGCGGATGAAGGCGGAACACAGGCGGTCCAGTTCCTCCAGCGTCAGAAGGTCGGCCTTGGGCAGGAAGGTCATGTTTTCCGACATGCAATAGGTGCAGCGGAAATCGCAGCGATCGGTCACCGACACCCGCAGATAGGAAATCGCGCGGGCGAAGGGGTCGATCAGCGGGGGCGTCATTTGCAGGGTCATGCGGTAAAGGTAGGCCTGCGCGGGCTGTCGCACAAGGCGGAAAGCGGATGTTGCGGGACGGCGGCCCTGCGACTATCGTGGGGGCATGAGACAGCACATGCCCTTTGCCGTGATCCTTGCCCTGACCGTTTCGGGCTGTTCGGTTTTTGACAAGTTCCGCAAGCCGCAAGACCCGTTGCCCTCGCCTGCGGCAACCGATGCCCCGCTTGCAACGGAATTTGCGCCCGCCGTTGAAACCACTGTGCTTGGGGCATCTGGCCAGTCGGCTGCGGCGCTGGACACCACCACCACGGCCGAAAAACAGGCGGCTTTGGCGGCCCCTGTGGCGGGGGCTGAACGGCAATTGGGCACGGCGGTGGTGGCGCTTGGGTCGCCTGCCGAGCAGGGGTTGTGGCTGCGCACGGCACTGGTCACGGCTGAGGCCAAGGGGCGGGTCGTCACGGCATCGGGGCAGTCGCTTGCGGTGGACCTGCGGCCTGGCACCGGGTCGGCGCAATTGTCGTTGGCGGCGTTTCAGGCGCTTGGGTTTGGGTTGACCTCGCTGCCTGAGGTGACGGTGTTCGGGCCGTAAAGAAAGGTGGGCGTGCGCCCCCCCTGCGGGATATTCAGGCCAGCATGAAATCGGGCAGGTAGCGGGCGGCTTCCTTGCGGGCGAAGGATTTCAGGCGGGGCCCGTGGGTTTCAAGAAACTCGGTCGCGGCCATCGCGTCGTGTTTCGACAGGTCGCGGATCCACCATGCCACAGCCTTCTGGATGAACCAGTTGCGATCCTCGACATAACGTCGCAGCCCAGCCAAGGCGCGGGCGCGGATGGCGAGGTCGGCCTCTTTCGGGAAGGGTTTCTTCGCATAGGGCAGGGTGATCACCAGCGCCGCGCGGCGGGTCCACATGTTTTCATGCGTGGTCCAGCCTTCAACCGTTTCAATCCGCGTGGGGTCTGCCACCAGCCGTTTTTGCCCCGCCGTCGTCGCCTGATCGGCAATGGCCCAAGCGTCGAACTGTGGGGCCCAATCGCAGATCAGGGCCCATGCGGCGTCATCGGGGCGGATGCGGGCTTGCGTCAGCAGCTTGGCGGCGGCCACGCGGGCCTCGTGGATGTCGGTTGCCCACAGATCGGCGGCGAGGGCGATACGGTCGTCCAGCGGAAGGTCAGCGCGCCATTGGTCGGTCAGCGTTTCAATCTGCGGTACGGTCACGCCCAGATAGCGGCGAGGGGCCTTGTGATAGGCGAGGGCCTGTGCGGCGAGGGTGTCGTCGGACAAGCGCTTCGAGTTGGGCAAGATGGGTCACAGGTTGGCCTCGATCCCTGTCGGCAGGCCGTCGATGCTGCTGCGGTTGCGGGTATCCCAATAGTCGCGCAGGCCGTCGGGGCCTTTGTCGGTCGCCCATTTGTGCAGCACGGGGCGGTCCTCGCGATACTCCATGAACGGCACGGCATAGCCGCAGGACGATTGCACGAGGTCAATCGATCACATCGAAAATCTGCCGCGCGCCGGGCAGGTCGGGCAGATGGGCGGCCAGTTCCGGCCAATCGGCATCGGAGTGATGGACCGCGCGCGCCATGCCATAGGCCCGCAGGATGATGGGCCGGGCGCCAAAGCTGCACCACATCAGCGTCATGCGCGGGTCAACCGGCAGATGCGCCGCCGTTTCATTGCCGGACCCGGTGACGTTCAGCCAGACGATGCGGTTCGGGGTCAGCACGCGCAGACTGTCCATCCCCTTGGGCGACAGGTTGACCCGCGCGTCGGGGGCAGCGGTTGCGACAAAGTAGATCGGGCTGTCTGCGATCAGCGTCAGGTGGTCGGTTTGCAGGGCGTCGAATTGCTTTGCCATCATTCCACCGTCACGGATTTCGCCAGATTGCGGGGCTGGTCCACATCGGTGCCCTTGGCGATGGCCGTGTGGTAGGCCAGCAGTTGCGCGGGGATCGCGTACAGGATCGGCGCGAAGACCGGGGCCACCTGCGGCAGGGTCAGGGTGCGCCACGCGCCCGTGCCCGCCTCGGCCACACCGGCGGCGTCCGACAGCAGCAAGACGCGGCCATGGCGGGCCATCACCTCTTGCATGTTCGATACGGTCTTGTCGAACAGCGCATCGCGCGGGGCCAGCACGATCACCGGAACGGCGGCGTCGATCAGGGCGATGGGGCCGTGTTTCAATTCGCCCGACGCATAGCCTTCGGCGTGGATGTAGCTGATTTCCTTGAGCTTCAGCGCGCCTTCCAGGGCCATCGGATACATCGCGCCGCGCCCGAGGAACAGAATATCCTGCGCCTTGGCCAGATCTTCGGCGATGCCTGCGATGGTGGTGGAAAGCGTCAGCGCGTGGTTCATCAGGCCGGGCAGGGCGCGCAGGGTGGTCAGGTGATCCTGCACTTGTGCAGGTGTCAGGCGGCCCCGGTCCAAGGCCCGCTTTCAGCGCCAGCAGGGCCAGCACGGTCAACTGGCAGGTGAAGGCCTTGGTCGAGGCCACCCCCACCTCAACCCCCGCCATGATCGGCAGGGCGAGGTCAGATTCCCGCGCGATGGAGGAGGTGGGCACGTTGACCACCGACACCACCTTGGCGACCTTGTCGCGGGTATAGCGCAGGGCGGCCAAAGTATCGGCGGTCTCGCCCGATTGGCTGACGAACAGCGCCCAGGATGTGGGCGACATCGGCGGCTCGCGGTAGCGGAATTCAGAGGCCACGTCGATCTCGGCAGGCAGGCCCGCGATCTGTTCGAACCAGTATTTCGCCACATGGCAGGCATAGCTGGCGGTGCCGCAGGCGACCAGAGTGATGCGGTCAACGCCGGTGAAATCAACGCCTTCGGGCAGGCGCAGGCCCGCCTCATCGGTGTAATGTTTCAGCGCGTCGGCAATGACCACTGGCTGCTCGGCAATCTCTTTCGCCATGAAATGCTTGTAGCCAGCCTTTTCGATCCTTGTGGCGTCGATCTGAATCCGCGTCTCGGCGCGGTTCGCCAGACGGTCATGGGCGTCATAAACCGTGGCCCCTTGGCGGGTGACGACGGCCCAATCGCCCTCCTCCAGATAGGTGACGCGGTCGGTCATCGGGGCGAGGGCAATCGCATCAGACCCCACATACATCTCACCATCCCCGTGCCCGATGGCGAGGGGAGACCCCTTGCGGGCGGCGATGATCAGATCCTGTTCGCCGTCAAACAGAAAGCACAGCGCAAAGGCCCCGTGCAGGCGTTTCAGGGTGCTGCGCGCGGCGTCAACCGGGGTCGCCCCCGCCGCCATGTCGCGCTGCACCATGCAGGGCGATGGTTTCGGTATCGGTCTGGGATTCCTGCACATAGCCGCCTCGGCCAACTCGGCGCGCAACTCGCGGAAGTTCTCGATGATGCCGTTGTGCACCACGGCCACCGGGCCCGCCTTGTGGGGGTGCGCGTTCACCACGGTGGCCGCGCCGTGCGTGGCCCAACGGGTGTGGCCGATGCCGGATTTGCCGGGCAGGGGGTCATGCACCAGCAGGTCCGACAGGTTCACCAGCTTGCCCACAGCACGGCGGCGGTCCAGCCTGCCGTTGTTGACGGTGGCAATTCCGGCAGAGTCGTAGCCGCGATATTCCAGCCGCTTCAACGCCTCGACCAGCAGGGGGGCAACCTCGTGGTGGCCCAGAACGCCAACAATTCCACACATTTACGCGGCCCCCTTTGCGGCCTTGATCGCGCGCAGCTTTTCCATGAACCGGCCCACAAAGCCCGGTTTGTTGACCTGCTGCCCGCGCGCCACGGCCAAGGCATCGGCCGGCACGTCCATGGTGATCACCGACCCCGAGGCCGTCATCGCGCCATCACCCACCGTGACCGGGGCCACCAGCATGGTATCGGACCCGATGAAGGCGCGTTTGCCGATGGTGGTGCGGTGCTTCAGCACGCCATCATAATTGCAGGTCACGGTGCCTGCGCCAATGTTGGTAAACTCGCCCACATCGGCGTCGCCGATATAGGTCAGATGGCCGACCTTGACGCCCTCATCAAGGATGGCATTCTTGATTTCCACGAAGTTGCCGACATGCACGTCCTCGGCCAACTCCGCCCCCGGGCGCAGCCGGGCAAAGGGGCCGACCTGGGCACCGCGTGAGATATGGCAGCCTTCCAGATGGCAGAAGCCCTTGATCTCGGCCCCGGATTCAATCGTCACCGCTGGCCCGAAGATCACGTTCGGGCCGATGGTGGCATCGCGGCCAATATGCGTGTCGAGCGCGAAGAACACGGTGTCGGGGGCGGTCAGCGTGACGCCATTGTCCAGCGCCTCAGCCCGGGCGCGGGTCTGGAACGCGGCTTCGGCCTGCGCCAGTTCGCGCGCGGGTGTTGATGCCTATGGTTTCCGCCTGTTCGCAGGTCACATAGCCCGCCGACAGGCCAGCGCACGGGCGAGGCCCACGATATCAGGCAGATAATACTCCCCCGCGGCATTGGCGTTGCCCACCTGTGCCACCAGCGAAAACAGCGTTTTCGCATCGGCACAGACCACGCCGGAATTGCACAGGGTAATCGCCCGCTCCGCTTCACTCGCGTCTTTCCACTCGACAATCCGCTCCAGACTGTCGCCATCCGCAATCAGCCGACCATAGCGCCCCGGATCGGCGGCCTGAAACCCCAGCACCACCACGGCATGCTGCGCGCGGGCATCCAGCATCGCTTGCAGCGTCTCAGGCCTGATGAACGGCGTGTCGCCGTACAGCACAATCGCGTCGCCCGTGGCATCCGCCAGCATCGGGGCCGCCTGCGCCACGGCGTGGGCGGTGCCAAGCTGCGGGTCTTGCAGCACGCAGACCACGCTGTCATCAAACGCGGTGGCAGATTTCGCCACAGCCTCTGCCCCATGCCCGGTCACCACCACAATCCGCGACGGATCGAGCGACCGCCCCGCCGTCAGCGCGTGGTGCAGCAGGGGGGCTGCTGCCAAATGATGCAGCACCTTGGGCAGGTCGGAGTTCATCCGCGTGCCTTGCCCTGCGGCCAGAATGATCAATGAGACCGACATGCTGGCCCTTTCCTTTGTGTTCCGCCCGTTTTACGCAAAGGGGGCTGCGTGGCAAGGGGCCATGCCTCACGCTGTTTCAGCGTTTGTTACAAAGGGTGCCCGATGCGCTGTGTGGTTTTCGATCTGGACGGCACCTTGGCCGATACGTCCGCCGACCTTCTGGCCGCCGCGAACGCCTGTTTCGTGCAACTGGGCCATGGGGCGCTGCTGGGGGTGGATGACACGCTGACCGCCTTTCATGGGGGGCGGGCGATGCTGCGCCTGGGGTTTTCGCGGGTCGGCGGGTATACTGAGGCGGACGTGGACCGCGAATACCCTCGGCTTTTGGCCGCCTATGCCGAGGGGATCGACGTCCACACCCGGCTGTATCCGGGGGCGGCGGAGGCGGTCGAGTCCTTGCGCCGCAACGGCTATGCCGTGGCGATCTGCACCAACAAACCCGCCGCTTTGGCGGAGGAATTGCTGAAACGCCTAGGCGTGCGGAATATGTTCGGCGCGATGATCGGGGCGGATACCTTGCCGACGCGCAAGCCCGACCCCGCGCCGTATGTGGCGGCGGTGGAACGGTCGGGGGGGGCTTTGCGGCGGTCGATGCTGATCGGCGATACCGAGACGGACCGAAAAACAGGGCTGGCTGTGGGGGTGCCGGTGGCACTTGTGACGTTTGGGCCGGAAGGGCGCGGGGTGGAGCGGTTGCAGCCCGAGGCGCTGCTGGACGGGTATGGGGCGTTGGGGGAGGTTGTGGGGCGGTGGATTGGGTGAGGGGGTCTGTTCCTGAAACGGGTTGAATTCGTTGCACTTAGGGAGGTTACTTTGTCATAAATCCGCTCTTTTCACCGCTGTATCTTTCCATGTGCGCTTCGGCAGCACCTCTATTCTTTTGGAGACAGATTACGTCCGTAAGCAAAACTGCGATCGTGAAGTTTGCATCTTCGGAGAGGGGAGATGCGCGTATCACCAATTCGAAAGGGGCCGCCGGAACATCGCCTGAAAAAGACGCCTCAAATGGTTTTCCGAGCATTTCTCCTTTGCATTGCTTCACCTCCACGCCATCCACCAATGGGCTTTCCAGCTTGATGATGACAACAGAGCGATGACGTCAACTGAGTCCATTTGAAAGACGTGGTACATCGGCAGTATCGGCTGGGGCACTCAAGCTTCAAAAATCAAACGCAACAATAAATCGAAGCATAAGACCCTGCATTCCGACCGTTCAAGCACGTTGACTGATCGAAGCGATCCCTGTTCCGATGATCCTCGTCAATGCCACCGGTATGCACCCCCTGGACATCTAGTTGGCAATCTTACCGATCCCAACCCAGTTTGATCTGCTCCCCCTTTTTCTGATGTCACTCCGCCTGCAAGCCTCACCTAATGGCGTGCCATTCCACCCCCAAGGACCCCCCCCATGGAACGCTTCACCGGATCCTTCACCCAGCAAGAGCCGATCCCCGAGGCGGGGATTGCGGCCGCCCTTGCGGTTCTGCAGCATGGTCGCCTGCACCGTTACAACACCGCCCCCGACGAGGTTGCGGAGACCGCCTTGCTGGAGGAGGAGTTTGCGGCCTTTACCGGCGCGCGCTATTGCCTTGCGGTGGCGTCGGGGGGCTATGCGATGGCCACCGCCTTGCGCGCCTTGCAGGTTGGTCCCGGTGACCCGGTCTTGTCGAACGCCTTCACCCTCGCCCCGGTGCCGGGTGCTATTGCCAGTCTTGGGGCAAGGCCGGTGTTTGTCGAGGTGACGCCGGACCTGACGATTGATCTGGTGCATCTGGAGGCGATGGCGCAGGCCAGCGGCGCGAAGGTTCTTTTACTGTCCCACATGCGCGGTCATGTCTGCGATATGGATGCGCTGATGGCGATCTGTAACCGTCTGAACATCAAGGTCATCGAGGATTGCGCGCATACCATGGGGGCGGAATGGCGTGGCATCCCTTCGGGGCGGCATGGCATTGTCGGCTGCTATTCGATGCAGACCTACAAGCACATGAACGCAGGTGAGGGCGGGTTTCTGATCACGGACGATGCCGAGATTGCCGCCCGCGCGATCCTGCTGTCGGGGTCGTATATGCTGTACGGGCGGCACCGGGCGGCGCCGGGGCCAGAGGTGTTTGAAGCGTTGCGGCTGGATATTCCCAACATCTCGGGCCGGATGGATAACCTGCGCGCGGCGATTCTGCGGCCGCAGGTCGGGATGCTGATCGACAGGCGCGACCGTTGGGCCGCTTTGTACCGGACGATGGAGGCGGGGCTGGACCACACCCCCGGCCTGCGGCTGATCCCCCGGCCCGATCATGAGGTCTATATGGGCTCGTCGTTCCAGTTCACCCTGCCGGAGTGGGAGCCTGAGCGCGTTGCGGGCCTGATCGCCGGTTGTGCGGCCCGGGGGGTCGAGCTGAAATGGTTTGGGGCCGCCGACCCCGTGGCCTTCACCAGCCGCTACAGCCATTGGCGCTATGCGGACCCGGTAGCCTTGCCGCAGACCGATGCCGTGCTGGCGGGGTTGGTGGACATGCGCCTGCCGCTGACATTTTCGGTCGAGGACGTGGCGCAGATCGCCCGCATCATCCGCGCCGAGGCATTGCTGGCAGGGCAGGGCGAGTTGTCGGGCGCGGTCGTGGTGCCGGTGGTGGAATAGGTCAAGTTTGACGGATTTGGCAGAATTGACATTTTTGAGAAAACTGTCATTTTGTAGACTAGTGTCAAAAGGGGCATGCCATGCCAAATCCTCAGGGCTTCTCGGAAGCGTCCGTCGCGGCTTTGGGTCAGAAAGACCCGGTGCTGCAAGCTCATGCCAGCTTTGGCAAGGATGGCCGCGTGCTGATCCCCATCGCGCTGCGCGAGGCGGCGGGGATCAAACCGGGTGAACGGGTGGTGATCCGGGTTCAGGACGGTGCACTGGTGATCGAGACGCTGGACGCCCGCATCGCACGGATCCAAGCAATCTTCGCTCCCTACAAGCGCGAGGGCGAGAGCATCGTAGATGAGTTCATCGCTGAAAAACGTGCAGAAGCGGCGCGCGAGTGATTTATGTCCTTGATTCGTCAGTGATCCTTGCGGTGTTCGGCAACGAAAAGGGGGCCAGCCGAGTGGGTGAGATTATTGGGGCGTCTTATGTCTCGACAGTGAACGAGGCAGAAGTCGTCGCCAAACTTCAGGAATGGGGCATGGCGGATTCTGTCGCGTTGTCATTGCTTGATGCTCTGCCGACAACCTTCGTTCCGTTCACCTCGGCACTTGCACGCGCCTCTGGCCACCTGCGCACCCCCACCCGCCACCTTGGCCTCTCGCTTGGTGACCGCTGTTGTCTGGCGCTTGCGATGGACCTGGGGGCGACGGTGCTGACCGCCGACCGGGCCTGGGCCGACCTGAAGGTCGGCGTTTCCATTGAGGTCATCCGTTAACGCAAACAGCGCGTGCTGCCCAAACCTGACCCGCTTCTGGCAAAACCGCAGAACCCCTTGTCGCAGCCGCGTCTTTTCGGCCTGCCTTCAGTTGACCCCGCCAAGGGGGCGGAGTAAACGAGAGGCCAAGAGACCACGCGGGGGCATCACCCGCAGCTCGCCCGCAGCCAGCTAAAGGAGCGCCTCGTGGACCACCTTCTTCGAGAGTATCTTCCGATCCTTATCCTGCTTGCGCTTGCAATCGGGCTGGGGCTTGTCCTGATCCTTGCCGCCTTTGTACTGGCTGTGCGAAACCCGGACCCCGAAAAGGTCAGCGCCTACGAATGCGGCTTCAACGCCTTCGACGATGCCCGGATGAAGTTCGACGTGCGCTTTTACCTTGTGTCGATTCTGTTCATCATCTTCGATCTGGAGGTGGCCTTCCTGTTCCCATGGGCGGTCGCCTTTGGGGAGATCAGCATGGTGGGGTTCTGGTCGATGATCCTGTTTCTGGGCGTGTTGACCATCGGCTTTGCCTATGAGTGGAAGAAGGGGGCGCTGGAATGGGAGTGATGTTGGGGGCGAACACCGCAGGCGGCGACGCCGAGGTTGCCACGCAGGCGCTGAACCGTGAGTTGCAGGACAAGGGGTTCTTGCTGACCTCGACCGAAGACATCATCAACTGGGCGCGCAACGGCAGCCTGCACTGGATGACCTTTGGTCTGGCTTGCTGCGCGGTCGAGATGATCCATGTTGCCATGCCGCGCTATGATGTGGAACGCTTTGGCACCGCCCCGCGCGCATCGCCGCGCCAGTCTGACCTGATGATCGTGGCGGGCACCTTGACCAACAAGATGGCCCCGGCGCTTCGCAAGGTTTACGACCAGATGCCGGAACCCCGCTATGTGATTTCGATGGGCTCCTGTGCCAATGGCGGCGGTTATTATCACTACAGCTATAGCGTGGTGCGCGGTTGTGACCGGATCGTTCCGGTCGATATCTATGTGCCCGGCTGCCCCCCTACCGCCGAGGCGCTGCTGTATGGTATCTTGCAGTTGCAGCGCAAAATCCGCCGCACCGGCACCATTACCCGCTGAGGAACCGATATGTCCGATGCTTTGAACGAACTGGCCGCCCATATCGACGCCAAGAACCCCGATGCGGTGCTGGGATCGACCGTTGCCTTTGGCGAGCTGACTCTGACGGTTGCCTTGCCTGCCTTGGTGGGGCTGGTCGAGTTTTTGAAACTGGACGCGGCCTGCCGGTTTTCCAGTCTGGTCGATATCACGGCGGTCGATCACCCCGAACGGGTGGCGCGCTATGATGTCGTCTATCACTTCCTGTCGATGTACCAGAACCACCGCATCCGGTTGAAGGTGGCCGTGCGCCCGGATGACATGGTGCCGTCGCTGCACACCGTACACCCAAGTGCCAACTGGTTTGAACGTGAAGTGTTCGACATGTTCGGCATCCTGTTTTCCGGCCACCCCGATCTGCGCCGCATCCTGACCGATTACGGCTTTCGCGGGCACCCGCTGCGCAAGGATTTTCCGACCACCGGCTACACCGAGGTTCGCTATGACGAGGCGCAGAAGCGCGTGGTGTATGAGCCGCTGAAGCTGGTGCAGGAATACCGTCAATTTGATTTCATGTCCCCGTGGGAGGGTGCGCAATACATCCTGCCGGGGGATGAGAAAAAGGCCTGAGTTTCATGAACGAGCGCGCGCCAGTGCTGTTCGGGGTCGGGGCCACCAAGGCGGGCACCTCGTGGCTGCACGACTATCTGTCGGGCCACCCGGACTGTCACTTTCGGGCGGTCAAGGAACTGCATTATTTCGACATGTCCAGCCCACAGGCGCAAGCCCGGCAACTGGCGCGCTTGACGATGGATGTCGAGGTGCTGAGCGCCCAGCAGGCCGCAGCGACAGGGTCGAAAGCCGACAGGCTGCGCGTGCGGGTACAGGATACGCGGGATTGGCTGGGTGTGTTGCAGGCCCGCAGTGATGCGGGTTATCTGGACTATATGACCGCAGGGGCCAACGGGCGTCTGGTGGGCGACGTGACCCCGTCTTATGCGATGATGCCTGAACCTGCCTTGCGGCACATGGTCGGCCTGACGCCTGCGTCGAAGGTGGTTTACCTGATGCGCGACCCGGTTTCGCGGCTTTGGAGCCACGTCCGCATGATGGCCGCCCGCAGCCCCAAGGGCGACTTTGCGGCCACGGCGCGCGGGGTGATGGCGCAGGTTCTGGCGGCGGGGGAGGGCGGGCATGACCTGCTGCTTCGCGGCGATTACCGGGCTGCGCTGCCCAAGCTTATGGCGGCTGTGCCCGGTGCCCGGTTGCTGGTGATGTTCATGGAAGACCTGATGACAGCCCCCGGCGTGGCGCGGCTGTGCGGGTTTCTGGGGCTGCGCACCCATAACCCCGATCTTGACCGCCGGGTGCATGAAGGCACGCCCCTGGCGATGGACGCAGATCAACGCAGCGCGGCGCAACGCCTGCTGCGCCCGCAATATGACGCTGTGACGGCGCTGTTTCCGGCCCTGCCGGACGCATGGCTGCGCAACCGCAACGAGGCACTCGCATGAGGGTTCAACCATGATGGACGGCAAATTCGACGACGCCGTGACAGGCGAGCAGAAGATCCGCAACTTCAACATCAACTTCGGCCCGCAACACCCTGCGGCACACGGGGTTTTGCGGCTGGTGCTGGAACTGGACGGCGAGATCGTGGAACGCTGCGATCCGCATATCGGCCTCTTGCACCGGGGCACCGAAAAGCTGATGGAAAGCAGGACGTACCTGCAAAACCTGCCCTATTTCGACCGGCTGGATTATGTGGCCCCGATGAACCAGGAACATGCCTGGTGTCTGGCGATCGAACGGCTGACCGGCACGGTGGTGCCGCGCCGCGCCAGCCTGATCCGGGTGCTGTTCTGCGAAATCGGCCGGGTGCTGAACCACATCCTGAACGTCACGACCCAAGCGATGGACGTCGGCGCATTGACCCCGCCGCTGTGGGGGTTCGAGGAACGCGAAAAGCTGATGGTGTTCTATGAACGGGCTTGCGGCGCGCGTCTGCACGCGGCCTATTTCCGTCCCGGCGGCGTGCATCAGGATCTGACACCGGCTCTGCTGGAGGATATCGACCAATGGGCGGTCGAATTTCCCGCTGTGCTGGATGATATCGACGGCTTGCTGACCGAAAACCGCATCTTCAAACAGCGCAACGCCGATATCGGCATCGTGACCGAGGACGATATTCTGCACTGGGGCTATTCCGGCGTCATGGTGCGCGGGTCTGGCCTTGCGTGGGATTTGCGGCGCTCGCAGCCCTATGAATGCTACGACGAGTTCGAGTTCAAGATCCCGGTCGGCAAGAACGGCGACTGCTATGACCGCTATCTGTGCCGCATGGCCGAAATGCGCGAAAGCACCTCGATCATCCGGCAGGCCGTGGCCAAGTTGCGGGTCGAACAGGGCGAGATTCTGGCGCGTGGCAAGATCACGCCGCCAAGCCGCGCTGATATGAAAACCTCGATGGAGGCGCTGATCCATCACTTCAAACTTTACACCGAAGGCTTCCACGTGCCTGCCGGTGAAGTTTATGCCAGCGTCGAGGCCCCCAAGGGCGAATTCGGCGTCTATCTGGTGGCGGATGGGTCGAACAAACCCTACCGCGCCAAAATCCGCGCGCCGGGGTTCCTGCATCTGCAGAGCATGGATTACATCTGCAAAGGGCACCAACTGGCCGACGTGGCCGCAATCATCGGCACCATGGACGTGGTGTTCGGGGAGATTGACAGGTGAACATCGGCGCAAAACAGAAACCAGAATTGATCTTGCATGTCGGTTTTCACAAAACCGGCTCAAGCTCGATTCAGGAGACGTTTTCCCGGCTTGAATTTGACGACCTTGCTTATGCGAAGTGGGGGCAAGCAAATCACAGCGGCCCGTTTCAGTACGCGTTCAAGAAAGATAAAACCGAAATCAACAATGTAGGGAACAACGCGGCTCTTTTGGACCGGGCTGAAAAAATTGGCGAAAGATTTTTAAATCAACTCAGAAAAGAGTTGGTGAACTGCAAAAAGCAGAGAATTCTTTTTTCAGCCGAGGCAATGTCGCAGTGTCGCGACGAAGATGCCCTTGTGAGCTTCCTTTCATTTGTTCGTCCGCATGTCAGCAACGTCAGTGTATTTGGATATGTCCGTGCCTTTGCCGATTTGTCGGCAAGCCGGTTTCAGCAAACTCTCAAGATGGGAAAACTGAGCAGGTTTCCTTATAAAGTGACAACAAAAGACAACATCCAGATGCTGGACAGAGTGTTCGGCGATGGAAAAGTCACGTTTCTCAAATTTGATCGGGAAACCCTTCACGAAGGCGACGTTGTTCTTGATTTTGCAAAACACCTGAACGTGAGCGTGACGGTAGATGAAATTGTTCGGGCCAATGAATCCATTTCGCTTGAGGCAATTGCAATTTTATACTGCAATCTGCAATACGGTGTGGATACCCCAAATTATGTAGGTCGTCTGAAGGTTCAAAGAAGTATGGTGGAAGCCATCAGCGCCATCGGAACCACCCCGTTTCGATATTCCCAAGCTGTTGTGGACGCGTTTGAGGCACAGGATGCCGAGAATATTTGTTGGGTTCAGGACCGCCTGAACATGTCGATGGCATCTAAAGCACGGAATGGTGGGATCGACAGCGATGACGACCTTATCGCGATTGCTGTTGGCTGCGAAGACAAACTGCTTGAAATTACGGCCGAGTTGCCGCGCACCAGACGCGCCCTGCTTGCTTTGGACAAGACCGCCGATGGTCCGGTTCGTATCGCGGCGATTGTGGATATCATGAAAAACTCTTTGCGCCATTCGTTGGTGCAGACCAGAGAGGCGGCACTCCAATGACGGCCTTTCTGCTCTCTCGTCCCCCTGCCATGACTTGCGCACACGGCGCCCGGCCCAAGACCTCGCACATCACGCGGAAAATCAGCAATGCTTCGTAGACTGCACCCCATCCAGCCCGCGTCTTTCGCGTTCACCCCGGCAAACCTTGCATGGGCGAATGGCCAGATATCAAAATACCCCGAGGGCCGTCAGGCATCGGCCATCATTCCGCTGCTGTGGCGGGCGCAGGAACAGGAAGGGTGGCTGTCGCGCCCAGCCATCGAACATGTGGCCGCGATGCTGGGGCTGGCCTATATCCGCGCGCTGGAAGTGGCGACCTTCTACTTCATGTTCCAGTTGCAACCCGTTGGGTCCATTGCCCATATCCAGATTTGCGGCACCACGTCCTGCATGATCTGCGGGGCCGAAGATCTGGTGGCGGTCTGCAAGGAACTGATCAATCCGCGCGCCCATGCGTTGAGCGCGGATGGCAAGTTCAGTTGGGAAGAAGTTGAATGTCTGGGGGCCTGCGCCAATGCGCCGATGGCCCAGATCGGCAAGGATTATTACGAGGATCTGACGCCGCAGTCCCTGCGCGATCTGATCGGGCGGTTTTCCAACGGCGAGGTTCCGGTTCCGGGATCGCAGATCGGGCGCTATGCGGCAGAGCCGTTGTCGGGCCTGACCAGCCTGAAAGACCATGAGGCAGGCCGTGCGAAGTATAACGCGAGCGTGCAGTTTGCGGTCGATATCGGCGATACGGTCAAACGCATCGACGGCACCGAAGTGCCCTTGCTGACCCCGTGGCTGAACAAGTCGCGCGTCGAGGTGCCTGCGGCTACCACTGTCGCGCATGAGCCCAAACCGGGGGCGGGCCTGCCCGCCGATGCCAGCGGTGTCACGGTGCAAGAGGCCCCGGCGAAATCCAAGGGCAAGCCGGTGGCCGATGGCAATGCCCCGAACGCAACGCCTGCCGCGACACCGCAGGCCAAGGCCCCGGCGATGGCGGCGCCGGTCGGCGAACAGCCCAAAGGCTTGGCTGCCCCGCGTGGCGGCAAGGGCGATGATCTGAAGCTGATCTGGGGCATCGGGCCGAAGCTGGAAAAGCTGTGCCAGTCGCTTGGGTTCTTCCACTTCGACCAGATTGCTGGCTGGACGGATGCCGAGATAGCCTGGGTGGATGAGAATATCGAAGGTTTCAAAGGCCGTGCGACCCGCGACAAATGGGTGGCGCAGGCAAAGGTGCTGGCCGCTGGCGGATCAGTTGCACAGGCGGAACGCATTGGGCGGGGTGAGGACTGACTAGGGCGCAAAAAGGGATAACACCATGATGTCGAAAGCTGAAAACACGAATGCGCCCTGGATGGGCGGCTGGATTATCGCACTGGGAATGGGGATTGCCGCTGCGGCGATTGCCATTGTCATCGGCGAGTTTCGCTATGTGATCGGTGCGTTTTTCGGTGTTCTGGTGTTTCTTGCGGCGGGTGTGGTGATGGGCATGCCGTGGGGGGCGAGTGCCAGCACAGCGGGTGCAAAGCCAGCGGCGATGCCCGCGCGTGTGGCACCGGTTGCGGCCCCTGTGATGGCAGCGGCCCCCGTGATGGCACACGCGGTCGCAGCGCCCGTGCTTGCGGTTGCTCCTGTTGCGGCACCCGTCATGGCACCTGTTGCGGCGCCCGTCATGTCTTCGACCGGACCCGAGCAATTGGCGGCCCCGCGTGGGGGCAAGGCGGATGATCTGAAAGAGATCGAAGGCATTGGTCCCGCGCTGGAAAAGCTGTGCAATGAGTTGGGCTTTTACCACTTCGACCAGATCGCCTCGTGGTCCGAGGCCGATATTGCGTGGGTGGATGCCAACATGAAGACCTTCAAAGGCCGCATTGCCCGTGACAAATGGGTGGCGCAGGCGAAACTGATCCTGGCCGAGGGGGTGGAGGCGTTCCGTCTTCGCGCCAAGGCCAATGATTACTGAGGGCACAAGATGACCGCGCCCACCCCGCAGGACCGTCAGAATGCAGCACAGGCCCGGTTGGTCGCCTTGGTGGTTGCGGCGACGATGATCCTGTGGTTGGGCGCGCAGTGGGTGGGCGGGCAGATGGGGTGGGACACCCGCTATGCCATTCTGTTCGATCTTGCCGCTTTGGCCGCGTTCTTCTGGGCGTTGGTCGTGACATATCAGCTTTGGCGGAAACGCCGGACGTAAAGAGGGGGCAAGGAATGCTCAAGGATCAGGACCGCATTTTCACCAACCTTTACGGGATGCACGACCGCAGCCTGAAGGGCGCGATGGCGCGTGGGCATTGGGACAACACGGCCGAGATCGTGCAGCGTGGCCGCGATGCGATCATCGACCAGATGAAGGCGTCGGGTCTGCGCGGGCGTGGCGGGGCGGGGTTTCCCACCGGCCTCAAATGGTCGTTCATGCCCAAGCAGTCTGACGGGCGGCCCGCCTATCTGGTGATCAACGCCGACGAATCCGAACCCGGCACCTGCAAAGACCGCGAGATCATGCGGCACGACCCCCATACGCTGATCGAAGGCGCGCTGATCGCGTCTTTCGCAATGAATGCCAACACTTGCTACATCTACATCCGGGGCGAATATATCCGCGAGCGTGAGGCGCTGCAGGCCGCGATTGACGAATGCTATGACGCTGGATTGCTGGGCCGCAACGCCGCCAATTCGGGCTGGGATTTCGACTGCTACCTGCACCACGGGGCCGGGGCCTATATCTGCGGCGAGGAAACCGCCCTGCTGGAAAGCCTTGAGGGCAAGAAGGGCATGCCGCGGATGAAGCCGCCGTTCCCGGCAGGCTCGGGCCTTTATGGCTGCCCGACCACGGTGAACAACGTCGAATCCATCGCCGTGGTGCCGACCATCCTGCGCCGGGGTCCGGCGTGGTTTGCGGGCTTTGGCCGCCCGAACAATGCCGGGACCAAGCTGTTCGGCATCTCGGGCCATGTGAACAACCCTTGTGTGGTCGAAGAAGCGATGTCGATCACGCTGCGCGAATTGCTGGACCGCCATTGCGGCGGCGTGCGCGGCGGGTGGAAGAACATCAAGGCGGTGATCCCGGGCGGCTCATCCGTGCCGATGCTGAACGCCGCGCAATGCGAAGACGCGATCATGGATTTCGACTGGCTGCGCGAGCAGCGGTCCGGTCTGGGCACGGCGGCGGTGATCGTGATGGACCAGTCCACCGACGTGATCAAGGCGATCTGGCGGCTGTCGAAGTTCTACAAGCACGAAAGCTGCGGCCAGTGCACGCCCTGCCGTGAAGGCACCGGCTGGATGATGCGGGTCATGGACCGTCTGGTCAAAGGCGACGCCGAGGTCGAGGAAATCGACATGCTGCTGTCGGTGACCAAGCAGGTCGAAGGCCACACCATCTGCGCCCTTGGCGACGCGGCGGCCTGGCCGATCCAGGGCCTCGTGCGGCATTTCCGGGATGAGATCGAGGACCGCATCAAGGCCAAACGCACCGGGCGCATGGGCGCCATGGCGGCGGAGTGAAACGGATGGCAGCCGTGTTGGTTCTGGCGGGCTGTGTGGGGCAGGGGGCGGTTGACCGCCCCCGCCACCCGCGCACCCCTTGCGTGTGACCAATGCGGGTCAACCCTTTGCAAACTTTGAAGGGGCCGCTGCCCGGAAAACCGCAGAGGCCAGTTGTGCGGGCATGGGCAAACGGCTTGTGCCGTCGATCTATGATCGCTACGAAGCCGGAACTTGGGTCTATGTGGAGGGGTGCGCATGAAGGTGGTGTTGGCAGGCTTTGTGCTGCTGGTGACGCTTGCGGCCTGTGACCGTCCGGCCCCGGTGCTGTTTGACGGCAAACGGTTCAAGGCATCGGTCGATGCCCCGCGCGATGACCGTCGCGCCTTTGCCGTTGTGGTGCGCGATGCGCTTGGCACGTCGGACGCGGCCCGCCGCGCCGGCCGGTACGAGGCTGTGCAATACTGCATCAAGCGCTTTGGCGGTTCCGAGATCATCTGGGCCGATGCGCCCGAAACCAACCCAGACAGCCTGCTGACCGCCGAGGGGCAACTTGTCATGCAAGGCTCGTGTGATCACAGATGACCGGCGCGATGCACCTTGCCGAGTTGAACGTGGGCCGCCTCTTGGCCCCCACCGATGACCCGCGTGTAGCCGAATTCATGCAGGCGTTGGACCGGGTGAATGGTCTGGGCAAACGGATGCCGGGGTTTGTCTGGATGATGGAAGGCTCGGGTGAGCCGGGGACTGGCAACACCGAGGCAAAGCTGAACGGCGACGCGCAGTATGTGTCGAACCTGACGGTCTGGGAATTGGTCGGCACGCTGGAGGCGTTCGTGTGGAACACCGTGCATCGGCAGTTCTATGAACGCCGGGCCGAGTGGTTCGAGGTGCTGGGCCGCATGCACTTCGTCATGTGGTGGATACCTGCGGGGCATAAACCCACGCTGGACGAGGCTTTGGCGCGGCTGGAAATGTTGCGCCGCGATGGCGACAGCGATCAGGCCTTTGGCTGGAAGTATCTGAAAGACGCAGTGCTGTGGCGGACCCACGGTTGTACCCAAGTGGCAGCGGAGTGACAAACATGTGCTATGGCAATCTCGACCCGAAATATGCGATGCGCGATATTGAGGCGCGCGCAAAACATCTGTCTGCTGCGCAGGGTGCGATGAAACCGGCTACTTCCTTGCCGCAAGCTGTGCTGCTGGCCAAGGGTGCGACCCGGCGGTTTCTTCAGGTTTTGGTTGCAGCGGCAGCCTTTGCGGTGACCGGCTGTGTCGATACCAGCGCCCCCCCGGAAATCCCGCGAAACACGCCGCTTTCGGCGGAATTGCGAACGGATGTACTGGATAGCGCTATAGCGAACGAAATTGCGAAGCGTTGCAGAGGAAGCCTGATGCTGAATAGGGCAGCGGTGCAGCAGGTTAAGGATCGGGCGCAGGTTGAAGCGAAGCGCAGAGGGTTGTCTCGTGCCACCGAGGCCGAGGTGGCTGTTGTCATGGGCGGGGAACGGGCTATTCAGGATCGACTTCTCGGCTACGTGCAAAGCCGAAAGATCCTGATCAATCAGCCAAGCACTTGGTGCGCCGCCGGAAAGCGCGAGCTGGCCGAGAAAACGGGAATTTCGAGATATTTGCTCTAGTTGCGGCGATCATTCGCCAGCAAAACGGGCCTGCGGGACGCAAGGATTAGGTGACTTAGCATGATGACCAACCTCAAGAAAATCAGTTTTGACGGCATCGAGGTTGAAGTCGATGGCGCGATGACCATCATTCAGGCGGCGGAAGTGGCGGGCGTGGAAATCCCGCGCTTTTGCTACCATGAACGGCTGACCATCGCGGGCAACTGCCGGATGTGTCTGGTCGAGGTGGTGGGCGGCCCGCCCAAGCCTGCGGCATCTTGTGCGATGCAGGTGCGCGATCTGCGCCCCGGCCCCAATGGCGAAGCGCCGATGGTGAAAACCAAATCGCCGATGGTCAAGAAGGCCCGCGAAGGCGTGATGGAGTTTCTGCTGATCAACCACCCGCTCGATTGCCCGATCTGCGATCAGGGCGGCGAGTGCGATTTGCAGGATCAGGCGATGGCCTTTGGCGTCGATTTCAGCCGCTACCGCGAGCCGAAACGGGCGTCCGAGGACTTGAACCTCGGGCCGCTGGTTGAGACCAAGATGACCCGCTGCATCTCCTGCACCCGCTGCGTGCGCTTTACGACCGAGGTCGCGGGCATCACCCAGATGGGCCAGACCGGGCGCGGCGAGGATAGCGAGATCACCAGCTATCTGAACGCCACGCTGGACAGCAACCTGCAAGGCAACATCATCGACCTGTGCCCGGTTGGGGCTTTGACATCAAAGCCTTACGCCTTTACCGCCCGTCCGTGGGAGCTGACCAAGACCGAAACCATCGACGTGATGGATGCGGTCGGCAGCAACATCCGGGTCGATACCAAGGGCCGCGAAGTCATGCGCATCATCCCGCGCAACCATGACGGCGTGAACGAGGAATGGATTTCCGACAAGACCCGTTTCGTCTGGGACGGGCTTCGCCGCCAACGGCTCGACACGCCCTATATCCGCGAAAACGGCCGTCTGCGCAAAGCGGGCTGGGCCGAGGCTTTGGGCGTGGCGGCGGCGGCAATGAAGGGGCGCAAGATCGCCGGATTGGTCGGCGATCTGGTTCCGGTCGAGGCGGCGTTCAGCCTGAAAACCCTGATCGAAGGCCTTGGCGGCCATGTCGAATGCCGCACCGATGGCGCGCGTCTGCCGATTGGCAACCGGGGTGCCTATGTCGGCACCGCGACGATCGAAGACATCGACAGCGCAAAGATGATCCAGTTGATCGGCACCAACCCTCGGGTTGAGGCTCCGGTGCTGAACGCCCGTATCCGCAAGGCGTGGATCAACGGGGCCAAGATCGGGCTGGTGGGGCAGGCGGTTGATCTGACCTATGACTATGCGCATGTCGGCACCGACCGGGCGGCCTTGGTCGCGCTGTCGTCGCAGGAGATATCCGAAGAAACCCGCGCCAGGCCGACTCTGGTGATCGTGGGGCAGGGCGCGATCAACGAGGCCGATGGCGAGGCGGTTCTGGCCCATGCCATCAAGCTGGCGGAAAACTCCAACTCAAAACTGCTGATCCTGCACACCGCCGCGTCCCGCGTGGGGGCGATGGATGTGGGGGCCGTCACCGATGGCGGGCTGGTTGCGGCGACGGATGGGGCCGAGGTGATCTATAACCTTGGCGCGGATGAGGTCGAAATCGCCAAAGGGGCCTTTGTGATCTATCAGGGCAGCCATGGTGACCGGGGGGCGGCGCGTGCCGACGTGATCCTGCCGGGGGCCGCCTATACCGAAGAAAACGGGCTGTTCGTCAACACCGAAGGCCGCCCGCAACTGGCGATGCGGTCTGGCTTTGCACCGGGCGAGGCCAAGGAAAACTGGGCAATCCTGCGGGCACTGTCGGCGGAACTGGGGGCGACCCTGCCGTGGGACAGCCTTGGCACCCTGCGCGCCGCCGTGGTGGCCGTCGCGCCGCATCTGGGCCGGATCGACGAGGTGGCGGAAAACGCCATCACGCCGCTGACCCTGCGCGAACCCGGCAAGGCCACCTTCCGCAACGTGATCGGCGATTTCTACCTGACCAACCCGATTGCCCGGGCGTCCACCGTGATGGCGGATCTGTCCGCCCTTGCGGCAGCCCGGGCTGCAACGCCGATGGCCGCCGAATGATGCTGACTCAGGCCCTGCTGCTTGCCACCCTGATGGTCGCGCTTGCGGCCCTGAGCGGCTGTGCGCAGCAGGACCAAACCCCGCAAGCCACGGCCTACAAGGGGATAGAGACGGTGCTGCTGGACGGCGATCTGGTGAATTTCCGGGTGGCAATGACGGGGGCGCAGGATCAGACCCAAGTCGAAGACTACGCCCGCTGCGCCGCCGCACAATATGCGCTGATCCGGGGTTTTGGTTTTGCGCGCCACGTGCGCACAACAGTGACGCGGGATGGCGCGGTGTCGCGTGGGGATGCGGTCTACACCATCTCGGCGGCGTTGCCGCGCGGGATAGCAACGATTGACGCCGAGGTCACAGTGCGCGATTGCGGTGCGCGCGGGATACCGACGATATGATGATAGGGTTCAACCATGGCTGAGTTTCTTTCCACAGGGTTCGGGACGGCAGTTCTGATCGCGGCGCAAAGCCTGCTGATCGTGGGCTTCGTGATGATCAGCCTGCTGTTTCTGGTCTACGGCGACCGCAAGATCTGGGCCGCCGTCCAGATGCGGCGCGGCCCGAACGTGGTGGGGCCGTTCGGCCTGCTGCAATCGGTGGCCGATGCGCTGAAATATGTGGTCAAGGAAATCGTCATTCCGGCGGGGGCGGACCGCCCGGTGTTCTTCCTTGCCCCCCTGCTGTCGTTCATCCTTGCGATGCTGGGCTGGGCGGTGATCCCGTTTGCCGATGGCTGGGTGCTTTCGAACATCAACGTGGCCATCCTGTTCGTCTTCGCGGTGTCCAGCCTTGAGGTTTACGGCGTGATCATGGGGGGCTGGGCGTCCAACTCCAAATACCCGTTTCTCGGGTCGCTGCGGTCTGCGGCGCAGATGATTTCCTACGAGGTCTCACTGGGCCTGATCATCATCGGCATCATCATCTCTACCGGGTCGATGAACTTTTCCTCGATTGTCGATGCACAGCGCGGTGATTTCGGGCTGTTCAACTGGTACTGGATTCCGCACTTCCCGATGGTGTTCCTGTTCTTCATCAGCGCCTTGGCCGAAACCAACCGCCCGCCCTTCGATCTGCCCGAGGCTGAATCGGAACTGGTCGCAGGCTTCATGGTGGAATATTCCTCGACCCCGTACCTGTTGTTCATGGCCGGCGAATACATCGCGATTTTCCTCATGTGCGCGCTGATGAGCATCCTGTTCTTCGGTGGCTGGCTGTCGCCCATTCCCGGCCTGCCCGATGGGGCGCTGTGGATGGTGGGCAAGATGGCGTTCTTCTTCTTCATGTTCGCCATGGTGAAGGCCATCGTGCCGCGCTATCGCTATGATCAGTTGATGCGGATCGGCTGGAAAGTGTTCCTGCCGCTGTCGCTGGGTTGGGTGGTGATCGTCGCGTTTCTGGCGAAATTTGAAGTACTTGGCGGCTTTTGGGCGCGCTGGACCATTGGAGGCTGACCATGAGCAACATCGACTGGACCCGCGCCACCAAATACTTCCTGCTGGTGGATTTCATCAAAGGCTTCGGCCTTGGCATGAAGTATTTCCTGCGCCCCAAGGCGACCCTGAACTATCCGCATGAAAAAGGCCCGCTGTCGCCCCCGTTTCCGGGGCGAACACGCCTTGCGCCGCTATGCGAATGGCGAAGAACGCTGCATCGCCTGCAAACTGTGCGAGGCGGTGTGCCCGGCGCAGGCCATCACCATCGACGCTGAACCGCGTGAGGATGGCAGCCGCCGCACCACCCGCTATGACATCGACATGACCAAGTGCATCTACTGCGGCTTCTGCCAGGAAGCCTGCCCGGTCGATGCCATTGTCGAAGGTCCGAACTTCGAATTTGCGACCGAAACCCGTGAGGAGTTGTTCTATAACAAGGACAAGCTTCTTGAAAACGGCGCGCGGTGGGAAGCCGAGATTGCCCGCAATCTGGAACTTGACGCGCCCTATCGCTAACCACTGAACTTATGGAAGCCGGATCTTTGACCCACGCCACCGCCCCCTCGTTTCCGGATGCCCTGCTGCCCGATCCGGGTTTTTCGCAGGCTGGCGGCGTCTGGGCAGTGGCGGGCTTGAAACAATGGCGGGAGGCTGCGGTATGACCGATGACTTCGCAAAGATGATGAAGACGATGATGGAAAGCGGGCAGGATATGCTGCGCGCCTTCAACCCGGGGGCAGAAAACACTGCGTTTCCGGGGTTCGACAAGATGTTTCCCACCATGTCGAAAGACATGCTGGAACTGTGGTTCGGCAAGACCTTCAACCGTGAAGGGCTGGATGCCAAGACCCGGCTGCTGGTGACGCTGGCCGCACTGACCGTTCTGGGCGCGCAGGCCGAGGCGCAGATGAAACTGACGGTGCGCCACGCCTTGGCCGCCGGGGCCACCCCGCGCGAAATTGCCGAAGTGATCTGGCAGATGAGCATGTTTGGCGGTATGCCCGCGATGCAAAAGGCACTGGAAATCGCGCAAGCGGTCTTTGCCGAAACCGAAGGGAAAGCGCCATGAGCGTTGCAGATTTTGCCTTTTACGTCTTTGCCGCCGTCACGGTGGCCGCAGGCCTGCTGGTCACGGTCAGCCGTAACCCGGTGCATTCGGTGCTGTGGCTGATCCTCGCGTTCCTGTCCTCGGCTGGCCTGTTCGTGCTGCTGGGGGCCGAGTTTGTGGCGATGCTGCTGATCATCGTCTATGTCGGTGCAGTCGCCGTGCTGTTCCTGTTCGTGGTGATGATGCTGGACGTGGATTTTGCCGAGCTGAAGGGCGAAATGGCCAAGATCATGCCGCTGGCTCTGCTGATCGGGGTGATCATCCTGATGCAAATCTCCATCGGCATCGGGGCTTGGGTCACTGCGGAAGGCGCCATGGGCCTGCGCGGGGCTGTTGCGCCCGATGCGGCGCAGGTGGAAAACACCCGCGCGATTGGCCTGCTGATCTATGACAAGTACATCTACCTGTTCCAGGCTTCGGGCCTGATCCTGCTGGTCGCGATGATCGGCGCGATCCTGCTGACGCTGCGCCACCGCAAAGACGTGAAGCGCCAGAACGTGCTGCACCAGATGTGGCGCGACCCGGCCAAGGCGATGGAGCTGATGGACGTGAAGCCGGGGCAGGGGTTGTAGCCCCTGTCCCGCCCCGGCGCAGGCCGGGGCCCCGCAGGTCCGGTCAGACCACGCGGGAAACAATCGAGACCCCGGCATACGCCGGGGCGAGGACAACGGGCAACAGACCCGGAGGGACTGAGTGATGGTTGGACTTGAACATTATCTGGCGGTGGCGGCGGCGTTGTTTGTCATTGGCATCTTCGGCATCTTCCTGAACCGGAAGAACGTGATCGTCATTCTGATGTCGATCGAATTGATGCTGCTGGCCGTCAACATCAACCTTGTCGCGTTTTCCAGCCATCTGGGCGATCTGGTGGGGCAGGTGTTCACCATGTTCGTCCTCACCGTCGCCGCCGCCGAGGCCGCAATTGGCCTTGCGATCCTCGTGGTGTTCTTCCGCAACCGCGGCACCATCGACGTCGAAGACGTCAACGTGATGAAGGGCTGACCCCATGGCAACCATAATTCTTTTCGCCCCCCTGATCGGGGCCTTGCTCTGCGGGTTTGGCTGGCGCTTCATTGGCGAACGGGCGGGGCAGGTGCTGACCACGGCCCTCGTGTTCCTTGCGGCCTTCCTGTCCTGGGTCATTTTCCTGACCTTTGATGGCGAGACCCAGCACATCCACCTGCTGACCTGGATTCAATCCGGCACGCTGGATACCGAATGGGCGATCCGGCTGGACCGGTTGACGGCGATCATGCTGGTGGTGGTGAACTCGGTGTCTGCCTTGGTCCACCTCTATTCTTTCGGCTACATGGCGCATGACGAGAACTGGAGCGATAGCGAGCCTTACCGCGCCCGGTTCTTCGCGTATCTTTCGTTCTTCACCTTTGCCATGCTGATGCTGGTGACGGCTGATAACCTTGTGCAGATGTTCTTTGGCTGGGAAGGGGTGGGTGTCGCGTCGTACCTGCTGATCGGGTTTTACTACAAGAAACCAAGCGCCAATGCCGCTGCGATCAAGGCTTTCGTGGTCAACCGGGTCGGCGATTTCGGCTTTGCCCTTGGCATCTTCGCGCTGTTCTATCTGACCGACAGCATTCGTTTTGACGATGTGTTTGCTGCGGCACCAGCACTTGCCGAAACCAACCTGCGCTTTCTTTGGGCCGACTGGAACGCGGCCAACCTGATTGGTGTGTTGCTGTTCATCGGGGCAATGGGCAAATCGGCGCAACTGTTCCTGCACACCTGGCTGCCTGACGCGATGGAAGGCCCGACCCCGGTGTCGGCGCTGATCCATGCCGCCACGATGGTGACGGCAGGGGTGTTCCTTGTCTGCCGCATGTCGCCGCTGTTTGAATACGCGCCCGAGGCGAAGGCGATGATCGTCGTCGTCGGGGCCACCACCGCGTTCTTTGCGGCGACGGTTGGTCTGGTGCAGAACGATATCAAGCGTGTGATCGCCTATTCGACCTGTTCGCAGCTTGGCTACATGTTCGTGGCGGCGGGCTGCGGGGTGTATTCGGTGGCGATGTTCCACCTGTTCACCCATGCGTTCTTCAAGGCCATGCTGTTTCTGGGCGCGGGGTCGGTGATCACCGCCACCCACCATGAACAGGACATGCGCAACTATGGCGGCTTGCGGAAGAAAATCCCGCTGACCTTTGCCGCGATGCTGATCGGCACGCTGGCGATTACCGGGGTCGGCATTCCGCTGACGCATTATGGCTTTGCCGGGTTCCTGTCGAAGGACGCGGTGATTGAGAGCGCCTGGGTCGGGTCGTCCTATGCCTTCTGGCTGCTGGTGGCTGCGGCCTGCATGACCAGCTTCTATTCCTGGCGGCTGATGTTCCTGACCTTCTACGGGGAAAGCCGGGCGCATGGGGCTGGGCATGGTCACGGTCATGGCCATCATGGTCACGGGCATGACGACCACCACCATGAACCGCATGAAAGCCCGACCGTCATGCTGATCCCGCTTGGGGTGCTGGCACTGGGTGCGGCGTTTTCCGGGATGATCTGGTACAACGTGTTCTTCGGCGAAGTGGATCAGGTCCGCGACTGGTTCGGGATGGAGGCGGAAGCCCATCACGAGGCGGAAGGCGCGGCAGCGACGGATCACACCGCTGTTGCAACGACCGAGGCCCCGGCTGCGGAGGGGGCTGTTGCCGCCACCACGACCGAAGCGCCGGTTGCGCCTGCAACCGAACCTGCACCAGAGGCTGTTGCGACCACCGAAACCGAAGGTCATGCCGCCCCTGCAACCGATGCCGCAGCCCACGCCCCCACAGGTGCCGCCCCGAAAGGCGCGATCTTCATGGGGCCGGACAACCATGTGATCCACGCGGCGCATGAGGCCCCAAACTGGGTCAAGGTCTCGCCCTTCATCGCGATGATCATCGGCTTTGCGGTGGCGTGGCTGTTCTACATCAAGAACCCCGAGCTGCCGAAACGTCTGGCCGCACAGCAGCGCCCGCTGTACCTGTTCTTGCTGAACAAATGGTACTTTGATGAGGTCTATGACTTCGTCTTCGTGCGCCCCGCCAAATGGCTTGGCAGCTTCCTCTGGCGGCGCGGTGATGGCGATGTGATCGACGGCTCGATCAACGGCGTGGCCATGGGGATCATTCCGTTCTTCACCCGCCTCGCAGGTCGGGCGCAGTCGGGGTATATCTTCACCTATGCTTTCTCGATGGTATTGGGGATTGGGGTTCTGATCACCTGGATGACGCTGTTCGGCGGCGCGGAATAAGGGAGCGCTAGCAAATGGCCAATCAACTGCTTTCCATCATCACCTTCCTGCCCCTTGTGGCGGCTGCCATCATGGCGCTGTTCATGCGCGGCAACGATGCGGCGGCGCAACTCGGGGCGAAGCGGCTGGCGCTGTTCACCTCGACCGCGACGTTTGTGATATCGCTGTTCCTGCTGACCGGGTTCGACCCCGCCAACACCGGCTTCCAGTTTGTCGAGGAACGCCCGTGGATTCTGGGCCTGTCCTACAAGATGGGGGTTGACGGGATTTCGATCCTGTTCGTCATGCTGACCACCTTCCTGATGCCGATCACCATCCTGTCCTGCTGGTCCGTCGATACCCGCGTGAAGGAATACATGATCGCGTTTCTGGTGCTGGAAGGCCTGA
Organism: uncultured Alphaproteobacteria bacterium; assembly: GCA_963772935.1. Lineage (GTDB taxonomy): Bacteria > Pseudomonadota > Alphaproteobacteria > Rhodobacterales > Rhodobacteraceae > JANNNF01. The sequence continues at coordinate 784,996 of CAVYZK010000009.1, read as the reverse complement.
TGCTGGGCGTGTTCTGCGCGCTGGATCTGGTGCTGTTCTACCTGTTCTTCGAGGCAGGCCTGATCCCGATGTTCCTGATCATCGGCATCTGGGGCGGCAAGGCGCGGATTTACGCGGCCTTCAAGTTCTTCCTCTACACCTTCCTTGGGTCGGTGCTGATGCTGGTCGCGATGATCGCGATGTATTTCGATGCGGGCACCACCGATATCGCGAAACTGCTGGTGCATGACTTCGGGTCCGAGACTTACACGATTGCGGGGTTCCAGATTGTGGGGGGCCTGCAAACCCTGCTGTTCCTTGCGTTCTTTGCAAGCTTTGCCGTGAAGATGCCGATGTGGCCGGTACATACCTGGCTGCCCGACGCCCACGTTCAGGCCCCGACCGCAGGATCGGTGGTGCTGGCTGCGATCCTGCTCAAGATGGGGGGGTATGGCTTCCTGCGCTTCAGCCTGCCGATGTTTCCGGTGGCATCCGATATCTGGGCGCCGGTGGTCTTGTGGATGAGCGCGATTGCGATTGTCTACACCAGCCTCGTGGCGCTTGCGCAATCTGATATGAAAAAGCTGATCGCCTACAGTTCAGTGGCCCACATGGGCTATGTGACGATGGGCATCTTTGCGGCCAACCAGCAAGGCATTGACGGCGCGATTTTTCAGATGATCAGCCACGGGTTTATCTCGGGCGCGTTGTTCCTGTGCGTTGGCGTGATCTATGACCGGATGCACACGCGGGAAATCGACGCTTATGGCGGTCTGGTCAACCGGATGCCCGCCTATGCGCTGATCTTCATGTTCTTCACCATGGCCAACGTCGGGCTTCCCGGCACATCGGGTTTCGTAGGTGAATTCCTGACCCTGATGGGAATTTTCCAGGTCAACACCTGGGTTGCTGCTGTGGCCACCTCGGGCGTGATCCTGTCGGCGGCCTATGCGCTGTGGCTGTACCGCCGCGTCGTGATGGGCGATCTGATCAAAGAGGCGCTGAAAACCATCACCGATATGGACCGTCGCGAACGGGTGATCTTTGCCCCGCTGGTGGTGATGACCCTGCTGTTGGGCATCTACCCCAGTCTTGTGACCGATATCATCGGGCCGTCCGTTGCGGCCCTTGTCACCGACTACCACGCCGCGCTGCCCGAAGTGGCGACGCAAGTGGCCTCGCACTGAAGGACGCATGATGACCCCTGATATTCAAACCGTCCTGCCCGAGATTGTGCTGTCCGGCTTTGCCATGGCAGCGCTGCTGTTCGGCGTCTACACCACCAAGGACAAGATGGCCCCGGCACTGGTCTGGGCCACGGCGGGCCTGTTCGTAGCGCTTGCGCTGTGGATCGGGGCAGGCGGGTCGGGTGAGCGGACCGCCTTTGGCGGCATGTTCATCGACGACCCCTTTGCACGCTTTGCCAAAGTGACGATCCTGCTGTCTGCCGCCGCTGTGATGGTGATGGCGCAAGACTACATGATGCGGCGCGACCTTTTGCGGTTCGAGTTTCCGATCCTCGTCTGCCTCGCGACCGTCGGCATGATGATGATGGTGTCGGCAGGCGATCTGATGGCGCTGTATATGGGGTTGGAACTGCAATCGCTGGCGCTGTATGTGATCGCGGCCCTGCGCCGGGATTCCGTGAAATCGACCGAAGCGGGCCTCAAGTACTTCGTCTTGGGCGCGCTGTCGTCGGGCCTGCTGCTGTACGGCGCGTCGCTGGTTTACGGGTTTGCCGGGACCACGCTGTTCTCGGGCATCCTTGCCTCTGTCCAAGGTGAAATCCCCTTGGGCCTGCTGTTTGGCTTGGTGTTCATGCTGGCGGGTCTGGCGTTCAAGGTTTCTGCCGCGCCCTTCCACATGTGGACGCCGGATGTGTACGAAGGCAGCCCGACACCCGTGACCGCGTTCTTTGCGACTGCGCCCAAGGTGGCCGCAATGGCGCTGATTGCCCGCGTGGTGCAGGATGCGTTCGGCGGTATTCCCGGCCAATGGGGGCAGGTGCTGGCGGCGCTTGCGGTGGTCTCGATGTTCCTTGGCGCGGTTGCTGCCATCGGGCAGCGCGATATCAAGCGGCTGATGGCTTATTCGTCGATTGCCCATATGGGCTATGCGCTGATCGGGCTTGCCACCGGCACGGCTGAAGGCGTGCAGGCGATGCTGGTTTACATGGCGATTTACGTCACCATGAACGTCGGCACCTTTGCCTTCATCCTGTCGATGGAACGTGATGGTCGCCCGGTGACCGATATTGGCAGCCTGAACAGCTTTGCCAAATCGGAACCGCTGAAGGCGCTTGCCATGCTGATCCTGATGTTCAGCCTTGCCGGTGTGCCGCCGATGGTGGGCTTTTTCGGGAAGTTCTATGTGCTGAAAGCGGCGGTCGATGCGGGCATGGGCTGGCTCGCGGTGGCGGGGGCGGTGGCGAGCGTGATCGGCGCGTTCTACTATCTGCGCATCGTGTTCTACATGTATTTCGGCAGCGAGACAGAGCCTGCGCAAAGCCGCATGTCGCCGGTGCAATGGGTGGTGCTGATGGGCGTGGCGGCGATCATGCTGCTGGGCGTGATCAACCTGTTCGGGATCGAACCTGCGGCGGCGGTGGCGGCGGAAGCCCTTGTCCGCTGACCCTGACTGGCCGTCAGGTGTGGACAAGCACCTGCTGGCCTCCATCGACAGCACCAATGCCGAAGGATTTCAGGCTGGGTGCTGTTGGCCCGACATGGATAGTGGCGGGCGAACAAACCGCAGGCCGGGGCCGCCGCGCGCGGCCTTGGGCCAGCCCGCGCGGCAATTTCTACGGCACGCTGGTTTTGCGGCCGGTGGAGGCCCCCGAGGTGGTGGCGCTGCGGTCCTTTGTCACCTCGCTTGCCCTGCGGGATGCCTTTGTCGTCCTGACCGGGCTGCCTGCGTCCTTCGCGCTGAAATGGCCGAATGACGTGCTGCTGAATGGTGGCAAGGTGGCGGGGATCTTGCTGGAAAGCCAATCGGTCGGGGCAGGGGTGCAGACCCTGTGCATCGGCATCGGCGTCAACCTGATCGGCGCGCCTGATACCACGCAAGTTGAAACGGGTGCTGTGCCCCCGGTGTCCCTGTTGGCGGAAACCGGGTTGCGCGTGACGCCTGAGGCGTTCCTGAACGCCCTCGCCCCGGCCTATGCCCGTTGGGAACACATCTTCACCACCCAAGGTTTCGCCCCGGTCCGTGCCGAATGGCTGGCCCATGCCGCCCGCTTGGGCGAACCCATCCGCGCCCGTACCGGCACCCAGGACCGCACCGGCACCTTCCAGACGGTGGACGCAGCCGGCAATCTGATCCTCGGCACCCCCCATGGCCCTGTCGCAATCCCTGCGGCAGAGGTGTTTTTCTGAAAGGCCGCCCCCATGCTTCTGGCCATCGACTGCGGCAATACCAACACGGTGTTTTCGATCTGGGACGGGGCAAAGTTCCTGTCCACCTGGCGCATCGCCACCGATCACAAACGCACGGCGGACGAATATTTCGTCTGGCTGTCCAGCCTGATGCAGATGACGAAGCTGGAGGCGACAATTACCGAGGCCATCATCTCCTCCACCGTGCCCCGCGTGGTGTTCAATCTGCGCGTCTTGTGCAGCCGCTACTTCGACTGCCGCCCGCTGGTGGTGGGCAAACCCGAATGTGCGCTGCCGGTGGCCCCGAGGGTGGACGCGGGCACCACGGTCGGTCCCGACCGTCTGGTCAACACGGTGGCGGGGTTCGACCGGCATGGCGGCAATCTGATTGTGGTCGATTTCGGCACCGCCACCACCTTTGACGTGGTGGATCATGACGGGGCCTATGTCGGCGGCGTGATTGCCCCCGGCGTGAACCTGTCGCTTGAGGCCCTGCACAGCGCCGCCGCTGCCCTGCCACACATAGATGTGGCCAAACCGACGCGGGCGATTGGCACGAATACGGTGGCCTGCATGCAGTCTGGCGTGTATTGGGGCTATGTCGGGTTGATCGAAGGCATCGTGCGCGAAGTGCGCCGCGAACGGTCGGCCCCCATGAAAATCATTGCGACTGGCGGACTCGCGTCTCTGTTTGCCCAAGGAACCGACGTTTTTAATGTGATCGAGGATGACCTGACCATGCACGGTCTCGTTCTGATCAACGCGTATAATAAGGATACCGCATGAATACCAACCGGCTGATCTATCTTCCCCTTGGCGGCGCCGGGGAGATCGGCATGAACTGTTACGTCTATGGCTATGGCCCTGCGGGGAAGGAACGTCTGATCCTGGTGGATATGGGCGTGACTTTCCCTGATATGGATGGCTCGCCGGGCGTGGATCTGATCATGCCCGACATTTCCTGGCTGGAAAAACGCCTCGACCGACTGGAGGGGATTTTTATCACCCATGCCCATGAAGACCATATCGGCGCACTCGGCCACCTGTGGCCGCGCCTGAAGAAAAAGGTCTACATGCGCCGCTTTACTGCCGTGTTGGGCCGCCTGAAGATGGAGGAGTACGGCCTGCCCGCCGATGCCATCACCATCGTGGAACCCCGGCCGCAGACGGTGGAGCTTGGGCCGTTCAAGGTGCAGTTTGTGCCGGTCAGCCACTCGATCCCCGAAAGCTCGGGTCTGGTGATCGACACGCCCGCAGGCCGCATCGTGCATACCGGCGACTTCAAGCTGGACGCGACCCCGCAGGTTGGCGAAGGCTGGGATGACGCAAGGTTTGAGGCGATTGCCGCCGAACGGCCCGTCAAGGCGCTGATGTGTGACAGCACCAATGTGTTCTCGCTGCACGCGGGGCGGTCAGAGGCCACGATCAAAGAGCCGATCAAGCAATTGATCATGGGTGCGGGCGGCATGGTTGTGGCCACCACCTTTGCGTCGAACGTGGCGCGTCTGAAAACGCTGGCAGAGGCTGGGCTGGCAGCGGACCGTACCGTGTGTCTGCTGGGCCGGGCGATGAAAAAGATGGTCTCGGCGGCGCAAGAGGCGGGCGTTCTGCCCGACTTTCCGCGCACCGTCAGCCCCGAGGAAGCGCTGGATATTCCGCGCAAGAACCTGATGCTGATCGTCACCGGCAGCCAAGGCGAACGCCGCGCGGCAAGCGCGCAGCTTAGCCGGGGCAAGTATCTGGGGCTGGAGATGAAGGCGGGCGATTTGTTCCTGTTTTCGTCAAAGATCATTCCGGGCAACGAGCGTGGCGTTTACCGCATTGTGAACGCCTATTCGGAAATGGGCGTCAATGTGCAGGATGATGGCGGCGGGTTGTACCATGTTTCGGGCCACGCCAACCGCCCCGATCTGGAACATGTCCACCGCCTGCTGCTGCCCGACATGGTGATCCCGATGCACGGCGAACACCGCCACCTGCGCGAACATGCCCGGATTGCGACCGAGGCCGGGATTGCGTCGGAAATCGTGGTCAACGGCATGATGATCGACCTGACCGGCGATACCCCGGTGGTGGCCGAATATATCGAAACCGGGCGGCTGTATCTGGATGGCTCGGTTCTGATCGGCGCACTGGACGGCGTGGTGCGTGACCGTATCCGCATGGCGCTGAACGGGCATGCGGTGGTGACCGTGCTGCTGGACGAGGCGGATGAGCCTTTGGGCGAGCCGTGGGTAGAGCTGATGGGCCTGCCGCGTTTTGGCAAGGGCGGTCGTCCGCTGGACGAAACGCTGGAGGCCGATCTGGCGGAGTTTGTCGAGGGCACTGGCAAAAAGGTGCTGCGCGACGACGCCAAGCTGGACGAGGCGATCCGCCGCGTGGTCCGGCAGGTGTCGATGGAAGAGATCGGCAAGAAGCCCGAGGTTACGGTCGTGGTCAGCCGGATGGTCGCGGAATAAACGCCACCGCCCGGCACCTTTTGGGTGGCGGGCGGTTGTCAGAGGTCCCGTGTCAAGCACGGGACGGGTGTGCATAACAAAAGGCCCCGCATCGCTGCGGGGCCTTTTGTCGATCTGGCGAAGGGATCAGCCTTCGGTGCCGTTTGCGGGCATCGGGTCTTCGGCGTCATCTGCCGTTGCCGCCGCAATCTTGAAGCTGCGCAGGATGAAATCCGGCACATGATCGCCCATGCCCACCACTTGCGCACCGTGATGGCGGTCGTCGCGGTTGCGGTCATTGTAACGGTCACGGCGGTCGTCATTGCGGGGTTCGCGCCGATCGGGGCTGCGGTCATCGCGGGCAGGTTCGCTGCGCTGATCAGCCCGGCCTTCACTGCGACCTTCACTGCGACCCTCACCACGACCGTCATTGCGGCCATCGCGGCGGTCAAACCGCTCACGCCGGTCTTCACGGCGCGGTTCGTCGCGGGGGGGAGCAACGGGTGCGGGCGGCGGGGTCGGTGCGACCTCGGTATCTGCCACCAATTCGATCACAGGAGCCACCTCGGCGGCATCCCGCACGATGCGGGGGCCGCGCTCTTCACGCTCACGACCGCCACGGCTGCGCGAACGGCCACCGCTGCGTTCTTCGCGGGCACCTTCGGCCTTGGGCGCACGGGCAGGGGTATCGCCTGCCTCAGCCAGATCCAGCCCTTCGGGCAAGGCCCCGCGCGGGATCGGCATTTTCACCAGCGATTCAATGGCGTTGATGTATTTGTCATCGGCCATCACCGCGATGGAATAGGCCTTGCCCAAACGACCCGCGCGGCCGGTGCGGCCAATGCGGTGAACGTAATCTTCGGGGTGCGAGGGCACGTCAAAGTTGAACACATGGCTGACCGCAGGAATATCAAGCCCGCGTGCCGCCACATCGGACGCGACCAACAGGTGCAGCGTGCCGTCGCGGAATTCGTCCAGCGTCTTCATCCGCTGGCTCTGGTCCAGATCGCCATGGATCGGGGCCGCGTTAAAGCCATGTGCTTTCAGCGACTTGGCCACCACATCCACATCCATCTTACGGTTGCAGAAGATGATGGCGTTGGTGCAAAGCTCGCCCTCTGCCTTGATGATCGCGCGCAGCACAGCGCGCTTTTCGGCAAAGCTGCGGTCCTTGCGGGTTGGCGCAAACTGGATCAGCGTCTGGGTGATGGTCAGCGAGGCCGTCGCTTGACGCGCCACCTCGATCTTGGCCGGATCGTTCAGGAAGGTGCGGGTGATCCGCTCAATCTCGGGCGCCATGGTCGCGCTGAAGAACAGGGTCTGACGAGTTTTCGGCGTCAGTTGGAAAATACGTTCGATATCGGGGATGAACCCCATGTCGAGCATCCGGTCGGCTTCATCGACCACCATGATCTGCACGCCGTTCAGCATCAGCTTGCCACGTTCGAAATGGTCGAGCAACCGGCCCGGGGTGGCAATCAGCACGTCAACGCCGCGGTCGATCAGCTTGTCCTGTTCGCCAAAGGACACGCCGCCGATCAGCAGGGCCTTGGTCAGTTTTGTGTGCTTGGCATAAGTGTCGAAGTTCTCGGCGACCTGTGCCGCCAGTTCCCGCGTGGGCGCCAGCACCAGCGACCGCGGCATCCGGGCGCGCGCGCGGCCCTGACCCAGCAGGGTGATCATCGGCAGCACGAAGCTGGCGGTCTTGCCGGTGCCGGTCTGGGCAATGCCAAGCACATCGCGGCCCAGAAGGGCGGGCGGAATGGCTTGTTCCTGAATCGGGGTGGGGGTTTCATAGCCAGTGTCTGTCACGGCTTGCAGCACGCGGGGGTCCAGCGCGAGGTCGGAAAATTTGGTCATCAGCGTCCTATGAATGCGGTATCGGACCGCAACTGTTGGGGGACGCATGTCTGTTCCGGGCGTCCCGGCGTCGGGGGCCATGATCGGCCTACGGGCGCGATATCTGGAAATACGCGCGCGGTCAAGGTCATGGGGTTTTTTGCGACTGATTGCCGCTTAAACCATCATTTCTTTCGTCGCCGTCAGCTTGACGCCTTCATAATCACGCACCACGCGGTCGATGTCCCATTGCAGGCGGGTCAGGAACACGAGGTCACCGTCGCTGTCATGCGCGATATGGCCCTTGTTGACGTTGATCATGCGTTCCACCGCGTCCTTGTCGCCGGAAATCCAGCGGGCTGAGGTGAAGTTGGACCCTTCAAACCGCACGGGCAGGGAATATTCCTGCTCGATCCGGCTGGCCAGAACCTCAAACTGCAAGGCCCCGACGACGCCCACGATATAGCCCGACCCGATCATCGGCTTGAAGACTTTGGCAGCGCCTTCCTCGGCAAACTGGGTCAGCGCCTTTTCCAGATGCTTGGCCTTCAGCGGGTCCAGCGCGCGCACGCCTTGCAGCAGTTCGGGCGCGAAAGAGGGGATGCCGGTAAAGCGCAGCGATTCGCCCTTCGGTCAGCGCGTCGCCAATGCGCAACTGGCCGTGGTTCGGAATGCCGATGATATCGCCGGCCCAAGCCTCTTCCGCCAGTTCGCGGTCGGCGGCGAGGAACATCACGGGACTGGCAATCGCCATCTGTTTCTTGGACCGCACATGCAGCAGTTTCATGCCGCGTTCAAAATGACCGGAGGCAAGGCGCACAAAGGCCACCCGGTCGCGGTGTTTGGCGTCCATGTTTGCCTGAACCTTGAAGACGAAACCCGTCACGGTGGGTTCATCCGCAGCGATCTGGCGTTCCGACGCGGTTTGCGGCTGCGGTTCGGGTCCGTATTCGCCGATGCCGTCCATCAGTTCCTTGACGCCGAACGAGTTGATCGCAGAGCCAAACCAGATCGGCGTCATCGACCCGTTCAGAAACGCCGCGCGGTCGAAGGCGGGCAGCAAAGCGCGCGCCATTTCAAGGTCTTCGCGCAGTTTGACCAGCAGATCGGCGGGCACATGTTCGGCCAGTTTCGGGTCATCAAGGCCGGAAATCTGGATGCTTTCGGCCACCTTGTTGCGGTCGGCGCGGTCCATGATCTCGAGCCGGTCATGCAGCAGATCATAGGCGCCGACAAATTCACGGCCCACCCCGATGGGCCAGCTTGCGGGGGTTACGTCGATGGCGAGGTTTTCCTGAATCTCGTCGATAATCTCGAACACATCGCGGGATTCGCGGTCCATCTTGTTGCAGAAGGTCAGGATCGGCAGATCGCGCAGGCGGCACACCTCAAACAATTTGCGGGTCTGGGATTCCACGCCCTTGGCGCCGTCGATCACCATGATCGCCGCATCCACCGCCGTCAGGGTGCGGTAGGTGTCTTCGGAAAAATCGCTGTGGCCGGGGGTATCGACAAGGTTGAAGCGGTAGTGGCGGAAATCGAACGACATGGCCGAGGCCGACACGGAAATCCCGCGCTCCTGTTCCATCTTCATGAAATCCGACCGCGTGCGCCGCGCATCGCCCTTGGCCCGCACTTGGCCTGCCATCTGGATCGCGCCCCCGAACAGCAGGAACTTTTCGGTCAGCGTCGTCTTGCCCGCATCGGGGTGCGAGATGATGGCAAAGGTGCGTCTGCGGGCAATTTCGGGCGGCAGGGGTTTTGTGTGCGTGCTCATGCGGGCGGTTTAGCGGATTGGGGGGGGGGCGTCTATGGGGTGCAGGGCCTGTTGAGAGGGTGGAACCGGGGGTTTCACACCCCCGGACCCCCGTGGGATATTTTCGCGAAGAGGATGAAAATTTTAGACAAGTTTTAAGGATCAGCGTTTGGGGCGGCGCGGTTGGTACAACGTGGCCGGTCCGACAGATTCCAGAAACTGCCGGCCTGCCTCGGTGCCGAAATGTTGCACCTGGGCCAAGCCTGGAAAGCGGGCCTTCACGTCGTCGGCAAGTTCGCCGGGCAGGCGGTTTACGGTGGCGTCGTTGACCATCAGGCTTTCGGCCGGGACGCCTTCGGCATAGATGATCTCGTGCCGGTCGAAGACCAGCGCGAAATAGTCGATGAAGCCGCCGTCGCGGATGAAGACATGGTCGTCGTCCACCAGATGGCGGGCCTGCACCAGCAGTTCGGAGGTGGCCATGCCGGGGGTTCGCTTGCGCTGGTAAAGGAACATGCGGTGGTGCTGGCTGACGATCAGATCGCCCGCATTGCCAAGCGTGCCCGCCGCAATCACCACCGGGGCAAAGGCCCCCACGGCGCGCAGGGTGGCGCGGCCAACCCAGCGCACGGGCTGCGGGCCGTGGTCGCGGGTCAGCACCTTGTCACCGGGGGTCAGGCTTTCGATGGCGCGTTGTGCGCCGCCTGCCATGGTGACCATCGTGCCGCGCGCAAAGGAAATGCACATCAGGTCGGCCAGTGGGGCCTCTTCCGGGGCGGTGTCGATGTTGACCAGCGTGTAATCTGTGCGGGTGCCCAAGGGCGACAGTGGCAGGGCATAAAGCGCGGGCCCCTGCGCCCCGTCATGCACCAGCAGCATCAGATCGACTGAGGTGCCGTCGGTGCCCATGAACGTATAGCGTGCATGGGTTTGCACCACATCGCCCGCCGCCCCGACATCAGACCCCGCAGCGACTTGTGGCGCGGTGCCGTCGCCGGGGCGGCTGATCAGCAGGCGCAGGGGGCGGGCGCGGTCGTCCAGCGAATAGATATCCCCCATCACCACGGCACCGGGCAGGCCCAGCCCTTCGTCAAGGTTCACACCGTGGCTGACAAAGATATCATCGGCGTGAAACACCTGAGCAGCCTGAAACGGCAGGGCAGCAGCGTCGGGCGGTGTTGGCATTGCGCAGTGGCCTTTGCAGTTTTGGATCAGGGTGTTGGCACGTGCCGGGGCAGCTATCAAAGCAGGGGGGGCTTCGTCAATTGTGGTACGAGATTGTGATGGTCAGCCTTGCCAATGCTTGCGGCGGCCTTGTGTTCGGACCGGGGCAGGTTTCGGGTTTTTGCGGGACTTTCGGGGGCGGGGCCGGGCTGCTAGGGTTGCGGCGAGGTTGAGCAAAAGGATGATAGGCATGGATCTGGGGATCAGAGGCAAACGGGCGCTGGTATGTGCGGCGTCCAAGGGACTGGGGCGCGGCTGCGCCGAGGCTTTGGCGGCGGCAGGGGTGGACCTTGTGATCAACGCCCGCGGGGCAGAGGCGTTGGAGGCCACCGCCGACTTCATCCGCGCGACCTATGGCGTGCAGGTCACGGCAATCGCGGCCGATATCACCACCGAGGCCGGGCGGGGTGCCGTGCTGGCGGCAGCGGGGGCGGTGGATATTCTGGTCACCAACGCCGGTGGCCCGCCCCCGGGCATGTGGAGCGACTGGAGCCGGGATGATTTCATCAAGGCGCTGGATGCCAATATGCTGACGCCGATTGCCCTGATGCAGGCCTGCCTGCCCGGGATGATGTCGAAGGGCTGGGGCAGGGTGGTCAATATCACCAGCCAGTCGGTCAAGGCGCCGGTGCCGCAACTGGGGCTGTCAAACGCGGCGCGCACCGGGCTGACGGGGTTTGTGGCAGGCACCGCCCGGCAGGTGGCCGGGGCGGGGGTGACGATCAACAACCTGCTGCCGGGCATCCATGATACCGACCGCGCAACGGCATTGGACGCAGGTGTGATGGCCGCCCAAGGCATCAGCCGTGACGCCGCGAGGTCAGCGCGGATGGAGGGTATCCCGGCCCGCCGCTATGGCACATCGGCCGAGTTTGGTGCGGCCTGCGCGTTCCTGTGCAGCCAGCATGCGGGGTTCATCGTGGGGCAGAACATCTTGCTGGACGGCGGGGCCACCAACGCCACGATCTGACCTCGAACCACAAGGGGCACCACAGTGGCCACCGCCTTGAATCCAGTTGATTAAGGCGGTGGCTTGCCTAACATGGTGCAGCATTTTTCGGCTGCCTGACGTTTTCATGCCCCCTGCGTAGAAAAGGATTTGCCCCATGACCGCCTTTGTTCCGACCGCAACAAATATTGGATCAAGCGTTATTTATTCCTCGGTGGCCGCGGGCGACAGCGTCACCTTCCTGCAACCCTACACCTTCATCAATACCTCGGGCAACGCGGTCAATCTGACCTATGCCAACAACACTGTGGTGAACATGACGACGGTGATGTCGGGCGGCTCGTACGGGCTGGTTGTCAACAGCGTGGCGGATTGCGAAATCGTCAATACGGCCACCGGCACCATTGCGACATTGTCGGGCGTCAGCGGGTTTAACGCCGTCTATCTAGTAGGTGACCGCAATTCTCTGCGCAATGACGGTGCTATCTATTCTATCAACGGCAGTGGCGTAAACGCTTCGGGCGACGACTTCGTGATCGTCAACAGCGGCAGTATCCGCGGGCGTGATGTGGGGCTGATTGCGGGTGGCATCGACTATGCCATCACCAACAGTGGCACCATTGAAAGTGAGGCCCTGACAAACGGCACGGCGGTTTTCCTGTCTGGCAATGGCACCAACAAAGTGCTGATCAACACCGGGGTGATCCAGACTCTTGCCCCGAGTGGGGGGATCGCCATACAGGTTTCGGGTTTCAACGCGACCACGATCACCAATTCCGGCATCATCCGCAGCGCGGGCGGCGTGGCGATTGATGCGTCATCGTCAACCGGGGCCTTGTTTCTGGACAACTCGGGGACGATCTCCAGCAACGCGCTGTCGGCGAGCACCATTTTCGGGTCGGGACTGGCCGATACTGTCGTGAACTCTGGCACCATCAGCCAGTCGATTTCACTTTTGGATGGCGATGATGTTTTTGACGGCATTGGCGGCCTTGTCGGCGGCACCGTCTATGGCGGCAATGGCGATGACAGCTATTACCTGTCTGACCCGACGGCGAAAGTTTTTGAATACAGCAATGGCGGCACGACAGACCTGATCGAAGCCACCGTCAGCTTTGCGTTGACCTATGTGGGCGAGGTGGAAAACCTGACCCTGCGGGGCGTGGCACGGGATGGCACGGGCAACCAGCTTGCCAATGCGATTTTTGGCAATGAAGTCGATAACCGTTTGTTCGGGCTGGCGGGCGACGATTTCATGCAGGGCGATGGTGGCGATGATCTGGTCGATGGCGGGGCAGGCAGTGACTCGCTGAATGGCAGCTATGGCGATGACCGTCTGGTCGGGCGGGAAGGGGCGGATTCGCTCGCGGGCGACGATGGTGAAGATGTGCTGGTCGGCGGTGAGGGGCTGGACAGGCTGTATGGCGGCGAAGGCGATGACACCATCACGGGCGGCCTCGGGCGCGATCAACTGTATGGTGGCACCGATGCCGATACGTTTGTGTTCCGCAGCCTGCGCGACACCGGCACGGCAACCGTGACCCGCGACACCATCTTTGATTTTGAGGCGGGCATTGATGTGATCAACCTTGCGGGCATTGATGCGGTGGCAGCAACGGGTGGCAATCAGGCGTTCACATGGGTTGGGAATGGGGCCTTTACCGGGGTCGCGGGGCAGTTGCGCTATACCGTGACGGGCACCACGCTGATCCTTCAAGGCACGGTCAATGCCGATACCATTGCCGATTTCGAAATTCGGTTGATCAACGAGACGTTCCTCTCCCCCGAAGACCTGATCCTGTAAGCTTGCGCAGGCCTTGGGCGGCTGATATCCGCAAAACCAGATCAACCTGACGGTTTCCGTCGGTCTTTGGGAGGCGGTCGTTTGGGTGCGGGGGGGCAGGGTCTTGGCGTGCGGGGGGCGGGCGAGGCAAATCAGCCAACCCAGCCCCGTCTTCACGCGCAAGGCCTGACCCGCGCTTTTGGCGGCGTGCCGGTGGTTGATGATCTGGCCTTGTCGGTGGCGGCGGGGCAGGTGATGTGCCTGCTGGGGCCATCGGGTTGCGGCAAATCCACCACGCTGCGAATGATTGCCGGGGTTGACCGCGCCGATGCGGGCACCATCAGCATTGACGGTGTTGCCATGGCCGCCCCCGGCCTGCACCGCCCGCCCGAGGCGCGCGGGATTGGCCTGATGTTTCAGGATTTTGCGCTGTTCCCGCATCTGACGGTCGCACAAAACGTGGGTTTCGGGCTGACCGGCGACAAATCCGAACGGCTGGCCCGGGTGGATTCGCTGTTGGAACGGGTCAGCCTGACCGGCTTTGGCGCCAAGCATCCGCACCAGTTGTCGGGGGGCGAACAACAGCGGGTGGCATTGGCCCGCGCCTTGGCCCCTCGCCCCCGGGTCATGCTGATGGACGAGCCGTTTTCCGGCCTCGACAACCGCCTGCGCGATGGCATCCGCGATGCCACGCTGGAGGTGCTGAAAGACGAAGGTGCCGCCGTTTTGCTGGTCACGCATGAACCGGATGAGGCGATGCGCATGGCCGATCAGATCGCCCTGATGCGTGGGGGGCGCATCGTGCAACGCGGTGCGCCCTATAACGTCTATAACGCGCCGCAAGACAAGGCGGCAGCGGCATTCTTCAGCGATATCAACGTGATCCGGGGAAAATCGGTCGGGGCGCTGACCAAAACACCCTTCGGCGATTTTCTGACCCCCGGCCATGCGGACGGGGCGGCGGTGGATATCGTCATCCGGCCGCAGCATCTGAAGATCGACCTTGACCGTGCCGGGCGTGGCCCCAACCCGACCGTGCAGGATGGCACGGCGGCGCGGGGCACCGTGATCCGGTCCCGCTATCTGGGGCGCGAAAGCCTTGTCGATTTCGCGATGGATTTCGAAGACGCCCGCCTGACCGCCTCAGTTCCGGGGGTGTTTCTGCCCAGACCTGGGGCCGTGCTGTGGCTGATGATCCGCCGCGACCGGTGTTTCGTGTTTCCGGCGACATAAGCCTACTCGATCTCAATCCCCGCCTGTGGCAGCAGGGTTGCGATCTTGACCAGCATGCTACGCGCGGCCTTGGCGCGGGGGTGGGCGTCGTTGTCGGCGATGTGGCGCAGGCCTTCGGTCAGGGCCTCCAACTCCTCAACCGTCATCATGGTCGGCGGCAGCACCAGAGGCGCGCGCAGAATATAGCCCACGCCGCGTTCCCCGGTCACCGGCAGGCCGGAGGCGGCCATCGTCGCCATGTCGCGCCAGATGGTGCGGGTGGACACACCAAGCGCCACCCCCAGTTCCGCTGCGGTATGCAGACGCCCGTCCCGCATGCGCTGGATCAGGTCATAAAGCCGTTCGTCGCGTTTCATCTTTTCCCCGGTGCGGGGCCAGACCACCGGACCCCAACTGACAAAATACTGTCAGCAGATCGCGGCGCAAGGCCCCGTGATCCCTTTTCGTGGGCGCAAGGCTTTTGTAAAAAGGGGGCATGAAACAAAGGTGACGGCCGCTGTTGCGGTCAAAGGAGATTGATCATGCATCTGAGCCCCCTTCATCTGTTGGTGCTGGCCCTTGTCGTGCTGGTGCTGTTTGGCCGTGGCAAGGTCAGCAACCTTATGGGCGAATTCGGGCGCGGCATTACCGCGTTCAAGAAAGGTGTGGCCGATGGGTCCACCGAGCTTGAAAAAGACGCAGCACTCAAGGCGGAAGCCGCCGCCGCTGCGGCCAAGGACGTGACCCCGGTCGAAAAAGACAAGGTCTGAGCCTCGGATGATGGCGATGGTACAGGTCCGCCCGTCAGGGTCTTTGTCTGGCATGCAGCAAAGGGGCTGACGCAGAATGTTTGGGGATATCGGTTGGGCCGAGCTGCTTTTGATCGGCGTCGTGGCGCTGATTGTCATCGGACCCGAGGATTTGCCGGGCATGTTCCGGCAGCTTGGCCGGTTCACGGCAAAAATCCGGCAGATGTCACGCGAGTTTTCCCGCGTGATGGAGGATGCGGCCAAGGAATCCGGCGTAAAGGACGTGGCCAAGGACCTGAAGGCCGTCACTTCGCCGGGGTCTTTGGGCCTGTCCAAGGTCAAGGAAGCTGCGGACCGGTTTGAAAAATGGGATCCGATGAAACCCTCGGTCAAACCCGCCACCCCAACGCTGACGCCGCAACCCCCGCCAACACCGCTCGCCGAAGCGGCGGAGAAAGCCGCAGCACCTGTTGCTGCTGCTACATCTATTCCGGCCCCAGTTCCTGCGGCACCCGTGATCCATGGCCCAGCCACACAGGCGCTGATGGACAAGAAGGTGGCCAAGCAGACGGTGTTGGCCGAAGCCACGGCCAAGCTGAAAAGCATCGACGCCGCACCAATCGACGCCGCACCAGCCCCGAAACCCGCCGCGAAAAAACCTGCAGCCGCGAAACCGGCCAAGCCTGTAGCGGCAACCCCCGTTGCCGCCAAACCCGATGCGCCCAAGACCCCGGGCCGGGTCCGCACCCCGCGCAAAACCACAAAGGCGGATGACGCATGACTGGCGCTGACAATATCGACGACAGCGCCGCCCCGCTGATCGAGCATCTGAAAGAACTGCGCAGCCGCGTGTTGTGGTCGATCGGTATTCTGGCGGTGGCCTGTATCGTCGGCTATCTGATCTGGAAGCCCGTGTTCCACGTTCTGTCGCTGCCGATGTGCGATGCGATGGAGGATTACGGCCAGAAATGCCAGTTCGTGCTGATCAAGCTGCAGGAAGGCTTTTCGGTTGCCGTAAAGATCGCGGTCTGGGCCGGGTTTGCGATGGCGTTTCCGGTGATCGCCTATCAGCTTTGGCGCTTTGTGGCACCGGGGCTGTACCGCAATGAAAAGTCGGCGTTTTTGCCCTTTCTGGTCGCCTCTCCTGCGATGTTCATGCTGGGTGCGGCTTTTGCCTATTACATGATCCTGCCCGGCGCGTTTCACTTTTTCCTCAGCTATCAGACTGATTTCGCCAATGCGATGAATGAGCAGGTGGTGGTGCCCACGGACCCCAATCCGCTGGCCAATCTTCCCAGCGGTGTGCTGTACCAAGGGTCGGTTGAAAGCTTTCTGTCGCTGACCATGAGCTTTGTGATGGCCTTTGGCCTGTGTTTCCAACTGCCCGTGCTGCTGACGCTGATGGGGAAGGCGGGGCTTGTGTCCTCGGCTGGCATGAAGGCCACGCGCAAATACGCGGTGGTGGCGATCATGGCGCTTGCGGCGGTGGCGACCCCACCGGATGTGTTGAGCCAGTTGATCATGTTCTTTGCGGTCTATCCGCTGTACGAAATTTCCATCCTGCTGGTGGGCAGGTTTGAATCCAAACGCGAGGCTGCCGCCCGCGCGGATGGCACCTGGGTGGAAGAAGATCAGTGACCGACCCGTTGGACCGCATCGCCGCCGCCCTGGAGCGTCTGGCCCCGGCCCCGAAGCCTGCGCCTGACTTTTCGGCGTCCGATGCCTTTGTCTGGCACACCGGGCCGGACAGGCTCGAATCCGTGCTGCGGGTGTCGCGCGTGGACATTGGCCTGCTGGTGGGGGTGGACCGGTCGCGTGACACGCTGCTGGCAAATACCCGCGCTTTTGCCAGCGGCCTGCCTGGCAACAACGCCCTGCTATGGGGCGCGCGTGGTATGGGGAAATCCTCATTGGTCAAGGCCGTGCATGCGCAGGTCCGCGCCGAAGGGTTGCCCCTGAAACTGGTAGAACTGAACCGCGAAGACCTGCCCTCGGTCGGTCGCCTGCTGGCGCATCTGCGTGGGTCGGATGCGCGGTTTATCCTGTTCTGCGATGATTTGTCATTCAGCCATGATGACCAGCATTACAAAAGCCTGAAGGCCGTGCTGGACGGCGGCATCGAAGGGCGGCCTGACAATGTGTTGCTCTACGCTACGTCAAACCGCCGCCACCTGATGCCGCGCGATATGATAGAGAATGAACAGCAAGTCGCCATTCACGCGTCAGAGGCGGTGGATGAAAAGGTGTCGTTGTCAGACCGGTTTGGCCTCTGGCTGGGGTTCCATTCCTGCACGCAGGACGAATATCTTGCCATGATCGCAGGCTATTGCGCGGCGCATGGCGTGGTGGTCGATGCGGGCGTGCTGCGCGCCGAGGCGATTGAATGGCAGGCCACCCGGGGTGCCCGGTCGGGCCGGGTGGCCTGGCAGTTCTTCTGCGATCTGGCAGCGCGGCATGGCGTGCGGCTGTAACCGCCGCTAGGCCTTGCCCTCCAGCCCATCTGCCGCAGCACCGGTGGCTCCGGGTATCCGCATCTCGAACGTCTCGCTCACGGCGGTGTAGTCGTAATACCCCATCCGGGCCAGCGGGCGAAGGCGGGCATAATCCAGCTTGCCCTGCGCCGTGACGGCATCATCCTTGACGTGAATGCGCATGACCTGACCGTAAACCACATCGACCCAGCCATGGCCCGAATTGCCGCGCAACCGGTGGGTGGACAGGTACTTGCATTCAAAATGTGCCGGGCTTTCCGCCACGCGCGGGCCGGGGGCGTCGATGCAGGCGGCTTTGGTCACGCCCGCCTTGTCAAACTCATCCACATCATCCGGCCATTCCATCGCGGTGATGTTCATCGCGTCCTTCAGATCGAAGGTACACATGTTCCACACGAACCAGCCGGTTTCCTCGGCATTGATCACCGTGTGCTTGCGGCGGCCATCTGAATACTGGTTGGCCGCAAACATCACCATCGGGGGATCGAAGGTCAGGTTCTGCCACTGGCTGTAGGGGGCAAGGTTGACCTTGCCATCCTTCGAGATGGTGGACAGCCAGCCAATCGGGCGCGGCACCGTGCAGGCCTTGAACGGGCTGTAGGGCAGCGGGCAGGCGTCGATACCGGGGGCGTAGTGCATGAGTCTGGTCCTTTGAATTCAGTTGCCGAGGATGCCGGGCAAGCGCAGGCCAGTGGCACGCGCATGGTCCAGCGCAATGTCGTAGCCCGCATCGGCATGGCGCATCACGCCGGTTGCAGGGTCATTCCACAGCACATTGGTCAGCCGCCGCGCGGCATCTGCCGTGCCATCGGCGACGATCACCATGCCGGAGTGCTGCGAAAATCCCATGCCCACACCGCCACCGTGGTGCAAGGATACCCAAGTCGCCCCCGAGGCAGTGTTCAGCAGCGCATTCAGCAGCGGCCAGTCTGACACGGCATCCGAGCCATCCTTCATCGCTTCGGTTTCCCGGTTGGGGCTGGCGACAGACCCCGAGTCCAGATGGTCGCGCCCGATGACGATGGGGGCCTTCAACTCGCCCGATGCCACCATGTCATTGAACATCAACCCCGCCTTGTGCCGGTCGCCAAGACCGATCCAGCAGATGCGGGCGGGCAGACCCTGAAACGCGATCCGGTCGCGTGCCATATCCAGCCAGTTATGCAGATGGTGGTTGTCGGGGAACAGTTTCTTCATCGCCGCGTCGGTTTTATAGATATCTTCGGGGTCGCCCGACAGCGCGCACCAGCGGAACGGACCAATGCCCTTGCAGAACAACGGGCGGATATAGGCGGGCACGAAACCGGGGAATGCGAACGCATTCTCCAACCCCTCATCCAGCGCCACCTGCCTGATATTGTTGCCATAATCCAACGTCGGCACCCCGGCATTCCAGAAATCGACCATCGCCGCCACATGGGTGCGCATAGAGGCACGCGCAGCGGTTTCCACCGATTTGGGGTCAGTCTCACGCGCGGCTTTCGCCTGCTCAACCGTCCAGCCTTGCGGCAGATAGCCGTTCAGCGGGTCATGCGCAGAGGTCTGGTCGGTCACGATATCGGGGCGGGGACCACCTGCCTGCATGCGGGCGTAAAGCTCGGGAAAGATATCGGCGGCATTGCCAAGCAGACCGACCGACTTGGCCTCTCCCTTCGCCGTCCAGTCCGCAATCATCGCCAGCGCTTCATCCAAAGTCTTAGCTTTAGCGTCTACATATCTGGTACGAATGCGAAAATCGATTCGCGTCTCATCACATTCCACTGCCAGACAGCACGCCCCGGCCATCACGGCAGCCAAGGGTTGCGCGCCGCCCATACCGCCCAAGCCGCCGGTCAGAATCCAGCGCCCTTTCAGGCTGCCCTCGTAATGCTGACGCCCAGCCTCGGCAAAGGTTTCATAGGTTCCCTGCACAATGCCTTGAGTTCCAATGTAAATCCACGAACCCGCCGTCATCTGGCCATACATCGCCAGACCCTTCTTATCGAGTTCGTTGAAATGGTCCCAGGTCGCCCAATGCGGCACCAGGTTTGAGTTGGCGATCAAAACCCGTGGCGCATCCTTGTGGGTGCGGAAAATGCCGACCGGCTTGCCCGACTGCACCAACAGAGTCTCATCCTCGTTGAGATCCTTAAGGGCGGCCACGATGCGGTCAAAATCCTCCCACGTCCGGGCAGCGCGGCCGATACCGCCATAAACCACCAATTCATGTGGGTTTTCAGCCACATCCGGGTGAAGGTTGTTCATCAACATCCGCATCGGGGCCTCGGTCAGCCAGCTTTTGGCGGTGATCGTGGTGCCGGTGGCGGGATAGATGTCGCGGGTGTTGTGGCGGGTCATTTGGTCCTCACAAGGTGGGAAGGGCGATGCCGCACGCCTCGGTCAAAGCGGCGTTGGCGATAAGCTGGCTGGCTTTGGCAAGATCAGGGGCCATGAAACGGTCAGCACCCAGTGCTGCAACATCGGTGCGAAGGCGTAATATTGCGGCTTGGATTGGTGGCGAGCTCAGCAAAGGCGCACGAAATTCAATGCCTTGCGCCGCACACATCGCCTCAACCCCCAGAATGACGTTCACGTTGGCAACCATCGGCGACAGGCGACGCGCGCCATGCGCGGCCATGCTGACATGATCCTCTTGGTTGGCCGAGGTGGGCGTGCTGTCGATGACAGTTGCGTGCGCCAAATGCTTGTTTTCGCTCATCAAAGCGGCTGTCGTCACCTCGGCGATCATCATGCCCGAATTCAGGCCTGGCTTCGGCGTCAGAAAGGCGGGCAGATCGAAGGACAACACCGGATCCACCATAAGAGCCACGCGGCGTTGCGCAATTGCCCCGATTTCAGAAATGGCCAGAGCGATCATATCTGCTGCAAAACCAACGGGTTCCGCGTGGAAATTGCCGCCAGATACGATCTGCCCATCGGCCAGGATCAAGGGGTTGTCCGTCGCTGCATTGGCCTCGACCTCCAACGTGGCGGCTGCCATGCGCAAAACATCCATCGCCGCCCCCGTCACCTGCGGCTGACAGCGGATGCAGTATGGGTCTTGAACCCGGGTGTCGCCCACCCGGTGGCTTTCGCGAATATCAGACCCGTCCAGCAGATTGCGCATGGTGGCCGCGGCCTCGATCTGCCCCGCATGCCCGCGCAGACTGTGAATTTGCGGGTGCAGGGGGGCCGTGGACCCCATGATCGCGTCGGTCGAAAGGGTACTGGTCAGCAGCGCCGCTTGCGCCGCCCGCCACGCACCCCACAGCCCGACAAGCGCGTAAGCCGTTGAAAACTGTGTGCCATTTATCAGGGCCAGACCCTCTTTCGGCCCAAGAATCACTGGCGTCAACCCGGCAAGCCGCAAGGCCTCGGCCGAGGGTAGAACGTTCCCCTGATACTCTGCCGTGCCCTCGCCGATCATGGTCGCGGCCATATGCGCAAGGGGGGCAAGGTCGCCGGACGCGCCGACAGACCCTTGTGCCGGGATCACTGGCGTAACGCCGGCGGCCAACATCCCCTCGATCAGCGCCACCACGTCCCACCGCACCCCCGACGCCCCGCGCCCAAGGCTGAGCAGCTTTAACACCATCATCAGGCGTGCAACGTCGCGCGGCATCGGCTCTCCGACCCCACAGCAATGCGAGAGTATCAAATTTCTTTGCAATGTTTCAGTATCTTGCTGCGCAATCTTAAGGTTAGCCAGCTTGCCAAACCCCGTATTCACACCATAAACCGGTGCGTCATTCGAAGCGGCCTTTGCGATTATGGCAGCCGCAGCCTCGACCCCTTCACGCGCGGACTCGGCCAGTTTGGCGGGGGCCTCAGTTCGGTAGATCCGTTCGATCTGTGCAAGGTGCGTTGCGCCGGGGTGCAAGATTTCAGGTGTCAAAACGGCCTCCGAACATACGGTTGTGCAGGGGCGCTGCCCCAATCAGATAGGATAATTCGGCAGGATGATGCGCGTCCCAGACGCACAGATCGGCCCGCAACCCGGGCGCAATGCGCCCCCTGTCCGACAGCCCGAGCGCGCGTGCGGCATGCGCGGTTGTTCCCAAAAGCGCCTCTTCAGGGGTCAGACGAAACAGGGTGCAGGCCATGTTCATCGCCAGTGGCAGTGAGGTCATCGGCGACGATCCGGGGTTGCAGTCGGTCGCGACAGCCATAGGCACACCCGCCGCGCGAAGGGCAGTGACAGGGGGCATCCGGGTTTCACGCAGGGTGTAAAACGCCCCCGGCAAAATCACCGCAATGGTGCCAGCAGCGGCCATGGCAGCGACACCGTCGGGCCCGAGATATTCAAGATGGTCGGCGGACAGGGCACCGTGGCGGGCAGCCATGGCGGCACCGCCAAGATCGGACAACTGTTCCGCGTGCAGTTTCAGCGGCAATCCAAGCTGTTGAGAAACATTGAATATCCTCTCAACCTGAACAGTCGAAAACGCAATTCCCTCGCAGAAGGCATCGACGGCATCAATCAGCCCTTCGGCATGGGCCGCCAAAAGCGAGGGGATCACGACCTCGTCGATATAGGCATCACTGCGGTCTTTGTATTCTGGCGGAACCGCGTGCGCAGCCAGATGGGTGGTCGTCATATTGACCGGTCGGACAGTCCCGACGGCACGCGCGGCGCGCAGCAGTTTTGCCTCATCAGCAACGGTCAGCCCATACCCCGACTTAACTTCCAGCGTTGTCGTTCCCGTTGCCAACATCTGATCAACCCTTGGCAGAGCCTGATCGAGAAGATCGGATTCAGATGTAGCGCGGGTCGCCCTGACCGTTGAAAGAATGCCTCCGCCGGCGCGGGCAACCTCCTCGTAGCTCGCGCCGTTCAGCCGCATCTCGAATTCAACAGCCCGGGAGCCGCCGAAGACGACGTGGCTGTGGCAATCAATCAAGCCCGGCGTCAGCAATCGCCCATCAATGTTGGATTCGGGCAAGTTTCGGTATTCTGCTGGCAAGTCAGCGATAGCGCCGACCCACGCGATCCGGTCTGCTTCGATAACGACAGCGCCATCATTGATCAGGCCGTATCCGACATTCATGGTCGCAATCGTTGCATGGGTGAGCAGAATCGCCATCCGGCTTGCCTTATGTCTGAGGATATGTCTAAATATGTCTGCACATAATGCTCTCGTCAAGCGGGGTTTGCAGATGACTATCCTTCACGCCAGGACCGCCCTTTTGCCGGAGGGGTGGGCCAATGATGTTCGAGTTGAAATTTCGGGGGGCCGGATTCTGTCGGTTCAGAGCGGGGTGGCCGGGGGGGGGATTGGGTGTTTGGTGGCAGCGCCAGTCAATCTGCATTCCCACAGTTTTCAACGGGCTATGGCGGGCATGACCGAACGGCGGGGGCCGGGGGCGGACAGTTTCTGGACGTGGCGCGACCTCATGTACCGCTTTCTGGACCATCTCACACCAGATGATGTGCAGACGATTGCGAGCTTTGTGATGATGGAAATGGCCGAGGCCGGATATGCGGGGGTGGCGGAGTTTCATTACCTGCACCATCAACCGGGTGGTCAGCCCTATGGCGATCTGGCCGAGATGGCGGGGCGGATTGCTGCGGCGGCAGAGCAGACCGGGTTAGGGCTGACGTTGTTGCCGGTTCTGTATGAGCGTGGCGGGTGTGACGGGCGTGCCTTGGGCGCAGGGCAGGTACGATTTGGGAATGATATCAATCGCTTCAGTGATCTGTGGGCCGCGTCGGTGCGGGCTTGTGCGGGCTTGCCTGCGGACACGGTGGTTGGGGTTGCGCCACATTCGCTGCGGGCGGCCAGTGCCGAGGGGTTGCGGGCGGTTGCAGGCCTTGATCCCAAGGCCCCGATCCACATTCATGTCGCCGAGCAAGTGGCGGAAGTTACAGAGGTTTTGGCGCACACAGGTGCGCGCCCGGTGCAGTGGCTGCTGGAGAATACCGACCTGTCAAACCGGTGGTGCCTGATCCATGCGACGCAGATGGAGCCTTGGGAAACCGAGAGTGCGGCGCGGTCGGGGGCGGTGGCGGGGTTGTGCCCGATCACAGAGGCCAATCTGGGTGATGGGATCTTTGACGGCGTGCGGTTTTTGGCGGCTGGCGGCTATTTTGGCGTCGGGTCGGACAGCAATGTGCGAATCAGCTTGACCGAGGAATTGCGGCTGCTGGAATATTCGCAGCGGCTGGCAGGACGTGGACGGGCGATGCTGGCCACGCCGGAAAAGTCAACGGGCAGAGTGCTTTACGAGGGAAACCTTACAGGCAGCGCATTGGCCGCGGGGCGCAATTCGGGGGCGATCCGGGTCGGGTGTGAGGCGGATTTTCTGGCGCTGGACATGGGCGCGGTCGATCTTGAGGGGCGGCAGGGGGACGATATTCTGGATGCGCTGATCTTTGCGGGCGATGACCGGATGGTGACCGATGTCTGGTCGTCAGGGCGGCATATCGTGAGGCAGGGGCAGCATGTCGCGCGGGGGGCGATCGAGGCCGCGTATCGCCGGACGATGGCCAGTCTGCGGGGGCGACTTTGAACCCGCAAGGATGGGAGGCGATCCGGGCCGAAGTGTTGCGCCGCATCAGGGTGCGGGACTGGCCGCCGGGGGAGCTTATTCCGGGCGAGGAAGCCTTGGCGCTGGAGTTTGGCTGTGCGCGTGCGACCGTCAACCGGGCCTTGCGCGAACTGGCGGAAGCCGGTGTGCTGGAGCGCAAACGCAAGGCGGGCACGCGGGTGGCGGCCCTGCCGATCCGCAAGGCGACCTTGGATATTTCCGTTATTCGCCAAGAGGTTGAGGCGATGGGGCAGGATCATGCCCATGTGCTTTTGACGCAAGTTCTGGATGTTTTGCCGCCCGGGCAAGCCGTGAGGTTGGGGCTGAGGGCGGGGGCGGAACTGCTGTATCTGGAGACGCTGCATCTGGCGGATGGGGTGCCGTTTGCCTATGAATCGCGGTGGCTTAACCCTGCGGTGCTGCCGGCGCCCTTGCCGGATTTTACCGCTATTTCGGTGAATGAATGGCTGGTGGCGCATGTGGCCTATGTCACGGGGGACATTGCCTTTTCTGCCGAAGGGGCAACTGCGCGTGAGGGGCAGGTGCTGGGGGTGGCGGAAGGCACGCCGCTGTTCATCACCGAACGCACCACATGGGAGGCTGAAGCACCGATCACGCTGGTGCGGCTGGCGCATCGGCCCGGCTACCGGGTGCAAACTCTGGTGTAAAGACGCTGTAGAGGATGCGTAAAGACCCCGTAGAGGATGCGTAGATACAGGATCATCCGGCTTGTGCCGGCACACGGCCCGCGAAGCGCCGCCCCACAAGCCGCACCAGACGACGGTGGGTTCGGGAAATCCGGTGGCGCAGGTGCATTGCGGCATAGACCGGCTGCCCCATGTCGGCCACATCGGCGATGCGCTGAAAGCGCCCGCTGGCAATCAGCGCCTCTGCCGTGTCCACCAGCACGAAACCCGTGCCGCCCATCGCCTGCAACAGCGACACCACCGTGGCATTCTGCCCGACCGACAGCGGCGTGCCTGCGAGTTCGGGCAGAAGCTGACGATGCGCCCGCTCAAACGCGGGCGAGAAATGGGTTGAGATATAGGTTGCCGGATTGATTGCCGCACGGGTGGTGGCGTCGGACGAGATCAGGCGATAGGTCACTTCGCCCACGGTCTGAAAGTAAAGGTCGGGGTGCGGTTTGGGCGTGAAGATCAGGCCAAAATCCTGTGCCCCCGTCACCAGATCGGCGCACATCTGGGTGCTGTAATCAGGCTCGATATAAAAGGCCATCTGCGGGAAGGCGCGGCGAAACTCGGCCACCAGCTCACCGATATGGGCCGAGGCGAGGTCATTCTGGATGCCAAGCCGCAGCGTGGCGGTATCGCCTGCCGGGGCCACGGCGTGGCGGGCCTCGTTCCATTCCTGGCGCAGCAGGCGGGCATGCGGTTCAAAACGCAGACCTTCGGTCGAGATTTCGGTACCTGCGCGCGAGCGGACGAACAGCCGCGCGCCAATGGCCTCCTCCAGCGCCGTGATGCGGGCCGAGACGGTGGATTGGGTGACGCCAAGGCGTTCGGCGGTGCGGTTGAAGCTGCGGGTTTCGACGAGGTCGAGGAAGGTGTCGAGAAGGTCGATTTGCATGGGGCACGTCCTGATCGGTTTTTTCGATCAATAGACCGGGCGGGGGGTGATTGTAAGATGCGCGGTGGCGGGGGATAGTCTTTTTGACGTCCACGTTTGCGGTTCTGGTGGGAGCCTCCGGCGGGGATATTTATCGACAGAAAATGGGGGCGGGTTTGGCAGAGTTTCCGACGCAGGCACGGGTGGTGATCATTGGCGGCGGGGCTGTCGGGGTATCGGCGCTGTATCATCTGGGCAAGGCGGGCTGGTCCGATTGTCTGCTGCTGGAAAAGAATGAGCTGACGGCGGGGTCCACCTGGCATGCGGCGGGGAATGTGCCGACCTTCAGTTCAAGCTGGTCGGTGATGAACATGCAGCGCTATTCGGCGGACCTGTACCGGGGGCTTGGGGGCGGCGGTCGATTATCCGATGAATTACCATGTCACCGGGTCGGTGCGGTTGGCGCATTCGGCGGCGCGGATGCAGGAATTTCAGCGGGTTGTGGGGATGGGGCGGTATCAGGGGATGGACCTTGATATTCTGGGTGCCGAGGAGTTGCGCAAGCGGTATCCGTTTGTTGAGACGCATGGGCTGGAAGGGGCGCTGTATGACCCGAATGATGGCGACATTGACCCGGCGCAACTGACGCAGGCTTTGGCGAAGGGCGCGCGGGGCTATGGCTGCCGGATTGAGCGGTTTTGCCCGGTCACAGCGGTGCGGCGTGAGGGTGACGAATGGGTCGTGGTCGACGCCGAAGGGCGAGGTGCGCTGCGAATATGTGGTGAACGCGGCGGGGTATTATGCGCGCGAGGTGGCGGCGATGTTTGGCCGCGATCTGCCGATGATGGTGATGAGCCATCAGTACATGCTGTTCGACGCGATCCCCGAGGTGGAGGCCTATAGCCGCGAGACCGGGGGCAAGCTGCCGCTGCTGCGCGATGTGGACAGCAGCTACTACCTGCGGCAGGAAAAGATGGGCTTCAACCTTGGGCCCTATGAGCGCAACTGCAAGGCGCATTGGGTGGCGGCGGATGATCCGTTTCCGAAGGATTTCAGTTTCCAACTGTTCCCCGACGATCTGGAGCGGTTGGAGTGGTATATCGGCGACGCGATGGCGCGGGTGCCGTTGCTGGAAAAGGCCGCGTCTGACCAAGGTGATCAACGGGCCGATCCCCTATACCCCCGATGGCAACCCGCTGATCGGGCCGATGCCGGGGGTGCCGAATGCGTTTGAGGCCTGCGTGTTCACCTTTGGCATCTGTCAGGCCGGGGGGGCGGGCAAGGTGCTGGCCGAATGGATCACCGAAGGGGCGACCGAATGGGACATGTGGTCCTGCGATCCGCGCCGCTTTACCGGGTTTGAGGATCAGGAGTATTGCGTGGCCAAGGGGATGGAGGTGTACGGGCATGAATATGCCATGCATTTCCCGCATCATTCCTGGACCGCCGGGCGTGGCAAGAAGCTGTCGGCGCTGCATGACAGAACCGAAGCCTTGGGCGCGCAGTTTGGCGCCTATAACGGGTGGGAGCGGCCCAACTGGTATGCGCGGGCCGAGGATGATGTCAGCGAGGCAGGGCAGCGGACATGGGACCGCGCGGGGCCGTGGTTTGCTGCCGTGCGGGAGGAATGTCTGGCGGTGCGTGACCATGTGGGCGTGCTGGACCTGCCCGGATTTTCGCGGTTCGAGGTGGAAGGGCCGGGCTGTGCCGATTGGCTGGCCGGGCGGATTGCGGGGGCGCTGCCCAAGATCGGGCGGATGGGGCTGGCGTATTTCCCCGATGACCGGGGCCGGATCGTGACGGAAATGTCGGTGGTGCGGCGTGAGGAGGATGCCTTCACGCTGATCACGGCGGCGGTGGCGCAGGTGCATGACCGGGAGTGGCTGTTGCGGGGGATGCCGGACGGTGTGGTGTTGCGGGATCGCACCGAGGATTTCACCTGCATCATCGTGACGGGGCCTGCCTCGCGGGCGCTGTTGGCGGGGCTGACGGAGGCCGATCTGTTCGCGCCGTGGTTGTCGGTGCAAGCGGCGGTGGTGGCGGGGCAGGACTGTGCCTTGTTCCGTGTCAGCTTTGCGGGCGAATTGGGGTGGGAGATTCATGCGACGCCAGAACGGATGCCCGCGATCTATGATGCGGTGCTGGCAAGTGGGGCGCGGCCGTTTGGCATGTTCGCGCTGAATTCCTTGCGGATCGAGAAAGGCTATCGGGCGTGGAAGGGTGATCTTTCGACCGATTATTCCTTGCTGGAAGGGGGGCTGGAGCGGTTTATCCGGTTCGACAAACCACAGGACTTTCCCGGCAAGGCGGCATTGTTGGCGCAGAAACAGGCCGGAGTCGCGCGGCGGTTCTGTACGCTGGTGGTCGATGCGGGGGAATGTGATCCGCCCTATATGTCCACCATCTGGCATGATGGGGTCGTGGTGGGGGAAACCACCAGCGGCTATTACGGGCACCGGGTGGGGGCGTGTATCGCGCTTGGCATGCTGCGGGTGGACCTGAACGTGCCGGGAACGGTGGTAGAGGTTGAGGTGTTCGGGCAGCGTTACCGGGCGGTGGTGCAGGCGGATGCGCCGCTCTGGGATGCGAAAAACGAACGGATCAGGGCGTGAGCCAAAATCCTTCGAAGGATTTTGCAAGTTTCTTCGAAGAAACTTGGCGACGGTTGAAAGGGCAGAATGATGGTTGACGTTCCGAAACACGCGCGGGCGGTGGTGATTGGCGGCGGGGTGTCGGGCTGTTCGGTGGCCTATCATCTGGCGAAGGCCGGGTGGACGGATGTGGTGTTGCTGGAGCGGCAGAAGCTGACGAGCGGGACGACGTGGCACGCGGCGGGCTTGATCGGGCAGTTGCGCGGGTCGGCGAACATGACGCGGTTGGCGAAGTATTCGGCGGATCTGTATGTGAAGCTGGAGGCCGAGACCGGGGTTGCGACGGGGATGCGGCAGGTCGGGTCGATCTCGGTCGCGCTGACCGAGGCGCGGCGGGAGGAGTTGCTGCGCCAAGCGACCGTCGCGCGGATTTTCGATGTGGAGGTGCATGAGATATCCCCCGCCGAGGTGAAGGCGGCCTATCCGCATCTGAACATCGACGGCGTGGTGGGGGCGGTGGCCCTTGCCGCTGGACGGGCAATGCGACCCGGCGAATATCGCCATGGCCTTGGCAAAAGGCGCGCGGATGCGGGGGGCCAAGATTTTCGAGGGGGTGAAGGTCACGGCGGTGACCAAGGCCTCGGGCCGGGTTACGGGCGTCGATTACATGCAGGACGGTGTGCCCGGGCATATTGCGGCGGATGTGGTGGTGAACTGCGGTGGCATGTGGGGGCGCGATCTGGCGGAAGCCAGCGGGGTGACGCTGCCGCTGCATGCTTGTGAACATTTCTATCTGATTACTGAACCTATCCAAGGCCTTGGCCATATGCCCGTGCTGCGGGTGCCGGATGAGTGCGCCTATTACAAATCGGATGCGGGCAAGATGATGGTCGGCGCGTTTGAGCCGAAGGCCAAGCCTTGGGGCATGAACGGCATCCGCGAGGATTTCTGTTTCGACACGCTGCCCGAGGATTGGGACCATTTCCAACCCATTCTGGAACACGCGATGCACCGGATGCCGCTGTTTCAGACGGCGGGGATACATACGTTCTTCAACGGGCCGGAAAGCTTTACCCCCGATGATCGCTATTATCTGGGCGAGGCGCCCGAACTGGGCGGGTATTGGGTGGCGGCGGGGTATAACTCGGTCGGCATTGCCGGGTCGGGCGGCGCGGGCATGGCCTTGGCGCATTGGATCACCGAAGGCGAGGCCCCGTTCGACCTGTGGGAGGTGGATATCCGCCGCGCGCAACCGTTCCAACGCAACCGGGCTTACCTGAAGGACCGGGTGTCGGAGACTTTGGGGCTGCTGTATGCGGACCATTACCCCTACCGTCAGTTTGCCACCGCGCGGGGTGTGCGGCGCAGCCCGTTGCATGAGCATCTGAAAGCCCGTGGTGCCGTGTTCGGTGAGGCTGCCGGGTGGGAGCGGGCGAACTGGTTTGCAACGCCGGGGCAGGAACGCGAGTATCAGTATTCCTGGGGTCGGCAGAACTGGTTTGAGAACCAGAAGGCAGAGCATCTGGCGGTGCGCAACGGCTGCGGGCTGTTCGACATGACCTCATTCGGCAAGATCAGGGTCGAGGGGCGCGATGCCTGCGCCTTTCTGAACCGGATGTGCGGGGCGCAAGTGGATGTGGCCGTGGGGCGGGTCGTCTACACCCAGATGCTGAATGCGCGCGGCGGCATTGAGAGCGATCTGACCGTGACGCGGCTGTCGGAGACGGCGTTTTTGCTGGTGGTGCCGGGGGCGACGTTGCAGCGCGATCTGGCCTGGTTGCGGCGGCATTTGGGCGAGGCCTTTGCCGTGATCACCGATGTGACGGCGGGTGAGGCCGTGCTGTGTGTGATGGGGCCAAAGGCGCGGGAGGTGCTGGCGCAGGTGTCGCCTGCGGACTTTAGCAACGCCGCACATCCCTTTGGCACGGCTCGGGAAATCGAGATCGGCATGGGGCTCGCGCGGGCGCACCGGGTGACTTATGTGGGCGAATTGGGGTGGGAGTTGTATGTCTCCACCGATCAGGCCGCGCATGTGTTTGAGGCACTGATGGAGACCGACATCACCCTCTGCGGGCTGCATACGCTGGATAGTTGCCGGATTGAAAAGGCCTACCGCCACTTTGGCCATGACATCACCGATGAGGATCATGTGCTGGAGGCGGGGCTTGGCTTTGCGGTGAAAACCGCCAAACCCGATTTCATTGGCCGCGACGCGGTGTTGCGCAAGCAGGAGGCGGGGCTTTCGCGGCGGATGGTGCAGTTCCGGCTGACCGATCCGGCACCGTTGTTGTTCCACAACGAGGCGATTGTGCGGGATGGCCAGATCGTCGGGCCGATCACCAGCGGAAATTATGGCCATCATCTGGGCGGCGCGATTGGCCTTGGCTACGTGTCCTGTGCGGGGCAGTCGGAGGCCGAGATTTTGGCCTCAACCTACGAGATCGAGGTAGCGGGGGTTCGCCACAAGGCGGTAGCCAGCTTGGCCGCGATGTATGACCCGAAATCGGCGCGGGTGCGGGCATGACGCGGCATCAGACCTTCTGGGATTTGCATCAATCGGGGTGTTTCGTGCTGCCGAACCCGTGGGATGCGGGGTCGGCGCGGATGATGGCGGCTATGGGCGCGCTGGCGATTGCCACGTCTTCCGCTGCCCACGCCTTTACCATGGGGCGCGCCGATATGGGCGGGGTCAGCCGGGATGAGGCGCTGACGCATGCCGAGATGCTGGTGGCGAGCGTGGCGGTGCCGGTGTCTGGCGATTTCGAGAACGGGTTTGCTGATGATCCCGAAGGCGTGGCCGAGACGGTGCGGCTGGCGGCAGAAGTGGGGCTGTCGGGCTGTTCCATTGAGGACACGCAGATGGGGCAGGGGAATCCGGCCTATGCCTTTGATCTGGCGGTGGAACGGGTGCGGGCGGGGGTGGCTGCGGCGCGGGCCTTGGGGCGGCCCTTCGTGTTTTGCGCGCGGGCGGATGGGGTGATGAACGGCAGCTATGATCTGGCCGAAGGCATTCGCCGTTTGCAGGCGTTTGAGGCCGCGGGGGCGGATTGCCTGTATCTGCCGGTGCCGCCGGGGCGTGAGGAACTGGCGCGGGTTCTGGCCTCGGTCACGGCCCCGGTCAATGCGCTGGCGGCGGGGCCGTTGCGGAACCTTACTGTGGCGGAATTGGCAGCCATGGGGGTGCGGCGGATTTCCACCGGCAGCCAGATTGCGCGGCTGACCCATGCGGCGATCCGCGACTTGGTGGGGGCGATGCTGGGGGCGGGGTCGTTTGCGCCGCTGCTTGGCGCGATGTCGGGGGATGCGGTGGATGCGATGCTGGCCAAGGGGGCCGCGCCATGACCGGGCCTTTTACTTTCACGATCAGGCCCTAGATCTGTGCCATTGGCCCGGCACAGGAATTTGACAGATGGACAAAGTGACCGACATGCCCGCCCCCACCCCAGACCGGATCGACCGGGCCATTGCGGCCTATGTGCCGGGCTATGGGCTGGAGGGGCATTTCTACGCCGATCCTGCGATTTACCAGCGCGAGTTGGACCGGATTTTCCGCCGCCACTGGCATTGCATCGCGCACGAGGCCGTTGTGCCCAACCCGCATGATTTTGAGGTGTTCGCGATGGCGGGCGAACAGGTGATCCTGTCGCGCGACGGGCAGGGCCACCTGCATGCCATGCTGAACCTGTGCCGTCACAAGGGGGCCGAGGTTTGTACCGTGCCGCGCGGCAATGCGCGCAGCTTTGTCTGCCCCTATCACGCCTGGACCTATGGCAGCGATGGCGCGCTGAAATCGGCGCGGCTGATGCCAAAGGGGTTTGATCCTGCGGCGCATGGGTTGCACAAGCTGCATCTGCGGGTGGTTGAGGGGCTGGTGTTTATCTGTTTTGCCAAAGACCCGCTGGATTTCACCGATGCCGCCGCGATGATCACGGGCACCTGCGGGGTCTATGGCTGGGCGGGGGCAAAGGTTGCGCATCGGCAGACCTACCGGCTTGCGGCCAACTGGAAGTTGGCGGTTGAAAACTATGTCGAATGCTACCACTGCGGCCCGGCCCACCCGGAATATTCCGAGGTGCATGTGCTGGAAAAGCCGATGGAGCAGATCGAGGCGCTGAATGCCGCGATGGTGGCACGCACCTGCGCGCTTGGGATTGATGTGGTCGAGGCCAGCCCGTGGGAAACCTCTGACACCGGGCGCGAGGCGATCCGGTCCTTTCGCTATGCCCTCTATGACGGGATGAAATCGGCCAGCGTCGATGGCGGGCCGGTGGCACCACTGATGGGCAAGTTCCGCGATTTTGACGGTGGGGTGACCTCGCTGCATTTCGGCGGGCTGTCCTACATGGTGGCCTATCCTGACCACGGGGTGATTTACCGGTTCATTCCGCAAGGGGTGGATGCCTGCGATATGGAACTGGTCTGGCTGGTGGCGGGCGATGCGGTTGAAGGGGTGGATTACGATCTGGCCCGGCTGACGTGGCTGTGGCAGGTCACGTCCGATCAGGACAAGGCGATTATCGAGACGACAGCGCGGGGGGTGCGGTCGCATTACTTTCGCCCCGGTCCGATCGCGCCGATGGAGGCGCAATCGCAGCGCTACATCACATGGTATTTGGCGGAAATGGCGCGGCCCTGACGGGGCGGTGGGCAACAACTGGGGGATAGGCGGATGGGCGATATTGGTGAGGTTTGCGAACCGGCGCGGGCAAAGCGGGCAGGCGGGCGGGCGAACCGGGTGGCGCTGCGGGCGGCCCCCTTGGCCGATGATGTGCGCCCGGTGCGGGGCGGCATGGCGGGGGGCAGTACAAGCCGCTGACCGATGCCGGGATCGCGCAGATCCATGCGGCGGCGCTGGACGCGCTGGAGCAGATCGGGCTGTCGCAGGCACCACCTTCGGGGGTGAAGCTGCTGACCGAAGCCGGGGCCATTCAGGGCGATGACGGGCGGATACGCTTTCCGCGCGCGCTTGGTCGAAGATATGCTGGCGGTGGCGGCGCGCGGCATCACCCTGCATGCGCGCGACCCCAAGTTTGACCTGCATCTGACCGGCAACAATGTGCATTTTGGCACAGCCGGGGCGGCGGTGCATATCGTGGATCCGGTGACGCTGGATTACCGCGAAAGCACCGCGCAGGATCTGTATGATGCGGCGCGGCTGGTGGAAAATCTGGACAACATCCATTTCTATCAGCGCACGATGGTCTGCCGCGATGTGATGGACAATCAGGATATGGACCTGAACACCCTGTATGGCTGCCTTTCGGGCACCCGGAAACATGTGGGCACCAGTTTCAGCGACCCGTCGCATGTGGCGGCCTGTTTTGACATGATCTACACCGTCGCGGGGGGCGAGGACAAATGGCTGGAGCGGCCTTTTGTCAGCAATTCCAACTGCTTCGTCGTGCCGCCGATGAAGTTTGCCGAAGAATCCTGCATCACGATGGAGGATTGCATCCGTCGCGGCATGCCGATGCTGTTGCTGTCTGCGGGGCAGGCGGGGGCAACCGCACCGGCCCCCATTGCGCTGACGATTGTGCAGGCGATGGCGGAGTGTCTGGCGGGCGTGGTCTATGCCAATGCGATCAAGAAGGGCGCGCCCTGTATCTTTGGCACATGGCCCTTTGTCAGCGATCTGCGCACCGGGGCGATGTCGGGCGGGTCAGCCGAGCAGGCGCTGCTGACGGCGGGCTGTGCGCAGATGCACCATTTCTACGATCTGCCGGGGGGGGCTGCCTCGGGCATTTCCGACAGCAAGCTGCCCGACATGCAGGCGGGATGGGAGCAGGGGATCACCAATTCGCTGGCAGGTCTGGCGGGCCTGAACATGTGCTACGAGGCGGTGGGGATGCACGCCTCGCTGCTGGGCTTCTGCCTGGAATCGCTGGTTCTGGGCGATGATCTGCTGGGGCAGGCGATGCGGCTGGTGCGGGGCATTGATGTGACGCCCGATTCAACCAGCATCGAGGCGATGAAGCAGGTCTGCCTTGGCGGGCCGGGGCATTACCTTGGGTCGGACCAGACGCTGAAGCTGATGCAGACCGAATATATCTATCCGTCCACCGCCAACCGCATGTCGCCCAAGGAATGGAATGAGGCGGGCAAGCCGCTGCTGCTTGACGCGGCCATCGCGCGCAAGAATAGTATCCTCGCCAAGGCAGGGTCGGTGATTGATCCGCAGATCGACGCCGCCATCCGTGCCAAATACAACATCCACTTCAAGTGAGGTCGCCATGATCCCCGCCAACATGCTGAAATTCTACATCAACGGGGCTTGGGTCGAGCCAAAGTCGCAAACCCGGATGGGGGTGGAAAACCCCGCGACCGAGGAGATCGTGTCCGAGGTCGCGCTTGGCGGGGAGGCTGATATTGACGCGGCCATCGCCGCCGCCCGCGCGGCGTTTGACGCATGGACCGTGCGGCCCGTGGCCGAGCGCATCGCCATCGTGAAGCGCATACTGGAGGTCTACAATTCCCGTGCCGAGGAATTTGCCCAAGTCATGTCCACCGAAATGGGCGCGCCGATCACCTGGGCGCGCGAGGCGCAGTTCTGGGCGGGGCAGGTGCATATCGAGGCCACCATCAAGGCCGCTGAGGAAATGGTGTGGGAATACAACCGCGGCACCACGCGGATTGTCTATGAGGGCATCGGGGTTTGCGCGCTGATCACGCCGTGGAACTGGCCGATGAACCAGATCGCCTGCAAGGTCGCCCCGGCGCTGGTGGCGGGCTGTACGATGGTGCTGAAACCGTCGGAAATTGCACCGCTGTCGGGGGTCTTGTTCGCGCAGGTCTGCCATGAGGCTGGCGTGCCTGCGGGCGTGTTCAACATGGTGAACGGCACCGGGCCAGTGGTGGGCGCGCGGATGTCGTCGCACCCCGAGGTGGATATGGTTTCGCTTTACCGGGTCGACCCGCGCGGGCACGGCGGTGGCGGCAGCAGCGGCCCCCACGGTCAAGCGGGTGGCGCAGGAGTTGGGTGGCAAATCGGCCAACATCATCCTTCCGACCGCCGATATTGCGGCGGCGGTGAAGGGCGGGGTTGAGGCCTGTTTCGGCAACACCGGCCAGTCCTGCGACGCCCCGACCCGCATGTTCATTCCGCGTGAGCATCAGGCTGTGGCAATGGCTGCGGCGCGTGAGGCTGCCGAGGGTTTTGTCGTGGGCGACCCGACCGATGAGGCGACCACGATGGGGCCGCTGGTGTCAAAGGTACAGTTTGACAAGGTGCAGGGCCTGATCGCCAAAGGCATCTCCGAAGGCGCGACACTGGTCACAGGCGGCGTCGGGCGCCCGGTGGGGGTGAACCGGGGCTGGTTCGTGCGGCCCACGGTGTTTGGCAATGTGAACAACGACATGACGATTGCGCGCGAAGAAATCTTTGGCCCGGTGCTGTCGATCATCTCCTACGACACGGTGGATGAGGCCGTGCGCGAAGCCAACAACACCGAATACGGGCTGGCCGCCTATATCGCGGGGCCGGTGGAGGATGCCAAACCCGTGGCGCGCCGCTTGCGGGCTGGGACGGTGAACCTGAACTATCCGGCATGGGATACATCGGCCCCGTTCGGCGGCTATAAACAATCCGGCAACGGGCGCGAATATGCCGATTGGGGCATCCATGACTTCTGCGAGGTCAAGGGCATCGTGGGTTACGGCGAATGATCTACGGCTACATCGGACTTGGAAATCTCGGCGGGCATCTGGCGGCGAGCCTGATCCGGGCGGGGTTTTCCGTGGTGGTCTATGACCGCGACCCCACGTCTTGGCCGAACGTCACCGGGCCATGGGGGCCACGGTGGCGGCGTCCGTGGCGGAACTGGCGGGGCAGGTTGATCATGTGATCACCTGCCTGCCGTCCCCTGCGGTGTCTGAGGCGGTGCTGGCCGAAGTGCTGATGGGGTTGAAGCCGGGGGCCACGTGGATCGAAAACTCCACCCTTGGGCCGGGATGACATCATCCGGCTTGGGCGGGCTTGGCGGAACAGGCCGGGGTGCAACTGCTGGAGGCCCCGGTGACGGGCGGCGTGCATCTGGCGGCACGGGGCGAGATCACCGTGCTGGTTGGCGGCGATGCCGTGCTGTTCGCGCAGCACCGCCCGGTGCTGGAGGCGATGGGCAACCGGATTTTCCACATGGGACCAGTGGGGTCGGCGGCGGTGATCAAGGTGATCACCAATATGCTCGCGTTCATTCATCTGGTGGCGGATGGCGAGGCCCTGATGCTGGCCAAGCGCGGCGGTTTGGATTTGAAAACCGCGTGGGAGGCGATTGCGGCCTCGTCTGGGTCGCAGTTTCGTGCATGAGACCGAGGGGCAGCTTGATCCTCAACGGGTCGTATGACATTGCGTTTTCGATGGATCTGGCGCTGAAGGATCTGGGCTTTGCCATGGGCTTCGGGCGCGAGTTTGGCGTGCCTCTGGATTTGGCCGGGTTGACGACGCAGACGTTTCTGCGCGGGCGGGCGGCCTATGGTGGTGGGGCGCAATCGACGCAGATCGTCAAGCTGCTGGAGGATGTGCTGGGCACCGATCTGCGGGCGGATGGATTTCCTTCGCGGTTGGAATAAGAGAGGGGGGTTTCACACCCCCCTCGCGCGTCCCGCGCTCACCCCCCGTGGGATATTTGTGCAAAGGGGATGCAAAATTTAGATAAATTGTAGAGGTTCGGGTGATGAATCGAGAGATGGCGGAACGGGTGGCGCAGGCCTTGCATCACCGAAGTGCGGGGCTCGCCAAGGGCGATCCGGTTTCAGTTCCGATCGTCACGGCGGCTACGTTTCATCTGCCGGAAGTGCCCGGCGCGCGGCATATCTATGGGCGCAACGGGCAGCCGACCTGGGACGCGCTGGAGGCGCAACTGGGGATATTGGAGGCGGCGGAATGTGTGTCGTTTCCATCCGGCATGGGGGCGATCTCAGCCGCGCTGTTTGCCACGCTGAAGGCTGGGGCGCGGCTGATCGTGCCCTCGGACGGGTACTATGTGACGCGGGTGTTGTCCGAAGGGTTTCTGGCGCCGTTCGGGGTCGAGGTGGTGCAGATTCCGACGCTGGACTTTGCCACCGCCGATTTCACCGGGGCGGCGGTGGTGTATATTGAGACGCCGTCGAACCCAGGTCTGGATGTCATTGATATTGCAGATGTTGTGGCGCGCGCCCATGCGGCGGGGGCGTTGGTGATTGCCGACAACACCACGATGACGCCGCTGTTGCAGCGCCCGCTGGATCTTGGCTGCGATCTGGTGGTGGCGGCAGACACCAAGGCCCCGGCGGGGCATTCGGATGTGCTGTTTGGCCATGTGGCGGGGCGCGATACTGCCTTGATGGCGCGGGTGCGCGATTGGCGGCGGCTTGGCGGGGCGGTGCCGGGGGCGTTTGAGGCGTTTCTGGTGCATCGCGGGATCGAGACGCTGGAGGTGCGGCTGGAGCGGATGTGTGCGTCAGCCCAAGTGATTGCGGAACGGCTGGCGGCGGATGCGCGGGTTTCTGGGGTGCGCTTTCCGGGGTTGGTGGGGGATGCGTCCTATGCGATCTCACAACGGCAGATGGCGGGTCCGGGGTTTCTGATCGGGTTCGAGATGGCCTCAGCCGAGGCCGCAGAGGCGTTTCTGGCGGCCTGCCCATTGATCGTGCAGAGCACCAGTTTCGGCGGCACCCATTCGTCCGGCGAGCGGCGCGCACGGTGGGGCGACCCGGTGGCGGGTGGGTTCATCCGGCTGTCGGTGGGGCTGGAGCCGGTTGAGGTGCTGTGGGCTGCGATGGACGCGGCACTGTAGCGCAAGGTGCCCCCCACCCCCGACCCCTCCCCACGAGGGGGAGGGGAGAGGGCAGATTAAAGGCTGTCCAGTATGCGTGTGGCCTCAAGGCGCGGGTCGGCCAGTTTGCTGCGGTCTTCGCCGGGGTAGAATCGCGCGCGGGTGGCGGTGGGCATCGGGGCCGGGGTGGCGATCACCACGCGGGGGCCGATCTTGGCGGATTCCGCCTGCCAGTTGCGGGCGAGTGTGACTTGGGCGGATTTGGTGGCGCCGTAGGCTGCGGCGAATTTCTGGGTGGTGCCGGGGTCGTCAAAGAACAGCGCAGTGCCGGTGTGGGCGCGCAGCAGAGGTTCCACCAGCGTGATCAGGTCGGCACTGGCGCGCAGGTTGGTGGCGATGGATTTGTCGAGGTCTTTCAGGTCCACCGACCCTGCCGGGGCAAGCGAGGTCGCGTGGATCGCAGTATGCGCCCAGAGGCCAAGGCCGCCCCAACGGTCGTGCAGACTGCGGCACAGATGGCGCATGGCGTCGCCATTGGTCACGTCCATCGGGGCAAGGGTCAGGCTGCCCGCCCCCGGCAGCTTGGCGGATTTCACCCGGTCATCAAGGTCTTCGAGGCCGCCGACCGTGCGGGCGACAGCCACCACATGCCAGCCACGATAGGCCAGTTGTTCGGCCAAAGCCGCACCCAGACCGCGCGAGGCACCGGTGACGAGGGCGATTTTTGGGGGCATGAGTTACCTTTCCGGGGCAGTCTTGGTGTGAGGTCGGAGCCTCCGGCGGGGATATTTGGGCCAATGTGAAATGGCAAGGGGGCGTCAGGCTTTGCCGTAGCCTTGGCTCAGTTCCTGTTGGCGCAGGGTCAGGATTTGCTGGATCAGCGTCTCTGGCAAAGGGCGTTCGGGGGTGAACAGGACGCCGGATTTGGAGGTCTTGAAGGGGGTGCAGTCGATTTTGGGGATCACGGAACCCGAATGGGGGTAAAGGCCCAGATGGTGTTTGAAGGCGGCGTAGCCTGCGACCATCTTGCCCTTTGGCCCCGGTTGGCGCAGGCCCGGCATCGCGTAGCTGAGACATTCCAGGTGGTCGGGCAGCAGACGGATCAAGGTATCGCGCAGGGTTTGCAGGGCCGCGCGCTGATCGGGGGGCAGGGCGGCGAGGTAGGCGTCAACCTGTGCCGCCCCGTTTGTCATCGCTGTGGGGTCATTCTGCGGCCTTCATCTGAAAGCCTTCTTCGATCTTGTCGGACGGGGCCACCGGGTATTCGCCGGAGAAGCAGGCGTCGCAATATTGCGGTTGAGCGGCATTGCGACCCGCAGCCTCGCCCGCCGCGCGGTAAAGACCGTCGAGCGAGATGAACTTCAGGGAATTGACCCCGATCCAGTCGCGCATTTCATCCTCTGACATGGTGGCGGCGAGGAGTTTGGAGCGTTCGGGCGTATCGACGCCGTAAAAGCAGGGCCATGCGGTCGGGGGCGAGGCGATGCGGAAGTGGACCTCGGCGGCGCCAGCCTCGAGGATCATGTCCTTGATCTTGCGCGAGGTGGTGCCGCGCACGACCGAAGTCATCGACGAGGATCACCCGCTTGCCCTTGATCAGCGCGCGGTTGACGTTCAGTTTCAGCCGCACACCCATGTTGCGGATGGACTCGGAGGGTTCGATGAACGTCCGGCCCATGTACTGGTTGCGGATGATCCCCATGGCGTAGGGGATGCCGCTTTCCTGACTGTAGCCGATGGCGGCGGGGGTGCCGGAATCTGGCACCGGGCAGACGAGGTCGGCCTCGACCGGGGCTTCGCGGGCCAGTTCCACGCCGATCTGGCGGCGGGTTTCATAGACGGAACGACCGCCGATGATGCTGTCGGGGCGGCTGAAATAGACGTTCTCGAAGATGCAGAAGCGCGATTTGGCGGGGGTGAAGGGGCGCGAGGATTCGACCTTGTTGCCCTCGATCACCACCATCTCGCCGGGTTCGATTTCACGGACGAACTCGGCCCCGATGATGTCGAGGCCGCAGGTTTCCGACGACAAAGCCCAGCCGTGGTCGGAGATTCGGCCCAGAACCAAGGGACGGACGCCCAAGGGGTCGCGCACGCCGATCAGCTTGGTGCGGGTCATGGCGACGATGGAAAAGGCCCCTTCGACCCGGCGCAGCGCGTCTTTGATGCGTTCGGCAAGGGTCTTCTGGATCGACCGGGCCATCAGGTGGATGATGCACTCGCTGTCGGAGGAGGATTGGAAGATGCTGCCGCGTTCGATCAATTCACGCCGCAAAGCCACGGCATTGGTGATGTTGCCGTTATGGGCAATGGCGCAGCCGCCCATCGAAAATTCGCCAAAGAACGGCTGCACATCGCGGATGGCGGTCGCCCCCTTGGACCCGGCGGTGGAATAGCGCACATGGCCGATGGCCAGTTGGCCGGGCAGGGTATCCATCACATCGGCCTTGGTGAAGTTGTCGCGGACATAGCCGAAGCGACGGGCCGAGTTGAAACCGTGGTCGGGGTGGTAGCAGACGATGCCGCCTGCCTCTTGTCCCCGGTGTTGCAGGGCGTGCAGGCCGAGGGCCACGAAATTGGACGCATCGGCAACGCCGACGGTGCCGAAAATCCCGCACTCCTCTTTCAGTTTGTCATCATCGAAAGGGTGGGAAAGGAAAGGGCGCATGGGCACTCCGAATCCGGGCAAGGGGGGCTGGCCCCCGTTTAGGCCAAC
This sequence comes from uncultured Alphaproteobacteria bacterium, assembly GCA_963772935.1. Taxonomy (GTDB): domain Bacteria; phylum Pseudomonadota; class Alphaproteobacteria; order Rhodobacterales; family Rhodobacteraceae; genus JANNNF01. The sequence goes on along the minus strand of CAVYZK010000009.1, from coordinate 744,072 downwards.
GTCACGCCAGTGTCACGCGCCGAATGCCGCGCTGCGGCGCAGCGTCGGCAGGCCCGCCTCTTTGCGCCCTTCAGTTGGTCGGAGCCGGGGCCGGGGCTGCGGGCGCTGCCTCGGCAGGCACCTCGGTGTCGGAGGTGGCGCAAATATCGGTCAGCTCATTATAGCGCGCCACGATCCAGCCGGGGGCGTCGGTCGGAATCTGCTGGTCGATATTGGCCTGAAACGACGCGAACACCTTGGCGGTGCGTGAATTGTCGATCATCGGCACGGCCTGATCGGCCACGGCACGGTCATAGACGATGAAGGCCACCGCCACCAGCAACACGCCGCGCACGACGCCGAACAGGAAACCGAGGCCCTGATCAACGCCGCCAAGGGCAGACCGCTGCACGACGGAAGAAAACAACGGGGTGAACAGGGCGGCGATGATCAAGCCGACGGCAAACACCACGGCAAAGGCCGCGACCACCGACAATTCGCAACTGTCGGCCAGAAAATCGCCCACCACGGGCACTTCCTTGACCAGCGGCTGCACCAATTCTGCGAAGATATAGGCCAGCACCGCCGCCCCGATCCAGCCTGCAATCGCCATCAGCTCTCGCACAAGGCCGCGCGAATAGGCGAGGATTGCCGACAGGAAAATGATGATCGCAGCGCCTGCGTCGATGATGGTGAAGCCGTCCATTCGTAGTCTCCTTGCGGGGTCAACCTGCCCCGAACATCTCGCCGACAAAGGCCGTAAGGTCAGGCATCTGACGCAGCCGCAACCCGGTATCCGCCCCCAGTTTGGAATGGCTGGGCACCGTGGCCTGTTGGAAACCAAGTTTTGAGGCTTCTTTCAACCTGTTTTCGGTCTGCCCCACGGGCCGCAGCGCGCCAGACAGCGAAATCTCTCCAAAAAGCACCATGTCTGGCGGAATTGCCACATCCTCCCGCGCGGACAGCAGCGCGCCCGCCACAGCCAGATCGGCGGCGGGGTCATTGACGCGCATCCCGCCTGCCACATTCAGGAACACGTCGAGGCCAGTGAAGGGAATACCACAGCGGGCCTCGAGCACCGCCAGAATGGTGGACAGCCGGCCGCCATCAAGCCCCACCACGGTCCGGCGCGGGGTGCCAAGGGGGGAGGGGGCGACGAGGGCCTGAATCTCGGTCAGGACGGGGCGTGTGCCCTCAATCCCCGCAAAGACCGCCGACCCCGGTGCAGGCGTATCGCGCGACGACAGGAACAGAGCAGACGGGTTGGTGACCTGTTGCAGACCATTGCCGGTCATCTCGAACACGCCAATCTCATCCGCCGGGCCGAAACGGTTTTTCACGGCGCGCAAGATGCGGAACTGGTGGCCACGCTCGCCCTCAAAATAAAGCACGGTATCAACCATGTGTTCGACGACGCGGGGACCGGCGATCTGGCCGTCTTTGGTGACATGCCCGACAAGGATGGTCGCTACCCCTTTGCGCTTGGCAAAGGTCACCAGTTCATGTGCCGCAGCCCGCACCTGGCTGACCGACCCTGGGGCGGCCTCGACCGAATCGAGCCACATGGTCTGAATGGAATCGATGATCGCAAGGTCGGGTCGTTCGGTATCCAGCGTGGTCAGAATGTCGCGCAGGTTGGTTTCGGCACCCAAGGCCACTGGGGCGTCGGTCAGGCCCAAACGCTGCGCGCGCATGCGGACTTGGGCAGACGCCTCCTCGCCCGAGATATACAGCACCTTCAGACCCATGCGGGCAAAGCTGGCGGCGGCTTGCAACAGCAGGGTGGATTTGCCGATGCCGGGGTCGCCGCCGACCAGAATGGCCGATGCCTGCACAAGACCGCCGCCCAGAACGCGGTCCAGCTCGTCTATGCCGGATGAGGCACGGGGGGGCGGGGCTTCCTCGGTCGCAAGATCGGTCAGCGGGATGGCGCGGCCGCGTGCGCCAAGCGATTTTGGAGCGGTGGACAAAGGTGCTTCTTCGACCAGCGTGTTCCAGGCACCGCAGCCGTCACATTTGCCGATCCATTTGCGATGCGCTGTGCCGCAGGCGGTGCAGGTGAAGGCGGGGGCTTTGCTCATGCGTCTTACCTGCACCAGAATGGGGCGGGGCGGCAAGAGGTGCCGTCAGGTGCTGCGGTGCGATATCAGCAGCGACGCGAGGATACAGGCGGTGAACAGGTAGAGGCCCCATGCCACCTCGACCGTCACATGGCCCGCGCCCTTGGCGATGACGATATAAAGCGCGATCAGGAACACATCGGCCATCGCCAGCTTGCCCATGATGTGAAGGGCGGGCAGGGCGCGGGGGGACAGAAGACCAAAATGCAGCAGGGCAAGGCCAAGCGTCTTTGCAAAGGGCGCGAAGATGGCAAGGGTGGTGACGATCAGCGCCAAAGCGGCGTCTGAGGCCCATAGCGATTGCAGCCCGGTGATCACCGAGATTTCCGACAGCCCGAAGATCGGCAGCAAGCCTGCCCGCAGCAGGGGCGCGAACCATGCAACGGGGAACAGGATCAGCAGCGACAGGTTGAGGTATTTCATAAGCCGCAGGTGGGGCGTGCGGTGCGGTGCGTCAAGTCACTTGTGCGGCTTTCGGCAGGCTGACCACATTGGCGTCGCGCAGATCATCCATATCGACAAGGTAGCCGAGTGTGGGCAGGATTTCCTTCAAATCCGCCTCCAGCCTGCGCAACTGCACCTGCGCCATGCGTTCCTCGGCGTCCACATCCTGCGACCAGCGGCGGAGTTCGTCACAGGTGCGCCGCGCGATGGCCAGACGGTCGGTCAGGCTGTGCACTTCCTCTTGCCGCTGTTTCAGAAACTCGCGCGCGCGGGTGACCTTGATATCCGAATACGCGCGGGCGAGGTCACGGGTCTCTACGCTCATCTGCGCGGCCATTTGCAGCAATTCGGGTTCCAGATGGGCAAGGTCGGGGTGGTTGCGCAGATGGTCCATCCGGGCGCGCATGGTGTCAAACTCGCCTGACAGCGCGAACACCCCGGCGCGGTCGGCGGCATGGGCCTGTCGGTAGGCGCGGGACACATCCTCCATCCCCATGGCGAAACTGCGGTGGCTGCGCTCCAGCCGGGCCATGCGGCCATTGGCGGGCAGATAAAAGCACAAGACCAAGGCCAGCACGGTCAGCCCGATCTGCACCCACATGCCCGCCGCAGGCAGGGTCAGCGCGCCGAAGGACAGATACAGCGTGGGCCACGGCAGCAGACCTGCCGCCGCCGCCAGCGTCGCCGCTGTCAACCCGAACGCCCCGCCAACAATCACCGCCTGAGCCGCCGTCTGCCCCCATTCCCGCACAACATGCACAGCACTTGATAACGCCGCCGACATCACGACCCCCCGACCGATTAACCAATCAAAAGCCGGGGAGAATGGGGTTTGGCAAGTTTTTTCGTGCGGAATTTCCGAAAATCGTCCTAAAATCAGGTGGATAAAGGGCGTTGTTTACGTGTTGGAAACAGTGTTCAACCTAAGGCAGCATAGCAGCCCGGAACACCGCCACCACCAGTGCCACCCCAATCGCCATCAGATGGGCGATGACAATGGCATGCGCCCAGACCGGCGTGGGGCGATTGGTCCAGACGTGATGCGCCCAGAACCCGACCAGCCCCAGCCAGCCCAGAATGGTGATCATCCCCGAAAGCTGGCGCAATTCCAGCATCTGAAACTGCCATGGCAGCCAGATCCACAGGGTCAGCCCCCCGGCCCAGGCCACAAGACGGCGATTGCCGCGCTCGCGTTCCACCCAACCCATCAGGCCGGCCAGAGTGATGGTGGCGGGCAACAGGGCCAAAAGCCAGTGCAGGGTGGGCGAGGGGGTGTAGAGATGCTGCAACAGCCCCTCCATCACCGTACCGCGGCGATGGGGCCAGTGGCGCGGCCATGGATGAACTGTTGCACGTAAGGGTCTGGTGTTGCGTCCATTTCCGATACTGGACCTGTCCATTGGATCACGCCGTCATGCAGCATGGCCACATGATCGGCAATGGCGCGCACCGAGGTCATGTCATGGGTGATGGTCATGGCGGTGGCGCCCATTTCCACCACAATCTCACGGATCAGATCGTTGATCACGCCTGCCATGATCGGGATCAAGGCCGGTGGTGGGTTCGTCGAAAAAGATGATCTCAGGCTCTGCCGCAATGGCGCGGGCAAGGCCCACCCGCTTCTGCATGCCGCCAGACAGTTCAGCCGGGTACAGGTCGGCAACGGCGGGCGTCAGGCCCACCCGGCGCAGCTTTTCAATCGCAATCTCGCGCGCTTGGGCCTTGGGCAGGGCGGTCGCCCCGCGCATCAGGCGGAAGGCGACGTTTTCCCAGACGCGCAGCGAATCAAACAGCGCAGCCCCCTGAAACAGCATGCCGAACCGGGCGAGGAAGGCATCACGCTCGGCCTTTTGCACATCGGTGCCGTCAAGGCTGATGGTGCCCGCATCGGGGCGCACAAGGCCAAGGATGCATTTCAGCAGCACCGATTTGCCGGTGCCCGACCCGCCGATGATCACCATGCTCGACCCTTTGGGGATCGTCAGGTTCACGCCGCGCAAGACGCGGTTGGGGCCGAAGGTCTTGGTGACGGCAGAAAGCGCGATCATGAGGTGAAGAACACCTCTGTCAGCAGGTAATTGGCAGCAAGGATCAGCACCGATGCCCCCACGACCGCCGTCTTGGTCGCGGCCCCCACGCCCTGCGCGCCACGCGCCGAATTCATGCCGTGATAGCAGCCCATCACCGCGATGATAAACCCGAAGGCCGCGCCCTTTCAGCAGGCCTGACCCCACATCCCAGACCTCCAGAAAGTCGGTCGTCGTGCGCAGGTAGCTGGCGGAATTGAAATCGAGGCGCGTCACGCCCACCAGCCAGCCGCCCATGATGCCGATGGCATCGCCCACGCCAACCAGCACCGGCACGGCAAGAGTGGCGGCCAGAACGCGGGGAACGGCGAGGTATTTCAACGGGTTGGTGGACAGGGTGACAAGCGCGTCGATCTGTTCGGTCACTTTCATGGTGCCGATCTCGGCGGCAATGCTGGACGCGACCCGCGCCGCCACCATCAAGCCGCCCAACACTGGCCCAAGCTCGCGCGCCATGCCGATGGCCACGATGCTGGGCACCACCGCCTCGGCATTGAAACGCGCGCCGCCGGAATAGATCTGCAGCGCCAATGCGCCGCCGGTGAATACGGCCGTCAGGCCCACAACGGGCAGGGAAAACCAGCCGATTTGCAGCAGGGCGGCGGCAAATTCACGCGGATAAAACGGCGGACGAAAGATGTGGCTGACCACGGCACCCGCAAACAGCACCACGCGACCAAGGGAGGCGAGGGCCGCCAGAACCGGGCGGCCTAATGCGGCCAGCGGGACGGCGGGGTTCACGCAGCACGCTCTACATAGCGGCGGGCATAGCGGGGGCCAAGGCCGGTCAACACTTCATATCCGATGGTGCCCGCAGCCTCGGCCAGATCGTCAACCGATTGATGCGGTCCCAGAATATCCAAGGACCGGGGAATTTCGGCAAGGTGCGTCACATCGACGGTGATCAGGTCCATCGACACCCGGCCCACCAAGGGGCAGGGGGTGTCGCGGTCCCACAGCACGGCATTGTTGGACAGATTGCGTGGCAGACCGTCAGCATAGCCGCCCGACACGGTGGCGATGACGGCGGGGGCCTCGGCCTCCCACGTCGCGGAATAGCCGACGATTTCGCCGGGATCGACCTCACGCGTCTGGATGATCGGCAAGGACAGGGTGACGACGCGGGCGGCCGTATCGAAGGGCAGACCACCGTAAAGACCAATGCCGGGGCGGGTCAGGTCGAAATGGTATTGCGGACCCAGCAGGATACCCCCGGTGGCGGCAAAGCTGCGCGGGATGCCGGTGCCATCGGTCATCTCGTGGAAGGTCTGCAGCTGGTGCAGGTTCATCGGATGGTCGGGTTCATCGGCGCAGGCCAGATGCGACATGAGAAGCTGCGGGCCAGCCTCCAGCAGGATGGAGGCGACCGCCTCCCACTCCATCATCTCCATCCCCAGCCGGTTCATGCCGGTGTCAAGCTGCACGCCGAAGGCATGGCCGGGCAGCGATTCCAGATGGCGGGTGATCTGTTCGAGGCTGTTGAGCATCGGGGTGAGGTCGAGATCGTGCATCATCTCGGTATCGCCCGCCATATGGCCGGACAGGATGTTGATCTGGGGGCCTGGACCAAGGGCTTGGCGGACCAGCGCGCCCTCCTCGGCCACGGCGACGAAAAACCGCCGCGCCCCGGCCTGGGCCAAAGCGCGGGCGACGCGGGTGATGCCAAGCCCGTAGGCGTCGGCCTTGACCACGGCGGCGGTCTGCACGCCTTGCCCGGAGAGCCGGTCAAGCGAGCGCCAGTTGGCGGCGATGGCATCGAGATCAATGGTGAGGGTTGCTGTAGACATATCGGTGTTTTGACAGGCGCGGGCTTGGGGTCAAGGGGGAAAGTTCGGTCGGCGTGTTTCTGCGTGAGGGGGCCGCCTCGGGGGGCATCGAGCCCCCGCTCGGGCGGCGTTGCCACGGGCGGGGTGGTTGGCGGGGGTGTTGCGCGAAGGTGGGAGCCTCCGGCAAGCTGGAATGAAGGCATTCCAGCATGGATATATGGGGACAGAAAATGGGCGAGGGTCAGAAGCCCACGTCGGGGCCGCCGCTGCCTTGCCAGGGTTTGGCGAGGTTGCCGAAGCGGGTGAAGCGGCCTTCAAACGACAGTTCCACCGTGCCGATGGGGCCGTGGCGCTGTTTGCCGATGATCACCTCGGCCTTGCCATGGACCTGTTCCATCACGGTCTGCCACTGGGCCATCTTGTCCAGCTCGTGATCGCCGGGCTTTTCGCGTTCCTTATAGTATTCATCGCGGTAGACGAACATTACCACATCGGCGTCCTGCTCGATCGAGCCGGATTCGCGCAGGTCTGACAGTTGCGGGCGCTTGTCTTCACGGCTTTCGACCTGACGGCTATAGCTGCGACAGCGCGATCACCGGGATCATCAGTTCCTTGGCGATGGCCTTCAGGCCTTGGGTGATCTCCGACACTTCCTGCACCCGGTTTTCTTTCGAGGTGCCTTTGAGCAGTTGCAGGTAGTCGATGATCAGCACATCCAGCCCATGGGTGCGTTTCAGGCGGCGGGCGCGGGCGGCGACCTGAGAGATCGGCAGGGCGGGCGTGTCGTCGATGTAAAGCGGACACGCCTCCAGCGATTTGGCGGCCTCGACAAAGCGGCGAAACTCGCCTTCCTGCATGTCGCCGCGGCGGATTTGTTCGGACGGCACTTCGGAGGCCTCGGACAGGATACGGGCGGCGAGTTGTTCGGCGCTCATCTCCAGACTGAAGAACCCGACCACGCCGCCTTCCACAGCCCCTTCATGGCCTTCCATCGTGCGGCCACGCTTGTAGGCTTTGGCGATGTTGAAGGCGATGTTGGTGGCAAGGGCGGTTTTGCCCATCGACGGGCGACCGGCGAGGATCAGCAGGTCAGAGGGGTGCAGGCCGCCCAGTTTCTTGTCCAGATCGGCAAGGCCGGTAGAGATGCCGGAGAGACCACCACCCCGCTGGTAGGCGGCGTTGGCCACATTAACAGCATCTGTTACCGCCTTGAGAAAGCTTTGAAATCCGCGCTCGGCGGTGCCTTGCTCGCCCAGTTTGTAAAGCCGCTGTTCAGCCTCCGTGATCTGGTCGCGGGGTTCGGAGGCGATATCGACCTTGCCTGCGGCGGCAGAGATATCACGCCCGAGGCCAATCAGTTCGCGGCGCACCGCAAGGTCATAGATCATCTGGGCATAATCGCGCGCGGCGAAAGACGAAATGGCCGCCCCCGCCAGACGCACCAGATAGGACGGCCCGCCCAGATCGCGCAGGCCTGCGTCATCCTCCAGAAAGCCTTTCAGCGTGACGGGGCTGGCAAGCGCGTTTTTCTGGATGCGGGCGGCGGCAATTTCATAGATGCGCTGATGCACGGGGTCGAAGAAATGTTCGGCCTTCACCAGACTGGTGATGCGGTCATAGATATCATTGTTGGTCAGGATCGCGCCCAGAAGCTGTTGTTCAGCCTCAATATTATGGGGCAGCGCATCGGTTTCCGGGGCCACGGGTGCTGGCATCATGGGGCGGAGTGCTGCGATTTCGTTCATGCCTGCCTCTGGTTTTTTGCCGGGTTTGATGCCGGAATTCTGAAGATGCGTTCTGCCGCAATCGCATGCCCTGCCGCAATCCCCTGACAAGTCTGTGGATAAGGCAAACCCCCTGGAAGGTGGAGTCGAGGGGCAGCGAAAGCGCAAAAACAGCCTACCACATCTTGTGGTGATTGCCGCGCAAATTGGCAGTGAAGGGATGTGTTATCCCCAGAATCAGCGAAACCTTGCAGGACAGGGTGACGCCACGTCACTTTTATGACGTGCCGAGTCAGGCGGGTTTGCGCGCATCCTGCCAGGCGCGGGGGTCGTGCAGGAAAGCCTCGACCTCGGTCAAGGTCGCCTCGTCAAAGGCGCTTTGCGCGCGGGCCTCTGCCAGCACATCCCACCAGGTGCAGAGGTGATGCAGGCGCACCCCGTGGTCGGCCAGACGTTCCACCGTGCCGGGGAAGATGTCGTAGTAAAAGATCACCGCCGTATGGGCGCAAGAGGCCCCGGTTTCGCGGATCGCATCGACGAAGGACAGTTTCGATCCACCATCGGTGGTCAGATCCTCCACCAGCAGCACGCGTTGGCCGGGGGTCATCGCCCCTTCAATGCGGGCATTGCGACCATATCCTTTGGGTTTCTTGCGCACATAGGTCATCGGCAGGGCCAGCCGTTCGGCCACCAGCGCCGCGAAGGGGATGCCCGCCGTCTCGCCGCCCGCGATGTTGTCAAATGCCTCAAACCCCGCATCGCGCAGCACGGTCTGCGTCATGAAATCCATCAGCGCCGACCGGATGCGCGGGTAGGAAATCAGCTTGCGGCAGTCGATATAGGTCGGCGAGGGCAGGCCGCTTGCCAGCGTGAAGGGCGTTTCTGCGTTGAAATGCACGGCCTTGATTTCCAGCAGGGCGCGGGCGGTCAGGCGGGCGATCTCAGACGCGGGGGGGAAGCTGGCAGCGATCATGGGCGCGGTCCTTTGGCTTTCATTCTGGCTTAAATATCCGCGCCGCAGGCTTCTGGCCTATGCAAACAGAGCCTCCGGCGGGAGTATTTGGAAAAGAGCAATTCAGGCGTCTACCGACCAATGGACGGGGAAGCCGGGGTTGAAGACGGTCACGGGGCCAGCCTCGGTCAGGATTTTGGCGGGGAAGATGTGGGGGTCTTCGTGTTTGGTCAGCGTGATCAGGCTGTCATTGGCGGGCAGACCGTAGAAGGCGGCGCCGTTCAGGCTGGTGAACGCCTCCAGCCGGTCCAGCGCGCCATCTTCTTCAAACACATGCGCCAGCAGGGGCATGGTGTTGGTGGCGGTAAAGCAGCCCGCACAGCCGCAGGCATGTTCCTTCAGCGCATCGACATGCGGGGCGGAATCGGTGCCGAGGAAGAACCGCGCGTCGCCGCTTGTGGCTGCCTTGCGCAGGGCGAGGCGGTGGGTTTCGCGTTTGGCCACCGGCAGGCAGTAGTAATGCGGGCGGATGCCGCCGACCAGCAGGTGGTTGCGGTTCAGGATCAGGTGATGGGTGGTGATGGTGGCGGCAAGGTTTTCGCCGCCGCTTGCGGCATAGTCCACGCCTTGGGCTGTGGTGATATGTTCCATCACCACGCGCAATTCCGGCAGGCGGCGGCGCAGGGGGGCCAGCACGGTGTCGATGAACACGGCCTCGCGGTCGAAGATATCGACCTCTGGCGTCGTCACCTCGCCATGCACGCAGAGCGGCAGGCCGATGTCGGCCATTTTCTCCAGCACTGGCATGACCTTGTCCAGATCGCGCACCCCGCCGTGCGAATTGGTGGTGGCCCCCGCCGGGTACAGTTTTACCGCCTTGATCAGGCCCGAGCCATGGCTTGCCGCCACATCGGCGGGATCGGTGCCTTCGGTCAGATACAGCGTCATCAGCGGTTCAAACACGGCGCCGTCGGGCAGGGCCTTGACGATCCGGTCCCGGTAGGCCCGCGCATCGGCCCCGGTCACGACGGGTGGCACAAGGTTGGGCATGATGATCGCGCGGGCGAAATGCCGGGCGGTTTCGGGCAGCACCCCTTGCAGCATTGCGCCATCGCGCAGGTGCAGGTGCATGTCATCGGGGCGGCGGAGCGTGATGCGGGTCATGGCGCTTCGGTTAGCGCAAATGCGGGACGGATTCCAGTGGCATCGCGCAGCCAGCCGAGGCAGTCTCGCGGAGCTGTGTGAGGAGGATTCCATGCGATTGATCTTGGCTTTGTCGCTGTTTGCCGCCCATCCTGTGATGGCGCAGGAAACCCGGTGCGACGGGTTTTCCACCACGGTTCAGATCAGTTCCTGTCTGAACGGGATCTTGGCCGAGGAAGACGCGCGCCTGAACACGGCCTACCGGGGCGCTATGACGGTGATGAAGGCCACCGATGCCGGGCTGCCCGCCAGTTTGAAAGGGGCCGAGGCTGCGTTGCGGACGGCGCAAAGGGCGTGGGTCACATTCCGCGATACCGGCTGTGCGGCAGAGGGGTTTCGCTACCGTGGCGGCACCGCCGAAGGGTTGACAGTGGCGCAATGCCTGATCCGCACGACGCAGGACAGGACCGATGATCTGCTGGATTTGCAGGCGGAGTATTAGGTCTTTGCCGCCCCGGCAGACAGGCTCGCCAGTCTGCGGGCCAGTCGCGGCGCGTTCATGCGGGATGTAATCGACCGCAGGGCATGCAGTTCCAGCCCGGTGCGGCCCGTGTCCTGCGTGCGTTGCACGATGCCGCGCAGATAGGGCCCGTAGGTCCGCCGCGCGCGCCACAGCTTGGCAAAACTGGCCGTGGTCAGGCTGCCCGCCGCAGCCGCCTGCAGGATCGGCCCCAGCAGCCCCATCGCAACCAACGTGGTTTCCACCTGTGGCCCGGCATGGCGGGTGGTCAGCGTGGTCACATAGGGGCGCACAAACAGGGCCGCGTGCATCGCATCAGCGGCAATCAGCGGATCGTGGATAAGCCAGACCCGCCCCGTGCCTTCGGTCATGTCGGGGGCATAGCCATAGCGGTCGGTAAAACACAGCTTTCGCGCGGTACGGTCGCGGTTGTCCCATCCGGCGCGGGCGGGGTCTTGCGTCGCACGCGGGCAGATCGCCACCACAGCAGCACCGGGGGCTGTCACCGAAAACGCGGTTGCCGCATAGCCGCCCATATCGGCACCGTAAAACAGCACCTGATCGAAATCCTCAAAGAACGCGTCATCGACCAGCCGGTCGAAATAGCCATAAACCGCCCGGTCCCGATACCATGTATTGCCATCGCTGATCAGGCACAGGTGCGACCAGCCGTTGGCCTGCGCCAAGGCATAGCCCTGCGGCAGGCTGTCCTTGCGGGCCTTGATGCTGGCCACCGTTTCAAACGTGACCAGCAATGTGGGGGATGTTTCGGCAAAAAACGCCCAATGCCGTTGGCCCAGCGGTTCCAGATAGCCGTCGTCCTCGGCAATCGCGTCCATCGCGGCAAGCCAGCCCGCAAGCTGCGGTTTTTCCAGGCTCAATGATCCGATTTCACTCATGACGATTTTCACTCACAATGGGCTTTCCGGGCATTGTCAGGGGACGGTGCGGGTTGTCCTTTGGGCTGGCGCTGCTCCACCCGATTGTCGCGCAACTGATGCCCTGCATCAAGCAAGGAAGGTGCAGGGTCAGACTGGATTTTGTCAACAATCAAATGTCGCTGTTTCCCCTGCGCCATCAGTCGCATTGAATTTGCACGCTATTCTGCCATAGGTTGAACGCCATGGTGCCAGATCAGCCGTGCCTGTTCCGGGGTCAATGCCCGCGCAGGCGGGGTCATCAGCAAGCGGCCAAACAGCGCCCGCCAGGGTTCTTCGCGCATCAGCGTGGCAAACCGCGCCTGCCGCCACAACACCGCCGCATGGTGCAACGGCCCCAAGATAGCATCGCCCAGCAACTCTGCCCGCAAACCCCGGCTGTCCAGCCGCTGCACCGAGCGGTCTTCGACGTCGCAGAAATTCCGCTCGACCCAATAGCTCATGTCAAAAGCCTGTGCATCCCGGTTGGCCCGGCCCCGGTCGCATTTCACAAGGTAGCCTTCCATGCTGCCAAGCGCGTAGTGGTTCAACTGCACCAGCCCGTAATTGTCCTGCCCAAAGGGCGAAAAGATGCGCCCTGTTTTATAGGCCTCTGGCAGATCGCGCCCCGATCCATCGACCCAGACCGCCTGCGTGGCCCCCCCCTGCGGGCTGCGGGGGCGATGCACCCCCAGCTTGGCATAGCTGCCGTCATTGGCAAACAAGGTCTTGAACAATGCCGCCCGCCACGGCCAGTGCAGCACGGCAGGGGCGGCACGGGTGAAGGTTTCGGTCACGGGCTGATCGGCAATCCCGATCACACCTGCATTGCCGAACAACCGCCATGTCAGCGGAATGGCCGTCGCGCGGGGCAGGGCGGCCAGCAGGGCGGTCAGGGTGCGGTCGCCGACATGGACGTTGACGAACTCGTCAATATCCAGAAACAGCAACCAATCCGCCCCCCGCACCAAAGGGTGCCGGTCCGCCGCCTTCAGCGCCGCCCATTGCGGGCCTTCGGGATGCGGGCCTTGGTTGCGGATATGGGTCAGCCAGCCCATGGCGGCCAGACGGTCCAGCATCAGATCGGTGCCATCGGTGCAATCGTTGGAAAACACCAGAAAATCGCTGAACCCGCAGGCCCGGTGATGCGCCAGCCATTCAAGCAGAAACGACCCTTCGTTGCGCACCGTCAGCACCGCCACCGCCCGCATCAGACCATCCTCATGATTTCATTCTGGCCCAAATATCCCCGCCGGAGGCACCCGTCCATGTCACATGAACAGCGCATAAAACCCCGCACCCCGCTGCAACCGCCCCAAAAATTTGCGGCCAAATTTTTAGCCCCCTCAGGGCGCTGCGCGCGCGTCAATGCTCTGCCTCGCCCTCAAATTCGACGGTGAAAAAGAAATCCGGCGCGTGGTCGCCTTCATGCAAATCCGCCGGAATAACCCCCGGCCCAGCCGCAAACACTGCCGATCCGAAATGCTGCTGCATCCGGCACAGCTTTTCCATCCGCGCGCCCGTCAACTCGCCATAAAAGCGCTGGTAGGTTTCGGTCTGCATCAACTCGGCAATCTTGGCGCGGTGGCAGGCGACCGAATGGGCGTGGGCTGCGGCAATGTCGGGGTCGGCCAGCAGGCGGGCCATCTCTGCCTCCACCTGCGGGATCATCCGCTGGATCGAGGTCTCGGCCTCCAGATTATGGTTCATGCGGAACCAGTAGTTCAGCCCTTGATCGCGGTCCACATGGTTGACCCGGCCCCTGTCGCGTTTCACCAGAAACGATTCCGCCGACCGCACGGCATAGTGGTTCAACTGCACCCAGTCGTAGCCATAGGTCTCCAGCGTGGACCGCCAGCCGTTGCGGAACATCTCCTTCGGCAAGGCCTGCCCCGACCCGTTCAGCCAGCGCACATCCTGCCACAGGTCGGGCTTCAGCCCCTTGGGCCGATGCACCCCCAGTTTCTTGTAGATGTCGATATTGCGGAACAGGGTCTTGAAGCCCCAGGCCTGATGCGGTTTGCGGATCACCTCGGGCGCGCAGCGGGTGAACTGGCGGATCAGCAGATCGTCGGCATAGGCATGCACCTCGGCATTGCCAAACAGCCGCCATGTCAGGCTGATCATATTGGCCTCGCCCATGGCCGAATACAGCGCCGCCAGCGTGCCATCGCCGATCTTGATGTCAATGAATTCATCCACATCCATGCAGATACCCCAGGCGCAATCGCGCATCATGGGTTCGGATTCTGCCGCTTGCAGGGCGGCATGCTGTGGTTTCAACCCGGTGTCCTTGAACGGGTTTTCGCGCCATTGGCACAGGCCCTTGGTCTGCATCATCTGCAGCATGGTATCGGTGCCATCGGTGCAGTCATTGGTGTAGATCAGGAAATCATCCACCCCGATCACCCGGTGATAGGCGATCCATTCCAGAATGAACGGCCCTTCGTTCTTCATCGTGGTCACAATCGCCGTCCGCCCCGCACCCGATGCGGGGCCTCGCGGCTTGCTGGGCTTCGATGCCGGGGGGCGCACGGGTTTGTGGCCGAACACCCCCTGCGACAGCGCCATCAGACCCGCGTCTTCGATCAGGCTGGTCTTCGGGGCCAGTTCCGCACTCGACCGCCCGCCCACCCGCAGCGCCATGGCGCGCAGGAACGGGGCAGGGGTGGTCTTTGCCCCGGCATGGGCGATGCGGGTTTGCCGCCAGGTGTTCTTGAGGCCTGCCTTGACCGGGGCCACCGCCCAGCGGGCCGACCCGCGTGTCGCATCAAACTGGCGGCAGATATGGTCGCCAAACCGCGCCTCGCCAGCATCGCGCACCCGCCATGGGTAGATGCGGGTTCCGTTCAGCGGCACCACCCCCTCTGCCACGGCGCGGTCAAAGACAGATGGCGCGCCCTCCGCCAAAGGGGCCAGCAGATCAATCGCCTCCAGTTGCACCACGGCGCGGGCGTCCGACAGGTACAGCCACTTCAGCGCCTCATACAGCACCCCTTCACCAAGCGGCGCACGCCATGGGTCGGGGCTTGGCACCTCCATCCGGTCTTTGCCGGGGGCGTCGGGGGCGAGATAGGGGTGAGTTTCGGGGCCTGTGTCGGGCTTGCCGGTGGGGACCGGAATATCCAGCACGGTCACGGCCAAGGCCGAACCAACCGCCGCACCAAGCGCCATGGCAAACCCCGCAGGATCGTCACCCGGCACCCGGTTGATCACCAGCGCCGCATCGGCGCCATGGTGGCGGGCGTGGTAGATCAGCCCTTCGGCCACCTGCGCCGCAGATTCCTCGACCCGCGCGATCAGCATCACATTGCGCCCCGCAAAGCCCGCCGTCTGTGCTGCGATCACCTCCAGCACCACCGCCCCGCCGTCCGCAAGGCTAAGCCTGAACGGCCCCGCGCGGCCCGGGGTCACCAGCATCAGCCCGCCTGAAATCTCGCGCGCTTCTTCAAACCCAGCGGGCAGGATCGCGGCCGCATCGGTGCCCATCCCCAGAAACAGCCTTACCCGGCCATCGCCGCAGGCCACTCCGCCGAGGGAATTGCCCAATCCCGGCACGTCCAGCACCCGCGCAGGCAGGGTCAGGTGGATCAGCGGAGAGGTTTTGGTTTTCGCCATAGGTGCTGCCCTTTGCGGGCAGTCTGCTGCCACCCTTGCGTCCCCAGTGCTAGCACAGGTAAGCCCAGATGGCCAAGCGTCGAGGCAGGGGCAAATCCAACTGTTGCATCGCGGAACAGGGTGCCAAAAAACGCAGGCCCCCCTCTTTCGCAGGCCCTCCCTTGCACCATAGACTGCAGGTGCAGACCTTCGGGACAAACCGGGGGCAAACCGACAGGACCACCGCCATGACCCCCGAATATCAGATCGCCGCCCTGTGGATCGGCGGGCCGCTCAGTTTTCTGGAACAGTTGTGTCTGGTGTCCTTCGTGCATCAGGGCCACCACACGGTGCTGTATACCTATGAGGATGTGCCGAACGTGCCATCCGGCGTACAAGTGGCTGATGCGAATGACATTCTGCCGCTTAAGGGCTTTCTGAAACACGAACGCACCGGCAGCCCGGCACTGCATTCCGATCTGTTCCGCTATCACATGCTGGCCAAACTGGACCGCACGATCTGGGCTGATACCGATGCCTATTGCGTCAAACCCTTCACCACGCCAAACGGCCATTTCTACGGCTGGGAGTCGAAAAAGCACGTCAACGGCGGGGTTTTGGGCTTTCCGAAAGACAGTGAGACTTTGGCCGCCCTGCTGGACTTCACCTCAGACGCCTTTGCGATGCCGACCTGGTATGATGAGGAGTACACCAAGGAACTGCACGACCGCATGGCGGCGGGCGACCCGATCCATGCGAGTGAACAGCCATGGGGGGTCTGGGGGCCGCATGCGATCACCCATTTCCTGCACCAGACCGGCGAAGTGAAATACGCGCTGCCGACCGTCGGGCTATACCCGTTCCCCTACAAGGAACGCCGCCTGATGCTGCGGCCTGCCTTCGATGCGTCGGAATATGTGAAGGATGAGACGTTCTCGATCCACTTCTACGGTCGCCGGATGCGCCGCCGTATCGTCAGCAACGAACCCGGCGGCATCCCGCGCCCGCGCGGGCTGATCGGGCAGTTGCTGAAGAAACACGGCATTGATCCGCGTCTGGCGCCCGATTCCGCTGAAACCCGGCGATCCGGGCTTTGGCGCGGATGATGATACCGACGATTGATGCGGTTATCGGGTGCGGGGCGGTTATCAGGATGGGCGGAATCGCCCATCCTACGTAGGATGGGCAATCTGCCCATCTTCCCCTAGAAAAACGCCTGCAACCCGGTGATCGCCCGGCCCAAGGATCAGCGCATGCACATCATGCGTGCCTTCATAGGTGTTCACCGTCTCCAGGTTCACCATATGCCGCATGATCTGGTAATCTTCCTGAATGCCGTTGCCGCCATGCATATCCCGCGACAGGCGCGCTGCATCCAGCGCCTTGCCACAGTTGTTGCGCTTGATGATGCTGATCATCTCGGGCGCGGCATTGGCCTCGTCCATCAACCGCCCGACGCGCAAGGACGCCTGCAAGCCCAGTGAAATCTCGGTCATCATGTTGGCCAGTTTCAACTGAAACAACTGCGTCTGCGCCAAGGGTTTGCCAAACTGCTTGCGGTCCAGCCCATATTGGCGCGACGCGTGCAGACAAAACTCCGCCGCCCCCATCACGCCCCAGCTAATGCCATAGCGTGCGCGGTTGAGGCAGCCAAACGGCCCCTTCAGCCCCTCGACATTCGGCAGCAGGGCATCCTCGGACACCTCGACATCCGCCATCACGATCTCACCCGTGATGCTGGCGCGCAGCGACAGTTTGCCCCCGACCTTGGGTGCCGACAGCCCCTTCATGCCCTTTTCCAGCACAAAGCCCTTGATCTTGCCACCATGCGCCTCTGACTTCGCCCAGACCACGAACACATCCGCGATCGGCGCGTTGGAGATCCACATCTTGGCCCCGTTCAGGACATAGCCATTGGCGGTCTTTTTCGCGACGGTCTTCATCCCCGACGGGTCCGACCCCGCATCCGGTTCGGTCAGACCAAAGCAACCGATCCACTCGCCGCTGGCCAATTTCGGCAGATACTTGTGCCGCTGCGCCTCGGTCCCGTAGGCATAGATCGGGTACATCACCAAAGACGATTGCACCGACATCATGGACCGATAGCCCGAATCCACCCGCTCCACTTCCCGCGCGACCAGACCGTAGGCCACATAAGACGCGCCCAGCCCGCCGTATTCCTCGGGGATGGTCAGGCCGAGCAGGCCCATCTCACCCATTTCACGGAAAATCGCGGGGTCGGTGGATTCCTCACGGTAGGCGGCAATGACGCGGGGTTGCAGCTTTTCCTGCGCATAGGCCCGCGCGCCATCGCGCAACATACGTTCTTCCTCGGTCAACTGATCTTCCATGCGGAAGGGGTCTTCCCAGTCAAACCGCCCCAGATCGGGGGCATCCTTGGCCTTCAGCGTGGCGTCTTTCATGGCAAGTCTCCTGTCCGGGTTGGCTGGCAGGATTGCATAAAAGGCCGGGCCGCGCTATCGAAAGTCCTTCGCTCCCCTATGAGGAAAGCTCATAATGCTGCCCCGCCGCTATCTGCCCTCGATCCCCGCCCTGCTGGCGCTGGAGGCTGTGGCGAGGCTTGGCACCGCCTCGGCTGCGGCGGCAGGAACTGGCGCTGACCCAAGGCGCCATCAGCCGCCAGTTGCAGGTGCTGGAGGCGCAGTTGGGCGTGGCGCTGATTACGCGCGAAAAGCAGCGTCTGACCCTGACCCCCGCTGCGGTGGATTATGTCGAGGATGTGCGTAAAGCCCTGCAAACATTGGCATCCGCCTCGCTGACCCTGCGGGCCAATCCCAAGGGCGGCACCCTGAACCTTGCCATCCTGCCAGCCTTCGGGATGCACTGGCTGACCCCGCGCCTGACCCGCTTTACCGCCCTGCACCCCGAGGTGACGCTGAACCTGTCTACCCGGCTGAAACCCTTCGATTTCACGGGCAGCCGCTTTGACGCGGCCATCCATTACGGGCGGCAGGAATGGCCGGGCACCCAAGGCCTGAAACTCATGGACGAAGAAGTGCTGGCCGTCGCCGCCCCCACATTCCTTGCACATCCGCTGGCGCAGGCCTCTGACATCCTGACCCACCCCCTGCTGCAACTGGAAAGCCGCACTGGCGATTGGGGCCGCTGGCTGGCCCATCACGGGCTGCCGGGCCAACGCCCCCCGGGCATGCTGTTCGACCAGTTCGCCACCCTGACCCAAGCTGCGATTCACGGGCTTGGCCTCGCCCTGATCCCGGTGTTCCTGATCGAGGCCGATCTTGCCGCAGGTCGCCTGATCCCCATCTTCGGCCCCCCCGTACCCGCCCTTGGCAGCTACTCCCTCGTCTGGCCCCGCGACCGCCCCCTCCGCGCGCCGCTGGCATCCTTCCGCGACTGGCTACAATCCGAGGTCGCCTAATGCCTTGGTCGCATGTCCCCCATCGCCGCTTGACCCCGCCGCCCCGCCCGGTCAGCATCGCGCCACCGGCCAGGAGCATGACGTGACCCCCATTCCAACCAGCATCAGTGGCGTCGAAACCCTTCTGGCGGATCAAGGCTATGTCGCCTCGCGCGCCCTTGCGACGGTGGTGTTCCTCAGCTTGCGCCTTGGTCGCCCGCTGTTTCTGGAAGGCGAGGCCGGGGTCGGCAAGACCGAAATCGCCAAGGCCATTGCGACCGCCCTTGGCCGCCGCCTGATCCGGCTGCAATGTTATGAAGGCCTCGATGCCGCGTCCGCCGTAGCCGAATGGAACTTCGCCGCCCAGATGATCGCCATCCGCACCGCCGAAGCCACGGGTGCGACCGACGCGCAGACGCTGAAAGCCAACCTCTTTTCCGAAGACTACCTGATCGAACGCCCCCTGCTGGCCGCGATGCGCCCGCAACCCGGCGGCGCGCCCGTCCTGCTGATTGACGAGCTGGACCGCACCGATGAACCCTTCGAGGCCTTTCTGCTCGAAGCCCTCTCCGACTTTCAGGTCACCATCCCCGAACTTGGCACCATCAAGGCCCCCGAACCCCCCATCGTGATCCTGACCTCCAACCGCACCCGCGAAGTGCATGACGCGCTGAAACGCCGCTGCCTGTACCACTGGGTCGATTACCCCGACTTCGCCCGCGAACTGCAAATCCTGAACGCCCGCGCGCCCGAGGCACAAGAAACCCTCAGCCGCGAGGTGGTGGCCTTCGTCCAGCGCCTGCGCCGCGAAGACCTGTTCAAGAAACCGGGCGTCGCCGAAACCATCGACTGGGCCAAATGCCTGCTGGCACTGGATGCCATCAGCCTGTCGCCCGAGGTGATCGCCGACACCTTGGGGGCCATCCTGAAATACCAGGACGATATCCAGAAAATCCAAGGCTCCGACGCCAAGCGCCTGCTCGATGAAGTCCGCACGCGAACTTGCCCCCGCCTGACCTCATCCTCTTCGCACAAATATCCCACGGGGTGATGAGAGATGAAAAATCTTCCAGTGGAAGATTTTAACGAAGAACGCCCGGCCTTGGCCGGGCTGGGGGTGTGAAACCCCAGGGTCTTTCAACCATGACAAGCTACTCAGAACTCACCCTCCCCGACGACGGCAAACTGGCCCATAACATCACCCATTTCGCCCGCGCGCTGCGCAAGGCCGGTCTGCCCATCGGCCCCGGCCGGGTGATTGACGCCATCCGCGCGGTCGAGGCGGCGGGCTTTACCGAACGCAATGATTTCTACTGCACCCTGCAAGCCTGCTTCATTTCCCGCCCCGAACACCGCGCGACGTTTCAGCAGGTGTTCCGCCTGTTCTGGCGCGACCCGCGGTTTCTGGACCATATGATGTCGCTGCTGCTGCCGTCGGTGCGCGGCACCCATGAAGAACGGCCCGCCGATGCCGCCGAAAAACGCGCAGCCGAGGCGTTGCTGGACGGGCAGATGCCGGATGTCCCGCCCCCCCCGGATACCCCGCCATCGGACAAAGACCTGATAGAGATCGACGCCACCGCCACCATGAGCCATCAGGAACGGCTGAAAACCCTCGACTTTGAACAGATGTCGGTGGCGGAAATGGCCGAGGCCAAGCGGATGCTGGCAAAACTGTCGCTGCCGGTGCAGCCCCTGATCACGCGCCGCAGCCAATCGGCGGGCTACGGCCCGCTGATTGACCTGCGGCGCACCATGCGCGCCAGTCTGAAACAAGGGGGCGAGATCACGGCCCTTGCCCGCGCCAAACCCAAAACCCGTTGGCCCAATCTGGTGGTGCTGTGCGATATCTCGGGCTCGATGTCCGACTATTCCCGCATGGTGCTGCATTTCGTGCATGCGGTGGCCAACCAGCGCGGTCAAGGCTGGGCGCGGGTGCATGCCTTCACCTTTGGCACAAGGCTGACCAACATCACCCGCCATCTGAAGCAGCGCGATGTGGACGCCGCCCTGCGCGCCGCCGGGGCCGAGGCGCAGGATTGGTCGGGCGGCACCCGCATCGGAGCTGCCTTGGCGGCCTTCAACCGCGACTGGTCGCGCCGGGTGCTGGGGCAGGGGGCGGTGGTGTTGCTGATCACTGATGGGCTGGACCGCGATGATACCGATGCGTTGGCCCATCAGATGCAGCGGCTGCATCTGTCCTGCCGCCGCCTGATCTGGCTGAACCCCTTGCTGCGGTGGGACGGGTTTGCGCCAAAGGCCAGCGGCATCCGCGCCATGCTGCCGCATGTCGATGCCTTCCGCGCCAGCCATTCGGTGGCATCACTGGAGGCTTTGGGCCGCGCCATCACCGATCCCGGCGATGGTGGCGAAAAGGCCCGAGCGATGGCGATGCTGCGGGCGGGGTGACGCCCTAACCCGGGAAATGTTATGGCATTTCTGCCGCATGATATCGCATATCACCACAAATGACGCATTCTGTGCAGGCAGAGCGGGAACCAAAACGCCTCTCGGGGAATCATCTTGTGACGCATCGCGGACCGCTACATCAAAGCCACGCAAACCAGCGCGGCGAAGAAAAGGACGAACCATGAAAAAGCTGCTCATTTCCACCACGGCCCTGTCAGTGGCGTTTAGCCCGTTCCACATCATGCCTGCATCGGCGCAGACCTTGCTGGATGACGGATCGGTGGTTGCCACGGATGGCTCGGTCTTGTGTGTGCCGACGGCCGACGCGGCCTGTGATCTAGACGCGATACTCGAGGCCGCCAAGGACGCGGACAAGGCGGCCCGTCAGGCCGCGCGTCAGGCAGAACGTCAGGCCGCGCGCCAGGCTGAAGCTGAAGCGGCAGCAGCGGCACAGGCACAGGCCGAGGCCGACGCCAAAGCCGCCGCTGATGCAGCCGTTGCCGCCCAAGCGGCAGGCGACGCTGCCGCAGCACAAGCTGCCGCTGATGCCGCCGCCGCCGCGCAAGCCGAAGCTGATGCCGCCGCTGCTGCTGCCGCAACCGCCGAGGCAGACGCTGCTGCCGCCGCCCAAGCCGAGGCGGATGCTGCTGCAAACGCTGCCGCCGAGGCCGCTGCTGCGGCTGCGGCAGAAGCCGCGATTGCCGCGCAAGCAGAGGCTGACGCTGCCGTGAAGGCCGACGCGGATGCTGCCGCACAGGCAGAGGCTGACGCCCAGGCCGCCGCTGCGGCGCAGGCCGAGGCTGACGCGAAGGCCAAGGCTGACGCCGACGCCCAAGCCGCCGCGGATGCGCAGGCCGAGGCTGATGCCAAAACCGCCGCCGATGCGCAGGCCGAGGCTGACGCCAAGGCTGCCGCCGATGCACAGGCTGCTGCCGATGCCAAAGCTGCGGAAGACGCGATTGCAGCCGCCGCCAAGGCAGAGGCAGATGCCAAGGCCGCTGAAACCGCGCCCGATGCGACGGTGACCGAAGCCCCGGCTGTTGATCCGACGGTTGACCCTGCGCCCGATGCGACGGTGGATGCCACCACCGATCCGGCCACCGATCCGGCCACCGATCCGGCTGTCGAAGCACCTGCTGTGGCAGAAGCCCCGGTCGAGGCTCCTGTGCCCGAACAACAGGCGGTTGAAACCTTGACCGACCTGCTGGTGGCACCCAATGCCGCCGACGGTGGCGTCGAAGACACCACAGCCGCCCCGGTGGGCGCTGCCGCTGCGGCCCTTGCTGCTGCAGCAGCCCTTGCCGCCGCCGCTGATGGCAGCACGCCCGCACCTGTGCCCCCCGCTGCCGATGCGCCGCCCGCACCGCCGGTGGTGGAAACCGTCGTCACCGATCAGGATATCCGGTCCAGCGATGAGGAATTCACTGCCGCCCCGACGGCTGTGGAAGGTGGCAAGAAAAGCGGGTTGTCCAACCTTGAGAAGGTTGGCCTCGTGGCACTTGGCGCGCTGGTCGTGGGCGCGATCCTGAAAGATGGCCGCGAAGTGGTGCAGAACTCGGGTGACCGGGTTGTGGTGAAGGAACCCGATGGCCGCTATGTCGTCTACAAGGATGACGATGTGCTGCTGCGCCAGCCCGGCGTGCGCACCCTGACCGAAAGCTATAATGACGGGTCCACCCGCACGGTTGTGCAGCGCGCCGATGGCACGCAGGTGGTGACGGTCCGTGATGCCTCGGGTCGGGTTCTGCGCCGGTCTGCCTTTGACCAGCAGGGGGTCGAACTGATGCTGATCGACGACCTGCAGCCCGAAGAACGCATTGTGATCAGTGACCTGCCCAAACCGCGCCCGTCGCGCACCACCATCTCGACCTCGGGTGGCAACGCCGCCCTGACCGCCGAGCTTGCCGCCTTGCAGGCCAATGATCTGGGCCGCAAGTTCAGCCTGCGCCAGATCCGTGAGATCCGCGAAGTGCGCGATCTGGCGGCAACGATCGAGGTGGATACCATCACCTTCGATTCCGGCTCGTCGGTGATCAAGGCGACAGAGGCCCGCAAACTGGCCGATCTGGGCCGGGTGATGGGCGAGATTCTGGACCGCAACCCCGGTGAGGTTTTCCTGATCGAAGGTCACACCGATGCGGTGGGATCGGGGGCGTCGAACCTGTCGCTGTCGGACCGCCGGGCGGAATCGCTGGCACTGGCCTTGACGGAATACTTCGATGTGCCGCCGGAAAATCTGGTGGTGCAGGGCTATGGCGAGTCGGAATTGAAGGTGCAGACCGGGGCCGATGAACGCCTGAACCGTCGGGTCGCGATCCGGCTCATCACCCCGCTGATGCGGACAGCGTCGAACTAAGCACAGTCTTGCCACGGACGGGCCGCGACAGGAAAACCTGTCGCGGCCCGTTTGCGTTTGCGAATGCGCCAAGACCATTTGCCAGTGGCGGCTTTGGCTGGGCCGCGCCATAATCTGCGGTGGAGGACGCCATGAAAACCCAGACAGCCACCCCCACCCGCCCCGAACACGACAGCATCCCCGAAACGGCACTCGACTGGCACCGCGATGGCCGGGGGGCCGCGATTGCCACGGTGATTGAGACTTGGGGGTCGGCCCCCCGGCAGGCGGGCAGCCAGCTTGCCATATCCGGCAGCGGGCAGATCATGGGGTCCGTATCCGGTGGCTGTGTCGAAGGCGCGGTGGTGACCGAGGCGTTGGAGGCCATGGCCGACGCCACCCCGCGCCTGCTGACCTTTGGCGTCAGCGATGAGACCGCCTTTGCAGTGGGTCTGGCTTGCGGTGGCACCATCCGCGTGATGGTGGAACCGATTGGTGCCGGGGCCAAGGCGCTGCCCGAGGCGATGCTGGCCGATCTTGTCGCCGCCCGCGCAGCGGCACAGGCGGTGGCGATGGTCACCGATACCGACCACTGGACCCGCGCCCTGCTGCCTGCTGGCACTGACGCCGCCGTCGATACCCGCCTGCGCAGCGACCGATCAGGGCGCGAGGAGGATGGCCGTTTCATCGCCGTGCATAACCCCCCGTTGCGGTTGATCATTCTGGGGGCGGTGCATATCGCGCAACCGCTGATCCAGATGGCGCGGCTGGCAGGCTACGCCCCAACGCTGATCGACCCGCGCGGCAGTTTCGGGTCGGCAGAGCGGTTTCCGGGCGAGGTGATTGTCGAGGACTGGCCCGATGAGGCGATGACCGCCCTTGCCCCCGATGCCCGTACCGCGGTGGTCACGCTGACCCATGATGCCAAGCTGGACGATCCGGGGCTGATGGTGGCGCTGACCAGCCCGGCGTTTTATATTGGCTGCCTTGGCTCGGGCCGAACCCATGCCAAACGGGTGGAACGCCTGCAGGCCGCAGGGGTGGCGGAGTCTGCGATTGCCCGCATCCACGCGCCCGTGGGCCTGAACATCGGGGCCAAGACGCCTGCCGAAATCGCCGTGTCGATCATGGCGCAGATCACCCAACGGCTGAGGCAGGGCTGATGCGGTTTGGCGAGGTCGGGCTGGATGCGGCGCAGGGCAGCATCCTTGCCCATTCGGTGATCCTTGATGGCACGCGCCTGCGCAAGGGCACCGTGCTGACCGCCGCAGATGTTCTGGCGCTTGGTGCGGCGGGTGTGGGGCACGTCACCGTCGCCCAGCTTGATACGGGCGATGTGGCCGAGGATGTGGCGGCGGCTCAGCTTGCCGCCGCTTTGGTGCCGGACCCGGTGGGGCAGGGGCTGACCATCTCCACCGCCTTTACGGGCCGGGTCAACCTGAACGCCGCAGGGCCGGGAGTGATAGAGATTGATGCCGCAGCCATCCACGCGCTGAACCGGATTGATCCGGCGATCACCCTTGCGACCCTTGCGCCGCTGACCCGGGTAGCCAAGGGCACACTTGCGGGCACGGTCAAAATCATCGCCTATGGAGTGGACGGGGCGGCTTTGGCGCGGGCCTGCGAGGTGGCACGATCAGCCATCCGCATCCGCCCGGTCGTGTTGCGCAGCGCCAGCCTGATCCTGACCGAGGTGCCGGGGCTGGAGGACAAACTGACCGCCAAGGGCCGTCGCGCCGTGGACACCCGCCTGCGCGCGCTTGGCATGCGCCTGGCCGATGTGACCGTGGTGCCGCACGCGGCACCGGCCATTTGCAGCGCTTTGCAGGCTGCGAAGGGCGATATGCTGCTGATCCTGACCGGGTCGGCCACATCTGATCTGCATGACACCGCCCCCACGGCCTTGCGTCAGGCGGGGGGCGGTGTGGCGCGGTTCGGGATGCCGGTGGACCCCGGCAACCTGCTGTTTCTGGGCAACCTCGGCCCCCGCCCCGTGATCGGCTTGCCAGGCTGTGCCCGCTCGCCCGCGCTGAACGGGGCCGATTGGGTGCTGGAACGTCTCGCCTGCGGGATTGCGGTGACCGACGACGACATCGCGGCGATGGGGGTCGGCGGCCTGCTGAAGGAAATCCCGATCCGCCCGCACCCGAGGGAAGGGTAGGGGGGCGGTTATACCGTCGCGGTCAGTTCCTGCAAAATCCGGGTCCAGCCCCCCCGATGCCCCTCGCGCGCGCCTTCCGAGGCAAATCGGTCTTGCCGCAGATCAACCCGCGTGCCGCCGTCTTCGGGCGTAAAAGTCAGCGTGACGACGCTGCCGTCAATCGAATGGGCAGATTGCCAACTGAACACGATCCGGCTGTGCGGCACCAGTTCCAGATAGGTGCCGTGATGCGGCAAATCCTGATCGCCATGACGCATCACGATCAGGTACTTGCCGCCCACCCTCGGGTCGGCCTGCGCCTCGGGGACCGATGCCCCGTCCTTGGCAACCATGAACCGCGCCAGCATCGCAGGGTCCAGCCATGCGTCATAGACGCGGGTCTGCGAGGCCGGGATAACCCGGCTTACCGTCATCGTCAGATCGGGGGTCTGGTCAGGGGAGGGGGCGTCCATCATCGTCTGGTTCCTTTCCATCAGGGGTTTCAAGAGCATGTTCCAGCGCCTCAAGCCGAAGCGCCCAGATTGATCGAAGCGAGGCAAACCAGCGGTCCACCTCGGACAACGGGGCCAGGGTGGCCTCGATATAATGCGTGCGCCAAACCGTGCGTCGCGCCACCAGTCCTGCGGATTCCAGCACCATGATGTGGCGCGACACCGCGTTCAGGCTGATGTCAAACCGTGCCGCAATTTCTGTCACCCGGGTCGGGCCGTCCTGTACCAATGCCGTCAGGATCTGGCGCCGCGTCGGGTCGGCCGAGGCCTTGAGGATTTCACTGAGGGGGTCTGATCGTTCAACCATATGGATGAATTAGCATGGTGCATAACTTCATTCAACTAAAATAGTGAATGATTTGACCCGACCATAAAAAAACCCGCCACAAAGGGCGGGTTTTCAGAAAACGCGGCAAGTCGTTCTTACTTCGGCCCGATCATCATCACCATCTGGCGGCCTTCAAGGCGCGGCATGGATTCGATCTTTCCGGCGTCCACCACATCAGCGGCCACCCGGTTCAGCAGTTCCAGCCCCAGTTCCTGGTGGGCCATTTCACGGCCCCGAAAGCGCAGGGTGACCTTGACCTTGTCGCCTTCATCCAGAAACTTCAGCACCGACCGCATCTTCACATCATAATCGTGGATATCGGTGCCCGGACGGAACTTGATTTCCTTGATCTCGATGATGTGCTGCTTTTTGCGGGCCTCGGCCTCACGCTTCTGCGTCTCATACTTGTACTTGCCGAAATCCATGATCTTGCAGACCGGAGGTTCCGCCGTTGGCGAGATCTCGACCAGATCAAGGCCAGCTTCTTCGGCCATCTGCATGGCGCGGGCGGGTGTCACGACCCCTACGTTTTCGCCATCGGCCCCGATCAGCCGGATTTCCGGGCTGCGGATGCGATCATTGATGCGCGGGCCGGTTTCGCGTTGCGGCGGGGCATTGTGGGGTCTGCGGGCTATGGTGTGCGTCCTTGCATGGTTGCAGTCTAGGCGCGCAATTTAGACCCAGAGCCCGCATCATTCAACCCAATTCCCCGCCAAACCGGCCTTGGGCCGCGCAAACTTCGCTGCTTTTCGCAGCAGGGGCGGTGGCGGGCTTTTCTTTTGGGCCCTAAACTGCCATATGACCCACGCAACCGGGACGATCCCCGGTGATGGGAGATATGATATGAACAAAAGTGTAATCATCGGCGCCGTTGTCGTCTTGCTGGCTGCTGGCGGCTACTACCAGTTCAGCGTAGTGCCGGCACAACAGGCCGCAGCCGAGGCCGCCGCTGCCGCCAAGGCCGCTGAAGACGCCGCAACCGCCGCCGCCGCCGAGGCTGAAGCCGCCGCCGCAACCGCCGCTGCCGAAGCAGAAGCCGCTGCCGCCAAGGTTGCCGAAGAAGCCGCCGCTGCGGCTGCTGCCGCTGCAACCGCCACAACCGAAGCTGCGACGGAGGCCACCACCGCCGTGACGGATGCTGCGACCGACGTGGCCGCGGCTTTGGACCCGGCTCAGTTTGACGCGGTCAAGATCACCGCCATGATCGACGCCTCGACTCTGGACGATGCGACCAAAACCACGCTGAAAACCGCCGTGACTGCCGCTGCGTCGAACCCTGCCCTGGTGGCTGACACGCTGGCGCAGGTGAAAACCGCCCTCGGCATGTAATCGCTGGCCTTTGGGCCAAAAGAAAGGGCCGCGCAGAGCGATCTGCGCGGCCTTTTTATTGCTCGGCGATAAAGCAATTAACACTTTGCCGCAAACACCGCTTCGCCCCGGCGCAGGCCGGGGCCCCGGGGTAACCGGTGCCAACCCGGGGCCCCGGCCTGCGCCGGGGCAGCTTTTCAGGGCAATTCCCAACAGACCACACCGGCGAGGGGAATTGACCGTGTTCTGTCAGACACTCAGCTTTGGTTCAAACCTGAACCGCGTCAGATGCCATCCCCGACAAACGCCTTTTCCACCACATATTCCAGCGGTTCGGAATTGGCCCCTTCGCGCAGGCCGAATTTCTCCAGCACCGCCTTGACATCATGGTTGAAGGCCAAGGATCCGCAAACCATGGCGCGGTCTTCCTCGGGGTCCATCGGGGCAAGGCCCAGATCGGCGAACACCTTGCCAGAGGTCAGGTTGTCGGTGATCCGGCCCATGGTCGGAAAATCTTCGCGGGTGGTGGTGGGGTAATACAGCAGCTTGTCGCCCACCAACTCCCCGATCAGCGGGTCATCCTTCAGGCTTTCCACCAGCTCGCGCCCATAGGTCAGCTCCTCCACCGTGCGGCAGGTGTGCATCATGATGATCTGGCCGTATTTCTCATACGTCTCCGGCTCGCGCATCAGGACTGGCAAAGGGCGCAAGGCCCGTGCCAGTGGCCAGAAACCACAACCGGCTGCCCGGCAGCAGCGCGTCATGCACAAGCGTGCCCACCGGTTTGGGGCGCAGGATGATTTCATCGCCCACCTGAATATGCTGCAACCGGCTGGTCAGCGGGCCATCGGGCACCTTGATCGAATAGAACTCCAACTCCTCATCCCAGGCCGGGGACGCAATGGAATAGGCGCGCAGCAGGGGTTTGCCGTTGTCATTCAGCAACCCGATCATCACGAACTCGCCCGACCGGAAGCGCAGGGATTTGGGGCGGGTCACGCGGAAGGAAAACAGCCGGTCGGTCCAGTGTTTCACGGATGTGACGGTCTGTGCATCGGGCAAGTGGGGCTTGGCGGGTTTGGTGTCGATCAGATCGGACATGATAGGCCTACAGGTAAAAGGAATTGAAAGGCATCACGCCTTCAGCATCGCCAGATAGTTGTGATCCTGCCAGTCGGCGCGGAACTGCCACTGGCTTTCAGGCTGGCGCAGGGCAAGATCATCGGGAATTTCCACATCGTCAAAGCCGACGCGGCGGGCCATGGCATATTGGTCGGCGATCACCGGGCCAAGGGCGCGCAGGGTGCCGGTATAGCCCATCATCCGCAAACGGCGCGCGATGGTGAACCCGCGCCCGTCGTTGAAGGCGGGGAAGGCCACGCGGATCAGGGTCAGATCGGCCAGATACGGCTGCACCAGCGCAGGGTCGTCGGTGTTGGCAAGGTCAAGCGCGCCTTGGTGGGCGGCAATATCGGCCAGCGTCACGGCGGCCACTTCGGGGGCGGGGGCAAAGCCCTGATCGGTCACAAGAACGGTCATGCGGCGGATACCTTTTGTTCAGGCTGGGGTGGTGTGCGGACGGCCTTGCCGTCGATGAAATGAATGCCGCATTCGGTTTTATCCGACCCGCGCCACCGGCCTGCACGGGGGTCTTCGCCGGGGGCCACCTTGCTGGTGCAAGGCTCGCAGCCGATGGACGGATAGCCCTTGGCGACCAGCGGATGCCGGGGCAGGCGGTTGTTGACGATGTAATCCTCAAGATCCTCGCGGCCCCAATGGGCCAGCGGGTTCACCTTGATACGGACATCGCCCTCGGCCTCAAAGAACTCCACTGCCTCGCGGGTGCTGGCCTGAAACCGTTTGCGCCCGGTGATCCAGCCGTCAAACTTGGCCAGCGCGCGTTCCAGCGGTTCGACCTTGCGGACGTTGCAGCAGGCGTCGGTGCTGTATTGGTGCAGCGTGTTGTCAGGGTCTTCAAACGCCAGACGCGGGGCTGCGGCGCGGATGGTGCGCACGTCGCACAGCGGCAGGCTGTCGGCCAGTTGGCGCTGATATTCCAGCGTTTCTGGGAACAGCATCCGTGTGTCGATGAACAGCACCGGGGTTTCGGGCGCGATCACCGACACCAGATGCAGCAGCACCACCGATTCCGCGCCAAAAGACGACACCAGCGCCACCCGGCCCAGATCATCATCGCGCAGCGCATGTTCCAGAACGGCGGTCGCCGAATGGTGGCGATAGCGCGCGTTCAGGGCGGCGACGCGTTCGGCCACCACGCCAGAGTGCAGATCACGCGGCATCCTTTTCGCCTTCCGCATCGTAAAGGGCGGCTTTGAACGGGCCAATGCCAGTGCGTTTGTAGGTTTGCAGGAACGTCTCGGCAGCGTCCGTCCGCACGGCCAGATAGGCGCGCACAAGGCGTTCGATGGCGGGCACGATTTCAGTGTAGGCAAAGCCCGGCCCGGTTTTCTCGCCGATCACAGCCGTTTCCGTGCCATCGCCGCCAAGGGTGATCTGGTAGTTTTCCACCCCCGCCCGGTCCAGCCCCAGAATCCCGATATGGCCGACATGATGATGCCCGCAGGCATTGATGCAGCCGGAAATCTTGATTTTCAGCGGGCCGATGTCATGCTCCAGCTTCAGCTCATCAAACCGGGTGGCGATTTCCTGTGCGACCGGGATCGAGCGGGCGGTGGCCAGCGCGCAATAATCCATGCCGGGGCAGGCGATGATATCGCTGATCAACCCGACGTTTGCCGTCGCCAAGCCCATCTGGGACAGGGCGGCATGGATCGTCGGCAGGTCGGATTTGTGGACATGCGGCAGGATCACGTTCTGCTCATGGCTGATGCGCAGATCGTTGTGGCCATAGGTTTCGGCAAGGTCCGCCATCAGGCGCATCTGATCGGCCGAGGCATCGCCGGGGGTTTCGCCATGCGCCTTGAGGCTGATGGTCACGATGGCATAATCGGCGTGCCGATGCGCGGTCAGGTTGGTATCGGCCCAGGCCCGGAACACCGGGTCAGCCTTGTAGAACGCGTCATAAGCATCGGTCGGTTGATTGCGGAAGGCCGGGGGCGCAAAGGCCGCGCGGATATCATCCAGCAACACCTGATCATGGCCGCCAAACAGCGGGCGCAGTTCCGCAAAACGGTCCTCGATCATCTTGGTGATCTCGGCTGCCCCGGTTTCATGCACGGTGATCTTGATGCGCGCCTTGTACTTGTTATCGCGCCGTCCCAGCGTGTTGTAGACCGACAGCACCGCCTCGACATATGGCAGCAGGTCGGCCACGGGCAGGAAATCGCGGACGGTGACCCCGATCATCGGGGTGCGGCCAAGACCACCGCCCACCATCACCTCAAACCCCGGCTGACCGGCGGCATTGCGGTGCATCCGCAAGCCAATGTCATGGGCGCGGGTCACGGCACGGTCATTGGGGCTGCCAGTGATGGCGATCTTGAACTTGCGCGGCAGGAACTGAAACTCCGGGTGGTCGGTCGACCACTGGCGCAGCAGTTCGGCATAGGGGCGGGGGTCTTCGATCTCATCCGCCGCAGCACCGGCGAAATGGTCGGCGGTCACGTTGCGCACGCAGTTGCCAGAGGTCTGCAGCGCGTGCATTTCCACATCGGCCAAGGCGCCAAGGATGGCGGGCACGTCGGGCAGCACGGGCCAGTTGTACTGGATGTTCTGCCGGGTGGTGAAGTGGCCATAGCCCTTGTCATAGGTCTGCGCGATATGCGCCAACTGCCGCATCTGATGCGGGCTGAGGGTGCCGTAAGGGATGGCGACCCGCAGCATGTAGGCGTGCAGTTGCAGATAAAGGCCGTTCATCAGACGCAGAGGGCGGAATTCCTCCTCGGTCAGCGACCCGTCAAGGCGGCGCTCGACCTGCTGGGTGAACTGGGCCACACGGGCGCGCACGAAACCTTCGTCAAAGTCGGAATAGCTGTACATCGGTGGCTTCTTTCTGCGCGGGCGGAATGGCTGGCTTTTGGTGGGCGGAGAACCCGGATCAGGTCCGGGACAGCGAGGCATCGGCGGCAAGGTCAACCTGCTTGCCATGGGCATAGTTCGACGGCCCACGGGTGCGGAATTCCTCGCGGAAATGGGTCGGCTCTGGCCCGTTCGGCCCCGGCTTCGCATCGGCGAGATAGGCGCCGACGACATACAGCTTTTGCGCCGTCGCATGCAGAAGGCGCATCTGGGCGTGGGCCTCATCCTCGATCAACTCGGCCTGACTGTGGTAGGGCGACCACTGATCATCGGCGGTCAGATAGACCACATCGCCCATCCGCAGGCGGTTGGCAGTGACGACCTTGGGGGTAAAACGGCGGCTCATCCGGGTTGGTCCTTTGATTGCGCGTGGTGTCTAGCGCGGGGTCGGGGCCAAGACCAGTGTGATCCTGAAAAAATCCCGGTGGTGTGACGCCTAATATAGGATATTTTTCTGTCTCGCGGCCAGTGCTGCTTGCAGATAAGGACGTTTGTTCTGATACTGGGCAGGTGTGGAACAGGGTTCCGCAAATGCGGGGTGGTAACGAATGGCGGCCCAACTGGATGAACTGGACCGGAAAATCCTGTCCGAACTGCAAGGCGATGCCGAGCAATCGCTGGACGAGATTGCCCGCAAGGTCGGCAGTTCCAAGACCCCGGTGTGGAACCGCATCCGCCGCATGCGCGAACAGGGCGTGATCCTGCGCCAGACCGCCATCCTGGACCCCGAGGCCCTGGGGCTGGAGGCCTGTTTCTTCGTGCTGATCCGTACCTCCGAGCATGAGGCCGACTGGCAGCGCAAGTTCCTGCGCGCGCTGCAATCGCGCCCCGAAGTGCTGGAGGCGCATCGCTTGGCGGGCGACATCGACTATATTCTGAAGGTGCGGGTCAAGAACGCGCGGGCCTATGACACGTTCTATCAGGCGCTGATATCGGAGGTGCGCATTTACAACGTGACGGCACTGCTGAGCATGGAGGAGATCAAATCCACCACGGTGTTGCCGCTGTAGGCGTCGGAGCCGGGGGTTTCACACCCCCGGACCCCCGTGGGATATTTTCGCGAAGAGGATGTCAGGGGCGGAGCATCAGGCTTTCCAAACCGTGAAAGTGGTAGAGGTTGGCGTATTTTGGAGCCTCGGTCAGCGTCAGGTTTGGCAGGCGATCAAACAGGATCGGCAGCGCGATCTGCAACTCCAGCCGTGCCAAGGGTGCGCCGACGCAGAAATGCAGGCCCGCGCCGAAACTCGCGTGGGGTTTGACCGTGCGGGTGGGGTCGAAACGGGCGGGATCGTCCCACTGGCCCGGATCGCGGTTGGCGGCGGCGAGCAGCAGGGCCACCCTGTCACCACGTTGGAAGGTGTGGCCCATCACCTCGACAGGCTCATAACACCAGCGGGTGAACATGTGCAGCGCGGGGTCGAAGCGCAGGATTTCCTCGACCGTCCCGGCGATGGCAGCAGGGGCAAGGGCCGTGTGCGGCGTTGCGGTTTCCAGCAGGGTTTTCACGCCGTTGCCGATGGTATGCACCGTCGCCTCGTGCCCTGCGTTCAGCAGCAGTACGCAGGTGCTGATCAGTTCCTCCGTGGTCAGACGCTCGCCGTCCTGCTCGGCGGCGATCAGGTGGGTGATCAGGTCATCGGCAGGCTGGCTGCGGCGGGCGTCGATATAGCCGCGCAGGAAGGCCGCGAAGTCACTGGCGGCGGTACAGGCGCGGGCCTCGGTTTCCGCCGTGCGGCCCGCCTGATACATGCCGACCATCGCATTGGACCATGCCAGCAGGTCGGGGGCCATGGCCTCGGGCACGCCCAGCAGACGCGCGATGATGATCACCGGCAGATGGGTGGCAAACTGCGGCAGCAGATCAAACTCACCCGGCGGCAGGCGGTCGATCAGGTCATGGGTGAGGGTGGCAATCTCGGGCGCCAAAGCCGCAATCCGGCGCGAGGTGAAGGCCCGCAGCACAAGCCCCCGCAGGCGGGTGTGGCGGGGCGGCTCCAGTTCCAGCATCGAATGGGCCTCGATGGCATAGAACGGCGCTAAGGCGGCGGGAATGTCGGGTGCATGTTCCGGCGGGGCCTCACGGCCAAAGCGGCGGTCGCGGAAGATGGCATTGGTGGCGGCGGCATTGCCGGTGCAGGCGATGCCATACTCGGACCAGTGAAAGAACGGCCCAAGCCCCCGGGCGCGTTCGTAAAACGGGTAGGGATCTTGCACGAAGGCAGGGTCGGTGGGCGATTGCGACAGGGCCTGCATCAGCGCCGCCCCACACCTTGTGCCACCACGACGCCAAGCACGACCACCGCCGCCCCCGCCGCCTGCCACCAGTTCCACACACCCCCAAGGGCAAAGACCATCACCATCACATAGAACGGCACCGCGTTCATGTGCAGGCTGGCAGCACCAATGCCCAAGCTGACCCACGGCGATGATCCACAAACACTGGCTGATCGCCAGCGACCCCATGCCGAACACCAACAGCCCGCCGAACTCACGCCAGCCGATGGCGGCCCAATCGGGCGAGGGTGCCCCCAAGGCGGCATGGATCAGCGCGGCAACCGTGGCACAAATCGCGGCCCCGGCCACCGTAATCGCACTGCGGCCAATCGGCGACAGGTCGGGGAAGTTCTTCACACTCGCCCGCGACCCCCAGGTGTAGCAGGCGACCGAGGCCAGTGCCGCCGCCGCCCCAAGGCCAAGCTGCATCTGCCCCATGCTGGCGGCAAAGGCCAGCACCCCGCCCGCCAGCGACAGCATCAACCCGATCACCAGCGCCAGCGTGACCCGGCGCTTGTCCAGCACACATTCGAGCGCGATGCCCAGCACCGGCATGGTGGCCGATGCCACGGCCACCGTCACCGCATCGGTCGCGGCCTGGGCGATCACCAGAAACACCGAGGCCATCCCGATGCAGACCCCGCCGACCCACAGACCCATGCCCCAGTTGGCGCGCCGCATCGGCCCGAACCCCTCCAGCGCCCACCACAGCGGCACCAGCAACAATGACGCCAGCGTGGCCCGCGCGGCGGTCAGGGCAATCGGCGGCATATGCGGGATGATCAGGTCAGCGGCAGGCAGACCCGCCGCCCAGACCACCATCGACGCAAGGCAGATCAGGTTGGCGGCCAGCAGGGACCGGGGCAGGGGCGTCGCGGTCATGCGGCAGACAATGCAGCGACAATGGCCCCGAAATCGGCGGCCTTCAGGCTGGCCCCACCCACCAGCGCCCCATCGACATGCGGCACCGCGAAAATCTCGGCCGCGTTCGACGGCTTGACCGACCCGCCATACAGCAACCGCACCCCCGCCGCCTGTGCGCCGATCAACCCCTGCAACTCCGCGCGGATATAGGCATGCACCTCGGCAATCTCTGCAATCGTGGGGGTCCGTCCGGTGCCAATGGCCCAGACGGGTTCATAGGCCACCACCAGCGTTTCCGCCAAAGCGCCCTTGGGCACCGACCCCGCCAGTTGCGCCCCGATCACGTCAAGCGTGGTGCCGGCATCGCGCTGCGCTTCCGTCTCGCCCACGCAAACCACCGCCACCAGCCCCGCCGTGATCGCAGCGCCCGCCTTGGCCAGCACCATCGCATCCGTCTCGGCATGGTCGGTGCGGCGTTCGGAATGGCCAAGGATCACATGGGTGGCCCCGGCATCGGCCAGCATCGCGGCAGAAATATCGCCGGTATGCGCGCCAGACGCCGCGGCATGGCAATCCTGCCCGCCCACCAGCAAGGCAGACCCCTGCGCCGCCGCCGCCATCTGCGCCACCAGCGTGGCAGGCGGGCACAGCAGCATGTCGCAGGCGGGGGCGGGATGGGCGTCCAGCAGCGCCGTCACCTCCGACAGTGCGGCCGTTGTGCCGTTCATCTTCCAGTTCCCGGCGGCAAGTTTACGCATATCTCGTCTCCCTCTTTGTCACAGGGGTAACGCCCCCGTGCGACAAGGAAAAGACCCTGCGTTGCTCTTTGTGAAATACTCCCGCCGGAGGCCGCGCGCGGGCAGCCACTGATCGCTCCGATCAGGCGGCAGGCGCGTCCTTGAACTTGATGCTTTCGCCGCAGCCGCAAGCCTCGGCCACATTGGGGTTGCGGAACTTGAACCCGGCTTGCAGCAGATCGACCTCATAGTCGATCTCGGTGCCGATCAGGAACAGTTGTGCCATGGGCGCGATCATCACCCGCGCGCCGTCCTGTTCCACCACCTCATCCATCGGGTTGACGGCGGACACATATTCCATGGTGTATTCCATGCCCGCACAGCCACCCTTCTTGATGCCGATGCGCAGGCCTTGCGTATCTTGCTTGGCCATCAGCCGCGCAATCTGCTTGGCGGCGATCGGGGTCAGGGTGACGGCGGCTTTGCCGGGGATGCCGAACATGGGATGCGTCCTTTGCGATATTCCCCATAACATAGGCGGGGCTTGGGCAATTCTCAAGCGGTGGCAAGCGGCTTACATGAACCCCAGTTCCAGCCGGGCCTCGTCCGACATCATCTCCATCCCCCAGGGCGGGTCGAAAGTCATCGACACGGTCACATCGCGCACCCCGGCCAAGGGTTCCACCGCCTCTTGCACCCAGCCCGGCATCTCGCCTGCCACCGGGCAGCCGGGGGCGGTCAGGGTCATGGTGATGCCGACCGAGTTTTCGGCACTGATATCAATGGTATAGACCAACCCCAGATCATAGATGTTGACCGGGATTTCCGGGTCGAACACCGTGCGGCAGGCATCGACCACCTGATCATACAACGGATGATCGGTGCTGGAGGGGGGGATCAGCGGCGCGCCCTCGATCTGGTCCTGCATGGTATGTCCTGCTCTGCGTCTGGTAGTTGAGCAATTATATAGGGAATGCACAGGCCGGGGTCCAGTGGCTGCGGGAACGGCACAGGGTATGGCTCACACGTCCACGACCGCCGCCCAAGCCAAACCCGTCGCCTCCCCTCCCCCTCGTGGGGAGGGGCTGGGGGTGGGGGGCACTGACAAGCCCCCCGGTTCAGCGAAAACCCAATACCGACCGGAACCGCCTCAGAACGGAATTTCGTCATCCATATCCGACGCCCGGCCCCGGCCGCCGCCCGACGACGCGCCGCCACCGGACCCGCCGCCCGACCCGCCGCGACCGCCCGACGAGGCACCACCGCCATAGCCGCCACCGCTGCCCGCATCTTCATAGCCGCCGCGATCATCATAACCACCGCCGGAATTGCCGCCGCCACCACCGCCGCCATCACGCCCGCCCAGCAGGGTCAACTCGCCCCGGAACTGCCGCAGCACCACCTCGGTGGTATAGCGGTCGGCCCCGGACTGGTCCTGCCATTTGCGGGTTTCCAACTGGCCCTCGATATAGACGGTCGAGCCTTTCTTCAGATACTGCTCGGCGATCTTGCCCAAGGCCTCGTTGAAAATCGCGACCGAATGCCATTCGGTCCGCTCTTTCCGCTCGCCACTTGCCTTGTCACGCCAGTTTTCAGACGTGGCGATGCGCAGGTTCACCACCTTGCCGCCATTGGGAAAGCTGCGCACCTCGGGGTCGCGGCCGAGGTTTCCGACGATGATCACCTTGTTGACCGACCCAGCCATGACACGCTCCCTTTTCACATTCGCATGATTCTTAGATGCCGACAGCCTCGCCGGATCTGGTTAACAAAGCCTATACCCGTGGCAGGCTGGCGCTGCAACGAGGCAGGCAGCCTGTCACGGATGGCGGGGGTAGCGCTCTGGCGGAAAATCCGTATAGTCGCGACAGTCAGCTTTTGATCTGGTTTGGGTGCATGAAACAAATAGGTCTTGTCGCGTCGGTTCTGTTCGGGCTGATGCTGGCCGTGCCGGGGGGCGCGGATGCCGAAGGGCTGACGCTGTCGGGGTCCAGCAAATCGCGCAATTCGATCTTCAAATCGCAGTCCAAGCTGCTGGATGGCCGTCTGGCCAAGCAATACGACGCATCAGTCAAGCTGACGCCCAAGGGCAAGGGCAAAGACAAGACCGAGGTGGCAGAGTCCACGCCGCGCTATCGCGGCAATTACAAAGGCGCGTTTCTGGAAGTGGCCAAGGCCGCTGCCCGCAAGCATGGCGTGCCAGAGGATTTGTTCCTGCGGCTGGTGCAACAGGAATCCGGCTGGAACCCCGGGGCGGTGTCAACGGCAGGGGCGACCGGGCTGGCGCAACTGATGCCGGGCACTGCGCAAAAGCTGGGTGTCGATATCAGCAACCCGCATGAAAATCTTGAAGGCGGGGCGCGCTATCTGTCGATGATGTATAACAAATTCGGCAGTTGGCGGCTGGCGCTTGCGGCCTATAACGCAGGCCCGGGCGCGGTGGAGAAACACGGCGGCATCCCACCCTTTGCCGAGACCAAGAATTATGTGAAGGCGATCCTCGGCTAGGGGGCAGGGGGCGTGCCTGAACAGCACACGCCCCCGAACCCTGTCACAGGATCAGATCGCCCACGGCCAGACTCGCCGCACCAAAGATATGCAGGCTGAAGTCTGCGACGGAATCGCCATCGACATCGCCGCGCAGAATGATGTTCGCCCCCGAAACCGTATAGCGCAACTGCCCGGCCACCCCGGTAAAGGCCCCTGCGGCAAGGTAGGCAAAGGCGTCGTCCGCAGCCCCGTTGGTGGTGTTGGCGTCGATGCCGGTCAGGTCGATCCTGTCCACCCCGGCCTCAAAATCGCGCAGCCGGTCGCGGTTGGCGGTATCGGGCGACTCGGTCGTCAGGGTAAACACAAAGCGGTCCGCCCCCGTGCCGCCATACAACTCGTCCCGGCCCAAACCGCCCGTCAGCACATCAGCCCCGTCGCCGCCATAAAGCGAGTCGTCGCCGTTCACGCCGTTGATCCGGTCATCCCCCGCGAGGCCTAGCAGACGGTCGTCGTCCAGCGTGGTGTCGTCCACCGCGCCGCGCAGAATATCATCGCCTGTCGTGGCCGTCACATCATCGCCAAAATTGCTGCCCAGAAACTCCAGCGCCTCAAACTGCGCGGCAGTGCCGGTGGTGGCCGGGGTTGCGGGCGCGTCGTTCAGGGTGAAAGTCGTGATCGCCCCCATCCGCCCGACCGTCACGCCGGCATCGGAAAATTTGCCGTCCAGCACAAGCGTATCGGTGCCGACACCGCCATACAGGAAATCGGCCAACCCATCGACGAACACGCCGACCCGGTCATCCCCCGCGCCGCCGTACAGCGTGCTGGTGCCAAGATCGGATTCCAGATCGTCGTTGCCAGCCCCGCCGATCACCAGATTGTCGCCCACATCGCCCGACAGCAGATCGTCGCCGTTGCCGCCATACAGGCTGTCATTGCCGTCCTCGCCGCGCAGGGTATCATCCTCGTCGCCGCCAAACAGCCGGTCGTTGCCAGCATCGCCCCGCACCGTGCCCGACACGCTGCCGCCGCGCCCGTCGAACAGATCGTCGCCAATGCCAAGGTCTATTTCGCCAGAAATCAACCCACGATTGAACAGCCGGTCTTCCGCCCCGGCAAGGAAGATATTGCCCATCAGGGTGCCCGTGTTGGTCAGGTAATCCTGATCATTCGCAGTCAGGATCACCCTGCCACCCGAGGCATTCGACATTGTGCCGTCGTTCCAGATGCGGTTCATCAAAAAGCCCGCGTTGAAGCCGGACGACAACTGGATCGCCTCATCCCCGATCATGGTAATCTCGCCGTAGTTCGTAATCCGGTTGCTGCCCGTTCCGATGAAAATGCCATCGGTGTCGACGGTCAGACCCCGGATCACACCACTGTTGACGATCGTGGTGTTAGAGGTGCCACCCGCCGTGTTGACGTAGATTGCAAGGCTTTGCGCCAGAATCTCGCCCGAGTTGCTGATCGTGGTGCTGGTCGCCACGCTGTCAACGAATATGCCATAAAGCGGGCCATAGATGGTGCCCTGATTCACAACACTGGCGTTGCTGCCCGTGATTGTAACCGAAGTGCCGGTCGTGGGGATCAACAGGCCCGTTGTGCTGATGAACCCCAACTCGCCCGCGGCAAGCGTCTGAAACGTGGTGCCAAGACCAGTTAATGTGAAAGATGCCATGTGGAGCCCCTGAAATACCTGATGAAATGCAAGGGGAGTAAGCACCATTCCCCTTGCGTCAGGCAAGCTATTTTGCTGGCTCTGCCGCGTTGCCCTATTCGGCGGCGATCTTGATCACGGGTTCCATCTGCGCCAGCACATCCGCCGACAGGTGGCACTTCACCTGATGCCCGCCCGCCAGCATCTGCACGGGTGGCATCACCGTTTCGCACAGATTGCCCGGCACCTGGGATTTCCAGCGGCAGCGGGTCTGGAACGGGCAGCCGGGCGGCGGGTTCATCGCTGACGGGATATCGCCCTCCAGCACGATGCGCTTGCGGATCACCTTGGTGTCGGCAATCGGCACGGCAGACAGCAGCGCCTCGGTATACGGGTGGTAGGGCGGCTGGAACACCTGATCGGTGGTGCCCATTTCGACCACATGGCCCAGATACATCACCATCACCCGGTCGCTGAGGTACCGCACGATGGACAGATCGTGGCTGATGAACAGCAGGGTGGTGCGGTTCTTGCGCTGAATCTCCATCAGCAGATCGGTCACGGCGGCCTGCACCGACACATCCAAGGGCGCTGACAGGTTCATCCGCCACCACCACCTTGGCCCCACCGGCAAAGGCGCGGGCGATGCCGACACGTTGCTTTTGCCCGCCCGACAACTGGCGCGGCATCCGTTCGGCAAAGGCGCGCGGCAGCTTCACCAGGTCCAGCAGTTCCAGCATCCGGGCCTCACGCTCGGCATCGGAATTGCCTTGCTTGAAAATCTCCAGCGCGCGGATGATCTGGCGGCCCACGGTCATCGACGGGTTCAGCGTGTCAAACGGGTTCTGGAACACCATCTGCACGGATGACACCGTATCGACGTTGCGTTTCTGAATGGGCGTCGATTGCACGTTTTCGTCAAACAGCATGATGCTGCCCGAGGTCGCGGTTTCCAGACCCATCAGCACCTTGGCAAAGGTGGATTTGCCGCAACCGCTCTCGCCCACGATGGCGAGGGTCTCGCCCTCACGGGCCTCAAAGCTGAGCGTTTCGTTGGCCTTGACGACTTTGGTCGCACCGCCACCAAACGCACCCGAGGAGACGGAGTAATATTTCCGCAAATCCTCCATCTTCAACACGACCTTGCCGACCGGCAGCTTTTCCTTGGCATTGCTGACCGCCATCGGGGCGTTCCAGTCGATCTCTTGCCACTTCACACAGCGGCTGGCATGGCGGTCGTCGCCGGGCACGGGCGACATCGGCACCTCGGCGGCATTGCAGCGACCATCCTGAAAATAATCACAACGCGGGCCAAAGTTGCATCCCTTGGGGCGTTCATGCGGCAGCGGGAAGTTGCCGGGAATGGCCACAAGCGGGCGCGAGTTCTTGTCGGCCCCCGGCAGCGGAATCGAGCGGAACAGCGCCTGCGTATAGGGATGGCGCATCTTGTCAAACACTTGCACCACATTGCCGGTTTCCACCGCCTCGCCGGAATACATCACGCACAGCCGGTCGCATGTATCAAGGATCAGGCCAAGGTTGTGGCTGATGAACAGCATCGAGGTGCCGTATTTGGTCCCAAGATCCTTGACCAGATCGACGATGCCGGCCTCAACCGTCACATCCAGCGCGGTGGTGGGTTCATCCAAAATCAGCAACGCGGGCTTCGACATCAGCGCCATGGCGATGACGATGCGCTGCTGCTGACCACCCGACAACTGATGCGGATAGGCGTTGATGATGCGGTCGGGGTCGGGCAGGCGCACGTCGGCCACGATCTGGCGCGCCAGCTTCCACGCCTCGTCGCGGCCCATGCCTTCATGGATCATCGGCACTTCGGCCAGTTGCGCACCGATCTTCATCGCCGGGTTCAGCGAGGCCATCGGTTCCTGATAGATCATCGCGATTTCCGAGCCGCGGATCTTGCGCAGCTCCTCATCGCCCATATTGGTCAGATCGCGGCCCTTGAACTTGATCGACCCGCCAACGATGCGGCCGTTCTTGCCGAGGTCGCGCATCACCGCAAGGGCGACGGTGGATTTACCGCAGCCAGACTCGCCCACCAGCCCCATCGCCTCGCCGGGCATCACGGTGCAGGAAAAATCCATCACGGCGGGGATTTCGCGCAGCCGGGTGAAAAAGCTGATCGAGAGATTCTCGATTTCGAGGATGGGTTTGCTGGGATCCCAGTCTGACATGGCAGGCCTCGCGTTGGTGGAGAGGTTGGGAACCGGGGGCCAGCCCCCGGACCCCCGGGATATTTAGAGACAGAAAATGGATGCAGGGCGGCGGGGCATCAGTCCCTCAGACTTTCTTCGCGCAACCCGTCCGCCAGAAGGTTCAGGCCAAGGACGAGGCTCATCAGCGCCAGCGCCGGAACCACGGCGGGGTGCAGGTAGACCGACAGCAGTTTGCGGCCATCGTCGATCGTGCTGCCCCAGTCGGGGGATTCCGGGGATACGCCCAGACCGAAGAAGCCAAGCGTGCCGAGCAGGATGGTGGTATAGCCGATGCGCAGGCAGAAATCGACGATCAGCGGGCCACGGGCGTTTGGCAAAATCTCCCACAGCATGATGTACCACGGGGATTCGCCACGCGTCTGGCCAGCGGCCACATAGTCGCGCGCCTTGATGTCCATCACGATGCCGCGCACGATGCGGAACACCCCCGGCGCGTTGACGAAGACCACCGACACGAACACGTTCAGCAGGTTGGGGTCCATCGCCCAGATGCCGGTGGGGTCCATGTTGAAGGCAAGCCCGGAATAGGCCCAAAGCCCGATCACCAGCGTCAGCCCGACATAAAGGTTGCGCTTGGGGGCGTTGGTGTGAAAGCGCGAGTTGAACAGCGTGGCCAGAAAGATGATCGGGAACACGAACAGCACGGCGGCCAGCACGATCGGCACGCCCGTACTGCGGATTTCCGGCGTGACCAGCAGGTAGAACAGCAAGATCACCGGGAAGGCCAGCACGAGGTTGGCGATGAAAGAGATCAGCGTATCAAGCTTGCCGCCGAAATAGCCTGCGGGCAGGCCAAGGGTGATGCCGACCATGAAGGCGAACAGGGTGGCTGCGGGGGCGATCTGCAACACCCGCCGCGCGCCCATCACCACCCGGCTGAACACATCGCGCGCCAGATGATCGCCACCGAACAGGTAATAGAGGTAAGCCCCAGGCTCGGGCGCCTTCAATGGCGAGCCGGGCAGGGCGTTCTTCAGCCCGGACACCTGCACCAGCGGATCCTGCGTGATGATCATGCCGGCAAAGATCGCCGTGAACACCCAGAAGATCACAATGCCATAGCCGAACATGCCGACCGGGCTGTCAAACAGCTTGCCATACAGACCGAGTTTGCGTTTGAAGCGGATTGACAGGGCAAACGACGCCACCATCGCAATCCAGACCGGCAGAAACTGCCATGCCGCGCGGGCGAAGATACCACCCCAGGAGAGTTCTTCCATGATCGGTCCTCAGGCCAGGCGGATACGGGGGTTCAGATAGACATAGCCCACATCCGAGATGAGCTGTGTTACCAGAACGACGAAGACGGCCACGACCGAACAGCCAAGCAGCAATTCGATGTCGTTATTGCCAGCGGCTTGCACCAGCGTCCAGCCGAAGCCCTTGTAGTTGAACAGGGATTCAACGATCACAACGCCGTTCAGCAGCCATGGGAATTGCAGCATGATCACCGTGAAGGGGGCAATCAGCGCGTTGCGCAGGGCGTGTTTCATCACCACC
The DNA here is from genome assembly GCA_963772935.1 of uncultured Alphaproteobacteria bacterium. Lineage (GTDB taxonomy): Bacteria > Pseudomonadota > Alphaproteobacteria > Rhodobacterales > Rhodobacteraceae > JANNNF01. The sequence goes on along the minus strand of CAVYZK010000009.1, from coordinate 700,651 downwards.
TGCGGAAAGCTGACGCCCTTGAGCCGGGCCGTGCGGATGTATTGCTGGGTCATCACCTCGGTCATCGACGCACGGGTCATCCGGGCGATATAGCCGATGCCGTAGAGCGCGATGGTCATCACGGGCAGGGCAAAGTTCCAGAAGGTGATATCGTCCAGCGCCGAGGTAGAGGACCCAAGGAACAGCGTCTTGGTGCTGATGATGCCCGCGTCATACAGGATCGGCGACAGGCCCCCGGTGGACGACGCGAACAGCGCCACCAGAATAACGCCCGACACATATTCCGGCGTGGCGGTCGATGCGATGGCAAAGGTGGACAGCACCCGGTCGGTGCGCGACCCTTCCCGCATCCCCGACAGCACGCCCAGCAACAGCGAACAGGGCACCATCACCAACATCACCGCCAGCATCAACCAACCGGTTGCCGCCAGCTTGCCGCCCAGGAATGTCGCAACAGGGGCCTTGGCGAAGGTCGAAAAGCCCCAGTCGCCCTGCAAGATGCCGCAATACCGTGGTGCTGCCTCTGCCGTCACCCCACCGTCAATGCACAAGCCCCGCGTCACGCCCTTTTCATCGGTGCGCACCCAGCCGGGCAGCACGCCCACCCATTGCCCGTAGCGCACAAAGACCGACCCGCCATGGCCGTTCTGTTCGATCCAGGTTTTGACCAACTCCTCGGTCATCCGCACCGACCCTTCACTGCGCGCCAACTTTTCAAGGTTGGGGGCAAGGTTGGTCAGGTAGAACACGATGAAGGTGAGGGCGATGGCGGTCAACAGCATGACACCAAGCCTGCGGGCCACGAATTTGAGCATGACTATAGGTTCCCCTTGCGAGGTCAAAGTAAGCTGGCGGCGCGGAAGATGCGTCGGGCTGGCGGGGCAGGATGCGCGAGGATTGCCCCGCGCATCCGCCTGTCAGGTCAGATCAGGCGATCGACCATTTGTAATGGTGATGCTCGAACGACGGGTGCTGTTCGATGCCAAGGATGTTGTCCTTGGCGTGGCGGAACAAGGACCGCCAGAACGGCTGCACGATATAGCCTTCGTCCTGCAGAATGGCTTCCAGCTTGGCCGCGTACTCGCGGCGCTTGTCAGCATCTGCAATCGCAAGGGCCGCAGACATTGCCGCATCAAACTCGGCATTGGCCATGCCGGTCTCATTCCACGAGCCTGCCGAGGTGTAGGCAAGGCTCATGTTCTGCACGGCCAGCGGGCGGTGGTTCCAGGTGGTCGAGGAGAACGGGTATTTCTGCCAGTCGTTCCAGAAGGTAGACCCCGGCATCACCGTCCGCTTGATGTTGGCACCCGCGTCGCGCATCTGTGCGGCGATGGCGTCCGAGGTTGCCGCTTCCCAGCCATCGTCAAGGCTGATGAATTCGAACTCGGCATCCGTCATGCCAGCGGCTTCCAGCGCGGGCTTCAACCCGGCGGGATTGATCACCTGCTTTGGCAGTTCGGCATATTCCGGGTGCACCGGGCAGGCGTGGTGGTTTTCGGCAGTACGGCCCAGATTGTTATACCCAAGCTCAAGCACCACAGCCGGATCGACCGCCAATTGCAGGGCCTGACGGACGGCCTTGTTCTTGTAGAGTTCCGAGTTGGAGTTGAAGCGCGCCACGATGGTCGAGGCGGTGACAGCCTCATACTTCTTCCAGCCCATGCCATCGAGGATGTCGATGAATTCGCCGGTCGATTCGTAGTTGGCGTCAATCTCATCCGATCCGGCGAGGGCGACCATGGCCGCAGGGTCGGTGCCAAAGTCGATGTAGTGAATCTCGTCCAGCGGGGCCATGCCACCCCACCAGGTGTGGTTCGGTGCGCGCACCAGAATAACGCGCTGACCCACCGACACTTCGGTCGGAACGTAAGGACCAGTGCCGATCGGGCTGGTGGACGGGTCCATGCCATCGGTCAGGCTGGAGTGGACGATAGCAGCCGGATAATCGGCCATGTTGGCGACCACGGCGATATCAGGCTCGGTCAGCATCAGTTTGACGGTCATGTCGTCAACCTTGACCACAGCGCCGTCGCGCAGCGTCTTGGTTTCGGCATTCACCAGCCCGGGGAAGCGCGACGCCATCGCGTTGCCTTCGACGTTGCCATCGGTCCAGCGGGTAAAGTTGCGCACCACATCATCGGCGGTGAAGGCATCGCCGTTGTTCCAGGTGATACCCGGACGCACGACCAGCGTGTATTCGGTGGCATTGTCGTTGGTGGTCCAGCTTTCCAGCAGGCGGCCCTCAAAGGTGCCGTCGGGGTTGTACTGCACCAGATATTCCAGCCAGCCACGATAGAGGTTGGCGATCTGCGGCCAGTCTGCCAGACGCGGGTCTTTGGTGCCTTTGACTTCCATCGCCATGCGGACGATGCCGCCAACCTTGGCCTCTTGTGCAGCAGCGGGGGCGGTCATCCCCATCAGGCTGTAGGCCGCTACGGCAGACACCCCGAACGCAGTGGTGCGGGTCAGGAATTCACGGCGGCTCAGCTTGCCGGCGCGCAGCTCGGCGGCGTACATCTGAACGGCAGGATGCGCCATGGCGGCCGCCTGTTTGGTATCAGTCATGCTAGTCTCCCTGAAAGCAGCTTTTGTTTTTTATGTTGCGAATACGCCAAGACCGCCCCTCCAGTCGCGATGCAACGGCAACGCTGCAACGCGGGGATGGAAGGCCAGACAGGCAAACCTCACCCCAACATTGCGCACCTTTTTTGCCTTTGCGTCAATGACCGCTTTCGTCGTTTTGCGCAACGTTTGCGACATGGTCCAATGGTTTCCGACCCCTGAATGTCGCTTTTGACCAGATGGTTAAACGTCGTGCAGCTTTGCCCGGATCAGGGCGCGCGGCGAAACGCCGAAGGCGACTTTCCGGTCAGGTGCTGGAAGGCGCGGGTGAAGTAGGCGGGCGACGTGAAACCAAGGCTGGTCCCGATGCGCCCGACCGGCAATTTGGTCTCGGCCAGCATCTTGCGGGCCTCGAATATCCGCCGGTCCTGCAACAGCGCCGACGCCGCCCGCCCGCAGGCCGTGTTGCAGCACCGCGTCAGATGGGTGGGCGTCACACCAAGCGCCGCGGCGAAATCCGCAACGCCCATGCCAGACCGGAAATCGCGTTCCAGCAGGGCGGTGTAGCGCGCGACCAGACGGCGGGTGGCATCCTGCTTTGGCACCTCGGCCTCGGCCTTGCGCGACTGGCGTTCCAGCCAGACCCCAAGCAGCCCCAGATAGTGCCGGGTGGCGCGGTCATGGGCGGGCACATCGCTGTCCATCTCGCGCTGGATCGAATCAAGCAGGATGTTCAACTCCTGCTGCGCATGGGTTTCGCGGATGCGCAGATGCTGCGGCGTGCGCGGCAAAGTCATCGTACAATCGCGGCCCAGAAACAGCGCCGTGCCAAAAACGGCGGGGCCAGCCTCAAACCCGTGCATGACGCCGGGCGGGATGTATATCGCATTATGGGCCGTGTAGCCGCGCGTCACACCAGATATGGTGATCCGGCCTTGGCCCTTGGTAAACCACAGAAAACATGGCTCGGAAATGGACCGCATGGCCTCCACCCGCCAGCGGCCACCGGCGGCAAGACGTGGGATGGCGATCAGCCGCAATTGGGACACGGTCGGGTCGGCGGGCATGTGCAGGGATACCATTTCTAAGGGCGTGGCGGCAGTTAACCAGCCCTTCCATGGCAACCCAAGCAAAAAGATGACGAAAAATGGCGCTTTGCAGGTGCGGCGAACGATTGCTGTGCATAAGTCTGTGGATGGGCAAGAAACGGCTTATGGTTGTGTCACATCCCGCCAGCCCCCCATGCGTGACCGCAACCAGGTGCGCTGTCGTTTGGCATATTGCCGCGAGCTTAGTTTCGCGGCCTCCGTCGCCTCTGCCAGCGTCATCCGCCCGTCGAGGTGCGCAATCAGTTCCGCCGCCCCGATGGCACGGGCATAGGGCAGGGCAGGGGTCCAGTCCTGCCGCGCGGCCCGCGCCTCCTCCAGCGCGCCGCCCTGCATCATCGCGTCGAATCGTGTGTCGATGCGGGCGTTCAGCCAAGCGACCTCGGGGCGCAGCACCAGCGCCTCGGCCTTGGCCAGCGGCAGCAGCGCGGGCCCGGTTTCATCCTGCCACGCGGCCAAGCCCCGGCCTGTGGTGCGCCACACCTCCCACGCGCGCTGGATGCGGGCGGGGTTGGCGCGGTCGATGCGGGCGGCGGTGGCAGGGTCCAGATCGGCCAGCATGCGCGCCAGATCACCAAGGCGCAGGGCATCCGCCTCAAGCCGCACCTCGGGCGGCACGGCCGGGATCTCCACCAACCCTTCGGTCAGCGCGGTAAAATACAAACCCGTCCCGCCGACGATCACCACAGGCCGGTCCAGCAGCCCCGCCACCTCGCGCAGCCAATGGCCGACTGAATAAGGCTGCATCGCCCCCACATGCCCATACAGCGCATGGCGAACCTGCGCCTCATCCGCCACCGAAGGCCGCGCCGACAGCACGCGCCAACAGTCGTACACCTGCAAGGCATCGGCGTTGACCACCACCCGCCCATCCCGCGCCGCCAACTCCATCGCCAGCCCCGACTTGCCACTGGCCGTCGGCCCCGCAATCAGAACCGGCAATTCCCGCGATACCGATGCAATCACCGCTGCCTCATTTTCTGTCTAAAAATATCCCGGGGGGCGGGGGCTGGCCCCCGCTCCGCCGCCTGCCACGCCGACAACGGGTTGAACCTTGCCCCGTTTTGCGACATTTTGCGCCGCAGTCCAATTACAAAACCACATACAGGGGGCCACCATGGCACAGCACAGCACCGAGTCTGGCAGCACCTACACCCGCGTGATGCTGAAAATCTCGGGCGAGGCGCTGATGGGGGATCAGGGCTATGGCCTGCACCCCCCCACCGTGCAGCGCATCGCACAAGAGGTAAAGTCGGTGCGCGACATGGGGGTCGAGATTTGCATGGTCATCGGCGGCGGCAACATCTTTCGCGGGCTGGCAGGGTCGGCCCAAGGGATGGAACGCACCACCGCCGATTACATGGGGATGCTGGCCACCGTGATGAACGCCCTGGCCATGCAATCCGCGCTGGAACAGGTCGGGGTCTACACCCGGGTGATTTCCGCCATCCCGATGGATCAGGTCTGCGAGCCCTACATCCGCCGCCGCGCCGTGCGCCACCTTGAGAAAAAGCGCGTCTGCATCTTTGCCGCAGGCACTGGCAACCCCTATTTCACCACCGACACCGCCGCCACCCTGCGCGCCAATGAAATGGCCTGTCAGGCGATCTTCAAGGGCACCAAGGTGGATGGTGTCTACGACAAAGACCCCAAGAAACACGCCGACGCCAAACGCTATGACACCGTGACCTATGACGAGGTGCTGCAAAAACACCTCGGCGTGATGGACGCCTCGGCCATCGCGCTTGCCCGCGACAACAATCTGCCGATCATCGTGTTCTCCTTGGATGAACCGGGTGGCTTCCGGGGCATTCTGGCGGGGCAGGGCACCTACACCCGCGTACACGGCTGAAAATTCCGTCACCGCCCGGCCCTTCGGCGGGACGGTGACCGTCAGTCAATAGAGCGTCGTAATGGCCCGCGGCGTCAGCGAGGGCAGCACCCGCACCATCGCGCCGTGCGGCGCGCGGTCATAAAGGTCGATGGCATCTTGATCCAGAAGACGGATGCAGCCCGACGACACCGCCTTGCCCAGATGTTCCGGCTCGCACGCCCCATGGATGCGGTACAAGGTGTCCTGTCCGTTCTGAAACAGATACAGCGCCCGCGCGCCCAAGGGATTGCCCGGTCCCGGATCCATGCCGCCGTTCGAAACCGAAAAGGCGGCCAGTTCGGGGCGACGGGCGATCATGCTGTCCGGCACCTTCCAGCGTGGCCATTTGCGGCTGAACTGCAGCCTTGCATCCCCCGACCAGCTGAAGGCTTGTGCCCCGGTGCCCGCGCCATAGCGCAGTGCGGTTTCGGCGGTTTCCACCAGATGCAACAACCCTGCATCGGGATCGACCACAATGGTACCGGGGGCAAGATCGGGGAAAGGGTTATCCACCTGCTGCCGCCAGAGCCGTTCAGGCACCACGCCTTCGGGAACGGCGGGCACCGGATATAGCTCGCCCTGAACCGCGCCGTAAATGAAGGGCAGGGGGGGAATTGGCGGTTTCAAAGAGGGTGCCGAGGTTGAGGGCTGTTGTGGCTGGCTGGGCAGACAAGCCGACAGGCTGACGGCCGCGCCCGCGGCCAGAAGGCTGCGTCGTGTGAACATGAGGGTTCCTTTCAGATATGATCGGTCCGCACCCGCGGCGCGCCCTTTAAAGGGCGGCTTCGGGCGCTGTGGCAGGGGCGATCAGGCGGTGCGGGGTGGACGGCGCGGCGGCGTTTCGGGCGGCGTGGCCGCAAAGCCATGGGTCTGCGCGCTTCGGCCAAGACTGCTGCCGTTTGGCAAGGCAAGGCGGGTGACGCTGGCATCAATGGCATCGGGCGCGCAGGAAGTCCCAAGCAACACCCCGGTCTTGCATCGCCTTGGTTGTGACACCCATGTCACCGCCTCGACGGGGGGGGCCACGTCGCGGATGCTGTCGTTTGCCTCGCGCATTGCCACGGTGGTTTCAGGCAGCAGGGCACCAAGCCCCGGGCCTGCGCCGTGATAGGCTCCCCAAGGAAGCAGCAAGATGCAAAGCATCAATCGCGCGATCCAGCCAAAACATACCATGCCCTTGCGTTGACCCATGCCCGTCCTTTGGTCAACCTGGCCACCGGTCACGCACTGGCACGATACCGTGAGGCATCTGCCCGCCGGTCCACCGTCGTGCTGCCATGCCCCCTATTCCTTTCGTCGGCCTGAATGTTATAGACAGCCAACCATACCTTCGCCGAAAAGATGAGGAAGACATGTCGCAAGACGATCTTGAAATTGACCTCGACGCGATCCAGCGCCGCATGGATGGGGCGATGAACGCGCTCAAGACGGAATTCGGCAGCTTGCGGACCGGGCGGGCCTCGGCCTCGATTCTGGATCCGATCATGGTGGAAAGCTATGGCCAGATGACGCCGATCAATCAGGTCGGCACCGTCAACGTGCCCGAACCCCGCATGGTCGTGATCAACGTCTGGGACAAGGCGATGGTGACCAAGGTCGAACGCGCCATCCGCGATAGCGGCATCGGCATCAACCCGGTGGTCGATGGCCCGCTGATCCGCCTGCCGATCCCGGAACTGAACGAGGAACGCCGCAAGCAACTGTCCAAGGTTGCCGCAGGCTATGCCGAGAACGCCAAGGTCGCGATCCGCAACGTGCGCCGTGATGGCATGGACCAGATCAAGAAGGCCAAGGCCGCTGGCATGGGCGAGGATGATCAGAAGATGTGGTCCGAAGAAGTGCAGGAACTGACCAACAAGGCCATTGCCGCCATTGACCGCGCGCTGGAAGGCAAGCAGCAAGAGATCATGCAGGTTTGACGCAACCGGCCCGCCTGTCACCGCACCGCCGACCCAAAGGAATGCCGTCTTGGCCAGCAAAGACCTGACAGCGCCGTCAAAATCGCCCGAGCATGTCGCCATCATCATGGATGGCAACGGGCGGTGGGCCAAGAATCGTGGCTGGCCCCGGCTGGTGGGGCACCGTCGCGGGGCCGAACGGGTCAAGGAAATCGTGCGGGCCGCGCCCGATCTGGGCATCAAATACCTGACGATCTATGCCTTCTCGACCGAAAACTGGAAACGCTCCACCGAGGAAGTCCTGGGGCTGATGGCCATTTTCACCCGATACATTCAGCGTGAGGCCGATGAGATGGCACGTGAAGGCGTGCGGATGCGCTTTATCGGCGACAAGACCCCGCTGGACCCGAAACTCGCGCGTCTGATGACCGGGATCGAAGCCCGCACCGCAGGCCTTGGCCGTCTGCACCTGACGGTTGCCATCAACTATGGGGGCCGCAATGAGATTGTCCGTGCCGCCCGCGCCATGGCGCTGGAGGCTGCCGAAGGCCGCTTTGACCCCGCCGAGCTGACCGAGGCCGCGTTTTCGCAGCGGCTGGATACGGGCGGGTTGCCCGACCCCGATCTGGTGATCCGCACCAGTGGCGAGAGCCGCACCTCGAACTTCCTGCCATGGCAGGCGGCCTATGCGGAGTATGAGTTTACCGAAACCCTGTGGCCCGATTTCACCCCGGCTGAACTTGGCACCATCCTGAACCGCTTTTCCAACCGCGACCGCCGCTTTGGCGCGGTGGCGAAATGAACGCCGCTGCGGGCCGCTGGGGCGATTTGCGCCCGCGGCTGTTGTCGGCAATCGTGATGATTGCGGTCGGCGCGCTGGAAATCTGGCTGGGCGGGCCGTCATTTTCGGCGCTGGTGATCGGCCTCACGGCAGTGATGATCTGGGAACTGGCGACCATCACGGGCGGCGCGCTGAACGCGGCCTTGCCATCCCGCCGCAAGGGCACGCCCTTGGTGATTGCCGCTGTGGCCGGGTTGATGCTGACGGCCACCTTTGTGCTGGTCGCACCCTTTGCCCCCGTTTTGCTGCTGGTGCCGTCGCTGTTGCTGGCCCTGACCCCGCGCCGCGACCGCCGCATCGCCAGTGCCTACGGTGCGGCGATCATGCTGGCGGGCTACGGGCTGATGTGGCTGCGCGACGGGGTGGGCACGCCCGCTATTCTGTGGATCGTGGCGGTGGTGATCGTGTCTGATATCGCAGGCTATTTCGCCGGCAGGTTGCTTGGGGGCCCCAAGTTCTGGCCCGCGATCAGCCCCAAGAAAACATGGTCCGGCACCGTGGCGGGCTGGATCGGCGCGGCTCTGGTGGGCATCGGCTTTGTGCTGATGGACCGGGCCGATTGGGGGCTGGCACTGGTGTCGCCCTTTGTGGCCTTTGCGGGCCAGATGGGCGACATCGCCGAAAGCTGGATCAAGCGGCGCACCGGGGTCAAGGACAGCTCGTCGCTGATCCCCGGCCATGGCGGCGTGATGGACCGGTTTGATGCGATGATCGGGGCCGTGTGCCTGATACTGGTGCTGGGCCTGATCCTGCCATTGCCTTTGCCGCTGGAACGCTGATGCGCAGTGTTTCAGTGTTCGGGGCAACGGGGTCGATTGGCGAAAACACCTTCGATCTGCTGATGCGGGCGGGGGGGCCACAGGCCTACCGCGTGGTTGCGCTGACCGGCGGGCGCAATGTCGCGCGCCTGGCGCAAATGGCGCGGGCCTTGCGGGCCGAGGTCGCGGTCTGCGCGGACGAATCCTGCCTGCCCGCCCTGCGGGATGCCTTGGCGGGCACCGGGGTTGAGGTCGCCGCAGGTGACGCCGCCATCGCCGAGGCCGCCGACCGCCCCGCCGACTGGGTGATGAGCGGGATCGTCGGGGCCGCAGGTCTGGTGCCCGGCCTGCGCGCCTTGCGCCATGGCCGCACCTTGGCGCTTGCCAACAAGGAAAGTCTGGTGACGGCGGGCAGCCTGCTGATGGCCACCGCCCGTGACCATGGTGCGCGGCTTTTGCCGGTGGACAGCGAACATTCCGCCATCTTTCAGGCACTTGCAGGCGAAGATATTGCAAGCGTCGAACGCATCATCCTGACCGCCTCCGGGGGCGCGCTGCGCGACTGGCCGCTGGAGGCTTTGGCGGCCGCAACCGTGACCGAGGCTTTGGCGCACCCGAACTGGGCCATGGGGCAGCGCATCACCATCGATTCGGCGTCCATGTTCAACAAGGCGCTGGAAGTCATTGAAACACGCGAGTTTTTCGATGTCAGGCCCGACCAGATCGAGGTGATCATCCACCCCGAATCCCTGATCCATTCCATGGTCGGGTTTCGCGATGGTGCGATCATGGCGCATATGGGGGCGCCCGACATGCGCCATTCCATCGGCTACGCGCTGAACTGGCCCGACCGCGCGCATATTCCCGTGGCGCGGCTGGACCTTGCGCAGGTGGCGACCCTGACCTTCCGCGCGCCCGACATGGCCCGCTACCCCGCGCTGCGTCTGGCACGTGAGGTGATGGAGGCCCGCGGCCTTGCAGGCGCTGCGTTCAATGCCGCCAAAGAGGTGGCGCTGGACCGTTTCCTGGAAGGCACACTCGGCTTCATGGATATGGCCGGGGTTGTGGAAGACACGCTTTCCACCGTTTCGGGCGAGTTCGGCCTTCGAAATGTCGTGATCACCCTTGAGGACATTCAAGGGATGGACCATCTAGCCCGTATGCGCGCGGGCGAAGCAGCCACACGCAGAGCACGGGCAAATTAAGGGGTGAGTATGGATATCTTGGGGCTTCTACCGCAGGCAGGCATTTTGATCTGGACTGTGGTCTTCTTCGTCATCGCCCTGTCGATCATCGTGTTCATCCATGAATATGGCCATTACATCGTCGGTCGCTGGTCTGGCATTCATGCCGAGGTGTTCAGTCTGGGCTTTGGCCCGGTGCTGTTTTCCCGCGTGGACAGCCGGGGCACCCGCTGGCAACTGGCGGCGGTGCCGTTTGGTGGTTTTGTGAAATTTCTGGGCGATGCCGATGCGGCCTCGGGCAAGGACGGCGAGGCGATTGCCGCCCTGTCGCCCGCCGAACGCCGCCACACCATGCACGGCGCCCCCCTGTGGGCGCGGTCTGCCACGGTGGCGGCGGGGCCGGTGTTCAACTTCATCCTCACCTTTTTCATCTTTGTCGGCATGGTGCTGGCGATTGGCGTGCCAAGCGACGCGCCTGTGGTGGGCGAGGTGCATGCCACCGCCTATCAAGGCCAGACCCTGCAGCCCGGCGACCGCATCCTTGCGTTGAACGGGGTCGAGACGCCCGACACTGAAACGCTCTACAGGCTGATCGGCGATCTGCCGCCGCTCGCGGCGGTGCCATACCGGGTCGAGCGTGCGGGACAGGTCATCACCTTTGACGGACCGCACCCGTTTCCCGCCGTGGTTTCGTCGGTGCAGTCCAAATCGGCCGCGATCGACGCCGGGCTGGTCGAGGGTGACGTGGTCGTCTCGATCAATGGCACGCCGGTATCGACCTTCACTGAAATGCCCGCGATGGTGCAGGCCACCAAGGGCCAACCGCTGTCGCTGATCGTCTGGCGGGCCGGCAAGACATTCGAGACGACGCTGACCCCGCGCAGCCGCGATGTGCCCAAGGCCGGCGGCGGCTTTGAAACCGTTTTTCTGATCGGCCTGAACGGCACCCCCCTGTTTTCGCCGCAAACCCAGGTGCCCGGCCCGTGGGAGACGCTGACCCTCGCCGCCCAGCAGACATGGAGCCTGGCCGTCACCACCCTGTCGGGCCTCTTGCATATCGTGACGGGTGACATCAGCAGTTGCAACATTTCCGGCCCCATCGGCATGGCGACCGTGATGGGCGATGCCGCCCGGTCCGGGGTGGAAAGTTTTGTGACGATGATCGCGGTGCTGTCACTTGGCATCGGCTTGATGAACCTGTTCCCGATTCCGGTGCTGGATGGCGGCCATCTGGTATTTCATGCGTTTGAGGCCGTCACCGGCAAACCTCCATCCGACCGCGCCCTGCGGGTGCTGATGACGGTCGGTCTGGTGCTGATCCTGTCCTTGATGGTGTTTGCCATCACCAACGATCTGTTCTGCGTCTGATCCCTCGCGCCAAACTGCTGCCACATTCCTGCGTTAAGGCTTCGTTGATAAATGCAGAGGTGTGACATGCAACTTGTGGCAGACGGATATCGCGGACTCTCCTTGTTGGTGGCTATCAACTGGGACCGGATTTTTGCGATCGGCACGGTGGTGGTCGGCCTGCTGGCAGGGGCGTTTCTGGGGTCGGCGATCTTTCATCCGCCGATGATGCCATAAGCCAGAACCCCGTCAGCGTTGCCATCAAATCGCTATATATGGCGAAGTTGTTCAAATCGACCGCAGCCTTTTGACAAGCCCCGGGTTTCGGGCTAGGCAGGTTGCAACAGATTGTAGCGACGTGGGGCTTTGTGATGCGGATGAATTCGGGGGCCAATGGGCGTCGGGGCAAGGTTGGCGTGTCTCGTGCAAAACCGATTGTGGCCGCAGTTTTCTTTGGGCTTGCAACGGCTTCTGCGCCGTTCCTGACACCGGCCTTTTCGCAGGCCTTTTCGTTTTCGAACGTAAAGATCGAAGGCAACAACCGCGTCGATACGGCCACAATCCTGTCCTATGCCGGAATCGGTCGTGGGGCCACCGTGTCGGGTGGCGATCTGAACGATGCCTATCAGCGCATTGCAAACTCCGGCCTGTTCGAAACCGTCGAGGTGGTGCCGCAGGGCAGCACGCTTTTGATTCGGGTCAAGGAATTTCCCGTCGTCAACATCATCAACTTTGAAGGCAACAAGCGCCTCAAGGATGAAAAGCTGGCCGAACTGGTGAAATCGCAATCCCGCCGGGTCTATTCCCCCGCGCAGGCCGAGGCCGACGCCGCCGCCATCACCGAAGCCTACCGTGTGGCGGGCCGTCAGGCAGCCACGGTCGAACCCCGCATCATCCGCCGCAGCGACGACCGCGTTGATCTGGTGTTTGAGGTATCCGAAGGTGGCGTGGTTGAGGTGGAGCGGCTGGCCTTTGTCGGCAACCGCGCGTTTTCGGACCGCCGCTTGCGGCAGGTGCTGGAAACCAAACAGGCGGGCTTCCTGCGCAAGCTGATCCAGCGCGACACCTTCTTTGCCGAACGGCTGGAGGTGGACAAGCAGGTGCTGCGCGATTTCTACCTCTCGCGCGGCTATATCGACTTTCAGGTGCTGGACGCGACCGGGGAAACCTCGCGCGAACGCGACGCCAGTTTCGTGACCTTCAGCATCCGCGAAGGCCAGTCCTATACCATCGGCAAAGTGTCCACCGTGTCAGAGATTGACGGTGTGAATGCGGCCGAGTTTGCAGATATTCAGCGGATCAAGACAGGTCAGGTCTATTCCCCCGCGCTGATGGAAAACAACATCACCCGGATGGAAAATCTGGCGCTGAAAAAGGGCCTGAACTTTGTGCGTGTCGATCCGCGCATCACCCGCAATGACCGTGGGCAGATGGTGGATGTCGAATTCGCCATTGTCCGGGGTGAACGGGTGTTTGTCGAACGCATCGACATTGAAGGCAACGCGACCACGCTGGATCAGGTGGTGCGGCGCCAGTTTGGCACGGTCGAAGGCGACCCCTTCAACCCGCGTGAAGTGCGCCAGTCTGCCGAACGCATCCGCGCGCTTGGCTTCTTTTCGGACGCGCAGGTCGAGGCTGAACCGGGCTCTGGCCCCGATCAGGTGGTGGTCAACGTCGATCTCGAAGAACAGCCCACCGGCTCGCTTGGCTTTGGCCTCAGCTATGGGGCGTCCGCGGGGGTTGGCTTCAACATCAACCTCAAGGAAGACAACTTCCTTGGGCGCGGGCAGGCGGTCGGGGTGTCGATCACCACGGGCACTGACAACGCGTCCGGCGGGCTCAGCTTTACCGAACCGGCGTTTCTGGGCCGCGATCTGTCGTTCAGCATCGGCTTGTCCCATTCTGAAACCAACCAGCAGAACTCCAACTACGACACCCGGGCGACGTCCTTTTCGCTGGGCCTTGGGTTTCCGGTCAGTGAACAGGGGCGGCTGGGGATCAGCTATCGCCTGACGAAAGACAAGATTTTCAACGTCGATCCCTTCACCCCCGCCGTGGTGGGGCCACCGGCTGTTGCGGCCACCGGCTCGTCGCCGATCTTGTCGGCGGAAGAGGCGTTGGGCGGCGTGGTCAGCAGTTCGATCGGCTACAACTATGAATATGACACCCGGATCACTGGCCTGAACCCCAAGGGCGGCGTCCTGATCCGGTTTGGTCAGGAATTCGCGGGCCTTGGCGGCGACAGCAAGTATATCTCCTCGTCGCTGTTCGCGCTTGGCGAAACCAAGGTCGCGAATGAGGAAGTCACCCTGCGCGCGATTTTTGAAGGCGGCTATATCCATTCGCTGTCGGGCAATACCACCCGTGTGACGGAACGCTTCTTTGGCAACGGCAAGATCCGTGGCTTTGAATCCAACGGCATCGGCCCGCGTGATACGCTGTCGCCCAACAACGATGCGCTCGGCGGCAACGCCTTTGCCGTAGCCCGGTTCGAGGCGGATTTCCCGCTGGGTCTGCCGGAAGAATACGGCATCATCGGCGGCGCGTTCCTGGACGTAGGCTCGGTCTGGAGCCTGGATAACACCGCAGGCGTCGGCCCGGTGGATGACAGCGCAAACCTGCGCGCGGCCATCGGTCTGTCGTTCCTGTGGACCACGCCGCTGGGCCCGTTGCGCTTCAACTTTGCCAAAGCCCTGAAGAAAGAGGTCTATGACAAGGACCAGACCTTTGATCTGACGATCTCGACCAAGTTCTGATGCAGGGCCGGGCGCAGGGTCTGGGGGCCGCGGTTTTGGCCTGCACCCTTTGGGCTGCTGCGGGCTGGGCGCAAACCGATGGATCGGTGGTGGCACCCTCCATCGGGGTGGTCAGTGCCAGTGCCATTCTGACGCTGGATCAGGACCGGATGTTCACCCAATCGGCCTATGGCAAGGCCGTGCTGGCGCGGGCGACGGCGGCGGATGCCGCACTTGCCGCAGAAAACCGCCGGATCGAGGCCGGGCTGGAGCAGGAAGAACGCGACCTGACCGAACGGCGCACCAAAATGCCGCCAGACGAATTTGCCAATGCCGCCAATGCCTTTGACGCCAAAGTTGAAGCGATCCGCACCGCGCAGGATGCGAAAAGCCGCGACATAACCCAACAGCGCGACGCCGATCAACAGCGCTTTGTGCAGGCCGCAGGCCCGGTGCTGGGCGCGCTGATGACGGAAACCGGGGCGGTCGCGATTATCGACAAATCGGTGCTGATCCTGTCGCTCAACTCCATCGACATCACCGATCAGGCTGTGGTGCGGCTGGACGCGGTGCTGGGCGATGGCACGGCGGCGGCAGACCCTGACCCAAGCCCTCAACCACCCCCGGTTGCCCCCGAACCCGCCCCCGCGCCATAATCCGTCGCAGGGATCGCCGTGCGGCCCGCTTGCCCCGGCCCGCCTGAATTGTTAGCAAGCCCGAACCCGAACACCCGCAGGAGACCGCCATGACCGAGACCGCAGCCCCCGCATCTGCCGATCTTGACCTGATCCAGCGGATCATCCCGCACCGCTATCCGTTCCTGCTGATCGACAAGGTGGTGGATATCGTGCTGAACCAGTCCTGCGTCGGCATCAAATGCGTGACCTTCAATGAACCCCAGTTTCAGGGCCATTTTCCGGGCATGCCGATCTTTCCGGGCGTCATGATCATCGAAGCCATGGCGCAGACCTCTGGCATCCTTGTCGGGCTGTCGATGGATCTGGTCGACAAGAACGCCAAGGTGTTCTTCATGGGCGTCGATGGCGTGAAATTCCGCCGCAAGGTGGTGCCGGGCGATGTGCTGGAACTGCACGTCAAGGCGGTGCGCGGCGGCGGCAAGGTGTGGAAGTTTGAAGGCCGCGCCATGGTCGGCACGGAACTTGCCTGCGAGGCCACCTTCATGGCCATGTTCGACGTGCCGAAGGCCTGAGCGATGGCCATTCATGGAACCGCCTTCATCCATCCGACCGCCATGGTCGATGACGCGGCGCAGGTCGGGGCGAATTGCTACGTTGGCCCGTTCAGCATCGTCGGCCCCGATGTGACGCTGGCCGAAGGGGTGGAAATCAAATCCCACGCCGTTGTCACGGGCTGGACCGAGATTGGCGCAGGCACGGTGATCTTTCCCTTCGCCTGCGTGGGCGAAGTGCCGCAAGACCTGAAATTCGCGGGCGAACGCACCCGGCTGATCGTCGGCGCGCGCTGCCGTATCCGCGAAGGGGCCACGCTGAACACCGGCACGGCGGGCGGGGGCGGTGTGACCCGGGTGGGCGATGATTGCCTGCTGATGACCGGGGCGCATGTGGGCCATGATGCGACCCTTGGCAACCGGGTGATCCTTGCCAATCAGGCGGCGGTTGCGGGCCATTGCTGGCTTGGGGATGATGTGATTGTCGGCGGCTTGTCCGGCATCCACCAATGGGTGCGCGTCGGCGCCGGGGCGATCATCGGCGCCGTTACCATGGTGACGAATGACGTGATCCCGCATGGCCTTGTCCAAGGCCCGCGCGGCGATCTGGATGGGCTGAACCTTGTGGGCCTGAAACGCCGGGGGGTGAACCGGGCGGAAATCACCGCCCTGCGCGCCGCCTATCAGATGCTGGCGCAGGGCGAGGGCAGCTTCATGGACCGCGCCCGCCGTCTGGCCGAAGAAACCGACAGTGCCCATGTGCGGGAAATGACCGACTTCATCCTCGGCGCGTCGGACCGCAGCTTCCTGACGCCCAAGGGGGCCAAGTGACCCTCGCCCTGATCGCCGGGCGCGGCGGGTTGCCCGCCGCACTTGTGGCGGCCTTGGATGCGCGGCCCTTGGTGGCAAGCCTTGATGGTTTTGCGCCCGAAGGCCTGGCCCCCGACATGACGTTCCGCATCGAACGGCTGGTGCCGTTCCTGCGCGCGCTGGAGGATGCGGGCGTCACGGACGTGGCCTTTGCCGGGGCCGTGCAGCGCCCGCGTCTGGACCCGTCCTTGTTTGACCCGCAAACCGCCCAGATGGTGCCGCGTCTGCTGGCTCGGCGATGCAGGCGGGCGATGATGCCACCTTGCGCGAAGTGCTGGCGATCTTCGAGGACGCCGGGTTTTGCCATCGTCGGTGTGGCCGATATCGCGCCCGGCTCTGGTGCCCGGGGCAGGCGTCTTGTGCGGGGCGGTGACGCCGTTGCAGGAACGCGATGCCACGCGGGCCGCCGCCATAGTTGCTGCCTTGGGGGCGGTCGATGTGGGGCAGGGCTGCGTGGTGGCGCAAGGGCTTGTGCTTGGCGGTCGAGGCGCTGCCCGGCACCGATGCGATGCTGGCGCAGGTGGCGATGTTGCGGACCCTGCACCCCGATCCCACCGGGGGCCTGTTCTACAAGGCCGCCAAACCGGGGCAAGACCTGCGCATCGACCTGCCCACCCTTGGCCCCGCCACGGTGGACGCCGCCGCAAAGGCTGGCCTTGCGGGCATCGCGTGGGCTGCGGGCGAGGTGATCTGCCTCGACCTGCCCGCCATGATCCGCCGGGCAGATGCGCAGGGCCTGTTCCTGTGGGCGCGCTGAAATTCTTTCTGATCGCGGGCGAACCATCCGGCGACCGTCTGGGGGCGGCCCTGATGGCGGGCTTGCGCGCCCTGTCACCGGGCGTCGAATTTGCCGGAGTCGGTGGCCCGCTGATGCAGGCGGAGGGCTTGCAAAGCCTGTTCCCGATGGAGGAACTGTCGGTGATGGGCATTGCCGAGGTGCTGCCCAAATACTTCGCCCTCAAACGCCGGATTGCAGAAGCGGCAGCAGGCGGCCCTCGCCTATGATCCCGCCGCCCTGATCACCATCGACAGCCCCGATTTCTGCCTGCGGGTCGCGGCCTTGGTCAAAGCCGCGCAGCCCAACCTGCGCACCATCCACTATGTTGCCCCCTCGGTCTGGGCATGGCGTCCGGGCCGCGCGGCAAAAATGGCGCGGGTGATCGACCATGTGCTGGCCCTGCTGCCCTTCGAGCCGCCCTATATGACCGCCGCAGGCATGACCTGCGATTTCGTCGGCCACCCGGTGGTGGCGGAACCTGTGGCGACCCCGGATGAGGTTGCGCTTCTGGCAGGCGAAGGCCCGTTGATCCTGACCCTGCCGGGATCGCGCAAGGGCGAGGTCGCGCGCCTTGCCCCAGTGATCGGTGCGGTTCTGGCACGGGTTAAAGTTGTTCACCCCACCGCCCGCGTCGCCCTGCCCACCGTACGGGGTGTGGCAGAACTGGTGCGCGAACTCTCCGCCGACTGGCCCATTGCGCCGATGATCATCGAGGACGCGGCCCTGAAACGCGCCGCCTTTGCCGCCGCCGACGTGGCAATCGCGGCCTCTGGCACCGTATCGCTGGAACTGGCGGCGAACGGCTGCCCCATGGTCATCGCCTATGACATGCACCCCCTGACCCTGTGGCTGATGCGACGGGCGGCGTTGATTGATACCGTGACGCTGGTCAATCTGGTGTCCGAAACCCGCGTGGTGCCCGAATTTATCGGCGACCGCTGCAAACCCGACCTGATCGCCCCTGCCGTCTTGGCGCTGCTTGCGGACGGTTCTGCCCAAACAGCGGCGATGCAACTGACAATGGACCGCTTGGGGCAGGGCGGCGAACCACCGGGCCTGCGGGCGGCACGGTCGGTTCTTGGGCAGCTTTGACTGGATAAAAGATCGTGAAGACGGCAGGTCAAGCCCTTATAAAGGCATGGTTATTTCTCGTCCCAGCCCGGGACAGTCTCACCGCCCCCGCCAAATCCACCCACCACCCAGCACCCGGCTGCCCTCTGGCGCATAGAACACACAGGCCTGCCCGGCCGATATCCCATCCTCAGGCGCCAGCAACTCCACCTCTGCCTCGGTGGCCGACAAGGGCCGCAGAATTGCAGGTGCCGGAGGCCGGGTAGACCGCACCTTCACATGAACCGACCATTCCGCCCGCGACTGTCCAGCGGAGCATCCCCCAACCAATTGATCTCCCTCAGCGGCACCACCCGGGTGGACAGCGCCTCCTTCGGCCCCACAATCACCCGCCGCAACTCCGGGTCCAGCCGCACCACATACAAGCGGATCACCCAGCCCCCCGATCCCAAGGCCCTTACGCTGCCCGATCGTATAATGAATGACCCCCCGGTGCTGCCCCAGAACAGCCCCCGAAAGATCAACAATATCCCCCGGCTCCGCAGACCCGGGCCGCAACTTCTCAATCACTGCCGCATAGTTCCCGTTGGGAACAAAGCAGATATCCTGACTGTCCGGCTTGTCCGCAACCCCCAACCCATACTTCAACGCAAGCGCCCGCGTTTCCGCTTTGGACGCCAGATGCCCCAAAGGAAAGCGCAGATAGGCCAGCTGATCCGGCTTGGTCGAAAACAGGAAATAGCTCTGATCCCGCGCCGCATCCGCCGCCATGTGCAGTTCCGGCCCGGCAAGGCCCATCTTGCGCTGGATGTAGTGGCCCGTCGCCATGCAGTCGGCATCCAGATCGCGGGCGGTGGCCAGCAAGTCCTTGAACTTGACACGTTCATTGCAGCGGATGCAGGGCACCGGCGTCGCCCCCGCCAGATAGGCGTCGGCAAACTCGTCGATCACCGCCTCACGAAACGTGTTCTCATAATCCAGCACATAATGCGGAAACCCCATCGTATCGGCCACACGGCGGGCATCGTGAATGTCGCGCCCCGCACAGCAGGCCCCCTTTTTCGCCAGCGCCGCCCCGTGGTCATAAAGCTGCAAGGTGACGCCGACCACATCGTAGCCTTCGTCCTTCAGCACCGCCGCCACGACCGAACTGTCCACGCCGCCCGACATCGCCACCACCACACGGGTTTGCGATGGCGGTTTTGCGACACCAAGCGAGTTGAGCGGGTGATCCAGCGGCATGATATTGTCCGGAATGTGGGTTTTGCCCTGCAATATATGAAAATGCGACATACTCTCAACCCCTCGTTTCAGCTTTGATTAAGGGTGCTGCGTCAAGGTGTGCCCAAAGGAATACCGGTTGGCGATAGGAAATCATATGTACCTCAAGCGTGTTGATGGGCCACGGCAGGTCAGCCTGCCCGATGGCACCACCCTGACCCGCGCCGATCTGCCGCCCGCAGACACGCGCCGCTGGGTTGCCAGCCGCAAGGCCGTGGTGGTCAAGGCCGTGCTCTATGGGCTGATCACCCAGTCCGAGGCGCAGGAACGCTACGATCTGTCGGAGGAGGAGTTTGCCCTGTGGCGTGACGCGATCGCCACCCATGGCGAGAAAGCCTTGAAAGTGACCGCGATCCAGAAGTATAGACAACTTTAAGTTGTTTTTTACTTGCGCGTAACGAGAGTAACCCCGCATTAACCATTGACCCCGCAATGTCGTTAACAACGAAGCCCAGATAGCGGAGATTTTGGATGCGGATTTTACTGGTAGAGGATGACCCCACCACCTCGCGCAGCATTGAATTGATGCTGACCCATGCCAACCTGAACGTCTATTGCACGGACCTTGGCGAAGATGGGATAGATCTGGCAAAGCTTTATGATTACGACCTTATTTTGCTAGACCTGCACCTGCCGGACATGAGCGGGCATGAGGTTCTGCGCCAGATCCGGCTGGCCCGGGTCGACACACCGATCCTGATTCTGTCCGGGTCGGATGATACCGAAAACAAGCTGAAGGGATTCGGGTTTGGTGCGGATGATTATCTGACCAAACCGTTTCACCGCGAAGAACTGGTGGCGCGCATTCACGCGATCATCCGCAGGTCCAAGGGCCACAGCCAGTCGGTGATCAAGACCGGGGCGGTTGCTGTCAATCTGGATGCAAAGACGGTGGATGTGGGTGGCAAGACCGTGCATCTGACCGGCAAGGAATATCAGATGCTGGAACTGCTGTCCCTGCGCAAGGGCACCACGCTGACCAAGGAAATGTTCCTCAATCATCTCTACGGCGGCATGGATGAACCGGAGTTGAAGATCATCGACGTGTTCATCTGCAAGCTGCGCAAGAAACTGGCTGAGGCGACGGGGGGGGCGAATTACATCGAAACCGTCTGGGGCCGGGGCTATGTGCTGCGCGACCCGGGACCGGGTGAGGCGCTGAACCACAGGCTGGCCGCCAGCGCCTGACCTTGCCCTCACCCACGCTGCCGCTTAACCTCTGGCACGAACACGAAGGGGGCGGTGATGGCGGAAGAACCTGTCGGGCAGATGACAGAGGGTGAGGCCGTGGCAGAATGGGCCGAGCTTGCGCAGGCAGTGCTAGAGGCCAATGCCGCCTATCACCGCGATGACGCGCCGACCCTGACAGACGCCGATTATGACGCGATGAAGCGCCGTCTTTTGGCGCTGGAGGCAGCGTTTCCCGGCGTTGCACGCGCACAGCCCAGCCCGACCCAGATGGTCGGCGCCCCTGCGGCGGATGGGTTTGGCAAGGTGGCGCATGCGGTGCCGATGCTGAGCCTTGAGAACGCGTTTGACGCCGCCGATGTGGTGGATTTCGACGACCGCATCCGCCGCTTTCTGGGCCGCACGACCCCGGTGGAATACACGGCGGAACCCAAGATCGACGGGCTGTCGCTGTCTTTGCGCTATCAGGGCGGGGTGCTTGTGCAGGCCGCAACCCGGGGCGATGGCGAGGTGGGCGAGAACGTCACCGACAACGCCCGCACCATTGCCGATATCCCGCAGACCCTGACGGGTGCCCCTGACGTGCTGGAAGTGCGGGGCGAGGTCTACATGAGCCATGCCGATTTCGCCGCCCTGAACGCGCGGCAGGCGGCACGCGGCGACAAGACTTTTGCCAACCCGCGCAACGCCGCCGCAGGGTCTTTGCGCCAGTTGGACGCCAGCATCACCGCCGCCCGGCCCTTGCGGTTTTTCGCATATGCCTGGGGGGCACTGTCCGCGCCTTTGGCGGAGACCCAGTTTGGCGCGATCCGGCGGCTGGCGGAATTGGGCTTTCAGACCAATCCCTTGACGGTTCTGTGCAACACGCCCGAGGCGCTTCAAGCCCACTATTCCAGCATCGAGGCGCAGCGCGCGACGCTTGGCTATGACATCGACGGCGTGGTCTACAAGGTGGATGATCTGGCCCTGCAAGCCCGGCTCGGCTTTCGCTCCACGACCCCCCGTTGGGCGATTGCGCATAAATTTGCTGCCGAACTGGCTTGGACGCGCCTGCTCGCCATCGACATTTCGGTGGGGCGCACCGGGGCGCTTTCGCCTGTGGCACGGCTGGCTCCGGTCACGGTGGGCGGCGTCGTGGTCAGCAACGCGACCCTGCACAATGAGGACTACATCGCGGGGCACGGGGCCAAGGGCACCGCGATTCGTGAAGGGCGCGATATCCGCGTGGGCGACTGGGTGCAGGTCTACCGCGCGGGCGATGTGATCCCGAAAATCGCCGATGTGGACCTGTCGCAACGGCCCGAGGATGCGCAACCGTTTGTTTTTCCGCAGACTTGCCGAGAATGCGGCAGCCCTGCCGTGCGCGAGGATGGCGACGCCGTGCGCCGCTGCACCGGCGGTCTGATCTGCCCCGCGCAAGCGGTGGAGCGGTTGAAACACTTCGTCTCTCGCGGGGCATTTGATATCGAAGGGTTGGGGGCCAAGCAGGTCGAGATGTTTTTCAACGACGCTGATCTGGCCGTCAAAACCCCCGCCGATATCTTCACCATCGCCTCAAGAGACGCCGCCAACCCGTTGCGAAAGCTGAAGAATCGTGATGGGTTTGGCGAGGTGTCCACCCGTAAACTGTTTGCCGCGATTGACGCCAAGCGGGTGATCCCGCTGGACCGGCTGATCTTTTCGCTCGGGGTGCGGCATGTGGGGGAACAGGCGTCGGGTCTGCTCGCGCGGCACTATGGGACTTGGGAGAGCTTCGAGGCAGCCATCACGCATGCCACCCCGGGCAGTCCCGAATGGGCCGATCTGACCGCGATTGACGGGGTGGGCGGGGTGCTGGCGGGCAGTCTGGTGGCGGCGTTTCAGAACCCGAATGAACGCGCCGCGATTGACGCTTTGGTCGCACATCTCGACGTGCAGCCTGTGGTCGCGCGGGCGCGGGCTGACAGTCCGGTGGCGGGCAAGATCGTGGTGTTTACCGGCAGTCTGGAGAAAATGACCCGGGCCGAGGCCAAGGCGCGGGCGGAATCCCTCGGGGCCAAGGTGGCGGGGTCGGTCAGCGCCAAGACCGACCTTTTGGTGGCGGGTCCGGGGGCTGGGTCCAAGGCCAAGGATGCCGCGCGGTTGGGGGTGCAGGTGCTGGATGAAGACGGCTGGCTGGCCCTGATCGGCGACGCATGAGCCGCCCGGAAGCCCTGTTCCCGCTGTTTGCGGGCCTGGAGACGCTGGACGGTGTCGGCCCGAAAACCGCGCAGGCGTTTGAAGGGTTGGGGGTTCTGCGGCCCAAGGATTTGCTGTTCCTGATGCCGCATTCCGGGGTGGATCGCGCGCGGCGCAATTCGGTGCGCGATGTGGTGCCGCCCACGACGGTGACGGTCGAGGTCGAGGTTGGGTCTGCACATTCCGCCGCGCGCCAAGGGGGGCCGCTACCGGGTGCTGGTGCGCGATGCGGCGTTGGAATTTGCGCTGGTCTATTTCCATGCGCGGGGCGATTTCTTGCAAAAACTGCTGCCGACCGGGCAGCGGCGGTTGATCTCGGGTAAGGTCGAACTCTTTGATGGCATTGCACAAATGGTGCATCCCGACCATGTCTTGCGCCCCGAGGAGGCGGGGGATTTGCCACCCTATGAACCGGTTTATCCGCTGACGGCGGGGATTACGCAAAAGCAGGTGGCGAAGGCGGTGGCCTCGGCGATGGCGCGGATGCCGGATCTGGCGGAATGGATCGACGGGCCGTTGAAGGCGCGCGAAGGCTGGCCGGATTGGGCGGCGGCGGTGCGCGCCGTACATTCCCCGACCGATGCGGCGGGGCTGGCGTTCAGCCACCCGGCGCGGCAACGGCTGGCCTATGATGAGTTGTTTGCGCATCAGCTTACCCTGTCGCTGGCGCGGGCGACATTGCGGCGGGGCAAGGGTGTGGCGAGTGTCGGCACATCAGCTTTGCAGCGCAAGGCGTTGGAAAGTCTGCCCTATCAGCCAACGGGCGCGCAGGTGCGGGCGGTGGCGGAGATTGCTGCCGACATGGCCTCGCCCTTGCGGATGAACCGCTTGCTGCAAGGCGATGTGGGGTCGGGCAAGACGCTGGTGGCCTTGATGGCGCTGCTGGTCGCGGTCGAGGCGGGCGGGCAGGGCGTGATGATGGCCCCGACCGAAATTCTGGCGCGTCAGCATTACGAAGGGCTGGCCCCGCTGGCGCAGGCTGCGGGGGTGCGGCTGGACCTGTTGACCGGGCGCGACAAGGGGGCGGAGCGCGAGGCGAAACTGGCCGCGCTGCGTGAGGGGCGCACCGGGATTTTGGTCGGCACCCACGCGGTTTTCCAGAAAGATGTTGCCTTCCATGACCTTAGGCTGGCGGTGGTGGATGAACAGCACCGCTTTGGCGTGGCACAGCGGATGGAGCTGGGGGCCAAGGGGGCGGCGGCGGATGTGCTGGTGATGACGGCCACGCCCATTCCGCGCAGCCTTGCGTTGGCGAGCTACGGCGACATGGATGTGTCGGTGCTGGATGAAAAGCCTGCCGGGCGCAAACCCATCCGCACCGCGCTGATTTCCAACGCGCGGATTGACGAGGTGGTGGGGCATCTGCGCAGTGCGGTGGCGGATGGGCGGCAGGCCTATTGGGTCTGCCCGCTGGTCGAGGATTCCGAGGTGCTGGATTACGCCAGTGCCGAGGCCCGGTTTCAGCATCTGCGCGCCGTGTTGGGCGACGATGTGGTGGGGCTGGTGCATGGCCAGATGCCGCCCGCCGACAAGGACGCCGCGATGGCGCGGTTTGTGGCGGGGGTGACGAAGGTTCTGGTGGCAACCACGGTGATCGAAGTGGGGGTGAACGTGCCCAATGCCAGCATCATGGTGATTGAGCGGGCCGAGATTTTCGGGCTGTCGCAACTGCACCAGTTGCGCGGCAGGGTCGGGCGGGGCACGGCGGAGTCGACCTGTCTGCTGATGTATCAGGCCCCCTTGGGGGAAAGTGGCGAGCGGCGGTTGAAGGCGATCCGCGATACCGAAGATGGGTTTCGCATTGCCGAGGAAGATCTGGCGATGCGGGGGGCGGGCGATCTGATCGGCACCGCGCAATCCGGCCTGCCCCGGTTCCGGGTGGCCGATCTGGAACGGCAGGCGGGGCTGATGGCGGTGGCGCAGTCGGATGCGCGCAAACTGCTGGCGGATGACCCGGATTTGACCAGCCCAAGGGGCAAGGCCGCCCGGGTTTTGCTGTGGTTGCTGGATCAGGATCGCGCGATTCGGCTGATTTCTGTCGGCTGACGCCAGTTTGTTCACGTTTGTTCTTAAAAAGTTCTTTACAGCCTGTGGATAAAGTGAGAACAATACGGCAACAGACATCAAGGAGGACGCCATGCTGAAGGAATTCAAATCCATCCTGTCCCGCGCCGGAACTTCGGCGGTGGAAGATACGCTTGGCGTCATCTCTTTGTTTGTCTTGCTGTTTGCGGCGCTGTCGGTTTCTGGCACCGTTTAGGATTTCTGCCCACTGCCTGCCGTCTGATCCCCGTGGCCCCGGCGTCTGTCCCCCATGTTTCATGGAGACGCCCTTAGGCACACAGACGCGCCACTTGCCGCCGCCGTCACCCGACGTGCGGCGGTTTTTTTATGTTGCGGCGGCGACCGCCTCGCAGGTCGCCTCCAGCGCCAGCAGGATCGAGGCGTGGCGGTTCTTATACTCCCGCGCCGGGGTCAGCACCTGATAGCCGTCAAACGGCGCGGCGGGCACGGGTCCGTCTGTGCGCAGCATGGCGGCGAGAGAATCGCGGGCGGCTTGCAGCTCGGGCAGGGTGCGGCCCAGAACGGCCGCCCCAAGAACCGAGGCCGAGGCCTGACCCAAAGCGCAGGCTTTTACGTCCTGGCCAAACTCCACCACCCGACCATCCGCCAGCACCACATCCACCGTCACGGTGGACCCGCACAGGGGCGAGCGTTTGCGCGCGGTGCCTTGCGGGGCGGGCAGGCGCCCATGGTGCGGAATGTCGGAGGCCAGTTCCAGAATCCGGCCAGAGTACAGCTTGATCAGGTCAGTGTCGGCCATGGCTTGTCCTTTGCATTGCCCTTATGTAGGCCGATGCGACCCCCAAGCCAAGGACCGACCCATGCGCTTTGACCCGGCAAGCCTAAAGTATGACGCAAACGGGCTGATCCCCTGCATCGCGCAGGATCATGCCACGGGCGAGGTGCTGATGTTTGCCTGGATGAACGCGGATGCTGTGGCGCAGACGCTGGCGACGGGGCGCGTGACCTATTGGTCGCGGTCGCGGGCGGCGTTCTGGATCAAGGGGGAAACCTCGGGCCATGTGCAGGGACTGGTGGAGTTGCGGGTGGATTGCGACCGCGATTGCCTGCTGGCATTGGTGACCCAAGACGGGCCAGCCTGCCACACCAACCGCAGGACATGCTTTTACACGGCAATCCGGGAGGGTGATGAAGTGGAAATCCTAACCCCGATGGTGGGTTAGGCCGCAACCATCGCAGCGCAGGCCAGTTCCAGACCACCGGCATAGATCACCACATCGGTGTCGAAATGCAGGGTGAACAGGCGGGCCTCGGTCACCACTTCGGCGCGGATATAGTCGCCATCGGCCAAACGCGCTGCGGCAACCATTGCAGTGTCGGTGCCATACAGCGCCTTTGCGCGCCAGTCGCGGATCAGGATTTGCTGGTCGGGGGCGACGAACAGATCGTCCACCGGACGGTCATGGCCAAGCGCCGAAGCCGAGATGCGGATCATCGGGGCGTCTGTCAGGATCGTCACATCAATCGCGCGCAGGGTGCGGGCACCGGACCGGGTGATCACCCGGTCGCCGGGGGCCAGATACTGCACCGGCAGATCGCCATCGAGCGTCAGAACCGTGGTGCCTGCGGTGACGCCGGTCACAAGGGTGTCAACAAGCGCGTCCGTCGTGGTGAAGCTCAGGGTGTCCATGGCGCGGTCCTTGTGTGCATTTTGTCTGCCTCATCTTTTTTGCGCCAGAATATGTCAGGAATGGGCCGCTGCGAAGTAATTTTGCGGGCAGGGCAGGCAAAAAGCAGCTTAAGTTGTGGCAAAACCATGGCGCGCTTTTTCCTCTCGCATCCGGCATGCAGCTTTGTTAGAAGGGCGCGGAAATTCGATGCACGCGCGTGGGCCTGAAAAGGCCTCGGGCGTGTTTTGAGTGAGATGCGGGTATGGCGAAATTGGCAGACGCACCAGATTTAGGTTCTGGCGCCGCGAGGCGTGGGGGTTCAAGTCCCTCTACCCGCACCAGCCATTAGGAAAAGGACGGAACACGGCATGACGGTCACAGAGACCCTGAACGAAGGTCTGAAACGCGCCTACACCATCACGGTGACGGCCGCCGAGCTTGAGGCGAAAGTTCAGGAAAAATTGCTTGAAGCGCAGCCTGAAGTTGAAATCAAGGGCTTTCGCAAGGGCAAGGTGCCGTTGGCGATCCTGAAAAAGCAGTTCGGTCAGCGCCTGACGGGCGATGCCATGCAAGACGCGATTGATGGCGCGATGAAGGGGCATTTCGATGCCACCGGCGACCGCCCCGCGATGCAGCCCGAGGTCAAGATGGTGGGTGGCGAGTCCTGGGCCGAGGGTCAGGATGTCGTGGTCGAGATGTCCTATGAGGCACTGCCGCCGATCCCGGACTTTGACGCAAGCGCAATCACGCTGGACCGTCTGACCGTGAAGGCAGACGACGCAGCTGTGGACGAGGCTTTGGCCAATCTGGCAGGGCAAGCGCAGAATTTTGAAGACCGTCGCAAGGTCGGCAAGGCAAAGGACGGCGATCAGGTGACGATCGACTTCGCAGGCTCGGTAGACGGCGTGCTGTTCGATGGCGGCACCGGCACCGATTATCCGCTGGTTCTGGGGTCAAAATCCTTCATTCCGGGCTTTGAGGACCAGTTGGTTGGCGCGTCGGTTGGCGATGAAGTCACAGTCAACGTGACCTTCCCGGAAAACTATGGCGCGGCCAATCTGGCCGGCAAGGAAGCCGTGTTTGCCTGCACCGTGAAGGCCGTGAAAAAGCCGGTCCCGGCGGAAGTTGACGACGAGCTGGCGAAGAAATTCGGGGCCGAGGATCTGGCCGCGCTGAAAACCCAGATCTCGGGCCGTCTTGAGGCTGAATACACCGGCGCTGCCCGCGCTGTGTTGAAGCGGTCGCTGCTGGATCAGTTGGATGCGTTGGTCAAGTTTGACCTGCCGTCGGCCTTGGTCGATGCCGAAGCTGCGCAGATTGCGCATCAGTTGTGGCACGAGGAAAACCCCGAAGTGCACGACCACAACCACGGCAACGTCGAAACGACGGATGAGCACAAGATGCTGGCCGAACGTCGGGTTCGTCTGGGCCTGTTGCTGGCCGAAGTGGGCCGTAAGGCCGAAGTCAGCGTTTCGGATGCCGAAATGACCCAAGCTGTGCTGGCGGCCGCTCGCCAGTACCCGGGGCAGGAGCGTCAGTTCTTTGAATTCGTTCAGAAGAACCCGAACATGCAGCAACAACTGCGCGCGCCGATCTTTGAAGACAAGGTTGTGGACCACATCGTGTCCTCGGCCAAAGTGTCGGACAAGACCGTGACCAAGGAAGACCTTCAGAAAGCCGTTGAGGCGCTGGACGAACTTTGATCTTTGATCTGTGCTAAGACGAACAGGGCCGTGCCTCCGGGTGCGGCCCTTTTGATTTCCCATCGAAGGTGCGCCATGCCCGAGTTTCTGCCCGATCTGCCCGTTGACCGCATCCTTGGCTCGCTGGGCCTGTCGCCAGGGCATGAGATCAGGACCGGCAAGTTCGACAGCCCCGAATCTTCGGCGGCTTTGGTGGCCAATGCGTTTGGCTGGTTTCTGACCCGCCCCGGCGATCTGCCGCATCTGCCCGGCGTTCCTGCTGGCCGCGTCGAGGTGGTCGAGCTGGAGTCCGAAATGCGCTATCCTTGGGCAGGTGGCGGGCGGCATCCGTGGCTGAGCGTGGGGTTGGCCACCAAGACGACACTGATCGGTATCCGGGCGCGGCGGTATGAGCCGTTCCGCCCCGCCAAGAACACCGGCTTTGCCGATGTTTACGACCGCCCGGTCTGGGGGCCGAACATGAACCGCTACACTCAGTTGCAGCGCGATCTGGTGGAGGGCACCGTGGCGTTCGAGTGTCTGGACGCCGTGCAACTGGTGAAGGATGCCTACGGCATTCGCACCCGGGCCGAAAAGCGCGCCTTGGGTGCGGTGCTGGTGTATCTCTATGCGGAACCCAGCACTTGGGCCAATGGCAAGCCGGTGGACCCCGCCCGCATCGCCCAACACCGGCGCGAGGTGGCGGCGTTTTCCAAGGCTGTTGCGGGCGATAACTGCGTGTTTGTACCGGTCCGCTGGACGGACTTGCTGCATCAGTGGAGCAAGATGCCGATCCTGAAGGCGCATGTGGCGGGCTTGCGGGCGCGGTTCGGGTTCTGAGGCGGGATGACCCTTCGCGGAGGCTACTTTCTTCTGCCCGGAATCCAGCGCGAAGCGCGCCGGGCAATGCCCGACCGCCCCCTCGGGCGGGCATTCTGCAACGGCACCAGCAGAACTTCCGTGGGATGTGTTGAGCTATAAATTGCGTAGAACTGCTGTTGCTTAGCCCACCCGGCGGTCGGGCCTTGCCCTCTCGTGGTGTGTGTAAGAAGGAACGTCGAAAATCTCTGCTTCTCGCCGCGTTTTCCCATGTCCGTGCTTTCGCCAAAACATGGACGATCTAAACCCGTTCCACCCGTTCGCGCCACAGCACGAACAACCCGGCTCCGATGATGATGCTGATCCCGGCCCATGACGTGGCGTCGGGCCAGTCGCGCCACACCGTCCAGCCCCAGATCACGCCCCACAACATGGCCGAATATTCAAACGGGGCGATCACGCTGGCAGGCGTGCTGCGATAGGCTTGGGTCAGCAGCGTCAACCCCATGGCCGCGATCACCCCACAGCCGCACATCAGCATCGCGTCAAAGGCCGAAGGCCAGACCCAGGCCCGCAGCAGGAACTGCATCGACGGATGCGCGCCTGCCGCATAATCCCCGCCACCAAAGACCAAAGCCATGGCGAGTGCGGCGAGCAAGAACACCGCATTGCCCCAGAATGCCATGGCTGATGCCGTCTCACGCCCGCCGATGGTGCGGGCAAAGATCATCGACACGCCGTACGCCAGACCGGAAATCACGGGCAGCAGGGCCGCCCATTCAAACAGCGTGGCCCCGGGTCGTACCATCACCACCACGCCCGCAAAACCTGCGGCCACGGCGATCCAGCGGGGCAGGCTGACGCGTTCACCCAGCCAGACCACCGACAGCACGGTGATGAACAGCGGGGCCGAGAAATACAGCGCGACGGCAGAGGCAATCGGCAAGGCGGGCAGGGCGAGGTAATAGGACGTATAGGCCGCCAGCATCACCACGCCGCGCAGCACCATCCGCCCCACGCCGGGGGTAAACAGCGTGCCCAAACCCCCGTCACGCCACGCAAACACCGCCAGAATGGGGGCAGCGGTCAGGCTGCGCAGCACCATCGCCTCGGACAAAGGATATCCGTCCGAGATGAATTTCAGGATCATATCCTGAATGGAAAACACAAAGATGCCCGCCACCAGACAGACGATCCCGAACGTCGACGTGCGGGGCAGGGTAGGGGCGGTGGTCATTGCGGCCTCTGGCTGGGGGTAAGGCCAGCCTAGGCGATGCGCGGTCCGCATGGGCGGGGGTTTGCGACACCCAATGTCGGGGGCAGCGGTTCGATGGGTGGCCGACCGCCCCAGCCCCGGTCAGATGATCGTAATGTCATCCGCGACAAGCGTGTGGATGCCGTGCAGCGTCAGCAACCGCGTCTCGCCGCCTGCGGCATCGCCATTGGCGTCGATGAACAGCAAGGTATTGCCCGATTCCACCCGCAGCACGAATTGCGCATCCGCGCCCACCGCAGCGTCGTTGGACAGGATGAACGGCGCGCCGATCTGGGGCAGATCAGGGATCAGATCGAACGACAGGCGCAGCCTGTCCACCCCGTCCTGCCAGTCGGTGATATGATCGTCGCCGCCATTGTGGCGGACCAGAACAAAGGTGTCGCGGTCGCCGCCGCCGGTCATGATGTCGCCGTCGCCAAACCCCACCAGCACATCGCGCCCGGCACCGCCATACAGGGTATCAGCCTCAAACTGGCCGGAAAGACGATCATTGCCGCTGCCGCCCTGCAGAATATCCGACCCCCGGCCGCCAAAAAGCTGGTCGTGGCCGGCATTGCCGCTCAGGCTGTCATCGCCGAATTCACCGGTCAGCGTGTCGTTTCCGCCGCCACCCGACGCGGTGTCATTGCCGTATGAGGCCAGAATGCGGTCGTTGCCTGCGCCAAACAAGACGCGGTCGTCGCCCCAGCTTGACCCGATCCAGAATTCCTCAAACCCGGTATAGGTGCTGGCAGTGCCGTCGTTCACGGTGAGGTCGGTCAGGTCCAGATGCCAGCCGGGGCCCGTGCCCGCCCCCCGCAGCCCAAGCGACAGCCGGTCATGGCCAAGCCCGCCGTCAATGGTGTTCACCCCACCGACGATCACCCCGACAAGATCATCCCCTGCGCCGGCATCGACAAAATTATCGCCGCCCAACACCCAGACCTGATCATCGCCCGCCGCCGTCGTGATGTGGTCATTGGCCGAGGATGTAGTGATATCGAAAGCTTCAAACCCTGCGATATCAATGATCTGGCTGCCCCGCAGAGCCTGCGAGGGCGTCATGACGACGGAAAGGGGCGTCACCTCATTGTAGAGAAACAGTTGCAGATGATCACGCGCACCGCCGCCGCCATCTATCACCGCGGTGGCATCAGAGCCAAAGAACACATGGTCATCACCGCTGCCGCCAAACAAGCGGTGCAGGTTGCCGCTGCTGTTGGAATAGACCGAGATGTGATCATTGCCGCTGCCGCCATAGACAGTGGAGTTGCTGAACGTCGCATCGAACGCATCATCGCCCGCGCCGCCAAACATCCGGTCGTGGCCAAAGCCACTGTTCAGCCGGTCATTGCCATCGCCGCCATACAGCAGGTCGCGCCCGTCATCCCCTTCGATCACATCATCATTGCCGCCGCCCGACAGGGTGTCATTCCCGTTGGAGCCGGTGATCGTGTCGGCCTCATCGCCGCCGGTGAAGATGTTGTCGTTGATGTCGCCCGTAAAGATCGCCATGGTCCCGTCCCCTCTTGAAACAGTGTGCGGCACCTGCGCTGTCAGATGATGGAAATATCTCCGGCAGACAGGATCACGTTGCCGTCAAACCGGATCAACGCATAGGCCCCGCTGGTATTAACCCCTTGATCATAATACAGAAGATGGGTCTCATCAGCATCGACCACATAGCGGGTGATGAACTGGGCATTGGTGCCGACGGCGAATTCGCGGTGAAACTCTGTCGCGTCCAGCCTGCCCGGACCGGGTGAGGATGGCCCCAGTTGTGCGCCAAGATAGCGGACCAGATCAACCCCGGTTTCAAAATCGGTGATCAGATCAAAGTTGTCTTCGGCATAGCTGAACACAAACCGGTCTGCCCCTGCGCCGCCGGTCAGGGTGTCGCGTCCTGCGGCGCCGACAATCTGGTCATTGCCGTCCCCGCCCTCCAGCACATCCGCCTCGCCGCCGCCAATCAGCCGGTCATTGCCTTCGCCGCCAAACAGGCTGTCCAGACCTCGGCTGCCCCAAAGCCTGTCATCGCCTTCGCGCCCGAACACGGTATCATCGCCCAAGCCTGCATAAACCGCGTCATTGCCCGCCCCGGTGGCGACAATGTCATTGCCGCTGTTGCCGCGCACATCATAGGCCTCAAACCCGGAAATTTGCGACAACTGGCCATCATCCACGGTGCCGTCCAGACCATCGACGATGAAATAAACTGCGGTCGGACCGTTCTCTGTGACGATCAGTGTGTCAAAGCCATCGCCGCCGGTCAGGGTGTTTGCCCCGCCGATGTCATAGCTGATGGTGTCATTGCCGCCGCCACCATCGACCAGATCAATCCCGCCGTTCATCTGAATGCTGTCACCGAACGCGCCGCCCAGCACGGTATCATTCCCCGCCCCCAGAATGGTGAACAACGACTCAACCGCAGTCAGGGTCAGCGACAAGCCACCGGTCGAACTGGCCGACAGGCCCGGGGCCTGCATGTCGATCAGCACATTGCCCGCCGTGCTTTCAAAGCCCCAGACGATGCCGACCTTGTCTTGCCCGGCGCCGCCATGGGCCAGGCCGCCCACCACATCGGTGAACAGGATGTAGTCATTCCCCGCGCCGCCATAGGCAGAGCCTCCGCTGCCATAGACGAGATCGCCCATGATCAGCGTATCATTGCCAACGCCGCCGTAGATGCTGTCCTGCCCGCCGTCGTTGGTCAGGCTGTCATTGCCGGTACCGCCGTAGACCAGATCGTTGCCGTCGCCGCTGTTGACGCTGTCATTGCCGCCGCCGCCATACAGCACGTCATTGCCGGTCCAGCCGAAGATCATGTCATCGCCGGTAACGCCGTCCAGCACATCATCGCCGCCAAGGCCATAGAGGGTGTCATTTCCCGCCCCGCCATCCACCGAGTCGTTGCCATTGCCGACGATCACCACATCCTCATCGCTGGACCCGAACACCACGAAATGTTCAAACCCCGTTATGACAGACCCATAGCGGTCGCTTGCCACATTGGTCAGTGGATCCACCACGAAGGACACGATATCGCGGGGTTTGGCATAGGCTGTCAGCGTGTCATCGCCGTCTCCGCCCGCCAGCGTGTTGACCCCCTCCATATCATAGACC
The DNA here is from genome assembly GCA_963772935.1 of uncultured Alphaproteobacteria bacterium. GTDB lineage: Bacteria > Pseudomonadota > Alphaproteobacteria > Rhodobacterales > Rhodobacteraceae > JANNNF01. Next base: position 667,179 of record CAVYZK010000009.1, on the reverse strand, counting down.
ACTTCATCATTGCCTGCGCCCACATCGACAAGGTTGGTGCCGCCAAAGGCAACAACGACGTCATCGCCAGCCCCGGTGATGACAGAGTCATTGCCCTCGCCGACAAGGATGTAGCCAGCCTCGACCGAGTTCGAACTGGAGTTCGGGACCAGAGGCCGTGGTCGCCGTGCCCGACCCGCTGGCAAGGTCGATCATCACTGCGCCATAGGTCGCAACATCTGCCCATGCGAAGATGATGGTGTCATTGCCCGTGCCGCCATAGATGCGGGAATCGGTCTGATCGGACACAAAGAACAGGTCATCCCCTGTACCGCCATAAGCCCGCATCAGCCGTGTGCTGGTGCTGAACAGGCCGTTGATCACGTCATTGCCATCATCGCCGTACAGCAGGTTGGACCCGTCCGCCGCGATCAGCACATCATTGCCCGCCCCGCCATAGACGGTGGCACTGCCGCTTTCACCGGTAATGAAATCATCGCCGTCCCCAGCATAGACCAGCACAGCGCCCGACCCGGTGTAGATATCATCGCTGTCGCCAAGCGCTTGAATGGTGTCATCGCCGTCGCCGGTATCAATGATATCTGAACCTTCTCCGCCGGTTACGCTGTCATTGCCTGCGCCGCCAAGCAGGGTGCTGTCGCCATCGCCCCCCTCCAGCGTGTCGTTGCCGTCACCGCCATACAGCATATCGTCGTCGTCGCCGCCCAGCAGACTGTCATTGCCGGCAAACCCGGTCAGCGTGTCGTTCAGCGCCAGCCCGGTGATCACATCATCGTCGCCCGTGCCATCAAGGCTGTCAGCAAGGGGCGAGCCGGGAATGACAGCCATGGTGATGTCCTTTGTAAAAATGCGCGCCAAAGTGGAACGGATGCCCAATTATGCAGCAATGCTAACATGGGTCGCGCGATTTCGCCAAGGGTGGTCATGGCCGGGCACATGCGAAAAATCCGCGCAAAGGGTGTGCCCCTTGCGCGGATCATGGTGTTCAGGCTGGTCCCGGGTGGGATCAGTAATCGTCGCCTGCGGCAGCGCCCAGATCGTCGAACAGTTCGGCAATCTCGAAATCGGCAGCGGCTTCGGCTTCGGCAGCCAGTTCCTGGATCGACTTGCCCGAGGCTTGCAGGGCCGCTTCTTCAACCGAACGGGCGACGTTCATGTTGATTTTCACGGTCACTTCGGGGTGCAGAACCACGGACACCGAGTGGATGCCCAGATCCTTGATCGGACGGTCCAGCACGACCTGACCACGGTTGACGGTGAAACCGCCCGCCGTTGCGGCCTCGGCGGCGTCACGGGTGGTGACGGAGCCGTACAAAGCACCTGCGTCCGATGCCGAACGGATGACCACGAAGGTCTGGCCGTCAAGCGTGGCACCAATGGCCTCGGCTTCCTTGCGGGTCTCGAGGTTGGTGACCTCAAGCTGCACTTTCTTGGCCTCGAACGATTTGATGTTGCCATCATTCGCGCGAAGGGCCTTGCCCTGCGGCAGCAGGAAGTTGCGGGCATAGCCGTCCTTGACGTTGACGACTTCGCCCATCTGGCCCAGCTTGGCCACGCGCTGAAGGAGAATAACTTGCATGGGTCGCTCTCCTTATTTCACGGCGTAGGGCAGCAGGGCGAGGAAGCGGGCGCGCTTGATGGCCGTGGCCAGTTCGCGTTGCTTTTTCGCCGAGACAGCGGTGATGCGCGACGGCACGATCTTGCCACGCTCAGAGATATAGCGCTGCAGCAGACGTGTGTCTTTGTAGTCGATCGCCGGTGCGTTGTCGCCCGAGAAGGGGCAGACCTTGCGGCGGCGGAAAAATGGTTTGTTCGCCATGGGTTATCCTTTCTTGTGCCTGATCAACGCCGACGGTCGCCGCCGAAGGACGGACGCTCGCCACGGTCACCGCCGCGGTCGGGACGGTCGCCGAATGCGGGGCGTTCACGACGTTCGCCGCCAAAGCCACCCTCGGGACGGTCACCACGTTCACGCTCGTCACGCTTTTGCATCTGGACCGACGGCCCTTCGATGTGTGCGTCAACCTTGATGGTCAGAATGCGCATCACGTCGTCATGCAAACGCATCAGGCGTTCCATTTCCTGAATGGCAGACGACGGGGCGTCCGTTTTCAGAAAGGCATAGTGGCCCTTGCGGTTCTTGTTGATCTTGTAGGCCATCGTCTTGACGCCCCAGTATTCGTTTTCAACGACTTTGCCGCCGTTGTCCGCGAGGACGGTCGAGAAGTGTTCGATAAGGCCTTCGGCTTGCGTGCTGGACAAATCCTGACGCGAGATGAAAACATGCTCATAAAGCGGCATGTGAACTCCGTTCATTATCTTGGCGCATTTCATAGGACGGGCAGACACTTTCCGCGGCCCGTCCACGAGAGCCTGCGCCGGTTCATGGAAATGCGGAAAGATGCGGCCTTATACAGGCTTGGCCTGCGTTTGCAAGCCGGGCTGCGGGTGTTCACCCATGAACACAATCTGTTCAGACGTAGTGAGTTGTGCTGCGATGCGGCGTGGGCCATCTAGGGCCAATGCAACGGCCATGATGGCCAAAACATTGGAGTTTCCGCATGATCCGTTTCGCCCCTGTTGCCCTTGGTCTGGCCCTTTTGGCGGCCCCCGCCTTTGCCGCGCCCGAAAAATACACGCTGGACAGCAGCCACAGCCAGATCGTGTTCAGCTATAACCACCTTGGGTTTTCCACCGGCTACGGCATGTTTTCGGGCTTTGCCGGCGAGATCATGTTCGATCAGGCCGACCCCGCTGCCTCGTCGGTGACGGTATCCTTTCCGGTAAAGTCGATGCTGACCGGCTGGCAGGAGCGCTTTGATCACCTGATGTCGGCAGACTTCTTTGCCGCCACCGATGAGGAAATGGTGACCTTCAAATCCACCGCCATCGAAGTCACGGGCGAGAAGACCGCCAAGATCACCGGCGATCTGACGCTGAATGATGTGACCAAATCGGTCGTGCTGGATGCCACACTGAACCAGGTCGGCGATCATCCGATGGCGAAAACTCCGTGGGCAGGCTTTTCGGCCACCACCACGCTGATCCGGTCCGACTATAACCTCGGCATGTTCGCGCCCTTCGTCAGCGACGAAGTGAAGGTTGATATCTCGGTCGAGGCATCGAAGGCCGCTGAATAAGCGATCTGGTTGCAAGTAAGATAAAGGCCGCCGGGGGTGATCCCGGCGGCCTTTTGTTATTTGCGGGTGGCGGTCAGGTTCACGGTTACCGCGGCGTTGAAACCAATCGTCGCCTCATCCTTGTATGTCGCCCCCATGCCATACTCGCGGCGGTCAAGGGTGGTGGTGCCCTGCATGGTGGCGGTGTCGCCGTCGATATTCAGGGTGAAGGGCAGGGACACGTCCTTGGTCACACCGCGCAGGGCGAGGGTGCCCTTGGCCACATAGCCCGCCGGGTCGGCCAGAATATCTGCGGTGAAGGTGGCGGTGGGGTGCGTTGCCACATCAAAGAAATCCGCCGCCTTGGCCTGATCGGTGACAGAGCCGAGGGTCAGGGACGTGGTGTCTATGGTCACCGTCACCGTGCCATGTTTGCCATCGGTGGCGGCCTCATTGAACACGATATCGGCGGTCCAGTTGGCAAAACTGCCCTCAACGCTTGCGCCCATCTGTTGGATGGCAAAGCCCAAGGTACCGGTGGTGACTTGCCAGTTGCCGGTGGTTGCTGGGGTTTCTGCTGTGGTCGTTGCAGCCTCGGGTTCCGGCAGGTTCTGCGCGGCAAAGACGGCACCTGCGGCATAAATCGCCACAGCGGCGAGGATTGGCGCTTTGCTGTGAGGAGCTGTTTTTATCACTGCAGGGGCGACCGTGCCGCGCGTCATGCGGCGCAGAGTGGCGTCCTTGTCGATGATGTGGTGCTTCAGCGCGCCTGCGACGTGCAGAAAGATCGACGCCATCAAAAGCTTGCCGAACAGCCAATGCGCGGTGGTGGCCACAGCAGCAACTGCTTCCGACTGCGGCACAAAGGGCAGGGTTTGCCCGAACGGCCACAGGATCGGCGCAAAGCCGGTCACAGCGGCGTTATGGATCCACCCCGACAGCGGCACCGCCAGCATGGAGATATAGAGCATCCAATGCACAAGGTCGGCCAGCAGGTTTTCAGCCCGCCGTTCGGGGTGCAGGGCGACGGGGCGGGGTTGGGTCAGCGCCCAGACAATGCGGATCAGCGCCACAAAGAACGCGGCCACCCCGACGGTCTTGTGGATGGAGAACAGTTGCGCCTTGTAGGCAAGCGCCTCGGCTGTGTCATAGGGCAGGTCTTCGGCGATCAGGCCAAGGGGAATGGCGGTCAGGATCAGCAGGGCGGTCAGCCAATGCAAGGTGCGGGCGACCGCGCCAAAGCTTTGGGGGGTGTTGTGGGCAGGCATCTTTCACCTATCAATTGGGTGCGGCCAGCCTACCACGCCTGCACGAAAGTGGCAGTCCTGATGCTGCACAGGGCCTGTGCAAAGCGCCTTTGTGTGCGGGATCATTGCGAAACTGCTGCGTGGCGGGTATTGCAAGGGAGAGTTGATCTTGGGAGGGACCATGACCCGCGCATTCGTATTCCCCGGGCAGGGGGCGCAGACCATCGGCATGGGCCGGGCTTTGGCAGACGCCTATCCGGCGGCCAGAGCGGTGTTTGACGAGGTGGATGACGCCTTGGGCGAGGCGCTGTCCACGCTGATCTGGGAGGGCGACATTGCCGCCTTGACCCTGACCGAAAACGCCCAGCCTGCGTTGATGGCGACATCCATGGCCGCGATGGCGGCATTGGGGGCGGAAGGCATCGGCATTGATCATGCGGATTTCGTGGCGGGGCATTCATTGGGTGAATACTCGGCGCTCTGTGCTGCGGGCGCATTGACCCTGTCGGACACGGCGCGGTTGTTGCGCATCCGCGGGCAGGCGATGCAAGAGGCGGTCCCGGTGGGCGTCGGCGCGATGGCGGCCTTGTTGGGGCTGGACTTCGCGCAGGCCACGGCAGTGGCGCTGGAGGCGGCACAAGGCGAGGTTTGTCAGGCGGCGAATGACAATGACCCGGCTCAGGTGGTGATCTCGGGCCACAAGGCGGCGGTGGAACGGGCGCTGGATATTGCCAAGGCGCACGGCGCCAAGCGGGCGCTGCTGCTGCCTGTCTCTGCGCCGTTTCATTGTGTGCTGATGCAGCCCGCAGCGGCCGTGATGTCTGAGGCCCTCGCCGCCGTGGTGATCGAAAAGCCGCATGTTCCGGTGGTGGTGAATGTGCGGGCCGAGGCGATGACCGAACCCGACACCATCCGCGATCTGCTGGTGGCGCAGATCACCGGGTCGGTCCGCTGGCGCGAATCCGTGCTGTGGATGGAACGGGCCGGCGTGGTGGAGTTCTGGGAAATCGGGGCCGGCAAGGCCCTGTCCGGCATGATCAAGCGGACGGCCGCAGGGGCCGTGACGCGGGCCATCGGGACGCCGGAAGATGTGGTGGCGGCCAAGGCCTTGGCGGTGTGATTGGGGCAGTCGCCGGGGGCTGTCTGCCCCCCAGCCTTTCGGTTACTTGAACCGATGGCGTACCCGAAAGGCTACCCGAGGATATTTGTGCCAAAATGAAAGCTGTAGGGCTGTTGGCGAATGGGAGATGTGTGATGTTTGATCTGACCGGGAAATCTGCGCTGGTGACGGGGGCTTCGGGCGGGATCGGGGCCGAGGTGGCGCGGGTGCTGCATGGAGCTGGGGCCACCGTTGGGTTGTCGGGCACGCGGGTGGAGCCGTTGGAGGCTCTGGCCGCCGAACTGGGAAGCCGGGCCTTTGTGTTGCCGTGCAATCTGTCTGTGGCGGCAGAGGTGGATGGCCTGATCAAGGCTGCGACCGAGGCGATGGGGTCGGTGGATATTCTGGTCAACAATGCCGGGATCACCCGCGACCAGTTGATGATGCGGATGAGCGATGGGGACTGGGCCGATGTGATCGAGGTGAACCTGACCTCGACCTTCCGGCTGATGCGGGGGGCGCTGCGCGGCATGATGAAGGCCCGTTGGGGCCGGATCATCAACATTACCTCTGTTGTCGGACAAGCGGGCAATCCGGGGCAGGCGAACTATGCCGCCGCCAAGGCCGGGGTGGCGGGGATGTCCAAGTCCCTTGCGCAGGAAGTGGCCAGCCGGGGCATCACGGTCAACTGTGTAGCCCCGGGTCTGGTGGCGACGCCCATGACCGACAAGCTGAATGATGAGCAACGCGCGCGGATTTTGCAGGCCGTGCCTGCAGGCCGGATGGGCACGCCGCATGATATCGCGGCAGGGGTTCTGTATCTGGCCAGCAATGAGGCCGCCTATGTCACCGGGGCCACGCTGGATATCAATGGCGGCGGCGACATGCTGTAGGCGACTTAAAGCGTTTGCCTTGGCAACAAGGCCTTGCTATAGGCGCGCAGGATTGTACCCTTCGGGGTGGAAACAGGCACAGATCGGGACATTTCCCGCATTGGTAAAAGAGGAACTGACATGAGCGACATCGCTGACCGCGTAAAGAAGATCGTCGTCGAGCATTTGGGCGTCGAAGGCGAAAAAGTGACCGAGAATGCCTCGTTCATTGACGATCTGGGCGCGGATTCGCTGGACACCGTGGAACTGGTGATGGCGTTCGAAGAAGAGTTCGGCATCGAGATCCCCGATGACGCCGCCGAAACCATCCAGACCTTTGGCGATGCGGTAAAGTTCATTTCCGAAGCTGCCTGATCTTTCAGGTCTTTGATTGCAAAGGGCGTCCCGTTGGGGGCGCCCTTTGTCATTTCGGGACAGAAAAAAGAGCCTCCGGCGGGAGTATTTGGCAAAGAGCAAGTCTGTGGGTGGGGGATCGTTGCCTGTCCTGTGGCCGCTTATGTTGCGAAGGCTGGGGTGGGCGTGTATCACCGGGGCGGTAGCCGCGCATCGTGGCCTTGGAATATCGGAGAAGCCTGCATGCGTCGCGTTGTTGTCACAGGTCTGGGGATGGTCACGCCGCTGGCGTGTGGGGTCGAGGCAACATGGGCGCGGTTGTTGGCGGGGCAATCCGGTGCCGGGCCGATCACGCGGTTTGATGCCAGTGCCGTTGTCACGAAATACGCCTGCGAAATTCCGATGGGCGACGGGACCGATGGCACCTTCAACCCCGATGACTGGATGGAAGCCAAAGACCGCCGCAAGGTGGATGACTTCATCCTGTACGGGATGGCCGCTGCCGTGCAGGCGGTGCGCGATAGCGGGTGGGAGCCTGCGACCGAGGAAGACCGTTGCCGCACCGGGCGTGATGATCGGGTCGGGGATCGGGGGGTTGACCTCGATTGCGGAAACCGCCGTGCTGATCAAGGAAAAGGGCCCCAAGCGGGTGTCGCCGTTCTTTATTCCGGGCTCGCTGATCAACCTTGTGTCGGGGCAGGTGTCGATCCGCTTTGGATTTAAGGGGCCGAACCATGCGCCGGTGACGGCCTGTTCCACCGGGGCCCATGCGATTGGCGATGCGGCGCGGATGATTGCGTTTGACGATGCCGATGTGATGATTGCCGGGGGGGCGGAAAGCCCGATTTCCGAGATTGGCATTGCGGGGTTCAACGCCTGCAAGGCGCTGTCCACCAAGCGGGCCGATGATCCGACCAAGGCGAGCCGCCCCTATGATGCCGACCGGGACGGGTTTGTCATGGGCGAAGGTGCGGGCGTGGTGGTGCTGGAGGAATACGAGCATGCCGTGGCGCGTGGCGCGCGGATCTATGCCGAGGTGCTGGGGTACGGCATGTCGGGCGATGCCTACCACATCACCGCGCCTGCCGAGAATGGCGATGGCGGGTTCCGGTCGATGCAGATGGCGTTGAAGCGGGCGGGTCTGGTGCCTGCCGACATCGACTATATCAACGCGCATGGCACCAGCACGATGGCCGACACGATTGAGCTTGGCGCGGTGGAACGCTTGATGGGCGATGCGGCGGCGGGGGCGACGATGAGTTCGACCAAATCCAGCATTGGCCATCTTGCTGGGGGCCGCGGGGGCGGTAGAGGCGATTTTCTGTGTGCTGGCGATCCGTGATCAGGTGGCACCGCCGACGATCAACCTTGATACATCCGGCGGTCGAACCGAAGCTGGACTTGGCACCGAATGTGGCGCGCAAGCGCAAGATTGATGTGGCGCTGTCGAATTCCTTTGGGTTTGGCGGCACCAATGCCAGTCTGGTCATCGGCAAGGTGCGCGGCTGATGTGGAAATCCGTCGCCTCTAACGCGCTGACGCTGTTCATCGTGCTGCTGATCGCGGCGGCGGGGATGCTGGCCTGGGGGCGCGAGCAGTATACCGGGCCGGGGCCGCTGACCGATGCGGTGTGTGTGCGGGTGGAGCGTGGGGCCAGTCTGAGTGCGGTCAGCCAGTCGCTGGAAAAGCAGGGGGCGGTGACGGATGCGCGTATCTTCAGGATCGGCGCGGATTATTCGGAACGGGCGGGCGATCTGAAATTCGGGTCGTACCTCGTGCCGCCGGGGGCGTCGATGCGCCAGGTGGTGGAGTTGCTGACGGCGGGCGGGCAATCGACCTGCGGGCGCGAGGTCAACTTTCGCATCGGCGTGGCGGTGGCGGACGTGGTGCTGCGGGAGCTGGACCCTGCGACCAACCGGTACGTCGAGGTCGTGAAGTTTGATCCGGCGACCGAAGCCGTGCCGGAGGCCTATCTGGCTGTGGCCGAGGCCGATGATATCCGCTGGCGGGTGACGCTGGCCGAAGGGGTGACAAGCTGGCAGGTGGTGGATGCCTTGAAGCGCGCGGATTTCATGGCGGGCGAGGTGGCGGCGGTGCCTGCGGAAGGCACGCTGGCGCCCGACAGCTATGAGGTGGAGCGCGGAGCGGACCGGGCTGCGCTGCTGGCGGATATGGCGGCCAAGCAGACGGTGGTGCTGGCAGACCTCTGGGCCAGCCGGGCGGCGGATGTGCCTTATGACACGCCGGAGGAGGCGCTGATCATGGCCTCCATCGTCGAGAAGGAAACCGGGATCCCGGAGGAGCGTCCGCAGGTGGCATCGGTGTTCGTGAACCGGCTGCGGCAGGGCATGAAGTTGCAGACCGACCCGACGGTGATTTATGGGATTACCAAGGGTGAAGGCGTGCTGGGGCGCGGCTTGCGGCAGTCTGAATTGCGGCGCGAAACCCCTTGGAATACTTATGTTATTGACGGATTGCCCCCCACCCCGATTGCCAACCCGGGGCGGTTGTCCATTCAGGCGGCACTGAACCCGGACACCACGGATTACCTGTTCTTTGTGGCGGATGGGTCGGGTGGCCATGCCTTTGCGACGACGCTGGCTGCGCATAATGAGAACGTGGCCAAGTGGCGGGCGCTGGAGGCCGCACAGGGTGAGGCGGAAGAAGGCGGCGTTCAGGGCGACTGACAGGGTTAACGAGGGGTTAACGCGGCGCACGGTAAGCCTTTGATCCGAATGGATTATTCGCTTGACTATCCGCCCGGTCCAAGGTACACCTTGTGGCATGCTAGAAGAAGTGAGCGAAGCGGCCGGGGGCAACCCTTGGGTCGCTTTTTCATTTCTCTCGTGCGGACAAGCATGAGGGCTGGGTGAGCAGGCATGACGGTCAGGTTTACAGAAGGTGAGGCCCCTCCGGTCGATCTGGTGGCGGCGACAGAGCAACTTTACCGGGAAATGGCGGACGAAATGTACCGGGCCCTGAGCGGGGTCCGTGCAGGACGGCATGAGGATGTGAAGCTGGCCATGCAGGCGGCGAAAGATCTGAAATGCGCGTTCAACCTGGCATTGGAAGAAAGGAACAAAGTTGAAAAACTTCGCAAACAGGTCGCCGGGGCTGTCGGAACCGGAACTCTCGATCTTGACGCCGCCCGGATTGAGGTCGGGCGCCGCCTGGCTTGCCTCCGCGACGCCGGAACAGGTGGATGAGTTTCTGGAAGGCTTGGGCGAGAACGCGTTTCTGGCCCTGCCATGGTTGTTCGAGTTTTGGGCGCTGCCGCATCAGTTGCCCCCCGCCGGGGTCTGGAAGACCTGGGTGATCATGGGGGGCCGGGGTGCTGGCAAGACGCGGGCCGGGGCCGAGTGGGTGCGCGCCGAGGTGGAAGGTGCAGGACCGCTCGACCCCGGCAGGGCACGCCGGGTGGCGCTGGTGGGCGAGACGATTGATCAGGTGCGCGAGGTGATGGTGTTCGGGGACAGCGGGATTCTGGCCTGTTCGCCCCCGGATCGGCGGCCGGATTGGGAGGCTGGCCGCAAGCGGCTGGTCTGGCCGAACGGGGCGGTGGCGCAGGTGTTCTCAGCCCATGACCCCGACAGTCTGCGCGGGCCGCAGTTTGATGCGGCCTGGGTGGACGAGTTGGCGAAGTGGAAGAAGGGCGATGACACCTGGGAGCAGTTGCAGTTTGCGCTGCGGCTGGGGGCCAATCCGCGGCAGGTGGTGACGACGACGCCGAAGAATGTCAGCGTGTTGAAGGGGATATTGAAGAACCCCTCAACCGTGATCACCCATGCGCCGACGGATGCGAACCGGGCCTATCTGGCGGGGTCGTTTCTGGAGGAGGTGCAGCGGCGCTATGGCGGCACCCGCACGGGCTTGCAGGAGTTGGACGGGCAGTTGGTGGAGGACATCGACGGGGCGCTGTGGACAAGCGTGATGATCGAGGAGGCGCGGGTGGACGAGCCGTTCGAAGTGACGCGGATCGTGGTGGCGGTGGACCCGCCTGTCACCGCGCACAAGACCAGCGATGAGTGCGGGATTGTGGTGGTGGGGGCCGATACGCGGGGTGACCCGCGGTCGTGGCGGGCCGTGGTGCTGGAAGATGCGTCGGTGAAGGGGGCAAGCCCTGACGGCTGGGCACGGGCGGCGCTGGCGGCGTTTGAGAGGCATGGCGCGGACCGGCTGGTGGCGGAGGTCAATCAGGGCGGCGATCTGGTGGAACGAGTGATCCGGGGGCAGGACGCGGTGGTGCCGTTCAAGGCGGTGCGCGCGACCCGCAACAAGATGCTGCGGGCCGAACCGGTGGCGGCTTTGTACGAGCAGGGCCGGGTCAAGCACCTGCGGGGCCTCGCGGCGCTGGAGGGGCAGATGTGCCAGATGGCGGCATCGGGTTATGGCGGCAAGGGCAGCCCGGACCGGCTGGATGCGCTGGTCTGGGCGCTGACAGAGCTGATGGTCGATCCGGCGGGGGCGGTGCAGAGGCCGGGGATACGTCCTTTGTAGGGCGCGCTGGTCGCAAGGTGGGAGCCTCCGGCGGGGATATTCAGAGACAGAAAATGACCTTTGGGGCGTGTCTGGGTTCTGGGTTGGTGCGCTGGCGGAGCCTCCGGCGGGGATATTTAGGAACAGATGGTGAGCCCTTCGGGGTTGGTTTCGGGCCGGGTGCGGGCCGGGGCTTGGGTGAGGTTTGCCCGGAAACAGCAAGGAGCGTCGGGGTATGGTGTTTGATTTTTTGCGACGTGCGGAGGTGGTTCCGGTGGTCGAGAAGAAGGCCTCGGCCACCGGGCGGGTGGTGGCCTGGGGCAATTCGGGGCGGGTGGCGTGGAGCCCGCGCGATGCGGTCAGCCTGACCAAGACCGGGTTTCAGGGCAACCCGATCGGGTTTCGGGTGGTCAAACTGATATCCGAGGCCGCGGCGGCCTTGCCGTTGGTGTTGCAGGATACCGAGCGGCGTTATGACCTGCATCCGGTGCTGGACCTGATCGCGCGGCCCAACGGGGGGCAGGGGCGGGCCGAGATGTTTGAGGCGGTTTATGGCCATCTGCTGCTGTCGGGCAACGCCTATCTTGAGGCGGTGCCGGGGGGTGGGCGGTTGCCCGGCGAGCTGCATGTGCTGCGGTCGGACCGGATGGCGGTGGTGCCGGGGGCGGATGGCTGGCCGGTGGCCTATGACTACAGCGTGGGCGGGCGGGCGCATCGGTTTGACATGACCGGAGAGGTAAAGCCGATCTGCCATATCAAGAGCTTTCATCCGCAGGACGACCATTATGGCTTTTCCCCCATGCAGGCGGCGGGGGTGGCGGTGGATGTGCATACCTCGGCGTCGAGCTGGTCGAAGGCTTTGCTGGACAATGCGGCGCGGCCGTCGGGGGCGATTGTCTACAAGGGTGCGGATGGGCAGTCGGCCTTGAGTTCTGATCAGTATGACCGGCTGGTGAGCGAGATGGAGAGCCACCATCAGGGCGCGCGCAATGCGGGGCGGCCGATGCTGTTGGAAGGGGGTCTCGACTGGAAACCGATGGGGTTTTCGCCCTCTGACATGGAGTTTCAGCAGACCAAAGAGGCGGCGGCGCGGGAAATTGCCATCGCCTTTGGGGTGCCGCCGATGCTGATCGGGATACCGGGGGATGCGACTTACGCCAATTACCAAGAGGCCAACCGGGCGTTTTACCGGCTGACCGTGCTGCCTTTGGTGGCGCGGGTGACGGCGGGAATTTCGCATTGGCTGGCGGGGTTTTCCGGCGAGGCGGTGGAGTTGCGGCCCGATCTGGACCAGATCCCAGCCTTGGCGGCCGAGCGTGATCAGCAATGGGCGCGGGTCGGGGCGGCGGATTTCCTGACGGTTGCCGAAAAGCGGGTGTTGCTGGGGCTGCCCAAGCTCGCGGAGGAGGAATGACGGTTCGCAAGGCAAGCGAGGGGTCGCGGTTCCTGTTCGACAGTTTCGATGCGGCGGCGGCGCGGATCGAGGCGAATGAACGGGTGGCCGACGAGCGGTGGGTGGCGTTGGAGTACCGGCTTTCGCAGATTGATGCGGTGCTGGAGCGGTTGGAGCGGCGCATCTGGCTGGGCGTTTTCGGGGTTGCGGCGTTTCTGCTGGCGCAGATGGCCGAGACATTGGTGCAGGCGGCGATGAGGTGACGCGATGAGGATGACGGATTACGGAGCGCCGGAACGGAAGTTTACCCAAGTGGAGGCAGGTTTGCCCGGCCTGACGGTGACGGAAGGTCGGGTGGTGGCGGGCTATGCGTCGCTGTTTGGCCGTAAGGATCAGGGCGGCGATGTGGTGGTGAAGGGGGCCTATGCGGCCAGCCTGAAGCGCCTGATGGCCAGCGGGGGCCGGGTCAAGATGCTGTGGCAGCATGATCCGGGTGCACCCATCGGGGTCTGGGATGAGGTGCGCGAGGATGCGACGGGCCTGTGGGTCAAGGGGCGCATCCTGACCGAAGTGGAGAAGGGGCGCGAGGCGGCGGCCCTGCTGGAAGCCGGGGCGATTGACGGGCTGTCGATTGGCTACCGGACGGTGAAGGCGGAACGTGACGGCAAGGGGCAGCGCCTGTTGTCGGAGCTGGAGCTTTGGGAAGTGTCGCTGGTGACATTCCCGATGCTTCCTGAGGCGCGGGTGCAGGCCAAGGCAGATGATGCCGAGGCGAGCCACTGGTGCGATCTGGCGGCGACCTTGCGGGAGGCCAGCCGGGTACTGACTGAACGCTGAGGCGTTCGGCTTTTTGTTCGACCTATGAGGATCAAAGCGATGACCGAGAGAGAGGCTCGGGCCGGGGGCGATTTGCCCCAAGGCCCGCACATGGGCGCGGACGTGAAAGCCGCGATGACGGGATTCCTGAACGCCTTCAAGGGCTTTCAGGGGGAAGTGAAGACTGCATTGCAACAACAGGAAGAGCGTTTGACCATGCTGGATCGTAAAACCATGACCTATGGCCGCCCCGCACTGTCGGCCCATGCCGAGGCGGATGTGCCCCACAAGAAGGCGTTCAACGCCTATCTGCGTTCGGGCGATGATGACGGTTTGCGCGGCCTTGTGCTGGAAGGCAAGGCGATGTCCACCTCTGTGGCGGCGGATGGCGGCTATCTGGTGGACCCGCAGACGGCGGACCGGATCCGGTCGATGCTGCTGTCCACCTCAGTCCCTGCGGGCGGCGGCGAATGTGGTGCAGGTGGATGCGACCTCGTTTGACGTGCTGATCGACCGCACCGAAGTGGGGTCGGGCTGGGCGACCGAGGTGGCGTCACAGACGGAAACCACCACGCCGACGATTGAGCGTATCTCGATCAAGCTGCATGAATTGTCGGCGATGCCGAAGGCCAGCCAGCGGTTGCTGGATGATTCTGCCTTTGACGTGGAAGGTTGGCTTGCGGGCAAGATTGCCACCCGGTTCATCCGGGCCGAGGCGGGGGCGTTCATCAACGGTGATGGCATCGACAAGCCCAAGGGCATCTTGCTGCCCACCAAGGTTGCCAACGCGTCTTGGGTCTGGGGGCAGATCGGCTATGTGCCGACCACGGCGGCGTCGGATTTTGCCACCAGCAATGCCAGCGATTGCATTGTGAACCTGGTGTATTCGCTGGGCGCGGATTACCGGGCGAATGGCACCTTCCTGATGAATTCGAAAACCGCCGGGGCGGTGCGCAAGATGAAGGATGCCGACGGGCGCTTCATGTGGGGTGACAGCCTGCAAGCCGGCGAGCCTGCGCGTCTGATGGGCTATGCCGTGCTGATCTGCGAGGACATGCCGGATGTGGCGGCCAACACCTATCCGATTGCGTTTGGTGATTTTGCTGCCGGTTACACCATTGCCGAGCGTCCCGACCTGCGCATCCTGCGCGACCCGTTCAGCGCAAAGCCTCATGTGCTGTTCTATGCCAGCAAGCGTGTTGGCGGCGATATCACCGATTATGCGGCGATCAAGCTGCTGAAAGTTGCGGTGTCGTAAGGCCGCCATGTGATTGCCCGGCCCTTTGAGGGGGCCGGGTGATGGGCGCGCGCCGGTCTTTCCGTGCTGTCTAGCTGCTCCCCCCTCCGTCCGAGCGGTGCGGGGCGCGCGTCCATATTTGAGGGTCCGAGGGGTCGGAGAGCGATGATGATGGTGTTCGATGAGACCACGGTGGCGAGTGCCGCGCTGCCGGTTCAGGCGTTGAAAGATCATTTGCGGCTGGGCAGCGGCTTTGCCGATGACGGGATGCAGAATGGTCTGATCGAGGGGTATCTGCGCGCGGCGATGGCGGCGATCGAAGCGCGGATCGGCAAGGTGCTGATGGCGCGGCGGATGCGGCTGGAGCTGGACGACTGGCGCAATGCGGATGCGCAGCCGCTGCCGGTGGCCCCGGTCAGCATGGTGGTGTCGGTGACGATGGTGAATGCAGCAGCGGTGGCTGTGGTGGTGCCTGCGACGACCTACCGGCTGGTGCCGGATCTGCACCGGCCAAGGATCGTGGGGGCGGGTAGTTCGCTGCCAGCTGTGCCTGCGGGGGGCGTGGTGAAGGTGGTGTTTGATGCGGGGTTTTCGGCCACCTGGGCCGGGGTCCCTGCGGATTTGCAGCAGGCGGTGCTGCTGCTGGCGGCGGAATACTACGAGCATCGGCATGACTTTGGCATGCAGGCCGGGGGGCTGCCGTTTGGCGTGGTGGTGCTGATCGAACGCTGGCGCACGGTGCGTGTGCTGGGCGGTGGCGCATGAGCACGCCGCGATTGTCGCGCCTGTTGGCGCTGGAAGGCGTGTCGCGTGTGGCGGATGGCGCCGGCGGGTTTGTCGAGGTTTGGCAAGGCGTCGGGGCGGTCTGGGCGGAACTGGCCCCTGGCTCGGGGCGCGATGTGCCGGGCGAGGAGGTGACGCTGGCGTCCGTGCCCTACCGCATCACGGTGCGGGCGGCCCCCTTTGGCACGCCGCAGCGGCCCGTGGCGGGCCAGCGGTTTCGCGATGGTCCGCGGGTGTTTTCGGTGCTGGCGGTGACGGAGCGGGGGCCGGAGGCGCGGTTCCTGACCTGCTTTGCCCGTGAGGAGGTGTTGGCATGAGTTATGGCGCAGCGGCGGCTTTGCAGGCCGCAATCTACACCCGGTTGGTGGCGGCCTTGCCGGGGGTCGATGTGTTTGACGCAGTGCCCCCTTCGGCCAGGCGGCACCTTCGTTCTGATCGGCCCCGAGGAAGCGCGGGACCAGTCGGACAAGACCGGGGCCGGGGCGGAGCATGTGCTGGTGATCAGCGTGATTTCAGACTCGGCGGGGTTTCAGGTCGCCAAAGGGATTGCGTCGGATATCTCGGATGATCTGGCCGGGGCTTTGCCGGTTCTGGCGCGGGGGCGGCTGGTGTCACTGCTGTTCCAGCGCGCCAGTGCCCGGCGGATTGATGAGGGCGACGTGCGTCGGATTGATCTGACCTTTCGCGCGAGAGTTGAACTTTAGGCCGTAAGGCATTGGGTTTGCGAGAAAATGCCCTGAGGGCAGAATGGAGAACTGGCATGGCTGTGCAAAGTGGCAAGGATCTTTTGATCAAGGTGGATCTGACCGGGGATGGCACCTTTGAAACCATCGCGGGTCTGCGGGCGACGCGGATCAGTTTCAACGCGGAAACGGTGGATGTGACCTCGCTGGAATCGGCGGGGGGCTGGCGCGAGTTGCTGGCGGGGGCGGGGGTCAAGTCGGCGTCGATCTCTGGCTCGGGGGTGTTTCGGGATGCGAACACCGATGAACGCGCGCGGCAGATTTTCTTTGACGGCGAGGTGCCGGAGTTTCAGGTGATCATCCCCAGTTTCGGCGTGGTGGAGGGCGCGTTCCAGATCACCGCGATTGAGTACGCGGGCAGCCACAATGGCGAGGCGACCTATGAGCTGAGCCTGTCGTCGGCGGGCGTGCTGACCTTTACGGCGCTGTGATGGCTAATCCTTGGGCGGGGGAAGTGGCGGTCTGGCTGGATGGTCAACGCCATGTGGCGAAACTGACCCTTGGCGCGTTGGCCGAGTTGGAAACGGCGCTGGAGGTTGGATCGTTGATTGATCTGGTCGAACGGTTCGAGGGCGGGCGATTTTCGACCCGCGATGTGTTGGCGCTGATCGTGGCGGGGTTGCGGGGTGGTGGGTGGCAAGGGACGGCCACTGACCTGCGCACGGTTGAGATCGGCGGCGGGCCGGTTGAGGCCGCGCGGGCGGCGGCGGAATTGCTGGCGCGGGCGTTTGCCGTGCCCGGGGCCGCATGAGCGGCATCGACTGGCGCGGGCTGATGCAAGCGGGTTTGCACGGGCTGGGCCTGCGACCGGCCGAGTTCTGGCGGCTGACGCCCGCCGAATTGCGGATGATGCTGGGGGTGGAGCAGGCAGCCCCACCCCTGACGCGCGCGCGGCTGGCCGAACTGGCGGCGGCGTTTCCTGATGGTGAGAGGGGGTTTGCAGATGGCGGAAATCGAGGCGATGCAGGAACAACTGGCCGCACTTGAGGTGCAGTTGGGCAGCTCGGTCGCGGTTGTGGCGGCGTTCGATACAGAACTAGCCCGAATGCGCGATACCATGCTGTTCACCGGGCGCGAGGTGAACACGCTGTCCAGTGGCATCGGCGGCGGGTTGCGCCGGGCGTTTGACGGGCTGGTGTTCGACGGGCTGAAGCTGAGCGATGCGTTGAAGACCGTGGCAAAGTCGATGGTCGATAGCGTTTACAACGTGGCTATGAAACCGGTGCAGGGCGCGCTCGGTGGGTTTCTGGCAAGCGGGGTCAATTCGCTGCTGTCGGGCATGTTGCCGTTTGAGAAGGGCGGCAGCTTTGCCCAAGGGAGGGTGATGCCCTTTGCCAAGGGGGGGGTGGTGTCGGCCCCCACCACATTTCCGATGCGGGGCGGGCAGGGTTTGATGGGCGAGGCCGGGCCAGAGGCGATCATGCCGCTGGCACGCGGGGCGGATGGCCGGCTGGGCGTGCAGGCGGCGGGGGGCCGCGCGATCAACGTGGTGATGAATATCAGCACGCCGGATGCGCAGGGGTTTCAGCGCAGTCAGGGGCAGATCGCAGCGCAGGTCAGCCGGGCGCTGGCGCGCGGTCAACGGAACCGGTGAGGGAAAGCCATGGCATTTCATGAGATCAGATTTCCGGCCAACCTGTCGTTCGGGTCGGTTGGCGGCCCGGAACGGCGCACCGAAATTGTGACGCTGGCCAACGGGTTTGAAGAACGCAACACCCCTTGGGCGGATTCGCGCAGGCGCTATGACGCAGGCGTGGGCCTGCGCAGTCTGGATGATGTGGAGGCGCTGATTGCGTTCTTTGAGGCGCGTCGGGGCCAGTTGTTTGGCTTTCGCTGGAAGGATTGGGCGGATTACAAATCCTGTCCCGCATCCAAGACTGTGGGGCCGGAGGATCAGTTGATTGGCATTGGGGATGGGGTGCGGGCGACGTTTCCGTTGCTGAAAACCTATGTGTCGGGCGTCAACAGCTATACCCGGACCATTGCCAAGCCGGTGGCGGGGTCGGTTCAGGTGGCGGTTGCTGGGGACGCAAAGGTAGAGAGCCTAGAGTTCGCGGCGGATTTCGAGACCGGGATTGTCAGCTTTGCCGTGCCGCCAAATCTTGGGGCGCGAGTGACGGCGGGCTTCGAGTTTGATGTGCCGGTGCGGTTTGATACCGACCGTATCCAGACCTCGGTTGCGTCATTTCAGGCGGGGGATGTGCCATCGGTGCCCGTACTGGAGGTGCGGCTATGAGCGAGGCGGGGCTTTATGCGCATCTGAAATCGGGCGTGACGACAACCTGCCGGGCCTGGGCTGTGACGCGGCGGGATGGTCAGCGCTTCGGGTTCACTGACCACGACAACGGGCTGTCCTTTGAGGGCATTGAGTTCAAGGCTGATTCCGGCCTGACCGCACGCGCGTTACAACAGACGACAGGGCTTGCGGTGGACAACACCGAGGCTGTGGGGGCGCTGTCGGATGCGGTTGTCACCGAGGCTGACCTGCTTTCAGGTCGCTATGACGGGGCAGAGGTGGTGGCCTGGCTGGTCAACTGGGCGCAGGTTGCGGACCGAGTGATCCAGTTTCGCGGCACGATTGGCGAGGTTGTGCGGTCTGGTGGGGCGTTTCGGGCGGAGCTTCGTGGTTTGACGGAAAGCCTGAACCAACCGCAGGGCCGGGTTTTTCAGCGCAATTGCAGTGCCATTCTGGGCGACAAGCGCTGCGGGTTTGATCTGTCAGAGCCGGGCTATTCGGTGGAACTGGCGGCGGACGGCGTGGTGGACAGACGGCAGTTTGTCTTTGATGCGCTGCCCGGGTTTGATGACCGCTGGTTTGAACGGGGTCGGATGGTGGTTCTGTCGGGTGCGGCCGTGGGCATCGTTGGCGTGATCAAGACCGACCGTCAAAGCGGGGCAGGCCGTCAGATTGAGCTGTGGCAGTCTTTGGGTGCCGAAATTGCCAAAGGCGATCTGGTGCGGATTGAGGCGGGGTGTGACAAGTTGGCGGGCACCTGCCGGGCCAAGTTCTCCAACTTTCTGAACTATCGTGGCTTTCCGCATTTGCCGGGGGATGACTGGCTTTCTGCCTATCCGTCATCGTCACGCCCGCAGACCGGAGGCAGCCTGTTTGGTGGCAGCATATGACCGGGTCTGCTCGGGTTGTCGCTGAAGCGCGCCGCTGGATCGGCACGCCCTATGTGCATCAAGCCGCCCGAATGGGGGCGGGGACGGATTGCCTTGGGTTGCTGCGCGGGGTCTGGACTGCGCTGATGGGGCCGGAACCGGAAGGGGTGCCGGCCTATTCGCAGGACTGGGCGGAACCTGCGCAGAGCGAAGTGCTGTTCGATGCGGCACATCGCTGGCTGGTGCCAAAGGCCGTGGATTTGCCCGCGCCCGGTGATGTCATCCTGTTTCGCATGCGCGACGGATACATTGCCAAACATCTGGGAATTCAGGCAGCCGTCGGTGCGCAGGCCAGTTTTATTCACGCCTATTCAGGGCATTGCGTGGTGGAAAGCCCGCTGTCTGCCCCTTGGGTGCGCCGGATCGCGGCGCGCTTTGCCTTTCCCATCGACCCTGATCAAGGAGCCTGATCCATGGCGACGCTTCTGCTTTCTGCGGCTGGTGCCGCGATCGGGTCCGGGTTTGGCGGAACACTTGTGGGTTTGTCGGGGGCTGTGATCGGGCGCGCGGTCGGGGCCACGCTGGGGCGGGCCATTGACCAGCGGTTGATGGGCGTGGGGTCTGAGGCTGTCGATGTGGGGCGGGTGGACCGCCTGCGTCTGACCGGGGCTGGGGAAGGGGCAAGCATTCCACAGGTCTGGGGCCGGGTGCGGCTGGCAGGGCAGATGATCTGGGCCACCGAGTTTCTGGAAAACGTCCAGCGCACACGGGGCGGCAAGGGCGCGCCGCGCCCGAGTGTGTCGCAATACAGCTATTCCATCAGCGTGGCGATTGCCCTGTGCGAGGGTGAGATTTTGCGGGTGGGCCGGATTTGGGCCGATGGAGCAGAAGTGGCTCCCGACAGCTTGACGCTGCATGTTTACACGGGCAGCGAAGATCAGGTGCCCGATCCGCGGATCGAGGCGGTTGAAGGTGCCGGCAAGGCCCCCGCGTATCGAGGCATTGCCTACGTGGTCATCGAGGATCTGGATCTGTCACCCTATGGCAACCGGGTACCGCAGTTCACTTTTGAGGTGATGCGCCGCGCGCAAGGGATTGCGGCGCAGGATGCGACCGACCTTGTGGCGGCGGTGCGCGGTGTGGCGCTGATCCCCGGAACGGGGGAGTACGGGCTTGCGACCACGCCGGTGCATTACACAAAGGGGCCGGGTTTGAATGTGTCGGCCAACGTGCATTCGCCCTCAGGCAAAACGGATTTCGCATCATCGCTTTCGCAGCTTGTAGAGGAAGCGCCGAATTGTGGTGCGGTGTCTCTGATCGTTTCGTGGTTTGGCGACGATCTGCGCTGCGACACGTGTCAGGTGCGGCCCCTGGTCGAGGATGCGACCTTTGAAGGGCAGGGTATGGTGTGGACGGCCGGAGGGGTTGGACGCGCCGTTGCGGGGCAGGTGCCACAGGTTGAGGGGCGGTCGATCTATGGCGGCACCCCTGCGGACAAGGCGGTGATGGAGGCGATTGCGGCGCTGCATGCAGCGGGCCGTGAGGTGATGTTTTATCCGTTTATCCTGATGGATCAGTTAGCGGGCAATAGCCTTGCCGACCCGTATTCGGGGCAGGTTGGACAACCCGCGCTGCCGTGGCGGGGCAGGGTTACCCTGTCGAAAGCGCCGGGCACAACCGGATCACCGGATCGCACGGCGTCAGCTATAACAGAGGTTGCCGCGTTTTTTGGAACAGCGCAGCCTGCGGATTTTGCAGTGCTGGATGGGGTTATCACCTATTCCGGCCCGACAGAATGGCGCTATCGGCGGTTCATTTTGCACTACGCACATCTTTGCGCCCTTGCCGGGGGGGTTGATGCGTTTTGCATCGGGTCAGAACTGCGCGGTCTTACGCAGATTCGCGGAGATGGTGATACCTTCCCGACAGTCACTGCACTGCGCCAGTTGGCCGCCGAAGTGCGGGCCATTCTTGGTCCTGCCACGAAGATTGGTTATGCAGCGGATTGGTCAGAGTATTTTGGCTATCATACGGGGAACGATGTCTATTTTCACCTCGACCCACTTTGGGCTGACGCAAATGTGGATTTCATTGGCATCGACAACTACATGCCGCTGTCAGATTGGCGCGACGGGGACGACCACGCGGATGCCGATTGGGGCACGATCCACAATCTGGACTATCTGAAAGCCAATATTGCGGGCGGTGAAGGGTATGATTGGTACTACGACAGTCCAGAGGGGCAGTTAGCGCAGCGCCGCATTCCTATCTTGGATGGGGCGTATGGTGAGCATTGGGTCTATCGCAACAAGGATCTGAAATCTTGGTGGTCGCAGGCCCATCATGATCGCATTGCAGGTGTACGTTCTGCCGAGTCAACCGCCTGGGTGCCGGGTTCTAAACCGTTCTGGTTTACAGAATATGGCTGTGCCGCGATGGACAAGGGCACCAACGAGCCGAACAAGTTTCTTGATCCGAAATCGTCGGAATCCGGTCTGCCGAGATATTCCAATGGCCGCAGGGATGATCTGATCCAGATGCAGTATCTGCGCGCGTTTGCGCAGTTCTGGTCCGATGATGCCAACAATCCGACGTCAGTTTTGTACGGCGCACCGATGGTCGATATGGATCATGCCCATGTCTGGGCATGGGATGCGCGGCCCTTCCCCGAGTTCCCCACACAATCCAACGTCTGGGCCGATGCCGAAAACTATTCGCGCGGGCATTGGCTGAATGGACGGATCACCAACCAGCCATTGGCCACCGTTGTCGCGGATATTTGCGAGACGTCGGGTGTGATCGGGCCGGATGTCACGGGCCTTGACGGGGTCGTGCGTGGCTTTGCCCAGACAGAGATCGGGACAGCGCGTTCTAGCCTGCAGGCGCTGATGATTGCGTACGGATTTGATTCCGTTGAACGGGCGGGTGCCTTGCAGTTTCGGATGCGGAATGGCCAGTTGGTTGCGGCTTTGGAGGATCAGCATCTGGCGCTCAGCGATGACTTGGACGGGCCGTTCGAAGCCATCAGAACCTCGGATGTTGAAATCGCAGGTCGGGTGCGGCTTGGCTTTGTTGAAGCTGAAGGCAACTATGAGGTCCGTTTTGCCGAAGCCACGTTTCCTGATGAGGAAAGCCGGGCTGTGACGCAAAGCGAAATGCCGCTTGTGCTGACGACAGCCGAAGCACGCGGAATAACGGAACGCTGGTTGACCGAGGCGCGGGTTGCCCGAGATACGGCGCGCTTTGCTTTGCCACGGTCGCAACTGGCCTTGGGGGCTGGTGATGTGGTGCAGGTGCAGGGACGGCGCTACCGCATCGACAGGGTTGAACAAGCTGATGCGCAGTTGATAGAGGCGGTTCGCGTTGAGCCGGGCGTCTACCAGCCATCGGATGTGGCAGATGAGCGGATCGTGCCGCGGACGTTTGTCTCACCGGTTCCGGTCTACCCGGTGTTCCTTGATCTGCCACTGTTGACGGGGCAGGAAATTCCGCATGCGCCGCATATTGCCGTTACTGCGGCACCTTGGCCTGGGTCTGTGGCCGTCTGGTCTGCGCCTGAAGACGCGGGCTATGAAATCAATCGTTTGCTGGCGGCCCCGGCCGTTATCGGGGTGACGGAAACACCCCTTACTGGCCGCACAGACGGGGGTTTGGGACCACGGTGCCCCTTTGCGCGTCAGGATCTTTTCCGGGGGGTTGGCCTCGGCCTCAACGGATGCGGTTCTGAACGGTGCAAATGCGATGGCCATCGGTGACGGAAGTTCGGGAACATGGGAGGTGCTCCAGTTTGTTGAAGCGGTTCTGGTCGCCCCCGAAACGTATGAGTTGAGCCTGCGCTTGCGCGGTCAGCAGGGCACTGACGGGATCATGCCCGCCGTCTGGCCGGTTGGCAGCCAGGTGGTTTTGCTGGACCGGAGTTTGGCCCAGATCGACCTTGCCTTGTCGGCGCGCGGCCTTGCGCGCCACTACCGTATCGGCGCGACCGGGCGAGGATACAGCGACCCCAATGTGGTGATGAAGGTGGCGGCATTCGACGGTATCGGGTTGCGCCCCTATCCGGTCGCCCATCTGAAAGCGAACCGGTTGCTATCGGGTGATCTTGCCGCAAGTTGGGTCCGCCGCACGCGTATTGACGGGGACTCGTGGCAATCCAGCGAGGTGCCGTTGGGCGAAGACGGTGAGCGCTATCTTCTGCGAGTGGTGCAAGGTGCTGCCATCGTGTTTGAGGCAAATGTAACCGCCCCAGACTGGACGTTTACAGCCACCGCACAAAGTCTGGCAGGGGTTTCGGGGGCATTCACCCTTTCGGTTGCCCAAGTATCAGACCGATTTGGGCCGGGGCCATTCCGATCCCTTGATGTTGCAGCCTGACGGATCACTATGGCGAATGGTCGGCATCACAGGCTTTCTCTGTTCCACGCGGGGTCTATATGCTAAAGTCACCGCAAACAGGAGGCTTGCCATGGCTGAAACCAAACCACGTATGTTGACTGTCGATCCGGTTTGGCGGCGCGTCTGTGACGAGGCGGTTGAGGCGATACGGCAAGAGCCGCTGCTTGGCGGCCTTATTCATTCGGGATTGCTGCATCATGCGTCGATGGAACGGGCACTGGCTTACCGGTTCTCGCTGAAACTGGCGTCCGGAGAGATGAGCGAGCAGATCTTGCGCGAAATCGCGGATGAGGCTTATGCCAACGACCCCGAACTGGGGGTCGCCGCGCGCGCCGATCTGATGGCGGTGTTTGAACGTGACCCCGCCTGCCACAGGTTTTTGCAGCCGATCCTGTTCTTCAAGGGATATCAGGCGGTTCAGGCATACCGGGTTGGGCATTGGCTTTGGACGACGGGGCGGATTGATCTGGCCTATTTCGTGCAGATGCGGGTGTCAGAGGCGTTTGGTGTCGATATCCATCCTGCGGCCAAGGTTGGCAAAGGCATCATGATCGACCACGCCCATTCCATCGTGATCGGCGAGACGGCGGTGGTCGGTGACAACGTGTCGATGCTCCATTCCGTCACTCTGGGTGGTACGGGCAAAGAAGATGGCGACCGGCACCCCAAGATCGGCAATGGTGTGCTGATCGGGGCGGGGGCCAAGGTTCTGGGCAACATCACCGTTGGCCATTGCTCGCGGATCGCGGCAGGGTCAGTGGTGTTGCAGGACATTCCGCCGTGCAAGACCGTTGCCGGGGTTCCGGCGCGGATTGTGGGCGAGGCCGGTTGTGATCAGCCTTCGGTCAAGATGGACCATCTGTTCGCCGACAATAACTGATTGACGTTTCACATGAGGAAAGGCCCGCAAGCATTTGCTTGCGGGCCTTTTTTTATTCTGGCCTACGCCAGCCCAGATTTACGCCAGCATCGACAGCGGCTTTTCCAGATTTTCGATGATCGCTTTCAGGAACTCGGCCCCCAAGGCACCGTCAATGACCCGGTGATCGACCGACAATGTCATCGACATCACCGTCGCCACACCAAGCGTGCCATCCGCCAGCACCACTGGCTTCTTGATCCCCGCACCCACGGCCAGAATGGACCCGTGCGGCGGGTTGATCACGGCGTCGAAATTCTCGACCCCCATCATCCCCAGGTTTGAGATCGCGAAAGACCCGCCCTGATATTCATGCGGTGCCAGCTTTTTCGTCTTCGCACGCCCAGCCAGATCCTTCATCTCGGCCGACAAGGCGCTGAGCGATTTCTGGTGCGCGTCGCGCAGAACCGGGGTGAACAGCCCGCCTTCGATCGCCACAGCAACCGCTACGTCCGACGGCTTCAACCGCAGCATCCGGTCGCCTGCCCAGACCGCATTGGCATTTGGCACCGCCTGCAAGGCCATGGCACAGGCCTTGATGATGAAGTCGTTGACCGACAGCTTTACGCCGCGTGCCTCAAGCTGCTTGTTCAGCGTCTCGCGGAAGGCCATCAGCGCGTCGAGGCGAACTTCGCGGCGCAGATAGAAATGCGGGATGGTCTGCTTGGCCTCGGTCAGGCGGGCGGCGATGGTGCGGCGCATGCCGTCCAGCGGGATTTCCTCATAGGCCCGGTCCGCGTACATTTTCAGCACGGTTTCCGTTGACGGCCCGGTCGGCATGGCTGCCGCGGCTTTGGCCGGGGCAGGGGCTGCTGCCGACGCAACCGGGGCCGCCACGGCAACCGCCGCCGCTGGCTTTGCCACCTCCACATCTGCTTTGACGATCCGGCCATGTGGGCCAGACCCGGTGACTTGGGTCAGATCAAGCCCCTTTTCCGCAGCAATCCGCCGCGCCAAGGGCGAGGCGAACACCCGCGCGCCTGCCGCTTTCGGGGCCGCAACCGCAGCCACCGCCGCGACCGGAGCCGCCGCTGCTGCAACGGGTGCCGCTGCCGCTGCGACCGGGGCAGGGGCCGCGTCAGCCGACTCGCCTTCCTCCACCAGCACGGCAATCGGCGCGTTCACCTTCACGCCCGCCGTACCTTCGGCCACCAGCAGCTTGCCGATGATCCCTTCATCGACCGCTTCGAACTCCATCGTCGCCTTGTCGGTTTCGATCTCGGCGAGGATCTGGCCCGATTTGACCACATCCCCTTCTTTCACCAGCCATTTCGCCAGCGTACCTTCCTCCATCGTCGGGGAAAGCGCGGGCATCAGGATTTGCACAGCCATAGCCTCACCTCACCGGTAGCAGACGGATTTGACGGCGGCGACCACTTCCACGGTCGTCGTCAGCGCAAGTTTTTCAAGGTTCGCCGCATAGGGCATCGGCACGTCCTTGCCCGTGCATGTCACCACCGGCGCGTCCAGATAGTCAAACGCGCGCTGCATGATGGTGGATGCCAGATGATCGCCGATGGACCCGACGGGGAAGCCTTCCTCGACCGTCACACAACGGTTGGTCTTCATCACGCTCGCCAGCACCGTGTCATAGTCGATGGGCCGGAGGGTGCGCAGGTTGATGACTTCCGCAGATATCCCCTCCTTCGCCAGTTCCTCTGCCGCCGCCAGCGAATAGGTCAGACCGATGCCAAACGACACGATGGTCACATCGGTACCCGCCCGCAGGATGGAAGCCTTGCCAAAGGGAATGGCAAAATCGGGGTCGGTCGGCACCTCGAAGCTGCGACCATAGAGAATTTCATTCTCAAGGAAGATCACCGGGTTCGGATCGCGGATCGCGGTTTTCATCAGGCCTTTGGCATCCGCCGCCGAATAGGGGATGCAAACCTTCAGACCAGGAATCGCAGCATACCATGCCGAATAATCCTGGCTGTGCTGTGCGCCGACGCGGGCTGCTGCCCCGTTCGGGCCACGGAACACGATCGGGCTGCCCATCTGGCCGCCCGACATGTACAGGGTCTTTGCCGCCGAATTCAGAATATGGTCAATGGCTTGCATGGCAAAGTTGAACGTCATGAATTCCAGGATCGGCCGCAGCCCCCCCCAGGAGGCACCAACCGCAATACCGGCAAAGCCATGCTCGGTGATCGGGGTATCGACCACGCGCTTGGCCCCGAACTCGTCCAGCAGGCCTTGGGAAATCTTGTAGGCCCCCTGATACTCGCCCACTTCCTCGCCCATCAGGAACACCGACGGATCGGCGCGCATTTCCTCGGCCATCGCTTCGCGCAGGGCCTCGCGCACCGTCATCGTCTTGGTCGGGCCTTCGGGAAGTTCGGCATGGGGCCATCCCACAGCCGCAACCGGTGCCGCAGCAACCACAGCCGCCGCAACCGGCGCTGCTGCAACGGCAGCCACCGGGGCCGCCGCAACGGCCGCAACCGGGGCCGCATCCGCCGACTCGCCCGCCTCGACCAGCACCAGAATTGGCGTGTTCACCTTCACGCCGCTGGTGCCTTCGGCCACCAGAATCCGGCCAACCGTGCCCTCATCGACCGCCTCAAATTCCATCGTCGCCTTGTCGGTCTCGATCTCGGCGAGGATCTGGCCCGATTTGACCACATCCCCCTCTTTGACCAGCCACTTCGCCAGTGTGCCTTCCTCCATCGTCGGAGAAAGGGCCGGCATCAATACCTGCGTTGCCATGTCAATCCTCCCTTACGCGTAGATATCAGTCCAGAGGTCGCTCAGCGGCGGCTCCGGGCTTTCTTTTGAAAATTCAGCGGCTTCGTTGACGGTCGCCTTGATCTCCTTGTCGATGGCTTTCAGATCGTCATCGGTCGCAAGGCCCGCATTGACCAGCAGGTCGCGCACATGTTCGATGGCGTCCTTTTCCGACCGCATCTTTTCAACTTCTTCCCGGGTGCGATACTTCGCCGGGTCAGACATTGAATGGCCGCGATAGCGATAGGTCATCATTTCAAGGATATACGGCCCGTTTCCAGCGCGGCAATGCGCCAAGGCCTTTTCACCCGCCGCTTTCACCGCCAGCACATCCATGCCGTCCACCTGTTCGCCCGCGATGCCATAGGCCACGCCACGCCCGAAATAGCTGGTGGATTTGGTGGAGCGTTTGACAGACGTCCCCATGGCATAACCGTTGTTTTCAATCACGAAAATCACCGGAAGAGCCCAAAGTTCGGCCATGTTATAGGTCTCATAGACCTGACCCTGGTTGGCCGCGCCATCGCCAAAATAGGTGAAGGTCACATTGTCATTGCCCAGATACTTGTCGGCAAAGGCCAGACCTGCGCCAAGCGGCACCTGCGCGCCCACGATGCCATGCCCGCCGTAGAAATGCTTTTCCTTGGAGAACATGTGCATCGACCCGCCCTTGCCACGGGAATAGCCGCCGATGCGCCCGGTCAGTTCCGCCATCACGCCCTTGGGGTCCATCCCGCAGGCCAGCATATGGCCATGGTCGCGGTAGCTGGTCAGCCGTTTGTCGCCCTCTTTGGCCGCAGCCTCAAGCCCCACAACCACGGCTTCCTGCCCGATATACAGGTGGCAAAACCCGCCGATCAGACCCATCCCGTACAATTGCCCGGCCTTTTCCTCGAACCTGCGGATCAGCAGCATTTCGCGGTAATAGCCCAGCAACTCGTCCTTCGACACATTCGGCCGGTCAGCCGGTTTCTTGGTGGCCATAGGCAACCCTCCCTCGTGCGGTGGAATAGTTCAGTGTTAAACTATCTCTACAACATCGGGGATTATTGGGTCAAAGCAAAATTTCGCCCGCAGGGGATGCGCAAGGTGCATGGCAGATATCAGCCGTGCTGCCAGCTTTTGAAGACAAATTCCACGCTGTAACCGTCGAGATCCTTGATTTGCGCCGCAAAATATCGGGGATCGTAATGCAGTTGCGGGCCGGGCGGATGGATTTCCGCAGCCCCCGCCGCAAGCGCCGCCGCATGGGCCGCGCGCACTTGCGCTTCGGATTTGGCGACAAAACCGACATGGACGGCATCGGGTGCAGGTGTCCCCTGACGCAGCCAGAAGAACATCCTGCCGTCCGCCCCGAATCCTTTCAGGTCAGGGTGGCCGTCCTGCCCGTCATAGTCATGCCGGATCGAGATGCCGACCAATGGCAGCACCGCCGCATAAAATGCGACCGAGCGGGCGGTGTCACGGACAGTCAGAAAGATGTGGTCGAGCATTGGGCATCCCTTGTTCCAAGGCAGTCCCAATCGGTCTTTGCACGTGTGAAGGCAACAATATCGGCGCCGAAGGTCCGGCTAGCGGATCACAATCTCATCGGCCCGCACATAGCCCAGCACATCGCGGGCCTGCTGGTCCAGCAAATCCACGTCCAGAAACGCGTCGGACAACCGGTGCGTCAGGTTGCGCAGGTCGGCCAGCTCGGCGGTCAGACGGTCGCGTTCGGCGGTCAGGGTGGCGGCATCCGCCGTGATCTGCACCCGGCGGAACACGCCGTAATCGCCCTGCACGGCGGCAAAGGTGAAATAGGCCCCCAAGGTGGCGGCGAGCAGAAAGTATAGAATACCACCGATCGCGGGGCGGGAATGGGGTGTGCTCATGGAAACGGCCTGCCTCGTGTCGTGGCCCCTCTTTACCGGGGGCGTGCCGGAACAATGACATAGGCTGCGCAGTGACGGAAAGCCCCGGATCAACCGGGGCCTTCCCATCGGTCAAATGTGTTGCAGTTCAGCCAGCAACCGAGGCCGCATGAATCGACGACACCGCATTTCCCAACATCGCGTCAAACGCCGCATCGCTTTGGCCCGCCGACAGGCCTTCCGACAGCGCCCGGCTGAAGCTGGCAATGATGCCCCGGTTGCGCGCCAGAATCGCGTTGGCGGCGTCGCGACTGTGCCCGCCCGACAAAGCCACCACCTTCAGCACCGCTGGATGATCGACCAAGGACGCATAAAAATTGTCCACGCTCGGCAGGCTGACCTTCAGCATCACTTGGCTGCCCGGGGGCAGGGCGTCCAGACCCCGCAGCAGGGCCGCTTGCAACAGCGCCTCGGCCTGCGGCTTGTCCGCGATGGAAATCGTCACTTCGGGTTCAAGAATCGGCATCAGCCCATGGGCCGCGACCTGCGCCCCAACCGCAAACTGCTGGTCCACAATGGCCTGAATGCCCTGCTCATTGGCGGCACTGATCACCGAGCGTTCCTTGGTGCCATAGATCCCCGCCGCCTTCGCCCGCGCCAGCAGCGCGTCGAGGTCCGGCATCGGTTTCATCAATTGGCAGCCGTCTACCTCGGCCTCCAACCCTTTGTCGATCTTCAGAAACGGCACGACATGGCGCTTGTCCCACAGGTAAGTCGCGGTCGGCAGGCCTTCGACCATCCGGTCCATCGTCTGTTCAAACAGGATGGCTCCCACCACCTTGTCCCCGGAAAAGGCGGGCGATTGCATGATCCGCGCGCGCATCGCGTGAATCAGATCATACATGCCGCTCTCATCGGTCCAGGCATCCGGTGCCACGCCGTATTGCTGCAAGGCTTTGGGCGTGGACCCGCCGCTTTGGTCAAGGGCCGCGATAAAACCACGCCCCTCGCGGATTTGCGCCGTCATTTCCGAAAAACTCATCGCGACCGTCCTTCCTCGCAAGCCTGTCTTTCGGCCATAACCGCTGGCCCGCCGTCGGCGCAATCCTGATTGCGCTACCAGTCAGCGCTAACCCATCAGGGCTGTGACACCGGGCAACTCCTTGCCCTCCATCCACTCCAGGAAAGCACCACCCGCTGTGGAAATGAAGGTGAAATGTTCCGCAGCCCCGGCCTGATTAAGCGCGGCAACCGTATCACCGCCCCCCGCAACCGAGATCAGCTTGCCCGCCACGGTCAAATCCGCCGCAGCCTTCGCCGCCGCATTGGTCGCCGCATCAAAGGGCGTGATCTCAAACGCGCCAAGCGGCCCGTTCCAGATCAGCGTCTTGCTGGCCTTGAACACCGCCTCAATCGCCGCAACCGTTGCTGGCCCCGCATCCAGAATCATCGCGTCCGCCGGGCATTTTCCCACCGGCAGCACCTCAGACGCCGCCCCCGCCTTGAACTCGCGCGCCACCACAATATCCACCGGCAAGTGGATGGTGCAGCCCGCAGCCTTGGCCTTTGCCACAATCTCCAACGCCGTCGCCGCCATATCGCGTTCGGCCAAGGATTTGCCGACCTCCACCCCTTGCGCCACAAGGAAGGTGTTGGCCATGCCGCCGCCGATCACCAGATGATCGACCTTGGTCACAAGGTTGCCCAGCAATTCCAGCTTGGTCGAAACCTTCGCCCCGCCGACCACGGCCACCACAGGCCGCTCCGGCGTGCCCAAGGCGGCTTCCAGCGCGCGCAATTCGGCCTCCATCAACCGCCCCGCCGCGGCTGGCAACAACGCCGCGATCCCGGCAGTGGACGCATGCGCCCGGTGCGCGGCCGAAAACGCGTCGTTCACAAACACATCGCCCAAAGCCGCCAAGGCCGCGGCCATCGCCGGGTCATTGGCCTCTTCCCCGGCATGAAACCGCGTATTCTCCAGCAGCACCACATCGCCCGGACCCGCCGCCGCAATCGCCGCCGCCGCCACCTCGCCCACGCAATCCGCGCCGAACACCACCTTGCGCCCCAGTGCCGCCTCCAGCGCAGGCACCACATGCGCAAGGCTCATCGACGGCACAACCTTGCCCTTCGGCCGGTCAAAATGCGCCAGCAGCACCACCCGGCCACCCCGCGCCAGAATATCCTCTACCGTAGGCACGATCTTTTCGATCCGGGTGGCGTCCGTCACCACGCCGCCCTCCATCGGCACGTTGATGTCCACCCGCGTCAGCACGACGCTGCCCGCCAATGCCACGTCATCCAGGGTTTTCCATGCCATCGGGGGCCTCCATCTGCTGTTCAACCGCTTTTGACGCGCAAAGCAGCCCGCCGTCAACCGATCTGGCAGGTTTGCCCTTCCCCTTTGGCCCCCCCGACATTACGTTCCCGCGCAACCAAACCGCAAAGGACGCCCCATGGCTGACATCAACGACCCGGAAAACACCATCATCCTGACGCTGAAAGACGGCGAAGTGGTGATCCAACTGCTGCCCGACGTGGCCCCCAAACATGTGGAACGCATGAAGGCGCTTGCCCGCGCCAAGGCCTATGACAACGTGTGTTTTCACCGTGTGATCAATGGCTTCATGGCCCAGACGGGTGATGTTGAAAACGGCAATATGGAAAACAACTTCAACCTGCGCCGCGCAGGCACCGGCGGGTCCGAACACCCCGATCTGCCTGCCGAGTTCTCCAAACTGCCCCACGCGCGCGGCTCGATTGGGGCTGCGCGTTCGTCGAACCCGAATTCGGCCAACAGCCAGTTCTTCATCAACTTCACCGAAAATTCCTTCCTGAACGGCCAGTATACCGTTTACGGTCAGGTGATTTCCGGGATGGAGCATGTTGACAAGATCGCCAAGGGTGAGCCGCCGGCAAACCCCGACCGCATGATCACCGTCCGGGTGGCCGCCGATGTTGCGTAACGCCCTCACCGTCGCGGCACTCATGCTGGGCACCGCCGCCTTCGCGCAAGACGCAACCGACGGCCCCGGCCCGAACCTTGTGATCGACGTCGCAGGCGGGGCCAATGGCAGCATCGTCATCGACCTGCTGCCCGATGTCGCCCCCAAGCATGTCGCACAAATCACCGCTCTTGCGTCCGAGGGCGCCTATGACGGCGTGGTGTTTCACCGCGTCATCGACGGCTTCATGGCGCAAACCGGCGATGTGAAGTTCGGCAAATCGGGCGGCGATCTGGGGCAGGCTGGCATGGGCGGGTCCGACAAGGCTGACCTTCCGGCCGAGTTTTCGGACATCCCCTTTGCCCGTGGTGTCGTCGGCATGGCCCGCAGCCAATCCCCCGACAGCGCCAACAGCCAGTTCTTCATCATGTTCGCGCCGGGTGATTTTCTGAACGGCCAATACACCGTCGTGGGCCGGGTTGTGTCCGGCATGGACGTGGTGGATGCCATCACCAAAGGTGAGCCGCCGACCGCACCGGATGTGATGACGAAAGTCACCGTGCAACCGTAATGGTTGAATTTCACAAGGATTGGCGCTATATTGCGTCAATCCTTGTGGAGCCTGCCATGAACATCGCCCTGACTCACCGTCCCGATGCCCCCGGCTTTTCGCCCCGCGCCATCGCCGACACGCTGCTGACCACGGTGGATGATGTTGCCCGCTCGATTGGCCTTGGCCGTGACGCGCTGTCGCGCAAAGACCGCATCGGCACCCCCCGCACCCAGACCCGCCTGCGTGAGATGGTTGAGATTGTGAACCGCGTCTCGCCCCGTTTCGGCTCCGATCTGCTGGCCTATGCGTGGTATCGGTCGGAAACGCTGCCGGGATTTGGTGGCCTCACCGCGATGCACCTGCTGACCATGGGCCGTGCGGCAGAGGTGATGGACTATATCGACGCGGTAGATGCGGGCATCTACGCCTGAATGAAATTCCAAGGCATTGTCTACCGCGCGCTGAACCCGATCTGGGTTTCGGACCCGTTATCTGGTGAAGGCGCTCGGCGTTTTGGCGGGCGCTTCAACCCTAAAGGCATGGCCGCGCTTTACACCACGCTCGATCCGGTGACGGCTGTACGAGAGGTTTCCCAAATCGGCCAACCGCTGCAACCAACCCTGCTGATCAGCTTTCAGGCGGATGTAGAGCCAGTGTTTGATGCCTGCGATGCAGACCTGCTCGCAACCCAAAACCTGACCCCCGCCGATTTGGCCGCCGATGATTGGCGGGTGCGCGTAAACCCGCCGGGACAGGTGCTGGCCCGGCAATTGCTGAACGCAGGCTACGCCGGACTGCTCGCCCCAAGTTATGCCCGCATGGCAGGCCCGGGGGCGCGCAACCTGATCTTGTGGCGGTGGACCCCGGCCAGCATGGCGCTGATCGACGATGACGCCCGGATTACCCGAGCGTAATCAACGCATGGCGCTTTTTGCCCGCCGTCAGCTTTAACGCGTCGCCCAGATCGCCAGCCCCGATCTTCTGGCCCGCATCCAGCACCACCTCGTCATTCAGCCGCGCGCCGCCATCCTGAATCAGCCGCTTGGCGTCCTTGCCCGTCGCTGCCAGCCCTGCGCGCACGAACAGTTGCGCCACGGTGATGCCATCGGTCAGGTCGGCCACGCTGAGCGCGAAGGTCGGCAGATCGCCCCCCACACCGCCGCGCTCAAACACCTCGCGCGCCGTGGCCTCTGCCGCCGCCGCAGCCTCGGCCCCGTGCAGCAGGGTGGTCACGGCATTGGCGAGCACAACCTTGGCCGCGTTGATCTCCGACCCCGACAGCGCGCCCAGACGGTCGCACTCGTCTATCTCCATCTCGGTATACAGCTTCAAGAACCGCCCCACATCGGCGTCCGTGGTGTTGCGCCAGAATTGCCAGAACTCATAGGGCGACAGCAGATCGGCGTTAAGCCAGATCGCGCCATTCTGGCTTTTGCCCATTTTCTTGCCATCCGATGTGGTCAGCAGCGGCGAGGTCAGCCCGAACACCTCGGCATTGATCACCCGGCGCGTGAGGTCCACCCCGTTGACGATATTGCCCCACTGATCCGACCCGCCCATCTGCACAAGACAGCCATAGCGGCGGTTCAGTTCAAGAAAATCATAGGCTTGCAGGATCATGTAGTTGAATTCAAGGAACGACAGCGATTGTTCCCGGTCCAGCCGCGACTTTACGCTTTCAAACGAAAGCATCCGGTTGACGGAGAAATGCTTGCCGATATCGCGCAGGAACGACAGATAATTCAGATCATCCAGCCATTCGGCATTGTTGACCATCACCGCATCGGTCGCCCCGTCGCCAAATGTCACATAGGGCGAAAACGCCCGTTTGATGCCGTCAATATTGGCGTCAATCTGCGCGTTGGTCAGCAGCGGGCGTTCCTCGGCCCGGAAAGACGGATCGCCCACCTTGGTGGTCCCGCCGCCCATCAGAACAATCGGCTTGCCGCCACATTTCTGCAACCAGCGCAGCATCATGATCTGGATCAGGCTGCCCACATGCAGCGACGTCGCCGTCGCATCAAAGCCGATATAGCCGGGCACGACCCCTTTGACCAAAGCCTCGTCGAGCGCCTGATAATCCGTGCAATCGGCCAGGTAGCCGCGGGTCATCATCACGCGCATGAAATCGGATTTCGGATGGTAGGTCATGGCCGCCTCGTGCATTAAGGTCCGCAGCGTATAGCCGGGGCAGGGGGCGAGGGGAAGATGGCAGAGCCGATCTGGGCACTTGGCACGATGTCGGGCACCTCGCTGGACGGGGTGGATGCCGCGATGGTGCTGACCGATGGCCACCGGATCGTCGAATTCGGCCCCGATGCCTACCGCCCCTACACGGCTGCCGAGCAATCCACCATCCGCGCGGCCTTTGGGCTGTGGCCCGGCGATCCGGGGGTGGAGGCGGCGGCAGAGGTGGTGGAAACCGCCCATGCCGAGGTGCTGTCGCGGTTTTCCGGGGCGGATGTCGTGGGCTTTCACGGCCAGACCCTCGCGCATGATCCCGCCGGGCGCGGCACCCATCAGGCGGGGTCGGGAGCGGTGCTGGCGCAGGTTCTGGGCCTGCCGGTGGTCTGGGATTTCCGCAGCAGCGACGTGGCGCTTGGCGGGCAGGGCGCGCCCTTGGCCCCGTTCTACCATTTCGCCTGTGCCCGCTGGATGGGCGCGCAGGAGCCACTTGCGTTCCTGAACATGGGCGGCGTCGGCAACCTGACATGGGTGGACCCGTCGCAACCTGGCCCCGAAACGCAAGGCGCGCTGCTGGCCTTCGACACCGGCCCCGCCAACGCGCCGGTGAACGATCTGATGCAGGCCCGGCTTGGGTTAGGCTTCGATGATGCAGGCCAGATGGCGGCGGCGGGCACCCCGGATCAAAGCATTCTCGACGCTTTCGCCGCCCACCCCTATTTCCTGAAGATGCCCCCCAAATCCTTGGACCGCAACGATTTTCACGCCCTGCTCACCAAGGTCCAACCCCTGAGCACCGCCGATGCCGCTGCCACCCTGACCGCCGCCGCGGCCCTCTCCGTGGCTCTGGGCGCCCAGCATTTCTCCAGCCCCGTCACCCGCCTTCTGGTCACAGGCGGCGGTCGCCACAACGCCACCCTGATGCGCGCGCTGTCGGCCCAACTGCCCTGCACGGTCGAGCCCGTCGAATCCGCAGGCCTGAACGGCGATATGCTGGAGGCACAGGCCTTTGCCCACCTCGCCGTCCGCGTCATGCGCGGCCTGCCCACATCGTGCAAAACCACCACCGGGGTTCCCGCCGCCGTTGGGGGCGGGCAGATCAGCAGACCTTAAGCCCGCGCCTGCCGGACCATTGCCGTGGTGTAGATTGCCAAAGCCGCCCAGATCATCGGGAAGGCGATCATCTTGCCGGTGCTGAACGGCTCGCCGAACACGAACACCGCGGTGACGAAAATCATCGTCGGCGCAATGTATTGCAGGATGCCGATGGTGGACAGCCGCAACAGCTTGGCGCCGTTGGCGTACAGCATCAGCGGCACCGCAGTGACCAGCCCGCCGCACATCAGCAGCACGGTGTCCCACGGCCCCCCTACACCAAAATGCCCGGTGCCGGTGCCGATCAGCCAGCCGACATAGGCCAAGGCCGGGGCCAGCAGAATCAGCACCTCCAGCGCGAAACCCTGATTGGGGCCAATGGGCAGCGATTTCTTGAAAAACGCGTAAATGCCCCAAGAGACCGTCAACCCGAGTGCTGCAAATGGCAGGCTCCCGGCCTCAACGGTCAGGATCACCACGGCACAGGTCGCAAGCGCAATCGCCACCCATTGCGCCCGGCTCAGCCGTTCGCCCAGCAAAACCCGGCCAAGAAACACCGAAAATAGCGGGTTGATGTAATAGCCAAGCGCGGTGTCCAGCGCATGGCCGTTCATGATCGACCAGACGTAAATCCCCCAGTTGGCCGTGATCAGTGCCGCCGTAATCGCCGCCATCCCCAGCATTCGCGGGCTGCGCAGCGCGGTCGCGAGATCAGACGTCCGCCCCATCCACAGCAAAACGCCCAAGGCGATTGGCACCGACCACACCACTCTATGAGCGATCACCTCCAGCGGGCCGATATGCGTTGCGGCCTTCATGTAGAACGGCAAAAACCCCCACAGCACATAAGCCATCACCGCCAGCACAAAGCCTTTGGCGCTGTCTTCGTTTTTCGGTCCGGGGATTTGGTTCATCCCCTTGCCATAAGGCCAGTCCGCCCGAACTGCCAATCGTATTTTGTGACGGGAACAATCGCGCTTACCGCCGCCGCAGATATGCGGTGGTAAAGGCGGCATAGCCCTCTGCCGTCACCTGCAACGCATCGCGCATCATCGTATGCAGGCCGGGCAACTGATGAAACGGCACGTTGGGATAGACGTGGTGTTCGGTGTGATAGGGCATGTTCCACGCCAGAAACCGCACGATGCGGTTGGTAAAGGTGGTCCGCGTGTTCAAGAACATATCCGCCACCCGGGGGCAGTCGCCATGCTCGGCCAGCAGATACAGCCGCAACGCAGGCTGACCCAGCAGCACCGGAACAACCCAGACCCACAGCGCCAGCGGCCCCGCCACCACTGCAATCGCCAGATAGACCGCCAGCATGATCCGCGCCTCGCGTATAATGCGGGGCAGGGCGGTGCTGGGCAGATACTCCCCCTGCGCGCGGCCCCGCACAAGGTTTGCCAGCAGCCGGACTGCGGCGATCCAGTAGGGCAGGCCCGACACATGCCAGACCCAA
The DNA here is from genome assembly GCA_963772935.1 of uncultured Alphaproteobacteria bacterium. Lineage (GTDB taxonomy): Bacteria > Pseudomonadota > Alphaproteobacteria > Rhodobacterales > Rhodobacteraceae > JANNNF01. The sequence goes on along the minus strand of CAVYZK010000009.1, from coordinate 629,808 downwards.
GCCGCCTTGGTCTCTGGCTTGGCCCCCTCAAGTTCGGGGTCGCGGCCTTCGATATTGGTCCAGCGGTGATGCGCCAGATGGAAATACCGGAACCATTCAAACGGCAGGATCAGCGCCAGCCCGCACAACCGCCCGACCCATTCGTTCAGCGCCTCAGACGCAAAGGGGGTCTTATGCGTCGCCTCATGCTCCAGCGTGAACAGGAACACGATCAACACCCCCTGCACCGGCAACAGCGCCCACCACCCCGGCACACCGATGGCGATCAGCGTGCCCACCACGGCAATCGCGCCGCCATGGCAGGCCAGATGCCGCAACCCCGCCCGGTCCGACCGTTTGGTCAGCGCGGCCTTGGCCTCGGCGGGCAAAGCCGCCACCCATGCCCGATGATCCATCTAGGCCTCTGCCTCTGCCGCCAGATCGAAACCGGGGGCCGCGAGTTCAAAGCCGTCAAACCGAAAGCCGGGGCTGACCGTGCAACTGACCAATGACCACGCACCCGTCGTCTCTGCCGCCTGCCACACGCCGTTCGGCACCACGGCCTGCACGACATCCGCCCCCAGCACGTCGGGGCCAAGCCGCACTGCCGCCGTGCCGATCTGCAGCGTTACGGCGGCGCCCGCATGCCATAGCCAGATTTCATCCGCATCGACGCGGTGCCAATGACTGCGCGTGCCTTGTGACAGCAAGAATAAAATCGCCGTTCCCGATGCCCTGCCATCAACCAGCGGTCCTTCCCAGGTTTGCCGATACCAGCCACCCTCAGGATGCGGGGCGAGGTTTAATTTTTCGATAATGGCGGCCGCTTCGGTCATCATAAATCCATCCTTCATTCGCGCCAATCTGCCACGATCCTGACCCGCAGCAAGGGCCAACACAAAGCCCCCGCCGGGCGTACCGACGGGGGCCTTGTATCTACGCATCCTCTACAGGGTCTTTACGGATCCTCTACGCAAACTTTACGCAGCAATCCGGCTGTCAGCCCCGCAGGATCGAGCGGCCCGCAAACTCTGCCGTCTCGCCCAGCAGTTCTTCAATGCGGATAAGCTGGTTGTATTTCGCCAGCCGGTCCGACCGCGACAGCGACCCGGTTTTGATCTGGCCGCAGTTGGTGGCAACCGAGAGGTCAGCAATCGTGTAATCCTCGGTCTCACCCGACCGGTGCGACATGACGTTGGTATAGCGCGCGCGGTGCGCCATCTCGACCGCTTGCAAGGTTTCAGTCAACGTCCCGATTTGATTGACTTTTACCAGCATCGAATTGGCGCAACCGGCCTTGATGCCCTCGGCCAGACGACGCGGGTTGGTCACGAACAGATCGTCCCCCACCAATTGGATCTTCGACCCCAGCTTGTCGGTCAGCAGTTTCCAGCCGGCCCAGTCATCCTCGGAACAGCCGTCCTCGATTGAAATGATTGGATAATCTGCCGCAAGACCGGCCAGAAAATCGACATTCTCCTCGATGGACAGGGATTTCCCCTCGCCCTTCATCTCATACTTGCCACCCTTGAAGTATTCGGTAGCGGCACAATCGAGGGCCAGATAGATATCCTCACCCGGACGGTAGCCTGCCTTTTCGATGGATTTCAGAATGAAATCAAGCGCATCGCGGGCAGAGTTCAGGTTGGGCGCAAAGCCACCCTCATCGCCGATACCGGTGTTGTGGCCTGCATCCTGAAGCTCTTTCTTCAGGGTGTGGAACACCTCGGACCCCATGCGCACAGCCTCGCGGATGTTGTCGGCACCCACCGGCATGATCATGAATTCCTGAATATCAATAGGATTATCAGCATGTTCGCCGCCGTTGATGATGTTCATCATCGGCACAGGCAAGATACGCGCCGAGGTGCCGCCGACATAGCGGAACAAGGGCTGGCCGGTGGCCTCGGCAGCCGCCTTGGCGACCGCCAGCGACACGCCCAGAATGGCATTGGCACCGAGGCGGGATTTGTTGGGGGTGCCGTCCATCTCGATCATGGTGCGGTCGATGCCGACCTGTTCGGTCGCGTCGTAACCCACTATTTCTTCAGCGATTTCCCCGTTGACGGCAGCCACCGCCTCCAGCACGCCCTTGCCTTTGTAGCGGCTTTTGTCGCCGTCGCGGCGCTCATTGGCCTCATGGGCGCCGGTGGATGCCCCCGAGGGAACGGCTGCACGGCCCATGGCCCCGCTTTCCAGATAGACGTCAACTTCGACCGTCGGGTTGCCCCGGCTGTCCAGAATTTCGCGGGCGTGAATGTCGATGATCGTGCTCATGGGGTGTCCCTCGGCTTGACGGTGGCGCTCTCGTCCGCGTCTTAGCGCGACACGGGGCTTATGGAAAGCGCGCGTTTGCGGGCGCGCTCGCGGGCAAAGGTGTAAAGCCCGGCCAGCAGGATAAGGGCTGCCCCACACAGGGTGATGACATCGGGGCGTTCCGAAAACACCAGTGCCCCGATCGCCAGCCCGAACACCAGCCGCGAATAGCGGAACGGGGTGATCACCGCCACCTCGCCCAGCCGGTTGGCCTGCGTCAGTGCCCAGTAGGCCCCCAGCCCGCAGATCAGCGCGCCGGTCAGCCACAGGCTTTGCATCCCCGTCGGCACCACCGCCCCACCCGAGATGACAAGCATGCCAGCCCCCAGGATGGTGACCGCCACAAAGCCCCATGCCGACAGTTGAGTGGTTGATATTGTTGACGGAATCCGCCGCGTCGCAAGGTCACGCACGCCAAGGCCAAAGACCGCCAGCACGGACCAAAGCACTTCGGGCTGAAACCCCGACAGCCCCGGGCGGATGATCAGCAGCACCCCCGCAAACCCCACGAGGATCGCCGACCACCGCCGCCACCCCACGGTTTCACCCAAGAACAGCGCGGCCCCCATGGTCACAAACAGTGGCATCGCCTGAAACACTGCCGTCGCGGTAGACAGCGGGATCAGCGCAAGGGCTGTGACGAAACCGGCCGTTCCCACCATTTCCCCCAGATTGCGCAGCACCACCATCGGGTGCAGGGCATCGCGGCTGATGGTCCGCAGGCCCTGATTGCGCGCCATGGCGGCAAAGACCGGGGTGCCAAACACCCCCAGCAGCAGCAGAATCTGCCCTGTCGGCATCCCCGCGGCGGCCCATTTGATGAACATGTCCTCTATGGCAAATCCGGCCATCGAGGCCACCATCAAAAGAATGCCACGAAAGGTGTCGCGACTTTGGGCGGGGGTCTGGGCTGTATCGGTCATGGCGGCGTTGTAGGGGGTCGCGCGGAATTGCGAAAGCCGAATGCGCTTGACCCTGCCAAAGGCCACGGCGACACATTCGGCGTCACAAGGAGGCACCCGATGCGCAAAGACAGGTTGGACGGGGCGGGCCTTGCCGTGATGCTGGCGGTGATGTTGGTGCTGGCGGTCAACCAGATCACCGTCAAGATTGTGAACACCGGGTTGCAGCCGGTGTTTTACGCCGGATTGCGGTCATTTCTGGCGATTTTCTTCGTCTGGGGCTGGCTGGTCTGGCGGGGCAGGCCGCCGCGCTTGCCACGCAGCGACTGGGCGGCGGGCAGTCTGATCGGGGCGGTTTTCGCCGCCGAGTTCCTGTTCCTGTTCACCGCCCTTGATCTGACCACTGTGGGGCGGGCCTCGGTCATCTTCTATTCCATGCCGGTCTGGTTTTCGATCATGGCCCATTTCGGCCTGCCCGGCGAACGCATCACCCCTGTAAAAGCCGCAGGTCTGGCCCTGGCATTTGCGGGGGCGGCTTGGGCCATTCTGTCGGGCGCCAAGGGGGGCGAGGGCAGCCTTGTGGGTGATCTCTGCGCGCTTGCCGGTGCGTTTGGCTGGGCGGGCACCGCTTTTATCGCGCGTCGCCCGACGATGAAGGCCGTGGGGCCAGAGATGCAGTTGTTCTGGATGGTGCTGGTGTCTGCCCCCATCCTGCTGATCGTGTCGCCACTGTTCGGCCCGCTGATCCGTGATCTGCAACCCTACCATATCTTGTGGCTGGTGATCCAAGCGTCGGTAGTGGTTGCGGGTGGCTTTATCGCGTGGCTCTGGCTGCTGTCGGTTTATCCTGCCGCCACCGTGGCCAGCTTTTCCTTCCTGTCGCCGGTGCTGGCACTAGGGCTAGGGGCTGTAGTGTTCGGCGAGTCGCTGACTTTGCCGCTTTTGGGGGCGGCGATTCTGGTCGCTGTGGGCATTGTTCTGATCAACCGCCCGGTTTCGCCCGCTGCCCAGAGAATCGGCTGAAGCGGCCGGGTTTGCGGCAGTCCACAGGATACCCCATTCATCCAGAGTCTGAGCGCCGGGGGCCAAACCTGCCCGGAACCTGAATAATCGGGCACTCCTCACAAAATGGTGCAACTTTTGTCCCCAGACCCATCCACAGGTTCGGGTTGCTGGGCGCCCTAGGGCAATGACAGGCGCGTGATGTGGCCAGAAAATCGTCAAGCGAGATATTCGCCAAAAAGTGTAAAAAATCCGTTGAAGCCCATTTCGAATTACGACAGTTTGACGAAGCCGCCGGGTAAGACACTAGATATAGTGCATCAGGCGCAACAGGACGATCCCAAGGACCAAAGCACCGGATGACCGGCGCAGGGGCCATGTCTGCTTATGCAGGCAGGGCGGGATACTGTGTTGCGTCGCGCCGGGCAGCGCAGGAACCATCGGCGCAAGGGGCAACCAAAGCCCCGCCGCAACAGCAAGGACCAGGGGCAGATGAAGATCGAGCGCAAGTTTACCACCGAGACCACGGGTGCCTATGGTGCCATGGCCTTTGCTGTGACCACCTCCGAAATCCGCAATCCGGATGGCACCATCGTGTTCCGCAACGAGGCTGTCGAAGTGCCCGGCGGCTGGAGCCAGGTCGCGTCCGATGTGCTGGCGCAGAAGTATTTCCGCAAGGCAGGCGTCCCCGCGCGGCTGAAGCGCGTCAAGGAAAAGGGTCTGCCCGAGTTTCTGTGGCGCTCCATCCCCGATGAGGCCGAGCTGGCCAAACTGCCGGTGGAGCAGCGCTATGTCGGCGAAACCTCGGCCAAGCAAGTGTTCGACCGTCTGGCCGGGGCGTGGGTCTATTGGGGCTGGAAGGGCGGCTATTTCACCACCGAAGCCGATGCCGTCGCCTATTACGACGAGATGCGCTTCATGCTGGCCCGCCAGATGGCAGCTCCGAACAGCCCGCAGTGGTTCAACACCGGCCTGCATTGGGCCTACGGCGTCGATGGTCCGGCGCAGGGGCACTACTACGTCGATCACCTGACGGGCGTGCTGACCAAGTCCAACTCGGCCTACGAACACCCCCAACCCCACGCCTGCTTCATCCAGTCGGTCAAGGATGATCTGGTCGGCGATGGCGGCATCATGGACCTGTGGGTGCGTGAGGCGCGCCTGTTCAAATATGGCTCGGGCACCGGCACCAACTTCTCATCGCTGCGCGGCGAAGGCGAAAAACTGTCGGGCGGCGGAAAATCCTCGGGCCTGATGGGCTTCCTGAAAATCGGCGACCGGGCGGCAGGGGCAATCAAATCGGGCGGCACCACGCGGCGCGCGGCCAAGATGGTGATCTGCGATATGGATCACCCCGATGTCGAGGCGTTTGTGAACTGGAAAGTCATTGAGGAACAAAAGGTTGCCTCTCTGGTCGCCGGTTCCAAGATGCACGAAGCCCGGCTGAACGACATTTTCGCCGCCATCAAGGGCTGGGACGGCGTGATTGCCGATGCCACCGATCCGACCAAGAACGCAGGCCTGAAAACCGCGATCAAGGCCGCCAAAAAGTGCATGATCCCGGACACTTACACCAACCGCATCCTGCAGTATGCGCGTCAGGGCTTCACCAGCATCGAATTCCCGACCTATGACACCGACTGGGATTCCGAAGCCTATATCTCGGTCTCCGGCCAGAACTCCAACAACTCGGTCCGCGTCACCGATGCCTTCCTCAAGGCCGTCAAGGATGATGCCGATTGGGCGCTGATCCGCCGCACCGATGGCAAGACCGCGAAAACCGTCAAGGCCCGCGATCTGTGGGATCAGGTCGGCCACGCCGCCTGGGCTTGTGCTGACCCTGGCATCCAGTTCCACGATACCGTCAATGCCTGGCACACCTGCCCCGAAGATGGCGCGATCCGGGGGTCAAACCCTTGTTCGGAATATATGTTCCTGGACGATACCGCCTGCAACCTTGCGTCGATGAACCTGCTGACCTTCTTTGCCAACGGCAAGTTTGATGCCGAAGCCTATATCCACGCCAGCCGGTTGTGGACGATCACGCTGGAAATCTCGGTGATGATGGCGCAGTTCCCGTCCAAGGAAATCGCCCAATTGTCCTATGATTTCCGCACCCTTGGTCTGGGCTATGCCAACATCGGCGGTCTGCTGATGAACATGGGGCTGGGCTATGACAGCGTTGAAGGCCGTGCCCTGTGCGGCGCGCTGACCGCCCTGATGACCGGGGTTGCCTATGCGACCAGCGCCGAGATGGCGGGCGAACTCGGTGCCTTCAAGGGCTACGCCCGCAACGCCACGCACATGCTGCGCGTCATTCGTAACCACCGCGCCGCTGCCTACAGCCGCACCGAATACGAAGGCCTGAACGTGGCCCCGGTGCCGCTGGATCACGCGAACTGCCCCGACCAAACCCTTGTCACCCTTGCGAAATCCGCGTGGGACGAGGCGCTGACCCTGGGCGAGGCGCATGGCTTCCGCAACGCCCAGACCACGGTGATCGCGCCCACCGGCACCATTGGTCTGGTGATGGATTGCGACACCACAGGCATCGAGCCGGACTTCGCCTTGGTCAAATTCAAGAAACTGGCGGGGGGTGGCTACTTCAAGATCATCAACCAGTCGGTTCCGGCGGCGCTGGAAAAGCTGGGCTATTCCACCAGCCAATCCGCCGAAATCGTCGCCTATGCCGTCGGTCACGGCAGCATTGGCAACTGCCCGGGCATCAACCACACATCCCTGATCGGCCACGGCTTTGGCCCGCGTGAGCTGGAGAAAATCGAGGCAGCCTTGCCTTCGGCTTTCGATATCCGCTTCGTGTTCAACCAGTGGACCTTGGGCGCCGATTTCTGCAAAGGCAGCCTCGGCATCCCGGATGACAAGCTGAACGATCCGACCTTCGACCTGCTGCGCCACCTTGGCTTCACCAAAGCACAGATCGACGCCGCCAATGACCATGTCTGCGGCACCATGACACTTGAGGGCGCACCGTTCCTGAAGCCTGACCACTATTCGGTCTTCGATTGCGCCAATGCCTGCGGCAAGAAAGGCCAACGGTATCTGAGCGTTAACAGCCACATCCACATGATGGCCGCCGCGCAATCCTTCATCTCGGGTGCGATTTCCAAGACCATCAACATGCCGAACTCGGCCTCTATTTCCGAAACGCTGGCGGCCTATGAACTGTCCTGGTCGCTTGGCATCAAGGCCAACGCGCTCTACCGCGACGGGTCCAAACTGTCGCAACCGCTGGCGTCCGCCTTGGTGGAAGACGACGAGGAGGCCGAAGAAATCATGGCCACCGGATCGGCGCAGGAAAAGGCCGTGGTGATGGCCGAAAAGATCGTCGAAAAGGTGATCATCCGCGAGATCATCAAATCGCACCGCGAAAAGCTGCCCGAGCGTCGCAAGGGCTACACCCAAAAGGCCATCGTCGGCGGCCACAAGGTGTACCTGCGCACCGGCGAATATCAGGACGGCTCGCTTGGCGAGATCTTCATCGACATGCACAAGGAAGGTGCCGGCTTCCGCGCGATGATGAACAACTTCGCCATCGCGGTGTCGGTCGGCCTGCAATACGGCGTCCCGCTGGAGGAGTTTGTCGAGGCCTTTACCTTCACCCGGTTTGAACCGGCAGGCATGGTGCAGGGCAACGACAGCATCAAGAACGCGACCTCGATCCTCGACTACATCTTCCGCGAACTGGCGGTGTCCTACCTCGACCGCACCGACCTTGCCCACGTTGCCCCCAAGGGTGCGTCGTTCGACGAGCTGGGTCGTGGCGAGGAAGAGGGCAAGCGCAACATCAGCGAAATGTCCGACGCCGCCGCAACCCGGGGGCTGGAAGTGCTGAAGCAGATCAGCAGCACGGGCTATCTGCGCAAGCGTTTGCCGCAGGAACTGGTGGTGCTGCAGGGCGGCATGGGGGCCACGGCACTGGCCAACGGCACCGATCCGGTCAGCACGCTGAACATGCTGGTGCCCGAAACCGCACGGGCGGCGTCCTCGGGGGCGATGCTGCGGTCCGGCACCTCTGCGATGGCCAGCCAACCGATGGACCTGCGCACCAAGGCCAAGATGCAAGGCTATGAGGGCGACCCCTGCGGCGAGTGCGGCAACTACACCTTGGTCCGCAACGGCACCTGCATGAAGTGCAACACCTGTGGTGGGACGAGCGGGTGTAGCTGAGGGGTCATTTTGCACCTCGCGCATAGCGCCTGAGCCTGCCAAAGCCCGCCCGGATCATCCCGGCGGGCTTTTTGCTATGCGGGGGACTGTGATGCCTGTGACGGGCGCTGTTGGGCCGCCCCGCGAATCGTGATCTGGTTTTGGCGGACAGAGGTGCTGCTCCGCAAACCCCACCGGCGCTGCTTTACAGCGCCAAGGCGGCCAAAATCTGCCGATCCAGCAGGCATCAGAAAAACTTGGCCCCAAAACCAAAAAAAAGGCCGAGCTTTCGCTCGGCCAAGTCCAACAGGGAGGTATGAGGTAGGTGAGAGAAGTCTCAATCACCCGCCTCGAAGTGGGAAATAGGCGTGTGGGCGATTTCGTTCAACCCCATTTAGGCCAATCTCGCGTCATGCCCGCCATGCGCGGGGCGCATAGCTTTACCATTTGCGATGCAGGCCTGCCCGAAACCCGGGCGATTCGGTAAAACAGCCTAAACTTGCTGCCGTTTGCGGTAGGTCATGATCTCATCCGTCACGAAATCGCGAAACGCGCCGACCCGTTTGGAATGGCGCAGCTCCTCGGGGTAGGCGAGGAACACCGGCACTTCGGCGCTTTCGGTGTCGGGCAGCACCCGCACCAGATTGGGAAAATCTTCAGTGATGTAATCGGGCAGAACCCCGATCCCAAGATTGTTCAACACGCCCTGCAACACCCCGAAATAGTTGTTCACCGTCAGGGTGGACGGAATGTCATGGCTCATCAGTTCTGCCACCAGCAAGGCCCCGGCGGCCACCTGCGACGTGCCCGCGTGCTGGCAAATCAGGCGGTGCTGGGTGAAGTCTTCCATCGCAACCGGGGTGCCATGTTCGGCCAGGTATTCGGGCGACGCATAGAGCCGCATCTTGATGTTCATCAACCGCTTGCGGATCAGGTCGGCCTGGCTTGGTTCCTTCATGCGGATCGCCACATCGGCCTCGCGCATCGGCAGATCCAGCACGCGTTCCTCCAGCATCAGGTCGATCTTGAGGCTGGGGTATTTCTGATACAGCTTGGCCAGACGCGGGGCCAGCCACATGGTGCCAAAGCCGGTGGTGGTGGTGACGCGCAATTCGCCGAACACCTCATCCTCTGAATCGCGGATGCGGGCAGCGGTGGCGTCCAGCCGTTTGACCATGGCTTGCGTCGCATCGAACAGCAACTCGCCCTGTTCGGTCAGGATCAGCCCGCGCGCATGGCGGTGAAACAGAGTGACGCTGAGGGATTCTTCCAGCGCCCGGATCTGGCGGCTGACCGCCGATTGCGACAGATGCAACACCTCACCCGCATGGGTCAGGCTGCCTTTGTCGGCGACCGCGTGAAAAATCCGTAGTTTGTCCCAGTCCATCACCATATCCGTCTTAGCCGCGCGGACCGTACCACGAGTTCGCCCCGAACAGGAACAAGACTTGCGCGCAAATGTCACAAATGGCCAAACTTTCCCCCTGAAGGTGCGGTTTGGCATGGGGGGCCCTGTCATTCGGCTGTCACAGGCTGTTGGCACACTGTCATCTGCGCGCCTTGCAGCCTGCATGTGCCCGCCAGCCCTATCAGGATCGGCCATGCCCTTCGACAGCCCAGACCGCGCCGATATTGCCCGTGACATCTCTTACGCCTCCTCGGCCCGGTCACGGCCGGCGCGGGCAGTGATCCGGGTGCTGGAAAACGCGACGGGCCGCCTGTCGCTGATCCGCCGGGCGGCTGGGTACGAGGCCGAGGTGGCGCAGGGGCGCAGCTTCTGGCAGGTGATCCCCGACCGTTACGGCCTGACGCTGGACGTGGCCGCCGGGGCCTTGGCCAATATTCCCGCCACCGGCCCGCTGGTGCTGATCGCCAACCACCCTTACGGCATTCTGGACGGGCTGATGATGGGCCATCTGCTGGATGCCGTGCGCGGCGATTTCCGCATCCTCGCCAACTCGGTGTTCCTGCGCGCGCAGGATCTGAACCGCGTCGTGCTGCCGATTTCCTTTGACGAAACCAAGGATGCCGTCCGCCAGAACCTGGCCACCCGCGCCACCGCCTTGCGGTACCTGTCGGACGGCGGGGCCATCGGGGTGTTTCCGGGCGGCACGGTGTCAACCGCCGCCAAACCGTTTTCCGCGCCGATGGACCCGGGCTGGCGCAACTTCACCGCCAAGATGATCGCCAAATCGGGGGCGACCGTGGTGCCGGTGTTCTTTCACGGCCACAACTCGCGCCTGTTCCAGATCGCCTCGCATCTGCATTATTCCCTGCGCCTTGGCCTGCTGATCAAGGAATTCCATGCCCGGACCGACAATGCCGTGCGCGTCACCATCGGTGCCCCCATCCCGGCCAGCACTTTGGGTCCGCTGCGGTCTGATCCGACCGCGATGATGGATTTCCTGCGTCGGGCCACCTATGCCCTTTCGCCAAGCCCTCGCCCGTCCTATGATCTGGGCTATGAATTCGAGGCGAAGTATAAGCGCCAGTAAATGGGGGCAGCTATGGCAGTGGGCATTTTCGATTCCGGCATCGGCGGTCTGACCGTGCTGGATGCAGTGGCGCGGCGTCTGCCCGAGGTGCCCTTTGTCTATCTGGGCGACAACGCCCATGCGCCCTTACGGTGTGCGCACCCATGACGACATTTTCAACCTGACCACGGCCGCCACGGAACGGCTGTGGGACGAAGGCTGCGATCTGGTGATCCTGGCCTGCAACACGGCCTCTGCCGCCGCGTTGAAGCGGATGCAGGAAACCTGGGTGCCAAAGGACAAGCGGGTGTTGGGCGTGTTCGTGCCGCTGATCGAGGCGTTGACCGAACGGCAATGGGGCGACAACTCCCCCCCCCGCGAGGTGGCGGTCAAGCATGTGGCGCTGTTCGCCACCCCCGCCACGGTGGCGTCGCGCGCGTTCCAGCGCGAGCTGGCCTTCCGCGCGATTGGCGTGGATGTCGAGGCGCAACCCTGCGGCGGCGTGGTCGATGCGATTGAACAGGGCGACGAGATTCTGGCCGAGGCTCTGGTGCGCAGCCATGTCGAGGCCCTGAAACGCCGGATGCCGCACCCGCAGGCCGCCATCCTTGGCTGCACCCATTACCCGCTGATGCAATCGGTGTTCCAAGAGGCTTTGGGGCCGGATGTGAAGGTCTATTCCCAAGCGTCTCTGGTCGCCGAAAGCCTGTCCGACTATTTGCAACGCCGCCCCGAAATGCTGGGGCAGGGGGTGCAATCGCGGTTCCTGACGACGGGCGACCCGGTGTCGGTGTCCAGCAAGGCGACACAGTTCCTGCGCAAGCGCGTGGCGTTTGAGGCGGCGTAACCAGCCCCCACCGAACTATCGTAGGATGGGCAATCTGCCCATCCTGACAACCGCCCCGAATTGAAATCCCTCGGACGCCCCCATGCTCCCCTTAACCCAACACCGTGCCAATCGTCTTGCCGCCCTGACCGCCCCGGATGGCTGGCTGAACCTCGTCGCCCGGATCGAGATAGGGCAGGGTCCGCAGACGGTGGGCACGCAGGGCGATCTCCGGCTGCCATCCGGCCCGGACCATCTGGGGCGGCTGATCCCGTCGCCCACGGGCTACAGTTTCGAAACTCCACTCGGCACCCACCCCTTCATTGCCCGTCCCGACACGCCACCCCAACTGACAGTGCCGCCGTTCTTGCTGGAAATTCACAGCGTTGACGACCAGCCCGCCCTGCGCGTGCGCGATCTGACCCTGCCGCGCGACGTAACGCTGCGCTATTTCCCCACCAACCCCGACTGGACCATCCGCGCCAGATGGCAGGCGCTGGACACCCCGCAGGCCCAGACGATTGACCAGAAGGGTGCCGCCCCGACCACGGTTTCCCTGACCCACACCGCCAGTTTTACCCATCAGGGCCAGACCGTGACCCTGCTCGCCACCCATTGGAAGGCGGGCAAGCCGATGTTCGTGATCCGCGACCGCACGAGCGGAATTGAGACCTACGCCGCCTCCCGCTTTCTGATCGGCGAGGATATGACCGACCAGGAGATCACCCTCGATTTCAACCGCGCCTTCACCCCGCCTTGCGGCTTCACCGACTTCGCCATCTGCCCGCTGCCGCCGCGTGAAAACATCCTGCCGTTTCGGGTTGAGGCTGGGGAATTGGCACCTTAGAGTTAGGATGACTTTTCATTGAACCGGCTCTGTTTTCCGGCGTGCTTATCGACTTGGACGACGAAAGGGCAAGGCCCGACCGCCGGGTGGGCAAGCAACGGGAGTTCGACGCGGTTTATGGTTCAGCACACCCCACGGGATTTCTGCTGGTGAAGTTGCAAAATGCCCGCCCGAGGGGGCGGTCGGGCATTGCCCGGCGCGCTTCGCGCTTGATTCCGGGCGGAAGAAGAAAGTTCAGAGAAGGTCAATCCCGCCCTCAGGCCACTGGCACCCAGATCACATCGTCGATCCTCGGTGCCCCCGTCGCCAGCATCACCACCCGGTCAAAGCCCATGGCAATCCCACTCGCCGCTGGCATCAGCGCCAAGGCGGCAAGGAAATCTTCGTCCAGCGGATAGCTCTCACCATACACCCGCAGCTTTTCGGCCATCTCCAGCCCAAAGCGGCGGCGTTGTTCCACCGGGTTGGTCAATTCGCCAAAGCCGTTGGCCAGTTCCACCCCGCAGGCGTACACCTCAAACCGTTCCGCCACGCGCCCATCATCGGCGGCAGGCCGGGCCAAAGCGGCCTCTGCGGCGGGGTAGCGATCCAGCATTGTCACCCGCCCCAGCCCCAGATGCGGCTCCACCCGTTCGCTCAATACGCGCGACAGGATATCCGACCAGGTGTCATCGCCCGCCACCCGCACGCCAGCAGCGGTGGCCTGTGCCGCCAGCCCATCACGGTCTGTCTCGCCATCGGCCAGACAGGTCGCCAGCAGGTCAATCCCGGCATGGGTCGCAAAGGCATCCGCAACCGACAGCCGTTCAAACGGCAGGAACGGATCGCAGACCTTTTCACGATATCGCAAAACCGCAGACCCCGCGGCCTCACACGCCAGCCGCAGGAACGCCGCCACATCCTCCATCAGTACCGCATAATCCTGCCCCACCCGATACCATTCCAGCATGGTAAACTCGGGGCTGTGCAAAGCGCCCCGCTCGCGGTTGCGAAAGACATGGGCAAAGGCGGCGATCCGCGTCTCTCCGGCCGCCAGCAGCTTTTTCATCGCGAATTCCGGGCTGGTCGCCAGATACATCGCCCGCGCCACCCCGTCATTGCCGATGGCATCGGTTGCAAACCCGTGCAGATGCGCTTCATTGCCGGGGCTGACTTGCAGACAAACCGGGTCCACCTCGGTAAAGCCCTCATCTGCCAGCCACAGACGGAACGCCGCCTGCACCCGGTTGCGGGCCAGCAGCACGGGGCGGCGGTCCGTATGATTGCGCGGCTGCCACCACGCGTCGGTCATGTCGGCTTTCATCTGGAGATTTCCATGCAGATGGGGTAAGGCCACCCCGATATGCAGCAGCCCTAGCCGGGTCGCCGCCCAAGAACAAGGAACCACCTCGTGAAAGTCATCGCCTCGTCCTTGCGCAAAGGAAATGTCGTCGAGATGGACGGCAAACTGTATGCCGTTCTGAAATCTGAAAACTTCCACCCCGGCAAAGGCACGCCGACCACATCCGTGGACATGCGCCGCATTTCGGATGGGGTGAAGGTGGCCGAACGCTGGCGCACCACGGAAATGGTGGAAAAGGCCAACGTCGATGACCGCGAGTATGATTTCCTGTACGAAGACGGCGAAGGCTTCCACTTCATGGAACCCACCACCTATGAACAATTCGCGGTGCATCCCGATGTGGTCGGCGATGACAAGGCGTTTTTGTCCGACGGCATCAAGGTGTTCCTGAAAACCTATGACGGTGTGGCAATTGCGATGGAACTGCCGCAGCGTGTGACGGTGGAAATCACCGAAACCGAACCCGTGGTAAAGGGGCAAACCGCCTCGTCGTCCTACAAGCCCGCGATCTGCTCGAACGGCATCCGTGTGATGGTGCCGCCGCACATCGGCCCGGGTGCGCGGATCGTGATCAACACTGAAGACTACGCTTATCAGGGCCGCGCGCAGGACTGATCCTGTCGTGAGTTCATGTGGGGCGGCTCCGGTTGGGGCCGCCCTTTTTGCTGCGCGTCCCCTTGCGCGCAAGCGGCCCCCGCGTCACGCTTGTCCGGGTGGCGACGGAGGAACGCAGATGAAGGATTTCACAACCTCGTGGCAGATCTGGGCGCTGCTGTCGGCAAGCTTCGCCGCGCTGACCGCCATCTTCGCCAAGGTGGGCATCGAAGGAATCAGCTCTGACTTCGCCACCTTCCTGCGCACCATCGTGGTCTTGGCGGCGCTTGGGGTCATCGTGTTTGCCACGGGGCAGGGGCAGGCGCTGTCCAGCATTTCCGCCCGCAGCTATCTGTTCCTCACCCTGTCCGGCCTTGCCACCGGGGCGTCTTGGCTGTGTTATTTCCGCGCGCTGAAGCTGGGCGATGCGTCGCAGGTGGCCCCGCTGGACAAGCTGAGCGTGGTGCTGGTCGCCATCTTCGGCGCACTGTTTCTGGGCGAAAGGCTGGCCGCGCTCAACTGGCTGGGGGTTGCGCTGATTGCGGCGGGGGTGGTGCTGGTGGCGGTGCGATAGGCCTTTCATCTGCCGCTGGTTCGGGTAGCAAAGGCCGACCGCAACAAAGAGCCTTGCCATGCCCCTACGCCCCCAGACCCTAGGCCTGCTGCTGCTGATCGCTGGGGCGGCTGTTGACAGCACCTCGGGCCTGTTCACCCGTCTGTTGCAGGTGGATGGCTTTACCACCGCCTCGGGGCGCGGGTTCTTTGCCTTTGCGCTGCTGTTCGGGGTGCTGGTGATCCGCGACCGGGGCCGGGTGCTGGCCTCGATCCTCGGGCTTGGTCTGTGGGGGGCCGTGTTTGTGGGGTTGAACGCCTCGGCCATGGTTATGAACGTGCTGAGCCTGAAATTCACCGCTGTCGCCAACTTCTTCATGATCTTTGCCACCGCCCCCTTCGTGGCCGCCGTGATGGCGCGGGTGGTTCTGGGCGAGAGGCTGGACGGTGCCACCCTGCTGGCCTCGGTCGCGGGGTTTGTCGGCATCGCGGTGATGATGCTGGGGTCGGCACAGGCGGGCGGCATGCTGGGCAATCTGCTGGCGGTGGCGGTCGTGCTGTCCTATGGCGCGCTGGTCCTGATGATGCGCCGCACGCCTGACATTGACGTGCTGCCGCTGATCACCATGACCGTGCTGGCGAGTGGCGTGATCGCCTGGCCGTTCTCCGACTTTTCCCGTATGCAGGGGGCGGGCGATTGGTCGGTGCTGGCGGCCTTGGGGTTCATTCAACTGGGCCTTGGCAACATGCTGATCTACAGCGCGATTTCCCGCATTGCCGCCGCACAGGCCGGACTTTTGGGTATCCTGATCGCGGCCTTTGCGCCGCTGTGGGTGTTCGTGGTGTTGGGTGAGGTGCCGCCCGTTGCCACCCTGATTGGCGGGGCGATCATTCTGGGGGCGGCTGGCCTGCATTTCCTGTGGACCCTGCGACGACAGCCCCACGCCTGCGTGACCCCCGCGATTTTCGCTTGCATCGCAAGGTCGCTGGTCGCATCTATCGCCCGGGTCCATTGCCATGAGGTTTGCCATGACACAACGCATCGCCATTCTGGGCGCGTCCGGTTACACCGGGGCAGAACTGGTACGCCTGATCGCCACCCATCCGGGCATGCGCATCGTGGCGCTGTCGGCAGACCGCAAGGCCGGCATGGCGATGGCCGATGTGTTCCCCTTCCTGCGCCATCTGGACCTGCCGACCTTGGTGAAGATCGACGAGATTGATTTTTCGGGCGTCGATCTGTGCTTTTGCGCGCTGCCCCATGCGACCACGCAGGTCGTGGTGTCGGCCCTGCCCAAGACCCTGAAAATCGTCGATCTTTCCGCCGATTTCCGGCTGCGCGATGTGGCCGAATACGCCAAATGGTACGGCCAGCCCCACACTGCCCCCGAATTGCAGGCCGAAGCCGTGTACGGCCTGACCGAGTTCTACCGCGATGAGATCGCCAAGGCCCGTCTGGTCGCAGGCACGGGGTGCAACGCGGCCACCGGCCAGTTTGCCCTGCGGCCCCTGATTTCGGCCGGGGTGATCGACCTTGACGATATCCTGATCGACCTCAAGGCAGGGGTCAGCGGGGCAGGGCGGTCGGCCAAGGAAAACCTGCTGCATGCGGAATTGTCGGGCGGCACCCATACCTATTCGGCGGGCGGCAAACACCGGCACTTGGGCGAGTTTGATCAGGAGTTTTCCAAGCTCGCAGGCCGCCCGGTACAGGTGCAGTTCACCCCGCACCTTCTGCCGATGAACCGGGGGATTCTGGCGACCGTCTACGTCAAGGGCGATGCGGCCACCGTCCATCAGACCCTCGCCACCGCCTATGCGGCCGAGCCCTTCCTGCGCGTGCTGCCCTTTGGCCAGCCTGCCCTCGACCCGCGATATCGCCGGGTCGAACTTTTGCCATATCGGCGTGATCGGCGACCGGATCGCAGGCCGTGCGATGGTGGTGGCGGTTCTGGACAACCTGACCAAAGGCTCGTCCGGCCAGGCCATCCAGAACGCCAACCTGATGCTGGGTCTGCCCGAAACCCAAGGGCTGATGCTGGCCCCGATCTTCCCGTGAGGCCGCATGGCAGGCTTGAAAGGGCTGAAAAAACAACGCCGGATTCAGGTGATCGTGCTGGCCTTCGTGGCCTTGGCCCTGTCCACCGCCCTGATCGGCTATGCCATGCGCGACGGGATCAACTTCTTCCGCTCGCCCAGCCAGGTTCTCAGCGACCCGCCCCAGACGGGCGAGGTGTTCCGCATCGGCGGTCTGGTCGAGGAGGGATCCTTGGTCCGGGGGCAGGGTGAAACCGTCAGCTTTGCGGTGACCGATACCAACCAGTCGGTGCCCGTGCAGTTCACCGGCGTCTTGCCCGACCTGTTCGCCGAAGGGCAGGGCATGGTCGGCACCGGGCAGATGGAAGGCGGCACCTTCGTTGCCACCGAAATCCTGGCCAAGCATGACGAAACCTACATGCCCAAGGAAGTGCTGGACGCGCTGAAGGAACAGGGCGTCTACGTCGAACCACAGCCCGAAACCTAAGCGCGCATAGTTTTCCCCGCGTTAACCCCGTCGTTTCACCCTAGGGCCGTCCAGCCTGTGGGGAAAACCATGAAAACTGTCCGCGCCCTAGCCCAAGAAATCGTCGCCCGCGAAGGCGGCTTTGTGAACGACCCGTCCGATCCGGGCGGGGCCACCAACCACGGTGTCACCATCCACACCCTGCGCCGTCTGGGGCTGGATCTCACCCGTGACGCCAAAATCGACACGTCGGATGTGCGGGCGCTGACGGCGGCGCAAGCGGTTGATATCTATGTCGAACACTACTACCGCCGCCCGGGCATCGCGGCCTTGCCCGAAGCCCTGCAAGCCTCGGTATTCGACATGTATGTCAACGCCGGGGCCAATGCGGTCAAGGTGCTGCAACGCCTGCTGACCGACATGGGCTTCCCTTGCGACCCTGACGGTGCCATCGGGCCGCTAACTATCCGTGCCGCACAGATGGCCGCCGAGGCCGCCCCGCATCATCTGGCCGATGCCTACGGCATCGCGCGGCGCAACTATTACTACGCTTTGGCCGACCATCGCCCCGCCAGCCGCAAATACGCCCGCAAGCGCGATGGTGGCAAAGGCGGCTGGATCACGCGGGCTGAGGAGTTCATCAGCGCCCGCTATCACCTGACCGCAGCCCAGCACAGCGCACGGGTGTCGGCATGGGCGTGATCGGCAAGATCCTTGGGGGTGCGGGCACGGTCACCGCGTTGGCAGATGCGGCATCCGGGCGTGGCCGAAGTGTTCACACCGTCCGCCACCAAGCGGATGGAACTGTCGGCGGCGGCACAAATGGCCGCGCTGAACCAGCTTAGCACCGAATACGGGCAAGCGAACGCGGGCTGGTTTGACAGTCTGGTCGACGGCCTGAACCGCCTGCCGCGCCCCTTGCTGGCCTTTGGCACCATCGGGATGTTCGTCTATGCGATGGTCGATCCGCCGCAGTTTGCGCAGCGCATGGTCGGCCTGAACGCGGTGCCCGAACCGCTGTGGTGGCTGCTTGGTGCGGTGGTCGCCTTCTACTTTGGCGCGCGCGAGACGTTCTATTTCCGCAACCGCACCGGAACCCCGCCACGCCCCAAGCCCCCACAAACCCTGCCGCAGATGCCGAAAACCCGGCCTTGGGCGATTGGCGGCGCGGCGAATAGGTGCCCATACCTTGACCTGTCTCGCAGCCTCTGGCATCCCCAAAGGCTATGAGACAGGATTTGATCAGATGAACCTCTTTGCCGATATCCGCAGCCTTGTCGTTGCGGCGGTTGCCGACCTTGTGGCGGCGGGCGTGCTGCCCGACGGTCTTGATACCACGGCCATCACCGTGGAACCCCCGCGCGAGGCCAGCCACGGCGACATGGCGACCAATGCCGCGATGGTGCTGGCCAAGCCCGCCAGCCTTGCCCCCCGTGTGATCGCAGATGCCCTCGCCACCCGCCTGAAGGCCGATCCCCGTGTGGCGCGGGTCGATGTGGCTGGCCCCGGTTTCCTGAACCTGTCGCTGACCCCCGACCTGTGGCAGGGCGTGGTCAAGGCAGCGCTGACCATGGGCACCGAATACGGCAAATCCAGCCTTGGCGCAGGCCAAAAGGTCAACGTCGAGTTTGTATCCGCCAACCCCACTGGCCCCATGCACGTGGGCCACGTGCGCGGTGCGGTGGTGGGCGATGCCTTGGCGCGCCTCTTGGCCTATTCCGGCTGGAACGTGACCCGCGAATATTACATCAACGACGGCGGCGCGCAGGTCGATGTGCTGGCGCGCAGCGCCTATGAACGCTACCGCGAGGCGCATGGGCTGGACCCCGAGATTGCCGAGGGCCTCTATCCCGGCGATTACCTGATCCCGGTCGGCCAGGCGATGAAAGACAAATGGGGGGCCACGCTGCTCGACCAGCCCGAATCCGTCTGGATGGCTGACGTGCGCGAATTTGCCACCAAGATGATGATGGACGAAATCCGCGGCGATCTGGCCATGCTGGGCGTGCAGATGGATGTGTTCTCGTCTGAAAAAGCGCTGTACGGCACCGGCAAGATCGAGGCCGCGATCCAGACCCTGCGCGACATGGGCCTGATCTATGAAGGCACGCTGGAACCGCCAAAAGGCAAGACGCTGGACGATTGGGAACCCCGCGTGCAGACCCTGTTCCGCAGCACGGCGCATGGCGATGACGTGGACCGCCCGGTGATGAAATCCGATGGCGGCTGGACCTATTTCGCCCCCGACATCGCCTATCATTTCGACAAGGTTCAGCGCGGCTTTGATCAGTTGATCGACATTCTGGGTGCCGACCATGGCGGCTATGTCAAACGGATGAAGGCGGCGGTGTCGGCCCTGTCCAATGGCCGGGTGCCCTTGGATATCAAGCTGGTGCAACTGGTCAAACTGTTCAAGAACGGCGAGCCGTTCAAGATGTCCAAACGGGCGGGCACCTTTGTGACCCTGCGCGATGTGGTCGAACAGGCGGGGGCGGACGTCACCCGCTTCATGATGCTGACCCGCAAGAACGACGTGGCGCTGGATTTCGACTTTGCCAAGGTGCTGGAACAGTCCAAGGACAACCCGGTGTTCTATGTGCAATATGCCAATGCCCGGGTGAACTCGGTCCTGCGCAAGGCGCGCGATGCGGGCGTGGCCTGTGACGATGCCACGCTGGCGGCGGCTGACCTGACCAAACTGGGCCATGCGGCCGAACTGGAAATGGCGCGCAAACTGGCCGAATGGCCGCGTCTGGTGGAAATCGCCGCCCGCAGCAATGAACCCCACCGCGTGGCGTTTTACCTCTTTGAACTCGCGTCCGACTTTCACGGGCTGTGGAACAAGGGCAATGACGATGCCTCGCTCCGGTTCTTGCAGGACGATACGGCCACTTCGCAGGCAAAAATCGCCCTCGCGCGGGCCACGGGCGTTGTTATTTGCGCAGGCCTTGGTATCTTGGGCGTGACGCCGGTTGAGGAAATGCGCTGATCGAACGCAAAACCCCCATGGCGAAGCAGGCAAATGCAGGGGCGGATCAACCACCCCGCAGGCAGAGGCACGGCATGGCGGATGCAGATTACGACGATTACGACGGCTATTCCCCCCCGCGTCCGGGGCGCTATCAGCGTGTGATCAACCTGGCCGGGGCGGTGACGTCGCTGGCGCTGGTGATTGGCTTGGGCATGTGGGGCTACAAGCTCGCCGTGCGCGACGTGTCGGGCGTGCCGGTGGTGCGCGCGGCACTGGAACCGATGCGCATGGCGCCCGAAAACCCCGGCGGCACGGTGGCCGATTATCAGGGCCTCTCGGTCAATGACATCGCCGCCGAAGGCACCGCCGCCCCACCGCCCGACCGTCTGGTTCTGGCCCCGCGCCCGGTAGAGTTGAGCCTTGAGGATGGGGCAGGGCTGACCGCCCCGGTTGCCGCGACCACTGGCGAGGCGCCGGAGGCGCAGGCCACGGTTGCAGCCGATGTGCCTGCCACAGACTTGGCCCCCACAGATGTGGCTCCCATAGACTCGGCCCCCGCAGACCTGTCCATCGCCGAACTGCCCGCCGCACCCCTGACAGACACCGAGGTCGCCTCCCCGGACATAACAGCCCCTCTGGTGCCCGAAGCCGCCATCGACGATGCAGTGACAGCCGCCTTGGCCGAGGCTCTGGCCGATGGCACCCCGGCGCTGTCCGATCTGGCCGATGACCCCGCCGACCTCGCCGCCCTGACACCGGAACCACAGACCGAAGCGCCAGAGGGCGCGATCACCCGGTCGCCGCGCCCGCATCGTCGGGGCGAAGGCGCTGCAACCACCGTCGCCGAGGCCACGCCAGAGGCGGCACCCGTTGCCGCCACCACCGAGGTTGATCCCGCCACCCTGACCCCCGGCACAAGGCTGATCCAGCTTGGCGCGTTCGACACCGCCGATCAGGCGCGCGAGGAATGGCTGCGCTTGCAGGGTAAATTCGGCGCGCTGCTGACCGGCAAATCGCTGGTGGTCGAGGCTGCAACCAGCGGCGGCAGCACCTTCTACCGCCTGCGCGCCATGCCGTTCGAGTCCGAAGACGACGCCCGCCGCCTCTGCACCGCGCTGATGCCAGACCATGACAACTGCATCCCGGTTACCCAAAGATGAGCGCGCTTGGTACGGGGGCCACCATCTTTGGCTGCGACGGGCTGACGCTGACCCCGTCGGAACGTGATTTTTTCCGTGATGCCGACCCCATGGGCTTCATCATCTTCGCCCGCAACGTCGATACCCCCGCCCAACTGTCGCGCCTGACCGCCGATCTGCGCGCGGCCGTTGGCCGCGATGCCCCGGTGCTGGTCGATCAGGAAGGCGGGCGGGTGCAACGCCTGCGCAGCCCCCATTGGCGCGAATTTATCCCCCCGCTGGATCAGGTGCTTGGCGCGGGCGATCTTGCCTCTGCCGCCCGCGCCATGGCCCTGCGTTCGCGCCTGATTGCCGCCGAGTTGCGCGCCGTGGGCATTGACGCCAACTGTGCGCCTGTGGCGGATATCGCCTCGGACCTGACGCATCCGTTTCTGAGGAACCGCTGCTATGGCACTGATCCTGCAACGGTTTCCGTCATTGCCCGCGCCGTGGCCGACGCCCATCTGGCAGGCGGCGTGCTGCCGGTGATCAAGCATATGCCCGGCCATGGCCGCAGCCAGAACGACACCCATCTGGACCTGCCCACCGTCACCACCGACCGTGACACCCTGATATCAACCGATTTCGCCCCCTTCGCCGCCCTGAACGATGTGCCGATGGCGATGACGGCGCATATCGTCTTTGCCGCCTATGACGCCGAAAACCCCGCCACCCAATCGCGCGTGATGATCGACGTGATCCGCACTCAGATCGGGTTTCAGGGCCTGCTGATGACCGACGATCTGAACATGCAGGCGCTGTCGGGGACGCTGGCCGAACGGACCGCCCGGTCGATCGCCGCAGGTTGCGATATTGCCCTGCATTGCAAGGGCGACATGGACCAGATGGTCGAGGTGGCAGCCGCCGCAGGCGCGATGACCCCCGCCACGCTGGCCCGCGTGCAGGCCGCACTCGCCCTCCGCCACCCGCCAGACACGGTCGATATCGCGGGGTTAGAGGCCGACCTTGCCGCGCTGATGCCGGCATGAGCGACGACTGGTCCGAACCCGAACGCCTCTCAACCGCCGACCGCATCGCCGCCGAGGCTCTGATCGTCGATGTCGATGGCTTTGAAGGCCCGCTCGATTTGCTGCTGATGCTCAGCCGCACCCAGAAGGTGGACCTGCGCAAGATCTCTGTGCTGGATCTGGCCGAGCAATACCTTGGCTTCGTGCAGCGCGCCACCGCCCTGCGGATCGAACTTGCTGCCGATTATCTGGTGATGGCGGCATGGCTTGCCTTCCTCAAATCCCGCCTGCTGCTGCCCCCCGAACCCGGCGAGGATGGCCCGTCAGCCGAGGATCTGGCCGCCCATCTGGCCTACCAGCTTGAACGGCTGGCCGCGATGCGGCAGGCGTCCGCCGACCTGATGGCGCGTGACCAGTTGGGTCGCAACTTCTTTGCCCGTGGCCTGCCCGAAGATGTCACCCTGCACCGCAAGGTCACCTACGGCGCCACTCTGATCGACCTCATGCGCGCCTATGCCCGCATCCGCACCAAGGATGAATTCCGCCCCTTCGTGATGGACCGCGACCATGTGTTTACCATGGAACAGGCGCTGGAGCGTATGCGCGGGCTGATCGGCTATATGGGCGATTGGGCAGACCTGACGACCTTCCTGCCCGATGGCTGGGACGGCAACCCGATGCGCCGCAGGTCTGCCACCGCCGCCCATTTCGCCGCCGTGCTGGAACTGGCGAAACGGGGGCAGGTGGCCCTGCGTCAGGGTGACACTTTCGCGCCGATTCAAATCCGGCGGACACAGATATGACCGATTCCTTTGAGAAAAGTCTCTTTGACGCCCCCCCGATGGGCGAACAGGAACGCATGGTCGAGGCAATTCTCTTTGCGGGCGCAGACCCGATGACGGTGGCAGAGCTTTCTGCCCGGATGCCGCATGGCTGCGACGCGGCAGAGGCTTTGGCCAACCTGCGCCGCCGCTATGAGGGGCGGGGGGTCAATCTGGTGCGGGTGGGTGACGCCTATGCCATGCGCACCGCCCCCGATCTTGGCCACCTGATGCACAAGGAAACGGTGGAGCAGCGCAAACTTTCCCGCGCTGCAACCGAAACTCTGGCGATCGTCGCCTACCACCAACCCGTCACCCGCGCCGAGATCGAGGAAATTCGTGGCGTCGCGGTCAGCCGGGGCACCGTGGACCAGTTGCTGGAACTGGACTGGATCAGGCTGGGCCGCCGCCGCATGACGCCGGGCCGCCCGGTGACATTCGTGGTGACAGAACATTTCCTTGACCACTTCGGCCTCGAATCCGCCCGTGATTTACCCGGGCTGAAGGAACTGCGTGCTGCCGGGTTGCTGGACAACCGGCCCTTGCCGGGCGCTGTTCAGAAACCGGATGAAGAAGACGAGCCAAGCATCGGACAATCCGAGCTTTTTGAGGATTAGCGCCATGAACTTCAACAGCATCATCCAGATGATCACCAACCTTCTGATCCGCAAAGTGGTGAACAAGGGCGTTGATATGGGCATCGACTATGCCAGCCGCCGGGGCAAGCCAGCCGCCGACATGACCCCCGAAGACCACGCGCAGGCGCAATCCGCCAAGGCGATGGCCAAACGTGCCAAGCAGGCCGCACGCCTGACCCGGCGTCTCTAAACCCACCCCTTTTGGCGCAATAGTCAGCGCGGCCATTTTCTGATACTTTGTCTCCATTGAAGACTTGGGCCGTTTATTTTGGCCCATATATCATTGGATCAGATCATGTCGCTGCGCACATTTCGTGAACGCATATTGCAGACTATTGCCTTCGAGGCTGGCGGGATCGCGCTGGTCGGGCCAGCCTACGCACTGGCCTTTGGCGTATCAGCACCCGAAACCCTGACCATCGTGCTTGCCTTGTCACTGGCCGCAATGGTCTGGTCCCCGATGCACAACGCGGCCTTCGACGGGCTGGACCTGCGGCTGACCGGACGCGTGGCCAGCGACCGTCCGCAGAAGCTGCGCCTGATCCATGCCCTCAGCCATGAGGTGACGGTGATGGTGGTCACACTGCCGTTGCTGATGGCGCTTGGCGGGCATTCCTTTGCCACGGCGCTGCTGGTCGACATCGGCTTTTCTCTCGCCTACGCCGCCTATGCCTATGTGTTCCACATGGTCTATGACCGATGGCGACCCGTCTCTGGCTAACGGAACTGCTTGGCCAGTTTCAGCCCCTGACCTTGATAATTCGAGGCAATCCCCTCGCCGTACAAGGCCTCTGGCCGCTCAGCCATCCGCTCATAGACCAGCCGCCCCACGACCTGCCCGTGTTCCAGCACAAACGGGGCCTCGTGGCAGCGCACCTCCAGCACCCCGCGCGACCCGGCCCCGCCTGCGGTAGCATAGCCGAACCCGGGGTCAAAGAACCCCGCGTAATGCACCCGGAATTCCCCCACCATCGCCAGATACGGTGCCATTTCGGCGGCATAATCGGGGGGGATCGTCACCGCCTCGCGGCTGACCAGAATGTAAAAGGCACCGGGGTCGAGGATGATGCGGGCGTCCGCCGTGCGGATTTCCTCCCAAAAATCGGCAGCGGGGTAGTGGCCGATCCGGTCCAGATCAATCACCCCGGCATGGGGCTTGGCGCGGTAGCCCACAAGGTTGCCCGTCGCAGGCGACAGGTCTACCGAAAAGCCCAACCCATCGGAAATCACCGCCTGACCCGACACCAGCGGTTCCGCCGCATGCAGGGCCGCAAGACCCGCATCATCGACCACCGATTGCCCGGCGCGGAACCGGATCTGGTTCAGCCGCTGCCCCGCCCGCACCAGCACCGAAAAGCTGCGCGGGCAAACCTCGGCATACAAGGGCCCGGTGTAACCCTCGGGAATCCGGTCAAATTCCACCCCGCCGTCGGTGATCGTCCGCGTCAGCAAATCCAGCCGCCCGGTCGAGGATTTGGCATTGGCCACCGCCGTGATCCCGCTCGGCAAAGCCAGCCGCTCCGCCAGCGGGATCACATAGACACAGCCCTTTTCCAGCACAGCCCCCGCCGACAGATCGACCCGGTGCATCTCGAACTCAGCAATCCGGTCGCTGACCTTCGCCCCGGCCCCCGCCAGAAACGACGCACGCACCCGGTAGGCGACCGTCCCAAGCCGCAGGTCCAGACTGGCGGGTTGAATCTGGGCTGCGTCAATCGCGGGGCTGGCGCTGATGGCCCCAGTGGCGATCAGCGCGCGCAGGGCCTGCGAGGGAAGAACGCCATGTGCTGTCATCAAAGCCCCCTGAAGTCACAAAAAGAAACCGCCCGCGCAACCTTGCGGCTGGCGGGCAGGTTTACTTTGGTCGGGCCGGAGAGATTCGAACTCTCGACCTCCCGCCCCCCAGACGGACGCGCTAACCAGGCTGCGCTACGGCCCGACACAGGGGCTTCATACCCCATTTTCGGGCGGGGGCAAGCAGATAAGCGCATCTTTTGCCGCACTGTTTGCAGGTCAGCCGCGCGGCGGCGTGGCGGGGTTGGCAAGCCGGTTGCGCAGGGCCTTCAGACGGGCCAGCGATGCGCGGGCCGGGGCCTGATGCCGCGCAAGAGCAGTGTGGGGCAGGGCGCGCAGACGGTTGGCCAGCGGGATCGGCATCTCCTCGGCCACATCCGCCGGCGCTGACGATTCGACAGGCAGATCGGCCGTGCGCGTGGCTCCAATAACCGAGGTCAGCGTCAGGCCGGGGCCTTTTGGCGGGCTGGCAGGCACAGGGTCTGGCTCCGGCGCAGCAACGGGCGGCACAATTTCCTCGGCAACCGGGGCAGGGTCTTCGCCAACCGCCAGGGCCAATTCTACCTCAAACGGATACTCCGCTTCTGCCTCGGCGCTGTGTTCGACAGGCGCGTCCTGCTCCATGGCAGGGTCATGCGCGCCATAAATCTCATCATCCGGTGCGATATCCAACTCCTCTGCACCCTCCGCCGCCACAGGCTCCAGCGGCAGATCGGGTTGCACAGGCTCGGCTGGCACAGGTTCAGCTTGGCGGAAGGGCAGCACCACAGCCGCCACCGGTGCCTCCAACGCGGCTTCCAGCGCAAGCGCCTGTTCGGCGGCAATCTCTACCGTGGTGCGCGGATAGGGCTCTTCCATATCCAGCCGCGCCATCATTGCGGCCTCCAAGGCTTCTTCCTCGGGCGACGGGTCATCGGTCAGGCCTGCGACATGCCGCACACCCTGTTCGCGCAAGATGCGCTGCACGCCACGGATGGTCATGCCTTCATCATGCAGCAACTGCTTGATTCCCGTCAGCAATGCCACGTCGGACGGACGGTAATACCGCCGCCCCCCGGCGCGCTTTACAGGTTTGATCTGCGGAAAACGGCTTTCCCAGAACCGCAGCACATGGGCTGGCGTTTCCAGAAGATCGGCGACCTCGCTGATGGTGCGGAAGGCGTCGGCAGACTTCTCCATCCGCTAGCCCCGCCTCAGCGCTTTTTGCCAGCCGCCACGCGGTCCTTCATCAGGTGCGAGGGGCGGAAGGTCAGAACACGACGCGGGCTGATCGGCACCTCGTCGCCGGTTTTCGGATTGCGTCCGACACGGGCCGATTTGTCGCGCACCGAGAACGTACCGAAGGATGAGATCTTCACCGTCTCACCCGATGCCAGTGAATCGGACATATGCAGCAGAACCGCCTCAACCAAAGAGGCCGATTCGTTGCGGCTCAGTCCCACTTCGCGGAACACGGCTTCGCTTAGGTCCATACGTGTCAGAGTCTTTTCGCTCATCACATCCCCCCCGGGCTATTTTCACCAAACATGCGCGGGATGCAATTATAAGTCAACAACAACTATCTGGAACAACCATTTGGAACAACCACTTGGAACCCGACTTTAAGACAGGGTCACCAGCGCAGAACCACCGAACCCCAGGCCAGACCGCCACCGATGGCCTCTGTCACGATCAGATCGCCGCGTTTGATCTGCCCCCGTGCAACCCCGACCGACAGGGCCAGCGGGATAGAGGCCGCCGAGGTATTGCCATGGTCCTGCACGGTCACCACCACGCGGTCCATCGCCACGCCCATGCGTTTGGCCGTGCCTTCGATGATGCGGATATTGGCCTGATGCGGCACGATCCATGCCACATCATCGGCCCCAAGCCCCGCCTTTTCCAGCGCGGCGTGGGCGGTTTCTGCCAGCTTTTCAACGGCATGGCGGAACACTTCCTTGCCCTGCATCCGCAAGTGCCCGGTGGTTCCGGTCGAGGTGCCACCATCGACAAACAGCAAATCCTTGAACCGCCCGTCACTGTGCAGATCGGTCGCAAGGATGCCCCGGTCACTGGCATCGCCCGCACCCTCTGCCGCTTCCAGCACCAAGGCCCCGGCGCCGTCGCCAAACAGCACGCAGGTGGTGCGGTCCGTCCAGTCCATCAACCGGCTGAAGGTTTCCGCCCCGATCACCAGCACGCGCTTGGCTTGCCCCGACACGATCAGCGCATTGGCCGTGGTCAGCGCAAAGACGAACCCTGCGCAGACGGCCTGCACATCAAAGGCAAAGCCCCGCGTCATGCCAAGGCCTGCCTGAATCATGGTGGCAGCCGAGGGAAAGGTCAGATCGGCGGTCGAAGTGGCAAGGATGATGGCGTCGATATCGTCGCCCACCAGTCCCGCATCCGCCAATGCGGCCTGTGCCGCGCGCAGGCCAAGGTCGGATGTCATCTGACCTTCTGCCGCGAAATGGCGACGTTCAATGCCGGACCGCGACCTGATCCATTCATCGGTGGTCTCCACCAGCGATTCGAGATCAGCGTTGGCAACAATGCGGTCGGGCAGGTAGTGCCCGACGCCCCTGACCGTGGCGCGTATCGTCATTCGGCTTGCCCGCCCCCTGAATCGGATTCCCCGGCACCGTTCTCGGCGTCCTGCCCAGCCGCAATCTGCCCTGCGCTGTGCATCGACGCAACCCGTGCGGCCAACCGCTCGTTAAATCCGGCCGCCGCCAGTTGCGAGGCAAGCCCGATGGCCGCCGCAACCCCGGTGGCATCGGCGGACCCATGCGATTTGACCACAGTCCCGTTCAGCCCCAGAAACACCCCGCCATTCACCCGGCGCGGGTCAATGCGCTTTTGCAGCCGTTTCAG
Organism: uncultured Alphaproteobacteria bacterium; assembly: GCA_963772935.1. GTDB lineage: Bacteria > Pseudomonadota > Alphaproteobacteria > Rhodobacterales > Rhodobacteraceae > JANNNF01. The sequence goes on along the minus strand of CAVYZK010000009.1, from coordinate 601,081 downwards.
CGAGTTCAGCGCCAGCAGCGCCGCGAATTTCGACAAGATGCCCGCGTTGAACGCCTGCTTCATGAAGTCGGAAATCAGCTTGGCAGTGCCTTCGCCGGTTTTCAGCGCGATATTGCCGGTGAAACCGTCGGTCACGATCACATCCACCCGGTCAGACGGAATATCGCCGCCCTCAACAAAACCGACATAGTCATAATCGCCCTGCGCCGCGGCCTCGGCCAGTTGATCATGCGCCAGTTTCAACTCGGCGCGGCCCTTATGTTCTTCGGTGCCGACGTTCAGCAGCCCCACACGCGGGCGCGCAAGGCCCATGCCGTTGCGGGCGTAAGAGGCCCCCATGATGGCGAATTGCAGCAGATCGTCGGCCTCGGCCTTGATGTCGGCGCCCACGTCCAGCATCACGTTGAACCCACCCGGGTTGCGCGAGGGCCAAAGGCAGGCGATGGCAGGCCGGTTCACCCCCGGCAATTTGCGCAGCCGGATCATCGACACCGCCATCAGCGCACCGGTGTTGCCACAAGACACGGCCACCGTCGCCTCGCCATCCTTGACGCTGTCAATGGCCGACCACATCGAGGTGCCCTGCCCATGGCGCATCACCTGGCTGGGCTTGTCATTCATCGTCACCACACGCGGCGCATGGCGGATCGTGCAGCGCGGACCAAGGTCTGGGTGGCGGGAAATCAGCCGGGCCAGTTCCACTTCATCCCCATGCACGATGAAATGCAGACCGGGGTTGCGCGCGGCAGAATCAACAAGACCGGCAACAACAATTGCCGGTCCCTGATCGCCACCCATGGCATCAACGGAAATAACCACACGCTGCGCGTTTTTGGTCGCCGTATCCGGGGATGCGTTGGCCATGTGCGCGCGTGCGTCGGAGGACGAGCGGCTTACGCCGCGTCCTCGTCAAGATCCACGTCGCGGGTCACGGCCACAACTTCGCGGGCGTCATAGTGACCGCAGGCCCCACAAACGTGGTGCGGGCGCTTCAGCTCGCCACAGTTGGAGCATTCGTTGGGGTTTGCGGCAACCAAAGCGTCGTGCGAACGACGCATGTTGCGGCGGGATTTGGTGGTGCGGTTCTGCGGGACAGCCATGGTCACGACCTCAGGTAGTGGGGACGTGCCCCGGAGTTTCTTGTGTAATCAGCCAGTTAAGCGTTCAACGGGCAAGACCCGACCGATGCTGGATACAGCCTGAATGAGGCGCGGAACATACTCACATTTGGTCCGGGCGCAAGCCCCATTGTGATCTGCAACACCGCAGCCCCCCGTAGCGGCGAAAGTCAGCCTTTTTCATCGGGTTCTGACGGGGTTTTACCCGCTGCCAGCAAATCTTTCAATCCGGCCAGCCCGGCGAAGGGCTTCAGATCGGCATCGGTCAGCGGCGCATTGCCGGGGGCGGCAAACACCGTTTCCGCCAGGGCCGCCCCCGGCGCGCGCGGGTACAGCGGCAGGGCAAGCGCCAGGGCCTCCAACGCCACATCGCCGACATCCAGCACCTCGGGCAGCGGGTCCAGCGTCTCGTCCATCATCTCGACCTCCTCGCCATCCGGTTCGGCGGCATCGGCGCTGTAGCGCCGGGTGACCGTCTCGCTCAGGCTGACGGGCACCGGGGCCAGTGTCACGATGCAGGCCTGCACCACCCGCGCCTGCATCTCGCCGGTCAGACGATAGTCATGCCGACCCGACGGCGTGATCTCGCCTTCAAACTGGAAATGGTTCACCGCGATCACATCCAGCGCCTCTGCCATCGCCGCCCGGGTTGCGGCATCGGGGGTCAGGCGAAACCGGGTGGGCTTGCGGTCGGACAGGGCCGCCGTGCGATAGGGCAGGCTCAGCGCAGGCGCAGGCACCGGCACGTCGGACGGGGCGGGAGGCGGGGATTTCGGCATCTTGATCACCTTCTGGCGGGCAGGGCGAAAGGCGCGCCCCGACTAAGGAACAGCCCGGGGGTGCCACGACCACCGTTCCTTGTCTTGAACAAAGGGCGGGGGTTCTGATATCCGGGGTAGCAAGGCAGTGCGCTGCCATGAAGTACAAGAGTTTCCGATAGAAGGCTTCACGTCGTCGTGCAAGGGTGGCATGGCGCAAGGGGCAGGTTGCAGCAGGGTTGGGGTAAGAGGGCAGGGATGGCGAACACTTCACTGGGACAGAACTTGGAACGAACCGGTTCCGCCCCCCTGCCTCGGCCCGTTCTGCGGCCAATTCTGCGCCCATTTCTGCGGAGGGCCATGCTGTGGCTGGCAGCGACACTGCTGGTTGTTTCGGTTGCGGGCTGTGCGGCGGTCTATCGCAATCACGGCTACGTCCCGGTCGAGGAAGATCTGGCCGCGGTTGAGGTTGGCAAGGATACCCGCGATACCGTGGCCGAAAAGGTCGGGCGCCCCACGGCGGCAGGTCTGCTGAACGATCATGGCTGGTACTATGTGCAAAGCCGCTATCGCCACTTTGGCCCGCGAGAGCCGCAAGAGATTGAACGTCAGGTGCTGGCGATCACCTTTACCGACGATGGCATCGTGCAGAACATCGAACGATTCGGGCTGGAACAGGGCCGGGTGGTCAGCATTTCCAGTCGTGTGACCGAATCGAACATCAAGGGCATCGGCCTGATCCGGCAATTGTTCAGCAACTTTGGCCGCGTCGGGGCCGAAACGCTGACCAAGTAAAGCTTGGGCCCCCGGGGTGGACTACACCCCGGGGGCCAAATTCAGGCTTCCGCCTCAGGCTTCCGGCTCAAACGTCATCGCCACGCCGTTCATGCAGTAGCGCAGGCCCGTGGGGGCCGGGCCATCGGGGAACACATGGCCCAGATGGGCCTCGCAGCGGTTGCAATGCACCTCGGTCCGCTTCATGAAAAAACTGCGGTCGGTGGTCTCGCCCACCAGTTCCGGGCTGATCGGCGCATAAAACGACGGCCACCCCGTGCCGGATTCAAACTTGGTCGCCTGATCAAACAGCGGCGCATCGCAGCAGACACAGCGATAGGTGCCGGGCTCTTTCGGGAAATTGTCATGGCTGCCCGCCCGTTCGGTGCCATGTTTGCGCGCAACCTTATAGGCCTCGTCTGACAGTTGCGCCCGCCATTCGGCGTCGGATTTCACAATCTTTTCCATGTGGGAATGTCCTTTGGCCAGTGAGTGGTGCAGCGGCATCTTGCGCCTGTCACACCTTGCCCCCAAACTTAAGGTCAGCGCAGCCAAGCGCAAGTGGGGGGGCAGGCGGTGCAGCCGATTGTGAAGGGGCGCTATGTGGCCCGGCTGGCCACCACGCCTGCTGATGTGGCCCGGGCGCAAAGCCTGCGACACCTGACCTTCCGCACCCGGCGCGGCAGGGGCGATATGCCCGAAGCCGATGCCTTTGACGATATCTGCCAGCATATGCTGATCGAAGATCAGGCGACGGGCGATCTGGTGTGCTGCTTTCGCCTGCTGCTGATGCCTGCCGCCGATGTCACCCGCAGCTACGCCGCGCAGTTTTATGACCTGCGCCGCTTGCAGGATTTTCCCGGCCCGTTGCTGGAACTGGGCCGCTTTTGCCTGCACCCCGACCATCCCGACCCCGATATCCTGCGGCTGGCATGGGGCGGGATGACCCGCATCGTCGATGCGACCGGGGTGGGGCTGCTGTTTGGCTGCTCATCCTTTGACGGCGCCGATGCAGCCCGCCACGCGCAGGCTTTGGCCTTGCTCGGGCAATCACATCTGGCGCCCGACCGCTGGAAACCCGGGGTCAAGGCGACGCAGACCTGTGCCCTGCCGACCGGCGGGCCGGGGCAGGCGGACGCCAAAGCCGCGATTCAGGCGATGCCGCCCCTGCTGCGCACCTATCTGCTGATGGGCGGCTGGGTCAGTGATCACGCCGTGCTGGACCATGATCTGGACACGCTGCATGTGTTCACCGGGGTCCAGATTGCGGCGATTCCGCCCGCCCGTGCCCGTGCCCTGCGCGCCATAGCAGGCTAAAGCGCCGTCCGCCCCGGCGCAGGCCGGGGCTTCGCCCCCACCGCGCTCCGGCACAGGCCGGCGCCTCGCCCCCTGTCGCTCGCCCCGGCGAAGGCCGGGGCCTCGCCGTCGCCATAACGATCTTCGCGGTCCCGGCCTTCGCCAGGACGCGAACGGCCCATGCCGCAAAGTTGTGCCCCTTCGCCTGCACACCTGCGCACAGGTTTTTCGCCGCACCCGCACGGTCAGACGTTGACGCCGCGCGCCCACGCCCTTACCTGCGGCGCATCATGGCACGCATTCCTCTCCTCCAGCTTTCGCAGATTTCGCTGACCTTCGGCGGCAATCCGGTTTTTGACGGTCTTGATCTGGTGGTCCACCCCGGCGACAGGGTCGCCCTTGTCGGCCGCAACGGATCTGGCAAATCCACCCTGATGAAGGTGATGGCAGGCCTCGTCGCCCCCGATTCCGGCACCCGCGTCGTGCCCCCGGGCGTGCAGGTCGGCTACATGGAACAAGACCCCGACCTGTCGGGCTTTGCCACCTTGGGCGATTATGCCGCCTCTGCCCTGCCGGAAGGCGAAGAATACAAGGTCGCGATGGTCGCCGAAGGGTTGAAGTTCAACCCCGAAACCCCCGTCTCCACCGCATCTGGCGGCGAACGCCGCCGCGCCGCCCTTGCCAAACTGCTGGCCGAAGCGCCCGAGCTGATGCTGCTGGACGAACCCACCAACCACCTCGACATTCAGGCGATCGAATGGCTGGAGGCCGAACTTTCCGGCACCCGCACCGCCTTCGTCCTCATCAGCCACGACCGCGCCTTCCTGCGCGCCCTGACGAAAGCCACCCTCTGGATCGACCGTGGCGAAGTGCGCCGCCGCGAACTGGGCTTTGAAGGGTTTGAGGAATGGCGCGAAACCGTCTGGGCCGAGGAAGACGAACAACGCCACAAACTCGACCGCAAGATCAAGGCCGAGGCGAAATGGGCCGTTGAAGGCATCTCCGCCCGCCGCAAACGCAACCAGGGCCGGGTCCGCGCACTGGCGGAACTGCGCAGCGAACGCGGCGCGCAAATCCGCCGCCAGGGCACCGCCGCGATGGAGTTCGAGGCCGGGCCGCAGTCTGGCAAACGGGTGATCGAGGCCAAGGGTCTGACCAAGATCTACGATGACAAGATCATCGTGCAAGGCTTTGATATCCGTGTGCTTCGCGGCGACCGCGTCGCCTTTGTCGGCCCCAACGGTGTCGGCAAGACCACCCTGTTGAAAATGCTGACCGGCGAAATCGCGCCCGACGAAGGCAGCGTCAAACTCGGCACCAACCTCGACGTCGCCATCTTCGACCAGTCCCGCGCGCAACTCGACGCCAACGCGAGCCTGTGGGACAACCTCACCGGCGATCCGACCATGGCCGTCTCTGGCGCTTCGGACCAGGTGATGGTGCGCGGCACGCCCAAACACGTTGTCGCCTACCTCAAGGATTTCCTGTTCGACGAACGCCAAGCCCGCGCCCCGGTCAAATCGCTGTCGGGCGGCGAAAAGGCACGGCTCTTGCTGGCCAAGCTGATGGCGAAACCGTCGAACCTGCTGATCCTTGACGAACCCACCAACGACCTTGACGTCGAAACCCTCGACCTGCTGCAAGACATCCTCGGCGATTATGACGGCACCGTGCTGCTGGTCAGCCACGACCGCGATTTCATCGACCGCATCGCCACCGCCACCGTGGCGATGGAAGGCCGTGGCCGCGCCACCGCCTATCCGGGCGGCTGGTCCGACTATGTGGCGCAGCGCGTGGTCTCTGCTGTGGTCGAAACCGCCGATAACTCCGCCAGATCAAAGCCTTCTGCCGTGGAGTTCAAGCAAGACGCCAAACCCGCCCCGACCCTGACCTTCACCGAACGCAAGCGTCTGGACCAGTTGCCAGACCAGATCGCCAAGCTGGAGGCTGAAATCGGCAAGCTCGCGGAACTGCTCGAATCCGAGGATATGTATTCCAAGGATCCCGTCAAATTCCGCAAGGCGTCCGAAGCGTTGGCCGACCGCCAGAAGCAACTCGCCACCGCCGAAGGCGATTGGCTGGCACTGGCCGAACGCGCCTAGTTACAAAACGCCGTACTGACGCTGGCCAGCAAGAACACCCGGTCATCGCCCCGGGTGCCGCTGATCTCAACCGTGCTGCGCGCGCCTTCCAGCGCCAGACCCGACGCTGCCACCTTCAGCAGCAGCGCGTTCCGGTCCTGCCCGGTCAGCGTAAAGCTGCCCCCGTCGCCCTCTATCTGGCAGGTCATCGCCTTGCCCTTGGCCTTGCAATAGGCAATCGCCGACGGGTAATCGTCGCTGCCGCGCAAATTCACCATCAGATTGAAGATCTTGACCCCCGGCGGCGCATCCAGCGGCACCGGGGCCAGCAAGATCTGCTTCACCAACTGCTCCGGGTGCTTGGCCAGATGGCTCGGGCCATACTCGCGCAGAAAACAACTGCCCTGGTTGAAATGGCTGTCATAAACCCCCTCGGCCCGCACCGTGGCGGGCATCAGCAGGGCAAGCATCAGGGCAGTTTTGGCAAGGGTCATGGCGTGCTCCGGTTGTCGTGCAAAACCTGTCAGGCAAAGGCCCCTCCGGCAAGTGACAACTGCCGTCACATCAATTCTCCTTGGCGATCTGTGCGATACCGGATATTACCCCCGCATGAGATTGGCATTTCGCCCCTGCACCTGCTGTATTCCCCGCTGACGCATCGCCGCGCGGGGCCATCTTTCGTGTTTTGCTGAAAGACCGAAGTTGATAGACCCGCGCAGGGGTGTGGTTTGCGCCCAAGACCAAGGGTTTGGACCATGACGACAATCAAGCTGCACAACACGAAAACCCGCCGCAAAGAGGAGTTCACCCCCCTCGATGCCCAAAACGTGCGCATGTATGTCTGCGGCCCCACCGTCTATGACCGCGCCCATCTGGGCAACGGGCGCCCCGTCGTGGTGTTCGACGTGCTCTACCGCCTGCTGCGCCATGTCTACGGGGCGGATCACGTCACCTATGTGCGCAACTTCACCGACGTGGACGACAAGATCAACGCCGAGGCTTCGCGCCGCCGGGCCGCAGGGGCGGAAGGCTCGCTGGAAGACCTGATCCGCGCCCGCACGGATGAGACGATCGCCTGGTATCACGCCGATATGGACGCGCTCGGCGCGCTGCGGCCCAATGTCGAACCGAGGGCGACGGAATATATCGGCCCGATGGTGGCGATGATCGAAGGGCTGATTGCGGGCGGCCACGCCTATGCGGTTGAGGGCCATGTCCTGTTCCGCGTGCGGTCCTACAAGGACTACGGCGCGCTGTCGGGCCGGTCGGTCGATGACATGATCGCAGGCGCACGGGTCGAGGTCGCACCGTTCAAGGAAGACCCGATGGACTTCGTGCTGTGGAAACCGTCGGACGCTGAAACCCCCGGCTGGGAGTCGCCTTGGGGCCGGGGCCGCCCCGGCTGGCACATCGAATGCTCTGCCATGGCGCATGAATTGCTGGGCGCGTCGTTTGATATCCACGGCGGCGGCATTGATCTGCAATTCCCGCATCATGAGAACGAGATCGCGCAAAGCGCCTGCGCCCACCCCGAGGCATCGTTTGCGAATGTCTGGATGCACAATGAGATGCTGCTGGTGGACGGCAAGAAGATGTCCAAGAGTTTGGGGAATTTCTTTACGGTGCGGGATTTGCTGGATCAGGGTGTGCCGGGCGAAGTGATCAGGTTTGTGTATCTGAGCACGCATTATTCCAAGCCGATGGATTGGACGAAGGAGAAGGCGAATGACGCCACCCATACGTTAAAGGCTTGGTTTCGTGGAACTGATGGCGGTCGAAGCAGCGACCACAGTTCCTAGGGAAGTGGTAGAGATTCTTTCGAACGATGTGAACACGGCCGGCGCGATTGCTGAACTGCACGGATTGGCAAATCGCGACGACTGGGCTGGATTGAAAGCTGCAATGCGACTGATAGGGCTTCCTGATGCTGAGTTGGTTGATTGGTTCAGAGAGGCTACGAACTCAAAGCTTTGGGCGCTGCTTGATCGCTGGCAAAGCCTTCGTAACGCCCGAAATTACGCAGATGCAGATCAGCTCAAAGCCAGAATTGAAGCTTGTGGCGTGAAGTTGTCTGTCGGCGTTGCTGGACCAGAGGCAAGCAAGACCGATCACTTCGATCCCGCTAAACTGGAGGCGCTGAAATGAGACCGTCGCTGCAAAACGGAGTTTTCAAAAACTCCGCTCCAAAAATCTTCGAAGATTTTTGCCAAATTCCTTCGAAGGAATTTGTGTCACCACACATGACCACCTCTTAACAACCCCTTAACCGACCACCATAACCCCTTGAAATCCCAAGCCGTCCCGGCATGGGACACCCACCCTGAAAGCCCCGCATGACCCGCGAACGCCTCTACCTTTTCGACACCACCCTGCGGGACGGCCAGCAAACCCAGGGCGTGCAATTCTCGACGCCCGAGAAAATCCAGATCGCCCGCGCGCTGGACGGTCTCGGCCTCGACCACATCGAAGGCGGCTGGCCGGGGGCCAACCCGACCGACAGCGACTTCTTCGCCACCGCCCCCAAAACCCGCGCCACCATGACGGCCTTCGGCATGACCAAACGGGTGGGGCGCAGTGCTGCCAATGATGACGTCCTCGCAGGCGTCCTCGATGCGGGCACCCCCGCCGTCTGCCTTGTCGGCAAGGCCCACGACTTCCACGTCACCACCGCCCTCGGCGTCACGCTTGAGGAAAACCGCCAAGCCATCGCCGACAGCATCGCCCACGTCGTCGCCAAAGGCCGCGAGGCCCTGCTGGACGCCGAGCATTTCTTCGACGGCTACCGCGCCAACCCCCAATACGCCCTGTCCTGCCTGCGCGCCGCCCTCGATGCGGGGGCCAGGTGGGTCGTCCTGTGCGACACCAACGGCGGCACCTTGCCCGCCGAGGTAGGCCGCGTGACGGCGGAAGTGATCGCCGCCGGCATTCCTGGCGACCATCTGGGCATCCATTGCCACGACGACACCGGCAACGCGGTCGCCTGCAGCCTCGCCGCCGTCGATGCGGGTGCGCGGCAGATTCAGGGCACGCTGAACGGGCTTGGCGAACGCTGCGGCAATGCGAACCTTGTGACGATCATTCCGACCCTGCTGCTGAAAGCGCCCTACAAGGATCGCTTTGAAACCGGGGTATCGCCGCAGGCATTGGCATCGCTGCTTAAAATCAGCCGCACTCTCGATGATATCCTCAACCGCGTCCCCCTGCGCGCCGCCCCCTATGTCGGGGCGAGCGCCTTTGCCCATAAGGCGGGTCTGCACGCGAGCGCCATTCTGAAAGACCCGACCACCTATGAACATGTGCCGCCTGATCTGATCGGCAATGAGCGTGTCATTCCGATGAGCAATCAGGCCGGGCAATCCAACCTTCGGGCAAGGCTGGCTTCGGCGGATATTGTGGTGGACCCCAAGGATGCCCGTCTGGGGCGGATATTGGAGATCGTCAAGGAGCGTGAGGATCAAGGCTATGCCTATGACGGTGCGCAGGCCAGTTTTGAACTGGTGGCCCGGGCGGAATTGGGTCTGCTGCCACTGTTCTTTGAGGTCAAACGCTATCGGGTAACGGTGGAGCGGCGGAAGAATAAATACAATCGCATGATCAGCCTTTCCGAGGCCGTGGTGGTGGTTAAAATCGGCGATCACAAAATGCTGTCGGTCAGCGAAAGCATGGATGCGACGGGAACGGACCGGGGGCCGGTCAATGCGCTGTCCAAAGCACTGGCCAAGGATCTGGGGCCGTATCAGGCCTGCATCGACGATATGAAGCTGGTCGATTTCAAGGTGCGTATTACCCAAGGCGGTACGGAGGCGGTTACGCGGGTGATTATCGACTCGGAAGACGGGCAGGGGCGACGGTGGTCCACCGTGGGGGTCAGCCCCAACATCGTGGACGCGAGTTTCGAGGCGCTGCTGGACGCGATCAACTGGAAACTGATCCGGGATGGCGCGCAGCCTGCCAAGGATACGGCGTGACAGAAGCCTGTGCAGCGCTTGTGGAGCGGGGCGACCCTGACCGGTTTCTGGCCACCATGGCAGCGCCGGTGCCGTCGCGTGAGGCGCTGTTCATTCTATACGCGTTCAACCTTGAAATTGCCCGCGCGCCTTGGGTCAGCAAGGAGCCAATGATCGCCGAGATGCGGTTGCAATGGTGGCGCGATGTGGTGGCTGAACCCACGCCCCGCGCGCATGAGGTGGCGGGGCCGCTGCATGGGCTGACCCAACGGGCCGAATTGCCGTTGGATGTGCTGGACCGGCTGATTGCCGCGCGGCGGTGGGATATCTACCGCGATGCCTTTGCCGACCGGCCCGCCTTTGACGCCTATATCGACGATACCGCAGGGGGGCTGATGTGGCTTGCGGCCCGGGCCCTGGGTGCGCCGGATGCGGCCGAGGGCGTGGTGCGTGACTATGCCTGGGGTGCCGGGCTGGCCGCCTATTTGCGCGCCGTTCCGGGCCTGGAGGAGCGCGGTTGCAAGCCCCTGGTCGATGGTCGGCCCGAGACAGTGGCGGCACTGGCGCGTGACGGCCTGGCGCGCTTGGCCAAGGCGCGGGCGCGGTGTAACCGGGTGCCGAAGCAGGTTGCCGCGGCATTGCTGCCCGGCTGGCAGGCGGAACCCCTGTTGCGTCTGGCGGCGGCAGACCCTTTGGTGGTCGCAGAGGGGCGTATGGAGGTGTCGGAATTTACCCGCAGGGGGCGGTTGCTGTGGCAGGCCCTTTCGGGCCGCTGGTAGATTGTCATATTTAATTTACAAAATCTTCACATTCCGCCAAGCGCAGTCTAGCCTGAGCCTGTCGCGGTAAAGGATCGAGCCCTATGACAATTCTGCTGGAATCGGCGGCCCTTGATATGGGCGTGGCTTTGGCCTGCGGGGCGCTGATCGGGTCTGAACGACAGGTGCGTCAGCGGATGGCGGGCTTGCGGACCAATGCGCTGGTGGCCCTTGGTGCTGCGAGTTTTGTGATCTTTTCGCAGCTTTTTCCCAACGAAGTCAGCCCCACCCGGGTTGCGGCGCAGGTGGTGTCGGGCATCGGGTTTCTGGGGGCAGGCATCATCTTTCGGGACGGGTTCAACGTGCATGGGCTGAACACTGCCGCCACATTGTGGTGTTCGGCGGGGGTTGGCATGATGGCGGGGGCGGGGGCCTGGCCTTTTGCCATACTGCTGACGGGGATGGTGGTGTTCATCAACCTTGGTTTGCGACCGCTGGTCAAATTCCTGAAGCGCAAAACCAAGGCGGGCGTGCCCCTGAGCCGGTCGTTCCGGGTTATCCTCACCTGTCTGCCGGAACAGGAAGGCGGCGCGCGCAGTTTGATTCTGCGCACCCTGACGCTTGGCGGCTTGCATCTGTCCGAAGTGGGCTTGCGCCCTGCCGAGGACGGGGTGGGAATGGATTTGTCCGCCACGGTGACGGGCGAAGGGGCGACGGATACGATGCTGGAACAGGCGGTTCAGCGTCTTGCGGCGGAACCCGGCCTGTTGCGTGTGCGCTGGTTGCCAATGGATGAGGCATAGGGGCCAAAGCGTTTGTATCCGCCACGGGCAATGCTAGACTTCGAAAGGGTCTGCGGGTAAAAGACAGTCGTTAGCGCTAACATCGCGTTGGCGCCTGTCCAACGTGTCAAATCCGATCCTTACGCCCGCAAAACGAGGTACAGCCATGGTGTCACGTGTCATTCCGGTCGATTGTTTCGACCTTGTGATCTTTGGTGGCACGGGCGACCTTGCCCGCCGCAAGATCTTTCCGGGCCTGTACCGGCGCTTTCTGGCGGGGCAGATGCCGCCCACCAGCCGCATCATCGGGGCCGCGCGCGCCGATCTGACGGTCGATGCCTTTCGGGACATGGTGCAAGCGGCCATTCTGGAATTTGTGGCAAAGCCCCGGCAGGACAAGGCGGTGATCGCTGCGTTCATCGCCCAGATCGGCTATGTTCCCATTGATGCCACGGGGACGGGGGGCTGGGAGGCCCTGAAGGCGCAAATGCGGCCCGATGTCGTGAAGGCGTTCTATTTCTCGGTCGCACCGTCGCTGTTCGGGGCTTTGGCGGAACGGCTGCATGACAATGGCATCGCGGATGCGACCAGCCGGATCGTGGTGGAAAAGCCGTTTGGCCGTGATCTGGAAACCGCCATGGCGCTGAACGCTGTGCTGGCCAAGCACTTTACCGAGGCCCAGATTTACCGGATCGACCATTATCTGGGCAAGGAAACCGTGCAGAACCTGATGGCGGTGCGCTTTGCCAACATCCTGTTCGAACCGCTGTGGAAGGCCCAATACGTCGACCACGTGCAGATCACCGTGGCCGAAACCGTGGGGGTGGAAGGGCGCGGGGCCTATTACGACACCTCTGGTGCGATGCGCGATATGGTGCAGAACCACATGATGCAACTGCTGTGCCTGATCGCGATGGAACCGCCCTATCACTTTGACCCGAACGCGGTGCGGGATGAAAAGCTGAAGGTTATCCGGGCCTTGGACCCGGTGAAGCCGGAAGATATCGTGCGTGGCCAGTATCTGCCGACCAAGGGCAAGGGCGGCTATGTCGAACATTCCGAAAACCCCGCCAGCCGGACGGAAAGCTATATCGCGCTGAAGGTGGGCGTGTCGAACTGGCGGTGGGCTGGGACGCCGTTCTATCTGCGCACCGGCAAACGGCTGCGGGCGCGGGCGTCGGAAATTGCGATCACCTTCAAGGAACCGCCGCATTCGATCTTTGACGACGCGCCGGGCTGGCGTGAAAACGTGCTGGTGATCCGGTTGCAACCGGATGAGGGCATGGATCTGATGATGATGATCAAGGAACCGGGGCCGGGCGGCATGCGCCTGATGCAGGTGCCGCTGGATATGTCGTTCGCCGATGCCTTGGGTGCCGATGCCGAGGATATCCCGGATGCGTATGAGCGGCTGATCATGGATGTGATCCGGGGCAATCAGACCCTGTTCATGCGCGGCGATGAGGTTGAGGCCGCCTGGGCCTGGGCCGACCCGGTGATCAAGGGATGGGAGGCCAAGGGCGACAAGCCGCGTGGCTATGATCCGGGGTCATCGGGGCCAGAGGATGCGCTGATGCTGATGCACAAGGATGGCCGCCGCTGGCGGGAGATTAAGGAATGAATTTCCGCAGCTATCCAGACCGCGAGTTCATGTTCCTAAGCCTCGCCAATGACATCGCGGGTCAGTTGGGCGAATTTCTGCGTCGTGACGGCAAGGCATCGCTGTGCGTGCCGGGCGGCACCACGCCGGGGCCGATCTTTGACACGCTGTCGGGGGTCGACCTGGACTGGGCCAATGTCGCGGTGTTTCTGAACGACGAACGCTGGGTCGCCGAAGACAGCCCCCGGTCCAACACCCGCCTTCTGCGCGAACGCCTGCTGCGCGGCTTTGCGGCCCGCGCGCGGCTGGTGCCGCTGTATGCCCCCGCCGAACAACCTGAGGAAATGCTGGAGGCGCTGTCCGACGGGCTGGCCCCGCACCTGCCGATATCCGTGCTGTTGCTGGGGATGGGGGCCGACATGCACACCGCGAGCCTGTTTCCGGGGGCGGATTTGCTGGCTGATGCTTTGGCCGCAAACGCGCCGCCGCTGATGGCACTGCGGGCCGAGGCGGCGGGCGAGCCGCGCATCACCCTGACCGCCCCGGTCCTGAAAGCGGCGTTCAACATCCACATCCTGATCACGGGCGCGGAAAAGCGCGAGGCCATTGAACGCGCGGCAACCTTGCCCGCACTCGAGGCCCCGGTCCGTGCCGTTCTTGACAACGCAACCGTACATTGGGCGGAGTAAACGCTATGAAAGCTGACTGGGACGCACTCGGGGCGCATTACGGGACGGTCAAGGATCGGTCGATCCTGTCGTTGTTTGACGATGCCGGACGGGCGGCGGCGTTTTCGGCCCGCGCGGGCGACATGCTGTTTGATTACTCCAAAACCAACATTGATGCGACGGCGATGGGATTGCTGGTCGGCTTGGCGGACCGTGCCGGGGTGGCGGCCAAGCGGGCGGCGATGTTTGGCGGTGAAAAGATCAACGATACCGAAGGCCGCGCCGTGCTGCACGTGGCGCTGCGGGCAGGGGACGCGGATGTCATCAAGGTGGACGGCGCAGATGTGCTGCCCGAGGTGCGCCGTATCCGCGCGCTGACCGCCGCCTTTGCCCGCGACGTGCGGTCGGGCGCGTTCCGGGGCCAAGGCGGGGCGATCACCGATGTGGTGAACATCGGCATCGGCGGGTCTGACCTTGGACCTGCGATGGCGGTGCTTGCACTGGCACCGTTCCATGACGGGCCACGGGTGCATTTCGTCTCAAACGTGGACGGCGCGCATATCCATGACGTGCTGGCGGGGTTGAACCCGGAAACCACGCTGGTGATCGTGGCCTCCAAGACCTTTACCACCATCGAGACGATGACCAATGCCGATACCGCCAAACGCTGGATGGCGGAAAAGGTGACGAACCCCGGTGCGCAATTCTGCGCCGTGTCCACCGCCGCTGACAAGACCGCCGCCTACGGCATTGATCCTGCACGGGTTTTCGGGTTTGAGGATTGGGTCGGCGGGCGCTATTCGCTGTGGGGGCCGATTGGGCTTTCGCTGATGCTGGCGATCGGGCCGGAGGATTTCGATCAGTTTCTGGCTGGTGCGCGGGATATGGATCAGCATTTCCTGACCCAGCCCTTTGGGCAGAACCTGCCTGTGCTGCTGGCGCTGGTCGGCATCTGGCACAACCAGATCTGCGGCTATGCCACCCGCGCCGTGCTGCCCTATGATCAGCGCCTGTCGCGCCTGCCTGCCTACCTGCAACAGTTGGAGATGGAGAGTAACGGCAAGCGCGTGGCGATTGATGGCAGTGACCTTGCCACCCATTCCGGCCCGGTGGTCTGGGGCGAGCCCGGCACCAATGGCCAGCACGCGTTCTACCAACTGATCCACCAAGGCACCCGCGTGGTGCCCTGCGAGTTTCTGGTGGCGAAGCAGGGCCATGAACCCGACCTTGCGCATCAGCATCTGCTGTTGGTGTCGAACTGCCTTGCACAGTCCGAGGCGCTTATGCGGGGCCGCAGTCTGGCCGAGGCGACGGCGATCATGGCCAAGAAGGGTGCTGTCGGGGCCGAGTTGGACCGTCAGGCCCGCCACCGGGTGTTTCCGGGCAACCGCCCCTCGACCACGCTGGCCTTTGCCAAACTGACGCCCTTCGTTCTGGGCCAGATCATCGCGCTGTACGAACACCGGGTGTTTGTCGAGGGCGTCATTCTGGGGCTGAACTCCTATGACCAGTGGGGGGTGGAACTGGGCAAGGAACTGGCCCTCGCCTTGCAGCCGATCCTTGAGGGGCGGCAGAGTACCCAAGGCAAGGATGGATCGACCGCCGCATTGGTCGCCTATCTGACAGACCGGGGCTAAGGCCCCGGCCTGTCGGTCAGGTCACTCAACCCGGTCATCCACGCTGGACCCGCCGTTGCCGGAATCATTGCCCGTTGGCGGTTCTTCGGTTTCGGGGTCCGGGGTGGTCGGGGTGCCCGTCACGGGCCCGCCAACAACCGGCCCCGCGCCACCTGCGGCAAGCTACGGTATCATGCCCGTCGCCCGCACAGGTCGCTATATCCATTGCCGGACCCGCGCCATAACGCGCCAAGGCCCAATCAGCGGCGGCATCAGGGTTGAACAGAATGCGGCGGGTCAGCCCGTCTTGCCCCGCGCGGTGAATATGCGTCGCCCCGTCCAGCCGCACGACCAGCACAGTGCGGAACATACCGTCTTCGGCAATGTTGCAGCGCCCCACCTCCAGCGCCGCAGCGGTCTGGGGCAGCGCGAGGCAGGTGGCGATGAGGGCGAGGGTGCGAGACTTGGTCAGCATGGCGTGATCCTTTCAGGGCAGCGCAGGGTTGCGCGTCTACTGATCTGACCTTGTCACCGACGGCCCCGTACCGCTGTTCCGCAAGGAACAGGGCCGCACAGTAAAAAGCCGCCCAGAGGGGCGGCTTTTGTGGGACTATTCCTTGCGCGAGTTGCGCTTGCGGTCATTCGGGTCAAGAAAGCGTTTGCGCATCCGCACCGATTTCGGCGTGACCTCGACCAATTCGTCATCGTCGATATAGGCGAT
This sequence comes from uncultured Alphaproteobacteria bacterium, assembly GCA_963772935.1. Classification (GTDB taxonomy): domain Bacteria; phylum Pseudomonadota; class Alphaproteobacteria; order Rhodobacterales; family Rhodobacteraceae; genus JANNNF01. The sequence continues at coordinate 584,962 of CAVYZK010000009.1, read as the reverse complement.
GGACTGTTCAAGGCTCAACTTCACCGGGGTGGTCAGGCGCACAGCCTCGTCCGTGCCGCTTGCCCGCACGTTGGTCAACTGCTTGCCCTTCAGCGGGTTCACTTCCAGATCGTTGTCGCGGTTATGCTCGCCGATGATCATGCCGGTGTAGATCGGTTCCTGCACCCCGATGAAGAAGTGCCCACGGTCTTCCAGCTTCCACATCGCATAGGCCACCGAAATGCCGGTTTCCATGCTGATCAGCACGCCTTGGCGACGCCCCTCAATCGGGCCCTTGTGCGGCGCCCAGTCGTGGAACACCCGGTTCAGAACGCCGGTGCCGCGCGTGTCGGTCATGAACTGACCATGATAGCCGATCAGACCGCGTGACGGCACATGGGCGATGATGCGGGTCTTGCCTACGCCAGCCGGTTTCATCTCGACCAGATCGCCTTTGCGCGGGCCGGTCAGTTTTTCGATCACCGGGCCGGTGTATTCGTCATCCACGTCGATGGTGACTTCTTCAATCGGCTCGCATTTCACGCCGTCGATGTCCTGAAACAGCACGCGGGGGCGGGAGATCGACAGCTCGAACCCTTCGCGGCGCATGTTTTCGATCAGCACGCCCATCTGCAATTCGCCACGACCGGCGACTTCAAACGCGTCACCGCCGGGGGTGTCGGTCACTTTGATGGCGACGTTGATTTCGGCCTCACGCATCAGGCGTTCACGGATCACGCGGGACTGAACCTTCGATCCCTCTTTCCCGGCCAGCGGCGAGTCGTTGATGCCAAAGGTGATCGAGATGGTCGGCGGGTCAATCGGCTGTGCGGGCAGGGCGGTTTCCAGCTCCAGCGCGCAAAGCGTATCGGCCACCGTGGCCTTCGACATACCTGCGAGGGTCACGATATCGCCAGCCTCGGCGGCATCAATCGGGGTCATCACCAGACCACGGTAGGCGAGAACCTTGGAGACACGGAACTGCTCCAGCTTTTCGCCGTCGCGGCTCAGGGCCTTGATCGTTTCACCCGCCCGCAGGGTGCCGGATTCGACGCGGCCGGTCAGGATGCGGCCGATGAAGGGGTCAGCCGACAGGGTGGTTGCCAGCATCTGGAAGGGTTCAGACCGGCGCGCGATCTGGGCGGGTTCCGGCACATGCTTCAGCACCAGTTCATAGAGAGCGTCCAGATTTTTGCGCGGACCGTCGAGTTCCACATCGGCCCAGCCAGAGCGGCCCGAGGCATAAAGCACCGGGAAATCAAGCTGGTCATCATCGGCACCAAGGTTGGCGAACAGATCGAACACCTCGTTCAGCGCGCGGCTGGGTTCGGCATCGTGCTTGTCGACCTTGTTCAGCACCACGATGGGGCGCAGGCCAAGGGCAAGGGCCTTGGAGGTCACGAATTTGGTCTGCGGCATCGGGCCTTCGGCCGCATCCACCAGCAGAACCACGCCGTCCACCATGCTCAGGATACGCTCCACCTCGCCACCAAAGTCGGCGTGGCCGGGGGTATCGACGATGTTGATCCGCGCGCCGCCCCACTCAAGGCTGGTGCATTTCGCCAGAATGGTGATGCCCCGCTCACGTTCGATATCGTTGCTGTCCATCGCGCGTTCGGCCACGGCCTGATTGTCGCGGAACGAACCGGACTGCTTCAGCAGTTCGTCCACGAGGGTGGTCTTGCCATGGTCAACGTGCGCGATGATGGCGATGTTGCGGAGCTCCATCGGGAGGGGTCACTTTCTATTGTCAGCTATCGGCTGTTGCCAGCCTTGGGCTATGGTCAGCTTTGGGCCGGGCGATACCTCAAGCAGGCTGGAAAGGCCAGAGGCAAGATGGGGCAGGCCCTGTTTTCCGCTGCGCCGCAGCAAAATTTTGGGGTGTCGGCAATATTCGAACAATTGGCTTATTGTTGACAATTCATAAACATTGAATTTTATTTTTTACGATTTCGATTCAAATATTGCCAATAATATTTAAGGAGGAGTGAAACTAAACCTTAAGATGTTGCGTTATACGGTTGTCGGGCAGAATAACACCCTGTCAGACAGTCTGTTGATGTAGCAAGCCATTCGACATGCCGGTCAGGTGGGGGTCGGCTAACTGGGTGGTCCACTGGTTCAATCGGTGCCTTCGGGCCCAATAAACAAGTCAGGACACACACATGACCATCTCATCGAAAAAGACGGCCCCGACAAAACGCAGCCTTCTGCTGCTGCGGTTGGGATCCACCTCTGCCCTCGCAGTTATTCTGACGCTCGGGTTTGGGGCGGCAGTGGCGCGTGCTGAAATTTCGGTCGGCCTTGGCGGGTTGGGGGGAGTTTCAATTGGCCACGAGTCCGGCGTTCGCGCCGGGGTCGGGGTTGGTGGCGTCCGCGCCGGGGCTTCGGTTGGCGGCGGCTCGGTTGCCGGTGTTGGCGTATCGGTTGGCGGTGCGTCGGGTATTGCGGCCGGCGTCAGTGTTGGTGGCGGAACTGTTGCGGGTGTGGGCGTCAGCGTCGGCGGTGCTGCCCCGGGCACACCGACCACGCCGGGCGTCACACCGCCTGTGGTTATTGCGCCGGAGGTGACGCCCGTGTCCGTGACCCGCCCGGCCACCAAGATCGTGCCGCCCCCCGCGGCCAAGATGCGCTGTGCCAAAGGCGGCAACAGTCAGGTCTACAACGGCTTGCCCGTGTCAGACCGCAATGGAACCGTGATGGGTTGGGTGCATGATACCAGTCTGGATCAAAGCCTGAAGATCGCGGGTGTCAGCTTCCAAAGTGTTGACAACCGCTGCCTCAGCTTGTCCGGCGGTAGCTACAAGCTGGCAGGTGGCACTGTGCAAGTAAACATGGATGCGTCCCGACTGCGTTGACACCAAGAATTGGCCCGGCGTTGCGATGGCAGCGCCGGGCCACGCTGCCTTTCAGGTCGCGATATAGCGGTCACGCCGGTGATTGATCGCCAGAAACAGGTTGAAGGTCACGGCCCCCAGGAAAGACCAGCCCAGAATGACAGGGTCGATGAACAGCGCCGACAGCGCGAACAGTCCCACATCAAAGATCAGTTGCGCATACCCTGCCTGAAACCCCGTGCGGTCTTGCAACAGCAGCCACAGGATAGAAATCCCCCCAAAGCTGCCGCCATGGCGCACAACGGCCAAAGCCGCGATGCCGAACAGGATGCCAAACAGCACGGCGGCAAGCGCGGGCGAGATATGGGCGAAGGTCAGCCACCGTGGCAGCAGGGCGGTGGCCAGCGACAGCGCTGCCACCGAGAGGAAGGTCTTGAACGCAAACCGTGGCCCCATGCGGTGATAGCCGAACCACAGGAAGGGCAGGCTGATGCCAAAATACACGGCCGGGAAGGACCAGCCGGTGGCATAGCTGATCAGGGCGGCAACGCCGGTGGTCTGGCCTGCGACAAAGCCCATATAGGTCAGGATGTTCATGCCAACGGCGGCCATGCAGACGCCAAAGGCGATGCCTTGGGTGTCTTCGATCAGCGAATGGTGGGAGGCATCGGCCATCAGATGCAGGTGCGTAGGATGGGCAATGCTGCCCATCCTGCTAATGATGTCAGGAAGATGGGCAGATTGCCCATCCTACCCGGCGAGGGCTTTGTTCAGGTATTCGTCCACCTTTTCAAGGTAGCCCATCGTGGTCAGCCATTTCTGATCGGGGCCGACAAGCAGCGCCAGATCCTTGGTCATGAACCCGTCTTCCACCGCATCCACCGTCACTTTTTCCAGCGTGGTGGCAAAGCGCATCAGCGCGTCGTTGCCATCCAGCTTGGCGCGGTGCTTCAACCCGCCGCTCCACGCATAGATCGAAGCCACCGAGTTGGTGCTGGTCGCCTTGCCCTTCTGATGCTCGCGGTAGTGGCGGGTCACGGTGCCATGCGCGGCCTCAGCCTCGACCGTCTGACCATCGGGGGTCATCAGAACAGAGGTCATCAGGCCAAGCGAGCCGAAGCCTTGGGCCACGGTGTCAGACTGCACATCGCCGTCATAGTTCTTGCAGGCCCAGACATAGCCGCCCGACCATTTCATCGCGGAGGCCACCATGTCGTCGATCAGGCGGTGTTCGTAATGGATGCCTGCCTTTTTGAACGCATCGGCGAATTCTTCCTCATACACCTTCTGGAAGATATCCTTGAAGCGCCCGTCATAGGCCTTGAGGATCGTGTTCTTGGTGGACAGATACACCGGCCAGCCTTTCAGCAAGCCATAGTTCATCGAGGACCGGGCGAAATCATGGATGCTGTCATCCAGGTTGTACATGCCCATGAACACACCCGACGACGGCGCGGTATAGACGTCACGCTCAATCGTGGTGCCATCGTCACCCACGAATTTCATCGTGAGCTTGCCCTTGCCCGGAAAGCGGAAGTCGGTGGCGCGGTACTGGTCGCCAAAGGCGTGACGGCCGACCACGATGGGTTTGGTCCAGCCCGGCACCAGACGGGGCACGTTCTTGCAGATGATCGGCTCGCGGAAGATCACCCCGCCAAGGATGTTGCGGATGGTGCCGTTGGGCGATTTCCACATCTGTTTCAGGTTGAATTCCTCAACCCGCTGTTCATCCGGCGTGATGGTCGCGCATTTGACGCCGACACCGTATTTCTGGATGGCATGGGCAGAATCGATGGTGATCTGGTCGTTGGTTTCGTCCCGCACCTGAATCGACAGGTCATAGTATTTCAGGTCGATGTCCAGATAGGGCAGGATCAGCTTTTGCTTGATGAAATCCCAGATGATCCGGGTCATCTCATCGCCGTCAAGCTCGACCACGGGGTTGGCTACCTTGATCTTGGTCATCTGGGCCTCTTTGTGTTGGATTCGGGTTGCGGGTGGTCATAGCCGAAAAATGGCGGGCGGGGAAGGCGGTATGCGATGGTATACTGAAATTGCAGCGGCTAGATGTTTCGTTTTGGCATGAGTAGGGACGCCGCAGCACAGAACCATGACAAGACCGTGGCAAAGGCCCAGATGTTTCGCCCAACAAATATAGTTTGAAGGACATCCGCGCAGCGGGCGATGTTGAACAGAAACAAAATGGAGGGAATGGAGAGCGCAAAGAACAGTAGTGTTTCCGCGACGCTGACCGGGTGCGACCATCGGAGGATGCACAAGAGCAGCGATATCACCAACAGAGACAGCAGGAAGAATCCAAACTGGTCGTCAGACCCTTCGCCATTCAATGACTTGCACAAGAAACTGTCTTTCTCGACCCAACTGACCCATCCGGTCCGGCTGAACCGACCCATGAAGCCATCAGACACCGTCAGGAATCCGAAAATGCAAAGCAAGACAGACGCAAGGCTGACGGCGTAAAACCATCTGCGCGTCCGGCTGATCATTCTATGAAAAACGCTTTCGTCTGGGTCTTCACCCAATCCCACACCTTCGGCGCACCCTTGGCGATCTTCGACCCAACCCGCGCCTCAAGCTGCTCGGCGGTGACGTTATACGTCACCCACGTACCGCCCCCCGATTGCAGGTTGGCCATCACCGGTTGCACCCGGTCCAGGACTTTTGGCGAAGATGGCGTCGGGGGTTTCGGCCGCCTCAAACTCATCCCACAGCGCGCGAAAGGCCGTGGCCTGATCCTCGGGCAGCAGGCCGAAAATCCGGTCAGCGGCGCGTTGTTCGGCGGCGATGGTTTCGACGCTGGCATGGGCCTGACCGTCCCGCTGAATGGATCGGCACATCGCCCACGTCAATTTCGACCAGATCGTGGATCAGCAGCATCCGGATCACCCGGTCAATGGAGACACCGGGGGCCGCCTGATCGGCCAGCACCATCGCGTAGAGCGCCAGATGCCAGCTGTGTTCGCCCGAGTTTTCGCGCCGCGACCCGTCACACAGGGTGGTGGCGCGCAGCACGGATTTCAGGCGATCCGCCTCATTCAGAAACGCAAATTGCGCCTCCAGACGGTCACTCAATGCCCGACCCCATAGTCCTTGGGGGCTTCAGGGGCAGCACCACCTTCACGCTTCGCCGCAAGCGCCTTGTCGAAAAACGCGCGGGCGCGGCGTTCGGCAAGGCGGATGCGGACAGAGGTCATGAACGCCTCGTTCAGAGTGGGGGATGAGGTCATCAGCACCCGCCCCACCTGTTCATAAAACCGGTCGTCATCCAGTTCGTCCTGCGCCTCAAGCACATCCTTGGCCAGCATGTCGCCCAGTTCCTGGATAAAATCAGCCATATCAGCGCGATGCCTCACCCAGACGGCGTTTCACATAATCGCTGACCGTGTTGATCATCGGGTTCATGTGGGTTTCTTCATCCTTGAAGAAGTGATCCGCGCCTTCCACCACCGTATGGGTGATGGTGATGCCCTTCTGCTCGTGCAGTTTGTTCACCAGATTGACGGTATCCTTGGGCGGGGCCACCTTGTCCGCGCTGCCGTTGATGATCAGGCCGGAGGAGGGGCAGGGGGCAAGGAAGCTGAAATCGTAAAGGTTCGCCGGAGGGGCGACCGAGATGAAGCCGGTGATTTCAGGCCGCCGCATCAGAAGCTGCATCCCGATCCACGCGCCAAAGCTGAAGCCTGCCACCCAGCAATGCTTGGCGTTCTGGTTCATGGATTGCAGGTAATCCAGCGCCGATGCCGCATCGGACAACTCGCCGATGCCCTGATCGTATTCGCCCTGGCTGCGCCCAACGCCACGGAAATTGAACCGCAGCACGGTAAAGCCCAGTTTGTAAAACGCGTAGTGCAGGTTATACACCACCTTGTTGTTCATCGTGCCGCCATAGGCCGGGTGCGGGTGCAGCACGATGGCAATCGGTGCGTCGCGGTCTTTTTGCGGGTGATATCGGCCTTCGAGCCGGCCCTCTGGGCCTGCGAAAATTACCTCGGGCATGTGCCTGTCGCCTGTCTTTCCTGCGAGCGGTTTCTTGACGGGTGCGCTCGGCTAAACTAGAACCATTCTAAAGACGGCAAAAGCGCCGCCTCGGGGTCGGTTTCAGGTAATGGCCCTGTGGCCGTCCGTCAATGGAATTGCGTCCATATCAGGGGTCTGCCGATGAAACTGTCCACCAAAGGCCGTTATGCGATGGTGGCTTTGGCCGATCTGGCACTGGCGCAAGGCAAGTCCGGGGCTTTGGTGTCGCTGGCGGAAATCTCGAAACGGCAGGATATCTCGCTGCCCTATCTGGAGCAGTTGTTCGTCAAACTGCGCCGCGCGGGGCTGGTTGAGGCGGTGCGCGGGCCGGGCGGGGGCTACAAGCTGGCCAAGCTGCCCGATGAGATCAGGATCAGCGATGTGATGGAGGCGGTCGAGGAATCGGTCGATGCCATGCACTCGGGGGCAGGGGCGTCGGGCGGCGTGTCGGGCACGCGGGCGCAAAGCCTGACCAACCGGCTGTGGGAAAGCCTGTCGGCCAACGTCTATGTGTTTCTGCATCAGGTGCGGCTGTCGGACGTGGTGAAGAACGACCTGATCCCATGCCCCGCGGTGCCGAACCTGTTCCGCGTGGTGGATGAGGAATGACACGGGCCTATCTGGACTGGAACGCGACCACCCCGCTGCGACCCGAGGCGAAGCAGGCGATGATTGCGGCGATGGAGGTGGTGGGCAACCCCAGTTCCGTCCATGCCGAAGGGCGGGCGGCCAAGGCGGTGCTGGAACGGGCACGCGCACAGGTGGCAGCAGCCTTGGGGGCGGAGGGTGCGGATATCATCTTTACCTCTGGCGCGACCGAGGCTGCGGCTTTGGCTTGTGCCGGGCAGGGGCTTGCTTGTGCAGAGGTGGAGCATGAGGCCGTGGCCGCGTGGTGCGACACATCGCTGCCGGTGGACAGCGACGGGCGGGTGATGGTGTCGGTGCCGTCGCAGACCGCCTGCCAACTGGCCAATTCCGAAACCGGGGTGATGCAGGATCTGCCGCAGGGGATTGCGGTCTGCGATCTGACCCAAGCCTTTGGCAAGGTGCCCTTCGCCTTCAACTGGCTGGGCTGTCGGATGGGGCTGGTGTCGGCGCATAAGCTGGGCGGGCCGAAGGGCATTGGTGCGTTGGTGATGCAGCGGGGCACCGATGTAGCGGCACAAATGCGCGGCGGGGGCCAGGAAATGGGCTGGCGCGCGGGCACCGAAAACCTGATCGGCATTGCAGGTTTCGGCGCTGCGGCCGAGGCTGCGGCGCGTGATCTGGGCAACGGGGTGTGGGACCGGGTGGCCGAACTTAGAAATATTCTAGATTTGGCATTGTCCGCCGCTGAAATGGGGACTATTTCGGTCGGGAAAGGCTCGCAACGTCTGCCAAACACCCTGAGCGTCATTGCCCCCGGTTGGAAGGGTGAGACGCAGGTGATGGCGATGGATCTGGCGGGGTTTGCGGTTTCTGCCGGATCGGCCTGTTCCTCCGGCAAGGTGCGGGCCAGCCGGGTGCTGACCGCGATGGGATATGACGACGGGCTGGCGGGGCAGGCGATCCGCGTCTCGCTTGGCCCCGATACGACGCAAGATGCGGTGCTGCGGTTTGCCGATGTGTGGACCGCCGCCTATGCAAAGGCCCGTGCGCGGGCCGCATGAACAGGAGTGACGTGGATGGATGTTCTGGAAACGCCGATGGATGTCGTTGAAACCGAAGTGCGCGACGGGGTCGATCGGGAAACGATCGAGACCGTTCAAGCCATGTCGGGCGCATATAAATACGGTTGGGAAACCGATATCGAAATGGAATACGCCCCCAAGGGCCTTTCCGAAGATATCGTGCGGCTGATTTCATCGAAGAACGACGAACCGCAGTGGATGCTCGATTGGCGGCTCGTGGCGTATCGTCGTTGGCTGAAGATGGAAGAACCCAAATGGGCGATGCTGAACTATCCTGAGATCGACTATCAGGACCAGTATTACTACGCCAAACCCAAGAGCATGGCCGTCAAGCCGAAGTCCTTGGATGACGTGGACCCCAAGCTGCTGGCGACCTATGCCAAGCTGGGCATTCCGCTGAAAGAACAGATGCTTCTGGCCGGTGTTGAAGGTGCCGATGAGCCCCGCCGCGTGGCGGTGGATGCGGTGTTCGACTCTGTGTCTGTGGGCACCACCTTCAAGGCGGAACTGGCCAAGGCCGGGGTGATCTTCTGCTCGATCTCCGAGGCTGTGCGCGAACACCCGGAACTGGTGCAGAAATATATCGGGTCGGTCGTGCCGCAATCGGACAACTTCTTTGCCACGCTGAATTGTGCTGTGTTTACCGATGGGTCGTTCGTCTACATCCCGCCGGGCGTGCGCTGCCCGATGGAGCTTTCCACCTATTTCCGCATCAATGCCGAAAACACCGGGCAGTTCGAACGCACCCTGATCATCGCGGATGAAGGGTCTTACGTCAGCTATCTGGAAGGCTGCACCGCCCCGAAACGCGATACGCATCAGTTGCACGCCGCCGTGGTGGAACTGGTGATCCTGAAGGACGCAGAGGTGAAGTATTCCACCGTACAGAACTGGTATCCGGGCGACGAGAACGGCAAAGGCGGCATCTACAACTTCGTCACCAAACGCGCCGATTGCCGGGGCGATCGGGCCAAGGTGATGTGGACCCAAGTGGAAACCGGGTCGGCGATCACCTGGAAATACCCGTCCTGCATTCTGCGCGGTGATGATTCACAGGGCGAGTTCTATTCCATCGCCATCGCCAACAACGCGCAGCAGGCCGACACCGGCACCAAGATGATCCATCTGGGCAAGCGCACCAAAAGCCGGATCGTGTCCAAGGGCATATCGGCGGGCCGCGCGCAGAATACCTATCGCGGTCTGGTGTCGATGCACCCGAAGGCCACCGACAGCCGCAACTATACCCAATGCGACAGTCTGCTGATCGGCGACAAATGCGGTGCGCATACGGTGCCCTACATTGAGGTCAAGAACAACTCCAGCCGGGTCGAACATGAGGCCACCACCAGCAAGGTGGATGAGGATCAGTTGTTCTATTGCCGCAGTCGCGGGATGGATGAGGAGGAGGCCGTGGCCTTGGTCGTCAACGGCTTCTGCAAGGACGTGTTGCAAGCCCTGCCGATGGAGTTCGCGATGGAAGCCCAGAGTCTGGTTGCGATCAGCCTTGAAGGCTCGGTCGGGTAGCAGGCGCTTGCGATGAACACCGCCAGCCCCATCGACAACTTTTCGTTGGATGACCAGCGCGCCCGCATCGCTGCGGGCACGCCTGTCACGCTGCCTGGCCTGTCCTATACCCGTGCCGTGGTGCAGGGGCAGGTTTTGCATTTTGCAACCTCGATGGACCGCGACCCCATTCAACGCGCGCATCGCGAGGGGCGGTTTTATGAGGAAGTCGAACTGTCGGTCATGAAACGGGTGCTGCCATTTGGCGGCAGTTTCGTCGATATCGGCGCGAATGTCGGCAATCACGGGATCTATGCTGCCAAATTCCTGCATGCCCGCGTGGTGCCGTTTGAACCGAACCCGCCCGCCTACAAGCTGCTGATCGCCAATATTCTGATGAATGGATTGGAGGGGTTGTTCGACCTGTCGCATCTGGGATTGGGTCTGTCTGACACGGCCTCGGGCGGCTATGCGATGCAGGCGCGCGACAGCAACCTTGGTGGCGCGAAAATGCTGGCCGGTGAAGGCGATCTGGAGGTCAGGCGCGGCGATGATCTGCTGGGCGATGTGACCCCTGACCTGATCAAGATCGACGTGGAAGGCATGGAACTGGCGGTTCTGGCCGGGCTTTCCGCCACCATCGCGCGTGCGCGGCCTTGGCTGCTGGTCGAGGTTGATCTGGAAAATGAAGCCGCGTTTCTGGATTGGGTCACGGCCAATGCCTATGCGGTGGACCTTGTGCATCAACGCTACCGGGCCAACAAGAACTACGTGCTGCGGACCCTGCCGCCGCGTGTGGTGCGCCGCACGGTGGGCGCTTTGGGGCAAGAGGGCGATCTGTGATGGCAGCGCGTGTGGGCAAAAAGGGGCCTTGGCCGCTGGCGACGGCCTATCTGCGCCGCCTGCTGCGCGATATGGCGCAGGTGCAGATCGTCGATGTGGGAGCAAACCCGATCGAAGGCGACGCGCCCTATCTGCGACTGCTGGAACTGGGACTGGCGCATGTTACCGGGTTTGAACCCCAGCCCGAGCCGCTTGCCGAGTTGATCGCCCGCAAGTCTGAAAATGAAACCTACCACCCCTACGCCCTTGGTGCAGGTGGGGCGGCGGATCTGCATGTGTTTCACCATTCGGGCTTTGCCTCGCTGTTTGGCATCAACCAAAGCATCGCGAAACTGGTTGGGTTTCAGCGTGCCACCCGGGAAACCGCGGTGCTGCCGGTCACCACGCACAGGCTGGACGATGTGCCGGGGATCGACCGGATTGATTACCTGAAAATCGACGTGCAGGGAGCCGAGACCGCGATCATCGCCAATGGCCGCGACCGTTTGCGCGATGCCGTGCTGATCCAGACCGAGGTGCGCTTTGTGCCGCTGTACGACGGCGAGCCGTGCTTTGCCGGGCTGGACATCGAACTGCGCGGGCAGGGGTTCTTGTTTCACGATTTCGCCTTCCTGAAACGGGTGCCGCTGAAATCGCGCGCTGCGGAAGGTTTGCGTCCCTCGACCCGCAGGCAAGTGTTGGATGGGGATGCGTTCTACATCAAGGATTTGTCCAACCCGGACGCCTACACCGATGACCAATTCCGCCGCCTTGCCCTGCTGGCCGATCTGGTGATGCAGGACGCCGATCTGGTGCTGTTCTGCCTGGAGGCGCTGGAAACCCGGGCCGCGATCAAACGCGGGTCGGCGGCGCGCTATCTGGCGCAACTTCCCGCCGCGTTGCGCAGGGAGGGGTAGTTTGAAGATTATTGCCGCCATCCGCACCCATGTCTGGACCGATCAGGAAGAACGGATCATGGCGCAACTGCGCCCCGTGTTCGGCGATGATCTGTGCGTGGTGTTCCACAACCGCCCCAAGGGTCTGGAGGTGCCGCTGCCGGTGGTCGATCTGACCGACCGATTTTTGCGCCGCAACAGGCTGCGTTACCTGAGCGACTATGGCTGGCGCTGCGGCGACTACTTTCTGTACGCCCTGCGTGCCGCCCGGCCAGACGCCGACTTTTATTGGCTGATCGAACCCGATGTGCATTTCACCGGCGATCCGGTCGAATTTTTCACCCGTGCCAATACATCGCCGGCCGACCTAATCGGCGTCGAAACTGAGGTACTGAAGGCACAGCACCGGTTTGCCGTGTCGCTTGCCGGTGTGACACCTGTGCGCTGTATTTTTGCCCTGACCCGGATGTCCGGACGTGCGATTGACCGCCTGCTGGATTTGCGCCGTGCGTATGCCAAGATCGCCGTCCGCCCACGCAATTACAGCAATGACGAGGTTTTCGTCTGGTCACACATGATGGCCGACCCGACGATGACCACGGCTGAGCTTCTGTATATGTTGCCCGACTGGATGGGTGGCCATGCCTTTCGCGCCGACCCTGACATTCTGCTTGATACTCTGGCAGATATCACCGCACGCGGCGTCTATCACCCGGTGCAATCGCGCCCCCATTTTGTGCGGGCCGTCGGGCGCAGGGTAACGGACAGCATGATGTTTCTGGAACGGATGCGTGGCTCGCTTGCCAATCTGACCGACGCGGAAATGGATATGTTGATTGCCAGTGTTTCGACTGCGGTGGAAACCAGCCTGCGCACCGCGCGCGCACAAGCCATTGAACAAAATACCGAAATGACTGGCGCTGTGGCCGACGCCCCGATGCCTGACGAAGATCTGGAAGGACAAGACGATGTTGACGATCAAGAACCTCAACGTAAAGCTGGCTGAAGAAGACAAGATCATACTGCGCGGCGTCGATCTGACCATCGGCGCGGGCGAGGTGCATGCGATCATGGGGCCGAACGGGTCTGGCAAATCGACGCTGTCCTACGTGCTGTCGGGCCGCGATGGCTATGAGGTGACCGACGGCGAGGCCACGCTGGACGGCACAGACCTGCTGGCAATGGAACCCGAAGAACGCGCCGCTGCTGGCTTGTTTCTGGCGTTCCAGTACCCCGTCGAAATTCCCGGCGTGGGCAACATGACCTTCCTGCGCACCGCCGTGAACGCGCAACGCAAGGCGCGCGGCGAGGATGAAATGTCGGCAGGCGAGTTTCTGAAAGTGGTGCGCGCCAAGGCCAAAGATCTGAAGATCGACGCCGACATGCTGAAGCGCCCGGTCAACGTGGGATTTTCGGGCGGTGAGAAAAAGCGCAATGAAATCCTGCAGATGGCCATGCTGGAACCCAAGATGTGCATCCTGGACGAAACGGACTCGGGCCTTGATGTGGACGCGATGAAACTGGTCGCCGAAGGGGTGAACGCCCTGCGCACGGCGGGGCGGTCTTTCCTTGTGATCACCCATTATCAGCGCCTTCTGGACCATATCAAACCCGACGTGGTGCATATCATGGCGGCCGGGCGCATCATCAAGACGGGCGGGCCTGAACTGGCGCTTGAGGTTGAAAACAACGGCTATGCCGACCTGCTGGCAGAGGTGATCTGATGGCGCTGGTTGCTGCCAAACAAGACGCGCTTGCGGCGCGGATTGCCGGGCTTGCCTTTGACGGTGCTGGGTGGCTGGGCCTTGCGCGCACCGACGCGCTTGCCCGTCTGACCGCGATGGGCCTGCCGGGCAAGCGCGATGAATACTGGCGCTATACCGACCCCACCAGCCTTGCGCAGACAGCCCCGTTGCCCGCCGCGCGGTTTGATGCGGGCGATGAGGCACCGCTGTTCGACGGCATTGATCAGCTTCGTTTGGTGTTTGTGGACGGAGTGTTTGATGCGGCGGCGTCTGATGATCCCGCCCTTGCGGGCATCACGATCGACCGGCTGTCAGCGGTCGGTGCGGCCGATATTCACTGGGCCCGCGACCTCTACGGTGTGCTGGAGGCGCGGGGGCAATCTCCGGTGCAGCGGCCTTTGGCGGTGCTGAATTCAACCTTCGCCAGTGACGGTGTGCTGATCCGCGCCACCGGAAAGGCGGCAAAGCCTGTATCCCTGATTTATCACCACGTATCAGATAGTTCCGACGCGATCCTGCATCACTGCATCAAGATTGAGTCCGGGGCTGACCTGACCATTCTGGAAAGCGGGCCTGCGGCGGCGCGCTTCAACGCGGTGATGGAGGTTGAGATTGCCGAGGGTGGCCAGTTCCACCACATCCGTGCCCAAGGGCGTGATCATGCCCGCCGCGCCGCCACCCATATGTTTGTGCGGGTTGGGGCGAAGGCGTTGTTCAAATCCTTCACCCTGACCGCGAATGGCGTTCTGACCCGCAACGAGGCGGTGATCGAGCTTGCCGGTGACGATGGCCGCGCCCATGTGGCGGGGGCTGCGGTTGGCGACGGCACGTTTCACCATGACGACACGGTGTTTGTGACCCATGCCGCCCTGCGCTGCGAAAGCCGTCAGGTGTTCAAGAAAGTCCTGAAAAACGGCGCGGTTGGCGTGTTTCAGGGCAAGATTCTGGTCAAGCAGGGCGCACAGAAGACCGACGGCTATCAGATCAGCCAGGCCCTGCTGCTGGACGGCGACAGCCAGTTTCTTGCCAAGCCAGAGCTTGAGATTTACGCCGATGACGTGAAATGCAGCCACGGGTCCACCTCTGGGGCGATTGATGATGGCGCGCTGTTCTATCTGCGCTCGCGCGGGGTGCCGTTGAAGGATGCGCAATCCTTGCTGGTGCTGGCGTTTCTGGCCGAAGCGATTGCCGAGATTGAGGACGAGGCGATTGCCGAGGATATCCGCAGCCGTCTGGAAGGCTGGCTTGACAGGCATGGCGCGTAAATGTCTGTAACGACAGACATTGTTGGCAGTTGGCGGCACCCGCGCCGGGTGATCCGTCGGCATCTGGATCGCCCGCCGTCTGAACCCTTTGCCTTCAGCCTGCTGGTGGTGTTTCTGGTGCTGGTGTTCATCGCGCAATGGCCGCGCCTGTCGCGCGATGCGTCGCTGCCGCCCGAGGTGCCGCTGCTGCCCGCGATGCTGGCGACAGGGCTGGCGCTGCTGGCCGCTATTCCGTTTCTGTACGGGGTGGCGGCGGTCAGCCATCTGGTGGCGCGTGCCTTTGGCGGGGCCGGGGATTTTCATGGCGCGCGACTGGCACTGTTTCTGGCGCTGCTTGGGGCGGTTCCGGTGATGCTGCTGCAAGGGCTGACGGTGGGGTTTCTGGGGCAGGGGGTGCAGGCCCTGACGGTCGGCATCGTCGCGCTGATCGTGTTTGTAACCCTTTGGATATCCATGCTGATCGAGGCTGAAACCTGATGGCGATTACCCTTTCCGGGCTGCTGAAACTGGCGCTTCTGACGGTGCAACAACCGCGTCTGGGCGCGCGTGTGGTGCTGGGTGAAGGCCTGCCAAACCCCACCCGCTGGATGGCGCTTGCCTTTACCGCAGTTGCGTCAGCCCTGTCGATCCATCTGACGCTGGCGCTGATGCCGCCGTCAGAGGTGCCCGCCGACGTTATTGTGCCCGGGCCAGTGATGCTGGCGGTGTTGCAAGGCGGGGTGATGGTACTGACGGCGCTTGCTGCCTGGCAAATCGGCCGCTGGCGCGGTGGGCGCGGACGGATCGAGGATGCGGTACTGTTGATGGCCTGGTTGCAGTTCATCATGCTGTGTTTGCAGGTTATTCAGATTGTGGTGATGCTGGGCGCGCCGCTGTTGGGGGATCTGATCGGGTTGAGCGGGATCGTGCTTTTCCTGTGGCTGCTGACCGCCTTTGTGGCCGAATTGCACGGGTTTTCGTCCCTGCCTGCCGTGTTCGCGGGCATCCTTGGCACAATCTTTGCCGTGGCACTGCTGTTGTCGCTTGTCCTCGCCTCAGCCATAGGAGCACCGGTGTGACCTACGATGTTCAGACCATACGCGCCGATTTTCCCATCCTGTCGCGGCAGGTGAACGGCAAGCCGCTGGTCTATCTGGACAACGGGGCTTCGGCGCAGAAACCGCAGGTGGTGATTGATGCTGTCACCCGCGCTTACAGTCACGAATATGCCAATGTTCACCGTGGCTTGCACTATCTTTCCAACCTTGCGACTGACAAGTACGAGGCCGTGCGCGGCACCATCGCCCGCTTTCTGAACGCGCCGTCAGAACATGAGATCGTGTTCAGCACCGGCACCACCGAGGCGATCAATCTGGTGTCTTACGGCTGGGCCGCCCCCCGCTTGCAGGCCGGGGATGAGATTGTGCTGTCGGTGATGGAGCATCACGCCAACATCGTGCCCTGGCATTTCCTGCGCGAACGGCAGGGCGTCGTGCTGCGGTGGGTGGAGTGTGACGCCAACGGCGATCTGGACCCGCAGGCGGTGATTGATGCCATTGGACCGCGCACCAAGCTGGTCGCAATCACCCATATGTCCAATGTGTTAGGCACCGTTGTTGATGTGACCACCATATGCCACGCGGCCCGCGCCAAGGGTGTGCCGGTGCTGGTTGATGGGTCGCAGGCGGCGGTGCATATGCCGGTGGATGTGGCGGCCATGGGGTGCGACTTCTATGCCATAACCGGACATAAGCTATACGGACCAAGTGGTTCCGGCGCGATCTTCATTCGGTCTGAGAGGATGGCCGAGATGCGGCCCTTCCTGGGTGGCGGAGATATGATCCGCGAGGTGACCCGCGATGCCATCACCTATAATGACCCGCCGATGAAGTTTGAGGCGGGCACCCCGGGCATCGTGCAGCAGATAGGCTTGGGTGTGGCACTGGACTACATGATGGGGCTGGGGCTGGCGAACATCGCGGCCCATGAGCGGCTGTTGCGCGACTACGCACGGGAAAAACTGGCCGGGCTGAACTGGGTGCAGGTGCAGGGCAATTCGGCCACCAAGGGCGCGATCTTTTCCTTCACGCTGGCCGGGGCGGCCCATGCGCATGACATTTCGACCGTGCTGGACAAGCGCGGCATCGCGGTGCGGGCAGGCACCCATTGCGCGATGCCGCTGATGGACCACATGGGGGTCGGGGCGACTGCCCGGGCATCCTTTGGCCTCTATAACACGACGGACGAAGTGGACGCGCTGATCTCGGCCCTAGAGCTGTGCCACGAGCTGTTCGGTTGACCGCTACAGCACGAAGTCGCCCGCGGTCAGCGCCAGAACGCCGCTGAGCCGGATCATGGCGTCGGTGATGCCATCGCCGTTCACATCCATCTGCACCAGCGTAAAACTGGTGCCTTGGGTGGCAAAGCGCACCTGGCCCGCAACATTGCCGAAGGCTTGAAAGCCGATAAAGGCAAAGCGGTCATCCTCCAGCGCATTGGTGCTTATCGCGTCGATGCTGGCCAGATGCAGGGTGTCGATCCCCACCTCAAAATCGAGCAGCTGATCGGCGGTGGCGAGGGTGTCGCCAGTATCTGACGTGCGGCGAAACACGAAGACGTCGCCGCCGGACTCGCCGGACAGACGGTCGAGGCCCGCACCGCCGGTCAGCGTGTCGGCATCATCGCCGCCTTTCAGCACATCATTGCCATCGCCCCCCGCCAGACGATCATCGCCGTCCTGACCGTTCAGCACATCATTTCCCTGACCGCCCAGCAGCACATCATCGCCCGATCCGGCGTTAAGGGTGTCATTGCCGATCAGGCCGGACAGCACATTGTCGCCCGACCGCCCGGTGATCAGATTGCCGCCAGAATTGCCCGTGCCATTCAACGGGCCGGAACCTGCAAGGGTCAGATCCTCGATCTCGGCACCCAGGGTCCAACTGACGCGGCTTTCCACGCGGTCACGGCCACCGTCGGCAAGCTCGACAATCGCAAGGCCCTGTTCATCGACCATGAACACGTCATTGCCGGACCCGCCCAGCACGTCGCCAATGATCTGCCCGCCCCGTGTGTCAAAGATATCGTCGCCAAGGCCCAGGGCGACAGAGCCGATCATCAGGCCTTGATTGGTCAGATGATCAATGCCGGTCCCGAGGGACACATAGCTGCCGCGCCCGCCGCTGATGGTGCCGGTGTTGATAACGTCGATGGTGCCGGCCTCGCCCAACGGATCAATCCGGATGCCATAACCGCCCGTTGCCCGCAACAGACCCGAATTCACAATCGTGCCCGACGCATCATCCTGCACGATTATCGCCGCTGACAGTTGCGGCGGAAAGGTAAAGTCGGACGAGGCCGCAGAGGTTTCGATCAGCCCGGAATTGTCGATGCGAAAGCCAGTTCCCCCGGCCTGCACGCCATAGCCGTAGTAGTCGCCAAACGCCACGCTGCGGACGACAGAAATGGTGCCGCTGTTGATCAGGGTGTTGCGGTCACCCCCGTCACGGCCCAACTCCACACCGTTGGACCCGGCCCGGATGATGCCGGAATTGGTGATCACGTTGTCATCAGACTGGGCCTCAAGCCCGGTGCCATTGGCCACCGTGATCTCGCCCCGGTTGCTGAACCGGGCACCGCCCGACAGGTTGCCCAGCGAGATACCTGCATATTCCGTGCGCGATCCCAGAATAAGTCGCGCCGAGGCCCCGATATCAACGATATCGCCGCCGTTCAGGTACAGGTTCTGGCCCCAGT
Source organism: uncultured Alphaproteobacteria bacterium (assembly GCA_963772935.1). Classification (GTDB taxonomy): domain Bacteria; phylum Pseudomonadota; class Alphaproteobacteria; order Rhodobacterales; family Rhodobacteraceae; genus JANNNF01. The sequence goes on along the minus strand of CAVYZK010000009.1, from coordinate 566,472 downwards.
TGCCGATGAACACCTCGCCGTCGATGTAGACAACCGTGTTGACGACAGCGTTGCCCACCGAAATGAACCCGCCGATCAGCGACAGAATATGGCCGGTCTGGCTTACGTAAAAAATGTCGTTATTGGCGGCGATGCTGTATTGCAGATAGTCGCCGGAAACCGTTGTCGAAATAAGGGTGGTTGTCATCTTATGCTCCATAATCTGGGGGCAGGGTAGGGATGGCACAGGCGACGTCATGCTCCAAATGGGGTATGGGGCCCTGTGATTGGGGTTGCGGGCGGCGGCGGTTTGTCCTATCTGCAAGTCTTAGGCACCCATAGCTCAGCTGGATAGAGCGTTGCCCTCCGAAGGCAAAGGCCGCACGTTCGAATCGTGCTGGGTGCACCAAATTACCCTGACAGCCGCAATTTTGATGCTTCTTGAGACTCGCAATCCGCAGTATCCTGTCGGCAGGGATGTGGCGCGGATTTGACTGCCGCTTTTGCTGTTACACCTGCCGCGCTGTCCTCAACACACCGTTTTGATCGTCATCTGCTTGGGGGGAGGCCGTCATGACTGCATTCAATGTTGTGCGCTTTAAGATCAAGTCTGGCATGGAAGCGACGTTTCTTGATGCGCACCGTAACGTGTCAGAGGATTGGCTGGGCTTGCGCCACGCCAATATCATCAACGCCGGAGACGGAAAATACTGCATCGTGGCCGAGTGGGACAGCATGGAAGCGCTGTCTGCCGCCCGGCCACAGATGATCGCCACGCTTGATGCCTTTCGCCACACCCTGCTTGATCTTGGGGGTGGGACAGGCGTTACGGACCCGGTGTCGGGGTCTGTCGTACTGTCGATGAAGTAAGATGCGGCTGATCTGATGCGCGCCACATGGCCTTGTGCCGCGCATCAGATTTTCGCAAGTTCGGGGCTGCACCTGCCAAATTCCCGTTATATTGACGCGATACCCCGGCGCGCCACCCTTGCGCCCCCCCCATATCCCCGCTATAGACCGCGCACTTCACAGGTGAGGCTTGGGCTTTGCAGGGAGAAATCCTGTACTGTCCGCCGGTTGTCCCGCACATCGGGATGAGTGGCCTTGCCGAGGATCGAAACCGGATAAGGATACAAGACATGGCTCTTCCAGAGTTTTCCATGCGCCAACTGCTTGAAGCAGGCGTACACTACGGCCACCAGACCGCACGCTGGAACCCCCGCATGGGCGAATACATCTATGGCGACCGGAACGGGATTCACATCCTCGACCTGACGCAGACAGTGCCTATGCTGGATCAGGCGCTGAAAGTGGTGCGGGATACCGTGGCACGTGGCGGCCGCATCCTGTTCGTCGGCACCAAGCGTCAGGCGCAAAAGCCGATCGCCGAGGCAGCCGAGCGTTGCGCGCAATTCTACATGAACCACCGCTGGCTGGGCGGCACGCTGACCAACTGGCAGACCGTGTCCAAGTCGATCCAGCGCCTGAAGCATCTGGACGAAGTGCTGGCGCATGGCGGCGAAGGCCTGACCAAGAAAGAGCGTCTGGGCATGGAACGCGATCAGGCGAAGCTGCAAGCCTCGCTTGGCGGCATTCGTGAAATGGGCGGCACCCCCGACCTGATCTTTATCATCGACGTTGGCAAAGAGGATCTGGCGATCCTTGAGGCGCAAAAGCTCGGGATTCCCGGTTGTCGGCATCGTGGACACCAACTGCTCGCCCAAAGGCGTTGACTACGTCATCCCGGGCAACGATGACGCGGCCCGCGCGATCGCTATGTATTGCGACCTGATCGCCCGTGCAGCGCTTGACGGCATGTCGGCCCAGTTGGGTGCGGCAGGTGTTGACCTTGGCGCGCTGGAAGAAGCGCCCGAAGAAGAAGCTGTCGAGGCCTGAACTGGGGCCTGAACTGGCGCCCGAACTGGGAAACGTCATCAGATTGATACCCGGCGGGGATAGCCCCCGCCGGAGTCATTTCATGAATTGCAGGAGGATGTGACATGACCGTCACCGCACAAATGGTAAAAGAACTGCGCGACAGCACCGGCGCAGGCATGATGGATGCGAAGAAAGCCTTGGTGGAAACCGAAGGCAACATGGATGCCGCCGTTGACTGGCTGCGCACCAAGGGTCTGGCCAAGGCCGCCAAGAAAGCAGACCGTCTGGCAGCCGAAGGCCTGGTTGGCGTGGCCGTGTCGGGCCGTCGCGGTGTGGCTGTGGAAGTGAACTCGGAAACCGATTTCGTCGGCAAGAATGCTGACTTTCAGGCCTTGGTTCGCAATATCACAAAAACCGCGCTGCGCTGCGATGACGTCGAGGCGCTGAAGGTCGCAGACCTGAACGGTGTGACGGTTGCTGTGACCATCGCCGAAACCGTGGCCGTGATCGGCGAAAACATGAACCTGCGCCGCATGGCGAGCGTCGAGGGTGATCACGTTGCCCATTACGTTCACAACGCGGCAGCCGACGGCATGGGCCGCATCGGCGTGCTGGTGGCCGTGAACGGGCCGGATGCTGGCATCGCCAAGCAGATCGCCATGCACATTGCCGCAACCAACCCGCTGGCGCTGTCCGAGGCTGATCTGGACGCTGCACTGGTCGAGCGTGAGCTGGCCGTGCAGACCCAGAAGGCGATGGAAGAAAACGCAACGTCCGCCAAGCCGAAGCCCGATGCGGTGATCCAGAACAACATCATCCCGGGCCGGATGAAAAAGTTCCTCGCCGAGAACACGCTGATGGGCCAGATGTTCGTGATGAACCCCGAAATCACCGTGGCGCAAGCTGCGAAAGATGCGGGCGTGACGGTTGTGGGCTTTGTCCGCATGGCCGTTGGCGAAGGCATCGAGAAGGAAAAAGAAGACTTTGCCGCCGAAGTGGCGAAAGTCATGCAGGGCTGATCTGCCCTCTGGGCAGGGTGGTGATCTGCCTGAACAGGCAGGGAAGGGGGGCTGGTACGCATGTACCGGCCCCCTTTTGCATGGCAAGGCCTGTAATGGCAAAGGGCGGCATCCCCTCGCAGGAACGCCGCCCTCCGGTCCGGCCCGGACCTTTTGGGGATGAGGACGCAGGGCCAAAGCTGAAACTTGGTCCAAACTTGCACGCGTAGAAAGAAGGGGCGCTTAGATCCTGGGTTGATCCTTGCGCCCCATTTGCCTGACAGGCATCAGCGAAAATACACCGCAGCCTGAAAGACGGTTCCCGACAAAAATGCCATCACTCACGGAACTCTCTCAGTATCGGCGTTAACGCCGCGTAACTCTAGTAAGGGATTCCCTACCTGTGGTTGCCCGCGACGGTTGTCCGATCACGAAACCGTCATCTCTTGCTGCGGGCCGCGTTGAAAAATCATGTTCAAAAGCGCACCCTTAGCCACAGCCTGTGCCGTCGTTTCCACATTCAGGGCCTCACGCGCAAGGCGAAGATGCTTTTCCACCATCGCGCCAGATACCCCCATCAGCAGGGCAATGTCCTGCGTCGTTTTGCCATCCGCCACCCATTCCAACGCTTCCCGCTGACGGGTGGTCAGCGCGCGATTGGGCGACAGGTGCGGCAGCTGAATGATGCGCAGATGCATCATATGGGCGACGGCCAGCATCGTATCACGGTTGGCGGCCCAGATCACCTCGACCTCGGCATGGCCCAGCCCCTGATCCGCAATCAACCCAAGCGCACCCTTCGACCGGGCGGATGCCTCTGGAAAGCTGACCGACACACCTGCGAAAATCCCCATTGCGGCATTCTTTTGCACGGCGGCAATCTCATCTGCCGTCAATTCCCCCGCCGCATAGGCATCTTTCACCCAAGCCCAGGTGCAAGAGCCGGAATTGCGCTCTGCCCATCGAAAAACCGGCGTGCGTGCATAAAACCCGTTGGAAAAATAGACTTTGGCATAGGCTGCATCGCAGGTCGTTAAAAACAGTGCATCATCAGGATCGCCGATGGTCTGCATATGGCGAAACCGGGTGAAGCCGTAATTCTGTCGGGAGAACCCGAGATCGGCAAAAAAGGGCGCCGACAAAGCCCAGACAGACGCAATCGAGGTAGCCTCGGCAATGCGGGTCAGCAGCGACAACACTTGTGTCACGTTTGTTAAATTCCCATTTCCGCGCGGGAAATACCACGCGGCACACACTCATCCCAAAGGCGAGCCTAGGGTGGCGTTGCGTCAATGTCGAGAGCCACAGTGCCCCCAAGTCAACCCAGAGGGATTGATTGCAGCAATCGTGGCAGATCGGCGTGATTGTCGAAAACCACAGCCGCGCCAAGATCTTGCAGCGGCGTCTTGCGATAGCCGCCGGAAAACAATGCAAGGGGCAGGGGCGTCGCATGGGCGGTTTCCGCGTCCACCTCGCTGTCACCGACAAAGACCGCCTTGGTCGTGCCCAGCCTTTCCAATGCCAACCGAAGCGGGGCCGGGTCGGGCTTGCGCAGGGGCAGTGTATCGCCGCCAACGATGACCGGGAAATGATGCAGCAAACCAAAATGACGCAGCACGGCGCGGGTCGGTGACTCGGGCTTGTTGGTGCAGATGGCCATCGGATGACCGGCCTTTGACAGACTGTCCAGCAGGTTAGCCACGCCCGGATAAAGCACTGTCAGATCAACGGCTTCTTCATAGATGCTCAGAAAGGACGCGAGCATGCGCTGCTGCTGCGGACCACTGGCATCGCGGCCTTGCGCAATCAGGATGCGAGAGATCAGCACAGCGACCCCAGAGCCGATAAAGCCTGTAACGGTCGCAAGGTCCATGGGCGCAAGCCCTTCAGACGCCAGCACTTTCTGGGCTGCGGCATGAATATCGGGCGCGGAATCGATCAGTGTGCCATCCAGATCGAAAATCACGCCAACCCGGTCAGCCACGGCCAGCCTCGGCGGCGGCACGAATGGCCCGGATATTGACCCCGTATGGTGCGGGATTGCCCACCGATCCACCTTTGAACACGGCCGATCCTGCCACCAGAACATCCGCACCCGCAGCCGTCACCAAGGGGGCAGTTTCAACGGTGATGCCGCCATCCACCTCGATCTGCACCGGACGGTCGCCAATCAAGGCGCGCAGACGGGTGATTTTTTCCAGTTGCGACTGAATGAATTTCTGCCCGCCGAAACCGGGGTTCACTGTCATTACGCAAATAAGATCAACCAGATCAATCAGGTCTGATACCGCGTCAATCCCAGTGCCGGGGTTCAGTGCAACACCTGCCTTTTTGCCAGTCGCCTTAATGGCTTGCAAGGTACGGTGAATGTGCGGCCCAGCCTCGACATGGGCGGTAATCACATCGGCGCCGGCATTGGCAAAGGCGTCGATATAGGCGTCCACCGGGCTGATCATCAGATGCACATCCATGACGCCGTTGATATGCGGTCGGATCGCCGCACAGGTCGCAGGCCCGAAGGTCAGGTTTGGCACGAAATGCCCATCCATCACATCCACATGCACCCAATCCGCACCCTCAGCCTCGATCGCGCGGCATTCTGCACCAAAGTTGGCAAAGTCAGCAGAAAGTATCGACGGGGCAATCTTGATGGAATGAAGGGGCATGGTACGCATCCGGTTCTGTTGTGTGGCACAGCGCTACGCTGTTTCGGCGCGGGTTTCCAGATACCTGATAATTACATAATACTGATTATGCGACTATTGCTACACTCTGGTTGTGCGACCTGAACAACGACCAGCAGTGCAGAGACTTCCCTGTCTTGTTGCACAGGATAAGGTCTACAACCGCCATGCCCCCGAAGACCCGCTGTGGCCGCCTGAGCGCACGATCCGACTGATGGGACTGTTGCCGCAGTGACGACCGCCGTGCCCGCAACAATACCGCGTTCGTGCATAGTCCGGCTTGCCGCACGCACTCACCGAATGCCCCGATACCGTTCTGCCTTTCTTCTTGACATTTTTTTCAGACGTGTGACCATCAAGATACAATTTTCGATCTTTGGCTGTGACGCTCATTCTGTCACCATTGGCCAACCTTGCAGTAATTTTGACTTACGGCCCTCTGGGTACGGCTTGCGAGTATCGCATGTTCACTTCGTGAACAGGACCGATCCTCCTCCACACCCTCCCCCACCAGATTTTAACAGCGCTTTTGCGCGCGATTTATAATGGAGTATGTCCATGTCCATCACCCATGCAATCCAGATTTCGCAATCCAGCCTTGAGACCTTGCTCCGTCTTGCGCTGACCGACCTTGAGGCCGCCGTCAGCTTTAATGACGACGAAGGCAATGAGGGAAATGAAGGCAACGAAGCCAATGAAGGCGTTGCCGGTCAGGAAGACGACGAAAGCGATGAAGCCGACGAGGCCGACGAAGGCAATGAAGGCGACGAGGCCAACGAGGGCGACGAAGCCAATGAAAATAACGAGTTCGATGAAGGTGACGAAGGCGACGAGGCTGACGAAAGCGACGAAAATGATGAGGGCGACGAAAACAACGAAGGCAGCGAAGACGACGAAGACAACGAGGGCAACGAAGCGAATGAAGGTGACGAGGGCAATGAGGGCGACGAGAACAACGAAAACCCCTTCCCTGAAATCGGCATAGAAGGCAACGAAGACAACGAAGGCAACGAGTTCGACGAGGACGACGAAGGCGACGAAAACAACGAGGGCAACGAAGACGACGAAGCCGATGAAGGCGACGAGTCTGATGAAGGTGACGAAGCTGACGAAGGCACCGAAGGCGACGAGGCCGATGAGGCTGACGAAGCTAACGAGACCGATGAAGGCGACGAAGCCGACGAAGGCGACGAGGCCAATGAGGCAGACGAGGGCGACGAGTTTGACGAGGGCAATGAGGGCGACGAGGCCAACGACGGCAACGAGGGCAACGAGGGCAACGAAGAAATCGCCGGCAATGAAGGCGACGAGGCCAACGAAGGCGACGAGGCCAACGAAGGCAGCGAAGGTGATGAAGGCGACGAAGGCGACGAGGCTGACGAAAACGACGAGACCGACGAAGGCGACGAGAACAACGAAGGCAGTGAAGACGACGAAGACAACGAAGCCAACGAAGGCGACGAAGGCGACGAGGGCAACGAGGGCGACGAGAACAACGAAAACCCCTTCCCTGAAATCGGCATCGAAGGCAACGAAGACAACGAAGGCAACGAGTTCGACGAGGACGACGAAGCCAACGAAAACAACGAAGGCAATGAAGACGACGAAGCCGATGAAGGCGACGAGTCTGACGAAGGTGAAGAGGCTGACGAAGGAACCGAAGGCGACGAGGGCGACGAGGCCGACGAAGCTGACGAGTCCGATGAAAGCGATGAAGGCGACGAACAGGACGAAAACAACGAAGGCGATGAAGACAACGAGGCCAACGAAGGGGACGAAGGCAACGAAGTCGGCAACGACTGATCATCGGATTTGTCTGAATCTGTGGACCGCGCCCTTGGGGGCGCGGTCTTTTCATGTCTTGAAGGTCATTTCAGGCTGCACCGAGTTGTAAAAGCTGCGCCATATCCTGCTGGCCGCTGAACACCTGCCATTTTTCGTCCGCTGTCAGATGCACCTGCGCCCGCGTCGCAAGATCGCGCGCAACAGGATAATTCCACCCATACGCATAGCTTGTGCCTGGCGCATTCAACGCCTCTGCAAGGGCGGCACCGCTGCGCGCAAATATCCGGGCAGTACGGGTACGATGCAGGTCGCGCAACGGATCGGACATCGGGGTGGGCAAACCGGCAATCACCAGTTCTTCCGCAAGATAGGCCACCGTTTCACGCAAGACGGGCGGCAACTTCGGGGCTGGATTGGCCAGAATGTGGCAGGCATGGCCGACCTCATGGGCCAGCATCAAGACGTCAGACAATCGCCCCTTGAGCGGGCAAGAGATGAACGGCTCCCCTCGCCCGTCGTCGTGCAAGGTAAAGGCGCGCGGAAACCGGACAGGATCAGGCGAAAGGTCGATGCGCACGCTGCTGGCAATGCGGTCCAGCGTTGGTCCGGCCTGCGGCAGGCCGCGACGCAAAGCCATAAGGATCATATCGACCAGCTCAGGGTCCGCAAATGCGGGGTCAGGAACGACGCGAATGGCAGCCCGGGGATGACGATCAAGCCGCTGCTGGCAGAGTGCGGCTGTCAGCCCGTTCAGCGCCAGCCAATCTGACAGGTCAGCCTTCGCGGCCACCCTCAGCCACCTTTGGCGCAGGTCGGCTGCACCGCCGCCGTACCAATCAACGGCACACCCGGCGGCAACAGACCCGCGATATAGGCAATGCGATGCGGCACAGCCTGCGTCGTGGCCTCGGTATCCGCAGGCGGAAACCGCTCGGGGTGGTGCAGGATGGCAAAGGCAAACAGCGCGGTTTCCGCAAGATCCTCGCGATCCGGGCTTTGGGCACCGTAATCTGTCAGAAACCCGCCATCTGCCGCCTGAGCCGCCTGCCATGCCGGGGCAAGACGATGCGCCTCATCCCAGGAGGCATGCACGGCCTCGTGAAACAGGGATTCCTCCAGATGTGAATAGGACACGCGTTGTTCCGCCTTCTGGGTGTAAATCACGATCTGCCCGGTGCCGGCATGAAAGGACTGATCCCCGCCATGGATCGAAAACCGCGCGATCCCGGCGCGCAGGCTGCTGGGCAACTGCCCCAGACGCCGGGCAAAGCTGTCGGCAAGGGCCGCGGCGGCGGCGGCATCAAATTCCGGGTTCACCCCGATTTCGATCACCGCCCCATCAGAATAGCGGGCGGCAAACAGATGCGCCTGCACCACGGGCTCGCCGTCAACCCGCTTGTCCCAGATCTGGCGGGGGGCCTGCCCCAATGGGTCCAGACAGACAAAGGCGCTTGGGTCCGTGCTGGTGATAATGTCAAAAACCGTGCCCGCCGTATCGCCAAACGGCGGGGCCGCACGGGCCGTACCGCCCGCCAGAACCATGGCACTACACAGGGCGGAGATGCCCGCAAGACGCCTTAGCTCCGCTGGGCTGCAACCACACCGACTGTCGTGTTCCATGTCGCACACCCCCCTGTAGCGGTGACGGGTTCAGATGCCTGCTGGGTTGGTCAGCCCGCCCTGCCCGGCCCAAATCCGGGTTTGCGACTCAAATCCAAACCTATCCTGCACGCAAGTCACGGTATCCCTACCCCTGCCCTATGCCAGATCACTTGACGTAACGGTAAGCAGCCTGTTACTTTTCGTTCTACGAAGACGCATATTGTGTATTTTCGAGTACCACCAAGCAAGCATTTCTTCCGTACACGTCCAATTTTTAGGCGCGGGGGTTGCCATGAATATCAACACTTTGAAGTTTGCCAAGAAAGCTTATTTTCCGACCTTGATCTTTCAGATCGATCTGCCTGACCCACAAGACCTGAACGCCCGGTTATTGGCTGCGATCTATGCCGAGCGTGACAAGGATCAAAAAGGGATCGAGCGGTCAAACATTTCGGCTTTGGGTGGCTGGCACAGCCACAATGACCTGCACAAGGTGCCCGAGTTTGCCGAAATCACCACCCTGATCAATGCGGCTACCGCCAAGATCAGTGAAGATCAGGCCTATGACGAGAAATACAAGATCAAGATCGGCACCATGTGGTCGATCATCAACCCACCCGGCAGCGCCAACCGCGCGCATGTGCATCCGGGCTGTCTGTGGAGCGGGGTCTATTACATTCAGGCCCCGGCCGGTGCGGGCAATATCGAATTCATGGAACCACGCACCGTTCACATGATGAACCAGCCCAAGTTCAAGCGAAACACCAAACGCGCCAAGGAGAACTGGACCAAGGTGCGCTTTGATCCTGTGCCGGGCCGGATGATCATATTTCCAAGCTGGCTGTACCATGCCGTCGATACCAATACCTCGACCGAGCCTGCCCATCTGGCACACCGGGTGATCATCAGCTTCAATCTTAATCAGGTGAAAGCCTGACACTGGCGCTGTTGGCCACCGGGCAAAGTAATTCCCCGCTGTCATTGTCCGGCTGGGGGGCCCGGCACGCAATTCTGAAGTGGTAAGGCAAATGACTGTTGCGGAACGACCCATTGCAGGTTTGGCATCGCGCGCCCTTCGGCAAGGCCGCGGGATATTGGTGTTGGCCTTTGTGCTGAGCTTTGTCGTGAACGTGCTGCGGCTGGCGGGGCCGCTGTTCATGATCCTGATCTATGACCGGGTGTTGCCTGCCCGCTCGCAAGAAACACTGGTGGCGCTCTTTGGCATGTTGGCGGTGTTTTTGCTGGCGCAGGGCGTGATCGACTATGCCCGCCGCCGCATTCTGGCGCGCTTTGGGGCGCAATTTCAGGAACGGCTGGAACTGGGCCTGTTCGAGGCGGCCCGCCACGGCGAAGTGTTTGAACCGGGCCGCAGCAAGCCCGTCGCCGGTCTGGAGGAAGTGGACGGCCTGCGCCGCTTTTTCCATTCGTCCTCGCTGATCGCCATCTATGATTTCTTCTGGACGCCGATGTTTCTTGTTGTGGTCTTCGTGCTGGACCCGCTGCTGGGCTGGGTCTGTCTGGGCGGCATGGCGGTGATCTTGCTGCTGGTGCTGGCGCGCATGAGCCTTGGCGGCAACCGCGAGGCCGAAACCACCGCCGCCAGCCGCAGCATCAGTGATCTGAAGACCACCCTGGCCGTATCACGCAGCACGCTGCGCCATCAGGATATGGCGCGGGGGTTCCGGGACCGCTGGCTGACAGCGCGTCAGCAGTCGCGCGACAAGGCAATCGCGCTGAAGGACTGGACGGCATGGTTTGACAGTTGCTGCGATGTCGCCGTGCTGCTGACGCGCTATTCGGTGCTGGCGGTCGGGGCCTGGCTGACACTCGACGGCGTGCTGACCGTGGGCGCGATGGTCGCGGCGACCTTTCTGGTGACCCGCGTGTTGGTGCCGGTCGAGAAATTTCTGACCGAACTGCCCGACATTGCCGAAGCGCAGCGCAACTGGGCGCAACTGAAACGCCTGTTGCAGGCCAGATCCGCCGATGCAGCCCAACCCGTCGTCCAAGATGGTGGCAATCCTCGGGCGCGGTTGTCACTGGTCAATGTCTCTGTCCGCTCGCCGCTGACCGGCGATGCGCTGCTGCGCGGGGTGTCGCTGGACCTCGCACCGGGCCAGATGGGGCAGATCACCGGCATGACCGGGGCTGGCAAAACCGTGCTGGCCGAAACCATCGTCGGGCTGTGGCGCAGATCGGCGGGGGCCATTCTGATCAATGGGCAGAACCTGTCACACCTGACCGATGCCGAACTCGAACCCCTGTTTGGCTATGTGCCGGAAACCCCGCTGTTCGTGGCAGGCACGCTGGCCGAAAACATCGCGCATCTGGACCCCGACGCAGACCTTGGCCGGGTTGCCTCGGCGGCGCGCAAAGCTTGCCTTCACGCGCTGATCAGCGCCCTGCCCGATGGCTACCAGACCGTCATCGACGCCAGTGGCAGCGGCTTTTCGCGTGGGCAGCGGTATCAGTTGGCTTTGGCCCGTGCGGTGTATCGCAACCCCGCCATTCTGGTGATGGACGAACCCGATGTGATGCTGGTGGAACTGATCCCCAAAACCATGGAGAAAACCTTTCAGCATCTGATGGATAAGGGGGGTGCGATCCTGTTGCTGGCGCGCAAACCGCTGTCGCTGGCCCAGATTTCCGTCGGTTGGACGCTGGAGGAAGGCAAGCTGAAACCGCGCAAATCCGCAGGCTCCGTCAATGCCAGACCCAACACGACCCAGCCGGAAAACCGCAAGATTGCTGTGCTGGCGATGGGAAAAAGCCCCGATCCCCCTGCGGCAAAGCTGACCCGGAACTGACCGATGGCCCGCGAACCAAAGCGCCAGACCTGGAACATCAGCCGCCCGGTTGTCTTTGGTGTACTGGCGATCCTTGTGCTGCTGGGCGTGTTTGGAACGTGGGCCGCGCGCGCGCAGATTTCCGGGGCGGTGATCGGGTCTGGGGTGATCCAGCTTTCAACCACGCGCACCGCCGTTCAACACCCGATTGGTGGCGTGGTGATGGACATTCTGCACCATGAAGGCGACCGGGTTGTCGCAGGCGACGTCGTATTGCGGCTGGACGACCGGAATTTGCGATCTTCCCTCACGGTCACCCAAAGCGCCTTGTTTGAAACGCTGGCCTCGATCAGCCGGCTGGAGGCCGCGTTGGAAGGCCGGCCCCGGATGGACCTACCCGCCCTGCTGACCGAAGCCGCCATCTCCTCGCCCGAGGTGCAGGCGATGGTTGCCCGCCAGCAACGCCAACTGGACGACCATTTCAAAACCATTCAGACGGAAATGCAGTTGCTGGACGAACAGATCGCCCAGATCAAGGCACAGATCGGCGGCGTGGCCGCACAGCTTGCCGCAAAGCAGGATGAACAGGTGATCCTCGCCCGTGAGCTGAGCCGCGGGCAAAATCTGTCGGATCAGGGGCTGATCCGCACCCCTGAACTGACCACACTGGCAAAATCCGATGCCTCTGTGCGTGGCGAGATCGGCCGCCTGCAGGCACAAAGCGCCGAGTTGCGCGGAAAAATCACCGAAGCCGGGCTGAAACGGCTGGCCGTGGTGACGGATGCCGCTGAACTGATCAGTGTCGAGCTCAGCCGCCTGCGCCCCGAGCGGACCCGGCTGCTGGAGGCCCGCTCCAGCCTGATGACCGAGTTGTCGTTGCTCGATATCCGCGCCCCTGTGTCAGGGCAGATCATTGATACCCAAGTGCAGGGGGTACGGTCTGTCGTGGTGGCAGCCAGTCCCTTGATGATGATTGTGCCTGCGGATGAACCAGTGCTGGCGATGGTCAAGATTGCGGCCACCGACATTGATCAGGTCTACACCGGGCAAGATGCGTCCTTGCGCTTTACCGCGTTCAACGGGCGGCAGACCGGCATTCTGCTGGGTCAGGTGCAGCAAATCTCGGCGGATGTGTTTCTTGATCCTGTCACGCAGAAGACCCATTACAAGGTGGCGATTGCGATGGATGAGGCCGAAATGGCCAAGCTTGGCGACGTGGACATTGTGCTGGGCATGCCGGTCGAGGCTTATCTGACCAGCGAAAGCCGCACCCCGATCAGCTATCTTTTGCGGCCGATAAAGTTCTACTTTGACCGGGCGTTCCGCGACGGTTGACCCCTCTGGCGGTCAGACGGACGGTGTGGCACTTGCCCTATCCCACCCGACGCTGTTGACGCCCCCGCACGGACCGCGTTAATGGCCGAAAGCCAGAACACCGGACCCGCCCATGCCCCCCATTCCTGACATTCTGTGTATCGGTTCCGTGCTGTGGGATATCATCGGGCGGTCGTCGGCCTCGATGCGGCTTGGCTCGGACGTGCCGGGCCGGATCACCCGGTTGCCGGGCGGTGTGGCGATGAACATCGCGATGACGCTGCGCCGCTTTGGTCTGACGCCGGGTCTGCTGACCGCCATTGGCCGCGATGCGGAAGGGGATGAACTGATCGCCGCCTGCACCCGGATGGGCATGGATACTGGGCATGTCTACCGATCCGATGATCTGCCGACCGACCGCTATATGGCTGTCGAAGGGGCGAACGGCCTGATCGCCGCTGTCGCCGACGCCCATTCGCTGGAGGCTGCTGGCGACAAGATTTTGCGCGCGCTGTCGGATGGCGCATTGGGCACAGAGGCGAACCCTTGGCCCGGGCTGATCGCGCTGGACGGCAATCTGATGGAATCGCTGCTGTCAGACATTGCCCGATCACCCCTGTTTGCCGCCGCCGATCTGCGCGTAGCCCCGGCCAGCCCGGGTAAGGCGGAACGGCTGCTTCCGCTGTTGTCGCATGCATCGGCCACGCTGTATGTGAACCTTGAAGAGGCCAATATTCTGGCCAAGACCGAGGCTGCCACCGCCGCTGATGCCGCCCATGCGCTGCTGGCGCGTGGGGCGGCGCGCGTATTGGTGACGGATGGTGGCAGGCCCTGTGCCGAAGGCCGCGCGGGCCATGGCGTGATCACCGATGCCCCCCGTGCGGTGCTGGTCACCCGGGTTACCGGGGCTGGCGATACCTTTATGGCCGCGCATATCGTGGCCGAACGGCGCGGGGCTGACCGGGCCACGGCGCTGCACACTGCCCTGAATGCCGCCGCCGACTATGTGTCTGGAGAGATTGGAACATGATGACCCTGCCCCTGCGTTTTGCCCCCGAGGTTGCCGCCGCCCGCGCGCAAGGCCGCGCGATCGTGGCACTGGAATCGACGATCATCACCCATGGGATGCCGTTTCCGCAAAACGTCGAAACCGCCCGCGCGGTCGAGGCTGAGATTCGCGCCCATGGTGCCGTCCCCGCCACCATCGCCATCATGGACCGCGAAATCTACATCGGCCTGACCGACGCCGATCTGGACCGTCTGGGGCAGGCGAGCAACGTGGCCAAACTGTCGCGCGCCGATCTGGCGGCCTGTGTGGCCACTGGCGGCATTGGGGCCACGACGGTGGCGGCGACCATGATCTGCGCGCGGCTGGCGGGGATTGATGTGTTTGCCACGGGCGGTATCGGCGGCGTGCATCGCGGGGCGGAGACCAGCTTTGATATCTCGGCCGATCTGGCGGAACTGGCGGAAACGGCGGTGACTGTGGTGGCAGCGGGGGCGAAGGCCATTCTCGATCTGCCCAAGACGCTGGAATATCTGGAAACCCGGGGGGTGCCGGTTATTGCCTATGGTCAAGACGCCTTCCCCGCCTTCTGGTCGCGCGATTCCGGCCTGAAGTCACCGCTGCGGATGGATACGGCGGCGGATATTGCCGCCGCCCACCTGATGCGCGCCACGCTGGGTCTGCCGGGCGGGCAGTTGGTGGCCAACCCGATCCCGCTGGAGGCCGAGATTGTGGCGTCAGAGATCAACCCCTTCATCGAGGCCGCCTTGCGCGACGCCGCAGCCCAGGGGATTGCGGCCAAGGCAGTGACGCCCTTCCTGCTGGACCGGATGTATCACCTGACCCAAGGCCGCTCCCTGACCGCGAACATCGCGCTGGTGCTGAACAACGCCCGGCTTGGGTGCCGCGATTGCCCGTGAGATCACGGCAAGGCGCTAGAGCGCTGTCCACCCGCCGTCTATGCTGATCGTGGTGCCGGTCACCTGATCGGCGGCGGGGCTGCACAGGTAGACAACCGTGCCACCGATCTGTGCGCTGGTCGCAAACTGGCGCGAGGGCTGGCGTTGCAGCATCACCTCGCGGATCACGGTGTCGCGGTCCATGTCATGCACCTTCATCTGGTCGGGGATTTGCGCCTCGACCAGCGGGGTCAGCACATAACCGGGGCAGATGGCGTTGCAGGTGACACCCTGCCCCGCACATTCCAGCGCCACGGTTTTCGACAACCCCACCACCCCATGCTTGGCCGCGACATAGGCCGATTTGAACGGGCTTGCCGTCAACCCATGCGCCGAGGCGATATTGACGATCCGCCCCCAGCCATTGGCGCGCATCGCGGGTACGGCCGCGGCACTGGTGTGAAAGGCGGAACTGAGGTTCACGGCGAGGATCTGATTCCACTTGTCCACGGGGAAATTTTCGACAGGTGCGACAAACTGGATGCCTGCGTTGTTCACCAGAATATCGCAGGCCCCGGCGGCATCAATCAACCGACGGCAGGCCGCACCATCCGACATATCCGCCGCGATGTAGCGGGCCTTCACGCCAAAATCGGCGGCGATCTTGGCAGCAAGCGCGTGATCTTCGGGGCGGTCGGTAAAGCTGTTGATCACCACATTGGCGCCCGCGCGTGCCAGTTCCTGTGCGACCCCCAGACCGATACCGGAATTGGACCCGGTGATGATCGCGGATTTGCCTTTAAGCATGATATGGCCTCGGAGGTTGATGTTGCAGGTGCAGCATAGCGGCTGCGGCGGCATTGACCACAGCCATCCCCCTGCGTTTGCAAAAAGCATAAAAAAACGCCGGCACGAAGCCGGCGTTAAGTTATTGAGGCAGGTTTCATACAGGCAAGAAACCTATCGAGCAGTAAGGACTGTATAATCCTCTGCGCGCCGATGGCCAAGCTAAAAGTTTGAAATGGTTCGACGACGTGTCTAAGGTCCGGTCCAACAAACACTGGGATCATGGGATTGTTGCCAGAATGAAACAGACTGTTCTCGGCTTTCTGGGCCTGCTGATGCTGGCAATTCCAGCAAGTTTTACAGGCCAAATGGCGCAAGCCGAGGCCCGCCATGGCATAGCTATGTATGGCGACCCTGCCCTGCCCCCGGATTTTGTGTCTCTGCCCTATGCCAACCCCGACGCACCCAAAGGCGGTCGCATCACGTTTGGCGAGGCTGGCAGCTATGATTCGCTCAATCCTTTCATCGTGAACGGATCCCCCGCTGCGGGGATTTCTGCCCTTACGGTAGAGACACTTATGGGCCGATCCTACGATGAACCGTTCAGTCTGTACGGCCTTTTGGCCGAATCGGTCGATACGGATGCCGCCCGCAGCTATGTGGCCTTCACGCTGCGCAAGGGTGCCCGATTCTCGGATGGCAGTCCGGTAACGCCGGAAGATGTGCTGTGGTCGTTTGAAACCCTCGGCACATTGGGCAGCCCGCGCTATGAGACGGCCTGGGCCAAGGTGGCTTCTGCCACAGCGGTAGACGCCCGTACCGTTCGTTTCACTTTCACGACACCCGACCGTGAGTTACCTCTGATCCTTGGCCTGCGCCCCATTTTGCAAAAGGCGCAATGGGTGGGGCGCGACTTCGCTGCGACCTCGTTGGTGGCGCCCATCGGGTCTGGTCCCTATGTGGTGGCCGCAATCGACGCGGGCCGGTCGATCACCTACAAGCGCAATCCCGACTGGTGGGGCCGCGATCTGCCCTTCAACCGCGGCCTGCATAACTTTGACGAAGTGGTCTACGAATACTTCGGCGCAGGCACCGTGGTGTTCGAGGCGTTCAAGGGCGGGGCCATAACCGTCTTCCGCGAAACCAACGCGGCCAAATGGCTGACCAACTACAATTTCCCCGATGTGACATCCGGTAAAATCGTCAAGTCTGAGATCCCGCACAGCCGCCCGTCCGGCATCGAAGGGTTCGTGTTCAACACCCGCAAACCGATCTTCGCCGACTGGCGCGTGCGTGAGGCGCTGATCTACGCCTTCAACTTTGAACTGATCAATGCCACCCTGAACGGCGGCGCGCAGCCGCGTATCACGTCTTACTTTGGCAACTCCACGTTGGGAATGGAACCCGGCAGCCCCGCCGCGGGCCGTGTGGCCGATCTGCTGGCCCCCTTTGCCGCCGACCTGCTGCCGGGGGCCATCGACGGCTACACCCTGCCAGTGTCCGACGGGACCGAGGCCAACCGCAAGAACATCCGCCGCGCCATCGCCTTGCTGGCCGAGGCGGGGTGGACGGTGCAGGACGGCGTGCTGAAAGACGCCAAGGGCACGCCGTTCACGTTCGAGATTGTGCTGGTGCAGGGCGCAGATGAGACCGCCTCAGCCGCCACGATCTATATTCAGGCGCTGAAACGCTTGGGGATCAAGGCCACCCTGACCTCGGTGGACTCTGCCCAGTATAAGGAACGCACCGGTGCCTATGATTTCGACATGACCCATTACATCCGGTCGCTGTCGCTGTCGCCCGGCAATGAACAGACGCTGTATTGGGGTTCGGCAGGCGTGACAGAACCCGGCAGCCGCAACTGGATGGGCATGAACTCCCCCGCAGCCGAGGCGATGATCGCCGACATGTTGGCCACCGAAGACCCCGCCGAGTTTGCCGCCGCCATTCAGGCACTGGACCGCATTTTAACCACCGGGCGCTATGTGATCCCGATCTGGTACTCTAAAGTCTCGCGTATGGCGCATCAAAGCAATTTGAAGTATCCTGCGCATGTGCCGCTGTATGGCGACTGGCTGGGGTTTCAGCCGGATGTCTGGTGGTATGAAAAGTAACGAAGCCAAAATCAAAAAACGAACAGGCAGAGCATGAAAAACCTGATGATCCTTGTGGCGGTCCTGACCGCACTTTCCAGTTGCGGCACCGTTGATGGCATGGGCCGCGATATCTCGGGCGGCGCGCAGCGTGTGGGTGGCTGGTTCAACTGACGCGCACGATCTGACGCAAACTGTCGCGTCTTGCAACGGCCATGACGCCCGCTTATCTGCAAGGCGTCACAGCCCAAGGGTGCCCCATGATCCGTCTTGATATCTTTTCTGATCCGGTTTGCCCGTGGTGTTACATCGGCAAGTCCAATCTGGACCGCGCGCTGGAAAGCCGCGCGGACCATCCGTTTCAGATTGAATGGCACCCGTTTCAGTTGAATCCGGATATGGCCGCTGACGGCGTGGACAAGCGCAGCTACCTGTCTGACCGTTTCGGCGGGCCCGATAAACTCGCCGCCATCCACGCCCGCCTGCGCGAAGCTGCACGTCAAGCCGGGGTGGATATGGACCCCGACACCCCCAAACGCCTGCCCAACACGCTGAACGCGCACCGCCTGATCCATTGGGCGGGCCTCGAAGGCCGCCAGACCCCGGTGGTGTCTGCCCTGTTCCGCGCCTATTGGAAAGAGGGCCGCGATATCGGCAACCCCGCCGTGCTGGCCGATATCGCCGCCAGTGCGGGCCTTGACCGCGCCGCCATCGCCCGCCTGCTGGACGGTGACGCCGATCGTGACACCATCACCGCCCGCGATGCCCACGCCCGCGAACGGGGCGTCACGGGCGTTCCGTGCTTTGTGGTGGCGGACCAATATGTGCTGTCGGGCGCACAACCCGTGGCCCTCTGGCAGCAGGCGATGGATGAGTTGATTGCACAAAACGCGACCCCGTCATGACGGTTTAGCGGGTGCCAACCGCTGGCCCCCGTGATACGCCGCCCGCATGACCGCAATTCCCGCACCCAGCCCCGCCCGCCTGCACCCCACCGAATTCATCGCCCTGATCGCGATGATGTTCGCCACCATCGCCTTTTCCATCGACGCGATGTTGCCCGCCCTGCCCCAGATCGCGGCGGACCTGACGCCAGATGCGCCCAACCGCGCGCAACTGATCATCACATCATTCGTGTTCGGCATGGGGCTTGGCACGTTGCTGGCAGGCCCGCTGTCGGACAGCTTTGGTCGCAAGCCGGTGATCCTCGCCGGGGCCAGCCTCTATTGCCTCGCCGCCATCGCCGCCTATTTTGCCCCCACGCTGGAAACCCTGCTGGCCGCCCGTGTGGTGCAGGGGCTTGGCGTTGCAGCCCCGCGTATCGTCTCGCTGGCGCTTGTGCGCGACCTGCACAAGGGGCGCGAGATGGCCCGTGTGGTCAGCTTTGCCATGATGGTGTTCACGCTGGTACCCGCTGTCGCACCGCTGCTGGGGTCGGTGATCATCAATGCTTATGGCTGGCGGTCGATCTTTCTTGCGTTCCTTGTGTTTCTTGGACTGGTCATCCTGTGGTTCTCATTGCGCCAACCCGAAACCCTGACCGCCTCTGCCCGCCGCCCCCTGGCGCTTGTCACCTTGAAACAAGCGTTTCTGGAGGTGCTGGGCCACCGCTCCATCCGCTATTCCATCGCGGTGCAGACCCTGTGCTTTGCCAGCCTGTTCGCCACCCTGTCCGCCACTCAACCCATCTTCGACGTGACCTTTGACCGCGCCGACAGCTTTCCCTTCTGGTTCGCGATGATCGCCCTTGTGTCAGGCTCGGCCAGTCTGGTGAACGCAAGCCTTGTGGTCCGCCTTGGCATGCGCCGCATGGTCAGCGTCACGCTGGCCGCCCAGATTATCATTTCGTCCGTGATGGCGCTGACCGTCTGGGCCGGGGTCTGGCCCGAGGCGCTGTATTTCCCCGCCTATCTGTTCTGGACGATCGGCGTGTTCTTCATGGCCGGCATGACCCTTGGCAACCTGAACGCCCTCGCGCTGGAACCCGTGGGCCATATCGCAGGCATGGCAGCCTCGGTGACAGGGGCAATCTCGACCGTGGCCTCCGTCCTGCTCGCCGCCCCTTTGGGATTGGCCTTCGACGGAACCCCGGTACCGATGATGGTGGGTGTGGCAATCTTCTCTACCCTCGCCTTCGGCCTGATGCGGGGCTTGGGACCAACGGCTAAAACTTAACTAAAATTTGGTTGCTCTTTTGGAAATACTCCACAGGGGGTCCGGGGGGTGTGAAACCCCCCGGGGTCAGCCTAGCAAACCTACCCCTTGGGCCTTACGACCTTCTCCGCCAGATCCCGCGCAATCGCAAAGGCCCCTTTGATCCGGTCGCCTTCCGTCTTCCAATCCGCCCCAAGAACCACCTTGTTGCCCGCGATCCGCGCGCCCGGCCCGTAGGCCTTGATGAAATCGACCAGACCGGCCGGATTGGCGAATTTGTCCTGATGGAACTGCACCGTGGCCCCCTTCGGCCCTGCATCGAGCCGCGCGATCCCGGCCCGTTTGCACATCGACTTGATCCGCACGATCAACAGCAGCGTGTTCACTTCCTTCGGCAGCGGGCCGAAACGGTCGATCATCTCGGCGGCAAAACCTTCCAGCTCCACCTTCGTCGTCAGGCCCGACAATCGCCGGTACAGGCCCAACCGCACATCCAGATCGACCACATATTCATCGGGGATCAGCACCGGCACCCCAAGGTTGATCTGCGGCGCCCAGTGGTCGTCCACTTGGGAAAGCCCGCTGAGTTCCCCCGATTTGATCTTGGCAATCGTTTCTTCCAGCATCTGCTGGTACAACTCATAGCCCACTTCCTTGATATGCCCCGACTGCTCCTCGCCCAGCAAATTCCCCGCGCCGCGCAGGTCGAGGTCATGGGCGGCAAGGTTGAACCCGGCCCCCAGACTGTCCATGGACGCCAGCAAGCGCAGCCGTTTCGTCGCCTGCGGCGTCAGGGGCGCGCGGGGTTTGGTGGTCAGATAGCAATAGGCCCGCGTTTTCGACCGCCCCACCCTGCCCCTGATCTGGTACAGCTGGCTCAGGCCGAACATATCGGCGCGGTGGATGATCATCGTATTGGCGGTCGGAATATCCAGACCCGATTCCACGATGGTCGTCGCCAGCAGCACGTCATATTTGCCGTCGTAGAACTGGTTCATCCGGTCATCCAGATCGCCCGCCGCCAGTTGCCCGTGGGCAATGACGTAGGACACTTCCGGCACATGGGTTTTCAGGAAGTCCTCAATCCCCGCCAGATCGGAAATCCGGGGCACCACATAGAACGACTGCCCGCCCCGGAAGCGTTCACGCAGCAGCGCCTCGCGGATGGTGACGGTATCAAACTCCGACACATAGGTACGGATCGCCAGCCGGTCCACCGGCGGCGTCGCGATGATCGACAGATCACGCACGCCCGTCAGCGACAGTTGCAGGGTGCGCGGAATGGGGGTCGCGGTCAGGGTCAGCACATGGACCTCGGAGCGCATTTCCTTCAGCCGTTCCTTGTGCGTCACGCCGAAATGCTGTTCCTCATCCACCACGATCAGACCAAGGTTTTTCAGGGTAACGCCTTTCGCCAGCAGCGCATGGGTGCCGATGACGATATCCACCGACCCATCCGCCATCGCGGCCCGCGTCGCATTGGCATCCTTGGCGCTGACAAAACGGCTCAGGGGCCGTACCGAAATCGGAAAACCCCGGAAGCGTTCGGCAAAGCTGCGGTAATGCTGACGCGCCAGCAGTGTCGTCGGGCAGATCACCGCCACCTGCAACCCCGACAGCGCCGCCACAAAGGCCGCGCGCATGGCGACCTCGGTCTTGCCAAAGCCCACATCGCCCACGATCAAGCGGTCCATGGGCGACCCCTTTTCCAGATCGGCCACCACATCGGCAATCGCGGAAAGCTGATCGTCGGTTTCCTGATAGGGGAAACGGGCGGCAAACGCCTCCCATATCGAATGCGGGGCCTCCAGTATCGGCGCATGGCGCAACGCGCGTTCCGCCGCGATCCGCATCAGGCGGTCGGCGATCTGCCGGATACGGTCCTTGAGTTTCGCCTTCTTCGCCTGCCACGCGCCGCCGCCCAGACGGTCGAGCAAGCCTTCCTCATGGCCATAGCGCGACAGCAGTTCGATGTTTTCCACCGGCAGATACAGCTTGGCGTTTTCGGCATATTCCAGCGCCACGCAGGCATGGGGGGCACCAAGGGCGGTGATCGTCTCCAACCCCAGATATCGCCCCACCCCATGTTCGACATGCACCACCAGATCGCCGGGGCTGAGGGTATCGACCTCTCGCAGGAAATTCTCGGCCTTGCGGCGTTTCTTCGGTTTGGCCACCATCCGGTCGCCCAGCACGTCCTGCTCGCTGACCACGGCCAGACCGGGGGCCACGAACCCCGCCTCCAGCGACCAGACCATCAGGAACAGCCCGCCACGGCCTTCAGGTACTTCGCGGAAATCGCGCACTTCCTTGGCGGCCTTTAGCCCCTGATCCTCCAGCAACCCTTTCAGACGTTCGCGCGCGCCGTCGGACCAAGAGGCGATGACCACTTGGGCATCTTCACGCAACGCACGAAGATGATCGGCCAAGGCACCGAAAAGGCTGATTTGTTCCTGCTGGCGTTCCGGCGCGAAGTTGCGCCCGATGCGCCCTTGGGCATCCAGCACCCCCGGCCCGGGCGCTTGCGCCAAGGGTGACAACTGCACCACCCGGTGGCCCGCGACCGCCGCCTCCCACGCCGCATCGTCCAGATACAGCAAGCCGGGGGCCGAGGGTTTATAGACCGTATCCAGCCGCCCCTTGGCCTTCAACGCCTCGCGCCGGGCATCATACTGGTCGTCGATCCCCTCCCACCGTGACAGGCGGGCGGCGGTGATCTGGTCGTCCAGCATCACGGTGGCATCCGGCAGATAGTCGAACAGGGTTTCCAGCCGCTCGTGGAAATAGGGCAGCCAATGTTCCATCCCCTGATGCTTGCGGCCCGCGCTGACCGCCTCATACAGCGGATCATCTGACCCTGCGGTACCAAATTCGATCCGGTAGTTCTGGCGGAACCGGGTGATCGCGGCCTCGTCCAGAATGACTTCCGACACCGGGGCCAGATCAATCGCCTTCAGTTTCTCGGTGGTGCGTTGCGTTTCAGGATCAAACCGCCGCGCGCCGTCCAGCACATCGCCAAAGAAATCGAGCCGCACCGGACCAAGCGGCCCCGGCGGGTAGATATCAATGATCCCGCCGCGAATGGCAAAATCCCCCGGCTCTGCCACGGTGGACACCGGCGAAAAACCCATCCGCGCGAGGAACGCCTTCAACCGCGCCTCATCGACACGCGACCCCACGGTCGCCCGGAACGAGGACGCGCGCAGAACATCGCGCGCGGGCATCCGTTGCGTGGCGGCGTTCAGCGTGGTCAGCAGCACGAAGGCCCCCGGCACGCCATCGGCGAGCGCCGCAAGAGTGGCCATGCGGCGCGCGGTAATCTCGGGGTTGGGCGACACGCGGTCGTAGGGCAGGCAATCCCACGCAGGCAGATCCAGCACCACGGCCTCGGGCGCCATCACCGACAGCGCCACCCGCATCGCCTCGGCTCGTTTGTCATCGCGGGCGATGTGGATGATCGGCTGGCCCTTGGCCAGTTCGCGCGCCAGCAGCCGGGCGTCATAGCCCTCGGGTGCGCCGCCTAGAAGAATCCGCTGCCCTGCCAATGTGTTACCCGAACGCGCCAAGCTGCATATTCTGCCACATACCGAACATCGCGGTCACAAAGATGGAAACCATGCCAATGCCCTGCACCGTCATGCGGTGCCGGGTCAGGCGGCGATGCAGGGCCTTGCCTTCTGTATCACCCGCCTCAATGTGAAAGGCGGTGTTGATGGTCAGCAGTCCCACCAGCGTCATCGGTGCGATCAGGAATAGCAGGGCCTGGGCAAATTCGATGTGAAACCAGAAGGCCAGCACCCCAAGGCAGGTCAGCATGAAACACACCACCCCCACGAGCCACAGCCCCGCCGTCCGCGCGATATACAGCAGCCGCGACACATTGATGCGAACCATGGTTTCAAGGTCGGCCTGCGGTTGCCCCCCCTGCCTGCGCGCCCGCACGATCATGTCGAACGGCACGCCCACCACCCAATGGCTGGTCGAGGACCACAGCACCGCCAGTGCGATCCAGTACCACAGGTTCGAAAACGACCGCATGTCGATCAGCTCGAATATCACCTGATACCACTGCACGCTCTTGTCGCCCCTTGCTGCCCTGCGCCAAGCCCCCCGACATTTGTCGGCTTGAGACCTGCGCCTTTCCATGGCAGGCAGAAGGAAAAGCCGCAAGCCCCCGCTTGTGGTTGACATGCTGCAAGCTGGAGGAGCAAGCCCATGCGCCCGATCTCTGCCCCCGCCCCTTTGGCCCGGTTTCGCCGTTTGCGCCGCACCCCTGCGCTGCGGGCGTTGGCGCAGGAAAACACCCTGTCGGCGGGCGATCTGATCTGGCCCGTGTTCGTGCGCGACGGGTTTGGGGTGACGGAACCCATCGCCTCGATGCCCGGCGTGAACCGCCTGTCGGTCGATCTGGTGGTAGAGGCCGCACAAGAGGCCGCGTCCTTGGGCATTCCGGCGATCTGCCTGTTTCCCTACACCGACCCCGCCCTGAAAACCGACGACTGTGTTGAGGCATGGAACCCCGACAACCTCGCCAACCGCGCCATTCGCGCGATCAAGGCGGCGGTGCCGGATATTGCGGTCATGACCGATGTGGCGCTGGACCCCTACAATGCCCAAGGCCATGACGGTCTGGTGCGGGACGGCATCATCCTGAACGATGAAACCGTTGAGGCGCTCGTCAGGATGGCCTTGGCGCAGGCGGCATCGGGGGCCGATATCCTCGGCCCGTCTGACATGATGGATGGCCGCATCGGTGCCATGCGCGCAGCGCTGGAGGCGGCGGGTCACAAGGACGTGGCGATCCTGTCCTATGCCGCCAAATACGCGAGCGCGTTTTACGGCCCGTTCCGTGATGCGGTCGGGGCAACGGGCGCGCTGAAGGGCGACAAGAAGACTTACCAGATGAACCCCGCCAACAGTGACGAGGCGTTGCGGCTGGTGGAACGTGACCTGCTGGAAGGCGCGGATATGGTGATGGTCAAACCCGGCATGCCCTATCTGGACATCTGCCGCCGGGTGAAGGACGCCTTTGGCGCGCCGACCTATGCCTATCAGGTGTCGGGCGAATACGCGATGATCAAGGGTGCCGCTGACCGCGGCTGGATCAATGGCGAGGCTGCGATGCTGGAAAGCCTCATGGCCTTCCGCCGGGCAGGCTGTGACGGGGTGCTGACCTATTTCGCGCCAGCGGTGGCGAGGTTGTTGCGGGCGGGATTCTAGGCGGCGCTTTGCCATAGGTTGCACAGGTTGCATGACAGCCGCGTGGAAACCCGCTATATGTGGATGTAATGGGGCAACAGACCCCGAAACCCGAGGCGCGAGGCGGACCAGATGCAGACAGTTTCCCGGCGGATTTTTCTTGGCGGTGCAGGGTCGGCGGTCCTGTTGACCGCTGCCTGCGGCAATGGCATCGGCGGCAATGGCGCGGGCCAGATCGACGGCCGGGTCGATGCGACGCAGAACTATCTGTTCGGTCGTTATCCCGGCACGCAGGACCTGGCGCAGCGCGCGGCAGGGGTGTTGTATATGCCGTTGGTCACCGAGGCGGGCTTTGGCTTTGGCGGGGCCTATGGGCGCGGGGCGCTGCGCATTCAGGGGGCGACGGTGGATTATTATTCCGCCACCCGTGCCACCATCGGCTTTCAGATCGGCGCGCAGCAATATGCCCATGCGTTGTTCTTCATGACCCAAGCCGCGCTGGAGGATTTCCGCCGCTCGACCGGTTGGGCCGTCGGTGCCGATGTGAAATACGCAACCCCGGAACAAGGGGCCAGTATCGGCAAGGAAACCACGGAACTCGACCCTGTGGTGGCCTTGGTCTTCGGTCAGCAGGGTCTGATCGCCGGGGCCACTTTGGGCGGCATCAAGTATACGCGCATCATTCCGTAAAGTTGGGTTGGATGGGCGGAATTGTAAATCCCGTAGGATGGGCAATTTGCCCATCCTCCCACCCCAAAATTATCGCAACCGCCGGATCAGCGAAGAGGTATCCCCCCGCCCCCCGCCCATGATCTGCACATCCTTGTAGAACTGGTCCACCAGCGCCGTTACCGGCAGCGACGCGCCGATCTCATCCGCCGTCGCCAGACAAATCGCCAGATCCTTGCGCATCCAATCCACTGCAAAACCGAAGTCGAAGGTGTCGGCCAGCATGGACTTGTGGCGGTTCACCATCTGCCAACTGCCCGCAGCGCCTTGGGAAATCACCTCGACCACTGCCTCACCGTCCAAGCCCGCCTTCTGGCCAAAGGCCAGTGCCTCGGACAACCCCTGCATCAGGCCCGCGATGCAGATCTGGTTCATCATCTTGGCGATCTGGCCTTGGCCCGACGTGCCAATCCGCCGACAAATGCGCGCATAGGCCGCCATCACCGGGTCGGCGCGGTCGTAATCCTCGACCGACCCGCCGCACATGATCGACAACTGCCCGTTCACCGCTCCGGCTTGCCCCCCTGACACAGGCGCATCGACAAACCCCAGACCCGCCTCTGCCGCAACCCCGGCCAGTTCCCGCGTCACCTGCGCTGATACGGTGGTGTGGTCCACGAACACGGCCCCCGGCGCCATGCCAGCAAAGGCGCCGTCCGGCCCCAGACAGACCGACCGCAGATCGTCGTCATTGCCCACGCAGGCCAGCACAAACTCCGCCCCTGCCGCAGCCCGCGCAGGCGTTGCCGCCGAGGCCCCGCCGTATTGCGCGACCCAGGCCTGCGCCTTGGCCGGGCTGCGGTTATAGACCGTCACCTCATGCCCGGCTTTCGCCAGATGCCCGGCCATCGGCCCGCCCATCACGCCCAGCCCCAGAAATGCCAGTTTCGCCATCATGCTCTCCTGTTGCCATTCATTGCCCTTCGGGCGCGGATCGACTAGGTAACGATCCCGACCCTATCGTCAAGAACAGACGCCAACCGCAGGCCCCCCGATGATCACCACCTTTCGCTGGCTGTTGCGTATCCTGACCGGGATGATTGGTCTTGCGGTGCTGGTGATCGCCGTCAGCTATTACTTCCTGTCGCGGTCCTTGGTCGATTATTCTGAGAATTTCACCCTGCCCGGCATTTCCGCCGAGGTGCAGGTGGTGCGCAACAATGACAACGTGCCGCATATCTTTGGCGCGACCGATACCGATGTGTATTACGCGCTTGGCTTTGTGCATGCGCAAGACCGGCTGTGGCAGATGACGATGCTGCGCCGCACAGCACAAGGGCGGCTGTCAGAACTGTTCGGCCAACGCACGGTGAAGATTGATGAACTGATGCGCCGCTATGACCTGTATGGCCTTGCCCTGTCATCAGTGGCCGCACAGGACGATGCCACCAAGGCGGCCTTGCAGGCCTATTCCAACGGGGTGAATGCGTGGATCAACCAGATCAACGCAGGGGCGCGGGGGCGGGGTGCGCCAGAGTTTTTCTTCTTTTCCAAAGAGATTTCGGCATGGGCCCCCGCCGACAGCATCGCCATCATAAAACTGATGGCCCTGCAACTGTCTGGCCAGATGGAGAATGAGGTGCTGCGCGCCCGGTTGTCACAATTGATGCCTGCCGACCGTCTGGCCGATATCCTGCCCGATGACCGCAGCAAGGGCGTGGCCGCCCTGCCCGACTATGCCAGCCTGATGCCGGGGGCCCCCGGGGGCACGGCAGCGCTGCGCATGGCAAGCCTGAACAGCCCGTTGTCCCCCTTTCCGCAGCGCGATTTTGCCGGGGCGTCCAACGCATGGGCTGCCGTTCCGGGGCGGTCGGCGGCGGGGGGCACCCTGCTGGCCAACGATCCGCATCTGGGCTTCACCGCCCCGTCGATCTGGTATCTGGCGCGGCTGGAACTGGCAAAGGGCGGCGTGATCGGGGCGACGATCCCGGGCGTGCCGGCCGTGCTGATCGGGCGGTCTGCGGCGCTTGGCTGGGGGCTGACCTCTTCCTACCTTGACGATCAGGACGTGGTGATTGAGGAGTTGAACCCCGCCAATACCGAGGAATACCGCACCCCCGATGGCTGGGCCACCTTTGACAACCGCCGGTCCATCATCACGGTGAAAGATGCCGACCCGGTGACCATCACCCTGCGCTGGTCGCGCCATGGCCCGATCCTGCCGGGGTCGCATTATGACCTCGCCTCGGTCCTGCCGCCCGGCCATGTCGCGGCGCTGTCGTGGACGGCGCTGTCGGGGGCGGATACGTCGATGACCTCGGCCCTGCGGTTGATGCAGGCCCGCACGATTGATGAAGGGATCGAGGCCGGGCGCCTGTTCGTGGCCCCCAGCCAGAACCTGATGCTGGCCGATGAAAACGGCATCGCCATGCAGATGATCGGTGCGATGCCCGCGCGTGATGCCAAAAACCAGACGCAAGGCCGGATGCCATCGGCAGGGTGGGAGGCGGTCAATGGCTTTACCGGCACCCTGCCCTATGAGGACAACCCCCGCTTCATCAACCCGCCCTCGGGCCTGCTGGGCAACACCAACAACAAGACCGTGGACCGCCCCTTCCCCAACCATGTCAGCTTTGACTGGGGCGACACGCAGCGCATCCAACGCTGGCTGACCCTGATGAAAACCCGCGAGGTGCATACCCGCGAAAGCTTTATCGAGGCGCAGTTGGATACCGTCAGCCCCACGGCGCGCACCCTGCTGCCGCTGATCGGGGCGGATCTGTGGTTTACCGAGGAAGCCGCCCCCGAAGGCACGCCCGAGGCGCTGCGTCAGCGGGCATTGGCCCTGCTGGCCGAATGGAACGGTGAGATGAACGAACATCTGCCCGAACCCCTGATCGCCGAGGCCTGGCTGCGCGCGCTGATGGACCGCCTGATCCGCGATGAGATTGGCCCGCTTGCCGACACCTTCACCCACCCCGAACCCGATTTCATCGAACGGGTGTTCCGCAACACGGGTGGTGCGTCGGTCTGGTGCGATGTGATCCAGTCAGCGGCGGTGGAAACCTGTGCCGAGGTCAGCCGGATGGCGCTGGACGAGGCGTTGTTGCGTCTGACCGAAACCTATGGCCCCAATCTGGAAAGCTGGCGGTGGGGTGACGCGCATCAGGCGATGCAGGATCACCCGGTGTTGGGCGATGTTCCTGTATTGAAGTACTTCGTCAACATCCGCCAAAGCACGTCCGGCGGCGACACCACCTTGCAACGGGGGCGCACCAAGGGCACCGGGCCGAACCCGTATCTGAACGTGCATGGCGGCGGCTACCGGGGGGTGTACGACTTTGCCGACCCCGACAGTTCGGTGTTCATCTTGTCCACCGGGCAATCGGGGCATCCGCTGTCGCGATTCTACGACGATCTTGGCGAATTGTGGCGGCGCGGCGAATACATTCCGATGTCGCTGGACCCCGACCTTGCCCGTGCTGCTGCCGTGGGGATCACGACGCTGACGCCTGCGCCATGATCCTGCAAACGCAGCGCCTGATCCTGCGCCCGGCCCATGCGGGTGATCTGATGGCCCTGCATGCCGTGTATTCCGCCCCCGCTGCGATGCGGTACTGGACGCGCTGATTGCCACGCCGACCGAGTTCTGTATCGAACATGCAGGCCGGGTGATCGGCAAGGCCGGGGTCTGGCACCCGTGGGAGATGGGGTTCATCCTGCATCCCGATGCCTGGGGCAAGGGTCTGGCATCCGAGGCCTTGCAGGCGATCATCCCGCATCTCTTTGCCACCTGCCCTGCCTGCCCCGACCTGACAGCCGAGGCCGACCCCCGCAATACCGCCCGTCTTACCGTGCTGGCAAAGCTGGGGTTTCGCGTGACGCATACTGCGCGGCGCACCCTGCAATGGCGCGATGAATGGTGTGACAGCACCTATCTTGCCTTGGACCGTGTAATCGCCACCCCTTGACCCGCGCGATCACCGCCCCACCTATTGCGCAACAATATTTCAAAATACTGCACTTGGGGGATGGATGATGTCGCTGGAGTTTGAAATCTTGCGCGGATTGCGGTGATGGCGGTCCTTTCGGGCATGCGGGTGGTGGAAGGGTCGGCCTTTGTGGCCGTGCCATTGGCAGGAATGACGCTGGCGCAGATGGGGGCCGATGTGATCCGGTTTGACCGGTTGCAAGGCGGGCTCGATGCCCGACGCTGGCCCGTGACGGATACTGGGGCC
This sequence comes from uncultured Alphaproteobacteria bacterium, assembly GCA_963772935.1. GTDB lineage: Bacteria > Pseudomonadota > Alphaproteobacteria > Rhodobacterales > Rhodobacteraceae > JANNNF01. The sequence continues at coordinate 536,402 of CAVYZK010000009.1, read as the reverse complement.
AGCCTGTTCTGGGCGGGGCTGAACAAGGGCAAACGGTCCTTGGCGGTCGATATGACCGACCCGCGGGGGCAAGAGATCATCACCGCCCTGATCACCGCGCCCGGCCCGGATGCGGGGCTGTTCCTGACCAACCTTCGGGTGCGGGGCTGGATGGACTACCCCGCCCTTGCGGCACGGCGCGCGGATCTGATCATGGTCAGCCTGACCGGCACCCGGCGCGGGGAACCCGCCGTGGATTACACCGTCAATCCGGGTCTTGGCTTCCCCATGGCCACTGGCCCGGTGGGCGGCACCGACCCTGTCGGTCACGTTCTGCCTGCGTGGGACTGTATCGCGGGGCAGATGGTGGTGAACACCCTGCTTGCCGCCGAACGCCACCGCCTGCGCACAGGCGTGGGGCAATTGGCGGAACTGAGCCTCAAGGACGTGGCGGCGGGCATGTTGGGCCACCTTGGCATCATCGGCGAGGTTGCGGTGAACGGGGTGGACCGTGGCCGCGCGGGCAATGCGCTGTACGGGGCCTATGGTCAGGATTTTACGCTGGCTTGCGGTGCGCGTGTGATGGTGGTGGGCCTGACCGACCGGCAATGGCGCGGTCTGGTGCGCGTGCTGGGGATGGAGACTGCGATTGCGGACCTGAGCGGGCGGTTGGGCGTCAATCTGAGCGAGGAGGGCGCCCGATGGCTTGCCCGCGATGCGATCACCGCCCTGTTCGCCCCATGGTTCGCGGCCCGTACCTTGGCCGAGGTTGGGCCGCTGTTTGATGCGGCCAGCCTGACCTGGGGGCCGTTTCGCAGCTTTGCCGGTGCGGTGCAGGATGACCCCGATCTGAGCCTCGACAACCCGATGTTCGCAATGGTCGATCAACCCGGCATTGGCCCCTACCCGGTGCCCGGGTCGCCCGTGGTGTTTTCGGCCGTTGACCGGGCGGCCCCTACCCCCGCCCCGCTGCTGGGCCAGCATAGCGAGGCTATTCTGGCCGATGTGTTGGGGTTGGGAGCAGGCGAAATCGGGCGGCTGATGGACGCAAGGGTGGTGGCGGGGCCTTGACGGGCCAGCGTTGGTCTGGCTGAACCCGCCGGGGGTTTCACACCCCCGGGCCCCCGTGGGATATTTGAGCCAGTATGAAAGCCAAAGTTACAGATCGCGGTAGCGTTGTTCCTGCCTTGCCGTCCAGCGGACGGTCAGGTGCCAGCCATCCTCGGCCTGATCTTCGGTCACCACAACCCCTTCGGCATGCAGCCAGGCATGGGCTTTTCCGGCAGCGAAGGGCAAATGCAGGCTTTGGTCGGACTTCACTTCGTCAAAAGCGGCGCTGATGGCGTCGGTCAGGGCCGCCACGCCTTCACCCGTCACAGCCGACACCGGGAATACTCCGGCGCGGGTCTGTGCCTGCACCAACAATGCCTCGCGCGCAGCGCCTTCAACAAGGTCCAGCTTGTTCCACACCTCAAACATCCGGGTGCCCGCCTTGACGCCAAGCGAGGCCAGAATATCGGCCACATCCGCCGCTTGCTCGGCGGTTTCGGGGTGGCTGATGTCACGGACATGCAGGATCAGGTCGGCCTCCAGCACCTCCTCCAGCGTGGCGCGGAAACTGGCGACCAGTTGGGTCGGCAGGTCAGAGATGAACCCCACCGTATCAGAGGCAATGATCTTGCGCCCCGAGGGCAGCACAAGACCGCGCATCGTGGGGTCCAGCGTGGCAAACAGCATGTCCTTCGCCAGCACATCCGCCCCGGTCATCGCGTTGAACAGGGTCGATTTGCCCGCGTTGGTATAGCCCACCAAAGCCACCAGCGGGAACGGCACCTTGCGGCGCGACGCACGGTGCAATTCGCGCGTCTTGACCACCTTGTCCAACTGCCGTTTCAGGCGGATCACCTGATCGTCGATCGCCCGGCGGTCCGATTCCAACTGCGTCTCACCCGGCCCGCCGACAAAGCCGAAACCGCCACGCTGCCGTTCAAGGTGGGTCCAGGCCCGCACCAGACGGGTGCGCTGGTAGGACAGGGCCGCGAGTTCGACCTGCAACACGCCTTCACGGGTGCGGGCGCGGTCGGCAAAAATCTCAAGGATCAGGCTGGTGCGGTCCAGCAGTTTGACCCCCCATTCCTTTTCCAGATTGCGCTGCTGCACGGGCGATACATGCCCATCCACCAGCACCAGTTCGATATGATCAGCCTTGAACCGCGCCTTCAGATCTTCAACCTTGCCCGACCCGAACAGCGTGCCGGGGTGCAGCTTGGACAGGCGCACCACCTCGCCACCCAGCAAATCAAGATAAGGCAAGGCCGCGGCAAGGCCCATGGCCTCGGCCAAACCATGTTCTGGCAGGCGGCGGTTGCGGGCGGTTTTCAGATCGGGGTGCAGCACATAGGCGCGGGTGGGAACCTCGGCCGTGTCAAACGCCACAGGACTGCCGCCCGGACCGGGCAGCAGCAGATCGTCGTCTTCATCATCCGGGAGTTCGGAAATCAGTCTTCACCTTCGTAAAGGTTGATCGGTGCCCCCGGCATGATGGTGGAAATCGCGTGCTTGTAAACAAGCTGCGACTGACCATCCCGACGCAAAAGCACGCAAAAATTGTCAAACCATGTGATCACGCCTTGCAGCTTGACCCCGTTGATCAGGAAGATCGTGACTGGAACCTTCGCCTTGCGAACATGGTTCAGAAAGGCGTCCTGCAAATTCTGTTTATCGGCAGCCATTGTTTTTCAAGCCTTTTTGTGCTGTCTTTTCGTGCGCAGCGGACTGTTCCTCGCATTGAGACGAGAACGAACTGAGTATGGAACGGCTTTGCGCCAGATTCCAGCCCCAAAAACAATCCTTTAAGATGTGTTGCCCGAAGCGGTGCTATTTGCGCCAGTTTGTCGGTGCCAGCAGGGCCAGCAAGGCCAGCGTTTCCAACCGCCCGACGATCATCGCAGCCCCCAGAACCACCTTGGCGGGGGTGCCAAGCGTCGCATAGGAAATCGGCGGTGTGGTTGCCACATCAACCAGCGGCCCGGTGGTGGTCAGGGCGGCAAGGCTTAGCACAAGTGCCGGTTCAAACTCGACACCGGTCAGCGTAAGAAGCGCCGTTACCACCGCGATGGCAATGCCGAACAGCATGAAGAATATCCACGCCAGATACGCGCCTTCGCGGCGCAGACGGCGGGCCTGCCGCCCCTGCCCGCCAATGGAATTGGGGTGAACGATGCGCTCCAACTCGCGCTCGCCATGCCGGAACAGCGCATAGACCCGCAGCAGCTTTACCCCGCCCGCCGTGGTGGCAACACCGCCCCCCACCATCGCAAGCGCCATCAGCATCACCCCCGGCGCGCCCAGGCCCGACCAAAGCTGCGACGTGGCCCAGGAGGATGACTGATACCCCGTCGTGGTCAGAAACGACAGCGTGGTGAACAAGGCCCCCCAGACGGCCGCAAGCCCGGTGGCCAGATCGGGCGACGGCCCCGGCATTTCGACAAAGGCCAGCCAATGGCGCACAAACAGCACCGCAGGCACCAGACACAGCAGCGTCAGCACCAGCCGCAGTTCGGGGTCTTGCCAGACGGAAATGCTGCGATCGACAAAGCCTGATGCAGGCAAGCAGGCGGCGGCTGACCGACAGGAACAGAAAGGCAAAGATCAGCCCTTCGGCCAGCACACCGGGCGGAACCGCCTCGCCCACAGCCCCCACCATGATGCCCGAGGTGGACAGAGTGCCCATGGCCAGACACAATGCCTCCAACGCAGGCAAGTCTGCAATCAGCAGGCCAACCCACAGCATCATGCGTCAAACCCGCATAGACCGGAAACAGCCGAATGGCATAGCGACCCAGCCGCGCGCCGGGATCCGCCACCCGGGTGATCTGCGCTGCCCCTTGGGTGCCCCGCCCCGGCACCCGGCCCGAAATCACCTCGACCCCGCCAAGGTTCAGCGGGGCCAGAATGGCATAGGCTGCCAGCAGAATGAAAAACCCGCCAAACCACCCCACCATCCCGCGCCACAGATGCACCGAAGGCGGCAACCGGGCGGGGTCATAGAGGCTGGCCCCGGTGGTGGTGAAGGCCGACATCATCTCAAACCACGCGTTGACAAAACTGGTGTCCGGCAGGGTTTGCAGGATCGGCAGCGCCATCACCACCGGCAGCACAAGATAGGCCGCAACCAGCGCCGTCAGATGGCTGCGTCCGGCGTTGCGCGGCAGATGCGACAGGGTGGCAATGCCGATCATCACCGCCCCGATCAGGATGATCAGCCCGGAATAGAAGAAATCCTGCGCCACCCCATGCTGGCGCAGCACCAGCGCATGGGCCGCAGGCAAAAACGTCAGCCCCCCGGTGATCGCCAGCAAGACCACCAACAACGGAAGTTGCGTCAGCCGCGCCAGCATCGGTCAGAAAAAGTCGATGGAGACCTGGAACAGGCGCTCCACTTCCGGCACGTCCTTGGTCATGGCGAACAGGGCCACCACGTCACCCGCCTCGATCCGCAGATCGCCGGTGGGTTTCAGCACCTTGTCGCCCTTCATGACCGCGCCGACCAGCACGCCTTCGGGAAAGTCGATCTCACGCACCAGACGGCCCGACAAGGGCGAAGTGGACAGCACCTGCGCCTCGATCACCTCGGCCTCGGCGTCACCGATGGAATAGATCGCGCGCACCCGGCCATGGCGGATATGGCGCAGGATCGAACTGACCGTGGTGGCGCGCGGGTTGATGTAGGCGTCAATATCCAGCGGCCCCATCAGGGGGGCAAGCGTCGGATCGTTGACCAACGCAATCGCCATCGGACAGCCCGCCTGTTTCGCACGCACCGCCACCAGCAGGTTGGTCTTGTCATCATCCGTGACCACCAGCACCGCATCGGCGCGGTCAATCGCGGCCTCCATCAGCAGGTCCATATCCATGCCGTCGCCGTGCAAGACGATGGTGCGTTGCAGCGCGTCTGCCGCCTGTTCGGCCACGGAGCGGTCTTTTTCAATGATCTTGGCGCGCACCCGGTCGGTCCGAGCCTCCAACGCCAAGGCCACACCAAGACCCACATTGCCTGCGCCGATGATCACAATCCGCTCTTGCTTTTTGGTCTTTTTGCCAAAGATTTCGAGGGCGCGGTTCACGTCCTCGATATGCGTGAACACATAGATCTGATCGCCTGCCAGCAGTTGATCCCCGGCTTCGGGCGCGAACAGACGGTCGTCGCGGCGCACGCCCACGACAATGGCGCGCAGGGTGGAAAACAGCTCGTTCAACTGCCGCAGGGGGGTGTTCAGAACCGGGCAATCCTCATCCAGCGCGATCCCCAGCAATTGGGCACGGCCGTTCATGAACAACTCGGTATCAAAGGTCGCAGGGGCGGCAAGACGTTGCAAGGCGGCCTCGGCCACCTCGCGTTCGGGGCTGATGATCACGTCGATGGCCACGTTGCGGCTGCGGAACACCTCGGCATATTGCGGGTCCAGATAGTTTTGCGACCGGATGCGCGCGACCTTGCGGGTGATATTGAAAATCGCATTGGCCACCTCGCAGGTGACCATGTTCACCTCGTCCGAATGGGTGGCGGCGATGATCATGTCGGCATCCCGCGCCCCTGCCCGGGCCAGCACATCGGGGTATGAAGCAAAGCCCACAACCCCTTGAACATCCAGCGTTTCCGTAGCCCGGCGCACGAGGTCGGGGTTCACGTCAACCACCGTCACATCGTTCTTTTCGCCCGACAGGTGCCGCGCGATTTGCCAGCCGACCTGCCCCGCGCCACAGATGATCACCTTCATGCCCGGCCTCACGCAGTCGTTGCAGAGTGTTGCATCGCAGATGGGGCCGTGAAGGTCAATCGCACGGGGTCATTCGTCGTCTTCGTCATCTTCCAGATGGGCGGTGCGCCCGCCACTTTTGGCCGTGGTCACCACCCCAAGCGATTTCAGTTTGCGATGCAGGGCCGACCGTTCCATGCCGACGAAATTGGCGGTGCGGCTGATATTGCCGCCAAAGCGGTTGATCTGGGTCAGCAGATACTCGCGCTCGAACAACTCCCGCGCCTCCCGCAGCGGCAAGGTCGCCATGGCCCCGCCAAGGATCATGCGGCCTTCGCCTTCGGAACTGGCCTCGTTCCCCGGCAATTCGCGCGGTTCAATCGGGCCAGAGGGTTCGCCCAGGATCAGCACCCGCTCAATCACGTTGCGCAATTGCCGAATGTTTCCAGGCCACTGGATGGTTTGCAGCATCGCCTCGGCCTCGGACGACAGGCTGCGCACCGGCAGGCCTTGCGTGCGGTGAAACCAATCGACGAAATGCCGCGTCAGTTCGGGAATATCCTCGCGGCGTTCCTCCAGACTGGGCACCGGAATTGGCACCACGTTCAGCCGGTCGTAGAGTTCCTGCCGGAAACGCCCGGCGCCAATCTCGGTCCGCAAATCCCGTGTGGTGGATGAAATCACCCGCAGATCGACGCGCACCTTGTCGCTGCCGCCAGCCCGGGTGAATTGTTGTTCGGTCAGAACCCGAAGGATTTTCCCTTGGGTTCCCAACGGCATATCGGCCACTTCGTCGAAATAGACCACCCCGCCATGCGCCTGCTCCAGCAACCCCGGCTCGATCCCGCGTTCGGTGGTTTCGCGGCCAAACAGCACTTCCTCCATCCGTTCGGGTTCCACCGTGGCGGACGACACGGAAATGAAGGGTGCCGACGCCCGGTTGGAGTTGGTGTGAATGAACCGCGCCGCCATTTCCTTGCCCGACCCGGGCTGGCCCGTCAGCATCACGCGGCCGTTGGATTTGGTGACCTTTTCAAGCTGCACTTTCAAGGCCTTGAAGGCCGGACTTGATCCAATCATTTCCGATTGGGTCACGTCTTTGCGTCGCAAGCCAGCGTTCTCGCGGCGCAGGCGTGACGTTTCCATCGCCCGTGCAACAACGACCATCAACTGGTCGATATTGAAGGGTTTTTCGATAAAATCGTAAGCCCCCTGCTTGATTGCCGCCACCGCAATTTCGATGTTGCCATGGCCCGAGATGATCACCACTGGCACATCGGGATTGTCGCGGCGAACGGTTTTCAGAATGTCGATCCCGTCCATCCGGCTGTCTTTCAGCCAGATATCAAGGATCATCAGATCGGGTTGGTCCGCGTTGACCTCTGCCATGCAATCGTCGGAATTCCCTGCAAGACGAATGGCATAGCCTTCATCCTTAAGAATATCGCCGATCAGTTCGCGGATGTCTTTTTCATCGTCTACGATAAGAATGCTCACAGCTTAACCCCCTTGGCCCTGCGGCCCGATGTTGCGACCCATGCGGCGCTTTGCAAGGCGTGGCAGGCGCAGTTCGGCCATCGCTCCTGCATGGGTATTTCCTTCAAAAACAATGGCATCCGTCAGGATCAGTGACCCGCCATGTTCCTCGATAATCTTCTTGACGATCGGCAGCCCCAGCCCGGTGCCCTTTTCACGCGTGGTGACATAGGGTTCAAATAGCCGGGCACGGTCCGGTGGCAAGCCGGTTCCGTTGTCCATGATCCGAATTACCGCTTCATGATCATCGGCCTGCATGGTGATACGAATTTCGGGCACATGGCCCACAGGCGCGCCTTTTTCCTGAAGCGTTTCAATGGCTTCCCCGGCGTTCTTGATCAGGTTTGTCAAGGCCTGCGAAATCATCGTGGCGTCAATATCCATCAGCACCGGATCCGCCGGGATATCCGCCACAAAGCGTACCGTCGGCTGGCCGCTTTCCTGCAACACAAGCGCATCACGCAGCAGCTGCGTCAGGTTGTTCTCGCGGCGGTCGGGTTCGGGCATCCGGGCAAATTTGGAAAACTCGTCTACAATCCGGCGCAGGTCGTTGGTCTGGCGGATGATCACATCGGCATATTGATCCAGATCGGCGGGTTCATTGACCTGCCCCCGGAATTTGCGTTTGATGCGTTCAGCAGACAGGGCAATCGGGGTCAGCGGGTTCTTGATCTCATGCGCGATACGGCGGGCCACATCGCCCCATGCCGCCGACCGTTGGGCTGACACCAGTTCGGTCACATCGTCAAACGCCACCACATAACCTTCGAGCCGCCCGGCATCGGTGCGCCGGGTAGACATGCGCACCAGCAGGCTTTCCAGCTTGCCACGCCGGGTCAGGCGGATTTCCTCTTGCACCGCCGACCCCGCCCCTTCGCGCAGGCGGTCAAACACCTGCGCAAATTCAGGCACCGCCGCATCCAGCGCGATTTCAGCCTGACCTTCGGGCAGTTCCAGCAGTTTTTCGGCGGCGCGGTTGATAAAGTCGATGCGGCCTTCGGCATCCAGCCCGATCACTCCCGCCGTCACGTTCGACAGCACGGAATCAAACAGCCGCCGCCGCCGTTCAGTCTGGCGGTGGCCGTCCAGCAGGGCCTCGCGTTGGCCCTTCAACTGTTGCGTCATCTGGTTGAACAATCGGCCCAGCATGGCGATTTCATCATCACCGTCTTCTTCCGGCACCCGCACATCCAGATCGCCGCCGCCCACCCGCTCCGCTGCCCCCGCCAGCCGCCCGACAGGCTTTGACAGCCGTTCCGCAAACCACAGCCCCAGCCAGATCGCCGCCAGAATAAGGATCAGCGCGAACCCCAGATAGGCGAGGCCAAAGTTGAACAGCAGCTTGCCCCGATCGGATTCAAGCTGATTGTACAGCCGCACCGTTTCCTGCGTTTCATCCAGCAAGGACAGGATCGATCCATCGACCTGACGGCTGACATAGAGATAGCGGTCGGCATAGGCATCCAGATGCAGCAGGGCGCGGAATTCGTTGTTGGTCCAGTCCTGAATGATCACCGGGGCCCCTTCACGGGCGCGGGCCAGATCGTCCTCAGACGGTTGTTCAAAGCCGAACAGATAGGATCGTTCGCCCCGCGTCATCAGCGTGCCGGTGCCGTTGATCAGATAGGCCTCTTTCAAACCGCGCTGAATACGCGCCTGCCCGTCTGACAGGATCGGGCGCAACTGATCATCGCGCAGGAAGAAGGTCGATTGCTTGGCCACGTTCAGATAGGCCGCAAGGGCGTTGGCGTCCTCGATCAGATCGGCGCGCTGTTCGCCCTCATAAGCCTGCGCCGCCGACAGCGATGATCCGACCACAGACCGGACCCGGTCTGAAAACCAGCCCTCCAGCCCCACATTCACCGTGACCACCGCGAACACCGCGACCAGAATCGTCGGAATCAGCGCGATGATGGCAAAGACGCCTGACAGCCGCATGTGCAGGCGCGACCCCGCAGACTGGCTGCGCCGGTCGGCAATCAGGCGGGCGACGCGCGCAAGCACAAGTGCGGCCACCGCCAGCACATAGACCAGATCGGCCAGCAGGATCAGCCGCAGAAAGGGCGACCCCGCCCCCATGGCCAGCGGCCCAAGTGCCAGAATCGTCACAACAACCAGCACCGGGCCAAGGAACACCAGCCCAAGCGTCATGGCTGTCTGCACCCGCCGTTGCCGGCGCAGGCGCATCAGTTTCAGCCAGGTATTGCTGCGCATCGCGCGATCCAAACCGTCCCCGCTTGGGGCCGCATGGCCCCTACATCTTGCGGCGTATTCCCCTATGACCCGGCGAACACGCTTGATGTTGCGGTTTTACATCAGTTTGCGGCGCCGTGTCACGCGGATATCAAGCTCGGTGATCTTCTTGCGCAAAGTATTGCGGTTGATGCCCAGAAGGTCGGCACATTTGGCCTGATTTCCCGCCGTCGCATCCAGTGCAATCTCGATCAGCGGCATTTCCACCTCACGCAGAATGCGCTGGTAGACGCCAGCGGGGGGCAGTTGGCCGCCATGCAGATCAAAATAGCGCTTCAGATGCCGGGCGACCGAGGCAGTCAGTTTTTCGCCCTCGCCGCCGCCTTTCAGCGGCTCCATCGCGGGCTGGTTGCCCAGCACGGCCTCGACCTCGGTCCGGCCGATCTCGGCCTCGGACGCGGTGACCATCAGGCGGCGTAGGGTGTTTTCCAACTGGCGCACGTTGCCGGGCCAGGAATACGCCCGCACCAGATCACGGGCTTCATTCGACAACCGGCGCACGGTGCCAAAGTCACGTTCGCCGCGCGCAAGGAAGTGTTCGGCCAGCAGCGGAATGTCATCCACCCGTTCGCGCAGGGACGGCACATGCAAGGAGACGCCGCCAAGGCGATAGTAAAGGTCAGACCGGAACGCCCCGCCTTCCATCCTCGCACCGAGATCGACTTGGGACGTCGCCATGATGCGGGGCGCGTTGTCACCCAGCATATCCAGCATCCGCACCACACGGGCTTGGGCGTCGTCGTCGTAATCGGCGACCTCGTCGAACACCAGACTGCCACCCTTGGCGCGGGCCAGCAGGGCCGACGGTCCGTCCATCCCCGCAAGGTCCGACGCCTGCGCCACCACGAAGGGCAAGGTGCGCCGGTCGGAAAAATCATGGATGGCGCGGGCGATCAGGCTTTTGCCAGTGCCGGATTCGCCGGTGATCAGCACTGACAGATCGGTGTTCATCACCCGGGCGACCAGCCGGTACAGCGCCTGCATGGCGGCGGTGCGCCCCACCAGCGGCAGATCATCCACCGCCTCACGCGGGGCGGCGGCGGCTTTGGGCGCGCGGCGTTTCTGGTCCAGCGCCTTGGCCGACCGTTTCATCAAGTCGGGCAGATCGAAGGGTTTGGGCAGGTAATCGAACGCCTCAGCCTCGGCTGCCTGAATGGCCGTCATGATGGTGTTCTGCGCCGAGATTACGATCACCGGCAGGCCGGGGCGCAGTTTGCTGATGCGCGGCAGCGCCTCCAGCCCATTGCCATCGGGCATGATCACGTCGGAAATCACCAGATCGCCTTTGCCTTCTTCAACCCACCGCATCAGGGTCATCAGGCTGCTTGTCGCGTGGACCTTGCACCCGGCGCGGGTCAGGGCCTGCGTCAACACCGTGCGGATTGTGCGGTCATCATCTGCGACCAGTACTGTGCCATCCATCAGCGTTGCTCCTTGCGTTTTTCTTTGGGGGCCATGGGCAATGACACCCGAAAGACCGTGCGTCCGGGGACGCTGTCGACAGAAATCCAACCAGCATGGTCGGAGATGATTTTGGATACGAGCGCGAGGCCCAAGCCCGTGCCGTTTTCACGGCCAGAAACGAAGGGCTCGAAAATCTCGGCGGCAAAATCCGGCGGGATACCGGGGCCGTCGTCGATGATTTCAATCTGCAATGGCAGGGCCGCGGGCGCGCCATCGGTGCGGCGCAGGCGCAGCGACAGGTCGTAAAACGTGTGCAACCGGATGGTGCCGCGCTTGCCCTTGCTGGCCTCGGCCGCGTTCTTGATCAGGTTCAGGAACACCTGCATCAACTGGTCCATATCGGCATGGGTCGGCGGCAAGGACGGGTCGTAATCCTCGACAATCGTCATATGGGCGGCAAAACCCACCAATGCCGATTTGCGCGCCCGGTCCAGCGCATCATGGATGTTGACCGGTTTCAGATCTGGCGGGCGGATGTTGCCGAACTGTTCGACCTGCTCCAGCAGTTTGACGATGCGGCGGGTTTCCTCGACGATCAGCTCGGTCAGCTCGCGGTCCTCTGGCCCTGCGTTCATCGAGATCAGTTGGGCGGCCCCGGAAATCCCCGCGAGCGGGTTCTTGATTTCATGCGCCAGCATTTCCGCCATGCCGATGGCCGACCGGGCGGCGGATTTGACGTTCATGCTGCGGCCCAGACGGTCGGCGATTTCACGCGGTGAAATCAGCAGCATGATCATGCCGGGGTTGTCGTGCATGGGCGCGATGTGGATCGTGCATTGCACCGGTGCACGTTCCCCGGTGGTCACGTCCACATCGTTGATGTTCAGCGCCGACTGGTTGGCCCGGGCGCGCGTCAGCGCCTCGTCCATCGGCGCGTTGATATGCAGGCGGTCAAACGCGGGCTGGCCGCGCAGGCTGCGAATAGAGGCGTTCATGAACGTCTCTGCCGCAGGGTTGGCCTCGGCAATCCGCCCGTCCGCGTCGATCAGCAGCGCGGGCAACGGCAGGCTGGCCCAGATCACGCCGGGCACCGGATAGGGCGCGCGGTAGGGCGTCATGCGGCCACCTCCATCTCGGCGAAAGCACCGTGGATCAGGTCGATCACGCAGGCAGGGTCGGTTGCGGTCAGAATGGCGTCGCGGGCATGGTCCAGCCCCGCCTCCTCCAGATACCAGCCCAGATGTTTGCGGGCCACGCGAAGGCCCAGATCGCGGCCATAGAACGTCAGCATTTCGGTGTAGTGCTGCACGATCATGTCCGCCCGCGCCGGGCCTTCGGGGATCACCGGGGCGGGTCTGCCAAACAGCGCATGGGCGATTTCCGCCAGCCGCCACGGTGCCCCCTGCGCGCCGCGCCCGATCATCACGCCGTCCGCCCCGCTTGCATCCAGAGCCGCGCGGGCGGTGGTGGCATCAGTTATATCGCCATTGGCAATCACCGGAATGGTCACCGCCTCCTTCACCGCGCGAATGGCGGCCCAGTCGGCACGGCCTTTGTAGAACTGGTTGCGGGTGCGGCCATGGATGGTGATCATCCGTATCCCCGCGCCTTCGGCACGGCGGGCAAGGTCAGGGGCGTTCAGGGTGAACTCGTCCCAGCCAAGCCGGGTTTTCAGCGTGACCGGCACCGACACCGCCGCCACCACCGCCTCGATCAGCGTCAGCGCCAGATCCAGATCGCGCAGCAGCGCCGAGCCGCATAGGCCCGTCGTCACCCGTTTCGACGGGCAGCCCATGTTGATGTCGATGATCCGTGCCCCCTGCCCTTCAACCAGCTTTGCAGCCTCGGCCATCCAGTACGGCTCGCGTCCCGCCAGTTGCACGGATGTGGCAAGGTCGCCCAGGCCCAGTTCGGCGCGGGCGCGCATTTCGGGGTGGGCTTGCACCACCTCTTGGCTCGCCACCATTTCTGACACCACCAAGCCCTGCACCAAATGACCCCACCAGCCTGCGAAACGGCAAGTCGGTGATTCCGGCCAAGGGGGCCAGAAGCACGGGCGGGGTGATGTCTAGGCCGGGGCCGAGGCGCAACGTCAAATGCCTATTCCTTGTGCGTCAGAGTCAGAGGTAGCGCCCACCTTGTGACAAGGCCAAGACCGCAACGTACGATAGTGACTGAAAAACGTGCGATGCACAATATTTAGGCTGATATGCCCGTTCCTTGGCCTGATTGTCACGCAAGGCGACGTGACGTAGACAGATGGGACACAAACCGGAGCCACCCAATGACCACCGTTGCCATCATCGTCGCCGCAGGCCGGGGCACCCGCGCGGGCGGCGAGGTGCCCAAGCAATGGCAGATGCTGGCGGGGCAACCTGTGGTGGCGCACAGCCTTGCGGCCTTTGCGGGGATGCGCCGGGTGCTGGTGATCCATCCGGATGATCAGGCGCGGGCAACTGGGGTGTGATGCAGAACTGGTGATCGGCGGGGCCACGCGGGCAGAGTCGGTGCGCGCGGCGCTGGAGGCGATTGCGGGCACGGGCGTGACGCGGGTGTTGATCCATGACGGCGCGCGGCCCTTGGTGTCGCCTGCGCTGATCGCGCGGCTGGAGGCGGCGTTGGACCACCACCCTGCCGCCGCCCCGGCACTGGCGGTGACCGATGCCCTGTGGCGCGGGAATGCGGGGCTGGTGACGGGCACCCAAGACCGCGCCGGGTTGTTCCGCGCGCAGACCCCGCAGGCGTTTCACTTTGACTCCATCCTTGCGGCCCACCGTGCCCATCCGGGCGGCAGTCTGGATGATGTGCAGGTGGCGCGGGATGCGGGCCTTGACGTTACAATCGTGCAGGGCGACGAAGACAATCTGAAACTGACCTATGCGCCGGATTTTGCCCGCGCCGAAGGATTGCTGAAAGGGCGCGGAATGGATGTGCGGTTGGGCAACGGCTATGACGTGCATGCCTTTTGCGACGGCGATCACGTCTGGCTTTGCGGCGTGCGGGTGCCGCATGGCCGGGGCTTGCTGGGCCATTCCGACGCCGATGTGGGGATGCACGCGCTGACCGATGCGATTTATGGCGCTTTGGCTGCGGGCGATATCGGGCGGCATTTCCCGCCAACGGACCCGCAGTGGAAGGGGGCGGCCAGCCACATCTTTCTGGCCCATGCCATCGGGCTGGCGCGGGAACGGGGCTATACCTTGGGCAATTGCGATGTGACGCTGGTGTGCGAACGCCCGAAGATCGGGCCGCATGCGGTTGATATGCAAGCAGAACTCGCGCGGATCATGGGGGTGGATATGGGGCTGGTCTCGGTCAAGGCGACCACATCCGAGCGGTTGGGATTTACCGGGCGCGAGGAAGGCATCGCGGCCCTTGCCACCGCCGTGCTGGTGCGGACATGAGCCGGGCCGTGGCGACGGTCTTTGGCGTGGGCCTGTTGCGCCCTGCCCCCGGGACATGGGGGTCGGCGGTGGCGATTGTGTCGGGGCTGGCGATTGACCGCTATCTGGGGTTCTGGGTGCTGGTGCTGGCAACACTCGTGGTGACCGCCGCAGGGTTCTGGGCTGTCGGGCGCGAACTTGCCGACCGCCCCGGCGAAGACCCGTCCGAGTTCGTGATCGACGAAGTGGCCGGCCAGTGGCTGGCGCTGCTGTTCCCCGCCGCCGCGTTCTGGAACCGGGGGATGGAGGATTGGGCCTATGCCGCCTACCCCGGCTGGGTCGCGGCGTTTGTGTTGTTCCGCCTGTTCGACATCTGGAAACCCTGGCTGGTGGGCCGCGCCGACCGCCGCCACGATGCGGCGGGGGTGATGTTGGATGATCTGTGGGCCGGGCTGTTCGCCGGGCTTGGCGTGATCGTGGCGGCAGGGGTCGCGCATGGGATTTTGCTGCGATGAGCGTTCGAGGACCTGCTGACAGCCGCCCGCTATTGGGGCGTGCGGATTGCCACCGCCGAAAGCTGCACAGGCGGCATGATCTCTGCCGCGCTGACCGATGTGGCGGGGTCGTCCGATGTGTTTGACCGGGGGTTCGTGACCTATTCCAACGCCGCCAAGACCGACGATGCTGGGCGTGCCCGCCGACCTGATCGCCACTGATGGCGCGGTGTCGGAACCCGTCGCACGCGCCATGGCGGACGGTGCCTTGGCCCGGTCTGATGCGGTGATGGCGGTGGCCGTCACGGGCATCGCTGGCCCCGGTGGATCGGCGTTCAAGCCCGAAGGGCGGGTGTGCTTTGGCCTCGCCAAGCACGGCCAGCCGACATTCGTTCAGACGGTGGAGTTTGGCGCCATTGGCCGTGCGCAGGTGCGGCAGGCCACGGTGGACCATGCAATTGCGCTGATGCTGCGGGCGCTTGGCTAAGGCGGCCCCACCTAAGGATGCAGCGAGAAGAAGTGCAAAATCTCGGCATTTGCCACGATATCCTCTGTGCCCCCCTGCCAATTGCTGCGCCGCCCGCCGGGCCAGGTGTGGCCGCCGCCGTCGATCTTCAGCAAGCGGATCAGGACGTGGCCCTTGTCATCGGTCCAGTCCATCTGGATCACCGAGGTGCCGTCAACCTCGGGGTCGATCAATTGCGCATCCTCTGACACATGGCCGCGCAAGGGGCGGCGGAAGGCCTTGATCACGGCGTCAACCGGCGAAAACTCGGTCTTTGTCAGGCTATTGGCCCCGGTGCCGCCCGCATAGGGCACCTGAGTATCCGCCGTGCCGTGGATCAGCAGCAGCGGCACCGGCCCGCGCACCCGGACGCTGGCATCCATCGTGCCCGACACCCCCGCCACCGCCCGCACCTTGCCGGGGCGCTGTGCGGCATAGGTTTCGGCCATGATCGACCCGTTCGACATGCCGGTCAGATACACACGGCCCGTGTTCAGCCCGAACCGCTGCCCCGCATCGGCGATCACAGCATCCAGGAACGCCAGATCATCCACTCCAGCCTCGGCGGCGTGACCACAGCAATAGCCGCCATTCCATGTCAGAAACCGACCGAACCGCGCGGTGCCCGCAGGCCAGATCACCGCATAGCCATCGGCGAGGGCGGGTTTGGCAAGCTGGCTGTTACGGGCAAACTGCGCCGGGTTGCCGCCCCCGCCATGCAGCGCCAGAATCATCGGCGCATCGGTCGGGCGGTCTGGCAGGTCGATCAGATAGAACCGGTCCCCAAGCCGCACCTCTTGGCGGTCAGCCCAGGCGGGGGCGGCCAGACAGACCAGCAGGCAGATCAGTCGCAGCATCCCAAACACTCCATGTCAGATCGTGATACGCCCGCCGCCCGCCCATCCGTCGCAGTCCGGGTCACAGTCAGGCTTGCGGCCCGTATAATTCTGCCGCCCGCCGTTCAAAAGCCCGCACGATGCGCAGCATGGCGTCGTTGAACACAAGCCCGATGATGCCTTGCAGAATGGCATTGCGAAATTCGAAATCGACAAAGAAATCAACCTCGCACCCCCCCGGCACATCGGTAAAGCCCCAGGTCGATTTCATGTATTTGAACGGGCCATCCAGATACTCGGTGTCGATCTTCTTTGGCCCCGGCCACAGCGTTACCCGGCTGCCAAAGCGTTCGCGGAATACCTTGAAGCTGATCACCAGATCCGCCTCCATCACCTCGCCCGCGCCATTCGGGCCGTCGATCGGCCTGCGCGCGTTGATGCGGGCGGCGGAATTCCATGGCAGGAATTTCGGGTATGAGGCCACATCGGCCACCAGATCGTACATCTGTTGGGCCGAATAGGGCAGCACGCGGTTTTCATGGTGGGTGGGCATCGGACCTCTCGTGTCGTAACAACTGGTATTGAGCAACAGACCATGGAAAATCAAGAGGGTGGGATGCCGCAAAAAGCCTATGTGATCGACCAGATGATCAGCGCCAAGGCAATTGCCGCGCGGATCGAAGGCTTGGCGCGGGAAATCACCGCGCATTATGCAGGCACCGACAAGCTGATCGTGGTGGGGCTGTTGCGCGGGTCGTTCGTGTTCATCGCAGACCTCGTGCGCGAGATCGACCTGCCCGTCGAGGTCGATTTTCTGGAAGCCTCGTCTTATGGCGACGGGATGCAATCGTCGCGCGAGGTGCGTATCCTCAAGGACTTGCGCGGCGAAATTGCCGGGCGCGATGTGCTGGTGGTCGAGGATATCGTGGACACCGGCTTTACCCTGCACCATGTGCGTCACCTGCTGGAAAGCCGCAACCCGGCCCGTTTGGAGGTGTGCGCCCTGCTGGACAAACCCACCCGGCGCGAGGTGGACATTCGGCGCGAAATGGACAGGCTTTACCATTCCCGGATGAATTTGTCGTGGGTTACGGCATTGATTTTGCGCAACGAAACCGCAACCTGCCCTATATCGGCAAGGTGCGCTTCACCGGGGAGGATACGCCATGAACTACATGACATGGCTGATCCGCGCAAAACGCTGGCAACAGAACCCGCCATCCATGCGCACGGTGCTGCTGGTGTTGGGGGTGATTGCGGTCTGTCTGGGCATCGGGGCGTTCGAATATGTGTTCGGCTGGCCCGACTGGCTGACGGTCAATGACAAGCTGAAGCCCGGAAAACCGTAGCCCATAGCCAGCCGCTTTGTTAGCATCGCCCCAAAGCCACCCACCAAAAGCAATCAAGGGGGAAGCGATGCGCCTGATCCGATATCTGATCCTGCTGGCCTTGGTCGGTGCCGCCGTGTTCTGGTTTGTGACCCGGCCCGATCCGTTGGCAGAGGCCGATGTGGCAGGCCTTGCCGGAAATGCCACACGCGGTGAGGCTGTGTTTTGGGCCACGGGCTGTGCCTCATGCCATATGGCCAAGGACGCCAAGGGGGATGCGCAACTGGTGCTATCGGGGGGGCAGCGGTTTGTGACAGAGTTTGGCACCTTTATCGCGCCCAATATTTCCTCGGACCCCGAACAGGGCATCGGCGACTGGCCGCTGCTGGACCTTGCCAATGCGATCACGCGCGGGGTTTCACAGTGGGACACGCATTACTACCCCGCCCTGCCCTATGCGTCGTACAACAAGCTTGCGCTGCAAGATGTGGCCGACCTGCACGCCTATCTTGGCACCCTGCCCGCCGACGCCACCCCCAGCCAGCCGCATGAGGTCGGATTTCCGTTCTCGTGGCGGCGCATTTTGGGTGGCTGGAAGTTCCTGTTCCTGTCGCGCGATTGGGTGGTGGCGGGCGATCTGACCCCGCCCCAGATGCGCGGGCGTTATCTGGTGGAAGCCATGGCCCATTGCGGCGAATGCCACACCCCCCGCAACGCCCTTGGCGGCATGGACAAGAGCCGCTGGCTGGCGGGGGTCACCGATGCTGCGGGCAAAGAGGTGTTTCCGAATATAACCCCTGCCGCCTTGGAGTGGTCAGAGCCTGAGATCGTCGAATACCTGACCACCGGCTTTACCCCCGACTACGATTCGGTCGGAGGAGAGATGACCCATGTGGTCGAGAACATGGCCCGCCTGACTGAGAGCGACCGGGCGGCGATTGCGGCCTACCTCAAGCTTGTTCCGGGTGTAAAATGATCCTGATCGGCCAATACGACAGCCCCTTTGTGCGGCGGGTCGGCATTGCTTTGCGGCTGTACGGGATGCCGTTTGACCACCGCCCGTGGTCGGTGTTTGGCGATGCCGAGGCTGTGCGCGCCCGTAACCCCTTGATGCGGGTGCCGGTTCTGGTGCTGGCGGATGGCACTGCGCTGACTGACAGCCATCTGATACTGGATTATCTGGATGGGCTGGCTGATGCCCCCCTTGCCCCCCGCGCAGAACCAGAGCGTCACCGGGTCTTGCGGATCACCGGCCTTGCCTGCGGATTGGCGGAAAAGGCGGTCAGCCTGTTCTATGAGCGCCGCCTGCATGATGTAACCTCACCCGTCTGGGAGGCCCGCTGCCGGGCGCAGATAATATCCGTGCTAGCGGCGTTGGAGGCTGAGCGGGGGACGCAACCGTTCTGGTTTGGCGACCAGATCAGCCACGCCGATATCGCCATGACCTGTGCGTGGCGCTTTGCCCGCGAGGCGCATCCCGCGCTGATCGAAGATGCCGATTACCCGCTGATTGCGGCGGGGGCGGCACGGTGTGAGGCATTGGTGGTGTTTCAGGACATAAGCCAGCCCTTCGCGGCCCCTGCCTAGCGCCCCTCGCCCCGGCGCAGGCCGGGGCTTCGACCAAGCAGTCAGCCCCGCCCGAGTTTCTGCATCCGTGCCGCACGCAGTTGCGCAAAATCATCGCCTGCATGGTACGACGACCGCGTCAAAGGTGTGGCTGACACCATCAGAAACCCTTTGCCATAAGCCGCGGTTTCATAGGCCTTGAACTCCTCCGGCGTCACGAAATTCGCCACCCGGTGGTGTTTCGGGGTGGGTTGCAGATACTGGCCGATGGTCAGAAAATCCACATCCGCCGCGCGCATGTCATCCATCACCTGCAACACGCCGGGGCGATCCTCTCCCAAGCCCACCATGATGCCCGATTTGGTGAACATCGTGGGGTCGAGTTCCTTGACCTTCTGCAACAGCCGCAACGAATGGAAATAGCGCGCGCCGGGGCGCACCTCCAGATACAGGCCAGGGACGGTTTCAAGGTTGTGGTTGAACACATCCGGGCGCGCCTCGACCACCTTTTCCAGGGCAGAAGGCGGGCATTTCAGGAAATCGGGGGTCAGGATCTCAATCGTGGTACCCGGCGCGCGGTGGCGGATGGCGCGGATGGTCTGGGCGAAATGGTCCGCCCCGCCATCCTCCAGATCGTCACGGTCCACGCTTGTGATCACCACATGGTTCAGCCCCAGTTGCGCGACCGCATGGGCCACGCGCCCCGGTTCGAACGCATCGAGCGTTTGCGGCTTGCCCGTCGCCACGTTGCAGAAGGTACAGCCCCGGGTGCAAATCTCGCCCATGATCATCATGGTGGCGTGGCCCTGAGACCAGCATTCACCCACGTTCGGGCAACCTGCCTCTTCGCACACCGTGGTCAGCTTTTGCGCGCGGATGATATCGCGTGTGTCCTTGTACCCTTGCGAGGTCGGGGCCTTGACCCGTATCCAATCCGGCTTCTTCGGTTGCGCCTGATCGGCCTTGTGCGCCTTTTCGGGGTGGCGTTGATCGGGCAGCGTGATGTCGCGTGACATATATTCCCCCATGACGTGCAGGTTCTTCCCACATAGTCTGACCGGACCGCGTTGGCAACGGTTGCAGGGATGCAGGCGCTGCCAAGGCGGTATTCTGTGGGGGCAGAGCAGCACAAAACCGCGCCTGCCCGTTGTCAACTTCGGAGGGACCATGAACAATAAACTGATCGCTGAAAGCCTAGGGACGTTGATCCTTGTGCTGTTCGGCTGTGGCTCGGCAGTGATTGCCGGGGGGGATATCGGGCTGACGGGCATCAGCCTTGCCTTCGGGCTGGCAATCGTGGCGGCGGCTTATGGGTTAGGCGCGATCTCGGGCGCGCATCTGAACCCGGCTGTGTCCTTGGGCGTGATGATGGCGGGGCGGATGTCTGCGGGCGATTTCGTGGGCTATGCGGCGGCGCAGATCGTCGGTGCCGTGGTGGGGGCTGGCATCCTGTTGCTGATCGCCAGCGGCAAGGCGGACTATGCCATCGGTGTGAACGGGCTGGGCCAGAACGGCTATGGCGCAGGATACTTGGGCGAATATTCGGCCAGTGCCGCGCTGGTGTTCGAGTTCGTGATGACCTTCCTCTTTGTCACCGTCATCCTTGGTGCCACCCATGCGGGCGCGCCGGGGGCGATGGCGGGGCTGGCGATTGGCCTGACACTGGCCGCGATCCACCTTGTCGGCATCAATGTGACGGGGGTTTCGGTGAACCCGGCGCGGTCGATCGGGCCCGCGGTGTTTGTTGGCGGCAAGGCGATTGCGGATCTGTGGGTGTTCATTCTGGCCCCGCTGGCGGGTGGAGCACTTGCGGGCATCGTGTACCGCACGGGTCTGACCCGGGCTGCATGAAAAGTCATGGCCGGGGGGCATTCCCCCGGCCATTTTGGTTATCCGATCAAGGGGCCAGAGCGGCCATACGCCTCATCATAATGCCGCCGCAGCCGTTGCAGCGCGATGCGCAGCACGATCTTGCCGGACCGCGCGGCCCAACCCATGCGCTTTTCGGCGACCTCCAGCCCTTCCAGAAAACAGCAGCAGCGCAGCGCTACGTCGCCCAAGCCCGGCCCAAGATCACGCAAGGCCGCCGCCACCCTGTCACGCGCATGGCGCGGGCCTGTGGCCTGACCTGAGTCTGGGCGATAGCCGCCCCGATCGCCGGCCGTGAGGAACCTGTCCCAGTTCTGCGTCACGCGCGGGCCCATCTGGGCCAGTTCAAAATCTTCACGCAGGCGTTCGGCGGCGTCCACCAGCTCGGGTTCCAGAAACAGCTTGCCATCCTTGTCGCGCCGCCGCGCCATCGCGGCCACCGGGCTTTCCGCCAGATTGTAGCGCATCTTGCGCGGGGCCTCGCCGCCCTCGCCCGCCACCTCGCGCGTGTCCCATTCGCGGTGCTGATCGGCGAAGGGGGTGCCTGCCTCGGACATGCCTGCGCGGCGGCGGTCTTCGTCATCAATCATCCGCTTCAGGGCGGCGCGCCCCACTGACGTGATCTCATAGGTCGCCACCCGCCCCGATTTGCGGCAGGCGATCCAGTCCTTCAGCACAAAGGCCTGCGCCACGCGGCATTCCAGCACCCCCGTTCGCGCCGTGCGACCATCGGGAAATTCGCGCATCACCACGGCCTTTTCCATATCGGGCGCAATCGCCAGCACGGCCCCCGGTTCCGCCAGACGGCGCAGGATGCGGCGGCCTTCGGCGTTCAGGGTGGATTCGTCCGCAAGCGAGGTGGGGCGCAGCGTCATGGTCATCGGGTCGTCCTTCTGGCTGGGTTCAATAGGGGGGGCGTCGGGGCTGCACAGACCCATGACCGCCGACAGCGCCTGATCCATCAACGGATCATCGCGGCGGTTTTCATAACGCCGCACCTGCCGCATCACGGTCGAGGCATGTCGCCCCTCGCGCCGGGCCAAAGCCCGGAACGACAGCCCTTCCGTGGTGTGATCAAGATACAGCCGCACGGCATCTGGCAGCCAGTCAGGCAGGGTCAGTTCTGCGTTCAGGTTCAATCCCGAGATCCAGTCTTGCATACGCCACTTGGGCGAGGGTCCAGCCATTAGGACAAATGCAACCTTGGGTGGTTTTGGTTAGCAGTTGGTTAATGGCTCGTTGAAAAGTTATAATTGTCGCTAATTCCTAAACAATTCGGTAACCTCCGTGCGCCTCAAACGAGAGATATGCAACGCAAGGTTGTGTCGATGCAGGATAGGCCGTTCCATAAAGGAGACTGCCCATGTCTGATTTTCGCACCCTGCTGTCTGAATTGCGCCGCCCCCGCCTGCTGATGCGGGCCGCGCGCTTTGGGATGGAGGAATACCGCCGCGACCGCGATCTGCGCCGCCTGATCGACGGAAATATGCAGCCAGAACGCGCGGTTCCCCGGTTGTTGAGCGAAGAGGCGTTGCTGGAGGATACCCGCCGCCGCGGTGATGCGACCTATTCGGTGTCGCGCCATATTGAGGTGCTGATTGCCCTGATGGCCGAGGCACGCCTTTTGCCGCGCGTGGTGCAGGCCTGAAATGCAAAGGCCCGCGACCTTGACGGCGCGGGCCTTATTGTTTCGTAAATCGCGACGGTCTTAAATAAACGCGTCGGGCATTGAGGCCTTTTTCTTGGCCACATATTCATCCAGCGCTTCGCGCACGCCGTCGTCCAATGCGGGCTGCTGATAGTCGCCCAGCATCTTCTTGACCCGCTCTGCCGCCAGGGTCTGCGTATCGCGCGCGCCTTCTTCGGCCCAGGTTTCAAACGGTTTGTAATCAAACAGGTCGGACCGCCAGAAGGCCGATTTGAAGTTGGCTTGGGTGTGTTCGCAGCCCAGATAGTGGCCGCCCGGACCAACCTCGCGGATCGCGTCCATCGCCTGACCGTTGGTGTCGATCTGGATGCCTTGGGCCAGATGGTGCAATGTGCCCAACTGGTCAGCGTCCATCACGAACTTCTCGTAGGACGACACGAGGCCACCCTCCAGCCACCCGCAGGCATGCAGCATGAAGTTCACACCCGCCAGCAGTGCCATGTTCAGGCTGTTCGCGGTCTCATACGCCGCCTGCGCATCCGGCAGTTTCGACCCGCAGAACGACCCGCCAGACCGGTAGGGCAGCCCAAGACGCCGCACCAACTGACCCGCGCCATAGGTGATATGAGACGCTTCCGGCGTGCCAAAGGTCGGCGCGCCCGAGTTCATGTCGATGGAGGTCACAAACGCACCCGCAATCACCGGCGATCCGGGGCGCACAAGCTGGGAATAAGACACGCCTGCCAGAATCTCGGCCAGCACTTGGGTCAGCGTGCCTGCCACCGTCACCGGAGCCATGGCCCCACCGACGATAAAGGGCGACACGATGCTGGCCTGATTGTTGCTGGCGTAAACCTCCAGCGCCCCCATCATGATGCCGTCAAACGTCATGGGGGAGTTGATGTTGATCAGGCTGGTCATCACGGTGTTCTGGTCAACAAAATCTGACCCGAACAGAATTTTCGACATTTCCACCGAATCGGCGGCGCGGCTGGGTTCTGTCACCGACCCCATATAGGGCTTGTCGGACAGGGTCATATGGGCGTGCAGCATATCCAGATGGCGCTTGTTGACCGGCACATCGGTCGGCTCGCACACGGTGCCGCCCGAATGGTGCAGCCATTTCGACATATAGCCCAGCTTCACGAACTGCTGGAAATCATGGATGGTGGCATAGCGGCGACCGCCTTCGGCATCCCGCACAAAGGGGGGGCCGTACACCGGGGCCAGCACCAGATTGCGGCCCCCCACCTCGACATTGCGGGTGGAATTGCGGGCGTGCTGGGTAAAGGTTTTCGGCGCGGTGGAACACAGTTTCCGGGCCAGACCGCGCGGAATATGCACGCGCTCGCCCTTCACATCCGCGCCTGCCGCACGCCACAGGTCCAGCGCATGCGGGTTTTCGACGAAGTTTACGCCGATCTCCTCCAGCACCGTCTCGGCGTTCCATTCGATGATCTGAAGGGCTTCTTCGTTCAGAATCTCGAAGTTCGGGATATTGCGCTGGATGAATTTCGCGGTCTCAAAGCTGACTGCGGTGCGCTCTGCCCGGCGGGTTGATCCGCCACCGCCCCGTACTCTGCGCCCTGCCTGATCATTCATTGCCCGAATCCCTTTAGCTGGCCGCAAAACGCGGCATGTTTTGCCCATCTTATGCCGCCTGCCCCAGCCAAAGCGCCCCCCGAATACGCCGCTTGGCGCGCAAAAGCGACATCGCCGCGCGCTGGAAACGACGCGGGTTGCGCAGCCGCCCCCTTGCGATTTCCGCGCCCTTTGCCTATGCGGGCGCATGCAACATACAGACCGCCTTCTGATCATCGACTTCGGCTCTCAGGTCACGCAATTGATTGCGCGGCGGCTGCGGGAATTGAACGTCTATTGCGAAATTCACCCCTACAATAAGGTCACCAATGCCTTTCTGGCCGAGTTCGCGCCAAAGGCCGTGATCCTGTCGGGTGGCCCGGATTCGGTGACGCGTGAGGGCAGCCCCCGTGCGCCAGACGCGCTGTGGTCCTATGGCGTGCCGGTCTTGGGCATCTGCTACGGTCAGCAGACCATGATGCAGCAGTTGGGCGGCTTGGTCGAACACGGCCACGGCACCGCCGAATTTGGTCGCGCCTATGTGACGCCCTCGGAGGCGACCCTTTCCATTCTGGACGGCTGGTTCGACCAAGGCCGCGAACAGGTATGGATGAGCCATGGCGACCATGTGTCGAAAATCGCGCCGGGGTTTGCGGTCTACGGCACCAGCCCGAACGCCCCCTTTGCGATTACGGCCGATGTGGCCCGCAATTTCTATGCCGTGCAGTTTCACCCAGAGGTGCATCACACGCCCAAGGGCGCGGCGCTCTATGCGAATTTCGTCAAACTGGCGGGGTTCAAGGGCGACTGGACGATGGGCGCCTACCGCGAACGCGCGATTGCCAAGATCAGGGAACAGGTCGGCACGGGCCGGGTGATCTGTGCGCTGTCGGGCGGGGTCGACAGTTCCGTAGCGGCAGTCCTGATCCACGAGGCGATCGGCGATCAGTTGACCTGCGTTTATGTCGATCACGGGCTGATGCGTCTGGGCGAATCCGAACAGGTCGTCGGCATGTTCCGCGACCATTACAATCTGCCGCTGATCCATGCCGACGAATCCGAATTGTTCCTTGGGCGGCTGGAGGGGGTTTCTGATCCCGAAACCAAGCGCAAGATCATCGGGGCTGCCTTCATCGAGGTGTTTGAAAAGCACGCCAAGGCCATTGGCGGGGCCGAGTTTCTGGCGCAGGGCACGCTGTACCCCGATGTGATCGAATCGGTGTCGTTCAGCGGTGGGCCGTCGGTCACCATCAAATCGCACCACAATGTCGGCGGTCTGCCCGAACGCATGAACATGAAGCTGGTCGAACCGCTGCGCGAGCTATTCAAGGATGAGGTCCGCGCCTTGGGCCGCGAGCTTGGCCTGCCCGCGTCCTTCATTGGCCGCCACCCCTTCCCCGGCCCCGGCCTTGCCATCCGCTGCCCCGGAGAGATCACGGCTGAAAAGCTGGATATCCTGCGCCGCGCCGATGCCGTCTATATCGACCAGATCCGCAAGCATGGCCTTTACGATGAAATCTGGCAGGCCTTTGCCGCCATTCTGCCGATGAAAACCGTGGGCGTGATGGGTGACGGGCGCACTTATGACTTCGCTTTGGCCTTGCGTGCGGTGACGTCGGTGGATGGCATGACGGCGGATTACTATCCCTTCACCCATGACTTCATTGGCGAAACCGTCACCCGGATCATCAACGAAGTGCAGGGCGTGAACCGGGTGTTCTACGACTGCACCAGCAAACCGCCGGGCACTATCGAGTTGGAATGACCCAGACCTATCGCCCCCTCGCCGCCATTGTCTGGATGACGGGGGCGATTGCGGCGTTCACGTCGATGGCAATCGCCGGGCGCGCGGTCAAGGATGTCCACGACACGTTTGAAATCATGACCGCGCGGTCGGTGATCGGGTTTGTGCTGGTGGTGGTTGTGGCGGCAGCTTTGGGCCGCCTTGACCGCATCCGCACCGACCGGATGGGACAGCACCTGATCCGCAACCTGCTGCACTTCACCGGACAGAACCTGTGGTTTTATGCGATCACCGTGATTCCGCTGGCGCAGGTGTTCGCGCTGGAATTCACCTCGCCGATCTGGGTCATCCTGCTGTCACCGCTGGTGCTGGGTGAGAGGCTGACCCCGATGGGGCTGATTGCGGCGCTACTGGGGTTTGTTGGCATCCTGATCGTCGCGCGGCCCGATTTTGCCAGCCTTGAACCCGGTGTGGTTGCCGCCGCTGGCTCTGCGGTGTTTTTCGCGGCAACCATGCTGATGACCAAGGCACTGACCCGAGGTGAAGATATCATCTCTATCCTGTTCTGGCTTACGGTGATGCAAGCCGTGTTTGGCGCAGTGATGGCCGGGTATGACGGTCGCGTAAGCTGGCCCACGGCGCAAACACTGCCATGGCTGGCGCTAATCGGGCTGGCCGGGGTGGTGGCCCATCTGTGCCTGACCACAGCGCTGTCGCTGGCCCCGGCAAGTTTTGTGGCACCGATAGATTTTGCCCGCCTGCCGATTATCGCAGTGGTCGGGGCACTGCTGTATGGCGAGCCGGTATCCCTTGCCGTGATCGCGGGCGGCGCGTTGATTTTCTTTGGCAACTGGCTGACCATCCGCGCGCAAAACCATGCGAGAAAGTCACAAAACAAACTCACAGAAATGTGACGCCGCGTCATTGATTGACCGGTTTTATCGGCGGCCCTAGGCTAACCAGCAGGGGAAATCTCTTAGTTAGGGATGAGGAAAAAATGAAAAAAACAATGTTGGCTGCGGGTGTTCTGGCAGCATCGGCAACGGTGGCATCGGCGGGCGGAATCGACAGGTCGGGATCGGGACTTGGCGTGTTGTTCGAAAAGGGCCGCTATGCCGAACTGTCGTTCGGCAGCGTAAACCCAACGGTTTCTGCCCGCGACGTGGCCGCCCAGCCGACGGGCGATGTGGCCGAAACGTACACGCAAATCGCTCTCAGCTATAAATACGACATCAACGACAAACTGTCGTTCGGTCTGGTGATTGACCAGCCGTTCGGGGCTGATGTGTTCTATGCGGCGACCTCACCCGTGCTGGGTGGCACCACCGCCATTGCCAAGGCGACGGCCGTCACTGGCTTGCTGCGCTATAAATTCACCGATGCGTTCAGCGCCCATGTCGGGATCAAAGCGCAGCGGTCAGAGGCGTTCATCCGGCTGCAGGGCGCGGGTTATGGTGCGTTGTCTGGCTACACGGTGAATTTGGACAGCGACGTGGCCCCCGGCTATGTGGTTGGCGTGGCGTTCGAAAAGCCCGAAATCGCGATGCGGGTGGCGCTGACCTACAACTCTGAGGTCAAGCACAAGTTCAACACCATCGAAAATGGTCTGCCCGGCCCGCTTGCCGCGTTGAATGGCGTGCCGTCCACCACCACGGTGACCACACCGCAGTCGGTCAACCTTGATTTCCAATCCGGCGTTGCCAAAGACACGCTGGTGTTTGGTCAAATTCGCTGGGTTGATTGGTCGAACCTCAAGCTGACGCCGCAAGGCTTTGGTCTGGCGACCGGTGGCGGCAGCCTGATCAACCTGGAAGACACCATCACCTATTCCTTGGGTGTCGGGCGCAAGTTCAATGACACGTGGGCCGGGTCGCTTTCGGTCAGCTATGAAACCAAGGGCAACACCAATGTCTCGCCGCTGGCCCCCACGGCTGGTCGCCTGGGTGTGACGCTGGCCGGGGTCTATACAAATGACAACATGAAGGTCACCGCCGGGATCAACTACACCAAGCTTGGCAATGCCACAGCCGTGACGGCAGGCCCTGTGGCAAACTTCGCCGACAACTCCTCTGTCGGCATCGGGATCAAGGTCGGCTGGAGCTTCTGATCCACGCCAGACGCGTCAATATGCGGCCCCGCCCGGGAACAGGCGGGGCCGATTGCATTTTGTGCGTGAAATCCGGCGGCGGCACAGATAACACCGGACGGGCCATGCCAAGGGTAACACCATGATTTACGCCAACAGTGCCGAGTATCTGACTGCCGCCCACAAACGGGTGCTGTTGTTTGGCATGTCAGGACTGGGCAAGACCCACCTGTCCAACATGCTGCGCGATGCGGACAAATCCGGGGGGGCGGGGTGGTTTCACTATTCCGTCGATTACCGGATCGGCACCCGCTACATGGGCGAATTCATCGCAGACAACTTCAAACGCGAAGCGATGAAGGTGCCGTTGCTGCGCGAATTGCTGATGACGGATTCGGTCTATATCGCGTCCAACATCACCTTTGACAACCTCGCGCCCTTGTCCACCTACCTTGGCAAACCGGGCGATCCGGCAAAAGGCGGCGTGCCCTTTGCCGAATATCTGCGCCGTCAGGATCAGCACCGTGAAGCCGAGGTGGCGGCCCTGCACGACACCCTGCGCTTCATCGACCGCGCGCATGACCTGTACGGCTATGCCAACTTTGTCTGCGACAGCGGCGGGTCGATCTGCGAGGTGGTGGACCCAACCGATCCGGCCGATCCGGTGTTGACCGCGCTTTCACAAAACCTGCTGATGGTTTGGATCAAAGGCTCCGACGCGCATACCGCCGACCTGATCCGCCGGTTTGACCGCGCCCCGAAGCCGATGTATTATCAGCCCGCCTTTCTTCATGCGATGTGGGAAGAATACAGCGTAACCCATTCTGTTACTGAAGAAACCTGCGATCCTGACGCCTTCGTGCGTTGGACCTATGCGCGCGCCTTGGCGCACCGCCAACCCCGCTATGCGGCAATGGCCAACTGGGGGGTGACCGTCACCGCCGAAGAGGTGGCCGCCGTGAAAACCCCGTCTGATTTTGAAAACCTGATCGCCGGTGCCATTGATCGGCGCAACCTCGCGACCTAACTGCCTGCCAAAGGAAACTCCAAAATGCCCATCACCCTGCCCCAGACCCTGCCCGCCTTTGACGTTCTGCGGAACGAAGGCGTCATGGTCATGTCGCCGGACCGGGCCGCGCATCAGGATATCCGGCCCCTCGCGGATCGGGTTGCTGAACCTGATGCCCAAGAAAATCCAGACCGAAACCCAGTTTGCCCGCCTGATCGGGGCCACGCCCTTGCAGATCGACCTGTCGCTGATCCGCATGTCGGAACATCAGACCAAAAACACCGCGTCCGAACATATGGAGGCCTTCTATCGCCCGTTTTCCGAGGTGGAAGCCACCGGCGAAAAGTTTGACGGCCTGATCATCACGGGTGCCCCTATCGAGCATCTGGCGTTTGAGGAGGTGACCTACTGGGATGAACTTCGTCGCGTAATGGATTGGACTCAAACGAATGTTCTGTCCACCTTCGGCGTGTGCTGGGGTGGCATGGCGATGGCCTGGCACTTCCACGGCCTGCCCAAACACGCGCTGCCCGCCAAGGCGTTCGGCTGTTTCCGCCATCAGAACCTCGCCCCCGCCTCTCCCTACCTTCGCGGCTTTTCCGATGATTTCGTGCTACCTGTCAGCCGTTGGACGGAAATGCGCCAGTCCGATATTGACGCCGCAGGCCTGACCACGCTGCTGACCTCACCGGAAACCGGCCCTTGCATGGTGGACGATCCCGGTCACCGGGCCGTCTATCTGATCAACCATCTGGAATATGACAGCGACACCCTGAAGCAGGAATATGATCGCGACGTGGCCTCGGGCACCCCGATCAACGTGCCCGCGAATTACTACCCCGAGGATGACCCTGCCCGCAAACCACTGAACCGCTGGCGCAGCCATGCGCATCTGCTCTATGGCAACTGGATCAATGAAATTTATCAGTCAACACCTTATGATATTGCGCAAATTGGCCGTTAGCCTGATCCTGCTCTTGCGGTGCTAGCCACCGCAGCCACCCTGTGGCGCTTGTCGGTGCGCGAGGCGCGCGCCCTTGCCGACACCCCGCCCTTGGGCCAATTCATCACCGTCGAAGGCCTGCGCCTGCACTATGTGCAGTCGGGTGCAGGCCCCGACCTGGTGATGATCCACGGGGCATCGGGGTCTTTGCGCGATTTCACCTTTGATCTGGTCCCTGAACTGGCAAAGACCTACCGCGTCACAGTGTTTGACCGCCCCGGCCTTGGCTATTCCGACCCGCTGCCGGGTGGTGATATCAGCCTGTCATCGCAAGCCCGCATCCTGCGCCTTGCTGCCGATGATCTGGGGGCGACCAACCCCATCCTGCTGGGCCAAAGCTATGGCGGTGCCGTTGCCCTTGCGTGGTCGCTCGATGCCCCACCTGCGGCTTTGGTGCTGATCTCCTCACCCAGCCTACCGTGGCCCGGGACGCTGGACCCTTGGTATGGCCTGAATGAAAACAGCATCTTCCGCGCCATCGCCATGCCTTTGGCCGCCGCTTGGGTGCCCAAATCCTACGTCCGCCGCGCCATCACCGGGATCTTCGCGCCGGAAGCCGTGCCTGCGGGTTACGCCGATTACATGGGGATCGACCAATCCCTGCGCCGCGCGCCGTTGGAGGTGAACGTATTGCAGGTCAATGCCTTGCGCGACCAGATCGTGGCGATGGAACCCCGATACCCTTCCCTGACCCTGCCGATCGAGATGGTCCACGGCGACGCCGACACCATTGTTCCGCTGCGCATCCACTCCGGCCCCTTGGCCCCCCGTCTGCCCTCGGCCAACCTGACCGTGATCCCGGGCGCAGGCCACATGCCGCACCACACCCACCTCCAGATCGTCCTCGACGCCATCAACCGCGCCGCCACCCGTGCCGGATTGCGATAGCGCGCAACACACCCCATACTGCCCGAAAACAGGAGACTGCGATGGACCTGCCCTTTGACGGCGCAATCAGCGCTTATGCCCGCGATGGTGCCCCCAAGGATATCCGCAAGCAGCTTGCCAAGGCAGGCGAGGATGACATTCTTGAAAAATCCTATCCCTATGACAGCATGATCAAAGGCAAGGTGTATGACGCCCAGATGGAGGTGTTGCAGATTGAACTGGCCAAGCTGCAAGCCGATGTGAAAGCCACGGGCAAGCGGATCATCATGGTGTTTGAAGGCCGCGATGCGGCGGGCAAAGGCGGCACCATCGGGGCGGTGCGCGAAAACCTGAACCCGCGTGTCGCCAATGTGGTGGCCCTGTCGAAACCATCCGACCGAGAGGCCGCGCAGTGGTATTTCCAACGGTACGTCGATTGGCTGCCGGCCAAGGGCGAAATCGCCCTGTTCGACCGCAGTTGGTACAACCGCGCGATGATCGAACATGTCTTCGGCTTTTGCACCCCGGCTGACCGCGCGAAGTTCTTCCGCCAACTGCCTGATTTTGAACAGATGATCGTCGATGAAGGCATTGTGCTGCTGAAAATCTGGCTGGAGGTGGGGCGTGCAGAACAGCTGCGCCGTTTCCTTGCGCGCGAGAAAGACCTGCTGAAACAGTGGAAGCTGTCCAGTATCGACGTGGACGGACTGCCCAAGTGGGATGACTACACCGCGGCGATTGATGAAACCATGAAGGCCAGCCACTACGATTTTGCACCCTGGACCGTCGTCTTGTCGGATGACAAGAAACGCGCCCGGATCGCGGTGGTGCAAAGCCTTCTTTGTGCTGTGGATTACAAGGGCCGCGATGCGGATGCCGTCGGCAAGATTGATACCTCCATCTGCGGCGGCCCAAAACTGCGGCCCAAAACCGCTTCGTGAAACGCGGCTATCACCATGGCAACCTGCGGCAAGCCCTTGTCGATGCAGCGCTTTTCCTGATTGCGGAAAAGGGCCCGCAAGGCTTTACCCTGTCCGAAGCCGCAAAAGCCGCCGATGTCACCCCCGCCGCCGTCTATCGTCACTTCGCAGGCCGCGATGACCTGATGGCCGAAGTCGCCCGCCAAGGGTATGAGATTTTTGCCGCCCTGATGGAGTTTGCCTATAACAACGGCGAACCCACGGCCCTCGCCGCGTTTGAGGCCACAGGCCGCGCCTATCTGGCCTTTGCGCGCAAATACCCGGGCCATTATCAGGCGATGTTCGAATCCGGCCTCAGCCCCGCCAACCACCCCGACCTTGCCGCTGTTTCGGCCAAAGCGCGTCAGGTTCTGGAACGCGCGGCAGAACGTCTGTCCTTGCACCTGCCCGCCGACAAACGCCCCCCGGCCACCATGTTTTCCGCCCATATCTGGGCGCTCAGCCACGGTGTGGTAGAACTCTTCATGCGGTCCGGGACAGCCGCCACCCCCTACCGCCCCGAAGACCTGCTAGAGGCTGGCATCGGCATCTACCTGCGTGGCCTTGGCCTGATCGCCCCAGACCGCTGACCATTCACATTGGCCCAAATATCCCCGCGCAGAGCGCACGCCGCGCGTCAGCGCGTAAAAAAGGAATGCGCGCAGCGCTCAATTTAATAACCGCCCGCCACCCGAGGATCAGCGGAACAGAACCAGCGCCCCGGGCGACCAGGCGACCCGCGCGCGGGTGCCGATGTCCAGCACGGGCCGCCCGAACACGTTGCGCATGGAAATGCGCATCGGCGTCGTGGTGCCGTCGAACTTGACGTCGTAATAGGTCATGTCGCCGTAATAGACGACCTCCTCAACCGTCGCCATACTCTCACGATCCGCCGTCGCCTTGTCGTCGAACAGGATGGTCAGCGTCTCGGGGCGGAACCCCACCATCGCACCGGCATCAGAGTGTTTGCCCATGCACTGATCCGCGTTCAGCGTAAGACGGCCAAAGCCCTGCGCCTCGACCTCGACCTGACCGCCGCTTTCCGACAGGATCTGCGCGGGCAGGAAATTCATCGTGCCGATGAAATCCGCGACCTTCTTGGAATTGGGGCGGCGGTACAGGGTTTCAGGATCGGCCAGTTGCGCAATCTCGCCCTCGAACATCACGGCAATGCGGTCCGACATGACCAAGGCTTCTTCCTGATCATGGGTCACCAGAATGAACGTGATCCCCACCTGCCGCTGCAGCCTGATCAGTTCGACCTGCATCTGCTCGCGCATCTTCTTGTCCAGCGCCGACAAAGGCTCGTCCAGCAGCAGCACCTTCGGCTTCAGGATCAGCGCCCGCGCCAAGCGCCACCCGCTGCCGCTGCCCGCCCGACAGCGCATGCGCCGCGCGTTTACCGTAACCTTTCAGGCCGACCATCTCCAACGCCTCGGCCACCGCCTTGGCCTTGTCCGCCGCTGACCGCGGGTCTTTGCGCAGACCGAAGCCCACGTTCTCCTCGACGCTCAGATGCGGGAAGATCGCATAGGATTGGAACACCATATTGGTCGGCCGCACGTTGGCCGGCACATTGGCCATATCCTTGCCGTCGATCAGCACGACGCCCGAAGATATCCCCTCAAACCCGGCAATCGTGCGCAGCAAAGTGGTCTTGCCGCAGCCCGATGGTCCGAGCAGGCTGAAAAACTCGCCCGCCCGGATCGTCGCGGTGATCCCCCGCAAGGCGTGATAATCGCCGTAGTATTTATGCACGTCCCGGAATTCGATCATGTCGGGTTTACTGCTCACAGGAAGCCTCCGGTATCCTTGGCGCCGGTTTTCGCAAGACCGCGACGGCGGAAGTATTCAGCAATGGTCAAAAGGCAGATCGACAGCAGCACCAGGATGGTGCCAAGCGCCAGCATCGCAGGCACCCGCGCCGGAAAGCGGAACTGGCCGTAGATATAGGCAGACAGCGCAGATTCATTGCCGCCAAGGAAGAACGCGATGATGAATTCGTCCAGACTGATGGTGAAGGTGATCAGCAGCGATGAAATGATCCCCGACATCACCAGCGGCAGAATGATCAGCCGGAAGGTGGACAGCGGCGTTTCACCCAGATCATAGGCCGCTTCTTCCAACGACTTATCAAGGCTTTGGAACGCCGAAGACAGGATCGCCACCGCGAAGGGCGTGCAGATCAGCACATGGCCCAGAATGATGGTAAAGATCGACAGCGGCACCCCGATGGCCAGCAGCACCACCAGCAGCGACATCGCAAGGATCATCTCGGGCAGCACCAAGGGCAGCATCACCAGCCCAAGAATCCCCGCCTTGCCGGGAAAGGTGAACCGCGTGGTAGCCCGGGCCGCAAAGATACCAAGGACGGTTGAGATGACCGACGTGGACCCCGAAATGATGGCCGAGTTTTTCAGGGACCGGAACAGTTGATCATCCGACCACATCTCGGCGAACCAGGTGGTGGTAAATCCCGACAGCGGGAAGGCAATCACCTTGCTGTCATTGAAGGCGAACAGCGGCAGCAGGACAATCGGCGCATAGAGGAAGATCAGATAGGCAATGGCATATATGCGCAAACCCGAGAAACGCAATTGGGGGCTTTTCATTTGGACCCCTTCAGGAAGCGGCGGTTGAGGAACAGGAAGAACAGACTGACCAGGGCCACAATCAGCATGGCCGACACCGCAATGGCGGACCCGATGGCCTTGTCACCCTGCTTCAGCATCTTCACCTCGATCATATTGGCAATCATCGGCAGCTTGCCCCCGCCCACCAGATCCGGCGTCACATAGTCGCCGATGGTCGGGATGAACACGATCAGCACCGCCGCAATCACCCCTGCCATCGACAGCGGCAGGGTCACGCGCCAGAAGGTGCGCAGTTTGGATTCGCCAAGGTCTTGTCCGGCCTCAAGCAAGCTGCGGTCGATCTTTTCAAGACTGACGAAGATCGGCAAAATCGCGAAAGGTGCATAGGCGTGGGCCAATGTCATGATCAGCGCGCCGATGTTATAGTTGATCCACTGCAACGGTTCGTCGATCACACCAAGGCTGAGCAGGCCAGAATTGATCACCCCGTTGTAGCCCAAGATCACCTTCCACAGAAACACGCGGATCAGATAACTGGTCCAGAACGGGATGGTGATCATGAACAGCCACATCGACTTTTTCGACGGCTCGACTTTGAAGCTGACGAAATAGGCAATGGGATAGGCGATCAGGACGGTCACGAAGGTAACGCCAACAGCCACCATCAAGGACCGGATCATGATGGCGCGGTAGACCGGGCCGGTCCAGACCTCAATATAGTTGTCTAGGGTAAAGGACCATTCCAGACCTTTCGCGCCATCGGTCAGCATCGAAAAGATCACGACTGTGGCCAGAGGGGCCGCCAGCAACAGCACGGCATAGAGGGCGGTCGGGCTGATCAGCGCAAGGCCCTTTGCGGCCTCGGACCCGGCAAATCGCGGTGGTTGCGCCATCGTTCCCCCTGATGTGCCCGCCATACGGAAGGCCTTCTTGGTCTTTGATCAAATCTAGCCGCAAGACTTTGCAAAGCGCAAGGGCGCTTGGCGGGGCACCCCAAGGGAAATGGACAACAAAAAGGGCAGGTCGCCCCGCCCTTTGCCAAAAATCACAGCATATTGCCCTGAAAACAGGCGGCAACCCAAGGCGTCAGCCCGCAACACGCTCAATCGCAATGGCGCGCTTTTTCAGCTCATCATACAGGGTCGGAACCACCCGCAGCGACCCGACGGCCACCCGCAGCGCATCAGAAATACGCTCTTCCGACTGACCAGTGGTCGCCACACGCCAGACCATCCGCCGGGTCACGCCATCATCATAAACGATCTCGGTCGCCCCGGCGCGGGTCTTGCGCATCCCCAAGAAATCGGCGCCGCCAAAGGGGGCGTGGAAGGATAGCTGGTGTCCCATTTTGTGGACCTCTTTTTATTGTGTGCTCTGACCCAACTGTCTTCCATCCCTTGGCTTTTCGTCAACGCACGCCACCACACATCTGCGCGAGCGATTGGGAGTGAGTCCGCCCAGCCACAGATTGGCCCCATTTCGGCCTGCCGCGAAATTCTGCGCCGCAGCCCTGCCGCAGCTTTGCCACAATCGCGCCACAATTCGGCAACGGCACCCCGATTGTGTCCGCCCCGGCAACAGTCAGGCAGAATCAGACCATCAAATCCGAAGGCGGGGCGGCCAGCAGTGCTGCCAGCTTGCCCAAGGCCGCATCGAACCGCGCGAGGGGTGTACGGCCTGCAACGGCCATGCGTACCGCATTGGGCGCGCGACCGTGGATCAGCGCGTATTCGTCAGCCGACCGCAGCAACACGCCTTCCGCATCCGCCATCCGGGTAAAGGTGGACGCCCGCCACCCCTGCGGCAGGCGCAACCAGACAAAGGGCAGTCCGGTTTGCCAGCCCAGATCGAATGACCCCAGCCGGTTGACCATCACCGCCAGCCGCACCGCAACTTCGGCCTGCACCCGCGCCCGCAGATCGACTGCGACACCCGAGGTGAACAGGCGCAACGCCAGATCGGCCACCGGCTTTGACAGGGCAAAGCACGAATGTTGCACCGTCAGCCGCCCCGCCTCACCCATCCCCACCGGACAGACGACGTAGCCAAAGCGCATCGCCGCCGACACGGTTTTTGACAGGCTGCCGACATACCAGGTCCGCTCGGACGCAAGCGCGCGCAGGCTGGGCAGGTTGCTTTCAGCGACAGTGTAGCAGTCATCTTCGATGATCTGCAGATCATAGGTGCGGGCAATGCGGGCAATCTCGGCCCGGCGTTCCGCGCTCATCCGCGCTGTGGTGGGGTTTTGTGCCTCGGAGGTTACGCACAATATCTGCGGGCCGTATCGACGGCAGGCGGCCTCCAATGCTGCGGGTACAATGCCTTCATTGTCCATCTCGATGCCGACCACATCGGCCCGCGCCAGACGGGCGGCATAGCGAAAACCCGGATAGGCCAGATCCTCGATCAGCACCACAGGCCGGTCGCCGCGAAGGCAGCACAGCATGATCATCAGCAGCGCATTCTGCCCGCCCATGGTCAGCGCGATGTCATCCGGTCCGATCGGCCCCATCACCCGGTCCGACAACCAGTCACACACCGCCGCGCGCAGGGTCAGTTCGGTCTTTTGCGAGGTGTAATCCAGCCAACCGCCCTGCCCCGCCGTTTCCGCCAAGACCTTTTCAATTTCAGTATCTTGGCCCAGATCGGGCAATTGCGGGGACCGCAAGTCCAGCCGCCCCCGCAACCAGTCATGGTCGCGTTCCACATACAGCGATTGCGTCGGCCCAAGGCGCGGGGCTTGCGCCGCAACAAAAGTGCCACGCCCGACTGTTGCCGCCAGTAACCCTTCCTGCGTCGCAAGCGTATAGGCCCGCGCCACGGTGCCCGGGGTCAGGTGTAACCGCCATGCCAGATCGCGCACCGTGGGCAATTGTGCCCCTGCGGGCAAGTCGCCGGTCCGGATCGCCTCCCGCAGCGCGCGGGACAGGCCCTGATACTTTGGCCCGGGAAATGCCGTGAGGTCAGGCGCCCAGTTTGTATCCATGACAATGTTCCTCTGGCGACTCAAGCTGAGTTGAATGTATACATTTAATACGCAGATGTCTAATTGTATCAACACAAAAGGAGGCGCCCATGACCCGCGCCCATGAAATGACCCCGAGTTCCCGTTTGGCGGCCCACAGCCTGAACCTTGCCACCCTGCCGCCGATGGCACTGGTTGTCGCCAAGTTCGCGCAGGTTCTGGCTGCATGGGAAACCCGCCGCCGCACCCGTGCGGGGCTGTCGCAGCTTGACGCGCATATGCTGCGCGACATTGGCGTGACCGAGGCTACCCGGACGACCGAGGTCAACAAACCTTTC
This sequence comes from uncultured Alphaproteobacteria bacterium, assembly GCA_963772935.1. GTDB lineage: Bacteria > Pseudomonadota > Alphaproteobacteria > Rhodobacterales > Rhodobacteraceae > JANNNF01. The sequence continues at coordinate 498,696 of CAVYZK010000009.1, read as the reverse complement.
TGGCGCGACTGACGCCTGCCGCTTCATCCCTGAACTGCGGGCCGGGTATTTCCCCGGCCCTTTTTTTATGCCCGGCTTTGTGCGGCGCAAACAAAAAGGCCCGCCAGATTGGCGGGCCTTTTGCAAAATGATACCAGAGCTTAGCGCTTGGAGAACTGGAAGCTCTTGCGGGCTTTCGCCTTGCCGTACTTCTTACGCTCAACCACACGGCTGTCGCGGGTCAGGAAGCCTGCGGCCTTCAGCGCCGGGCGCAGCGTGGGTTCATAAAGTTGCAGCGCCTTGGAAATGCCGTGCTTCACAGCACCGGCCTGACCGGACAGACCGCCTCCGGCAACCGTGGCCATCACGTCAAACTGACCTTCGACATTGGCGATGGTGAAGGGCTGGCGCAGGATCATCTGCAGCACGGGGCGGGCAAAGTATTCCGCCATCGTCTTGCCGTTGACCACGACCTTGCCGGAACCCGGCTTGATCCAGACGCGGGCGACCGCGTTCTTGCGCTTGCCCGTGGCATAGGACCGGCCCAGTTTGTCGCGCACAGCGACGCGGGCGATGGCAACCGGCGCTGCAGGTGCTGCTGCACCGACGGCCGATTTCAGATCGTCGAGGGATTTGATCTCGGTCATATCACGCGCTCCGGGTGTTCTTCGGGTTCAGGGCCGCAAGGTCCAGAACGGTGGGCTGCTGTGCCTCATGCGGATGTTCAGCCGACGCGTAAACGCGCAGGTTGGTCATCTGCACACGGCCCAGACGGTTGCGGGTGATCATACGCTCAACAGCTTTGACCACGACACGCTCGGGGTGCGCGCCTTCCAGCACTTGCCGCGCGGTGCGCTGCTTGATGCCGCCCGGGTGGCCGGTGTGCCAGTAATAGACTTTGTCATTGCGCTTGTTGCCAGTCATCTGCACCTTGTCGGCGTTGATGACGATCACGTTGTCGCCCATATCCATGTGCGGTGTGAAGGTCGGCTTGTTTTTGCCGCGCAGGATCGAAGCCACGATCGTTGCAAGACGGCCCAGAACGATGCCTTCGGCGTCGATCAGGATCCATTTCTTGTCAATGTCCGCGGGCGTAGCGGAGAAGGTTTTCATCGTCAGTATCCCATAAGGAATGGCGGATAGCCCGCCGTGGTCGAAGGTAGGGGTGTATCCCCCGACCGGCCTTTGTAGTCAAGGGCGGAATCGAAGTATTAATCACACGTTTTCAGTGACTTACTTAAACGGTATAATAATACCCCAACTCCGCCCTTGTCTTACAGGGTAATATCACCGGTATCAAAGCTGGCAAAGGCGATGCCGCGCAGCACGATTTCGCCTTCGTCCGAGGTCAGCACAGTGGTGCTGGCCCCGCGCGCCGACACGATCAGCGTATCACCCAGCACATAGTTCCAGCCCGACAGGTCGATCCGGTCCACCCCGCGCTGATAATCCATCACCAGATCATTGCCGATCACACCGCCTTCGGACCAGAAGAAACTGAACTCGAACACATCCGCCCCGGCCTCGCCAAACAGGATGTCATTGCCAGCCCCGCCATGCATGAAATCCGACCCGTTGCCGCCTTTCAGCAGGTCATTGTCCAGCCCGCCCACCAGACTGTCATTGCCATCGGCGCCCAGCAAAGTGTCGTGGCCTCGCTCGCCGACCACAATGTCGCGGCCCTGCCCGCCGTTCAGCGTATCATTACCGGAACCACCATTCAGGATATCGTCGAACACATCGCCGGAAATGCTGTCATTGCCGTCGCCACCATACAGCGCGTCATTGTTGCTGCCGCCGGACATGCGGTCATGGCCTTCGTCGCCGTCAATCACGTCATTGCCAAGGCCGCCGTATAGCTCGTCATTGCCGAAACCGCCCTTGATCCGGTCGACGCCGCCCTGACCATAGATCAGGTCATCGTTGTCGCCGCCTTCCAGACTGTCATTGCCGGTGCCACCATCCAGCGTGTCATTGCCAAGCCCCCCGGACAGGAAATCTATCCCATCCTCGCCCATCAGGCTGTCGCCACCTGCTTCGCCGAACAGGGTATCATTGTTGAACCCGCCAAGAGCAGTGTCATCGCCTGCCCCGCCATAGATCACATCATTGCCGGTCTCGCCGTTCAGCACATCATTGCCGTCATTGCCGTTTAACTGATCCTGCCCCAGACCGCCCGACAGGCTGTCATTGCCGAAACCGCCCGACACCTGATCATCGCCCCGGTCGCCGGTCAGCGTGTCATTGCCAGACCCGCCCTGCATCAGATCCTCGCCCGTGGTGCCATTGGCCGTGTTGTTGCCGGCGTCGCCGACATAGTACCCGTCAGGCCCCTCGATGAACACGCCGCGCACCGATTGCTGCGGGCCAAAGATCACGTTGGTATCATCCATGAAGCCAAGGAACAGCCGCCCGTCCGGCATCGTCACCAGATCGACGCCAGTCTGGTCATCCGGCACCCGGGCATTGGCTGTGATCGGCTCGCCCAGACGGACGCCGGCGGGGGTAAAGAAGGAAATCCAGATATTTGCCTCGTTCGAAGTGCCTTCCTCATACCCGCGCCATGCCACCACGATCACGCCCGAAGGCAGCACGGCAACATCATGTACCGGGTCCTGATTGTCAGGCTTCAGCAGCCCGGTCAGCGGGCCGACGCCGGTCCAGGCGTTCACCACCGTGACCGGCGCCCCCACCATCGCGTTGGCCGCGTTGAACCGCGACATGATCAGTGCACCGCCGTCAATATGCAGCGTCAGAAATCCGGTGCCATCCGCCACGATCCGCGGGCCGGTGTGAAAGCCGCCGACACCGCTGGCAAAACTGTCGACCACCGTCGTCGGCCCGACAGCCACCCCCGATGTGGTGAACTGGCGCACTTCGACCTGGTTGTTGGTGTTGTACACAATGGCCATCCGGCCATTGGCCAGTTGCACCGCCTCGATTTCCTGATCAAGGATCGGAGTGATCTGGAAAGGCTGGCCGACCGGCACACCGGCAGTGCTGAAGAACTGACCCAAGCCTTCATATTCATAGGACCCATTGACCAGCACCGAATTGGCATAGGTCGCAAGGAAACCAGTCGAGGTGCTGTGCAGGGTGGACCATTCCGACGGCATGGTCGGCATTTCCTGCGCGTTCACCTGCAGCTCGCCAGCAGCATTGAAGGTCCACAGATACTGGGTGCCATAGTTGCTGGTGTTGACTAAGGTGGCCACCACGGCAAAGCCGCCACCGGGGGTTCCCGTCACCCACATGTCGCGGGTGCCCCAGGTGCTGGGATTGATCTCGCCCGGCGTGATGGTGTGCAGGGTGGTTGTCTCGCCCGTCGCAGGGTCAAACAGCCGCACAAAGCTTTGCAGGTTGCCCTTGGTGTAGACAACCGCAACCTTGCCGTTGGTCAGGGCGGCGATGTTAATATCTTCGGCCAATTCTCCAACCGACCCGATCGACAGCTGGTATTCGGGGGTAGACACGCCAATCATGCAAGGCTCCATCCGGTGTGATTCAATACACCCCGGATCATCCGCATCATCACGGCGCTGTCATCTGAAAAATGCTGTCATGCAGCGGGAAATACGCCAAACGGCGGTCTTTACCGCAGCTTCGGGGGCTTCGCCGGATCGCTGCCGGGGGCGGATCGTTCCGGTGGCAGTTCCACCAAGGGCAGGTCATAGCGCAGCGCGACCCGGCCCATAGCCACGGCCACCGGGCTGGCGCTTTCCAGAAACGCCACGTCCATCTCGCCTGCCTCGATCCCCGAAAACACCAGCGCCTCGGATGCCGCCCGCGCCAGCGCGTCTTCGGCCCCCGGCACCGTGTCCAGAAACGCGAGCATGTGACCCCGCCGCCCGCCCGCATATTCCACGCCCGCCAGCAAGGCCCCCACAGCCAGACCCGCCGCCCGCGCCAGCTTGGCGTCCAGCCCTTCGATCAGCCGTTCAGGCAGGCCTTTGGGTGCGAAGAATTCCTGCGGTTTCCCTTGCACCTGCGATGGTGCGGTTTCCAGCGCCAGCGCCAGCCAGTCCAGCGCCTCGGGCGGCAGCATCATCGACGACGGGGCCACGCCAAGATTGACCCCAAGGCCAATCCCCTGCCCTTTCAGCATCCCCGCCACCACCCGGCCCGGCAACGCGGCATAGGGGGCGATGCCGCCGGAAAATTCGGCCAGCCGGTCTTCGCGGTCAAAGATCAGCACGACGGGGCCGTCTTCCAGATCAAACACGCGGGGGGTGACGGTGTCGCCAACGGCCTCGGTTTCCAGCAGCAGGAACATCTCGCCATCGGCCAGCCGTTCGTAAAACCGCAAGCGCAGGGTGTCGTCGTCAGGCTTGGCCGAAACGGCGGCATGGGCGGCGTCGAGCAGGCTTACGATATTGGTGTGTTCTGCGGTCATGGCGTCTTTCCTATCGCGGCGCGCAGTTCGGGCAGCAGGTCTGCCTCGAACCACGGATTGCGTCTGATCCACCCCGTATTGCGCCAGGACGGATGCGGCAAGGGCCAGATGCCGGATGCCGCATAGCCGCGCCACGCAGCCACCGTGGCCGTCACATCGCGCGCACCCAAGTGCCACCGCATCGCAGCGCCGCCCACCAGCAGGGTCAGGCGGATCTCGGGCAAGGTCGCCAGCACCTGCGCGCGCCATGTCGTGGCACAGATCGGCGGCGGTGGCAGATCGGCACCCTTGGCATTGTACCCCGGAAAGCAGAAGGCCATCGGCACAATCGCCACCCGGTCCAGGTCATAAAATGCCGCCTCATCCAGCCCCGTCCAATGACGCAACCTGTCACCCGAGGGGTCGGTAAACGGCCGCCCCGAGGCATGCACCCGCGCGCCCGGTGCCTGCCCTGCGATCAGGATCCGGGCCGTGGGTTGAAACCACGTCACGGGGCGTGGCTCATGCGCCGTGGCCGTCGCTGCAAAGCGGGAGGCGCACAGGCGGCAGGCGCTGATCTGGTGGGCAATCTGCATGGCTTGCAAGATGAGGGCAAATTTCGGCATGGCAAGGCTGGATCGTCACATCGGCCCGCGTTCTTGAGGAAGGCAGCCAAAGCGCCGGACGGTTTGTGGCACCAGCCCACCTGCACAGCAGCCGCCGCAAGAACCCAGCCCACCCATGCGCCCGCGCAACACACGGCGGCAAAACCGCCGACCCTGCTTGCAGCTTGCGGGCGGCGGGACTAGGGCCTGTCCATTCCATTCAAAAGACATCCCCCATGTACCGCGTATCCGCATTTCTGCACCGTTTTGCCTTTGCCCTGCTGGCCGGGGCCGTGGCTGCAACATTGTGGGTCAACCTGTCACCTGCCAGCTACTACGACTTCATCGAGATGCGGTTGGCCGACCTATCCCTGCCATCGTGGCTCGCCCCCTTGCCGGTCAGCCTGACCCCGGTGTTGCTGGTATCGGACGGTCTGATGGCGCTGTTCTTCTTCTTTGTCGGCAAAGAGTTGTGGGAGGCCCTGATCCTTGAACGCGGGGCGTTGACCGCCAACCGGGCGTATTTGCCACTGGGGTTGACGCTTGGCGGGATCGCAGGGGCCGCTTTGGGCTGGGTGCTGCTGGCATCCGTCCTGCAGACCGCCGAGGAAGCGGGTTTTGGTACCGGTTGGCCGGTTCCCTTGGGCACGGATGTGGTGCTGGGCTATCTAGTGGGCCGGTGGGTCTTTGGCCCCGGCCATCCGGCGCTGCACCTGTTGCTGTTGCTGTGCATCGGCACTGATCTTCTGGCGCTACTGGTGGTGGGGCTGGCCTATCCTGCGGTGACGTTGCGTTTGCTATGGCTGGTGTTGCCGTTGGTGGCGAGCCTTGGGGTTTGGGCCATCTGGGGCCGCAGGCCGCCCGATGCAGCCTCAGAACGGCGCAAGCGGGCCACCTTGGCGCTGTGGCCCTATGTCGTGGCGGGAACGCTGTCCTGGGTCGGCGTTGTGGCGTCAGGCCTGCCGGGCGCGCTTGGCCTGTTGCCAGTGATCCCGGCGATTGCCCATGCCGACCGCGCCTTTGGCCTGTTCGCCGAAGCCGAGGAGTTTTTGCATGACCCGTTGAATCGCTTGGCACATCTGCTGATCAAACCCTTGGCCGTGGTGCTGTTTCTGTTCGGGCTGACCCGGGGCGGCGTGGATTTTGCGGCCTTCGCGCCCACCACCACCATCCTTCTGGGCAGCCTGTGGATTGGCCGCCCCATCGGCATGATCTGCGGCGGTCTGGCAGTCGCGCTGACATGGGGCCTGCGCCTGCCGCCGGGGGTGACCGTGCGCGATCTGATCGTGATCATGCTGATCATGGGCGCCGGGTTCACCGTGCCGCTGCTGGCGCTTGACACCGCTTTGCCGGGGGGCGCGATGCAGGAGGCCGCCCGTCTGGGTGCCGCGCTCAGCCTGTGCGTCGGCCCTGCCGCGCTGTTGCTGGCACGCGCACTGCGGCGGTAAGATCACAATCGCGCCCACAAAACGGTGCATTGTCAGCGCACCCACCATTCAGACATAATGGAGCCGTATTGCCAGCCTAGTGCAAGGCCTTGGACAAAGTATCAACCCGGCGTTAACGAAGACCCGGTAAGGCTGTGAGGGTGGGCCCAAAAGGTGCGTGCATGATCGGGTTTGAACATGATCGAGTTTGAATCGGTATCCAAGTCATTCTGGACCGGGAAAACACGCAAGGTTATTCTGGACCGGGCCTCGTTTCGGGTGGATGTCGGCAACTCGGTCGGCATTCTGGCCAAGAACGGCACCGGCAAGACCACAATCATCAACATGATGGCCGGGTTGGAAAAACCCGATGAAGGCAAAATTCACCGCTCGTCCCGCATCTCATTTCCGCTTGGCTTCATGGGCGGGGTGATCAGCAAGCACAGCGCCAAGGAAAATGCCCGTTACATTGCGCGGCTCTATGGTCTTGACCCCGACTATGTCGAAGGATTTTGCCGCTGGCTGTGCGATCTGGGCGAATATTTCGACCTGTCGCTGGCGACCTATTCGTCAGGCATGAAGTCGCGCTTTTCTTTCTCGCTCATGCTCGCGCTGGAGTTTGACATCTATCTGATCGACGAAGGCATGCCTGCCTCGCAGGATGTGGCGTTCAACAAGCGGGCCGGGGGCATCTTGCGCGAACGGCTGAAGGACGCCACCGTGGTGATCGTGTCGCACCAACCCGGAACGCTGGAAAAGTTTTGCCGCTCGGCTGGCGTGCTGCGCAACGGCCAATTGTATATGTTCGACACCCTCGAAGAAGCGAAACGGATGTATGAATACGAAACTCAAAGCTAGCCGCTATAACCTGCGTCGCCCGGACCTGCCGGTTCAGCCGCGGCTTGCGACTGTGGCCGCTGATGCGCCGGTGTCTGCTGGCGTTGCGGCTGTTACCCCCCCTGCGGTTTCCATTCCTGCGCAGGCCGCACCTGCGGCCCCTGCGCTGCGGGTCGCGCAACCTGCCCCGCCTCGTGCCGATACCCGCGCCGCTAAGCCTGCCGAACTTGCGCCCGAGATGTTGTTTGACACCCATGATGACGGCTTCGGTCCTGGCCGCTTTTCCACCGCCGCCGCCGCCGATATCGCCAAGGCCCCGCCCACCGACGATCCTGGTGCCTCCGCCACACTGGATGCAATCCGGCGCGAAGGGCTGACGGGGCGGCAGTTGCGCCTTGCCCGCCGCCTTGCGCAAAAGCACAATCTGGCACCCACGTCGGATTATGACGCCGTGCGCCTGCTGCGCCAGAACGGCATGGACCCGTTTCACCGCCCCAGCCTGCTGGACCTTGCAAATGGCGATGATGGCGGCGGCCTGCCACCCACCGCTCCGCCGTTGAACCGGGGGCTGACGCCGATTCCCGGTGATGCCGTCAAACTGCCGCAGACGATCAAGCCCATGCAGGTGCCATCCACCGAAGTGCGGGTTGAACAGAACCACGTCGTCGAAATTCAGAAAATCCAGCAAGATATCGCACGGCGCAGGCGCAAGCGGCTGATCTTGCTGGCGACCCGGATGGCGTTTTTCATATTTCTGCCCACCCTGATTGCGGCATGGTATTTCTATATGGTGGCGACCCCCCTCTATGCCACCCGGTCAGAGTTTGTGATCCAGCAATCGGAACCCGCAGCCGCAGGTCTGGGCGGGCTGTTTTCCGGCACGCAATTTGCCACCTCGCAAGACAGCATCGCGGTGCAGGGCTATCTGCAATCGCGCGATGCCATGCTGCGGCTGGACGGCGATCTGGGCTTTCGCGCGCATTTTCAGGCCGCGAACATCGACCCCATTCAACGCCTTGCCCCCGATGCCTCGGCAGAGGCGGCGTATAAGGTCTACAAGAAAAACGTCAAAATCGCCTATGACCCCACCGAAGGTCTGATCAAGCTGGAGGTGGTCGCAAGCGACCCCGAAACCTCTGCAATCTGGGCACGGCAACTGATCACCTATGCCGAAGAACAGGTCGATCACCTGACCCAACGGCTGCGCGGCGACCAGATGAAAGGCGCGCGCGACGCCTATAATGAATCCGAAGCTGCCGCCATTGCCTCGCAGCGCAAAGTGGTAGAGCTGCAGGAAAAGTTCAAAGTGCTGTCCTCCGAGGTTGAGGTATCGCTGCTGAGCGCGCAAATCTCGGCGCTGGAAACCCAACTGACCAAAGACCGGCTGTCGCTGGCGCAGATGGAGGCGAACGAGACGCCGAACAAGGCCCGGATGGACCCGTTGGTGCGGCGCATCGGCACACTGGAAAGTGAAATCGCGGACATGCGGTCGAAGCTGACGGTGGGCGATGGCGGCAATGCGTCGCTTGCCACCGTGCAGGGTGAGCTGATGGTGGCGCAGGCCGATGTGCAGACCCGGCAGTTGCTGCTTGGCCAGTCCTTGCAAGCGATGGAAACCGCGCGGGCCGAGGCGAACCGGCAGGTGCGCTACCTTTCCATCTCGGTCAGCCCGACCCCCCCGGATGAGCCGACTTATCCGCGGGCGTTTGAAAATACCTTCGTGACCATGTTCATTTTCATGGGTATCTACCTGATGATCTCGATGACCGTCGCCATTCTGCGCGAACAGGTTTCCAGCTAAGGACTACAGATGCACGATGTCTCATTTGGCGGGTTGACCGTCGGCAACGACCGCCCCTTGCTGGTGATCGCGGGGCCATGTCAGTTGGAAAGTCTGGATCACGCCCAGATGATCGCGGGTGTGATGGACGAGGTGTGCAAGGCCGCAGGCGCGCAATTCGTGTTCAAGGCAAGCTATGACAAGGCCAACCGCACATCCCTGTCGGGGCGGCGGGGTCTTGGCATTGAAGGCGGCTTGAAAGTGTTGGAGGCCGTGCGCGCCACCGGCCTGCCCGTGCTGACCGATGTGCATGACGCGGGCCAAGCGCGCGAGGCGGCGAAGGTTGTCGATGTGATCCAGATCCCGGCCTTTCTGTGCCGCCAGACCGATCTTCTGATCGCGGCGGGCGAAACGGGTGCGGTGGTCAACGTGAAAAAGGGCCAGTTTCTGGCCCCTTGGGATATGGCGAATGTCGCCGATAAGGTGGCAAGCACCGGCAACACCCGGATTTTGCTGACAGAACGGGGGGCATCCTTCGGTTATAACACCCTTGTGGCCGATATGCGCAGCCTGCCCACCATGGCGCGCACCGGATACCCGGTTATCATGGACGCCACCCATTCGGTGCAGCAGCCGGGCGGCAACGGCAACTCGTCCGGCGGGCAGCGCGAATTTGCGCCGGTGATGGCGCGCTGTGCGGTGGCAATCGGGATTGCCGGGGTGTTTATTGAGACGCATGAGGCCCCCGATACCGCCCCGTCCGATGGCCCCAACATGATCCCGCTGCATCAGATGGGCGCGCTGATCGACAGCCTGATGGCGTTTGACCGGCTGGCCAAGGCGAACCCGCTGCGGGTCTAACGCACCCAATTTCTTCGAAGAAATTAGCAAATTCGTGTCAACGAATTTGGTCCCGGCTTTAGACGGCCTGCCCCGCCGCCCACCCGCTCGACCACGCCCATTGGAAATTATACCCGCCCAACCAGCCGGTCACATCCACCACCTCGCCGATGAAATACAGGCCGGGGCAGCCCTTGGCCTGCATCGTGCGCCCATCCAGCGCATCGGTATCGACCCCGCCCAGCGTGACCTCGGCGGTGCGGTAGCCTTCCGACCCCACCGGGGTCAGCGACCAGCCCGTCATTATCGCGGCGACCTTCTCCAGCACCGCGCCGGGCACCGCCGCCATTGGCATGTCCACCCCAAGTGCGGCCTCAATATGCCGGGCCAGCCGGTCCGGCAGCCAGTGGCCCAGCACCGTCCGCAGCGCCCGCCCGCCCGCCTCGGCCTTGGCCGCGCGCAGCAGGGCGGGCATATCCTGACCGGGGCACAGGTTCAAAACCACAGCCTCGCCCTCACGCCAGTAACTCGACGCCTGCAACACCGCAGGCCCCGACAGCCCGCGATGCGTGAACAGCAGTGCCTCGTCAAAGCCCGTGCGCCCCGCTGTCACCCGCCCCTGCACCGCCACCCCGGCCAACGGCACCATCCACGCCAGTTCCTGATCCGCAAAGGTCAGCGGCACCAGACCGGGCCGGGTTTCGACCAGCGGCAGCCCGAATTGCTCGGCGATCCGATAGCCAAATCCCGTCGCCCCCATTTTGGGAATAGACTTGCCCCCCGTTGCCACCACAACCGACGTCGCCCGCACCTCGCCCCGCGCGGTTGTCACGGCATAGCCACCGGGGGCCTTTGCAACCGTCCCGACCTCACACCCCAGCCACAGAGTCACACCTGCCGCGCGCATGTCCTGCAAAAGCATATCGACGACTTGCTTGGCCGACCCGTCACAGAACAACTGCCCCAAGGTCTTTTCATGCCAGCCGATACCCGCCGCATCCATCCGCGCGATGAAATCCCACTGGGTATAGCGCTTCAGCGCCGACAGCGCGAAACGCGGGTTGCGCGACAGAAACCGGTCGGGCGCAATCCCCAGATTGGTGAAATTGCACCGCCCTCCGCCCGAGATGCGGATCTTTTCGCCCGCCGCCTTGGCATGGTCGATCACCAGCACCCGCCGCCCGCGACGCCCGGCCTCAATGGCGCAGAACATGCCGGCCGCCCCGGCCCCAAGAATGATCACGTCATAGGTCATGCGCGTGGTCTATCCCGCCACGCCGCGCGCAGCAATGGCGCTAGGTTTTGGCCGCATAGCCCGCGATCAAATCAACCACTTGATCCGTCGATAAAACTGGCGGGATCAGCGTCAGCATTTGCCCCGCCCCATCCAGCAGATAGATCAGGCTGCCATGCGCATAGACCGGCCCGGTGGGAGCCTCAAACACCAGACTGCTGTCCACCGAAAACGCGTTGTAAGCCTGCGCAAGCGCGGCAGGATCGCCCGTCAGACCGATGAAATCCGGGCTGAATTTCGCAAGCGCTGCCTGCATGACATCGGCGGTGTCCCGTGCGGGATCGACGGTAATCATAACCGGCGTGACGGCGATGTGCCGTTTGGCCAACAGGCGGGCGACATCGGCCATCTGTGGCAAGGCCGCCGAGCAGATTTCCTGACAATTGGCATAGCCAAAGAACAGCAGTTGCAGATGGCCCGCCGGGTCGGCTTCGGTTCTGCTCTGGCCGTGTTGATCGGTCAGGCTGAACGGTCCGCCAATCGCCATCGGAAACGGCGTGCCTGCACTGTCGCCAATGTCCGGAACCGGATGCACGTCGGCACCATGCGCAAAGGCAGCCCCCGCCATCAGACACAGCGCCAAAGCGGCCTTCATTCCTTTTGCGCAGCGATGAAGGCCGCATCCACCGCCGGCCCCAAGCCCAGATAGCCGTCTGCAGCAATCAGCGCCGTGATGCGCGGGTCGCGGCGATACCACGGCTCTTTGCCTGTGGCCTCGGGAAACGCGGCTTGCCACTCTTTGGTCCAGAGGTTGGCGCGCGCCCAGTCCACGCTGCCTGCCGGGCGGATTTTCTGCACCTGAAACACGTTGACAGCCCCAATATCGGGGTCGTTCAGCATCAAGCCGTCCACCTCAACGTCTTGCCCGCAATAGGGGGCCAGATCGTTGGCAGCGCCGGAAAACACCGGCTGGCCGTTCTTGACCGCCAGAACGAACACGCCGTCCGTCTTGCGCAGCAAGCCCATCTGCCGCTGGCCCGCCCCGCAATCGGCCGGGCAATCCCCCGTCACGGCACAAAGCGCGTCCGTGACTTTGGCCGCAAAGAAGGCGGGTTGTTCGGCGTAAAGGTTCCAGCTTTCTGCCGTGGAACCCGCCGAGAAATCCTGCGCAGCCAAAGGGTTGGGCAATGTCAGCGCGGCGCAGATCAAAAGACGTTTCATGGCGTGCCTCACTGCAGTTCCGGGATGACGAAATCTGGCACCGTGCCGTAATCGTCATGGGTGGGGTTGGTGATCCCGGCCACATCGACAATTTCGTTCACAACGATGTAATTCAGCCCGTCACGTTTATAGAGCAGGCCATCGGCGGTCACCGTGTCAGACGCCATCGACAGCAACATCGGGCTGCCGTTAGATTGCGCGTCCGCCGCGACCTTCAGCACCATGTAAACCGTACCGTCCGGGGCGAGCAGCCCCACCGGAATCCCCCCCGCCGAACACCATAGCGCACAGGTATGATGCGCCGACCCGACCACAGCATCCGGCCCCCCCATCACCCCTGACATATAGCACCAGGTATCAATAAACTCGCCCGTCAGCGTGATCGGCACGCCGGTTTCCGCATGGGCGGCTGGCACCTGTGACAACAAAAGAAACGCCGCAAGCCCGGTATTTCGCAGAATCATGGACGCACTCCTTCAGATCAACGTCACCATAGGCAGGAAACCGCTGGCCCGCGAAATCACGAAAAGGACAGCCGGTGCCGGAGCTGGTCTGTGCTGGCTGACAAAAGAACCGCAGCCCCAAATCCGGTTTTCGACAAAAGCCCCTTGCGGCCCCAAACCACCTTCGCTAATAACCCGCCTACGGTTGGGGCGTCGCCAAGCGGTAAGGCATCGGTTTTTGGTACCGACATACCCAGGTTCGAATCCTGGCGCCCCAGCCAATCGTTTTCAATGATCCATAGCGTTAATTTACCCCGATAAGGGTAGGAATTTGCATTGGTTTCTTGTGAGCGGCGACGCTGTCTCCGGGCTGCCCGTCGCTGTTTCCCAGCCCGGTCATGACCCAAGGGGGCTACGGCATTTTCCCCGAATTTTCTGCCGGTTCAGCCTTTGATCTTCCCCTTGCCCCCCCTATGCCCTAAGAGCGCGCGCAAGGATGACCGTTGGAGGCACAGGATGACCGAACCCGAAATCACCCCGGAACTGGTGGCCTCGCACGGGCTGAAGCCTGACGAGTATCAGCGCCTGCTGGGGATCATCGGGCGGGTGCCGTCATTCACCGAGCTTGGGATTTTCTCGGCGATGTGGAACGAGCATTGTTCCTACAAATCGTCGAAGAAATGGTTGCGCACCCTGCCGACCACCGGGCCGCAGGTGATCTGCGGGCCGGGTGAAAATGCGGGTGTGGTCGATATCGGCGATGGGCAGGCGGTGATCTTCAAGATGGAGAGCCACAACCACCCGTCCTACATCGAGCCGCATCAGGGCGCTGCCACCGGTGTCGGCGGCATTCTGCGCGATGTGTTCACCATGGGCGCGCGGCCGATTGCGGCGATGAACTCGCTGTCGTTCGGGGTGCCGTCGCACCCGAAAACCGCGCATCTGGTGAAGGGCGTGGTTGAGGGCGTGGGGTCATATGGCAACGCCTTTGGCGTGCCGACCGTGGGCGGCGAAGTGCGGTTCCACAAATCCTACAACGGCAACTGTCTGGTCAACGCCTTTGCGGCGGGCCTCGCCGATGCCGACAAGATTTTCTATTCGGTCGCATCGGGCGTGGGGATGCCCGTGGTCTACCTTGGGGCCAAGACGGGCCGCGACGGCGTGGGCGGGGCCACCATGGCCTCCGCCGAGTTTGACGACACGATTGAGGAAAAGCGCCCCACCGTGCAGGTCGGCGACCCCTTCACCGAAAAGCGGCTGCTGGAAGCCTGTCTGGAATTGATGGCATCGGGTGCCGTGATATCCATTCAGGACATGGGAGCCGCTGGCCTGACCTGTTCGGCGGTGGAAATGGGCGACAAGGGCGGCTTGGGGATCAAGCTGCAACTTGACGCGGTGCCACAGCGCGAAACCCACATGACCGCCTATGAGATGATGCTGTCCGAGTCTCAGGAACGCATGCTGATGGTTCTGAAGCCGGAACTTGAGGATGTGGCCCGCGCGATTTTCGTCAAATGGGATCTGGATTTTGCCATTGTGGGCGAAACCATCCCCGAGGATCGTTTTCTGATCCTGCATGGCAATGAGATCAAGGCCGATCTGCCGCTGTCGAAACTCTCGTCCTCTGCACCGGAATATGACCGCCCTTGGGTGGAAACGCCCGCCCGCCGCCCCGTTGGGCGATGTGCCCGCGATTGGCGCGATTGCAGGGCTGACGGCGCTGATTTCCAGCCCGTCCTATGCGCACAAGGCCTGGGTCTATGAACAATACGACAGCCAGGTTGGGGCTGATACGGTCGTCGCCCCCGGTCTGGGCGCTGGTGTGGTGCGGGTGCATGGCACGGGCAAGGGCCTCGCGTTCACGTCCGATGTGACCCCCCGCTACGTCAAGGCGAACCCGTTCGAGGGCGGCAAGCAGGCGGTGGCCGAGGCTTACCGCAACCTCTGCGCCGTTGGGGCCGCGCCGCTGGCGACCACCGACAACCTGAACTTCGGCAATCCGGAAAAGCCGGAAATCATGGGGCAGATGGTCGGGGCGATCAAAGGCATTGGTGCTGCGTGCATCGCCTTGGATATGCCGATCGTGTCGGGCAACGTGTCTTTGTATAACGAAACCGATGGGTCGGGCATTCTGCCGACGCCGACCATTGGCGCGGTCGGGATTCTGGCATCGTTGGATGATCTGATCGCTGGCCGCCCGATGGCGGGCGATGTGGCCGTGCTGATCGGGTCCACAGGCAGCCACCTGGGCCAATCCGCCCTGCTGGCCGAAGCGTTCGGGATCGAGGACGGCGACGCCCCGCATGTGGACCTGACCGCCGAGCGCCTGCACGGCGAGTTTCTGCGGGCCAGCCGTGGCCTGATCCGCGCCGCGACCGACCTTGCCGATGGTGGGCTGGCCCTGGCGGCGTTCGAGATGGCCGAAGGTGCGGGTCTTGGGGTCACGCTGAGGGCAGGCGATATCCCTGCCCTGTTTGGCGAAGATCAGGCGCGCTATCTGGTGGCCTGCTCGGCTGACAATGCGGCGGCGCTGATGGCGGGCGCGGGCAATGTGCCGGTGGCAATCGTCGGGGCGTTTGGCGGCACTGAGGTACGGTTTGGCGATGAGGCGCGGTCGATGGCCGACCTGTCAGCGATCTATCGTGGGGCGTTTGCGCGGGCCATTGCGTAAGAAAAGGTGAGTATTTGTGAAAGAGCAAATCTGATCACGGTGACGGCTGATCCGCTTGCGCCGGGGCGGGCGGCACCTTAGATTTGGTTGCAACGGCGCAAAGGACGACACGAATGGCAATGGAAGCCCGCGATATTGAAATGCTGATCCGCGAGGGGTTCCCGCAGGCCAAGATCACGATCACCGATCTGGCCGGCGACGGCAATCACTGGGCGGCCGAAGTGATCGACGCCAGCTTCAAGGGCATGAACCGGGTGCAGCAACAACGTGCCGTCTATGCCAGCCTGAAGGGCAAGCATGGACGGGGCCAATCGGTCAGTTGCACGCACTCGCGTTGACGACTAAAGCGCCGGATTAACATGGCGGGGGCGGTTGTCAGCCAGTTTGGAGCAGTGGCTATGGGCGTGGTCGGGTTGATCGGCGTGATGCGGGCACGTCGAGGCAATCGCCCAGACAGCGATCCAAGTGATGCTAAACGCCGGGCTGCAAGCATGGAAATGGAACGGCGGATGGCGTCCTACCTTGCGCAAAGCGGGTCCGAGCCAGTGCCAGGTAATATGAAAAACCAAGGAGCGAGCGATGAGCGCGGTTGAGACGATCAAAGCGACTATTGAGGGAAACGATGTCGTTCTGTTCATGAAAGGCACCAAGATGATGCCGCAATGCGGGTTTTCCAGCCGCGTGGCGGGGGTGCTGAACTACATGGGCGTCGAATTTGCCGATGTAAATGTGCTGGCAGATGCGGATATCCGGCAGGGGATCAAGGATTTCAGCGACTGGCCCACCATTCCGCAGCTTTACGTCAAGGGCGAGTTTGTTGGCGGCTGTGACATCATCACCGAGATGACCCTGTCGGGCGAGCTGGACCAGTTGTTCGAGGCGAACGGCGTGGCCTTCGACAAGGACGCCGCCGCGAAAATCCGTGAGGCGAACGGCTGAAGGTGCGGCAAGGCCCGCCCGATGTGGCGGGCCTTTTGCATTTCAGGTGCCCGGGTTCAGGTGCCGGTCAACAGCAGGTCAAACGCCCGGATGATATCATCGCGGAGGTGGGCGAGGTTGCCGATCTTACGCCCAAGGCTTGATACCCGTGCCGTACCCAAAAGATGTACCATCACGCGATATTCCTGTTCGGCGTGATAAAACCTAGGGGCGATCTTTGGCAATTGCAATCCAGCACGCTCTGGCCTGAAGCAGGGGGCGAACACCCGGCTGGACAGATTATCCATCTGATCGGATTGCACGATCAGCACGATTTCATTTGCGGCGGTCAGGTAAAGATCAAACTGTTCCGCCATCAAAACAGCCGGATGGACTGGTTCGGAATCCCGTTTTCCTCAATCCAAGCGTTGTAATCGGCAATCGCCTCGGCGTTGTCTTCCTTCCACCGCCGCCCGCGTTCGGCCTTGACAGCCGCCAACACCCCGGCTTCGGCCGCGCGTGATACGTTGACGCCAAGCGTCTTGGCCTCGTCCAACAAGGCGCGGTCAAGGGTCAGGCTGGTGGCACGGCGGGCTGTGTTCGGCATAGGGTAGGTCCGTTGCGATATAGTTGAAACCATACCGCAAAACATACCGAAAATCCAGCGGTATGCCTATTGCTGTTCCACACAATTGGTCAGCAACCCAGCCTCGGTGCCGTTGGTGCCGTCTTTCCAGTTCAGCGTCGCGTCCGCGCCTTTGGTCAGCCACACATAGTTTGACCCATCGGACGGCCAGCCGTAGCGCGCGCCAGACTCTGCCGGTTCGGAAAACAGGCTAACCTGGCGGCCTTCGACGGTCAGAATGGCAACTGCGTCTGCCCCATCCGACACATAGGCCACAGGCACTTCGACACCGCGGTCGCACATGTAGCGGACAGTGTTCATCGACAACTCCGCCTGTGCCACCAGCGGGCACAGCACCAAGACTGCAACCAGCCGGATCACGCGCCGGCCCTTTCTTCAACGCGGGCCGCCAAAGCCTCGGCCCTTGCGGCGATTTCGGCAAGTGTTTCGGTCACATGAGAGGGGATCACCGGCACTTCGATCCGCTCGGGCGCGGGCATGGTGCGGGTGGTGGCGTCGGCCAATTGGGCCTTCATGGCGCGCACTTCATCTTCCAGTGCCGCCGTCTTGTCGGCCAGCATCAGACCCGCCATCAGCAGCATCTTGGGTTCCGGCAGGCGACCCATCTGGGCGACCAGCGGCTGTGCCTCGATGTCCAGCATGGCGGCGGCGGCGCGCAGGAAATGTTCTTCGCCGGGTTGGCAGGCCACCTGAAACGGCCTGCCGCCGATGGTGATTTCAAGATCAGGCATGTTCGGCCTCCGTGATCATCGGGGTCAGTTCGGCAATGATATCATCCATTTCGGCCATTTCCGACAGGCGGGTGGATCGCAGCGCCTCCAACTCGGCCAGCATGGCCTTGTTGATCAACTGCGCTTCGGTCACGCCGTTGGCCTGCGCCTGCCGCATCGCGCGCAACTGTTCACGCAGGGTGATGGCGGTTTTGCGCATCCGTTGCAGCTCCAGCCCCTGCACATCCAGCTGGCGGGTCATACGGTCCACCTTGCTGTCTTGCTGTGACTGCACCACACCGTCTTTGTCACGGGTGGCGCGCAGACGATCTTGCAACTGCGCGACGGTGGCCTTTTCGGCCTCAAGGGCTGCTTGCAGGCGGGTAATTTCGGCGTCACGGGTATCTGGCACATCGACAGGGACCGGAGCAATGACCTCGGCCACCGGGGCAGGCATCACCTCCAGCCCCCGGCCAATGCGTTCCAGCGCTGCGGTGATGCGCCGCTCTAACTCTGCAATATCGCTCATCCCCTGCCCTTTCCGGCTTTTTGACCACTCCCGCCGCAGGTTGTGCGAATCGCAGGGTCTGGCCGTCAAGACTGACCTTAGCGCAAAGTTTCGGCAAGGGCTTGGGCCTTTCGGGCCAAGGCCTTGGGCGGATTGGTAAAGCCGCTTGCTTGCCCCAAGCCTGTTGATCTTGTCGCCGGGGGTGGTATGACCCCTTCGACGCAGATTTTCCCGACAAACAGGAACATGGCCTTGGATATTCAAACGCTCCGCGCCCGCCACCCCGATCACTGGATGCGCGCCTGCGCCATTCGCACCCTGACGCTGGATGCCGTGGCTGCGGCCAATTCGGGCCATTCCGGGATGCCGATGGGGATGGCCGATGTGGCAACGGTGCTGTTTGAAAAACACCTGAAGTTCGATCCGACCTCCCCCCGTTGGGCTGATCGCGACCGGTTTATCCTTTCGGCGGGCCATGGGTCGATGCTGATCTATGCACTGCTGCACCTGACGGGCTATGCAGATGTGACGCTGGCCCAGATCAAGAATTTCCGCCAGTGGGGGGCCATCACGGCGGGCCACCCGGAATATGGCCATGTCTCGGGCGTGGAAACCACCACCGGGCCGTTGGGTCAGGGCATCGCCAACGCCGTTGGCTTTGCGATGGCAGAAGAATCGCTGCGCGCCCGGTGGGGGGCCAAGATCGTGGACCACCACACCTATGTCATCGCCGGTGACGGCTGTTTGATGGAGGGGGTGTCGCAAGAGGCACTTGCCTTAGCAGGCAAGCAGCAATTGTCGCGCCTGATCGTGCTGTGGGACAACAACGGCATCACCATCGACGGCAAGGTGTCCATCTCGGATATCACCGACCAGAAGGCGCGCTTTGCGGCCAGCGGGTGGGATGTGTTCGATTGCGACGGCCATGATCCGGTTGATATCGACCGCGCCATCACCGCAGCCAAGGCAAGCTCCCGCCCCGCGATGATCGCCTGCACAACCCATATCGCCCTTGGCCATGCGGCACAGGACACGTCCAAAGGCCATGGCGCGCTGACCGACGCGGCGCAAATGAAGACGGCCAAGGACGGCTACGGCTGGCCCTACCCCGCGTTTGAAATCCCGGCAGAGATCAAGACCTGGTGGGAAGGCCTTGGCGCACGCGGCGCCGCGGCCCATGCCGATTGGGCCAAGCGTCTGGCCGCCCTGCCCGCCCCGCGCCAAGCGGAATTTGCCCGGATTTTCGCACTCGATGCCCCCGCCAAACTGGCCGGCGCCATTCGCACGGTGAAAAAAGCAGCCTCCGCCGATGCGCCCAAGATCGCCACCCGCTCGGCATCGGAAAAGGTGCTGGGCGCGGTGAACCCGGTGCTGGGTGAAACCATCGGCGGGTCTGCTGACCTGACCGGGTCGAACAACACCAAGACCGCCGATCTGGGCACCTTTGGCCCCGAGGATCGCAAGGGCCGCTACGTCTACTACGGCATCCGCGAACATGGCATGGCGGCCGCGATGAACGGCATGGCGCTGCATGGCGGCGTGCGGCCCTATGGCGGCACCTTCATGTGCTTTACCGACTATGCACGGCCTTCCATGCGTCTGTCGGCGCTGATGGGCATTCCGGTAGTCTATGTGATGACGCATGACTCCATCGGTCTGGGCGAGGATGGCCCGACCCACCAGCCCGTTGAACATCTGGCGATTTCGCGCAGCACGCCCAACACGCTGGTGTTCCGCCCCGCCGATCTGGTGGAAACTGCCGAAGCCTGGGAAATCGCGCTGACC
This sequence comes from uncultured Alphaproteobacteria bacterium, assembly GCA_963772935.1. GTDB lineage: Bacteria > Pseudomonadota > Alphaproteobacteria > Rhodobacterales > Rhodobacteraceae > JANNNF01. Next base: position 478,720 of record CAVYZK010000009.1, on the reverse strand, counting down.
GAGAAGACCCGGCCATCCGTGCTGGCCCTGTCGCGCCAGAACCTGCCGACGGTACGCACCACACACACCAACGCGAACCTTGTGTCCAAAGGGGCCTATGTGCTGGCCGAAGCCACCGGCAAGCGTCAGGTGATCCTGATGGCGACCGGGTCCGAGGTTGAGATCGCCATGGCCGCGCGCGCAAGCCTTGAGGCCGAAGGCATCGGCACGCGCGTTGTCTCCATGCCCTGCATGGAACTATTCGCGGCACAGGACGAAGCTTACCGCAAACGCGTGCTGCCGCCGGGTGCGGTGCGCATCGCGATTGAGGCGGGCGTGCGCATGGGCTGGGATCGCTGGCTTCTGGGCGAGCGTGGACGCGAGGCCAAGGCCGATTTCGTTGGCATGACCGGCTTTGGTGCCTCGGCCCCGATTGACCGGCTGTACAAGGAATTCGGCATCACTGCCGAAGCCGCGGTGGCCAAGGCAAAGGCGCTGCTGTAAGCCGCGCCAAAATCCTTCAAAAGAAACGGGGCCGCGCGTGATGCGCGGCCTTTGCTTTGCCACCGGGTCTTTTCATTGGCAGCCCGATCCGACAGGTTGGCCGTGTCGAGGAGCCCGCAATGTCCAAACCCCTGTCGCGCCTTCTGACTGGCTTTGGGCCGGTCTTGCCGAACACCCATCCTGTTGATCTGGCACGAACAGGGGCCGGGGCGTTGCTGGCGTTGCTGGTCTTGGCGGGTCTGGCGCATCTGCTCGTGCCCGGTGCAGGATTGCGGTTGATTGCGCCATTCGGTGCCTCGGCTGTGCTGCTGTTTGCCGTGCCGAACAGTCCGCTGGCGCAGCCATGGTCGGTGCTGATGGGTAACACGGTGTCAGCCGTGGTTGCGGTGGCAGTGGTGCAACTGGTGCCGCAAGGGATATGGAGCGTGCCGCTGGCGGTTGCCCTTGCCATCATGGCGATGATGCTGACCCGCGCCCTGCATCCCCCCGGCGGGGCGGTGGCGATGCTCGCGGCCCTTTCGCCCGATGCCACACTGGCGCAGGGATGGGCCTTTGTGCTGCTGCCGGTGGCTGTGGGGTCTGCCCTGCTGATCGGGGTGGCCCTGATATGGCACCGCATCAGTGGCCGCGCCTATCCGCAGCGGCAGGTTGCAGCCACGGCCGATGCGCCGCAGACGGCCCGCATCGGCCTCGGGCCGGATGATCTGGCCGCCATCCTTGACCGCTATCGCCAGTCTGCCAACCTTGGGGTGGCCGATCTGGCCCGCCTGATCGGCGCGGCAGAAGAAGCCACGGCGGCACAGCGGATGGACGGATTTACCTGCGATGAAATCATGTCACGCGATCTTGTGACGGTCTTGCCCGATACATCGCTGTCAACGGTCGCCGACATCTTTCGCAGCCGGGGGTTTACGTCGCTTCCGGTTGTGGCCGATGGCAGGTTTCTGGGCGTGATCTTTCAACTGGACCTGATCCGTCAGGCCCGCAACGACTCCCTTCGCCTGAACCGCAATTTCTTTGCGGCCTTCGCCCGTCTGCTGGACCGCAGCCGCAAGACCGCGCCCACTGCGGCAGATATCATGCAGGTCGCCGTGCCACGGGTGACGCCGAAAACGCCGGTCGGGGCGCTGCTGCCCATGCTTGCCGATGGCGGCGTCGAAGCGGTGCCGGTGGTGGTCGGACCGCGCATCCTTGGGATCGTCACACGGTCCGATCTGGTGTCGGCCTTGGCGCGAGAGGTGGCGCGGCGTTAATGCGCCGCCGCCTTCTTGCCGGTAACAGCGGCCCACACCGGCCCTATCACCCGGGTGGCGACCGGGATCAGCACCAGACCCAGCACAAAGCCCAAGATACCGTCAAAGAACGCTGTCACCGCCCATTCCACCAACCCCGCCGCCTGCGGCACCTGTTCGGCTGCGGCCACCGCGATGTGGTGGATGTGATCGTACAGCCACGAATACCCCAGCACATCCAAGCCATGTACCACGATATTGCCACCGACCCACAGCATCGCCGCCGTACCAACCACCGACAGGAATGCCATCAGCTTGGGCATGGCCAGCACCAGCCCCCGACCAATCGCGCGGGCAAAGCCGGTGCGGCGGTGCGTCGCCATATGCAGGCCAATGTCATCCATCTTGACGATCAGCGCCACCGCACCATAGACCACCACCGTGATCAGCGTGCCGACGATGGCAAGGGTCACAGCCTCCAGCCAGAAACTGGTGGCCTCGATCGTGGTCAAGGCAATCACCATGATCTCACCCGACAGGATGAAATCGGTCTTGATGGCACCTGCGACGCGTTCCTCCTCCAGTCGTAGCGGATCTTTGGTATCCATGTCGGCGGCAACTTCTGCGTCGCCGTGCGGGAACAGGGCGTGAAACACCTTTTCCGCACCCTCAAAACACAGATAAGCGCCCCCCGCCATCAGTAGCGGGTTGATAGCTGCGGGCAAAAATTCGTTCAGCGCCAGAAGGCCCGGCAGCAGAATGATCAGCTTGTTCTTCAACGACCCAAGCGCAATGCGCCAGATGATCGGCAATTCGCGGTCGGCCTGAAAGCCGTGCAGGTATTTCGGCGTCACCGCTGCATCGTCAATCACCACGCCTGCAGCTTTGGCCCCGGCCTTGGCCGCCGCCGCCGCGATGTCGTCAATGGACGCCGCCGCCACTTTGGCAATCGCCGCCACGTCATCCATCAGCGCCAGTAATCCGCTCATCGTGCTTCTCCGTCCTGTTCACGCATCCCCTAACGCGCCTTGGTCTAAATGGCAAAGCCGGGGTTTCGGTTTCCATGGCCGTTTGCGATAACATGCAGGTGTTGCCGTTTTTCCCATTCCCAACTGCGAAACCTGCCGCTATCTGCAAAGCGAATACTCAGATCGGAGACGCCGTGACGGACCGCATCGCAGTTTGGCTTGGGGCAATCGTTGTCGCAGCACTGGTGCTGGATCAGGTGGCAAACGGCGGCGGCGTCGCGTTCTTTCTGATCCGCAAATTCATGGATCTGATCGAATATCTGGCGATATGGCGCTAGGGCGTCACTCAAAGGTTGAAATTGTGGGATATCCCGCGATGTTAGCGCAATCAGGCGACAGATGAGTCGCCAACCGGGCAAAAAGGAAGACTTCCATGACCGTCAAAGTTGCCATCAATGGCTTCGGCCGCATCGGCCGCAACGTGTTGCGCGCCATCATTGAATCCGGCCGCACCGATATTGAGGTCGTGGCGATCAACGACCTTGGCCCGGTGGAAACCAACGCACATCTGCTGCGGTTTGATTCGGTGCATGGGCGGTTTCCGGCAACCGTTACGACCACCGCCACCACCATCGACGTGGGCCGTGGTCCCATTGAGGTGACGGCCATGCGCAACCCGGCAGACCTGCCGTGGAAGCATGTGGACATCGTGCTGGAATGCACCGGCATCTTCACCGACAAGGAAAAGGCGGTCGTTCACCTTGAAAATGGTGCCAGCCGGGTTCTGGTCTCGGCCCCGTCGGGCGGTGCCGACAAGACCATCGTTTACGGTGTGAACCATGACACGCTGACCGCCGCTGACCTGATCGTGTCGAATGCGTCCTGCACCACCAACTGCCTGTCGCCTGTAGCCCAGGTGCTGAACCAGACCGTGGGCATCACCAAAGGCTTCATGACCACCATCCACAGCTACACCGGCGACCAGCCGACCTTGGACACCTACCACAAGGATCTGTACCGCGCCCGTGCCGCTGCCCTGAACATGATCCCGACCAGCACGGGTGCCGCCAAGGCGGTGGGTCTGGTGCTGCCGGAGCTGAAGGGCAAACTGGACGGCGTGGCGATCCGGGTGCCGACGCCGAACGTGTCGGTCGTCGATCTGGTGTTCGAGGCCAGCCGCAGCACCACCGTTGAGGAAATCAACGAGGCAATCCGCACCGCCGCCAATGGCCGTCTGAAGGGCATCCTCGGCTTCACCGATCAGCCCAATGTCAGCAGCGATTTCAACCACGATCCGCATTCGTCGATCTTCCACATGGACCAGACCAAAGTGCTGGATGGCACGATGGTGCGGATTCTGACCTGGTACGACAACGAATGGGGTTTCTCGAACCGCATGTCTGATACGGCTGTCGCCATGGGCAAGCTGATCTGAACCCATTGAAATTTCGGGAAACAGGCGCCTTCGGGCGCCTTTTTCTTTGCGCGCAAGCTATGCACTGGGCGCAATGCCGCGTCGCAGCATTGGGCGTTGAATGCACAGGCGCAATGGCCACATACTGAACACGCGGAAACGAAGGATGACCCCGCGAGATGTAAGGAAGACGCAGATGATGAACGTGATTGATATGCTGAAAGAGGCCGCCAAGAACTACGCCCTCTATGTGAAGACCCGCGACGAGATCGCAAACCTGCCGCTGGACGTGGCGCTGGATCTTGGGATTTACCGTGGCGATGCGCACCGCATTGCCCACGACGCGGTTTATGGCAAAGCTGCCTGAAGGCGCTTTGAAACCCTGATGCCGGGGGGGCCAGTGGCCCCCTTTTGCATGTCCGGGGGTAGCCCTGTTCAGGTTGTTCGGCATGCCCGTAAACCATCACGACGAAAGGGCAATTCCCGCCCGAAGGGGCGGTCAGGCATTACCAGGCGCGCTTCGAGCTTGATTGCGGGCAGAAGAACAATGTCGATCTTGTATCAACGATACTTGGCAGCCAGTGCCCCCACCACCGGGGTCGGCACGAATTTGGTCACATCGCCCCCCAAACGCGCGATTTCCTTGACCAGTTTCGACGCAATCGCCTGCCTGCGGCGCGTCGGCCATCATGAACACCGTCTCGATACTGGCATCCAGCGCGCGGTTCATGCCAACCATCTGAAATTCATACTCAAAATCCGCAACCGCCCGCAGCCCGCGGATGATCACCCCCGCCCCCACATCGCGGGCGCAGTCGATCAGCAGGTTCTCGAACGGATGCACCACGATCTCGCCGCCCGTCTTGGCGACGATGGCCGCGCATTCGGCGTTGACCATGGCCACCCGTTCTTCCAGCGAAAACAACGGCCCCTTGTCGCGGTTGATCGCCACCCCGATCACCAGCCGGTCCACCAGTGCCATCGCGCGCTGGATGATATCGGTATGCCCAAGTGTCACCGGATCGAATGTTCCGGGGTAAAGACCGATACGCATGACTGCCTCCCTCTCGCCTTGTCCGCAGCCAAGCCGAAAATGGCTGCGGGCGCAAGGCCGGGGTCTATAAGCCTTTGGTCACAACAGAAAGTTCGTGGCGTCAAACAACTGCGCCGCCGTGATCCCGTCCACCTGCGCTATGATGGTGAAATTCAACCCACCTGTCAGCCCATCGGCATCGACGGCGAGAAAACTGTCACTGACGCCAGAGTTGCTGGTCTGCACAAACTGCGACAGGTTGCCCGCGTTGACCACGCCCGCACCAAACAACACGCGCAGGTCGATCACATCGGCGGTAGGCAGCGCAAAATCGGTGATCCGGTCCACACCTGAAACGATGTCGTTGAACACGAACACATCATCGCCCCCATTGCCTGACAGGGTGTCAAAGCCCGCGTCCCCCTTGCAGCGTGTCATTGCCCGCGCCGCCAAGCATCGTATCGTTGCCCTGATCACCTGTCAGCACATCGTCATTGCGTCCTGAATTCAGCAGATCGTTGCCGTCACCGCCGCCCAACACATCGTTGCCGTCCTGACCGAACAGCGTGTCGTCGCCTGCATCGCCGGTCATCGCGTCATTGCCGGTACTGCCCAGCAGGCGGTCATTGCCGTCACCGCCCGACAAGCAGATCATCACCGACCGACCCGTTCAGCGCGTCACTTCCTGCATCCCCGGTCAGCGAGTCATTGCCGGAACCGCCGATCAGACTGTCATCCCCTGCCCCGCCCGACACCACATCATCCTGCGCGCCGCCGTCCACCGTGTCATTGCCGAGGCCCCCCGACAGCACATCACTGCCGTTCTGGCCGCGCAGTGTGTCATTGCCATGCTCACCAAACAGCACGTCCTGGCCGTTGTTGCCGGTAAGGCTGTCGTTGTCATCACCGCCTGCAATCGTATCATCACCGTCATTGCCGGATGCGGTATCGTTTCCGGCAAGCGTGACGATGTAGTTGTTCGCCGAACCGCCAGTGAAGAAGTTGGCAATGCTGGTTCCGATCTGGGTCGGATTGCGGTGAATGATCACTTCGTAATCGCCCACACCCGCTGCCGAAACCGTGCCAGTGCCGTCAATCCCGGAGTAAACCGTGTTCCCCTCGCCCGAAATGCCGATATAATAGTCGTCAAGAACAGGAGCGACAAAAATCAGCTCAGGGTCTTCGCCCGCCCCCGAGTCATCGTCAAAGCCGATCTGCGTCCCGTTATCATCAAACACCCTGATAACAGTGCCGATGATCCCATCGGGTGTGTTGCCATTGACGTCGATGACGATGATGTCGGATTTATTCAGATCAATGCGGACCATATCCACATCGGTGGGACTGTCGATGGCCCCCGCGAACTCCACCCGCAGCGATCCGTCAGCATCTCGCAACAAATCCGTCATGTCAGACGTATCTTCCGGCAGGATTGCATTCATCGACCCGGCACTTCCCCAAAAACTGGTTCCCACGCTGGTGACCGTCAGCGTGCCGGCTGTGGTGATAAGCGGGTTTTCCGGGGTCACGCGGCCCAAAGTGGTGGCTGGGTCATAACTGCGAAGGTAATAGGGGCTGACGGCAACAAAATAAGAGCCGCCCACATCAGGCACAAACTCGATAAAGGGGCTGAGCGAGAACACAACGTCTTCCTCTACCCGAAGACCATCATCATTCGCCCTGACCTCGGTACCGAACTGATTGAATATCCGAAGATAAAGATCGCCTGCAGTGCCGTTATCGACATCAAACCTGTATTTCACGCCCGCTTCAAGGTCGATGCGAACCATGTCCACATCGCTGTTCCCGACCGAGAACGTATCGCTGAAAAACCCACCAACCAACGTAGCGGTCGTCGCCGCCGCCAAAGTGCTTCCATCAAATGCCATGTGATTTCCCTTTCAAAACAGGGCGCTGTCGCGGGGGTCAGAACCCCTTGATCATGCCCTCCAACGCTTCTTTTTCGGCCGCAAGCTCTGTCAGGCGGGCCTTGACCACATCACCGATGGAAATCAGCCCGACCATTTCCGTTCCTTCCATCACCGGCATGTGCCGGAAACGACCATCTGTCATCTTTTGCAGCACCGAGTCCGTCTGATCCTCACGCGCGCAGGTCACCAGCTTGGCCGTCATGATGCCGTCCACCAGATCGACCATGCAGCCAGCACCCTTCCGCCCCAATTCGCGCACGATATCGCGTTCCGATACGATCCCCGCCACTGTCTTGCCATCAGGCGATACGATCACCGCACCGATGCGCCGGGTTGACAGTATCTCAGCCGCGCGGCCCACGGTTGTTCCCGGGGGAACAGTCACCACACCGTCATCCGATTTTGATTTCAGGATTTGTTGTACCAGCATGCCGACCTCCCAATCGCTTTCAACAAAGCGTCGGGCCCACGCAAGATTCTGTCAAGTCATCCCCTCAAGCCTTTGCACTTCTTTCCGTATTTCCTGTGTCAGCAGATCGGCAAAGCGGTTCAGCCGTGCCACTCGGCCATCATCGGCATGCCGGATCAGCCAGAAGGCGCGGGACAGACTGATCTGGTCGGTCAGGATTTTGCGCAGTTCCGGTGCCGTCGGCAGAGCGAAATCATGCACGATGCCGACCCCTGCCCCATGCCGCAGCCAGTTCAACTGCACCGACACCGAATTGGAGGCGAGCGGCACATGGGTCACGCCGATGCCCGCCAGATAATCCAGTTCCTTGTCGAAAATCATGTCGGGGATGTAGCCGACGAAGCGGTGACCCGCCAAATCCTCGGGGCTTTGCGGCACGCCTGCCTTGTCCAGATAGCTTTGGCTCGCCGCCAGATGCAGCCGGTAATCGGTCAGCTTTTGTACCGTCAGCCGCCCTGCCTCGGGGCGTGACACCGCAATCGCCAGATCCGCCTCGCGCTTTGACAGGTTGAATACGCGCGGCAAGGCCACGATCTGCACCTCCAACCCCGGATTGGCGTCACAAATCCGCGCCAGAACCTGCGGCAGCAGATAGTTCGCGCAGCCATCTGGTGCGCCGATCCGTATCTGCCCGGTCAGCCCCTCTGGCCCCATCAGCGCCTCGCGCGCGCCGTCCATCGCGGCCTCGGCCCGTCTCTGCATGGGCCAAAAGTCGGGTGCCATCTTCGGTCAACCCGTACCCCTGCGGCGATTTCACGAACAGCCGCGCGCGCGTCGCCTCCTCCAGCCGCGCAATGCGGCGCCCCACGGTGGCCGGATCAATCCGCAACCGCTTGCCCGCGCCCGACAGACTGTCGCTGCGCGCCACCGCCAGAAAGATGCGCAGATCGTCCCAGTCCATCGTCATACCTGCAAAAATGCAAAACGCCTTTGAAATATTGCCTCTGTTTTCCGCAATTTCGCAAGGCTATTCTGTGGGCAGAAAATCGGAGGAATGGCTATGAAAGAGATCGGTCACTGGATCAACGGGCGCGAAGTTGCGGGCACCTCAGGGCGCTTTGCCGACGTGTTCAACCCGGCCACGGGCGAAGTGCAGGCCCGTGTGGCGCTTGCCTCAACCGCCGAACTGGACGCGGCCACCGCTGACGCGGCAAAAGCGCAGGTCAAATGGGGTGCCACCAACCCGCAGCGCCGTGCCCGCGTGATGATGGAGTTCGTCCGCCTCTTGAACCGCGACATGGACAAACTGGCCGAGGTTCTGTCAGCCGAACATGGCAAGACCATCCCGGACGCCAAGGGCGACATCCAGCGCGGGCTGGAGGTGATGGAGTTCTGCATCGGCGCGCCGCAGATGCTGAAAGGCGAATTTACCGACTCTGCTGGCCCCGGCATCGACATGTATTCCATGCGCCAACCCCTTGGCGTTGCAGCCGGAATCACGCCGTTCAACTTCCCCGCCATGATCCCGATGTGGAAAATGGGACCGGCGCTTGCCTGCGGCAATGCGTTCATCCTGAAACCGTCCGAGCGTGACCCGTCGGTCCCGATGATGCTGGCCGCCCTTATGAAAGAGGCCGGCCTGCCCGACGGCGTGCTGCAAGTGATCAACGGCGACAAGGGGGCGGTCGATGCCATCCTCGACAATCCGCTGATTGCGGGTATCGGTTTCGTCGGGTCCACCCCGATTGCCGAATATATCTATGGTCGTGGCTGTGCAAACGGCAAGCGCGTGCAGTGCTTTGGCGGTGCGAAAAACCACATGATCATCATGCCCGACGCCGACCTTGATCAGGCCGCCGACGCGCTGATCGGTGCAGGCTATGGTGCGGCAGGCGAACGCTGCATGGCGATTTCGGTGGCCGTTCCGGTGGGCGCGGAAACCGCCGACCGCCTGATCGAAAAGCTGATCCCCCGGATCGAGAAGTTGAAGGTCGGCCCCTATACCGCTGGAAACGATGTGGATTATGGCCCTGTCGTCACCGCCGCCGCCAAGGCCAACATCCTGCGGCTGATCGAATCCGGCGTGACCGATGGGGCGACCTTGGTGGTCGATGGCCGCGACTTCAAACTGCAAGGCTATGAAGACGGCTTCTTCGTCGGCCCGCATCTGTTTGACCATGTGACCACCGACATGGACATCTACCGCAAAGAGATTTTTGGCCCCGTTCTGTCCTGCGTCCGCGCAGGCACCTATGAAGAGGCGCTGAAAATGGCGATGGACCATGAATATGGCAACGGCACCGCGATCTACACTCGTGATGGCGACACCGCGCGCGACTTTGCACACCGCGTGAACGTGGGCATGATCGGCATCAACGTGCCGATCCCGGTGCCGCTGGCCTATCATACCTTTGGCGGCTGGAAAAAATCGTCCTTCGGCGACCTGAACCAGCATGGCCCCGATGCCTTCCGGTTCTATACCCGCACAAAAACCATCACGTCGCGCTGGCCGTCTGGCATCAAGGAAGGCGCGTCGCTGAACTTCAAGCAGATGGACTGACGGCTACTCGCGCAAGCGCCGCGAAAACGCCGCACCATCGCTGTCCGCAGGCCCCAAGGGTTTGCGGACAGCCCGTGCCAGCATTTCATCTACCGGAAGATCTTGACGGATCATTTTGATATCGTACAAGAATTGCGGCAAATAGCCCGACAACATCACCCGCCAGTCCAGCGGAAACTCCGGGCTGACCTTGCGTGCCAGATGCCAGATCACGGTCGTGCAATTGTCGGTCGCGGTATTGTACCATTCCGGTGCCTGCGACAGCGCATTGCCCTGATCGAGATAGGCCAGAAACATTGCTCGGATCTGCTCCGGCGTGGCCTGCAAGGAAAACACCGACACCGTTTCGCCGCGCACATCGGTGCGAAGACGCACGATATCGCGTTCATCCGCCGCAATCAGCACCAGTTCAAAGCGCCGGAAAAACCCGGCAATGGCCGAATAAACTTCATCGTCTTCGCGCCGGATCTCGGCGGAAAACACCAGATGCTGACCATCGGCAAAGCCAAAACTGACCAACACATGGGCGATGGCAGGGCTGGCCCAGACCGATGTGATCAGATCGGCCGAGACAAGCTGATCCAGCCGGTAAGTGCGCGTCTGCCAAAGCGGTGTGAAATCCGCCTCTGTCCGCCAGTCAAAGTTGCGGATGTTGTGGACCGTCACCGCATCCCCTGCCACCTCTGCTGTCACGCCATGCGCCACATCCGCGTCCCAGACCCGGTCATTTGACGGCCGCAACGTCGCCCACCAGACTGCCGCCGCAATCAGGACAATCGCCGACCAGGACCAAACGGCGCGGGCATTTCCGACCCACCAGCATCGCAAAACCCACAGGGCGATGACACCTAACCCGGTCAACACCGTAAAGCACAGAACACCCGACACCTGAAACCAGATCGCCATGGCAATCAGGCCGAACACTGGAACACACACCACCGCTTGCAACAAACGCATCGTCCAGTGGACACGCCCCGATTTGCCGTCCTTCATACCGCCGATTCCCTTCAGCCACGACTTTCGCGCAGACTTGTTAACGCACTGCTACTCTGCGGCCACTTTTCGTGGTTTCAGCATGTCCTTCAAGTAGCGCCCCGTATGGCTGCCCGCGACTTTCGCCACGTCCTCCGGCGTGCCCGTGGCCACAATCTTGCCACCGCCATCGCCGCCTTCCGGGCCGATGTCGATGATCCAATCCGCCGTTTTCACCACGTCCAGATTGTGTTCGATCACCACAACCGTGTTGCCCTGATCGACCAATTCATGCAGCACTTCCAACAGCTTGCGCACGTCTTCAAAGTGCAGCCCGGTCGTCGGTTCGTCGAGGATATACAGGGTACGCCCGGTCGCCCGACGCGCTCAGTTCCTTCGACAGCTTCACCCGCTGCGCCTCGCCGCCCGAAAGGGTCGTCGCCTGCTGGCCAACCTTGATATAGCCAAGCCCGACCTGACACAGCGCATCCATCTTTTCCCGAATGCTGGGCACAGCCTGAAAAAAGCCCTGCGCATCTTCACACGTCATATCAAGAACGTCGGCTATACTTTTGTTCTTGAACTTAATTTCCAAAGTCTCCCGGTTGTAGCGCGCGCCTTTGCACGTCTCACAGGTGACATAAACATCGGGCAAAAAGTGCATCTCGATCTTGATCACGCCGTCGCCCTGACAGGCCTCACACCGCCCGCCTTTGACGTTGAAGCTGAACCGACCGGGCAGATAGCCCCGCGCCTTCGCCTCCGGCAGACCAGCAAACCAATCCCGGATCGGCGTGAACGCACCCGTATAAGTGGCGGGGTTGCTGCGCGGCGTGCGCCCAATGGCGCGCTGGTCGATGTCGATCACTTTGTCGAGGTGTTCGAACCCCTTGATCGTCTCGCAGGGGGCCGGGGTTTCGCGCGCGCCATTCAGCCGTGTCGCTGCCGTCTTGAACAGGGTTTCAATCGTCAGCGTGGATTTGCCGCCCCCGGAAACGCCGGTCACGCAGAGGAACAGCCCAAGCGGAAAATCGGCCGTCACGTTCTTCAAGTTGTTCCCGGAAGCCCCTACCACCGTTAGCTTTTTCCCGTTTCCTTTTCGTCGCACCTTGGGCACCGCAATCTCTCGCGCGCCTGACAGATACAGTCCCGTCATGCTGTCCGGGTCCGCCATCACCTGCGCGGGCGTACCGTGGCTGACCACCATCCCACCATGCACGCCAGCCCCCGGCCCCATGTCGAACACATAGTCCGCCTCGCGGATTGCATCCTCGTCATGCTCCACCACCAGCACCGTATTGCCGGCATCACGCAAGTTTTTCAGGGTGGTCAGCAGCCGGTCGTTGTCGCGCTGGTGCAGGCCGATCGAGGGTTCATCCAGCACATAGAGAACGCCCGTCAGCCCCGACCCGATCTGGCTCGCCAACCGGATACGCTGGCTTTCCCCGCCCGACAAAGTACCAGCATTGCGAGACAGGGTCAGGTACTCGAGGCCAACATTGTTAAGAAATCCAAGGCGCTCCCGGATTTCCTTCAGAATAGCCCGCGCGATTTCGTTCTTCTGTCCCGTCAGGGTTTCCGGCACAGATTCGATCCAGGCGAAGGCCTCTTTGATCGACATTCGCACCACTTGGCCCACATGCAGAGTGGCAATTTTCACCGCCAAAGCCTCGGGCTTCAGGCGATAGCCGCCACAGGCCCCACAGTCACGGTTATTCTGGAACCGCTCCATATCCTCGCGGCTCCAGGCGGAATCCGTCTCTTTATAGCGTCGCTCCATATTCGGAATGACACCTTCGAACACCCGCGACACCTGATAAATGCGCCCGCCTTCGTCATAGCGGAACTCGATCTCCTCGCCCCCCGACCCGCGCAGGAACACCTGCTTCACATTTTCGGGCAGATCTTTCCACTTGGTCTTGCGGTCGAATTTGTAATGCTTTGCAAGGGCTTCTATCGTCTGTGTAAAGTAAGGCGACTTTGATTTGGACCAAGGCGCAATCGCCCCGCCCAACAGGGTCAGGCTTTGGTCCGGCACCACCAACCGTTCGTCAAAGAACAGTTCCACCCCCAACCCATCGCAGACCGGGCAGGCCCCGAACGGCGCGTTGAACGAAAACAGCCGAGGTTCGATTTCTGCAATTGTGAAGCCTGACACCGGGCAAGCAAACTTTTCGGAATAGGTGATGCGCACCGGATCGCCTTCGCCCTCGCCAGGGGCGGTTTCAATCACCGCAATCCCGTCCGCGAGATTCAGTGCTGTGCGGAAACTATCGGCCAGCCGGGTTTCCAGCCCTTCGCGCACCACGATCCGATCCACCACGACGTCGATGTTGTGGCGAAATTTCTTATCCAAGGTCGGCGGTTCGTCCAGTTCGTGAAACGCACCGTTCACCTTGACGCGCTGAAACCCCTGCTTGCGCAGCTCCAGAAATTCCTTGCGATACTCACCCTTTCGGTCACGGATGATTGGCGCCAGCAGATAGGCACGGCTGCCCTCTGGCATTGCCATCACCGCATCGACCATGTCCTGCACCTGCATCGCCGTGATCGGCAGGCCCGTCGCGGGACTGAATGGAGTACCCACGCGGGCGAACAGCAACCGCATGTAGTCGTAGATCTCGGTCACCGTGCCGACGGTAGAACGCGGGTTCTTCGAGGTGGTCTTTTGCTCAATCGAAATCGCAGGCGACAGGCCCGAAATGTGATCGACATCGGGCTTGCCCATCATGTCCAGAAACTGCCGGGCATAGGCCGACAGGCTTTCGACATAGCGCCGCTGACCCTCGGCATAGATGGTGTCAAACGCGAGGCTGGACTTGCCTGATCCCGACAGGCCGGTGATCACCACCAACTGGTCACGCGGGATACTGACATCCACGTTTTTCAGATTATGTTCGCGCGCGCCGCGCACTTCGATGAACTTCTGTTCGGCCATGTGATCACCCCACGCAAGCAGCCTCTTAAATAGGGCAAGCGAGGCGAGTCTCCAATGGCAATAAGTGAACGAAGTGTGAACTTATGCTGGATTGTGCAAGCGGCGGGCGGATTGCACGGCGTGGATCGCAACCCCTGCGATGCAAAGCGGCAGACAGAACACCAACACCGCCCCGCCGCCGCCCCCTGCCGCCAGAACGGCGGCCAGCAAGGGCGTGCCTGTGACCGTGCCCAGATTGCCCATCTGCGCCAAGGCCCCTGCTGCCATCGCGCGCTGATCCGCGTCGCGGTTCAACTGCGCAATCGCTGCGAATGACGCGCCTTGCACCAGCCCAAACGCACCCGAAAGGGCCAGTGCTGCCACCGCCATCGGCCAGCCCTGCCCCCAGGTCAGGCACAGCGCGACACTGGCCAAACCGGCAAGCGCAAAGCCGATCTGCACCGTCTGCACGGCGCTGCGATGCCGCAAAACCCAGACACCAAGGGTAAGTGACACAAAAATCGCGGCGAGCGGCATCCAGAACGCCACCACGCCGCGCTGCGCTTCTGGCACTTGTGGCGGCAGCAGTGTCAACAGGGCGACGAACAGAATCGTATAGCAAAAGAAGCCGAGGCCGGGCGCTGCAATCCGCGGCGAGGCGTAAATCGCGCGGTGTCGGGCCAGCCAGCCCCCCGTCACCGTCTGCGCTTGAACGGGGTCTGTGGGCAACAACAGCCGCAACACACAGGCACAGACCGCCATCCAGACGGCATGGCCCAAAAACACGGCGCCAATGCCGTAATCCGCCGCAATCCCCGGTACTATCGCTGCCAGACCCGCATAGCTGAGGCCGAAAAAACTGCCCCAAAGCGCCATGACCAGACCCAAGGTGCCGGGCGTTGCCGCCCGCGCCATCAGCACCGGCCCCGCCACCACAATCGCCAGATGGGAGGCCCCCTCGATCACCCGCAGCGCCATCATCACCGGATAGGGCGGCAGCAGCGATTGTGCCGCACTGACCAGAGCTGCCACCAACAACGCTCCGACAAGCGCCCGGCGCGCGCCCAACGGCCCGACCAAAACCCCCGCCACTGTGCCAAAGATCAGCCCGATCAGGCCGACAATGCTGACCATCCAGCCCATGGCAACCGGGCCATGCCCGGCGTAATAGCGGCCCAGATCATCAAACAGCACCGATACTTTGCCAAACTGCGCCGCAGCCCCAAGGCCCGCACAGAACACCATCCACACAATCAAAGCACTACGCATCAACGACTTTCTATTCCCGACAATTTCACATTGGCTGAAATATCCTCGGGGGGGAAGGCGCATAAGCGCCTGAAGGGGGGCAGAAGGCCCCCCTAAAATCCTTTCTGCAAGGATTTTTCTGCCTCACATATGCAGCGCGCGACCGTAGGCATCCAACACGGCTTCGTGCATCATCTCACTTAAGGTCGGATGCGGGAAAACCGTGTTCATCAGGTCTTCTTCCGTGGTCTCCAACTGGCGGCCCACGACATAGCCCTGGATCAACTCGGTCACTTCCGCGCCCACCATATGCGCACCCAGCATCTCGCCGGTCTTGGCATCGAAGATGGTCTTGATCATGCCCTCGGATTCACCCAAGGCAATCGCCTTGCCATTGCCGATAAAGGGGAAGCGACCGACCTTGATGTCATAGCCAGCCTCCTTCGCCTTCGCCTCGGTCAGCCCGACGCTTGCCACCTGCGGGTGGCAATAGGTGCAGCCGGCAATCGAGTTCGGCTTGATGGGGTGGGGATGCCCGCCGCCGATCAGTTCGGCCACCATCACGCCCTCGTGGCTGGCCTTGTGCGCCAGCCACGGCGCACCTGCGATATCGCCGATGGCATAAAGCCCCTCAACCCCGGTGCGGCAGAATTCGTCTGTCACCACATGGGTGCGGTCGATCTTCACGCCCAAAGCCTCCAGCCCCAGACCCTCGACGTTGCCGATGATGCCGACGGCGGAAATCACCGTGTCAAATTCCTGCGTCACGGTGCCGGTCGCTGATTCAAGATGCGCCACGACCTTGCCGGGCGAACGGTCCAGCTTCTTGACGGTGGTTTTCTCAAGGATCTTCATGCCCTGCTTCAGGAACGCCTTCTTGGCAAAGGCCGAGATTTCGGCGTCTTCCACCGGCAACACCCGGTCCATCACCTCGACCACCGTGGTATCCGCGCCAAGCGTGTTGAAGAACGACGCGAACTCGATGCCGATCGCCCCCGACCCGATCACCAGCAGCTTTTTCGGCATCCGCACCGGTTGCAGCGCGTGTTTGTAGGTCCAGACCAGATCGCCGTCGGCCTCCAGCCCCGGCAATTCGCGGGCACGCGCACCGGTGGCAAGGATGATCGACTTCGCGGTCAGGGTGTCTTCGCCCTTGTCCGTCTTGACGGTTACGGTGCCCTTGGACGGGATCGTCGCCGCCCCCATGAACACGGTGACCTTGTTCTTCTTCATCAGATGGCCGATGCCGCCCGACAGTTGTTTGGCGACCCCGCGCGACCGGGCGACCACGGCGTTCAGATCGAACGAAGCCCCGGTAACCGACAGGCCAAACTCCTTGGCACGGTGCATCAGGTGGAACACTTCTGCCGACCGCAGCAGGGCCTTGGTGGGGATACAGCCCCAGTTCAGGCAGATGCCGCCCAGATGCTCGCGCTCTACAATGGCCACCTTCAGGCCAAGCTGACTGGCCCTGATCGCGGCGACATAGCCGCCCGGACCCGCACCAATCACGATCACATCAAAGTTCTGAGCCGCCATCTTTCCCTCCTCCGAAAAAGTAGTTTGGCATTAAACTATTCTGAAAGCCCAAGCAACGCTGCCAGTGCTGCGGGCCTATGCGCGGGGTGCATGGCTAGGGTTTCATCGCCTGCACCAAAGCAGCGTAGCCTCCCTGTGCAAGATATTCGCTCCTCGGCTGCGGTATTTTCGCGGCCCAAGCGCTGCGTTTCGGGTGGGAAATCGGCCATAGCGCGCGATCACCGCCTGATGCGCGCGGGCATGCAGCGCCATGTCGGGGTCCGATGCCAGACGTTCCGTCAGCAACTCCACGGCCATGGCCTGATCATCGGGGTGTTCCGAATGTTCAAACGGCATGTAGAAAAACTGCCGCTCGGGTTCGGGGGCGTCCATGTCCCAGCCTGCGGCCACGGCCTTTTTTGCGGCGGCAAGGGCGAGCGGGTCAGTGGCAAAGGCCAATGCGCTGCCCCGGTGGATGTTGCGCGGGAACTGATCGGTCACGATCAGATAGGCCAATGTGCCCACCGCACCTTCCACCCAATGGTCCAGCCCGCCATCGGCTGCGGCCTGCCACAACGCGGCAAAGCCATCGCGGCAGGCAGCGTCTATCGCATCACCGCCCGCATACCAACCATCCGGGCCAACCTCGCCCAGCCAGAAATCAAGCACTTCAACCGGGTCAGACATTGCACGCCTCCACTTAGGCTGCCAGCGTGGCAGGGAAAACGCCCGCCCGCAACCATCAGCGCCGGATGTCCTGCCCCTTTTCCAGCACAGCCTCAACCGCAAGGGACGAGGCATTGGGCGACAGATTGGTGAACATGCCCGTCACCGCAGGCGCCGCACGCCGCCCCATCCGCCACAGGGCATAGCCCGCAAGCATCGCGTAAAGAATGGCGATGAACAGGAAAAACCCGTGCGACCCCACGGTTTCCATCATCCAGCCGGTGATCAGCGGACCAAAGATCGCGCCGAACCCGTTCAGAAAGATCAGCCCCGCCGAGGCCGCAGGCATTTCCTCTCGCGACAGGAAGTCGTTGGTATAGGCGATCAGCAGCGCATAGACCGGGTTGGTGATGCCCCCCAGCAAAAGGGCGACGCCAAGATAGCCCCAGAACGGCAGATAAACCGCCACTGGCACCAGCATGGCCAGTGCGGCTGCGGCAGACAGGCCCATGATCAGATTGCGCCGGTCCATCCGGTCGGACAGCCAGCCGATGGGGTATTGCAGCACCAGCCCGCCAATATACATCGCGCCGACAAACATCGACACGCCGCTGATCCCAAGCCCCTGCCGCGAGCCCCAGACCGAGGCCATACCGAACATCGCCGAAAACACACCCCCCGTCAGCAGCATCCCCACGCAGCCCAAGGGCGAGATGCGGAACAGCGCCTTGAAGCTCAGCCCCTTGGTGGTGGCAAAGGTGGGCGCCGGGGCTGTGGCCAGCAGGATCGGCATGAAGGCCAGCGACACCAGAACCGATGGAATGATGAACAGCGCAAATCCTGACGGGTCGGGCGTGTTCAGCAACACCTGACTGGCGATGATCCCCAGCATCTGCACGATCATATAGGCCGACAGGGCCTGCCCCCGCGTTTCATTGGTGGCGGTGTTGTTCAGCCAGCTTTCGGCACAGATGTAGATGCCGGAAAAGCAGAACCCCGACAGCACCCGCAGCGCCGACCACGCGATCCAGTCCGGCACCACCGGATAAACCACCAGAATCGCCGAGATCAGCGACCCAAGGGCTGCAAACACCCGGATATGCCCGACCCGGCGGATCATTTCGGGGGCGATGCGCGACCCGAACAGAAAGCCAAGAAAATAGGCCGACATCACCATGGAAAGCTGAAAGGTCGAAAACCCCACGAGGTTGCCGCGAATACCAAGGATCGTGCCCTGCACCCCGTTGCCCACCATCAGCAACATCACCCCCATCAGCAGCGGCCAGGTGGTGGACAGAACTTTCAGCATAGGCGGGCTCCGTATGGGGCGGTTGTGAGGTTGGGCAGAGCGCCCATCCTACGGGATCAGCAAGGATGCGTCGCCATAACTGAAAAAGCGATAGCTGTCTGCGATGGCATGCGCATAGACCGCATCCATCCGCGCCTTGCCCATCAACGCCGACACCAGCATCAGCAGCGTCGATTTGGGAAGGTGAAAATTGGTCATCAGCGCATCGGCCACGCGAAAGCGGTATCCGGGGTAGATGAAGATATCAGTGGTGCCCTGCCATGGCTGCATCTTGCCCGTAGCCGCCGCACTTTCGATCAACCGCAACGCCGTGGTGCCGACCGGAATCACCCGGCCCCCCGCCGCCTTGGTCGCGTTGATCTGGGCTGCGGCCTCGGGCGTGACCTCGCCCCATTCGGCGTGCATCTTGTGGGTGGTCACATCCTCGACCTTGACCGGCAGAAAGGTGCCCGCCCCCACATGCAGGGTCACTTCCGTGAAATCGACGCCCATGGCGGCAAGCTGCGCCAGCAGCCCCGCATCGAAATGCAAGCTGGCGGTCGGGGCGGCGACGGCCCCGGCATGGCGGGCAAAGACGGTCTGGTAGTCGGATTTGTCCGCCTCATCCGCCGCGCGTTTGGCGGCGATATAGGGCGGCAAGGGCATGAACCCTGCGGCGTTCAGGGCGGCATCAAAATCGGGGCCGGTCAGGTTGAACGCCAGTGTCAGGTCAGTGTCAGTCTTCGCCGCGACGGTGGCCGACAACTGATCGGAAAACACGATCACCTCGCCCACCTGCACTTTGCGCAGCGGTTTGGCCAAGGCCCGCCAGCCCTGCGCCTGCGGTTCCAGCAGCGTCACCTCGACCTTCGCCACCGCCTCGCCCCGTGTGCGCTGCCCAAACAGGCGCGCCGGGATGACCCGCGTGTTGTTCAGCACCAGCCGGTCGCCGGGGCGCAGATAGCGCGGCAGATCGAACACATGGGCGTCGGTGATCGCATCCCCTTGGGCCACCAGCAACCGTGCGGCGGTGCGGGGATGGGCGGGCCGGGTGGCGATCAGCCTCTCGGGCAGGTCAAAATCAAAATCCGACAGATTCATCTGCGTGCCTTATCCGCTGTTCTTCAAGGTGGGGGGGGCACGGCGGAAAATCTCACGGAACATGCCAGGGGTAAAGATCGACAGCGGATTGACTGACACATCGGGGTCGGCCACCGGCCCGGTCATGCGGTAGTTGAAGCCGAACACCCCTTCGCCGCGCTTGGAAAACAGCGCGCCGATGCCGTTGACCAAATAAATCGGCGAGACCACCCCTTGCAGATCAATCCGCCCGGTATCGCTACGGTACAGTCCCGCCATCGAAATGCCCAATGACAACCCCACCGCCGACCCCCGGGTGATCTGTACCGCCGCAGGGGTCAGCACGAAATCAACCTCACCATCGCTGAACAGCAGGCCATTGCCGTTGAACTGTTCCAACAGCCCCACCACCGACACCGCCGACAGCAGTTCCGCCAGCACCGGGGCATCGCGCACCCGCAAATCCTTGAAGGTGGCACGGCCCGCATAAGTACCCTTGCCCCGAGGCGACAGTTGCAGGTCCATCGACCCACCTCGCCCGTTGGACATGACCCCCGCTGCCGACATCACCGCACCCGCATCATCCGACACCAGCCGCACCGCCGACCCTGCCTTGCTGGGCACCACGGTGCCCTGTACCGGACCTGCGCGATTGACGAGTGCCGTGAACGACCCGTTCAGCCCACCTCGCGGCGAAAACTCCCCCCGAAAACGGTTCAGCCGCATGGATTGCGACACGATCACCTCGTCCAGTTGCAGGGTAAAGGGGCTGCCCGCCCCCTTGCCGCTACCACCATCGGGCATCCGCCGCAGATCAATACTGCCGCCCGTCACCGCGATATCCACCGGCTTGCCCTTGCCACGCCCGGTCAGCGTGACCGACGCATCCATCCACTCCCCAGCCTGAACCGTGCCGAACGTGGCCACATCAAGGCCGCCACCGGTCCGCGTGGTCAATCTGCCCGTCGCGGTCAACCCCGGGGCTTTCAGCATCAGCTTGCTGACCTCGGGCTGCGCGCCAAGCGTGGCCTCCGCCTCCAGCCGCCCCAGCGTGCCGGCCGGCTTAACCCAGCCAAGCGCATCCAGCCGCAGGGTCATGCGGTTCAGGTCCGACACCAACGCCAGCTTGGCAGGCTGGCCCTTGACCAGATCAATCGTGATCTGCCCCTGCCCGGTGCCCGCCACCGACCCTTCCGGCAGCTCGACCCCAAAGTCGCGCAACGCGGCGTCAGACAAACTGACCGTTCCCTCGACCTTGGATTTGCCCTTCTGGTCGGGCGCAAACCGTTGGCTGTAAGTCACGTCAAACGGCATCTTGCCCAACGTACCCTGCCCCGACAACGCCATCCCCTGCTCGTCCAGCCGCACTGCCAACACCGGCACCACAATCGCGCGGCCCGGCACGATCACCGACGATGCCATATCTGTCACCGTGCCGGTGGCGGTATAGTCGATCTCGGCAATGCCCACCTTGCCGACCAACGGCAGGCCCAGTTCAGCCACCAACCGCGCCCTCCCGGTGCCAATATCCACCGGCTGCCCCGCCTTGGTCAGAAACTGGAACGGCGGCTGGTCCAGCAAGGAAAGGGCTGCGGTCAGGCTGCTGTCGGTGCGCAGGGTGATCGCCCCGCGGGCGGGTTTTTGCGTGATATCCGGCACCCGGAATACAGACCCCGCCATGTCGATATCCCCGCCCAAGGGCGGCGTCACCCGGCCCTTGTCCAGCACAAGGGTATAGGCCGTGCCTTCGATCGTCGCATGGCCAAACCCGTCCTGAATGGGCGGCAGGGTCTTTAGAAACCGCACATCGGTATCGGCAAATTCATAGCCAAGGGTAAAGCGCGGCTCGGCCCCCGGTGCGATGCGCAGGGCGGCACGCACATCCGACAGAGCGCCTTCCTGCACATTCGCCACCAGCCACGCCCGCGTGCGCGGCACCGCCGCCAAGGGCCACAACGTCATCAACCGCCCCGTGGTGATCCGGTTCAGGCCGACGTCCAACGCTGCCTGCCAGCCCTTGGGGTCTGCCGATACCTTGCCCTTTACCAACAGGCGTTCATCGCCTTCCGTAAGGCTCAACTGCCCCAGATCAACGCGGAACGGGTTCAGCCGCATCCGCCAATCCAGCGCCCCCTGGGTAAAGCGCACCGGTTCGACAAACAGCCCCGCGGGGTCCACCATCACCTCTGACATGGACAACTGGCCCAGAACGGTCGCGGGCACGTCGCCCGGCGCAATCGGCTGGCCTGCACCGTCCAACAGATAGCTTTGCCCTGTCGCCGACAATCGCACCGACGGGCTTTCCACCGACAGACGTTGCAGGGTGACTTTTGCCGCAGCCGGATCATAAGACAGCGCCACGCCGGCCCGATCAAAAGCCACGGGCAGCGCCCCGGGGCTGGGGCGCAGCGCGCCCTTGCCAAAGGTCAGCTCGCCCTGAAACGCCGCAAGCGCGCCCTCGGGCGCAAGCGTGGTTTCGATCTGGCCCGAAATCGGCGCATCGACCACCGTCAGAAATGCCAGCGGCGGCGCGAAGGCCGCAATGTCGGCGGCGGCCACCGCATCGACGGTGGCCGTGATCCTGGCCGAGCTGTCGGCCTTGGCGGTCGTCACCGTCACCACCGCCTGCGCCGGGGTCTGCGCCCCCAGCAGCGACACCCCCAACTCGGCCCGCACGGCATCGGGCTGGTTCTCGATGACCAGCCGCCCGTCGCCCACCTCCCACGTCCGCCCGGCGCGGGCGTCGTTCAGGGTCAGCGTCAGCGCTTCAGCCTCAATCAGCCGCAGCGATGCCAGTGCGGGGCTGGCAAACGCTGCATCGACCGCGTCCAGCACTTGTGCAAACCCGGCAAAACGGGTGCCCTGACCCGAGACGCCGATGGCAAAATCAAACTGCCCGTCCGCCCCGCGCCGCGCTGACAGCCGCGCGCCCGATATGCGCACCGCCGCCACCTGCACATGTCCCCGCAGCAGCGCGCCCGGGTCAAGCGACACCCGCGCCTCTGGCAGGGTGATCAATGCCGCCCCACCGGGGCGCAGCAGCCGCAAATCCTCCAGCCGGAAGCGCGGCACCAGATCGCGGTCCACCGTCAGATCGACCGCCCCGACCGACAGCGCCGATCCGGGCGGCAGTTTGGCCGCAGGGATAACCGCCGCGTTCAGCCGCGCCTCCAGTTCCGCCACCGCCCAGACCGGCAGACGCAACGTCTTGCCCGACAGCGCCATCACCCCGAACGCAAGGCTGAACAACAGCACAATCGTCGTGACCAGCAGCCAGAACCCGAACCGCCCCTGCCGGCGCTTGCGGGGGGGCGGGGCGGTCTCGCGCAGCGCAGAGGCCTCGGCCTGATCCATGTGGGCTAGGGTGCCTTTTTAACTTTCTGGGGGCCTCATGCCACCTGACGCTGCCCTTGCCTTTATCTTTGGCGATTGGCAACTAGAACACAAAGCATTGTGACCGATCTGGCAAGGAGATGCCCATGATTACCCCCGGAACTGAGGCCCCCGATTTCACCCTGCCGCGCGATGGCGGCAGCACTCTGACCCTGTCCTCCCTGCGCCCCGGCAAGGTGGTGCTGTATTTCTACCCCAAGGACGACACCCCCGGCTGCACGCTGGAGGCCCAGGATTTCACCGCCCGTCTGGCCGACTTCACCGCCGCCGGGGCCACGGTCATTGGCCTCAGCAAAGACAGCGTCAAGGCCCATGACAAGTTCTGCAAGAAACACGGGCTTGGGGTTGTGCTGGTATCGGACGAGGCGGGCACCACGTCCGAGGACTACGGCGTCTGGCTGGAGAAAAGCATGTATGGCAAGACCTACATGGGCATCGAACGAACCACCGTGCTGATCGACGGCACAGGCAAGGTGGCGCAGGTCTGGAACAAAGTGTCCGTAAAGGGCCATGCAGACGAGGTGCTGGCCGCGGTCCGCGCGCTGTGACGCTGACTCTGACCGACATGGCGGTGCAGGTGCTGACGACACGCCGATGGCCGCGCCAAGACCGCGCTGTCGCGTGCCCATGCTGCCCATTGGTTTGCAGCCCGGGCGGATGGCCGATGTTTGCCCATCGGGCAGACGAGGCCCCCCGAAAACCCCGCCCGGCCTGAAAAGCCTGACCTGCTGGACCCCCGAGACGTCCCCCGCCGCCGCCCCGGCAGCCCCACGGGACGCATCGCCCTGCTGCATGCCGTGGCGCATATCGAGCTTAACGCGGTGGACCTGCATTGGGATCTGATCGCCCGCTTTGCCGACCACCCGATGCCGCCGGGTTTCTATGACGACTGGGTCAGGGCGGCAGATGAGGAATCCAAGCATTTCAACCTGATGTGCGACTGTCTTGAGGCGCACGGCAGCCACTACGGCGCGATGCCCGCCCATGCGGGCATGTGGCGCGCGGCAGAGGATACGGCGGGCGATCTGATGGGCCGCCTCGCCGTGGTGCCCATGGTGCTGGAGGCGCGGGGGCTGGACGTGACACCCGGCATGATTGACCTGTTCACCAAGGCCGGCGATGCCCAAGCCATTGCCGCCCTGAACATCATCTATGCCGAGGAAGTGGCCCATGTGGCCTACGGGTCCAAATGGTTCAACTGGCTGTGTGGGCGGGATGGCATCGACCCCAAACCCGAATTCCACCGCCTTGTACGGCTCTATTTCCATGGCCGGCTGAAGCCGCCGTTCAATGAGGAAAAACGCGCCGATGCAGGCCTGCCACCTGACTTCTACTGGCCTCTGACCGAAGACCTGCCCGCAGATCAGGTCGCAGACACCGGGACATAGCGAAAAATATCGGCGGTATTTCGCCGATATCGGCGCGGAGTCGCGCAAGGCTTCCGTCCGATTGGTCAAAATTGTTGCGAGCCTGAAACCCTGTGGCTAAGCAGGTTGCGCATGAAAGACCCTGTGGACGCGCCAAGGCCCCTGCCTTTGCGCAATTTTAGCAATGAACGGAACATCGCCCAGTGCTGACACGGCTCGCCTTTCGGATCCATACAACGCTTGATCAATACTTTCCTGAACAGCGCCTGTTTCTGAAATCCGACGACACCACCCGCTTTGTCCGCCTGCGCCCGGCCACGCAGGCGATTGCCGTCACCGTGGGCACCCTTGCGGTGGCCTGGACCATTGTGGCGACTGCCGTGCTGATGATGGATACCATCGGGGCCGGATCGTCACGCGAACAATCGCAACGCCAGTTGGCGCTGTACGAAGAACGCCTGAACGCGCTGTCTGCCGACCGCGATCTGCGCGCGACCGAAGCCGCCCGCGCGCAGGAACGCTTCAACATCGCGCTTGCTCAAGTGTCTGATATGCAAGGCAGACTGCTGGCGTCAGAGGACCGTCGGCGCGAGCTGGAAACCGGCATCGACGTGATCCAGAACACTCTGCGCCGCACCATCAAGGAACGCGACGAATTGCGCGGTGAAACCAGCCGGGTTACCGCCGCCCTGACGCAAAAGTCGGGCGGGGCGACCGAAGTGGGGCGCGCGCATGACGCGCTTGCCACGCTGGATATTCTGGCAAGCGCTCTGGGCGCGACGGCGCGCGAACGCGACAAGATGGAAGATGTGGCCGACGCGGCCCGCGCCGATGCGCTGGTGGTGATCGAGGAAAAGAAGGCGCTCGAAGCCCGCAACGACGTGATTTTCGCCCAGTTGGAAGAAGCCGTCACCGTGTCGATGGAGCCGCTGGACAAGATGTTCCGTCAGGCAGGCCTCTCGCCGGACGATCTGCTGGACGCCGTGCGCAAGGGGTATTCCGGCCAGGGCGGCCCGCTGACACCGATCAACCTGTCCACCAAAGGGGCCGCTGCAGGCCCCTCCGCCGAAGAATTGCGCGCCAATACGATTCTGTCCGGGCTGGACCGGATGAACCTTTACCGCATCGCTGCCTTCAAGGCGCCGTTCGGAATGCCCGTGCATGACGCGTTCCGCTGGACCTCCGGCTTCGGCTATCGCCGTGATCCAAAAGGGGCTGGCACCCGGATGCACGCGGGCACCGACATGGCCGGTGCCTATGGCACCCCGATTTATGCCACTGCGGACGGTGTGGTCAGCTATGCAGGCTGGGATTCGGGCTATGGCCGCGTCGTGCGCATCAAACATGCCTTCGGGCTGGAAACACTTTACGGTCACCAAAGCCAGATCCGCGTGACAGTGGGCCAAAGGGTCTCGCGCGGCGAACGGATCGGTGATATGGGAAATTCAGGCCGGTCTACCGGTACTCATCTTCACTACGAAGTCCACGTCGGCGGCACGCCTGTGAACCCGATGACCTTCATAAAGGCAGCGACAGATGTTTTCTAAAAGCAGAATAAACGAGCCAGGCCCCAAAGCTGGCGACACCGACAAGCCGAAAGCCCCGGAGGCATCAATGACCAAACCTTCGATGGATTTCACCCCGTCGTCCCCCAAGACCAAGGCTGCGGCCTCGGTTCTGTCATCCGATCTGACCGTGGTGGGCAATCTGCGCACCACCGGTGATATTCAGGTTGAAGGGACGGTTGAGGGCGATATCCGTGCCCACCTGCTGACCGTGGGCGAAACCGCCACCATCCGGGGCGAGATTGTTGCCGACGATATCGTCGTCAACGGCCGGGTGATTGGCCGGGTTCGGGGCCTCAAAGTGCGCCTGACCTCTACCGCCCGCGTGGAAGGCGACATCATCCACAAAACCATCGCGATTGAATCGGGTGCCCATTTCGAAGGCTCCGTCCAGCGCCAGGAAGATCCGCTGCAAAGCGGCCGCACCGTGCCGCCCGCCCCTGCGATGCAGGCCGCACCCGTGGTCAAGCCGGGCGACGGGGTCTGATCTTTGCCTCATACGAATGACAAAGGCACCCTGTGGGGTGCCTTTTGTTTTTGGTTCTGCGGGGTTGCGCGGGTTGCAGCCCCCGGGGCCAGCCCCGGACCCCGGGATATTTGAGCAAAGAGGATGTAAATTTTAGATAAGGTTAGTCGGCTGCGTTCGCCTCGGCGCGGGATTTGCCCGCCACATCCATCGCAAGCGTCGCGGCCATGAACTTGTCCAGATCGCCGTCCAGCACGCCGCCGGTATCGGATGTTTCCACATTGGTGCGCAAATCCTTGACCATCTGATAGGGCTGCAACACGTAGGACCGGATCTGATTGCCCCAGCCCGCATCGCCCTTGGCGTCATGCTGCGCGTTGATGCTTGCGTTGCGGCGGTCCAGTTCGAGCTGATACAGGCGTGACCGCAGCGCGTTCATGCAGGCCTCGCGGTTCTGGTGCTGCGATTTCATCGACGAAGTCACCACGATATTGGTCGGCAAATGGGTGATCCGCACGGCCGAGTCGGTGGTGTTGACGTGCTGCCCCCCGGCCCCTGACGACCGGTAGGTGTCGATGCGGATATCACGGTCGGGGATGTCGATCTCGATGTTGTCATCCACCACCGGATAGACCCAGACCGACGCGAAAGAGGTCTGGCGTTTGTCGGCAGACCCGAAGGGGCTGATCCGCACCAGACGATGCACACCCGATTCCGACTTCAGCCAGCCATAGGCATTGCGGCCGGAAATCTTGTAACCCGCTGATTTGATCCCGGTCTCGTCGCCCGCGGATTCTGCCTGCAACTCGACGGTGTAGCCCTTCTTTTCCGCCCACCGCACATACATGCGCGCCAGCATGCTGGCCCAGTCGCAGGACTCGGTCCCGCCCGCGCCCGCGTTGATCTCAAGGAATGTGTCGTTGCCATCCGCCTCGCCATCCAGCAGCGCCTCCAGCTCTTTGGCGGCGGCGGTTTCGGCCAGGGATTTCAGCGCGGCTTCGGCCTCGGCCACGATCTCGGCGTCACCCTCGGCCTCGCCCATCTCGATCAGCTCGGCATTGTCGCGCAACCCGTTCTCGATCATCCGGTAGGTGGACATCGCGTCAATCAATTGCTGCCGCTTGCGCATCAGCCCCTGCGCCTTGGCAGGGTCGGACCATAAATCGGGGGCCTCGATCAGCGCGTCGAACTCCTCCAACCGGTAGGGGGCGGTTTCTATATCCATCCGCTGCCCCAGCAGTTTCAAGGATTTGCGGATCGCATCGGCGAGGTACTGAATTTCGGTGCGCATCGGACGAGGTCCGCCTTGAAAAAGGCAACGCCGCCGGAGATATGGCGGCGTTGCGGATTGTTCCGGCTTATACTGCCTTGGTGGAAACGCTGCAAGCGGGCGTCAAAAAATGAAGTTGGCCACTGTAAACTGGGTTTCAATGACACCGATCAGGAAGATGGATTCGTCATCCGGCAGATTGACCACAGTGTTGCCCCCAAATGATACGGCAGCCGTGCGGAATTCGGCGAGCGAATTGATCCCGGTAATTGCCGACAGATCCAGTATGTCTTCAGCAATGCTAAAGCCATTGATCTGGTCAGAACCAAGCCCTGGAATGAACCGGAAGATGTCAACGCCACCGCCGCCATCCATGATGTCGTCACCGGCATCTCCCACCAGCGTGTCGTTGCCGGCATCGCCGAATAACTCGTCATTTCCGGTCCCACCGTAAATCACGTCATTGCTGCCACCGCCCCGCAGCACGTCGTTGCCGGTATCGCCGTTGATTGTGTCCCGCCCAAGATCACCGAACAGCCGATCCGCCTGATCGCCACCGTAAATCTGGTCGTTTCCATCGCCGCCGTAAAGAACGTCAACGCCTTGAAGCCCTAACACAGTGTCATTGCCAGCCCCACTTTCGATCCGGTTGGCCCCGGCACTTCCTGTCAGCGCGTCCGACCGCGCCGATCCGATCAGCGCTTCCATTCCGATGAATACATCGCCGCTGGCGTCCCCACCACTTGCCGTACCAGTGCCTAGGTTTACCGTCACGGCTGCCGCAGACGCGCTATAGCTGAGTGTATCAACACCGGTATTGCCCATCAGAATGTCGGCCGCTGTTCCACCTTGCAGGATGTCATTGCCCGCCCCGCCCAGCAAAACATCCTGACCTGCGCCCCCAAGCAAGCTGTCATCACCCGCCCGGCCCGACACCACATCGTCCCCATCGCCGCCGTAAACCAGATCGTTGCCGCCGCGCGCTACAATGTCATCGTCGCCGCCCAACCCGACGATCTGGTCATCGCCCTGCGTCGCCACCAGCGGATCATCCGCAGCCCCTACCTCCAGCAACGTGATGCTGCTGGCATCGCGCGCCGAGGACAGCACATATTGCCGCCCCGCATGCTGAAACGCCGTCAATCCGAACACGCCATTCAACGCAGTCGAGGCCAGACTGGTGGTCAGCGACAAGACGCCATTCTGATCAAGACCAAACACCACAACCGCGTCGCTTGACGAACTTGCCCCGACCACGAAAGCCACGCCATCAATGACCATGGTTTCCAGCCGGGTAAAATCATTGAATTGCAGCTGCGTGTTGGAAACGTCGTAGATCAGCTGCGACACAAAGGTCAAAGCCCCGCCTGCCCCGATTTCATAGGTGATCAGCCGGTTGGTATCAGATTCTGACACCACAAGATAATGGCCACCATTGGCCGGCACGACCGTCATGTGCTGAATGACCGCGTATTGCGTCAGCTCCACGTCCTGCACCGATGTCAGCGTCCCGCCTGCGGACATGCTGAACACGCTGAGGCCCGCATCATCACTGCCGGACACGTAAACATAAGTTTGGGCACCGGTCTGATGCACTGCCACCGACCACGCTCCATTGAGGTTGTAATCCGCATCTTCGCTGTCGGCCACAGAGTCGACAAAGGTGAACTGGCCATCGGCCTCGACCCGCAGAACATTCAGCGCATCGTCGGACTGACTAGCCGTGATCACAAAGGCCCCTGCAGACGTGGTCACCGTTTCCATCAGATAGCTGTCGGCAAACAACGCCAGCGATCCGCCGTCATACAGCGATTGCGCTGGTACCAAATGGCCTTCGGTGGCCCCGGGGGTCTGATCAATCCGGAACGACGAAATCCCGTCATCGCCGGGGGCGAGCACGATCAGGAATTTCTCGCCGCCTGATTCCACGATCCGCAGTTCCGTAGCACCTTGCAATGCCAAGGCGTTGGTGTCGCCGATGCTGAACACGGTTTCCAGCTGATTGTCAGCCAGTTTCAGCACTTGCACGCCATCGTCATATTGCGCGGCGACAAACACATAGAGGGTGCCATTAATCTCGGTCACCACCGAGGCCACGGCCCCGGCAAGCTCTGGTGAGTTGCAAAGTCGGCGCGGATCAACAATGGAGAGGTTGCCAAGAAAGTTCATAAATTGCTCCGGTTACAGGTTAAAGGCCTGTAACCCTCCCTAACAAGACCGTGCGAGTCAAGCTTGGGATCAAACTGGAATGCTTAATACAACCCGCCCGAAGACAGGGTGCCAAAGTCAGCCTTTTTCGGCACCACCTTGGTTTTGCCCGAGGCGGTGGTGACAGTTGCCGCAGAACCGCCACCCTCGCCTTCGCCATAGGCAAACAGTGGCAGGTTGGAGCCCATTTCAAACCCACCATCCACCATCGCACCAAGGCCGAAGATCGGGTCTTCGCCTTCGCGGAAGTATTCCGACACCACATAATCGCCCGTCGCATCATCGGAAAGACGCGCACCGGTGAACCGGTCGATCTTGATGAAATACCCGCCCGGTGGCACGCGGAACGGGCCGCCACCGTATTTCTTGATTGCGGTTTTCATGAAGCTCTCAAACACCGGGCCGCAGAACCCGCCGCCTGAGGCTCCATCCCCCAAGGTGCGCGGCTGGTCGTAGCCGATGTAGCAGCCCGCCGCCACGTTGCTGGTGAAGCCGATGAACCACACGTCCTTGGCGTCATTGGTCGTGCCCGTCTTGCCCGCCACCGGAACCGGCAGGTTGATGCCACGCGCGGTGCCGCGTTCGACCACGCCCTGCATCATGGAGGTCAACTGATAGGCGGTGATCGCGTCCATCACCCGTTCGCGGTTTGAGGTGATATGCACCCCCTGCCCGCGCGGCAACCCGCCCGAAGTGCAATCCTCGCACACGCGTTGGTCGTGGCGGTAGATGGTCTTGCCGAACCGGTCCTGCACCCGGTCCACCAGCGTCGGTTCCACCCTCTCGCCGCCATTGGCGAACATCGAATAGGCTGCCACCATCTTGAACAGGGTGGTTTCCTGCGCGCCAAGAGCGTTGGCCAGAAACGGGTCCATCCGGTCATACACGCCAAAGCGTTCGGCATAGCCTGCCACGGTCTGCATGCCGATTTCTTCGGCAATCCGCACCGTCATCAGGTTCCGGCTTTGCTCGATCCCGGTGCGCAGCGGGGTGGGGCCGTAGAACTTGTTCGATGCGTTCTTCGGCGTCCACAACCCTTGCGGCGTTTCAATTTCAATCGGGGCATCGACCACAATGGTGGCAGGGGTAAAGCCTGAATCGAGCGCCGCCGCATAGACGAAGGGTTTGAAGCTGGACCCCGGTTGGCGCGTGGCTTGGGTGGTGCGGTTGAACACCGAATCCTGATAGGAAAACCCGCCCTGCATCGCCAGAACCCGGCCCGAGTTCACGTCCATCGCCATGAATGCGCCCTGCACTTCAGGCACCTGACGCAGCGACCAGCGGTTGAAGCTGTCGTCGTCATTCGTCACCGCGCGCACCAGCACCACGTCACCCACGGCCACCAGATCGCCCGCCACGCGCGCCTTCTTGGCCAGCTTGCCATCGGCCAGACGCTTGCGGGCCCAGGTCACATCCTCGGCCGGGATGAAATGGCCATCCTCATCGTCCTGAACGCCTTCAATCCCGATGCGGGCGGCGGTCTCGCCGACCTCCAGCACAACGGCGGGGTGCCAGCCGTCGACATCGCGGGGGGCGGGTGTGTCGGCAAGTGCGGCGCGCCAATCGGGCTCGGAGGTCAGCTTTTCTGCCGCAATCGTCTTGCCCGTGCCGCGCCAGACGCCCCGGCCCCGGTCATAACGTTCGAGGCCCGCCCGCAGCGCCTTGGCAGCGGATTCCTGCAATTCGGGGTCTACGGTGGCACGAATTGTCAGACCGCCGCCGAAAAATTCTTCCTCGCCAAAGGTGCCAGACAGCTGGCGCCTGATCTCATCGGTGAAATAGCCACGCGGCGGCAGGCTTTCGCGGAACCCCGGATAATCGCCGTTCTGCACGGATTTCAGCGGCAGAACCCGTTCAGCCTCATAGGTCGCCTGATCAATATAACCGTTCTGCCACATCTCACGCAGCACATAGTTGCGCCGTTCGGTCAGGCGTTCCTTGCCCGTCACCGGGTCATACTTGCCGGGGGCCTGCGGCATGGACGCCAGCATCGCAGCCTCATGCGGGGCAAGGGCGGTCAGCGGCTTGTTGAAATAGGTCTGGGCGGCAGCCGCAACGCCGTAGGAGTTTTTGCCAAGGAAAATCTCGTTCAGATACAGTTCCAGAATTTTGTCCTTGGACAACGTCTGTTCCAGCCGGGTCGCGAGGATGATTTCCTTGACCTTGCGTTCCACCGACCGTGACCCGTCAAGCAGGAAGTTCTTCATCACCTGCTGGGTGATGGTCGATGCACCGCGCACGTTGCTGCCCCGCGATTGCAGGGCCTCGATCCCTGCGGCGACGATGCCCCGGGTGTCATAGCCGTGATGGGTGTAGAAATTCTTGTCCTCGGCAGACACGAAAGCGTGTTTGACCAGTTCGGGAATATCTTCGGTCGGCACGAACAGGCGGCGTTCCTGCGCGAATTCGTCGATGATCCGCCCCTCACCGGAATAGATCCGGCTGATGGTCGCGGGGGTATAGTTTGCAAGCACCTCATGACTGGGCAAGTCACGGGAATACATGAAAAAAATCGCACCCACGCTTAGCGCTGCGAACAACAGGCCAAGGGTCACTGCAGTGAAGATGGCCCCGAAGAACGAGCCGATGAATCTGAACACCCGCAAAACCCCTATTCCGTATGCTTGGCCGTTTATACCAGACGCGCGCCGCCGTCAAAAGCTTGGGGGATGGGGGAATGTCACAGTGGCGGCACCCTGCGCATGATCAGTCATGTGCGACCGCCGCAAGGGCTGCGTCCTCGGTGACCCAGGTCGCCAATCCATCGCGCAAAGCGCCTGCCATGGTCGCACGCCAGTCGGGGTCCACCAGATGCGCCAGATCGCGGGCCGAGGATAAAAACCCAAGTTCGATCAGAACGGATGGAATGTCGGGCGATTTCAGCACCGAAAACCCCGCCCGTTGCAGCGGTTTGCGGTGCATCCGCACCTCTGCCGCCTTGATCGCCCCCTCCAGCGCCTGTGCCAGACGTTCGGTGCGCGGTTCCGTCACGGTGCGGGCCATATCCATCAGCACCCCCGCCACCAGATCATCCTGTTCCGTCAGATCCACCCCCGCCAGCAGATCGTCGCGGTCATGGCGTTCGGCAAGGGTGGCGGAGGCCTCATCCGAGGCTTCCTCTGACAGGGTGTAGATCGTGGCCCCACTGGCCTGCCCTTCGGCAAGCGCGTCGGCATGCAGCGCGATAAATACCTGCGCGCCCGCAGCCCGCGCAATGGAGATGCGGGTTTCCAGCGGCACGAACACATTATCATCGCGCGTCATCGTCACTGCAAAGCGGCCATCGCGCAGCAACACCTCTTTCAGCTCTCGCGCAAAGGTCAGCATCAGTCCGGCCTCGCTGTGGCCATCCCGTTCGGCCCCCGGGTCCAGCCCGCCATGACCGGGGTCCAGCACCACCATCACCGGGCCTGTACCACGCGGCGGCAGCACCGGCACCTCGGCGGGTTTGGGCAGCGACCATTCGGGCGGTTCGGGCAGACTGGCCGCCGCGGCAAAGGCTTGCGAGGTGGCGGGCGTCAGCGTCAGGCGCAGAACGGCCCCCGCGTCAGACGTGGCCATTTCCGCGAGTGTCACCAGATGCGGGCCGGACAGTTCCATCACCAACCGCGACCAGCCGGGGCGGAAGATGCCTGCCCGCATCGCAACCATCGGCCCGGTCTGGGCAACGTCGGGCAGGCCTGCCCAATCCACCTCTCGGGTATCCACCACCACGCGCGGCGGCGTGTCCAACACCCGCACCCGCCACGGCACCGATTGCGTCAGGCCAAGCGTCACCTGCACATCTGCCCCTGACAGGGCAATTGCAGATTGATCCGGCACCAGCCGGGCAAGGGCAGACAAATCCTGTGCCGCAGCCCCCTGCGCCAGCATCGCCAGCACGAACACCAACACCCGGATCATGCCTGCCGTCCCGCCATATAGGCCTGCAACCGGGCCAGCCCTTCGGTGATATCCGCCGTGCTGCGGGCATAGGAAAACCGCAAGGTTTTATGCCCCCGCACCGGATCGAAATCGAGGCCAGGCGTCACTGCCACCCCTGCCCCGTGCAGCAATTCCTCAGCAAAGGCACGGCTGTCGGCGGTCAGGTCCGACACGTCGGCATAGATGTAGAACGCCCCATCAGGCGGCGCGATGTGGGTGAACCCCGCACGCGGCAACCCGTCCAGCATCAGGCGGCGATTGGTGGCATAGGTCACGCGGTTGGCCTCGGCCTCCGGCCTCACAGTCCAGTGCCGCCAAAGCCGCGACCTGCGCCACATGGGGCGGGCAGATGAACATATTCTGCGCCAGCCGTTCGATCAGGCGTACATGGTCGGGCGGCACGATCATCCAGCCGATGCGCCAGCCCGTCATCGAGAAATACTTGGAGAACGAGTTGATCACATAGGCGTTGTCCGTGATCTCCAACGCCGATACGGCCCGGTCGCCGTAGTGCAGCCCGTGGTAAATCTCATCCGAGATGAAGGCGATATCCCGCTGATCGGCGTAGGCGATCAGGTCTGCAAGGGCGCTTCGTGACAGCATGGTGCCGGACGGATTGCCGGGGGATGCAATGATCAACCCCTTGATATCCAATCCTTCCATATCCCCCGGCACGGGTTGCAACCTGTTCCCGTCTGACGCAGGAATACCCACCGGGGTCAGGCTCAGCGCCCGCAAAATCTGGCGATAGGACGGATAGCCGGGTTCCCCCATCCCCACCCGGTCGCCCGCATCAAACAGCGCTGTGAAGGCCAGCAGAAACGCCGCCGACGACCCTGCCGTCACGATCACCCGGTCGGGCGATACCATCCACCCCGTACCAGCGGCGGTACAAATCCGCGATCCCCGCCCGCAGCGCAGGCAAGCCCAAGGCGACGGTATAGCCCAACGGCTGATCCAGCGCCGCCGCCACCGCCTGTTGCGCGCCCAACGGGGCCCCGGTCCCGGGCTGGCCCACCTCCATATGGATCACAGATCGCCCCTGCGCTTCCAGCACCCGGGCAGCCTCAACCACATCCATCACAATGAAGGGATCAACCTGACCGCGCCTTGATCTGTTCATTGCCCGCCCTTTATGGTTCATGCGCGTGAGTGTCCCGTTTGGCGGCACAAGGTCAACCCCGTGACCGCACATCATATCTGTCGGAGACACCCTATGCGCGCCTTGCTGCCAGCCCTGATCGCCGCCCCCTTGGTCATTGGCCTTTTGACCAGCACTGCGATCGCGGGCGGCTTGGGTGAGATGACAGATGCCGAGCGCACAGCCTTTCGAGATGAAGTGCGCGCCTATCTGGTCGAAAACCCCGATGTGATTGTCGAGGCGATGAACGTGCTGCAATCGCGCGAAGATCAGGCGGCAGGCGAGCGTGACAAAGCCCTGCTGGTGTCCAATGCCGACGCCATTTTCAAAGACCCGGCATCGTGGGTGGGCGGCAACCCGGATGGTGATATCACCATCGTGGAATTCATGGATTACCGCTGCGGCTATTGCCGCAAAGCCCAGCCAGAGATTGAAGAGCTGGTAAAAGCTGACGGCAATATCCGCCTGATCGTGAAGGAATTTCCGATCCTCGGCGAAGGGTCATTGCTGTCTGCGCGCTATGCGGTAGCGGTGCTGCAACTGTATGGCGACGACGCCTACAAGGCCACGCATGACGCGCTGATGACCCTGCGCGGCGATGCGACGCCGGAAACGCTGGCACGGATGGCGACCGATATGGGCCATGATGCGGCCAAGATCACCGAACGGATGGCAGGCCCCGAGGTCAAGGCCGTGATCGACGCCAATCACGCGCTTGGGTCGGCGATGGATATCAACGGCACGCCGATGTTCGTGTTCCAGGGCAGCATGGTGCGCGGCTATATCCCGCTGGACGATATGCGAAAACTGGTGGCGGACGAACGCAAGGGCTGATCACCCCGGACCGTCACGCCATTCTTGACGCGCGCTGATCTGTCCCTTACGCATCCTGCCACGGACTGTATGTAAGGGGTTATCATGGCACAGCTTTCGTCCAACGGTGTCATTGACACCCGGCAATTTGAACTTTCGGCTGTGGTGGACTTCGACTATTTCCGCTTCTTCAATGACCGCCCCGAAAGTTTTGATCCGAACGATCTGGTTGGCATGACCGAAGGCTGGTCTGTAATCGACACGGGCGTTTATTGGTCTGGCAACCCGAATGTGAATTTCGCCACCAGCGCCTTCATCGTTGGCGGAGATGGGCTGACGATTGACGCGAACAATGTCCCTACCGGCGGCACCGTCACGGGCTTTCTGAGCGTCGATAGTGCCAATCAGGCCGAACTTTACTTTTTCCTCGTCAACACAACTGTCTCGGCCGTCGCCATGTATCAGGCGGTGGTTTCCACCACACCCACGGATGATCAAGCACTGCTGCGGGCGATGCTGGCCGCGAATGACCTGCTGACCGGGTCTGATGATAATGATTACATGGCGGGCTGGACTGGCAACGATAGCCTCCTAGGCGGACGGGGGGACGACACCCTTGCTGGCGAGAATGGGGCCGACAGCCTGTCTGGCGAACAGGGCAATGATTCTCTTGCCGGGGGCAATTCGGGCGACGTGCTGTTTGGCGGCGATGGCCGCGATACGCTGTCAGGCGGCATTGGCGGCGACAAGATGACCGGGGGCCTGGGCACCGATGTTCTGGCGGGCGGGGTCGATACCAACCGCGATATCTTTATCTTCAATGCGGTTGAAGAGTTCTCAGATCGGGTCTCACCGCGATATTGTTGCGCACTTTGTTTCCGGCACGGACCTGATCGACCTGCGGCTGATCAATGCGGATGTGTATTCTGGCACCAACAAGGCCTTCAAATTTTCGGCCAACGGGCCTGCCGCCAATTCGGTGTGGATCGAAACCTCGGGCCCGCATCTTTCGCTGTTTGCCGATGTCAGTGGCAATCTGACGGCGGATTTTGAAATCCGCCTCACCAACATCACATCGCTCGCCGCAAGCGATATTCTGCTGTAACTCAAACCGCTTGCACGGCTTCGGCCTCGATCTGAGCGGCCTTTTCCTCGACCAGTTCAACGATGTGATCCACCATCTTTTCATTGCCCAGCTTGTGTACCTGCTTGCCCGCCAGATACACCATCCCCGACCCTGCCCCGCCGCCGGTAAAGCCGATGTCGGTCATCAGCGCCTCACCGGGGCCGTTGACCACGCAGCCGATGATGCTCAGGCTCAGGCTGGTGGTGATATGCGCCAGCCGGTTTTCCAGTTCCGACACGGTCTTGATCACGTCAAACCCTTGCCGCGCGCAAGCTTGGGCAGGAAATGATCGTCACCCCCCGGTGCCGCAGGCCAAGGCTTTTGAGGATCTCGAACCCGACCTTCACCTCCTCGACCGGATCGGCAGACAGGCTGACCCGGATGGTATCGCCGATCCCGAACCACAGCAGGCTACCCAACCCGATGGCCGATTTCACCGTGCCCGACACCAGCCCGCCCGCCTCGGTGATGCCCAGATGGATCGGCGCATCCGTCACCGTGCCAAGCTGCTGATAGGCGGCGGCGGCCATGAACACATCCGACGCTTTGACACTGATTTTGAACTCGTGAAAATCGTTGTCCTGCAACAGCTTGATGTGGTCCATGCCGGACTCGACCATCGCGTCCGGGCAAGGCTCGCCGTATTTGTCCAGCAGATGCCGCTCCAACGACCCTGCGTTCACCCCGATACGGATGGAACAGCCATGGTCCTTGGCGGCCTTGACGACCTCTGCCACCCGCTTGGCATCGCCGATGTTGCCGGGGTTGATCCGCAGACAGGCGGCCCCAGCCTCGGCCGCCTCGATCGCGCGTTTGTAGTGAAAATGAATATCCGCCACGATCGGCACCGGCGATTCGCGCACGATTTCCCGCAGCGCCGCCGTGCTTTCCACATCGGGGGTCGAAACCCGCACAATGTCAGCCCCGGCCACCGCACAGCGTTGAATCTGCTCGATGGTGGCCTTCACATCATGGGTCAGGGTGTTGGTCATGGTCTGCACCGAAATCGGCGCATCGCCCCCGACCAGAACCTTGCCGACCCGGATTTGCCGCGACACCCGCCGTTCGATATTGCGCCAGGGTCGGATCGGATTGTGGGTCATCGGTCAGGCTCCGTCTGCGTGTGCGCCATAGATAGGCGCAGTCGGCAGCGGCGGCAACGCAAAGCGCCGCGACCGCAGGAATTTACTCAGACACAGGCTCGGGTTCTGCGGTGGTTTCCGCAGAGGCCGTGCTGAAACGCGCCAGATCGGCGTCACCGGTCAGATCAGCCTCGGCGTAATTCGCGCTCAGCGCGTCGGGCGCAAGGGCAATGCCTTTGGCCACATTCGCACCCGGGGCAGCCGGGCCATAGGTCTTGCCATTGACGACAAAATAGACCGACCCAGAATTGCCCGTGCGGAACACGGCAGACACTTCCAGCGGCGGCACCACATACCGCTCGCCCGCATCAAGAATTTTCTCGAACAGTACCGTGCCATCCGCCGAATTGACCCGCACCCAGGCCGGACGTACCGCCAGCACCTCGACACCGGGTTTCACATCGGCCACAACCTGAACCGCATCTTCAGTCGCATCTGCCAGTTCAATCCCCGGCACCGGGGCAGCGGTGGTCAGACGCGGGTTGATCGCCGCAATCGGGCCATCGCGCGGGGTCAGCACCGGCACATCCAGCGCCTCGGGGCGGTACAGACGATCTGCCGCATCAGTTTGCGTCACCACCAGCGGTGCCGCCGTACCGGCAGACCCCAGCGGGTCAATCTCGGCCACCACAGACGGGGCCTCATCAACCGGCGCCAGTTGCACGCGCTGCACCTCTTGCAACACCGACCAACCACCATAGCCAATCGCCCCGATCAGCGCGATCAGAACGGCCACAGACCCAAGCGCACCAGGTTCAACCCGGGCAAACATGCTTTCCGTGCGCGGCACGAAAGTCGCATTCGGATTGGCCAGCGGGTCGGAAAATTCAATCGCAGCCCGTGTCCGCGCCGCCGCAGCCCGCACCGGGGCCGCATCGGCAGACATGCCATGTGCCACGGCAAAGTTGGCCTCGACACAAAACCGCTTGAACGCATCATCGGGGTCCATGCCCAGATAGCGCGCGTAAGACCGGATATAGCCCGCCACAAACCCCGGGGTTTCAAACGCCGACACATCGGCATTTTCGATGGCGGCAATGTAGGTGGCCTTGATTTTCAACTCGCGCTGCACATCAAGCAGCGACTTGCCCAACGTGGCACGTTCGCCCCGCATGACATCACCAAGCCGCAACTCGAAATCGTCAAAGCCCTTCGGCTTTTCGGATTCGGTTGTCGAAGGTTTCGCCCTCCAACCGATCATGCGGCCCAACCTGTCATTGGCCTGTCCCCTGCTGCCCGTGGTCTAAAACCAAGTCGCTTGTGCCGCGACTCATGGCTGTTCGTATTAGGCAGACGCTAGCATATGGCAAGACCCAATGCACCCCGTCCAAGGGTCAGGCAGAGGCTTCGGCGCGATTCAGCGCACAATGACCCCACAGCGCATCAAGACTGCGTATGAGATGATCAATTTGTGCCGCTCCATGCACCGGAGAGGGGGTAAACCGCAGCCGTTCAGTGCCGCGCGGCACAGTGGGATAGTTGATCGGCTGCACATAGATGCCATAGTCGGCCAGCAGCATGTCGGACAGCATCTTGCAATGGATGGGGTTGCCCACATGCACGGGCACTATATGCGACCCGTGATCCATGATCGGCAGCCCCAACCCCTTCAGCCGCAGCTTCAGAATCCGGGCCTGCAATTGATGCGCATCCCGCAGATGCTGCGCTGTCTTCAAAATCCGCACAGACACGGCTGCACCCGCAGCAATTGCAGGCGGCAGCGAGGTCGTAAAGATGAATCCGGGGGCATAAGACCGCACCGCATCGACCATTTTCGCGCTTGCAGCAATATAGCCGCCAAACACGCCGTAAGCCTTGGCCAAAGTGCCGTTGATGATGTCGATCCGGTGCATCTGACCGTCGCGTTCGGCCACACCTGCCCCCCGCGCGCCGTACATTCCCACCGCGTGAACCTCGTCAATATAGGTCAGCGCGCCAAATTCATCGGCCAGATCGCAGATCGCCTTGATCGGACCAAAGTCGCCGTCCATCGAATAGATCGACTCGAACGCAATCAGCTTGGGCGCCGCCGGATCATCGGCTGCCAGCAGGGCGCGCAGATGATCCACATCATTGTGCCGGAACACCCGTTTCTCGCCCCCGCCACGCCGCACGCCTTCGATCATAGAGGCATGGTTCAGTGCGTCGGAATAAATGATCAGCCCCGGAAAGATGGTCCGCAGCGTAGACAGCGTGGCATCATTGGCAATGTAGGCGCTGGTGAACACCAAAGCCGCGTCCTTGCCATGCAGATCGGCAAGCTCAGCCTCCAGCATGTTGTGATAAACCGTGGTGCCGCTGATATTACGGGTGCCGCCCGACCCTGCCCCGGTCGCCTCCAGCGCCTCGTGCATCGCGGCCAACACATCCGGGTGCTGCCCCATGCCCAGATAATCGTTGCCGCACCAGACAGTTATGTCAGCCTTGCTGCCATCGGGGCGCGTCCAGACTGCATGGGGAAACTGGCCCTGACTGCGTTCGATATCAATAAAGGTGCGATAGCGGCCCTCACTGTGCAGACGGCCAAGGGCCTGATCAATCGCCGCATCATACAAGGCGGCATGGCTGTTGGGGCGAAGGGTCATGGTTGTCTCCTGCTGGCCTGCGGCCCCAGTGTTCACCGGGCAGCGTGCTCGCCTTGACTAAGATCAATCGGGCATAAATCGAAAGAGGGCGAATTGTCACCCCGCCTTTCGTAGACCCACTCTGGCGTCAGGCCTGCGGCGAAACCGTCAGCACCACCACACAATCCGGCCCGCCTGTCTTTTTCGCATTACAGCCTTGCAGCGCATCTGCACGGGCTTTTTCGCTGTCGTCATGCCCGCCAATCGCCACCGCCGAAACCGTGGGCTGGCCGTCGCGGATAAACCCGTCCACCGGCGACACCGCCAAAGCCGCATGGCCACCCTTTTCACCAACAAACAGGGTCAGCGCCTGTTCATTCGTCATCACCGCCCGCAGCGTCATCAGCTCTGGCTCTGACAGGAAGGGCTGCGGATAGACCGTTACGGTCGCTGTGCCCAGAACGGCGGTCTCTGGCGGGGCATCCTGTGCCGCAGCACCGGTCGCCGCCACGGCAAGCACCAGTGCCGTAATGAATGTCGTCTGCATGACTGACTCCGTCTTTTTGTCCGC
Organism: uncultured Alphaproteobacteria bacterium; assembly: GCA_963772935.1. Classification (GTDB taxonomy): domain Bacteria; phylum Pseudomonadota; class Alphaproteobacteria; order Rhodobacterales; family Rhodobacteraceae; genus JANNNF01. The sequence goes on along the minus strand of CAVYZK010000009.1, from coordinate 437,451 downwards.
ACCGTCATACCGCGAAGCACCGGCTCTGGACAGTCCCCCCTTGGCTGATAGGGTGCCCGCCATCATCACAGTCAGGAGACCGCCCGTGACCCTAGACGCCGTATTGGCCCGGATCGACGACACCCTTCCCGACGCACTGGACCGCCTGCTGGACCTGCTGCGCATCCCGTCAATCTCGACCGACCCCGCCTTCAAACCCGACTGCGCGAAGGCTGCCGACTGGCTGGTGGCCGAGTTGACCGATCTGGGGTTTGAGGCATCTGCCCGCGAAACGCCCGGCCATCCGATGGTGGTGGCCCATGGTGGGACAGGCGGGCGGCATCTGCTGTTCTATGGTCACTACGACGTGCAACCCGTTGATCCGCTGTCGCTTTGGGACCGCGATCCCTTTGATCCGCAAGTGCAGGATACCCCCAAAGGCCGGGTAATCCGGGGCCGGGGGGCGTCGGATGACAAGGGCCAGTTGATGACCTTCCTTGAGGCCTGCCGCGCATGGAAAGCCGTGCATGGCACCCTGCCCTGCCGCCTGACCATCTTTCTGGAGGGGGAGGAGGAATCGGGGTCGCCTTCGCTGATTCCGTTCATGAAAGACAACGCAACCGAACTTGCCGCCGATATCGCACTGATCTGTGACACCGGGTTGTTTGCCGACAACACCCCCGCCATCACCACCATGCTGCGCGGGCTGCTGGGTGAGGAGCTGACCATCCATGCCGCAAATAAAGACCTGCATTCAGGGTCTTACGGCGGTGCTGCGGCCAACCCGATCCGTATCCTGTCCAAAATTCTGGGCAATATGACGGATGATACCGGCCACATTACCATCCCCGGTTTCTACGATGGCGTCACCGAATTGCCCGATGCGATCCGCCAGCAATGGCAATCCCTTGCCTTTGATCACACGAAGTTTCTGGGCGATGTCGGCCTGTCGATCCCGGTGGGTGAGCAGGACCGAACCCCGCTGGAGATGGTCTGGTCGCGCCCGACGGCCGAGGTCAACGGCATCTGGGGCGGCTATACCGGCGAAGGCTTCAAGACCGTTCTGCCCGCGCAAGCCCATGCAAAGATTAGCTTTCGTCTGGTCGCAGGCCAGAATCCCGACGCCATTTCCCAAAGTTTCCGTGCTTGGGTACAGGCCCAACTGCCCGCCGATTGCCGGGCGGAATGGAAGGGTCATGGCAATTCGCCAGCCGGGGTCATGTCGATCGACAACCCGGCGTTTGAGGCCGCCCGCCAAGCCCTGACCGATGAATGGCGGGTGCCTGCGGCCTATATCGGCTGCGGCGGGTCGATTCCGATTGCGGGGTATTTCAAGACCTATCTGGGGATGGACGCCATGCTGATCGGGTTTGGCCGCGATGATGACCAGATCCATTCCCCAAATGAAAAGTATGATCTGGAGTGTTTCCACAAGGGCATCCGGTCTTGGGCGCGCGTTTTGGCGCGTCTGCAATGAGCCTCGATATCCGCGCCGCCACCCCTGCCGACGAGCCCGCATGGCGCGGGCTTTGGCAGGGGTTTCTGGACTATTATGATGTGAAGATCGACGCGCAGATCACTGATTTCACATGGAAACGTCTGATGGATGACGGCTCGCCCCTCAACGCCCGGCTGGCGGTTCTGGGCGATGTGGCGGTCGGCTTTGCCATCCACCAGAACCACCCGTCTACCTGGGTGATGGGCGACGACTGCTATCTGGAGGATCTGTTCGTGGCCCCCACCGCGCGCGGCGCAGGGGTGGGCCGCGCGCTGATCACGGACCTGATGACCCATGCCCGGAGCATGGGCTGGAAGCGGCTTTACTGGAACACCGACCACGGCAACCTCGCCGCCCGCAGGCTGTACGACAGCTTTATCGCCACGGATGGCCATGTCCGGTATCGGCTGACGCTGTAAGATTGGCGGCGTAAAGACGGCGTAGAGGATGCGTAAAGAACCTGTAGAGGATCCGTAGATACAGGCGTGTTCGGGGCACCTGCCCCGCCACAAGCCGCAAAAACCAAAAAGCCGCCCCTTGCGGGAGCGGCTTTTGAGAATGGCGCGGCGGACGGGGCTCGAACCCGCGACCCCCGGCGTGACAGGCCGGTACTCTAACCAACTGAGCTACCACCGCGCGATTGGGGCTGAGTAGCCGAGGTTGTGGGGGGCGTCAATGGGGGGTGTGAGGCCGCTCTTGCGAAGCCATCAAAGGATTGCCATCTATAGACCGCGCAAAAGGAGTTCGTGATGGATTGGACCACCGACCCGCAGATAGCCTTCAAGAATGCCGTTGCGGAAATCGAATCGGTCAGAAGAAATGGCGAAACTACTCTAAATCTTGCAGGCCCATACGCCGCGCTTGAGCGCCTACCCGACGAAATTTCAAGCCTGACAAATCTTCAGTATCTGAACCTGAATCGCGCAGGTGTTTCTGATATCAGCGCGGCGCGAAACCTGCCAGAATTGCGCGGTATCACGCTTGATCATACGCAGATAAATGATCTTCGCCCCTTGTGCGAATTGCCCCTGCTGTGGACCGGTGATGGCGGGTTGAGTTTCGACGATACACCGTCGCGCAGGAACGACCTTGAACTGGCAAAGTTGGACAAGATCACGGATCGAAAGAAGCGTGACTACGAGATACAGGCGTATTTGAAATCCCTTCCTCCTTGGCCGCAGCCGTTGTCGTGGTCAATGCCTGACGTATCTTTTCTGGATAGCCCCCTAGAGCCGCCCGAAGCCAACTCCATTCCCAAGATTGTCGCGGGACCTAACGGATCTGGATCTGGACCAAAGCGCAATAGCCGCCATTGATCTGACGGATCCGATCAAGCGGCGCATTTATGCAAAGCTGCCCGAAGCGTGGAGATTTCGCAGCGGTTCGGCAACAGGTTTGTCGAGGTAACAAGCTCCTGCCGATGCGCTGCGCAGTCTCGTTGCGCTGCCGTTTGAAGACGCTGACCTGCTTGATATCCACATCCAGATCGCAGCATCGACCGACCTGCGTGAGGCAGACGGGAAAAAAACCGTTCAGGAACAGATGGATGCCGAGTGCATAGCGGCGTTGAACTCGGTGTTGCGTCTTGGGCCGCCGGTGACACTGGGCCATCCTGACGTAGACCTGCTGGAACGGCGGCTGCTTGACTATGCCCGCAACCGCCAACCTGCGACAGTGGCTCAAGGTGAGCGTCTGATCGCGGTTGGCTTGGAGGCGGATGCACAGCTTGCTACGCCACGTTTGCGGCAGGCGGCGGGGACGGTGGCAAAGGCTGGGGACGAAGGGCGGATTGCCGAGTATCGGCGCCCGTTCACGCGAAACACGGTTTTGGCCATGGCCTATGTGGCTAGCACCTTTGGTGAAGCGGCAATCGGGCATGTGGCTGGCGAAGTGACTGTCGCCGCAGCACGATTCCTGGTCCTGCACAAGGATGCGATCATGGCGACAGCACCGCATGGGGCGAAACCGGCTATCGTTGGCTGGAATACACGCTATCCGCGCGGATCAGATTCTGCGCGAGGCGCATCGGGGGACGGCGGGTGAACCCCGCCCTACGGAGTCACCAAACGCCCCCCAGAAACCAAAAAACCGCCCCTTGCGGGACGGTTTTTTAAGGCGAATGGCGCGGCGGACGGGGCTCGAACCCGCGACCCCCGGCGTGACAGGCCGGTACTCTAACCAACTGAGCTACCACCGCGCATCGCACCGCATCAGACCCTGCGGCCCTTTGCGTCGGGGTGTAATAGGGGGGGGCGCAGCGCGCGTCAAGCAGGTTTCTTGGCGATATTTCGGTATGAAATCGAAGGGATGCACCGCAGCGCCCCCCGTAGCGCCAACATAACTCCCCGTGTTCACGTCAATTGATTCGTAACCCATGTTGGCCTAGACTGCTTGCAAAACAACGGCGGGGCTGCGGGCCACCACCGGGACCGGGGCAAAGGGGCACAGGCATGACACGCAAACCGACCAAGAAGGCCAAGGCCGGGCAGGCGCAGGAGCTGAACTTTCAGACCACCGGCAAGGCCACCGCCGAACACCGGACGTGGTTTCGCGGTGAGCATACCAATTTCAACCCCACCACCTCTCGGTTGCTCGACGTTGAGGGGACGCAGAAGTTCGTGCTGCACGGCTGGGTGCCCCCTGCCCCGATCATCACGCCGCAGACGCAGATCACTGCCTTCGGGTCTTGCTTTGCGGCCAATATTTCCAACTGGCTGTCAAAGCGCAATTTCCGCGTGCTGAACAAGGATGAGGCGGCGAAAAACGCCTATGTGGTGACCTGCGGTGAGGGGATGGTGAATTCCTTCGTGATCCGTCAGCAGTTCGAATGGGCGTGGGAGAACAAGACGTTCGAGGGCGCGCTGTGGCACGGCTATGACGCGCAGGATTATGGCTATGACGCCGGGGTGCAGGCGGAAACCAAGCGGATTTTCGACGCAACCGATGTGTTCATCCTGACCTTCGGGCTGTCCGAGGTCTGGTATGATGAACCCACCGGCAACGTGTTCTGGCGCACGATCCCGAAAGATGCCTATGACCCTGCGCGGCACAAATTCCGGGTGTCCACGGTGGAGGAGAACAAGGACAACCTGCGCGCCATCTATGCGCTGATCCGCAAGCATCGGCCGGATGCCAAGATCATCTATACGCTGTCGCCTATTCCGCTGATCGCGACGTTCCGCGACAACTCCTGCCTGACCGCCAATTCGGTGTCCAAAGCCGTGCTGCGGGTGGCGATTGATGAGGTGGTGCGCGAGGTGGCTGCCGACGGCGTGCTGCACTATTGGCCGTCGTATGAGCTGGTGGCCGATGTGTTCCAACTGCCCTACAAACCCGACCGGCGGCATATGGAAGTGCCGGTGCTCGACTATATCATGACGCTGTTCGAGGTGGCGTGGTGCAGCGACATCGGCAACCGCCCGTCTTTGGCCGTGGCCTGGGGGCGGGCTTGTGCGGTGGCAGGATTGCTGCCGGAGGGGATGGCGGCGCTGATCCTGGCGAGAAAGCCGTTCCGGCTCGCGGCAATATCTGCGCGGGGCGGCGCTGCACCCGGATGAGGGAGTGGACAAGGCGCTGCGCAAGCTTGGGGCCGATGTGTTGGCAGGCTGGCAGGCGGATGATGCGATGGCCTTGGCCGCAGCGGAGTAGGATGGGCAATCTGCCCATCCTCCCCACCCAATAGCCCCAAAGATCACTCCGGTGCCGGGATGAACTCGCTGTCATCCGCTGGCGGCAGACGGAACCGGCCATGCGCCCAGTCACCGGCCCGCCATGCCTCTTTCGCCGCATCAATGCGGTCTTTCGACGAGGCCACGAAGTTCCACCAGATGTGGCGCGGCCCGTCCATCGTGGCCCCGCCCAGCAGCATCAGCCGCGCGCCTGCATCCCCCGCCTTGACCGAAATCCGGTCGCCGGGGCGGAAGACCAGCATCTGCCCGGTCGGGAAGGTCTGGCCGCCCACCGTCACCTCGCCTGCCAGAATGTAAACGCCGCGATCTTCATGGTCGTCGGGCAGCGGGATCGACGCCCCGGCCTCCAGCACCGCGTCGGCATAGAACACCTCGAACGGCAGTTTGATCGGGGCGGCCTCGCCATAGGCAGTACCGAGGATCAGCCGCACCTCCTTGCCCTCACCCTGCAAGACGGGCAGCGTATCGGCGGGGGCATGGATGAAGGCTGCGGGGTCATCTTCCTGCGATTTGGGCAGGGCGAGCCAGGTTTGCAGCCCGAACAGGCTGTGCGGTCCTTGGCGGATCGCGCCGTCCTGACGTTCGGAATGGGTGATCCCCTGCCCCGCCAGCATCCAGTTCACCGCCCCCGGATCAATCCAGGCGTCGGTGCCAAGGCTGTCGCGGTGGTGAATGCGGCCGCGCAGCAGGTAGGTCACGGTGCCGAGGCCGATATGGGGGTGCGGGCGCACGTCGATGCCCTTGCCGGTCAGAAATTCGGCGGGGCCCATCTGATCGAAGAATATGAAGGGGCCGACCATCTGCCGGGCGACCGATGGCAAGGCGCGGCGCACCTCGAACCCGCCAAGGTCGCGGGCGCGGGGGACGATCACGGTGTCGATGGCGTCAACGGCATCACCGATCGGAATGGACGGGTCGAGGGCGGGGTTCCAGCTCATGCGATGGCTCCTTTTGCTGCGCCCAAGATAGGGCGCAGCGCCTCGTCACGCCAGCCCACCCCGCCGCGCGGTATCTGTGCGCTGGTGGGGAGGTCTGGTCAGAAGATCCTGAAATCCGCCTCGGTCAGCACCAAGCCTGCGGTCACTTGGGCGAATTGCACGGCATCTGCGCCGCCAAGGCCATCGGCGTCAAACCACACGGCCCCGGTGGTCTGGTCATAGATCACCCGGTCGGTGCTATCCAGCGCTGCGGTGCCTGCCACGAAATCATCGGCAGACAGATTGCCGCGCGCGATGCCTGCGAAGGCCGCATCGTCCAGACGCAGGGTGTCAGAGACCACCGAAAAATCGGTGATCACATCCACCTCGCCCGCCGAGATGAAATCGAACAGGTCCGATCCGGCCCCGCCTGACAGCTCATCTACCCCCGCGCCGCCGGTCAGGGTATCGCGGCCTGCGTCGCCGGTCAGGGTGTCATCGCCTGCCCCGCCCGTCAGCGCATCGTCCCCAAGCCCGCCCACCAGACGGTCCACCAGCGCGCCACCGGTAAGCTGCATCATTGCCCGCACCACCCGTCGCCCAGACGCGTTCGATGCCGTTCAGCACGGTGCCATCGGCCAGTGTCATTGCAGGCCCAAGGGTCAGGGTCAGGGCGGCGGTATCCGTGCTGCGGTCGAGGTAGAGATAATCCACCCCGGTGCCGCCATCGACGCGGTCCACCCCGCCGCCCGCGATCAGAAACAGCAGATCATCGCCCGCGCCGCCCAGCAAAGTATCGGCCCCGATGCCGCCATAGAGGTGATCAACCCCACCCGACCCGGTCAGGCTGTCGGCCCCGGCCTCGCCATACAGCGTGTCATCGCCCAGACCGCCAGAGCAGGCTGTCATCGTCGGCCCCGCCTTGCAGAACGTCGGCGTCATCGCCGCCATAAAGCGCGTCATTGCCCGCCTCGCCCCACAGGGTATCGGCCCCGGCCTCGCCATACAGGCGGTCGGCCCCGTCATTGCCGATCAGGTGATCCTCGCCCGCGCCGCCCTGCACGCGGTCATTGCCTGCCTCGCCAAACAGCGTGTCATTGCCGATGCCGCCGTACAGCACATCAGCCTCTGCGCCGCCGACCAGTTGGTCATTGCCATCGCCGCCATCGAGCGTGTCCATGCCCGGCATCGCCATAGAGGCTGTCATCGCCCGCATCACCGCGCAGGCTGTCGCGCCCGTCTTGCCCCAGAATCAGGTCATTGCCCGCGCCGCCAGACAGGGTGTCATTGCCCGCATCGCCGCGCAGATCGTCATTGCCATCGTCGCCACCGATCAGATCCTGGCCATCCCCTCCATAGACCGTGTCGTTGCCAGTTCCGCCATAGCCCGTGTCATTGCCTGCGGTGGCATCCAGCCGGTCATCGCCCGCGCTCGCCGGTCAGGCTGTCATTGCCATCGCCGCCGTTGATCACGTCATTGCCCGCGCCGCCGAGCAGGCTGTCATTGCCGCCGTCGCCTGCCAGATAGTCAACGCCGCCACCGCCCGACAGCACATCATTGCCGCCGTTGCCAAACAACTGATCGTCCAGCGCGCCGCCCGTTACAGTGTCGCGGCCTTCGCCGCCGCGAAACAGCAGGGCGTCGATGCCGGTAATCCGGGTGCCATCCGCGAGAGTCTGCAATGCCGACGCCACCGCAATCGAAAAGCCAAGGCCCAGCAGGCTGCCCGTGCGGTCAAGGTTCAGCCTATCAATGCCGGTGCCGCCGTCGATGCTGTCGGCACCATCTGCGGCCTCGACAAAGATCAGGTCGTTGCCGCTGCCGCCCAGCACGGTATCGGTGCCCGCGCCACCGTAGAGCGTATCGTTCCCGGTGCCACCTTCCAGCGTATCGGCATCGTCCTGCCCGTAGATCTGATCGTTGCCGCCGCCGCCCTGCACCAGATCGCTGCCCGCCCCCGCCACCAGAATGTCAGCATCGGTTGCCGGGCCGAAATTGCCCGCCGCATTGGCCGGGTTCCAGCCGATCAGGGTGTCGGCACCGGTGCCGCCGAACAGGGTATCGGGGGTATTCAGACCGGAAATGAGGGCCATGCTGCTGCCTTTGGTCGTGGCGAGTATGCTCGCGTTGTGATTGTGGGGCACCTTACGGGCTGGGGCCGTTTCGGCATACCCTGCAATCGCTAAACTGTGAGGCATAAGCAAAAACCTGCCCCCCGGGATGGAGAGGCAGGTTTTTATCGTTACAGGTCAGTCTCTTGACCGTCAGTCTTTTTTGCCGCCCCGCCCGATGAGCAAGCCCAGCAGAGCAACGCCGATCAGCGGTGCCCAGACGACGGTGGTGCTGCCTTTGCCCATGGTCTGGTTCAGCAGCGTCGAGATGTCGGGCACCTGTGACAGCAGTGGGGGGGCCGGCACGCGGCGGCGCGACCGGGATTTGGCGATCAGCAGCAGGATCGCGGCCACCACCAACCCTGCCCCGCCCATGATCAGGGCGGCGCGGATTGCCCCCAGTTCGTGGGCAAGGGCGATCCATGCGGCGGCGGTGAACCCTGCCAGACCAAACAGCGCAAACAGCAGGGCCAGAAGAACGATGCCCGAAGTTGCCGCCACCCGGCCTGCCGACTGTTGCGCCCGCAGGCGCATTGCCATCAGCGCCAGTTGCAGAACAATGCCCACTGCGCTTACCGCCGCCAGAAGAACAGGCCGACCAGCAACCCGGCAAACCCAGCAAACATCAGGGCATTGGCGGGCTTTTCGCGGGCATAGGCGGTGGCGTCTGACAAGATATCATCGACCTTGCCAGTGGCGCTGTGCGCGACCCAATCGGTGGCCTCGGCCACCTTGGCGCGGGCGGCACTGGTGGCGGCATGCGCGGCCGAGGCGATGGCATCGGCACGGTCCTGCAAGGTGGACCCGATGTCGGATGCCACATCGCCCGCCGGGCGCGCGAGGCTGGCGATCAGGTCGGCGATGCCCGCCATATCGGCGCGCAGGGCGGCAACCTCGGCCTGAAGCGCTGCGGTTTTTTCGGTAACGGTGGGTTGACGTGCCATGGGGATAGTCCTTTTCGATTAGGGATCAGTGAGGAGGGTTAAACTGTCAGGCGGCGGTTTTGCGGATGCGTTTGGTCCGGCGTTCCGCCGTTTTTACAGCGGCGGCGACGGGTTTGGGTGCGGTGCGGACCCAAGCGGCATCGCAGGCGGCATCCAGATCGGTGACGGCGAAATCAGCCCCAATTTCTTCAGCCTCCCGCAGGCGCTCGGGCGACACCGGGGCGACGTGGCTCATGCCTTCCAGCGTGGGGCCAGCCTCATCCGGCATTGCAAGGATCAGCACGCCAAGGCGCAGATGCGGGCTGGCGCGCTTGATCCGCCGGATATGCAGCAGCGACGCGCGCGAGGGTTTGGGGTCGAGAAAGCACAGGATCATGCAATCGGCGTCGGCGGCGTTCAGCGCCGACAGGCGCGAGGGGGTAAGGTCGGTGTGCGGGTTGTGGCGCACCTCGGCCCCTTCGATCTGCATCACCTGCCCCAGCATCATGGCGGCGACATGGTCGATGCCAGACCGCCCGCCCACCAGCACCACCTTGAAGCCAGCACCGGGTTGCGGCGCGGCGGCGTCTTCCTCGATCTCCTCGGTCACCACACCCGACAGATCGGTGACCACGGTTGTCGCGGCCTCGGCCACACGGGCTTCCTGCTCGTCCGTCAGCACGCCGCGATCGCGGTCGTCTTGTGCGCGCAGCAGGGCGGGCACCATGGTCAGGTGGTAATAATCAGCAAGTGCCATGTCCTCTAACGCTTCTTCGGCGTGAAAGGTTGCCTCCATCGCATCGCCCGCCAGCAGGCGCTGGTACAGCCGGGCATGGGGGGCCAGCACGGGTTCATCGCCAAACAGGATGTCGAACACGGCAAATTGCGGGATATGGCGGCCCAGCACCACAAGACACACGGTCAGCGGCGTGGACAGCACCAGCCCCAGAGGCCCCCAGAGAAAGGTCCAGAAGATCGCCGCGACGATAATCGCAAGTGGCGACAACCCGGTGCGTGACCCATAGAGCATGGGTTCGACCACGTTCGAGGTGATGAGTTCCACCGTCAGAAACAGGGCCGCCGTCCACAACACCGCCGACCAGTCGGGCGACACCGCAAAGGCCAGAAACAACGGAAAGGCGGCGGCAAGGAACGACCCGATATAGGGCACAAAGCGCAGGATCAGGGTCAGCATCGCCCAAAGCGTGGCGTTCGGCACCCCGATCAGCCACAGGCCAAGTCCGATGGGCACGGCATAGATCACGTTCACCAGCAGTTGGATCAGCAGATAGGTGGCAACGCGCGACCCCGCCTCCTCCAGCACCTGGGTGGTGCGGTGCAGGTCGTTCGACCCCACCAGCCGGATAAAGCGATCGCGCAGGGTTTCGCGTTCCAGCAGCATGAAGATCACGACGACTATCACCAGACCCACCGTCGCTACCGGGCTGACCAGCGGCAGCACCAGATTTTGCAACAGGTCGATCACATTGGTGGAATCGACCACCTCGACCTGCATCGGGGCGTTGGCGGCGCCGGGCGTGGTTGCAGTGCTGATTTCGGCGCTGATCGCCGATATCATGTCCGACAATCGGGCGGTCACACCATCTTCGCCGCCCTGCGCCTTCAGGCTTTCGACCTTGGCGAGGATATTGCTTTGAAATGTCGGCAGGTTTTGCGCCAGTGTTGCCAGTTGCGAGGCCACCACCAGCGAGAACAGGGCGATCGCCACGAAGGCGGCCAGCACCACGGCCAGCACCGTCCACAGCATCGGCAGGCCCCGGCGGCGCAGGGCTGTGACCAATGGCGACAGCGCGAAGGTGATCAGCATGGCAATCGCCAGCGGCACCAGCACGTCTTGTGCGACGAACATGACGACCGCCACCACAAGGATGATGCCCATCCGCTGGGTGGTGCCAGTGCCTTGTGGGTTGCCCTGCGACATTTGTGCTGCCATTCGCCCGGCCCCCTGTACGCTTTGCGCCATATTGAACTTCTTGATCCGACTGTGATGTTGATGCCCAGTTGACGCAAGGGGGGCACGGTCAAACGCAACCGGTGCAAAGATGGTTCCCATTGGGCCGCACACAATTTGTTTGGTCCCCTGCCACTTCTATTCGCGACGGGATCGGCTAGTTTGGGCGTAGAACAGTTAAAGCCGTCTGGCGCTTGCCAGATGCCCTGCCGTGACCGCTGCAAAGGAACTTTCTTCATGCCGATCTGGAAGCAATTCATCCTGACAGTGTTTGTTTGTGCCGCTGCGGTGGCCGGGTGGATCGCCTTTGTTCCAGCTGCGATGCCGATGTTGGCAAGCATGGGGGTATTGGCCCCGCTGGAACGGTTGGGGCTGATCGCGGCACCGGTGGAACAGGCCAATGCGGCGGTGGGCACCGGTGGCGGGGCGGCGGCACCTGCCGTGCAGGTGGTGGCAAGCCCGCCCGTGGTGCAGCCGATGAACGACATCATCACCGCCATCGGGTCTGCGCGCGGCGCGCGGTCGGTGGTGCTGGCGACAGAGGTGGCGGGTCAGGTGACGGCGATCGTCGCGACGCCGGGGCAATATGTGAAAGCAGGCGATGTGGTAGCGGAACTGGATGCGGTGGCCGCGCGCATTTCGCGCGACCGGGCGGCGCTGATCCTGGCGGACGCGACCGCCACGTCACAGCGCATTGCCCGCCTGCAAGGCACCGGCACCGCGACCGATCTGCAGGTGCGGGAAGCAGACCTCGCGCTCGCCACCGCCGATCTGACCCTGCGCGAGGCGGAACTGGATCTGTCGCGCCGCCAGATCGTGGCCCCCATTCCCGGCTGGATCGGCATCCTGTCGGTCGAGGTGGGCGACCGGGTGATAGCGGGCCAGACCATCACCGCGCTGGAGGACCGATCGAGCCTGATCGTGGATTTCCGGGTGCCGGAACGGGTGGTCAGCCGGTTGACCATCGGCACGCCCATCACTGCGATGCCGCTGGCCGAGGTTGGTGTGCAGTTGAAGGGGGCCATCTCGGCCTTGGACAACCGGGTTGATGTGGCCAGCCGCACCCTTTTGGTGCAAGCCGCCATCGGCAACACCGAAGACCGCCTGCGCGCGGGTATGGCGTTTCAGATCAGCCTCGATTTCACTGGCGACAGCTATCCCGCCGTGGACCCGCTGGCCATTCAATGGGGGTCGGCTGGAGCCTTTGTCTGGGTATTGCGCGACGGCAAGGCCCTGCAACTGCCCACACGCATCTTGCAGCGCAATGTGGAAACCGTGCTGATCGACGCCGAATTTGCCCCCGGCGATCTGGTGGTGACCGAAGGGGTGCAGGCCCTGCGCCCGGGGCTTGCGGCCGAGGCAATTGCCACCACTGTCGCGGCCTCTGCCGCGCCCAAGACCTGAGGCCGATATGTCAGACACCCGCCCCATCACGTCCGACGCGCTTGCCAATTCCGGCACCGCCCTGTTTGTGCGCCGCCCGATCCTGGCCTTTGTGCTGAACGCGGTGATCGTGCTGGCGGGATTGGCCGCACTTTACAGCGCCGAAGTGCGCGAATTGCCGGATGTGGACCGCCCGGTGGTGACGATCAGCACCAACTTTACCGGGGCCGCCCCCGAAACCATCGACCGCGAAATAACGGCGGTGATCGAGGCGGCGGCGGGCCGGGTGTCGGGGGTGAAAAGCATATCCTCCTCGTCGCGCTTTGGCAGCAGCCGGGTGACGGTCGAATTCCGCGACGACGTAAATCTGGATGTGGCGGCGTCAGACTTGCGTGACGCCGTGGGGCGGATATCGAACAGCCTGCCCGACGATATCGATGACCCGCGCATCGTGAAGGCCGATGCCAACGCCGATGCTGTGCTGCGGATTGCCGTCACCTCGGCCACCCGGTCGGCGCAGGATCTGACCACGATTGTGGAAGACATGATCGAGGACCGCCTGCTGGCCGCTGACGGCGTTGCCGACCTGCAACTGTTTGGCGACCGCGAACAGGTGTTTCAGGTGGATATCGACCAGTTGCAACTGGCCTCTCGCGGGTTGACGCTGGCCGATCTGCGCGACACGCTGGCCAATGTGGCGTTCGATGCGCCCGCAGGGTCGCTGAGTTCGGATCGCCAGAGCATTCTGGTGCGCACAACCGCCGCCGTGACCACATCCGCCCAGTTCGAGGCGCTGGAAGTGGCCCCGAATGTGATCTTGGGCGATGTGGCGAAGGTGACGTTGGGGCCGGAAACCGGCACCTCTATTCTTCGCGCCAATGGGGAAACGGGCATTGGCATCGGCATCATCCGGCAGGCGCAGGGCAATACGCTGGAAATCTCGGCCGCTGTGCAGCAGGTGATTGCGGATGTGCAGCCGCTGCTGCCGGCGGATGTGAAGATATTCATCACGTCCGACACCGCGACCTTCATCAATGGTGCCATCCATGAGGTCGAGATCGCGCTGGTGCTGTCGGTGCTGATCGTGACGGTGATCATGTATCTGTTTCTGCGCGATATTCGGGCCACGCTGATTCCCGCGCTGGCGATGCCTGTGTCGCTGATCGGCACGTTGGCGGCGATCTGGGTGGCGGGGTTTTCGATCAACATTCTGACCTTGCTGGCCTTGGTGCTGGCGACGGGGATGGTGGTGGATGATGCCATCGTGGTGCTGGAAAACATCGTGCGCCGCAGGTCCGAAGGCATGGGCGCGCGGGCGGCGGCGGTGATGGGCACGCAGCAGGTGTTCTTTGCGGTCATTGCCACCACCACCACCCTTGCCGCCGTGTTCATTCCGCTGTCGTTTCTGCCGGGTCAGACGGGCGGGTTGTTCCGCGAGTTCGGCTTTACCCTTGCGATATCGGTGCTGCTGTCCTCCATCACCGCGCTGACCCTGTGCCCCGTGCTGGCCAGCCGTCTGTTGCGCGAGGGCGACCATGACAAGGCCGAACGCGGCTTCCTTGCATGGCTGGGCGGCAAGCTGGCCGGGTTTTACGCGCGCAGTCTGCGTGCCACGCTGAACGCGCCAATGGTGGCACTGGCGGTGGCGGCGCTGTTTGCGGTGACCTCGGGCCTGTTGTTCACCACGCTGAAGCAGGAATTGACCCCGCCCGAAGACCGGGGGCTGATCTTGCTGAACGTGCAAACCCCGCAAGGCGTGTCGCTGGACTATACCAACAGCAAAATGCGCGAGGTAGAGGCCCTGTTGCAGCCGTTCCGCGATACTGGCGAGGTGGAAAGCGTGTTTGCCATCACCGGGATGGGCGGGTCCGACAACCGGGGATTTGTGGTGGCAAGTCTGGCCGACTGGGCCAACCGCGAGCGCAGCCAGCAGGACATGGTGGCCGAGATCAACAAGGGTCTGGGCGGCATCGTCGGCGTGCGGGCCTTTGTGAACCAGTCCAATTCGCTGGGCATCCGGGGGGCGGGCAACGGGCTCAGCTTTGCAGTCGTTGGTGATGACTACACCACCCTTGCCGACGGTGCCCGCGCACTGGTGACGGCGATGGAGGAGAACAAGGCCTTCGGGCAGGTGCGCCTTGGCTATGACACCACGCAACCGCAACTGTTCATCGAGGTGGACCGCGCCCGCGCGTCTGATCTGGGGGTGGATATTGACGGGTTGGGGCAAGCCTTGCAGGCGGTGCTGGATGGCAGCACCGTGGGGTCGGTGTTCCTGAACGACGCAAGCTATGACATCAAGATGGTCGCCACATCGGACCCGGTGAATGACCCCGGCGATCTGGAGCGGATTTTCGTGCAATCGACCGATGGCCAGATGGTGCCGATTTCCACCTTCGTGACCCTGACCGAACGCGCCGTGGCGCCGGAACTGACGCGGGAAACCCAGATGCGGTCTGTGCCGATATCCGCAGGACTGACCCCCGGTTTCGCTTTGGGGGATGCCTTGACCGAGGTGGAACGGCTGGCGGTGGACGTGCTGCCATCTGGCGCGCGGATTGTGCCGTTGGCCGAAGCTGCGACCTTGGGCGAATCCTCATCGGGGCTGTTCGTGACCTTCGGCTTTGCGGTGCTGATCGTGTTTCTGGTGCTGGCGGCACAGTTTGAAAGCTTTGTGTCCGCCGTGATCGTGATGGCGACGGTGCCTTTGGGGCTGGCCTGCGCCGTGATTGCCATGGTGGCGACGGGCGGCAGCATGAACGTCTACAGCCAGATCGGGCTGGTGCTGCTGGTGGGGATCATGGCCAAGAACGGCATCCTGATCGTCGAATTTGCCAACCAGTTGCGCGATGAAGGGGCCGACGTGCGCCGCGCGATCGAGGATGCCTCGATCATCCGCCTGCGTCCGGTGATGATGACGATGGTGGCGACAGTTCTCGGTGGTCTGCCCTTGGTGTTTGCCTTTGGTGCCGGGGCCGAGGCGCGCGAGGTGCTGGGCTGGATCATCGTGGGCGGGCTAGGCTTGGCCACGGTTGCCACGCTGTATATCACCCCGGTGGCCTATCTGCTGCTGGCGGGGCTGTCGAAACCCAAGGCTGCCGAGGAAGCCCGGTTGATGCGGGAGTTGTCGCAGGCGGTGCAGTTGTAGCTATTCCGCCAGCGCTGCCTCTAGGGCGGGCACAAAGCGCACGTCGTAATCGGTGCCGACCAAGGGGCCGACGAACTTGAATGCCACCGTGCCGTCGCCGCGGATGATGAACGTCTCTGGCGGGGCGGTGACGCCCCATTCCACCCGGTTGCGGCCGTTCGGGTCGGTGGCTATCGCGAAGAACGGGTTGCCCTCATCGGCCAGATATTCCAGCGCCTTGGCGTCATCATCCATGATGTTGATGCCCGCCACCCGCACGCCTTTTTCCGCCAAAGCCTTCAACACCGGGTGTTCGGCGCGGCAGGGCGGGCACCATGAGGCCCAGACGTTGACCACCGTTACCTGCCCCGTGCGCAGGTCAGCGGCTTTCAGCAAGGGCAGATCGCCAAGCGCTGTTTCCGGCAGCACCGGGGCGGGCTGGTCAATGAAGACCGAGGGCAGATCGCCGGGGTTGGGCCGCTGCATCCCCACATAGAGCATGGCGGCAAACCCGGCGAAAATCACCGGCGGCAGGACCATCAGCCATCTAACCCTCATTCCGCCCTGCCCTGCTTTCCATGTCTTTCAACGCGCGTTTCGCGCGCGCGCCTTGCCAAAGCGTCAGCCCGATGATCAGCGCCAACAGCACAAATGCCGCCGCATAAGACCCGAGTACCGCACCTGCATATTTCCCCAGATCGGGCATCATCCCCTCCGCTCACGTGCCATAAGGGCAGCCATCCGGCGGTTGCGCACCTCGGTGCGGGTGCGCAGCAAAACCAGCGTGATGAACAGGAACACAAAGCCCACGATGCTGATCACCAAGGGCTGCCAGAACACGTCTGATACGTTCTCTTTCTTGTCCAGCGACAAGGACGCACCCTGATGCAACCCCTGATTCCAGAAATTCACCGCATATCGGCTGAGCAGGGCAAACACCGACCCCACCATGCACAACACGGCGGTCAGATCGGCGGCAGTGTCGGGGTCTTCAATCGCCTGCCACAGGGCGATATAGCCCAGATAGAACAGCGACAGGATCAGGAAAGAGGTCAGGCGCGGGTCCCACGCCCACCAGGTGCCCCACATCGGCTGGCCCCATAAAGCGCCTGTTATCAAGGCGATGGCGGTGAAGGTCAGGCCCACGGGGGCGGCGGCCTTGGCAGCCAAGGCAGAAACGTGGTGGCGCCGTATCAGCCAGATCAGCGAGGTGATCAGCATCATGACCCAAGCATTGATCGCCATCATCGCAGACGGCACATGCAGGTAGATGATCTTGACGGTGGAGCCTTGGCGATAATCGTCTGGGGTCAGGAAAAACCCCCAGACGACGCCCACCGTCAGGCAGACCGCCGCAATGCCACCCGCCCAAGGCAAGACCTTGGCCGAGGTGTGCATGAAGGTTTTGGGGTTCGCGTGCTTCCAGATCGACATGGGCATGATTTAAGTCCTCTGCCGGGCAGGCTCAAGTCACTATGGTGTCACAGAGCGCGGAATTCGCATGTAAAGCCAGTGTGGCGAAGGTGGGAGTAGTTCCACCAAAGACCCCCCGTCCCTCGTCCAACCGTCCCGGCGAAGGCCGGGATCCCGGGGGCCCGTTTTCCTGTGACCGAGGCCCCGGCCTTTGCCGGGGCGAGGCGTGACCGTGGACCAATTTGATCTACACCCGCCGCAACGCCAGCACTGCATTCAAACCCCCAAAGGCGAAGGCGTTCGACAGCACGCAATCCACCTTTGCGTTGCGCGCGACGTTCGGCACCACGTCCAGCGCACATTCGGGGTCGGGTTCTTCATACCCGATGGTCGGGGCGATCACCCCGTCTTGCAGCGCCATGATGCAGGCCAGCAACTCCACCGCCCCGGTGCCGCCGATCAGGTGGCCGTGCATGGATTTGGTCGAACTGATCATCAGGCGGTCGGCGTGCGGGCCGAATACATCGGCCACAGCCGCACATTCGGTCTTGTCATTCGCCGCCGTGCCGGTGCCATGCGCGTTGATATAGCCCACATCGGACGCATCCATCCGCGCATCGCGCAAGGCCCCCGCAATCGCCCGTGCCGCCCCTTGTTTGGAGGGCGTGACGATATCGGCGGCGTCCGAGGTCATGGCAAACCCCGCCACTTCGGCCAGAATATGCGCGCCACGGGCCTTTGCGTGGTCGTATTCCTCGAACACAAAGACCGCAGCCCCTTCGCCCTGCACCATGCCATTGCGGGTCAGGCTGAACGGGCGGCAAGCGTCTTTTGACATGACGCGCAGGCCTTCCCACGCCTTGATGCCGCCGAAACACAGCATGGATTCCGACCCGCCAGTGATCATCGCGCGGGATGCGCCGGACCGGACCATTTGAAACGCCAAGCCCATGGCGTGGTTGGAACTGGCGCAGGCGGTGGAGACGGTGAAGGTCGGGCCGCGCAGGTTGAATTCCATCGAGATATGGCTGGCGGCGGCCGAGTTCATCAGTTTTGGCACCACAAAGGGGTGGACGCGGTTTTTGCCCTCCTCGTACACCGTGCGGTAATTGTCGTCCCATGTGTTCACCCCGCCCGCAGCTGTGCCCAGCACCACCCCGGCCTCGAACCCCAGAAGATCGTCGAAATTCAGGCCCGACTGGGTGATGGCCTGCCGGGCCGCCAGCAAGGTGAACTGGGTGAATTTATCATAGAGAACAATCTGCTGACGGTTGAAGTTCACATCCGGGTTCCAGTCATGCACCTGCCCCCCGATCTGGATCGACAGCCGTTCCCTGTCGCGAATATCCAGCGTGGTGATGCCGCAGCGCCCCTCGCGAAACGCCGCATAAGTGCCCGCCACATCATGCGCCAGTGCGTTGATCGTGCCCGCCCCGGTGATGACGACCCGCTTCATGCCGCCTTCTGCGATACCAGACCTTCGACCGCCGCGATGATCGACGCGACGCTGCTGATGTCAAACCCAGCCTCGCCCGGCGCGTTGGCGTTGAAGGGGACGGAAATATCAAACGTCTCCTCGATGGCGAAAATCGTCTCCACCAACCCCAGACTGTCCATGCCAAGGCTGGCGAGGGTTGAGTCCGGCGTCACATCGGCCACATCCAGCACGGCTTGTTCAGCGATAATGGCGATGATCTTGTCAGATATGTAGGTCATGGATCAGCCCCCTATTGGTTTCCGGGCACTTAGTCACCGTTTGGTAACGACTTGATGACTTTCTCAATCTCGGCCACGCGCGCGGCCATGCGGGGCAAGCGGCGCAGGGCTTTTTGCATTTCCACATGGGTTTCCATCCTGACGGCAGGATAGCCCAAAAGCACCCGGCCCGCAGGCGCATTGGTCAGTATTTTGGTGGCCCCCCCGGCAATTACATCATCGCCGATGAAGATATTGTCGCTGACGCCCACCTGCCCGCCCAAGACAACCCGGTCGCCGATGCGCGCAGACCCTGCGATGCCGACCTGCCCGCACAGCAGGCAATCGCGCCCGACCTGAACGTTGTGGCCGATATGGACCAGATTATCCATCTTGGTGCCCGACCCCACCACGGTGTCGCGGATGGTGCCCCGGTCGATACAGGTATTCGCCCCGATTTCCACGTCATCGCCCAAGGTCACGGCCCCGAGGCTGTGAATCCGGGTCCAGCTTTGGTCGGTGATCGCATCGCGGGTGCCAAGCGTTTCGCGAATTTGCTCGACCCCCGATTTTTCCGGCGTCACGAAAGAAAACCCATCCGCCCCGATTACCGCCCCGGGTTGGCAGATGAACCGCGCGCCGATTTTCACCCGCGCCCCGATGCGCGCGCCCTGCAGGATCAGGGCATCGTCGCCGATCACAGCCCCTTCGGCGACTGAGACATGCGACGCAATCCGCGCCCGCGCGCCCAGTTGAACCCCGGCCCCGATGGTGACAAAGGGGCCAATCGCGGCCCCTGCCCCGATCACTGCCGTGGGATCAATGATGGACATCGGATGCACACCCGGCGCAATCGCGGGGCCTGCGTCCAGCAACCGGGTCAGCCCCGACATCGCCAACCGCCCGCGTGGCGCATAGATCACCGCGACCAGACCCATGGCCCGCCAGTCGGCCCCCGGCCACAGCATCGCCGCCTGCGCCGCACCCTTGGCGATACCGTCGGCATAGCGTGGGTCCATCGCCAAAGCGAGATCGGTGGGCCCCGCCGTCTGCGGTTCCGACGCACCAGAGATGACCAGATCGAGATCACCCTCGGCCTGCGCGCCAAGCGCAGCGGCGATATCACGGATGGTGTGGGTCACAGGCGTCTCCTCCAGCTTGGGGAAGATTTAGCCCTGAACGCCGCCCGGCACCACCCCGGCCTCGGTCAATGCGTCAAACAAGGCCGCATCCCGCCCGTAAATATCGCGCCGATAGGTCATGTTGCCTTTGGCCGACGGATAGGCGGTGAAATACACCAGATGCACCGGCAGGGGCTGTTCCAGTTTCACCGGGCTTTCCCGATCTGTGTCCAGATGGCGGTCAAACTCGGCCACCGCATCGTCGGATTGCACCGCCAACAGCGCATGGGCAAAATCCTTGGGGTCGGCCAGACGGATGCAGCCATGGCTGAAGGCGCGCACGGTTTGGGCGAACAGGGATTTCGACGGCGTGTCGTGCAGGTAGATGTTGTACTGGTTCGGGAACAGGAATTTCACCTTGCCAAGCGCGTTGCCATCAGACGGCGGCTGGCGCAGGGCGTAGGGGAAATTCTTGGCCGAATAGCCGGCAAAGTTGACCGACCCGCGCGGCACCACGCGGCCGTTGCGGTCCACCACCTGCAACTGGCCCGCTGCGTTGCGGTTGCGTTGCAGCAGGGGCAGGTATTCCTTCACCGTGATCGACCGCGGCACCGACCATGACGGGTTGATCACCATCAACTCCATCACATCGGAAAATTCGGGCGTCTCACGGTCTGGCTGATCCATGCCGATCACCGCGCGTGTCTGGAACACGGTCTTGCCGTCTTGCATGATCTTGGCGGTGAAGTCGGGCAGGTTGACCCAGACGTAGCGGCCAGAGCGGTCGATATCCATCCAGCGTTCACGCTCCAGCGCCACGATGATGGATTTCAGGCGTTCTTCTGGCGGGGTGTTCAGTTCGACCAGCGTGGACTTGTTGACCACGCCATCAGGCTCCAGCCCATGGTCGAGTTGAAACTGCTGCACGGCAGAGGACAGCGTGGTGTCATAGGTGCGGGTCGCGGACTGGCCAAGATAGCCCATGGCAACAAGGCGGTTGCGCAGGGCAACAACGCCGTCACCGTCAGCGCCGGGTGCCAGTTCGCCCTCAACCTCGGACCCCCAGCCACCGGTGGCAATCTTTGCCTCCAGCCCGATCTTGCCCTTCACCAGTTGTGCAGTAGACCCGCGACGATGGCATCAGGTCGGCCAGCACCCGGGCCGGATCGCCCGAGGCAAGGCTGCGCAACTGCACCGCAGGGTCGGTCACGGTGATTTCGCGCACGATGCCATGCTCGATGCTTTTGGGCGTCAGCGCGCCCGACGACAGATCCTTGGCCCAGGCGAGGTAGGCGCGGGTCATCATCACCTCCAGCCGTCCCCGGTCGCCTTCGGTCTCTGCCGATGTGAACGCGTTGGTCAGGGCCTTCGCATCATAGCGTTGTACGGGAAGGCCATGGTCGGCGGCCGTGGCGATGGCCGATAGAAAGGCCGTCCGGCGGGCGGAATCAGCAGCCCCAGTCCACAGGGTCTGATAGCCGGTCTGCCGGTACCACGCCGAAATCGCGTCATCCCCCGAGGCGGATTGTGCCAATGATTGGGTAAAGGAGGTGGCTTGCGCGTAAACTGCCGGACCAAAGGACAGGCAGGCCACAAACGCCACAGAGGCCAGCAGGGCACGTCCGGTAGGGGAAAAACGCATGGTATCCTCGGGTTCGTGAAATCATCTAAGCTCTTATCAACAGTTTGCGAATTTCTGTGAACTGTCCATTCACAAACGTGTCGGCTCCCCCTGATCCCCACCAATTTGCGCCAAATGCGAAACAGATTGTGGGGCAATTCATGGCCGACGGGTTCCCTGCTTTCAGCAATTTTTTGCCGATTGCCGCTCTACTGCCACAACGCGGGGATTCTAGGCTTGGGCTTCGATTCGTCTTGTGCCATAACAATCGGGCACTTGGGGATGAAGTTGCATAGAAACTGCCCGTGAGGCAGTCGAAGACGAGCTGGGACAGGCGCAAATATGACACTACTGAACACTGCTGGGATCACGCGGCGCGGGCTGCTTGGGGTTTTTGCTGCGACAGCCGTTATCGCAGCGCCGACATACTCCAACGCATTCGGGCTGCTGAAAGGCGCTGGTGATATCCGCCGCGTCAAGATGTACTCGGGCAGGACTGGGGAAAGCGTCGATACGATCTACTGGATCGACGGCGAATACATCCCGGAAGTTCTGAAAGAAATCAACTACTTCATGCGTGACTGGCGGTCGAACGACACCATCAAGATCGACCCGCGCAATCTGGATATTCTGGCGGCCTCGCACCGGCTGCTGGATGTGAAGGAACCCTACATGCTGCTGTCGGGCTATCGCAGCCCCGCGACCAATGCGATGCTGCGGTCCAAATCGCGCGGCGTTGCCAAGCATTCCCTGCATATGGTGGGTCAGGCGGCTGACCTGCGGTTGAAATCGCGGTCGGTTGGCCAGATGGCCAAGGCAGCGGCGACCTGCAATTCGGGCGGTGTCGGGCGTTATTCGCGGTCGAACTTCGTACACATGGATTGCGGCCCAGTGCGCACCTGGGGCGGCTGACACGAGCCTTTCCGATTGTTTCCTGAAAAGGGCATCCTGCGGGGTGCCCTTTTCGTTTCGTCACGCCTCTGGATCGGCCTGCGGGTCCGTTTCGGGCACCGGCTGCCCGCGATAGCCCATGGCGACCACAAACTTTTCCGAACTGTCGGCCCGGCTGGCCCCCGGTTTCACATTTGCCACCTTGTCGAAGTTCTTCTTCAACAAAGCCTGCAATTCCTGTTCCGCCCCGCCCGCCAGAACCTTGGCGACAAAGGTGCCGCCCACCTCCAGCACGTCAAAGGCGAAATAGGCCGCCGCCTCGCACAGCGCGATGATGCGCAGGTGGTCGGTGCCCTTGTGGCCCGAACTTGCCGCCGCCATATCGCTCATCACCACATCGGCGCGTCCACCAAGCCAGCCCTTGACCAGCCCATCCGCCGCGTCGTCCAGAAAATCGAGTTGGTGAATCTCGGCCCCGGCAATCGGTTCGATCTCTTGCAGGTCCACCCCCAGCACGGTGCCCTTCGGTTTATTGACCCGTTCCCCAAGCGCATTCACCCGGGTCACGGCCACCTGACACCAGCCCCCCGGCGCGCAGCCCAGATCGACCACCCGGCAGCCCGGTTTCAGAAAGCCGAACTTGTCATCAAGCTCAGAAATCTTGTAGGCCGCCCGTCCCCGGAACCCTTCCTTCTTGGCGCGGATCACGTAAGGGTCGTTCAACTGCCGCTCCAGCCACAGGGTGGAGGAGAGCTTGCGCCCCTTGGCGGTTTTCACCCGCACGCGGAGTTCACGCTGGCCGCGGCCAGAGGTGTTTTTCGGGGCTGATGGTTTTTCAGTCATGTATACGGTCCGTCTTCCAGAACG
Source organism: uncultured Alphaproteobacteria bacterium (assembly GCA_963772935.1). Classification (GTDB taxonomy): domain Bacteria; phylum Pseudomonadota; class Alphaproteobacteria; order Rhodobacterales; family Rhodobacteraceae; genus JANNNF01. The sequence continues at coordinate 414,243 of CAVYZK010000009.1, read as the reverse complement.
CCATCCGCGCTCATCTGTGCATAAAGCAGCCCCTCGCGCAGGCCACGGTCGGCCACCGACAGGCGATCGGTTGGCCATACCCGCATCAGCGCCTGAAGGATAGCCGCACCTGACATGATCAACGCATGACGGTCGCGCCCGATGCGCGGATCGGTGCGGCGGCCTTCGGGGCCAAGCGACAGGTATTCGCGGATTACAAAGTCGATCTGGTCGGATGACATCTGCAACCCATCCACCTTGGTGCGGTCATAGCGGCGCAGGTTCAGGAAACTGGCGGCCACCGTGGTAACCGTGCCAGAGGTGCCGATGATCTGAAACCCTTCGCGCGGGTTCTGCGCGTTATAGGGGCTGAAGCTGGACAGGTTTTCCTCAAAAAACCACGACATCAGGGCGAACCGAGCGGCGTCATCTTCCACATCAATGAACTGGTCTTTGAGGGTGGCCACCCCCAAGGGCACCGAAATCCAGTCCACCACCCGCGCCACCGCCCCTTCGCCCTGGGCATTGAAGCCCATGTGCAGGCGCATGATGGCCTTGGGCCGGTCATCGGGCGCGACGGCGGACAAATCGATCCACACCAGTTCGGTGGACCCGCCGCCGATATCGACCACCAGCAATTGTTCAGTTTTTGGGCTGACCAGTGGCGCGCAGGAAATCACCGCCAGACGGGCTTCCTCCTCAGGCGCGATGATTTCCATCGAGAGGCCGGTTTCGCGGCGCACCTGCTTGATAAACTCCTTGGCGTTCTTGGCGCGGCGGCAAGCCTCAGTTGCCACCAGCCGCATCCGACGCACGCCGTGTTTTTCGATCTTCTTGCTGCAAATCCGCAGGGCCTGAATCGTACGCCCCATTGAAGCGCGCGACAGGCGTCCCGATGCCTCCAGCCCCGCGCCAAGCTGCACGGTCTTGGAAAAGCTGTCCAGCACCTGAAACTGACTGCCCCGCGGTTGGGCAATCAGCATGCGGCAACTGTTGGTTCCCAGATCCAGTGCCGCGTACAGCGCAGGGCCGGGGTCGGCAGGGGCCAACGGGTCAACCGACGGGGAAATGCCATCAGACATCTCGACCGGCGCAAGTTTTGCGTCCGCCCCTCGGGGACGCTCGGGCGTCATAATCGCCCTCCAATATGGTTGAGGATAAGGGTAGTGCCGATGCCCCGGACGTGCAAGCCGCGATGCAGGCTTGGGACATCAATCCGTCGCATGATCTGCATGAAGCGTTTTCAGCTTGGGCGGCATCGCATCGGCACAGAAAATGCGCTATGGGCTGCCGGGGTCGCATAGCGCGCGCGCCATGTCGAAAACCGACATCGGCTGTCGCGGCCTCACGACTATCAACGGGTGTAAAGCAGGTGGGGAATCGGGCCAATGGCAGATGTGACGATTGTGTATTGGCGCGATATTCCGGCGCAGGTGATCGTTGGCAAGGGCCGGTCCGGGTCCAAGGTGCAACTGACGGAACGGTTTGAGCAGGCCATTGACCGCTGCGCCATGAAGATCGGCGCGAAAGACAGCGACAGCTATCTGGCCGAATGGCGCAAGGCCCCGCCTTACGCGGTGGAGGGCGACGCCCCCGATGTGGCGAAGGCCGAGGCCGCACGGCTGGAGGCTGAATACGACACTGCCCGCCTGAAAACCCTGATTGATGCGATGGGCTGGGCGCAGGCCTGACCCCTTAACGGAGACTTCGATGGCCCTGTTCAATTTCCGCCGCGATGCGGCCCCTGCCCCGACAGCGACTGCGCAGGTCGAGGCGTTCTTGCAGGGCTATTCCATCGAGGTGATGCCGCGCACCGCCGAAAAGGTGGAAAGCTTCCGCGACCTGCTGCCACGCGGCACGCGCGTCTATATCGCCCATATCGAGGGCACGCCGATCGAGGATATGGTCGCCACCGCCAAGCGGATCAATGGCGAAGGGTTCGAGGTGATGCCGCATTTCCCGGCCCGCATCATCCCGTCCAAGGCTGACCTCGCCGACTGGATCGCCCGCTATCAGGGCGAGGCGAACGTGACGCAGGCCTTGCTGCTGGGTGGCGGCGTGAATACCCCCGCCGGTGATTTCGACAGTTCGATGCAGATGATCGAGACCGGATTGTTCGACGGGTTCAAGCGGCTGCACGTGGCGGGCCACCCGGAAGGCAACAAGGACATCGACAAGAACGGCGGCGATGCCATCGTCTTGCAGGCGCTGAAGTGGAAGCAGGCCTTTGCTGATCGTTCGGACGCCGAAATGGCGATTGCGACGCAGTTCTGCTTTGACGCAGAGCCGGTGATCGCCTGGGCCAACCGTCTGGCAACTGAGGGCATCAAACTGCCGATCCATATTGGTGTGGCAGGCCCCGCCAAGCTGCAAACCCTGATCAAATTCGCCATCGCCTGCGGTGTCGGCCCCTCCTTGCGCGTGTTGCAAAAACGGGCGATGGATGTGACGAAACTGCTGCTGCCCTACGAGCCGACGGATGTGATCACCGCCTTGGCGGCGCATAAGGCGGCGAACCCTGACTTCGGGATCGAACAGGTCCATTTCTTCCCCCTTGGTGGCATCAAGACGAATGCTGCCTGGGCCACTGATCATGGCGGCGCATCGGGCGTTCCGGCCTCGCGTACTTAAGAAAAAGGTTTAAGAATGACCCGTACCGTCATAGAATCCAAGACGAAAACCGTTGTCATCGGTTTTGACGAACCCTTTTGCGTGATCGGCGAACGGATCAACCCGACCGGCCGCAAGAAGCTGGCCGCCGAACTTGAGGCCGGGAATTTTGAGACCGTGTTGAAAGACGCGCTGGAACAGGTGGCCTGCGGGGCGATGGTTCTGGATGTGAACTCGGGCGCTGTGTTCACCAACAAGATGGCGACCGACCCGCGTTACGCCGACAACAACTTTGTCGAACCGCCGCTGATGCGCGAACTGATCCTGCGGATTCAGGCGATCACCGATGCACCGCTGTGCATTGACAGCTCGGTTCCGGGTGCTTTGGAATCCGGTCTGATGGCCTGTGAAGGCCGCCCCCTGCTGAACTCGGTGACGGGTGAGGAGGAGCGGATGGAACTGGTTCTGCCGCTGGTCAAGAAATACAACGTGCCGGTGGTGGCGATTTCCAACGACGATACCGGCATTTCGGAAGACCCCGATGTGCGCTTTGCCGTGGCGAAAAAGATCGTGCAGCGGGCCGCCGATTACGGCATCCCGGCGCATGACATCGTGGTGGACCCGCTGGTGATGCCGGTGGGCGCGATGGGGTCTGCGGGCCAGCAGGTGTTTACACTCGTGCGTCGTTTGCGCGATGAGCTGGGCGTGAACACCACCTGCGGCGCCAGCAACATCAGCTTTGGCCTGCCGCACCGCCACGGCATCAACGCGGCCTTCCTGCCGATGGCGATTGGTGCTGGCATGACATCGGCGATCATGAACCCGGTCCGTCAGGTGGAAATGGAGGCGATCCGCGCCGCCAACTTCCTGATGAACCACGATGCCAATGGCGGCGAGTGGATCCGGTTCAGCCGCGTGCTGGAAGCGGTCGAAGGCGGGCGCACCTTTGCCGAGGCCTCTTCCGAGGCGGCGGCGGCCGGTGGGCGTGGCGGGCGGTCCGGTGGCCGCGCCGGACGCTCGCGGGGCTAACCGATGCGGCCCCCAGCCGTCTTGCGTGATCTGGCAGCATTAGAACCCGAGGGCTGGGACACCCCAGCTCGCGGGTCGATCTGTTGGCAAACGCTGTTTTCTGCCGGGGTCACTGCGACGGATTCGATGGTCTGCGGCGTGGCGACACTGGAGCCCGGCGATGATTTCGCCCTGCACCACCATGCCGAACCCGAGGTGTATTTCGGCGTTGAAGGCGAAACCACCGTGATGGTGAACGGCACCCCGTGCCGTCTTGCCCCCGGTGTGGCGATTTTCATCCCGTCCAACGCGGTGCATGGCATCGCCCCGGTTGACCAGCGGGTGCGCTATTTCTATGTCTTTGCGGCTGACCGGTTTGAGGACATCGCCTATACCTTTGTTCCTCCGAATACGGCGCTGAATTGACCAAGCCGCGCCAGACCCGCGTCGCCCGTTTGCTGGAGCGTTTGCCATGACTCTGAACCTGACCCCGATGGTGGTGCGCGATCCGCATCAGCCGCACCGGATTTCGACACAGCTTGAACTGCTGTTCGATCTGGTGATCGTGATCGGCGTGGCATCCCTGACCGCCGGATTTCATCATGCGATATCGGCGGGGCACGGGGCCGAGATGTTGCCGAATTTCGTGTTCATGTTCATGGCGCTGTGGTGGTCGTGGATGAACTTTACCTGGTTCGGATCAGCGTTTGACAATGATGATGCGATGTACCGGGTTCTGGTGCTGATCACCATGACCGGCACGCTGATCTTTGCGGGCGGCATCACCTATATCTTTGAAACGCTTAACTTTTCACTGGGCATTGTCGGGTGGATCGTGATGCGGGTCGGCATGATCGGGCTGTGGCTGCGCGCTGCCGTCCCATAACCCCGCCCTTCGCACAACCTGCCTGCGCTATGCCTTTGGCGTGACCTTGGCGCAGGTGTTGTGGACGTTGCTGTGGTTCTGGGTCGCACCGGGCACCGGCCTGTTTCTGGGGCTGGGACTTGCCGTTTTCGCATGGGAGTTTCTGGTGCCGGTCTGGGCCGAAAAGGCCGGTCGCACCCCGTTTCACCGCCATCACATCGTGGAACGCTATGGCCTGCTGACCATCATCGTGCTGGGTGAGGTGCTGCTGGCGATTGCGCTGACCTTTGGCAGCCAGTTTGACGGCGTGCTGGATTTCGGGCTGATGAAGCTGGGGCTTGCCTCGATGATCATCGTGTTTGCCTATTGGTGGATCTACTTTGCCGAAGACCAGCATCTGGTGAAGGATGACTTTTCGCGAACCTTCATATGGGGTTACGGGCACTTCTTCATCTTTTCGTCGATATCCCTGATGGGGGCCGGGTTTGCCGCCTATTTCGACCTGCTGACCCACCATTCCAAAGCCTCGCCTGCCGTTGTAAGTTGGTTTGCCGGTGGTCCGCTGGTCTTGGCGCTGCTGGCCCTGTGGGCGGTGCGTGATCGCTACATGGACCTTGGCAATCGCGCCTTGGCCTTGCCGGTGGGGGCTGCCGCCATACTTGTTGCCACGGCCCTGACCACCGAGCCGCTGATTTTTGCCGCCATCATGGTTGCCACCATGCTGTGGCGCGTGCCCCTGACCCCTTCCAAAGGACATCACCCGTGAATACCGAAGACGCGCTGGTCATCTTTACGCCCTCTGGCAAGCGGGGCCGTTTTGCACTTGGCACGCCCGTGCTGACCGCCGCGCGGCAGTTGGGGGTTGATCTGGATTCTGTCTGCGGCGGGCGCGGCATTTGTTCGAAATGCCAGATCAGCCCCGGATATGGCGAGTTTTCCAAGCACGGCGTGCATGTCGATGACGACGCCCTGTCGGAATGGAACGCGGTGGAAGAACGCTACAAATCCAAACGCGGCATGCTGGATGGCCGTCGCCTGGGCTGTCAGGCCAAGGTGATGGGCGACGTTGTCATCGACGTGCCGCCGGAAAGCCAGGTCCACAAGCAGGTGATCCGCAAATCCGCCACGCAGCGCGACATCGTGATGGACCCAGCCACGCGGTTGCTGTTCATCGAGGTGGACGAGCCCGACATGCACGAGCCATCGGGCGATTTTGAACGCGTCGTCAAGGCGTTGCGGGACCAATGGCAGATGGATGGCGCGACCGCCGATCTGGCCATTCTGCGCCGTCTGCAACAGGTGCTGCGCAAGGGCGAGTGGAAGATCACCGTGGCCCTGCACAAGGGCAACCATGATGCGGCCCCCCGGATTCTGGAAATCTGGCCGGGGTTTCATGACGGCACGGCGTACGGGCTTGCCATCGACCTTGGGTCCACCACCATCGCCGCCCATCTGTGCGATCTGCGTGACGGGGCGGTGCTTGCCTCCAGCGGGTTGATGAACCCGCAAATCCGCTTTGGCGAAGACCTGATGAGCCGGGTCAGCTATGCCATGATGAACCCGGGTGGCGATGTGGAAATGACCCGCGCGGTGCGGGAGGCGATCAATGCGCTGGCTGCGTCCATTGCGGTTGAGGCATCGGTGGACCCGAAGGCGATTTTCGAGGTGGTCTTTGTCTGCAACCCTGTGATGCACCATCTGCTGCTGGGGATTGATCCGGTCGAGTTGGGGCAAGCCCCGTTTGCGTTGGCCACCTCGGGCGCGATGTCGCTGGATGCCCGCGATCTGGACCTGTCCAACATCAACCGCGCGGCACGGGTTTATGTGCTGCCCTGTATTGCGGGCCATGTGGGGGCGGATTGTGCGGCGGTGGCTTTGTCCGAAGAACCTGGCAAGTCCGACGATATGGTGCTGATCGTGGATGTCGGCACCAATGCCGAATTGCTGCTTGGCAATAAAACCCGCGTGCTGGCCTGTTCCAGCCCCACTGGCCCCGCGTTTGAAGGCGCGCAGATCAGTTCGGGCCAGCGGGCGGCTCCGGGCGCGATTGAGCGGGTCGAGATTGATGTTGTCACCAAAGAGCCGCGCTTCAAGGTGATCGGGTCAGACCTCTGGTCCACCGATGCAGGCTTTGAGGCCGCAATCGCCACCTCGGGCATCACCGGCATCTGCGGGTCGGGAATAATCGAGGCCGTGGCGGAAATGCGGATGGCGGGGCTGGTGGATCAGGTCGGCCTGATCGGCAGCCCCGATCAGACAGGCAGTGCGCGCTGCATCGCCTTTGGGCGCACGCACAGCTATGTGCTGCATGATGGCCGCGCCAATGGCGGCCCGCGCATCATGGTGACGCTGGGCGATATCCGCGCGATCCAACTGGCGAAGGCGGCTTTGTATGCCGGGGCCAAGCTGCTGATGGATGAGATGGGCGTCGAGACTGTCGAGAAAGTCACACTGGCGGGGGCGTTTGGGGCCCATATCAGCCCCAAACACGCGATGGTGCTGGGGATGATCCCGGACGTCCACCTCAGCAAGGTGGTCAGCGCGGGCAACGCGGCGGGCACTGGCGCGCGGATTGCGCTGTGCAACGTGGCGTCCCGCAACGCGATCGAGGCGACCGTGCATGACATTCATAAGGTCGAGACCGCCATCGAGCCGCGCTTTCAGGAACATTTCGTCAACGCCTGTGCGATCCCGAACGCGGTGGACCCTTTCCCGGAACTATCCAAGATCGTGACGCTGCCCGATGTATCCTTCAACACCGCAGGCACCGGCGCAGATGGCGGGCGCAAACGGCGCAGAGGGTGACGGGGTCTAAAGTACCACGTCACCTTGTGTCAACATCGCGGCGTTCAGATCATGGATCAGAAACTGCGCCTTGCCGAAGGTGAACAAGGCTCCGTCCGTGGTTTGGGTAAAATGGGCCTTGGCCGCATTCAATGACGCAAAGCCGAAGGCGCGCAGATCATCCAGTCCAACCCGCTGCCGCCCACTAGGGTGTCTTTGCCGCCGTCGCCGCGCAAAGTGTCATTGCCCGCACCGACATTGATCAGGTCATTGCCTCCCGCAGCGTAAATGCTGTCATTGCCGGTATCGCTGAACAACTGGTCGCCAAAGGCAGTACCAACCCAACTATCCCCGGCATCCGTGCCGATCAGGGTGATGGCGGACAGGCGGGTTCCAGATAGGGCACGAACTGGTCGGGCATGGGTCCAGAAGGGAAATACTGACAAAGGGAGCAGGTACGCCGACGGAGGCTCGCTCAATGGGACAGCCTGCCATCAGGCCGCTTTGCAGACCGGCAAGTAAAACATAGTCAAGGATATCGGGCGGGTTGCTGACCACAGCAACAGGCGGACCAAGAACAATCGGTGCTGACAAAACCAACTCCTCAGCGCCTGCCGATAATCAACAGTAATTCAGTATGTTGCGGTTCACTTGCCTGGTAACAAAAGGCCAACAATGCCAATCATTTTGCAAATGCGCGTTCAACTCCGGGGATGACAGCGCCGAATTCCACGCTATAACTACGCCATGGCTCTAGATGATATGACCCACGATCCAATCGCTGATCTGCTATCGCGCGTGGCCTCGCAGGACCGCGCGGCTTTTGCTGATATCTATCGTAACACTTCCGCGAAACTTATGGGCGTTCTCTTGCGTATCTTGCAGGAACGCGCAGAAGCGGAGGATGCCTTGCAGGAAGTTTACACTCGGGTTTGGCTTCGCGCCGGACGGTTTGATGCCAGCAAGGGGCGCGGCATGACTTGGCTGATTGCCATTGCGCGCAACCTTGCCATCGACCGTATCCGTCAGCGCCAGATGACCACATCCGACGATGCCGCGATGGAGGCGGTGGTGGACACTGCCCCCCGCGCCGAAACCCGGCTGATCGCCAGTGGCGAGGCGCGACGCGTAACGGAATGTTTTGACACGCTGGAACCTGACCGCGCCGATGCCGTGCGCGGCGCGTATCTGACCGGACTGAGCTACATCGACCTTGCTGCCCGCCACAATGTGCCGCTGAACACGATGCGCACCTGGCTGCGGCGCAGCTTGCTCAGATTGAAGGAGTGTATGGACAAATGACCGACACAACCTTCCTGCCCGACGATGATGCGCTGGCCGCCGAATATGTGCTGGGCGTGCTGGCATTGACAGACCGGATTGCGGCGGAAACCCGTGCCAAACGCGATGCCGTCTTTGCGACACTGATCCAAGCCTGGGAAAACCGGCTGTCCGGGTTGAATGATGACTATGCCGAGGTGCCGGTACAAAACCTGCTGCCCGCCATCGAAGCGCGGTTGTTCCCGGTGGCGGCGAAACCTGCCAAGGCTGGCTTCGGCTGGATGCGTCTCTTTGGCGGCGTCGGGTTGGCTGCGGCCTTGGCGCTTGCGGTTTATGTGGCACAACCGGTGTCTGGCCCTGTGCAGGTCGCAACCTTGACCACAGCCGATTCCGCCTTGGTCTATGAAGCGCGCTTTGCCGATGACCAGATGGTGGTGACCCGCGTTGCGGGCAGTGCTGCCCCTGCAGGCGAAGTGCATGAATTGTGGATCATCGCACCCGATGCGGCCCCTGTATCCTTGGGCCTGCTGGCCGATGCGTCGCTGTCGGTGCCCTACCCTGCCCCGCCTGCGGGCTGGGTTCTGGCGGTGTCGGTTGAACCTGCGGGCGGCTCGCCTGCGGCAGGTCCGACCGGCCCTGTCATCATGACCGCCGAAATTCCGGTGGCCTCTGATACCTGATCACGAAACCGCGAGCATCCGGGGCCTCTGAAACTTTGCCCCGGATGCGACCGTAGCTTCCACGAAGGCGGGACAATCCCGCCTGACCTTTAAGGGAGCTGCCAAATGAAATTCCGTCTCGCAACCGCTTTTCTTGCCCTGTCCACCGTGGCCGCACTTGCCGCGAACCCCGATGTTGGCGGCGCGCCGATGCTGGAAACCAAGAACATCGTTGAAAACGCTGTGAATTCGGCAGATCACACCACGCTGGTGGCTGCTGTGACCGCTGCTGGTCTGGTTGACACGCTGGCTGGTGCTGGCCCGTTCACCGTGTTCGCGCCCACCAATGACGCCTTCGCCAAGCTGCCCGCAGGCACTGTGGAAACCCTGCTGAAGCCGGAAAACAAGGAAATGCTGACCAAGATCCTGACCTGCCATGTGGTCGGCAAGGCCGTGATGGCTGAAGCACTGGAAGGCATGATCACCGCAGACGGCGGCAAGCACCCGGTGCCGACCCTTGGCGGCTGCACCCTGCAGGCCACCTATGACGGCGGCAAGATGATGCTGACCGACGAGATGGGCAATGTGGCCACCGTCACCATCGCCGATGTTGTGCAGTCCAACGGTGTGATCCACGTCATCGACACGGTGATGCTGCCCAAGATGTAACCGGTTTCGATGCATGGGCAACGGCTGTCACTGGCCCTTGCCCGTTGCATCGAAGGTGTCGAAACCTGCTTTTAAGTCCCCACGGGCAGGTGACGCGCGGAAGCCTTCGGTCCTTACGGATCGAAGGCTTTTGTCATTCTGTGCCGTCCATCATCCGGTATCGCGGGGTTGACGCGCCCTGCCGCATGGCTTAATTCCGGGGTCACGCGGGTGTAGCTCAATGGCAGAGCAGCAGCTTCCCAAGCTGAATACGAGGGTTCGATTCCCTTCACCCGCTCCATCTTTCCCTTCTGTGCCAGATGCGTTAGCAAGCGGCATCATGGCAGAACAGGGGTTTTCAAATGAACAATGATATCAAACGTATCGGCGTGGGCGCGCGGATGTCTGAGGCGGTTTGCTATAATGGCATCGTCTGGGTGGCGGGTCAGGTCGGCACGCCGGGCGCGTCGGTTGCCGATCAGACCCGCGATTGTCTGGCCGAAGTGGACCGCATTCTGGCCGAGGCTGGCACCGACAAGACCCGTATCCTGAGTGCGCAAATCTGGCTGGCAGATATGGCAACATTTGCGCAGATGAACGGCGTCTGGGATGCCTGGGTGCCCGCCGGGCATACACCTGCACGCGCGACGGGTGAGGCGAAGCTGGCGACACCAGAGTATCTGGTCGAAGTGATCGTGACGGCTGCGTTGAATTAAGCAGCAATCGCCAGACGGCACGGGTGGAAATCCTCGACCCGTGCTGTCGCCCCCTCAAACGTGCAGAACGAATTGGCGGGCAGTTCCTGCCAATCGGCCTCATCCGTCTCCAGCGGTTCGGATACTACCGCCCGCCCGCCCCGCGTGTCTGACCAGCGGTGATACAGGGTCGGGGCCTTGTCGTCGGTCGCATAGCGCATGGCATAGAGGCGCTTGCCATCCGACAGTGCCCCCGTCAGCCGCAGATAGGGCAGCGCCCCCTTGGCGCGGGCAAGGGTGATGAACCGTGCCGCCGCGCGTTCCATTGCGCCCTTGGGATCCTCCTCCAACCCTTCTGCCAAGGCGGCCAGAAACAGCGCCTCGCTGTCCGTGGCACCCTTGCGGTGTGGGTACAGATGGTCCGGGATCATCATGTCGGCATCGCGGCGGAACGCGTCATAGCCGCCGACCTGCCCGTTGTGCATGAAGGACCAGCGGCCCACGGTGAAGGGATGACAGTTGTTGCGGCTGGTCGCGGTGCCGGTGCTGGCGCGCACATGCGCCATAAACAGGCCCGACTTCACCTGCGCCGTCAGGCTGCGCAGATTGGGGTCGGACCACGCCGGCATTACATCGCGGTAGAGGCCAGGTTCCGCCCGGTCACCATACCATGCCAGCCCAAACCCATCGGCATTGGTCGCCGTGTGGCATTGCGTGGCGCAATGGCTTTGATGGATCAGCGAATGGCCGGGGCGGCTGATGATTTCCTCAAGGAAAATCGGCGCACCGATGTAGGCAGCCCACCGGCACATCAGCGTGCCCCTTTTGTATCAAACATTGCTCGGCCCCGGACGTTTCTTTTTTGTAACCCTAGCATGAAATCCGGGGCTTGCGCGGGGAAATTAACGCGAAAGCGATCAGTCGCCGACCTCCTCGACCACCATCAGATCGCGCACCGAGGCCCCCTTGGCATGGGCCAAAGCGGCTTGGTAGGCGGGGCTGTTGTAGCACTCCACCGCCGCCTCAAGGCTCGGGAACCGCGCCACCACGTTGCGGGCGCGGTCGTTGCCTTCCAGTTGCACGTAGCGCCCGCCGCGCGCCAGAAACACGCCGCCATGTGCCGCAATCGCGGGGCCGGCCCCGGCCGCATAGCGCCCGTACGCCTCGGCATCCGTCACATGCACATGAGCAATCCACAAAGCAGTCGGCATCTATGCCCCCATCACGGCTTCCGCCGCCTTGATTGCTGCATCTGCCAGCGAAATATCCGCACCGCCCGCCTGTGCCATGTCTGGCCGCCCGCCGCCGCCCTTGCCGCCCATGGCTTCGGCCGCCGCCTTGACCAAAGCCACCGCCGACACCCGGCCCGTCAGGTCTGCCGTGACGCCCGCCGCGACCGCAGGCTTGGCCCCGGTATCGGCGATCAGCAGCACAGCGCCCGACCCGAGCCGGGCCTTCATCTCATCAATCAGGCTGGGCAAATCCTTGCCCGACACCCCTGTCAGCACCTGCGCAAGGAACGGTATCCCGTTGATATCCTTGGCCTCTGGCGCTGTTCCCTTGCCGCCCATGGCCACCTCGCGGCGTAGTTGCGCCACCTCGTTTGCCAAGGCCCGACGCTCCTCCAGCAGAGCCTTGACCCGGTCCAGCACATCGCCCGGATGGGTTTTCAGCGCCGTCGCCGCATCGGCCAATCGCTTGTCCTGCACCAGCAGATAGTCCAGCGCCGCCTGCCCCGTCAGCCCCTCAATCCGCCGCACGCCCGATGACGACGCCGAATCCGCAACCAGCACAAAGGCCCCGATATCGCCGGTACGGCCCACATGCGTGCCGCCGCACAATTCCAGCGAATAGGTCTGCCGGTCCGCGCCCTTGCCCGACCCGTCCAGCGTGCCCATCGAAACGACCCGCACTTCATCGCCATACTTCTCACCAAACAAGGCCTGCGCCCCCAAGGCGCGGGCATCGTCGGGCGTCATGATGCGGGTTTCGACAAGCGTGTTCTGGCGGATATATTCGTTCACTTCGGCCTCGACCCGCGTGATCTCGGCAGGCGACATCGCGTGGTTGTGGCTGAAGTCAAAGCGCAGACGATCCGCCGCGTTCAGGCTGCCGCGCTGTGCGACATGCTCACCAAGGGCGCGGCGCAGGGCCTCGTGCAGCAGGTGTGTTGCGGAATGGTTGGCGCGGATCTGGCCACGGCGGGTGTGATCGACCTCCAGCCGAGCCGCCTGCCCTTTCAGAATCTGCCCCTCGCGCACGGTTGCGATGTGCTGCACCACGCCTGCCGCCTTGCGGGTATCGGTGATATCGGCAACGCCGGTATCCGTCCGCAACACACCCATATCGCCGACCTGACCGCCACTTTCGGCATAGAACGGCGTCTGGCTGACCACGATCTGCACAGTTGAACCGGCATCGGCCGCGCCAATCACCACGCCGTCGCGCACCAGTGCGGTCACCACGCCCTCGGCCACCTCGGTGTCATAGCCCAGAAACTCGGTCACGCCATCCGCCTCGGCCAGCCCGAACCAGACCGCGCCGTCCGACGCCTCACCCGTCCCGGCCCAAGCCGCGCGGGCCTTTGTCTTCTGCTCGGCCATCGCGGCATCAAAGCCAGCCACATCCACGGCCCGGCCCTTTTCGCGCAGCGCATCCTGCGTCAGGTCCAGCGGGAAGCCGTAGGTGTCATAGAGCTTGAACGCTGCCGCCCCCGGCAGATCGCCGCCTTCGGGAATGCGGGTCAACTCGTCATCCAGCAGACGCAAGCCCCGGTCCAGCGTCTGCTTGAAGCGGGTTTCCTCCAGTCGCAGGGTTTCTTCGATCATCGCCTGACCGCGCTGCAATTCGGGGTAAGCCGCCCCCATCTGCCGCACCAATGCCGGGACCAGACGGTGCATCACCGGGTCCGCCGAGCCCAGCATATGCGCATGCCGCATCGCGCGCCGCATGATCCGGCGCAGCACATAGCCGCGGCCTTCATTGCTGGGCATCACCCCGTCGGCGATCAGAAAACTGGTGGAGCGCAGATGGTCGGCGATCACGCGGTGATGGGTCTTGCCGGGGCCATCGGGGTCGGTGCTGGTGGCATGGGCAGATGCTTCGATCAGGCTGCGCATCAGGTCGGTGTCGTAATTGTCGTGCTTGCCCTGCAACAGCGCGCCGATCCGCTCCAGCCCCATGCCGGTGTCGATGCTCTGCATCTCCAGCGGGCGCATGGTGCCATCGGCGAACTGTTCATTCTGCATGAACACGTTGTTCCAGATTTCAATAAAGCGGTCGCCATCCTCATCCGGGCTGCCGGGCGGGCCGCCGGGGATATGGTCGCCGTGGTCATAGAAAATCTCGGTGCAGGGACCACAGGGCCCGGTCGGCCCCATGCGCCAGAAATTGTCATCGGTCGGGATGCGGATGATCCGATGATCCGGCAGACCCGCAATCTTTTTCCAAAGGTCTGCGGCCTCGTCATCGGTGTGGTAGACGGTGACACAGAGCTTGTCCTTGTCGATGCCGAAATCGCGGGTCAGCAATTCCCATGAAAACCCGATCGCCTCGGCCTTGAAATAGTCGCCAAAGCTGAAATTTCCCAGCATCTCAAAGAACGTATGGTGGCGCGCGGTGTAGCCCACGTTGTCCAGATCATTGTGCTTGCCGCCCGCCCTCACGCATTTCTGCGCCGTGGTCGCGCGCACATAATCGCGGGTCTCAACCCCGGTGAAACAGTTCTTGAACTGCACCATGCCCGAGTTTGCAAACATCAGCGTCGGATCATTGCGGGGAACCAGCGGTGAGCTGTCCACCACCTTGTGACCGTTGCGCGCAAAAAAATCGAGAAAAGTCGAGCGGATATCGTTCAGCGACGCCATGGGATGCAGGCCCTCTCAAAGGGAAATTACGGCTTTGTGCTTCGTTTAGCCGTGCTGGCTTGGCCTGTCCATGGGCGCGCGCGCCGGAATGGCAAAAGGCCGGGGGTTTTGCCCCCGGCCTTTGGTTTTCATGATGTCGCGGGCCTATTCGTCCAGCATGTCTTCGGGATCGGGTTTGTCGGTCATGGTGAAATCAAGCCCGTTGGCCGCGCGGATCTTGTCCTCGATCGCCATCGCAACCCCCGGGTTCTGCTTGAGGAAGGCTTTCGCATTCTCACGCCCCTGCCCGATGCGTTCGTCGCCGTAGGAATACCAGCTTCCCGACTTTTCCACGACGCCCGCCTTCACGCCGATATCGACCAACTCGCCAACCTTGGAAATCCCCTCGCCGTACATGATGTCGAACTCCACCTCCTTGAAGGGCGGGGCCACCTTGTTCTTCACCACTTTCACGCGGGTCGCGTTGCCAACCACTTCGTCACGGTCCTTGATCGCGCCCGTGCGGCGGATATCCAGACGCACGGAGGCGTAGAATTTCAGCGCATTGCCGCCAGTGGTGGTTTCCGGGCTGCCGAACATCACGCCGATTTTCATGCGGATCTGGTTGATGAAGATCACCATGCAGTTGCTGCGGCCAATGCTGGCGGTCAGTTTGCGCATGGCCTGGCTCATCAGGCGGGCCTGGCTGCCCATCTGCATGTCACCCATATCGCCTTCGATTTCCGATTTCGGCACCAACGCCGCCACCGAATCGACCACGATCAGGCTAACCGCACCCGAGCGCACCAGCGTATCGACAATCTCCAGCGCCTGCTCGCCGGTGTCCGGCTGACTGATCAGCAGCTCATCCAGATTGACGCCCAGTTTCTTGGCATATTGCGGGTCAAGCGCATGTTCCGCATCGACAAAGGCGCAAACGCCGCCTTTTTTCTGCGCCTCGGCCACCACATGCAGCGTCAGGGTGGTCTTGCCCGAGCTTTCTGGCCCAAAAATCTCAATAATCCGGCCCTGCGGCAAGCCGCCGATGCCGAGCGCAATGTCCAGACCCAGCGATCCGGTCGAGGTGGACTCGATATCCATCGCCGGGCTGTTGTTGCCCAGCTTCATGATCGAGCCCTTGCCAAACTGCCGCTCAATCTGTGCCAGTGCGCTTTCCAACGCCTTCGACTTGTCCATCTCGCGCTTGTCCTTCAGGTCCAGCAGGTTTGCCGCAGCCATAGTCATCCCCTTATTTCACAGCCACCCCCGGGCGGCAATCCATGCACATGTTCCCCAAGTGTTCTCTTGTGTATGAGATCAAAAAGAGAACAATTCAAGCGATTTTTCGTAAAATCAGCTTTTGCCCGAATCCGTTAAGGGATAGTTTACGCCGATAAAGAAATTGCCCCGAAACGGGGTTTTGCAAGGAAATCTCTGCTTATGCTGGTATTCTGGGATCAAAGGCTCGCGTTTCTTGCCACGCCCAAGACGGGTTCGACGGCGATTGAGGTCGCGCTCGAATCACTGGCGTCGGTGGTGATTCAGCGGCCCCCGGTTCTGAAGCACACAACGGCGCATCGGTATCGGCGGTTTGTCGGGCCCTATCTGAATGCAGCCTCGGGCGGCGAGGATTTTACCGTCATCGCCCTGATGCGCGAACCGCGCGATTGGCTGGGCAGCTGGTTCCGCTACCGACAGCGCGAGGATGTGACGGACCCGCGAAAAAGCACTGTCGGCAAGAGTTTTGACGCTTTCGTTCACGCCTGGTGTCAGGATCCGCAGCCTGAATTTGCGGCCGTCGGCTCACAAGCGCGCTTCTTGCGGCCCCGGCATGGCGAAGGGGTGGACCGGCTGTTCCGCTATGACGAGATCGAGCATTTCATTGACTTTCTGGAGGAACGACTGGGCTGCGAGATCATTTTGCCACGCCTGAACGTGTCGCCCCCCGGAGAGCTGGAACTGTCTTTGGCAACCGAACAGTTGCTGAAAGAGGTGGCTGCAGAAGATTTCGCCTTGTACAATTCGCTCGCCAAACACCCCTGAGTGGTCAGTGCAACTGATCCTGGACCGTTGAGGTCAGGTCGGTCAGCGAAAACGGTTTGGGCAGAAAGACGGAATTGGGGATGCGCGCCTGACTTTCCGACAGGCAATCTTCAGCATAGCCCGACACAAAGATCACCCGCACATTCGGGCGGTCCTCCAGCGCGCGTTTGACCCAGGACGGGCCATCCATGCCCGGCATCACCACATCCGTCACGAACACGTCCACCTCCAGCCCCGGGTCTTCCAGCGTGCGAAGTGCCTCCTCGGCATTCTCCGCCTCCAGCACCGTGTAGCCGCGCATCCGCAAGGCGCGACTGGCAAAGGCGCGCACCGGGGCCTCATCCTCGACCAGCAGCACCACGCCTTCGCCCTGCCGCATCACCACCCGTTTGGGGGCCTCGGGCAGCACCTCGGGCAGGGTGAATTCATGAACGGGGAAGAAAAGCTGAAACTCGGTGCCCTGCCCGACTTCGCTGTTCACAAAGATAAATCCACCCGACTGTTTGACGATCCCGTAGGCGGTAGACAGCCCAAGGCCTGTGCCTTCGCCCACCCGTTTGGTGGTGAAGAACGGCTCGAAAATCTTGTTCAGCTTGTCTTGCGCGATGCCGTGCCCCACATCCGTCACCCGGATCACGGCATATTCGCCCACCGGAACAATCGCGCGGTCGCGCCGCAGTTCTTCGCGCAGGGTCAGCGCCTCGGTTTCAACCCGGATCACGCCACCATCCTGCATTGCATCGCGGGCGTTGACGATCAGGTTCATCATCACCTGTTCAAGCTGGCGTTTGTCGGCCCGGATCGGGCCAAGCAGAGGGTCATGCGCCAGTTTCAGGCTGATCCTCTCACCGACCAGACGGTTCAACAGATGGGTCAGATCGGACAGAACCTCTTGCAGATCAAGGGTTTGCGGCTTTAGCGTTTGTTTGCGCGAAAACGCCAGCAACTGCCCCACCAAGGCAGCCGCTCGATTGGCGTTCTGGTGAATCTGGGTGAGGTCGGCAAAATCGCCATCCTCGCGCCCATGTCGCAGCAGCAACAGGTCACAATGGCCGGAAATCGCGGTCAGCAGATTGTTGAAATCATGCGCAATCCCCCCGGCCAGTTGGCCGATGGCCTGCATCTTCTGGCTTTGCACAAACTGCGCTTCCAGCGTTTTCAGAGCGGTTGCGTCGTTCAAGACCGCGAGCACCCCCGGCCTGCCCTGTTCGACAATCCGGCGCAGGGTGATTTGCAGATAGCTGTCTTCTTCCTGCATGCGGGCACGCAGCACCTCGGCGGCACCGGGCAGGCGTTCGGTCGCCACATCCGACAGCCAGTCTGCCACCGGGCGCCCCAGACCTTCGAACAGGTCGTGGAACATCACTCCACCCGGATCGCTGATCTGCATCAACTCGCGGGCGGCGCGATTGGCGGCGCGCAGCCCGCCATCGGCCCCGAATTTCATCAAGGCCACCGGCACATGTTCGAAATCGGCAAGAACAGTATCATCGTCAAAGCGTTCAGGCACCGGCAGAAGGAAAATCTCACGCCGCTCTCCTGCGCCCGAAATCTCGGCCAGAATGGCGCGGACCGGGCCATCGGCACCGGCGATTTCAACCTCCTCGCCGGTCTTGCACGACAAGCTGGTGAACACGCGATCCAGTCGTCTGGGCCGGCTGCCAATCAGACGGCGCATCGCCTCATTGGTGAACAGCACGACGCCAGCCTTATTGGCCACCAGCATCGGAAGGCTAAGCGTTTCTGCCCCGCGACCCGCACCGCTGCGGTCCTGAAATTCCTCCAGCCGCCACAGAAACCGTTTGTCCACCACCCGGTGCACCGACAACCTTGTGTGGCCTCGCCGGGTGACCACATCCTCGCGCGCGGCCCCGGTGTTGGATGCCCGGCTCTGCAGGCGAAACAGCACCGCGGCGGGCGAGGCGAAATGATCGTTGAGCGTGGCGACCAGAGTGGCCGCGCCATCGCTGCCAAACCGCGCCACCGCGGCGGCATTGCGATAGCCGATCTGCCCCAACATATCGGTGGTAAAACAAGGCGCTGCATCATCGCCGACCAGCGCGAACACCTGCGCCTCAAGCCGCCTTTTGCGCGCGCGGTCCACCATCGCCACACCGCGCAGCAACAATACGAGGATCACAAAAGTCAGCCCGGACACAACAGCGGCGCGCTGCATCGAGGCGGTGCTTGCCAACTGCGCCAGCACAAAGCACCCCAAAGCCCCCGCCAACAACACGGACGCCCGCCCCGCCATGGCCCGCGCCGTGCCCAGAATATCGCCCACCCCTGTCACCTGCAAAACCGCCCTTTGCCCCTGAGAGATTCGTCTCAAGTCTTCATTCGGGGGGGAAATCGTTAATCGCAGCTTAACCGGAGGCAAAAAACCCCTATAGGTTGTGTAACTGGCCCTTAAATACGCGTCAATATTGCAATAAAGAATCCGTCGCCGCCCGAAACCGGGCTAAATCGCTGGGTTTGGGTGCAATGCCAGCCCGGCGTGCGCGCCAGAAACGCGTCGATTTGATCCTCATTCTCGCCCCGCAGCAGCGAGCAGGTGGCATAGGCCAGCACGCCCTTTATCGCGACCATCGGGGCAACCCTATCCAGAATCTGGGCTTGCACTGTGCAGGTTTTGGCAAGCGTATCCGGTGTCAGCGCCCATTTCCCCATCGGATCGCGCCGCCAACTGCCAGAGCCCGAACACGGAACATCTGTGAGGATCAGGTCATAAGACCCTGCTTTTTCAGGGTTATCTGTGATCTGCACCTTTGCCCCAGCGCGCGTGGCCCGGGCCGGCAAATCGGCCATCCGGCGCGGGTTGGCGTCGTGGGCAAAGACCTGCACCTTCGCCTGCGCCGCCATCGCCAAGGTCTTGCCACCACCGCCCGCGCAATGGTCCAGCACCCGCATCCCATCGCGCAGCGGCAGGGCCTGCACCACGGCCTGCGAAGCCGCATCCTGCAACTCCACAAGCCCGTCGAGATAGGCCGCCGCATTCTGGATTTTCCGTGCGTTTTCCGTGACTTCCAATGCGGTCTTCGCAAGCGGATGTAACACAGTCACAATGCCCTCTGCCGCCAGTTGCGCCTGTGCCTGCGCCACCGTTCCTTGTGCCAGATTGACCCGCAAGAACACCGGAGCGCGTTGTTGTAAAGCGCGCAATACAGCCTCGGTTTCAGCGCCGAGACTGTCTTGCATCAGCGGCAACAACCAGTCGGGGCAATCCAGCGCCTCGGCGCCCTGAGGCACGCGCGCGGTCTCGGAGGCTTGAACCACGGCGGGCGCGTGGCCGATGCCGGTGAACAGGGCGTCCAGATCGACACCGCGCTGCCGCTGCTGGCCAAGGATCAGGCCCCGCCCGGTCACGCCGCCACCAAAGGCAGCATAAGACCGTTTGCAGCGCAGCGCGTCGAACACCAGATCGCGCAAGGCCGCACGGTCCCCTGACCCGGCAAAGCGGTTGGCGCGGCCCCAGTTGGTCAGCGCCTTTTCGGCAGGCTCGCCGTCAAGAATGCGGTCCAGCACGGTGATCGCGGCAGACAGGCGGGCTGCGGGCGTCATGAGGAACGCCCCGCAGCCTGTTGTATCTGAACGGTAATCCGCACTTACATCACGCGGTAGTTCGGGCTTTCGCGGGTGATCTGCACGTCATGGACATGGCTTTCCTTGAGCCCCGCCCCGGTGATCTTGACGAACTGGCAGCCCTGCCGCATCTGCGCCACGGTGGCACAGCCGGTATAGCCCATGGCCGCCCGCAAGCCGCCGACCATCTGGTGAATCACCGCCTGCGCCGAGCCTTTGTAAGGCACCTGACCTTCGATCCCTTCGGGAACCAGCTTGTCGGATGCCGCATCCTTCTGGAAATAGCGGTCCGCCGACCCACGCGCCATCGCCCCCAAAGACCCCATGCCACGGTAGGCCTTGTAGCTGCGCCCATTCCACAGGATCACCTCACCGGGGGATTCATCCGTGCCCGCAATCGCCGAGCCGACCATGGCGCAGGACGCACCCGCCGCAATCGCCTTGGCGAAATCGCCGGAATATTTGATGCCGCCGTCCGCAATCACCGGAATGTCGCCCGCCGCCCCAGCAGCATCCATGATCGCGGTCAGTTGCGGCACGCCAACGCCCGCCACGATGCGCGTTGTGCAGATCGACCCCGGCCCGATGCCGACCTTGACCGCATCCGCGCCCGCATCAATCAGCGCGCGGGTGGCCGAGGCTGTCGCCACATTGCCCGCGATCACCTGTACCGCGTTCGACAGCGCCTTGATCCGCGCCACAGCCCGGGCCACGCCTTCGGAATGGCCATGGGCGGTGTCGATCACCACCATATCCACTCCCGCCTCGATCAGCGCCTGCGACCGTTCAAAGCCCGCATCCCCCACAGTCGTCGCCGCAGCCACACGCAGACGGCCCATGGCGTCCTTGCAGGCATGCGGATTCAGCACCGATTTTTCAGTGTCCTTCAGGGTCAGAAGCCCGGTCAGAACCCCGGACCCATCCGTCACCAGCAGCTTTTCTATCCGGCGCGCTTTCATCAGGCTGATGGCGGCGTCGCGGTCCACGGGTTCGCGCAGCAGGGCCAGATTGTCGGAGGACATCATCACCGACACCGGCGTGCGGTCATCGGACGCAAAGCGCATGTCGCGGTTGGTGACGATGCCGACCACGCGGTTGTCGCCGTCCACCACGGGAAAGCCTGTGATATTATACCGCTCCATCAACACCTTGGCATCGGCCAGTGTCTGATCCGGCCGCAGGGTGATCGGCGCATAGACCACGCCGGATTCAAACCGTTTGACCCGGCGCACCTCGTTGGCCTGCGCCTCGGTATCCAGATTGCGGTGAATGACCCCGATGCCGCCCGCCTGCGCCATGGCAATCGCCATGCGGCCTTCGGTGACCGTATCCATCGCGGAGGACAGCAGCGGAATGTTCATCCGAATGGATTTTGTAACGAAGGTCGAGGTATCCGCCTCGGACGGCAGAACCGATGAGGCCGCCGGAACCAGCAGCACATCATCAAAGGTCAAAGCCTCACGAATCTCCATGATCATCCCTTTCGGAGCTGGCATCGTTTGGCGGTTCCCTGTTTCACGGGTCTGCCGGGTTTGCAAGCAGGAATCCCGGGGTTGCAGTGGCACGCGCCCCGTGCAGACTGCCGGAAAAGCCGGAGGTTTTGCATGCGCGTCGCGATTGTCGAGAATACCCGCATCACCCATCACGGGCAGGTCGGCGTGGCGCTGCACGAGGCAGGGGCGCTGATCGACCTCTACAAACCCTGGCGCGGCGATGCCTTGCCGGGGGTGGATGCCGACGCGCTGGTGGTGTTTGGCGGTGAGCAATCGGCGCTGGATGATGCGACGCATCCCTATCTGGCCGAGCTGGCGCAGCTGATGGCCGATTACACCGCCGCCGACCGCCCGGTGTTGGGGATATGCCTTGGCTCGCAAGTGCTGGCGCGGGCGTTCGGGGCGGAAAACCATCTGGGCAAAACGCCCGAATTTGGCTGGTGCGAGGTCGGGCTAACAGAGGCCGGACGGGCCGACCCGGTGTTGGGCCACCTGCCCCCAGCGTTCCCGATATTCGAGTGGCATTCGGACACCTTCACCCTGCCGCCCGATGCCGTGCATCTGGCAAGCTCGCCTGCCGCCCCGATGCAGGCGTTCCGCATCGGGCGCGCGACCTATGGCACACAGTTTCACTTCGAGGCCTCACGACGTGTCGTGGCCGACTGGAACCGCACTTTTCCGGGTCTGGTCGAGGCCAATCAAACGGGCTGGCTGGCGGGGTTTGAGGCGGAGGCCTTGGCCAAGGGGGCTGCGGCAGATGCGCATGGCTTGGCGATTGCGCGGGCTTGGGTGGGGTTGATCCAAGGGTCCACCGAAGCGCAGGATGCAACGGCGGAGCCTCCGGCGGGGATATTTGAGCCAATGTGAAATTCCGGGGCGTCGCGTCACCCATCCGTGGCAACGCGGGCGCGCGCCCCCTTGATGGGGGCCAAGCCCGCCGCCCTTACGAGAGCAACACCGGGAACCAGTCTTGCCGCAACCGCTGACCCGCCACCATGTCATGCCCGGGAAACGGCGGCGACGTGCGGCCGGGGCGTTCGACATAGCGGGCATCCTCACCCACCAGCCGCAACGAAAACGCGCGGCGGCGGGTGGTAGCGGTGTTGCCGCGCGCACCGTGCAGGGTGCGATAGTTGAAGGCCACCGCATCGCCGGGTTCCATTTGCCATTCCAGCACGCGCATGCCTTCGGCGTCCGGGTCGGGCACCGGCATATAGGCGTCAGGGTTGGGGTAGAACGCGGTTTCCGACAGCCAACGCGTTGGCAGTACGTCCTTTTCCCACAGATGACTGCCCGCCACACAGCGCAAGCTTGCCTCGCGCACCGGGTCCAACGGCGACCAGAAGCTGACGTTTTGCTGGCCTTCCACAAAGTAATAGGGGCCATCGGTGTGCCACGGCGTGGGCTTGGTCGTGCCCGGTTCCTTGACCAGCACATGGTCGTGGAACAGTTGCACATAGGGCGATTTCATCAGGGCGGCGGCCACAGTTGTGGCCTCTGACTCGCGGATCACCTGTTCAAATTCCGGGATGCGCTGCCAGTTGCAGTAATCGTCAAAGAACCGCCCGCCCTCACCCGGTTTCAGGTTTTCGGCCCCGAATTCCGACGGTTGTTCCATATTGCGCGCGACCCCGGCCCGCAGCACATCGACCCAATCGGCCCACAGACCCTTGATCAGCACGGCCCCATCGCGGTGGTAGGCCTCGACCATCTCATCCGTCACAACAACCATCGCGGCCTCCTGTTTTGCTTTCCATAGCCTTGCCGCAGCGCTATCATAACTTCCAATAATAAATGCCGATACGGATCATAGCTAAATGCTATCCATTACCCTGCGCCAGCTTGAGTATGCCACTGCCGTTGCCCGCCATGGTGGCATCACCACCGCGGCAGAGGCGCTGCATGTGTCGCAGCCGGCATTGTCGGTGGCGATTGCGCAGCTCGAGGCGCATCTGGGCAAACCGCTGTTCCTGCGCCGGTCGGGTGGGCCGATCACGCCCACCTCGTTTGGCAGGATGTTTCTGGAGGACGCCGCACAGCAACTGACCGCGCTGACGCGCTTGGCGGCCGGAGATACTGGCCAAGCCCTGCCGGTGCGGCTCGCGTGTTTTGAGGATCTGGCCCCGGTTCTGCTGGCCCCACTGCTGCGCCATCTGGGGCACGTCTTGCCCGCCGTGCCGATCCAGCCGCATGTGTTGGGGTTCGATCCACTGACCCGCGCCCTACACAGTGGGCAGATCGACCTTGCGGTGACCTACGACCTTGGCCTGTCGGACGGCATCGCGCGCAGCACCCTCACGCGTCTGGCCCCGCATGCCGTGCTGCCCGCCGATCATCCGCTGGCGTCAAAGCCCGCGCTTACCCTGCGCGATCTGGCCGATCAGCCGCTGATCCTGACGGATCAGGGACTGAGCCTTGGCCACATGCGCGCTCTGTTCGCCCAGCAAGGGATGGAGCCTGTGATTGCCCACCGCACCGCCACGCTGGATTTGCTGCGCAGCTTTGCCGCCAATGGTTTTGGCATCGGTCTGTCCTATACCTGCCCTGCCCCGACGCACAGCCCGGACGGGCGGCCCATTGCCCTGCGCCCGATCCTTGATGCGGGCAGCGAACCGGTGGTGCTGGTGCATTTACGGGCCAATCCGCTTGCCGCCAGTGCCGGGTTGGTGGTTACCGCCATCGCTGCCATGCCCGCTCTCTTGCCCTTCCCTTCCGCGCCCACCAGCATGGCGCCTGACGCAATGAGAGAATCGCCATGACCAACACCTATGACACTGGCCGCCTGAACCTGCCCTTCGTTGGCATCGCAACCTTTGGTAAGCGGCCCTATATCGGCGATTGGTCCACGATTGACGCCGATGTGGCGGTGATGGGGGCGCCCTTCGACTTTGGCACCCAGTTCCGGGCCGGGGCGCGGTTTGGGCCACGGGCGGTGCGCGAGGCATCCACCCTGTTCAGCTTTGGCCATGCCGGGGCCTATGACCACGAGGATGACTGCACCTATCTGGGGGCGGATGTGCGCATTGTGGATATTGGCGATGCCGATATCGTGCATACCGACACCGAAACCAGCCATGCGAATATTGAAGCCGGGGTGCGCGCCATGCTGGACGCAGGCGCGCTGCCCGTGATCATCGGCGGCGATCACTCGGTCAACATCCCCTGCATCCGCGCGTTTGAGGGCCGGGGCGATATTCACATCGTGCAAATCGACGCGCATCTGGATTTCGTAGATGTGCGCCACGGCGTGCGGCATGGCCATGGCAGCCCGATGCGGCGGGCGGCGGAAAAGCCCTATGTGACTGGAATCACTGCGCTTGGCATCCGCAATGTCAGTTCCACGACGCAAGAAGGGTATGAGGCCGCCCGCGCCATGGGGGATGATATCCTGTCTGTCCGGCAGGTACGCAAGCTGGGCACTGAAGCGGTGCTGGCGCGGATTCCGGCGGGGGCGCGGGTCTATGTCACGATTGATATCGACGGGTTTTGCCCCTCCATCGCGCCCGGCACCGGCACCCCCAGCCACGGGGGGTTCCTGTATTACGAGGTGCTGGAGATGTTACAGGGCCTTGCCCGCGCGCATGACATTGTCGGCGTCGATCTGGTAGAGGTCGCCCCCGACTATGACCGTGACGGCACTACGGCGATTTTGGCCGCACAGGTGCTGCTGAACTTTTTGGGCTTCATCTTTCACGCCCGCAGCCAGAAGGCCTGACGCCAATCGGCTCAAGGCCAAGGATCACTCCTTGCCCTTGACCTTTTCCTGACTGCTGGCAATCCGCGAGGCCGAGGTGCTGGCAACCGCCACCGCTGGCTTCGTCTTGTCTTTCTTCGGTTTCTTCACTTCTTTGTTCGACCGCATCTGACCTTTGGCCATCACTGTCACCTCGCCGGGCAAAACCGCATCAAGACCATGTGGTCGATGGGTCGGGGGCGCGCCGGATTGCGGGGAACAGGGATTTGCCCCCGCGCGCTGATCCCTGTCGCCTTGGTGCGCCTGTGGGGTGCTGCTTGTCAACCGGGCAGCACCAGC
Organism: uncultured Alphaproteobacteria bacterium; assembly: GCA_963772935.1. Classification (GTDB taxonomy): domain Bacteria; phylum Pseudomonadota; class Alphaproteobacteria; order Rhodobacterales; family Rhodobacteraceae; genus JANNNF01. The sequence goes on along the minus strand of CAVYZK010000009.1, from coordinate 388,718 downwards.
AGGCTGTGCCCCAAGCGGCGGATCGCGGCCCCGGTGCCTCGCTTGAACCGCATCAACCCCGGGCTGGCATCGCTGACTGACCCAAGATCGAGCCACCGCACCCCTTCATCGCGCAATGCACAGGCCGCTTGCCACAGCATCACGTTATGGGCACCTGCTGTACCGTCGGTGTGCCCCAGATGGTAGGTCGCGGTGCTGCCTTCCACCACAAACACCATCGCGGCCCGCACGGTGCCGCCCTGCCGGCATTCCCACAGACGCAAGCTGTGCCCTGGCAAGGCCAAGGAAAACGCAGGTGGCAGGCTGGCATAGCCCTTGGTGCGGCGCTGTGCCGCCTCTGCTGTCACCAGCCGCTCCATCGCCCCCTTGCGTCCCACCGTTGCCCGTACCCCGGCGCGTTCCGCCGCCACCAGACGGTTGCGCCATTTGCCATCCATTCCGCCCCGCAGATCGCCCACCAGATCGCCCGCCAGATCCCAGACCGCGTAATGCACAGGCGTCACCAGCGGGATCAGGCCAAAGCCCCGCATCTCTACCTCTGGCGTCACGATCAACGCGCCCGCAAACCGCGCGAGGCGGCGCAGCGCCCGGCGTTGCAGCGGACCATCCGTCACGGGCAAGCGCGAGATCAGCCGCAAACCGGGACGCTCCAGCATCAGTGCCGGGCCGCCCACATCGACCCAGCTTGCCCGCGCGCCAAGCACACCCATGGCCGCAGCATAGGCCACGGTCTGCGGCAACGGGGTGAGGGCAGCATCGGTGCGGGTACAATCAAACATGCACCATTAACGCGGCGGAAACCTTTCGATCCGCTTAATGGCAACCATGAAACATGAAAAAGCCCCCGCCCCCCGCTACACCCTTTGGGTGCCCACGATTCTGGCGGGGGCGATCAGCCTGATATACCTGACCCTGTGGGCGCTTTACCGATAAAGCAGGCTACGCCCGCCCGAAAACAGATGCACCTTGTTGGGGGCCGCGTTCAGCGTCACCGTCTTGCGGCGCAGATCGGCGTGAATGCCCGGCAGTTTCGCCACCACCTGCGCGCCATTGGCCTGCCGCTTGAAATACAGCAGCGTCACCTCGCCAAGCGCTTCCGTAATCTCGACCTCGCCCGTGAACACGCCGGGGCCATCGGTGCCCAGCAAATCCTCTGGCCGCACGCCGATATTCACCTTCATCCCCCGGTCCGAAGTTTGCGTCGGTACGTTCGACCGCGCCGTCCCGCCATTGTCCAGCTTGACCACAGTTTCCGCCCCGGTTTCCTCAACCACACCGGGCAGAAGGTTCATCGACGGGCTGCCGATGAACTGCGCCACAAACTCATTCTCGGGACGCTCATACAGCGTCAAGGGACTGCCCACCTGTGAAATCCCGCCGCCTGCCAGCACGACAATCCGGCTGGCGAGGGTCATCGCCTCGACCTGATCATGGGTCACATAGATCATGGTGGAATTCGGCATCGCCTCTTTCAACTGGGCAATCTCGATCCGCGTTGCCACCCGCAGGGCGGCATCGAGGTTCGACAGCGGCTCGTCAAACAGGTACACCTTGGGGTCGCGCACAATCGACCGCCCGATAGCAACCCGCTGGCGCTGCCCCCCGGACAAGGCCTTGGGCAGACGATCCAGATAGGGCGTCAGCTGCAGGATTTTCGCCGCCCGGTCCACCGCCGCCTTGATCTCGGCATCGGACTTCTTGGCGATCTTCAAGGCGAACGACATGTTATCGCGCACCGTCATATGCGGGTACAAGGCATAGGACTGGAACACCATCGCGATGCCGCGCTGCGCGGGGGGCACGTCATTCATTCGCACGGCGTCAATGCTGAAATCGCCGCCGGTGATCCGCTCCAGCCCCGCGATCATCCGCAACAGGGTGGATTTGCCGCAGCCGGATGGCCCGACAAACACGATCAACTCGCCCGTCTTGATATCAAGGTTGATGTTTTTCAACACCTTGACCTCGCCATAGGCTTTTTCAACATTCACCAGTTTCAGGTCAGCCATGGTATTCCCCCCTCAGACCTTCCGGGCCAGACACAGACCCCACGGACCCAGACGCAATGTGCCGTCCGGCCCGGGCGCTGTGCTGCCCAGATTTTCCCCAATTCCCTGCCATTTGCCCTGCGGCAAACGGATCTCTGCATCCTCGTCACTCAGGTTGAAGGCGCAGAAGAGTGCGCCATCCCCCCGCGTGAAACTGACCACCTCTCCCGCAGCAGTCACCCTGCTTTGCGCCCCCGCCCGCAGGTCGGGCTGGCCGCGCCGGAACGTCAGCGCCGCCCGGTAATGTTCCAGCATTGATGTGGGGTCACCGGTCTGAACCGAAACCGCCCGCCCCAGATGCGGCGCCGTCACCGGAAGCCACGGCTTGGCGGTGCTGAAGCCGCCTGTGGCATTATCGCGCGCCCAAACCATCGGCGTGCGGCAGCCATCACGGCCTTTGAACTCAGGCCAGAACTGGATGCCGTAGGGGTCTTGCAAGTCCTCAAACGCCACATCGGCCTCGGGCAGGCCCAATTCTTCGCCCTGATACAGGCACACCGACCCGCGCAGGCACATCAGCAACGTCGCATAAGTCTTTGCTGCGTCGTCAGAAAGGCTCCAACGGGTTATGTGACGCACGGTGTCGTGGTTGGAATAGGCCCAGCAAGGCCAAGCATCCGGCGCGGCATGGGCAAGACGATCAAACGTCTCTGCCAGACCCGCCGCCGTGGCGCGTTTGGGTTGCAGCAATTCAAACGGATAGCACATCTGAACCTTGTCACCGCCCGAAGTATACTCGGCCATGATCTCAAGGCCCCGCTGCGCATCGCCGACTTCACCCACGGCAGCTGCGTTGTAGGGGTCTAGCACCGCACGGAATTTCCGAAGGAATTCAAGGTTTTCCGGCTGGTTCTTATCAAACAGGTGCAACTGATGGTTATAGGGGTTCACCGACGGCGCAATCGAGTTGTTCCGCAGTTCGCGCGGCAGTGGAGGATTGTCGCGCAAGTACTTGTCGGCAATATAGAAATTGATGGTATCCAGCCGAAAGCCATCCACACCCCGTTTCAACCAGAACCGAACCACATCCAGCAGCGCCTCTTGCACCGCGTCGCAGTGAAAGTTCAGATCGGGCTGACTGGTCAGGAAGTTGTGCAGATAATACTGCTCGCGCCGCGTATCCCACGCCCAAGCAGAGCCGCCAAAGATTGACAGCCAGTTGTTGGGGGGCGACCCGTCGCCCTTGGGTTCGGCCCAGACGTACCAATCGGCACTTGGCATTGGTCCGGTCGGCCCGGCTTTCGATGAACCACGGGTGCGCATCAGACGTGTGCGACAGCACCAGATCAATCATCACCCGCAGGCCCAGATCATGCGCCCGCGCGACCACGGCGTCAAAATCGGCAAGGCTGCCGAACATCGGATCGACGTCGCAATAATCGCTGACGTCATAGCCGAAGTCTTTCATCGGACTGGTGAAAAACGGGCTGATCCAGACGGCATCCGCCCCCAGTTCCGCGATGTGATCCAGCCTTTGCACTATGCCGCCCAGATCGCCGATCCCGTCGCCGTTGCTGTCCTGAAAGCTGCGGGGATAGATCTGATAGATCACGGCCCCGCGCCACCAGTCACGGTCCGCCGCCAGCACTGTTCCTGTCACTTGGCTCATCTCGCTCACTTACTTCACCGAACCCGCCAGCAACCCACGCACGAGGTATTTCTGCATCGCAAAGAAAACCAGCAACGGCACCGCGATAGAGATAAACGCCGCCGTGGCGAGAATTTCCCAATCCCCCCCGCGCGACCCCATCAGGCCCGACAAGCGCCCGGTCATCACCAACTGATCTTCGGTATTGCCAAGGAACACCAAGGCCACCAGCAGGTCATTCCACGTCCACAGGAACTGGAAGATGGCAAACGACGCCAAGGCGGGAAACGATAGCGGCAGGATGATTTTCAGGAAAATCTGGAAATCGGTGGCCCCGTCCACCCGCGCAGAACTCGATGATCTCACGCGGCAACCCGACCATGTAGTTGCGCAACAGGTAGACCGCGAGTGGCAGGCCAAAGGCAGTATGCGCGAGCCAAATGCCGATATAGCTTTTGCCGATGCCGATGCTGTTGTGAAACTTCAGCAGCGGGATCAGTGACAGTTGCAGTGGCACCACCAGCAAGCCAACCACAATCGCGATCAGCAAGGCACGGCCCGGAAACTCCATCCACGCAAGGGCATAGGCCGCAAAGGCCGCCACCAGGATCGGGATGATGGTGGCGGGGATGGTCACGGTCAGAGTATTCAGGAAAGACCGCCCGATACCTTCGGCTTGCAGAACCCGGCCGTAGTTTTCAGTCGTAAGACGCGGCGGGGTCGAGGTGGTCACAAAAAACCGCTCTCCCCGCGTACCTTCAAACGCGGTGGCCGACGACAGGCGGTAGGTGCCGTCACCGTTGACCACCAGATCGTAGCCATCATTGGTCTTGACTGCCGTCCCGACCGGGTTTGCCGCCGGGGCCTTGGACGTGGTGCCAAAGGCCGACACTGTACCGCTCTTGCCATCCTCGAACACCTTGCCGGTGATCACGAACAACCCGCCCTCTTGCACCGCCGTATCAGGGGCACTTGCCCGCACCTGTACGGCCTGTTCGGCGGCAGAGGTGGCTTTCCACCACCCACTTGCGGAAATCTGGTCGCGGTCGCGGAACGACGACACGAACAACCCCAAGGTCGGCAGCAGCCACAGGATGACCAGCAAGGCGGCAGATATATTAACGACCCAGGTGAGGCTCGATTTGGTGCCAGCGATGTTTTCCATCTCAGCGCATCTCCTTGCGGGCGTTACGAATGTTCCAGACCATCACCGGCAGCACCAGCACCATGATCACCAGGGCCACAGCCGAGGCTTTGCCGGTTTCGCCGGACGTGAACTGAAGATTATACATCATGTTGCCCAGCACCTGCGTGCCCCACTGACCGTTGGTCATGGCGTAAACGATATCGAACACCTTCAGCACCGTGATGGTAATCGTGGTCCAGACCACCAGAATGGTGCCCCACATCTGCGGGATCTTGATCTTGAAGAAAATCTGCAGGGGCGACGCCCCGTCCAGAATGGCGGCCTCGATGGTTTCCTCTGGTATCCCGCGCAGGGCGGCGGACAGGATCACCATGGCAAACCCGGTCTGCACCCAGACCAGCACGATCATCAGCAGGAACGAGTTGACACCCGGGTTGGTCAGCCATGTCTGCGGCTGCCCGCCGAAATACACCGCAATCGCGTTCAGGATGCCGATCTGTTCCTGCGCACCATCGCGGAATTCATAGACCAGCTTCCAGATCACCGCAGCCCCGATCATCGAGATCGCCATCGGCATGAAGATCATTGCCTTGGCAAAGTTGCCCCAGCGGATACGGTCGGTCAGCGCGGCGGCCAGCAAACCGAACATGGTGGACAGTGCAGGCACCACCACCAGCCACAGCATGTTGTTGACCATGGATTCGCGGAACTTTTCGTCCTTTACCATCCAGACATAGTTGGCGGCCCCAACGAAATCGTCGCCTTCCTTGTCCATGAAGGAATAGTAGATCGACACGAACACCGGGTAGACGAGGTAGATCGTCAGAATGATGATGGCAGGCAGCAGGAACAGCCACGGGCGGATCATGTTGGCCCGGGTGATATTGGCCCCGGCGCGTTCGCCCTTGCCCGGAAACATCGCATCCAACGCCATGTTGGACAAAAAGAAATAGCCGATACAGCCGACGACACCGACAACAATAGTCACGGCCGCCATCACTAACTGGTGCATGAGATCCCCTCCCGGTGAAGTCCCCGTCACGGCGGGGGGTGCGGCGCGGTTTGGTCCGCTGCCTGCAAATTTGGGCCTGCAAGGATTGGTCCCGCCGCAGGACAAGACCTGCGGCGGGCAGTGTCAGGTTACTTCAGGCCGTCCCATGTGGCCTGAATGGCATCGCCAACCTCTTGCGAGGTTTTGCCGCCGACATAATCCACCATCGCGGTCCAGAACACACCGGCACCAATGGCACCCGGCATCAGGTCCGACCCGTCAAAGCGGAAGGTCGAGGCTTGCAGCAGCACATCGCCCAGTTTGCGCTGTGTCGCATCGCCGTAGGCTTCGGGGTTGACGCCCTTGTGCGGGGTCAGGAAGCCCGACTGTGCCATCCACACTTCATGCGCAATCGGCGATTGCAGGAACTTCATGAATTCCTGTGCCACCGGGCTGTCCTGAGTGATCACGAACAGGGTGCCCGCGCCCAAGACCGGCTTGCCAAGATCCTTGCCCGCATAGGACGGGAAATAGAAGAAGTCGGAATCTTCGCCCGCAACCGTGCCCTCAGGGAAGAACGACGGGATAAAGCTGGCCTGACGGTGCATGTAGCAACCGGGGGGCGAGGTGAACAGGCCCTTGGGGCTGTCGCGGAAGTCGGTGGACCCGACGGCACCAGCACCGCCCTGCACATTGGCGTCGGTCTTGGCGAACCAGCCGAAATCGTCAATCGCCGCCAGCACCTTGGGGTCATTGAACTTGAGGTCGTTCTTGACCCAGGCGTCGTAATCTGCGGGCGTATTGTTCCGCAGCATCATGTCCTCAACCCAGTCGGTCGCGGGCCAGCCGGTGGCCGGACCTGACCCCAGACCAATGCACCACGGGGTGCCGCCATCTGCCACGATCTTTTCGGTCAGCGCCTTCAGATCTTCCATGGATTGCGGCACTTCATAGCCCGCATCCTCAAAGTTTTCCGGGTTGTACCAGACCAGCGATTTTACATCGACCTTGTAGAAAAACCCGTACAGCCCCATCGCGCCATCCGGCCCGGCGAAGGTAGACAGATCAACCCACGATTGACCGGCTGCATAGTTTTCCTTGACCCACTCGCCGGTTTCGGCCGGCAGCAACGCCAGCTTGCCGCGCTTGGCAAGGTCGGCCGCAAGGCCGGGCTGCGGCACCACGGCGATGCCGGGGGGCGAGCCTGCCTCGACGTCGATCATCACCCGCTGTTCAAACCCGTCGCCGCCGGTGTATTCCACCGCAGCCCCGGTTGCCGCGTTGAAATAGGCCACAACCGTGTTGAACAAAGCCTGATCCTGACCGCCCCAAGGACCGTCAATCCGCAGCGCCTGCCCTGAAAGATCCTTGGCATCCCATTCATCATATGACGCCCAGTTGAACTTTGCGTCTTCGCCGGGCTTGAACTTCAGGTCTTGCGCAAATGCGCCGCCCGCGATCAGCGCCAGTGCCGCAGCACTGACGAACAGTTTGGTTTTCATTGGCAATCCTCCCGATTCCCCCGCCCTCTGACGGGGCATATTTCCGAACGGGCGGACCGATTGCAGCAGAAGCCGCAGAATCAAACCCAAACCGCTTTGGATGCCGAACAATCACCGAAACGAAAATGCAAGTCAATCCAAAGCGCTTCACTGTTTTCAACCAATTTCCTTCGCAGTTGCAGCATTTTTCCCTTCGTTTTCGAGTGCTGCTGAATGGCTTTGACCTCTGCGCCCTGCGCCTTTAGTGTCTGGCCGATTGAAACCGGTTTGGAAGACGAAACGCCCATGAACCTCAAAGAGCTTTCCGCCAAGCTGGGCTTGTCGCCCACGACGGTCAGCCGTGCTTTGAACGGGTATCCCGAAGTCAACGAGGCCACCCGCGAACGCGTGATGGTGGCGGCGAAACGGCATAATTACCGCCCCAACACCCGGGCCATCCGGTTGGCCACAGGCCGCGCTATGGCGGTGGGGCATGTCATTCCGATTGCGACGCGGCATGAAATCGTCAACCCGGTCTTCGCCGATTTCATCGCAGGCGCGGGGGAGACCTACAGCCGCAACGACTATGACATGCTGCTGTCCGTCGTGCCCGACGAGATGGAGGAAGAAACCTATCGCGGCCTGAAATCCAAGGGCAATGTCGATGGTGTGATCGTCCACGCCCCCCGGATGAACGACCCGCGCATCCCCCTGCTGCATGAAATTGGCCTGCCCTTTGTGGTGCATGGCCGGGCCACCGGCACCGAACTGCCCTATTGCTGGCTCGACGTGAACAACCGCAGGGCGTTTCAGCGCGCGACCGAATTTCTGCTGGATCTGGGCCATATCCGGCTTGGTCTGGTCAACGGGCTGGAGTTCATGGATTTCGCCATCCGCCGCCGCACCGGCTATACCGATGCGTTGCGCGACCGCGGCATCGCCCTTGACCCCGACCTGATGTTTTCGTCCGAGATGACCGAGATTTCCGGCTACCGCGCCGCCAAATCGCTGCTGACCCTGCCAAAACCGCCGACCGCCATTCTGGCCGCCTCGATGATTTCCGGCATGGGCGTGCGCCGTGCCATCGAAGAACGCGGGCTGGTTATGGGGCGCGATGTGTCAGTGATCATCCATGATGATGACCTCAGCTACATGAAGAACGGCGAGGATTTGCCGCTGTTCACCGCCACCCGGTCTTCGGTGCGCGAGGCGGGGCGATTGGCGGCCGAAATGCTGCTGAACGTCATCGCCAACCCCGATGCAGGCCCGCAACACCGCCTGCTGGAGGCTGAATTGATCATCGGCCAGTCCAGCGGCCCCGTCCCCAAATAAAGGCATCCCATGCTTCCTGCCCGCGCGACATTCCCCGAAGGTTTCCTGTTTGGCACCGCGACCTCCGCCTATCAGATCGAAGGCCACGCCCATGGCGGGGCTGGCCGCACGCATTGGGATGATTTTGCCGAAACCCCCGGCAATGTGGTGCGCGCCGAAAATGGCGCTTATGCCTGCGATCATTACCACCGCTGGCCGCAGGATCTGGACCTGATCAAAAATGCCAACCTTGATGTCTACCGCTTTTCGGCTTCTTGGGCGCGGGTGGTGCCCGAAGGCCGTGGCCCCGCCAACAAGGAAGGCCTCGATTTCTACGATCGTCTGATTGATGGCATGCTGGAACGTGGGATCAAACCCGCCATCACGCTCTATCACTGGGAACTGCCCTCGCCTCTGGCCGATGCTGGCGGCTGGCGCAACCGCGATATCGCCGGCTGGTTCGCCGATTACGCCCATGTGCTGATGGAACGGGTGGGCGACCGTACATGGTCTGCCGCCCCGATCAATGAACCCTGGTGCGTCGCGTGGCTGTCGCATTTCCTCGGCCACCACGCCCCCGGCCTGCGCGACATCCGCGCCACGGCGCGTGCGATGCACCATGTTCTGCTGGCGCATGGCGACGGCGACGCAAGCGATGCGGTCTTTGGGCGTGAAGAACCTTGGGGCCGTCTGCAACCTTGAATGGGCCACCCCGGTCGATGACACGCCCGAAGCCATTGCCGCAGCAAACCTCTACGATGAACATTACAACCGCTGGTATCTGGGCGGCATCTTCAACAAAGCCTACCCCGAAAAGGTGCTGGAAGGCCTGCTGCCCCACATGCCCGCCAACTGGCAGGACGATATGGAAACCATCGGCACCCCCGTCGATTGGTGCGGCCTCAACTACTACACCCGCAAGGTCGTGGCCCCTGCCCCCGGCCCGTGGCCCAGCTTTCAAGAGGTGGACGGCCCGCTGCCCAAAACGCAGATGGGGTGGGAGATTTACCCGCAGGGGTTGGAAGATTTCCTGAAACGCACCCATGCCGAATACTCACGCGGCCTGCCGATCTATGTCACCGAAAACGGCCTCGCCTCGCCCGACGTGATCAGCAATGGCACGGTTGATGACCAACCCCGCATCGACTATCTGGCAGCCCATCTTGCCGCCGTGCAGAACGCCATCGCGGCAGGCGTGCCGGTGAATGGCTATTTCTGCTGGTCGCTGATGGACAATTTCGAATGGTCGCTTGGCTATGAAAAACGCTTCGGTCTGGTGCATGTGGATTTCGACACCTTGAAGCGCACGCCCAAAGCCTCGTATGAAGCCCTTCGCCACGCCCTAGCCCGAAACAGCGGAGCCTGAACAATGAGCCTTGCCATCCTCGCAGATATCGGCGGCACCAATACGCGGGTGGCTTTGGCCAACGGGGCTGAGGTGCAGCAAGGCAGCATCCGCCGCTTTCCCAACGCTGACTACAAGGCGCGCGGGCAGGACATCGCCCATATCCTGCAAGACTATCTGGCCGAGGCCGGGGTGACGGTCGATGGAGTCTGCGTCGCTGCGGCTGGCCCGGTGCAGGATGGTGTGGCCACAATGACCAATCTGGATTGGGATATGGACGCCGCCAAACTGTCGCGCGCCACAGGTGCAAGCCGCGTGGCGATCCTGAACGATCTGCAAGCGCAGGGGCAGGCCCTGGGCCATATCGCCCCCGCCAATCTGCGCACGGTGGTCGATGGTCCGCGCAAACCGGGGGCGGCGATGCTGGTGGTGGGTCTTGGTACCGGGGTGAACGCGGCCCCCGTGCACAACACGCCCTCGGGCCGGGTGGTGCCGCCCTCGGAATGTGGGCATGTCAACCTGCCGGTGCGGTCGGACGAAGACCTTGCCCTGATGCGCTTTGTCGAACGCCTGCTGGCCTCGCGCGGTGAAATCCCGCATGTGGGGGTCGAGGAAGTCCTTGCGGGGCGCGGGCTTGCCAACCTGCATGCCTTTGCCAGCCATCAGGCGGGCCAGCCTGCCACGCTGACCTCGGCCGAAGTGCTGACCGCCCTCGCCGCAGGCGATGCCATCGCCACGCACGCAGCCCAACTTTACACCCGTATCCTGGGCCAGACCCTCGCCGACCTCGCGCTGATCCACCTGCCCTATGACGGCATCTACCTGATCGGCGGCATGTCCCGCGCCATGACGCCCCACTTCGCCGCCTTCGGTCTGGGCCAGACCTTCCGCGAACCGCGCCGGGTGGATCTGCTGGAAAAAGACTTCTCGATCACGGTTGTTGAGGACGACTACGCCGCCCTCACCGGCTGCGCAGCCTACTTGGAAGCACAATAACTCCTTAAACTTTAAGTCTAATTTTCATCCTCTTCGCACAAATATCCCACAGGGGGGTCCGGGGGGACGTGAAGTCCCCCCGGCATTTGCCAAGCAAACCGCCCTACCCCAACTGCCCGCGCAAAAACTGCAACGCCACTGACAGCCCATCCGGCGCAATGCCATGCCCGGTGCCCTGCATCACATGACCGTAAACCTCGAACCCTGCCGCCTCCAACGCCTGCCCAGCCCGGCCCATATCCTCGAATGGCACCACCGGGTCGGCATCGCCATGCACCAGCAGCACCGGCGGCTTGACCAGCGCCTCGCCCAAAGCCTCGGGCCGCAGCAACCGGCCCGAAATTGCCACCACCCCTGCTATCGCCACAGGTCGGCGCGGGGCCACATGCAGGCTCATCATCGCCCCTTGCGAAAACCCGACCAGCGCCAATGCCTCCGGCCCCAAGCCCTCTTCTGCCAGCCGCGCATCCAGAAACCCGTTCAAATCCTGCGCCGCAAGGTCAAGGCCACGTTCAGCCAAGGCCACATCCGACCCGTCGATCCACGGGATCGGAAACCACTGAAACCCGAACCCGCCACCGACACAACGTTCCGGCGCATCGGGTGACAGGAACACCGTATCCGGCAGATGTTCGGCCAAGGGATCGGCCAAGCCCAAAAGGTCCGCACCATCGGCCCCATAGCCATGCACGAACACCACCATGCTGCGTGCTTTGCCCGACAAGGCCGCCCGCCGTTTGAACCGCAAATCCCGCATCACACCACCCCGTCCCGTTCTTTCGCCACCCGGTAATACGCCCACAGTATCCGCGCCGCAACCGACCGCCATGGCGACCACGCCTCGGCCATCGCGCGCAACTGCCGGTCGGTGGGCCGCGCGTCCAGCCCGAACAGCATGCGTGCGGCCTCTTGCAGCGCCAGATCGCCTGGGGCGAAGACGTCAGCGCGGCCCAGTGCGAACATCGCGTAAATCTCGGCGGTCCACAGGCCGATGCCGGGCACGGCGACGAGTGTGGCAACCACCTCGGCATCGGGGCGGTTGCGCAATCCGTCAAAATCAATCCCCGCCTGCGCCAGTGCCAGACCATAGCGCGCCTTCTGGCGGCTCAAACCCAGCCCCCGCAGCGCCGCTTCTGTGGTGCCCGCCATCACTGCCGGGTCCGTTACCCCCGCCGCCTCCAGCCGCGCCCAGATCGCACGGGCCGAGGCAACCGACACCTGCTGGCCGACAATCGCCTGCAACAGGGCGGCAAACCCATCGTCCTGCCTGCGCAGCGGCAGCGGGTCGCAAACCGCCATTGCCCGGGCAAAGGCCGGGTCCATGGCGCCGAGCCACGCAGCCCCTTCGGCCACGCAGTCCAAACTGTGAATGATACGCCCAACCATGCCGCATCCTTGCCCGGCAGACGCGCCGCCACAACCCGCTTTGTGCGCAATACAAATCCACCCTTGCCGGAACCCTCACACCCGCATAGCCATGCTGTATGAGCCAAGACATCGCCCCCTCCGACAGCCTGACCAAACGCAACGTCGCGGTGCTTGTCGCTGCCCAAGCGGTGCTTGGCGCGCAATTGCCGATGATCTTCACCATCGCGGGTCTTGCCGGGCAGTCGCTGGCCCCCAATGCCTGTTGGGCCACCCTGCCGATTTCGGCCATGGTGATCGGGTCGATGCTGACCGCCACGCCAATATCGGCCTTCATGCAAAAGCATGGCCGTCGCGCGGGCTTTGTGGTGGGGGCCATGGGCGGCGCTTTGGGTGCTGCCATCGGGGCTTGGGGCCTGATCACCGCCAACTTCTGGCTTTTCGTCGTAGGCGGGCTGTTCACCGGTATCTATATGAGCGCGCAAGGCTTTTACCGTTTCGCCGCTGCTGATACCGCCTCTGATGCCTTTCGCCCCAAGGCGATTTCCTGGGTCATGGCGGGGGGGTTGCTGTCTGCGGTCGTCGGCCCGCAACTGGTGAAGGCGACGAATGAGGCCTTTGTGGTGCCGTTCCTTGGCACCTACCTGGCCGTCATCGGGTTGAACCTTGTCGGCGTGTTCCTGTTTGCCGGCCTGAAAATTCCCAAACCCGCGCCCGCCGCCAGCGGCACGCCTCTTGGCCGCACAAGGGCCCAGCTGATCCGTACCCCGCGCATTGCCGTCGCGATGATCTGTGCGACCGTCTCTTATGCGCTGATGAATCTGGTGATGACCTCGTCGCCCCTCGCCGTGGTTGGCTGTGGTTTTCACACGTCCAATGCTGCCGATGTCGTCACCGCCCATGTGCTGGCGATGTATGCGCCAAGCTTTATCACAGGGCACATCATCGCCCGCCTCGGGGCGGAACGGGTGATTGCCATCGGCCTTGCCATCCTGACGGCCGCAGGCTGTGTGGCGATCGCGGGCATGCAATTGCCGAACTTCTTTGGCGCGCTGATCCTGCTTGGGGTCGGCTGGAACTTTGGCTTTATCGGGGCCACCACCATGCTGACCGCCGCACAGCGCCCCGAGGAACGCGGCCGCCTGCAGGGGCTGAACGATCTGATCGTGTTTGGCGGCGTCACCCTTGCCAGCTTTTCATCCGGCGGGTTGATGAACTGCGCAGGCGGGTCGGTGCAGACCGGGTGGCAGATGGTCAACGCGGCCATGCTGCCCTTCATTCTTGCCGCAGCAGGTGCGCTGATCTGGCTGGCGATGCAGCCAAAACAGGCTCAGGCCTCCAACTCGGCATCCCAGTAAAGATAGTCCATCCAACTGCCGTGCAGATGGTTGGGCGGAAACTTGCGGCCATAGGCCTGCATTTCCTCGGCCGTCGGCTGGCGCGGTGCATGGGCCAGATGCAGGCCCGACTGGCGCAGGGTTTTTGACCCCTTGCGCAGGTTGCACGGGCTGCAGGCCGCCACCACGTTTTCCCAACTTGTGATCCCGCCGCGAGACCGGGGCACGACATGATCGAAGGTCAGATCCCCCTTGGCGTTGCAATACTGGCAGCAAAACCCGTCCCGCAAGAAAAGATTAAAGCGCGTGAAGGCCACGCGCTTTTGGGGTTTCACATAGTCTTTCAGCACCACAACCGAGGGTATCCGAAACTCTTGCCTCTGGCTTCGCACCACATGGTCGTATTCGGCCACGATCTGGACGCGGTCCAGAAACGCCGCCTTGATCGCCTCTTGCCATGGCCACAGCGACAGCGGGTAATAGCTGAGCGGTCGGTAATCCGCATTCAGAACCAGCGCCGGAAATTGCTTCAGCGCCGCAGGGTCGCGTACAAAGTGGGTTCGAAAATCGCCGTCCATTCCGTCAATCACCATTCGTTGTGCAGTCGTGGTTCGTCGGGCCGTCTGGGTCTTGCGGGGTAAATTCGTGTCCCCCGGTCATGGTCAAACTATATCTGGCGTTCGTCGCGTGGCAAGCCCCCCAAGACCTGTGTCGCGCTGACTGGCCCGTTCGCCACTTTGGTTGCACAGCAAAGTGACAGCGCCATGACGCCGCCCCCACTTTGGTCCAATGTTCCGGGTGCCGCCAGCCCCCTATCGTGCCGTCATGCGCCGCCTTCTGACCCTTCTGTGGTTCCTGATCGCCACCCCGCTGCTGGCTGACCCCTTGCCACGCGAGGTGATAGAGCCGTTTATCGCCCCTCCCATGGCCCTAGGCGAGGCGCTGAATGATCAGGGCCTGTGGTCCTTGCGCAATTCGGGCGGGGCTGACGCCGGCTATGTGTTTGAAACAGCCCCCATAGCCCCCCTGCCCGGCTTTTCGGGTGCGCCGATCAACCTGTTGGTTTTGCTGGATTTACAGGGCAGCTTCATCGACGTGAAATTGTTGTCGCACAATGAGCCGATCTTTGTGTCTGGCTTGGGCGAAGCCCCGTTTCTGAAGTTTCTGGAACAATACCGGGGCCATTCGATCAACGAACCGCTGGTGGTCGGCACGCCGTATGGCGATGGCGGGGCGGGGTCGGATCTGGTGTATCTGGACGGGGTGACCAAGGCCACGGCCTCCGTCCGCATCGCGCATGAATCGCTGCTGGCCGCCACGTTGCAGATTGCACGGGAAAAGATGCAGGGCGTGCAAAGCGCCCCTCCCGCCCGGCCCAACCCCGATGTGGCCGAGGCGCTGACATGGGATGATCTGGTGTCGCAGGGCATTGCGCGGAACCTGCAAGTGACCAATGCACAGGCCGACGCAGCCTTTGCGGGCACCATCTGGGCCACCGATGACCCCGAGGCACAAGCCGACCCCTCGGGCCTGTACCTGAACCTCTGGGCCGTGGATATCGGCCCGCCCTCAATTGCCCGCGCCGTGCTGACGCCGGACTCCATGGCAGACCTGACCCGGTTCCTGACCGTCTCGCCGGAACAGGAACCTATTCTGGTGATCGACACCGCCCGCCATGGCCTTGTGTCGCCGGACTTCGTGCGCAACACCGCGCCCGACCGTCTGGCCGCCACCCAGGGCGGCTTGCCCCTTGCCCTGCGTGACGCCGACCTGATTTTTGAGACCCTGCCCGATGTGCCGCAGGGCACCGCAATGATCCTGCGCACCGACCGCCGCCTTGGCTTTGACCCGGCCGCAGACTGGCAGTTGCTGGCCCAAGCCGCCCGCGCCCATGGCCAGTTCCAGCCCGAAATCGGCTCCGCCCATTTCACCCTGACTCATGCCACACCGGAACGGTTTTTCCTGCGCGCCACGCCCCCAGTGAAGCTGGCTCCGTGGGTCGAGGCGCTGATCAACCGGAAGCTGGACCTGATCTTGCTGGGCACAGGGTTGGTGGCCCTGCTGGTGCTGCTTGGGCCGGGGCAAGACCGGCTGGCGGGGCATCGGTGGTTTACCGGTGTGCGATTGGGGATACTGGCCGTTGTCACCGTGTTCATCGGCTGGTGGGGGCAAGGGCAGTTGTCCATCGTCACCCCCTTGGCGGTGCTGCGCACGGCGGCGGAGGGGGGCAGCTTCGGGTTCTTGCTCTACGATCCGTTTTCCCTGCTGCTCTGGGCCGCCACGATCATCGGCTTCGTCCTCTGGGGCCGGGGTCTGTTCTGCGGCTGGCTGTGCCCGTTTGGCGCGTTGCAGGAATTTGCGCATCATCTGGGGCGGTTGTTACGGTTGCCGAAGGTTGAGGTGTCGGCCCTGTGGGACAGCCGGTTGAAGCTGGTGAAATATGCGTTGCTGGCAGGCATGGTCGCCACCGTGTTCCTTGCCCCCGACCGGGTGGACAAGGTGGCCGAGGTCGAACCCTTCAAGACCGCCATCACCACCTTCTTTATCCGCGAATGGTATTTCGTCGCCTATGCGGCGGGGTGGCTGGTGCTGGGGATGTTCACCTTCAAAGGCTTTTGCCGCTATGTCTGCCCGCTTGGCGCGCTGATGGCGATTGGCGGGCTGTTGCGGGGCCGCGACTGGATCGCGCGGCGGGTGGAATGTGGGTCACCGTGCCAGCTCTGCAAGGTAAAGTGCAGCTACGGGGCCATCAAACCCACAGGGCAGATCGTCTATTCCGAATGTTTCCAATGCCTTGACTGCGTGACGATCCACAATGATGACGCGAAATGCGTGCCCCTGATCCTTGCCGCGCGTGGCCGCAGCTTGAAGGTGGCGGCATGACGCCAACCCGCCGCCGTTTCCTGACCATCCTCGCCGCAAGCGCGCTACTGCCATCGCAGGCCTCGGCGATGACGTGGCAAGGTCAGGCCTTGGGGGCTGATTGCAGCATCACCCTGTCTGGCCCCACCCAGCGGGCAGAGGCGGCGCTTGCCGCCTTGCCTGCCCTGCTGCGCCGCATTGAAGCCGAGTTTTCGCTGCACGATCCGGGGTCTGCGCTCTGCCGCCTGAACGCGCACGGCACCCTGCCCGATGCCTCACCCGCCTTCCACGCCGTGATCGCCCTGTCCGATCAGATCAACCGCGCCACCGATGGGGCCTTTGACCCCACCGTCCAGCCGCTGTGGCAGGCGCATGCCACAGGGCAACCGACCCATGCGCCCATCGGCTGGCATCACGTGACCCTATCACCGCTGACCCTGAAACCCGGCATGGCGCTGACGCTGAACGGCATCGCGCAGGGATTTGCCACCGACGCCGCCCGCGCCTTGCTGGCAGCACATGGGTTTGAGCATGCCGTGATCAACATCGGCGAATATGCGGCCATTGGCGGACCTTTCCACATCGGCATCAGCGACCCGCAGTTCGGCACAGCTTGGACCAGAAAACCCTGACCAACCGCGCCATCGCCACCTCTGCCCCGCGCGCCACGCTGGTCGCAGGCCAGCCGCACATCCAGCATCCGCGCGGTCTGCCGCCGCTGTGGTCGAGCGTGACGGTCGAGGCTGACAGCGCCGCCATGGCCGACGCGCTGTCCACCGCCCTTGTGTTTCAGGGCGCGGAGTTCATCCGCGCCCTGACAATTCCCGGTCTTCACAAGGTCAGTGTCGTCACACCATCGGGTGATTATTCGACACTTCGCTAGGTTTGGTTTTCCACAGCGACACCAGCACCCCGGCGGTCAGGATGGCAAAGGTGATGCCAAGCGACCAGCTTGCCGGAAACTTTTCCCAACCCATGGCCTCAGCCACGAACACCTTGGACCCGATGAACACCAACAGCAGCGCCAGCGCATATTTCAGGTAATGGAACCTGTGCAGCACGGCGGCCAAGGCGAAATACAACGCCCGCAGACCAAGGATGGCAAAGATGTTAGAGGTGTAGACGATGTAGGGGTCGGTGGTGATGGCGAACACGGCGGGCACGGAATCGACCGCGAACACCAGATCGGCAATCTCGATCAGCACCAGCGCCAGAAACAGCGGCGTCATCCAGGTAGACAGCTTGCCCGTGGCAGGATCAGCCTGTTTGACGAAGAAATTGTTGCCATGCAGGGTTTCCGTCACCCGAAACCGCTTGCGCATGAAGCGCAGCACCGGGTTGGTGGTCAGGTCCATTTCTTTCTCATCCGTCACCAGCATTTTCAGGCCGGTGAAGATCAGGAAGGCGGCAAAGATATACAAGATCCAGCTATACTGCGCGACCAGCGTGGCCCCGACGCCGATCATGATGCCGCGCAACACGATCACACCCAGAATACCCCAGAACAGCACCCGGTGCTGATACTGGCGCGGGATGGCGAAGAACGAAAAGATCAGCGCGATGACAAACACGTTGTCCAAGGCGAGCGTCTTTTCCACCACGAAGGCGGTCATGTATTCGGCGGCAGGCTGTGCGCCCAGTTGATACCAGACAAAGCCGCCAAAGGCGACGCCAAGCGTGATATACATGGCCGACAGCTTCAGGCTTTGGGCGACGCCGATTTCTTCGTCGCCCTTGTTCAGCACGCCAAGGTCAAAGACCAGCAGTGCCAGAACCACGGCGATGAAGGTGAACCACAGCCAAAGCGGGGTTCCCAGAAACAGGGTGTAGAGCAGAATATCCATTGCGTCCTCTCGCATTATGAAAAGCGCACACGACAGCCGCCCGAACTGGGAAAGTCATACCGGGCTGGCATCGAGTACGCTCGATGCGGTCCGACATCACGACGTTGTGTCGTCAGAGGGGCCCGGTCCGCTGTACGCACATAGGGAGTGCTTAGGGCCGTTCAACCCCCTCTCCGCAGAAAATCAAACGGAGCGGCACATTTATGCGCCGCCCCTTCTCAATCACGACCGGTTAGGGTCAGGCACAGGCCTCCACCGCGCGGCGGGTCAGTACCTTGACCAGATTGGCGCGGTATTCCGGCGTGCCGTGCAAATCGCCGATCATGCCCTCTGCCGACACTTTGAGCCCGGAAATCGCACTGGCCGAAAAATCTGCCGACAGCGCACGTTCAGCCTCGGTCCAGCGGAATACGCCGTCATTCGACGCGCCCGTCACCGCCACCCGCACGCCCGACGCATATTTGGCGACGAACACCCCGGTCAGGGCAAAGCGGCTGGCCGGTTGGTTGAACTTGAGGTACGCGGCCTTTTGCGGGACCGGGAAGATCACGCTTGTGATGATCTCACCATCTTCCAGCGCGGTGGTGAACATGCCCTGAAAGTAGTCATCCGCCGCGATCTTGCGCTTGTTGGTGACGACCGTCGCCCCGGAAGCCAGCACCGCTGACGGATAACAGGCCGCAGGGTCGTTGTTGGCGACCGATCCGCCCACCGTGCCCCGGTTGCGCACGGCTGGATCACCGATTCCGCCCGCAAGGGCCGCAAGGGCGGGGTACAGCGCCTTCGCCTCACGCGCCACCACGGCATGGGGGGTTGCCCCGCCGATGTGCAAACCGCCCTCGCCCATGCAGACGCCCTGCATTTCGGCAATCGCGGTCAGCGATACCAGCACCGATGGCTGCGCCAAACGCTGCTTCATGGTCGGCAGCAAGGTCATGCCGCCCGACAGCGGCTGCGCGCCGCCATCGGACAGGGCCACCACGGCATCGGCAATAGAGGTGGGTTTCACGAATTCAAAGTTGTGCATAGCCGTTCCTCCCTTAACCGTGGATCGCCGTCCACACCCGTGAGGGCGAGACCGGCATGTCGATGTGTTTGACGTGGGTATGGCCACCGCGCTGCAGCGCGTCGATCACGGCATTGACCACCGCAGGGGGCGACCCGATGGCCCCGGCCTCGCCGCAGCCTTTCACCCCAAGCGGGTTGTGGGTGCAGGGCGTGCCGCAGGAATGATCCACCGTGTAGAACGGCACATCGGACGCGCGCGGCATGGCGTAATCCATGAACGAACCGGTCAGAAGCTGGCCGTTTTCATCATAGGTGGTGTTTTCAAGCATGGCCTGCCCGATGCCTTGGCCCACACCGCCATGCACCTGACCTTCCACGATCATCGGGTTCATCACATTGCCAAAGTCATCGGCGCAGGTGAAGGATTCAACCGTGACCTGCCCCGTTTCGGCATCCACCTCGACCTCGCAGAAATAAGCCCCTGCAGGATAGGTAAAGTTGGCGGGGTCGTAGAAGGCGGTTTCCTCCAGCCCCGGCTCCAGCGTTTCCAGCGGGTAGTTGTGGGGGACGTAGGCCGAGAAGGCGATCTCGCCGAAGGTTTTCGCCTTGTCGGTGCCCGCGACAGAAAACTTGCCATCGGCAAAGGTGATATCGCCTTCCGCGGCTTCCAGCATATGTGCCGCGATCTTCTTGCCCTTGGCGATGATCTTGTCCACCGCCTTGGTCATCGCCGTGCCGCAGACCGCAAGGCTGCGCGAGCCATAAGACCCCATCCCGAACGGGATTTTCGACGTATCGCCATGGACGATCTCAATCGAGGATTCCGGCACCCCCAACTGATCCGCCACGATCTGGGCGAACACGGTTTCATGCCCCTGCCCGTGGCTGTGCGCGCCCACCATCACCGAAATGTTGCCGGTGGCGTTGACCCGAACGGTCGCCGCATCAAACAGGCCAACCCGGCTGCCCAACACGCCCACAAGGTTTGACGGCGCGATGCCGCAAGCCTCGATCCATGTCGAAAGGCCAATGCCGCGCAGTTTGCCCTTCTTGGCAGATTCTGCCCGCCGCGCCTCAAAACCGGCCACGTCGCCAAGTTCAATCGCCTTGTCCAGCGTGGCCTGATAGTTGCCGGTGTCATACATCAGGCCCACGGGCGACTGATAGGGGAACTGGTCCGGCGTCAGCAGGTTGCGGCGGCGCACTTCGATGGGGTCCAGCCCCAGTTCGCGCGCCATCATGTCGACCACGCGTTCGATCGAATAGGTGGCCTCGGGGCGGCCTGCCCCCCGGTACGCATCCACCGGGGCGGTGTTGGTGAACACGGTTTTCACGTTCACATAGACATGCGGCACCTTGTAGGGGCCGGACATCAGCGTGCCATGCAGGAAGGTCGGCGTCGCGGTCGAGAAGTTCGACAGATACGCGCCGACGTTTGCCAGCGTGGTGGTGCGCAGGGCCAGAATGTCGCCCTCTTTGGTGCAGGCCAGTTCGATCTTGGTCACATGGTCGCGGCCATGGGCATCCGACAGGAACAACTCGCCCCGGTCTGCCGTCCAGCGCACCGGGCGACCCAGTTTCTTGGCAGCCGCCAGAACAAGAGCCTCCTCGCCATAGTGATAGATCTTGGACCCGAACCCGCCGCCCACATCGGGGGCCACCACCGTCAGCTTGTTTTCAGGTATCCCCAGCACAAACGCCGCGATCAGCAGGCGCGACAGGTGGGGGTTCTGGCTGGTGGTGGTCAGTTTGTAATCGCCAGTGCCGGTGTTGTATTCCCCGATGGACGACCGCGGTTCCATCGCGTTCGGCACCAGACGATTGTTGATCAGGTCCAGCGTGACCACATGCGGTGCGGCCTTGATGGCGGCATCCACGGCGGCGCGGTTGTCCTCGATCCAGCCCCAGTCAAAGCACTGGTTGTCGGGGATTTCGTCATGCACACGGTTGGTGTTGTCGGCCAAAGCGGCCGCCATATCGACAATCGCGGGCAATTCCGCAATCTCGGTGTCATCCTCCAACTGCTGGGCCGCGTCGCGGGCTTCCTGATAGGTTTCGGCCACAATCGCCGCATAGGCGTCGCCCACATGGCGCACCTTGCCATGGGCCAGCACCGGGCGCTTGGGCTCGCGCATCGGCGTGCCGTCGCGGCTGTTGATCAGCCAGCCTGCGGGGTTGCCGCCGACGGCTGCAAAATCCTCACCGGTGAAAATCGCGAGCACGCCGGGCATCGCCTCGGCCGTGGCCTTGTTGATGGAAACGATCCGGCCATGCGCCACATTGGACCGCACCATCACGGCATGGGCCTGTTTGTGCAGCGCCATGTCGTCGGTATACACGCCCTTGCCCGTCAAAAACCGCACATCCTCGCGGCGTTTGGAGGACGCCCCAATCCCTGTATCTTTCGGCATCTGAAACCCTCCCCCTTATTCTGCGGCCATGGCCTGCGCGTCCTGCCCCGAGGCAGCCAGCACGGCCTTGACGATGTTGTGATACCCGGTGCAACGGCAGATGTTGCCTTCCAGATGGTGACGAATGTCATGTTCAGACGGGTGCGCGTTGGTCGCAAGCAGCGCCGCAGACGCCATCACCATGCCGGGGGTGCAGAACCCGCATTGCAGCCCGTGATGGTCCTGAAACGCCTGCTGGATCACGCCAAGGCTGCCATCCGCGTTGGCCATGCCCTCAATCGTGGTGACAGACGCCCCCGCCGCATCCATCGCAAACACCGAACAGCTTTTGACCTGCTGGCCGTTCAGATGCACGGTGCAGGCGCCGCATTGTGACGTATCGCAGCCAATATGGGTGCCGGTCAGCCCCAGCCCTTCGCGCAGGAAGGCCGACAGCAATGTCCGCCCTTCCGCCTCTGCCGAAACGGATTTGCCGTTCACGGTCATCGTGACTTTCGTCATGTTCATCCTCCCTTGGATATCCCTAGGTACTTCTTCTTCTATACGCTTGTTCTCTGGGCTCAGCCGCCAATGATGCGCTTGAACCAACCCTTCTTCTTTTCACCCGAATCGGCAATGGCTTCTTCGGCAATCTCGGCAGCAGGCTCCGGTCCCTCTACCGCCGCCTGAAACCGGGTGAAAAACTCATCCGCCATCTTCTTGGCAAAGCCGTCGATGATGCGGCTGCCAAGCTGGGCCAGTTTTCCACCCACATTGGCCTCGACCGCATAGGTCAATTTAGTACCGCCGGGGATCGCGTCCATGGTGACTTTTGCCCCGCCCTTGGCAAAGCCCGCAGGCCCACCCTTGCCTTCGCCGCTGATGGTCAGGCTTTTGCCCGGCACCATATCAGACAGATGCACAAGGCCGGTAAAGCGGGCCGACACTGGGCCTACCTTTTGCTTGACCACAGCCTCAAAGCCGGTCTCCGGCGTGCCGGTCATGCTTTCGCACCCCGGCACACAGTCTTTCAGCACGTCAGAGTTCAGAATGGCCGCCCAAACCGCGTCAGGGCTGGCTTTGATGTCGCGGCTGTCTGTCAATTGCATGGGGTGTCTCCTGTGGCAAACCTTACGGGCAGGGCATCCCCCCCGCTATGGAACCTTGGTCGTAAGTGTCATCTTTCGGGCGGGGTGAAATCCAGCCCGTACTTGGCATAGGCCGCCTTGATGCGCCCGTCCGCAAGTGCTGCGGCAATCGCGTCATCCACCGCATAGGCCAGATCGCGGTGGCTTTGATGGATCGCCACGCCAAGCGTCCAGCGCCCGGTGGCAAAGCCTGCCATCGGCGGGGTGTGGACCTTGATCGTGTCGCTGGCCCCCGCCTGCAATTGCGCAAGCGGCCCCATCACGGCCATCACCTCGCCTTTGGCCAAAGCCTCCATCGCAAGGCCAACGGTGGCAAAGCGGTGGATATTCGCCGCAGCCCCGCCGCCAAGGGTGGAGGTCAGATAAAAATCGGCGATGGAGTCATTCTCGATCCCCACCGTGTCATAGCGAAAAAAGGCGGGCACTGGTGCTCCGTCATGCCGCCCCTTTGCCGTAGGCCCCGGCACCGCATCGGGATAGGCCGCCAGGGCATAGGCAATGGCAATTTGCTCGCCCGCATATTGCCCGGTGAACACAACCTGTTCGACAAGACAGGTGAAGTCAGAATTATAGGGCACGCGCAGCAGCACATTCGACACCCGGCCATCCACCGCAGCGCCTTGCCAGACGTAGTTCAGCAAATCGGCCTGCAAATTCTCACCGGCCTGCACGGGGCGAAAGCGCGCCTCCACGCCCAAAGACTGCGCGATGATCTGCCCCACCTCGATATCGACGCCAACGGGCTGACCTGCGTCGGTGTAGGAATAGGGCGGAAAATCCTCATACACCGCGAACTCGATCCAGCCCTGATCAATGATGTCGTCCATCTTGGTGCCGACAAATTCGCGCGCGGTGTTCTGCGGCTTGGCCCCCGGGACGACACCTTCGCAGCGTGCAAAGGCCGTACCCGGCAACAGCATCAAGGCCACAAGCGCCAGGGTTCTGAACATGCAAGCCTCAGTTCGCCGCCGACAACCCGATGGTCAGCATCTCGGCTGCATGTTTGTGCCCCTCGGGGCTGTCGTCAAGCGCCAGTGCCGCCCGCAGCGCCGCCGAGTCGGCCTTGGGCGCACCCGAAGCAGTTTTGACCTGCACCGCAATCTCCATCAACTCGGCCTTCAAGGCCGCCACATCGCCATTACCTGCGTGCAGTTCATCGCGGATCGCCTTCAGGCGGTCGGAGAACGCGTCAAGCGCGCCGTCCTCGGCCCGGGTCTCTACATAAGTGCGGATCGCCCAGGCCGCTTTCTGGCCCAGAATCTCGCCGAAGGCTGGCATCTTGGTGGTGCCATCCTGCGTGTAACCATGCTGGAACCGGTCGGCGAACCATTCATCGCCGTATTCTGCCGCCTCCAGAAAGCGCAGATCGGGGGCCAGTCCGCCCGACACCACCCCCAGCCCATGGCAACGCGCGCAGTTCTGGTTATAGCCTGAATCGCCCGCCACCACAGCCGCCCACCACGTGTCATCCCCCACCTTGTCGGCACGGTAGGGGTTTTCGATAAGCCATTCCTCGCCCACATCGGGCAAGGCATCGGTGTTCACCGGCTGCGGGTTCACGTCGCCATGCGCATGGGCCATTCCCCCGACGAGGATCAGGCCAAACAGGGTGCGGCGCAACGGAGCGTTGGCAAAGCGGGTCATCGGGCAGTCTCCTTGGTACTTTTGTTCCCTAAGGGTGTGCCTCGCCACGGCCCCGACCGCCATGCGACCATGGTGGCACCCCCGCCGGATTGCGCCATAGACAATGGTCGTATTCCCCTGCCGCACCATCGCGGTAACGGTATTGGCAGAGGAGAGCCGATGCCCACGCCCCACCCCTGTCTGTTGCTGACGGCCCTGTGCTGTGCGGTCCCCGCCTGGGCCGAGGTGACGATCAACATCACCTATCTGCGCGCCGAGGTGGACCGTCCGCCCGTCCTGTCCAACCTTGACCCTGTGCCGGATGATCTGGGGATTGCCGGGGCAGAAGTGGCCCTCGCCGACACCATGACAACGGGCAGCTTTCTGGGCCATACCTATAAAATGTCGGTGGTATCCGTGCCACCGGGTGACGATTTCATCGCCGCCGCTCAGGCGGTGACATCGGACCTGATCCTGCTCGACGCCCCCCCCGCCGCCATGCTGGCCGTCGCCGATGCCCACCCTGCGGCCCTGCTGTTCAACGTCTCGTCCGGGGCTGCCTCCCTGCGCGGCACCGATTGCCGCGCCAACCTGCTGCACACCATCCCCGAAGACGCCGCCCGCAGCGATGCGCTGATGCAGGTGCTGGTGGCGCGGCAATGGTCTGACCTTGCCATGCTGATCGGCCCCAACTTCGCCGACCATGACTGGGCCAATACCCTGCGCGCCTCTGCCACCAAGTTTGGCCTGACCATCGGTGCGGAAAAGGACTGGACCTTCGACACCGATCTGCGCGAATCCACCATGCAGGAAATCCCCCGCTTCACCCAGGATTTGCCAGACCATGACGTGCTGCTGATCGCCGATGCCACCGATGATTTTGGCCGCTACGTCGAACACAACGCCTGGCTGCCCCGCCCGGTGGCAGGCTCTGACGGGATGGTGCCAAGCGGCTGGGCCCCGGTGATCGAGGCGTGGGGTGCTGTGCAACTGCAAAACCGTTTCCGCGATGCCGCCGACCGCCCGATGCGCGGGCAGGACTATGCCGCATGGGCCGCGATCCGCGCGATTGGCGAAGGCGTCACCCGCACCAATGCCGCCGATCCCGCCACCCTGCGCGGCTATCTTCTGTCCGACGCGTTCCAACTGGACGGCTTCAAAGGCCGCGGTCTGTCGTTCCGCACCTGGAATGGCCAGCTCCGCCAACCCATTGCCGTCGCCAACGCCCGCGCCCTGATCGCCCTCGCCCCGCTGGAGGGCTTTCTGCATCAACGCAATGAGATGGACACGCTGGGGCAGGATCAGCCCGAAAGCCCCTGCACCGCGTTCGGAGGATAAATGCGTACCCTTGCCCTGCTTTTGTCGCTTGCCACCCTGCCCGCCTCTGCGGCGGAAGTTTGGGTAACCAATGAAAAAGACGACACAATTTCCGTCATCGACATCGCCACGATGGAGGTGACGCGCACCATCCCCACAGGCGAGCGCCCGCGCGGCATCACGTTTTCCAAAGACTTCAGCCTCGTCTACATCTGCGCTTCTGACAGTGACACCGTGCAGGTGATGGACCCCAACACCGGCGAGATTCTGCACGATCTGCCATCGGGCGAAGATCCCGAACAATTCGTGCTGGCCCCCGATGATGTGCATCTTTACATCGCGAATGAAGATGATGCCGTAACCACTGTCGTGGATACGAAAACCCGCCAGGTGGTGGCGCAAATCAACGTCGGGATCGAACCTGAAGGCATGGCAATATCCCCCGATGGGACGACCGCGATCACCACGTCGGAAACCACCAACATGGCGCATTGGATCGACACTGCCACGCACAAGATCAAGGCCAACACGCTGGTGGACAGCCGCCCCCGGCATGCCGAATTTACTGATGACGGCGCACATCTCTGGGTCTCGGCGGAAATCGGCGGCACAGTGACGGTCTTCAACACCGCCGATCAGACCGAGGCTGGCAAAATCCGTTTTGAAATCAAGGGTGTGAACGCCGATCTGATCCAGCCCGTCGGCATGCGCTTTACCCCCGATGGCAAGACCGCCTTCATCGCCCTTGGGCCATCAAACCATGTTGCCGTGGTCGATACCGCCACGCTGGCGGTCGAAGGCTATATTCTGGTCGGCAGGCGCGTCTGGCACATGGCGTTTTCGCCCGATGGCAGCCAGCTGTTCACCACCAACGGCGTGTCGGGGGATGTGACCGTGATCGACGTCGCCAGCCGCACCGCCCTGAAATCCATCAAGGTTGGACGCTTCCCCTGGGGGGCGGCAGTTCGCCCATAATATAAGGTAATCAATATGTTGAAGGCCATAGTTACCACCGCGCTCGTTGCCTTGCCCGGCCTGTCGTTTGCGCAAGACGCTGACCTTGGCATGGCGGGCCTGCTGTCATCGGGGAACAAGCAAGACCTGCCCCCCATCACCCTGTCGGCAGGCCAACCGCTTGCTGCAGCGCCGTTGAAACTGAAATCCGGCACCTATTACGAGATCGAGATCGAGGCTGATGGCAGCCAGGAACTGGGCCTTGCCGGGGCGGGGTTTTTCCGCGCAATCTGGATCGACGAGATGGTGATCGAGGGCATCGAAATTCGCCCGCTTGGCATCGACTCGGTCGAATTTGATGAAGCCGGCACGATGGAAATCGGCTTTATCGCGATCAAGCCGGGCAGTTATTCGCTGTCAGTGCCCGGATCGACCGGCGAAAGCCAAAGGTTGGAGATCACCATCGAGTGAGCCTGCGCGTTGAAAACCTTGGCTTTTCCTACGGTGCCAAAGCGGCGCTGACGGATATCAGCTTTGATCTGACCCCCGGCTTCACCGCACTGCTTGGCCCGAACGGGGCGGGAAAATCCACGCTGTTTGGGCTGCTGACACGCCTGTTCACCAGCCCGCAAGGCAAGATCATTGTAGCGGGCCATGATCTGACAGCGCATCCGCGCCGGGCCTTGGCGCAGATTGGTGTGGTCTTTCAACAACCTACGCTCGACCTTGATCTGACCGTGCGGCGCAACCTGCTGTATTTTGCGGCCCTGCATGGACTGTCGGGGCGCGAGGCGGATGCCCGTGCGATGGCTGCGCTGACCCAGCTTGGCATGGCCGAACGCGCCGATGAACCCGCCCGCAACCTGAACGGCGGCCATCGCAGGCGGATGGAGATTGCCCGCGCCCTGATCCACCGCCCGACCGTGCTGCTGCTGGACGAACCCACAGTGGGGCTGGACGCCGCCTCTCGTTCCGCAATCACGGCGCATGTGCATGATCTGGCCGCGCAGGGGTTGACCGTACTATGGGCGACGCATCTGACAGATGAAATAACATCGGCAGATAACCTGTTGATTCTGCACAAAGGACGGCTATTGGCGCAAGGATCAGCGGGCCAGATCGCGGGGCAGAATACGCTGACCGACACCTTCCTGACCCTGACCGCCCCATGATCTATCTCACCGCCCTGACCGCCATCCTGCACCGCGAGGCTTTGCGTTTTCTGGGCCAGAAAAGCCGCCTGATCGCGGCCCTGGTGCGCCCCTTGGTCTGGTTGTTCATCTTTGCCGCAGGCTTTCGCGCGGCCCTTGGTCTGTCGATCACAGCGCCCTATGCCACCTATATCACCTATGAGACCTACATCCTGCCCGGACTTCTGGGAATGATATGCCTTTTCAACGGGATGCAGTCCTCTCTTAGTCTGGTTTACGACCGTGAAATGGGATCGATGCGCCTGCTGCTGACATCCCCCTTGCCGCGCTGGTGGTTGCTGTTCGCCAAGCTGCTGGCGGGTACACTGGTTTCGCTGATCCAATGTGCGGCCTTCATGGCCATTGCGGCAGCTTACGGAATCCGCCCGCCGATCATCGGCTATATCCTTGTTCTGCCCGCGCTAATCCTGACTGGCCTGATGCTGGGGGCCATGGGGTTGCTGCTGTCATCGCTTATCAAGCAGTTGGAAAACTTCGCAGGCGTGATGAATTTCGTGATCTTCCCGATGTTTTTCCTGTCGTCCGCGCTTTACCCGCTGTGGAAAATGGCTGAAAGCTCCCCCGCGCTTGCTACCGCCTGCGCACTGAACCCGTTCACCCAAAGTGTCGAACTGATCCGGTTTGCACTTTACGGACAATTTAACCTTGCAGCCTTCGGCTGGACCACGCTTGCAACCCTTGTTTTTGCGGCGGGCGCGCTGTGGGGCTATGATCCGGTGCGAGGGCAGATGAAGGCCAAGACTTAAACCAATGTGGCAAAGAAGGCCTCCAAGGCCCTGGCATCAATAGGTTTCATCAGAACCTCGACCCCAGCCGCCAGACACAGGGCGCGCACTTCCGCGCTGCGGTTGGCGGTGACGATGCGCGACGGCACCGGGCCATAGCGTGCGCGCACAAGCTGCACAAACTCCACCCCCGTCATGCCGTCGCCAAGCTGATGATCCACCAGAAACACATCCGGCAGGATCCCGATTTCCTCGATCAGGGCCAAAGCCTCCTCGCCCGAGGCTGCGTCCAGCACCGACATGCCCCATTTTTCCAGCAGCAAACTCATGGCGCGGCGCAGGTCTTCGTCGTTTTCCACCAAGAAGGCGATCTTGTCCTGCGCCTGCACCCGGCGATTTTGCGTCGGCGCGCGCGTCACTTGCGCCTCGGGCTGGCCGTCCGAAATGGGCACCTGCACCATAAAGCATGTGCCCTTGCCCATCTGGGACGACAGACCCAGCGGATGGCCCAGCAGGGCACAGGCGCGCTCCACGATGGCAAGCCCCAACCCCATACCTTCAGAGGCTGAGGCGCGGGCGTTCAGGCGGTGGAACTCTTTGAAAATGTTGTCCTGTTCGTGTTCAGGGATTCCCGGCCCAGTATCCCAGACCTCCAGCCTTATCATCCCGCCCCGGTGCCGCGCGCCGACCAGAACCCGGCCTGCGGTGGTATAGCGGATGGCATTGCCGATCAGGTTCTGCAAAATCCGGCGCAGATAGGCCGGGTCCGACAGCACAACCGCATCGCAAACCTGCACCCGCAACGCCAGCCCTTTGGCCGCCGCAATCGCCGCAAATTCCTCATTCAACTGACCCAGCAACCGGTCTAGGCGCACAGGCCCCACCGACACCGCCGCCTTGCCGGATTCAAGCTTCGAGATATCCAGCAGCGCGTCCAGAATCCCCTCCACCGACACCAGCGCATTTTGCGCCTTGTCCAGCGCCTCGCGCGCTGACGGCGCAATCGCCTCGTCGTCAATCGATGCGATGAACAGTTTCGCCGCCGACAAAGGTTGCAAAAGATCATGGCTGGCGGCGGCGACAAAGCGCGACCGGCTGGCATTGGCGCGTTCGGCATGGCCAAGCGCGTCTTCCAGTTCCAGCGTGCGTTCCATAACCCGGGCTTCCAGCGTTTCATTTGCGCGACTGAGGCCGTCAATCGCCTCACGTTCCGCCGTCACATCGGTAAAGCTCATCACAAAGCCACCGTCGGGCATTTCCTGCGCAAACACATCCAGTATCAGTTCCGGCCCGCGCCGCACCTGAAACGACAGCGGCGGACGACCCGTGCCCGCCTGCACCCAGGCCTCCAGCATCGCATCGGTCATACCCTCGCCAAAGGCAATCTCCTGCCGGAAGCGTTGGAGCAGATAGTCAAACGAGGCCCCAACCCGCAGCCGCGCCATCGGAATTGCCAGCAACGCGCCCAGCCGTTGGTTCCACCCCACCAGCCGCGCGCCTGCGTCAAAGATCGACACGCCTTGATTGATATGGTCCAGCGTGGCGCGGATCACCCGGGCCTGATCGTCCAGCAGCTTGCCGCGTTCGTGGCGTTCCAGCCGGATGATGTCGGTCACATCGGTCTGCAAAATGACCGTGCCACCATCGGCGGTGCGGTGTTCGCTGATCTGCATCCATCGGTCCCAGATCAGGCGCACGTTGAAAATGACATGCCGGTCCTGATGCCGCCGCTTGCGGCGCACGGCCCAATCCTCGGGGCGTTCATTGTCGGGCAGTGCCAGATAGCGCGACAGGCTGACCCGTTCGACATAGCCCGCAAAGGTCAGGCCGGGCTTCAGATCGTCATGGATATCAAGCATGTGCATCCCGAAGCGCGAGTTGCACATCACCATCACATCGCCCGCGTCAAACAGCGCAAAGCCTTCCTGAATGGTCTCAATCGCATTGGCGAGGTTCTGGCGCGCAGCCTCGGTCGCCTTGTTGGCCTCACCCAGACGGGCGTTGGATTCGTTCAGCAAATCCAGCGCGCGTTCCAGATCGCGGGTCCGTTCGCGGACCTGATCTTCCAGCAGGGCGGCGCGCTGAAACTGGGCATAGGCAGCCCCGCTATCGTCGGTGATCTGCTCCACCCGCCGCATCAGCACCTGGGCGATGGTCAGCAGCTTTTCATTCTGCCGCTCGACCGGATCGTTCGGGTTGATCAGCGCCGACAGCATGACCTAATCCTGATCCGGCGGGTAAATCGCGACGCCGGTCATGGTGTGGTTGACGTGCATCGAGTTCAACTGCTCACCATAGGTGGAAAATCCGGTGACCTTGTGCTTGCGCAGCAGCTTGGAAATGCCGCCGTATTTCTGTTTTTCCAGCGCTTCCATCCGGCGCAGAATACAGTCGCAGGCAAGGATCGCGACCGGCGCACCACCGTCTGACAGGGCGGTCAGTTCGGCATCCAGATGGGCGATCATCTCCATCGGTTCGGCAAGGGTCAGGACCAGCCCTTCGTCAATCGCCGAATAGAACACGAGGTCACCGTTGTCGGCCACCTTCTGAATCGCGCGCACATGATGCTTGCCGCCCACCCGCACCACCACCGGGTGGGCGGCGAAGGTGAAGGTCGTCAGTTGGGCGGGGTCTTTGCCAAGGATGCGGGCATATTCGCGCGCCGCAGGTTCGGCGTTGATCTGGCGCACAGTGCGGTCGCGCGGGTTGGCCTCTGTCACCACCATGCGGCGGTCGGTGGGCACCAGATGGTCAAGGTTGAACACCTTGATCCGGCAATTGCTGCGCACCATGGTCAGCACCGCCGCGTTGCCCAGCATCTGCCCGTCATAGAGCACAAAGGTTTCCTTGAACCGGGTGCCATCCCCGGCTGACCCGCCAAACAGCGGCACCGGCCCAAGCCCCGAGGCCAGCGTTGTCGCCAATTCATCCTCACGGATCGACAGGCCATCGACCATCAGAAAGGCAAATTCATGGTCCCAGTCCGGGCGCATCCGTTCCAGCGCGTGGCGGGTGCGGATCAGTCGGCCGATCAGGTCTTGCGGGTCCAGCACCTGCAGATCCGGCACCAGCACACAGTCCACTGCAAAATGCGCCGACGGCAGGCCCACCGCCACCACCTCGCCCTCGGTATATCCATCAGCCGAAATCTCGCCTGCGGTGGTGCAGCCGATCACCGGCACATTGGGAAACCCCGCCTGCATCCCGGCGCTGAGACCCGCCATATCGGCCTCGGGCGAGATGAACAGGATCACGGCGGCAAACGGCCCCGGCCCAAGGTCGCGGCACAAATGATGGGCGGCATGGGGGTCTGACGCCAGCACATGGGCGGTCGGCATCAGGTCAGCCTGAACCGGCAGCGCCGCCCCCAAAGCCTCGACTGCATCCATTGCCAACACTCCCCTTGGGCCAGAGTAGGGCGCAAGCGGCGGGGCTGGCAAGGGCGCAGTCAGCAGCGTGGGGTCAGCCATCCTCGGGCATCAGGCTGGAAAAGCTTGTCTCGTTGGCGATCAGCACGGCTTGGGTCCGGCTTTGCACCCCCAGTTTGCGCATGATGGCGGTGACATGCGCCTTCACGGTGGTCTCGGCAATCGTCAGTTCATAGGCGATCTGCTTGTTCAGCATCCCCTCGCAGATCAGCTGCAGGATACGGGCCTGCTGGCGGGTCAACAGCCCCAGTCTTGCAATCGCCTCCTCGCGTTGGCTGGCGGGGGCCTTGGGGTCGGCGCTTGGAACGTACCCTTCGGGCAGATAGCCGCGCCCGGCCCCGATCGCCTCAAACGCCGCGCGAAACACCTCGCGCCGCGAATGTTTGGGCACAAACCCCGCCGCCCCGGCCTTCAGACACGCCCCGATGATGCGGTTGTCGGCCAAGGACGACACCACCACCACCGGCACATCGCCCCCGGCATGGCGCAGGCGGATCAGACCATCCAACCCGTTCACATCAGGCAGGTTCAGGTCCAGCACCACCACATCGGGCAGCATCCCCCGGTCGAGCCTTGCAATCGCGGCCTCCAGACAATCTGCCGTCTCGATATGGGAAATCCCGGCCACCGCCTTCAGCGTCATCGACAGGGCATCGCAGAACAGCGGATGGTCATCAACAATCAGCGCGGATGTAAGGGTGCGCACCCCGAAACTTTGCATGGCCACCATGACGGACCCTTCCGGCGTTGTCCTGACCCTCAGACTACCAAGGCAAACCCCTTGCGCAAAGCGAAGTTCAGTCATTCAAGGCTAAAGTCCTATATCGGTGGGCCTTTGTGCAGTTTCCCGCCCGCCCTTCGCAAAACTGCTTTTCCCCTAGGGCCTGCCCCGCTATCACGCCGCAAACCGGAACCGGAGCCGCCCCATGCCAGAGCTACTGACGCGACGCTGCACCTTTGGCCTTCTGGCAGGGCTTGCCCTTGCCGCCTGCGGTGCCCCCACCCCGCGCGACGACGGTGCCAGCCGGGGCGATCTGCACCCCGGTGAGACGCCCGAGATGCGCCGCCTGATCCGCAAATATGCGGGGGTGCATGGCATTCCCGAAAGCCTGCTGCACCGGGTGATCCAGCGCGAAAGCGACTATAACCCGCGCGCCCGCAATGGGCCCTATTATGGCCTGATGCAGATCCTGCCGCAAACGGCGGGCACCATGGGCTATGACGGCCCGGCCTCGGGGTTGCTCGATGCCGAAACCAACCTGATGTATGCCGGGCGCTATCTGCGCGGGGCGTGGCTGGTGTCGAACGGGTCCGAAGACCGCGCGGTGATGTGGTATGCCAAGGGCTATTACTACGAGGCCAAGCGCCGGGGCCTGCTGGTGGAAACCGGCCTGCGCCGCGCATGACGGCGCTGACCTCGGTGGACGGGCTGATCGGTGCCGGGCTGGCCCCGGTGGCGGATCGTGAGGTGCTGCGTCAGGTTGCAGACGTCTTTCGCATCCGCATCAGCACGGAAATGGTCGGGGCCGTGACCCCCGCCATCGCCCGGCAATTCGTGCCGACCCCGGCCGAACTGATCATACGCCCCGAAGACCTGACCGACCCCATCGGCGACGCCACCCACAGCCCCGCCCCCGGCCTGACCCACCGCTACCCCGACCGGGTGATCCTGCACGCGACCCAGACCTGCGAGGTTTATTGCCGCTTCTGCTTTCGCCGCGAAACCGTGGGCGACGATGGCCCGCTGTCCGACGCCGACCTTGACGCGGCCCTCGCCTACATCGCACAGACCCCCGCCATCTGGGAGGTTATCCTGACCGGCGGCGACCCCATGGTGCTGTCGCCCCGCCGCCTTGGCCAGCTCCTGACCCGCCTCTCCGCCATCCCCCATGTCCAGATCATCCGCTTTCACACCCGCGTGCCGGTGGTAGCCCCGGAAAAGATCACCCCCACCCTGCTGGCCGCGTTGAAAACCCGCGCCACCGTGCAGATCGTGGTCCACACCAACCACGCCGATGAGCTGACCCCCAACGCCCGCGCAGCCCTTGCCACGCTGGCCGATGCAGGCATCCCGCTGCTGTCGCAATCCGTACTGCTGGCAGGCATCAATGACGATGCAGACACCCTCGCCACCCTGTTCCGCACGCTGATCGTGAACCGGGTAAAGCCCTATTACCTGCACCACTGCGACCTCGCGCGCGGGGCCTCGCATTTCCGCACGACGATCGCCAGGGGCCAGCAGATCATGGCGCAACTCAGGGGCCGCTTGTCCGGCATCTGCCTTCCGCTCTACGTGCTCGACATCCCCGGCGGCCACGGCAAGGTGCCCATCGGCCCCGGCTACCTGACCGAAACCACCCCCGGCCAGTACCAGATCACCGACCCCAACGGCCAAACCCACGCCTACGCCGACCCAACCCCCTAAACCTTATCTAAAACTTTCATCCTCTTCGCTCAAATATCCTCGGGGGGTGAATTGGCGCAAAGCGCCAAGAGGGGGGCAGACAGCCCCCCTTTCTGCCCTGAAACCCCCGAATGAAAAACGCGCCGCGAGAACCCCCGCAGCGCGCCTCTGTCATGTCAAGCCCGACCGGAGGGGGTCAGTTCGCCATGGCCAGTTCTTTTGGCAGTTTGAAGGTCCAGACCGTGCCGCCCTGGTTCAGGTAGTTGACCTTCTTGGCCACCTCGCCGCCCCACAGCGGAACCGCCCCGCCCCAGCCAGAGATGACCGACACGAACTGCTCGCCGTCCTGCTCCCACGTCACAGGCTGGCCCACAATGCCCGACCCGGTCTGGAAACTCCACAACACCGCCCCGGTCGCATCGTCCAGCGCCAGGAACTCGCCTTCCGGCGTGCCCATGAACACCAGCCCGCCTGCCGTGGTCATCACGCCACCCCAGAGCGGAGCCTCGTTCTTGTATTCCCACTTCCATTCGCCGGTCACCGGGTCAATCGCCTTCAGACTGCCGATATGGTCCTCATAGTTCGGCTTGATGGTAAAGCCCGACCCCAGATAGGCCGCGCCCTTCTTGTAGGTGATGGGTTCATTCCAGATATCCATGCCCCATTCGTTCGACGGCACATAGAACAGCCCGGTGTTCTGGCTATAGGCCATCGGCATCCAGTTCTTGCCACCAAGGAAGGATGGCGACGAGAACACGACCTCCCCCTTGGCCCCATCGGCGCTTGCCGCAGGGTCGCCCGGGCGGTTTTCTTCGACATAGACCGGGCGGCCATCATCGCCGATCTCTTTGGCCCAAGTGATATCCTTCACAAATGGCCAGGCATCGACGAACGACCCATCCTCGCGGTTCAGCACATAGAAGAACCCGTTACGGTCGGCGGTGGCGAATTTCTTCTTGCCGTCCTTGTCCACGAAGGCCACCACCTCGTTGACGCCGTCATAATCCCAGCCTTCGCGCGGGGTCGTCTGGAAATGCCACTTGATCTCACCGGTTGCCGGATCAATCCCCAGACGGCTGGCGGCATACAGGTTGTCGCCGCTGTTGCCCTCAACCGGTTTGCCCGCATTGCGCAGATGGCTGTTCCACGGGGATGGGTTGCCCGCGCCAAATACCAGCGTCTTGGTATCCGCGTCATAAGACCCACCCAGCCAGGTCGCCCCGCCGCCGGTCTTCCACATATCTCCCGGCCATGTCGCGTTCAGCGTGCCGGTCATGGTGCTGTCCTTGCCGTTCAAGGTGCCCATGTGGCCCTCAATCACCGGACGGGTCCAGACGGTATCACCGGTCAGCGCGTCACGCGCCTGCACTTCGCCGATGATGCCGAATTCGCCACCCGAATTGCCGGTGATCACCAGCCCGTTCACAATCAAGGGCGCTGCGGTGTAGGAATAGCCTTCCTTGTATTCCGCGATCTTCTTGTTCCAGACCACATCGCCGGTCTTGAGGTTCAGCGCCACGATCCGGGCATCCAGCGTGCCGAAATAGATGTTGTCGCCGAAAATCGCGCCGCCCCGGTTGACCACATCACAGCAGGGCAGAATGCCTTCGGGCAGGCGGGCGTCGTATTGCCACAGTTCCTTGCCGGTCTTCACATCGACCGCGTAAAGACGGCTGTACGACCCGGTGATATACATGATGCCGTCATAGATCAGCGGCTGGCTTTCCTGCCCGCGCTGCTTTTCACCGCCAAGGCTGAAGGCCCAGGCTGGCAGCAGGTTCTTGACATTGTCCTTGTTCAGCGTCGCAAGGGCGCTGAACCGCTGCAAATCGCGCCCCATGCCATTGGTCAGAATATCCCCGGGCGTCGAGGCATCCTTGGCGATATCTTCTTCTGTCACGCCCGCAGAAACGGCGCTTGCCAGCATTGGGCTTACCATCAGCATTGCCGCTGTTACGGCGACCACAAAACGGTTCATGGGTGTCCTCCCTCCAGATGTCCTAGGACGGCGCGGTGCTGTTGGCCCCCCTCCGGGTCTGGCACCATGTCCGCTTTCGATCATCAGGCAGGGGCCGCACGGGCGATATTGCACAATGGTCGTAAAGGCGGGCGGCTATGGTCGCAGGCCCGCCAAAACGGCAAAAGGGGCGGCAATTGGCCCCCCCTTCTTTGGTCGCGTATCTGCCGTGCCGCGTCAGAACAACGGCGCGTATTTCCAGTTGTCGCCGTCGGGGGTCACCTCATCCAGATCGTATCCCGCCCGCTGCAACCGCTGCGCCACCGGCAGCCCCTGCCCTGCGGCGGCGTCCACCAAGGCACGTCCTGCAGCCTCATCGCGCACCACCCCCCGCCCGCGCATCAGGTCGAGGCCATAGTTGAATTGCCCCACCGCATCGCCCTGATCCGCGGCCATCCGGTCCCATATTGCCGCTGCATCCGGGTCTTCCGGGCCGCCCAAGCCATTGTCCTCCAACTGACCCATCCAGGTCATCGCCCCCGGATAGCCCGCTTGCGCACAGGCCCCGAACACGTCCCGCGCCTGTCCGTGGCGGCCGGATTTGGTGATCATGTAACCCGCCGCGCAATTGGTCATGCTGGTCTCGCCCCGCGCGATGCCCTCCAGCACCGAATTCAGGCTCAACTCCTCGGGGTTCAGCGTGCCCAACCCTTCGGTCTCGGCAAAGGCTGGGGCGGCAAGCAGGCATAGGGCAAGGGCAAAACGCATGGGCAAAACCTCCGGTGTGACGAAAACGCTAACAGAAACCGCCCCGCCCCGCACCACCCCGATGGTCGTAGACCCCCGCCGCATTTTCTGTCTGAAAGTATCCCCGCCGGAGGCTCCGTGATTTCAACAGGCGCGCGTCAATACCAAGCGTCCTGCATCCCCGCCTTCTTGGCCTCGACAAACTCGCGCAAGCCATCCCGGATACCCTCATCCAGCACTGGCGCCTCAAACTCGGCCAACCGCCGCTTCCATAGCTTGTTCGCGCGCGTGGCCGCATCAGACGATCCTGCGGCCTCCCATTTCTCAAACGGCTCATTGTCCGACAGATCCGAATCCCAGAATGCGGTCTCATAGTGCTGCATCGTATGGCTGCATCCGAAGAAGTGGTTGCCGGGGCCGACTTCGGCAAAGGCATCGACTGCCAACTGATCATCGTCGATCTTCACCCCGTCGAGGTACGAATGCAGCGCCCCGCAGAGATCCGCATCCAGCATGAATTTCTCGTAACTCATGCTCAACAACCCATCGAGGAACCCTGCCGAGTGCAAAATGAAATTCGCGCCGCAATGGATGGCGGCGAGCATAGACATGGTGCCCTCCATCATCGCCTGCGCGTCGGGCAGTTTGGAGGTGGTGAAATTTCCCGAACAGCGCAGCGGCAGGTTCAGGCGGCGCGCCAACTGCCCGATCACCATGCTGCCGATCGCAGGTTCTGGCGTGCCAAAGGTGGGCGATCCTGACCGCAGGCTCATGGAACTCAGGAAGTTGCCAAAGATCACCGGCGCGCCGGGGCGTTCCAACTGCGTCAGCGCACAGCCTGCCATGGTTTCCGCCAACGACTGAGCAATCGCCCCCGCATTCGTCACCGGCCCCATAGCCCCGCCCAGGATGAACGGCACGATCACCGCCGCCTGGTTCGCCCGCGCATAGGCGCGCAAGGAATTGGTCATGGTGCCATCCCAGACCAAGGGTGAATTCACGTTCACATTGCCCAGAATAACGCAATGTTCGTTCACAAACGCCTCGCCAAACAGAATCCGGCTCATCGCGATGCTGTCCTCGGCGCGGTCTTCTGACGTGACAGACCCCATATAGGGGCGGTCCGACAGCGTCATGTGCGCCATCACCATGTCCAGATGCCGCTTGTTCACCGGCACATCGGTCGGCTCGCAAATGGTACCGCCCGAGTGGTGAAAGTTGGGCGACGACTGAGCCAGTTTGATGAAATTCTCGAAATCCTCCAGCGTGCCAAAGCGCCGGCCCCTATCCAGATCCATCACAAACGGGCTGCCATAGGCGGGGGCGAAGACCACGTTCTTGCCGCCTATCCGCACCGAACTGGCCGGGTTGCGCGCGTGTTGGGTAAACTCAGACGGGGCGGTGCGCAGCACCTCGCGCAGCATTCCCGGCGGGAATTTCACCAGCAATCCCTGCACATCGGCCCCCGCCCGGCGCCAATGGTCCAACGCCACCGGGTCGTCGCGAAACTCGATCCCGGTTTCGGCCAGAATCCGGTCGGCGGCGGCCTCTATCCGCAGCAGGTTTTCCTCTGACAGAATGTCGTAGGTGGGTATCCCCCGCACGATATAGGGCCGCCCGATGCCACCGCCTTTGGTCGCCCGTTCCGCCTGCCGCGCCAGCCGCCCTGATCTTGCCGCACACATGTTTCCGCCCCCCTGCTCTCGACACTGGTGTCAATTACACGCGCAGGCAGACCGCCCCTGCTGATACAGGGGCGACATACTATCCTGTTTGCGACCTCAGGTCACCACATCCGGCGCGGTGCGGCCGGTGTAGGACGTGATCCCCGCCAGATCATGCGCGGCGCGGATTACCGGGGCCAAGGCCTCTTGCGGGTCGTGGTGCAGCCCGTCCGGCCCCGCCTCATACCGTTCCAGATAGAGCCGCAGCGTCGCCCCTTCCGTCCCGGTGCCCGACAGGCGCAGCACGATCCGGCTGCCACCACCAAACAGGATGCGCACGCCTTGGCCCTTGCTGACCGACCCATCCACCGGGTCGGTATAGGCGAAATCATCCGCCGCCTCGACCACCAGCCCCTCGACCTCAGTCCCCGGCAAGGTCGCCAGACGCGCCCGCAGGGCGGTCATCATCGCGTCAGCCTTATCGGTCGCAATCGCCTCAAAATCATGGCGACTGTAGTAGTTGCGCCCGTACTGCGCCCAGTGGCTGGCCAGGATCGCGGCCACCGATTCACGCCGCACGGCAAGGATGTTCAGCCACAGCAAAATCGCCCACAGACCATCCTTTTCGCGCACATGGTCGGACCCGGTGCCAAAGCTTTCCTCGCCACACAGCGTGGCTTTCCCGGCGTCCAGCAGGTTGCCAAAGAACTTCCAACCCGTCGGCGTCTCATACTTGCCAATGCCCAAAGCATCCGCCACCCGGTCTGCCGCAGCAGAGGTCGGCATCGACCGCGCCACCCCCGCCAGACCCTGCGCATAGCCGGGCGCCAGTTGCGCATTCGCCGCCAGCACCGCCAGACTGTCGGAGGGTGAGACATAAATCCCCCGCCCCACCACCATATTGCGGTCGCCGTCGCCATCGGACGCCGCACCAAAATCGGGCGCGTCATCCCCCATCATCTCATCCATCAGCGCCTTTGCCCAAGTCGGATTGGGGTCGGGATGCATGCCGCCAAAATCCGGCAAGGGCGTGCCATTGATCACCGTCCCCTTCGCCGCGCCCAGACGGTTTTCAAGGATTTCAACGGCATAGGGCCCGGTCACGGCACACATGGAATCCATCCGCATCCGAAACCCGCCCGCGAACATTGCCTTCAGTGCGGGGAAATCGAACAGCGTTTCCATCAGCGCCGCATAATCCGTCACCGGGTCCACCACATCGACAATCATATCGCCCAAGTGCTGCCGCCCGACGGTGCCAAGATCCACATCCTGCGCCGTCAGCATCTTGTATTCGGTGATCACTGTGGTGCGCTGATACATGGCCTCGGTCACGCCTTCGGGCGCGGGGCCGCCGTTCGGCATGTTGAACTTGACCCCGAAATCCTCATTCGGGCCGCCGGGGTTGTGGCTGGCCGACATGATGATGCCGCCATCGGTCTTGTTCAGGCGGATCAAATGGCTCGCGGCAGGCGTAGACAAGATCGCGCCCTGCCCCACGATCACCCGATGCGCCCCATTCGCCGCCGCCATCCGCAAGATCACCTGCGCCGCGCGGTCGTTGAAATAGCGCCCGTCGCCGCCCAGCACGAACGTCTTGCCTTCGGTGCCCACAACATCGAAAATCGCCTGCACGAAATTCTCAAGATAATGTGGCCCCATGAACACCGGCGTTTTCTTGCGCAAGCCAGAGGTGCCGGGCTTTTGGCCCGCGATAGGCGCGGTTTTTACCGTCGTGATCATGTTGGTCCTCCCATGGATCGGTCGGGGGCAGCCACCGACCGGAATATCAAAACAGACTGCGCGGGCGCCTTTGGCCCTTGGGTCAGCGGCCCGGGTTCGGGTCGGCTGGTGTCCAGCAACAATTCCCATGCGGGCGCGGTGGAGGGCAGGACCAGCGGCTCTGCGGGGCCACAGTTGAACACGGCAAACACCGCGGCCTCGCCGCTGTCCATGCCTTCCGCCGCCATCCGCAATTCCACGCAAATGCAGCGGAACGCCGGGTTGTGCCATTCCTCAGGTAGCGGCGTGGTGCCATCGGCCCTGCGCCAGATCGCGTCGGGCAACCCATCGGTGCCCCTTGTTTCCGCATGCAAAAACCGCTTTTGCCGCAGCACGGGCAAGGATTTGCGCAAGGCGACCAACCGCCCCACAAACTCGGCCAGCTCTGTGTCCGCCTTCGCCCAATCCAGCCAGCTTACCTCATTGTCCTGCGCATAGGCGTTGTTGTTTCCGCCCTGGGAATGACCAATCTCATCGCCCCCCAAAATCATCGGCACACCCTGCGACAGCATCATGGTGGCAAACAGGTTGCGCTTGCGCCGCGCCCGCGCCGCCCGGACCACCGGGTCGGCGGTCGGGCCTTCAAACCCCAGATTGTCGGAATGGTTTTCCGAATGGCCATCGCGGTTTTCTTCACCATTGGCGAAGTTGCGCTTGACGGTAAAGCTGACCACATCTTCCATTGTGAAGCCGTCATGCGCGGTGATGAAGTTGACCGAGGATGTCGCCGCCCGCCCCGAATGGTCAAACTTGTCGGCGCTGCCCAGCAGGCGGTTGGCTAGATCAGACGTCAGCCCCGCATCCCCCCGCCAGAACCGACGCACGCCGTCGCGGTACTTGTCGTTCCATTCCATGAACGGGTGCGGATAGGCGCCAAGCTGATACCCCCCCGGACCAATATCCCAAGGCTCGGCAATCAGCTTGACGCGCGACAGAACCGGGTCTTGCCGGATCGCATCAAAGAAACCGCCGTTGGGGTCAAAGCCGTACGACTCGCGCCCCAGCACCGTCGCCAGATCAAAGCGAAAGCCGTCAACATGCGCCTCCTCCACCCAATAGCGCAAACTGTCCAGCACCAGCCGCAGCACCATCGGATGCGTCAGGTTCAGCGTGTTTCCCGTGCCGGTGTCATTGGCATAGTACCGTCCGCCGTCGGTCAGACGGTAGTAGCTGGCGTTGTCCAACCCGCGGAAACTCAGGGTCGGCCCATTTGCGTCACCCTCGCCGGAATGGTTGTACACCACGTCCAGAATAACCTCGATGCCCGCCGCGTGAAAGCGGCGCACCATGGTCTGAAACTCCCACAGCGCGCCCTTTGACATGTAGCGCGCTTCGGGGGCAAAGAAGGCAATGGTCTGATAGCCCCAGTTGTTGCGCAACCCCTTGGCGATCAAAAACCGTTCATCCACAAAGGCTTGCACCGGCAGCAGCTCAATCGAGGTCACCCCCAGTTTGACCAGATGCTCCAGCACCGCATCCGACGACAGGCCCAGATAGGTGCCCCGCAACGGTTTATCGACGCCCGGATGCAGCATGGTCATGCCCTTGACATGGGCCTCATAAATCACCGACTCCGACGCGGGAATTTGCGGATGCGCGTCGCGGCCCCAGGTGTAACTGCTGTCCACCACCACCGATTTCGGCACGGCAAAGGCAGAATCCCGTGTGTCATAGGACAAGTCCCCGCGCGGACTGCCCACCTTGTAGCCCATCAGGCTGTCCGACCATTTCAGCCGCCCCTCCAGCCCCCGCGCATAGGGGTCGATCAGCAACTTGTGCGGGTTGAACCGATGCCCGCGTTCGGGCTGATACGGCCCGTGTGCGCGAAAGCCGTAGACCGCCCCCACCGTCAGCCCGCCGACATGAATGTGCCAGACATCGCCGTCGCGTTCGCGCATCGGCAAGCGCGCGAGTTCGCGCCGCCCGTCGCTGGAAAACAGACACAACTCGATCAACTCGGCATTGGCGGAAAACACTGCGAAATTCACGCCATCGCCGTCGAAACTGGCCCCCATCGGCCAAGGGCGTCCGGCCCCGACGGCATGCCCGGAAAGCTTGGCGGGCAGCGTTGTGGCAGGCGTCACCGCAGCAGCCTTTCATACAGGCCCGCATAGGCCGCAGCCGAGGTTTCCCATCCGACCGGATGCTTCATCGCGTTCTTCTGCGTCTGCGCCCACAGTTTCTTGTCGGCGTACAGCGCCAGCAACCCCTGCAACGCCTGCCCAAAGGCCAAGGCATCGGTCGGATGAAACGCAATCCCGGTCGCCACCCCCGCCGCCAGTGCCGCAGGCGAGGCCGAAATCACCGTATCCGCCAATCCGCCAACCGCCGCCACCACCGGCAAGGTGCCATAGCGCAAGCCATACATCTGCGTCAGACCGCAGGGTTCAAACCGGCTTGGCACCAGCACGGCATCGGCCCCGGCAAACAGCCGGTGGCTCAACCCCTCATCATAGCCGATCCGCACCGCCACCCGCCCCGGATGGCGCGCGGCAAGGCTGCGCATCGCGCCTTCCATCCCAGGATCGCCCGACCCCAGCACGATCAACCCGCCACCCTGCGCCACAAATTCCGGGATCACGGTCGGCAACAGGTCAATGCCCTTCTGATCGGTCAACCGGCTGACGACAATGGCCAGAGGCCCCGGCACATCGACGCCAAACTCCTGCGAAATCACCGCCCGCGCCCGCGCCTTGCCGGCCATGGATTTGGCCGAAAACGGGTCGGCTTCCGCCTCCGGCGACCAGACGCCAGTATCCACCCCGTTCAGGATGCCGGAAACCCGCGCGCCCCGCGCCGCGATAACCCCTTGCAATCCCATACCAAACTCGGGCCGCATCAGCTCGGCCGCATAGGTCGGCGAAACGGTGGTGATCCAATCCGCCGCAACCAGCCCCGCCTTCAAGCTGGACAAGCCGCCATAATATTCCAGCGCCGCCGGATGAAACTGCGCCGCAGGTAGCCGCAAATCCCCCAAGGCCGAGGCCGGTGCCCAGCCCTGAAAGGCGATGTTATGCACGGTGATCACCGATTTGCAGGCCGCATCACCGCCATAGGCCAGATAGGCGGGCGCAAACCCCGCCTGCCAATCATGCGCATGCAAAATGTCGGGCACCCAACCATCGGCCAGCCCTTCCCGCGCCATCCGCGCCCCGACCCAGGACAGCGCGGCAAAGCGCTGCGCATTGTCAAACCAGTCGCCGCCGGGGCCGCCATACGGCCCGCCCTCACGATCATACAAATGCGGCGCGTCCAGCAGCATGACCTGCATGCCCGCCACCTCACCCGCGTACACCACACCCTCACCGCCAAACAGCGACGGCTCGCGCCAGACCTCGGGCCAGCCCGCAACCATGCCCCGCAATGACCGGTAGGCAGGCAGCAACACCCGCATGTCCCAGCCCTGCCCGGCCAACGCGCCCGGCAGCGCCCCCACCACATCGGCAAGCCCGCCGGTCTTGATCAGCGGCACACATTCTGAGGCTACCGACAGCACCCGCCCCCTGATCTCCATGCCGCTCACCTCATTTTCTGTCTCTAAATATCCCACAGGGGGGGGGCCGGGGGAGACGTGAAGTCCCCCCCGGCGCTTTCAACTCAAGCGCCTTATGACAACGCCCGCGCCCTCACGTCCAGCATATCTTGCGTAATCAACACGATACCACTCTCGGTGCGGCGGAACCACTTTTCGTCCATCTCGGGGTCTTGCCCGACCACCAGCCCTTCCGGGATGATCACCCCCCGGTCGATAACGCAGTTTTTCAACTCGGCCTTGCGGTTCACAATCACCTGCGGCAGGGCCACCACGTATTCAAGGTTGGCATAGGAATGTGTCCGGCAGCCGGTGAACAGCAGGCTGTTCGAAACCTCCGACCCCGACACGATGCAATCGCCCGACACCAGCGAGCTGACCGCCGACCCCCGCCGCTTGCCATCGTTGTGGATGAACTTCGCGGGCGGCACGATCTCGGCATAGGTCCAGATCGGCCAGGCGTTGTCATAGAGATCCAGCTTCGGCACGAAATCCGTCAGGTCGATATTCGCCTGCCAGAACGCATCAATCGTACCCACATCACGCCAATAGGGCTCTTCCTCCAACCCGCTGGTCACGCAGCTGTCGGCGAATTTATGCGCCACCGCTTTGCCGTTCTTCACGATCTGCGGGATGATGTCATTGCCAAAATCATGGCTGGAATT
The DNA here is from genome assembly GCA_963772935.1 of uncultured Alphaproteobacteria bacterium. Lineage (GTDB taxonomy): Bacteria > Pseudomonadota > Alphaproteobacteria > Rhodobacterales > Rhodobacteraceae > JANNNF01. The sequence goes on along the minus strand of CAVYZK010000009.1, from coordinate 343,848 downwards.
GGGGTCTTCGGCATCCTGGATCAGCAACTCGCGCAGCATGTCCCAGTTGAAGACGTAAATCCCCATCGACGCCAGCGCATTGGCCGGATCGCCGGGAATCGACGGCGGGTCTTTGGGTTTTTCCAGAAACTGGGTAATGCGCATGTCCTTGTCCACATGCATCACGCCAAAGGCCACAGCTTCCATCCGGGGCACGGTCAGACAGCCGATGGTCACATCGGCCCCGGATTCGACATGCTGTTGCAGCATGATTTCGTAATCCATCTTGTAGATATGATCGCCCGCCAGGATGACCACATATTTGATCCCATAAGAATCAACGATATCAATGTTTTGCGTCACAGCATCGGCGGTGCCCAGATACCATTTGTTTTCATCCACACGCTGGCTGGCTGGCAGGATGTCCAGATATTCGTTGCGTTCCGCCCGGAAAAACCCCCAACCGCGCTGCATGTGGCGGATCAGGCTGTGCGCCTTGTATTGCGTCGCGATCGCCATTTTACGGATACCGGAGTTCAGCGCATTCGACAGCGCAAAGTCGATGATCCGGGTCTTGCCGCCGAAATAGACCGCAGGCTTGGCCCGCCGGTCCGTCAATTCCTTCAAACGACTGCCGCGTCCCCCGGCCAGCACAAAGGCCATGGCCTGCGATGACAGGCGTGCATTCGGTTTTGGTTTCATTGTGTCCCCTCCCTTGATGCCGTTTTGCGGCGGTTGTCTCTATGCCTTCGCCGATTGCCGGAAATATACCGCCGCCAAGGGCGGCAGCGTGACGACAGCCGACTGCGGCTGGCCGTGGAAGGGCACGGCTTCTGCCGTTACCCCGCCCAGATTGCCCCGGTTCCCTCCTCCGTAAACCGCGGCATCCGTGTTCAGAACTTCATCCCAATGGCCCGTGGCAGGCAGGCCAACCCGGTAACTCCGCTCCACCGGAGTCATGTTGACCAGCGCCACCACCATCGGGTCGCTTGCCGCCCCCTTGCGCACCCAGGCGTAAACGCTCGCCTCGGCATCGTTGCTTTCCAGCCAGGCAAACCCCTCCGGCCGCGTGTCATTCACATGCAGCGCCGGCGTGTCGCGGTAGACCCGGTTCAGATCGCGCACCAAGGATTGCACGCCCTTGTGCTCGGCCACATCCAACTGATGCCAGTCGAGCGACTGGTTGTGGTTCCATTCCGCCCCTTGGGCAAACTCGCAGCCCATAAACAACAGCTTCTTGCCCGGATGCGCCCACATGAACCCATAATAGGCCCGCAGGTTGGCAAATTTCTGCGCTCCATCCCCCGGCATCTTCGACAGCATGGACCCTTTGCCATGCACCACCTCGTCATGGCTGATCGGCAGGATGTAGTTCTCTGACCACGCATAATGTAGCCCGAAGGTCATCATGTGGTGATGATGGCGGCGGTAAATCGGGTCTTTCTGGATGTAGTTCAGGGTGTCATTCATCCACCCCATGTTCCATTTGAAGCCAAAGCCAAGCCCGCCATGGTTCACAGGCCGCGACACGCCCGGAAAGGCTGTGCTTTCCTCGGCCACCGTCATCACGCCCTTGCATTCGCCGTAAGCCGTGATGTTCATCTTTTGCAGGACCGAAATCGCCTCGTAATTCTCGCGCCCGCCGTCCTTGTTGGGCACCCATTGCCCCGCAGACCGCGAATAATCGCGGTAGAGCATGGATGCCACCGCATCCACCCGTAGCCCGTCAAGGTGGTATTCCTCCAACCAATACAAGGCGTTGGACACAAGGTAATTCTGCACCTCAACCCGGCCATAGTTGAAGATCAGGGTGTTCCAGTCCTGATGAAAGCCTTCGCGCGGGTCCTGGTGTTCATAAAGGGCGCTGCCGTCAAACTGCCCTAACCCATGCGCATCGGTCGGAAAATGCCCCGGCACCCAGTCCAGCAAGACCCCGATCCCGGCCTTGTGGGCGGCGTCCATAAAGCCGCGAAATTCATCCGGCGTGCCGTGGCGGATGGTGGGGGCGAACAGGCCCACGGGCTGATAGCCCCATGACCCATCAAACGGATATTCCGATATCGGCATCAACTCGATATGGGTAAACCCCATGTCGGCCACATATTCCACCAACTGTTCGGCCAACTCGTGATAGCTGAGCATCCGGTTTTCCGCCGCCCTGCGCCACGACCCCAGATGCACCTCGTAAACGCTGATCGGCGCATCAATGTTCTGATGCAGCCCCCGCGTCGTCATCCATTCGCCATCGGTCCAGTCGCCCGAGATTTTGCGCACAACGCTGGCATTCGCTGGCGGGTGTTCCGACCCGAACCCCACCGGATCGGCCTTCAGCGGCAGCAGATGCCCGCCTTGCCCCCGGATTTCGTACTTGTACGTGGCTCCTTCGGCCAGCCCCGGCACAAAGGTTTCCCACACCCCCGTCGCCCCACGCCTGCGCATCGGGTGGCGGCGACCGTCCCAGATATTGAAATCGCCAACCACGGAAACCCGTTCGGCATTCGGGGCCCAGACCGCAAAATGCACGCCCTCGACGCCCTCATGCACCATCACATGCGCGCCCAGCACCTTCCACAGCCGCTGCAAGGTGCCCTCGCCCAGCAGGTATTCGTCCATCTCGCCCAAGACCGGGCCAAAGCTGAACGGATCGTCAAATTCCCACACCGCCCCATGCCCTTCGGCGCGCAGGCGGTAGTCGGATTTGCGCGGCAGCACGCAGGTGAACAGGCCCGCCGGGCCAGCCGGCTGCGCGTCCAGCGCCTTACCGGCCTTGCCCGTCAACACCCACAGCTTTTCCGCCCCCGGCACAAAGGCCGTGACGACCCACGCCCCGTCGCGCTTGTGCAGACCCAGCACAGAAAACGGGTCACCATGCCGCCCTTCCGCAATCGCATAAGCCGTGCCGTCGTCGATCAAACCGTTGCTCATGGTGCCCCCCTCCCAAGGTGCGCCCCTCACAGGGCAGATGTCACGTCCCAGATCTGGTCCATGTAGCTGCGGATGGTGCGGTCGGATGAAAAGAATCCCGACCGCGCCGTGTTCAGTGTGGCCATTGTCAGCCACTTCTGACGATCCGCATAGGCAATATCGACCTGTTTTTGCGCCGCATGATAGGTATCGAAATCCGCCGCCACGAGGAAGTAATCGTGGTGCCAGACCCGGTGGACCAGCCCGTGATAGCGTTCAGGCTCATCCGGGCTGAACCGGCCTTCGGCGATCATCTGCAACACGTCTTGCAGCGTCTTGCTGGCCTCGATCGCCTTGCGCGATTGTTCCGGGTCTTCCCGGCGCTTGATCACTTCCTCGGCGGTCAGCCCGAACAGGAAGAAGTTCTCGGCCCCCACCTCTTGCAGGATTTCCACATTGGCCCCGTCCAGCGTGCCGATGGTCGGCGCACCGTTCATCATGAACTTCATGTTGCCGGTGCCGGACGCCTCTTTCCCCGCCGTGCGAATCTGTTCCGACAGGTCCGAGGCCGGGATCAGGCGTTCCGCCATGCTGACGTTGTAATTGGCCGGATAGACGATCTTCAGCTTGTCACCAACCACCGTGTCCGCATTGATAACCGCCGCCACATCGTTGATAAGCCGGATGATTTCCTTGGCCACCGCATATCCCGGCGCTGCCTTGCCGCCGAATATCCGCACGCGCGGCACCCAATTGGCCGTCGGGTTGGCGCGGATGGCCTTCCAATGGGCAATCGCCTCAAGAATATTCAGCAACTGGCGTTTGTATTCATGAATCCGCTTGATCTGAACGTCATACAGCGCATCGGGGCTGACCACGACATCGCAGTGATCCTTGATCCAAGCCGCAAGCTGCACCTTGTTCGCCCGTTTGGCCGCATCGAACTTGGCCAGAAACGCCGCATCGGTGCTGACCTTTTCCAAGCCCCTTGAGCCGGTCCAGATCATCTTCCCACCCGGCCCCAATCGCCTCGGTGATCAGCCCGGCCAGCGGTTTGTTCGCCATCTTCAACCAGCGGCGCGGCGTCACGCCATTGGTCTGGTTGATGATCCGGTCGGGGTGCAGCTTGTGCAGTTCCGGGAACAGGTTCTTCTTCACCAGATCGGAATGCAGCGCCGAAACCCCGTTCACCTTATGCGCCATGATGAACGCCAACTCGCCCATCCGCACCTCGTGGTGTTTGACGATGCCGATGTAATGCGGGCGCGAGTGGTATTCGTCCTTATGCCAGGCATCAATCCGCTCGATGATCTGCATATGGCGCGGCAGCACGTTGCCGAAGGTAAAGGTTGCCCAGCGTTCCAGCGCCTCGGGCAACAGCGTGTGGTTGGTATAGCCAAGGCAGGCCTGTGCCACCTCCAACGCCTGCGCAAACGGCATCCCATGCGCGTCCATCAGCAGGCGGATCAGCTCTGGCCCCGCAATCGCCGGATGGGTGTCGTTCATCTGGATGGCGACGTGCTTGGGCAGGGCGGCCATATCGGAATGGCGGGCGGTATAGCGGCGCAGAATATCCTGCAACGCGGCAGAGGTCAGGAAAAACTCCTGCTTCAACCGCAACTCCTTGCCCTGATAGGTGGTGTCATCGGGGTACAGCACGCGGGACAGCGTGCGCGCCAGCGTCTCAGGCTCCGCCGCCGCCGCATAGTCGCCCCGGTTAAACCGCTCCAGATCAAACATCGTGGTGGGCTTGGCCCCCCACAGGCGCAGGGTGTTGGCCCATTTGCCCTGCCAGCCGACGACGGGCGTATCATAGGCCTCGGCCAGCACGGTTTCGCCGGGCAGCCAGACCTCCTTGCCGTCTTTTGTCACCACCTCACCCTTGAAGCCAATGGTATAGGCGGCTTCGGGGCGCTCAAATTCCCACGGGTGACGCTGGCTCAGCCAGTCTTCCGGCGTTTCCACCTGACGCCCGGCCTCAAACCGCTGGCGGAACAGCCCGTGTTCATAGCGGATGCCATAGCCATAGGCCGGGCAGCCGATGGTCGCCATCGATTCCATGAAACAGGCCGCCAGACGGCCAAGGCCGCCGTTGCCAAGCGCTGCATCCGGCTCATCTTCGATGATATCGCGGAAATCCTGCCCGAACTCGGCCATCGTGGACTCACACGCCTCATAGAGGCCAAGGTTGATCGTCGCATCCTCAAGGATACGGCCGATCAGAAATTCCATCGACAGATAATAGACCCTCTTGTGATCTTCCGCCCATGTCTTGCGGGTCGAGGCAAACCACGGCTCGACGATCCGGTCCCGAATGGCGAAAGACAGCGCCATGCGCCAGTCATAACGGCTGGCGTTCGGGGCATCTTTCCCAAGCGTATAGGTCAGATGCCGAAGGATATCGGATCGCAGGACATTCGGGGTCAGGCTCAGATCGGTCAAGGGCAGGTCCAACATCTAAAGGTCATTTTCACACGAAAGCCTACGCAGCGTGGTGCTGCGGTCAACCCATCGTGAAGATTTGTGCACCGAAGGCCGAACCCACTGCAACCTCAAACCGCTTTAACTGTTACCGCAAACAGAAGCCGTGTCCAAAGAAATTTAGCCTTTGCTGCAATGCGGTTGCTTGGCTCAAAGCGCTTTGGTGACCGAGCCCGCGACAACCCTTTGGCAAATTGGTGTATTCGGCCTGCTGCGCAAGGACGTGCCGCCTTGCACAAAGCAAAGGCAAACCAAAAGCCCGGGCCGTTGGGACTGCCCCCTGCGACAAATGGCGTCAATCTCCGCAAACAGGCCCGGCCTCGCGGCCCAGACCGCTCAGAATCGGGCAATCGGGGCGGTGATCGCCGGCGCAGGCATCCACCAGCGTGGCAAGCGTGGCCTCCATCGCGCGCAACGCTTTGATTTTCTCAGCAATTTCCGCCAGATGTCGTTCTGCCACCGCCTTTACATCGGCACTGGCCCGCGCCTTGTCATCATAAAGTGCCAGCAGCGTCCGACATTCCTCAATGGAAAACCCCAAAGACCGCGCCCGGCCCAGAAAACTCAGCTTGTGCACATCGCTGTCGCGGAACGCGCGATAGCCATTGGCCCCGCGCAGGGGCCGGATCAGCCCGATTTCCTCATAATAGCGGATGGTCTTGGCTGGTAGCCCCGCCTTTACGCCCACGTCCGAGATATTCATCGCGTTCCCTTCACAAACCGCAACCGCAGCGCGTTGCCCAGCACAAACACCGAGGATGCCGCCATCGCCCCCGCCGCCAGCATTGGCGACAGTTGCGGGCCCCCAAACGGCACCAATACCCCCGCCGCCACCGGGATCAGCAGCGCATTATACCCAAACGCCCACACCAAGTTCTGCCGGATATTGCGCATCGTCGCCCGCGCCATGGTGACCGCATCGACCACAGCCAAAGGATCGCCCCGCATCAGCACCACATCCCCCGCCTCTATCGCCACATCGGTGCCCGTCCCCATCGCAATCCCCACCTCCGCCGCAGCCAAGGCAGGCGCATCGTTCAGCCCGTCGCCGACAAAGGCTGCATCCCCCATCCCCTTGATCAGGCTCAACTTCCCCTCGGGCGTCACACCCCCATGCACGTCCGCTATCCCCAAGCCCCGCGCGACAACCCCTGCGGCCACGGGCGTATCGCCGGATATCATAACGGCCCGCACCCCCATCCGCCCCAGTTCCTCTACCGCCCGCGCCGCGTTCGGCTTCACCGGGTCCGCCACCGCGATCATCCCCAGCACAACGCCGTCGCGCGCCACAAACACCACGCTCTGCCCCAAGCCCGCCGCCCGCTCCGCCGCCTCGGCCAGATCACCCGGCACCCCGCCCATCATCGCCGCCGACCCGACCTGCACGAGTACGCCGTCCACCACCGCCTCGGCCCCAAACCCCGGCTTTGCCACAAACCCCACCGCCCCCGGCACCAATCCCCCCGCCGCCACAATCGCCCGCGCGAGCGGATGCTCTGACCCCGCCTCCACCGCCGCCGCCAAGGCCAGAACATCGCCCAGCACCTGCACCACCGCAGGCCTGCCCATGGTCAGTGTCCCGGTCTTGTCAAACGCCACCACCTGCACGCCCGCCAGCCGCTGCAACGCCTCGCCGCGCCGGAACAAAACCCCCAGCTCCGCCGCCCGCCCTGATCCGACCAGAATCGACACCGGCGTCGCCAGCCCCATCGCACAGGGGCAGGCGATGATCAGCACCGACACCCCCGCCACCACCGCCTGCGCCACACCGGACCCCGCCAGCAGCCACACCGCCACCGCCAGCACCGCAACCGCCATCACCACCGGCACGAACCACAACGTGATCCTGTCTACCAAGGCCTGCACCGGCAGCTTGCCCCCCTGCGCCGCCTGCACCAGCGCCACAATCCGCGCCAAGCGCGGTATCCGCCCCCGCCGCCGTGACCTGCACCACCAGCGCCCCGTTGCCGTTGACCGTGCCGCCCGTCACCGCGTCACCCGGCCCCTTCGGCCACCGCCAAAGGCTCGCCCGTCAGCATCGCCTCATCCACCGCCGACGTGCCGCTGATCACCACGCCGTCCGCAGGCACCCGCTCTCCGGGCCGCAGCAACAGCCGCATCCCCACCCGCAAGGCGGCGACAGGAACCTCGGTCCCCTCCTCCAACCGCGCAAATTTCGGCTGCAACCCCACCAGCCGCGCAATCGCCGCCCCCGCCTGCCCGCGCGCCCGCGCCTCCAAGGCCCGGCCCAGCAGGATCAGCACCACAATCACCGCTGCGGCCTCAAAATACACCACCCGCGATGCCGCAGGAAATAGCCCCGGCACCAGCATCACCAAGGTCGAATAGGCATAGGCCGCCCCCGCCCCAAGCGCCACCAAAGCGTTCATATCCGGGCTGAACCGCGCCAGTGAGGCAAATCCTTTGGTGAAAAACCGCCGCCCCGGCCCGAACAGCACCGCCGTCACCAGCACAAACTGCACAGCCCACAGGCCGGGAACGCCCATCAGCCAGTGATGCAGCGCAGGCACCAGATGCCCGCCCATCTCTGCCACCACCACTGGCGCCGACAGCGCGCCCGCGATGATCGCGGCCCGCCACAGCCCCCGCTCCTCGGCCCCCTCCTCCGGGGATCTCCACAACCGCACTGGCCGCATAGCCTGCCGCTGTCACCGCCGCCGCCAAGGCCTGCGCATCCGCCGCCCCCCACAGCGTCACCTGCGCCCGGCGCAGCGCGAGGTTCGCCACCGCCCCCGCCACCCCTGGCTGGGCCGCAACACCCGCTCCACCCGGCCCGTGCAGGCCCCGCAGGTCATCCCCTCCACCTGCAACGTCACCGTCGCCTGCCGCACCGGATACCCGGCCTCCGCCAAAGCCCCGGCCATCTGCTCGGGCGTCGCAGGCAAGCGGTACACCACCTGCGCGGCTTCCGTTGCAAGGTTCACAGTGGCCGACACCACCCCCGGCACAGCCAACAGGCTACGCTCCGCCCGCCCCACACAGGACGCACAACTCATACCCGTCAGGGCAAGGCTCAGGGTCTGTGGGCGCAATTCTGCGGTCATCATGATCTCCTTTGCAGCCTAAGTGGGGCTTCCAGTCACGGGAAGGTCAAGGGCCTTGGGCACAGAATCCGCTGTTTGTGATGTCGCGTCGGACCGGCCCGCCATCACTATGTGCCCATCCCCCCACAAACCCGTCGCCTCCCCTCCCCCTCCTGGGGAGGGGCTGGGGGTGGGGGGCGAGGCCCAACCTCCGCGTGCCCACCAAATAGGTCTAACTAACCTCGTGTCCCTTTCCTCTCACCCAGACGACCAGTCCAGCACACCCCCCATGCCTCTCCACTAGGGGGGTGGGCTGCTTGGGGCCCGGGAGCAGCACAATGAAGAACGTCGCGAAAGACGGCCACCCACGCCCGCGCTACCCCAACAGACCCATCGCCCCCCTCGTGGTGAGCGCACCGCTCTGCGCCGGGTCACAGCCAGCCGACAAATGTGGCGCAAGACGGCAACTCACAGGCTCCCCCCCCACTAACCCGTCGCCTCCCCTCCCCCTCGTGGGGAGGGGCTGGGGGTGGGGGGCAACGCCCAACCTCGGCGTATCCCTTTAGGTCATCCCCGAGCGCAGGCCCCTTTCGTTTCAGCCCAAAATACCAGTCCCGCCATGCACCCCATCCCACGAGGGGGAGCGGGCCGTTTGGGGCCGGGGTCGCAGCAAGCTGTCGAATGCTCCGCAAGACGGCCACCAACAACCCTGCCCTACAAACCCATCCCTCCCCCCTCGTGGTGAGGGGACCGATCTGCGCCGGGTCAGAGCCAGCCGACAATTACGGCGCAAGACGGCAACTCACAGGCTCACCCCAACAAACCCGTCGCCTCCCCTCCCCCGCGTGGGGAGGGGCTGGGGGTGGGGGGCAATGCCCAAAGACACGCAAATCACCTCCCCTCTCCCTCGTGGCAATAGGCAATGCCCCCCCACAAACCCCTTGACCTTCCCGCCCCCGGAACCCCCAACTTGTCAGCAACAACAGGAGCCGCCCATGACCACCCTTTCCGTCCCCGATATGTCCTGCGGCCATTGCAAGGCCAGCGTCGAGGCTGCCCTTACCCCGCTGCCCGGCGTGCAGGCGGTCACCGTCGATCTGGCCGCCAGAGAGGTGACGATCGCAGGCCCTGCCACGCCCCCTGCCCTGATCGCGGCTTTGGCGAGCATCGGATTTCCCGCGCAACCTGTGGATAACTGACCCTGCGTCACCTTCCACCCGGCCCGCAAAAATCGCCAAAGCGTGATGCGCTTGGTGTTGCCCCCGTCGCACAGCCAGCATAAGTCGTCGCAAATTCGTCACGAATCCGTCCTGTTACGGCCAAATCCCGTGCCATGATGGACAAATCGAACATCTGACGACGAACCAGAGCCAACCGATGGAGCAGCAATTGGCCAAGACCCCTACCGCCCCGCAACAAGGCGGCACCAACACACCGCCGCAACAGCCGTCCCAACAGGGCGGCGCACCGGCCCCCCAACAAGGCAGCGCAAAGCCGATCTTCCGCGACTGGGCTGCAATCTGATCTGACGACCCGGCCACGGTAACGCCTGCGCGCAACACAGGTCCAAGCCTTCCCCTTGCAAGAACCGGGGCCAGCCGTCAGGCTGGCCCTGTTTCGTCTCAAGGCCCCCCATGTCCGATCCTGTCTCATCCATCCGCAACATCGGGCCCGCCACCGAGGCCGCCTTTGCCCGTGCGGGCATCCACACTGCCGACGAACTCCGCGAGCTTGGCCCGGACGAGGCCTACCGCCGCCTGCTGCAATCGGGCAGCGCCCCGCATTTCATCGGCTATTATGTGCTGGTGATGGCCCTGCAAGGCCGCCCGTGGAACGACTGCAAGGGGGATGAGAAAAAGGCCCTCCGCGTCCGCTTTGACGCCCTGCGCGCGGGCCACAGCGCACAGCCGCTGTCCGAGCTGGAAAAGGCCCTGAACCTTTTTGGCGTGATCGAACGCAACCGATAGTTGCAACTGCGCCGCTGATCCAAAATCCCCCTCGTGACAGGGCGCGGCCCTAGTACCCTTGGGAACAGCGAATCACCCATTATGCCGCCACCATACAGCAGCCCCAAATTTTCAGATTGGAGACCGCTATGCCCACCTCCCTCGACCTGACCGACAGCGAAGGCTTCAACTGGGACGTCAGAAGCGATCCCGACTTCGGATTGAGCATCCTCGACGGCACGAGCGACGCCTTCGACACCGGGCTGCAACTGCGCGTCGATGGTGTCCCCATCAACGGTGCCTTCTCGGTGGACGAGAATGGGCGCGAGGTGAACGTGGCCCCGCAACTGGTGGGCGGCGTCGCCGTCACCCGGTCGATCTTGGTCAGCGACCCCTCGATCAGCACATCGGGATTTGCACGGTTTCTGGAAAGCTTCACCAACACCACCGATCAGGCGGTGACGATCACGGTCGAGACGATCACCAACAGCGGGGCGGACGCTGCGTTGCAGTTCACCGCCACCACCAGCGGCGACACCACGCTGACCGCCACCGACTCCGGCTTTGTCACCGATGACGGCAATACCGGCGCCAACGACCCCGCCGTGATGTTCGCCTATGGCGACGGCACGCTGCTGCCCACCTCGGCCGGCGTCACCAACGCAAACGCTGGCCTCATCACCGTCACCCACACCCTGACGCTGCAACCTGGCGAGACGCAAAGCCTGCTGCAATTCGCCACGCAAAACACCACAGCGACAGACGGCAACACTGACCTCGGCATCCTCAACAACCCCAACGTGTTTCTGTTCAACCCCGAACTGCTGACCGGCCTCAGCGACGCGGAACGCCTGTCGGTGGTGAACTATGCCGGGGCCGCCGACGGCGTGACCCCGCCCCCCGCCACGATAATCGATTCCGACGGCAACCGCTGGGGCATCGACACCCTCGGGCGGCTGTCCACGCTGGACTCGGACGCGTTGCAGGAATTCGTCATCCCGGTCTTGGCACAGAACTTCGACGAACTGGTCAGCGTCACCACCGATGCCGCGACCGGCGACGTCACGGTCGTATCCACCGGGTTCGAGGGGGCACCCGGCACCACCGTCACCCACACCTACACGGCGCTGGAAGGGCAAGGCGTGATCCGTCTGGTTGTCACCATCGTCGGCGGGCCGGGCGGGTTTGCGGCGGATATGGGTCCGACTGTCATTACCGGATCCAACCCTCTTTCAGTTCCGGCGTTTGTCAACGCGCCTGACTTTGGCATCCCGTCGGGCGTCGTGCTGGACGATAGCGAAAGCGGCTCCGGCGGCACCCTGCCCGCGCTGACCTTCGTGCATGGGGTCACGGGTGCCGACAACGTGTCATCCTTTGGCACAACGACCTATGTGAACACCATGCCCGGCCTGACCATCGGCCCGGGCGGGACGGCGCAATACCTGTTCTTCTTCGCGCTGAACGACACCGGCCTTGAGGCCCTTGCCGATCTGACCCGCCTGAACACCCCCAGCCCCGAGGCGCTGATCGGCCTGTCGGCGGCCGAAGTGGCAGCTTTCCAGAACTTCGATCTGGACGAAACCGACCGCCTGCAAACGATCAGCGGTGCCGACGACGTTGACGACATCCTCATCGGCAACGCCTGGGGGGATCTGATCCTCGGCGGCTCGGGCGATGACGACCTTTCGGCGGGCGGGTCGGACGATGTGGTCGATGCAAGCAATGGCGACGACCAAGTCGATGGCGGCGATGGTAACGATGACCTGTTCGGCGGCAGCGGGAACGACGTGATCGCGGGCGGTCTGGGCAGCGACTTTGTCGATGGCGGTGACGACGACGACCTTCTGAACGGACAGACCGGCAATGACACTGTAGTCGGCGGCGACGGCAACGACACGCTGATCGGCGGGTCGGGCACCGACATCCTGTCCGGCGGGAACGACAATGACGTCCTGTCGGGCAATACCGGGGACGACACGCTGGACGGAAACTTCGGCAACGACACGCTGAACGGCGGGGCCGGGGCCGACAGCATGCTGGGCGGCGTCGGAAGCGACGTGTTCATCGTCAACGATGCCGGTGACATCGTGACCGAGCTTTCCGCCGACGCAGGCACCGACGAGGTACGCTCGTCGGTCACCTTCACCATCGGAACCCAGTCAATCGAAGCCGTGACGCTGACCGGCACCGCCAACATCAACGCCACGGGCGACATCAATGCAGACCACCTCGTCGGCAACGGCGGCAACAACCAGTTGCGCGGCAGCGGCGGGGCCGACACGCTGGACGGCGGCGACGGGACCGACACCCTGATTGGCGGCAATGGCGGCGATGTCTACATCATCGACAGCACCACCGACACCATTACAGAACTTGCCGGGGGCACCGGCATCGACGAAATCCGCTCGTCGATTTCCTTCAACTTCGGCGTGGACAACATCGAGCTGATCACCCTGACCGGCACCGGCGATTCCTTTGTTTTTGGCGGAGATTCGGCGCAACGGATCGTCGGCAACACCGGCGACAACTTCCTTGACGGCTTTGCCGGGGCCGACACGCTGGAAGGCGGCGACGGCGAGGACAACCTGTTCGGCGGCGGCGATGGCGACCGGCTGTTCGGTGGCGCGGGCAATGACAGCCTTGATGGCGGCAGCGCGGCCGACCGGCTGGAGGGCGGCGATGGCGCCGATAGTCTGAATGGCGGCGAGGGCAATGACACGTTGCTGGGCGGCACAGGCAGCGACACCTACACCGTCGATGCTCTCGTCGACCGGGTGTTCGAGTCCGCTGAAGCCGGGGCCGTCGACACGGTGAATGCGTCCGTCACCTTCCGGTTCGGCACCCAGCAGATCGAAGTGCTGAACCTGACCGGCACCAACAATATCAACGGCACCGGGGGGGCAGGCGACGATATCTTGCGCGGCAACTCTGGCAACAACGTGCTGGATGGCGGCACGGGTAATGACACGATGGAAGGCGGCGACGGCAACGACACCTACTTCATCCGCAATGCAGGCGATGTGGTGATCGAAAATGCCACCGCGAATACCCGCGATGTGGTCAACAGCTTCTTTACCCACACCCTTGCCACCAACTTTGAAAACCTGACCCTTCTGGGCGGTGGGGCAACCTCGGGCAACGGCAACGCGGTGAACAACACCATCATCGGCAATTCCGGGTCGAACACTATTCGCGGCTTTGAGGGCCGGGATATCCTGACCGGCAATGCTGGCAATGACACCTTCGTGTTCAACACCGCGCTGAACGGCACCACCAATGTCGATACCATCACCGACTACACCGTGGGCGAAGACCGCATCCACCTGCGGCTGACCGTGTTCGGCGAACTGGGTCTGGGGGCCGTGTCGAACACTGAATTTGTCAACGGCACCACGGCGCTCGATGGCAATGACCACCTGCTCTACGACAGCGCCTCTGGCCGCATCTACTTTGATGCGAACGGCAACGTGGCGGGCGAACGCATCCTGTTTGCCATCGTCGATGCAGGCACCGTGCTGTCAGCCGCCGATTTCTTCGTAATCGCCTAACGCGGCCACATCACATGCAAAAGCCCGCGCAGGACCTGCGCGGGCTTTTGTCATGTCAGACCAGATCAGCCGACCAGTTCAAGACCCGAGAAGTAGAACGCAATCTCGCGCGCAGCAGAGGCTTCCGAATCCGACCCGTGGACCGAGTTTTCGCCGACCGACAGGGCGAACTCTTTGCGGATGGTGCCCTCGGCCGCATTGGCCGGGTTGGTGGCGCCCATCACTTCGCGGTTTTTCAGAATGGCGCCTTCGCCTTCCAGCACCTGCACGACAACCGGCTCCGACGCCATGAACTCGCACAGCTCGCCATAGAAGCCGCGCTCGGAATGCTCGGCATAAAACGCGCCAGCCTGTGCCATCGACAGGTGGATGCGTTTCTGGGCGACGATGCGCAGACCGGCTTCCTCGAACTTGGCATTGATCTTGCCAGTCAGGTTGCGCTTGGTCGCATCGGGTTTGATGATCGAAAGGGTGCGTTCAACGGCCATGTCAGGTCTCCGTAAATGGGGTGCGCGGGGTTGCGCAAAGGGATTGCGGCGGCTGCTATCATGGGCCACGCCTGTTGAAAAGCCGTGACGGTTCTGTAGATACGCATCCTCTACGGGTTCTTTACGGATACTCTACGCAAAATCTACCGCCTTTGGGGTGCCAGACGGTTGACGCCGCCCCCCCCATAGGGCAAGGGCTGGCCCATGCTGAAAATCGAAGATATCACCTATTCCGTCGAAGGCCGCCCTTTGTTTGAAGGCGCGTCGGCCACCATTCCCACCGGTCACAAGGTCGGCCTTGTCGGGCGCAACGGGGCGGGCAAGACCACCCTGTTCCGCCTGATCCGCAAGCGAACTGGCGCTGGAGGGCGGCGACATCTCCATCCCCTCGCGCGCCAAGATCGGCGGCGTCGCGCAAGAGGTGCCGTCCTCGTCAACCAGCCTGTTGGAGACGGTTCTGCAAGCCGACACCGAACGCGCCGCCTTGATGGTCGAGGCTGAAACCGCCACCGACCCGCACCGCATCGCCGAAGTGCAGGCCCGCCTTGCCGACATCGACGCATGGTCGGCCGAAGGCCGGGCTTCCAGTCATTCTCAAGGGCTTGGGCTTTGACGCCGAGGCGCAACAGCGCCCCTGTTCGGATTTTTCGGGCGGCTGGCGGATGCGGGTGGCCCTTGCGGGTGTGCTGTTCGCGCAGCCCGATTACCTGCTTCTGGACGAACCGACCAACTATCTCGACCTTGAAGGGGCGCTGTGGCTGGAAAGCTATTTGCAGAAATACCCCCACACCGTGCTGATCATTTCGCCACGACCGCGGCCTGCTGAACCGCGCGGTGACGGGCATCCTGCATCTGGACAACAAGAAGCTGACCTACTGGTCCGGCCCCTATGACCAGTTCGCCCGCCAGGTCGCCGAACGCCGCGCCGTCCTGCAAGCCGAGGCGAAGAAAGCAAGAACTCCGCCGCGCCCATCTGCAAAGTTTCGTGGACCGTTTCAAGGCCAAGGCCTCCAAAGCCGTGCAAGCCCAGTCCCGCGTCAAGATGCTGGAAAAGATGGAAACCATCACCGCCCCCGAAGACGCCAAGAAGGTGGTTTTCACCTTCCCCGAACCCGAGGAATTGTCGCCCCCGATCATCAATATTGATGGTGGCGCAGTGGGCTACGGCGGCCCCCCGATCCTGCGCGGCTGTCTCTGCGCATTGACCAGGACGACCGCATCGCCCTTCTGGGCCGCAACGGCGAGGGCAAATCCACCCTGTCCAAACTGCTGGCGGGCAAGCTGCAAACGTCGGAAGGCAAGTTCACCAAGTCCTCCAAACTGCGCATCGGCTATTTCGCGCAGCATCAGGTGGATGAGCTGCACATCGACGAAACCCCCCTGCAACACGTCATGCGCCTGCGCCCCGCCGAAGGCCAGCCAAGCTTGCGCGCACGGCTTGCGGGCTTTGGTCTGATGGCCGATCAGGCCGAAACCGCCGTGGGCCGTCTGTCCGGTGGGCAAAAGGCGCGTCTATCCCTGCTGCTGGCCACCATCGACGCCCCCCACCTGTTGATCCTGGATGAACCGACCAACCACCTTGACATGGAAAGCCGCGAGGCGCTTGGTCGAGGCGCTGACCACCTATTCGGGTGCCGTGATCCTTGTCAGCCACGACATGCACCTGCTGGGTCTGGTGGCTGACCGCCTGTGGCTGGTCAAAGGCGGCGCTGTCACCCCCTATACCGAGGATCTGGAGGCCTATCGCCGCCAGTTGCTGGCCGGGGACGAGGACGTGAAGATCGCCGCGAAACCCGTTGAAAAGGTGAAGAAATTCACCCGCGAAGATGTGCTGTCGATGCGGGCTGAGGTCCGCAAATGCGAGGAACGTCTGGCCAAGCTGAACGAGATGCGCGACCGGCTGGCCAAGAAACTCGCCGACCCGGAACTCTACGAAGACGCCCGCAAAGGCGAGCTTGCGACGTGGAACCAGAAATACGCCGAAGTGATGGGCGCGCTGGACAAGGCCGAGGCGATGTGGCTGGCCGCACAGGAAAAACTGGAAGCGGCGGCCTGAACCAACCCGGAAATCCCCATGATTTCCGGGCGCTTGCCACAGGCCAGCCGACCGCCTAGCGTGGCCCGATGGACCACGCTTTTCTGATCACTGCCTTCGCCACCTTGTTCGTCGTCATCGACCCGCCGGGGTTGGTGCCGCTGTTCATTGCCCTGACGGCGGGCATGACTCCCGACCGCCGCCGCGCCATGGCAAAACGGGCCTGCATCATCGCGGCGGGCCTGTTGCTGGCATTCGGTCTGGCAGGCGAGGCGATCCTTGGATTCATCGGCATTTCCATGTCGGCCTTCCGCATTGCGGGGGGCATATTGCTGTTTCTGACCGCCCTCGACATGCTGTTCGAACGCCGCACACAGCGCCGCGAGGGCCAGCAGGCCGACCCCGACCATGACCCTTCGGTGTTCCCGCTGGCCATTCCGCTGATTGCGGGGCCGGGGGCGATTGCCTCGATGATCCTGCTGGTGGGGCAATCCGGACCGGGGTGGAGCGGGACCGTCGCCGTGCTGGCCCTGATGGGGGTGATGATGGCTGTGACCTACGGCTTTCTCTTGGCTTCCCCGCCGCTGGAACGGCTGCTGGGCCGCACCGGAACCATTGTTATCACACGGCTTTTGGGCATGTTGCTGGCCGCACTGGCCGTGCAGTTCGTGATAGACGGTGTGCGCGGCACCGGACTTGTCGGCTGACCTGTGCAAAGCCGGGTACAACCCCCATATCCTTGGGAAAGGAGTGTCCGATGAGCAGCGATAACATTGCGCAACTGGTGTATCTGGGTCTGCTGGTGCTGGCCGTTGGCGGCTGGGTGATGGTGGAATACCGCACCCGTCTGGGCGTGGCTTTGCGCACCGCGATGGCTTGGGCGATGATCTTTCTGGGGGTGATGGCGGGCTATGGGCTGTGGTCGGATATCAAGACCGACATCATCCCGCGCCAGATGGTGGCCGAAGGCCAGATCGAGGTGCCCCGGGCGCAGGACGGGCATTATTACCTGACGCTGCAGATCAACGCTGAACCCGTGCGCTTCATGGCCGACACCGGGGCCACCAACATGGTGTTGTCCGACGCCGATGCGCGGCGCTTGGGGATTGATCCGCGAGGCATTGGTTTACATGGGCGAGGCCAGCACCGCCAATGGCGTGATCCGCACGGCGGGGGTGACGCTGCCGATGGTGGAACTGGGCCCCTACCGCGACGCGGATTTCCGGGCGAGCGTGACCGAAGGCGACGATGGATATCTCTTTGCTTGGCATGGATTATCTGGGCCAGTACCGGATCGAGATTGCGGATGGGAAGATGATCTTGCGGCGGTGAGTGGGGCTCATAGACGGGGGCCTGCCCCCCAGCCCGGCCACGGGCCGGGCGTTCTTCGCGAAAACTCTCCACTGGAGAGTTTTTTTATCGCTCATCACCCCCGGGATATTTAGGGACAGAGAATGCAAATTTTAGATAAAGTTTAGGGGGTTTGAGGGGGGAGTTTTTCGGCCTTCTTTTCCCACTTGCCCAGACTCTTCCGACCAATATTGTGCGGCCACCCCGGCATCGGTCAGGGACTTCCACTGGCTGCGGGCTTTGGTCAGTTGTGCGCCGTCGGCACCGTCGAAAATCACCCAGACCCGCTCCATCGCCTGCGCCTCGGCAAGGTCGGTTTCGGCACCGTCCAGCAAGATTACGCCCTTGGCGCCGTTGCTGGCCGCCCCCTGCCCAAGCAGAACCGGTTGGTCGGCGTCGTGGTCGCCGCCTTGCAATCCGTGGGGTAGAAAACCGTCCTCGGGGCCAAGCCAGAGGGCGGCATCCAGCCTTTCCAAGGCCGCCCGGTCCGGGCTGCGGATCATCACGCGCCAGCCCTGACCCATGGCGCGGGTCAGGATCGTGGTCAACGTGTCCTGCGCCGG
The DNA here is from genome assembly GCA_963772935.1 of uncultured Alphaproteobacteria bacterium. GTDB lineage: Bacteria > Pseudomonadota > Alphaproteobacteria > Rhodobacterales > Rhodobacteraceae > JANNNF01. The sequence continues at coordinate 325,510 of CAVYZK010000009.1, read as the reverse complement.
GGACCGGGTCAGGTGGTAGAACATCAACAGGCCCATAGCGGGCTATTTCGCCTCATACTTGTCGCGGATCAGGCGGTTCAGCGCCATCACGCCCCAGCCCGTGGCCCCTTTGGGCGACAGCGGCGTGTCCGATTTCAGCAGGGCAGTGCCCGCGATATCCAGATGGCACCATGGCGTTTCAGGTTTGACAAACCGCCCGAGGAACTGCGCCGCCGTAACCGCCCCGCCATCGCGGCCACAGGAGTTCATGATATCGGCGATGCGGCTTTTCAGCTTGGCATCATAGCCGTCACCCATCGGCATCCGCCACGCACCCTCACCTTCGGCCGCTGCGGCCTTGAGGAAGGCGTTGCAGAGATCATCGTTGTTCGAGAAAACGCCAGTGTTTTCATGGCCCAAGGCCACGATGATCGCCCCCGTCAAGGTGGCAAGGTTGATCATGCCGGTGGGTTTGAAGCGTTCCTGCGTGTACCACAGCACATCGGCAAGGACCAAACGACCTTCAGCATCCGTGTTGATCACCTCGATCGTCACGCCATTCATCGCGCGGACCACATCGCCGGGGCGCTGCGCCTTGCCGTCGGGCATGTTTTCCACAAGGCCGACCAGACCCACCACGTTGACCTTGGCCTTGCGCAGGGCAAGGGCGCGCATGACGCCGGCAACAACGCCAGCCCCGCCCATGTCCATCGTCATTTCCTCCATCCCGCCAGCGGGTTTGATGGAAATGCCGCCGGTGTCAAACACCACGCCCTTGCCGACCAGCGCAAACGGAGCCTCGCCCTTTGGCCCGCCGTTCCACTGCATCACCACCACTTTGGACGGGCTTTCGGACCCCTGCCCCACGCCAAGCAGCGCACGCATGCCCAGTTTGGCAAGCTGGTCTTCCTCAAGGATTTCCACCTCCAGCCCCAGTTCCTGCATCGCGGCAAGGCGGGCGGCGAAATCGTCGGTGGTCAGGATGTTGGCGGGTTCATTGACCAGATCGCGGGTGAAGAACACGCCTTCGGCCACGGCGGCCATCGGGGCGGCGGCGGCGGCGACCGCCTCGGGGGCGGCCACCATCATCGTGACCGGGCCGGGCAGCTTGGGGTCGGCGGATTTGTGCGGGGTGAATTCATAGGCGCGCATGGCCACACCGAAGGCCACATCAGCGGCGCGGGGGTGGGACTCGCCCAAGATCAGCGTGGCCGCTGTTCCATGGGCGCGGCCAACCGCCCCGCCTGCCTTGCGGGCCGCCGCCATATCGGCGCGTTTGGGCAGATGCACCACCTGCACGGCGTCACAGGCAAGCCCTGCGGGATAGGCCAGATCCTGCCCCTCGCCGGGCTTCAGGCGACCGTAAGCATCTGATCCCAGATAGCGCAGCAAGGCCCCCTTCATCGCCCGGTCCAGCTTGCGGGCGGCGGGTGACAGGCCTGTCGCCCCATCGGTGACAAGGACAATGCGCCCGGTGGCAGTGATCAGTGCCTCAAGGTCAGTTTCAGTGAATTTGATCGGCACGGGATTGGACATCTGGCGGCTCCGGCAAAGGGTTCGGCGAAGGCAGTGCGACGCCACGCGGTGACGCTAATGTCTGCGGGCCGGAATGGCCAGATATCAGTTTTCCCCGCGTGGGAATTCCGCTAGGGTCGCTCCAAAGCAAGAAAGGGGATCAGGGGCGCGTGTCGAGGCTGGACAGATATCTGCTGTCGCAACTGCTGGGGCTGTTCGGGTTTTTCTCGCTAGTGCTGGTGGCTGTCTATTGGATCAACCGGGCCGTGGGCCTGTTTGACCAGTTGATCGGTGACGGCCAGTCGGCGCTGGTTTTTCTGGAATTTTCCTTGCTGACGCTGCCCAATGTGATCCGTCTGGTGCTGCCGATTTCGGCCTTTGCGGCGACGGTTTATGCCGTCAACCGGCTGATGCAGGAAAGCGAGTTGGTGGTGGTGCAGGCGGCGGGGTTTTCGGCCTTTCGGCTGGCGCGGCCCGTGCTGGCCTTTGGGCTGATCGTGATGGTGATGATGCTGGTGCTGATGCATGTGCTGGTCCCTGCCAGCCGGTCTGCGCTTGCCAATCGCAGCGCCGAAATATCGCAGAACGTCACCGCGCGGTTTCTGAATGATGGCCAGTTCATGCACCCGGCGCTTGGGATCACGCTTTACATCGGCAAGATCACCCAGACGGGCGAGTTGAACGATCTGTTTCTGTCAGATGAACGTGGCGCAGCAGAGCGCGTGACCTATACGGCGCGCCGTGCCTTGCTGGTGCGGGGCGATGTGGCCCCCAAACTGATCATGCTGGACGGGTCGGCACAGACCGTCACCCGGGCCGACCGGCGCATTTCCGTGACGCGCTTTGCCGATTTTACCCTTGATCTGGCTGGGCTGGTCTCGGTGGGCGGCAGGTCGGGGCGCACACTGGATGAGATGTCCACCTATGATCTTTTGAACCCCACCGAGGCTGCCCTGACCGAGTTGGGCGAAAGCCGGGCGGCGTTTCTGTCAGAGGGCAACGCGCGTTTTGCCATGCCGATGCTGGCGGTGGCGACCCCTCTGGTGGGGTTTGCGGCGCTGATGCTGGGCGGCTTTTCGCGCTTTGGCCTGTGGCGGCAGATGGGGGGGGCGGTGCTCGCGTTGATCTTGCTGCAACTGGTCAACACCTGGGCTGCGGCGGCATCGCTGCAAGCTGCGTCGATGGTGGCACTGGTTTACGCGGCCCCGGTCTTGGGCTTTGCGCTTGCCGCCGGGTTGCTGTGGAAGGCGCAGGCCCCGCGTCACATCGGGCCACGGTTCTGGCAAAAGGCTGCGCCATGATCCTGAACCTGTATATTGTGCGTCGGTTTCTGGCGATGGTGGCACGGGTGTTGCTTGTGTTTGCGGGCATCATGCTGCTGATCGACATGATAGATCAGTTGCGGCGGTTTTCGTCATCCGACATCGGGATCGGTGAGGCGGGGCGGCTGGCGCTGATGAACGTGCCGGAAAGCCTGTACCGGGTACTGCCGCTGATCATGATCATGGCGTCGATTGCGCTGTTTCTGGGCTTGGCGCGGTCGTCGGAACTGGTGGTGGTGCGGGCGGCAGGACGATCGGGGTTGCAGTTTCTGGCGGCACCGGTGCTTGCGGCCCTGCTGTTTGGCATGGTGGTGGTCGCAGTGATCAACCCCATCGTCGCCGCAACGATCAAGGAATATGCCAAGCTGCGTGCAGGTTACGGGGCGGGGTCCGGGTCGGTGCTTTCGGTGGCCGACACCGGGCTGTGGCTGCGGCAAGGCGGGGCAGACGGGCAGACCGTCATTCAGGCCGCAAGGTCGAACCCCGATGGCACGCAGTTGTTTGACGTGACCTTCCTGACCTTTGACGCCACCGGCGTGCCGCTGGCCCGGGTGGAGGCCGCGCGCGCGCAGTTGGAGCCGGGGGCATGGGTGATGGAGGGGTCCAAACGCTGGGATCTGACCGACCCCAACCCCGAGCTTGAGGCCGTGGTAGACGCCGATGGCGCGCGGCTGGTGTCGGATCTGACGGTGGAACGCATCCGCGACAGCTTTGGCGAGCCTGCGGCGATCCCGTTCTGGGGGCTGCCCAGCTATATCGCCGGGCTGGAACGTGCCGGGTTTTCGGCCCGCGCCTATCGGCTGTGGTTTCAGATGGAACTGGCGCAACCCCTGCTGATGGCCGCGATGGTGCTGGTGGCGGCGGGCTTTACCATGCGGCACACCCGCTTTGGCAAGACCGGCACCATGGTTTTGTTTGCGATGCTGGCCGGATTTGCCCTGTTCTTTTTGCGCAATTTCGCGCAATCGCTGGGCACCAACGGTCAGATCCCCATTGTTCTGGCCGCGTGGAGCCCGCCACTGGCCGCTGTGCTGATGGCAATGGGTCTGTTGTTGCATCTGGAGGATGGCTGATGCGGTTTCGCCGTCTGACCACATTTCTTGTCGCAAGCCTGTTTGGCCTGCTGACCGCCCTGCCCCCGGTGGCAGCGCAGGACCGTGCCAGCCTGATTGCCGACAGTTTGCAAATCACCGGTGACAACCGCCTGATTGCCAGCGGGGCTGTTGAGATTTTCTATCAGGGCCGCCGTCTGCGCGCGACGGGGCTGGTCTATGACCAAGCCACCGACCGCTTGGAAATCAGCGGGCCATTGGTACTGACGGATGAGAGCGGCGATGCGGTCATTCTGGCTAGTCAGGCCGAACTTGCGGCGGACCTTTCGGAAGGTGTGCTGCAATCGGCACGCATGGTGCTGAACCAGCAGTTGCAGCTTGCCTCGACGCGCATGACGCGGGTGGGCGGGCGCTATACCCAGATGGACCGCGCCCTCGCGTCGTCGTGCAAAATCTGCGAAGGCGATCCGACGCCGATGTGGGAAATTCGGGCCAACCGGATCATCCACGATCAACTGGAACGGCAGATATACTTTGACCACGCCCAGTTGCGCTTTGGCGGGGTGCCGGTGTTCTACATCCCGCGCCTGCGGATGCCCGACCCCAGCCTGACCCGGACCAGCGGCTTTCTGATGCCGACCCTGCGCACCACCTCTGGCCTTGGGACAGGGGTGAAGGTGCCGTATTTCCTGACCCTTGGCCCGTCGCGCGATCTGACGCTGACGCCCTATCTGTCCACCAAATCGGGCCGGACGCTGGAATTCAAGTACCGCGAGGCGCTGCGCACCGGCGATCTGGAGATTGAGGGCGCGCTGTCGCGCGATGAACTGTTGCCGGGCGATACGCGGGGCTATCTGTTCATGCGGGGCGCGTTCGATCTGGGCGAAGGCTACAAGCTGACGATCAAGACCCAGTCGGTGACGGACAACGCCTATCTGCTGGACTATGGGATATCCGAGGCTGACCGGCTGGACAGCCGCATCGAGGTGGCGCGCACCCGGCGCAACGAGCATATCTCGGCCCGGATCATCAGCTTTCAAACCCTGCGCGACAGTGAGGATCAGGCCACCATTCCGTCCATCGTGGCGGACCTGACCTTTCACCGGCGGTTCAGTCTGGGGGCTTTGGGCGGCGAAGGCGGGTTGCGGGTGCAGACTCACAATCAGTTGCGCACGTCGGATTCGGCCTTTGACGGCGTGGACGCAGATACCATCGCCGACGGGCGCGATACCGGCCGGTTGTCCTTGCGGCTGGATTGGCGGCGCAGTTGGATATTGCCGGGCGGAATTGAAGGCACCGTTCTGGGCGAGGTAACGGCAGACACCTACCGCATCCGGCAAGACGCGCTTTTCGCGGGCGATACGACCCGCACCCATGCCGCCGCCGGGGTGGAATTGCGTTGGCCTTGGGTGGCCACCGCCGCCAGCGGTGCCAGCCATGTGATCGAACCTGTGGTGCAACTGATCTGGGCTGAAGGCGGCACCGAAACCCTGCCGAACGAGGATTTCGGCCTTGGTCGAATTTGACGAAGGCAACCTGTTCTCGCTGAATCGCTTCCCGGGGTCGGATGCTGTGGAACGCGGCGCGCGCACCAACATTGGCATCGGCTGGACGCGTTATGACCCGGCTGGCTGGTCTTTGGGTGTGACGGTGGGCCGGGTGTTGCGCAGCCGCGACCCCAACCAGTTCGGCGTGGCATCGGGGTTGGACGGGCGGACTTCGGACTGGCTGGCAGGTGCGCAGCTTAGCTTGTCGGACGGCACTTTGCTGACCACGCGGGCGGTGTTTGACAATGCGTTCAGCTTTACCAAGGCCGAGATGCGGCTTGATCTGAAACGCCCCAAGCTGGATGTGACCACCGGGCTGGTCTATGCCGTGGCCGACCCGCTGGAAAACCGCCCCGATGCGACCCGCGAAGTGACCTTCAACGCCAAGTACAAAGTCACCCCGAACTGGACCGGCAAACTGTCAGGCCGCTATGACTTTGTGGCGCAGAGCGGCACCGTCGCGGGCCTGGGGATGGAGTTTCGCAACGAGTGTATGCGGGTTGATCTTTCCCTCTCGCGCAGGTTCACCTCATCTACTACTGTAAAACCGACAACGGATTTCGGCCTGTCGGTTGATCTGATTGGCTTTGGCAGTGGCGTGGCCGCAGGGCCTGCGCGCACCTGTCGCAGATAAACAAGGCGTATGCTGGAATGATGAAATCTTCCCTTTTCGCGGTATTGGCCACAGTTGGCCTGATTGCGGCTGCGACCCCCGGGGCTGTGCTGGCGCAGTCGGACGCGGATATTCCGACCGATGGCAACCTTTATGCGCCGCGCCTTGTGGTCAACGACCGGGTGATCACCCAGTATGAGGTGGTACAGCGGGCGATTTTCCTCAAACTGCTGAACGCGCCGGTCAACCCGATGACCGAGGCGCTGAAGGCCCTGACCGAAGACCGCCTGCGCCTGACCGAGGCCAAGCGTCTGGGCCTGTCACTGACACCGGCAGAGGTCGAGGCCGCGATGACCGAATTTGCCAGCCGCGCGCAGTTGTCCTCCGAGCAGTTTATCGCGGCCTTGGCCCAGGCCGGGGTCGAAGCCGCAACCTTCCGCGATTTCGTCTATGCCGGGCAAGTGTGGCGCAATGTGGTGCGCGCGCGGTATGGCAGCCAGGTGTCGGTCAGCGAGGCCGAGATTGACCGCGCGATTGCCGCCGTCGCCCGCGACAAGCCGCTGCGGGTGTTGCTGTCCGAACTGGTGATCCCGATTGCACCGGGCGACAATGGCGAGGCGGCTGATCTTGCCACCCGGTTGTCGGGTGAAATTGCCAGCGAAGGGGCGTTTGCCTCTGCCGCGCGGCGCTATTCGCGGTCGCCCACGGCGGGTGCAGGCGGGCATCTGGCGTGGATGCCGCTGTCCAACCTGCCGCCGCAGATCGCGCCCTTCGTGCTGGGGCTGGAGGTGGGGCAAGTGTCCAAGCCGGTCTTCGTGCCGGGGGCGGTTGTGCTGTTCCAACTGCGTGAGATTGCCGAGGATACCGCCGCCAAGCCTGCGTCGGTCACGGTGGAATATGCCCGGCTGGTGATCCCGAATGACCCCGCCGAAGTGTCGCGCATCCGGGCGGGGGCAGATGCCTGCATGGACCTGTATGGCTTGACCAAAGGCCTGCCTGCCGAACAACTGGTGATCGAGACCAAACCGATGGCCGAAATTCCCCAAGACATCGGGTTGGAACTGGCCAAGCTGGACGCTGGCGAAATCTCGACCGCGCTGACCAGCGGCACGGGCCGGATGATCCTGATGCTGTGCAACCGTGCGCCCGTGCTGGAAGAACCGATCTCTCGTGATGCCGTGCGGGGCAACCTGCTGAACCGCAAGCTGGAAGGCCTGTCCGAAGGCTACCTTGAGGAGCTGCGCGCCGCCGCCATCATCCGCGAGCCGTGATGCCCCCGATTATCCTGACCTGTGGCGAGCCGTCGGGCATCGGCCCGGAACTGGCAGTCAAGGCACTGGCCGCGCAGGTGCCCTTTGTCTGGCTGGGCGACCCGGCGCATCTGCCGCAAGGCACCCGGATTGCCGAACTGTCGGACCTGTCGCAAGCCGCCCGCGTGCCGCAGGGCCTGCTGCCCGTGCTGCCGCACCGCTTTGCTGCCCCCGCCCTGCCCGGTCAACCCAACCCCGCCAATGCAGCGGGCGTGATCGAGGTGATCGAGCGCGCCGTGGCCCTTGTGCAGGCGGGTGAGGCGCGGGCGGTCTGTACCGCCCCGATCCACAAGAAGGCGCTGAAAGACGGCGCGGGGTTCGCCTTTCCCGGCCATACCGAATTTCTGGCGCATCTGGCGGGGGTGGACCGGGTGGTGATGATGCTGGCCTGCCCCGATCTGCGGGTGGTGCCGGTGACCATTCACATTCCGCTGTCGCAGGTGCCCGGGGCACTGACCGCCGAGCTGCTGGAAGACACGATCCGCATCACCCACGCCGCGCTGATCGCCGATTTCGGCCTTGCCAACCCACGTCTGATGGTCGCGGGTCTGAACCCCCATGCGGGCGAAGGCGGGGCCATGGGGTTTGAGGATATGCAGGTCATAGCCCCCGTGGTGGCGCGTCTGGCGGCACAGGGCATGGCGATCCGGGGGCCGTCTTCCGCCGATACCATGTTTCACGCCGCGGCCCGGGCGGGCTATGATGCCGCGATCTGCATGTATCATGATCAGGCGCTGATCCCGATCAAGACGATCGACTTTGCGGGCGGCGTCAATGTGACGCTCGGGCTGCCCTTCGTGCGCACCTCGCCCGACCACGGCACCGCGTTTGAAATTGCGGGCATGGGCGTGGCCGACCCGTCCAGCCTGATCGCGGCGTTGCGGATGGCGGATGCGATGGCTGCGGCGCGCCACGGCTAAGCCGCCCTCTTGACGCCCCTGCCGCAACGCGCCACACCCCCATGCATGATCCCACTTGATACCCTCGCCCAGATTACCCAGCGTTTCGAGTATCTCGAAGCGCTGCTGAACGCCGGGGCCAGCCCGTCGGACATTGCCCGTATCAGCCGCGAATATTCCGACCTCAAGCCGGTCGCCGAGGATATCGCGGCCTACCGCGCCGCCCTCGACAATCTGGCCGAGGCCGAACTGATGCTGTCCGACCCAGAAATGAAGGCCTTGGCCGAGGATGAAATTCCGCTGCTGAAGGCGCGCATCCCGGAAATGGAACAGGCGTTGCGCGTGGCCCTGCTGCCGAAAGACGCCGCCGACGCCCGCCCCGCCATTCTGGAGATTCGCCCCGGCACGGGGGGGATGAGGCCGCCTTGTTCGCGGCCGACCTGTTGCGCATGTACCAACGCTATGCTGAAGGTCAGGGCTGGACGTTTGAAATTCTGGAACAGCAGGACTCTGATCTGGGCGGCATCAAGGATGTGTCGGTCCACATTGCGGGGGCTGGTGTGTTTTCCAAGATGAAGTTCGAATCCGGGGTTCACCGCGTTCAACGCGTGCCCACGACTGAGACCCAAGGCCGGGTGCATACCTCTGCCGCCACGGTGGCGGTGCTGCCCGAGGCAGAGGAGGTTGATCTGGTGATCCCGGCCTCGGACATCCGGATTGATACCATGCGCGCGTCGGGTGCCGGTGGCCAGCACGTCAACACCACCGATTCCGCCGTGCGCATCACCCATATTCCAACCGGCATGATTGTGGTGTCGGCGCAAAAATCGCAGCACCGCAACAAGGAAATCGCCATGCAGGTGCTGCGGGCGCGGCTGTTCGATCTGGAACGCGCCAAGGTGGACGATGCCCGCGCCGCTGACCGCAAGGCGCAGGTCGGGTCGGGGGACAGGTCTGAACGCATCCGCACCTACAACTTCCCGCAGGGCCGGATGACCGACCACCGCATCAACCTGACGCTCTATTCGCTGGCGCAGATCATGGCGGGTGATATCGGCGCAGTGGTTGAGGCGTTGGTCGCACATGATCAGGCGACCAAACTGGCCGAGATGGAGGGATGATCCTCCCCTTCGTGACAACCGGCACCGACGCGCTGCGCGCCGCCATCCCCACCCTGCGCGAGGCGGGCATCCCCGATGCTGCCCGCGACGCCCGCCTGCTGCTGGCCCATGCCATGGGCGTGGCGGCGGACCGTCTGACCCTGCATCTGCCCGATGACCTTATGCCTGACGCTTTGGCGCGCTTCGATGCCGCCATAACCGCCCGCGCTGCCCGTCAGCCCGTGTCGCAGATCACCGGGCAGCGGCTGTTCTGGGGCCGCAGCTTTCGTGTGACGCCCGATGTGCTGGACCCGCGCCCCGAAACCGAACTGCTGGTACAGACCGCGTTGCAATCGCCCTTCGCCAACATGCTGGACCTTGGCACCGGGTCGGGGTGTATCTTGCTGTCCTGCCTTGCCGATATGCCGGGCGCGCAGGGCCTGGGCAGCGATCTTTCACCCGCAGCCCTTGCCGTGGCGCAGTCGAACGCCGAAGCGCTGAACATTTCGCGCGCCCGGTTCGCCCAATCCGACTGGTTCGCAAACACCCCCGGCACCTATGACCTGATCACGTCAAACCCGCCCTATATTGCCGGCGATGAAATGGCAGGCCTGTCACCCGAGGTCCGCGACCATGAACCCCACATGGCACTGACCCCCGGCGGCGATGGCCTTGATGCCTACCGAAGCATTGCGCAAGGGGCGGCGGTGCATCTGGTGCCGGGCGGGCGGTTGCTGCTGGAAATCGGCCCTACCCAAAGCGCCGCTGTCACGGCCCTGCTGGCCGCCGCAGGCTTGCCCCATGCGCAAACCCTGACCGACCTAGATGGCCGTGACCGCGTGGTTCTGGTCACAAAACCCGCCTGAATCCCGCCTGTTTCGCCACAAAACCCGCGTAATCCTTGGGCCATTGCCAGAATCGGCTTGTCAGACCGCGCGCGCCATGGTTATTCGACGCCATGTGACGACGGCTGGGTCAGGCATTTCCTGCTTCCCCACCCCGCATAGAAAACCCGACCTTGCCAGACCGCCCATTTGGGCTTTGCGCGACAGGCGCGCAGGTCACGGCCAACGGATCATCTGGATCAAAGGACAAGATGCGCTCTTCCAAGTCCCGTTCGCGTTCGAAAACGAACCGCCCGCGCACCCTCGGCAATATCATCAACCGTGTCTTCGACAGCTCCGGCCCCGAAGGCAAGGTGCGCGGCACGCCGCAGCAGATCATCGAGAAATATCAGCAGCTGGCGCGCGATGCGCAACTGTCCAACGACCGCGTGGCCTGCGAGAATTTCTTGCAACACGCCGAGCATTACACCCGCCTTCTTGGCGAGGCCACACGTGAGATGGCCGCCGAACAAGAGGCCCGGCAAGTGCAGGACCGCCAGCAAGGCGGGCAATATAATAACCAGAACGGCAACCCGAATGGTGGCCAAACTGGCAACTACAGCCAGAATGGCAATCAGGGCAACGGCCAGAATAGCCAGAACGCGCAGCGCAATGACCGCGATGGGTATCGGGATCGGCAAGAACCCCGCAACGATCAGCGCCCCGACAACCGCAACGAAAACCGCAACGACCAGCGGGCCGAACCGCGCAACGATCAGCGTAACGATCAGCGCAATGAACCCCGGCAGGAGCAACGCCCCGAGTTCCGCCCCGAGCGGACGGACCAACGCAGCGACTATCGCAGCGATTACCGCGACCCGGCGAGTGAGGAGCAACCCTTCCCGGTGCAGGCGCGCGATCCGCGCGGGCATGATGACGACAACGGTCTGGTAGAAACGCCCGAGGCGCGCATTCCGGAACCCCGCGTTTCGGAACCCCGCAATCGCGCGCCGGTTCAGGCCCCCGTTGCGGCTGAGGCTGCGCAAGCCCCACGCCCCCCCGGGCTGAAAATACCCGGCCAGAAGGCGAGCGTCGCGACCGCCGTGAACGCACCCCGAAACCCGAGGCAGCCAAGCCGGACGCAGCACCTGTGTCCCCGCCCGTGGCCGAACAGCCCGCAGCAGAGGCAGCCCCCGAGCCGCGCAAAACCCGCGCGCCCCGCAAACCCCGCCCCGAGGTGAAGGCCGATGATGCGCCCAAGCCCGATGCTGGCCCGCGCGAGGCCGCCGAATAACCAACTGCCCTGACCGACATGAAAAAGCCCGCGCCGTTCCCCGGCGCGGGCTTTTTGCTGACCCGGCCTCAGCCCCGCGCAACCTCGCGCGCCAGGGCGCAAAAGCCTTCCAGCGGGATTTCTTCGGCCCGCGCGGTGGGCAACAACCCCGCCGCCACGATCCGTTCTTCGATATCGGCCCCCATCCCTTTCAGGCTGGACCGCAGCATCTTGCGCCGCTGGCCAAAGGCCATCGCGGTCAGCCGCTGCAACACGCGCCTCATCCGCCGGAAACCGGGGCGACGCCAGCCGCGTCAGATGCACCACCGCCGAATGAACCTTGGGGGCCGGCGTGAAGGCCTCGGGCGGCAGGTGCATGACGATCTTCGCATCGCAGCGCCACTGCGCCAAGATCGCCAGCCGCCCGTAATGATCGCCCCGGGGTTTGGCCACGATGCGTTCGGCCACCTCTTTCTGGAACATCAGGGTCAGACTGTCCCAGAACGGCGGCCAGATTTTCGGCGTCAGCCAGCGGATCAGCAGTTCAGTGCCCACGTTATAGGGCAAGTTCGCCACCACCTTGATGGGGGCCGTCAGATGCGCCGCCGCGTCCACCTCCAGCGCGTCGCCTTCGATGATCTGCAACCGCCCCGGGTAGACGGCGGCGATCTGCTCCAGCGCGGGAATGCAGCGCGCGTCCTTTTCCACGCACAGCACCCGGCGCGCGCCTTCGACCAGCAGCCCGCGCGTCAGGCCACCCGGGCCGGGGCCGACCTCCAGAATATCATGCCCGGCCAGATCGCCCGCAGACCGGGCAATCTTGGCGGTCAGGTTCAGGTCCAGCAGAAAGTTCTGCCCCAACTGGCGCTTTGCCACCAGATCATGCGCGACAATCACCTCGCGCAGCGTCGGTAGCCCATCAATCGTGCCCAAAGCCAAATCCTTACATGCCTGCCGTCAGGCTCTCTTAGCGGCAATGCCGCCCGTTGCCCATCACCCCGTCACAAGGCCCGCAGCCAGCCCCGCAACCGTGCGGCATTGACGCCAAAGTCATAACCGCCAAAGCGCAGCCGGGCGTAAAGGGTCAGCCCCTGCCCCGTCACTTGCGCGGTGGTGTAGTCGGGAAATCCCCAGACCAGACTGCGGGTTTCCCACGTGATATGCCCTTCCGCCACACTGCCCGCAATGCGCAGGGTGCGTGGGGTGGCAAGGGCAACGGCATCAAGCCTTGCCAGCAGAGTATGTGCATCCTCGGGCGATGCCGTCAGATCGGCGTAGGCCCCATTGCGCAGAGTCACAACCGGATCACCCGCCACGGGGGACGGATCAATCGGCAGGCCCTCGGGGCGCGGGTTGGCAAGTTCTACTTGCCAATTGGCCGGGTCAACCGGGGCCAGCCGGATGAAGGCGGTCAGACCCAAGGCTGCGATGATGCCGAAGGCAAGAGCAAGGCACATGGTTCTGACCGCTTGTTTCATCGCCCTACTTGGCGCGGGTTTTGGCCCAATGGTAAAGGCAAATCAACTCATACGCCACATGCGCGCCCGCAATCGCCGTAGCGCCGGTGGTGTCATAGGGGGGTGAGACTTCGACCACATCGCCGCCAACCATGTTGATGCCCGCAAGGTCGCGCAAACAGGCCGCCGCCTGCCACGAATGCAAGCCGCCCCAGACCGGGGTGCCAGTGCCAGGGGCGGCTGACGGGTCGAGGCAGTCGATGTCGAAGGTCACATAAGTGGGTTGGCTGCCGACAATCTCTTTCGCGCGCGCCACAGCGGCGGCCACGCCTTTCTCATGCACCTCACGCGCGTCGATGACATGGACGCCGAGGTAGTCTTCGGTGGTGGTGCGGATGCCGATCTGGACGCTTCGTTTGGGGTCCACCAGCCCGGTTTTCACGGCTTTATAAAGCATGGTGCCATGGTCGATGCGGGTCAGATCATCATCGGGCCACAGGTCGGAATGGGCGTCAAAGTGGATCACGCCCAAGGGGCCATATTTCTCGGCATAGGCTTTCAGGATCGGAAAGGTGATGTAGTGATCGCCGCCAAGGGTGATGGTCCCGGCCCCGGCATTCAGGATGGTGCGGATATGGGCGGTCAGGGTGTCGGGAAAGTCGCTGACCTTTGCATAATCGAACGCCACATCGCCGTAATCGACAACCGCCATATCCTCCAACGGGTTGGTGGGCCAGCCATAGGGCGGGTCGTAGGGCATCAGGCTGGAGGCCTCGCGGATCGCACGGGGGCCAAAGCGGGTGCCTGCGCGGTGGGTCACGGCCTGATCGAACGGCACGCCGGTGATGGCAAGGTCGACCCCGGTCAGGTCTTTGGTATAGGTCCGGCGCAGGAACGAGGTCGCCCCCCCGAAGGCGTTCTCAAACGCAAGCCCGCGCAATCCGGGCCGGGTGAAAGCGGTATCTACCTGTGATTTGGCGTCTTCTAATGCCATGATATGTCTCTGGGATGGGTCCGCGCCGTCGTTATCATGGCCGGAGACGTCGCGGATCCGGGCGCGCCTAAATGGCCTGCCCGAGCCTGCCTTGTCAAGTTTGATCAAATCGCCCAGTCAACCTGTCGGATCAGAACAATTCCTGCTTGCGCTTGGCAACCTGAAAGCCGTGGCCATCGTCATTGACGCAGACCATCCCGGTTTTCAAGGAGGTGCAAGTCATGCCATCCAGCGACACTTCGCGCCCGTATTGCAGCACCCGCGCGCCATCGTCGATCACCGTATCCCCGGCGCAGGCGATGCCCGCACGACCATAGGGGCCGACGACAAAGGCATAGCCCCAGTCCAGATCGCAATCGGCGGGCGGGCGGGTGAAGCTGGGGGTGAAGTCCTGGATATCACAGCGGGCCTGTGCATCGTCGCCCGCAAAGATTGCGCAGTGGATGTTGCCGGAGGGCGACTGAAACGCGAGGTAATCTTGCGCCATCGCAGGACTGGCGAACAGGCAAAGGCACAGCAGGGCAAGACGCATGATGGGGTCCGATCATGACAAAGGGCGATGCCCAGCAAGCACCGCCCCCGCGAAAAACTCAAGCCCTATGCGACGGGCTGCGCACGTTCGACCAGACGGGCAAAGAAACTGGCCCCCATCGGAGCAGCCTCATCGTTGAAGTCGTAAGCCGCGTGGTGCAAGCCCGCCCCCGGACCGATGCCCATGAACAGATAGGCACCGGGGCGAGCCTCCAGCATATAGCTGAAATCCTCGGACCCCATTTCGCGTTTCGCGCGGGCCTCAACCGCAGCGTCGCCCGATACCTCGCGGGCCACGTCGGCGGCAAAATCGGTCTCGGCGGGGTGGTTGATGGTGGCAGGATAGCCCCAGTCATAGTCGATCCGGGCGGTCACGTTATAGGCGGCCGCATGACCATCGACGATCTCGGAAAAGCGGCGTTTCAGCAGGGCGCGCACGTCCGGGCTGAACGACCGGATGGTGGCGCAGAACATCGCCTCCTCGGGGATGATGTTGCTGGCGGTGCCGGTGTGAATCTGCGTGACCGAAATCACCGCCTCGTCCAGCGCATATACGTTGCGCGGAATGATGGTCTGGATCGCACTGACCATGCCAACCACCGCCACCACCGGATCGACACATTCATGCGGGGTGGCCCCATGGCCGCCCTTGCCGGTGATGTAGACGAAGGCCGTGTCAACGCTCGCCATCAGCGGCCCGGGCGTGGTGTGGAAATGCCCGACCGGAATGTTCGGCGCGTTGTGAATGCCGTAGACCTGTTTGATATCAAAGCGGTCCATCACGCCTTCCTGCACCATCACCAGACCGCCGCCGCCATCTTCCTCGGCGGGTTGGAAGATCAGCGCCACCCGCCCCGCAAAGCGCCGGGTTTCCGCCAGATACTTTGCCGCACCAAGCAACATGGTCACATGCCCGTCATGGCCGCAGGCGTGCATCTTGCCGGGAATGGTGGAGGCGTATTCCGCCCCGGTAATCTCCTGAATGGGCAGCGCATCCATATCGGCGCGCAACCCGATGGTCGGGCCGTCGCCAGTGCCGTTGATGATCGCGACGATACCGGTGGTGGCGATGCCCGGGTGAATCTCATCCACCCCCATTTCGCGCAGACGGTCGATGATGAAGGCGGCGGTGTTGTGGCAATCGAACTTCAGCTCGGGGTTGGCGTGCAGGTGGCGACGCCAGCCCTTCATCTCATCAGCATAAGCAGCAATGCGGTTCAGGACGGGCATTTCAGTCTCCGGACTATCAGGTTGCCCCTACAGATCACAGAGACGGCCCTTGGCCGCAATCCCGTTTGCGACGCAATCGGCGGGATTAGGCGAGCCGCGCGAGGCTGCGCGTCGCGAGTTCCACCAGCAGGGTCGCGCCAGTCGGGGCGATGTCGTCGTTGAAGTCAAAGGTCGTTTCATGCACCATCGGGCCACGGCCCTGCCCCAGATGCAGGTAACTGCCGGGGCGCAGGTTCAGCATGACCGAGAAATCTTCGGCCGCCATATAGGGCGCGCGGTCAATGATCACGCGGCCCTGCCCCACCACATCCTGCGCCACGCGGATCGCAAATTCGGTGCAGGCGGGGTCATTCACCGTGGCGCGCACATCGGGGGACAGCACCAGCCGGGCCGTGACCCCCATGGCAGCCGCGGTGCCGGTGCAAATCGCCTGCATCCGGTCGCAGATCACCTGTTCGACTGAGGCCTCAAAGGTGCGGATGGTGCCGCCCAGCATCGCCGTGGCGGGAATGATGTTGGGGGCGGTGCCCGCCTGCACCTGTGTGAGCGACAACACCGCCGCGTCATGCGCGCTCAGGTTGCGGGCCGCAATCGTCATCAACGCCTGCCCGATCGCCAAGGCCGCCGCCACCGGGTCTGCCGCGCGTTGTGGCACCGCGCCGTGGCCACCCACACCGTCGATGTGAATGACGAAATCGGTAACAGCCGCCATCAAGGGGCCGGGCCGGGTGAACACCTCGCCAAAGCCGATCTGCGGGTCGCAATGCAGGGCGTACACCTCGGCAACGGCAAAGCGGTCCATCATGCCGTCGGCGCACATGGCGGCACCGCCCTCGCCCGTCTCCTCAGCCGGTTGAAAGATCAGCGCGACCGTGCCGTCAAAGGCGCGGGTCTGCGCCAGATGCTTGGCCGCGCCCAGCAACATCGCGGTGTGCCCGTCATGCCCGCAGGCGTGCATGGCCCCGCTGCGTTGCGAGGCATGGGCGGCCCCCGTCGCCTCGGCCATCGGCAGCGCGTCCATATCGGCGCGCAAGCCCACCGTCGCCCCCGGGCCCCGCCCGTGGATCAGCGCCACCACCCCGGTGCCGCCGATGCCTTCGTGCACCGCGTCCACCCCGAACTCGCGCAGGCGGGCGGCGACGAAGGCGGCGGTGTCATGGCAGGCCATGCCCACCTCGGGGTTTGCATGCAGATGGTGCCGCCACGCCTTCATCTCGGGCGCGATATCCGCGATACTGTTCAGAACGGGCATGGGGCAACCTTTCGCTGTGCGCCCGCATGCAACCCCACAAACCGGACGCCCGCAATGCCCAATGACGATGCGCTGATCCACGACCCCAATGGCGGGATGCCCCGTTTGCTGGCCATCATGGCGCGCCTGCGCGACCCCGCTACCGGCTGCCCGTGGGACATCGAACAATCCTTTGCCACCATCGCGCCCTACACGATTGAGGAAGCGCATGAGGTGGCCGATGTGATTGCGCGTGAGGTCTGGGCGGAACTGCCGGGCGAATTGGGCGATCTGCTGTTGCAGGTGGTGTTCCACGCGCAGATCGCGCGGGACGAGGGCCTGTTCGCCTTTGACGATGTGGTGCGCGCGATCAGCGACAAGATGGTGGCGCGGCATCCGCATGTGTTCGGGCTTGAGTCACGCGATAAATCCGCCGAACAGCAGACGGTGGACTGGGAAAAGATCAAGGCCGCCGAACGGGGTGCGGCGGGGGTGCTGGACGGTGTGGCGCTTGGCCTGCCTGCGCTGACCCGGGCGGTCAAGCTGCAAAAACGCGCGGCCCGGGTGGGGTTTGACTGGCCTTCCACCGATGAGGTGCTGGCAAAGATCGTCGAGGAAACCGCCGAGCTGGTCGAGGCGCGTGAAACATTGACGCAAGACGAAGTGGCCGATGAATTTGGCGACTTGCTTTTCGTGATGGCCAACCTCGCCCGCCATTTGCAGGTGGACCCCGAGGCCGCCCTGCGCGCCGCCAATGCCAAGTTCACCCGCCGTTTTGGCCGGATAGAGGATTGGCTGCAAGACGGTGGAAAAACACCCGCCGATAGCACTCTGGCCGAAATGGATGCGCTGTGGAACCGGGCCAAGGCGGAGGAACGCGGTCAGTGGCCACCTTCAACACCCCTAGATGGGTCCGATGAAAACTGAAGTCAAGGCCGGTCCAATTTAATTTCCGACCAGTTAAGTCAACTATTGACCCAAGCAAAAGAGTCAGGCTTTTGGGGCCAGCACATCCCAGAAAAAGGACAACTCCATGACCCGCTTGCCCTTGCTTGCCCTTGCGCTTGGCACCACCGCGCTGCCCGCGCTTGCGGATGAGGTGAACATCTATTCCCACCGGCAGCCCGAACTGATCCAGCCGCTGCTGGATGCGTTCACAACTGAGACCGGCATTACCACCAATATCGCCTTTGTGGACAAGGGCATGGTCGAACGTCTGGTGGCCGAAGGCGACCGCAGCCCGGCCGATCTGGTGCTGACCGTCGATATCGCGCGCCTGACGCAAGTGGTGGAGGCCGGGGTCACCCAAGCCGTGCAGTCCGATGTGCTGGAGGCCAATATCCCCGCTGCCTATCGCGATGCCAATGACATGTGGTTCGGCCTGACCACCCGGGCGCGCATCGTCTATGCCAGCAAGGACCGGGTGAAACCGGGCGAAGTGACCACCTATGAAGATCTGGCATCAGACAAGTGGAAGGGCCGTCTGTGTACCCGGTCGGGCACCAACGACTACAACCTCGCGCTGTTGGGGGCAGTGATTGCGCATGACGGCGTCGAGGCTGCGACGACCTGGGCCACGGGCCTGAAGGCGAACCTTGCGCGCAAACCCGATGGCGGCGACCGTGATCAGGTCAAGGCGATCTGGGCGGGGGAATGTGATATCTCGCTGGGCAACACCTATTACATGGGCCAGATGCTGGCCGACCCGGAACAGGTGCCATGGGCGGAAAGCGTGTCGATCGTGTTCCCGACCTTTGAAAAGACCGGCGGCACCCATATGAACATCTCGGGCGTGGCGATGACCAAATCGGCCCCCAACAAGGCGGCGGCGCTGAAACTGATGGAATGGCTGTCGTCGGACCATGCGCAGAAGATCTATGCCGAAACCAACAATGAGTTCCCGGTGAAACCGGGTGTGCCAAGTTCCGCGCTGGTGACAAGCTGGGGCACCTTCACGCCCGACACCATCCCGTTGACCGATGTGGCCGCACAGCGCCCCGAGGCGCTGAAAATCATGGAAACCGTTGATTTCGACGGCTGACCTGCTGCCGGGCCTGATATTGCGTCAGGCCCGGCGCATCCACCATGTGACCGCGTAGATCACGCCGATCAGCACCGGCTGATGCACCAGATACACCACCAGACTGTGCCGCCCCGGCCATGTCACCCGGGCCCACCCCGGCCCCTGCAACCACCCTGCCACGCGCCCCCAAAGCCCATACCCATCGGCGAGCTTGGACAGCGCCAGCCCTGCCAGATACGGCGCAAGCCACGGAAACGCGGGCACATAATCCATCGACGACGGCGGCTGCGTCCCTAACCCGGTCCAGCGCAGCAGGCCCATGTTGAACACATCCGCCTGTCCCCAGACCTTCATCGCCACCACGCCCGCCGCAAGCGCCAGTATCGCCGCCACCGGCAGGCGCAGCACCAGCAGCCCGACAAGACTGGCAAGGGCGATGGAGTGCAGGATGCCAAAGAAGATGTAATTCTCGGGCGCCGCCACATAACTGCCAACGGTAATCACCGCCGCCGCCGCCACCAGCACCGCAAACCGCCGCCAGAAGCCGGGCCAACGGATGCCTGCCCCATGCCCCAGCCACAGGCTGGCCCCTGCCAGAAACAGAAAGCTGCCCGCCACCAACCGCGCGAACAGCGGCCAGAAGCCAAACTGCACCGTCTCGGGCGGCAGATGGCCAAACATCACCAGATCAAAGACGAAGTGAAACGTCGCCATGCCGATCAGCGCCACCATCCGTGCCAGATCCAGCGCCACCAACCGCCCCGTTGCCATTTGCTACTCCGTCTTGCATCCTATGCGTGCACCCTTCGCACAAAACCTGATTACCGCAACCCCGCCTTTTATTTTTTGACCATCTGGACAAACACCGCGGCCTCCGCTTTGTTGCCCCCAATTCAGGAGACACCCATATGACCGCCGCCCCCCGCAAAATCATCATCGACACCGATCCGGGGCAGGACGATGCCGTGGCGATCTTGCTGGCGCTTGCCAGCCCGCAGGATCTGACAGTGCTGGGGATCACAGCCGTTGCGGGCAATGTGCCTTTGGCGCTGACCCAGAAAAACGCGCGGATCATCTGTGAGTTGGCGGGTTTTCCACAGACACCGGTCTATGCGGGCTGCGAGTCCCCCTTGGTGCGCAAACTGGTGACGGCAGAGCATGTGCATGGCAAGACCGGGCTGGACGGCCCGCAGATGGCCGACCCTGTGATGCCGCTGCAACCCGGCCACGCGGTGGATTTCATCATCGACACCCTGCGCCGCGAGCCAAGCGGCACCGTCACCCTCTGCCCGCTTGGCCCCCTGACCAACATCGCCACCGCCTTTCAGCGTGCCCCCGATATCATCGGCCGCGTGCAGGAAATTGTCCTGATGGGGGGGGCGTATTTTGAGGTCGGCAACATCACCCCTGCCGCCGAGTTCAACATCTACGTCGATCCCGAAGCTGCTGAAATCGTGTTCAAATCCGGTATCCCGCTTGTCGTGATGCCGCTGGATGTGACGCATAAGGCCCTGACCAACCGCGCCCGCGTGCAGGCGTTTCGGGACATGGGCACCGCCCCGGGCACCATGGTTGCCGAATGGACCGATTTCTTTGAGCGCTTCGATATGGCCAAGTATGGCTCTGAAGGAGCCCCCCTGCACGACCCCTGCGTCATCGCCTATCTGATAGCACCCGACCTGTTCCAAGGCCGCCTGATCAATGTAGAGATTGAAACCCTGTCAGACCTGACGCTTGGTATGACGGTCGCCGATTGGTGGGGCATCACAAATCGCCCGAAGAACGCGCTGTTCATGGGCTCGGTGGATACCGATGGCTTCTTTGCGCTGCTGACCGACCGTCTGGCGCGGCTGTAATCAGCCTTCCGGCAGGATCACGCTGAACACCGACCCCTGCCCCAACGTGCTGTCGATCTTGAGCCAGCCGCGATGCCTGCTGACAATATGCTTGACGATGGCAAGCCCCAGTCCCGTGCCGCCTTGGGCGCGCGACCGGTGCGTATCGACCCGGTAGAACCGTTCGGTCAGGCGCGGCAGATGCACGGGGTCAATCCCCTCGCCCTGATCCACCACATCCACCCGCAAGGCAGGCCCGCGCAAACTGGTCTCATGCGACAGGCGCACCTCCACCCGCTTGCCCGGCCCGCCATATTTCACCGCGTTTTCGATCAGGTTGGTGAAAACCTGGCTGAGTTGATCTGCGTCCCCCGGCACGACAGCCGCCGTCAGGCCGCCCACCACCGCAATCTCAACCTTTGCCGCCACCGCCACATCGCGCAGCGTGGGTATCACCATCTGGATCAACGCCACCACATCCACTGCGTCACGCGGGCGCACGCGTTCTTCGGCCTCGACCCGGCTCAGATGCAAGAGGTCGCGCACAAGGCGGTTCATCCGGCCGGCCTCCCGCTCCATGATCCCCAGAAACCGCCCCCGTGCGGCGGGGTCGTCTTTGGCAGCCCCCTTCAAGGTCTCGATAAACCCCATCAGTGCGGTCAGCGGTGTCCGCAGTTCATGGCTGACATTGGCGACAAAATCCCGCCGCATCTGGGCCGCGCGGGCCTGTTCCGTCACATCCTGAAAGGTCAGCAACACGCCGCCACCAAAGCCGTCCCCGGGCAGAACCGGGGCGAGCGTCACGGTAAAGCTTTCCTCCTGATTGGCCTGCGGCAGCACCAGCCGCACGGATCGCGGGGTGGCATCTGCCAGTGTGGTGGCAATCGCCTCCAGCAGCGCGGGCTGGCGCAGGGCAAGGCCATGATGGCGACCGACCATGCCAGTGCCGATCAGCGCATCGCACCCCGCGTTGGCAGCGACGATCCGCTCATCCCGCCCGATCACGCAGGCAGGCAAGGGTACCCCGTCCAGCACAGATTGGATCAGCGGTCCGGTCATGACGCCCCCTTGCGATGCCCCTTTCGGCTGTCTGGCAATAACGGTGCCGCAGCCACTTGCCAATGGCTGCCAGACGTATACCCTTATGGGTGGAAACATATGCCGCCTGATCCCCTTATGGTTGGGCGGCACTTACAGGAAAAGGTGGTGGGATGGCAGCCTGCGCCCCGAAATCCCGATGCACGTAGCACCGGGGACCAGTGTGATCCTGACCATCGGTGTCACACCGGGGTATGATCTGGGAAATGTAGACGCAGGCGGTGCGCAGGTGCTGTCACGGCCTTTCAACGCGCTGAACGCCGATCTGCTGGATGAATTGCGCCCCATCATGGTTCTGACCCCGCTGTTCGGGCGTGGATTTGATGCCGAACTGGTGGCGCAAATTCTGGCTGCGCTGAACTATGTCGGGCATCTGCGCGTGCTGTGCCCGCCACTGCCCGACCCCAGCATGATCGCCCGCGAAATCCGCGCCAAAGCGCCGGGGCTGACGGTTGATCTGGTGATCCCGGGCTGATCAGGCAGTCGGATTGTCGCGCTGATAGATCCAGTCATGGTCCGGGTCATTCTGGAATCGCCAGTTGCGGCGCGGCCCGGCCATGACGTTCAGGTAATACATCTCGTACCCATAGGGCACCCCGCAGGGGTGATGGCCCTTCGGCACCAGCGTGACGTCGTGGTTCTTGACCGCCATCGTCACGTCCAGACTGCCATCCTCGGTATAGACGCGCTGAATGCCGAAGCCCTGGGCGGGGTTCAGGCGCATGTAATAGGTTTCCTCCAGATACGTCATCCGGGGGAAATCATCCTCGTCATGCCGGTGGCTGGGGTAGGACGACCAGTTGCCCGCAGGGGTAAACACTTCGGTCACCAGCAGGCTGCCCGCCACGTCACGGGCCTCCATCGCGATGTTATTGATATGGCGGGTGTTGGCCCCGGTGCCGCGCGGGGTCAGGGCAATGCCTTCCGGTCCCAGTTGCTGCGCCGGGTAATCGCCAAGGGCGGGGGCCGAACAGACCGCCAGCGTACAGTCGGTGGTGGCCACCGCCGTCCAGCCGGTATCCCCCGGCACATAGACGCAATGCGGCGGGGTTTTCTCGAACACATCCATGCGGTCGCCAAGTTCGCCAAAGTCGCGCGCGCCTACTGTGACCTGCGCCTTGCCCTCGACCAGCACCAGGATCAATTCCCGGTCGCCAGACGCTTCGGCCACCCGATCGCCCGCCACCAAACGGTGCAACGCAAACCCGACATAGCCCCAGCCCGCAGACTCAGGCGTTATATCATGCACCTTGCCATGAGTTCCGGTCGGTTTGCGCAGCAGGTCCATCTGGCCCCTCATCATCTGTTCATAAATATCCCACGGGGGTGCGGGGGTGTGAAACCCCCGCTCCGCCCTCAGCCCTTGTCCAGCCCTGCCCGTTTGGCAAAGCCCTTCAACGCCCGCAACCCCATGCTTTGATAGTCCATCGGTTTGCGCACGGCGGGGTCTTGCTCGGCCTCGATCACCAGCCAGCCGTCATAGCCGTGGGCCGCCGCCACCTCCAGCACGCCGTGGAAATCGACCACGCCTTCGGCATCACCCGGCACGGTGAACACGCCACGCCGCACGCCTTCAAGGAACGACAGGCCCTGCTCGCGCACCTCTTTCATCACATCGGGGCGGATGTTCTTGGCATGGATATGCGCCACACGCCCCATGTGTTTCTTGGCCAGCCGCACCGGATCGCCGCCGCCAAAGGTGCAATGCCCGGTGTCCAGCAACAGGTGAGTGTGCGGGCCGGTCTCGGCCATCAGGCGGTCGATCTCCCACTCGGCCTCGACAATCGTGCCCATGTGGTGATGGTAGACAAGGGTAATCCCCTGCGCTGCGGAATATGCCGCCAGTGCCTCGACGCCTGCGCCGAAGGCCGCCCAATCGGCGTCCTTCAGATGCGGGCGGTCGTTCACCGCCAGATCGTCGGCCCCGTGAATGGCGTTTGAGGTTTCGCAGACGATGATGACCTTGCAGCCCATGCCCTTCAGCATGTCGAGGAACGGCTGCATCGCGGCCTTTTCAGCCTCGACACTGTTGACAAGCAGGTTGGTCGAATGCCAGCCGGACACGAATTTCAGCCCGCGCGGGTGCAGAACGCCTTTGAGGCCTTCAACGGTCGTCGGAAATTTGTGACCTTTTTCAATACCATCAAAGCCGATGCTCATGCAGTCATCAAGGCAGGTGTCTAGGCTGATATCGGCCCCGAGGGTCTGGTCATCGTCATTCGACCACGCAATCGGGTTGGTTCCGTAGAGGATCATAATGTATCACCTTCGTTTCAGTCGGCAAGCCGCTGTTTTTGTGTGTTTTTTTCATATTTGACACGGGCGGCATTCACCTCGGCGCGCACCGATACTTCCGGCACCGCCACGTCCCACCAAGTGCCCCCGGGTTCGGTCGATGGCCCGGCATCAGTGTCGATCACGATCACCACGGGAATGGACGAGCCCTTGGCATTGGCCAAAGCCCGTTCCAATCCTGCAATATCCTGCACTTTCATGGCCTTGGCCCCCATACTTCCAGCATGGGCCACAAAGTCGATATGGCTGGAGTTCACATGGTGGCTGTCGTCCAGCATGTTGTTGAACGGCGCCCCACCGGTGCCCGCCTGCAAGCGGTTGATGCAGCCATAGCCCCGGTTGTCGGTGATCACCACGGTAAAGCCCACGCCCATCATCACGGCGGTCGCAAGCTCCGAGTTTGCCATCATGTAGCTGCCGTCGCCGACCATGCAAACCACGTCGCGGTCAGGTTGGGCCATCTTGATGCCCAAGGCCCCCGCCATTTCATACCCCATGCAGGAAAACCCGTATTCCATGTGGTACGACATTGGCCGGGTGGCCTTCCACAGCTTGTGCAATTCGCCGGGCATGGTGCCAGCAGCACTCATCACCACCGTGTCCGGCCCGCTGGCGCGCTGCACCGCACCGATCACCTGCATGTCGGTCGGCAGCGCATTGCCATCCTGCGGCGCGTCGGTCAGCGGATCGACGGAGGCGAACCAGTCGGCCTTCAGCGCCTTGGAAGGCGCCTCAAACTTGGTGTCGCCCAAGGCCTTCCACAGCGCCTCTAGCCCCACACCGGCATCGGCGCACAGGGGTTCGGCCCCGTGTTTCATCGCATCATAGGCCGCGACATTCAGGCTGATCAGGCGGCGGTTCGGGTTGGAAAACAGCGACCACGACCCGGTAGTAAAGTCCTGAAACCGTGTCCCGACCCCGATCACCACATCCGCCTGCGCGCAGACCGCATTGGCCGAAGCCGCCCCCGTCACCCCCACTGGCCCAAGGTTCAGCGGGTGATCCCACGGCAGCGAGGATTTCCCGGCCTGTGTTTCCACCACCGGAATCTGAAATGCGGTCGCAAAATACTCCAGCGCCTCGGTCGCTTGGGCAAAATGCACGCCCCCGCCCGCCACGATCACCGGCGATTTCGCCCCAGCAATCAGGGCGGCGACGGCCTCCAGTTCCACCGGGTCGGGCTGCACGCGGCGGGTGCGCCAGACTTTGGCGGCAAAGAACGTCTCGGGCCAATCATAGGCCTCGGCCTGCACGTCCTGACAGAACGCCAGCGTCACCGGGCCGCAATCTGCCGGGTCGGTCATCGTGCGCAGCGCGCGTGGCAAGGCGGTCAGCAACTGTTCAGGCCGGGTGATCCGGTCGAAATAACGGCTGACGGGGCGGAAGCAATCATTGGCGCTGATAGTGCCATCGCCGAAATCCTCGACCTGCTGCAACACCGGGTCGGGGCCACGGTTGGCAAACACATCGCCCGGCACGAACAGCACGGGCAGCCGGTTGACATGCGCAACCCCTGCCGCCGTCACCATGTTCAGCGCCCCCGGCCCGATCGACGACGTGACCATCATCGCATGGCGGCGGTTCAACTGCTTGGCATAGGCGATGGCGGCATGGGCCATGGTCTGTTCGTTCTGGCCCCGGTAGGTGGTGAAATGGCCTTTGGCGCCTTGCAGCGCCTCTCCCAGACCCGCCACATTGCCATGGCCGAAAATGCCCCAGCACCCGGCGATATAGGGGGTGCCGTCCTCGGCCAGTTGGGCCGCCAGATAGCGGATCATCGCTTGGGCGGCGGTCAGACGGATGGTGGTCATAGCGCGTTTCCTTGTGCTGTGCGGGCGGCATCCCAGATGCCACAAAGGCGGGCATAAGTGGCAGCCATGGTGGCCACGGCCTGATCATCGGTCAGGGAACCCGCAAACCACGCGCGGGCTGGGCTTGCGAAAATAGTGCGGCCGACGGCAAAGCCTTTGACCAGCGGGTGCTTCGCCGCCAAGGCCAGCGAGCCTGCAAGCGCCTCTTCCTCGGCGTCCAGTCCAAGCACCACAATGCCGCGCACATGGGGGTCATTTGCGGTGATCGCGTTGCACGCGTTGGCATAGGCGGCGTCGGTGGCAAAGGGCTCCAGCTTCCACCAGTCGGGGTAGACGCCCAGATCGTAAAACCGCTGGATCACGAGGGCGGACGTGTCGTCATTGACAGGAGCCACCTTGGACGGAATAATTTCCAGCAGCATTTCCAGCCGATTGCGGCGGCAGGCATGGAACAGGCGCAGCACAGTAGCCTCTTGTTCCGCCTTCATCTCTGCCGTGTCATCGGGGTGGTAAAAGCACAAGACCTTGACCACATGCTCCAGCGCCCATTCCTGCAAGCCGCCAAAGTCCGGACCCAGTTCCGGCTCCAGAGTCAGGGGGCGCGATCCCGGCCATTCGACCGGACGCCCGATCCACAGGCCGGTGCCAGCCGCCGCATGCAGGGCCTGACGGCCCAAGCGGTTGTCGCACAGAATGCCATGGCCGGGCTTGCCGTCTGCCACCTGCAACGCGGCCCGCAGGCACAGTTGTTTGAAGGCACCGATCTTTTCCGGGCTGGCCCCCTCCATCGCCTCAAGCTGCATGCGGTGGTCGAAGGCGAAGACCCGCATGGTGGACCGATCCGTGTGGCGGTTGGTGGCCCAGTGGATCTGCTCCAGCGCCTTGTCGTGGCGCAAGGCGGGGGTGACGACGCCGCGTGCAAGGAAAAACTGCAACTCCTCCCAACTGGGATAGGCGGGGGTGCAGCCGTGGCGGGAAACGGCGAAGGCCCCGCAGGCATTGGCATATTTCAGCGTCGTGGGCCAAGGTTCGCCGTCCAGCCAGCCCTTGATCAGGCCGGACATGAAGCCGTCGCCTGCACCCAGCACGTTGAACACCTCGATCGGGAAGCCGGGGCCGGCCTGCCCTTCGTCCAAAGTGTCGGGGATGGCCCCGGTAAAGGCCGCAGCGCCCATCGGGCCGCGTTTGCACACCAAAGTGGCGCTGGAAACCGCCCGCACTGCGCGCAGGGCGGCGATGGTGTCGGTGGTGCCGCCTGCGATGTGGAATTCTTCCTCGGTGCCGACGATCAGGTCGAACAGATGCAGGGTCGCCTGCAATTTGGCGGTGACGGCGGCGGATTCGATGAACCGGCTTTCGCCATCGCCATGCCCCGCCAGCCCCCAGAGGTTCGGGCGATAGTCGATATCCAGCGCGGTCTGCGCGCCGTGTTTGCGGGCAAGGGTCAGCGCCTTCAGCACCGCAGCCTCGGTCCGCGCATGGCGACAGGTGGGTGCCGGTGGCCACCACGGCGCGGGCATCGGCGATCAGGGCTTCGTCGATGTCATCTTCGCACAGCGCCATGTCGGCGCAGTTTTCGCGGTAGAAGATCAGCGGGAAACTGCTTGTCATCGCGGATGCCCAGCAAGACCAATGCGGTCAGCCGGTCGGGGTCCGTCGCCACGCCGCGCACATCGACGCCTTCGCGCGACAACTCCTCGCGGATGAATCGGCCCATGTGTTCGTCGCCGACCCGGGTGATCAGCGCCGATTTCAGGCCCAGACGCGCCGTGCCCGCCGCAATGTTGGTGGGGCTGCCGCCGATGTATTTCTGGAACGAGCCCATATCCTCCAACCGACCGCCCACCTGCGCACCGTAGAGGTCCACCGATGACCGGCCAATGGTGATCACATCCAACGATTTCATGACTTCCCCCCGCAACATCCTGACGAAGACTCAGATCGCCCCGTCAATTGGAACAAATATTCTATTTTTTAGCAAAGCGAAAGTGTTTTCTGCAAGAACCCTGCCTCAACTTACCCACGCGCCGATCCAACTGCGACCGCCAGAGCAATCGCCATCGCGATGGTGGCGGACAAAGACCGGAATGCGCCGAAATCCACCTCGGGCACCATCAGGATCGCATCCGAGGTCCGTGCCAGAGGGCTGGTCAACCGGTCGGTCACCGCCACCACCGGCAGACCACGCACCTGTGCATCTTGCGCAAGTTGAATGGTTTCTTCCGAATAGGGTGCAAAGGTGATCGCCAGCAGCGCATCGCCGGAACGCAGGGCAAAGCGGTGATCCAACTTGCCGATCCCATCATGCAACATGCAGGGAACCGACATCTTTTCAAACACATAGGCCAGATAGGTCGCCACCGGAAAGGCCCGGCGCAACCCCACCACATGCACAGTCTCGGCCCCGGCCAGCAAGGCGACGGCCTTGCTTAGCGCAGCCTCGTCAACCGATTGCGTCAACAGTTCCAAAGATTTATGGCCAGCCTCGACAAACTCGGCAAGCAGGGCAGAGGGCGTGCCAGCACCACTGTCTTTCAGATTGGTCAACCGTGTCGCATAGTCGGGCCACCCGGGGGCATAAGCATCGCGGAACAGGCGCTGCATTTCCGAAAAGCCGGAGAACCCCATGATCTGGCAAAACCGCATCAGGGCAGAGGGCGGCACATCGGCCCCGGCAGACAATTCGGCCACCGTAGACACGGCGATACGATCAATATTTCCGGCAATATAGTCGGCGCATTGCCGCAGGCGCTTGGGCATGTCGTCGCGGGTCTGCGCAAGACGGGCGCAAAAATCGTCTACCGAGGCCGGAGCCAGATCAAACCCATCCATCAGATCACTCTCAAACAACCACCGCGATTATACAACATCACTAAATGGAACTAATATTCCAACTGTCAAGGCACGTTCCCATTTCGCCCCTCGCACAGTCATTTCAGGCCCGGAACAGCACCCTCAGACCGCGCGCAGCCCTGCCCTGAACCGGCGGGCGTTCGCCGCATAGCTGTGGGCCGACGCGAGAAGCCGCGCCTGTGCGTCCTCGTCCAAGACCCGCACCACCCGCCCCGGGCTGCCCATCACCAGCGAGAAATCCGGGATCACCTTACCCTCGGTGATCAGTGCGCAGGCCCCGATCAGGCACCCACGCCCGATAACAGCCCCGTTCAGCACCGTCGCCCCCATGCCGATCAACGACCCGTCGCCAATGGTGCAGCCGTGCAGCATCGCCTTGTGGCCGATGGTGCAATTGGCCCCGATGGTCAGCGGATGGCCCATGTCGGTGTGCAGCACCGAGGCCTCTTGCACGTTCGACCCCGCACCGACCCGGATTTCCTCATTATCGCCGCGCAGGGTGACGCCGAACCAGATCGAGGCCGCAGCCTCCAGCACCACGCGGCCGATCACGTTGGCATCGGGGGCGACCCAGGCTGTCGGGTCGATCTGCGGGGCAAGGTCGCCAAGGGCATAGATCATCGGGCTTCAAACTCCGCGTTCAGGGTACGGACAAACTCCACCAGACCGGGCTGGCGGCTGCGGCGCATGCGTTCGACCTGAAGAATGTTCTTCAAGTCATTGAAGCAGCGCTCCAATTCCGTGTTGACCAGCACATAGTCGTATTCGGCCCAATGGCTGATCTCATTACGGCTTTTGGCCATGCGCCCCGCGATCACCTCTTCGCTGTCCTGCGCACGGCCGCGCAGACGCAATTCCAGTTCGGCCATAGACGGCGGCAGGATGAAGACCGACACCACGTCATTGCCAAGGTTGGAATTCTTGATCTGCTGACCACCCTGCCAGTCGATGTCGAAGATCATGTCACGCCCGGCGTCCAGCGCCTCGCGTACCGGGGTGGCGGGCGATCCGTAGAAGTTGCCGAACACTTCGGCATGTTCCAGCATCTCATCAGCAGCGACCAGATCGGCAAACTTCTCCTTGCTGAGAAAGAAATATTCCCGCCCCTCCACTTCGCTTGCTCTTGGCGCGCGGGTGGTGGCCGATACCGAAAACCGCAGGCTGGGATCCCAGGCCATCAGCATTCGCGACAAGGTGGATTTGCCCGCGCCCGAGGGCGAAGACAAGATCAGCAGAAGCCCGCGCCGGGAGGCAGTCACCATCGTCATTCCACGTTTTGCACTTGTTCGCGCATCTGATCTATCACGGTTTTCAGGTCAAGCCCCACCCGCGTCAGCGCCAGAGATTGCGCCTTGGAACACAGGGTATTGGCCTCGCGCATGAATTCCTGCATCAGAAAATCCAGCTTGCGGCCGACTGGGGCTGCATCGGCCAACAGCTGGCGCGCAGCATCGACATGGGCGGACAGGCGGTCCAGTTCTTCCTGCACATCCGCCTTCACCGCCAGCAGCGCCAGTTCCTGCGCAAGCCGCGTGGCGTCTATCCCATCGGTGTTCGCCATCACCCGCGCCATGGCATCGCGCAGGGCGGGCCCAGCGGCGTCGCGGCGGGCCGCAGCCTCAATGCCCGCAGCTTGGGTCAGGGCGGCGATCTGCGCCAGTTGTCCCGCAATCACCCCCTGCAAGGCCGCTCCTTCGCCAGCGCGCATGGTGGCGAAATCGGCCAGCAGCGCGGGCAGGTCGGCCAGCAAGGCCGCACGCAACGGGGTTGTGTCTTCCTCTACGCTGGAAAAATCCATCACGCCGCGCGTCGCCAGCACATCTGCCGCCGTGGCCTGCGCAAGTGTGACGCCCTGCGCCATCGCCGCATCCTCTACCACTTTCAGCGCCGCCAGAACGCCACCCAGCACGCCTGCGTTCACCCGCAGGGCGGCCTCGCCTTCTGCCCCGTCACGCGCCACTTTCAGCGTCAGGCTGACATTGCCCCGGGCCATCGCCCGCCCGAGTTCGGCCCGGACCGCCAGTTCCAGCCCGTCGATCCAGTCGGGCACCCGCAGCCGCACGTCCAGCCCCTTGCCATTCACCGACCGGATATCCCAAGCCCAGGAATATCCCACCCCTGCCCCGCGCGCGGCGGCAAATCCGGTCATTGAAATGGTCATGCAGGGCGGCCTTTCGATATTTACCATTTGTCTAGATTTTCAACCGAATCCAACCGACCCGGGTGTATGTTAATGTCTTGGTAACGGGTGTTGTTGCAGGATTAACCGTAAGTGCCATGCTGATCTGGCAGTCTTGCGGACCGTGGCGATGGCTTAGCAGAGCCGCCCGTTTCCGGCAACCGGGCCCCTTCTGGCGGGCAGGACAAGGCGGGGTGGGATGGTGTTTACAATCTGGACCGGGCGGCGTGGTGGCCGGCCAACATCAGGAAAACCGGGAACCGACATGCGTTTTACAGCCTTGCATCAGGTCCGCGCCTATTGGGAAGGCCTTCGCCGGGGGGATAAACTGCCGCTGCGCGAGGCGGTCGATCCGCGCGGCATTGCGGGCGCACTGGACGTTGTGTTCATGGCCGAAAGGATTGGTCCGGGCCTTGCCCGGTTTCGGATAGCGGGCATGAAGATCAATGAGTTATGCGATGCCGAAGTGCGCGGGCTGCCACTGTCCCTGCTGTTCGCCCCACCGGCTCGCCCACAGTTTTCTGCCACGCTGGAGCGGGTGTTTTCGCAACCCACCATCGCAGAACTTGCCGTCGAGGCAGAGCGCGGCATAGGGCGTCCGGCGTTGGAGGGGCGGATTTTGCTGCTACCGCTGGTCAGTTCGCGCGGGCTGCCAGACCTGTGCCTCGGCTGTTTTGCCTTGGAGGGTGAGGTGGGACGTACCCCTCGCCGTTTTGCCATCAAGGCCGCAGTCGAGCAGGTTCAGCCCGTTGCCGCCGCGATGGAACTGGCCGAAGCGCCCGTCCCGTTCCGCCCCAAACCCTACCTGCGCCTCGTCCCGTAGGATGGGCAATCTGCCCATCCTACGTCACGTTTACATCGCCAGCCTGCGCCCGGCATCGCGCTGCGAGGACAGTTCCTCCGCCACCAAAAACGCCAGTTCCAGCGACTGGCTGGCGTTCAGACGCGGGTCACACGCGGTGTGATAGCGATCTGCCAGATTTTCATCCGTCACATCGCGCAAGCCGCCAGTGCATTCGGTCACGTCTTGCCCGGTCATCTCAAAATGCACGCCGCCCGGAATGGTGCCCTCGGCCTTGTGGATCTGGAAAAACTCACGCACTTCGCGCAGCACGCTGTCAAAGGGCCGGGTCTTGTAGCCTGACGCCGCCTTGATCGTGTTGCCGTGCATCGGGTCGCAGGACCAAACGACGTTTGCGCCTTCTTCGCGCACCGCCTTGATCAGGCGGGGCAGGTTTTCCCCAACCTTGCCCGCGCCAAACCGAGCGATCAGCGTCAGACGCCCGGCTTCATTTTCCGGGTTCAGCTTGGCCATCAGCACTTTCAGATCGTCCGCCGTGGTGGTCGGCCCGCATTTCAGACCGATCGGGTTGATCACGCCGCGGCAAAACTCCACATGCGCGCCGTCCGGCTGGCGGGTGCGGTCGCCGATCCAGATCATGTGACCCGACCCTGCGATGTTCTGCCCGGTGATGCTGTCCACCCGGGTGAAGGCCTCTTCATATTCCAGCAACAGCGCCTCGTGGCTGGTGTAGAAATCCACAGTCGCCAGTTGGTGCGCGGTGTTGGCGTCAACCCCGGCCGCCGACATGAAATCCAGCGCGTCTGAAATACGGTTGGACAGTTCGCGGTAACGTTCGGCCTTGTCGTGTTCCGCAAAGCCAAGCGTCCACGAATGCACCCGGTGGATATCGGCAAAGCCCCCGGTTGAAAACGCGCGCAGCAGGTTCAGGCTGGCGGCGGCCTGGGTATAGGCCTGCAGCATCCGCGCAGGGTCGGGCCTGCGCGATTCCGGCGTGGCGTCAAAGCCGTTGATGATGTCACCGCGGTAGCTGGCATATTCCACGCCGCCGATGATTTCGGTGGGGGCAGAGCGCGGCTTGGCAAACTGCCCCGCCATCCGGCCCACCTTGATCACCGGAACCTTGGCCCCATAGGTCAGCACGACCGCCATTTGCAGCATGACGCGAAAGGTATCGCGGATGTTGTCGGCACTGAATTCCGCAAAGGATTCCGCACAGTCGCCGCCTTGCAGCAGAAACGCCTTGCCCTCGGACGCAAGCGCCAGTTGCTTTTTCAGCCGCCGCGCCTCGCCCGCAAAAACCAGCGGCGGATACTTCGCAAGCTGCGCCTCAACGGCGTTCAATGCGGCGGTATCGGGGTAATCAGGCATCTGCACCCGCGGTTTCGCGCGCCAGTCTGATTTGGTCCAGCCCTTGGTCATGGGATATCTCCGGTTAGCGGTATCGCGCAGCGGTATACGGAAAGGCGGCGGCAATGCAAAGGGCGAAAGGCCAGATACCGCAATCATCGCTCAACCCGTACCCGCAGCCTGCGCAAAACGGACATCGCAACCGAAAATCTTGACACTCATGTCGAAATGCCGCGCACAGGCACGGTTCACCCTTGCAGCGGGGGGATTTTCGGGTTCGGTGGCCTGCAAACGACACATACAGGTCGCTCTCATGCCCACGCCACCTCGCAAAGCCACCCATATCGACAAAGACGACGAAAGCCGCCGCTTCGTCTTTCTTGCTGCTGGACCGCTTTACCATGCTGTCTTTTGCCAGTGCTATCGAGCCTCTGCGCATCGCCAACCGCGTTGCGGGCGAGGCGCTTTACACCTGGGCTCTGGCGGGCGAAACCGGGGAAACGGCCGTCTGTTCCAACGGGGCTGCGTTCAAACTGGACATGGGGCTGGAGGATATTCAGCGCGAGGATACCATCCTCGTCTGCGGCGGCATTGATGTGCAGCGGTCCTCCACCCGCGCTGTCGTGGGCTGGCTGCGGCGCGAGGCCCGGCGCGGGGCCACCATCGGCGGGCTTTGCACCGGGGCTTATGCGGTGGCGAAGGCCGGGCTGCTGGATGGCAAGAAGGCGACGATCCACTGGGAAAATCAGGATGGCTTCCTTGAGGAATTCGAGGATGTGAAGCTGACGAAATCCATCTTCGTGATGGATGGCAACCGCTGGTCCACCGCAGGCGGCACCGCCTCGCTCGATCTGATGCTCAAGGTGATCGCCGCCGATCATGGCGAGGATCTGGCCAATACGGTCGCCGACCAGTTGATCTATTCGACCATCCGCACCGACCAAGACACACAGCGCCTGTCGATCCCCACCCGCATCGGGGTGCGGCATCCGAAACTGTCGCAGGTCATCCAGATGATGGAAGGCAACATCGAAGACCCGATGTCGCCCGCCGATCTGGCCGAGGAAGTGGGCATGTCCACCCGGCAGTTGGAACGCCTGTTCCGCCGCTATCTGAACCGGTCCCCCAAGCGCTACTACATGGAACTGCGCCTGCAAAAGGCGCGCAACCTGCTGATGCAGACCGATATGTCGGTGATCAACGTGGCCCTTGCCTGCGGCTTTGCCTCCCCCTCGCATTTCTCGAAATGCTACCGCAGCCATTACAACACCACCCCCTACCGCGAACGCGGCACCCAAGGCGCACCGGGCGTGGGCATCCGGCTGTCGATCTGACAAATCCTTCTAAAATTTATCTAAAATTTTCATCCTCTTTGCACAAATATCCCACGGGGGTGCGGGGGTGTGAAACCCCCGCTGCAACAGCCGTC
Source organism: uncultured Alphaproteobacteria bacterium (assembly GCA_963772935.1). Classification (GTDB taxonomy): domain Bacteria; phylum Pseudomonadota; class Alphaproteobacteria; order Rhodobacterales; family Rhodobacteraceae; genus JANNNF01. The sequence goes on along the minus strand of CAVYZK010000009.1, from coordinate 290,958 downwards.
AAAGCGCGGGGCCCATTCGGTACAGCGCGCCGTCCGTGACCGACAAAAACCAGATCGCCCCATCCGTCCCCTGCGCCACATCGCGCACACGGCCTGTTTCCGGCGCGGTAATCCGTTCCTCGGCAAAGCCGTTGTCCACGTCCATCCGGCTGATGAAATCGCTGTTCAGAGACCCGGTGAACAGATCGCCCTGCCAGTCGGCCATCAGCCCCCCGTCATAAAACATCAACCCCGACGGCGCGATAGACGGGTCCCAATAGTGCAGAGGCTGCTCCATCCCGTCCTTGGTCTGTCCCTGCCCAAGCGCATCTCCGTTGTAATTGACCCCATAGCTGATCACCGGCCAGCCATAGTTGCGCCCCGCGTCCACCCGGTTCACCTCATCCCCACCCTTGGCCCCATGTTCCACCAGCCACAGCGCGCCATCCGGGCCAAGGGTCGCCCCTTGCGCGTTGCGGTGGCCAGATGAAAACACCCCCGGCCGCGCCCCGGGCAAGGACGTCGCGGGGGCACCATCGCGGGTCAGGTGAATGACCTTGCCCTCCACCCGCCCCATGTCCTGCGCCTGCATCCCATCCGGCCCGGTGCCCCGGTCGCCGGTGGTGACGAAGATCGTGCCATCGGCAGCCTCGACCAGACGGGATCCGAAGTGCCGCGCCTCGGGCATTTCATCGCCTGCAAACACTTGGGCGAACCCGTCAATCCGGGTGCCATCCGCCGACAGCACGCCTTTGCCCACCGCCGTCGCGGCCCCCGCACCGACGGGCACCGAATAGGTCAGCCACACGACGCGTGAGGTGGCAAAGTCGCGCGGTACCATCACGTCCAGCAAGCCACCCTGCCCCTCGGCATAGACCGCAGGCACGCCTGCAACCTCGGACAGCGCCCCGTCCCGCAGCAAAACCAGACGCCCCGCGCGCTCGGTGATCAAAACCGCCCCATCCGGCAAGATTGCCAATCCCCAGGGTTCGGTCAGCCCCGTGACCAGCGGCGTGATGCGCAACACCCCCGCAGATGTGTCAACATCCGAGGCGAACGCCGGGATGGGGGTAGCCAGCACCATGATCAGACCAAGCCTGCCAAACATCGCATCTTCCTTTTCACCGGACCTATGTCAAAGCTAGGCATCCCCCGTCACAACCGCCAGATGCAGCCTGCCAAGGCTTTGCGATCTGACACGAATGTGACCCCAGCCCTGTGCAAATCGCCTGCCGATTGCGCAAATACTTTAAGCTTGAATTACCCACCCGACCCCCTAAGATCACGCCCAGAAACTCGGTCATACCGTTGCGGCCCACGCCATGGAAATCCCGCCCGCAAGGCGCTTTTCTTTTTGGCAGTCAGGCACTACGGTCACGGGCAGGATTTCGATCCAACATGGGAGATACCAATGAAAAAACTAATGATGGCAACCGCCACAACCGCCCTGCTTGCAGGGGCTGCTGCTGCTGAAGAAATCAAACTGGGGATCTTTATCGGGTTCACCGGGCCTATCGAATCGCTGACCGGCCACATGGCCGCTGCCGCTGATCTGGCGATGGCCGAGGTCAACGCGTCGGGCAAGTTCATGAACGGCGACACCTTTGTCGGCGTGCGCGCCGACAGCACCTGTGCGGTGGATACCGCTGCTGGCACCGCGGCTGCAGAACGCCTGATCACGGCTGAAGGCATCAAGGGCATGATCGGTGGCGACTGTTCCGGCATCACCGGCGCTGTGCTGCAAAACGTGGCCCGCCCGAATGGCATGGTGATGATCTCGCCGTCCGCCACCTCGCCTGCGCTGTCCACGGCTGAAGATGACGGGCTGTTCTTCCGCACCGCGCCGTCGGATGCGCGCGAAGGCGAAGTTATGGCGGATATCCTGACCGAAAAGGGCATCAAGTCGATCGCGCTGACCTATACCAACAACGACTACGGCAAGGGTCTGGCAGAATCAATCGCGGCGGCCTTCACCGCCAAAGGTGGTGTGGTCACGATCAACGCGCCGCATGATGATGGCAAAGCCGACTATTCGGCAGAAGTTGCGGCCTTGGCCTCGGCTGGTGGCGATCTGCTGGTTGTGGCGGGCTATCTGGATCAGGGCGGCAAGGGCATCATTCAGGCCTCGCTTGATACCGGCGCTTTCACCACCTTCGGTCTGCCGGGCGGCATGGTGGGTGACAACCTGCCCAAGAACATCGGCCCCGCACTGGACGGGTCTTATGGTCAGGTCGCACAATCCGACAGCGCAGGTGCGCCAATCCTGATCGAGATGGGCAAAAAGAACACGCCTCCTTTCGATGCAACATCGCCGTACACGCCGGAATCCTATGACTCGGCAGCGTTGATCATGCTGGCAATGCAGGCGGCGAAATCGACGGATCCGAAGGTCTACAAAGACAAGATCACTGATATCGCCAACGCTCCGGGCGAGAAAATCCTGCCCGGCGAACTTGGCAAGGCGCTGGAGCTGATCGCGGCAGGCACCGACATCGACTATGATGGCGCGTCGGGCGTGGAACTTGTGGGCAACGGCGAAGCCGCCGGTCGCTACAAGCAGTTCGAAGTCAAGGGCGGCGTGTACGAGACCGTGACCTTCCGTTGATCCTGACCGTGATGTGATATCGGCATGGCCCGGGGGCAAAGACCCCGGGCCATGTCACACCATAACACCCCGCAGATTGCCCAAAGGGCAGGACAAGACGGGGGCACGACAGGGGAACCACATGATCGTTGTCGAGGATCTTCATCGGCATTTTGGCGGCTTTCGCGCCGTTGATGGCGCATCGCTGCGCATTGAAACCGGGTCCATCACCGGGCTGATCGGGCCGAATGGCGCGGGCAAGACCACGCTGTTCAACGTGATTGCAGGCCGCTTGCCGCCGACATCGGGCCGAGTGATCATGGACGGCGAAGACATCACCGGTCTGCCGCCGCATGTGTTGTTTTCCAAGGGCCTGCTGCGCACCTTTCAGATTGCGCATGAATTCGGGTCGATGACGGTGCGCGAAAACCTGATGATGGTCCCCCCCGCCCAGAAGGGCGAGGTGCTGTGGAACACTTGGTTCAACCGCCGCGCCGTTGCCGCCGAGGAACGCGCCATCCGCGACAAGGCGGATGAGGTGCTGGAGTTTCTGACCATCAGCCATCTGGCCGACCAGAAGGCCTCCCAGATTTCCGGCGGCCAGAAAAAGCTGCTGGAACTGGGCCGCACGATGATGGTCGATGCCAAGATCGTGTTTCTGGATGAGGTGGGCGCGGGCGTGAACCGCACTCTGCTGAACACCATCGGCGACGCGATCATCCGGCTGAACAAGGAACGCGGCTATACCTTTTGCGTCATCGAGCATGACATGGATTTCATCGCCCGCCTGTGCGACCCGGTGATCGTGATGGCCGAGGGCAACGTGCTGGCCGACGGCACACCTGCCGAGGTGAAGAACGATGAACGGGTGATCGAGGCCTATCTGGGCACCGGGTTGAAGAACAAGGTCAAGGAGGGCGCGGTATGATCCTGGTCCCTTTCCTTTACATTTGGCTGGCCGAGCCCTTGGGGTTCCAGAAGGAAGCCTCCGTTGATGCCTTGATCAGCCAATTGGGCGAGAAATACGTTCGGCCCGAGTATCAGCATTTTCTGGAAGACGCCGATTGTACGCTGCACATCGAGACGACCCGTGCATCTGCTACGGAAAGCGATTTCTGGAAGGGCGTCACAACTTACAGGTGCAGTATCTCAAGTCCGTGCGGCACCGCCATAGAGCGGCCGATCTGGCACAGAGCTTTCACCGGCGCGTTCATCGCCGGCGACCCGTTCGGGGAGACAATAGGTAGCGTCTGTCCCGAAATGCTGACCGACGCAGCGCGCGAGCATTTCGAAGCAACTTGGCAGCAGGGTGGTTAGCGTGACAGTACCTTTCCTCATCGGCGAAGCGATGACCGGCGGCTATGGCAGCGGCGCGGATATCTTGCACGGCTGCACCATTGCGGTCGAAAAAGGCCAGATCGCCGTGATCGTCGGCCCCAATGGCGCGGGCAAATCCACCGCGATGAAGGCCGTGTTCGGCATGCTGAACCTGCGGTCTGGCATGGTGCGGCTGGACGGTGAGGATATCACCAAACTGACCCCGCAGGCGCGTGTGGCCAAAGGCATGGCCTTTGTGCCGCAAACCCACAACATCTTTACCAGCATGACGGTGGAAGAGAACCTTGAAATGGGGGCCTTCCTGCGCCGGGATGATATCTCGGGCACCCTGTCGCAGGTCTATGACCTGTTCCCGATCCTGAAGACCAAGCGCTACCAGCCAGCGGGGGAATTGTCAGGCGGGCAGCGCCAGCAGGTGGCGGTGGGCCGCGCGCTGATGACGCAACCGAAGGTTCTGATGCTGGACGAGCCGACCGCGGGCGTCAGCCCCATCGTGATGGACGAATTGTTCGACCGCATCATCGAGGTCGCCCGCACCGGCATCTCCATCCTGATGGTGGAACAAAACGCCCGCCAAGCCCTTGATATCGCCGACAAAGGCTATGTCCTTGTGCAAGGTGCCAACCGATTTACCGACACCGGACAGGCGTTGCTGGCCGACCCGGAAGTCCGCCGTTCGTTTCTTGGGGGTTAAGATGCGCCTCCTGTCCCTGCTGGCTATTCTGGCCCCGATTACCGCCGAAGCAAAAGACTTGTTGTGCACACCAGACAAGGTTTGTGTCCCCGGCAATTGCGACATCCCGATCAACGAAGAGGCGTCGTTCCGCATGAGGCACCCCGACAGCATTGCCCCCTCGCTGCGCAGTCACGGAGAAACCATCGCGATGGCGAAAACCTTTCAACACCAAGGCCAATCGCTATGGACGGGTTTGAATGCAGTCGGCGAACATGAAGGCGTCTGGTTGGACCGCGAGTGGATGAACTTCGAATATACGATAGGCGGGCCATACGTCAAATACGTCGGGCGAGAGGTTCGATACCGGGCTATTGGCAAATGTGAGGTGCAATGATGGATACCCTCAACGCCCTCGTGGCCTTCCTGAACTTTGTCTTTATCCCCGGTGCCGCCTACGGCGCGCAACTGGCGCTTGGGGCGCTTGGCGTGACGCTGATCTATTCGATCCTGCGGTTTTCCAACTTTGCCCATGGCGATACCATGGCCTTTGGCACCATGGTCGCGATCCTTTTGACATGGTGGTTTCAGTCGATGGGCATCAGCTTTGGCCCGCTGCCGACCGCCCTGCTGGCCCTGCCCTTTGCGATCATCGCCACATCGGCCTTCGTGCTGCTGACCGACCGGGTGGTGTACCGGTTTTACCGCCGCAAACGGGCGTCCTCGACCATTGTGGTGATCGTATCGCTGGGCGTGATGTTCGTGATGAACGGCATCAACCGCCTGATCATCGGGGTGGACGAGCAGAACTTTACCGATGGTGAGCGGTTTCTGATCAAACCCCAGGATTTCAAGGCCTATACCGGGCTGGCCGAGCCCTTGGCGCTGAAAACGACCCAAGCCGTCACCCTTGTCGCCGCCGTTCTGGTGGTGGGGGCGCTGTTCTGGTTCCTGCAAAGAACCCGCACCGGCAAATCCATGCGCGCGTTTTCGGACAATGAGGATCTGGCCCTGCTGTCGGGCATCAACCCCGACCGGGTGGTGCAGGTGACGTGGATCGTGGCCGCCGCCCTCGCCACCATCGCGGGCGTGCTGTACGGGTTGGACAAGTCTTTCAAACCCTTCACCTATTTCCAACTGCTGCTGCCGATCTTCTCTGCCGCCATCGTGGGTGGCCTTGGCAGCCCGATTGGCGCAATTGCGGGCGGCTTTGTGATTGCGTTTTCCGAGGTGATGATCACCAACGCCTGGAAAAAGATCGTGACCTACCTTCTGCCCGATGACATGGCCCCCACGGGTCTGCTGCAACTGCTGTCCACCGATTACAAATTCGCGGTCAGCTTTGCCATTCTGATCATCGTGTTGCTGTTCATGCCCACGGGTCTGTTCAAGGGGAAATCAGTATGAACACGCGCAATCTGATGCTGTTTGGCGGGGTGGCAGTGCTGTATCTGGCGACCGGCTATTTCCAAAGCTGGAACCTGTCGCTTGCCATTCTGAACACTGCCCTGATCGCCACCATTGCCGCCATGGGGGTGAACATGCAGTGGGGCTATGCCGGGCTGTTTTCCACCGGGGTGATGGGCTTTACCGCCCTTGGGGGCTTGGGGGTGGTGCTGGTGTCGGCCAAACCCAACGCCGAAAACTGGGCGGCGGGCGGGTCTGGCATTCTGCTGGGGCTGTTCATCGGGGCTGCGTCGATCGCCGCCGCGATCTTTGCCTATAACCGGATGAAGCCGGGGCGGCGCACCAACCTGATCCTTGCCGCCCTTCTGATCGGCGGGTTTTTCCTGTACCGCGCCGTGTTCGACCCGGCTGTGATGGCGGTTGAGGCCGTGAACCCGCAAGCCGCAGGCAACATCGGGGGCCTCGGCTTGCCGTCCTTGCTGGCATGGCCTGTGGGTGGGTTGCTGGCCGCCGCCGCGGCCTGGGCCATCGGCAAGACCGCCCTTGGCCTGCGGTCCGATTATCTGGCAATTGCCACCCTTGGCATTGCCGAGATCGTGGTGGCCGTGATCCGCAACGAAGACTGGCTGGCGCGCGGGGTCAAGAACACCCTTGGCCTGCCCCGCCCTTGGCCGATCCCTTATGAAGTCGAGATGCAGAAAGACGTGGGTTTCATCGACTTCGTGGCCAAATACGGTCTTGATCCCGCCAACACATCGACCATCATCGTCAAGCTGATGTATATCGCGCTGTTCGGCCTTGTGCTGTTTGCGGTGATCTGGGCGTCGGAGCGCGCCTTGAACAGCCCTTGGGGCCGCATGATGCGCGCCATCCGGGATAATGAGGTGTCCGCCGCCGCCATGGGCAAGGACGTGACCCGCCGCCATCTGCATGTCTTCATCATCGGGTCTGCCGTCATCGGCTTTGCCGGTGCCATGATGACCTCGATGGACGGGCAGTTGACGCCCGGCACCTATAACCCGCTGCGCTTTACCTTCCTGATCTGGGTGATGGTCATCGTCGGCGGGTCGGGCAACAATTGGGGTACGGTTCTGGGCGGGCTGCTGATTGGCTGGCTGTGGCTGATCGTGGAAAGCGTGGGGCCTGCCGCCATGGGCATGATCGTGTCGGGTATTCCTGATGGGCCCTTGAAGCTGCACCTGATCGATTCCGCGCAGCATATGCGGCTGCTGACGTTGGGCGTGATCCTGCTGCTGGTGCTGCGGTTCAGCCCGCGCGGGCTTATCCCTGAAAAGTAGAGGCTGCATTTGAGGGAGAAGTGGGGGTTGTTTCACACCCCCGTCCCCGCGTGGGACATTTCCACAAAGATGTTGCACCGCGTTCGCGACATTATTTGTCGCAGACCGGCATGACCCTTGGAGGTATGGGCGGCAAAACTGCCTCAAACCTTTAAGGGAGCTTCCCCCATGAAAACCCATACCCGCGTGGTCGTGATCGGCGGCGGTGTCGTCGGCTGTTCGGTTCTGTACCATCTGACCAAGCTGGGCTGGTCGGATGTGATGCTGATCGAACGGTCGGAACTGACCTCTGGCTCGACCTGGCACGCGGCGGGCGGATTTCACACCCTGAACGGCGACACCAACATGGCGGCGCTGCAAGGCTATACCATCCGCCTGTACAAAGAGCTGGAGGCCATCACCGGCATGTCCTGCGGGCTGCACCATGTGGGCGGCATCACGCTGGCCGACAATGCCGAACGGTTCGACATGCTCAAGGCCGAACGCGCCAAGCATCGCTATATGGGGCTGGACACGGAAATCCTGTCGCCCGCCGAGGTCGAAAAAATGACCGACGGCATGGTCAACACCAAGGGCATCATCGGCGCGCTCTATGACCCGCTGGATGGCCACCTCGACCCTTACGGCACCACCCACGCCTATGCCAAAGCGGCGAAAATGGGCGGCGCGGAAATCGTGCTGCACAACCGGGTGCTGGAAACCAACCCGACCGCCGAGGGCTGGGAGGTTGTGACTGAAAAGGGCACCATCTATTGCCAGCATCTGGTGAACGCAGGCGGGCTTTGGGCGCGCGAAGTGGGGGCGATGGCGGGGGTTTATCTGCCGCTGCTGCCGATGGCGCACCAGTACCTTGTGACGGATGACATCCCCGAAATCGTCGCCCGGGGCGGCCGCGAATTCCCGCATGTGATGGACCCGGGCGGCGAATCCTACCTGCGGCAGGAAGGCCGGGGCTTCTGCATCGGTTTTTATGAAAAGCCCTGCGAAGGCTGGTCGCTGGACGGCACGCCGTGGAATTTCGGGCAGGAGCTGTTTCAGGAACAGTTCGACAAGATCGCGGATTCGGTCGAATTCGCCTACAAACGCTTCCCTGCCTTGGAACGCGCGGGCGTAAAGCGGGTGATCCACGGCCCGTTCACCTTTGCCCCCGATGGCAACCCGCTGATCGGCCCGGTGCAGGGGTTGAAGAACTACTGGTCGGCCTGCGCGGTCATGGCCGGGTTCAGCCAGGGTGGCGGCATGGGTCTGGCCTTGGCCCAATGGATGATCGAAGGCGAGGTCGAACGCGACCCGCGCGGCTTTGACGTCAGCCGTTTTGGCACCTGGACGACGCCGGGCTACACCGTGCCCAAGGTGATCGAAAACTATCAGATGCGCTTTTCGGTCAGCTATCCGAACGAGGAACGCCCCGCTGCCCGCCCCTTCCGCACGACGCCAATGTACGAGGTGTTCGACAAGATGAACGCCGTCTGGGGCGCGCAATATGGGCTGGAGGTGGTGAACTACCACGCCCTGCCCGGCGAGCCGCGGTATGAGGAGCCGACCTTCAAACGGTCCAACGCGTGGGAGGCCACCCGTCAAGAGGTGATGGCGGTGCGGGAAGGCGTCGGCATCAACGAGGTGCAGAACTTCGGCAAATACCGGGTCACCGGGCCAAATGCCCGCGCCTGGCTGGACCGCATCATGGCCGGGCTGATCCCGAAACCGGGGCGGCTGTCGCTGACCCCGATGCTGGCGCATTCCGGCAAGATCATCGGCGATTTCACCGTGTCCTGCCTGAGCGAGACCGAGTTTCAGGTCACCGCCAGCTACGGCGCGCAAGGCTGGCATGGCCGCTGGTTCGAGCAGAACATGGAACCGGGCGTGTCGGTCGAAAACATCTCGGACGCGCGGTCAGGGTTCCAGATTGCTGGGCCAAATGCCCGCGAATTGCTGTCCCGCGTCACCCGCAGCGATGTGTCGGCCGAGGCGTTCAAGTTCATGGATGTGCAAGCGCATGACCATCGGCATGGCCAACTGCATCGTGCAGCGCGTCAGCTATACTGCTGATCTGGGCTATGAAATCTACTGCGACCACATGTCGGTGCGCCAGTTGTGGGATACGCTGAATGCAGCCGGCACCGACCTTGGCCTGCGCCCCTTCGGCATGCGCGCGATGATGAGCCTTCGTCTGGACAAATGGTTCGGGTCCTGGGGCCGCGAATTCAGCCCGGATTACACGCCCTGCGAAACCGGGCTGGACCGCTTCATCCGCTGGAACAAACCCAGTGACTGGATCGGCAAGGCTGCGGCCATGGCGGAAAAGGCCAGCGGGCCAAAGCGCAAGCTGGTGTCCTTCATCGTCGATGCCGACGACGCCGATGTGGTGGCGTGGGAACCGATCTGGCTGGACGGCGCGGTGGTCGGTTTCTGCACCTCGGGCGGCTATTCGCACTTCACGGGCAAGTCTGTCGCGCAAGGCTTCCTGCCTGCCGACCGGGTGCAAGACGGCCTCGCGGTGGAAATCGAAATCCTCGGCCAACGCCGCCCCGCCCGCGTGCACCTTGCGCCGCTGTTTGATGCAGACGGCTCACGGATGCGCGGCTGACGTCATTTTCTGTCGAAAAATATCCTCGGGGGGTGAGGAGCGAAGCGACGAGGGGGGCAGACAGCCCCCCTTTTCCTTGCTAACCAAACGAAATGCAGCCCGAAATCCTGATCCTCGCCGCTGGTGCCTCATCCCGCATGCGGGGGGGCGACAAACTGCTGGAGCAGATCGACGGCCAGCCACAACTGACCCGCATTGCGATTGCCGCCCTTGCGACGGGGGCACCCGTGACCATTGCCCTGCCCCCCGATCGCCCGGCGCGCAGTGCGGCGGTGCAGGGTTTGCCGCTGCGCCAGATCACGGTTCCACATCCCGGCGATGGCATGGCCGCCAGCCTGATCGCGGGCCTTGCTGCCCTGACCGCCGAAGCCCCCCTGCTGCTGCTGCTGGCCGACCTGCCCGAGATTACCGGCGCTGATCTGACCCATTTCCTGCAAGACTGGCGCACCACCCCTGACCTGATCCTGCGGGCGACAGCGCAAGACGGCACCCCCGGCCACCCCGTGGGGTTTCCGGCTTGGGCCAAACCCGCCCTTGCCACCCTCACCGGCGACGCGGGCGCGCGTGCTGTTTTGCAGCACTACCGCAGCCGCACCCGGCTGCTGCCCCTGCCCGGCCAACACGCCACCACCGATCTTGACACGCCCGAGGACTGGGCCGCCTGGCGCGCCTTACACCGCCAGTAGCACCCGTGCCTCATGCGCCTTCAGCGTCAGGCGGGCGGCATCAAACGCCGTGCCCTGTGCGTCAAGTTCGGGGAACAGGGCCATCACCTCATCGCGAGTGGCATGATCCATGGCTGTCAGCATCCGCGACGCGGGCTGGAAGCTTTCGGACCACAGGCCATCCGACTGCACAATCTCATGCTGGTCAAACAGCAGGTGAATATAGCTGACCCCCTGCGGCATCACGCGGGTGATCCCCGCCTGCCCCACCAGATGCACGGCGGCCACCAGCACTTCAGCCTCGCCAAACAGCATCTCGGCGCGCGGGCCGACCATCAGCATCCGGTGCTGCGGCGACACGAGCATGTCGCGCGACGGGCCTTCGGCACCCATCGACCCGGCGGCGATCCGAACCGGGCGCAGCGCATCCGTGACCACCAGATCGGCCACAGACAGATCGCGCCGCCCAACCCAGCGCAGCGGCTGAAAGCCGTTGTCGCGGGTCAGCACACGGTCGCCCGCCAGCAGAGTCTCGACCGCCACTTCACCACGATCCGTTACGATCCGGGTGCCGGGGGTAAAGCAGGGAACGATGGTTTCGATGTCGTTGAACGACATCGTGCCCAAGAAGTTGCCGAGGCTGTCGTAGAAATCGACAGTGCCGTTCTCACGGTCGTTGGGGTCGCGGTGGACGCGGACTTGATCTTTGCCCCAAGCCGACAGATCGAGCACGTCAAAGTCATTGCCCTGATCGCCGCCATCAACCACATCGCCGATACCACCGACGATGGTGTCTTCATCGGCACCGGTATTGATGAAATCTACGCCAGCCCCGCCATCAATGAAGTCGTTGCCTGACCCGCCTAAGAGGCTGTCATTGCCGTCGCCGCCATAAAGGCTGTCGTTGCCATCATCGCCGTTGAGGGTGTCATCACCCGTACCGCCAAACAGCGCATCGTTGCCGATGCCTCCGTCGAGTGAGTCATTCCCGGCATCACCGGCAATCGTGTCATTGCCGTCACCGCCTTGCAGCAGGTCGTCATCGGCGCCACCGTCCATCCGGTCATCGCCCGAACCGCCCGACAGCGTGTCATTGCCCGCGTCGCCCGACAGGCTGTCATTCCCCGCATCGCCGAGCAGCGAGTCATTGCCGTCGCCGCCTGCAAGGGTGTCATCGCCAAGGCCGCCCGACAGGGTGTCACTCCCTTCGTCGCCCGTCAGCCTGTCGTTGCCATCACCGCCCGACAAACTGTCGTTGCCGAGGCCACCAAAGAGGGTGTCATTGCCAAGCCCACCATCAAGGGTGTCATTGCCCTCATTGCCCGACAGGCTGTCGTTACCGTCATCGCCGGTGAGGTTATCGTCACCCAGACCGCCAGCGAGCGTGTCATCGCCCGTGCCTCCGGCCAGCACGTCATTGCCGAGATCGCCCTGCAAGACATCATCGCCGATGCCGCCCGAAAGGGTATCCGCACCGTCACCGCCAAGCAGCACATCGTTACCGTCACCACCCGACAAGGCGTCGTTGCCATCGCCGCCGTAGAGCGAGTCATTGCCGATGCCGCCGTCAAGCGTGTCATTGCCCGCATCGCCTGACAGACTGTCGTTGCCATCATCGCCGCGCAGCGAGTCGTCATTTGCCCCACCCGACAGCGTATCTTCGCCGAGGCCCCCGATCAGCGTGTCATTGCCTGCATCGCCCGACAGGGTATCGTTGCCCAGATCGCCCGACAGCACATCATTGCCATCGCCCCCGAACATGCTGTCGGCACCGTCGCCGCCCAGCAGGCTATCGTTGCCTGTGCCGCCATAAAGGGCGTCGTTGCCAGCACCACCATCCAGCGTGTCATTACCCGAGTCGCCCGAAAGGCTGTCGTTGCCAGCATCCCCGGTCAGAACATCGTCATTGTCGCCGCCCGACAAGGTATCGTCGCCAAGCCCGCCGAACAGCGTGTCATTGCCCAGATCGCCCGACAGCACATCATTGCCATCGCCGCCAAACAGGCTGTCGGCATCATCGCCGCCGCTGAGGCTGTCATTGCCGATGCCGCCGTAGAGCGTATCGCTGCCCGCATCGCCGAACAGGGTGTCATTGCCGTCACCGCCGGAGAGGCTGTCGTTGCCGGTGCCGCCCGACAGGGTGTCGTCGCCCAAGCCGCCAGACAGCACATCATTGCCCGCGTCGCCCGACAGGCTGTCGTTGCCATCCTCGCCAGAAAGATTGTCGTCATTGTCGCCACCCGACAGGGTGTCTGCCCCAATTCCGCCCAGCAACGTATCGTTGCCCGCGTCGCCCGACAGCAGGTCGTTGCCGTCGCCGCCCAGCAGGCTGTCGTTGCCTGTCCCGCCATAGAGCGCGTCGTTGCCTACACCACCATCCAGCGTGTCGTTGCCAGCGTCGCCCGTCAGGCTGTCATTGCCGGTATCGCCGGACAGCAGATCGTCATTGTCGCCGCCCGACAGGGTGTCGTCGCCAAGCCCGCCATAAAGCGTGTCATTGCCCAGATCGCCCGACAGCGCATCATTGCCATCGCCGCCAAACAGGCTGTCGGCCCCGTCGCCGCCCAGCAGGCTGTCGTTCCCTGTCCCGCCGTACAGCGAGTCGGTGCCGATGCCACCGTCCAGCGTGTCGTTGCCGGCATCGCCCGTCAGGCTGTCGTTGCCATCCTCGCCGCGCAGACTGTCGTCATTGTCGCCGCCCGACAGGATATCGTCGCCAAGCCCGCCAAGCAGCGTGTCATTGCCCGCATCGCCCGACAGGGTATCATTGCCGTCGCCCCCGAACAGGCTGTCGGCCCCGTCACCGCCCAGCAGGCTGTCATTGCCGGTGCCGCCATAGAGGGCGTCGTTGCCAAGCCCCCCATCCAGCATGTCATTGCCTGCGTCGCCGGTCAGGCTGTCATTGCCCTCATCCCCGCGCAGGGTGTCATCATTGTCGCCGCCCGAGAGGCTGTCATCGCCAAAGCCGCCTGACAGCGTGTCATTGCCCGCATCGCCCGACAGCAGATCGTTGCCAGTGCCGCCAAGCAGGCTGTCATTGCCAGTGCCGCCAAACAGCGCGTCATTGCCGATACCGCCGTCCAGCGTGTCATTGCCGGCGTCGCCGGTCAGGCTGTCGTTGCCGTCGTCGCCAAGCAGGCTGTCGTCATTGTCGCCGCCCGACAGGGTGTCGTCGCCAAAACCACCAAACAACAGGTCATTGCCAGCCTCGCCGGACAGGCTGTCATTGCCATTGGCCCCGAGCAAAACATCATTGCCCGTACCACCCAGCAGAGTGTCATTGCCTGTGCCGCCATCCAGCGTGTCGTTGCCCGCATCGCCCGACAGGCTGTCGTTTCCATCATCGCCAAGCAGGCTGTCGTCGTTGTCGCCACCCGACACGGTGTCATCGCCCAGACCGGCAGACAGGGTGTCATTGCCCAGATCGCCCGACAGCACATCATTACCGTCGTCGCCAAACAGGCTGTCGGCACCGTCGCCGCCCAGCAGGCTGTCATTGCCGGTGCCACCATAAAGCGTGTCACTGCCCGTGCCGCCCAGCAGCGTGTCCTGATCCGCGCCGCCAAACAAGGCGTCGTTGCCGATGCCGCCATCAAGACGGTCATTGCCCGCGTCACCCAGCAAGCTGTCGTTGCCATCATCGCCGGTCAGGCTGTCATTGTCGGCACCGCCTGACAGCGTGTCATCGCCAAGCCCCCCGGCCAGCGTGTCGCTGCCCGCCTCACCTGACAGGCTGTCATTGCCGTCACCACCCGACAAGACATCTGTGCCGTCGCCGCCCAGCAATGTGTCATTGCCCGTGCCGCCATCCAGGCTGTCGTTGCCGGTGCCGCCAAACAGCCCGTCATTGCCGATGCCGCCAAACAGGGTGTCATTGCCCGCATCGCCACCGATGCTGTCATTGCCATCGTCCCCGTTCAGCAGGTCGTCATTATCGCCGCCGCCAAGCGTGTCGTCGCCAAGCCCGCCGGCCAGCGTGTCGTTACCCGCATCGCCCGACAGGCTGTCGGCACCGTCGCCGCCCGACAGGCTGTCATTGCCGATACCGCCGATCAGAGTATCATTGCCGGTGCCGCCAAACAGGGCGTCATTGCCGATACCGCCGTCGATGGAATCGTTGCCCGCGTCGCCGGACAGGCTGTCATTGCCGTCGTCGCCGCGCAGGCTGTCATCATTGTCGCCGCCTGACAGGGTGTCGTCGCCAAGGCCCCCGGCCAGCGTGTCATTGCCCGCATCGCCCGACAACGCATCGTTGCCGTCCCCGCCCGACAGGGTGTCGCTGCCGTCGCCGCCGAACAGGCTGTCATTGCCTTCCGCGCCCAGAAGACTGTCGTTGCCAGTGCCGCCGTACAGCGCATCATTGCCAAGACCGCCATCCAGACTGTCATTGCCCGCATCGCCCGACAGGCTGTCATTGCCGTCTTCACCGCGAAGCGAGTCATCGTCCGCGCCACCCGACAGCGTATCATCGCCAAGACCGCCCAGAAGGGTGTCGTTGCCCGCGTCGCCTGCCACGATATCGTTGCCGTCGCCACCGAACAGGCTGTCTGCCCCGTCGCCGCCCAGAAGGCTGTCGTTGCCGATGCCGCCATACAGCGTGTCGGTACCAATGCCGCCATCGAGCGTGTCATTGCCCGCGTCGCCCGTCAGGCTGTCATTGCCATCATCGCCGCGCACCACATCGTCATTGTCGCCGCCCAAAACGGTGTCATCGCCAAGCCCGCCCGACAGCGTGTCATTGCCCGCGTCACCAGACAGCGTGTCGTTGCCTGCGTCGCCAAACAGACTGTCCGCGCCGTCCCCGCCCAGCACGCTGTCGTTGCCGAGGCCACCGTAAAGCGTATCCGCGCCGATGCCGCCATCGAGGCTGTCGTTGCCCGCATCGCCCAAAAGACTGTCATTGCCATCGCCGCCGAACAGCGTGTCCTGATCCGCCCCACCTGACAGGGTGTCGTCGCCAAGCCCACCGGTCAGCGTGTCATTGCCCGCATCGCCCGCCAGCACATCGTTGCCGATGCCGCCGTCCAGGGTGTCATTGCCGTCGCCGCCCAAAAGGCTGTCATTGCCATCGCCGCCAAACAGCGTGTCCTGATCGGCGCCGCCTGACAGGGTGTCGTCGCCAAGCCCACCGGTCAGCGTGTCATTGCCCGCATCGCCCGCCAGCACGTCGTTGCCGATGCCGCCGTCCAGGGTGTCATTGCCGTCGCCGCCCGACAGGCTGTCGTTGCCGTCATCGCCGGTCAGGCTGTCATTGTCCGCACCGCCAAACAACGTGTCATCACCAAGGCCCCCGGCCAGCGTGTCATTGCCTGCCTCGCCTGACAGGCTGTCATTGCCGTCGCCGCCCGAAAGCTGGTCTGCCCCGTCGCCCCCCAGAAGGGTGTCATTGCCGGTGCCGCCGAACAGGAAATCATTGCCGGTGCCGCCCAGCAGGCTGTCATTGCCCGCGCCAGCATCCAGCACGTCATTGCCTGCGTCACCCGACAACACATCGTTGCCGTCTTCGCCATAAAGCTGGTCATCATCCGCGCCGCCAAACAGCGCATCGTTGCCGCCACCGGCCCAGATGGTGTCATTGCCTTCATCGCCCTGCAGAACGTTGTCGCCAAGAATGTTGGTGCCAGAGATGTCGTCGATGACATCATTGCCAGTGCCGCCAAAAACCGTGTCGTTGCCGAGGCCGAAGATGATGGTATCGTCGCCGGTGCCGCCAAAGGACTGGTCGTTGCCTGCGCCCGCATCAAGGCTGTCATTGCCTGCGCCGCCAATCAGGATATCGTCATTGTCGCCGCCGATCAGCGTGTCATTGCCATCGTCACCCGACAGGCTGTCATTGCCTGTGCCGCCGGTGATGCTGTCGTTGCCATAGCCGCCGCTGATGGTATCGGCCCCGGTTCCCCCATCAACCACATCATCATCGCGCGAGACCGCGTCAAAGTGGATGTCGCTGATGTAGATCACCTGCCCCGAGGTGCCGAGGTTGTTGTAGTCAATCTCAAACCGGGTGATCGGACCTGCGATGGTGACGAGCACTGACCCTGCGGCATCATAGACGTTATCGGCCGTCGCACCGGCCGTGATGGTATTGCCCGACGCCGTGTCATTGCCCGCGAAGGTGAAGGTCACCGGCACCAGATTGCCCGCCGCATCATAGGCGCGGATGGTGATCACATCGGTCCAGTTTGTGCCGCTTGCATCAACGTCGTTCAGGCGGAACTGCACGTTGCTGACCGCGTTTTCCATGCTGGACCCGGCCACCGCCGCGAAATCCACACGGGTGGTCGATGTATCGCCCACGCCCGTGCCGCCCAGAACCGCGTTCGACGTCGGGTTGAACGACTCGCCTGCGCCAACGTAGGTATAGTCAGTACTTTCAACGCTATACTGGGTGCCCAGACCGTCATTGGTGTAGGTGACCGAGACGTTGATGCCGCCGGTGTCTTGCGACACACTGTTTGCAATGGTGGATTCGTCGGCACCAAGGGTGGCCCAGTTGAAATCCAGCGATGTGGTGCTGGCGGTGCCCGGACCTGCGGTGATGTTGTCGTCGCCGTCGCCGCCCGCGATGGTGTCATTGCCCATGCCGCCCGCGATGCTGTCATTGCCCGCGTCGCCGGTAATGCTGTCGGCACTGGTGCCGCCATCCAGCGTATCAGCCCCGTCGCCGCCAGACAGCGTGTCCGACCCCAGACCGCCCAGCACACTGTCGGCACCATTGCCGCCAAACAACTGGTCATTGTCGGCCCCACCATCCAGCGTATCGTTGCCATCGCCGCCGTTCAGGGTGTCATTGCCATCGCGGCCGGTCAGCACGTTGTCACCGGTACTGCCGGTCAGGCTGTCGGCAAGACGCGAGCCTTCGGCGTTTTCAAACCCGCTGACGGTATCGCCTGCGGCATCGCCGCCCGACACCGCGTTGGTGGCCAGGTTGACGGTGACGCCCGCGTTCGAACTGGCATAGGACAGCGTGTCGGTGCCATTGCCGCCGATCAGGCTGTCGCTGCCGGTGCCGCCTTCCACCGTGTCATTGCCATCGCCGCCGTTCAGCGTGTCATTGCCCGCAAGGCCCTGCAACACGTTGTCGCCTGCGTTGCCGGTCAGGTTGTCGTTGCCGGTGGACCCGGTCAGGTTTTCAATGCTGGTAAAGGTATCGCCCGCCGCATCGCCGCCCGAGGCCGCGTTCGTCAGCAGGTTGACCGTAACGCCGGTGCCCGAGGTGGCATAGCTGGCCGTATCAATTCCCAGGCCGCCATCCAGCGCATCAGCACCAGAGCCGCCGATCAGGACATCATTGCCATCGCCGCCAAACAGGCTGTCGGCCTGCGCGCCGCCATCCAGCGTGTCATTGCCGGCACCACCGAACAGCCGGTCAGACCCGGCCTCGCCAAGAATACTGTCGTTATCCGCTTCGCCGCTCAGGCTGTCAGCACCGTCGCCGCCGAAAATAGTGTCATGGCCTGCGCCCGCAGCAACAGTATCAGCACCGCCGTTGGCGGTGATCACATCTGTCGCAGCAGTGCCGGGCAGCGTGTTGTTGTTGTTGTCGCCAGTGATGACAGCCATGATACCCCGACCCGATAACTTTTATACCAATCAAAGCTACGGGTGAATTCAGGCGGCATCCCGGCATCGGCAAGGAAAGTTGCGGAAACAATGTGGCCGCGCTGGCCCAGGATTGCTGCATCGCGGCAAGATTGTGTTCGAATCGAGGTTAATCGACCGGCGACCCGGCCTTTCGTCGCCCGCCAGGCAGTGCTGCACATCGTGAGAGCGGACCTTTTGCAGACTGGTATGAGGCCTGATGCAAATGGCGGAACTGCGCCGATATCAGGAAAATTTTATGCAACCTGTGGCAGTGCCGCGTCACCTTTGACGGGTGCGCCCTGAAATTGCCATATTTTGCCGTCGCTTTTTAGTCAAAGAAAAGGGGCCTCAACCGAGGCCCCCTTCCCTGTCGTACCGGGTTTACGCAAGGTGCGGTCCGGTCCGCGCTGCATAAACCTTTACTTCACCAGCAACCGGGCTTCGTGCCGCTTCAGCGTGCGGCGGGCGGCGGTGTAGCCTTCCAGACCTTCCTCGGTTTTCAGGTCCGGGAACAGTTCCAGAATTTCAGAACGCTGGGCATTTCCCATGCCTTTCAGCGTGTAATCACCGGGCTGGAAGCTTTCGGTCCAGGCCCCGTTCGACAGCACAACCTCGTGCTGGTCGAACATGAAGTGGATATAGGACGTACCGATGCTGTCCACCGCATGCACACCTTCGCTGCCCACCAGATGCTTGGCCGAAACCAGCACTTCGTGTTCGTCGAAATACAGCGCGGTGCGGTCGTTGGCCACCAGAAGGCGGTGGTTTGGCGACACCATCATGTCTTGTTCCGGCAGGTCATTGCCAAGGCTGCCGCGTTTCACCAGCACTGGTTTCAGATGCGGGTTGGCGCGGAAGTCCTGCCAGTTCAAGGCCTTGGCCCCGACCCAGCGAATTTCCTGAATGCCGTTGTCACGGGTGATGATCTTGTCACCCATCTTCAGATGTTCCACCGGAACCTCGCCCTTCGGCGTCGCGATCAGCGTGCCCGGGGTAAAGCAGGGAATGACGTTTTCGATGTTGATGAAGTTCAACGTGGAGGTCACGTTGCCATCACCATCAAGGAAATCGACCCGGCCGTTTTCCGGATTGTCATCGGCATAGGTGATGTTCAGCGGGCCAGATCCGGTCAGATCGAGCGTGTCATAGTCATTGCCACCCTCGTTGCCGTCGATGAAGTCGCCCGCGCCATCAGCCTCGGATGTGATGGTGAAGACATCGCGATCATCGCCGCCGTAGGCACTGTCATTGCCTTCGCCACCCAAGACGGTGTCGTTACCGGCGTCACCATAGATGTTGTCTTCATCCACGCCACCGTCCAGCAGGTCGCGCCCGATGCCGCCGTAAAGCGTGTCATCATCATCGCGGCCATAAATGGTGTCGTCACCCGTGCCGCCAAACAGCAGATCGGTGTTGTTGTTCGGACGCAGATCGCCATCCGCGTCGGGGATGTTCACCGCTTCGGGGAACGTGTCGTCCAGACCGCCATAGATCAGGTCGCTGCCCGCGCCACCTTCAATCGAATCGCGCCCCTCGGACCCGATCAGAAGATCGCCGCCCTGACCACCAAGGATGGTGTCATCGTCGATGCCACCATCAATCGTATCACGGCCATCATCGCCCGAGATGAAGTCGGCATCATCGCCCGTGCTGATGAAGTCATTTCCCAGACCGCCATACACGGTGTCCAGATCGTTCAGCGGGTCGGTATCTGCCGCATAGAGGCCGGGATAGTCGATGTCGGGCAGCGGCTGATTGGTGCCGCCCGTGACGATCACGTCATCGCCTTCCTGACCATAGACAATGTCATTGCCATTCTGGCCATTCAGGGTGTCGTTGCCCGTGTTGCCGCGCAGATCGTCGTCGCCATTGCCGCCGTTGACAGAATCGTCGCCTGCGCCAGCCCGCACGGTATCATCGCCGAGACCGGCATAGACCGTATCATCCCCGCCACCCGCATAAATGCGGTCGTCGTTCGGGGCGTCATCGCCAAGAATGGCGTCGTTGGCATCCACCCGGTCGGCATCGAACGGGTCGATGTAGGCCGTGTCGATCAGGTTCGCAGCATCGGTGCCGCGCACGATGCCGTCACGGTCAGGGGCATTGACCGTCACGGTGACGGTCGAAGTATCGGTGCCGCCATTGCCGTCGGTGATCGTGTAGTCGATGACCGCGTCGCCGGTGAACCCGTCATTCGGGGTGAAGGTAAGGGTGCCGTCGCCATTGTCCACAACGCTGCCATCGGCCGAAGTCGGCGTCCCCGTCACGGCCAGCCCGTCGCCATCCACATCAGTGTCATTGGCTATCACGTTGATAACAATCGGCGTATTGAAATCCGTCGTAGCCTCGTCGGGGTTGGCAACCGGATCGTCATTGACCGGGGTCACCGTCACGGTGACCGTCGAGGTCGAGGTATTCCCGTCCGGATCGGTCACGGTATAGGTGATCACGTCCGTGCCGTTGAAATCAGGGTTCGGCGTGTAGGTGATGGTGCCATCTTCGTTGATCGTCGGTGTGCCGTTCGGCGACTCGCACGTCACAACGGTCAGCGGGTCGCCGTTCGGGTCGGTGTCATTGCCGGTCACGTCGATCACGATCGGGGTATCTTCCGGGGTCGTGGCTTCATCGGGGTTGGCGGTCGGGTCTTCTTCAACCGGCACGTTGTCCACAGTGTCAGACAGTTGGAAACAATCGACCGTGCCCGAAAAATGCTCGTCAACGTTGTTCAATTCCAGCGGGTCAGAGTTCTGCTGCCCTGCCCCGATGACCCAAGGCTGGTTCTGATCCGCCATATCCATCGTCAGGTCCGACGGTACATCCGCGTTATAGCTGGTGCCCGCCGTGGTGTTGTCGATCGCCAGATAGCCACCTTCGCCACCCTGATCCCAGGAATAGGACACGCTGATCACATCGCCCGGGGTGAAAAAACCGGGGCCGGTGCTGAAGGTAGTCTCGGCACCGTCAACCTCATGGGTGATCGACGCCGTTCCATCGGGGAACACTTCCAGACGGAAGCTGCCCTGATTGTCACCGGCGCTGTCGCGTGACAGCACGGTCTGCGGCGCATCGGACGAAAACGAGCCGGTGGTGAATTCGGTTTCAAGCGTGCCGCGATCAAGCTGGAACGACGAGTCCGGGTAGATCTTGGCGAAATCGTTCACGCCGTCCAACTGCAACTGGCCCAGATCGGCCGTCGCCCCGTTCACGTAAATGCCGTTCTGGGCACCATTGGCTGTGGCATCGTCAAT
This sequence comes from uncultured Alphaproteobacteria bacterium, assembly GCA_963772935.1. Taxonomy (GTDB): domain Bacteria; phylum Pseudomonadota; class Alphaproteobacteria; order Rhodobacterales; family Rhodobacteraceae; genus JANNNF01. The sequence continues at coordinate 269,595 of CAVYZK010000009.1, read as the reverse complement.
GACGGCGCCGTTTTCATCAAAATTGTAGAGCGCAAATACCGGCATCTTCATTCCCTCATCTTGGCAGAGGTCCGGCAGCCCGACCCCATTCGATCCCACACACTTGCTCCGCCTGACGGCGAAACACTGACAGCGCGACGCGGGAACAAAATGTCCAAGCCTCTGCGCCTTGCAGACCAATCGATGAGGTGTGTGACAAGGGGATGCCGTCGCAGGGATAATACCCTACGTCTGCAAACCTGAATGGTTCGCAGGGTTCCGACCCTTGCGGTATCGGACTGGCAGCACACTTGTCACTGTATCCGCACGTCTTAGTGCGTCACCAACATACGACCGCCCCCACGGCCTATACGTCTTCCCAGTAGACTTATCCTGATTACCTTTTGTTCACCCTTTCGCAAAGTGGAATCCGACAGGATTGCGGCACACCACGGTCACAATTTTGCCTGCAACCCCTTGTTAACCTTTATCTCTGGCACGGAAGATCGACGTGATTGTTCTGAATGTGTCACCAATGAAACGCCTGCCCGCCCGCCAAAACCCTCCAGTGGCAGAACTTTCTACCTGAGGGTGAGCACCGACTCGCCCCGCCATTTTGCACTATTCGGACACAATCACAGGCCGTGGACCAGGGGGTCGCCCCTGCCCGAATTTTGTCAGCATTTCGGCAAGCGTGGCAGCACCTGTTCCCAATTCGTGATCAATTTGAGGGATTCGGCGGCGTTGGTTGAAAATCAACACCTTGTTAGGCCTAACAAAACCCGAATCAGACCTGCATATGTGGCAGAAACAGGGCAGCCGGTTGGCTCACTAAACTGGTGAAGTCAGCTTACACCGGAGGTCGCAGGAAACTCTGTCATGTAGGCAAAGCCCACCAACCTCGAACAGGGAGCACAGCCGTGGGGGATATCGCATGAAATGTATCAACGTGACAGATTCTTGCGACGAGCCTTTTCACTGAAGCCTTTTGGCGCGAGAAGCATGAATTTAATGGTTATGAAATCGCCAGCCGACACATAAATGGAATACAGTTCTGCTGCGATGGGAATGTTGCCAACGATCAGGTCTTTCCCGGCATCGTCTGCAGTTTCAGCGTCAACATACCCAAGATGCCACTCCTGACCGTGCGCGTGCCCGATCACTCTTAAAGCATTTCGGTCAGATTGGTTTTCTTCCTCAAGCTCGACCCGCAGTCCGTATGGTTCTTTCAATCCTTCGGCACGGTTAGCATAGGCACAAAAAGCTGCAACATCTGCCTTTCTGTAGCCCAAACCAGCTACTTCAAGAACCGATGTTGCTCGAACCCACTCCCCGGGTGGTTGCTGTCGGTCGGTCGCAAAGCGTCCATAAGGAAGTCGAAGTGGAGCGGGCATTCTATTGCGTTCCTGCGTGCTACGCCTGAAGATTATCGGACGCCTTACTCCCTACGTTGCGCCAAGAACGCTAGCACAATGCTGTTGGCAAGTAACATAATCATGCCAAGTCATGACGATTCTAATCAAGATGCAATTGTCGACAGGCAAGGCGTACGCGACCACACCTGTATAGTAGAAGCGCACCTTTGGGTTCTCTACACAATGCGAAGGATGAGGCACCACACACGGTTAGCGAATGCAAAACAAGATAAGATAAGGTGGTGCCCGAGGTCGGACTCGAACCGACAAGCCTTGCGGCGGAGGATTTTGAGTCCTCTGCGTCTACCATTCCACCACTCGGGCCACTGAACGGGGATTTAGCGGGGCCCGCCCGCCCCGTCAACCATCTAAGTGCAGCTACAGGTCTTGCGCTGCAAAGGTATCGCATGACTCCAACTGCCCGGATTGCAACCCGGTCTGAAACCAGCGCGCGCGCTGTTCTGACGTGCCATGGGTAAAGGTGTGCGGCATCGGCCGCTGGCCTGCGTTGCGTTGCAGAGTGTCGTCGCCAATCTGGCGGGCGGCATTGACCGCCTCTTGAAAATCGCCCTGTTCGATCGACCCGAACTGTTCATGCGCCCCGCGCGCCCAGATGCCGGACAGGCAATCGGCCTGCAATTCGATGCGCACGGAAATCTCGTTCGACTCAGCTTCGGACACTGATGCCCGCAATTCGTTCGCCTGCCCCAATATCCCCAACTCGTCCTGCACATGGTGGCCAATTTCATGCGCCACCACATAGGCGGCGGCAAAATCGCCCTTGGCCCCAAGCTGGCGTTCCATGGTCACGAAAAATTCGGTGTCCAGATAAACCTTCTTGTCACCGGGGCAGTAGAACGGGCCGGTTGCGCCGGAGGCCGACCCGCAGGGCGACGCCGTTGATCCCTTGAACAGCACCAGCACCGCCGGGGTGTAGGCGCGGCCCACCTGTTCGCGGAACACCTTGGTCCAGACTTCCTCTGTGTCGGCCAGCGTCACGGACACAAACTCGCCCGCCTGCTGGTCGGCTTCGGTGATTTCCACCGGGGCCCCGGTCTGCTGGGTGCCGCTGTCCTGCAGCAAGGGAGTGACGTCAATGCCAAGGAAATACCCGATCAGCAGCACGGCCAGTACCCCGACCCCGCCGACCTTGGCCCCACCCGACCCGCGCACCGATCTGCGGTCTTCGATGTTGTTGCTGCCGCGACGGCCTTTCCATTCCATGACCTGTCCCCTTTGACCCAACCTGTTGCGACAACCCTAGCCATCACGACCGCCCGCCGATAGCCCAAGTTGCAGCTTTTGCCACCGTTTCGTGAACGCGGCAGCCGCGCGCAAGGTTCCGGCGGGGGTTGCACATCAGAGGTCTTCCGCCTCATGTGGCCGCACCCGTCGGATGGAGGCCACAATGCAGACCCGGACACAGCTTATCCTTTTGGCAGCCACAGGATCTGCGGCCTTGCTGGCGGGGGCGTTTGCGTTTCAATACATCGGTCTGCTGGCCCCCTGCGCGCTGTGCCTGTGGCAGCGCTGGCCGCATGCGGCGGCGGTTTTGATCGGATTGCTTGGGTCTGGCCGTTCCGGGCCGCGTACTGCCCGTCCTGGGTGCCCTTGCCGCGCTGACCACCGCAGCCATCGCGGGCTTTCATGTCGGGGTGGAATACGGCTGGTGGGAGGGTCTTGCCACCTGTTCCGGCAGCTCGATCACCGGGGTTGACGGTGAACGACCTGCTGAACCCCGATATCGCCATGGCCGCCCCGATCCGCTGCGATGCCGTGGCGTGGTCGCTATGGGGCATTTCGATGGCCGGGTGGAACATGCTGCTGTCGCTGGGGCTGGCCGGGGTGTGGCTGGCAGCGGCCCGCCGGTCCTAAGCGGCCAAAGTCACCCAGACCGGCACGTGGTCTGACGGTTTTTCGCCCGCGCGCACGCCCTTGTCGATCTGCGCATCCTCCAGCAGATCGGCGGCTTGCGGCGACATCAGCAGATGGTCGATGCGGATGCCATTGTTCCTCTCCCACGCGCCCGCCTGATAATCCCAGAACGAATACATCCCGGGCCGCGGGTCGCGGGTGCGGAACGCCTCGGTCAGGCCAAGGTTCAGCAGGCGGCGGTAGGCTTGCCGCGTTTGCGGCAGATACAGCGCGTCGTCCACCCAAGCGGCGGGTTTGGCGGCATCCATCGCCTGCGGGATCACGTTGTAATCGCCAAGGCAGATGAACGGCATCTCGGTCGCCAGCAATTCCCGTACCCGCGCCTCCATCCGCGCCATCCACGCCAGTTTGTAATCATACTTCGGCCCCGGTGCCGGGTTGCCGTTGGGCAGGTACAGCCCGCAGATCCGCACGGCCTGCGTGCCGATCACCGTCGCTTCGATCCACCGGGCCTGCTCATCCGCATCATCGCCGGGCAGACCGCGCGTCACATCCTCCAGCGGCAGCTTCGACAGGATCGCCACCCCGTTGAAGCCCTTCTGGCCATGGGTTTCGACGCGATACCCCATGTCCTCGAACACCTCGCGCGGGAACGCCTCGTCCACCGACTTTGATCTCTTGCAGGCAAACCACATCGGGGGTCGCCTGTGCCAGCCACGCGGGCAACGCCTCGATCCGCGCCTTGATGCCGTTGATGTTGAACGTGGCGAGTTTCATCGGACTTCCCTCTGGCTTTGCCCTGTTCTAGGCTCCACCAGCCAGCCGCACAAGATGCCCCGCCAGCCCCCACCCCAAAACCCCCGGATGGCCGCCATGTCAGACCCCACCTTCACCCAGACCTGCCCGATCCTGCGGATTTATGACGAGGCGGCGGCGCTGACCTTTTACCTCGGCTATCTGGGCTTCACCCAAGACTGGGAACACCGCTTTGCCCCGGACATGCCGCTCTACACCCAAGTCAGCCGCGCCGGATTGGTGCTGCATCTGTCGGGCCATCACGGCGACGCGGTGCCGGGGGCCACGGTCTTTGTCCGCATGACCGGCATCCGCGCCTATCATGCCGAGCTTCACAGCCGCACCTACCCCAACCTGCGCCCCGGCATTGAGGACATGCCATGGGGCCTGCAAATGCAACTGACCGACCCGTTCATGAACCGCCTGCGCCTGTGTGAAGGCTAACCCGTCGCCGCCAACCCCGGATCGGCGGCGGCCCGCCACAGCGCGTCAAGGTCAGCCAAAGCCACAGGGTCAAACCGTGCGGCCTCCTCCCAATAGCGCCCCGACGGGACCAGATACCCAAGTTCGGCTTCCCGCGCCAAAGCGGCCTTCGCGGCGCAGGCGTCATAGGGCATCGGGCGCTGCACCGCCAACCCCGCCCGCCCCGCGCGCGGATACACCAGCCGCGACGGCCCGACAGACAGGTTAACCATCGCACAGCCCTGCATCGCTGCCAGCACCATCAGCCGCGCGGACTTGGCCTCCAGATCGCGCAGAGTGATGTCGGGGCGCAACGGGTCCGGCGTGCCCATGCCGTAGAAATGCGTGGGTCCCGTGGCGGGATAGTGCATGTCGCAGCCAAAGACCGCAATGACCGTCGGGCGCAGCGCCGCCAGCGCCCAATAGGCGGCGGTGAAGGCCATGGTGCCCCCGGCATAGACGAAACCGCCGAAACCGTTCTGCGCCGGCACAAAATCGTCCTGCGTGATCACGCGCTGACCCGCACCCACAACGGGCATCCGATCTGCGGGGAAATCCCACGGATGCACCAGAAAATCCCAATCGGGCCGCAGACGCCAGGCGTTGTTGATCGTCACCACATGGTCAAACGGGGCACGCGGCCAGTACGTTGCCTGCACCGCCATCGGAGCCGATCCCAGCAAAAGTACGTTTGTCATCGCAGGCCCCCGTTTGCATCAAGGACAATTTTCACTGCCCTGCGGCGGAGTTAGGGCGCATCGGCCCCAAGGCGAGGGAGAGTGGCGTAAATTCCGCCTCAGATCGAGAAAGACGTACCACACCCGCAGGAAGACGTCGCATTCGGGTTTTCCACCACAAACCGCGCGCCGATCAGTTCTTCGGTGAAATCAATCACCGCATTCGCAAGAAACGGCAAGGACACCTCGTCGATCAGCACCCGCTGCCCGCCCTGTTCCAACACCAGATCATCCGCCGCCGGATCGTCCAGCCGGATATCGTATTGAAAGCCCGAACAGCCGCCGCCATCCACCGCCACCCGAAGCGACCGCGCCTCGCCGGTCAATTCGGCAATCTCGGCCAGCCGTGCATAGGCGCGCGCTGTCACCCGTGGCGGCAAAGCGATCGGGCTGGCGGTCAGGTTGGGCATCGCTGCGGTCATGGGGATAAATCCGTATCCATTTGGGCGTTTGCAACATATAGGATGCCCCAAAGCGATCCACAAGAACAGGCCCAACCGATGCTCGCCCCCTTTGCCTGCCACCCCGATGCCTCGCAGGGGCGTTTGCACACCGAACGGATGTCGTCGTTCCGCTCGCCCTTTCAGCGCGACCGTGACCGGATCATCCATTCCTCGGCTTTCCGCAGGCTGAAGCACAAGACCCAAGTGTTTGTCGAACATGAGGGCGATTATTACCGCACCCGCCTGACCCACACGATCGAGGTGGCCCAGGTCGCCCGCACCATCGCAGGCGTCCTGGGCCTGAACACCGACCTCGCCGAGGCGGTCGCGCTGGCGCATGACCTTGGCCACACCCCCTTTGGCCACACCGGCGAAGATGCCCTCGCCGCCCTGATGGCCCCCTACGGCGGCTTTGATCACAACGCCCAGGCCCTGCGCATCGTGACGCGGCTGGAACGCCACTATGCCGATTTCGACGGGCTGAACCTGACATGGGAGGCGCTGGAAGGCATCGCCAAACACAACGGCCCGGTCACTGGCCCCAATGCCGATGCCAAACATGCAGGCCCCCTGCCCTATGCCTTGGCGGAGGTGAACGCTGAATGGGATCTGGCGCTGCACACCCACGCCAGTGCCGAGGCGCAGGTGGCCGCCATTGCCGATGACGTCGCGTATTCCCACCACGATCTGCATGACGGACTGCGATCCGGCCTGTTCACCGAAGACGACCTGATGCAACTGCCCGTCACCGGCCCCGCCTTCGCCGAGGTGGATGCCCTCTACCCCGGTCTGGAAAAGATGCGCCGCCGGCATGAGGCCCTGCGCCGGGTCTTTGGCCGCATGGTGGAGGATGTGATCGCCGTCGCCCAAGGCCGCCTCGACGCGGCCCAACCCAAATCGGTGGATGACATCCGCCTGATGGGCACCACCATCATCCGCTTCTCAAAACCGCTGTATCAGGAACTGAAAGCGATCCGGTCGTTCCTGTTCACCCGCATGTACCGCGCGCCCTCGGTGATGGTCGAACGCGCAAGGGTGACGGAAATGATCGAAGGCCTGTTCCCGCTGTTCATGGCCCAGCCCGACCTGCTGCCCCCCGAATGGCGCCACGATCTCGCCTCCGCGCGGTCCGACACCGACGTGGCCCGCCTTGTCGCCGACTACGTCGCCGGCATGACCGACCGTTTTGCCATTCAGGAACATGCCAGACTGCTGGGCTGACCCCCAATTGCTCTTTTCCAAATACTCACAGGGGGTCCGGGGGCGCGTGCGCCCCCGGGGTTGGCAAAAGCGCGCCATGTAGGATGGGCGATTCCGCCCATCCCCACCAGCATCACCCCCCCGTCACATCCATCCCATACAGCCAGTCAAACTTGCGCAGCGGCAAAGACGGTGCCACTCGCCCCACAACGTTCAGCCCCGCATGGGCCACCACCCGCTGCAATCCCGACAAATGGTACAGCCGCGCATTCAGGCTGGCCGCCTCCACCACCCTTTTGCAACGCGGGGCGCGGGCGGCCTGAAAGGCCGCAAGCCCCGCCCCCGGACTGTCCGCCATGGCCAGACACTCCGCCAAGACCCAGGCATCCTCCAACGCCATGGACGCGCCCTGTGCCAGAAATGGCAGCATCGGGTGGGCGGCATCCCCCAGGATCACAGCCCCCCCAGCATGCCACCGCGCAGCGACCTTGTGGCGGAACAGGCCCCACAGATGCACATCTTCCACCCTATCCAGCCAGCCTCGCACCCTTGGCCCGAACGCCGCAAACGCGGCGTGCAGCGTGGCCGGATCATCCCGGTGGCTCCACCCCTCTGCCGCCCAATCACGGCGTTCTTCGACCGCCACAATGTTGCGCAAGGTGCCCCCGCGCAGCGGATAGCTGACCAGATGCCGCCCCGGCCCCATGTGCACTTCCGCCACAGCAGGCCCACCGTCGCCGGCGATCACCGCGCGCCATGCCACCTGATGGGTGAAAAACGGCGCGACCTTGCCGGTCAGCGCAGCGCGCACCGCGGAATGCAGCCCATCCGCCCCGATCAGCAGGCCTGCCTCAGCTCGCGTACCACTCACCTCATACACCGGGCGTGGCCCGCCCAGATCAACCGAGGTTACCTTTTGCCCAAATCGAACCTCAACCCCGGCCTCGCGCGCGCCCTCTGCCAGCAGCCCGATCAGATCGGCGCGGTGGACAAAGTGATAGCCTTGCTCGGGGCGCAGCCGCGCCACCTCCAGCCGCGTCACCAAGGCCCCGGACAGGCCGTTGCGCAATTCCACCGCCAAAGCCCGCAACGATGCGGCCTCCAGCGCCGCCCCCAAACCCAAGGCGCGCAAGACAGCCGCGCCGTTGGGACTGATCTGGATGCCTGCGCCCACATCCTCAAACCCTGCAGCCTGTTCCAGCACCACGACCCCTGCGCCGCGCAGGGCAAGCGCCCGTGCGGCGGCAAGCCCCGCAATGCCTGCGCCCAGAATGGTGACGGATTGGCCGATCAGACTCATGCTGCCCCCACAAACCAAAATGCCGGACCCTGCGGCCCGGCATTGCATTCTTTATTGGCACAAGATCAATCGTCGCGGTGAACCTTTTCCCGCCGCTCATGCCGTTCCTGCGCTTCCAGCGTCATCACGGCAATCGGGCGGGCGTCCAGACGGCGCAGGCTGATCGGCTCGCCCGTCATTTCGCAATAGCCGTATTCGCCATTATCAATCCGCCGCATAGCTGCGTCGATCTTGGATACCAGTTTGCGCTGCCGGTCACGGGTGCGCAGTTCCAGCGCCCGGTCGGTTTCTTCGCTGGCGCGGTCTGCAATGTCGGGCACGTTGCGGCCCGAGTTCTTGCAGGTTGTCGATGGTTTCGGCCGACTGGCCCTGCAACTCGGCCTTCCAGACAAGCAGCTTGCGACGGAAATATTCAAGCTGGCGATCATTCATGAAAGGCTCGTCCTCGGCGGGACGGTAGTCGTCTGGAAGGAACACCTCGGACTTCATCGCTGCACTCTCCAACTCGGTGGCCAACTCGAAGGATCGGCCCGACAGGGTGGCATCTGTCGCGGCGCTGTCCTGATTGGCGGTCAGATAGCCCAAGCCGCAGGGATTGTCACTAGCGGTTGCGACAATTTGTGCGGCTGGATAGGCTGGCGGCATCCCTGAAAACAGAGGCTTGAAACGCTTATGAAATTTGGCTCCACCACGGGCTATATCGCCACCGATGACCTGACAGTTGCGGTGAATGCCGCCGTCACGCTGCAACGCCCGCTGCTGGTCAAGGGCGAACCGGGCACCGGCAAGACCGAGCTTGCCCGGCAGGTCGCCGCCGCCCTGAACCTGCCGTTGATTGAGTGGCACATCAAGTCCACAACCAAGGCGCAACAGGGTCTGTATGAATATGACGCCGTCAGCCGCTTGCGCGACAGCCAGCTTGGCGATGCCCGGGTGCATGAGGTGTCGAACTACATCCGCAAGGGAAAACTGTGGCAGGCGTTCGAGTCCCCGGGGCGTGTGGTTCTGCTGATTGATGAGATCGACAAGGCCGATATCGAGTTTCCGAACGACCTGTTGCAGGAACTCGACCGGATGGAATTTCATGTCTATGAAACTGCTCAGACCGTGCGCGCCATTCACCGGCCCGTGGTGATCATCACCTCGAACAACGAAAAAGACCTGCCCGACGCCTTCCTGCGCCGCTGCTTTTTCCACTACATCCGCTTTCCCGACATGGAAACGCTCAAGGCCATCGTCCACGTCCATTTCCCCGGCATCAAAGAGGCGCTGCTGACCACTGCCCTGACCCAGTTCATGGAATTGCGCGACACGCCGGGGTTGAAGAAGAAACCGTCGACCTCTGAGGTGCTGGATTGGCTCAAGCTGCTGCTGGCCGAGGATCTGACGCCCGAAGACCTGCGGCGCGACGGCAAGTCCAGCCTGCCGCGTCTGCATGGTGCCCTTCTGAAGACCGAACAGGACGTCCATCTGTTTGAACGGCTGGCTTTCATGGCGCGCGGGCAGCGTTAGCAACAATCCAATTGTGGCGGCCGGATTGTCGCCACAATTGTTCGAATCGGGCAAGATTGACAAAGTTCGGCCACAGTCTTGCCACAATCAGATCACGAAAAGCCATTTTTGCGTCATAATTTGAAATATTCCGTGATACCATTGGGGAAAATGTGGCGGTCAGGCGCGACGGGTACGCCATGGGTAGACTCAGCGCCGTCCCGAAGAATCCCTGCAATTGACACGGACAGGCCGCGGTACTGACACTTGGGCCTCGCTATGTTGGCGAGTGTGACAAACCAGTGCGGACTGCCTTTCCATGATCCAGATTTCAACTGCCCCCTTGCCTTGCGCCAGTTTCTGCCTGGCCAAGCTGCATGGGCGGTTGCAGGCCAGTCTGGCCGTCTGGGCGGGGCGGGCTGTGGGACAGCGCAAGGGTGATGTCACGGACCTGAACGATCCCTCACGGCCAGATGTGCGGGGGCGCAGCGCCAGTTTGGCGTTGCGTGCACAGCGGGCCAATCCAGACCAGACCACCGGCGACGTGCCGGGGACGGCGCGGATGCAGGGACGTAACGACTGTGCCTTGTGGTTGGTTGATCTGGTGGGGACCAGATCAGCCGACCACAGGACGCAGACCCACCAAAGTCGCGGCCCGATCTATTACGGCCAATTTCGGGTGCAAGCCCAACCCTCGCGCAACGATCGAGCTGCCACATCATGCGTAAACTATCCGTACTCGCCCTATGGGCGATGGCTGCCTGCACTCCGACGCAGCAGATTCAGGTAACCAAAAGCACGCCAACCCTCGCCACCAGCAACCAGTTGGTGGCCCCGGTGGAACGCGTGGCCCCCCTGCCCGTCGCGGCTGTGCGCCGCACCTCGGGTGCATTGGCGCAAGATTTCATGGAACTAAGCTTTGCGATGGAAAGCGGTCGTCCGCTGCCATGGTTCAGCCGGTTTGAAGGCCCGATCACCGTGGCCCTGACGGGCACTGTCCCGCCCTCGGCGGCCCCCGACCTTCAACGCCTGCTGGCGCGGTTGCGCAACGAGGCGGGGCTGCCGGTGCGCATCGCCGCCAAAGGCGAGCCTGCCTCGATCACCGTCGAATTCAGCCCGCGTGCCGCGTTGAAACGGCTGGCCCCGACAGCGGCCTGCTTTGTGGTGCCCAATGTCTCGACCCTGGCCGAATACCGTGCGGCGCGCGGCACGACGCTGGCCGACTGGGCGCATGTCAAAACCCGCACCAAGGCCGCGATCTTCGTACCCGCCGACACCAGCCCGCAGGAAATCCGCGATTGCCTGCATGAAGAACTGGCGCAAGCCATGGGGCCCCTGAACGATCTGTACCGTCTGCCTGATTCCGTCTTCAACGATGACAACTTCAACACCGTGTTGACCGGCTTTGATATGCAGATCCTGCGGATGTACTATTCGCCCGCTTTGGCACCCGGGATGACCCGCGCCGATGTTGCCGCGCGCATCCCCGCCATTGCCGCACAAATGGCCCCGGTGGGTGCAGCCCCCAATGTCGGCGGCACACCCAATTCATGGTCTGATGCGATCGAGATGGCGCTTGGCGGCCGTGCCGGTCAAGCCGCGCGGTTGAAAGCCGCTGACCGGGCCCTGATGGCCGCCCATGCGCAAGGCTGGCACGATGGCCGTCTGGCCTTCAGCCATTTTGCGGCGGGCAGGCTCTATGTGGCGTCTGACCCCGCCCGTGCGGTGCGTGAGTTGACCGAAGCCGCCCGCATCTACCGCGCCCAACCCGGCGGGGCGGTGCAGGTCGCCCATGTGGATATGCAGCTTGCCGCCATTGCCGTCGCCATGGGCAATCCGGGACAGGCCATCGCCTTTGCCGACCGCGCCATTCCGGTGATCCGCCGGGCCGAGAACGCCAGCCTGCTTGCGACCGTGATGCTGATCAAGGCCGAGGCTTTGGAGCTGACGGGCCGTGGCGCAGATGCGACAGCCCTGCGCCTCGACAGTCAGGCATGGGCGCGCTATGGCTTTGGCTCAGAGGCGAGCACGCGCGCCCGGCTGCGCGAAATCGCAGCCTTGGGCGCACGGGGCCGCCGGGGTTAGGGATTGGCCTTTTGCCGTCCCGGCAGACGGGGCGGCGACGGTATGATTGTGATCGGTGGGGCAATTCTGGGGGCGCTGATAGGCGCGCTGACCGCCCGCAAACGCGGAGGCAAGCCTGCGGACATGGCGCAGTACGCCGCAGGTTATGGCATCGCGCTTGCGCTTCTGGGCCTGTTCCTGACCATCTTTCTGGAACGCTCTCTGGCCGGGTGACGCCCCATGTTCCTGCCCTTCTTTGATCATCTGCGACAGGCAGGCATCCCGGTTTCCCTGCGCGAATATCTGGCCTTTCTGGAAGGCATGGCAGCGGGCCTTGTGACCTATGACCCGACCGGGTTCTACTATCTTGCCCGCACCGCACTGGTCAAAGATGAACGCCACCTCGACCGCTTTGACCGCGCCTTCGCCAAGGCGTTCGGCGGGCTGGAGGATATCACCGCGGAACAGGTTCTGGACGCCATCGACCTGCCCGCCGACTGGCTGGAAAAGCTGGCCGAAAAACACCTGTCAGCAGAAGACCGCGCGGCCATTCAGGCGCTTGGAGGGTTCGATGCGCTGATGGACACGCTGCGCAAACGGCTGGCCGAACAGCAGGGCCGCCATCAGGGCGGCAACAAATGGGTGGGCACGGCGGGCACATCGCCGTTCGGGGCCTACGGCTACAACCCCGAAGGCGTGCGGATCGGGCAGGACCAGTCCCGCCACCAACGCGCCGTCAAGGTCTGGGACAAGCGCGAGTTTCGCAATCTGGACGACACGGTCGAACTTGGCACCCGCAACATCAAGGTCGCCCTGCGCCGCCTGCGGCAATGGGCGCGGGACGGGGCGGCCGACGAGTTTGATCTGGACGCCACCATCCGCGCCACCGCCGAACACGGCTGGCTGGATGTGCAGACCCGGCCCGAACGGCGCAATGCGGTGAAGGTGCTGCTGTTTCTGGACATTGGCGGCAGCATGGACCCCTATGTCAAGGTGATGGAGGAGCTGTTTTCTGCTGCAAAGTCAGAGTTCAAACACCTCGTCCCATTCTATTTCCACAACTGCCTGTATGAGGGCGTGTGGCGCGACAACCGCCGCCGCTGGGATGACCAGACGCCCACGATGGATATTCTGCGCAGCTATGGGTCTGATTACAAATGTATCTTCGTGGGCGACGCCGCCATGTCGCCCTATGAAATCCTGCACCCCGGCGGGGCGAATGAACACTGGAACCCCGAGGCGGGCGAGGTCTGGCTGACCCGCGCCGCCACCCAATGGCCGCATCATCTGTGGATCAACCCGGTGCCCGAGGCGCATTGGCGCCACAGCCATTCGACCCGGCTGATCAGCGATCTGATGGGCGGCAACATGGTGCCGATGACGCTGGAAGGCATCGCGCGCGGCATCAAACTGCTGCGCTGAAGCGGATCAGCGTTCGGCGGAACTAGCCTTCGGACAACACGTTTGAGCAGATCGATCGGCAGCGATTTCTGATTCTGCCAGAACCTGAACCGCTGCCCCTTTCCCCCGCCGCGAACCACCCCCATATTACCCTTATGTTGAAATTCGCCCCCCTGTTGCTTGCCATCGGCTATGCCGTATTGATGCTGAAATTCTCGGTCTGGCGCACCAAAAAGACGCTGGACGCCCAGTCCCGCCCGCTGACCGACCCGGATATCACTGCTCTGGCCGACCGGATGGCGGTGGCGCTGGATGTGCCCGCAATCAAGGTGCATGTGTATGAGATTGATGCGGTAAACGGCCTCGCCGCCCCTGATGGTCGTATTTTCCTGACGCGCGGCTTTCTGAACCGCAAACAGCGCGGTGAGGTCACGTCCGAGGAACTGGCAGGGGTCATTGCGCATGAGCTGGGCCATGTCGCCCTTGGCCATTCGCGACGGCGGATGATTGATTTCACCGGCCAGAACGCGGTGGTGATGATGCTGTCGGCCGTGCTGTCGCGCTATGTGCCGTTTGTGGGGATGTGGATTGCGAATTTCATCTCGACCGCCCTGATGGCGCATCTGTCGCGGCGGGATGAGTTTGAGGCGGATGCCTATGCGTCAGCCCTGCTGATCAAGTCTGGCATCGGGACCGGCCCGCAAGTGTCACTGTTTGCCAAGTTGGACGCGCTGACACGCAGCCATGCGCAAACTGCGCCGGCGTGGCTGTTAAGCCACCCCAAGACTGCCGACCGCATCGCCGCGATTGAGGCGAATGCTGCAAGGTGGGGTAGGATGGGCGATTCCGCCCATCTTTAGATCGTTCGATCTTCAGATCGTGGCGGTTCTCAGGTGGGGAAGATGGGCAGATTGCCCATCCTACGCAATCGCTTTTGCCAGCTTCGGCAGTTGCGCCCGCTTCAATAGCCCCCGCAGCGGCAACTCCACCCCCGCCATCTGTTCTGCCACCGCATGCACGCGGGCCACCACCGCCGCAACCTCCGCCGGATGATGCGACCACAACTCCCACAGCAGCCCATCCGGATCGCGCCGGGCGATCCCTTCCTCGGCCAGCACATGACGCGGGAAATCCTTGGCGTTGAACGTCACGATGCAATCGGCGTGGCCTGCCACGGCCACGGCCAGCACATGCACATCATTGGCATCGGGCAGCAGCATCCGGGCCTCGATATCCGGCTGCGCGCGGATGCTGGCCTTGGGGAACGCCGCCCGCAACAGCGCAATCTCGCCCCGCGCCACCGCCTCGGCCCCCGGCCCCAGCTTGTGCGTCGCGCGCGCCCATTCCTCCAGTATCCGGTCCGACCACAGCGGCGTATACAGCCCCTGCGCCGCCACCCCGGTCAGAATCTCACGCAATACCGTGGGGTACAGAACGCAGGCGTCCAGAACCGCCTTCATCAGCCATCCAGCCGGAAGAACAGCGCCTTCAGATATCCGCTTTCCGCCAGTTGCGGCAGCATCGGATGGTCCGCCCCGGCAAAGCCGGTGTGCAGCAACTGCCCCCGCCGCCCGCCACGCCCGATGCCGCGCGCCGATGCGTTGCGGAAAGACGCAAGGTCGGCGGCATGCGAACACGAACACATCACCAGATAGCCGCCCGGTGCGACCAAGGGTGCCGCCAGCCGCGCCAGCCGTTCATAGGCGCGCAAGCCCGCCTCCAGCGCAGGTTTGGCGGGCGCAAAGGCGGGCGGGTCGCAGATCACCATGTCAAACTGCGCGCCCTCGGTTCCCAACGCCTCCAGCACCTCGAATGCATCGCCCTGCCGTGTGGCAAACCGGTCGGCAAAACCCGATGCCGCAGCCCCGTCCGTCGCCAGCCCCAAAGCTGCCGCCGAGGCATCCACCGCCAGGGCGCTGTCCGCCCCCGCTGCAAGTGCCGCCAGCCCAAAGCCGCCGACATGGGCGAACACATCCAGCACCCGCGACCCCCGTGCCAGACGCGCGGCAAAGGCGTGGTTCGGGCGCTGGTCATAGAACAACCCGGTCTTCTGCCCGCCCATCACATCGGCCATGTAGGTGGCCCCGTTCATCACCACCGGCACAGCGGCGTCCACCGCACCAGCCAGACACACCGTTTCCTCGACCAGCCCTTCCAGCACGCGCGACCGGCCCGTGCCGTTCTTGACCACCGCCGTAACACCCGTCACCGCAACCAGCGCCGCCACCAGCACCTCCAGATGTGCCTCGGCCCAGGCGGCGTTCGGCTGCACCACGGCGACATCGCCGTAACGGTCGATCACGATGCCGGGCAGGCCATCCGCCTCGGCATGCACCAGCCGGTAGAACGGCGCGTCATAAAGGCGATCCCGCAACGACAGCGCCCGCGACAGCCGCGCCTCGAACCATGCCTGATCAATCTGCGCCATGGGATCACGGTCCAGCATCCGCACGATGATCTTGGATTTGGTGTTGACCGTGACCAGCCCCAACGGCCTGCGGTCCGCGTCCTCCAGAACCGCCAGCGCACCCGGCGCAAGGCCTGCGGTGCGGCGGTCGGTCACCAACTCATCGGCATAGACCCAAGGAAAACCGTGGCGGATTGCCCGGGCCTCGGCTTTGGGTTTCAGACGGACAACCGCGCGGCCATGGGCTGGCGCAGCATCTTCGGGGCGGGGCGAATGCGAAAGGGAGGGCTCCATGCCCTCCCCTTACAGTCTTTGGTGTGTTTGCGAAAGATGGTGCCCACCAGTTATTGGCCACCAACGATTGCCCGGCAGTTACTGGCTGAGACCCGCCACCGTCACCGTCACATCCGATTGCAACCGTGCCGTCAGTTCGGGCGTCGCGACCACCGTCTGCGACAGTTCGCGCCGCAAGACCTGCGCCAGCCGTTCGACCACAACCACCCGCTGTGTGCGGCCATTCTGTTCCTCTACGATCGCCTGATTGCCGCCCGCCCCTTTGACATCGGCGATCACTTCACGCGGGCCGTCAATCACTTGGCCGGTCGCAGCATCCGTCACCGTCAGCATGAAGCGCAGCGAATGAACCCCGCCCACGGTGTAACGCGTCTTTTCGGTCAGGCAGTGATTGCGGATCACATCAACATCCACAACCACGGCGCGGCCATGAGTCATCGCACTGGTGCCCGCTGCCGCCGCCTCTTGATACATCTTGGCCACCTGCTGATAGCGGTCGCCGCGCGGCTCGCCCCGCCAGACGATATCGGCGACGGGGTAGAACATGTTCGCCTCAGACACCTTCAGCTTGCGTGACACGTTGATGCGCACATCCTGCACATCATATTGTGCGGCCAGAATATGCGGCCCGGTGGCAGCAGGCCCCGGCACGGGCACAGCCCGGCCTTGGGTTGCAAGCGTCACCCCGGGCGTGCCATAGCCATTGCGCGAAACCGTATCGGTGGCCCCGCAGGCGCTCAGGCCGAACGCCAAAGCCAACCCCAAAAGGGCAGTGCGGTGATTTAACATGCGAGCGGTAGCCATGTGACCCTCCGAGGCTTCTGCCTCTTGCTGAATGACTTGAATATTCCCTGCAAATGCGGCGAAACTTCGCAAAACATGGCGCGATTCCGGGGTATGTTTGCGGCAACGGAAACAATCCGACGGCAAACACCCCGATTTGTGAAAAATCCGGCCCACCAGCCCTGCACCGCATGTCTTGTTAGCGCTAACACATCATGGTACACTTGCCGCACCCCATCAGTCAGAGGCCCCAAATGCCGCTTCATCCCACCCTCGCCAGCGTCACAGACCGCATCCGTGCGCGGTCGGCCAGCACCCGGTCGGCCTATCTTGCCCGCATGGCACAGGCCGGGCGTGACGGCCCCGCGCGCGGCCATCTGGCCTGCGGAAATCAGGCCCATGCCTATGCAGCGATGGAGCAGGACAAGGCCACCTTGGCCACCACCCGCGCGCCCAACATCGGCATCGTCACCTCCTACAATGACATGCTGTCGGCGCATCAGCCGTTTGAGCGTTACCCCGACCTGATCCGCACAGCCGCCCGCGCCGCCGGGGCCACGGCACAAGTCGCAGGCGGCGTGCCCGCCATGTGTGACGGCGTGACCCAAGGGCAGGCCGGGATGGAACTGTCGCTGTTTTCCCGCGATGTCATTGCGTTGGCGGCGGGCGTATCGCTGTCGCACAACACCTTCGACTCGGCGGTGTTCCTTGGCGTCTGTGACAAGATCGTTCCCGGTCTGATCATCGCGGCGGCCACCTTTTCGCACCTGCCTGCCGTGTTCGTGCCTGCAGGCCCGATGACCTCCGGCCTGCCGAATGACGAAAAGTCAAAGGTCCGCAACGCCTTTGCCGAAGGCAAGATGACGCGCGATGACCTGATGAAGGCAGAAATGGCCAGCTACCACGGCCCCGGCACCTGCACCTTCTACGGCACCGCCAACACCAATCAGATGCTGATGGAATTCATGGGCCTGCATCTGCCCGGCTCCTCCTTCGTCAACCCCGGCACGCCGTTGCGCGAGGCTTTGACCGTGGCCGCCGTCGATTGCGCAGCCCGCATCACAGCACTTGGCAACGACTACCGCCCGGTGGGCGAGATCCTTGACGAACGCGCTTATGTCAACGGCCTCGTCGGGCTGATGGCCACGGGCGGGTCCACCAACCTCGTCCTGCACCTGCCCGCCATGGCCCGTGCGTCGGGTGTGATCCTCGATCTGCAGGATTTCGCCGACCTGTCCGATATCGTACCGCTGATGGCCAAGGTCTATCCCAACGGTCTGGCCGACGTGAACCACTTCCACGCCGCAGGCGGCCTGTCCTACATGATCGGCCAATTGCTGGACGCAGGTCTTTTGCACCCCGATGCCAAGACCATCGCGGGCGACGGGCTGTCGCATTACCGGCAGGAACCCAAACTGCTGGACGGCAAACTGGTCTGGCAAGACGGCTCCCCCGACACCCTCAACGACAAGATCCTGCGCCCCGCCGCCGACCCTTTCGCCACCACCGGGGGCCTCAAGCAACTGACCGGCAACCTCGGGCGCGGCGTGATCAAGGTCTCTGCCGTCGCCCCCGAACGTCACCTCATCGAGGCCCCCGCCCGCATCTTCCACGACCAGGAAGATGTGAAACGCGCGTTCAAGGCGGGCGAGTTCACCACAGACACCGTGGTCGTCGTCCGCTTCCAGGGCCCGCAGGCCAACGGCATGCCGGAACTGCACTCGCTGACCCCCACCCTGTCAGTCCTGCAAGACCGTGGCCTGAAGGTGGCGCTCGTCACTGATGGCCGCATGTCAGGCGCGTCGGGCAAGGTGCCCGCCGCGATCCACGTCTGCCCCGAAGCCGCCGTCGGCGGCCCGCTGGCCAAACTTCGCGACGGCGACATCATAAGGCTCGACGCCAAAGCAGGCACCCTCTCGGTGATCAGCGCCGAGTTTGACGACCGCGCGCCAGTCACCGTAGACCTCAGCCACAACCGCCACGGCACTGGACGCGAGTTGTTCGAGGCCTTCCGCCGCACAGTCGGCTCCGCCGATACGGGTGCCGCCGTGGTGGTCTGACCCACCTTAAAAGATACCTCCGGCGGGAGTATTTCAGAAAGAGCAAAGTCCGAATTGCTCTTTTCCAAATACTCCCGCCGGAGGCTTCCCCCTTTCCGCCAGTGCCTGACCCAAAGGACCATCCCCATGACCCCCGCCCAGCAATCCGTCAAAGCCGCCGAAATCTGCCGCCTCGCCCCCGTCGTCCCCGTGCTGGTGATCGACGATCTCGCCCATGCGGCCAAACTGGCGCAGGCCTTGGTCGCAGGCGGTCTGCCCGCGCTGGAGGTGACGCTGCGCACCCCCGTCGCTTTGGATGCGATCCGCGCAATGTCAGAAGTCCCGGGCGGTGTGGTGGGGGCGGGCACCCTGCTGACCCCCGCCGATGTGAAGGCCGCCAAGGCCGCGGGCGCGCTGTTCGGCGTGTCGCCCGGGGCCACCGAACGGCTGCTCGATGCCTGCGCCGAATATGAGTTGCCGCTGCTGCCCGGCGCTGCCACCGCGTCCGAGGTGATGGCGCTGCTGGAGAAAGGCTATACCGTGCAGAAGTTCTTCCCGGCGGAACAGGCAGGCGGGGCGGCGTACCTGAAATCCATCGGCTCGCCGATCCCGCAGGTCAAATTCTGCCCCACGGGGGGCATCAGCCTGAAGAACGCGCGCGATTATCTGGGTCTGTCGAACATCCTCTGCGTCGGTGGCTCGTGGGTTGCCCCCAAGGACGCCATGGCGCGAGGCGACTGGGCGGCCATCACCACCCTCGCCGCCGAGGCCGTGGCCCTGCGCGGCTAACCCTGCAATCGTAGGATGGGCAATCTGCCCATCCTCCCCACCCATGTGACCTAAACTCCCACCCGTGCCGCGCGACCACCCCGGCGCTTGGGGGCATCGGGGGCTGTCAGCCCCTCATTCAACACCGCACTCATCGGATGGTCCGGCTCTGGCAGCGCGTAATGCGCGATCAGCGCGCGCAGCGCGTCGGGCACGGATACGCCTACCGGCACCGACAGCGCCCAATCGACAAAGATCGACCGGCATTCCCCGACCGTGATCCCCTCGATGCGGTAACTTTCGCGCACGAGGCCCTTCCAGTCGGCGGTTGCTATGTCCACGGCCCGTCTCCCCATCTGTCACACCTCATCCCAGCAACCCCAGTATCACCGCCTCGGCCCGGCCCGCTGCCGCTTCCAGCCGCGCTGACAGGTCCGACGCATCGGCAGCCCCCGTTTCGCGCAGCACAAAGGCACAGCCGCCCAGACCCATCGTAACCGGATCAATCGCTGCATCGCCCAGCAACCGCGACGCCGCCTGCACCTGCCAGAACAATCTGTACCCATCCTGCAACGCCGTCTGGTTCGATTGCGACAAAACGGCAACCCCGCCCGAAGCAATCTGTGGCTCTACCCCCCGCGCAGGCGATCCGGCCAGCAAGGCCACCGTCTGCGCCGCCAGTTCAATATCCATCAACCGCCCCGGCCCGTTCTTGGCATCCCAACTGCCTTTGCCCGGTTTTGCCGCCGCCAGCCGCGCCCGCATCGCTGCCACATCGGCGCGCACCTCCGGCCCCTGCCCCTTGGCCGCCAGCAACGCCACCCGGAACGTCTCGAACTCTGCGGCCAGCCCCTGCGCCCCCGCCATTACCCGCGCGCGGGTCAGGGCGAGGTGTTCCCAGGTCCAAGCCTCACCCAGTTGATAGCTGCGGAATGACTCGATCGACGTGGCCACCGGCCCCTGCCGCCCCGAGGGGCGCAACCGCATGTCCACCTCATAGAGCCGCCCCTGCGCCATCTGCGCCGAGACAGCCGTCACCATCGCTTGGGTCAGGCGTGCGTAATAAGGCCGGGTGGCCAGTGGGCGCGGGCCGTCAGACACGGCATCGCCCGCGTCATAGATCACGATCAGATCAAGGTCGGATTGCGCGTTCAGCCGCCCCGCGCCCAGTGACCCCATGCCCACCAAGACCGCACCCTGCCCCGGCATCGCCCCGTGCTTGCGCGCAAATTCCACCGCCACCACGTCCCACAGCACGGCCAGCACCGCCCCGGCCAGATCGGCATAGTGCCGCCCTGCCGCAAAGGCGTCGATCAGCCCACGCAGGTGATGCACCCCCACCCGGAAATGCCATTCCTTCATCCAGACGCGGGCGGAATCCAACTGGCGTTCATAATCATCAATCCCCGCCAGCCGTGCCCGCAACTCGGCACTCAGCGCAGCCTCCCCCGGCCAGTCGGCAAAGAACGATCCGCCGATCACGCCATCCAGCACAGCCGCATTGCGCGACAGATAGCGTGCAAGCCCCGGCGAGGTGGCCGCGATATCGACGATCAATTCCACCAGTTGCGGGTTGGCCTCGAACAGCGAGAATATCTGCACCCCCGCAGGCAGCCCCGCCAGAAACCCGTCCAGCGCCACCAGCGCCTCCTCGGGGTTCGCGGCGCGGCCCAGTTGTGCCAGCAGCACCGGGCGCAGACGGCGGAAAATCCCCTGCGCGCGGTCTGACCGCAAGGCGGGGTAGGACGCCCAGCCCGCCACCAGCTTGGTCGCCTGATCCGACAGCACCGGCCCCTTGGCGACAGGGGCCGCCGATGGCGCAAAGAACCCTTCGGTCAGATGGTCGGTGCGCGCCAGCCGGTCCAGCAGACCCTGCGCGAAACTCGGCATCGCGTCTGCCCGCAGAAGGCAGCGATCCGCGCCACGCCTTCCGCCGTTACCGGCAGGTCATGGGTCTGCGCGTCATTCACCATCTGCAAGCGATGCTCCACCTCGCGGTGCGCGCGGTAGAGCGTGGTCAACTCCTCGGTCACTTCGCCCGGAATCCAACCCTTCGCGGCCAGTGCCGCCAGCCCGCCCACGGTCGTCCGATCCCGCAGATCAGGGTCGCGCCCGCCCGCAATCAACTGCCGGGTCTGGGTGAAAAACTCGATCTCGCGGATGCCCCCCACCCCCAGTTTCATATTGTGGCCTTCCACCGTGACCGGCCCGTGCAGCCCCCGGTGGTCGCGGATGCGCAGGCGCATGTCATGCGCATCTTCAATCGCCGCGAAATCCAGATGCTTGCGCCAGACGAACGGGGTCAGGGTTTTCAGGAACCCCCACCCCGCGCGAAGATCGCCGCCACAGGGCCGCGCCTTGATATAGGCCCCGCGCTCCCACGTCCGGCCCACGCTTTCATAGTAGGATTCCGCCGCCGCCATCGAAATGCACACAGGCGTCACCGCCGCATCGGGGCGCAGCCGCAGGTCGGTGCGGAACACATAGCCTTCCGCCGTCACATCCGACAGCATCGCCGCCATCTTGCGCGTCACACGGATGAAGGCGGCGCGGGCCTCTTGTTCCACCCCGGGGTATCGCGTCTCGTCAAACAGGCAGACCAGATCAATGTCGGACGAATAGTTCAGCTCATGCGCACCCATCTTGCCCATGGCAAGCGCAACCATGCCCCCCGCCGTGTCGGCATCGTCAGGCTCTGCCCCCGGCAGCTTGCCCCGGCGAATTTCATCGGCCACCAGCGTGGTCAGCGCCAGATGCACTGCCCGGTCGGCAAGGTCGGTCAAGGCCCCCGTGACCTGCTCCAGCGTCCAGACCCCGCCCAGATCGCACAAGGCCGTCAGCAGCGCGACCCGGCGCTTGGCCCCGCGCAAAACAGACCCGAGCGTGGCACTGCTCTGCCCCTCCAACCCGGCCAGAACCTCGGCCAAAGCGGCTTCCGGTGGCCCCGCCAAAGCCTCTCGCAGCCAGCCAGCCTCTTGCGCCATCAGCCCCTTCAGAAAAGGGCTGCACCCGGCAACCCCCGCGATCAGGCCTGCCACCTCGGGCGGCAGATCCGCAAAACCTGCCCGGGCATCGGCCCCGGCGGCGGCATCATAGGCAACGGGTTGGCGGGTCAGGCGCGTGGCGAAATTGGTTGTCATCCCGCCATCATGCGATGCCCCCGCAGCGGGGTCAACGCAGCGGCGACTGACGCGGATGTGACTGGCCGCAGGGCCGGGCACCGAATAGCGTCTGGCCATGACTTCGTCTGTTCCCCTCTGGCGCTTTGCCCTGATCCTTGTGCTGTCAGTGTTCCTGATCGGCAGCCGGGCAATGGCCTGCCCGATGGGGGTCGATTGCTGCGATGACAGCGCAATGATAGACTGCGCGGCCATGGCCTCGGGCGGCACGGCGATGTGCAAGTCGGCCTGTGCGGCCCTGCTGACCGACACCAGTTTTGCCAAGCGTTTGGCAACCACCACCCCGCCCTTTGCCACCTCCGTCCTGTTTGCCGGATCGCAGGAAACGGGTCCAGAGCCGCCGCCCCCCAAAGTGCGGGCGTGACCTGCCTGAAGCCTGATATCAAACAAATGGAGACGACCATGAAAGCCTTTCTGATCACCCTCGCCCTGACCTTTGGTCTTGGCGGTGCCGCCTATGCCGCAAGTGCGTGCTGTGACGGCGGCCCCTGCTGCGAAGACCCGATGCCCTGCTGCGACTAAGCCCGGGCTGACCTGACCACAGGGAAAGGGCGGCCCCGAAAGGCCGCCCTTTTTCATCGCAACCGCCCATGTAAACTATTTTAACATACCCTCTTGAACTGGCCCCCCACCATAGGCATCTTGGGTCATGTGAACAGACTTCACATAACACATTCAACAGCGGAGACTGCCGATGTACACCTCCTCAGCCGCCCCCCGGCCAGAAAACCGGACCGGCGGTTTCACCTAACAGGTTTCGCCGTGCCGAACGCTGGCTGGACGATCGTGGCAAGGGTGCCTGGATCGCGGCCATGGTTCTGGCCTTCATCTTCATCTGGCCGGTGGGCCTGGCCGTTCTGGCCTATCTGATCTGGAGCAAACGCATGTTCAGCCGTCATTCCTGCGCGCATCGCCACGACCATCACCGGGGCCACCACATGGGCCGCCATTCCACCGGCAACGCAGCGTTTGATGCCTACAAGGCCGATACCCTGCGCCGGCTGGAGGATGAACAGATGGCGTTCGAATCCTTCCTGCAACGCCTGCGTGAGGCCAAGGACAAGTCGGAGTTTGACACCTTCATGACCGACCGTGCCGCCGCCAACCGGGCCGAGGATGCCGCCCAAAACACAGGCCAAAACGCTGTGCAACCGGTGCGTGATACAGGTGGCGGCGGCGAATACTGACCCCACCCCTACGACCAAAGCCCCGCCCCTTACCCGGGCGGGGCTTTTTTGCACCCAAATAGCCCCCCCAGCCCAAAAATCCCCGCTTGGCGACTGACCCGCGTCTTGATAGGCTTTTGCCAACCTTTCCCCGATATCAAAGCCTGAATGCGCCACACCCTTCCCATCGCGCCCCAATTCTATGTGACGGCTCCGCAGCCCTGCCCCTATCTTCAGGGGCGGATGGAACGGAAATTGTTCACGGCGCTGCAAGGCGAACATGCGCAGCGGCTGAATGACACGCTGTCCAAACAGGGGTTCCGGCGCAGCCAGAACGTGCTGTACCGCCCGTCCTGTGCCGAATGTTCGGCCTGCCTGTCGGCCCGCATCCGGGTGGCCGATTTCGTGCCCAACCGCAGCCAGCGCAAGGTCCTGAAACGCAACGCCCACCTGCGCCGCAATGCGACCAGCCCTTGGGCGACCGAAGACCAGTTTGCCCTGTTCCGCCGCTACCTCGACAGCCGCCATGCTGATGGTGGCATGGCCGACATGGACATCTTTGAATTCGCCGCGATGATCGAGGAAACCCCGATCAAAAGCCGGGTGATCGAATATTCCCGCCATACCGAAGACCGCATCCGCCCCCTGTCCGCTGTCTGCCTGACGGATGTGTTCGATGACGGCCTCAGCATGGTCTATTCCTTTTACGACCCTGACCTCGCCGCAGACAGCCTTGGCACTCATGTGATCCTTGACCATATCGCCATCGCGCGCGAGGCAGGCCTGCCCTACCTCTACCTCGGCTACTGGGTGCCCGGCAGCCGCAAGATGGGCTACAAGGCCGGGTTTTCCGCGCTAGAGATTTACAAGGGTGGCCAGTGGCAGGATATCGGCGATCCAGCCGCGCACCGGGCTGAACTGCACCCCCTGTCGGTCGATCCGATCGCCGAACAGGTCGCCCGCATCAACCTGCCCGACAGCCGCGCCGCGCGTGACCCCGTCCGCGAGTCTATCCGTGAGATTTCGTCCGAATGACCGCTGGGTCGTGGCTGGGGGCCGTGGCACTTGTGGTCCCCGACTATGACTCTGGCATTGCATTTTACACCGGCGTGATGGGCTTTGCCCTGACGGCGGATCAGGATCAGGGCCACAAACGCTGGGTCACGGTGCAGCCACCCGGCGGTGGCGCGTCGCTGGTGCTCGCCCGGGCTGACACCCCCGATCAAACCGCCGCAATTGGCCATCAGGCCGGGGGCCGGGTCTGGCTGTTCCTGCATACCGACGATTTCACCCGCGATCACACCCGGATGACCGCCGCAGGCGTGGTGTTTGAAGAACCACCCCGCCACGAGCCCTATGGCACCGTCGCCGTCTGGCGCGATCCCTTTGGCAACAGATGGGACTTGATCGGCCCCCCGCTTATCGTAGCGTCAGGACAAGCAGAGGTTTATTGACGCCCAGCCTGCACCATCATAACCGAAGACAAACACGATCGGGCGCAAAGTCCGCGATACCAAAAACAAGACGACCGCGCGGGTCAACCGCGCCTCAGAGGGAGGATTTCAATGCAACCACTCCTCGCGGCATCCCGAGGGATTGACCGGCTGACAGAAGCGGTTTTCAAGGCAGTCATGTGGCTGATCCTTGTGGCCGTGCTGGTCAGTGCGGCCAATGCCATCGTGCGCAAAGTGTTCAGCATGTCGTCCAATTCATGGCTGGAACTGCAATGGTATCTGTTTGGCGCGGCCTTCATGGGGGCTGCGGCCTATACGCTGCAACAGAATGAACATATCCGCATCGACATCTTCTATGGCACAAGGTCGCGCCGCACCCAGCATTGGATCGACCTGTTCGGCCATGTGTTCTTCCTGCTGCCCTTCGTGCTGATCATGTCCTACATGCTGATCCCCTATGCCTATAACGCCTGGCGGATCGGCCAGATTTCCACCAACGCAGGTGGTCTGATCATCTGGCCCGCCCGCGCCCTGCTGGCCGCCGGGTTCCTGCTGCTGGTCGCACAGGCGTTTTCCGAAATCGTCAAGAAAATCGCCGTGATGCGCGGGCTGATGGACGACCCCACCCCCTTCGTATCCGCGCATGAGGCGGCAGAACTGGAGGGTGCCGCCCTCGCCGCCGAAGTCGCCCGTCTCGCCGAGATTGAGGAAAAACGTCGGGCGGAGGATCGCACATGATGGAACTCATCGCGCTGAACATGGCGCCGATCATGTTCGCCAGCCTCGTGATCTTCCTGCTGCTGGGCTATCCGGTGGCGTTTTCCTTGGCAGCCAACGGGCTTGTTGTTCTTTGCCATCGGTGTCTGGCTTGCGCCCTATTCCGAAAGCACCATCACGCTTGATTGGCCGCTGCTGTTTACCATGCCGATCCGCCTGTTTGGCGTCATGTCGAATGAGACGCTCCTGGCCATCCCCTTCTTCACCTTCATGGGCATCGTGCTGGAACGGTCCGGCATGGCCGAGGATCTGCTGGATACCGTGGGGCAGTTGTTCGGCCCGATCCGGGGCGGCCTTGCCTATGCGGTGATCATCGTGGGGGCGCTGCTCGCCGCGACCACCGGAGTCGTTGCGGCCTCGGTGATTGCCATGGGCTTGATTTCGTTGCCGATCATGCTGCGCTATGGCTATGACCGCCGAGTGGCAAGCGGCGTGATTGCGGCCTCTGGCACGCTTGCGCAGATCATCCCGCCGTCCTTGGTGCTGATCGTTCTTGCCGATCAGTTGGGCAAGTCCGTCGGCGACATGTACAAGGGGGCGATGATCCCCGGCCTGATCCTGACCGGGCTTTACATGGGCTATGTCTTTGTCATCTCGATGTGGCGTCCGCAATGGGTGCCCGCCCTGCCGCTGGAGGCCCGCACCTTGGGGCACGGCGTCACCTCCCTGCTGGCGGCCATCGCAGCGGCCATCGGCATCGGCTATGCAGCCCATGTGATGCTATACCCGGCGCATGGGGCCAATGCCGATATCCTTGGCGGCACCATCGGCGTCGCGGTGATCTACCTCTATGCGGTGATCGACAAGGCCACCGGCATGAACACCATGTCGCGCCTTGCCCAACAGGTGATCATGGTGCTGATCCCGCCGCTGGCGCTGATCTTTCTGGTGCTGGGCACGATCTTCCTTGGCATCGCCACGCCAACCGAAGGCGGGGCCATGGGGGCGGTCGGTTCGCTGTTGCTGGCGGCACTCAAGGGCCGTCTGAACATGGGCGTGATCCGGCAAGCGTTGGAATCTACCACGCGGTTGTCGGCCTTCGTGCTGTTCATCCTGATCGGCGCGCGGGTGTTCTCGCTCGCGTTCTACGGGGTGAACGGGCAGATCTGGGTCGAACATCTGCTGGTCGGCGTGCCGGGCGGACAGACCGGGTTCCTGATCTTCGTGTCGATCCTTGTGTTCCTGCTCGCGTTCTTCCTCGATTTCTTCGAACTCGCCTTCATCATCGTCCCCCTGCTTGTCGCCCCGGCGCAGGCCTTGGGGATTGATCTGATCTGGTTCGGGGTGATCCTCGGGGTCAACATGCAGACCTCGTTCATGCACCCGCCCTTCGGGTTCTCGCTGTTCTACCTGCGGTCGGTCGCGCCGAAGTCGAGCTATATCGACAAGGTCACCGGCATCCGCACTGCGGGGGTCACGACGGGGCAGATCTACTGGGGCGCGGTGCCTTTCGTGGTGATCCAGGTGGTGATGATCGGCATCGTCATCGGCTTCCCGCAACTGGTAATGCACTACAAAGGCGTGGTGGTGGACCCGTCCACGATCGAGATCAAAGTCCCCACCCTCGCCCCGCTTGGCGCACCCTCTGGCACCACCAGCCTCGGCGCGCCGGTATTGGGTGCCCCAACTTTAGGTGCCCCAACTTTAGGCGCACCAACTCTTGGGGCACCAACTTTGGGCGCACCGGTTCTGGGTGCACCAACCTTGGGCGCACCAACCCTCGGGGCCCCGGTATTGGGTGCCCCAAAACTGGGCGAGCCCTCCGTCACCCCGTAATCCCGAACCCAAAAACCAAAAGGCCCCGAAGCAATCGCTCCGGGGCCTTTTGCGTTTCATTCTCTGTCTAAAAATATCCCACAGGGGCGGCAACATTGGCGAACGCCAATGGTGAGACCGGGGGGACGTGAAGTCCCCCCGGCGATCTCAGCCAAACCAGCCGGTTTACAGCTTGCCCGCCTGCTGCTGTGCCATCATGAACACGTCATAGTTATACTCGGCAATCTGCGCGTTCAGATAGGCATCGGCCCGGAACGCGTCCTGGCTGGCCTTGATCTTCTTGAAGGTCTCATTGGTGGCCGAAACCTCGGCATAGGTCGCCGCCGCCGCATCAAACGCCGCCGACAACACGTCTTGCGGCAGGGGCCGCAGTTGCGCGCCGCCCGCCACCAATGATTTCAGCGCGGTCGGGTTCTTGTAGTCATAGGACGCCAGCATATCGGTGTTCGCCAAGGCACAGCCGGTTTTCAGAATCGCCTGATAGTTCTTCGGCAACTCGTTCCACTTGGCCAGGTTGATCATCGTGGCAATCGACGGGCCACCTTCCCACCAACCGGGATAATAGTAGTACGGGGCCACCTTGAAGAACCCAAGCTTTTCATCGTCATACGGGCCAACCCATTCGGCGGCATCAATGGTGCCCTTTTCCAGCGCCGGATAGATATCGCCGCCCGGAATTTGCTGCGGCACCACGCCCAGCTTTTCAATGACCTTGCCGGCAAAGCCACCGATCCGCATCTTCAGCCCCTGAAGATCGGCCAGCGAGTTGATTTCCTTGCGATACCAGCCCGCCATCTGCACGCCGGTATTGCCCGCCGGGAAGGCGATCAGGTTTTGCGTGGCGTAGAACTCGTTCATCATGTCGATGCCGCCGCCGTAGTACCACCAGGCGTTCATCATCCGCGCATTCAGGCCGAACGGCACAGCCGCGCCAAGGGCATAGGTCGGATCCTTGCCCCAGAAGTAGTAAGGCACCGTATGGCAGGCCTCGACGGTGCCGGACGACACCGCATCGGCGGCTTCCAGACCGGGGACCAATTCGCCCGCCGGGAACACCTGAATGGTGAAATTGCCGTCCGTCGCCTCGGACACGAATTTCGACATGGTTTCCGCCGCGCCAAAGATGGTGTCCAGCGCCTTGGGGAACGACGACGTCACCCGCCAGGTGATTTTCGGCACGGTCTGCGCGATGGCGGGTGCTGCCAGCAAGGACGCCCCGGCAGCAGCCGTGCCCCCCAAAGCGGCCTTGGTGATAAACGAACGACGATCCATTCCGGTCTCCTCCTCTGGTCGGCCACGCTTATGCGCGGTCCGTCATTACTCCGGCGTTCAGCCTAAACAGCAAACCTGGGGTTGAGAACTGTTTTCTTGAACTGCCGCCATGGTTTGCCCCCTTCCCCGCCGTAAACCTGCTGAGTCGCCCCCCAATTGCCCTACAGCAAGCAAGCGGCGCAAAAACAGCCACCGCCCGGCATAAAAAATTGCATTTATTGCTAGACGGGGCCGAAAACGGAAATAATAGTTCAATTTTCACACCCCCTGCGACACTTTACATGTGCTTTTGCGGTTGACGCCCCCGCCGCATCCCCCTAGTTTCCGACCCGTAGATCAAGGAGCAGCGGATGCCGCGTATTCTGGTACATGTAGGAACAAGGCGTATGGGCCGGTAACGGTTGACCCTGACAGGTTCCCATGCGCCCCCGATTGATCCTCGGGGGCTTTTTGTTGTGCCAAACGTGACGAAACTGCCGATGCAAAGGACCAAGACGATGACCGATATGACCCCAACCCAGACCACAGCCAAACGGCAGATGACCGGTGCCGATATGGTGGTGCAGGCGCTGAAGGATCAGGGCGTTGAGGTGGTCTTTGGCTATCCCGGCGGCGCAGTGTTGCCGATCTATGACGCGATCTTTCAGCAAAACGACATTCGCCATATTCTGGTGCGCCACGAACAGGGCGCGATCCACATGGCCGAAGGCTATGCCCGGTCCACCGGCAAACCCGGCGTGGCCCTTGTGACCTCTGGCCCCGGGGCCACCAACGCGGTGACGGGTCTGACCGACGCGCTGATGGACTCTATCCCGATCATCGTGCTGTCGGGTCAGGTGCCCACCTTCATGATCGGCACCGACGGGTTTCAAGAGGCCGACACCGTAGGCATCACCCGCCCCTGCACCAAGATGAACTGGCTGGTGAAAGACACCGACAAGCTGTCGGAAACCATCCATCAGGCCTTCCATGTGGCGACCAAAGGCCGCCCCGGCCCGGTGCTGGTGGACATTCCCAAGGACGTGCAATTCGCCACCGGAGCCTACACCCCGATGGAGGCGACGCGCGTGTCGCATTACCAGCCGCGCACGGAGGGCGACCCGGCACAGATCGCCCGTCTGGTGGAAATGATGGAAACCGCCGAACGCCCGCTGTTCTACACCGGCGGCGGCGTGATCAACTCTGGCGTGGCCGCGTCGAACACCCTGCGCGAGTTTGTGGCCGCCACCGGCTTTCCCATCACCTCGACCCTGATGGGTCTGGGGGCCTATCCGGCCTCCGGCTCGGCTTGGCTGGGGATGCTGGGCATGCACGGCACCTATGAGGCCAACCTGTCGATGCACGGCTGCGATCTGATGATCAACGTCGGTGCCCGGTTCGACGACCGCATCACCGGCCGCGTGAAGGATTTCAGCCCGGGTTCGCGCAAGGCGCATATCGACATCGACCCCTCGTCGATCAACAAGGTGATCCACGTCGATGTGCCGATCGTGGGCGATGTGGGGCTGGTGCTGGCCGAGGCTTTGGCGCTGTGGAAATCGCGCGGGTCGAAGGTCAACAAGGCTGCCTTGCAAAAATGGTGGGCGCAGATTGAAGAATGGAAGGCCGTCAAATGCCTGACCTACAAGAATTCGACCAAGGTGATCAAACCGCAGCACGCCCTGCAACGGCTTGAGGCGCTGACCCAGGGCATGGACCGCTACATCACGACCGAGGTGGGCCAGCATCAGATGTGGGCCGCACAATTCCTTGGCTTTGAAGGCCCGAACCGCTGGATGACCTCGGGTGGCCTTGGCACCATGGGCTACGGCCTGCCCGCCAGCATTGGCGTGCAGATCGCCCATCCCGATGCCTTGGTGATCAACGTGGCGGGTGAGGCCGTCCTGGCTGATGAACATGCAGGAAATGGGCACCGCGATGCAATTCCGCGCGCCGGTCAAGCAGTTCATCCTGAACAACGAACGCCTCGGCATGGTGCGCCAGTGGCAGGAACTGCTGCACGGCCAGCGGTATTCGCAGTCGTGGTCGGAAAGCCTGCCCGATTTCGTGAAACTGGCCGAGGCGTTCGGCTGCAAAGGCATCCGCGTCGACGACCCCGCCGATCTGGACGAGGCGATCCGCGAGATGCTCGCCTACAACGGCCCGGTGATCTTCGACTGCCGGGTGGAAAAGCACGAGAACTGCTTCCCGATGATCCCAAGCGGCAAGCCGCATAACGAGATGCTGCTGGGCGATGCAGATACGCAGGGGGTGATCGGGTCCAAGGGGGCGGTGTTGGTGTGAGGCGATGCCCGAAGTAGCCGGCTGTCCTGTCCTGCTTGTGACCAGCCGACGCGTCTGATTGCACGTGCTTGCTGAACTAGGGATCTCCTGTCATGTCGATGCCGACTTTCAGATGGGTCGAGGCGAGACCAGGGAACTTTCGCATTTCATGCGCGATAGGCGGCCACGGCCTGTTCTGATGGTGGCCTTAACCTGCGCGGGAGCGAGTTTGCCAGATAGTGAAACCTATCTCAGCCTTGACGCCTATGCACTCAGGATTGCTGACTGCTCGACACTCCGACGACTGCGGAGCAATTGCCGTCAATGACCCCGTGTCCGATCGTGCAAAGGACGTGAACCCATCGCGTGACATGCAAAATCGCTCTGCGCGTCAGACAACGCCGTGACAGCCAGCACATTGTTCACAATCAGGTCGATATCGATACTCCACCGCTCTGGTGAATGCTACCATGACCTCCAGCCGCAAAGGACCTATCCCATGCCCCCCCTGAATATCAAAAAAGGCTCCACCAGCCATTCCGCCTATGACCTGCGTGACCCGAATGCCGAGATGATCGAACAGCACACCCTCGCCGTCGTGGTTGATAACGAAAGCGGCGTGCTGGCGCGGGTGATCGGGTTGTTTTCCGGGCGCGGCTACAACATCGACAGCCTGACCGTGGCGGAAGTGGACCATGAGGGCCATCTGAGCCGCATCACCGTGGTCACCCGTGGCACCCCGGCGGTGATCGTGCAGATCAAGGCACAGCTGGAACGCATGGTCCCGGTGCATGACGTGCACGACCTGACCGCCGAGGGGCCGTCGGTGCAGCGCGAACTGGCGTTGTTCAAGGTCGCCGGCAAAGGCGATCACCGGATCGAGGCGCTTGCGTCTGGCCGAGATTTTCCGCGCCAATGTGGTGGATTCGACGCTGGAATCCTTCGTGTTCGAGATGACCGGCACGCCGGAAAAGATCGACGCCTTCGCCGACCTGATGCGCCCCTTGGGCCTGCGTGAGATTGCCCGTACAGGTGTGGCGGCACTCGCCCGCGGGATTTGACGATAGGGCCACCCGTCACAATGACGGGCCGAACCACGCCCTACTTCTCGCAGGCCATTCCGTCGCCATCGCGGTCCAAATCGTAGATATCGACACCAACCACCTGAACCGGTCCCGTCACATAGGCGGGACCGTTGCCACTACCGCTGGCGCAATCCACATCCGACGCGATCGGGACGCAAGCAATCGCATAGTTCGGATCACAGTCCGCAACCGCCATGCCCGCCATGACAAAAACCAGCCCGATGGCCACAGCAAAACGACGCATTGTAAATCCCGTTAACGATTCTTAACGAAAGGTTAACAGATTCTCCCCACGTAGGATGGGCGATTCCGCCCATCCCCCTACCGCCCATCCCCCCTACCGCCCCGTAAACACCGGTGCCCGTTTCCCCAGAAACGCAGCCACCCCCTCACGCAGATCCTGCGTCCGCCCGCAGTCGCCCTGCAACCGCGCCTCCAGTGCCAGTTGCGCGGGCAGGTCGTTGGCAGAACTCGCCCGCATCGCCTGTTTCAGCGCGGCATAGGCGACGGACGGCCCGCGCGCCAACTGCCCTGCCCGCGCGGCCACGCGCTCTGCAAACTCCGCGTCTGGCACGGCCTCCCAGATCATCCCCCACTCCGCTGCCTGCACCGCGCTGACCCGTTCGGCAAACAGTGCCGCCCCCATGGCACGCGCCATCCCGACCTGACGCGGCAGCCAATAGGTGCCCCCGGCATCCGGGATCAGGCCGATGCGGGTGAAAGCCTGAATGAAACTCGCGGACTCGGTGGCAATCACCACATCACAGGCCAGTGCCAGATTGGCCCCCGCCCCCGCCGCCGCCCCGTTGACTGCTGCAATCGTCGGCACCGGGGAATTCACGATCAAATCCAGCAGCGGCTCATATTCATCGCGCAGCACGGCCTCAAAATCCAAGGCCCCAAGGCTTTGCGCATCGACCAGATCCTGCCCCGAACAAAACGCGCGCCCCGTCCCGGTCAGCACGATACAGCGCGCCGACGCCTGCGCCGCCCGCAGTGCATCCATCAGGTCCAGCCGCATCGCCCGGGTCAACGCATTCATCGCCGCGGGTCGGTTCAACGCAAGAGTGGCCACGCCTGCGGCCTCGGTGACAGTGATGGTTTCATAGCTCATGGGAAGCCTCCGCTTTGGCCCCACCATAGCCGACGCCCCGCAAAGCCAAAGCAGAACGCCGCGTCAGTCGGAGTTTTGCGCCATGATGCGGGCCAATTCGGCGGCCTCCGCCTCGGTCAGGTCAACCTCTGGCACCGCAGCACGGCGGCGCAGGGTGACAAAGGCCACCCCCAACCCCGCCAGCAGCATCGCAGGCCCGGCCCACCACAAGATCAGGTTGACGCCCGAGGCTGGCGGCTTGAACAGCACAAACTCACCGTAGCGCGCCACCAGAAACGCCGTCACCTGCGCGTCTGTATCGCCCGCCATCACCCGTTCGCGGATGATCACCCGCAGATCGCGGCTGATGGGGGCATTGGAATCATCAATGGATTCGCCCTGACAGACCGGGCAACGAATGTCGCGGGAAATGGCCCGCGCCCGGGCCTCCAACGCCGGATCGGCCAGCATTTCATCGGGCTGCACCGCCCAGGCGGGGCCTGCCAGCAGCAGCAAAACCAGCAACAGCCGCTTCATTCCGCAGGCACCCCAATCGGTTTGCGCGCCCCCGCAGCCACGCGGTAGCGACGGTCAGTCAGGCTGAGCAATCCGCCAAACGCCATCAAAAGACACCCACCCCACAGCCAGTTCGCGAAGGGTTCAATATAGCTGCGCACCGCCCAACCGCCGCCGTCCTGCGCGTCACCAATCACCAGATAGAGATCGCGCATCACGCCAAAACCAATCGCAGCCTCGGTCGTGGGCATCCCCTGCACCGGGTAAAAGCGTTTCTCAGGATACAGGGTCGCAACCTCGGCCCCCGCCTTCGTGACCCGCATTTCGGCAATGGTGGTCAGGTAATTCGGCCCCTCATCCTTGCGCACATCGACCAGCGTTATCTGATACGGACCAAGGGGATAGGTCTCCCCAACCTGTACGATGCGGATATCCTCGGTCTTCCACGCCAGCAGGGCCGCCACCGCAAAGATGGTGATGCCAAACCCCGCATGGGATATCGCCTTGCCAAAATCGGCCCGCGCAACCCGGGTCAACCGCCCCAGACGAAGCCCAAAATCCCCGCGCCCAGTACGTCCCCACAGGTCGGTCACAGCCCCGGCCACCACCCAAACCCCAAGGCCCAGGCCCACCGGCCCAAGGGCCGAGCGCCCGGTTTGCAACGCGTAAACCAGCACCGCCAGCGACAGCGCCAACACCAGCGCCGGGATCAACGACCGCAACACCCGGCCCCCTTGCGCCCGCTTCCAGCCCAGCATTGCGCCAACCGGCAACAGCAGAGCCAGACCAATCAGAAACGGCGGGAAGGCCGCGTTAAAGAACGGCTCCCCCACGCTCAGCGTGCGACCAAAGGCCAATTCCGCGACCAAGGGCCAGATGGTGCCGACAAACACCACCAAGGCCGACACCGCCAGCAGGATGTTATTGGCGACCAGCGCCGATTCCCGGCTGACCAGCGCGAACAACCCCTTGGCCTCCAACGCGCCCGCCCGCCAGGCAAACAGCGCCAAAGCGCCGCCCATGAAGACGCCAAGGATCATCAGGATGAACACGCCGCGTTCGGGGTCATTGGCAAAGGCATGCACGGATGTGATCACCCCGGACCGCACGATGAAGGTGCCGATCAGACTGAACCCGAAGGCGATGATGGCCAGCAGGATCGACCACGCCTTCAGGCTTTCCCGCTTTTCCACCACGATGGCGGAATGCAGCAACGCGGTGGCGAACAGCCACGGCATGAAGCTTGCGTTTTCCACCGGGTCCCAGAACCAGAACCCACCCCAGCCAAGCTCATAATATGCCCACCACGACCCCATCGCGATGCCGATGGTCAGGAAGACCCATGCAGCCAACGTCCATGGCCGCACCCAACGGCCCCAAGCGGCATCGACCCGGCCTTCGATCAGTGCCGCCACCGCAAAGGAGAACGCCATCGAAAGGCCCACATAGCCCAGATACAGAAACGGCGGATGAAAGGCCAAGCCGGGGTCTTGCAGCAAGGGGTTCAGATCGCCGCCCTCCAGCGGGGGCACCTCCAGCCGCGCAAAGGGGTTCGATGTCAGCAGCAAGAACAGCAGGAACGCCACCCCGATCGACGCCTGCACCGACAGCACCCGCGCCCGCAGCATCACGGGCAAGTTACCGCCAAACACCGCAGCCGACGCCCCGAACAGCGCCAAGATCAGCACCCACAGCAGCATGGACCCTTCATGGTTGCCCCAGGTGCCCGCGAATTTATACAGCGCGGGCTTTAAGCGTATGCGAGTTCTGTACCACCACCAGCAGTGAAAAATCCGACCGCATGAAAGACATGACCAGCACGGCAAAGGCAAAGCCCACCAGCAAAAACTGAAGCACAGCAGCAGGTTGGCCCACCGCCATCAGAGAGGCATTGCGCGTCTGCGCCCCCCACATCGGCAGCACCATCTGCACCGCCGCCACGCACAGCGCAAGGATCAGCGCGAAATGTCCAAGCTCTACGATCATCGGGTCATGTCTCCTGCCTGCAATGACAATAGGCTGAAACGCCACCCTCTCCAAGCCCATGCGCCGATGCGCCACGCCTACTTTCGTCCCGCCATCCGGGTGGACAGCAAGAGGTTGGTTTCCGACCGCATCACCCCGTCAATATTGCGGATGCGGTGGATGGTCTCGTCCAGTTCCAGCAAGGTCTGGGTGCCCAGTTCCACGATCAGATCCCACCGCCCGTTGGTCGAATGCACTGCCTGCACCGCAGGCAAACCTGCCAGCCGCGCCATGATCCGCTCGCCGCCCTTGCCCTCGATCCCGATCATCATCAGACCCCGCACCGGGGCTGCGGTAATGTCGGCCCGCGTCAGCACGGTAAACCCGGCAATCTCGCCGCGTTCGGCCAGCCGCTCCATCCGCGCCCGCACCGTGGCGCGCGACAGTGACAGCCGTTCCGCAAGGTCCGACAAGGACGCCCGCCCGTCCCGGCGCAATTCGGCGATCAACCGTTGGTCCGCCTCATCCATCCCGGCAATCCCTCTGCTCATTTTGCGCAATCTGCTATGCAAACTGACCATATCAACGCTAAAATCTTTCGCAACCCGGAACCATTCTGCCGCAAAGCGAGGAACCCCATGCCCAAGACCATCCTGATCGGTGCGCCGATAGACGAAGGCCAGCGCCGCCCCGGCTGCCTGATGGGGCCGTCCGCCTATCGCGTCGCGGGCATCGCAGCCGCCATCCGCGACCTTGGCCACGGGGTCGAGGATTGGGGCGACCTGACCCTGCCGGACCTGACCGACGCCACCTGCCCCAACCCCGCCGTCCATTCCCTGCCCCAGGTCCTCGGCTGGACCCAGACGCTGCGCGACAAGGTTGACGACGCCCTGTCGGAAGGCGGCCTGCCGATCATCCTCGGCGGCGACCATTCGCTGGCCCTCGGGTCCGTCGCCGGTGCCGCCGCCTTTGCCGCACGGGCCGACCGCCCGCTGTTTCTGCTGTGGCTGGATGCCCATTCCGATTTCCACACGCCGATGACCACCACCAGCGGCAACCTGCACGGCACCCCCGTCGCCTACATCGCCGGCCGCGACGGGTTTGAATCCTTCCCCCCTTCCCCAAACCCATCCCCGCCGACCGGATCTGCCTGTACGGCATCCGTTCTGTTGACCCCGCCGAACATGCGGCCCTGCTGCGCCATGACATTGCGATCAATGACATGCGGGTGCTGGACGAACACGGCATCGTCGCCCCCCTGCGCACCTTCCTGAACCAAGTGCGTGCGATGAACGGCATGCTGCACGTCAGCCTTGATGTCGATTTCCTCGACCCCTCCATCGCGCCCGCCGTCGGCACCACCGTTCCGGGCGGCACCACGTTTCGTGAGGCGCATCTGGTGATGGAACTGCTGCACGAGAGCAGCCTTGTCACCTCGCTCGACCTTGTCGAACTGAACCCCTTTCTTGACGAACGGGGTCGCACCGCCCGCCTGATGGTCGATCTGGTCGGATCATTGATGGGCAAGAAAGTCTTCGACCGCCCCACCCGCGCATCCTGATCGGACCCCAACATGCTGAACCTCGTCCCCTTCGTTTCCGTCGATCACATGATGAAGCTGGTGCATCACATCGGCATTGAACGCGTTCTGATGGACCTTGCGGTTGAGATTGAGGCCGATTTCCTGCGCTGGCCCCAGTTCGACAAGACCCCCCGCATCGCCAGTCATTCCGACGTGGGTGTGATCGAGTTGATGCCCACGTCAGACGGCGAAACCTACGGGTTCAAATACGTCAACGGCCACCCGTCGAACATGAGCCGCGGCTTGCAAACCGTGACCGCCTTTGGGCTTTTGGCCGATGTGGCAACCGGCTATCCGCTGCTGCTGTCGGAAATGACGATCCTGACCGCCCTGCGCACGGCGGCGACAAGCGCCATGGCCGCCAAATGGCTGGCCCCCAAAGGCAGCACCACCATGGCGATCATCGGCAACGGCGCGCAGGCCGAGTTTCAGGCGCTTGGCTTCAAGGCAATCTGCGGCATCACCGAGGTGCGGCTCTACGACATCGACCCCGCCGCCACCGCCAAATGCGCCCGCAACCTGGCCGGGCCGGGGCCTGACCGTGGTGGCCTGCCCCACGCCCGAGGACGCCATCCTTGGCGCGCAGATCATCACCACCGTGACGGCCGACAAACAATACGCCACCATCCTGACCGACAACATGGTGGGGGCTGGCGTCCACATCAACGGCGTGGGCGGCGACTGCCCCGGCAAGACGGAACTGCACCGCGACATTCTGCTGCGGTCGTCGATCTTCGTCGAATACCCGCCCCAGACCCGGGTGGAGGGCGAAATTCAGCAACTGGCCCCCGACCATCCGGTGATCGAACTTTGGCAGGTCATGTCGGGCACCGCGCCGGGCCGCACCACGGCCCATGAAGTCACCCTGTTCGACTCGGTCGGTTTTGCGATCGAGGATTTTTCGGCCCTGCGCTACGTCCGATCAAAACTGGCGGAATCCGGCCTTGGCATGCAGTTGGACATGATCGCCGACCCCGACGATCCGCGTGATCTGTTCGGCATGGTGCTGCGGGCGGGCTGAATACGGCTGTATCTACGCATCCTCTACAGGTTCTTTACGGGATCTCTACAGGTTCTTTACGGCGCTAATGCAGCCGCAGTTCCCCCACCACATTGCGCCACTCCCCCGGCGCAATCAGTTTTCGGTGGGTAAAACGGATGGAATGAAGCGGCCCCTCGATATTGCCCTGCCAGAACTCGATAAACTTGAAAAGCTGGGGATAATCGGGGGCAAGATCATAGTCCTGCCAGATGAAGCTATTGAGAACACTACGATAATCCGGCATCCGGTAGTAAAGCTCGGCCGTGGTCAGCCCGTACCCGCGCAACATCTTTTCCGTTTCGGTCCCTTGCATCGCATTAACCTCTTTTTGGTGGTCATGGGGGAATCATGCCAAATCCCCCTTAAAAATCAATGAATACAATATATTGGCACTAACCTCCGCTGGCTGCCAAAATGCAATTTCCCCCTGCCATTGCACCTGAGGCGCGCGATGGTGTAGTCTGCGCCAACCAATATCTTGACCGCCCTCAGGAAGGTGCTGCCAAACGTGACCGATACCCCCGAAGATACTGATAACGCTGCGGAAAAACCGACCCGCGCTGTGCATGACGGACCGCAGATCGACATCGCGGCGGAAATGAAAACCGCCTATCTCGACTATGCGATGAGCGTGATCGTCTCCCGCGCCATCCCCGATCTGCGCGACGGGTTGAAACCGGTCCACCGCCGCATCCTGTTCGCGATGCACGAATCGGGCAACACTCACGATAAATCCTACCGCAAATCCGCGCGCCCCGTTGGCGACACCATGGGCAAATACCACCCGCATGGCGACAGCGCGATTTACGACGCCCTCGTACGGATGGCGCAGCCGTTTTCGATGAGCCTCAAGCTGTTGGACGGACAAGGAAATTTCGGGTCGATGGACGGCGATAACGCCGCCGCCATGCGTTACACCGAAGTGCGGATGGACAAGACCGCATCCTTCCTGCTGGCCGATATCGAAAAAGATACGGTGGATTTTCAGGACAATTACGATGGCAAAGACCGTGAACCCACGGTCCTGCCCGC
Organism: uncultured Alphaproteobacteria bacterium; assembly: GCA_963772935.1. Lineage (GTDB taxonomy): Bacteria > Pseudomonadota > Alphaproteobacteria > Rhodobacterales > Rhodobacteraceae > JANNNF01. The sequence continues at coordinate 229,941 of CAVYZK010000009.1, read as the reverse complement.
GCGCTTCCCGAACATGCTGGTTAACGGTGCGGGCGGCATCGCCGTCGGCATGGCGACCAACATCCCACCCCATAACCTGGGCGAAGTGATCGACGGCACGCTGGCCATGATCGCCGACCCCGACATCAGCATGGAAGCGCTGATGGACATCATCCCAGCCCCCGATTTCCCGACCGGCGCTACCATCCTTGGTAGGTCCGGTGCGCGCAAAGCCTATCTGGAGGGTCGGGGGTCAGTTATCATCCGCGCCAAGACGCGGGTGGAGGAGATCAGAAAAGACCGTTTCGCCATCATCATCGACGAAGTTCCCTATCAGGTGAACAAGGCCCGCATGATCGAAATCATCGCCGAACAGGTACGTGAGAAAAAGATCGAAGGCATTTCCCACGTCCAGGACGAATCCGACCGCATCGGCGTGCGGGTGGTGATCGAGTTGAAACGCGACGCAACAGCGGACGTGGTGCTGAACCAGCTTTACCGCTTTACCCCGATGCAGACCAGCTTTGGCTGCAACATGCTGGCGCTGAACGGGGGGCGCCCCGAGCAACTGACGCTGCGGGATTTCCTTAGCAATTTCATCACCTTCCGCGAAGAAGTTGTAGCACGTCGCACCGCGTTCGAACTGCGCCGCGCGCGCGAGCGCAGCCATATCCTGTGCGGTCTGGCGGTTGCCGTGTCCAACGTGGACGAGGTGGTCCGCACCATCCGCGCCTCGGCTGACGGGGCAGAGGCGCGTGAAAAACTGATGACCCGCCGCTGGCCCGCGCATGAGATTGCAGCCTATATCCGGCTGATCGACGACCCCAGCCACACGATTAACGAAGACGGCACCTATAACCTGTCCGAAGTGCAGGCCCGCGCCATTCTGGATTTGCGCTTGCAACGCCTGACGGCCTTGGGCGTGAAGGAAATCACGGATGAGCTGGAAGAATTGGCCAGCAAGATCAAGGACTACCTTGAAATTCTGGGCAGCCGTGACCGGATCATGGCGATCATTTCCGATGAATTGCGCGAAGTAAAAGCCCTGTTCGCCGTCCCCCGCCGCACCGAAATTGTCGATTGGTCGGGCGATATGGAAGACGAAGACCTGATCGAGCGCGAAGATATGGTCGTGACGATCACCTCGGGAGGTTACATAAAACGCACCCCCTTGGCGGAATTCCGCGCGCAAAACCGGGGCGGCAAGGGCCTGTCTTCGATGGCGACCAAGGAAGATGATGTTGTAACGACACTTTTTGTCGCAAATACCCATACCAATCTTTTGTTCTTCACAACTGATGGCATGGTTTACAAATTGAAAACCTGGCGCCTGCCGCTTGCCGGTCGTACCGCCAAGGGCAAGGCGATGATCAACATTCTGCCGATTGTTCAAGGGGTTACGATTGCCGCCCTGATGCCGGTGGACGCGCCCGAGGAAGACTGGGACAACCTGCAGATCGTGTTTGCCACCTCTGACGGCGATGTGCGCCAGAACGATCTGTCCGATTTCACCAACGTCAAACGCAACGGCAAGATCGCGATGAACCTGCCGGAAGGCGTGTTTCTTGGTGAACGCGGCGATTGCGGATGAAAACGACGATGTGATGCTGGTGACGGCGCTTGGCCGGGCGATCCGCTTCCCCACTACGGAAATTCGTGTTTTCAAATCAAGGGGTTCTACCGGGGTTCGCGGTATCCGGGTTGGCAAGGGTGACAAGGTGGTGTCGATGGCGATCATCCGGCATTTCGACGCCGACCCCGCCGAACGCGCCGCCTATCTGAAACAGCGCCGCCTGATTGCGGGGGCTGTCGAGGAGGACGTTGAGGCCGATGAGGAGGAGGCGGTCGAGGCGGGGCAACTTGTCCACCGAACGCTATGCCGAAATGTCGGCGGCCGAGGATCTGATCCTGACCATCAGCACGTCGGGGTCTGGTAAGCTCAGCTCCAGCCACGATTATCCTGTACGGGGCCGTGGCGGGATGGGCGTCAAGGCGATGGACGGTGCGATGCGCGGCGGGCCGTTGGTGGCATCCTTCCCGGTTGATCTGAGCGATCAGATCATGCTGGCGACCAGCACGGGCCAGTCGATCCGGGTGCCGGTGGCGCAAATCTCCTTCCGCTCGCGGTCTGCGGGTGGGGTGAAGGTGTTCAACACGGGCGGCGATGAACAGGTGGTATCGGTCGCCCGTGTGGCCGAGCAAGCCGATGAGTGATCTGGACACGACGCTAGATAATCTGGCCGCAACCGGCCAGACCACAACCTATGGTGCGCTTGCCCGCGACTTGGGCTGGCGGATGGGGCAGTTGACCGCTGCCCTTGAGGCGACGATGGAGGTGGACTCGCGCACCGGGCGGCCCCTGCGGGCGGCGCTGTGCGCGGGCAAGGTGAATGGCGGCCAGCCGGCCAACGGGTTCTTCCTGAAGGCCGAGGAACTGGGCTATTTCATCGGCGACCGGGAGGTTCTGGTGGCAGGCGAGCGTGCGGCGCTGTTCAAGCGCGATATCTGAACGTCTTGCGGGTTGAAGCGCCGGGGGCCAGCCCCCGGACCCCCGGGATATTTGAGCCAATGTGAAAGTTAGAAGATGACCGAGACACTGCACATCATCGGCGGCGGCATGGCCGGGTCCGAAGCCGCGTGGCAGGCTGCCCAAATGGGCGTGCCGGTGGTGATCCACGAGATGCGGCCCAAGGTCGGCACCTTTGCGCATCGCACGGGGATGCTGGCGGAGATGGTGTGTTCCAACTCGTTCCGGTCGGATGATGATGAACGCAACGCTGTGGGCCTGCTGCATTGGGAAATGCGGGCGGCGGGGGGTGTGATCATGGAAATGGCGCATCAGCACCGCTTGCCTGCCGGGGGGGCGTTGGCGGTAGACCGCGATCCGTTTGCCGAAAGCGTGACGGCGCGGCTGTTGGCGCATCCGCTGATTACGGTGGATTATGAGGAGGTTACGACCCTTCCTTCATCCGGGCATTGGATCATTGCGACCGGGCCTTTGACAAGCGGCACTTTGGCGGAAAGCATCCGTTCGGCGACCGGGGCCGATGCCTTGGCGTTCTTTGATGCCATCGCCCCCATCGTCTATGCCGAGAGCGTGGATATGTCGGTGGCCTGGATGCAGAGCCGCTATGACAAGGGCGAGACCGAGGAAGAACAGACCGCCTACATGAACTGCCCGATGGACCGCGAGCAATATTACGCCTTCATCGACGCGCTGCTGGCGGCGGAAAAGACCGAGTTTCATGAGGGCGAGACGGCGGGGTATTTCGACGGGTGCCTGCCGATCGAGGTGATGGCCGAACGTGGGCGGGAAACCTTGCGCTTTGGGCCGATGAAGCCGGTGGGCCTGACCAACGGGCATGGCGGGCCGAAACCCTATGCCGTGGTGCAGTTGCGCCGGGATAACAAACTGGGCACGCTGTACAACATCGTGGGCTTCCAGACCAAGATGAAGTACGGCGCGCAAACCGCTGTTTTCAAGATGATTCCGGGCTTGCAGGACGCGAGCTTTGCCCGGCTTGGCGGCATTCATCGCAACACGTTCATCAACTCGCCCACCCTGCTGGATGATCAGATGCGGCTGAAATCGGCGCCCCATATCCGCTTTGCCGGGCAGATCACCGGGGTTGAGGGCTATGTCGAATCCGCCGCCATGGGGTTGCTGGCGGGGCGGATGGCGGCGGCGGAAATCCTTGGGCGCACCTTGCCCCCGCCGCCCGCCCGATACCGCCATGGGGGCCTTGATCACCCACATCACGGGGGGGGCCGAGGCGAAGACGTTTCAACCGATGAATGTGAACTTCGGGCTGTTCCCGCCGATTGACGCCAAGGGCGGGCGCAAGGGGCGCAAGGACCGCTACAAGGCCTATACCGACCGGGCAAAAGAGGCGTTCACCGCGTGGCTTTCGTAACTCGATTTGCCCCGTCCCCCACAGGGCCGCTGCATCTGGGGCATGCCTATTCGGCGATGCTGGCGCATGACATGGCGCGGGCCGAGGGGGGGCAGGTTCCTGCTTCGGATGGAAGATACTGATCTGGAGCGCAGCAAGCCCGCGTACGAAGCCCTTATTCTAGAAGACCTTGCATGGCTTGGCCTGACCTGGGATGGCCCTGTTCGCCGCCAGTCCGACCATATCGCTGCCTACAATTCCCGGCTGGAGCCGCTTGGGGGGCGTAGCCTGCTTTACCCCTGCTCTTGCACCCGGTCTGACATCCGCGCGGCGCTTGCTGCCCCGCAAGAGGGCGTGGTGTTCAACGTCTATCCCGGCACCTGTCGTGGCCGCACCGCTGGCCTCACGCCTGCCCGGCGATGCGATGCGGCTGGACCTTGCGGCGGCGTTTGCGGCGCTTGAGGGCGCGGACCTGAGCTTTGTGGAAACTGGCCCGACCCATCAGGGACCGCACCGGATCGACCCCGACCACGCCCTGCGCCAGATCGGCGATGTGGTGCTGTCGCGGAAGGGAGAGGATATCGTGGCCTACTTTCTTGCCGCCGCCCTCGACGATGCCGATCAGGGTGTGACGCATGTGATCCGAGGTGAGGATTTGTTTGATTTCACCCCGGTTCAGGTCATCTTGCAGCACCTGTTCGGGCTGCCGACGCCCGTCTATCACCATCACCGGCTGATCCGCGACAATCTGGGCAAACGGCTGGCCAAGCGCGATGACGCGCGGGCGTTGGCGAAGTACCGGGCCGAGGGGGCCACGCCTGCGGATATTCGCCGGATGGTGGGGTTGGCGGGGTGAACCCTTACAGGCCTAAACCCCGGAATACTTTCGGCAATTCCTCGGGCAGGTCTTCGGCGATAAGGCCGGGGCCAAAGCTGCGCGCACATTCGACGTGCAGCCAGGCGGCGGTGCAGGCGGCGTCAAAGGGTGCGAAGCCGCGCGCCAAAAGCCCGGTGATGAACCCCGACAGCACATCGCCTGAACCTGCGGTGGCGAGCCACGGGGCGGCTCGGTCATAATGGGCGGAGTTGATGGAGCAACGGCCTGAGGGGTCGGCGATCACGGTGTCCGGGCCTTTGAACAGCACCACGCAAGCAGCGCGTTTGGCGGCGTCGCGGGTGGCATCGACCTTGGAATAGGCGGGGCCACGGGTGGCGGGTTCGGCCAGTCTGGCGGCGATATCGGGGAACAGGCGGGCGAATTCACCGGCATGGGGGGTGAGGATGCAATCCTTGTGCAAAGCCGCGAAAAGCGCGGGGTTTTGGGCAAGCAGGGTCAGGGCGTCGGCGTCCAGAACGGTGGGGCGCTTGGCGGGAAATTGCGCCGGGTTTGCCCTGGGGTCTCGATCAGCTTGGGAAGCGCCTTCTGGTCTGGTCGTGGCATCCGATTGATCAAGGTCCCGGGTCAGGCCCGGGACGAGAGGAAGTCCCAAAGCCACTGCCAGCAAGGCGGCCTCGCGCGGGCCAGTGCCCATGCCCGGCCCAAGGCAGAGGGCGGTGATGCGGGCATCCGCCAGAACCTCGGCCAAGGCATCGGCATCCGGCACGCGTTTCAGCATGATTGCGTTCAGGTGGGCGGCGTTTTCGATCAGCGCCGAAGGGGGGCAGCCGATTGTCACCAGCCCTGCCCCGATCCGCAAGCTGCCCCGCGCGGCGAGGCGCGCCGCGCCGCCATGGCCCACGCCACCAGAGAGGATGAGGGCGTGGCCGTGGGAGAATTTGTGTGTCTGGCGACCAAAAGCGTCGAACTTGTCGATCCAGTCAGCAACGGGCGCATTCACCAACTCAACTGGCCGAAAGTTCTGAACAAAGAGTTGGCCCAAACGGACCAAAGGTGAAGGAATGCGTGCCAGCTCAAGCCCGATCGAAACAACGTTGATCTTGCCCGACTGTGCTTCGCCTTCACCAAGAAAATGTCCAACCTTCGCCGTGTGAAATGTAACTGTGAGGTCCGCCCACAACGCGTCGCTGTCGGCAAGCACGCTCCCACTATCGGCGCACAATCCGCTTGGCACATCTACCGCGACAATCCTCGGTCGCCCCCGTTCGTCGCGCAGGTCCCCCTCAGGCAACATGGTTCCGATATTTGGCTCTGTGAACGGAATGGGTCGCGTCAGGCCTGTGCCGAAGATCGCGTCTATAATCAGGTCTGAAGCCCAGGGATCATGGGGTCGACGTGGCTCATCACCCGACGCAGGCCACTCTCTCACCTCCCCCATCTCCAACCATCGCTCATAATTCACCCGCGCGTCCGGCGGCATCCGTTCCGGGTCGCCGTAGAGGAACACCTCCACCGCCCATCCCGCGTCCCGCAACAGCCAGGCTACCACAAACCCGTCGCCTCCATTGCCGCCCGGTCCGCACAGCACCACGGCCCGGTGCGCCCTCGTCGCCAATTCCGGCCATTCTTCAAAGATCGCCTCAACCACGCCCTTCCCGGCGCGCTCCATCAGCTCCAGTCCGGTCACTTCACCAGAGGCAATCGCTGCGGCCTCAAGGGCGCGCATCTGGGCGGCGGTCAGCAGTTCAGTCATCTTTTCATCCAGTTTTCACAAAACGCACACATCATCAGCGCTTTGCCTAAATTTTCATCGCACCCATCGGAATCCCCCGCCGCCCGAAAGCCTCAACCGACCCTAGCCGATTGTCCAACCGAATAAGAAGTGGTCGAACAGCAAAGGAATTGTATTTCGCGGAGCAGGCCCCATGAAGAAGATCGAGGCGATCATCAAGCCGTTCAAGCTGGATGAGGTGAAGGAAGCCCTGCAGGAAGCCGGGATTCAGGGCCTTTCCGTGACGGAAGTGAAGGGCTTTGGTCGCCAGAAGGGGCATACGGAACTGTATCGTGGTGCCGAATATGTCGTGGATTTCTTGCCAAAGGTGAAGATCGAGGTCGTGCTGACCGATGATATGGTCGATGCCGCCGTGGCCGCCATTGTGGCAGCGGCCCGGACTGACAAGATCGGTGACGGCAAGATTTTCGTATCCTCCGTCGAACAGGCGATCCGCATCCGCACGGGCGAGACTGGCGACGACGCAGTTTAAGCTAGCGGCCCCTTCAAGATGGCGGTGTGACCATGGCCAAGAAAACAAGCAAAAACCCTAAAGAAAAGGACAGCATGATGAGCGCAGTATCCAAAGCTCTGAAACTGATTAAGGATGAGGAGATCGAGTATGTCGATATCCGCTTCACCGACCCCAAAGGCAAATTGCAGCACGTCACGCTGATTGCCGATCTGGTGGACGAAGACTTCTTCGAAGAAGGCTTCATGTTCGACGGATCGTCGATTGCCGGCTGGAAGTCGATTGACCAGTCCGACATGAAACTGATGCCGGATGCGACCTCGGTCTACATGGACCCCTTCTATGCCGAGAAAACGCTGTGCGTGCATTGCAACGTGGTCGAACCTGACACCGGCGAGGCCTACAGCCGCTGCCCGCGCCAGACCGCGCTGAAGGCCGAAGCCTACCTGAAATCGTCGGGCGTGGGCGACGCGTTCTACTGCGGCCCCGAGGCTGAATTCTTCATCTTCGACGACGTGCGCTATTCGGTGACGCCGCAGAAAGTGGCCTACCAGATCGACGCCGAAGCCGCAGCCTGGAACACCGACACGGTGCAGGAAGGTGGCAACCACGGCCATATCGCAGCGCACAAGGGCGGCTACTTCCCGGTCAACCCGGTGGACGAAGCCCATGATCTGCGCGGCGAGATGCTGTCCACGATGAAGCGCATCGGGATCAAGGTTGACAAGCATCACCACGAAGTCGCCACCTGCCAGCACGAGCTGGGCATGGTGTTCGGCGGGCTGGTCGAACAGGCCGACAACATCCAGAAATACAAATATGTGATCCACAACGTGGCCCACGCCTATGGCAAGACCGTGACCTTCATGCCCAAGCCCATGAAGGGCGACAACGGGTCGGGGATGCACGTCAACATGTCGATCTGGAAGGGCGGCAAGCCGCTGTTTGCGGGCGACAAGTATGCGGATCTGTCGCAAGAGGCTCTGTGGTTCATCGGCGGCATCATCAAGCATGCCAAGGCGCTGAACGCGATCACCAACCCGTCGACCAACAGCTACAAACGCCTGATCCCGGGCTTTGAAGCACCGGTTCTGCTGGCCTATTCGGCCCGCAACCGCTCGGGTGCGGTTCGTATTCCGTGGACGGAATCGCCGAAAGCCAAGCGTGTCGAGGCCCGTTTCCCCGATCCGTCGGCGAACCCCTATCTGGCTTTTGCCGCCCTGCTGATGGCTGGCCTTGACGGGATCAAGAACAAGATCGACCCGGGTCCGGCGTCTGACAAAGACCTGTACGATCTGCCGCCCGAAGAACTGGCAGAAATCCCGACCGTCTGCGGTTCCTTGCGTGAGGCGCTGGAGGAGTTGGAGAAGAACCACGAATTCCTGCTGTCCGGTGGCGTGTTCACCAAGGACCAGCTGGAAGGCTACATCGCGCTGAAGTGGCAGGAAGTGTACAACTTTGAGCATACTCCGCACCCGGTGGAATACCAGATGTACTACTCCTGCTGATCACCCGGTGATTGCAGGGATGAAGGGCGCGCCAGTGGCGCGCCCTTTCGCATTGCGGACGAGTTGGGCCAACCAACCTGTCTATTCGACAGGTCGTTTCTAAGATTCCGGCAACAATCTGGCTTTTTGTCAGGAATAGGGCATCGGCTGGCATCAATACCTTGCATTTAACACAAACTCATCGCATCGCGGGCACAAAGCCGGCGCAACTTGAGGTTTATCGACCTGAAGGAGTTGCCCCATGGCGCAAATCAACCACAGTACGATTGTTCAGTTGTTGTTTTGTACCCCCCCCCGAATGAACTTTGCAGGTCTGGTGACAGAGCTGGAGACGGCACTGGAGCAAGCCAGTGCCGGGCGATGCGACGTGAACTGGGATCACGATGACATCGTGATGTTCGAGGCCGATGGCTGCCGGTTCATCCTGGCCTACAGCCAGCAACCCGCGCAAAAGATTGCCGCCTGCCTGACCCTGGCGGTCGGGCCTGCGGACGGGTTTCACGACGGCACTCTGCCGATCCTGACCGAGGCCGCCTGCCGGATGATCATTGACCGGCTTGATCTGCGCTATGGCCCTGATCAGCAGCAATGGCACACCCTGCCCGGCGCGATCGGTGCCGACGAAATTGATGCGCTGAACGAGGCATTGGCCAATGCCGACACCGTCGCAGAGCCTACCGAAGGAACAATCGTACAGATTGCCGAATTGGTGCCGATGCTGACGCTGAAAGCCGGGTCTGACAGCGACGCCCCGGTTGATGCCCCCCTGCAGGAGGCAGCCCCTGTGATGGCCTTGCCGATGTCAGGGCGACGGTTTGGGGCAACCCGCCGTCAGCCTGCCGACCGCACCAACACTGTCGTTGCCCCAGACCGCTTCGAACGCGCCTTGGTGCGCAAACTGCGGGCAACCCGCCCGGTCGTGGTGGCAGAGGTGGCCGTGGCCGAAGAAATCGCCAATGACCGCCCTGATTTGCCATCCACCAATGATGCGGTGATCGCGCGGGTGCGTGCGGCCCTGTATCCGCCGGTTGAACAGCCGGTGCCTGCATCCAACGCGCTGCGGCTTGCCGCCCATTCGATGGATGCAACGCTGATCGTCGTTGCCTTGCCCGTCGGCGCGGCGATGCTGACTTACAGTCTGCTGCGCGGCGGAAATGCCAATGTGTCGGGCCGGATTATGGCAATTACCTGCACGGTTCTGGCTTTGACGCAAATCGGATTGTCGGGGCAGTTTACCGCTCTGCTGTAAGGATAACCATTGGGATGGGCAAATTGCCCATCCTACGGTGTCACGTCCTGATCCTTGCCGATGTTGTTCAGCCGGCGCGAGGCGCGCTGAAACACCCAAAGCACGATCAGCCCCAGAAACGCGGCCAAAGCGGCCAAGGGGATGTTACCAATCCCGCAGGCCAAGCCGACAGCCCCTGCCATCCACATGCCTGCCCCGGTGGTCAGCCCTTTGACACGGCCACCCGATGTGATGATTGACCCCGCAGCAAGGAACGCAACGCCCGAGGTGACAGCCTCGATCAGGCGCAGCGGATCGCTGTTTGTGCCACCGTGGTCGGCCAAAAGTTCAAACACGATCAGCGCAAACAGGCACGACGCCAGCGATACCAGAATGTGGGTCCGCAGGCCCGCACCCTCCGCATTCACCTCACGCTCCACCCCGATGATGCCGCCCAAAACGATGGACGCGATCAGGCGGACGGCCACGATCTCGGGTGGGTTGGCCTCAAATGTTGAGGAGAATTCGCTTTGGATCACATCGAGCACTGACATTGGGTTCCTTTGCGGCGGGCAACTGTGCCGTGGCAAAAGGTATCGGCCACTTTGTGTGAAACTCACTGGTGTGGCGTGCGGTTCCATCTGGGCCACACCGCCGCATGATTTTTTTCTGATACTGCCGACGGTCAAAGAAGGCGGTCTTGAGCCCTATTGCGCGCGGTGAATCGGGTGCTCTTGCAGTTGCGCGCGTTGGTCGGGCGTCAGATTCTCCAGCCGCACCAGATAGGTGTGAATGGAAAACACCACCGCGCGGCTCTGCGGTAAACGGATCAGCGATTGTCGTTCCGACCGGATGTAAGGCATGGCGTGTTCGGCCATGTCCTTGGCCGCATCCTCGCGCAGCGGGTTGAACAGGGCGGCGCGGGAATGATGCGCATTGGCCCGCCACAGAGGTTGATCGACCCGGACAAGGTCCAGCATCCGCTGCACGCGGCGGCCTACATCCTCGGTGTATTTGTCCACAGGCAAGTGAATGCGCATCATCGCGCGGCCCAGCTTTTCCGCCAAGGTCCAGCCCGCCGGAAAACACAGGATCGCGCCGGACAGCAGGTGTTCCCCCGCGCCATCGGGCTGCATCAGGCAGATATCTTCCTGGATCAGCCGCCCCAAAGTCAGCAGAGGCTGATCCCGGTTCAGGGGCACGGTAACGCCATCGGGGCGGGTGGCCTGATCCCCATCCATCCGAAACCCAAGGGCAGGCAGGCGCGGCAGGATAAGGTCATAGACCTCGACCGCAGCCTCCTGCGCCTGATCGGTCATGCCATGCACAAGCTCCGGGCAATCGCGGATCAAGCGGTCGCGCTCGGCCATTTGTGCGGCGTAGGCATCATCGACCTGCAACCAGTCGGCCATATCCAGCGGCACGATGCCCGGCAGGCGGCGGGTGCGCGGGTCGGCCCAGGGGGCAAAGGGCAAATGGGTTTGCGCGATCTCGGTCATGCCCCACGCCTACCGCGCGCATCCGCACCCTGCCCTGTCATTTCCGACATCGGGCCGTCGCAGGCGCGCAAGACCCTGCACCCCGCCCGCCACAGGCTGGCCCCAACTTCGGGAGGCCGCGATGACCCAAACCTATGCAGACCGCCGCAAGATCGACCCCACGCGCGGGGCGAGCCTTGGCGACGGCACCCCAAATGACAATGACCGGGTGGAAATCGGCCCGACGCAACTGGCCTTTGCCGAATGGCAGGCGGCGGGGCTGGCGCTGCCAGACCTTGCCCGGATGCGCGAATTTCGCTGGAAGCGGCTGGTCGCCGCGTTGAACGCGCGGGATACGGGGGGCATCCTGCTGTTTGACCCGCTGAACATCCGCTATGCGACCGACACCACCAACATGCAGCTTTGGAACAGCCACAACCCGTTCCGCGCCTGCCTGATCTGTGCGCGACGGGCATATGGTGGTGTGGGAATACAAGAACTCGCCGTTTCTGGTGACGTTCAACCCACTGGTGGCGGAACTGCGGTCAGGGGCCTCATTCTTTTACAACGTCTGCGGTGATGCGGTGGCGCAGGATGCAGCGTCCTTTGCGGGGCAAGTGGACGAGGTGATGCGCGCCCATGCAGGGTCCAACCGCCGCCTCGCGGTGGACAAGATCATGATCAATGGCTTGCGGGCGCTGGAACGCAGCGGGTTCGAGGTGCTGGAAGGGCGAGGAGCTGACCGAACGCACCCGCGCGATCAAAGGCCCGGATGAGATTGCGGCAATGAAATGCGCTCATCACGCCTGCGAGGCGGCGATTGCCGGGATGGAGGATTTCGCGCGGACCGCCATTCCCTTGGGCGGCGTCAGCGAAGATGATGTCTGGGCCGAATTGCACCGGGGCAATATCCGGCGGGGGGGCGAATGGATCGAGACGCGCCTGCTGGCCTCTGGCCCGCGCACCAACCCGTGGTTTCAGGAATGCGGGCCACGTCTGATCTCGAATAACGAAATCCTGGCTTTCGATACCGACCTTATCGGGGCCTACGGCATCTGCACCGACATCAGCCGCACCTGGTGGATCGGTGACGGCCCCGCCCCCGCCCCTATGGTCAGCGCAATGCGCCATGCAATGGACCATATCGCCGAAAACATGGCGATGCTGAAACCGGGCGTGACGATCCGCGATCTGGTGCATAACGGGCATCAGCTTGAGGCGCGCTACTGGAAGCAGAAGTATTCCTGCAAGATGCACGGCGTGGGCCTGTGCGACGAATGGCCCTTCGTGCCTTACCCCGACGGGTGGGTGGAAGGCGCGTTCGATGTGGCGCTGGAACCCGGTATGACGCTATGCGTCGAGGCACTTGTCAGCCCCGAGGGCGGCGATTTCTCGATCAAGCTGGAGGATCAGGTGCTGATCACCGAGACGGGGGTGGAGAATTTGACGAAATATCCCTTTGATCCGCGCTTGCTTGGCTGAGGAAGAAGGGGGGCTGTCTGCCCCCTCTTGGCGCAGGCACCAATTCACCCCCCGAGGATATTTTAGCGAAGAGGATGAAATTAGGGGTTCAAGCATCCCAACGCGCTGACCGAAAGGTTCCGCGTCAGGATGCCATCGCCTTCGGCGGTCATCGGCGTCCCCGCCTGTACCGCGATGTCAGACTGCAGGATAAATCTTACCAGATCGTTTCCAGTCATCCTCTTCGCGAAAATATCCCACGGGGGTCCGGGGGTGTGAAACCCCCGGCGGCCAGCATAGGGCGCAACCACAGCGGCGCTTGCACCCATGCACCATGCGGCGTATTGGGGCCACGCCCATCCCCCCTGCGAAAGGCCCGCCATGATCCCCCGCTATTCCCGCCCCGAGATGGTTGCCCTGTGGTCGCCCGAGACCAAGTTCAAGATCTGGTTCGAGATTGAGGCGCATGCCTGCGACGCGATGGCCGATCTGGGGGTGATCCCGCGCGCCAATGCCGATGCCATCTGGCGGGCGAAGGATGTGGAATTCGACGTGGCCCGGATTGACGAGATCGAGGCCGTCACCAAACATGACGTCATCGCCTTTCTGACCCATCTTTCGGAAATCGTGGGCGCAGATGAGGCCCGGTTCGTGCATCAGGGCATGACGAGCTCCGACGTGCTGGACACCACCTTCAACATCCAGCTTGCGCGTGCCTCCGACCTGCTGCTGGCGGGGCTGGACCGGGTGCTGGCGGCGCTGAAGGCCCGCGCCTTTGAGCATAAGGATACCGTTCGCATCGGGCGCAGCCATGGCATCCATGCCGAACCCACCACCATGGGCCTGACCTTCGCGCGGTTCTACGCCGAAATGGCCCGCAACCGCGCCCGTCTGGTCAATGCCCGCGCCGAAATTGCGACCGGGGCGATTTCCGGTGCGGTCGGCACCTTCGCCAACATCGACCCGCGCGTCGAGGAACATGTCTGCGCCAAGATGGACCTGACGCCTGAACCGATCAGCACTCAGGTGATTCCGCGCGACCGTCATGCCATGTTTTTCGCCACGCTTGGCGTGATCGGCAGCAGCATCGAAAACATCGCCATCGAAATCCGCCACATGCAGCGCACCGAAGTGCTGGAGGCGGAGGAGTTCTTCAGCCCCGGCCAGAAGGGCAGCTCGGCCATGCCGCACAAGCGCAACCCGGTGCTGACCGAAAACCTGACCGGCCTTGCCCGCCTTGTGCGCATGGCCGTGATTCCCGCGATGGAGAACGTGGCCCTGTGGCATGAGCGTGATATCAGCCACTCTTCGGTCGAACGCACCATTGGCCCGGATACCACCATTACGCTGGATTTCGCGCTGCATCGTCTGGCGGGCGTGATCGAGAAACTGGTGATCTATCCGGCCAACATGCTGGCAAACATGAACAAATTCCGGGGTCTGGTGATGAGCCAGCGGGTGCTTCTGGCGCTGACGCAAGCCGGTGTCAGCCGCGAGGACAGCTACAAACTGGTGCAGCGCAACGCGATGAAGGTCTGGGAAAAAGGGGCCGATTTCAAGACCGAACTGCTGGCCGATCCGCAGGTGACCGCGGCTCTCACCCCAGCCGAGATCGAAGAGAAATTCGATCTGGGCTATCACACCAAACATGTGGACACGATCTTTGCCCGGGTGTTCGGCGCGTAACATCTTGGCGAAACAGGGCTGTTCCTTGCGGAACTGACGAAATCTCGCAGATCCGTGATCCTTGGGGGGCAAAAATAGCTTTGCCCCCCGATAACCCGTGCTACCTTTGGCACACACAGAAGGATCATCCCGATGCGCCTCGCCGCTGCCCTGTTCCTTACCGCCCTGCCCTTCGCGGCCTTTGCCGCTGGCAGCGACCCCACCCCGCCTGCCACGACCGAAACCACCACGGTCTGTGCCAAGGGCGAGGTATGGGATGAAAAAACCAAGGCCTGTATCAAATCCGATGATGCCCGGCTGGACAATGACACCCGCTTTGGCGCGGTGCGCGAGCTGGCCTACGCAGGCCGCGCCGACGAGGCTTTGGCCGTGCTGGCCAGCATGACGGAAGGCAAGACTGACCGCGTGCTGACCTATCTGGGCTTTGCCAATCGCAAAGCCGGGCGGCTGGAACTGGGGATGCAGTATTACACCGCTGCCCTGATCCAGAACCCCGACAACATTCTGGCCCGCAGCTATTACGGCCAGATGCTGGTTGAAATGAACGAAACGGCCTTGGCGCAGGCGCAGCTTGACGCCATTCGCACCCGGGGTGGTGCCGGGACTTGGGCAGAAATCACCTTGGCCTCCGCCATCACCACCGGGGCCACCACCAACTACTAGCCACAGGAGAGTTTGATGCGCATCCTCCAGAGCCTCAGCCTGATTGCCCTGACCCTTTCGCCGACAGTTGCCCTCGCGGGCGGCTGTGCGGACCGGGTGAAAGAGACCACCGCCGCGATGTGCGCCGTGGGTATGGAATGGGACGCAGGAAAATCTGCCTGCGTGGCCACCCCCACCACCTGATCGAAAGTCCCCGTTAACCCGTTGCTGGCAAGGTTGGGCAGCAACGGGAATCGGAGGCTGACATGGCACAGAATGGCGTGGCTTTGGCGCAGATCACTCCGGTGCAGCGCGCAGTGCCTGTTGCGCGCGCGCCCGTCGTGGCGCGCAGCCTGAACCCCAAGGAAAAGGCAGCCGTAATCGTGCGCTATCTGTTGTCGGAAGGCAGCAGTCTTTCGATCACGTCTCTGCCCGATCATATGCAGGCGGCATTGGCCGAACAGATGGGGCAGATGCGGCTGGTTGACCGTACCACGCTGTCAGCGGTGCTGGACGAATTCCTGAATGAGCTGGAACAGGTCGGGCTGGCCTTTCCCGGCGGGATTGAGGGGACGTTGTCGATGATGGATGGCCATATCAGCCAGAACGCGGCCTCCCGCCTGCGCCGGCTGGCGGGGGCCTCGGCCAAGGCCGATCCGTGGGACAGGCTGGTGCAATTGCCGGTAGACCGCTTGCTGCCCGTGTTGTCCGACGAATCCATCGAAGTGGCGGCGGTGATGCTGTCCAAGCTGCCGGTGCCCAAGGCGGCGGAACTGTTGGGAAAGCTGCCGGGCGAAAAGGCCCGGCGTGTGGCCTATGCCGTGTCGATGACCGGCAATGTTCACCCGGATACCGTCCGCCGGATCGGAACCGCGCTGGTGGCACAACTGGACACGCAGCCCGCCAAGGCGTTTGACACCGGGCCGGTGGAACGGGTGGGGGCGATCCTGAATATTTCGCCCGCGCTGACCCGCGAAGATGTGCTGCGCGGGCTGGAGGCGGAGGATGCAGGCTTTGCTGAACAGGTGCGCCGCGCGATCTTCACGTTTGTGCATCTGCCGGCCCGGATCATGCCGCGCGATATGCCCAAGATCGTCCGTATTGTCGATCAGTCGGTGCTGATCACCGCGCTTGCCGGAACCGTGGGCAAACCGGGGCTGGAAGAAGCGGGTGAGTTCATCCTCGCCAATATCTCACAACGCATGGCGCAGGGGTTGCGAGAGGAAGTGGCCGCCAAAGGCAAGGTCAAGGACAAGGACGTGGAGGAGGCGATGTCGGCGATCATCCTTGCCATCCGCCAGTTGGAAGGGACGGGCGAATTGGCGCTGGTGCAACCCGAGGATTAGGGCAAAGGCCTGGGGTTCCTGCGACTACAGTGGCAGCGCGGTTGTGTCTGCCCTTGCTCCGGTGAAGGTCCGCGCCTAGGGTCCGCTGGACGCCGAAGGATGCCCTATGCCCGCCTATTCCCACGTGACCAAAGCTGTGCTGCTGATGATCACGGCCATCGTTTTCTTTACCGCAATGGATGCCGCAGCCAAGGGGTTGATTGCCAGGTACCCTGCGCCGCAGGTGATCTGGGCGCGGTTTGCGGGGCAGTTCCTGCTGGTGCTTATCCTGCTGCGCCACCACACGCCGCGCCTGCTGCGCACCACAAACCCACGGCTGCATCTGGCCCGGTCGGCGTTTCAGTTTGGCGCGACGGGGATGTTTTTCCTCAGCCTGTCACATATCGGTCTGGCCGAGGCGACGGCATTGACCGATATCAACCCGGTGCTGATCACCCTTGGCGCCGCAGTTTTCTTGGGCGAACGACTGGGGCCGCGCCGTCTGGCCGGGGTGTTTGTTGCGCTGATCGGGGCGCTGATCATCATCCGTCCCGGTGCGGGTGTGTTTAGCCCATGGGCCTTGCTGCCACTGGGGGCTGCGATCTGCTACACCGGAAACGCGCTGATAACCCGGCACATCGGCGCGTCGGAAAGTGCATGGACATCAATGCTTTATGCGTCGGCCTTTGGTGCGGCGGCGGCCAGCATAGCACTGCCATGGGTCTGGATGCCCATTGCTGTGGCGGACCTGCCGCGTTTTGCCCTGATCGGGGCGCTTGGCACCTGCGCGCAACTGGCGATCATCCGCAGCTTTGCGATGGCCGAAGCGTCGGTCGTTGCCCCCTTTGCCTATCTGGGGATTGTCTTTGCGACCCTCTGGGGGATCGTTCTTTATGATGAATGGCCGGACGCCGCGTCGGTGTTTGGTGCCCTTGTGATCGTGGGGGCTGGTCTTTATGTCTGGCATCGTGAAACCGCTGCTGCCCGCCGGGTGGCCTGAGCCTTGGCTGACATGGACGCCCCGACAAAACCCCGCTTGACCCATTGGCTGCAAGACCGCCTGCTGCGCGGCCTGATCTGGTGCCTGTTGCGGTTGCCGTACCGCCTGCGCGTGCCGCTGTGCGGGTGGGTGGTGTCGCGGATCGTGGCACCGCTGGCCGGGTATTCCCGCCGCATCCGCCACAATCTGGCGCTGGTGCAACCCGACCTGCCCGCCGCCGAAGTGGAAAAGATCGTGCGCGCAGTGCCCGACAATATGGGCCGCACCATCATCGAGATTTATTCCGGGGCGGAGTTCGTCACCCGCGCCGTCCAACAACCGCTGACTGGTGACGGGGTGCCCGCACTGGAGGCTGCGCACCGCGACAACCGCCCGGTGATCCTGGTGACCGGGCATTTCGGCAACTATGACGCCTCGCGGGCGGCGCTGATTGCGCGGGGATACCGCGTCGGGGCGCTGTACATGCCGATGAGCAACCCGCATTTCAACGAACATTATGTACAGGCGATTTCGGGGATCGGCACGCCGCTGTTCCCGCGCGGCAAGCAGGGTCTGACCGCCATGGTGCGCCATTTGCGGTCTGGCGGCATGCTGGGCATGTTGATTGATCAGCATATGAGCCATGGCACCGATCTGACTTTCTTTGGCCGCACCGCGATGACCGCGCTTTCCGCCGCCGAACTGGGCCTGAAATATGATGCGCTGGTCATCCCGACCTATGCGGTGCGCTTGCCCGATGGTCTGGGGTTCCAGATCATTGTCGAGGCCCCGATTGCCCCCGGCACGCCCGAACAGATGACCCAAAGCCTCAACGACAGTCTGGAACGGATCGTCCGGGTGCATATGGATCAGTGGTTCTGGATCCATCAGCGTTGGAAAGGCCCCAAGCGCCGTCCGCCCTCATCAACGTAACTGCGCCGCCGCCAGAATCGCCGATGGCCCCGCCGCCTGAATGATCACCACCACAGGGTCACTGCCCGCCACTTCGGTGGTCAGCGTCAGTGGCCCCTGCCCCGACCATTCGCCAAGCGTCTGCCACGAGGTGACAATGTTGTGGTAGGTGATGCTCTGCCCGGCATTTTCGCCGCGCTCGATCGCAATGGTTTCCGACGGGATATAGCGCACGATGTCCACGCGTGCTGGATCGGCAAACGGCTGGCCGGAGCTGGCGTTGATGGTCAGCGTGTTGGCAGTGCGACCAAGGGTCAGGCTGACCGGCGCAGGCGTTGCCGCGTGGCGGGCAAGATAGGCCTCAAATGTACTGGGTTCAAACCCTTCAACCCGGTCGGTGCCCCCCACCACGATCTGCGGGGTATAGATGGTGCGGCTGTTGATCGCGCGGGCATAAGCCTTTTGCCGGGTGGTAAAGGCCGGGTTGGCGAAATTATCCTCCCACCCGATGTAATCCCAGTAATCCACATGCAGCGACAGCAAGATCACCTGTGGATCATTGGCGAAATTGGCCAGATACGCATCCGCTGGCGGGCAGGACGAACACCCCTGCGAGGTATAAAGTTCCACCACGACCGCTGGCCCGGTCTGGGCCACCACAGGCTGCCCAAGCAGTGCAATCATGCCGCAAGCCGCGCCAAGCATATGTCGCATGATGTTTTCCCGATCCCCGTCTTCCATTTATGGTTCTATCGAAGGCAGCGGATTGCCGCCAATCAAGGTTTTGCGAGGGAATTGACACGAAGCCTCTCGCATCTGTTCATCAATTCGTTGAAAATGGTGGGTGTAATCAGCGGTGACAGGGGGGCTGGATTTATGGCATACAAATGTATACAATGGCCGCCAACACTCTCTGACACCCTTCCCCAAGCCCCCTCTCAGCCAGGAGACGCCCCATGACCGTCACCGTCGGACACGACAGTACCAAGACTCGCCAGACCCTGACAGCGGGCGGCCAGACCGTCAGCTTTTATTCCATCCCGGCTGCCGAAGCCGCAGGTCTGGGCGCGTTTTCGCGTCTGCCCGCCAGCCTGAAGGTCGTGCTGGAAAACATGCTGCGCTATGAAGACGGCAAAACCGTCTCGGTAGACGATATCCGCGCCTTTGCCGAGTGGGGCGCACTTGGCGGCAAGAACCCGCGCGAGATTGCCTATCGCCCGGCCCGGGTGCTGATGCAGGATTTCACCGGGGTTCCGGCGGTGGTGGACCTGGCCGCGATGCGCGATGGCATCAAGGGTCTGGGCGGCGATGCGCAGCGCATCAACCCGCTGGCCCCTGTCGATCTGGTTATCGACCATTCCGTGATGATCGACGAGTTTGGCACGCCCCGCGCGTTTCAGGCCAACGTGGACCGGGAATATGAGCGGAACATGGAACGTTATGTGTTCCTGAAATGGGGTCAGAACGCGTTCAACAACTTCCGCGTGGTGCCGCCCGGAACCGGGATTTGCCACCAAGTGAACCTTGAATATCTGGCGCAGACCGTCTGGACCGACACCGATCAGGACGGCAATTTGGTCGCCTACCCCGACACGCTGGTCGGCACCGACAGCCACACCACCATGGTCAACGGTCTGGCCGTTCTGGGCTGGGGCGTCGGCGGGATCGAGGCTGAGGCCGCGATGCTGGGCCAGCCGGTTTCCATGCTGATCCCCGAAGTGGTCGGCTTCAAACTGACAGGCTCCATGGTGGAAGGCACCACCGCAACCGATCTGGTGTTGAAGGTCGTGCAGATGCTGCGCAAGCATGGCGTGGTCAACAAGTTCGTCGAGTTTTATGGCGACGGGCTGGACCGTCTGCCGCTGGCAGACCGGGCCACCATCGCCAACATGGCGCCGGAATATGGCGCGACTTGCGGTTTCTTCCCGATTGACGGCGAAACCATCCGCTATCTGCGCAACACCGGGCGCGACGAGGCACGGATTGCGCTGGTCGAGGCTTACGCCAAAGCCAACGGCATGTGGCGTGATGCAAGCTATGACCCGATCTATACCAGCACGCTCAGCCTTGATATGGGCACCATCGTTCCGGCCATTTCCGGCCCGAAACGCCCGCAAGACTTCTTGGCACTCGACACCGCCGCCTCAGCGTTTGGCGACTATATCCGCACCACCCGCAAACTGCCGACGGTGTCGGACGCGCAAAAGGCCGAACTGGTGGCCGAAGGCGGCAACCCTGCCCCGGTCGATCTGCCCGGCAACTTTGACGGCTTTTCCAGCGCGGCAGTTGCGGGTGAAGACTACACCCTGCGCGACGGATCGGTGGTGATCGCCTCGATCACCTCCTGCACCAACACCTCGAACCCCTATGTGATGATCGCGGCAGGGCTTGTCGCCCGCAAAGCCCGCGCCTTGGGTCTGAACCGCAAGCCTTGGGTGAAAACCTCGCTTGCACCCGGGTCTCAGGTGGTGGCCGAATATCTTAATGCCGCCAACCTGCAAGAAGACCTTGACGCCATCGGGTTCAACCTTGTCGGCTTTGGCTGCACCACCTGCATCGGCAACTCTGGCCCATTGCAGCCTGAAATCTCGGCCGCCATCAACGAAGGCGATCTGGTCGCGGCCGCCGTTCTGTCGGGCAACCGTAACTTTGAAGGCCGCATTTCCCCCGACGTGCGCGCCAACTATCTGGCCTCGCCGCCGTTGGTTGTGGCCTATGCACTGGCGGGCGACATGAACATCGACATCACCAAGGCCCCGCTTGGCATGGGCACCAATGGCCCGGTCTATCTGCGCGACGTGTGGCCCACCAATGCCGAGATTGCGGAACTGGTGGAATCCACCGTCACCCGCGCGGCGTTCCTCAAGAAATACGCCGATGTGTTCAAGGGCGATGAGAAATGGCAGGCGGTCGAGATCACCGAAAGTGAGACCTACGATTGGCCCGCGACCTCCACCTACATCCAGAACCCGCCCTATTTCAAAGGCATGTCGAAAACGCCGGGGGTTATTTCCAACATCAGCGGCGCGCGCGTGCTGGCCTTGCTGGGTGACATGATCACCACCGACCACATCAGCCCGGCAGGGTCGTTCAAAGCGGGCACTCCAGCCGGCAAGTATCTGGCGGAACGGCAGGTTCCGGTGTCGGAATTCAACAGCTATGGTGCCCGTCGCGGCAACCATGAGGTGATGATGCGCGGCACCTTCGCCAACATCCGCATCAAGAACGAGATGCTGGATGGGGTTGAGGGCGGCTATACCCTCGGGCCGGACGGCGTGCAGACCAGCATCTTCGACGCCTCGATGGCCTATCAGGCGGCAGGCACGCCCTTGGTGATCTTTGGCGGCATCGAATATGGTGCGGGGTCGTCGCGCGACTGGGCGGCCAAAGGGACGGCGCTTCTGGGCGTGAAGGCGGTGATCGCCGAGAGCTTTGAGCGTATCCACCGCTCGAACCTCGTTGGCATGGGCGTCATTCCGTTTGAGTTCACCGGCGGCGATACCCGCAAATCGCTTGGGTTGAAGGGCGATGAGGTGGTCAGCATCGCGGGTCTGGACGGCGATCTGAAGCCGCTTTCAACAGTGGACTGCACGATTGTCTACGGCGACGGGTCGGTGAAAGTCATCCCGATCAAGTGCCGGATCGACACCGAGATCGAGATTGAATACGTCGAACATGGCGGCGTGCTGCACTACGTGCTGCGCGATCTGGCATCGCGGTAATCTCGGAAACCAATTGTTTCCTCAAAAGGCCCGGGCATCCCCCGGGCCTTTTGTTCTTGTTAAGTTCCTTGGCGCATCCTGACGGGACCAAACCCGCAGAAGGTGCCACATGCCCCACCGTTTCCCCGATCTGGCTGACCCCGACCCGCTGCCCGCACAGATGTGGCTGCCCAACCTGCCTTGGGCGGAAATCACGATCCTCGCCCTAATCGCGGGGCTGCTGGCGACCGCCTGACGGCCTAAAACACCACTTGCCCCTTGGCCTGCCCGCCGCCGATGCTTAGGTTCCCCCTAACGGAGGCTGCCCCCATGCAAAAATTCTCGGTCCTTGATCTGTCGCCCATCCCCGAAGGCAAGACTGCCGCCGATGCTTTGGCGAATACGGTCGATCTTGCGCGTC
The DNA here is from genome assembly GCA_963772935.1 of uncultured Alphaproteobacteria bacterium. GTDB lineage: Bacteria > Pseudomonadota > Alphaproteobacteria > Rhodobacterales > Rhodobacteraceae > JANNNF01. The sequence continues at coordinate 207,647 of CAVYZK010000009.1, read as the reverse complement.
TGGCAGAAAAGGCGGGCTATCACCGCTATTGGCTGGCCGAGCATCACAACATGCCCGGCATCGCCAGTGCGGCCACGCCGATTGTGATTGCGCAAGTGGCGGCCGCAACCCGCACCATCCGTGTGGGTGCGGGCGGGATCATGCTGCCGAACCATGCACCGCTGATCGTGGCCGAACAGTTCGGCACCCTTGCCACCCTGTTCCCCGGGCGGGTCGATCTGGGCTTGGGCCGTGCGCCCGGCACCGACATGGCCACCGCCCGCGCCCTGCGCCGTCACATGGCCCCGGATGACAGCTTTCCGCAGGATGTGCTTGAACTGATGGGCTATTTCGACGACGTGCCCGACACAACCCCGGTGCGTGCCATTCCCGGCATGGGCACCCATGTGCCGGTCTGGATCCTCGGGTCCAGCCTTGTATGGCGCGCAACTGGCCGCCTATCTGGGGCTGCCCTACGCCTTTGCCTCGCATTTCGCGCCTGCGATGCTGGCCGATGCGCTTGCGACCTATCGTGCCACCTTCCGGCCCTCACGCTGGCTGGATCAGCCCTATGCGATGATCGGCGTCGGGGTCTGTGCGGCGGATACCGATGCCGAGGCGCAGTTTCTGCGTTCGTCGCAACTGCTTGCCTTTGCGCGGATGCGCACGGGTGCCCCCGGCAAACTGCCGCGCCCGGTGCAGGACGTTTCGGCAGAGATCCCGTCCCATGTGCTGGCGCAGGTGCAGAAGTCACTGTCCTGTTCGGCCACCGGGTCGGCGCAGACCATCCGGCATCAGCTGAGCGACCTGCTGGACCAGTATCAGCCCGACGAAGTGATGGTCACCAGCATGATCCATGACCACAGCGCCCGCCTGCGGTCGTTCGACATTGCCGCCGGCGTGTTGACCGATCTGTGCCGGGTGCCGGTGGCGGCCTGAAACTGGCATTTTGACCAGACGACCGATTGTCCGCATATGCCAGTGTATAGGGGAAATGGTGGGTCGTGACGGACTCGAACCGCCGACATTCTCGGTGTAAACGAGACGCTCTACCAACTGAGCTAACAACCCTTCGGTGTTGCTTTACACTGACGCAAAGGGTGTTGGCAAGGTGTTGTAAAGGCAAATATCTGCCCCTTCCCCCGCAATATCGCCATGAAAAAAGCGCGCCCGTTACGGCGCGCTTTTTCCTATGATGGTGGGAGATAAGGGATTTGAACCCCTGACATCGTCGATGTGAACGACGCGCTCTACCACTGAGCTAATCTCCCGGTAGGGCGGCTTTTAGACTCACTCGGCGGTGTCTGCAAGAGCCTCTTTTGCGCCATCAGCCTCGCCTTTGCCGGCGGGGCCCTGACGCAATTTCAAAGTGATAACCCCGTCAGAGACCTTGACCACACGACCCCGGCCCAAAGGCGGCAGGTTAAAGCTTTCACCGGCCTTCAGCGAATTGCCAAGCGCTGCCAAAGTGGCTGCAACCACGTCACGCGTGGTCTTTTTCGTGCCAACAAGGCCAGTCGTGACCAAGGCGACGAAGTCCTTCATCTTGACCATATCGGCTTTCGCCGCATCTGTCGTCGCCTCTGACGACGCGTCAGAAGAGGTGGCGTCAGACGCTTTCGCGGCAGACTTGGCAGTGGAGGATTTGGAGCCGGCCATAAGAACATTCCTTTCAGACATTAGCTTGAGCGCGATGGTATCGCGGATATGGCAAAGGGGAAACTGGGAAATATCGGCACGCGGTGACAGATGTGCATGTTTCCCCAAGGCACAGCCCGGACGAATGGTCCGGGCTGTGCATCTGGTAAGGTCAGTGCGCGGTTTGCACCGGGGCTGCCCCTGCGGCCGCGCGGGCGGCGGCGGCGGCTTCTTCTGCCGCCTCGTCCCATTCGACCGGTTCGGGCTGGCGGACCAGCGCATATTTCAGCACTTCGCGCACATTGCTGACCGGGATGATGGTCATGCCCTGCTTCACGTTATCCGGGATTTCCGGCAGATCCTTGGCGTTTTCCTGCGGGATCAGCACCGTCTTGATGCCTGCCCGCAAGGCAGCCAGAAGTTTCTCCTTCAACCCGCCAATCGCCAACGCGTTGCCGCGCAAGGTGACCTCGCCAGTCATCGCCACATCACGGCGCACCGGGATACCGGTCAGCACCGAGACAATCGACGTCACCATCGCCAGACCCGCCGACGGGCCGTCCTTCGGGGTCGCCCCTTCTGGCACGTGGACGTGAATATCAATCGTCTCAAACCGGGGCGGCTTGACGCCGATTTCCGGGCTGATCGACCGCACGAAAGACGCTGCCGCCTCGATGCTTTCCTTCATCACGTCGCCAAGTTTGCCGGTCGTCTTCATCCGGCCCTTACCCGGCAGGCGCAATGCCTCGATCGACAGGATTTCCCCACCGACAGACGTCCAGGCCAAGCCAGTCACCACACCGACCTGATCTTCCAGTTCGGCCAAGCCATAGCGATACCGCGACACGCCAAGGAAGCTTTCCAGATTTTCGGGCGTCACTTCGACCGACTTGGTTTTCTTCTTGATGATCTCGGTCACGGCCTTGCGGGCCAGTTTCGCGATCTCGCGCTCCAAGTTCCGCACCCCGGCCTCACGGGTGTAGGTGCGGATCATTTCGGTCAGCGCGGCATCGGTGATGCTGAACTCACCCTTCTTCAACCCGTGGCCCTTGGTCTGCTTGTCGATCAGGTGGCCCTTGGCGATGCCCGCCTTTTCATCTTCGGTGTAACCCGACAGCGGAATGATCTCCATCCGGTCCAGCAGCGGCCCCGGCATGTTGTAGGAGTTGGCCGTGGTGATGAACATCACGTTCGACAGGTCATATTCGACCTCAAGATAGTGATCGACGAAGGTGTTGTTCTGTTCCGGGTCCAGCACCTCCAGCAGCGCCGATGCCGGATCGCCCCGGAAATCCTGCCCCATCTTGTCAATCTCATCCAGCAAGATCAGCGGGTTGGCTGTCTTGGCCTTTTTCAGCGCCTGAATGATCTTGCCGGGCATGGACCCGATATAGGTGCGACGGTGACCGCGGATTTCGGATTCGTCACGCACGCCACCAAGCGAGATGCGAATGAACTCGCGCCCCGTGGCCTTTGCAACCGACCGGCCAAGGCTGGTTTTGCCGACGCCCGGAGGGCCGACAAGGCACAGGATCGGGCCTTTCAGTTTGGACGACCGGGCCTGCACCGCCAGATATTCGACGATGCGTTCCTTGACCTTTTCAAGGCCATAGTGATCGGCGTCCAGCACCTCTTGCGCTTTGAACAGGTCTTTCTTGACGCGGGAATTCACCCCCCACGGCACGCACAGCAGCCAGTCCAGATAGTTGCGCACGACGGTCGCTTCCGCGCTCATCGGGGACATGTTCTTCAGCTTCTTGATCTCGGCTTCGGCCTTTTCGCGGGCCTCTTTCGAGAATTTGGTCTTGGCGATGCGGGCCTCAAGTTCGGCGATTTCGTTCTGGCCGTCCTCGCCGTCGCCCAATTCCTTCTGAATGGCCTTCATCTGCTCATTCAGGTAATATTCGCGCTGTGTGCGCTCCATCTGGGTTTTCACCCGGGATTTGATCTTTTTCTCGACCTGCAAGACGGACATTTCGCCCTGCATCTGGCCAAAGACCTTTTCCAGCCGTTCCGACACGGTCAGCGTTTCCAGCAAGTCCTGCTTCAAGGCCACGTCAATGCCCAGATGCCCGGCGACCAGATCGGCCAGACGGGCCGGTTCGCGGGTTTCGGACACCGCAGCCAAGGCTTCTTCGGGAATGTTCTTGCGGACTTTGGCATAGCGCTCAAACTCCTCGCCCACCGCGCGCACCAAAGCCTCGACCGAATCCTGGTCGCCCATGGTTTCGGACAGACGTTCTGCCCGCGCCTCAAAGAACGAGGGGTTGGTGACGAATTCGGTGATCTGCACCCGCGCCTTGCCTTCGACCAGCACCTTGACGGTGCCATCGGGCAGTTTCAGCAGTTGCAGCACATTGGCCAGCACACCGGTGCGATAGATGCCATCGGTGGTGGGGTCGTCAACAGAGGGGTCGATCTGGGACGACAGCAAGATCTGCTTGTCGTCCTGCATCACTTCTTCCAATGCGCGTACCGATTTTTCGCGCCCCACAAACAACGGAACAATCATATGGGGAAACACGACAATGTCGCGCAGCGGCAAAACCGGATAGCTGGAGGAAAGAGGTTCGGTCATTGCGTATCCTTTTCGGCAGGAAGGTTCGGCCCCGATCATCGGCAGCGCTTGGACCTTCCCCTAGGGTGGCAGCCATATCTGGGGGTGCAAAGGGGGGGTGTCAACCACCCCAGGCATCCCGACCCATGTTTCAAGCCACCGTCATGGGACACTATAATGCGACCGGGCGCACGGAACGGCAAGGGCGGAATAGTACAGATCAGAACGGTCCCGGAAACACTTTGTGACGCGAGAGGCTACGTGTCGAAATGCTGCCTTTGGCCAGTGGCTTCGCTGGTGGCGCGCGTGGCCATATCGTCAAAAGCGGTGGAAATACGCGCGTCGCAGGACGGGCAGACAGTGTAACAAACCGTTGCAGGGTGGGGTTCGTCGGATTGAAACGGATCAACCCAAGCGCCCGTCTGTTGGCGTACCGAACAGCAGAACGAACATTTCATATCGGCAGACCGCGCGTCATGCCGCCACCATTCGCCGCGGAACGGCATCGCCTGCGCATCCAGCAGATCGTGGGTGATCAACACCCGCCGGTCGCGCAGCGGTGTCACGGTCATCAGCAACTCACGCTTATGGGCAGGGCTGTCACAGCGGTAGTGCAGGTGGAAATTTGTCTGCACCGCCAGAACCCGGTCAAGGATTGTGACCACAGCCGCCGCCGTGCGTTCATCGGCAATGTATTGCAGCAGGCTGGTAGACAGCACCTGATCGGCGACAATCGCCTCACCGCCATTGTCGCGCGCAAAATCATCCCAGTCGCCGCCAACCCACAAAAGGCGCGACAATTCATCCACCACACAGAAGGTTTGCAGAAACTTCACGCGGTTGGGTGCCCCTAGTCTGGATGCCTGACCCATTGATACACCACGGTATACAAAATTCCGCATAAGAAATTTACAAATCTTTCAGGATATTACCAAAAGATGCGTATTTTTTATGCGGCTTCTGCATGTCGTCAAGCGGGTAGGCTGAGTCGCCCCTGCAGCTTGTCACGACAAACCACCCGCCACAGGCAAACCTGTGGCGGGTGACCCAGCGATAGTTCAGGCCGCGACAGCCTGCATCGTCGGATAGTCGGTGTAGCCTTCGCGACCTCCGCCATACAGGCCCTCGGTCGGCAGTGGGTTCAGGGCCGCATCCGCCGCCATCCGTTCGGCCAGATCGGGGTTGGAGATGTAGAGCTTGCCGAACGCAACCAGATCGGCGTGCCCTGCCCCAACTGCTGCAATCGCTGTCTGGCGCGCGTAACCGTTGTTGGCCATATAGGCCCCCTTGAACCGCGCCCGCAGTGTTTCCAGCGCGCCTTCAGGCCAATCACGCGGCCCGCCGGTCTGACCTTCGACCATATGCAGGAAGGCCACCCCAGCCTCATTCAGCACATCAATCGCGGCGCTGAAGGTGGCGACGGTGTCGCTGTCGATCCCGACGTTGTTCGCGTTGGAAAACGGGCTGAGGCGCACACCGACGCGGCCTGCGCCCAGAACCTCGGCACAGACCCCAACCACTTCGCGCAGCAGGCGCACCCGGTTTTCGACCGACCCGCCATAGCCATCGGTGCGGTGGTTCGACGTGTCGCGCAGGAACTGGTCGATCAGATAGCCATTGGCCGCATGTATCTCGACCCCGTCAAAGCCTGCATCCTTGGCGTTCTGCGCGGCCTTGCGGTAATCCTCAACCACACGCGCCATCTCATCCGTTTCCAGCGCGCGGGGGACAGAGGTTTCGACAAATCCGGTGCCGTCAAAGGTTTTCGAGGCGGCACCAATGGCGGATGGGGCCACCGGGGCCTTGCCATCCAGCAGGGACGTGTGGCTGATCCGGCCCACATGCCAGATCTGGATCACGATCTTGCCACCCTTGGCATGCACCGCGTCAGTAACTTTCTTCCAGCCTGCAACTTGGGCTGGCGAATAAATCCCCGGCGTCCAGGCATAGCCTTTGCCTTCGGGCGAGATTTGCGATCCTTCGGTGATCAACAACCCGGCCCCTGCCCGCTGCGCGTAATATTCAGCGTGAATGTCATAGGGGGTGTCGTCGTCATGCTTGGCCCGGTTGCGGGTCAGCGGGGCCATCACGATGCGGTTTTTCAGCACCAGATCGCCGGCGGTGTATGGGGTGAACAAAGCGTCAGTCATTGGGACAGGCTCCTGTCAGGGGAAATTCGCGAACCGCGTTACAGACGGCCTCAGCGGGTCAACACACCGCCAAACCAGTCGGTTCCCCCTTGACCTATGCCTATGCTGCGGCTGCACAAGAGGCGTGCACGACTATTTCCTGTGCGCCAAAGCGCATGGTCCTGACCCCTCTGTGCGCAAGGGCTACAACGGGTCGATATCCCCGTTGGCGCGCCCCGCGTGAAAATCGGCCACGAAGGCCGCCAGACGCCCGGCCGCAATCGCGTCGCGCAGACCCTGCATCAGTTCCTGAAAGTAATGCAGGTTGTGCCAGGTGATCAGCATGGATGCGATGATTTCCTGACTGCGGAACACATGGTTCAGATAGGCCCGGCTGTAGCCTTGGCAGCAGGGGCAGGTGCAAGACTCGTCCAGCGGGCGCGGGTCGTCGATGTGGCGGGCGTTCTTGATGTTGACCACACCATGCCGGGTAAACGCCTGCCCCGTGCGGCCCGACCGGGAGGGCAGCACGCAATCCATCATGTCGATGCCGCGTTCGACCGCACCCACAATATCGTCAGGCTTGCCCACCCCCATCAGGTAGCGCGGCTTGTCGTCCGGCAAAAACCCCGGCGCATAGTCCAGCACGCCGAACATCGCCTCTTGCCCCTCGCCCACCGCAAGACCACCCACGGCATAGCCATCAAACCCGATGGCCTTCAGCGCCGTCGCCGATTCCTCGCGCAGATCGCGGGTCACACCGCCCTGCATGATCCCGAACAGCGCATGGCCCGGACGGTCGCCAAAGGCATCGCGCGACCGCTGCGCCCACCGCATCGACAGCGCCATGGATTTTGCCACCTGCGCATCGGTGGCGGGCAAGGCGGGGCATTCGTCGAAACACATGACGATATCCGACCCCAGCAGTTTCTGAATCTCCATGCTGCGTTCGGGCGACAGCATGTGTTTGGACCCGTCGATGTGGCTTGAAAACCTGACCCCTTCTTCGGTCAGCTTGCGCAGTCCGGTAAGGCTCATGACCTGAAAGCCGCCGGAATCGGTCAGGATCGGGCGGTCCCAATTCATGAACTTGTGCAACCCGCCTAGCGCCGCAATCCGCTCGGCGGTCGGGCGCAGCATCAGATGATAGGTGTTGCCCAGCAAGATATCGGCCCCGGTCGCCCGCACTGACCCCGGCAGCATCGCCTTGACCGTGGCCGCTGTGCCCACCGGCATGAAGGCAGGCGTGCGGATATCACCGCGCGGGGTGGAAATCACCCCAGTGCGGGCGCGGCCATCGGTGGCGGCCAGTGTAAATCCAAAGCCTGTGGCCATCACCGTCTCCCGCCCGCTGCACGCGCAGCGCTTTTGGGCGAAAGTTGCGCAAAAGCCAAGAGGTGCAAAAATAGCTGAACCATTCGGTTCGATTTCATCACAATTGTCTTGACGTTTGCGTGAAGCTGACTATTTGGCTGAATGAATGTTCATTCTTGCCGCAAAGCAGCATCGCCAATGTCATCAGTGACCAATCTGGCCGTCGGGTTTGAGGAGCGGGGCACCGCTATCCTTGCGTCTTTGCGGCCGGTCTTTGCCGAAAAGGGCTTTGACGGCGCATCCATGCAGGATCTGGCGCGGGCGGCCGGGATGAGTGTTGGCAACTTCTATCGCTACTTCCCGTCCAAGGCTGCGATTGTCGAAGGCATGGTCGGGCTTGACCTGCGCGATATCGAACAGGATTTTGCCGCGATCCAGACCCAAGCCGACCCGATGCTGGGTCTGCGGGAAAAGTTTCGCAGTCGCCTGATGCAGGATGACTGCAGCGAAGATGGCAGGCTCTGGGCCGAAATCACCGCCGCCGCTTTGCGCAAACCCGAAATCGGTGCCGCCGCCAGCCGGATGGAGGCTGAGATTGTCAAACATCTGACAGCGGTGTTTGCCGCCGCCACCCGGCGCACCCCAAGCGACGCCGCCCTGCGCTACGGCCCCCATGCGGCGCTGATCGTAATGCTGTTCAAGGCCTGCGCCATGCGACACAACGCAACCGAGGCGGACAGCGACGCGGTTGGGCATCTGGTGATCCACACGATTGAACGTACCCTCGACGATATCTCTGCTGATGCAGTTAAAGGCTGAATTGACCATGCGATTGACATCCCTTCTTCTGATTTCCGCGGCCTTCGGGCTTGGCACCCCTGCCCTTGCGCAGTCTGAGGCGACCGCCGCCACCGAACCTGCCGCAATCACCCCCAGCCTGCCCGCCATCACGGTGTCCACGGTGGGTATGCAAAGCCTGACAGACCGCGTCATTGCGACCGGATTGGTCGGCCCGGTGGAACAGGTGCAGGTTCAGCCGCTGATCGAAGGCCAGCCGATCGAGGCGCTGCTGGCCGAGGTCGGTGATGTGGTAACGGCAGGCCAGGTGCTGGCGCGGTTGTCATCATCCACGCTGGAACTGCAAAAGGCACAAAGCATCGCTTCACGCGCGTCATCGCGCGCAACCATCGCACAGGCCGAAGCCCAGTTGCTGGAGGCTCAAAGCTCGGCAGAGGAAGCGCAGCGTGTGGCGGACCGTACGTCCAAGCTGAAGGCCCAAGGGTCAGCCTCGCAGGCCGCCGCAGACACAGCGTCGGCCAACGCGGTTTCGGCCACGGCCCGCGTCTCTGTCGCCACCCAGTCGTTGGAGGCTGCCCGTGCGCAACTTGCCCTGTCCGAGGCGCAACTGGCCAATGTCGATCTGCAACTGACCCGGACCGAGGTGAAAGCCCCCTACGCCGGTGAAGTTGTTGAGCGTAACGCAACGCTGGGGTCGGTCGCGTCTGCCACCTCCACCCCCATGTTCGTGCTGGTGCGGGACGGGGCGCTGGAACTGCGCGCCGATGTCGCCGAAGGCGATCTGCTGCGCGTGGTCAGCGGCCAGAAAGCGGCCTTGCATGCCGTCGGTGTGGCTGAGGCCCTGACCGGCACCGTGCGCCTTGTGGAACCCACCATCGACACGCTGACCCGGCTTGGTCGCGCCCGCATTACACTGGACGCGCCGCAAAAACTGCGGTCCGGCATGTTTGTTGATGCCGAAATTCTGGTGGTGACGCGCGATGCCCTTGCCGTGCCGGTCACGGCGGTCGGATCGTCGGTCGAAGGCTCCACTGTGATGCGCGTCAAGGATGGCATGGTCGAGCGGGTTGCGGTGACCACTGGTATCCGTGACGGCGGTCTGGTTGAAATTCTGTCGGGTATCGCCGCAGGCGACACCGTTGTCACCAAGGCCGGGTCGTTCGTGCGCCCCGGCGACAAGATCAATCCGGTTCCGGCCTCGACTGGCCCGGACAGCGGCACCAACTGAGGTCATCCCGATGAACTTTTCTGCCTGGGCCATCCGCAACCCAATCGCCCCGTTGCTTGGGTTTTTCATGCTGCTGCTGCTGGGCTGGCAAAGCTTCAATGCGCTGCCGATCACCCGGTTTCCCAACATCGACGTGCCCTTGGTGGCGATCACGGTGGCGCAACCCGGCGCCGCCCCGGCCGAAATGGAAACCCAGATCACCAAGGAAATCGAGGATGCCGTGGCGGGCGTCACCGGGGTCAAGAACGTGACCTCAACCGTGACAGACGGTGTCTCGACCACGGCTGTCGAATTCCGCATGGATGTGTCCACCGACAAGGCCGTTTCTGACACCAAGGATGCGATTGACCAGATCAGGGGCGATCTGCCCGGTGATATCGAAGCCCCGGTTGTCACCCGGATCGACGTGGAAGGTCAGGCGATCATGACCTTCGCGGCCTCGGCCCCGGACATGACCATCGAAGAACTGTCCTGGTTCGTCGATGACAAGATCAAACGCGCCCTGCAAGGCAAGCCCGGCGTGGGCCGGATCGACCGCTACGGCGGCGCAAACCGTGAAATTCGCATCGAGCTTGATCCGGTCAAGATGGGCAGCTACGGCGTCACCGCCAGTGCGGTGAACGCGCAACTGCGTGCCACCAACACCGATCTGGGGGCCGGGCGGTCCGAAATCGGCGCAGGCGAACAGGCCATCCGCACGCTTGGCGATGCCTCTACCGTGGCGCGTCTGGCGGCCACCACCATTTCGCTGCCATCCGGCCAGAAGGTCCGCCTGTCGGATCTGGGCGAGGTGATTGATACCTTTGAAGAACTGCGGTCCTTCAGCCGTCTGAACGGCAAACAGGTGGTGACCTTTGCCGTTTTCCGCGCCAAGGGGGCGTCCGAGGTGTCTGTGGCCGAAGTGGTCAATACCCAGTTGGAGACCATCCGCAGCAAATATCCGCAGGTTGGCATCAGCCTTGTCGATGAAACCGTGTTCTACACCTATGGCAACTACGAAGCCGCTCTGCACACCCTGATCGAAGGCGCGATCCTTGCCATTCTGGTGGTGTTTGCCTTCCTGAAGAACTGGCGCGCAACCCTGATTACGGCCGTCGCCTTGCCTCTGTCTGCGGTGCCCACGTTCTGGATCATGGACATGCTGGGGTTCTCGCTCAACCTTGTGTCGTTCCTCGCCATCACCCTTGCCACCGGGATTCTGGTGGACGATGCGATTGTGGAGATTGAAAACATCGCCCGCCACATCCGCATGGGCAAAACCCCCTACCGCGCGTCCATTGAGGCTGCCGATGAAATCGGCCTTGCCGTGATTGCCACCACCTTTACCATCGTGGCGGTGTTCGTGCCGGTGTCTTTCATGCCAGGTATTCCGGGCCAGTATTTCCGACAATTCGGCCTGACCGTCGCCATTGCCGTACTGTTTTCATTGCTGGTCGCCCGTCTGATCACGCCCATGATGGCGGCGTACCTGATGAGCGCGAAAGACGCCGAGGAAAAGCATTCCGAAGACGGCCCCATCATGCGCGGCTATCTGTGGGTGGTGCGTCGTACGGCGGCGGGGGGCATCCGTCTGCCCAACCCGCTGTGGCTGCTGAACTTTCTGAAAGGTCTGCCCTTCATCGGCGGGCTGTTCCGCCCGCGCAGCTTCCGCTTTCCGGCCCGCTATGTCACGCTGGTCGGTGCGATTGGCATCCTGTTCGTCTCGGTGCATTTCATGCTGCAAGTCCCCGGCAGCTTTATCCCGCCCGAAGATGTCAGCCGCATCGCCATATCGGTCGAACTGCCCCCCGGCACCACGCTTGCGGAAACTGACCGCACCAGCCAGGCGATGGTGGACAAGATCACCGGCATTGAAGGCGTTGAAAACGTGTTTGTTCTGGGCGGCTCGTCGCCCACCGGCGACCGTGATATCCGCCGCGCCTCGGTAACGGTGCTGCTGTATAAGCTGGACCATTCCTTGCTGCTGAAAATCTCGCAACTGTCGCGCCGTCTGCCACTGATTGGCCCGATGTTGCCCGAGGTTGAAAACAAAGGCCGCGCCCGCCCGCAGAACGAGGTGGAGTCGGAAATCTTTGAACGTCTGGCCGTGATCCCCGACATCCGCGCCTTCAAACTGAACGACCGGGGCGAACGGGATATCAGCTTCTCTATCCTGTCTGATAATGAAGCTGACCTGAACACCGCTGTCGCCGCGTTGGAGGCCAAGCTGGCCGCCGATCCACTGCTGGCGAACGTCGCCTCCGAAGGGGCCCTGCCCCGGCCGGAAATCCAGATCACCCCCCGCGCGGATGAAGCCGCCCGTCTGGGCGTCACCACGCAGGCTATCGCATCGGTTGTCCGGGTCGCCACCATCGGCGATGTGGATGCCGCCCTTGCGAAACTGTCGATCGACAACCGTCTGATTCCGGTGCGGGTGCAGTTGAATGCCAGCACCCGGTCCGACCTGAACCGGATTGCCGCGTTGAAGATCACCACGGCCAGCGGCGCGTCGGTGCCCCTGTCTGCGGTGGCCGATATCGCCATTGCCGAAGGCCCGGCCTTGGTCGAGCGGTACAACCGCGAACGCCGCGCCACCATCGGGGCCAACCTGCCGCTTGGCGTCGCCCTTGGCACTGCGACCGCGCGCTATAAGGAAATCGTGGCCGAAACCAAACTGCCCGCTTCGGTCCGGGTTGAAGAATCCGGCGACGCCGAGGTGCAGAATGAACTGATGGCAAGCTTCGGCAACGCGATGATCATGGGCCTGATGCTGGTGCTGACCGTGCTGATCCTGCTGTTCGGGTCGGTGATCCAGCCCTTCACCATCCTGTTCTCGCTGCCTCTGGCAATTGGCGGCGTCGCAGGGGCGCTGATTCTGACCAACTCGGCGCTGTCGATGCCGGTGCTGATCGGCATCCTGATGCTGATGGGGATCGTGACCAAAAACGCCATCCTGCTGATCGACTTCGCCATAGAAATGCGCGCCCAAGGCATGACCCGCTTTGCCGCCGTGATGGAGGCCGGGCACAAACGCGCGCGTCCCATCGTGATGACGTCGATTGCCATGTCGGCAGGCATGCTGCCGTCCGCACTCGGGGTGGGCGAAGGCGGATCGTTCCGCGCGCCGATGGCCACAGCCGTGATCGGCGGCATCATTGTGTCGACCGTGCTCAGCCTGGTGATCGTGCCGTCGTTCTTCCTGATCATGGATGACCTAAGTTGGCTGATGGGCAAGATCTTTGGCCGTCTGGTCGGCAAGAAAGAGGTAGAACCCGAAGCCCCCGAAGCCGAGGTTCTGGCCGAACGCATCGCAAAAGGGACCGAGAGTCTCGCTCTGCTGCAAGCCCGCCTTGGCGCTGTGGAAGACAAACTCAGCACCCGCCGCCCCGGCGGCCCCACGACGCTGCACGTCGCGGAATAGCCAAACGCAGTTGGCGGGGCAAAAACCCCGCCAATTTGCTTACAGCCGGATGACACTTTACTGTCCCAACCGTTTTCTGCCCGGAATGAAGCGCGAAGCGCGCCGGGCAATGCCCGCGCTCCCGGCCCTCGCAAGTATGCTCGGGCGGGCATCTGCTACGTTACCAGCGGAAAAACTGCGGGGAGGGGTTGACGCATAGACCGCGCAGAACGGACGTTGCTTGCCCACCCTGCGGTCAGTCCCCGCTCTGTCGTCCTGCATGTCAATAACGCTCACCGGAGAACCGGGCCGGTCCCATGAACAGCGATCCTATTCTCAAATCTGGCATCCTCTTTGCGAAAATATCCCACGGGGGTCAGACGCATTTGCCTTCGCAAATGCGTCTTGGGGGGTGTGAAACCCCCCTCTTTGTACGGCTACAACCAGCCCTTCCAGCGGAAATAGGCCCAGGCGATCACCGCCGACGCCACCATCAGCCCCATGGCCGCCGGATATCCCCAAGCCCAGTCCAGCTCTGGCATCACCCGAAAGTTCATGCCGTAAATGCTGGCGATCAGGGTCGGCGGCACGAACAGCACCGCCACCACCGAGACGATCCGCACGGTCTGGTTCTGTTCCAGATTGATCATGCCAAGCGTGGCGTCCGACCCAAGCGCCACCCGGCCTGCCAGAAAATCGGTGTGCACCTCAAGCTCCCGCAGATCGCGCGACAGGTTCTTGACGATGTGGGACAGGCCTTCATCCCCGACGCGTTCTTTCATCGTGTGGGTGTAAAACCCCATCCCCCGGCTCAGGGTCAGCAAGGCGAGCCGGATGATGCCCAGAAACTCCCCCGCGCGGCCGACTTTCCGCAGCACCTGTTCCAGCGGCTGCTCACGCCGATTTGCCCGTGTCGGCTCATAAACCAGACGTGCCACCTCATCCAGTGTGCGGCCCACGCCCTCCAGATGGTCGGCGACCCGGCCAATGATCTCATCGACCAGCGACAGAAAAATGCGGTTCGCATTGCCACATCCCGCCCCGACCTTGCCTGCGCGGGTGGGGTAGGTTTCAAACGGGCGGCTTTCATAATGGCGCACCGTCACCAGCAGATGCTGTTGCAGGATGAACGTCACAGGCGACGATAGTTCCCGCCCGTCCGGCGCGATGCCCGTCAGAACCACGGTGATGTAATCGGTGTTTCCCTCGCGGTAGAGGCGGCTGGATATCTCGATCTCCTGCATGTCCTCCAGCGTCGGCACGTCGGCCCCAAGCGCGCGCACGGCAGCGGCCTCAGCTTCGGTCGGGCGCAGCAGGTCGATCCAGACCGCCCGGCCGAGGTCAGCGCCCTCGGGCAGCAGGCGCAACGCACCGCCTTGTTCGTGATATGCCAGCAGCGTCATGCCGTTCCCTTATCCCCACAACCGCCGCGCGTCATCAGCGCTGTAGCGGCCCAACCGTACATCTTCGGCCACCAGTCGGGGGTCGCGCAAGGCAGCCTCGCCATACCCGCCCCCGCCCGGTGTGCGCACCCGCACTCTATCGCCCGGTTGTAACGATATATCCTGCGCCTTGGACAGATGCGGCGGCACTTCCACCACGCCGCCCCGCGTGATTTCCACCCGGTTGACCGCGCCATCGCCCCCGCCTTGCGCCCCTTGCGGGCCAAACCGCCCATGGTCCATCACGAATGACGCCCGCGCCGTACCCCGCAGCAGCTCAATCTCATAATCCAGTCCAAAGCCGCCCCGCTGCTGCCCCGCCCCGCCCGATCCTTCATGCAGCGCATAGCGGCGGTAGAGGATGGGGAAATTCTGCTCCATGATCTCCACCGGTGGGGCCTTGGAAATACCGATGGTGGAACAGCCATTCGACAGCCCGTCATGCCCCGCATTGCCGCCATAGCCTCCACCGCTGAATCTGATACATCACATAATCGCGGTCGCGTTCGGGGTCATAGCCGCCCAGACCAAAGTTGCCCGACGTGCCCGCAGGCGAGGCCGTCACCCTGTCAGGAAGGGCCTGCACCATGGCCGCAAACACCGCCTCGGCGATCCGCTGGCTGACCTCTGCCGCGCAGCCCGACACCGGGCGCGGGTAAGCCGCATCAAGGAACGTCCCCGCGATGCCCGTCACCAGCAGCGGATCAAACGCCCCCGCTGACATCGGCACATCGGGAAAGATATGACGCATCGCAAGGTAAACCGACGACAGCGTGGTCGCCCGCACCGAATTCATCGGCCCCATGCAGGGCGGGCTGGAGCCTGCGAAATCAAACGTCAGGCCCTCGCCTTTCGTCACTTTCAGCGCAATCGTCAGCGGCGCGTTCACCACCCCGTCCGAGTCGATCATCGCCGTGGCTTTATAGACTCCATCCGGGATCAGCCCGATCATCGCCCGCATCTGCCGCGCCGCAAGGCCGCGCATTTCCGCAATCGCTTCGCTGACCAAGGCATCCCCGTAACGGTCCATCAGCGCGGCCAACCTGTCGGCCCCCACCAACAACGCCCCGGCTTGGGCCTGCACATCGCCGATCCGCTGTTCGCTGACACGGATGTTGGAACAGATCACCTGCCACAACTCTGCGTCCATCACCCCCTTCTTGAACAGCTTGACGGGCGGCAACCGCAACCCTTCCTGTTCCGCACTGATCGCACTGGCCGAAAACCCCCCCGGCACCGCCCCGCCCGTATCTGGCCAATGCCCTGTGTTCGAAAGCCAGCAAAAGATCGCGCCATCGCGCCAGAACGGCATCGCAAAGCGCACGTCCATCAGATGGGTGCCACCAAGATAGGGGTCGTTGACGATATAGATATCCCCCGGCTCGGGCGCTGCCGTCACACCACTCGCGATGCGTTCGATGATGGTTCGGGTGGAAAACTGCATCACCCCCACAAACACCGGCAGACCCATCGACCCTTGCGCGATCAGGCTGCCATCCGTCGCCGAATAGATGCCGTCGGACCTGTCATTGGCCTCGGCAATCACCGGGCTGAAGGCAGCGCGGCTGAAGGTCAGGTCCATCTCATCGCAGACCTGTTGCAGGCCCGCTTGAATGACGGCGAGGGTGACGGGATCAAGCATGGTCATATCCTTCTGGCTGCACGGTCAAGCCCCCCACCCCAGCCCTCCCCCACAGAGGGGGGAGGGAGGCACTCCGGTCTGCCTTGGTGGCATACACAGCCACTCCCCCCAACACCCGCCCCAAGCACCTCCCCTCCCCCTCGTGGGGAGGGGCCGGGGGTGGGGGGCAAGGGGCGCAACGTGGCGTCATCATACCCCCACCTCGATGATCAGGTTCCCATCAGCATCCTGCGTGACCCTGCACCCCGGCTCCACCAGCGTCGTCGTGTCCATCTGTTCAATGATCGCAGGCCCCTGCAGCACAGCCTCCAGCGGCAGGTGATCGCGCCAATACACCGGCACCTCAACCCATCCACCGAGCCAGACCCGCCGCGTTTCCTTTGGCGCAACAACGGTTTGCCGCCCGGCAGGATCAATGAGCCGGGACAGATCGACCTCGGGCCGCACCCCCACCACTGACACATTCAGGTTCACCAGATTGGCCCGGATCGTCGGCAAATCCACCCTGAACCGGGCGTGATAGGCGGCTTCGAACAGCGCCTGCATCTCCTCCCGCGACGGCTCCACCGATGGCAAGGCCACCCGCAGCAGATGTGTCTGCCCGACGAACTGCATATCCGCCGACACCTCGACCCGCACATCCGTCAGCGCAATCCGTTCCGCCGCAATCAGCCTGCGCCCCAGTGCCTCCTGTTCCGCAAGCACCCCATGCACATCGGCCATATCTACCGCGTCCAAGGGGCGGTTCAGGGTGCGCACGAAGTCATGCCGCAGGTCCGCCACCACGCAGCCAAGCGCGTTGGTGATACCGGGGCGTGCGGGCACCAGCACGCGGGGCACCGCGAGTTCCCGCGCCAAGGCCACCGCGTGCAACGGCCCTGCCCCGCCAAAGGCGAACAGCGCGAAATCGCGGGGATCAGCGCCCATGGAAATCGAAACCATCCGCACCGCCCCCGCCATATGGGTGTTGGCAATGCGGATCACGGCCTCGGCGGCAGCCTCCACCGACAACCCCAACGGCCTGCCGATCTGCTCGGCCATCGCCGCGCGCGCGGCCTCGGCCGCCTGCCCAAACCGGTGCGCGGGCAGCCGCCCGAGGATCAGGTTCGCGTCCGAAATCGTGACCCGCGTGCCGCCGCGCCCGTAACAGATCGGCCCCGGCACCGACCCCGCGCTTTCCGGCCCGACCCGCAAAATCCCCCCGGCATCGACCCGCGCGATGGACCCTCCGCCTGCCCCCACGGTGCGCACATCGACCATCGGCACATGGATCGGCATGGCATATTCCACCTCGATCTCATTGGAAACCGGAGCCACCCCGCCCCGGATCATCGCCACATCGGTGGACGTCCCCCCCATGTCATAGGTCAAAAGGTTCGGCATCCCCGCCCTGCGCCCCGTCGCCACCGCCGCCATCACGCCGGACGCGGGCCCCGACATCACGGTTTTCACCGCCTCACGGCTGACCGCGCGGGCAGAGACCATGCCGCCATTGCCGTTCATCACCAGCAGATCGCGGGTATAGCCTCGGTCGGCCAACTGATCCGCCAGCCGCGCGACATAGCGTTCCAGCAGGGGCTGAACGCTGGCATTGACCGCCGCCGTCACCCCCCGCTCATATTCCCGGCTTTCCGACAGCAGGGCGTGGCCCATGGTGATATAGGCGTTCGGCCAGACCTCTGCCGCCACCTCTGCCGCGCGGCGTTCATGCGCGGGGTTGGCGTAGGCGTGCAGGAAATGGATCACCAGACTTTCGCAGCCCCTGTCCAGCAGCGACCGCACCGCCAGCAGCCAAGGCTTCTTCATCCAGCGGCGTCACCACACGCCCCTTGGCATCCATCCGCTCCGCCACCTCCAGCCGCAGATCGCGGGGGATCACCGGCACGAACTGCCCGTGCATCCCGTAGGCATGGGGCCGGGTGCGCCGCCCGAGTTCCAGCACATCGCGGAAGCCTTCGGTGGTGATCAGGCCCGTACGGCACAGATTGCGTTCCAGCACGGCGTTGGTCGTGGTCGTGGTGCCATGCACGATCAGGTCCAGATCGGCCAACCCCACCCCCGCCGCATCAAACGCCGCCAGCACGCCGCCCGCCTGATTGGGCAGGGTTGTCGGCACTTTGGCCAGTTTGACCGCACCCGTCGCCGGGTCAAAAATCACCAGATCGGTGAAGGTGCCGCCCACATCCACGCCCGCCACCAGACCCGCCATTCAGACCCCCACGAAATTCTTGAACTGCGGCGCGGCGGGGGTCAGATCGGCGGCCCTTGCCACATCTTCGATCCGACCATGCGCCATGAAGGCAACCGTCGTTGCCATCCGCAGCACTGCATCGACCCGCTGTTCGACCAGAACAACCGCCACGCCCTGCCCCGCAAGCCGCAGCACCACATCCCGGATCAGCGCGATCATCGACGGCTGCAAGCCCTCGGTCGGCTCATCCAGCAACAGCACTTTGGGTTCCAGACACAGCGCACGGCCAATCGCCAGCATCTGCTGCTCGCCGCCCGACAGGGTGGAGGACACTTGGTCAAGGCGTTCGCGCAGGCGGGGGAACAGGTCCAGCACCCGGTCACGCGTGCCGGGCTGCCCCCGCGCCAGCAACCCCACACTCAGGTTTTCCGCCACCGTCATCGGCCCGAACAACCGCCGTCCCTGCGGCACATAGGCGATGCCCTGTAGCGGCACCTGATGCGGCGGCAGGCCCTGCACGGGCGCATCATCCACCGATACCGTCCCCGATTGCGCTGCAACCAGCCCCATGATGGCCTTCATCAGCGTCGATTTGCCCGCGCCATTCCTGCCCATGATGCAGGTCACTTCGCCTGCAGGGGCCAGCAGCGACACGTCCCGCAAGACGGTGACCGCCCCATATCCCGCCGTAACCCCCTCAACCCGCAGCATCATCGCCCCCGAGATACGCATCCTGCACCGCCCGGTTGGCGCGGATTTCGGCGGGCGTACCAACAGCCAGCACCCGGCCAAAATTCAGCACCGTGATGCGGTGGGCGAGGTCCATCACCACCTCCATATTATGCTCGATCAGCAGCACAGCCATATCCGGCACCAAGGACCGCACGAGCGCCTTGAAGCCGTCGATCTCTCCCGCCGCCAGTCCTTGGGTGGGTTCATCGAGGATCAGCACGCGAGGTTTCAGGGCCAGACCCATGGCCAGTTCCAGCAGGCGCTGATGGCCATAAGACAGCGTTCCTGCGGGCTGGTTGTCAAAGCCCGTCAGCCCGACGCGCCCCAAGGCCCCCGCAACTTCTGCTGCGATATTGGCGCGGCCCTGCACGGCCAAGGCCACGTTGTCGAACACGCTAAGGCCTTGGTAGATTGAGGTGATCTGAAAGGTATAGGCGACCCCCAGCCTGACACGCGCATGGGCGGGCAAGGCGGTGATGTCCTGGCCACCCAGCAAGACCTGCCCCGATTGCGCCGGGATACGCCCCGACAGCAGGCTGACAAAGGTGGTCTTGCCCGCGCCATTGGGGCCGATCAGGGCGTGAACCTCACCGGGCAGCAGCGTAAAATCCACGCCGTCCACGGCGCGCAGGCCGCCGAAATGGCGGGTCAGGGCAACCGCTTGCATCAGGGCAGCCATGTCGCCCCCTTTTCCCGCAGCCAACCCAGAATCCCCTTGGGCGCAAACAGCACCAGCACCACCAAAGCCACCCCCACCACGAACAGATGGGCGGTGGTCAGCGATGATGCGGCTTCGGTCAGGTAGAACATCACCAGTGCGCCAAGGAACGGCCCCAGCACTGTGCCCGCCCCGCCAAGCAGCACATACAGCATCGGCAGGATCGAATACTGGATGGTGGCAAAACTGGCCCCCACATAGCCGAACAGCACGGCATAGGCCGCCCCCGCCAGCCCGGCATACAGTCCCGAAATCGCCATCGCGGTCAGTTGCACGGTATAGGGATTGTAGCCCAGCATCCGGCTGCGTTCGGCATTTTCGCGCATCGCCACCAGCACCCGGCCAAAGCGCGACCGCACCAGAACAAGGCACGCCAGCAGCGACAGCCCGAACAGGATCAGCGCCGCCGCATAGCGCGGGGCATCGGTGGACAGGTCGAACCCGAGGATCATACGGGCCTCTGATGGCACCACAAACCCCTCATCCCCGCCCGTCACCGCCCCGAAATACAGCAGCGTCAGATAGCCCGCTTGGGCAAACATCAGCGTCACGATCATGTAGCTGACCCCCGCCGTGCGCAGCGCGAGCAACCCCACGGCCACCGCCACAGCGCCCCCCGCCAAAGTGCCCGCAATCAGCGCAGGCAAGGCAGGCAGGCCCGACAGACCCGCGCCATACATGCCAGCGGCAAAGAACAGCGCGTGGCCAAGGCTCAAAAGTCCGGTGTAGCCGAAGGCGATGTTGTAGCCGATGGCGAACACCGCCAGCACCATGATCCGCGCCATGTTGGTCGCGTGATAGGACGGCAGGATAAAGAACGCCGCTGCCAGAACGGCCAGCAGGCCGAGGTGAACGCCAGATTTGCAGGGTCCAGACCTTCATGCCTTCGCCCCGAACAGACCTTGCGGGCGGAACACCAGCACCAGGGCCACCAGCAAGCGTCGCGATGATCTTGGCAAGGGTGGGTGAGAAGAACATGGAGATCATCCCATCCCCCAACCCGATCACCAAAGCCGCCACCAAGGTGCCGCGCAAGACTGCCAAGCCCCCCGATGATCACCACGATGAACGACAGCAGCAACGGATCGCCCCCCATCAGGTAATGCGCCTGCTGCACC
Organism: uncultured Alphaproteobacteria bacterium; assembly: GCA_963772935.1. GTDB lineage: Bacteria > Pseudomonadota > Alphaproteobacteria > Rhodobacterales > Rhodobacteraceae > JANNNF01. The sequence continues at coordinate 186,782 of CAVYZK010000009.1, read as the reverse complement.
GGCACCACCAGCACGGCGGCCACCGCCGCCAGCCCCGCCCCAAGCGCGAAGGTGCCGGTATAGACGCGGTTCACGTTGATGCCAAAGGCTTGGGCCGTTTCCCGGTCCACTTGCGTCGCGCGCATGATCAGCCCGGCCGTGCTGCGCGTCATCAGGAACCACACGCCCCACAGGATCAGCCCCGCCGCCAGCACGACGAACAGCTTGTAGCCGGAATAACCGAACCACGGCAGTTGGATACGCCATGTGAACGGCGCAGTAACGGGCCGCGCATCGGGGCCAAAGAAGGTGAGTGCGGCCTGTTGCAGGATGTACAAAAGCCCGATGGTGGCGACGATTGTGGCCTCGGGCGCGTGGTTCAGACGCTTCAGGATCAGCGTGTCGGCGGCCACGGCGACCGCCCCCACGACCAGCGGGGCCACGACCAGGGCCAGCAGCCAGACCAGCGCCGCAGGGCCGGGGATCATGGCCGTCACGAACCACGCGACGACCGCGCCCAGCATGAAGAACTCGCCATGCGCCACGTTGACGACGCGCATCACGCCGAACACAAGGCTCAACCCCACGGCGGTCAGGGCCAGCACGGCGGCGGTGACGGTGCCTTCAAGCAGCGCCAGCAGAAGGAAGGGTCCGAAGGACAAGGGGCGGCACCAAGGGTTAGGGGGTGGGGAGGATGGGCAGATTGCCCATCCTACGGGTTGCATTGGCGTAGGATGGGCGCTTGTCGCCCATCTGTGATGGGCGATTCTGCCCATCCCCCGAACGGATCAGAACGCCATCGTGGTGTAATCCACCGCGTCCGGATACTCGCCATCCGCCATGCTGGTGGTATGCACCCGCACCAGCTTGCCGCCCTGCACCTGGGATATGTTCTGCACCCCGAACACCTGATGCGTCTTGCCGTTGAAGCGTTTCGCCCCCTGCGGACGCTCGATGCCGTAGGGCAGATCGGTCATCGCCTCCATCGCCTCGACGAATTTCTGGCGGTCGGCGATGCCGGTATAGCCCGCAGCTTCCATCCCCGCCTTGATGGCAAACAGCGTCTCCCATGTCGAAAACATGTGGCTGTAGGTCGCCACATCCGCCGCATCGGAAACGCTCGCGCCGTTGTCATCGACGCCCACGGCCGCCCGATACGCCGCCTCATGTTCGCCCGCATCACCCGGTTTCACCCGGTTATGCGCCTCCCAGAAATGGGTGCCTTCCAGAAACTCCAGCCCCGGCGTCGCGGTATCGACCGCCTCAAGGCTGTCGATGAAGCCGAACATCGCGGGCTTGGCCCCGGTGCCGTAGAACTCGCCCAACTCCTTGACAAAGGTCAGCACGGCAGGGCCGACCATCACATGATACAGCACCTCGGTTTCCGCCGGGATCTGCGGGAAATAGCGGGTAAAGCTGGTCTCGGTCGGCGGAATGGCGATCTGGGCGATCACCTCGCCGCCTTGTGCCGCCATCGCGGCGGTAAAGAAATCGCGGTGGTCATGGCCAAAGGCGAAATCCGGGAAGATCATGGTGACCTTCTTGCCAAGGTTCGCAGCCACCCACGGGGCCATGCTGGCGATCTGGCTGCGCACGTCGGTGATGCCGGGCTGCAGGGTCCAGCGGTTCAACATGCCGCTGGCCACATGATAGCCTTCGGAACAGACCAGATAGGGCACCTTCAGTTCCCCGGCACGCGGAGCCGACCCGATCACCACATGGGAAAACAGCGTGCCCATCACCACGTCGCAGCCCGCCTGAGAGGTCAGCTTTTCCACCACTTCCGCGCCGCGCTTGGGGTCGGTGCCATCGTCTTCAAACACCAACTCCACCGGCCGCCCGCCAATGCCGCCACCGTCATTGATCAGCTTGGCCGCCGCCTGTGCGGTCCGTTCGTACCAGCGCCCGTAAGACGCGCCGATGCCGGTGCGGTGCAACTGAAACCCGATCTTGATGGGTGCTGCTTGCGCAAACCCCACCCCCGGCAAGGCGGTTGAGGCCAAAAGCCCCGCGCCGATGCCGCCCAGTACCGCGCGGCGGCTGACCCCGTTTACTGCGTTCGTCTTCATCCCGTTCTCCACTGTTGCCGAGCGCATGTGACCCCGCGCTTCTGGTTAAGATATTGTATTAACACAAACAAATCCGGGGTGCCGCTCTGCTCCCCTTAGCCGACCCTTGCTGTTGAAAGCAACCACAACCCCAAAACCGTATAGCCCACCATCACGCCCGTCAGCGGAAGATGCGCCAAACCCTTCGCCTTTGGCCCCACTAGATGCAGCGCCAGAACCACGGCCAGAAGATGCGCGCCCAGAATGGCCGCAAACTGCGCCCCATAGATCAGCGGCATCACGGCAGCATCGGTCAGAAAGCCGAAACTGACATAGAACGGCGGCAGACCCAGCCAGCTTTCACCGCGAAACAGCGGATCGTTCAGCGCGGCAAGGGTGTATTGCCCGGTGGTCAGCAGCATGACCAGATAATGGGCGGCGTGATAGCCCGCCGCGATCGCCAGAAACGACAGCATCACTGGCCCTGCCGCAAACCCATTGCCGCCCAAGCGCCGCCCCATGGCGATCACGGCCCAAAGGCACGCCCCGGTCACCGCCCAGACCGCCAGCAGCCCCGCCGTGTTTACCCCCATCACCGCCGAACGTCCCACAGGCTCCAACGGGTTCTGCCCGATCAGCCCCTGCCACCAGAACGTCTCGACCAGCCCGTCAAAGGTCAGCGCCGCCAAGGCCAGACTGACGAACACCATCGCAGACACGGGCAACGGCCCCATCCGCAGCACCTGCGCGCCGGGCCAGCCCGCCATGACCGAGCCACCTTCGCGCCACAGGGGGGAAACCTTGGCGATCATGCCGAACAGAACATGCAGGAATTCGCCCTGCGTCAGCCAATCCTCGCCCTCCAGCACGGCCAGCGCAAAGATCACCAGCCAGTAGGCCAAGGCCACCTGCGCCAACACCGCCGGATCATCCGGGGCCAGCGACACCATCTGAAACCAGACAAAGCCCGCATAGCCAAGGATCGCAGGGGTATAGCCAAAGCGCGACAGACCCACCGATCCGGTTCGCCCCAGCAGTACCCGCGCGATCCGCACAGGCCCGGTCCACGGGTTCAGCGCCCCCCAGATGTTACCCAAGACCATCGACGCCATAGGCACGGCGATCCACACCCCGGTCCAGAAGATCAGCGTCATCAGGTTGTGCATCGGGTCGCGGCTGCCGAACAGGCCGATGAACACAAGGCCCATGAACAGCAGAAACGACAGGTAGGACAGCGCGATGCCCCCCTCGCGCCCCTGCCACAAGACCACGGCCCGCATGGGCGGCAGGCGGTGCGCGGTGGCCCCCAGAACCCCGGTCAGTGCCACAGTCAGGGCGGCCCCTAACAGGTATTGCCCGGTTGGCAGGGTCAGGATCACGGAGGGCGGCAGGGCGCAGGCCATGGCGGCAGCGGGGCACAGCGCCCCGATCACCGCCCATGATGCCCCCCCGCGTGTCATGTCAGCGCAACCCGTCCTTGCCCACCACCTGATCCAGTTCCAGCCCGCCCATCCGGCTGTGGACCCGGCCGCCTTTCGACATCGCCAGCACCAACAGGATCTCTCCCGCCTTTGGCCCGTCGGGTGCGGATACCGTGATCGCGTCGAAATGGCTGCGCACATAGGCCGCGTTGATATGGCCCAAGGGCACGTCCAGCGTCGCCCCCATGCCGCCGACCTTCATCGCCGAAGGCACAATCGCCCGGCTTTCCCCAAGCCGTTCGCGCATCGCATAGCCGCCCGGCACATGCCACAGCGCGCCATGTTCCGCCTCGCCCGCCTCGCCCACGATCGCGCCTTTGCCATAGCCGTCGATGCCCTCCACCCCGCCAAGGGCGGCAATCAGGCGGTCGGTCATCAGCAGGCCAAGGGGTTTCAGATCGTCCATCCCGCCCTGCAACGATGCCACGAAGCGCCCAGAATACGGGTTGGCGACCAGCGCCATGATGGCCCCGCGCAGCCGAGGTGTGGCAGGGGCTGGCCCGCCGTCATGGGTGATTTCCTCGATCAGCAGGCTGATCTTGCGCAGGGGAAAGTCAGGCATAGGCAGGCTCCATAAGGCCAAGCGGGCCAAGCACCCGCAGATCAGAGTGCAAGAAAAGCGCGGCCGAGTCGATAAGCCCCCGCGCCCGGTATTCTTGTGCGACCGAAAGGCCCGCATCCAATGCGCGGGCGCGCTCCGCCGGGGTCAGCGGCCCGACGCCGACCGTCACCAGCCGCTGGCCAAGATCGCTGTCCGCCTGCATCTCCAACGCTGGTCTGCGGGTGATCGCCGGATGCCCCGGCAAATCCACCGCATTGGCGATCATTGTGGCCGCCGCATCCGCCATGGCGGCAGTGCGCGCCAGCACTGTCACCGCATCGGCAATGCCAAGCGACCAACTGCGCCCGCCCCAGCCCGAGGTGGCAATGCCGCGCACGGCATCCGTATCGCGCAAGACCACCGTGCCGCCCGTCGCCAAAGCGCAGGTCAAAGACTGCCCCGGCCCCAGATGCAGCGCGATATCGCCGCCGTTGTTGACATAGGCCCGGTCCACACCCGCACCGACCATGGCCGCCAGAACCGCCTCGGCCACCGCCCCCGCCACCGCCGCCATCGGGGTGATGAAGGCGGGGCGAAAGGGGGCGACAGCAGCGGCCATCAGGCGGGCAATGGGGCCGGTCACCGGCATATCCACCCCGCGCAAAGCAGGCAGTTCGGCCACCAGCTCGCGCAGCAGCCCGTCAAACCGCGCCACCGCGCGGGCATAGGCCGCCTCGGCACCAGAGCCAAAAGCCTGACAAATCAGATCAATCGGCCCCTCGTGCAGATGCAGACGGCCGTCGGGTAACAGGGTGATCTGGGCTTGGCTCACGTCAGGTTTGCTCTTTTCCAAATACTCAAAATCAACGGTTCCGACATCACGCCCGAGGCAAGGATCATCCCGGCCATGGCTCAACCCGTGCCGCCGTGGGGTACTCGCCGCCCTCCTGCATCACCTGATCCAAGGTGCGGATGGCCCCCTCATGCCCGCCCATGGCCAGATAATCCGCACGCGGCAGGGTGAATTCCAAGGGGGCAACCAAGGCAGGCGTGGGCACATAGCCGAAGGCCCCGGCAGGCAACGCCGTCACGTCCACCATGAAGGTAATCCCGCCTCCGGGCCAGACGTAGCAGTCGGCCCCGCCGCTGGTGAGCCGGGTAACGCCGCCCTGCACCGACCGGGTCAGCCGCACCGGGTTGCGTGTGACGCCCGCGCGCAGGCTGCCCCCCGCGCCGCCCATGAACAGGACGGTACAGAGCGAGGGTTCGCAGTTTTCGTCAATCAGACCAACGGTTTCGCGCAAGGCCTCGGGCAACTCGGCGGGCTGGGGCTGCAAGGCATCGTCCAGCACGAAATAGGCATACTCCTCGCCCGTGGTGGACACCATCAGCAGGGTCAGCCCGGGCCGCGCACCCTTTTTCGGCTGCCAGTCGCCCAGGATTTCCAACGGGTCGGTCAGCCGTGTGCCGCCCCAGCCAAGCCCCGGTTCCGACACCTTGAAATAGCGTCCGGGGGTGGACCGGTGGCCCTTGATCTTGATGCCGGTCGGGGGCCAGTCCAGAACCTTGCCCGCCTGATGTTCGCTGACAACACCCGTGATGTGGTCATCGACCACCACCACCTCATCCACCAGCCCCTGCCATTGGCTGGCGAACATGCCGATGGTGGCAGACCCGCAGCCGACCCGCATCCGCCGTTCGCGCAAGCCATCGACAATCGGGGCCTGCCCGGCCTGCACCACGACGGTCGAGCCGCCCTCGATCACCAGTTCCACCGCCGCGCCATTGCACAGCGCCAGCATCGCGGCACAGGTCGCGCGGCCTTCGGATTTGGCCCCGCCGGTCAGGTGATGCACGCCGCCGATCGACAGCATCTGGCTGCCGTATTCGGCGGTGGTGACATGCCCGACAGCCTCGCCCTGCGCGCGGATGGTGGCACCTTCGGGGCCAAGAAAGCGGTCGGTGTCGATCTTTACCTTGACGCCGCAGTAGGAAAATATCGCCTCGGTCACCACCGTCACCATATCCGCGCCCGCAACTGTGGAGGACACGATGAAGGGCGCGGGTTTGTAATCGGGGTAGGTGGTGCCCGACCCGATGCCGGTGACGAAACTGTCCTGCGGCACGGGATCGCCGTCCCAGTCGCGGGTGGCAAAGGGCACGATCCTGCCGCCCTTTGCCGCCGTGTGGTGCAGCATCACCACCGGATCAGTGCGCACGATGCGGCCATCTGCGTTGGCATAACGGTCACAGGCCCCGGTCTGGCCGGGGGCGATGTAGCACATCACCGGGCAGGCATCGCAGCGGATTTTTTCGGGGGCGTCCGTCATGTGGCGCGCCCCTTGTGTTGGGCGGAGCGGGGGCCAGCCCCCTCGTGCGATTGGCGAACGCCAATCGCACTGCCCCCGGGATATTTGTGCAAAGGGGATGGAGGCAGGGTCATGGCGTACCTCGCATCGCCGCCAGCACCCGGTGTGGCAGGGCGGGGACGCGGGTGATCTGGCCGCCTGTGGCGTGGCGGATCGCGTTCAGGATGGCGGGGGCGGTGGGGATCAGGACATGTTCGCCAAGGCCTTTGGCGCCGAGCGGGCCTTCGGGATCGGGCACCTCGATCAGCAGGCTGTCGATGGGGGGCACGTCGCCGGTGGTGGGGATCAGGTAGTCATGCAGGTTGTCGGTGCGGCCCGCGATGTAATCCTCCATCAGCGCAAGGCCGATGCCCTGGGCGATGCCGCCCTCGATCTGGCCCTCGGCCAGCGTCGGGTTGATCGCGCGGCCCACGTCATGGGCGGCGGTGATGCGGGTCAGGTGAACCGTGCCCAAGGCGGCGTCCACCTCCAGTTCCACCATCTGCGCGCCGTAGCCGTATTGGGCATAGGGGTTGCCCTGCCCCATGGCGTCCAGCGGGGTGGTTGGCGGATCGTAGGTTTCCTCGGCTGACAGCGCATAGCCGCGCGCATCGGGCGGCAGGGTGGCAAGGTCGATGCGGCGGGTCTGCTGGCCGTCGCGGACGGTGATCGTGGCCCCGTCCAGCGTGATGCACTGCCCCCTGCCCCGCATTGGCCAGCCGCAGGATTTCGGCGCGCAGGGCACTGGCGGCGGCGAGGGTGGCGCGGCCCGACACGAAGGTCTGCCGCGAGGCCGAGGTTTTGCCGGCGTCCGGCGTCAGGGCGGTATCGGGGCCGATCAGGGTGATCTGGCTTGCGGGCACCCCAAGCGCATCAGCGGCGATCTGGGTCATCACGGTGTTCGACCCTTGACCGATGTCCGTCGCCCCCTGATGCAGCACGATCTGCCCCTGCGCCGTGATGCCGATGCGCATGGTGGAGGGGTTGGGAAGCGAGGTGTTGCCGCAGCCGTACCAGCATGAGGCGACCCCGATCCCACGCAAGCGGCCCTTGGTTGGGGCGGCGAAGGCGCGGGTCCATGCGGGGCGCAATGCCTCAAGACAAGCTACAATCCCCGCGCCCTGCACCACTTGGCCCGTCCCCGTCGCCTGCCCGTCACGCAGGGCGTTCAGGATGCGGAACTCCAGCCGGTCGATCCCCGCTTTGTCCGCCAACTGGTCATAGAGCGTTTCCTGCCACAGCGCGGCTTGCGGCACGCCAAAGCCCCGGAACGCGCCCGACACCGGGCCATGGGTGTGCACGGCCCGGGCGCGGGCATGCAGGGCGGGGGTGAAATACGGCCCCGACACATGCACCGGCACCCGGTTGGCAACCGTCGGCCCCCAACTGGAATAGGCCCCGGTGTTGAAACGGCCCTCGAACTCCATCCCCGTGATGCGGCCCTTGGCGTCACAACCGATGCGGCCCTGCATTTCCGCCGGATGGCGTTTGGTGGTGGAGGCCATGCTTTCAGACCGGCTGTAGGTCATCCGGCAGGGCCTGCCGGTTTTCAGCGTCACCAGCCCGATCAAGGGCTGCAAGCTGATGTCGAGCTTGGACCCGAAGCCGCCACCAACCGCTGACGGGATGATGCGGACCTGTTCAGGGGCAAGCGCAAGAATGGCCGCCGTATCGTCGCGGTCCATGTAGGGGGCTTGGGTGCAGGCGCGGATCACCAGCGTGTCGCCCTCCATCCACGCGGCCCCGGCCTCGGGCTCGATATAGGCGTGTTCGACATAGGCGGTTTGCATGCTGCCTTCGACCACATGGGCCGAAGCGGCCAAGGCAGAGGCCGCATCGCCCCGGATCACCCGGCCTTCAATCAGGCGGTTGGCGGGGCGTGTGTCGTGCAGCAGGGCGGCCCCGTCTGCCTCTGCTTCCGCAGGGGTCAGGATGGCAGGCAGCGGCGTCCATGTCACCGGAAAGTCGGGCAAAACGGCACCGGGCTCCAGCGCCACCACGGCCACGCATTCGCCCCGGAACCGGGCCGGGGAGGCTGCGATGGCGGGTTGGTCGGCAAAGGCGGGGATCACGCCAAAGGCGTTGCGGCCGGGAATATCCGCCGCCGTGTAAACCCCGGCAACCCCCGGCAGGCGGGCATAGGCGGCCAGATCGCCGAAGGTGAAACCGGCATGGGGGTGCGGGCTGCGGATGGCCCTTACCACCAGCGCGCCCTCGGGCGCTTCATCCGCGCCAAAGCTGTCGCCTGCCACCTTGGCGGCCCCATCGACGCGGGGCAGGCGCTGGCCCACGGCGGGGCCAACCCGGGGCGCGACCTCGCCCCCTGCATCGCAGACCGCCGTGATGATCTTGGCATAGCCGGTGCAGCGGCACAGCACGCCGCCCAAGGCCTCGGTCGCCTCGGCCCGGGTCGGGGTGGCATTGCGGGCCAGCAACTCGGACGCGGCCATCAGCATGCCGGGCGTACAGATGCCGCATTGCGCGGCCCCGTGGCGCAGGAAGGCCGCGCGCAGGCGGGTCAGTTCGAGGGTGTCAGCCTTCGACCGTTTGCACGGCACAGCCCTGAACGCGGGCAACGGGCACCAGGCAGGCGCAGACGGCGCGACTGTCCACCAGCACGGTGCAAGCCCCGCAATCGCCCGCATCGCAGCCGACCTTGGTGCCCTTGGCACCAAGGGTTTCGCGCAACACCTCGGTCAGGCGTTCGGTGGGCGCGGCGGCGCAGGTGACGGGCTGGCCGTTGAGGGTAAAGCCGATCATGCGGCACCTGCGGCGTGGGTCACGGCGCGGGCGACCAACTCGGTCGCGGCGGTGGCGCGGTAGGCGGCGGTGGCGCGGACATCCTCGATGGGCGACAACGATGCCATCACATCGGCCTCAGTCACCAGCCCGGCAAGCTGGCCCACTGCAGCCCCGGTCAAGGCGCGTTCCACCAAGGGCAGACGTTGCGCCACGCCGGAACAGGCCCCAACCGCCACCGCAACCTGCGTGGCAATGCCGCGGTCCACCACCACCCGCGCGGCCACCATGGCGATGGAGATCACCAGATACGCCCGCGCGCCCAGTTTCAGAAACGCCGATCCGCCCGCCAGCCCCGCCTCTGGCAGATGCACCGCCACCAGCACCTCACCCGGCAGCAAGCGCCGTCTTGCGCGGGCCAAGCAGAAATTCCGACAGCGCCATCCGCCGTATGCCCTGCGCCCCCGCCAGTTCCACCACCGCGTCGCACACCAGCAAGCGGCGGCACGCCATCGGCGGCGGGCGAGGCGTTGCACAGGTTGCCGCCGATGGTGCCCGCGTTCTGGATCTGCCGCCCGCCAACCGCGCCTGCGGCCTGCTGCAAGGCCCGCAGCGCAGGCGGCAAATCCGCCTCGGCAATATCGGACCAAGTGGCGCAAGCCCCGATCCGCAGTCCCTGCCCCGCGACGATGCCCCGCAATCCCGCAACCCCGGTCAGATCCAGCACCGGCCCCGTAAGCCGCGCACCTGCGGCAGGGTAGATATCGGTGCCACCGGCCAGAACCCGCGCACCGCCTGCCAGAAACGCAAGGGCGGCATCCAATGTATCGGGGCGGCAATAGTCCTGCATGGGCCATCCGAGATTGTTTGTGTGATAACAGTGTGCGCCGCAGTCCGGTGCCTGTCAACTTTGTTGACAGCTAGAGAAGGATGACCGTTCAGGGAAACAGCGTTGTTTTTGATTGTGCCTTTCAACCAGCACAACGAAAGGGCAATGCCCGACCGCCGCGTGGGCAGGCGACGCCAGTTCTGCGCGGTTTATGGGTCAACTTCTCCCACAGTAGCTCTGCTGGTGACGTCGCAAAATGCCCGCCCGAGGGGGCAATGGAGCATTGTCCAGCGCGCGCAGCGCTTGATTCCGGCCAGAAGACGGTTGGTTCGACGACAGTTCATCCCGCTCTCAATCGTCCCGTTTCGTTTGCCGCCTGCCAGGATTGTTGGCAACTTTGTTGCGCGACGGGGCGGCAGCGGCTATGGCAGACCGATGATGGCCTCAATCCCCCCCTATGCGCTTGATGATCAGGTCGGATATATTCTGCGGCGGGTGACGCAGCGGCACCTGACCATCTTTTCTGCGGCTATTCCAGAGGTGACGACCACGCAATTTGCCGTGCTGGCCCGTCTGGCCGAATTGGGGCCGCTGTCGCAGAACCGCTTGGGGCGGGAGGCTGCGATGGATGCGGCCACCGTCAAGGGTGTGGTGGACCGGCTTGTGCGGCTTGATCTTGCGGCGACGACGCCCGACCCCGATGACCGCCGCCGCCTGACGGTGCGGCTGACCGAGGCTGGTGCAGCACTGGTGGCGGCACGCATCCCGACCGCGCTGGTGGTGTCGGATGAAACGCTGGCCCCGCTGAACGCTGAGGAACGCGAGACCCTGCTGGCGCTACTTGCCCGGCTGATCTGAATGGCGGGCGCGAAACGCCGCGACTTCGGCCGGGGTGGGCTGCTGGCCGGTAAAGGTCAGCACATAGGCCGGAATACGGCGCAGACGCAGGGCAAGACTTTCTTCGGTGCGCATGGCGATATAACCCACCTGCGTCAGATAAATCGTCCGCGCCCGGGTTTCGGCCTCGCTCGCATCAAAGCCGTAGCGTTGGAACATGGTGGCAATGGCGGCAATGCGGGCTTCATCGGTGGCCGACAGCACGACTGACAGGGCCGCATCGCGCAAAGCCCAGGCCCTGATGGCAAATTCCATGCGGGCATCAAACAGGTCAGGTTCGATCCAGCAATCGAACAGGTTCAGCACGGCCCCGGCAATGGTGGCCGCCGGGCTTTCGGTCTGGGCCACCAGATTGGCGGTGTTGCGGCTTTGCCAGCGGGCGATCAGGCCCGCCAACAGCGCCTCACGGTCGGCGAAATGCCAGTAAAACGACGTCCGCGACAGGCCAAGACGGGTCGCCAGCGGCATCACCTTGACCGCCTCCACCCCGCCTTCGATCAGCAAAGTATAGGCCGCGTCCAGCCAAAGGTCCGCCGATCCGCGCCAACCGCGCTCTGATATCGCCTCATCATCCATGCGACAAACTCTAAACTTCGGCCTCGGCAATCGCAACAGCCGCAAAACTCGACATATGTGTCGATTCTTTGCTTGACGCAATCGCGCGCCGCCGTATTCTGGCGACGGAACCCAAGGACCATCAGGAGGCACCGATGCGCAACGACCCGCTTTTGCAACCCTATCAGCTAAAACACCTGACGCTGCGCAACCGGATCATGACCACCAGCCATGAACCCGCCTACCCCGAAGACGGCATGCCGAAAGACCGCTACCGCCTGTACCATCTGGAACGCGCCAAGGCAGGCGTCGCGCTGACCATGACCGCAGGGTCGGCGGCAGTGTCGAAGGACAGCCCCCCGGTGTTCAACAACATCCTCGCCTACAAGGATGAGGTGGTGCCGTGGATGAAACGCCTGACCGATGACTGCCACGAGGCTGGCGCCGCCGTGATGATCCAGTTGACCCACCTTGGTCGCCGCACCCGGTGGGACAAGGGCGACTGGCTGCCGGTGGTGGGGGCCAGCGGGTCGCGTGAACCCAGCCACCGGGCGTTCCCCAAGGTGATCGAGGATTGGGACATCGCCCGCATCATCACCGACTACGCCGATGCCGCCGAACGGATGCAGGCAGCGGGCATGGATGGGGTAGAGTTCGAATGCTACGGCCACCTGATGGACCAGTTCATGTCGCCGCTGACCAATTCCTTGGCCGCCCCCTATGGCGGGTCACTGGAAAACCGGGCGCGCTTTGCGATGGACGTGCTGGCCGCCTGCCGCAAACGGGTGGGGGAAAACTTCCTGCTCGGCGTGCGCTACACCGCCGATGAAGACACCGCAGACGGCATCAGCGCCGAGGAGGGCATCGCCATCGGCAAGATGTTCCGCGACTCTGGCTTGGTGGATTTCCTGAACATCATCAAGGGCCGCATCTTCACCGATCCCGCGATGACCGATGTGATCCCCATTCAAGGCATGCCGTCAGCCCCGCATCTGGATTTCGCAGGCCGGGTGCGGGCCGAGGTGGGCCTGCCCACCTTCCACGCCGCCCGCATTCCCGATGTGGCAACCGCCCGCTATGCAGTGCAATCGGGGCAGCTTGACATGGTCGGCATGACCCGGGCGCATATGGCCGACCCGCATATCGTGCGCAAGATCATCGAAGGGCGCGAGGATGACATCCGCCCCTGCGTCGGGGCCACCTACTGCCTTGACCGCATCTATCAGGGCGGGATGGCGCTGTGTATCCACAACCCGGCCACGGGTCGCGAAGAAACCATGCCGCATGACATTCCTGCCGGCCTCTGGCCGAAAAGCGGGTGGTCGTGGTGGGCGCGGGACCAGCGGGGCTGGAGGCCGCTCGCGTTGCATCCGAGCGCGGCCATACCGTCACGGTGTTCGAGGCCGCAGGTGTGCCGGGGGGGCAAGTTGCCCTGACCGCCCAGACCAAACGCCGGGCCGAGATGATCGGCATCATCGACTGGCGCATGGCGCAATGCGCGGCGCGCGGGGTGGAGTTCCGCTTTAACTCCTGGGCCGAAGCCGATGATATCGCAGCCCTTTCCCCCGATGTGGTGATCGTGGCCACGGGTGGCATGGCGCAGAAGGATATTCTGGAACACGGAAATGACCTGACTGTCTCAGCATGGGACATTCTGTCGGGCGACGTGAAACCCGGCACCAACGTGCTGCTGTTCGACGACGCGGGCGACCATACCGCCCTGCAAGCCGCCCAACTGCTGGCCGAGTCTGGCGCGCATGTCGAGGTGATGACCCCCGACCGCAGCTTTGCCCCCGATGTGATGGCGATGAACCTCGTGCCCTACATGCGCGCCCTGCAAGACCGCGACGTGACCTTCACCGTCACCTACCGCCTGCGCGGGGTGGAACGCGACGGCAACCAGATCAAGGCGACGATCGGCAGCGATTACAAGACCATGGCCCTGCACCGCCACTATGATCAGGTGGTGGTGAACCATGGCACGGTGCCGCTGGATGATCTGTATTTCACGCTGAAACCACTGTCGGAAAATCTGGGGGCGGTGGATTATGACGCGCTGATCGCGGGCCAGCCGCAGGCCATGAACGGCGGCCCTGCCGGGTTCCGGCTGTACCGGATTGGCGATGCGGTCGAGGCGCGGAACACCCACGCCGCGATCTATGATGCGCTGCGGTTGGTGAAGGATATCTGAGGGCGCGCGGGCTGAACCCCCGGGGGAGTTTCACACCCCCCCGGACCCCTCCGTGGGATATTTGTGCAAAGAGGATGACCATTAGCGCAGCAAGGGCAGCATCAGGGCGAACAGTTCGGCCTGCGAGGAAATTCCGCAGCGGGCGTAAAGTTGCTTGCGGAACACCTTGACCGTCTGCGCCGACACCCCAAGTCGCAGGCCGATGGAGGGGGTGGAATGGCCGCGCAGGATCAGCAGCGCCACCTCGGCCTGACGCGGTGACAAGTGCAGACCCTGTGCGGCAAGGGCGGTGATCAGATCCTCGGCCACGTCCTGCGGCGGGCCGATATCTGCCGCAAGACCCGCCCAATGCGTCTCGGCAAGCGCCGAAATGATCGGGGCGAAGCGTTGGCAGGTTTCCACCTCGCGCGCCGTGAAGGGCTGGTTTGAGGTGGCATCACGACCAATGCACAGGTTCAGCGCGACGCCAGGGGCGGGGTAAGCAAGAAAGACCACCTCATCCACCAGCGTGGTTTGCCGATAGTATTCAAGAAAGTAGCGGCTGCGGTGAAACGCATCCGGCGCGATGTCGGCAAGGCGGTAGGCCCCGGCAGGCGCGCGGGAAAGGTGCAGGTCGCGACACGGGTCCAGAAGGTACGCCCCGCGCAGATAGATGCTGTGCAGGTGGGCGTAGACGGGGGGGCGGTCAGACTGGGTGAACAACACCTGCGGCGCACCCGCCCCGCGATAAGCCACGACGATCAGGTTATCCGGGGCCACGGCGCGGCGCAAAAAGCCGTGCAGCGCGCCCTCAAAACCCGGCCGCCCTACGCGGCGGATGGTTTCGGCCAACTGGCCCTCGGCAAGGTTGGGGTGCGGCTGCAGGGTTATACCTCTCTGGGGGTATATACCCCCCGGATGGGTTTGTTTTAGCCTGATATCACAATTTCAGGGGTATGGATACGCCAATGGACGCTGTCGAGATTAAGTCCGTGGTCAAACGCTACGGCACGGTGACCGCGCTGCACGGCGTCAGTCTGACCATCGGCGACAACCAGTTCTTTACCCTTCTGGGGCCATCGGGCTGTGGCAAGACCACGCTTTTGCGCCTGATAGCGGGGTTCGAGGCGGTCAGCGAAGGCGAGGTCCGGCTGTTCGGTGCGGACATCGCGGGGCTGGAGCCGAACCTGCGCCCGGTTAACACTGTGTTTCAGAACTACGCCCTGTTCCCGCATATGTCGGTGCTGGATAATGTGGCGTTTGGGTTGAAGATGAAGGGGATGGATCTGGCGGCACGGCGGCTGCGGGCGGGCAAGATGCTGGAAATGGTGCATCTGTCGGCCTTCGCCGACCGGATGCCCCAGCAACTGTCGGGCGGGCAGCAACAACGGGTGGCCTTGGCCCGCGCCTTGGCCCCGGAACCGCGTGTGCTGCTGCTGGATGAACCCCTTTCCGCGCTGGACCTGAAGCTGCGACAGGCGATGCGGGTGGAACTGAAACAGTTGCAGGAACAGACCGGCATCACCTTTATCTTCGTGACGCATGATCAGGAAGAAGCCCTGACGATGAGCGACCAGATCGCCGTGATGAGCAATGGCCGCGTCCAGCAGATCGGCACGGCGCGGCAGATATACGAGGCACCGGCCAACCGCTTCGTGGCCGATTTCATTGGCGAAACCAACCTGTTGCCGGTCGAAGTTGAGACTGTGGTTGAAGGCCGTGCGACCGTGGTTTTGCCCGGCGGCCACCGCGTTTTGTGCCCGGCCGATGCGGCCAGCCCCGGCAAACATCACCTGTCGATCCGGCCCGAACGCATCAGCCTGTCCGATGCGGGCGACATTCGGGCCGTGGTGGAACGGGTGATTTATCTGGGCACCGATCTGCAAATCCTGACCCGGCTGCCGGGGGGCACGCCACTGCATCTGCGCCTGCAAAACTCGGCGCGTATCGCGGTGCCAAGTGCCGGGGCAACGGTTGGATTGCATCTTGAGGAAGGTGCAGCGCGCCTTTTGGTAGACTGATGGCGATGCTGGCCACCAAAACGCCCGACACGGGCGGCACCGCGCGCACGACACCCCTGCTGCTGCCGACATGGGTGGTGATCGGGGTGTTCCTGCTGGTGCCCGTGCTGCTGATGGCCGTCTATTCCGTGCTGACCAAGGAATTTCGCGGCGGCGTGATCTGGGAGTTTTCGACCGCCGCTTACGACCAGTTCTTTGTCACGCGCGGGTTGTTCGGCGACGAGCCTGCGCAGATCGAATGGACATACATCGGCATTTTCTGGCGGTCGATCTGGCAAGCCGCCGTGGCCACCCTCATCTGCCTGATCGTCGGCTTTCCCACCGCCTTCTTCATCGCCACACGGCCCCCCGCCAGCCGGGGTATCTGGTTGTTTCTGATCACCATTCCCTATTGGGTCAACCTTCTGATCCGCACGGTCAGCCTGAAGTTTCTCTTGCGCGACAACGGCCCGCTGAATGAGGCGCTGATGGGGATCGGCTTGATCGACGGCCCGCTGCCCTTGGTCAACACCAACCTCGCGGTGCAACTGGGGCTGTTCTACAGCTATCTGCCCTTCATGGTGCTGCCGATCTATGCGGCTGTGGAGCGCTATAACTTCGCCCTGTCCGAGGCCGCATCCGACCTTTACGCCAGCCGTTGGGTGACGTTGCGGGAAATCATCCTGCCCATCGTCAAACCGGGCATCATCGCGGGCTGTATCCTCGTGTTCGTGCCGTCCCTTGGCGCGTTTCTGGCACCAGACCTGCTGGGCGGGGCGAAAACCTTCATGATCGGCAGCCTGATCGAGGAGCAGTTCAAGGGAGTCACAAGGCAACTGGCCGTTCGGCGCAGCGATTGCGATGATCCTGATGAGCCTCGTTCTGATCGTGCTGATGGTCTACGCCCGGTCCGCCGCCAAGGGGGATGCAAAATGAAGGGGGTACGGCATTATCCGGGGTTCCTTGCGCTGACGGTGGCTTGCCTCGTCATCCTCTATGCGCCGCTGATCGTGGTCACGATCTACAGCTTCAACGATTCCAACAGCATAACGGCCTGGGGCGGGTTTTCCTTGCGCTGGTATCTGGATGTGTTCACCGGGCCAGAGGCCCCGAGGTTCAAATCCGCCGCGTGGAATTCCATCACCCTCGCCGTGATTGCCGCCACCACATCAACCGCGATTGCCACCGCAGCAGCGGTGGCGATGGTGCGGGGCGGGCGGTTCAAGGGCAAATCGCTGACCTTCGCGCTGATCAACCTGCCGCTGATGGTGCCGGAAATCGTGATCGCAGTGGCGACCCTGATCTTTTTCTCGGCCATCGGGCTGACCCCCGGTTATCTGACCATCCTGATCGCCCATATCACCTTCTGCATCCCCTTTGCCTACCTTCCCATCGCCGCCCGGCTGCAAGGCATTGAGACCAATTACGAAATTGCCGCACGCGACCTCTATGCCAGCCGCGCGCAGGCGTTCCGGCTGATCCTGCTGCCGCTGCTCAGCCCCGGCATCTTGTCAGGCTATCTGCTGGCGTTCATCATCAGCCTTGATGATTTCATCATCACCAACTTCGTCAAGGGTGCGGGGATGGAAACCCTGCCCACCGCGATTTTCGGGTCGGTGAAACAGGGGATCAAGCCCAATATCATGGCGATTTCCACCCTGATGCTGGCCGTGTCCGTCGCCTTCGTCTCGCTCAGCTATCTGATCAACCGCAAGGGTCGCCAATCCACGTAAAGAATGGCCCGTAACAACATGGAGACTATGATGAAACGCCTGCTTTGCACCGTCGCCTTTCTTGCCGCCAGCCCCGCCTTTGCCGAAGAAACGCTGTCGGTTTACCACTGGTTTGAATACATCCCGCAAGAGCTGGTAGACAAGTTCACCGCTGAGACCGGTATCAAGGTCACCATCGACACCTACGATTGCAACGAGGCCATGCTGGCGTCGCTGAAGGCCGGCAAGCTCGGGCAGTATGACGTGGCGGTGCCCGCCGATTTCATGGTGAAAATCATGGGCGGCGAGGGGATGCTGGACACGTTCACCCCGGAAGAAATGACCAACCTTGGCAACATCGCCCCGCGAATGGCTGGACGTGCCGTTTGATCAGGGCCGCAAATCCTCGATCCCGTATCAGTGGGGGTCCACGTCTTTTGCGGTCAACCGCGATGTCTACAAGGGCGATATTTCCAGCCTTGGCATCATCTTCAATCCGCCCGAGGAACTGAAGGGCAAGATCAACGTGCTGGACAGCCAGAATGAGATGATGGTGCTGGGCAGCCTGTACCTGGGCATCCCGCAATGTTCCACCGACCGCGACGCAGTTGAAGGCGCTGAACGACATGCTGCTGGCGGCCAAACCGAACTGGGCGTCTTTCGGGTCGGACACGGCCAAGGACGTGATGGTGTCGGGCGATGCGGCGGCGGGAATGATCTACAACGGCTTTTCCGCCAAGGCGCGGGCCGAAGGGGCGAATATCGAATATTCCTACCCCAAGGAAGGCTATGTGCTGTGGATGGATAACGTGGTGCTGCTGAAAGACGCGCCGAACCGGGAAAATGCCATCAAGTTCATGAACTTCCTGCTGGTGCCGGAAAACGCGGCGGCCGTGACGAACTATGCCGCCTATACCTCGGGCGTGACGGGAGTCGAGCCGTTTCTGGATGATGCCATCAAGAACAGCCCCGAAAACAACCCGCCCGCGGATGCGACACCGGGCGCGTTTGCGCAGGCCTGCGATCAGGAAACGCAGGTGCTGTATGACGCGATCTGGACCAATCTGAAGAAGTAAACCTCTCGCCCCCTCACACCCGAGGGGGCAGCTTACAGGAGCCTATCCATGCGCCTTGCCGTGCTGCAAGCGCCCTCGCCCGCAGGCGATGGTGCCTCTGCCCTTGCCCAGACCGAAGCCGCGCTGATGGCCGCCGGGGCCATGGGGGCCACTGCCTTGGTGGTGCCCGAGGTCTGGCTGCCGGGCTATAACTTCGATGCGATTCCGGCGGCGTCAAAGGATGCTGGTGATTGGCTGGAGCACGCGGCGGCCCTGTGCCGAGACGCGGGCTGCGGGCTGGTGTTGGGCTATGCCGAACCGGATGGCGGACCGTTTGTATAACGCGACGGTGGTGTTTGACGCCACTGGCGCGCAGATCGCCCATTACCGCAAGCTGCAACTCTATGGCCCCCGGGAACGCAGCCTTTATACCCCCGGTGACGCCTACACGGTGTTCGACCTTGGCGGGGTCAAGGCGGCCATCCTGATCTGCTATGACATTGAATTTGCACCGCATGTCGCCGCCTTGGCCGCGCAAGGCGTGACACTGATACTGGTGCCGACCGCCAACATGCACCCCTTCACCCATGTCGTGCGCCACACTGTGCCCGCGATGGCCGCAAACCACGGCGTCAGCATCGCCTATGCCAATTACTGCGGCCAAGAGGGCGATTTGACCTACGTCGGCGGCAGCCAGATCACCGGCCCGCATGGTGAAACCTTGGCAATGGCCGGCGACGGCCCTGCCCTGCTGATCGCCGACCTGCCCGCCCGCGACCCCGCCCGCGCCAGCACGCCAAGCCACTGATTTCCGCAAGGTGTGACCGATGCCAAAAGATACCCTCGACAGCCGCTATTCGGTTTTGTTTGAACCGCTGCAAATTGGCCCAAAGGTCGCGAAAAACCGCTTCTATCAGGTGCCGCACTGCAACGGTGGCGGCTACCGCGACCCGTCTGCCGTGGTCGAAATGCGCCGCACCAAGGCCGAAGGCGGCTGGGGCGTGATCTTTACCGAACAGACCGAAATTCACCCCACCTCGGAAATCGCCCCCTTCATCGAGCAGCACCTGTGGGACGACCGCGATATCCCCGCCCTTGCCCGCATGGCCGAGGCGATGAAATCCCACGGCGCGTTGGCGGGCATCCAACTGGCCTATAGCGGCATCAACGGCCCGAACCTTTACAGCCGCGAGGTGCCCCTTGCGGTCAGCGGTGGCCCGATCCTGACGTTCACCTCTGACCCGGTTCAGGCCCGCACGATGGATCTGTCCGACATCAAAGACTTGCGCCGCTGGTTCCGCAACGCCTTTCGCCGCAGTCAGGCGGCGGGGTTTGATATCGTCTGTCTGTATGGCGCGCATGGCTTTGGCATCTTGCAACATTTCCTGTCCCGCGCCACCAACCACCGCACCGATGCCTATGGCGGCAGTCTGGAAAACCGCGCGAGGTTCCTGCGCGAAGTCATTGAAGATGCACGCGAAGAAACCAAGGGCGAGATTGCAATTTCCCTGCGCCTGTCCTTGCATGAGGCAGGCGCGATGGGCTTTTCCAACGCCGAGGTGCGCGATTTCATCGAGATGCACGGCGATCTGCCCGACATCTGGGATCTGGCGCATGGCACGTGGGAGCAGTGTTCCGGCACCAGCCGCTTCAAGCCCGAGGGCGCGCAGGAAGACCTTGTGCGCGGCATCAAGGCGCTGACCTCCAAACCCGTGGTCGGCGTGGGCCGCTTCACCAGCCCCGACGCGATGGTGCGGCAGATCAAATCCGGCATCCTCGATTTCATCGGTGCTGCGCGGCCTTCCATCGCCGATCCCTTCCTGCCGCTGAAGGTGCAGGAGGGGCGGTTTGACGATATCCGCGAATGTATCGGCTGCAACATATGTGTGTCGGGCGACATGACCGGCAGCATTTCGCGCTGCACCCAGAACACCGCCTTCATGGAGGAATGGCGCAAAGGCTGGCACCCCGAACGCCCCCACCCCAAGGGGCGGTCCGAATCTGTGCTGATCGTGGGCGCAGGGCCAACCGGGCTGGAGGCCGCGTTGCAGGCGGCCAAGCGCGGGTATCAGGTGACGCTGGCCGAGGCGACGACCACCTTGGGCGGCCGCGTGGCGCGCGAACGCCTGCTGCCGGGGCTGTCGGCCTGGGGCCGCGTCGCCGATTACCGCATGGGCCAGCTTGCCCCGATGCCGAATGTCGAGATCTACCGCGACAGCAAACTTACCGCCGAAGATATCCTCGCCATGGGGGCCGACCATACCGCCATCGCCACGGGCGCGCATTGGCGGCGCGATGCGGTGGCGCGGCTGCATCTGCACCCCATTCCCACCGATCCCGCGATGCCGGTCTTCACCCCCGATGATCTGATGGCAGGCGGTGGCCCGACCGGGGGCCGCGTCACCCTGTATGACGACGACCATTTCTACATGGGGTCGGTGCTGGCCGAACTGCTGGTGGCGCGCGGCTGCACGGTCGATTTCGTCACCCCCGCCGTGAAGGTCGCGGAATGGACGGACAACACGCTGGAACAAGGCACCATCATGCGCCGCCTGCTGGACCTGGGCGTGACCATCCATTTGTCCAAAGCGCCCGAGGCGATTGGCGACCGGGAGGTGACCCTCGGCTGCACATGGACCGGACGCGAGACGGGTATCCTCGCCGATGCTGTCCTGATGGTCACCTCGCGCACGCCCAATGATGCGCTGTTCCACGCAGTCCGCGCCCTGCCCGACCACGGGCCGATCCAACTGATCGGCGACGCTGCCGCCCCCGGCCCCATCGCCTGGGCCACCTATGCGGGGCGTCGTTGGGCCGAAGGGCTGGACGCGCCCGACAAGGGTGACGCCCTGACCTTCCGGCGTGAAATTGCGGGGCTGATGGATGCCCCATTGCTGACACCGGCCCTGCCATCACCCTGACGCAATCGGCGCATATACCCTTGCAACCCGTTCACGTTGCGATATCTGAACGGTTTGAGGGTGCGGATCATGGCTGACGGCGGGACGATGAACGAACAGGTCTATACGCCCGACGCGGCCAACACCCGCCCCTTGCGTGATGCGTTCGGCCGCTTTGCCACCGGGGTCACGGTGGTGACCATCGCGGGGGCGGATGGCCCGGTGGGGTTTACCGCCAACAGCTTTGCCTCCGTCTCGCTGGACCCGGCCTTGGTGCTGTGGTCGCCCGCCAAATCCGCGCAACGCTTTGCCATCTTTGCCGCAGCCCCGCAGTTTGCCATCCATATCCTAGCTGCCGATCAACTGCCCCTCGCCCACCGCTTCGTGCGGGGCGGCGATGGATTTGCCGGGCTGGATCATGGCACAACCCCCGAAGGTCTGCCCGCCCTGCCCCATGTGCTGGCGCGGTTTGATTGCAGCCATCACGCAGCCCATGATGGCGGTGATCACATGATCATCGTCGGCCGCGTGCTGCGCGCCACCATCGGCGAAGGGCACCCATTGGCCTTCTCGCAAGGCCATTTCGGGTCGTTCCTCCCAAACGCCTAAACCTTGTCTAAAACTTTCATCCTCTGTGCATAAATATCCCGGGGGTGTGGGGGCTGGCCCCCACGCGGTGCAACCCGCGCGCCGCCCGAAGGCCCTACCCCCGCTTGCGGCAGTAAAGTTCCAACCGGTGGTGAACGATGTCAAACCCCATCCCGGCGGCAATCTCGCGTTGCAGTTGCTCGATCTTGTCGGACTGAAACTCGATGATATCGCCGGTATCCAGATCGACGATGTGGTCGTGATGCGCCGTATCGGCCACTTCGAACCGCGCACCGCCGCTCTCAAAGCTCTGCCGCAGCACCACGCCCTGGCGTTCAAGCACCGACAGCGTGCGATACACCGTGGCCAGCGAGACGGTCGTGTCAATCACCTGCACCCTGCGGTGCAGTTCCGACGCGTCGGGGTGATCATCGGCCTCGGTCAGCACCTGCAACAGCGCCTCACGCTGCCGGGTGACGCGTACGCCGCCATCGCGCAGGGCCTGCGACATGCGGCTGGCTTTATTGGAGGCAGCGGGGGGATCAGCGTGTTTCATCGCCCTATCATACCGGGCGGATTCGCAACTGGAAAGCCTCAGATGCGAAACTCTGCCCCCCAGCCCCACGCGCCCGCTTGCAGCACTGCACAGGGTCGTCTAACCAAGGGGCACAGCGAAAGGCGACACATGCGCATTCTGATCACCAATGACGACGGCATCAATGCACCGGGGCTAGAGGCACTGACCGAGATTGCGCATGAGATTGCAGGCCCGGGTGGTGAGGTCTGGACCGTGGCCCCGGCCTTCGAACAATCGGGGGTCGGTCATTGCATCAGCTATACCCACCCGATGATGATCGCCAAGCTGGAGGATCGCCGCTATGCCACCGAAGGCAGCCCCGCCGATTGCGTGCTGGCGGCCTTGTATGATGTGATGACGGACAAGCGGCCCGATCTGGTGTTGTCGGGTGTAAACCGGGGCAACAACGCGGCGGAAAATGTGCTCTATTCCGGCACCATCGGCGGTGCGATGGAGGCGGCTTTGCAGGGCATTCCGGCGATTGCGCTGTCGCAGTTTCTGGGCCCAAAGACCGAAGGTCTGGCTGACCCGTTCGAAGCCTCACGCGTGCATGGCGCCGCCGTGGTGCGCGCCCTGCTGGACCGGGGCATCTGGACCAAGGATGATTACCGCACCTTCTACAACGTGAATTTCCCCCCGTCCCTGCCGCCGAGGTCAAGGGCACCCGCGTCGCGGCCCAAGGCTTTCGCCGCGATACGGCCTTCGGGCTGGAACCGCATATGTCCCCCTCGGGCCGTCGGTTCCTGTGGATCAAGGGCGGCGCGCAGCAAACGCCCACACTGCCCGGCACGGATGCGGCGGTCAACCTTGAGGGGTATATCGCCATCACGCCCATGCGCGCGGACCTTACCGCGCATGATCTGCTGGCCGATCTGACGGTGAAGCTCGCATGACGCAAACGCCGGAGGGGCCAGACGATCCGCCCGCCGGCACTGTAGCCGAACGCAAGATGCGCTTTCTTTATGCCCTGCGGTCCCGTGGCGTGACCGACACCCGCGTGCTGACCGCGATGGAACGCATCGACCGGGGTCTGTTCGTCAAAGGCCTGTTTTCCGAACGCGCCTATGAAGACATGCCCCTGCCGATTGCCTGCGGCCAGACCATCAGCCAACCGTCCGTCGTCGGCCTGATGACGCAGGCCCTGGCCGTATCGCCCCGCGACAAGGTGCTGGAGGTGGGCACCGGATCTGGGTATCAGGCGGCGATCCTGTCGCATCTGGCGCGCAGGGTCTATACCGTGGACCGCCACCGCAGGCTGGTGCGCGAGGCCAGTCTGGTGTTCGCCGCGATGGATCTGGTCAACATCACCGCGATCACGGCAGATGGCAGCCATGGCCTGCCCGAACAGGCCCCCTTCGACCGCATCATCGTGACTGCCGCCGCCGAAGACCCGCCGGGGCCGCTGCTGGCGCAACTCAAGATCGGTGGTATCATGGTGGTGCCGGTGGGGCAGTCTGACACGGTGCAAAGCCTGATCAAGGTCACAAGGTCCGACACTGGCTTTGAATATGAGGAATTGCGCCCAGTGCGCTTTGTACCTCTGGTCGAAGGGCTTGGGTCAGAGTAGACTGCCAAACAGGGGTATTCCTGTGCCCCAGAAAACCAAAGTCCGGGGCCAACCCGGGCGTCCTGTGGCAAGAGGCAGACAGATGCGTATCGTTTCCCGCCCGACTTCCCCCACCCTGACCGCCCTTCTGCTGGGCAGTGCGCTCGCCCTGTCGGCCTGTACCAGTACCGGCCCGCTGGACTGGGATCTGCGGTCACGTGACAACACCACAGATGCCGCCCGGCAGGCCACCGCCAACCGCCCGTCGGCGGATCAGCGTGGCATCATCAGCTATCCCGATTATCAGGTCGCCGTGGCCCAACGCGGTGACAGCGTGGCAAGCGTGGCCGCCCGCATCGGACTTGCCCCCGAAGAACTGGCCTCGACCAACGCGCTGAAAGCCACCGATCCTTTGCGTCAGGGTGAGGTGCTGCTGCTGCCGCGCCGGGTGGCTGCGGCCAATGTGGCAGGCCCGACCACGCTGGCCCCCGCCGCCGTCGATGTGTCGGCCATCGCCACCACCGCGCTGGACCGGGTCGGCCCCAGCCCCACGACTGCCGCCCCCATTGCGCAAGGCGGCGAACCCGTCCGCCATAAGGTTGCGCGGGGCGAAACCGCGTTTACCATTGCGCGCACCTACAACGTGTCGGCCAAGGCGCTTGCGGAATGGAACGGGCTTGGGCCTGATCTTGCCGTGCGCGAAGGCCAGACCCTGATCATCCCCGTCGCCAACGGCCCGGCCCCGGTGCTGGAACCTGTGGTCACCCAACCCGGGTCGGGCAGCCCGACGCCGGAACCGCCGTCGGCCAAAACCCCGCTGCCCGATGAAAAAACCACCCCCGCCGCGCAAAAGCCCAAGGAAACCCCGGCCTCCCCTGATCTGGGGGCCGACCGCACCAAGGCATCCTCGGCCAAGTTTGTGATGCCGGTGCAGGGCAACATCATCCGCGCCTATGCCAAGAAGAAAAACGAAGGCATTGATATCGCAGCCTCGGCAGGCGCACCGGTCAAGGCGGCGGCGGGCGGCACGATTGCCGCGATCACCAAGGACACCGATCAAGTGCCGATCGTGGTGATCCGCCACGCTGACGGCCTGCTGACGGTTTATGCCGGGGTTGACGGGCTGAAGGTGAAAAAGGGCGATCCGGTCAGCGCGGGTCAGACCATCGCCGTGGTACGGCAAGCCAACCCATCCTTCGTGCATTTCGAGGTCCGCCGCGGGGTTGAAAGCCTCGATCCCTCAGGCTTCTTGCAATAGAACAAGTCCTTAAAACTTATCTAAAATTTTCATCCTCTTTGCACAAATATCCCACGGGTCGTCACATTGGCTGTGCCAATGTGACCTGATAAGCGATCAAAAACTCTCCAGTGGAGAGTTTTCGCGAAGAACGCCCGGCCCGTGGCCGGGCTGGAGGGTGTGAAACCCCCGGCGCTTTCAACCCGCGCGCCCCCTACAGAAACACCGGGTTCGACCACGCCCGCTTGCCCGCCGCATCAATCACCGTCACCCGCAACCACGGGCTGTTGTTCAACCGCAGCAACGGCACCTCGGTGCGGGTCATGGACTGGCCATGCGTCGCCTTTGCCCCGGTCCCTGTGCCCTGCACGATCACCGATGCCACAGCGCTGCTGTCCACAATCACCCGGTCCTCCTCGATCCGCACAGCCCGGATTTCCGGGCCCTGCGACGAATAAAAATGCCCGGCCTTCAGGGCGGCCAGCAAGGCCTCGGGCGTGTTTTCCGGCGCTTTGACCATGACCCAGCCGCCAAAATGGTCGGGTTCGGAAAAATGCGCATCGTCGGTGGCAATCATCGTCAGCGCCCGGCCTTCGGTCAGCAACAGATCGGCAATGCCAAAGCCATCGGCGCGGTCACAGCCGACCGCGCAGCCGTGGTTGTAAATCTCGACCGCGTGGGCGGCGGTGATGGTGCGCGCGTCTGCCAAAGTCAGGCCGGACCATTGCGGGTGGGCAATGGCGACAAAGGCCCCCGCCGCCACGGCCCGCGCGGCCAGTTCTGCGCCGGTTTCCTGATCCGCCACCGGCAAGAAGCTGGGGCTGTTGGAGGGCGCGAAATCCGGCGGCAGACCGACCGCCAGAATATGCCACAGCTCACCATTCGCCATCGCGCCCGAATGCAGTTCCGCCCCCAGAATGGTGGTGAAATCGTCGTGGCGGAACGGCACGGTATCGACGATGGGATAGCCATAATGGCCGATGAAATGATCGGTCAGCGCCAGAAAATCATAGCCTTCTGCCCGGTAGCGGCGGCACACCTCGGCTGGGTCCAGAATACCATCCGACCGGGTGGAATGGGTGTGCAGGTTGCCGCGCCAGAAACGGCCGGGCGCGGTGAAGGCGGGCATGTGCAGGGTCATTCAAAGGCTCCGGTCAGATCAGGACAATACCGCGCCAAGATGGCCCGCCGGGCCGGGCCAAGGCAAGCACCCAAAGGCCCTGCGATTGTGACAGCGGCGTAAATCTGTTACTGTCTGATCCGTCAAACCATCCCGGCCTGCACCTTGCCTTTTGTTGTAAGGAATAGCCCATGCACCTGACCTACCATCAACCCAGCTCTGCGCTTTTGTGGACGGATGACCTGTTCAACTACATTCAGCAGGTCAAGGCGGGCACGTTTGATACGTCCGAGACCTACACCCAGTTTTCCTATCTGATCGTGCCAGAGGTGACGGCGCATGGGGCCAATGGCCCGTTCACCGCCTACTTCGCCCTCCGTGCGCCTGATGCGGGCAATGCGTTCAGCTTTGCCGCTCCCATCACCGAGATTGTGGTCTGGAACGTGATCAACCATGTGCCGGATCACACGATGCTGACGGCGACCCAATTGCGCCTGACCTTTGCGCAGGTGCTGGCGGCACCCACGGCGCTTGCGTTGGAAAAGCTGATCCTGCGCGGCAATGACCTGATCGGTTTTGAGACCCCGACCGAAGACAGCGCCAATGACACGCTCTATGGCTGGAATGGCAACGACACGCTGGAAGCCTTTGGCAGCGGCGGCAGGGACCGGTTTTATGGCGGCAATGGCGACGACCGGATCAGCATTCAGGATGGTGCCGCAAATACCCTGCATGGGGCGGGCAGCGTGTTCATGGGCTTTGGCGGCGCGGGAAATGACACGGTGCTGGGCGATGACCGGGGCGACCACCTTTATGGCGGCGCGGGCAATGATTCCGTGCAGGGTTATGACGGCCACGACCTTTTGCAAGGCGGCGCGGGCCATGACGCGTTGGCAGGTGGCACAGGCAATGACACTCTGCATGGCGATGATGGCAATGATCTGCTGCTGGCAGGGCTTGGCACTGACACTCTGGCGGGCGGTGATGGCGAGGATTTGTTCATCTTCACCTGGGGTGGCCCGGTGACGCATTATGACAGCGGCCTTGCCGTGGCCTTGCGGGATACGGTGGAAGATTTCATCGCGGGCGACGATCTGATCCGGCTGGTGGAAGGCAGCCTTGCCACCATCACCCTGCGCGGACAGGCGGCGTTTACCGGGGCCAATCAGGTGCGTTGGAGCACATCGGGCGGCACGACCACCCTCTACATCAATGGCGACGCGGACGCCGCCCCCGAGATGGCGATTACGCTGGTCGGTGTCACCCACCTGGATGCCAGCGATTTTCAGCTGTGATCCGGCCCCCTTACCCCCGTCCGATAAACGGCATGTCACGCGCCATGATGGTGACAAAGGGCATGTTCACATCCAGCGGCAGCAACGCCATATGCAGCACGGCTGCCGCCACGTGATCCACGCTCATCACCGGTTCGGGGCGCACCGTGCCATCGGCCTGTGCCGCCCCACCCGGAAAGCCCGCCGCCATATCGGTCAGCGCATTGCCGATGTCGATCTGCCCGCAGGCGATGTTGAAGGCACGCCCGTCCAGCCCAAGGCTGCGCGTCAGGCCGGTCACGGCATGTTTGCTCATGGTGTAGGGCGCAGATCCCGGGCGCGGCGCATGGGCAGAGATCGAGCCGTTGTTGATGATCCGCCCGCCCTGCGGCGTCTGGTGGCGCATCATGCCAAAGGCGGCGCGCGCGGTCAGGAACATGCCGGTGATGTTGGTGGCACTGACCGCCAGCCATTCGTCCACCGACAACTCGTCAATCGGGGCGGCGCGGGCGGAAATCCCTGCGTTGTTGAACAGCACATCCAGATGCGGCGTCCAGGCCTGCAAGGCGGCAAACGCCGCCTCGACGGACCCTGCATCCGTCACATCGGCCACCAAGGGCAGCGCATCGCCGTGGCCAAGCGCTGTTTCCTGCAACGCCTCCAGCCTGCGGCCCATCAGTGCGACACGCCAGCCTGCGGCCAGAAACGCCCGCGCCGTGGACCGGCCTATGCCGCTGCCGGCCCCGGTGATCAGTATGGTCTGCATCATCTATCCCCGCACGAAATCATATTTTATCAGCCATATCATCACCCGTTCCACCAGCCGCACGTTCAACCCGGTGGTCTGCGCAACATCGGCCGCCGTGGCCCCGGCCTGCCCGGTGGCCTCAACCGTTGCTGCAATCAGGCTGATGCGGTCGGCGCTTTCAAACAGCCGCTTGGTGCCTTCATAGTTGCGCATGGCAAGCGTCTCGGCAATGCCCACCCTGCCCTGCATTGGCGCTGCAAAAAACCGCCGGTCATCGCCGCCCAACTGCCGCGTCGGGTAGGACCGGAACAACAGGTTCGGCGACGGGGCCACCGGCAGCAACCCTGCGTGCATCGCCGGATGATCCGCCGCTTTGGCAGCCAGTCGAACGGCGGTTTGTTCGGCCCACAAATCCTGCATCACCGGAATGATGCGGCCCCAGTCATACACCTCCACCGCCCGCGCGCGGCCTGCGGCCCCCATACGGGCGCGAAGGTCCGGGTTCAGGGCGAGGGCCAGCAAAGCCTCGGTCATCTTGGGCACATTTACCGATGTCAGTGCCGACAGTTGCGACAGATACTGCACATAGCTGTCGGTGCCGCCCAAGTGCCGCTGGCCAAGGTAGGTGACGTGATCAGGCTTTACCGTTTCGGTTGGGATGCGAAAGCCGACCTCGGGGGTCACGGTGTCTTTCAGCCCGTCCCAGTCTGACACGATCACCGGCAGGCCTGCGGCCATGGCCTCTATCGGGGCCAGACCAAAGGTTTCCTGCACGTTATCAATCGGGAACAGGAACATGTCCGCGCCCGACAGCGTGGCCTTGCGCAGGGCCGCATCGGCCCCGTCAAGGATGTGATAGCCCACATCCGGCATCAGGCCAGCCGCACCTGCGTCAAAGACCTTGCGGCCATAATCGTCGCGGAACATGCCGCACAACACCAGATGCAGCCGCCGTGTGCCCATCTGCGCCTGCGCCGCCTGCATGGCAATGAACAAAGGCAGCGGGTCGAATTTCTCATGCGGGGTCAGGCGGGCGATGATGGCGCAGGCCACGTCATCCGGCCCGATGCCCAGCCGTGCCCGCAGAGCCAGCCCTGCCGCCACATCCGGTGCGAAATCGGAAACCGTCACACCCAAGGGCACAACCGGCAGCATCGGGCGTGGCGGGATCACCGCCCCGCCAAAGCGGTGGCGGATGAAAGCGTCCGTCAGCTCCATCTGCACGGTCACGGAATCCTTGACCGCCCGACTGGTGCAGATCACCGCATCCCACGGCATCTGCGGGGCCATGCGCAGATCAAACATGCCCTGCATCACCGCCTTGGTGGCGGTGGTATGGGTGATGCCGCAGATCGAATAGGCAGCCGCCCCGTAAGGCGCACGCCGCCAACATTCGGCGGCATAATTCGGGCTGGGAAAGCTGACCGTGCTGACCGGGGCAATCGCATTCGCCGTATCCAACCGCACCCCGCGCAGGGGTTTCTTGACACCCTGCCGGGCGGCGAACTGGGCAAACACCTCGGCATCAGACGGGCCGTAAGACAGGCATACGAACTCATCAACCTGCGCATGGTTGAAAAACCCCTTGAGAAAGCTTTCCCCGGCCACCCTACGGCCATTGATGCCTTTCGAAGTCGGATCATAGCCATCCGGTGCAAACCAGATTGCGGCGTTGCGGTTTGCGGTCATGTGCGCTCCATCCACAGCCAAGGGGTGGGACTGGACCGCCATTCCCACAGTAACAACAACCGATCCAGGTCAGACAAGCTTTCGGCCCAGGCAGGCAAGGCGCTGTCGTCCAGCTTGCGGCCCAGTTGTGTGATCCGATGGGTGGCGGCAAAGCGCGCCTGCAACAGAGCCAAAAGGCCGGGGCGCATGCCTTCATGCACCTCAACCAGAATATCAGCCTGCAAAAGGCCGGGTGCAGCCACAGGGTCAAGCAAGTCGCCCTCGGCCCCCTCGATATCGCAGATGATTACCGTGGGCTGACCTGCGCAGATGTCGAAATCGGCGTGGTCCATCCGACCGCCAATTTCCACCTGCACCCCGTTGGTTGCCGACAAGGCAGCGCACAGGGCCTGCGCCTTGGCGTCTTCGTCGCGTGCCAACACCCGCGAACCCGGCATCCGCCGCGCAAGGCCAACCGCGTAATACCCCTCCGCCGACCCCACGTCGATCACCAAGGCATAGGCCCGGGCGATGATCGCCTCGATCACCGGGGCGAGGCTGGCCTCATACGCCCCCAGCAACCGCGCGGTGCGTGACCCTTCGGACGCGCGCACATCATAGATCATGCCCTGAAACGGCCCTGTCAGCACCGTTTGCCCCGACCGCGCCACAAGCGTGTTTTCCAGCACCACAGACCGCCATTTCGCCAGATGCCGCAGGGCGGTGGTCAGTTGCGCGGCGCTTGGCTCGGTATCTGCCAGACGGCGCAGCGTCTCGGTCGCAGCGCGGGTCAGGGGCGAGGCGGGGTGTGGATCGGGCGGGGAAATTGCCATGCGGCCCTCGGTGAAACCAATCCTGCGATGGTTAGGGACGAAGGCCCGCCACGTCCAGCCCCCCTGCGCAGGCAGCGCCTGCAAAACAGCGGGCGGGTGGCTGCGCAGGGCTGCCGCGCCATGGGTGATCGGCGGCACCCGGCGCTTGGCTTACCCCCACGTCAGGCATGGCACGATGAATTTTCGCGCGCCGCTGCTGATGGCCGCACAAATAGCAGGCATATTTCAGGGCGCCGCCGCTTTCACCACCACCGCCGAGGCCAATTCCATTGCCGCGCATCATGACGCAGCCTTTGCTCAATTTCACTCGGGGGACCGGGATTTCAAGGAGTGTGCGGTGGCGACAAGGTTTTGGACGGCCATCACCACCGCACGGGTGCAACAGACGTTGCTGCCCCAGTATGACGGATTTTCCATGAATGGAAAGCGTCGGGGCAGTCCACAACAGGGGACATAATAATGAAACTGACCAGACGTATGCTTTTGGCTGCAGGGGCTGCCAGCCTTGCCATGCCGCGTATTGCTTTTTCTCAGGCTGAAACCATCAAGGTCGGCGTGCTGCATTCCTTGTCGGGCACGATGGCAATTTCGGAAACCACGCTGAAAGACACCATGCTGATGCTGATCGAGGCGCAGAACGCCAAGGGCGGCGTTTTGGGCAAACAGCTTGAGGCCGTGGTGGTGGACCCCGCGTCGGACTGGCCGCTGTTCGCCGAAAAGGCGCGCGAATTGCTGACGGTGTCCAAGGTCGATGTGATGTTCGGCTGCTGGACCTCCGTGTCGCGCAAATCGGTGCTGCCGGTGATCGAGGAATTGAACGGGTTGCTGTTCTATCCGGTGCAGTATGAAGGCGAAGAATCGTCGAAGAATGTGTTCTACACCGGTGCTGCCCCCAACCAGCAGGCAATCCCGGCGGTGGATTATTATCTGAACGAGTTGGGTGTGAAGAAATTCGCCCTGCTCGGCACTGACTACGTCTACCCGCGCACCACCAACAACATCCTTGAGGCCTACCTGATTTCCAAAGGCATCCCGAAGGAAGACATCTTCGTCAACTACACCCCCTTTGGCCATTCCGACTGGTCCAAGATCGTGGCCGATGTGGTGGCCTTGGGTGCCGATGGCAAGAAGGTTGGCGTTGTGTCCACCATCAACGGCGATGCCAACATCGGGTTCTACAAGGAACTGGCAGCGGCGGGCGTTACCGCAGAAACCCTGCCCGTGGTCGCCTTCTCGGTCGGCGAGGAAGAACTGTCGGGTCTGGATACCACCAACCTTGCAGGCCATCTTGCCGCCTGGAACTACTTCATGTCGGCGGACACCCCGGAAAACGCGGCCTTTATCGCGCAGTGGAAAGCCTACATCAAGGACGACAAGCGCGTGACCAACGACCCGATGGAGGCTCATTACATCGGCTTCAACATGTGGGTCAACGCAGTGACCGCCGCGGGTACCACCGAGGTGGACGCGGTATCCGCCGCGATGATCGGGCAGAAATTCCCGAACCTGACCGGGGGCACCGCCGAGATGCTGGCCAACCACCACCTGACCAAGCCCGTGCTGATCGGCGAGATCCGCGCCGATGGCCAGTTCGACATCATCAGCCAGACCGACCCGGTTCCGGGCGACGCCTGGACCGATTTCCTGCCGGAATCAGCGGTGCTGGAGGCTGACTGGGCCGAGCTGAAATGCGGCATGTACAACAAGGACACCGCGACCTGTGTTCAGTTGAAATCGAACTACTGATCCCATCGGGGGGCCGCACGGCCCCCCCACCCCCGTCCTGACTGAACCCAAGGGTGCCCATGCGATCCCTTTTCCTCTGCCTTCTGGCGGCGTTGTCCCTATGCCTCGTCCGCCCGGTGATGGCCCAATCCGTTCCCGAGATTCTGGCCACCAACAGTGCCTTGGTCGAAAAAGCCTCGCGCCAGACCATCGGCCCGGTGATCGACGCGCTTGCCGCCAGCGGTGATCCCACCGCCGCCACGGTGCTGGAGGCCTGGGCCAACAAGGGCCTTGGCCTGCGCAAATCCGACCGCGCGTTTTTCCTGATCACGGCAGCGGATGGCGGCTATGCCTTGCGCGACCTTGCCGGGGTTGATGCCGGGACCGCCGCCAAATCCGACATGATCGAGTTGAAACCCAATGCTGGCGTGCGCGGCATGATCGCCACAGCTTTGGTGCAGTTCACGCTGTCCGACCCGGACCCTGCGCAACGCGCCGCCGCCCTGACCTCCATCGCCCGCGACCCCTCGCCCGATCATCTGGCCCCCTTGCGCGCCTCGATTGACACCGAGGCTGACCCTGTTCTGAAGGCGCAGAAGCTGCGGCTCGAACGCCTGCTGACCCTGCAATACGACCCTGACCCCGCCACCCGTGTGGCTGCCATCGACGGTTTCGGGTCTGACCTTGGCCAAGACCTGCGCGCCGCTCTGAACCCGCTGACCGCGACCCGCCGTATCTCTGCCGCAGGCGATGCCCCCGCGGGGTCCAACGTCGCCAAGACCCTGACCCCCGGCCGCGATCTGACGGAAGCCGAGGCCTATGATCTGCTGGTCGCAGCCAACCTTGCCCCCGCCCGCCTGACGGCGGAAGATCAGCGCGCCGCCCTGACCGCCAATCTGGCGGATGGCTCGGTGGGCGGCATCGCCCTTGCCGATCTCAATACCCAAGCCGCCCGCAACGCGGCCTATACCGCGCTGGAGGTGGCAGGCACCGTCCCCGTCGCTGCCACCGATGACGAAGTGACCGCCGCCGTCGCTGCGCATAATTTCTACGACCTCTATGCCGAACCTGACGCCACGGTTACAACCGCAGCCGCCACAGCCCTCAAGTCCATCGGCCTCAAGGTGGGCGCGATGCAGACCGCCGATCTGGCGCTCGACGGCCTCTCGCTCGCCTCGATCTACTTCCTCGCCGCCATCGGCCTTGCCATCACCTTTGGCGTGATGGGCGTGATCAACATGGCGCATGGCGAGTTCATCACCATGGGGGCCTATACCGGCTATGTCGTGCAACTGTTCGTGCCCGACTACACCCTCGCCATCGTCATCGCCCTGCCGCTGGCCTTTGCCGTCACCTTCGGCGCAGGCGTGGCGATGGAGCGGCTGGTGATCCGCCACCTCTACAAACGCCCGTTGGAGACGCTGCTTGCCACCTTCGGCATCTCCATCGCGCTGCAACAGATGTTCAAGAACATCTTCGGCACCCAGGCCCGGCCCCTGACCGCGCCGGGCTGGCTCGACGGGGCGTGGGTGCTGAATGACGTGGTGTCGATCAGCTACATCCGCATCGCCATCTTCTTCCTCGCCCTGCTGTTCCTCACCTTCTTTCTGTACCTGATGAAGCGCACCCGCCTCGGGCTTGAGGTCCGCGCCGTCACCCAAAACCCCACCATGGCGGCCAGCATGGGCATCAACCCCGACCGCATCAACATGCTGACCTTCGGCCTCGGCTCCGGCATCGCGGGCATCGCAGGCGTCGCAATCGGCCTGTTCGCCAAGGTCACGTCAGAGCTTGGGTCCGACTACATCGTGCAGTCCTTCATGACCGTGGTGGTCGGCGGCGTTGGCAACATCTGGGGGGCCTTGGCCGGGGCCACGATGATCGGCGGCGTGCAAAAGATGATCGAGTTCCTGAACCCCTCGAACACCCTTGCCGCCCAGACCTACATGATCCTGTTCATCATCCTGTTCATCCAGTTCCGCCCGCGTGGCATCATCGCCCTCAAGGGCCGCGCGGCAGGAGATTGACCATGCCTCACCCCCTATTTTCTGTCCCTAAATATCCCACGGGGGTGCGGGGGTGTGAAACCCCCGCTCCAACGAAAGGGGCAGCGCAATGACCCAAGGGTTCCTCACCAAAAATCCCTCTGTCCTGATCTTCCTCGCCATCCTCGCGCTGTTCACCATCCTGATAACGGTTCTGTCGGAAGGCTACGGCGTAGGCTTCGTCTCGACCTCGTTCATCAAGACCCTCGGCAAGACCCTGTGCCTCTGCCTCGTCGCCTTGGCGATGGACCTGATCTGGGGCTATGCGGGCATTCTGAGCCTTGGTCACATGGCGTTCTTTGCCATCGGCGGCTATGCCATCGGCATGTGGCTGATGTATGCGCGCACCGAGGAAATCGTGGTCGCCGCCCTGTCGCAAGGGTCGCTGCCTGCCACGCCCGAGGAGGTGCGCCAAGGCATCGCCACCCAGATCTTTGGCGTGGTGGGCGCGTCCGACTTCCCCCCGATCTGGGCCTTTGCCCATTCGCTGCCGCTGCAACTGGCCGCTGTGATCGTGGTGCCGGGCCTGCTGGCGGGGCTGTTCGGCTGGCTGGCGTTCCGCAGCCGGGTGACGGGGGTCTATCTGTCGATCCTGACCCAAGCCATGACGCTGGCCCTGGCGCTGTACCTGTTCCAGAACGATTCCGGCCTGCGCGGTAACAACGGGCTGTCCGGCCTGCAAAACCTGCCGGGGCTGGCGGATACCGCGCAAGATGCGGTGTCGATCTGGTTCTTCTGGGCCTCTGCCGCCGCTTTGGGCATGGCCTATTTCGGCCTGTCCTGGGTGGTGTCGGGCAAGTTCGGATCGGTGATCCGCGCCATACGGGATGATGAGGCGCGGGTGCGCTTTCTTGGCTATTCGGTCGAAGGCTACAAGCTGTTCATCTTCACCCTGACCGCCATCATCGCGGCCATCGGCGGGGCGCTGTATTACCCGCAGGCGGGGATCATCAACCCCGCCGAACTGGCCCCGATTGCGTCGATCTATCTTGCCGTCTGGGTCGCCATCGGCGGGCGCGGGCGGCTTTATGGTGCGGTGATCGGGGCGGCGTTCGTGTCGCTGCTGTCAAGCTGGTTCACCGGGGGCCGCGCGCCGTCGATCAACCTTGGATTCTATACCGTCAACTGGGTGGACTGGTGGCTGGTGCTGCTCGGCCTTGCCTTCGTCTGCGTCACCCTGTTTGCGCCCAAGGGCATTGGCGGGTTGTTCGACCGGTTCCAGGGCCTGCACGCCCCTGACCGCAAGGGTGCCCCGCTTGGCCCCGATGACGGATCGTTGCAGGAAAAGGAGGCGCTGGAATGAGCCAGATCCTTGAAGTGTCCGGCGTTTCCGTCACCTTTGACGGCTTTCGCGCCATCAACAACCTGTCCTTCACCATCGGGGCGGCAGAACTGCGCGCGATCATCGGCCCGAATGGTGCGGGCAAATCCACCTTCATGGACATCGTCACCGGCAAGACCCGCCCCAATTCCGGCACCGTCACCTTCGGCGAGAAATCCATATCCCTGCTGAAACTGTCCGAGGCCCAGATCGCCCGCGCAGGCGTAGGCCGCAAATTTCAGCGCCCCACGGTGTTCGAGGATCAGACGGTCGAGGAAAACCTGACCCTTGCGCTGAAAGCCCCTCGCAGCCCATGGGCGGTGCTGCCGTGGCGGCCTGCCCCCGCTGACCGCGCCCGTGTGCAGGCCTTGGCCGCGCAGGTCGGGCTTGCCGACGCCCTGCCCCGCAAATCGGGCGAGCTGAGCCACGGGCAAAAGCAATGGCTGGAAATCGCCATGCTGCTGGCGCAGGAACCGCGGCTGCTTTTGGTCGATGAACCGGCGGCGGGTATGACGCTGGCGGAACGTGAGCAGACGACGGCCCTGCTGGTGGACATTGCCAAAACCCGCGCGGTGGTGGTGGTGGAGCATGACATGGAATTTGTGCGCCGCCTGAATTGCCGGGTCACGGTGCTGCATGAAGGGTCGGTTCTGGCCGAGGGCAGTCTGGATCATGTGACCAAAAATCAGGATGTGATCAACGTATATCTGGGGCGTGGCTGATGATAAAAACCAAAGGCCTGACCCTGCATTACGGCGGAAGCCAAATTCTGCACGGCATTGATTTTGAGGCCAAAGCAGGTGCCGTGACCTGCATCATGGGCACCAATGGCGTGGGCAAGACCAGCTTCCTCAAGGCGCTTGCCGGAACGCACCCGCGGTCGGGCGGCTCGGTGGAACTGGACGGCGAAAGCCTGCCCATCCTGCGCCCGCAACACATGGCGCGGCGCGGGCTGTCGGTGGTGCCGCAAGGACGGATGATCTTTCCGCTGCTGACCGTGCGCGACAATCTGGAAACTGCGTTTTCGGTGCTGCCCAAATCGGACCACCGTATCCCGGACGAGGTCTACGACCTGTTCCCTGTGCTGCGCGACATGACCCACCGCCGGGGCGGCGATCTGTCGGGCGGCCAGCAACAGCAGCTTGCCATCGCGCGGGCGATGATCATGCGGCCCAAGGTCTTGCTGCTGGACGAGCCGACCGAGGGCATCCAGCCCAACATCATCCAGCAGATCGGCCGGGTGATCGAGTATCTGAAGGGCAAGGGCGATATGGCCATCGTGCTGGTGGAGCAGTATTTCGACTTTGCCTACGGGTCTGGCCGACCATTTCTATGTGCTGCGGCGCGGAGCGGTGGCGCATCACGGGCCGAAGGACAGCTTTACGCGAGAGGCGCTGCGGTCGGTGGTTTCGGTCTGAGGCGTATGGTTTTGCTGAACCCCCGGGGGATTTCACATCCCCCGCCCGGCCACGGGCCGGGCGTTCTTCGCGAAAACT
Organism: uncultured Alphaproteobacteria bacterium; assembly: GCA_963772935.1. Lineage (GTDB taxonomy): Bacteria > Pseudomonadota > Alphaproteobacteria > Rhodobacterales > Rhodobacteraceae > JANNNF01. Next base: position 149,350 of record CAVYZK010000009.1, on the reverse strand, counting down.
CTCCACTGGAGAGTTTTTTATCGCTCATCACCCAGTGGGATATTTGTGCCAGCATGAAAGCAAATTTTAGATAAACTGTCGTCAAATATGCGGGGGGAAGCATGCAGGCGGCGGGGACGGATCTGACGGTATTGCGGGTGTTTGATGCCGTGGTGCGGCACGGCGGGTTTGCGGCGGCGCAGGCAGAGCTGAACATCGGGGCCTCGACCATTTCGACCCATATCCGTGCTTTGGAAGACCGGCTGGGTGTCAAGCTGTGCACGCGCGGGCGTGAGGGGTTTGCGCTTACCGAACAGGGCCAGATCGTGCTGGATGCGGCACGACGGCTGTTCCGGGGCTTGGACGATTTCGCGCTGGATGTGGGGCAGTTGAAATCGCAACTGGTCGGGCAGTTGAAAATCGGGCTGGTGGACAGCATCGTCACCGACCCTGCGATGCGGCTGGCGGATGCGATTGCGCGGTTCAAATCGGCCCCGAACGCGGTGACAATAGAGATCACCGAAGACCCGCCGCAGGTGTTGCAGGCGCGGGTGCGCAGTGGCGACCGGCATCTGGGGATCGGCAGTTTTCCCCACAAGATCGCTGGTTTGCGCTATGAGCCTTTGTATGTCGAACGCCACAGCCTGTATTGCGCCGACAGTCACCCGCTGTTCGACGCCCCCGACACCCGGCTGGCCCTGCGTGCCCTGCGCCACGAGGTGATCGTCAGCAGGGGCTATTGGCGCGAGGAATTCGTGCGCAATCTGGGGTTCGAGAATATCGGTGCGCTGGTCTACCAGATCGAGCCGCAGCTTATTCTGGTGCTCAGCGGGGCTTATCTGGGCTTTCTGCCCGACCATTACGCCGCACCTTGGGTGCAGGCGGGGCGGTTGCGGGCGTTGAACCCGGGCTCGATCACCTATCCCTGCACCTTCGATCTGATCACCCGCAAGGATACCGCCACGCCGCACATGGTTTCCGCGTTCTTGCGGGTGTTGCGCGACGTGCAGGGGGTGGCGGCGATACCGTGAGATTTGTCGATGTATACGCCATCAGATGGATATGTATCTCGCGGTTTTCATGACGCAGACTTGAATGGCAATCCTGATCTGAAAGTCGCGCCGCAGATGACCGCACCGCCCTTCAACCAGCCGCTTGGCGGCAATGACATGCCGCGCTTTGGCGGCCCTGCCACCATGATGCGCCTGCCTGCGGCGGTGGATGCGACTGGCCTCGACGCCTGTTTCGTCGGCATCCCGATGGATATTGGCACCTCTAACCGCCCTGGTACGCGGCTTGGGCCCCGTCAGATACGCGACGAATCCCGTATGCTGCGCCCCTATAACATGGCCACCGGGGCCGCTCCGTTCGAGGCGATGCAGGTGGCCGATATTGGCGATGTGGCGATCAACACCTTTGATCTGAAAGCCTCGGTCGATATCATCACCGCCGCCTACAACGACATTCTGGCGACGGGGTGTATCCCGCTGACGCTTGGTGGCGATCATACCCTGACATGGCCGATCCTGCGGGCGATCAAGGCCAAGCACGGCCCGGTTGCCCTGATCCATGTCGATGCCCATGCCGATATCAATGACACCATGTTTGGTGAGAAAATCGCCCATGGCACCCCGTTCCGCCGCGCGTTTGAGGATGGCTGCCTGCAAAACGACAAGGTGTTCCAGATCGGTCTGCGCGGCACCGGCTATTCGCCCGATGACTTCGACTGGGGCCGCCGCAATGGCTGGACGGTGATTCCGGCCGAGGACTGCTGGCACAAGTCGCTGACCCCGTTAATGGCCGATATTCGTGCGAAAATTGGCGACACGCCGTGCTATCTTTCCTACGACATAGACAGTCTGGACCCCGCCTTTGCCCCTGGCACCGGCACGCAGGAAATCGGCGGGCTGACCATCTGGCAGGGGATGGAGATCATTCGCGGCTGTGCGGGGCTGAACCTTGTGGGCTGCGATCTGGTCGAGGTGTCGCCCCCCTATGACATGGCCGGAACCACGGCGCTGGTGGCGGCAAATCTGCTGTATGAAATGCTGTGCGTGTTGCCGCCCGTGGTGGCGCACCGCTTGGCAAAGGCTTGAACCATAAACAAGAACGGGAGACACGGCATGACCAAGACCTTTACCTCGGCCTTCGCCCTGATGGCGGGCCTTGCCAATACCGCCACGGCGCAGGAAATCAACGCGCTGGTCTGGTGCGACCATGCTGACCCGGCGCTGATTGAGCCGTTCGAGGCCGCGTCTGGCATCAAGGTCAACCTCAAGGAATATGAAGGCACTGCGGCAGGTCTGGCCATACTGGAGGGGTCGCAACCCGGCGACTGGGATGTGATGGTAATCGACGGCGTCGATGTGGGCCGGGCAGTGGATGCGGGCCTGCTGGCGGAACTGCCGGCGGATGCTTTGCCCACGGCGGATTTCTTTCCCGATCTGGTGATGGCCGCGAACAATACACGCAATGGCAAGACTTATGCCGTGACCGAAAAGTTCGGCTACAACACCATCGCCTATGACAAGACCAAGGTTGATCCTGCCGATATGGAGGATATGGCGAGCCTCACCTCGGGCAAATATGACGGGCGGATTGCGATTTACGACTACTATCTGCCGGTGCTGGGGCTGGTGGGTCTGGGGGCCGGGGTGGCGACCAAGGATCTGTCGGCGGATGCCTTGGCAGGGGTCAAGGAACCGCTGATGAAGCTGAAGGCCGCGTCGAAACTGGTGTCGGATGTGGTGGCATCCCAGACCGCGCTTGCGACCGGCGAGGTGGATATCCTGGTGGGCGGTGGCGAGTGGTTGACCGCCGTTCTGTCAGCCGACAATGCCAATCTGGACTGGACCATCCCCAAACAGGGCGGCCTTCGCTGGGCGCAGTCGATTGCGGTGCTGGAGGCCAGCACCAAAAAGGAAGACGCGCTGAAATTCGTGCAATACATCACCAGCCCCGAGGGGCAGGCGCGGCTGGCCACCTCTAGCTGCTATTGGGGGATGCCCGCGAATGCGAAAGCTGGCGATGCGCTGACGGCGGAACAGAAGGCCGTGCTGCGGTGGGACAATCAGCCCGATTACATCGCCCGCACGCAGCTTTACCCGGTGCCGGATGCCGCCACCGATACGGCGATGCAGGACATGTGGACGGAAATGTTGCAGAACTGATGGGCAAATTGCGCCCCTATGCGATGATCGCCCCTGCCCTGATCTGGGTGGGGGCGTTCTTTCTGGCCCCCTTTGGCGTGATGATCGCGGTCAGCCTGTCGCGGCTGGAGGGGCGGGTGATCGTGCCGGGGCTGTTCCCTGACAATTACATCCGCGCGTTCACCGACCCCTCGCTGGTCAAGGGGCTGGTGGTGTCGCTGGAGATCACGGCACTGGTGACGGTGATTTCGCTCGCCCTCGCCTATCCGCTGGCGTGGATCATCGCGATGCGGGTTCCGGCGCGGTTTCAGCGGCTGGCGTTGATGCTGGCGGTGCTGCCGTTCTGGACGTCTTATGTGGTGCGGTCCTATGCGTGGCTGCTGGTGCTGGGGCAAAAGGGGGTGGTCAATGCCACCCTGATGGGGCTGGGGCTGATTGCCGAGCCGCTGGAAATTGCCGCCACACGGTCTGCCACCGTGATCGGCTTTGTGCATTTCTTTGTCATGCTGCTGACGCTGACCATCTATTCCAGCCTGATCCAGCTGTCGCCCAACTATGCCCGTGCTGCGGCGGATCTGGGGGCCGGGGCGTTTCGCACCTTCTGGCATGTGATCCTGCCGCTGACCCTGCCCGGGGTGGTGACGGGGGCGTTTCTGACCTTTGTTCTGTGCATCGGCGACTATATCACGCCGCAAATCCTTGGCGGCAATAATGAGCTGACCTTGCCACAGCTGATCATGCTGCAACTGGGGCGGCGGGGGGATTTTCCCTTGGCCTCGGCGCTGTCGGTGATCCTGATGGGGGTGGTGACGCTGGCATACTTGGGCTGCGCGCGCTGGCTGCGACTGGACCGGGTCTGATATGCGCGTCGTGGGTTTCCTTTACATGGCAGTGCTTTACGGGTTCATCTTTCTGCCCGTGGGCGTGCTGGTCCTGTTCAGCTTTCAGGAAGGCCGCTTGCCGGTGCCGCCTTTCAACGGGCCGTCGCTGAAATGGTACGCGCAGGTGTTGGGCGACCGTGATCTGATGGCGGCGCTGCTCAATTCGCTAGTGCTGGCGTTGGTATCGTCCGCCATTGCACTGGTTCTGGGGTTTCTGGCGGCACATGCACTCGCCCGCCACCGCCTGCCGGGGTCGGTGCTGATGCGGGGGCTGTTGATTGCGCCGATGACGGTGTCTTACCTGATCATCGCCCTTGGATTGCTGACTCTGTTCAACCGCATGGGCCTTGGGCCGTCGCTTTGGGCCACCGGCATTGGCCATGTGGTGATCAACCTGCCTTTGTGCTTTGCCATCGCCTATGCCGCTATGGGCGATCACCATATCAGCGCCGAACGCGCCGCCCGCGATCTGGGCGCGTCCGAGGCGCGGGTGCTGTGGCTGATTTCGGTGCCGATGCTGGCACCGCCACTGCTGGCCGCGTATTTCCTGAGCGTGACGTTCAGTTGGGATGAATTCATCATCGCGTTCCTGTTGACCCGGTTCGAGGTGACGCTGCCGGTGGAAATCTGGTCGATGCTGCGGTCTGGCCTGTCGCCCGCCACCAATGCCATCGGGTCGCTGGTGTTTCTGGTGTCAGTCGTGGGGGTGGTGGCGATGGAAGTGTTCGTGTTGCGAAAGGCCAAGGCATGACAGCAGGCGTTGATATTCGCGGGGTCAGTCACCGCTTTGGCAGCCACCCGGCGCTGACCGGAATAAACCTTTCGATTGCAGCGGGGGAGTTCATCGTTTTGCTGGGGCCATCGGGCTGCGGCAAGACCACCTTGCTGTCGATCCTCGGCGGCTTTGTGTTGCCGGATCACGGGTCGGTCTGGATCGACGGGCGCGATATGACCAAGATGTCCCCCAAGGACCGGCCAACGACGACGATGTTTCAGGACTATGCCCTGTTCCCGCATATGTCGCTGCTGGACAATGTAGGCTTCGGGCTGCGGATGCGGGGGCAGTCGCGTCCTGCGCGCAATGCCAAGGCTATGGAAATGCTGGATATGGTCGGGCTGGAGGCAAAGGCCACCGCCCGCCCGCATGAATTGTCGGGCGGCCAGCGGCAGCGGGTGGCACTTGCGCGCGCCTTGGCGGTGGACCCGGCGGTTTTGCTGCTGGACGAACCGCTTGGCGCGCTGGATCTGAAGCTGCGCCGCCAGATGCAGGATGAGCTGAAGGCGATCCAGCGGCGGGTGGGCACCACCTTCGTGCATGTGACCCATGATCAGGAGGAGGCGATGGCCATCGCCGACCGCATCGTGGTGATGAATGCCGGGCGGATCGAGGATCTGGGACCGCCGCAGCAAGTGTACCTGACCCCCGCCAGCCTGTTTTCCGCCAGCTTCATGGGCGAGATCAACCTGATCCCCGCCACCCCGAACGGACACGGCATCGACACCCCGCTTGGCCCCCTGCCCCTTGCCAGCACGGCCAAAGGCCCGCAAACCCTGTGCCTGCGGCCCGAAAACACCGGCCTTGCGGGGGACATGGCCCTTGGCCCCGCCACGCTGATCGAGGCTGCGTTCTTTGGCACCCATCATCGCTGCCACTTTGCCCCCCTTGCCTCGCCCGACCTGCGCCTGACCGCCCATCTGCCGCAATCGGGCCATCCGGGCGTCGGGGCCACCGTCGAGCTGTTCGCCACCTCTGCCACCTTGCTGCCCGCATGATCCGCGCCCTGCCGCAAGACTGGTATCGCCAGCGAAAACTGGACGACGGCGTGACATGGATCGACGAGCCGCATATCCTCGAGTTTTACCGCTGCAACATCTGGCACATCCGGGGCCGCGACCGCGATATGCTGGTGGACAGCGGCATGGGGGTGGTCAGTTTGCGCGAATGGGTGCCGCTGGTGACCGAACGCCCGTTGGACGCGGTGGCCAGCCACACCCATTTCGACCATATCGGCAGCCACCATGAGTTTCCCTGCCGCCTTTGCCACGCCGCCGAGGCCGATCTGCTGGCCAACCCGACCCGCGCCAATACCCTCGCCGACCCCTATGCCACCGACGAGATTTTCACCCAGATGCCCCCCACCCCGTACCAATCCGCCACCTACACCGTGAAATCCGCCCCCGCCACGCGCCTGCTGCATGACCGCGACGTGATCGACCTTGGCGACCGGCATTTTGAGGTGATCCACACCCCCGGCCATTCCCCCGGCGGCATCGCCTTGTGGGAGGCCGCAACCGGCATCCTGTTTTCCGGCGACATCACCTATGACGGGCCGCTGATCGAGGACACCTATCATTCCAATGCCGCCGATTATGTGGCATCCATGCGCCGCCTGCGCGATCTGCCGGTGCGGGTGGTGCATGGCGGGCACTTTGCCAGCTTTGACGGCGCGCGGCACCGGGCGATCATCGACGACTGGCTGGCGGCGCATCGGGTTAATTGACAGATGGGCCAGAATGGGCGTTCATTGCGCATCCATACATCGGTGCCCCTTATGCTGACCCGCCGCACATTGCTTGCCTCTTTGCCGCTTGCCACCGCCTTCACAGGGCCGGTGTTTGCGGCGACGCAGATCGGGGTTTCGGTGCAGGCGCGCGGCACCAGCACCCTGCAGCAGGGCGGGCTGATCCGCGCCCTTACCCCCGACGCGCAGTTGTTTGAGCGTGATATCGTGCGCACGGCCGATGATGGCTTTGCCGAACTGATGCTGAACACGGCGACGCAGATCAACCTCGGCCCGCAAAGCGAAGTAGAGATTGACCAATTCGTCGCCGACATTGGCGGGGTGATCACCCTTGGCGGGGCGATGGCCTTTGACCGCCCCGATGATCTGCCCCCCATTGACCTGACCATCCGCACCGCCTTTGCCCAGATCGGCGTGCGCGGCACCCGGTTTTTTGCCGGGCCCAGCAAGGGCGTGTTCGCGGTGTTTGTGGATAGGGGAACGGTAACCGTCCACGCGCTTGGGTCTACCCGCACCCTTGGTGCGGGCGACGGGGTCGAGGTGCGTCTGAAAGGGGCCGCACCAAACGCCGTGGTGAAATGGGCCCCGAAACGGATCAAGGCCGCTTTTGCCAGTGTCGGGCTGTAGATCAGCGGCCCGTAACGCTGACCCGGAAAAGCTGGCCCAGTGTCGCCCCTTGCGGAACCAAGTATTCAGTCGGACACGAGGGGCGTTCAATCGCCAGAAAGGCCCACCGCCAGCCCGATGACCTCGACCAACCGGTCAATTCCCTGCTCGGTGCCCATCAACCGCTGTTGCCGTGCCCCCGCGGCACCCGCCAGAATCGCGACCTGTTCGGTATAGGTCATACGAGTTTTCAGACCGGACGCGGCCAGCAGGATTGTCACGAGGGATGCCGACAGACGCACGTCGGCAAAGCTCATTTCATAGGCATAAATGATCCGATGGTCGGTCACGATATCGAGGTAATGCGCTACGAAGGTCTGCACCTGCCCTTCTTGCGTCCGCCACCGCTTTCTCTCGCCGCCGCCAACCCGGAAATCAAACTGGTCTTCTTCAACGGTCCAGTCAGGATGGCAGCTGTTCCAGCGTACTTTCAGACTGGCGTCCGACCAGAAGCGAAACGCATGGCCGGGATTGGTTGCGAGCTTTCGTTCGATGACAAAACTGGTGTGTTCGATGGTGTTGGTCATGCAATGTCCTCAGGAAATTCGGCGATGGCCTGTTCCAGCCGATCAAATGCTGCATTGATGGCGACATCACGTTCGGCGATCCATTGGCTGATGCTGCTGAACGCCGAGGGCTGGATGCAGTAGGATCGGACTCTGCCGTGCTTCTGTGATACGACCAGCCCGCTTTGTTCCAGCAATGCCAGATGCTTGACAGCGGCGGGCAATCGCAGTCCCAACGGTTCGGCCAGTTCTGACACCGACAGACGGCCTGTCGCAAGCCGCACCACCATCTCACGCCGGTTATCATCGGACAGCGCATGAAAGATGGCGCTAAGCAGAACGGGGGTCTGGCTGTGCTGCATGTCAGTTAACGCGCATGCTCAGAAACTGCTCTGGCATCCGGTCCCGGAACGGAAAGTATTGGAAATAGGGTTGCGCCTCGATCAGCACACGCCGGAAGGACGGACGGTCGGTCAGCCGTTCAAAATAGGCGCGCAATGCGGGCTGGTTGAAACCGAAGGGCAGGATGATAGCTGCAAAGAACAAGGCCGGGGCGGCGGCACAGTCAGCAAGGCTGAAGTTATCACCGACCACCCACGTCCTGCCCGTCATGCGTTTTTCGATCATGTCATAGGCTGTGACAAGCCGCTGCTCTGCAGCCGCCACCGCCAGCGGGTCGCGCTCGTCTTCGGGACGTAGCTTGTCAAAAACGATGCGTTGCATCGGGTCTTGTACGTGAAGGTCGAAAAACCTGTCCCACAACCGCGCCTCAAGCCGGGTTTCAGGGTCGGCAGGCAGCATCTGGTGCCGTCCTGGCGCATGCTGATCCAGATATTCGACAATGATGGTTGATTCCGGAATGGTCTTGTTCCGACCGCTGTCATGCAGGACCGGCATCTTGCCGACGGGCCAGAGATCAAGGAATTTCGCGTGATCACCGGGGTTTGCAGCATCCACCAGAATGGCGTCGAACTCCGTTTCTGCCTCGTATAGTGCGATCAGAACCTTGTGGCAGAACGAAGCCAGCGGGTGGGAATAAAGGCTGATGGGCATGGCGTACACCTATGGTTTCCAATTTTGGAAAGTATAGGTTTCCGACACAGGATGCAATCAAAAGTTTCTTCATTTGGAAACTATTGATTGCCGAAGGCCGTTTCAATACGCCACCGTTGCAAAACCATATGGATACAAACCGCCTCAAGCGTCAAAAACATCTTACGGGCGATCGGCCAAGGTATGCAGGCTTAGCACCCCAAAGCTGCGAATATCCACCTCGCCCAAGGGCCGCAGCACCACTGTCGCCTGCGCCGCAGCCCCCGGACCGATGCAGATGGCCGTGCCCAGCGTCTTGTTGGCGGCTTGCAACCGGGCGGCAAGGTTCACCGCATCGCCATGCGCCGTATAGTCGATGCGCGCGCCTGACCCGACATCCCCCAGGATGGCAGGGCCGGATTCAATGCCAATCCGCGTGCGCCCCAGCGGACCACCCAGATCGGGGGCGCGTCGCAGGGTTTCGGTCGCGGCCAGCATCTCAGCCGCACAGGCAAGGGCTGCGTCGACGTGACCCGGCTGGTCCAACGGCGCGTTGAACAGGGCCAGCAAGCCGTCACCCACGATCTTGTCGATCATCCCGCCATGGCGCAGGGCAATCGCGGTGATCAGGGTGAAATAGCGGTCCAGCAAGGCCACCAGCGCCTCGGGCGGCATCTGCCGGGTGGTGGCGCTGAAGCCTTCGATATCGGTGAACAGCGCGGTGACCACCCGCGATTCCCCCTTCAGCCGCAGCAACCCCGGGCTGGCGGCAATACGCGCCACCACGGCGGCGGGCAGCACTTGTGACATGCGGGCGCGCAGCGCGGCCTCGGCCCGCGCACTTGCCGCCGCCTGCCCGATCAGCGCCAGCAAGGCCACAGACAGCGCGGCCATGGCGGGAAAGGCCGGGTCGATCAGCGCCTGCGCGGTACGCGCCAGCATCAGCGCGGCCGCCGTCCACAGCCCGACGACGCCCAGCATGACCGCCAGCATCGGCACCGCTGTCAGCACCCGCAGCAGGATCAGAACAATGCCCCCCGCCGCCAACACAAATCCCGCCTCCCACAGCGGGGCGCTTGCCGGGCGGAACGGCTGGGCATCCGTTAGCAGCCCCTGCACAAGATCGGCATGGATTTGCACCGACGGATGCACCGGGCTGGTGTGCGTTGCGCGCAAACCGCCCCGGCTGGGCAGGCTGGAGCCGACCAGAACAATGTTGCCCTTGAACTTATCGGCGGGCACGGCACCCGTCAGCACATCAACTGCGGCGACAGTGCGCTGATCCCATAGCGCCTGCGGCGTGGGGATAAAGCGAGCCTGCCCTAAACGGTCCAGCACGGGTGCGGGCCCGTCTGGCCGCGCGATCTGCACCAGCGCCAAGGCCAGCGTCGGGTAAAGCCGCCCCGCCACCCGCACCACGGCTGGCACCCGGCGGATAAGGGCATCGGCGTCCCCCACCAACGACATCGACGCTGCCGCCTTGACTGGCGCGCGACAGGATCGGGCACGCCGTCTCGGCCCCCGGGGCATCCCATGGTTCGGGCGGCGACAGTTGAGATATTGGATTAGGTGTGGGCGGCAAAGTACTGATATCGCTTATCAGAAACCCCAGAACGGTCGGCACCCTATGCAGCCCCAACGCCAAGGCCGAGGTGGCGGGCACCCCGTCACAATCCCCCGCGAACAGAATGTCGAACCCAATGGCGGCGGGTTTGCCCATGGTGACGCGCTGCACCAGACGGGCGGTGGCGGCCCTGCTCCATGCCTGCCCGGTATCATCGACCGCGCCAATATCTACCACCTGCAGCGACGGGTCTGCCGCCATAGGCATCGCCCCGAGCACCCGGTCAAATACCTGATCCTGCGCCAGCACCAGCCACGCAGGGGCCAGCCAGACCCCCGCTGCCAGCAGCAGCGTCAGCCCCGCAACGGCGGCTTGCAACCACAGCCGCACAGGGCGCGGGTTGATCATTCGGCCTCGGGTTCCGACAGGCGCAGCAGGCTATCCACCCGGCAGATCAGCACATCGCCCTGCCGCACCACCGCCCCTGCATCCCGCAGGGCTTGCAGCGCCCGGTTGACCTTGGGGCGGCTGGCCCCCAGAACAGCGGCCATTTCGGACTGGGTGATATCCAGCCGCAGGCTGGGGTCGGGCGGCATGTCCGCCCCGTGAATCTGCCGCAGGGTGAACAGGAAGAACCGCGCCAGACGGGCCTCCAGTGGATAGAGGGCGATCCCTTCCAACTGATCGGTGGTTTCCCGCAGCCGGGTGCACAGATAGCGTGTGACCGATTGCATCAGCGCAGGGGCGGCATCCGCCACCGCCAGAAACCCCGCCCGGTGTAGCACATAGCCGCTGGTCGCCACCGCCGCAGTGGCATCGGCAGACCGGGGGGCCGCGTCAAACAGCGCCAGTTCCCCCAGCAGATCGCCGGGGTCCGCGTGGCGCAAGATCAGCTCGCGCCCCTGCGCCGACCCGATGGACAGGCGCACCCGCCCGGTGCGGATCGCCACCAGATAATCGCCCACATCGCCGCGTTGAAACAGCATCGCGCCGCCCGCCCAGTCGCGCGGCATTGCGGCCCCCGCGATGCGGGCCAGGGTCGCATCGTCCAGCCCGTCGAACATCGCGAAGGACCGCCAGAAGGCCAGCGTGCGTTTGTCAGGCTGAGGGATCATTGGGCTTGCCCCATCGGATTTCGCCACCGTGCCAAAGGATGACCAAAGCCTAATGCGCCCGCCCTTGGCGCGCAACCTTGGCTGCGACCGAGTTCCCAAGGGAACAGCGCAAAGGCTGCCATACGGGCAAACTGGCGTCACAGGACATTTACACCAAGCGATTATGCTATGCCAAACTTTTGTACCCTATCCTTTACGGGCAGAGACGTGATTTTCGGTCCCCGGTCCTGCCCGACCCCTTACTTCACGCCTCAACCGCCTGCGGCAATATCCATTGGCCTGATGCAGGCGCAGTGTTGACGCGCAATTGGCAGCCATAGGCCGCCGACAGGCGGGCGTTGGTCAGCACATCCTCGGGGCGCCCTTGTGCGGCCAGCCTGCCCTGCGACAGCAGTGCCACATGGGCGGCAAACATCGCGGTCAGGTTCAGATCGTGCATCACCGCCACCACCCCGCCGCCCGCATCGGCAAAGCGGCGGGCAAGGTGCATGACCTGCAACTGATGGCCAATGTCCAGACTGGCCACGGGTTCGTCGAGGAACAACCAGCGTGGGCCCGCGGTGCCGACAGGCTCCCACACCTGCACCAGCACGCGGGCCAGATGGACGCGGGCTTGTTCACCCCCCGACAGTTCCTGAAAACTGCGCCCGGCATAGCCGTCAAGCCCCACCTCGGACAAGGCTTGGTGCGGCAGGTTCGCGGCAGCGGTGGTCTGTATGCCTGACAACAGGCCCAGACGGACCACCTCCAACACCGTGAAGGGAAACGCCAGTTGCGTCGATTGCGACAGCACGGCCCGGATGGCGGCAAGGGTCACCGGTTTGGCCCCCGCCACCTCTAGCCCGTTCAGCACCGCTGACCCCGCATAGTGCAGATCGCCCGTCAGCGCCCGCAGCAAGGTGGTCTTGCCCGACCCGTTCGGGCCGACGATGGCCGTCACCTGCCCCGGGCGGGCCGTAAAGCCGATGTCATGCAGCACGGGTTTTCCACCCAAAGCGGCGCACAGGTCAATTGTTGTCAGCATGGTTCATATCCCCGCAAGGCCGCGTCCGCGCAGCAAAATCCACAAGAACACAGGGGCACCCAAGGCGGCGGTGATGATGCCGATGGGCAGTTCGGCGGGGGCCACGATGCTGCGCGCGATCATGTCGGCGCAGATCAGCAGGGTTGCCCCCAGAAGCGCCGCGTTGGGCAGCAGGGGCCGATGATCCGGCCCGGTCGCCAGCCGCAACAGATGCGGCACCACGATGCCGACAAAGCCGATGCCCCCCGACACCGCCACCGCAGCCCCGGTTGCCGCAGCCACGCCCAGCACGGTCAGGCGCTTGATGCGTTCGACCGGCACGCCCATGTGGGCGGCCTGCGCCTCGCCCAGTGCCAGCCCGTTCAGGCCGCGCGCCAGCAACGGTGCGCCGATCAGCACGGGCAGAATCAGCGGGGTGGCGGCAATGATCTTGGCCCAGCTTGCCCCGGCCAGCGACCCAAGGCCCCAGAAGGTCAGATCGCGCAACTGGCGGTCATCGGCCAGAAAGATCATGATCCCCGTCAGCGCCATCGCGAGGGCCGCCAAGGCGATGCCCGCCAGCAGCATGGTCGCGACCGATGTTTGCCCGCCCCGGGTGGCGATGCGGTACAGCACCAGCGTCACCACCCACCCGCCACCAAAGGCCAGCACCGATACCAGATGCCCGCCGAGTGCCGCCCCGATGCCAAAGGGCAAGGCGCTGCCCAGAACGATGGCGGTGACCGCCCCAAGGCTCGCCCCCGCCCCAACGCCCACAGTGCCGGGATCGGCGAGCGGGTTGCGGAACAGCCCCTGCATCAGCGCGCCGGATACCGCCAAGGCGGCCCCGATCAGCACACCCATGCACAGGCGCGGCAAGCGGATGTCCAGCAGGATCACTGCATCCCGCGTGGACAGACCTTCCCCACGGAATACTGCGTGCAGAATGGTGGGCAGCGACACGCCCGCAGCCCCGGTGCCGATGGACGCCACCGCTGCCACGATCAGCGCACCAAGCAACCACCCCGTCGCCCGGCGCGCCCGCAGGGTGCGGTCGCCATCGGTGGGTGCCATGGTGCGAAGGTTGGGAAGGGCAACCATGGGTCAGCCTTGCGCGCCGTAAAGCGCGTCATACAGCAGTTTCGCGGCGTCAGGCGTGCGGGGACCAAAGCCCAGCAGAAGCGAGCCGTTCATGCGGATGATCTTGCCGTTCTGTGCCGCAGGCGTGGTGGCAAGGGCGGCGTTGTCCATGATGTCGGCATCATTGATGGCAAGGTCGCCTTCGCGATCCATCATCACGATGGCATCGGGGGCGGCGGCAATCACGGCCTCATCCGTCATCTGTTTGTAGCCGTCAAAACCTGTGGCCGCGTTGACGCCGCCTGCAAGGGCAATGATCCCTTCGGCAGACGATCCCGCCCCGCCCGCCATGATGCGCCCGCCTTGCAGGGACAACACGAACAGCACCTTTTTCGGGGCCGGCACCGCCGCCGCACGGGCCTGTGCCTGATCCAATCCCGCCGAAACCTGCGCCACGAGATCGGCCCCGGCCTGATCCTCTCCCAAGGCGGTCGCAACGGCGGTGATCTTGGCCAGCACACCTGCGGGCGACGGATCGCCCGGCATGATGGCAAAGGGCACCCCTGCGGCGGTCAGCACGCCCACAGCCTCGGGCGGGCCTGCGTCATGTTCAGCCACGATAAGGTCGGGGGCCAGTGACAGCACCCCTTCAGGCGACAGCGCCCGGATGTAGCCGACCTCGGGCAGCGCCATGACGGTTTCAGGGTAGGTCGAGGTGGAATCGCGCCCCACCAGCCGGTCCCCCGCGCCCAGGGCCACGGCGATTTCGGTGACCGACCCGCCAAGCGACACGATCCGCGCAGGCTTGCCTGCGGCCAGCACCGATGTCGCAATCGCCGCTCCGCCAAGTGCCAGTGTCAGGCCAAGATGCAGCGCGCCCACGCCACCCCGGATCATGCCATCACCTCGGCGGGTTCGGTCACAAGCGACGGCAGGGTCAGGGTCAGCGCATTCCACGCATCGGGGGCCACGTCCTTGCGATAGCCAAAGATTTGCAGGATCAGACCACCGTCCGCATCAAACGCCTCGATGCTGATCGCGGCCCCACGCGCGGTGGGTTTGTTCACGCAATAGACTTCCGCAATGTGGTCTGCACGCAGGTGCAGGTTGAAGCGCGGGTCCATCACGTTGATCCACGGCCCCATCGGCACGACCTTTTCGATCAACCCGCCGTGAATCTGAATGCAGCCCGCGTTGCCCACGAAAATCATCAGCGGGATCGCATCATTGGCCGCCGCATGCAGCGCCAGCGTCACGGCCTCGGGGGCCAGGGCGCGCACATAGGGGGCACCGGCCATGCGGTAGGCGCCAAGGCGGTTCATCTTCAGCTTGGGCATCAGGCCCATGAACTGATGGGTGTCGGTCATCCGGTCCCAATGGCCGCGCAGATCGTCGGCGGCGGCGGCATCGCCCTTGGCCGGGTCGGTGGGTTTGCGCGGGGCAAGGTCCAGCGTTTCGGATTGCACATCCAGACGCAAGGCCGCCACAAGTGCATCAAACGCGGCCACGTCAGACGCAGGTTTCAGATGCACCTTGTGAACAGCATCCCCCGCCGCATCGAATACTTGCAGGCTGCGCTTCACGCCATCGTCGGAGACATCTTCCACCGCAAAGGCAAATTTCCAATGCGACGGGAACATCCGCATATCGATCTCAGCCCCGAGGATCATCTGGGCATGGGGACCGGCATGAAAGCCGTCGTAGACCCCCACCCTTTCATGCACGCACGATGCGTTGCGGGTCAGGGCCATCACTTCGCCCATGGTCTTGACCAGAGGCATCAACCCTTCGGGTGCCGCCGCAATGGCCGTCACTCCCTGCCCCACATGGGCCGCGACGAGGGCCGCCTCGGATATGCCGTGCAGTTCGGCAAAATCGCGGGCGCGGGCTTTGGAGTTTTCGATCCGCAGGGCACGAATCGTCGAGGGGCTAAGGCTGTCGGCCATGGCGCAGTATCCTTTATTCTGGGGACGCGCGGGTCTGGCGGGCAACGGTGTGTTGCGGGGCTGGAGCGCAGATTTTCAGGCCAAGCAATACTTGACTCTATTAATCAAGATATTTATTGCTCTTTTCCTGACAGTTCAAGTCAGAAATTATCTGCCCGCCAGCACAGGCTTACAGCGCCCGGCCAGCATCCCGCAGCAGGATCAACAGGATGCACATGCACGCGCGCTATAAACTCGCCCCCCGGGGGCGGCTTCTTCTTACCGTTACCATGCTGTCACTGGCCTCTGGGCCGGCCTTGGCACAAGACGGTGACGGGGTCTTTACCCTGCTGGGCCGGATCATCCTTGGGGCCGGGACCGCCAAAGTTGCCATCGACACGCCACAGGCAGTGACGGTGATTGATCAAGCCGATCTGGACCGCGATCAGCCCGCCAACATCGGCGATCTGTTCAAATCGGTGCCGGGGGTCAGTTCTGCCGGGGCCTCTGCCCGCCCGGATGGGCAGGCCTTCAACATCCGCGGCATCGGTAACACGGAACAAACCGCATCCGAGGCCCGCATCATCGTGACCGTGGACGGCGCGCCGGGGTTCTTTGAGCAGTACCGCATGGGGTCGTTCTTCAGCGATATCGAGCTTTACAAGCGGGTCGAAGTGCTGCGCGGCCCGGCGTCATCCACCCTGTACGGGTCGGGGGCGATTGGCGGGGTGGTGAATTTCACCACCAAGGATGCCTCGGATTTCATTCCCGAAGGCCAGACCACCGCCCTGCGGTTCAAGGCGGGGTATGACAGCAATGGCAAAGGCGGGCGCACGGGCGTGATCTTTGCCAAGAAGGTGGGCAATGCCGAATATCTGGGGTCGCTGAACTATGGCACCACGAATGACCGCAAGGACGGGTCTGGCACCGTGTTCGCCGGGTCGGCGAGTGACCGGTTTTCGGGCCTGCTGAAGGGCAAATGGTCATTTGGCGAAAACGACGACCAGTCGCTGACGCTGTCGCTGTCGCGCACGGACACTGCGCTGGATGATACCGTCGTCGCCCAGACTGGCGGGGCTGCGGTGGCCGGGTTCGGCACGGCGGATGTGGATATCGTCGATGAAACGGTCGCGCTGACCTACCGGCACGAATTTTCGGACAACCCGCTGCTGGACCTGACCGTGCAACTGTCACAATCCAACAAGGATGTGACAAAACGCAACTTTTCCTTCGCTGCCATGTGCGCGCCGGGGCAATCCTCGGTGCTGTGTGACGGCGATTTCGGCTATACCACCACCAGCCTGAAGGTGGAAAACACCGCCGATCTGTCGCGCGGATCGTGGGACAATTTCATCACCTTTGGCGTGCAATACACCGAGCAGAACCGCAACGCGACGTCCATCGTCGGCCCGCTGGCGTTCCACCCCGAAGGCGTGGACAAAAAGACCGGCGTTTATCTGCAGGGCGAATTCGTCTGGAATGATCGCCTGACCCTGATCCCCGGCATCCGGGTGGATTTCGGCGACCAGACCCCCAGTGCCGCCGCGATTGCCGCAGGCGGCGCCGCGAAAACCGATACTGCCGTGTCGCCCAAACTGGCGGCGCTGTACAAGATCAACGAAAACTGGGCGGTGTTCGGGTCGGTGGCGCGCACCGAACGGATGCCGACGCTGGATGAGCTTTATTCGACCGAAGGGGCTGCGTCGCGCGGGCCGGGCCTGATCGCGGTGCCGCGCACCGCCAGCCTTAACCTTGAGAAGGAAGAGGCCGAGACAATCGAGCTTGGCTTCACCTACCAGAAGCAAGGCGTGTTCAGCGAAGGCGACGCCCTGCAACTCAAGGCCACCGCGTTTCACAACGATGTCAACAACCTGATCGCCACCACTGTGCGCCCGATCGTGCCGATCGGCACACCGGGGTCGGTGGCCTATTACAGCAACATCAACTCGGCGCGTCTATGGGGGGCCGAACTGGAGGCCAGCTATGACGCGGACCGCTGGTTCGGGCAGCTGGCCTATTCCAACGTGCGCACCAAGGACCGCACCACCGGGTTGCAACTGGCCGATACGCCTGCCGAAAACGTGGTGCTGACGGTGGGTGCGAAATTCCCCGACCAGAACCTGACCGTCGGCTGGCGTGCCAGCTATTACGACAACATCACCACGGCATCCGCCACCACCACCGCCCCGGCCTATGACACCCATGATCTGTTCGTCACATGGAAGCCGCAGGACGGTGCCTTGGCGGGGCTGGAGGTCAACTTCGGCATCGACAACGTGTTTGACGCGACCTACCGCAACAACCTGTCGCAAGACAACGCAGTGGGGCGGAACGCCAAGATCACGCTGGCCAAGGCCTATACCTGGTGATGGAACGCGGGACGGCAGGTGGGTCTGGGCAGGCGTTGGCGGCGGGACTGCTGCCAACGGGGCGCGGCAGGTCTGCGGCGAATATCCGCACCAACCTGCCGTCCTGTCACGTGTCTGTCCCTGTTGTGTCTGTGCGGTCGGCTGCGCGTGAAACGCTGCCTTGCCGACCGCCACCGCAAAGCCCCGGGCCTGCGCCCGGGGCTTTTTTCAGTTCGTTCCCTGTGCCCGCCCGAGGCACGCCATGACCGACGCGGCAAGCTGGCCCGAGCATAAACCCTCGCTGCCCCGCACAGCGGCAGGCTGGCTGGCGGCAACCGCCACAACGGCGCTTGCGCTTACGGCGAGCGCGCTGCTGATCCTGACCGTCGATGCCAGTGGCAGGCGCGGGGTTGAAGAACAGGCGGTGTTGCTGACGCTGGCCCCCCTGCCCGCCCCGGCCATGCAGGCCGTTCCGGAACCCGCGCCCCAGGTGGATACCACCGCCCCCACGCCGCCCGAGCGGACGCCGCCAGAACCTGAACCGGCCAGCCTGTCGCAGGATATGCCGGAGCCAGATAGGGCCGAGCCGGATGTGGTGCAGCCCCCCCTGCCCGATCTGGCCCGGCCCTTGTCAGACACAAGCCCCCCCGCCGTTGACGACGCCCCCCCGCCCCCGCAAGTGGCCCCGCCAGACCCGCTGGCTTTGGCCCCGCGGCCCGACCCTGCGCCGCCGGTGGTGAAACCAAAGGCCAAACCGCAGCCGAAAAGCGCCGCGCGCCAAAAGGCCACCAAGTCGCCTGTCGAACCTTTGGCCAAAAAAGCCAAGCCCACCCGGAAGACGGCTGAAAAGCCGCCGGAGGCGAAGCCCAAAGCCCCGTCGTCCAAAGCGGCCTCGCAAGCGTCAGCCCCCGCCAAAAAGGCCAAGGCAGGGGCCGTCGGGGCGTCAAAGGCATCGGCTGCCAGTTATGACCGGGTTGTCCTGAAACGGATCAGCGGCACCAAACGCAAACGTGCCCCCGCGAAGGGCGTTGTCGTGGTGGGCTTCAAGATCAGCGGGGATGGGTCTGTGGCCTCGGTCAAGGTGATCAAGGGGTCGGGGTCGCCCGAACTCGATCGCATCGCCACCGACCATATCCGCCGCGCGGGCCCCTTCCCGCCCCCGCCTGCGGGGGCAAGGCGCAGCTTTTCATTCGAATTTGTCGGTCGGGGCTAGAGTTAGGGACAGAGTGAGAGCCGCCGCCCAGCCCACCCTGCGCGGCATGATCGTTTCCATTCATCATGATCTCTACCCAGCTTTGCCGTATTGAGGCCAGATTTCCCGCCTATTTCCGGTCGTCAAACTGTAACCAATTCGGGGCTTTCGGCCCCTGTGCGGATAAGGGCGAACCTGACATGGCCACGATCACCGGCACCACCGGCAATGACACCCTCACCAGTGCTGCCAACGCAGACCTACTGGACGGGCTGGCCGGCAACGACAGCCTGATCGGGGCCGGCGGCAATGACACGCTGCAGGGTGGGCTTGGCGACGATCTGCTGGATGGCGGTGCCAACAGTGACCGGCTGGACGGCGGCGATGGCATCGATACGGCGACCTATCTGGGGTCCACCGTCGGGGTGAACGTCAACCTTGCGACCGGGGCTGTGGCCGGGGGCGACGCGGTGGGCGATGTGCTGATCAGCATTGAAAACCTGATCGGGTCTGCGCTGAACGACACCCTGACCGGCAGCACGGGCGACAACGTCCTGTCGGGCGGCGTGGGCGTCGACTCGCTTTATGGCGGCCTCGGCAATGACACTCTGAACGGCGGTGCCGGGGCGGACCGGCTGGATGGCGGCGACGGCATCGACACCATCACCTACAGCGGATCCACGCTCGCGGTCAGCGTCAACCTTGATACTGGCGTGGTGTCTGGCGGCGATGCGGCGGGCGACGTGCTGGTGGCGATTGAAAACATCACAGGCTCCGCGTTCAACGACACGCTGACCGGCAATTCCGGTGCCAACACGCTGATCGGTGGCGCGGGCAACGACAGCCTTTATGGTGGGCTTGGCGATGATCTGCTGGAAGGTGGGGCCGGGGCGGACCGGATGGAGGGGGGCGACGGGATTGACACCGTCACCTATGCCGCCGCCACCGTTGCCATTCTGGCGAACCTCGACACCGGGGCCGTGTCGGGCGGCGATGCGGTGGGTGACGTGTTTGTCACCATCGAGAACCTGATCGGCTCTGCCTTCAACGACACGCTGACCGGCAATGCGGTGGCCAACACGCTGACCGGCGGCGCGGGCAATGACAGTCTTTATGGCGGGCTTGGCGATGACACGCTGATCGGCGGCCTCGGGTCCGACCGGCTGGAGGGCGGCGACGGCGTCGATACCATCACCTATGCGGCCTCCACCGCCGGTGTCAGCATCAACCTTGAAACGTCGGTCGTCTCGGGCGGCGAGGCTGCGGGCGATGTGATCGTCACGATTGAGAACGTGATCGGGTCGGCCTTCAATGACACACTGACCGGCAGTGCCGCCGACAACAGCCTGTCGGCGGGGGCCGGCAATGACACGCTGATCGGCGGGCTTGGGGCCGATGTTCTGGCCGGCGGGGCCGGAGCGGACAACCTGACCGGCGGCGACGGGGTGGATACGGCCAGCTACGCCGGATCGGTCGCAGGCGTCAGCGTCAACCTTGAAACCGGTGCCACCGCAGGCGGCGACGCCGCTGGCGACGTGCTGGCAACCATCGAGAACCTGACCGGATCCTCGCTGAACGACACCCTCACCGGCAACACCGCCGACAACACCCTCAACGGCGGCGCGGGGAATGACGTGGTGCTGGGCGGGCTTGGCAACGATGTGCTGATCGGCGGCGCGGGGGCAGACAGTCTGACGGGGGGCGATGGCGTTGATACGGTCAGCTATGCCACGGCCACTGCTGGCATCCAGGCTGATCTTGAAACCGGCGCGGGAACGGGCGGCGACGCCGCAGGCGATGTGCTGGCGGGGATCGAGAACCTGACAGGTTCTGCCTTCAATGACACCCTGACCGGCAGCACGGGCAACAACGTGCTGAATGGCGGGCTGGGCAATGACAGCGTGTCAGGTGGCCTTGGCGACGATCTGCTGGACGGCGGCGCGGGGGCAGACAGCCTCGACGGTGGCGACGGCAACGACACGGTGACCTATGCCAGTGCCACCGGCGCGGTGGATGTGAACCTTGAAACCCAGGTCGTGTCGGGCGCCGAGGCCACGGGCGATGTGCTGTTCAACATTGAGAACGTCATCGGGTCCGCCTTCAACGACACCCTGTACGGCAGCGTGTACGAGAACCTGATCACCGGCGGCGCAGGTGCCGATTACGTCTTTGCCGATGCGGGGAATGACACGATCCTTGGCGGGGCGGGGGCCGATACGATTGATGGCTCGCTTGGCAATGATGTGGTCATTTATGCGGCCTCGACGGCGGCGATCTCGGTCAACCTGACCACAGGGGTTGGCAGCGGCGGCGATGCGGCATCCGATGTGCTGAGCGGCGTCGAGAATATCGTGGGGTCGGCCTTCAACGACACCATCACCGGCAGCAACACGGTCAACGTGCTGTATGGCGGGGCGGGCAATGATAACATTCAGGCCGGTGTGGATGATGACACCCTGACAGGCGGTCTGGGTGCCGACACGCTGAACGGCGGCGACGACACGGACATGGTGGACTATTCGCAGGCCGCCGCCGCGATCGCTGTCAACCTTGGGACTGGTGCTGGCACGGCGGGTGAGGCCACAGGCGATGTGATCACCGCCGTTGAAGATGTGCTGGGGTCGGCCTTTGGCGACACCATCACCGGCAGCACGGCTGACAACCTGATCATCGCGGGCGATGGCAACGATGTGCTGGCGGGCGGCACTGGCAACGACTCCATCTATGGCGAGTTGGGCAACGACGTCATCTATGGCGATGCCGGAGAGGACAGCATCGAAGGCGGCGACGGCTTTGACACCCTGTCTTATGCGGCCTCTGCCGCTGCCGTGCAGATCGACCTTGCACTGAAGATTTACACCGGGGGCGACGCCCAGAACGACTCGATCCGGGGCATCGAGAATGTGATCGGGTCCAGCTTCAACGACATCATGACCGGTGACAGCTTTGACCGCGTGCTGTCGGGCGGGGCTGGCGACGATACGCTTTATGGCGGCACTGGCACTGACACGCTGATCGGCGGCGTCGGCAATGATACCTACCGGGTGGATTCCGTCGATGATGTGACGGACGAGGTGACAAGCGGGGGGGGCACAGATCTGGTGCTGACCTCGGTTGCTTACACGGCCGCCACCGGCATTGAAAACGTGACACTGATCACCATGCTGAACGTGGGGCTGACCGGCAACACGCTGAACAACGTGCTGACCGGCAGTTCCGGCAACTTTGCGTCCACCTCCAGCCGGGGCAATAATGCGATCTATGGCGGCGATGGCAACGACACCCTGATCGGGCTGGGCGGCAGCGACACGCTGGACGGCGGCACCGGCAATGACAGCATGACGGGCGGTGAGGATAACGACCTCTACGTTGTCGATGCGGCGGGCGATGTGGTGGTTGAACTGAGCGATGGCGGGCTGGACACCATCCAGTCGTCGATCACCCAGACGCTTGGCACCTTTGTTGAAAACCTGACCCTGACCGGGGTTGCCGCCATCAACGGCACCGGCAACGCCTTTGGCAACGTGATGGTCGGCAACACAGCGGCAAACTCGCTCAGCGGGCTGGATGGCAATGACACCATGACCGCAGGCGATGGCAATGACAGCCTCAACGGCGGCAATGGCGACGATTCCATGTCGGGTGGCACAGGTGACGACATCTATTACGTCAACACTCTTGGTGACAAAACCATCGAATTCACCGGCGGCGGCATCGACCGGGTGCTGTCAACCATCACCCTTACACTTGGGCTGAATGTCGAGAACCTGACCCTGCAAGGCACGACAAACATTGACGGAACAGGCACGGCGGACGCAAACACCCTGCGCGGCAACACCGGCGCGAACAAGCTGTTCGGTCTTGGCGGCAATGATACGCTGGTAAGCGACGCGGGCAATGACACGCTGGACGGCGGCATTGGATTCGACCAGATGCAGGGCGGTCTGGGCGATGATTTCTACTATGTCGGCGAGAACGGCGACGTGGTGATCGAAGCCTCGGCCGAGGGGACAGACACCATCTCTACCGGTCTGACCATCACGCTTGCCACCAACGTGGAGGTGCTGATCCAGACCAATATCGGGGCGACCAACGGTACCGGCAACGGCAGCACCAACACGCTGTACGGCAACAGCTTTGCCAACGGGCTGTTTGGCATGGCGGGCAATGACACGCTGTATGGCGGGGGCGGCAATGACACGCTGGATGGCGGCGTCGGGACTGACAGCCTGTTCGGTGGTCTGGGCAACGATCTGTATCTGGTGGAGATCGCCGCCGATGTGATCACCGAGGTCGCAGGCGAAGGTACCGATACGGTGCAGACGGCGTTGACCTACACGCTGGGCCAGAACCTGGAAAACCTGATTCTGACCGGGGTCGGCACCGTCAACGGCACCGGCAACACGCAGGCGAACATCCTTACCGGCAATGCGGTCGCAAACCGGCTGGATGGCGGCGACGGCAATGACACCCTCTATGGTGGCGACGGCAACGACAGCCTGATCGGTGGCGCGGGCAATGACAGCATGATCGGCGGTTTGGGGGATGACACCTATACCATCGACATTGGTCCGGATGTGGTGGTCGAAACGGCGGGCGGCGGTGTCGATACCGTGCAGTCAACCCTTCTGACCTATACGCTGGCCACCTATGTCGAAAACCTGACACTGACCGGAGCCGCCGCCATCGACGGCACCGGCAATGGCGAGGCCAACACGATCACCGGCAACTCGGCCGCCAACCGCCTGTTTGGCGGCAGTGGAACCGCCAATGATACGCTGGTGGGCGGCGGGGGCAATGACACGCTGGACGGCAACGGTGGCAACGATTCCATGGCAGGCAATGCCGGTGACGATGTGTATATCGTGGACTCGCTGGCCGACATTGTGACCGAAGTGTCGGGTCAGGGCAGTGATCTGGTGCAAAGCACCGTCAACCACACCCTGTCGATCAACGTCGAGATGCTGACCCTGCTTGGATCGGCGGTTACGGGCACCGGCAACGCGTCGGCCAACATCCTGACCGGGAATGCGGCCCACAACACCCTGTTCGGACTGGTGGCCAATGACACGCTGTATGGCGGCGCGGGCAATGATACGCTGGACGGCGGCACCGGGATTGACCGGATGGAAGGCGGGCTTGGCGATGATGTGTTCATCGTCGATGTGGCCACAGATGTGGTTGTCGAACTGCTGAACGAGGGCAAGGACCGGGTTCAATCGGCGGTCAATTACACCCTTGGGACCAACGTCGAAAACCTGACCCTGCTGACCGGGGCCATCAACGGCACCGGCAACGAATTGGCAAACGTGATTGTCGGCAATGCCGATGCCAACCTGCTGCGGGGTCAGGCGGGCAATGACACCCTGTCGGGCGATGCGGGCAATGACACGCTGGATGGGGGCGCAGGCAACGACAGCATGACCGGCGGCCTTGGCGACGATGTGTACCGGGTCGATGAGATCGGGGATGTTGTGGTCGAAACCGCAGGTGGCGGCGCAGACCGGATCGAATCCTCCATCAGCTTTACCATCAAGTCGGGGATCGAGACCCTGCTGCTGACCGGGTCTGCCGCGATCAACGCGACGGGCGGTTTTGACGCCGATATCCTGACCGGCAATTCGGGTGCCAACATGCTGACGGGCGGTTTCGCGAATGACACGCTGACCGGAAACGGTGGCAATGACACGCTGGATGGCGGGTCTGGCGCTGACAGCATGACGGGCGGCGGAGGCGACGATGTGTATGTCTGGGACAGCACCGGCGATGTGATCATCGAAAACGCCGGGGGCGGCACAGATGTGGTGCGCACGGGCTTCACTTACGTCCTTGCGGCGAATGTGGAGCGTCTGGAACAGACCGGGCAATCCAACATCAACGCCACTGGCAACACGCTGGACAACCGGATCACCGGCAACATCGGATCGAACCAGTTGTTCGGGATGGAGGGCAATGACACGCTCGATTCCGGCGCGGGCTATGACACGATGACCGGGGGCATCGGGGCCGACACCTTCATCTTCACCGCGCTGTCCGGCACGGTCTATGACACCATCACCGATTTCAACGCAGTGGATGGTGGGGTGGCCGAGGGTGATCTGCTGGCCTTTACCGGGCTGATCGGGGCATTTGCCTTTGTCGGCACGGGTGCATTCTCGGGCGGGTCTGACAATTCCGAGGCCCGGATCGTCGGAAACGCCGTGCTGGTGGATATCAACGGCGATACGGTGGTGGATTACAACATCCGCCTGACAGGCCTGACAACGGCCACGCAACTGACCGCTGCGGACTTTTCGTTCTTCTGAAGCGACCATTTTGACGAATCTGTGTGGTGGCGCAACCTGTGGCTGCGCCACCCTCGGGCGTTTGCAGCTAAACCCGGCAAATACCGTGCAAATAGTTTCAACAGGCCCCGGCTGTGAAGAAATTGTTACACGGCCGCGATAGACAGGCTTGCAAGTAACGTCACATGGCCTTTACCTTTCTGTTACAAAAGCCGCACGCGCGGTCGGGCAGACGGGGGCACCTTCACGGGGCGCGATCCGAGGCCAGTGCGAAACAAGCGGTGTAACAAAAGTCATCAACCGGGAGAGACCTGATGAAACTTCGCAATATTCTGGGCGTGACGGCATCCGTCACCGCCATGCTGGGGGCCACCTTCGCCTCTGCGCAATCCATGGACGAACTGGTGGCCGCCGCCAAAGCCGAAGGTCAGTTGACCACCATCGCCCTGCCCCACGACTGGTGCGGCTATGGCAAAGTGATCGAGGGCTTCAAGGCCAAGTATCCCGAAATCACCGTGAACGAACTGAACCCCGACGCAGGGTCGGCGGATGAGATCGAGGCCATCAAGGCCAACAAGGACAACACCGGCCCGCAAGCACCCGACGTCATCGACGTTGGTCTGTCGTTCGGCCCGTCGGCCAAGGCCGAAGGTCTGATCCAGGCCTACAAGGTTTCGACCTGGGACAGCATCCCCGACACCGCCAAGGATGCCGAAGGCTTCTGGTACGGCGACTACTATGGCGTGATGTCGTTCCTTGTGAACAAGGATCTGGTGCCGAACTCGCCCACAAGCTGGGCTGATCTGATGAAGCCGGAATATGCGGGTCAAGTTGCACTTGCAGGCGATCCGCGCGCGTCGAACCAGGCGATCCTTGCGGCCCTGTCGGCAGGTCTGGCCGCTGGTGGCAAGGCCGGTACCGAGGCTGGCGAAAAAGGTCTGGCCTACTTTGCCGAACTGAACAAGGCAGGCAACTTCGTGCCGGTCATCGGCAAGTCGGGCACGCTGGCACAGGGTGCTACCCCGATCGTCGTGATGTGGGATTACAACGCGCTGTCCGCCAAGGACACGCTGGCCGGCAACCCGCCGGTTGAAGTGATCGTGCCGTCTTCGGGCCAGTTGGCCGGGGTGTATGTGCAGGCGATTTCCGCCTACGCGCCGCACCCGAATGCGGCCAAGCTGTGGATGGAATACATCTATTCCGATGAAGGCCAACTGGGCTGGCTGGCAGGCTACTGCCACCCGATCCGCTTTAACGACATGGTCGCGCGCGGTGTCGTCCCGCAAGACCTGCTGGACAAGCTGCCCCCGGCCGAAGGCTATGCTGCCGCCTATTTCCCGACGCTTGAAGAAGTGGACGCGAACAAGGCTGCTGTGACCGCTGGCTGGGATGCCGTGGTCGGGGCCAACGTTCAGTAAGCCCGAAAATAGCCCGCCCCGCAGCCAATGCGGGGCGGGCGTTTTTTCTGCCCCCCTCTTTCTGCCACCTGTCTTTCTGCCCCCTGACTAGCCTCTGACCAGGATCATTCCCGCATGGACGCCAAGCCCCCCGCCACAGTGCGCCCTAAGCGCCGCCTGCCGCTGAACTGGCTCGGGGTGGTGCCGTTTCTGGCCTTTGCGGTGCTGTTCCTGATCCTGCCCACGATGAACATTGTGCTGGGCGCGTTCCGCACGCCCGATGGTGCCTTCACGCTGGACAACATCCGCAATCTGAACACGCCTTCGATCCGGTCGGCCTATTGGGTGTCGATCAAGATCAGCATGGCCTCGGCCATTCTGGGCTGCCTGATAGGCTTTGCCGTGGCCGCAGCCGTAACGCTGGGCGGCTTGCCGAAATTCATACGCGGGCCGCTGCTGACGTTTTCCGGCGTTGCGTCGAACTTTGCGGGCGTGCCGCTGGCTTTTGCGTTTATCGCCACGGTTGGGCCGATTGGTCTGGTGACGGTGTTTTTGCGCACCAACTTTGGGATCGACCTGCGCAGCATGGGGTTCAACCTGCTCAGCTTCTGGGGGCTGACCGTCACTTATCTGTTCTTCCAGATCCCCCTGATGATCCTGATCATCACCCCGGCGCTGGATGGGCTGAAGCGTGAATGGCGCGAGGCAGCGACCGTGCTGGGCGCGACAGGCCCGCAATACTGGCGGATGATCGCCCTGCCGATTCTGTTCCCGTCGCTGCTGGGCACGCTCGCGCTGCTGTTTGCCAATTCCTTCGGCGCCGTGGCCACCGCAATCGCGCTGACCGGATCGTCGCTGAACATCGTGCCGATCCTGCTGTTTGCGCAAATCCGCGGCGATGTGCTGGGCGACCCGCATCTGGGCTATGCGCTGGCGTTCGGGATGATCGTGATTACCGGCATCGCCAACGTGATCTACATCACGCTGCGGGCGCGGTCTGAAAGGTGGCTGAAATGACCCGGATCGCGGCATGGGGCGCATTGGCGCTTGGGTTGATCTATTTCATCCTGCCCCTGGTGGGCATGGCCGAGTTTTCGCTGAAGATGCGTCGCGGCGTCTATTCGCTGGACGCCTACACCAAGGTGCTGGGTGACCCGCGTTTTCAGGAAACCTTCGGGTTTTCGGTGCTGATGGCGCTGTTCACCATTCTGTTCGGGGTGTTTCTGGTGGTGCCAACGGCCTATTGGGTGCGCCTGAAACTGCCGGGCCTGCGCCCCTATATCGAGTTCATCACCCTGTTGCCGCTGGTCATTCCGGCCATCGTCATCGTGTTCGGCTATATCCGGCTGTATAACACGTCGAGCTGGCTGCCGCTGACCGGCACGGCGATGGGCACCAATCTGCTGCTGATCTTTGGCTATACCACCCTTGCCCTGCCCTACATGTACCGCGCCGTAGATACCGGGTTGCGCACCATTGATGTGGGCACCCTGACCGAGGCTGCGCAATCGCTTGGTGCGGGCTGGATCACCATTCTGGCCAAGATCATCCTGCCGAATGTGCTGGTCGCGGTGCTGTCGGGGGCGTTTCTGACCTTTGCCATCGTGATCGGCGAATTCACCATGGCGGCCCTTCTGGACCGCCCGGCCTTTGGCCCCTACATGCAGCTTCTGGGGTCGAACCGAGCCTATGAACCTGCGGCACTGGCGGTGATCGCCTTTGCCATCACCTGGGCCTGCATGGGTCTGATCCAGCTTGTCACCCGCCTGTCGAAACACGAAAGGGCGCGCGCCTGATGCTTCCTGAACCTGTCCCATCTGGAAAAGACCTTCGGCACCAACCGCGTGGTCAAGGATTTCAACCTCGACGTCGCGAAGGGTGAGTTCATCTCGCTGCTCGGGCCCTCGGGCTGTGGCAAGACCACCGTGCTGCGGATGGTGGCGGGGTTTGAAGCGCCCACCTCGGGCAGCATCAAGATCGACGGGCAGGATGTGACCAGCCTGCGCCCCAACCAGCGCAACATCGGCATGATGTTTCAGGCCTATGCGCTGTTCCCGAACCTGACGGTCGCGCAGAACGTGGGCTTCGGGCTGAAGGTCAAAGGCGTGGCGCGGGACGAGGCTGAAAAGCGCGTGACCGAAATGCTGCGCATGATCGGCCTGCCTGACAAGGGCCCGTCCTATCCGTTCCAACTGTCGGGCGGGCAGCAGCAGCGCGTGGCCTTGGCGCGTGCCTTGGCCCCCCGCCCCCGGGTGCTGTTGCTGGATGAACCCCTGTCGGCGCTGGATGCCAAGGTGCGGGTCAGCCTGCGGACCGAAATCCGGGATATTCAGCGTGAACTTGGCATCACAGCGATTTTCGTGACCCATGATCAGGAAGAAGCCCTGTCAATCTCTGACCGCATCGTGGTGATGAACGGCGGCATTGCCGAACAGGTTGGCAGCCCGTTTGAGATTTACAACAGGCCTACAAGCAAGTTTGTCGCGAATTTCGTGGGCACATTGAATACCTTTGACGCGGTTGTCACCGATGCCACACGCGGCGAAGTGACAGTGGCCGGGGTGCCGATGACCCTGCCCCACGGCGATCTTGCTGCGCGCAAGGGCGACAGCGTGGCCATCGCCCTGCGGCCCGAGGCGGTGCATCTGGGGCGCGGCATCGGCCGTGAGATCATCTTGCCGGCGACGATTGAAGAAGTGCATTTCATGGGGTCGGTGATCCGGGTCCGCGCCAATGTGGCGGGCACGCGGGTGGCGCTGGACACCTTCAACCGCGCGGATCAGCCGCCACCGCCGGTGGGGTCCGCCGCCGAAATCAGCCTGTCGGCGCGTGATGTGATCGTTCTGCAGGGCTGAACGCGCCCCCGCCGGAAATGATCAGACTTGCGCGCAGAAATGTGGGCGGGTCGGAGGGGATCACGACCCGCCCGCGAAGGGCAAAGCGTCTGCAAACAGCCAACTTGTAACCTTCGGTCTGCTTGGGGACTCGGCCCCAGACCGCGACCCACAGCTTAAAGGTGCGGCACCTGCGGCATTGTGTCAAAGGAAACTGTGGTTTTATGTGTGTAAATGTGTGTTTGCTTGGTTTTTAGGCAGTTCCACCCAAGCAGACCCTCGCAACCGGGCAAGACCCGTACCTTTGGAACCACCTTTTTGTGGATTTCAGCCCGCAGTCTGCGTGACCGCGATGGCCCGCGCCAGATCTTCCAGCCGCATCGGCTTGGCAATGCAGGCGGCAAAGCCCGAGGCAAGGTATTCGGCCACGTGATGGGTCATCGCATTGGCCGTGACCGCAACGGCCGGGGGTACGGGCACCCCTGCGGCCCGGGCCTTGGCGGCAATCTCTTGCAGGGCTGCCAGCCCGTCTTTGCGGGGCATGGAAATGTCGAACAGCAACAGATCGAACAGGCCGGGGGCCCAGGCGTCCACCGCCTCGTCGCCATCTGTCACCTGCACAAACTGCGCGCCAAGATGATCCAGCATGGCGCGCAGGATCACCCGGTTGGTGGCGTTATCCTCGGCCACCAAAATACGCAGATCGGGGAACCTCGGGATGACCGGCCCCGCCTGAACCCGCCCTGCGGCGCGGCTTTCATAATGTGGCAGCGGCAGCGACACCCGCGCGCGGAACCCCTGCCCCGGTGCGGTTTCCAGCGTGATCTGCCCACCCATCAGCAGCGTAAGCCGCCGGGTGATCGGCAGGCCCAGCCCGCTGCCACCAAACCGGCGCCCGATACCGGATTCCCCTTGGGTAAAGTCCTGAAACACGTCTTCGATCCGGGAAGGGTCCATGCCGATACCGGTGTCGCTGACCTCGATCACCACGTCGGTCGCATTGGCGCGGAGCCTGACCAGCACATGCCCATGGCTGGTAAACTTGACCGCGTTGCCGACCAGATTGTGCAAGATCTGCATCACCCGCTTGGCATCGCCCAACCGCCAGTCAGACGCCGCAACCGACGCCTCGACCAGCAGGGCAATCCCCTTTTCCTGCGCGCATGGTCCGTGCAGCGCCTCGACCCGCCCCACCAGTTCAGACGGGCGCAAGGGGGCGATGTCCAGCACGAGACGGCCACTTTCGATACGGGCGAGATCAAGGATATCATTGATCACCGCCAGCAAATGCTCGCCCGATTGGCGGATCACCTGCACCATCGCCAGATGTTCCGGGTCGGACAGGCGGCTGGTCAGCACGTCCGCCATGCCCATGACGCCGTTCAAGGGGGTGCGGATTTCGTGGCTCATCGTGGCCAGAAATTCCGATTTTGCCTGGTTGGCCGATTCAGCCTTTGCGATGGCGGCCCGTAACGCGGCCTCGGCGTTGATCATGTCGGTGATATCGACCACCGAACAGACCACCGCCAGATCGGCACCCGGTGCGGCCAACGGGGCCGCGTTGATCGACAGAACGCGCTGCGTGCCATCCGGTGCGCGGATCAGGTGGCGATAGTCGCGCACCGTGGTCTTGGTCGCCAGCACCTGCGCCACCGGCAAATCCGAAGGGTCGATCGGGTTGCCGGCAAGATCGCTGATCCCCCAGGTATCGCTGCTGAATTTGTGGCCTTCAATGCCATGCAGGGACCGGCCCAACACCGTTTCCGCCTCCTGGTTGGCAAAGACGATGCGGCCATCGACATCCACCACCGTGATGCCCGAAATCGAGGTTGCCATCAGGGTGGCCAGCGTGTCGCGTTCCTGCAGCAACGACAGTTCCAGCGCCTTGGCCTCGGTTATGTCCAGATGCACCCCGGCCAACACTGCGGGATTGCCCTCGGCATCCCATTCGACCACCTGCCCCCGCGATTGCACCCAGACATAATGGCCGTCGCGGTGCCGGACCCGCAGTTGGAAATCAAAGGCCCATTCGGCCTTGGCATAGGCGGCCTCCTCGGTATCGAGCATCATCTGAAAATCATCGGGATGCAGCATGGCGGACCATTGCACCAGCGACATCGGTTCCAGTTCGGCGCGGGCATAGCCCAGCATTTCGGCCCAGCGGTCGTTGATCTGGTTGGTCTGGGTGCGGCGGTCATATTCCCAGGTGCCGACCTTGGCCCCGTCGATCAGCCGTTCCAGCCGCTGTTCGGCCGTGACCAGGGCCGACACGTCGATATGCACCCCTGCCATCAGACCCGGGCTGCCATCGGGCTGGCGGCGCAAGACCTGCCCGCGCGATTGCACCCAGACCCAGTGGCCTGCCGCATGGCGCATCCGCAGGGTATATTCAAACTGGCTGATCTGCTGTCGATACACCTGCGCCAGCGTGTCCCGCACCACGCCACGGTCTTCGGGGTGCAGCAGGGCCTCCCACTGTTCGATGGTGATGTGGCCGGGGTCTTTCATCGCGGGATAGCCCAGCATAGTCAGCCAGCGATCATTGATCCGGTTCAGACCGGTCACGGCATCCCATTCCCAGGTGCCGACCTGCGCGCCTTCAATCACATTGGCCAGCCGCCGTTCAGACTGACGCTGCGCCGTGACCTCAACCCGCAGGCCGACGCGGCCACCATCCGAGGTGGCCCGTTCCTTCACCAGAATGGCGCGGCCGTCATTCAAGAAGATCTCACCTTCAAAATGGTCGCGGCGATGCCCCTCCATCCGCTCGGCCAGAAACGCCTCCTCCCGGCCATTGGCGTTCAGATGGATGCCCCGGTCCAGCGAGGCCCGCAGCATGTCTTCATAGCGCGCGCCCACCCGTATCTGGTCGGCCATGGCGGGAAAGAGCGCGACATAGTGGCTGTTGAACAGGGCCAACCTGTCGTCGGCATCAAACAGCACGAAACCATCAGGCAGCGCTTCGACCGCCGTGGCCAGATGGGCGCGGGCATCGTTCGCCTCGCGGCGTTGCTGTTCCAGCGCCTGCGCCTGCACCAACGCGTCGGTCACATCCTCGACCATGGTCCAGACCATGCGCCGCCCGGCAAGATCGGTGAACATAAACCCGCGCAACACCACGGAAAACCGGCTGCCATCCCCCCTGCAGAACGCACCGGTGATCGGGCCATAGCGGCCCGTTTCGCGCAATTGCTGCACCGACTGACAGATCAGATGCGCGTTATCCTCGGGAATAAGGCTGGCGACAGTGCCGGTTGTCATCGCAGCAAGGTCTTCGTGGCACAGGGTGGCGAATGCGCCATTCACGCGGACCACCTCGCCCGTCAGATAGTCGTTCAGCAAGAACGCCAGCGGTGACATGGAAAACAGGCTTTCCAGCAGGCCTTCACGATAGGCCGCTTCCTGCGCGGCGGTTACCCGCTCGGTCACGTCGCGCACCACGAATACTGATCCCGGCCTGCCCTGCTGCCCCGGATCATCCACCCGCGCCGCCGACACGTCATACCACCGTCTGCCGCCACAGCTGATCCAGCCCATAGCGGCGGTCCTCGGCATGGCCGCAGGCGTCGGTCTGGCGCATCATGCTGCGGGCAAGGCTGGCGAAATCGGCCGGAAAGGCCGATTCAAGCGCCTGCCCCAGTTCCAGCGTCTTGTGCCGGATCATCCCGTCCGGCACCGCCCCATGGCACGCAACAACCGCCCCGGCCCCGTCCACCTCGACCACCAGATCGGGGATCGCGCGCAGGGTTGCCGCCAACCGCCCTTGCGAGGCCGCAAGGGCCGCCTCGGCCTGCACGCGCTGCAACACCGTTCCGATGGCTTGGGCGACGGACTTGAAAAGAAACAGCTCGTCTTGCGACAGCCCTGCGGCAGCCGCAGTAGAGCAATGCCCCAAGGCTCCGATCAAGACACCATCCTGAACGATGGGAACGATCAGCGTAGAGCGTACCCCATGGGCCGTCAGCACGGCTTTTTCGGGTAAGGCGTCGTCCAGTTTTTCGACATCGGGCACGAAAACCGGGTCTTCGGCGATCAGGCGTGTGTACCAGTTGGAAATTTGTTGCAGATCGAAGTGCTGAAGCTTGCTCGATCAGCGACCGCACCCCCGGTGCCACCCATTCATGGCTGTTCAGATAGCTGCCGTCGCCACGGCGCTGATAAAGGAAGGTTCGGTGAAACCCGAAGCTTTCGCCCACCTGTGCCAGCGTGGTCTGCAAAACAGCGGCGAGGTCCGGCCCGTTTTCTGGCCCGGTCACGCGCAAAAGATCATTCAGCAAGCCGACGACCAGCAGTTCAACACGCATGGGCGGCGCTGTGTTGACCTGTGCCCCTTGCATGTCTGCCACGCCACCCCTCCCGGTCCAGTCACCAGCCGCCCTGCGTGGGCGCATCTATGGCTGTGCTTGCCCTGCGCCCGCATTTGCAGCCCAGAGTTGCACTTTGCCTTTGCTTGGCAAATCCCTGCAAGCGTTTTCGTGGCCGCACCGTCAGGCGGCGGGCATCCGGGCCTCGGCCATGCCCGCGTACCAACTGGACCCGAAGGGAATGGCGTTGTCGTCAAAGTTATAGGCCGGGTGATGCACCATGGCCGTGTCGCCGTTGCCCAAGAAAATATAGGCCCCCGGGCGTTCGTTCAGCATGAAGCTGAAATCCTCGGCCCCCATCAGCGGCGGGGTGTTGGTATCAACCTGCCCCGACACCGCCAGCGCCACCTCTGCTGCATAGTCGGTATTGTCAGGCGCATTTACCGTGACCGGATAGCCGCGATTATACTGGACCGTGGCTTTGGCCCCCAAGGCCATCGCCGTGCCCTCGACAATCTGGGCAATGCGGGCTTCGACAAGACTTTGCACGGCAGGGTCCATGGTGCGGACCGTGCCCTTCATCTTGACGACCTGCGGGATCACGTTATGCGCCGTGCTGTCGGTTTCCACCGTGCAGACCGACACCACGATCTGCTTCAACGGGTCCACGTTGCGGCTGGCGATGGTTTGCAGCGCCACGATGATATGGGCCGACACCACCGTGGTATCGACGCAGTCATGCGGCTTGGCGGCGTGACCGCCCTTGCCCGTGACCACGATGTCAAACTGGTCTGCCGCCGCCATGATGGCGCCGGGGCGGATGGCGAAATGGCCAACAGGAATGCCCGGCATGTTGTGCATGCCGTAGACTTCCTGAATGTTCCAGCGCCCCAGCATCCCGTCGGCGACCATCTCACGCCCGCCGCCCCCGCCTTCTTCGGCGGGTTGAAAGATGCAGACGACCGTGCCGTCAAAATTCCGCGTCTCGGTCAGGTATCGCGCCGCCCCCAGCAGCATCGCGGTATGGCCGTCATGCCCGCAGGCGTGCATCTTGCCATGGGTTTTGCTGGCATACTCGACCCCGGTTTGTTCAATGATCGGCAGCGCATCCATATCCGCGCGCAACCCGATGACCCGGCCCGCAGAATCGCTGCGCCCCTTGATCACGCCGATAACGCCGGTGCGGCCAATGCCTTCCACCACCTCGTCACAGCCGAAAGACCGCAGCAGATCCGCCACCTTGCCTGCCGTGCGCTGCACGTCGAACAGCAGTTCGGGGTGTTCGTGAAAGTCGCGCCGCCAGGCGGTGATTTCGGGCAGCAGTTCGGCAAAGCGGTTTTTGACGGGCATGGGACGGCTCCTTTTAAGGCCAAGGTGAACCTGTCGCCCGCCCACCGCAAGCCCCGGTTTCACGGCAGACCTACAGCGCAGGCCCCGGCGCGATCTTGCTGCCATCGGTAAAGCGCGACAGCCGGAAGCGCGACAGGTCATGCCCCACCGCGCGCCCCGCCACGAGGTCTGCCACCACCCGCCCCAAGCCCGGCCCGATGCCAAAGCCATGGCCGCTGAGGCCCGTGGCGATCACCAGCCCATCAGTCGGCGCGCGGTCGATCACCGGCACCACATCGGGCATGGTGTCGATCATCCCCGCCCATGTGGCGCGCAACTTTGGCACACCCAAGGCCGGGAAGGCGCGGGCAAAGGCCTGTTGCACGCCAGTCAGCGTGCCCCTGTTGGGCGCGGGGTTCAGCACGCGGATACGTTCAAAGGGCGAAGTGCGGTCGGCATCCCATGTGCGCGGCGTGCCCCAGCCATCGGGATAACCCGCCGGGGCCTTGGCGCGAAAATGGGTGGAACGGATATCTTTCTTCAACACCGGCAGATAGTTGGCGAAACTGCTGAACGCATCGCGGCTCAGGAAGAAGTCATGCTCTCCCCCCGCCGCCAGCGTGTAGCCGCCATCCACCCGCCTGCGAAAGGCAAAGTGGTTGTCGGCGGCTGCCCCGCCAAACATCTGCGGCATCGGGTCTGTCGCCGCGACCGACGCCAGCACAGATAATTGCGGAATACCGACCCCATGCGCACCCAGAAACAGCCGCGACCAGGCGCCTGCCGCCACCACGACCTGATCGCAGGCAATGCGGCCCTGTTCCGTCACCACCCCAGCAACCCGGCCCGCAGCAATATCCAGCGCCCGCACCGCGCAGTTTTCCACCACCGTGACGCCGCGCGCCGCAGCGCTCTGCACCAGCAAGGGCACCGCCACCCAAGGTTCGGCCCGTGCGTCGGACGCGGTGAACAGACCGCCTTTCCAATGGGCTTGGGTGCCAAGGCTCGCCTCCACCTCACACCGCGCCAGCATCCGGGTGTCCACCCCATTGGCGCGGGCGTGGGGCAGCCAAGCCTCGAACCCCTCCAGATCGGCATCGGATTCCGCCAGATACATCA
Source organism: uncultured Alphaproteobacteria bacterium (assembly GCA_963772935.1). Classification (GTDB taxonomy): domain Bacteria; phylum Pseudomonadota; class Alphaproteobacteria; order Rhodobacterales; family Rhodobacteraceae; genus JANNNF01. Next base: position 113,121 of record CAVYZK010000009.1, on the reverse strand, counting down.
CGCCGTGCTGGGCAAAGCCCAAGCCCTCGCCCATTTCAGCCGCGAGGGTTTTCCAGATCGACAGGCTTTCCACCATGATCGGCAGCTCTGCCGGGTCGCGCCCCTGCTGCCGGATCCAGCCCCAGTTGCGGCTGGATTGTTCGCCCGCGATACGGCCCTTTTCGCACAGAACGACCTTCAGGCCACGGTCGGCCAGAAACCATGCGGTCATCACGCCCATCACACCCCCGCCGATGATCACCACGTCGCAAGCGGTGGGCAGCGGGCCTGTGTGGGCAATAGGTGTGGCCTCGGATATCGGAAACGCCGTCACAGCAGGCTGGCCACAAGGTTGCGCATGAAGGTGTGGCCTGCCTCAAATTCCGACACTTCCAGATATTCATCCACCTGATGCGCCTGCGCAATATCGCCCGGGCCGCAGATTACGGCGGAATAGCCCGCCTCTTGGAACTGCCCGGCCTCGGTGCCATAGCTGACCACGCCGGTCGCATTGTCGCCGGTCAGACCGCGCACCAAAGCCTCGGCCACGCCATCGGTTTCCGGGCGCAGGCCGGGGACGCCGAAGAAGCGGCTCAGCGTGACGCCTGCCTCGGGGCGCACGGATTTGAGCGCTGCGTCCAGACGCGCGGCCTCGGCCTCGAACGCAGCGGCCAGCGCGTCCAGATCATCATCCGGCACCACCCGCATTTCCACCGCAAAGCGGCAATCGCCCGCCGTGATGTTATGCGCGGTGCCGCCTGCAATCATCCCCACATGCAGGGTGGTGAAGGGTGGGTCGAACGTGCCGCCAAGCGCACCACGCGGCCGCGCCTGAATGGCGGTGTTCTGGTCATTGACCCAGCCAATCAGCCGCGCGCCTTCCATGATCGCCGACACGCCGTAGGGCAGCAGCGACGAATGCACCTCAAACCCCTTCACATGCACATGATAGCCGGTGCCGCCCTTGTGCCCGGTGATCAGTTTCATGGTCGACGGCTCGCCCACCACCACAGCGCTGCCTTTCGGCACCACGCCTTGCATCGCGGCAATCATCGGCGGCGCACCGGTGCAGCCGATTTCCTCGTCATAGCTCAGCGCAATCTGCAGGGGGCGTGCCACGCCCGCCTGATGCGCCGCAACCAAGGCCCAGATCGCCAGCGCGTCATACCCCTTCATATCGCAGGTGCCGCGCCCGTACAGTCGCCCGTCCTTTTCCACCACCACCCAAGGGTCGGTCGCCCAATCCTGCCCGTCCACTGGCACCACGTCCGTATGGCCTGACAGCACCACGGCGCCTTCGACCCATGGCCCCACATGGGCGAACAGCGCAGCCTTGGTGCGATCCTCGTTCCAGTGACGGTGACTGGGAATGCCATGGCTGGCCAGATAGCCTTCCACCCAGTCGATCAGCGGCAGATTGCTGTCGCGGCTAACGGTCGGAAAGGCCACCAACACGTCCAGCAACTGTCGGGGGGTCAACACGGGCGGCATCGCATTCTCCTGCATTTTCGGGGCCGACCCTGCGACGCGGGCACGGCGCGGTCAAGCCCAAGCCACGTTCCGCAAGGTCAGTCCGACAAAGCGCCTTGCGGGAATATGAAAAATGTCTAACACTTGGTCAAACATCGGGTGCTGGCTCTGCGCAGACACCGGAATAATTAAAAATAACAATGACCTGGGGAGTGTCATATGCCCGATGGGGCCTTGCCCGTCCTTGATGTCAAGGGCCTCAAGACCGTTTTCCGCACCCGAGGCGGCGAGGTTCACGCGGTGAACTCTGTCAGCTTTCATTTGCACAAAGGCGAACTTTTGGGCGTTGTCGGCGAAAGCGGGTCAGGCAAATCTGTGACGATGATGTCGCTGATCGGGCTGTTGCCGTCCCCGCCCGCTGATGTGCGTGAAGGGCAGGTTTTGCTGAACGGCACCGATATCTTGCAAGTCAGCGTCGAGGATTTGCGCCGGGTGCGCGGGGCCAAGGTCGGCTTTGTGTTTCAAGACCCGATGACCAGCCTGAACCCGGTGTTCACGGTGGGCATGCAGATCATGGAACCCCTGCGCGAACACATGGGCCTGACCGGCAAACAGGCCGAGGCGCGGGCGGTGGAATTGCTGGAACTGGTGGGCATCCCCGATGCGCGCAGCCGGTTGAAGGCCTATCCGCACCAGTTTTCCGGCGGCATGCGCCAGCGGGTGATGATCGCCATCGCCCTTGCCTGCGACCCCGATGTCCTGATCGCGGATGAACCCACCACCGCGCTGGACGTGACGATTCAGGCCCAGATACTGGAACTTGTCAAAGACCTGCGGTCAAAACTGGGCATGGCGATTGTCTGGATCACCCATGATCTGGGCGTGATCGCGGGCATCGCTGACCGGGTGATGGTGATGTACGGCGGCCAGGTGGTGGAACAGGCCCCGGTCAAGGAATTGTTCGCCAACCCGCAGCACCCCTACACCCGCGCCCTGCTGAAAACCATTCCGTCGCTGACGGGGCTGCGTGAGGCCCGGTTGCAGGTGATCGAAGGCCAGCCCCCGATCCTGTCGCATACACCGGTGGCGTGCAGCTTTCGGGCCCGCTGTGCCCATGCCTTCACCCGCTGCCACGCCGAAAACCCGGAACGCCGGTCGCTCGATGCACGGCCTGTGGGGTTGGGGCATGACGTTGCCTGCCATTGGTCGCCGCAGCATGGAGAGTTGACCTATGCTTGATGGCACGGCGCGCCCACTGGTCGAAGTGCGCGACCTGAAGATGTATTTCCCCATCCATTCCGGCCTGCTGCGCCGCCACACCGGTGATGTGAAGGCGGTGGATGGCATCAGCTTTGATATCATGGCGGGCGAAACCCTTGGGCTGGTGGGCGAATCCGGTTGCGGCAAATCCACCGTAGGCCGGGCGCTGCTGCGGTTGTATGAACTGACCGCAGGGTCGGTGGTGATTGACGGCGAAGATATCGCCAAACTGGCGCCCGAGGCCTTGCGACGCAAACGCCCCACCATGCAGATGGTGTTCCAGGATCCGCAAGCCAGCCTGAACCCGCGCATGAGCCTTGCCGATATCATCGGCGAGCCTTTGGTGGAACACACCGATCTGTCCGCCACCGACCGGCTGGAACGGGTGCATGAACTGATGGATGCGGTCGGTCTGAACCGCCGCTTTTCCAGCCGCTTTCCGCATGAATTTTCCGGCGGCCAACGTCAGCGTATCGGCATCGCACGCGCCTTGGCGCTGAACCCCAAGTTCATCGTCTGCGACGAACCCATCGCCGCGCTGGACGTGTCGATTCAGGCGCAGGTGGTCAACCTGCTGGAGGATTTGCAGGCCAAGTTTGGCCTGACCTATCTGTTCATCAGCCATGATCTGTCGATGGTGCGCCACATCGCCGACCGGGTCTGCGTGATGTATCTGGGCCGGATTGCCGAGTTGTCGCCGCGAGAGGCGCTCTATGCCGATCCGCTGCACCCCTATGCCAAGGCGCTGCTGTCTGCGGTGCCCGAACCCGACCCCAACCTGCACTCGGGGCGCAAGCGGATCATTCTGCAAGGCGATGTGCCCTCGCCCGCGAACCCACCCAAGGGCTGCAACTTCTGCACCCGCTGTCCCGACGTGTTCGACCTGTGCCGGGCCGTGAAACCCAAGTTAACCGAGGTGAGGCCGGGCCGTTTTGTCGCCTGCCACCTGTTCCCCGACAATCCAGCCGCCGGATCAACCGGTGCACCCGAGGCCACAGAGCATAATCAACAAGGAGTGTTCCCATGAAACTGACAACCGCCCTTTTGGGTGCGGCCTGTGCGGTGGCTTTTGCGCCCGCCGCCTTTGCCGAGCGTGGCACTGACGGGCAGGTCAACCTGACCTTCCCGCAGGCCGTATCCATCCTGAACCCCTATCTTTCAGGCGGGACCAAAGACATTTACGCAGCCTCGATGATCATCGAGCCGCTGGCAGGGTTTGACACCACCGGTGCCGTCATCCCGAAACTGGTGACAGAAATTCCGACCGTTGAAAACGGCGGCATTTCCGAGGATCTTACCACCATCACCTGGAAACTGATCCCCGGCCTAATGTGGAGCGATGGCACCCCGGTGACGGCAGCCGATGTGGTGTTCACCGGGCAATATTGCATGGACCCGGCAGGCGGTTGTGCGCAGTCGTCAAAGTATGACGGCATCGCCTCGATCGAAGCTGTGGATGACAGCACCGTCAAGATCACCTTCACGGCACCCAAGCCGAACCCGTTCAACGCCTTCGTCGGCAGCCAGTCGCCGATCCTGCAAAAGGCACAGTTCGAGAAGTGCCTTGGTGCCGCAGCGCCCACCTGCACCGACCAGAACTTTGGCCCCATCGGCACTGGTCCGTTCAAGGTGACGGGCTTTACGGTGAATGACACCGTGACGATGGAAGCCAACCCCAACTACCGCGACCCCGCCAAGCCCGCCTTTGCGACCGCGATGATCAAGGGCGGCGGCGATGCCGTGGGTTCTGCCCGCGCTGTGATGGAAACCGGCGAGTTTGACTATGCCTGGAACACCCAGATTGCGCCCGATGTGCAGGCCGCGATGACCGCTGTCGGCAAGGGCCAGTTCGTGGTGGCGTTCGGTACGCTGGTCGAACGTCTGGAAATGAACCTGACCGATCCCTCGGCCGATCTGCCCGAAGGTGAGCGTTCCACCGCCAAACACCCCCACCCGGTGCTGTCGGATGTGAACATCCGCCGTGCGCTGTCGATGGCGATTGACCGCCAGATTCTGGTGGATGTGGGCTATGGTGCCGGTGGCGCGCCAACCTGCAATCTGGTGCCCGCCCCGGCGATGTTTGCGTCTGACAACACCGGCTGCATCAAGCAGGACATGGAGGGTGCCAAGGCCCTGCTGGAGGCCGCAGGCTGGAAAGACAGCGATGGCGACGGCATCCGCGACAAGGACGGCAAGAAGCTGACGATGGTCTACCAGACCACGGTCAACCCGATCCGTCAGGACTTCCAGTCGCTGATCAAAAGCTGGTGGACGGAACTGGGCGTCGAGACCGAGTTGAAGGCCATCGACCCCGGCGTGTTCTTCGGTGGCGACGCGGGTTCGCCCGACACGTTCCAGAAATTCTATTCGGACGTGGAAATGTATGCCAACAACTTTGATGGCACCGACCCCGAGGTCTATCTGGCCAACTACACCTGCGAAAAGGCCCCCAAGCCTGAATCGCAGTGGCAGGGCGAGAATATCAACCGCTTCTGCGACCCGGCCTATGACGCGCTGATTGTTGAGCTGAGCGCGACCCGCGATATCGCCAAGCGCGGCGAAATTGCGAAAAAGCTGAACGATCTGATCACCAAAGACAGCATGACCATCGTGCCGCTGGTGCACCGTGGTACGCTGTCGGCACATTCCAATGCGCTTGGCGGTGTGGCGATCAACGCCTGGGATTCGGAACTGTGGAACGTGGCTGACTGGTTCCGCGTCAAGTGATCAAGCTGCGGGGTGGGCGCGTGACAGCCCACCCTGCCCGGCTCCAATCGGATGGGCGGCACCGCCCATCCACCCCCTTTTCGCAGATCCCCTGACCAAAGGCGCGGCCACGCATGTTGACCTATATCCTCCGCAGGCTGCTGGTGGCGATCCCGACGCTTTTGCTGATTTCTCTGGTGATTTTTCTACTGGTCGATCTGGCCCCCGGATCGCCGATGTCGCAAATTCCGTTGACAGTCCCCCCCGAAACGCGCGCCAAGATGATCGCCGCCATGGGCGCGGATCAGCCGGTGTTCGTGCGGTATTTCCTGTGGCTGAAGCAGTTCTTCTGGGTCGAACCGGCCTATGTGCTGGATGGCTGGTTCGGAACCGATCTGGCGGGCGGCGCGCAGCGTATCCTGTCCTGGCAGAGCCGGTCGCCGGTGTTCACGGTGATAGGCGAGCGTTTGCCGCAGACATTGACGGTGGTGGGGTCGGCCTATCTGATTGCTATTCTGGTGGCGCTGCCGATCGGGGTTTATTCGGCCTACCGGCAGTATTCGTGGTTCGACCAGCTTGGCACCTTTGTGGCCATGGTCGGCTATTCGGTGCCCACCTTCTTTACCGGTGTGCTGATGATCGTGATCTTTTCGGTGCATTTCGGCTGGTTCCCCTCGATCTATGACACCACGCTGCAGGTGGTGGACTGGCCGTCGTTCCTGAAACAGGTGCATCAGATGGCCTTGCCGGTCGTCGTGCTCGCCCTGTTCAACGCGGCCGAGATCAGCCGCTATACCCGGTCATCGATGCTGGAAAACCTTAGCCAGGATTACGTCCGCACCGCCCGCGCCAAGGGCATGCGGGAAACCACAGTGGTGCTGAAACATGTGCTGCGCAACTCGCTGATCCCGGTGGTGACGATCATCGCCTTGGGCATGCCGTCGATCTTTGGCGGGGCGATCATCACCGAACAGGTATTCAAGGTGAACGGCATCGGTGCCGCGCTGATCAACGCCATTCACGCCAGCGACTTGCCGATGGTGCAGACCCTGACCTTCATCTTTGCCGTGCTGATCGTGCTGTTCAACCTGATTGCCGACATCCTGTATGGCATCCTCGACCCAAGGATCCGCTATGACTGACGTGCAGATCAAAGCCCCCCGCAGCCTTGCTCGCGATGTGTGGGACCAGTTCCGCAGCCATAAGGGCGCGCTGGCCGGGTTAATCGTGCTGGTGGTGCTGGTGGGGTTCGTGGTGGTCGGGCCGTTCATATACCGGGTTGATCCGGCCTATGTGAACCCCGATGCCGCCCAGATGTTCAAGACCCGCAACAAGCCACCGTCATGGGATTTCCCCTTGGGCACCGATCAGTTGGGCCGCGACATGCTGGCGCGGATGATGTCGGGCGGCAAGGTCTCGCTGGCTGTGGGAACGGTGGCGATGGTGATTTCCATGGTGATCGGGTCACTGGTGGGCGTGCTGGCCGGGTACTTCCGCCGCTTGGACGGCCCGCTGATGCGGATGACCGACCTGTTTCTGGCGCTGCCCCTGCTGCCCCTTCTGCTGGTGATGGTGATGCTGTTTCGTGATACGCTTGCCGCCGCCTTTGGCCCCGAGGCTGGCACCTTCCTGCTGATCGTGTTTGCCATTGGCGTCACAAGCTGGATGCACGCCGCGCGTATCGTGCGCGGGCAGGTTCTGGCGATCAAGGAACGCGAGTTCGTGCTGGCCGCACGGTCCATCGGCACGCCCAATCGCCGCATCATCTGGCGCCATATCCTGCCAAATGTGGTGTCTTCGGTGATGGTGGCGGCGACCTTGGGGATTGCCGGGGCGATCATCACGGAATCGGTGCTGTCCTTCCTCGGCCTTGGCTTCCCGCCCGATTTCCCCACCTGGGGGCGGCTGCTGTTTGACGGGGTGGAATACATGCAACTCTACCCCGAGCGGGTGATGTGGCCCGGCCTTGCGATTTCGCTGACGGTGCTGAGCGTGAACTACATCGGCGACGGCCTGCGCGACGCGCTGGACCCGCGCATCCGGGGGCGGTAGCTGCCCCCCACCCCCAGCCCCTCCCCACGAGGGGGAGGGGAGGTTCTTGGGCAACAAGGGCGTACCACCTATTCCAACGCGGCCCCCTCCCCCTTGTGGGGAGGGATGGGGTGGGGGGCGGCCGCGGTCAGTCGAGGTGGTGGCGTATGCGGCGCACCATCAGCCAGACGATAAGAATGACGACCGGGGTCAGGACCGCAGTCGCCATGCCCTTGGAAATGCCAAACGGTTCGGTCACAGGATACACGGCATAGGCCGCAAGGCTGACCGCGTAATAACTGATGGCGACGGTGGACAGCCCCTCGACAGTGCGTTGCAGGCGCAGTTGCAGATCGGCGCGTTTGTCCATTGATTCCAGCAGCTTCTGGTTCTGTGCTGACCGTTCCACATCGACTCTGGTGCGCAGCAGTTCGGCAGCGCGGGTGGCGCGTTCGGCCATACCGCGCAGCCGCGCCTCGGCAGATTTTACCGTGCGCATGGCAGGATCATAGCGGCGCATCATGAACTCGCCAAAGCTTTGGCGGCCATTGATGCGGATCTCGCGCATCACCTCGATCCGTTGGTTCACGATGGCCTCATAGGCCGCCGTCGCCCCGAAGCGGAAGGAAAACTGCACCGCAAGGCTTTCCAGTTCGGCCGAGATGGTCAGCAGATTGTGCAGGGCCACCTCGGGTGACGGTTCGGCACTGTCCAGCCCCGACACCAGCGCCGACAGTTTCGGGTCCAGCGCGTTCAACCGGCTGGTCAACTGCCGCGACCGCATCAGACCCAACATCGACATCGCGCGGTAGGTTTCCACCTCGCACAGCCGCTGCACGATGCGGCCCACCCTGCGTTCGCCCGTGCCGGGCTTCACGAACACCGCAAAGCGCATGTGGCCAGCGGGGTCGATGCGGAAATCGCCTGCCACCACGGCAGCCCCGTCCACCACACGGCTGACGGCAAGGCTTTCAGGCACGAACCAGTCGTCCAGCTTGGCCAGGATCTCGTCGTCGCTGTCGGGCATGAATTCGACCCGGATCAGCACCGAAGTCAGCCGTTTGCCCGGCGCCTGCGCCAGCCAATCCTCGGGGAACACTTCCGCCTCGGCAGGGTCGAAGGGGCGGTCGGACAGGCCCTTGGTGAAGGCAGAATAGGTGACAAACTCGGTGTGGCTTTCCCATTTCAGATCGGCCCGGCCAATCGGCCCCGAAAAATGGGTGGCATCGGGCTGCGGATGGGCCGAGGCGTGACGGTCCAGCAAGGCAAGCAGATGCGCCTTGTCGCGGGCACGATCCCGGTTGGCCGCATCTACCGGTTCCTTGATCGCCACATAGACGGCATGGCAGGGCACCTCCAGTGACGGAAAGGGCCGGGCATGCAATTCATTGACGGTGGCGTAGCGCAGGGGATGGTCGGGGATCGGGGGCATGGTGGCGTCCTAAGGGCAGTTTGCCCAAGTAGGACAGCGCTTCTGCCGGATTCCAGTGGTTTGCAGGCATACTTGGGTATGCCGCAGATGTGTTGCCGAATTGTAGGATGGGCAATTCTGCCCATCCCCTTGGCCGATGTCACTCGATCAACGGCAGCAGCGCGTCCAGCGACTTCTTGGCGTCGCCATAGAACATCCGGGTGTTTTCCTTGTAGAACAGCGGGTTCTCGATCCCGGAATAACCTGTCCCCTGCCCGCGCTTGGACACGAACACCTGTTTCGCCTTCCAGCATTCCAGCACCGGCATCCCGGCAATGGGCGGTTCGGGTCTTCCTGCGCCGCCGGGTTCACGATGTCATTCGACCCGATCACGATGGCGACGTCGGTGGTCGGGAAATCCTCGTTGATCTCGTCCATTTCCAGCACGATGTCGTAGGGCACCTTCGCTTCGGCCAGCAGCACGTTCATGTGGCCGGGCAGACGCCCCGCCACCGGGTGGATGGCAAAGCGCACGGTTTTGCCCGCCGCCCGCAACTTGCGGGTCAACTCGCTGACGGATTGCTGGGCTTGCGCCACTGCCATGCCGTAGCCCGGAATGATGATGATGATGCTGTCCGCGTCGTTCAGCGCGGCAGCCACACCTTCGGTGTCAATCGCCACCTGTTCGCCGCTGATTTCCATCGCGGGGCCAGTGGTGCCGCCAAAGCCGCCAAGGATCACCGACACAAAGCTGCGGTTCATCGCCTTGCACATGATGTAGGACAGGATCGCACCAGACGAGCCGACAAGCGCGCCCACGACGATCAGCAGATCGTTCGACAACGAGAAACCAATCGCCGCCGCCGCCCAGCCGGAATAGCTGTTCAGCATCGACACCACGACCGGCATATCCGCGCCGCCGATGCCCATGATCAGGTGATAGCCGATGAACAGCGCGGCCAGCGTCATGCCCAGCAGGGCCGCCGTGGATCCGGTTTGCAGATAGACCACCAGCAGCACCAGCGACACCAGCGCGGCCCCTGCGTTCAGCACATGGCCGCCCGGCAGTTTCTTGGCCTTTCCATCGACGCGGCCCGCCAGCTTGCCAAAGGCAATCACTGACCCGGTGAAGGTGACAGCCCCGATGAACACGCCAAGGAAGGTTTCCACCCGCAGGATCGACACCTCGACCCCCGACTTATGCGCGATCACGGCGGCAAAACCGCCTAGCGCCGCGCGTGCAGCCTCATCCAGACCGGCCACGCGGACCATCTCGATATGGGTGTTATAGCCGATGAACACGGCGGCCAGACCGACAAGACTGTGCATCGCCGCCACAAGCTGCGGCATCTCGGTCATCTGGACCTTCTGCGCGACATACCAGCCAATCGCGCCCCCTGCGGCGATCATGACCAGCGATATCAGCCAGTTGCTGGACCCCGGCCCGTACAACGTGGCCGCAACCGCCAGCGCCATGCCGACGATACCGTACCAGACCGCGCGCTTGGCGCTTTCCTGCCCCGACAGCCCGCCGAGCGACTGGATGAAAAGAACGGCTGCAACCACATAGGCCGCCGTGGTGAATCCATATTCCATGTGCCCGCTCCCTTACGACTTCTGGAACATGGCAAGCATGCGCCGGGTGACCATGAAGCCACCGAAAATGTTGATCCCCGCCATGAACACCGACGCCGCCCCCAGCACCACAACGAGCCAGTTGCCCGACCCGATCTGCATCAGCGCCCCCAAAATGATGATCGACGAGATTGCGTTGGTGATTGCCATCAGTGGCGTGTGCAGGCTGTGGCTGACGTTCCAGATCACCTGAACGCCAACGTAAACCGACAGCACGAACACGATGAAATGCGACATGAAGCTGGCAGGCGCATACAGCCCGGCCGCCAGGATCAGCCCGCCACCCACGACCAGCATCCCCACCTGACTGCGGGTCTGGGCTTTGAAGGCAGCCACTTCGGCGTCGCGTTTTTCAACGGGCGTCAGTTCCTTGACCTTTTCCTTCGGCTTTTGCACCGCAATCGCCGCGATCTTGGGCGGCGGTGGCGGGTAGGTCACTGTCCCAGCGTGGGACACTGTCGCGCCCCGGATCACGTCATCCTCCATATTCTGAAGGATCACACCGTCTTTCTTTGGTGTAAGATCGGTCAGCATGTGACGGATATTGTTGGAATAAAGCGTACTTGCCTGTGCCGCCATCCGGCTGGGGAAATCGGTGTAGCCCACAATCGTGACGCCGTTGTCGCTGACGATCTTCTGATCCGGCACCGTCAGATCACAGTTGCCACCCCGTTCGGCGGCAAGGTCAACCACCACCGAACCCGGTTTCATCATGGCGACCATATCGGCCGTCCAAAGCTTGGGGGCCGGGCGTCCCGGGATCAGCGCCGTGGTGATCACGATATCCATATCAGGGGCGAGTTCGCGGAATTTCGCCAGTTGCTTGGCCGCAAAGGCCGGGCTGGACGGGGCGGCATAGCCGCCTGTCGCGGCACCGTCCGGCAGTTCGCTGGCGTCAAACTCCAGATAGACGAATTGTGCGCCCATTGATTCGATCTGTTCGGCCACTTCGGGGCGTACGTCGAAGGCATAGACGATGGCCCCCAGTGATGTCGCCGTCCCGATGGCCGCAAGGCCCGCAACCCCGGCCCCCACGATCAGCACCTTGGCGGGCGGCACCTTGCCTGCCGCAGTGACCTGGCCCGTAAAGAAGCGGCCAAAGTTGTTGCCGGCCTCGATCACGGCGCGGTAGCCCGCGATATTGGCCATGGATGACAGCGCATCCATCTTTTGCGCCCGGCTGATGCGCGGCACCATGTCCATGGCAATGACGGTCGCCCCGCGCGCACGGACGGTTTCCAGCAATTCGGGGTTCTGCGCGGGCCAGAAAAAGCTGATCAGCGTCTGGCCGTCGCGCAGGGCCTGAGCCTCTGCCATCTCCGGCCCGCGCACCTTGACCAGCACATCGGCTGCGGCCACCACCGCTGCGGCATCGGGCAGAACCTCGACGCCCGCTTTTGCATATAGCGCGTCCGAGAACCCGGCCTTTACGCCTGCCCCCGCCTGAATACAGCAGCTATGCCCCAGTTTGCCCAGTTGCAGCGCCGAATCCGGGGTCATTGCCACCCGGTTCTCGCCCGCAAATACCTCTGTCAACGCACCGATCTTCACTGTTGCATCCCCCATCCCCGCTGGAATCGCGCGACCTGCGCCAGCCCTTCGTTTCGTGCTAGCCGACTTAACACCGCGCAACAATATTACAATCTTTCGTTTTGTGCGGCGTGCTGCCGCAAATGGCAAGCCCTCGCACCGCCGCGCCATACATTTCAAACTTGAAATTTCCACCCCATGGCGTATGCAAAGCCAACCCCAGCCATGTTCGGAAAGCCCGCCCCATGACCACCGATTTTGCCGCGACCAAAGGCCAGTTCCTCCTGCCCGAGGGGGTGATCTATCTGGATGGCAATTCGCTGGGGCCGCTGCCACGCGCCACCGCCGCGCGGGTGGCAAAAACGATCGAGGCTGAATGGGGCCAGATGCTGATCACCGGCTGGAACAAGGCGGGCTGGAACGACAAGCCCTTGTCGGTGGGCGACCGGATCGCGCGGTTGATCGGGGCGGAACCCGGCCATGTCGTAATGGGCGATACGCTGTCGATCAAGATCTATCAGGCGCTGGCCTCGGCTTTGGAGATGAACCCGACGCGCCGGGTGATCCTGTCGGATACCGGCAATTTTCCGTCCGATCTGTACATGGCCGACGGGCTGTGCCGCACGCTTGGCCAAGGCTACACCCTGCGCACTGTCGCCCCCGAAGATGTGCTGGACGCGATTGATGGCACTGTCGCCGTGACCCTGATCACCGAGGTGGATTACCGGACGGGTCGCAAGCATGACATGGCCGCGATCACCGCCCGCGCCCATGCTTGCGGCGCGCTGACGATCTGGGATCTGGCCCATTCGGCTGGCGCGCTGCCGGTGGAACTGGCCAAGTGCAATGTCGATTTCGCCGCCGGATGCACTTATAAATACCTCAATTCCGGCCCCGGCGGGCCTGCGTTCATCTATGTCGCCCCCCGCCACGCCAACACCGCCCGCCCGGCCCTGTCGGGCTGGCTGGGGCACGATGCGCCCTTTGCCTTCGATCTGGGCTACCGTCCGGCCACGGGGGCTGAACGGATGCGGGTGGGCACACCGCCGATCCTGCAAATGGCCGCACTTGAGGCCTCGCTTGATATCTGGGACACGGTGGATATGGCCGCCCTGCGCGCGGCCTCGCTGGCGCTGACCGACCAGTTCATCGCAGGGGTCGAGGCCGCCTGCCCCGACCTGACCCTTGCCACCCCGCGCGATCCCGCGATGCGCGGCAGTCAGGTCAGTTTTCGCCACCCAGAAGGCTATGCGATGATGCAGGCGCTGATCGCGCGCGGCGTGATCGGCGATTTCCGCGCGCCAGATACCCTGCGCTTTGGCTTTACCCCGCTGTTCATCGACCAGGGCGACGTGGCCCGCGCCATTGCCATCATCGCCGATGTGATGGCAAATGCGCTATGGGACCGCCCCGAGTATAAAATCCGCGCAAAGGTGACATGACATGGCAACCCTCCGTTTCTGGAACCCCGAAGGCATCGCCCCCCCGTCGTCGCGCTTCAGCCATGCGGCACTTGCCACTGGCGTTACGCGGCATCTGCATCTGTCTGGGCAGGTTGGGACCAGCCCCGATGGCCGCATTGCACATGGGCTGGACGCCCAGCTTGACGCGGCCTTTGCCAATGTCGCGACGGGGCTTGCGGCGGCGGGCATGACCCGCGCCAATCTGGTCAAGATGGTGGTCTATCTGACCTCCAACACGCCCGAGGCTGTCGCAAGCTACCGCGCGCAGCGCGATGTCTGGGTGGGTGACGGCCCGGCCCCTGCCGCCACCTTGCTGGTCGTGGCAGGGCTTGCGAACCCGGCATGGCTCGTCGAAGTCGATGCCTATGCCGCTGATTGACGAAGGCGGCAGCCATCACCCCTCCAAACCCTCATCCTCTTTGCCCAAATATCCCCGCCGGAGGCTCCTCTGCCAGCCAAAGACGCGCCGGTGGATATGATGCCCGGCATCCGCCCCTATACCGCCCAGGACCGCGCTGCCTGTCAGGCGGTATTCTACCATTCGGTGCGCGACGGCACCGCCGCCCACTACACCCAAGCGCAACGCGAGGCCTGGGCACCCAGCCCGCAGCCCCCCGAAACGCCTGACAGGCTGCTGACCCAGTGGTGCTTTGTGGCCGTCGATGGTGATGGTCTGACCGGCTTCATGTCGATGACCCATACCGGCCATCTCGACATGGCCTTCGTGCTGCCGAGGGTGATGGGCACCGGGGTTGCGGGCGCGCTGTATGACGCGCTGATGCCGCTTGCCGCAGGCCTTGACCGCCTGACCACCCACGCGAGCCACCTCGCCCGGCCCTTCTTTGCCCGGCGCGGCTGGCAGGTGGTCGAGGCGCAGAACCATCCCCACAATGGCCAGATTTTTGAACGCTTCGCCATGGCGTGGACTGCGCCGTGACAGGGCGGGTGCACCATTGCCAGCCCGCGGTGGCACGTTGCCCCCATCGCAGCAAACGGCACGACGCCCGCAGTCTGCGCCTCCCCTCCCCCTCCGTGGGGAGGGGATGGGGGTGGGGGGCGTCCGCAACCGCCCTCTGCCGCCCGGCCGCCTGGGTCTGCCTCTGGCGACGCATGGGCGTGTTTTCCGTTCTCAGTTGCAAAGGTCCGATCTTTCCCTGACCCTTGCAATCATCCGGAGAACGATCATGACCACTTGCCCCTACAACCCCGCCGACGATGGTGCGGAAACCGCTTTTGACGGCCGCATGTCCTATGGCGACTATCTGCGCATCGACCAGATTCTGGACGCCCAGCACCTGCTGACCGGCGCGCATGATGAAATGCTGTTCATCATTCAGCACCAGACATCCGAGTTGTGGATGCGCCTTGCCCTGCACGAACTTGATGCCGCCCGCCGCTGCATTGCTGCGGGGTCTGTGCGTGAGGCGTTCAAGATGCTGTCGCGCATCTCGCGCATTTTTGAGCAGTTGAATACTGCGTGGGATGTGCTGCGCACCATGACCCCCGCCGATTACACCACCTTTCGCGATGGCTTGGGGCAGTCGTCGGGGTTCCAGTCCTGGCAATACCGGCTGATCGAATATGCCGTTGGCAACCGCAACCTCGCGATGCTGCGCCCCCATGCGCACCGTCCTGACCTCACCGCCCTGCTGCACGCGGAACTCGCCCGTCCAAGCCTGTATGATGAGGCATTGCGCCATCTGGCCCGCAGCGGCCTGCCCGTTCCCGAAGACGTGATCACCCGCGATCTGGGCACCCCTTGGGTGCCACATGATGGGGTACAAGCGGTCTGGCATACTGTCTATTCCAACCCGCAGCTTCATTGGGAAGCCTATGAGTTGGCCGAGAAACTGGTGGATTTTGAGGATTACTTCCGCAGATGGCGCTTTAACCACGTCACGACCGTGGAACGGGTGATCGGCTTCAAGCGCGGCACGGGTGGCACGTCAGGGGTACAATACCTGCGTCGGATGCTGGACGTGCAGTTGTTTCCTGAACTTTGGGCGGTGCGGACCACGCTGTAACTGGCTGATTCATGCCGTCACGCTTTGACGCGGGCGTGGCGGTCCTTTAGCGTAAACAGTGATTCTCCGGCATGCTGGTGCCGGATAAATTGTGCCTGACAAATAAGGATTGTAGGAATGTCGCGTGTTGGCCTGAAATTTTTGGCGGCTCTGCTGCTGATGGCCGGGGCTTCTGCCTGTGTGCCCGACCCCGGATTGGTCAAGGCCGGGCTGATCCCGGCACCGCCGCCTGTGGTGGCCGCACCCGATGTGGCTTATGCCGCCACCAAGGACGCGAATTTTGACATTCCGGCCCTGCCCGTTGATCAGATCCCCGAGGCGTATCGCCGCCAAGCCGTAACGTTCGTGTCGGACGAGGCCCCGGGAACCATCATCATCAACCCCGGCCAACGGGTGTTGCACTACATCACCGGCAAGAACACCGCGATCCGCTATGGCATCGCGGTCGGCGCTGCAGGGTTTCAGTGGTCGGGTGAGGCCATTGTAAACGAGAAAAAGCCTTGGCCCACATGGACCCCGCCCAAGGAAATGATTGCGCGTAAACCGGAACTGGCCAAATGGGAAAAGGGCCAGCCCGGCGGGCCGACCAACCCGCTTGGCGCCCGCGCGATTTACCTGACGACCAACGGGGTCGATTATGGCTACCGAATCCATGGGACGCCGGATTGGCAGTCGATTGGGCGCAATGCCTCGTCGGGTTGCATCCGTATGATCAACCAGGATGTGATGGACCTGTATTCCCGCGTTCAGGGCGGTGAAAAGGTCATCGTGCTGACGGCAAGTGGTGAAATGCCCAAGGGCCTGACGCTGCCGCCGCCCGCGCCGAAAGCCAAGGCGAAGCCGAAATCCACGCCCAAGCCCGCTGGTGATGCCATCGTGACGGCACCTTTGACGGCCCCGGTTGCGGTTCCGAAACTGCAAACGCTGGCACAGCCGGCCTTCACGCAAAGCGCGCCCACGCCCGCCGCTGCGGCCCCCGTCGTGGCCGCCCCTGTGGTTGCAGCCCCCGTCGTTCCCGCCCCTGCGGTCACGCCAGCCCCTGCGGCGGCCTGCACGGTGGCCCTGGTGAACGGGGTTTGCCCGCAGCCGTAACGGCTGTCGTCTGACATGAATCAGGGCCGCCCCAACCCGGGCGGCCCTTTTCGTTTGGACCCGTTGTCAGTGCTGCCGGTCAGGCGGCCAAAGTACCCGCCCCGGCAGGCCGCGCGATGCAGCGCGCCAGCCAATCGCGGATCAGCGGGTCGTCGGGGGTCATGTCCTTGAACCACGCATAGGGCGAATGGATCAGCAGATCGGCGGCAGAATAGCTGTCACCCATCAGCCACGGCCCCTGCGTCAGCGCCTCGTGCAGCCGCGCCGTGGCCTCATCCGGGCCGCGGAAGGTCTCGGTCAGCCAAGGGTGCGTCAGACCCGCCCCCTGATGGATCAGCACAGGCTCCAGCACGCCCTGATACCACACCAGCCAGCTTGCAAAGCGGCCCCATTCCGGGGTGCCGGGTTTCGGTGACAGGCCAGTATCGGGGAACAGCGCGCACAGATGCAGGATGATCGCACCGCGTTCGGTGATCACCACGCCGTCATGCACCAAGGTCGGCACTTTTCCTTCGGGGTGGGGGTTGGCGGGATCAACCGCCCCGCTGCCATCCTGACGCACGATGGTGACGGTGCGGATATCCACCCAATCGGCAAGGCCCATCTCGTCGATCAGGGTAACGATGGCCGAGGACCGGCTGTTGGGGGCATGATACAGGGTCAGCATTTCAATCTTCCTTTCGTGTTGCGATGCCCTTGGTATAAACTGCCCCTGCTGACAGTTTCCGTCAGGAGGATTGATGCCCCGCCCAGATCGCCTGTTTCGCCTGCTTGACGCTCTGCGCCGCCTGCCCGCGCCCGTAACCGCCGCTCGGCTTGCGGAAGAAACCGAAGTCAGCCCGCGCACCCTGTATCGCGATATTGAGACATTGCGCGCTGGCGGTGCCTTGATCGACGGGGCGGCAGGGGTGGGCTATAGCCTGACCGAAGACCCGGCCCTGCCGCCACAGATGTTCACAAGGCTGGAGGTTGAGGCGCTGGTGCTGGGGCTGGCCGAGGTGCGACTGGCGGGCGATGCAGCACTGGCAAAGGCGGCGGATGCGGCCTTGGCCAAGATCACCGCCACCCTGCCCGAACGGGTGCAGCGCCAAGCCATCCACGCCACCCATCAGGTCCACCGCTATGAACGCCGCCCGCCTGCCCCCGCCCATCTGGCCTTGGTGCGCGAGGCTGCGTGGGACGAACGCGCGCTGGACATTGGCTATGCCGACCGGGCCGGGCAGGTCACCCGGCGGCAGATCTGGCCGCTGTCGGTGATCTTTCTGGACCGCAGCCTGATGTGTCTGGCGTTCTGCACCTTGCGGCAGGATTACCGCCGCTTTCATTTGAACCAGATGTCAGACGTGCGCCTGACCGACACCAGCTTTCGCCCGCGCCGGGTGCCGATGCTGCGCGCGTTTCTGGCGCAGATGAAGCTGGGGGCAGATCAGGCCCACAACTCTCAGACTGGCCAACCCTCAGACTGGCAGCCACTTATCGTAGTCGCTGACCAGCAGATGCGTCGGGGCCACATCTTCATCGATCGCGGCAAAGCGGCCAATCGGTTCGCGAAACACGTTGTCGGTCACATCGTCGTTCACGGTGCTGACCTCGCCGATCAGCACATCGCCGCCATCGCCCCAGAACGCATGCCAGTCGCCCGGCATCAGGGTCACGCTTTCGCCGGGGGCCAGCCGCAGCTTTTCACCGGGCGCGAAGGCGCGCGTGATGCCGTCGCAGCGCACCACCCCGCCCTTGTCCAGCGCGAAGGCCCCGGCATCATCCGACCCGTACAGTTGCACCACCAGCGTGGCCCCGCCCCGGTTGATGATATCCTCGGCCTTGATCACATGGGTGTGCATCGGCGAAAGCTGATCCTGCTTGGAAATCAACAGCTTTTCAGCATAGCACATGCCCCCGCCCCGTTGCAGATCGGCCAAAGACCCGTTGCGCAGGGTGAACAGGAACAGCCCCAGACTGTCATAGCGCCCCTGCCCGTAATCGGTGATATCCCAGCCCATCCGGCTGTCCACGATCCGGCGCGCATCGGTGCGGGCCTTGAACTGATCGGGCGTCCAATAGGCAAAGGGGGGCAGCACAAAGCCATAGTGGCGGATCATCGCGTCCGCCTCGGCCATGATATCGTTGATGCGGGATCGTTTCATGCAAGCCTCCGGGTTTGGTGCGACCATAGCAAGCCGCGCCGAAGGCTCAAGCAGTCATTGCGGCCCGCATCAGGCCGATTTGCGCAAACGCCCCCGGCCTGCCCAATCGGCCACCGCCGCCCCGAACGCCTCAAACAACGGGCGGGATACCGGGTCGCCTGCGGCGTTCCATTCCGGGTGCCACTGCACTGACAGGGTAAATCCGACCGCATCCTTGACAAAAATCGCCTCGGGCGTGCCATCGGGGGCCTCACCGTCAATGACGATGCGGCACCCTGCCCGCGCTATGCCCTGCCCGTGCAGGGTGTTGGTCATCACCTCATCCGCGCCCATCAGGCGGGCAAAGGGGCCATCTGGCGAAAACCGCACCGGATGGCGCAGGGCAAACTTTTCCTCAAGACTGCCATCAGGGGGCATGCGGTGGTTCATCCGCCCCGGCAGATCGCGGATCTCGGGGTAGAGCGTGCCGCCCATGGCCACGTTCACCTCTTGAAACCCACGGCAGATGCCAAGGAACGGCTGGCCACGTTCGACACAGGCCCGCACCAGCGGCAGGGTGATCGCATCGCGGCAACGGTCGAAATCGCCATGGGCGGGGGTTTCATCCTCGCCATATTCCGACGGATGCACGTTGGGGCGGCCGCCGGTCAGCACGAAGCCGTCGCACAGCGCCAGCAATTCATCCACGCTGACAAAGCGCGGATCAGACGGGATGATCAACGGCAGGCACCCCGCCACCTCGGCCACGGCCTCGGATATCATCGTGCCGCTGGCGTGAACGGCATAGGTTTCGTTCAGCATCGTCATATTGCCGATGATGCCGACGACCGGGCGTTTGTGCTGGTCGCGCTGATTTGGGATAGCGGGCATGGTGGATATCACCCGAAGCGTTGTGTCATAATACGCCAAGACTACGCCGCCTTTGCGCCGGGGTGAAGGCCCCAAACATGCACAGTGACGGTGCTTTGATCGCCATCGCCCGACAATCAGGCAAATGGCGCGAAATGTGGCAAGGGCGCGAGTTGGCCTCACCGGGATGTGACTTGCCCTCCTGCTGCGGGAAGCCCGCAGAGTGGTTTCAGACCTGAAATGGAGATAGACCAGATGACCCGATTTTGCGCTTTGACTTTGGCCCTTGTGCTTGCGGCCACACCCGTGCTTTCGCAGACAGCGGACGACGCGATGGATCATTCCGCCATGGAAATGGGCGCAGAAACCCCGGCCACCAAGGAATATCAGGCCGTTATGACCAGCATGATGACGGGGATGATGGTGCCCTATACGGGCGACGCCGATGTGGATTTCATCACGGGCATGATCCCGCATCATCAGGGGGCGGTGGACAACGCCCGCATCGTGCTGAAATACGGCAAAGACCCCGAGGTGCGCAAATTTGCCGAAAGCGTGATCGCCGCCCAAGAGGCAGAGATCGCTTTCATGAAAGATTGGCTTGCCCGTCACGGGCAATAGCGCCACATCTGGGACAGCCCTTGGCCCAAGCCTGATCGGACCCGCCCTGCGATGACCCCGCCTGCCCTGCCACCCCTGTCGTCCGATCCCGGAACCGACCCGCGCCGCCCGCCAAAACTGTCGCAGATCCTTGATGCGATTGCGGATGATGACAGCCGCGATCGCATTTCCGTCGGTGATCTTTTGCGCGCGATGGAGGCGCGGGCCTTTGGGGCCCTGCTGCTGGTGTTTGCCTTTCCCAACATGTTGCCCACCCCGCCCGGCACGTCGGGTATCCTTGGCTTGCCGCTGCTGTTTCTGTCGGCGCAGATGATGCTGGGGCAAAGTCCCTGGCTGCCCGACTTCATCGCCCGCCGGTCGATGACGCGCGACAGCTTTGCCACGCTGGTCAGCCATGCCGGCCCATGGTTGCAGCGCGCCGAACGCCTGTTGCGCGCACGGATGCTGCCCTTCGGGCACCCTGCCGTGCAGCGGGTGATTGGCGGGTTGTGTCTGCTGCTGTCGATGGTGCTGGCCCTGCCGATCCCGTTTGCCAACATGGCCCCGGCATTTGCGCTGTGCATCATCAGTCTGGGGGTGCTGGAGAGGGATGGCGTCTGGATCATGCTGGGCACGCTGACCGCCGTTGCCGCCATCATCTTTGCCTTGGGGATGGCCTATGCGGTGGTCAAGTCGGCGTTGTTCGTGTTTTTCAACGCATTCTGACCATGACACCCGCTCCGAAAGCCTTGGCCCCAAGACCCTTGGTGGGTATCGGCCTCATGTGTCTTGCCATGGCGGTGTTGCCCTGCATCGACGTGATTGCCAAATATCTGGGCCAGAATGGCGTGCCCATCCTGCTGATCGTCTGGGCGCGGGTCGCGTTTGGCACCGTGCTGACTCTGCCCGTGGCGCTGCACCAAGGCGGGCGTGCCGCCCTTTGGCCCGACCGCCCCGCCTATCATGCGATGCGGGCGTCGTTCCTGCTGGCGGCGACGGGGCTGTTCTTTTTGTCGCTGACCTATATGCCGATTGCCGACGCCTTGGCGATTTTCTTCGTGCAGCCTTTGGTGCTGACCGCACTGTCGCCGCTGATCCTGGGCGAGCATGTCGGCCCGCGCCGGTGGGCGGCAGTGGCCGTGGGGTTTGTGGGTATGTTGATCATCATCCGCCCCGGCTTTGCCACCCTCAATCCCGGCGTGGGCTTTGCCTTTGCCGCAGGCGTCAGCCTTGCGCTGTATTTCCTGATGACGCGGCGGATATCGGGGCAAGCCCCGGCGATGGTCACCACCTATCACACCAACCTGATGGGGGCCGGGCTGCTGACGCTGGCCCTGCCGCTGTTCTGGCAGACGCCTGATGCGGCCACGTGGGTGCTGTTCGCGGCGCTTGGCCTGATCGCCACCCTTGGCCATCTGTTCATCGTAATGGCCTATGACCATGCCGAGGCGTCCTTGCTTGCCCCGCTCGCCTATACGGAAATCGTCATGGCAACCCTGCTGGGCTGGTGGTTCTTTGGCGATCTGCCCGATGGCTGGACGGTGCTTGGCGTGTCGATCCTGATCGCCTCGGCCAGCTACATCGCCCTGCGCGAACAGGCGCTTTCGCGAGGGCGCAAGACGCAACCGACAGCCTGACATTTCATGCTGGCCCAAATATCCCGGGGTCCGGGGCAGCGCCCCGGGGTCTGCCCCCTGCGAAACGCCCGATTTACCGCGCCCCCAACCCCACAACCCGCGCCGCTGCATCCAAGGCCCCCGGCCCGTGGGGAATGTTCAGCGCGACCATGCCCGCCTGCATCACAGCCAAGGCCCCCAGCGTCATATGCGCGTTGACATGCCCCATATGCGCCACCCGCAGAAACCCCTGCCCTTGCGGGTCGTCCGGGGTGGACATGCCAAGACCCAGCCCAAGCGTCACCCCGGCCTTCTGTTCCGTCCATTGCCGCAGCAAGGCCCCCGCCGGTGCCCCAAACCGTGCCGCAGTCACCGACCGGCCCCGGTGGGCCGGATTGGCGATGTTCATGGCGATGGCGTCATTTCCCGCCCCCCAGGCGTCCAACGCGGCCCAGACGGCCCCGGCAAGCACCTCGTGCCGCGCCCAGACAGCCTCCAGCCCTTCCTCGTCCAGGATCATGGTCAGCGATTCCCGCAACCCGAACAGATGATGGGTCGGGGCCGTGCCGCACCAAAGCTGCCAGAACTCGGTCGCATCGGCCCGGGGGGTCCAGTTCCAATAAGGGGTGCGCAGATCGCTGTTGGCACAGGCGGCGCGGGCCTTTTCGGAAAACCACACAAATCCCAGGCCCGGCGGAGTCATCAACCCTTTCTGGCTGGCCGCCACGGTCACATCGACGCCCCAGTCATCCATCCGGTATTCATCGCAGCCCATCGAGGCGATGCAGTCGATTGCCAGCAAGGCCGGGTGGCCCACCGCATCCATCACCCGGCGCAGGGCGGCCACATCATTGCGCACCGAACTTGCGGTATCGACATGGGTGGTCAGCACGGCCTTGATGCTGTGGTGGGTATCGGCGCGCAAGGCGGCCTCGAACCGGTTCAGGTCCACCGGGCTTTGCAGCCCGAAATCCAGCACATCGACCTGCACCCCAACGGCCGTCGCCGACCGCGCCCAGCCATGGCCAAAGTTGCCGCAGGCCAGCACCAAGGCCCGGTCGCCGCGCGAAAACAGGTTGGCGTTCGCGGCCTCCCATGCCGCATGGCCGTTGCCGATGTACAGCGCCACATTCTGCGATGTCCCCGCCACGCGGCGCAAATCCGGCCACAGTGTTTCGACCATCGCAGGCAGCGCCCCGTCATAGATGTTGGGGGCGCCCTTGTGCATCGCCGCCAGCACCCGGTCGGGCATGACAGAGGGGCCGGGAATGGCAAGATAGGGGCGACCGTTGGCAAGGCTCATAGGGTATGCTCCGAAAAGGGACGGGCCATGGCTACGCCGGGGCGGGGCAGACGTCAATCGCGCCCCCGGCGTGTGACTGGCGACCTTGCCAGTGCGGGGCCTTTCACGCTATGCCAACCCCCGGGCGATGCGCCCCGTATGGGACCGATGACCTGCCGTGACACAAGCCCCGATCCTTCCCAAATCTGACGGCGGATCGCGCCCCTTGGCGCTGTGGTTCTGGCGGCGCTATCTGTCGTCCACCCGCGCCCGGCTGGGCCTTGCGTTCTTGCTGATGGTGATTGAGGGCAGCACGCTGGGGGCGCTGTCCTACCTTCTGAAACCGCTGTTCGATCAGGTGTTTGCGGCAGGCGGGCAGGCAGCCTTGACCGCCGTTGGTCTGGGGATTGTCGGGCTGTTCGTGCTGCGGGCCTGCACGGCGCTTGCGTCAAAAACCCTGCTGTCGTCGATCTCGCAATCCGTATCGAACCGCATGCAGGCCGATCTTCTGGACCATATCCTGACGCTGGATGGCAGCTTTTTTCAGGCCCATCCGCCGGGGTCGCTGATCGAACGGGTGCAGGGGGACAGCATCGCCGTGCAGGGCATCTGGATTTCGCTGATTTCAGGCATTGGTCGCGACGGGGTGGCGCTGATCGGGCTGATGGCGGTGGCGCTGTCGATTGACCCGCGCTGGACCCTGGCCGCCTTGATCGGTGCGCCCCTGCTGATCCTGCCGACCGCCATTCTGCAACGCTATCTGCGCCGCAAGGCCAAGCAGTTGCGCGAACAGGCGGGCCTGCGCACCACAAGGCTGGATGAGATTTTTCACGGCATTCAGGCGGTCAAGCTGAACGGGATGGAGGCTTATCAAAGCACCCGCTTTCGCCGCATCCTCGACCGTATCCGCAGCGCCGAAATCAAGGCCACGGCTGGCCGCGCCATGATGCCGTCGCTGGTCGATGTGGTCACGGGCCTTGGCTTTTTCGCGGTGCTGATGCTGGGGGGCCGCGAAGTCGCCGAAGGCGAGCGTACGACGGGCGAGTTCATGGCGTTCTTTTCCGCCATGACCCTGACGTTCCAACCCATTCGCCGGATCGGCGAGATGGCAGGCCTGTGGCAGACCGCCGCCGCCAGTCTGGAACGGATCGTTGGCCTGTTTGCCACCCAAGCCCAGACACCGCGCCGCGCCACCAGCCTGGTACCGCCTCCGACCGGGGCACCTGCGTTGCAGTTTGACGAGGTGACTTTTGCCTATGGCGATATGCCCGTGCTGAACGGCCTGAGCTTTACCGCCGAGGCCGGGCAGATGACGGCGCTGGTCGGGCCGTCCGGTGCAGGCAAGACCACGATTTTCCACCTGCTGACCGGGCTGGTCGATCCGGCCACCGGCACGATCCGTGCAGGCGGTGTGCCGCTGGCAGACCTGTCGCTGGCCGACCAAAGGGCGTTGTTTGCCAGCGTCACGCAGGATTCCGCGTTGTTCGATGAAACCCTGCGCGAGAACCTGATGCTGGGGCAGGATATCTCCGAAGCCCGGCTGACACAGGCCCTGACGTCGGCCCATGCGGCGGGGTTTGTGGCGGCCTTGCCCAACGGCATCGACACCCCCGCAGGCCCGCGCGGGTCGGCTCTTTCAGGCGGGCAGCGTCAACGCATCGCCATCGCCCGCGCCCTGCTGCGCGAGGCCCCGGTGCTGTTGCTGGACGAGGCCACGAGCGCGCTGGACGCGCAGTCCGAGGCCACGGTGTCCGAGGCGCTGAGCGCCTTTGGCGCGGGCCGCACGACGCTGGTGATTGCGCACCGGCTGGCAACCGTGCGCGATGCCCACAAGATTGTGGTGATCGACAAGGGCCGGGTGGTCGAACAGGGCAGTCATGCGGTGCTGCTGGCGCAGGGCGGGCTTTACGCGCGGCTGTATGAATTGCAGTTCCGCGAGTGATCGCCCTTGGCACTGTCGGAGCGATGGGCAATATTGCCCATCCTACGAACCCGAGGAGTTGCAATGCAAGGCGAAGCCGCCCTTGACCGTGTGCTGTGGACCGTCACTGGCCCTGACGCGCTGACCTTTCTGCAAGGGCTGGTGTCCAATGACGTGCGCCCTCTTGGGCTTGGTCCGGGGCTGATCTGGGCTGCCTTGCTGACGCCGCAGGGCAAGTATCTGGCGGATTTCCTGATCGCCCGCACCGCCGACACCGCCCCCGACACCTACCTGATCGACATTGCCGCCCCCGTGGCCGACACCACTCTGCGCCGCCTGACGATGTACCGCCTGCGCGCCAAGGTGACGATCGCCCCCTGCCCCCTTCACGTGCAGCGCGGGCTTGGGGCGGGACCAGAGGGTGCCCTGCCCGACCCCCGCCACCCGGCCTTGGGGTGGCGCGCCTACAGCGATACGCCGGGCGATGCCCCATCCATCGACTGGACCGCGATCCGCGTCGCCCATTGCATCCCGGAAACCGGCATCGAACTGATCCCCGATGACAGCTATCTGCTCGAGTCCGGGTTCGAACGGCTGCACGGCGTCGATTTCCGCAAAGGATGCTATGTCGGGCAGGAAGTCACCGCCCGGATGAAGCACAAGACAGAACTGCGCAAAGGGCTGGTACGGGTGCAGGTGCAGGGTGTGGCCCCCGTTGGCACACCGATCATCGCAGACGGCAAGCCAGCCGGAACGTTGTTCAGTCAGTCGAATGGCTTTGGCATCGCCTATCTGCGGCTGGACCGCGCAGGCGACAACCTGCATGCAGGCGATGCGGTGATCACCCGAGAACCCTCAGTGGTGTGACAGCCAGCGATAGACCAGTTCATGCTCTATCCCTTTGAAACCAATGTAAAACAGCAGCGCCGCAAATCCTTTGAGACAAATCAGCACCAATTGCAGCGCGCCGCCTTCGACCGCTGCCATAAGGCCATGCATGGTCAGAAAACTGACATTCTTCATGGCCACGGTGATCAATCCATAGGTCAGCCACGCAAATCCAACCGAACAGACCGCCATTGCAAGCAGCAAGGCGGTCCAATGGTAATGTGACGGGCGCAACCAGACGCTCATTGTTTCCTCATCGACGCGGATTGGGCAGGCTGCCCGCGTGTTACGCCCTTTCGGAATATTCCAGCAATTCGGTATGTACGATGATCATCTCATCCGAGTTGATGAACGGCGGCACCATGATGCGCACCCCGTTGTCCAGCATTGCAGGCTTGTAGGATTTCGACGCGGTCTGGCCGTTCTGCACCGGTTCGGTTTCCACCACGCGGCAGGTCACTTTCTGCGGGATGGTCACGTTCAACGGCTCATCGCCGTAATACTGCACCGTCGCCGTCATGCCGTCTTGCAGAAAGGGGCGGCGGTCGCCCAGCAGATCGGCGTCAATCTCGGTCTGTTCATAGGTTTCAGAATCCATGAACACGAGCCGGCCATCGGTTTCATACAGAAACTGCTGGTCCTTGTTTTCCAGCTCAACCCGCTCCACCTTGTCTTCTGACCGGAACCGCTCGTTCAACTTGCGCCCATCGCGCAGGTTTTTCAGTTCAACCTGTGCGAAAGCCCCGCCTTTGCCGGGCTTGACGTGGTTGACCTTCACGGCACCCCACAGGCCAGCATCATGCTCCAGCACAAAGCCTGGTTTGATTTCGTTGCCGTTGATCTTTGCCATTGTGACAAAACCTTATCAAAAGGTTGCAAAATTATTGTTCTGCCCCTATATATTGCAGGTGCGCGGCTGGCAAGCCGACTAGATACAGTAGAACCCTGATCAAGCCATGCAATAGACGCATAGCAGTCATTCCAAAAGGGTAATGCCGAATCGTCGTCAAATCGCCATATTCGCGGCAGATCAAAATGACAAGTGTAAGAAAGAGGACGACGAAGTGGCCGATTTCGTTGATGGAACTGCGTTCAACTATGAACAGGGGCAACGTGCCCGCAAGCTTTTTGCTGCCGTCGTGCTTGCTGCACTTGACGACGCAATCGCTGATGACAAAAAATATGGCAACGGGCCGGAACAGATCGCCCGCTGGGCACGCTCGCGCGATGGGCGTGAAGTGCTGTCTTGTGCTGGAATCGATCCGAACGAGCGTGTGGTCAAGGGCCTGATGGATTTCGTATCCAAAGGCGTGCGGACTTCGGTTGCTCTGTCTCGCGAAGAATCTGAGCGTCGTCATGCCCTTGAGGCCGATCAGGCCGAAGCCGCCTGATCAAGTCTTGCAAGATTTACAGAACGCGCCCTTCCGGGGGCGCGTTTTGCTTTGGTGGGGGTGGCATAGATTTTGTGGCCCGAAGCGGTCCGCGCGCTATTCGAATTCCCGCGCCGAAAGTGCCCGGTTGATTTCCACCCGCACCAGTTTGCGCACGTTACGCGTGATGCGTTCGCCCAATGACCCGGCGAGTTCTTCCCGGATGATATCGCGCACGATGTCACGCAGGGCTTCTTCGTCAAAGGGAGCGGCGTCATCGCTGAACACGCTGCTGACCACCGGGTCCGGTTCGGCGGCTGGCGTGCTGTTGGCGGCCAGCTTTTCTTCCACCACCGACTGCAATTCAGCCCGCACGTCGGCCTCTGCCCGGTCGGCCCAGGCCTGCGCCAGCGGATTTGGCGTGACAGCGGCTTTGCGGGGATGGGCCAGAAACGGGATCGGATCTTCGGTCACCCATGCCTCAGCCGGGGTATCGTCCCACGCCGGGACATCGCCCGAGGCAGTGTCGGTCCACATCGGGGCCTCGTCCGCCGGGTCCAGGTCAACATCAGCCAACCCGTCGTCCGACATTTCTTCATCAGTCGCAGGTGCCGCGTCCCAGACGCCATCGTCCCATTCGGCCACGGCAGGCGCAGGGTCTCCGCCAGAGGTTTCATCAAGCCCGGCCCCAACCAAACGGAGGGCATTGTCACTGATCACCGGAGCCGCAGTTACGATATCGAATGAGTCCTGAAACGACGCCAGCGTCGATACCTCGGCTGGGGGATGTTCCGCCCGCACCGGCGGCAGATCATCGGGCTGGTTTGCGGGCACATCATCGGGCAGGTTTTCTGACACGACCCGCAGCGCGGGCGTCAGGATCAGCTTGCTGTCCACTGGTTTTGCAACCGACCGACCCGGCGCGGGGCGCAAATCTTCAGATACCAGACGGCGGATCGACGACAGAACATCTTCGATCTCATGGTTGGTCATCGGTTCCGACATCAGCGCCCTGCCCGTTCGTGTTTTCCAGAACTCTAAGCCGCTTGCGCTCTTTACACAAGAAAAGGCCGCAAGCGCCGTTAACGAAAGGACGAATTTCGGGATCAATTGCCGATTTTCTTAAGGATTGCGTCCAGTTTCTTGCCCCGAGACGAGGTGGCCGGGGCATTCTTGACGGCGTTGTAGTAGCCATCGGGATCATAGGTCGGGATGCCAAGCTGCAAATGATCGGCGGTCAGCAGGCCCATGGCCCCCAAAATCTGGTACACCGCGACATAGCGGCTGGCCTCGGCCTGCAGGCGCAGGGCGCGGGCGTCCAGCAATTCCTGCTCTGCGTCCAGCACATCCAGTGTGGTGCGCGCGCCCAGAGTGGCTTCTTCCTTGACGCCATCAAAGGCGGTTTGGGCTGCCCGGATCTGGCGGTCGCTGGCATCGATAGAGGCGACGAAAACCCCGAGGCCCGCCCACGCGTTGCCAAGGTTCTGCGACACCACGGCCATGGTCTGATGCAGACCAGCGCGCTGCGCCTCTTTGCCGGCAAGAGCGCGACGATAGAGCGCCGACAACCGCCCCCCACCGTAGATGGTCTGCGTCATGTTCAGACCGATCGACCCGTTCAACGTATCGTTCTGAAACGAGCTGCCAGAGGTATCACGCGACACCACCGACAGATCGGCCCCCAACCCAAAGCTGGGCTTCATGGCTGCTTTGGCCACTTCAACCTGCAGATCGGCGACCTTGACCAGATGCTGGCCCTGACGGATCGACGGATGCGTGCGCATGGCAACGGTCTGGGCTTCTTCCAGCGTTTTACCGATGCGCGGCGACGGTGGCAGAGGTGACAGACGGCCCGGATAGCTGCCGACCGCCAATTTATACGCTTCACGGGCCACCAGCAGGTCGCCTTCAGCAGCCGCAAGGTTGGACCGCGACCCGGCCAGACGGGCCTCGGCAATTGCCACATCGGTGCGGGTAATCTCGCCCACCTCGAACCGGTCATTGGCGGCACGCAGTTCCTGCGTGATCAGGCGCACGTTGGACTGGCGCAGGGCAACAATCTGTTGTTGCAGCAAAATCTCGACATAGGCGTTGACCACATCGAACAGCACCTGCTGTTCCTGCGCCACCAGTTCCTGCCGGGTTGCCAGCACGGATTCCTTGGCGACCTCTACCCCCAGCCGGGTTCTGCCGAAGTCGAACAACACAAGATCGGCGGACAGGGACAGGCTGGTTGACAGCGCCTCGGTGGTGACGGTGCCGCTGGGCAGGAACTTGTCCTTGGTCAGGCCCACCTGCCCCGTGTAGGAAATCAGCGGGCGCAGTTGCGACACCGCAATCGCCACATCTTCATCCGCTGCACGCAGCAGGGCCTGATTTCGGTCCAACAGGTTTGAATTGCGATAGCCGGCGATCAGCGCATCGGCCAGCGTTTCCGCCTGACCCGCTACGGGCATTGCCCCCGCCGCCACAACAATCACCGCTTTAAGCCAGTTCCGCATCGTGTCGCCTCATCTTGTGGTGCCACAACGATTATACGCTGTGGCCGGGCCGGTTGCGCCGGCCGCGTCTTTGGCCCGAAGGCCTTACAGTACAAACCCGCGTGTTGCCTTGAACCCGGCGAGCACCGGTGCCGACGCGTTGAAGGCAAAGCGCCATGACATCACGCCGTCCACCTTGTAGCCCACACGCGCCACGCCAAGCGCGCCTTCCATGAACACTGCCGCAATGCGCCCGCCTTCCTTCAATTGCGCCAGAATGGTGGCAGGCACCGCTTCAACCGCGCCCTGAATGGTAATCACATCATAGGGGCCGTGCTTGGCCGACCCTGCGGTCAGTGGCCCCACAATCACGGCGGCGTTGTCCACCCCTTCGGCCGACAGGGTGCGCTGCGCATCGGCGGCCAGACCTTCGTCTTCTTCGACCGCCACCACAGCCTCGGCCAGACGCGCGATCACCGCCGCCGAATAGCCAAGCCCGCAGCCCAGATCGAGCACCATTTCGTCAGGCTGAATATCCAGCGCGTCCAGCAATTTGGCCAGGGTGCGCGGTTCAAGCACCACGCGACCCGGCGCTATTTCAACGTTGTCACCCAGATAGGCCGCCTCGGCCAAGGCGCGGGGAACATAAACCTCACGCGGGACCGCAAGCATGGCTTCGATGATCGGAAACTTGGTCACGTCTGACGGGCGGACCTGTGTGTCCACCATCATCACGCGCCGGGAGGAGAATTCGCTCATTCTGAACTCATCGGTCTAGATTTCTGCTGAAGTGGTCTTGCCACAGAACATTGGGCGGAGCAACGCCCCTTGCAAGCCAAGTCTGACCCCGGCCTGCACTTTTCCGGTGGGCCGTTGTGCAAATGCCCGCCCTTTGGGCAAATATCAGACCAGACGGGGCTTTGGGGCCAGCCGAACGGGGGCCGCAGGTCTGCTTTGCAGCGTGGTGCGGGCCAGATCGGCGATATCCTGCGCCCGCAGGCCCGCCTGCGCATACATCGCCGCTGGGCTGGCCTGATCTATGAAACGGTCGGGCAAGGTCATGCAACGGATGGCACGCCCCCGGTCAAGCCCACCAGAATTGGCCAGATGGTGCAAGACCTGCGCGCCAAAGCCACCGACAGCCCCTTGTTCCACCGTGATCAAAGCGGCGTGATGCGCCATCAACTGATCTATCAGCCCGGTGTCCAGCGGCTTGGCAAAGCGCGCGTCGGCCACCGTGGCGCTGATGCCTGCGGCATCCAGCAGTTCGGCTGCCGCCAAAGCCTCGGACAGATGCGCACCGAAGGACAGGATCGCCACGTCGCTGCCTTGCCGCATCACCCTTCCCTTGCCGATCTCAAGCGGGACACCCCGGGCAGGCATATCCACCCCCACCCCTTCGCCGCGCGGATAGCGGAAGGCGATTGGGCCCGCGTCAAAGTCCACGGCTGTGGCGATCATATGCACAAGGTCGGCTTCGTCCCCGGCCGCCATCACGGTGAACCCCGGCAGGTTCGACAGGAACCCGATGTCAAAGGCCCCTGCATGGGTGGCGCCGTCCTGCCCCACCAGCCCTGCCCGGTCGATCGCAAAGCGCACGGGCAGCTTTTGCAGCGCCACGTCATGCACGATCTG
This sequence comes from uncultured Alphaproteobacteria bacterium, assembly GCA_963772935.1. Lineage (GTDB taxonomy): Bacteria > Pseudomonadota > Alphaproteobacteria > Rhodobacterales > Rhodobacteraceae > JANNNF01. Next base: position 81,735 of record CAVYZK010000009.1, on the reverse strand, counting down.
GTCATAACCCCGTTGCAGGAAACTCGAATAAATGGCGCAGAACGGTTTCATCCCCGATGCGGCCAACCCAGCGGCAAAGGTCACGCCATGCTGTTCGGCGATCCCTACGTCAAACACCCGCCCCGGAAAGCGTTTCTGCATGATATCAAGGCCGGTTCCCCCCGGCATCGCCGCCGTGATGGCCACGATGCGCGGATCACGCGCAGCCTCGGCGGTCAGGGTGTCACCGAAAACGGCGGTGTAGCTGGGCGCGTTCGACTTGCCCTTGACCTGCGCGCCGGTTGCCACGTCGAACTTGGCGACGCCGTGGTATTTGTCATCGGCCCCTTCCGCGGGGGCATAACCCTTGCCCTTGACGGTGACACAATGGATCAGCACCGGCCCGGTTGCCCGCGCCCGTGCAGCCCGCAGGGTGGCCAGCAGTTGCGGCATGTTGTGGCCGTCGATGGGGCCGATGTAGCTGAACCCGAATTCTTCAAACAGCGTGCCACCACCCGGCATCCCCGTGACCAAAGCCCGGGCACGGCGCGCGCCGTCACGCACCGGGCCGGGCAAGGCGGCCTCGAACCCTTCAGCCACGGCCTTCAACGCCGCAAACGGGCCTTTGTCGGCGATGGTGTTCAGGTAGGTGGACATGGCCCCCACGGGTGGGGCAATCGACATGTCGTTGTCGTTCAGGATGACAAACATCCGTTCTTTCAGGTGGCCCGCGTGGTTCATCGCCTCGTATGCCATGCCCGCCGTGATGGCCCCGTCGCCGATCACTGCGATGGTATCGCCCACCGGCATGCCCATTTCCCGCCCCACGGCAAATCCCAAAGCGGCGGAGATCGAGGTGGACGAATGGGCCGCCCCGAACGGGTCGTATTCGCTTTCGCTGCGCTTGGTGAAGCCCGACAGGCCGCCCTCGGCGCGCAGGGTCAGCATCCGGTCCCGCCGTCCGGTCAATATCTTATGGGGATAGCATTGGTGGCCCACATCCCAGATCAGCTTGTCCAAAGGCGTGTTGAACACGGCGTGGATCGCAACTGTCAGTTCCACGACGCCCAGACTGGACCCAAGATGGCCACCGGTCTGGCTGACCACCTCTATCGTCTCACGCCGCAATTCGCCCGCAAGCAACCCCAGTTCGGCATCGCTCAGCGTCTTCAGATCGGCGGGGGAGGCAACGCGGTCTAGGGTGGGGAATTTGGACATCATCGCCTCCGGGGAAAAAAATGTGCCGTGACGGGGTTGGCCCGCACGGCACGAAGGGGCCTGTCGCCAACAGGAAGGGAACCGGGAAATGGTGCGCCCGGATCCGGGCCGGCTTGACCCGAATTTTTGAGGTGGCGGGGGCGTCAGCCGCCCCCGGCCCGTTATGCGATAGCCGCAACCAGCGGCAGTTCCAGCGCGCCGTAGGGCGAGGGTTGCTGCTTGCTTTCGGCGGGCAGCAACTGCCCGATACCCCAGACCGCCCAAAGCGACAGCCCGACCGCCAGCACGAAGCCTGCGGCCCAGCCCGCCCCTTTGAGCATCTGCCCCGTCACCCAATAGGTCAGATGCGTGCTGCGCTTTTCCTGAAAATACTCAGACATGATCTCTCCTATTGCAACGGCGCATAGCCGTGGTCCTGTGCCCAGACATACCAGTTATCAACGACAGTCCCGGTCAGCAAAATCCCGATCCCGCCAGTCAGCGTAACCAGCACCGCAAACCACCAGGCCCAACGGTGGATACCTTCCATCGTGGCGTTGAACCCCATGGTCCAGCGCCAGAACAGGGCTGCGCGTTCTGATGCCGTGCCCCGGTCCACGATCTGTTCCAGCTCACGATCGCCACCAAAGCGGCTGACCGCCAGAATGGTCGCCCCGTGCATCGCAAACAGCAGCGCTGATCCATAAAGGAAGGCAATCGAAAGCGCGTGGAACGGGTTATAGAACAGGTTGCCATAGGTCAGGCTGAAGTTGTTGGTCCAGTCCAGATGGCTGAAGATACCGTAAGGTACGGCTTCAGACCACGACCCCATCAGGATCGGCCGGATCAGACCCAGCACAAACACCAGCCACAAGGCCGATGCAAAGGCCCAGGACACATGCTTGCCCATCCCCAACGCCTCGGCCCGCAGATAGGTACGGACCCACCACGCGCTGAGCGAGATCAGAAAGAAGAAGCCCGCAATCAGGAAATAGCCGCCCTCCGCCATCGGCGGGAACGACAGCCCGTATTCCGGTGCCGGTGGATCCAGCGAAAACCAGAACAGATCGCGCATGAAGACCGCCGGGTTATAGCCCGCCTGATCCCAGAACCATGCGCCCACCATGAAGAACCATGTCAGACCTGCGGCCAGCGATATGGTGCCCATGGTGCCCAGATAGACCGGCCCCAGTTGCGCGTTGCCGAACCAGCCCGCAAGGTTGCTGAAGGTTGCCCCCTTGCTGCGGTTGGCCATGTCCACGCCTTCGACCATGCCCATCTCGGGTGCCGCGCGGACCTGCACTTGGGTAAAGATGTTCTGATATTCAGCCATTTACGCCTCCTGCGATATCGGCCCACCATGGAAGCTGCAACCACCAGTCCCACCAGACGACCCATTGGTCGAACCAGATGGTGCCCGAGATCACGATACAGACCGCCGACCAGAACGCCGCGTTCAGCGCCAGCAACAGGCCAAGACGGTGAATGCCAAGCGTGCCCACGGAATAGCCGATCAGATCCCGAAAGAAGGTGTCTTCATGTTCCGGCGTCCGCATTTCCTTGCCCTTTTCAGGGTTGGCCGCTGACAGGATCAGCGCGCCATGCAGCGACAGGGCCAAGGCTGTGGTAAAGAAGAAGCTTACCGCCAGCATATGCGCCGGATTGTAGTGGAAGTTGCCATAGGTGTAGCCGGTGTTGCTGACCCAATCGAGGTGACTGAAAATGCCGTAGGGAAAGGAATATCCCCACGCCCCCATCAGCAACGGCCGGATCACCGTCAGCGTGGCATAGGCCAGGATGGCAAAACCGAACGCCACCGGCACATGATAGCCAATGCCCAGTTTGCGGCAAATCTCAACCTCGCGCAGCGCCCATGAGATGAACGCCCCAAGCGCGCAGATGGTGATCAACTGCCACAGGCCGCCTTCGGTCAGCGGGGCAAAGGCGAGCCCCATTTCCACCGCAGGCGGGTTGATGGAAATCAGCCACGGGTTCCAGACCCCGTGCAAAGCCGTGCCGTAAAAGATCAGAATCGTACCAAGCGCCGCGAAGAAGAAGGTCGTGACGCCAAAAAAGCCGACATAAAACGGCCCGACCCAGAAGTCGAACAGGTTACCGCCAACCAGCGTGCCCCCCGGCACGCGATATTTTCTCTCGAAGCTGAGCAGTGCCATGCTTCCCTCTCCGCTTGGTCAGGCAATCCTTACGCGCACCGAAACATAGGCGCGCGGGATCGTCTTCTGACGATTGCTGCGTTGGTAAATGGTCGCGGGCGGCCATGCGCCCGCCCGCGACAAGGGTGGTGCACTTACGGTGCGGGTGGGGCAACGGCCATGTGGCGCGCGCCGGCTTCCTGAAGCCAGTTGTAGCCAGGGGTCGACAGCAGCACGAGATGGATCATCGCGGCCAGCAGGAACAGGAATACACCCTGTGCCACAAACACGCGACGCGGATCGAAGATCAGCCAGATTTTGTAGAATTTTGACATGTCATGCTCCTCCTCAGAGCCAAGGGCGCCAGATATACACGGCCAAATGAGCAACGACCGCCACGGCTGTGAACAGCCAAAGCCCGCTCATGTAGACAGAGTGCAGTTCCTGCGCCTGCTCATCGGTGAGACCTGTGAAACTCAGGTCGGATTTGTCAGCCATAGTGTCCTCCGAAAGGGTAGACTGACGCCGCATTCCCTGCGGCCGGGTTCACGGTCGGGCGGCATGCCCTTCCGAGTATCTCCCCGCCCCCGATTGTCGGGGATGGGGCGAATTGTTGGTCCTCACCGGGGCGCGGGCGCACGACCCCTTTTGGACATATCCCCTTGGTCGGGGATCGGTTGACCGGGGTTTTCAGGCCCGGAATTTCGGCATCCGGGCGGTCAGGCCCGGAAGATTGCGGCCGTCACAGCCCCCGCCTCGCGCCAGGCGCGGGCCAAGGGGCCATGGGTCGGCAGGCGCTGTTCGGTCACCAGACCCCAGGCCCAGAACATCAGGCCAAACGGGATCGCGAGCACGAAGATCAGCGCGAAATAAGCGTAGAACTCGGCGCGTGGCTTGCGGTGATGGGCGTGGTGGTGGCCATGATCGCCTGCAGAAAAATCGCTCATAGGGTCGTTCCTCCCTTTGGTTTGGCTCTGTCAGGCCCACGCAGAGCCTCGACAAATTCGCGCACCACCCGTTCGGCCCCTTGGTCCAGCGCCGATTTCTCGGCAGCATCGCGCAGGGTGCGGGCGGCGGATATCCGGGTCAGGATCGGGTGTTCCGAAACGATCCGGTCAAGTTCGGCCTGCGCATCGACATCCCAAGGGAAATCGCGGCGCAGCGTGGTGGGGGTAGAGGCCACCGAGTCCATCTCGGTGCCCAGCGGCAGGATGTGGAACAGCGCCTCGAACAGGCCGTTGCACACTTCCTGCAAAATCCAGACGGCGCCCGCATAGCCCATGAAGGGCGTGCCGGTATGGCGGCGGATGGCGGCACCGGGGAAGCTGGCCGCGATGAAACTGGGGGCAGGACCATGGCCGCCCTTCAGTTCCGCCAGATACATCTTCTCATTGATCGACCCCATCACGATCAGGGGCCGGTGCTGTTTCAGCAGGCTGCGGACCTGTTCATTATTGGTCTTCTGCCCGGCAATTCGGGCCACCGCAAAGGCGCAAGGCAGGCCCAGATCGGTTTCCAGATAATGCCGCACACCCCGCGCGTAGGTTTCATTGGCGACGATGGCAAAGTTCGCCGTGCCGAAGAAATCTTGCGTGACCGACCGCCACAAATCCCACAGCGGTTTCAGCGTGGAGTGTTTTTCCCGCTCGATGAACGGCTCCGGGTCAAGCCCGGTCAATTCCCCCAGCTTGCGCAGGAATTTGGTGGTGCTGTCCAACCCGAACGGCGCTTGCAGATAAGGCTTGCCCAGAACCTGCGCCAGACCCCGGCCAAACTCGCGGTACATCACGATGTTCACATCGGCGTTGACCAGATTGCGCATCTCGGCCAGATGCGCGCCAAGCGGCATCACCATGTTGACGACGGCCCCGATGCCTTCGCACAAGCGCCTGATTTCATACAGATCCGACGCCATGTTGAAAGTGCCATACATCGGCCCGAGGATATTGACGCGCGGCTTGTCCTGCGGCTCACGCGGCTTTTCCGGGGGCATCCGGCCCTTGGTCATGCCAAATTCGGTGAAAATCCATGTCATCGCGCGGTCCGCACATTGCCATTGATCCTCATCAATCGTGCGCGGCAGAAACCGTTGGATGTTGGTGCCCATGGGGGTCACGCCCCCGCCGATCATCTCGGCAATCGAGCCCGTGACCACCACCGCAGGCAAAGCCGGATCGAGCGTTTTCCACGCCCGGCGCATAGCACCCTCGGTGCCTTCGCGGCCCAATTCTTCCTCACCCAGACCCGTCACCACGATCGGCAATTCATGCGGCGGCAAGCGCATCGGTGTAGTGCAAAACAGATGTCACCGGCAGGTTTTCACAGCCCACCGGGCCGTCAATCACCACCTGCAAGCCTTTGACCGCGCAAAAGGCGTAGACCGCCCCCCAATACCCGCCGGCGCGATCATGGTCCTGGATCAGCATGATGCCACCTGCGGCGACCAAATTCCTTCGAAGGAATTTGCAAATCTTTTCGAAAAGATTTGGCGTGCAGCCGCCCGCAAGAGCGTAATTCCAAACGAGGCGCGGATCATATCATCTCCTCCGCCTTCGCAGCCTTGGCCGCCTTGTCGAGTTTCTTCTGATGCACCGCCCGGAAATCAGGCCGCAAGTTCGGCGACCCTTCCCAGATGCCAGCGGTATCGCCGGACCCCACGCCCTCAAAGAACGCCTTCATCCCCTCCATCCGTGCCTTGTTGCCGATGGCCGCGTTGACGACCGGGCCAAGCGACCCTGCCCCCGCAATCCCCATCAAAGGCCGCGCGGAAATCAGGTTGGTGAAATACAGCGACGGGATGCCCAGCTCCTTGCCGCGCTGCACCACCGGAGTCGTGCCGATGGCGAGGTCTGGCCGGAAGCCTTCCATCGCGGCGCAGTCATCTTCCAGGCTCGCGCGATATTTCACCGCCACGCCCTTGGCCTCCAACCACGCACGGTCCGCCTCGGACCATTGGTTTTTCGCGCAAGCAGTGCCCACATAACAGACATCCGCCCCGCTCTCGATCAGCAACCGGGCGACCAGCAGTTCCGACCCTTCATAGCCTGACAGCGTGATGCGCCCTTTGATCGGGTTGGCCGCAAGCGCGCCCCTGATCGCCGGCAGGAACATGTTCTGCGCGGCGGAAACCTTATCCGCATCAATGCCGTAAGCATCGCCAATGGCGCGCAGCCAGTCAGCGGTGCCGTCGATGCCCACCGGGGCAGACCCCACCACCTTGCGCCCTGCGGCGTGAAATTCGCGGATCGCCGCCGTGTAGAACGGGTGGATCGCCGCCGCCACGCCGCAATCAAGCGCCGCATAAAGCTCGCGCCATTCGCGGCACGGCACCACCGGCCCTGCGGCCAGACCAAGCGGGGCCAGCATCGCGCCGATCATCATCGGGTCGGCCGGGAACATCTCGCCGATCAGGGCCACGGTGGGGCGGTCTGACCGGGCACGTTCGGGGGCGGCCACCGGGCCTGCCTCAATCTCGGCCCGGGCATATTTCAGCATCGCCCCTGCCAGCACATCCTTGGCCTCGGCATGGGTCGGCACGCCAAACCCCGGCACGTCGATGCCGACAATCCGCACGCCGTTGATTTCCGACGGCAGCAGTTTCAGCGGCACACCGACTGGCAGTCGGCACACAGAGGTTGGTCACCACCACCGCGTCATAGCGTTCGGGGTCGGCCAATTCGTGCACCGCATCGCGGATGTCTTCGAACAGCTTGCCCGTCACCAGACTTTCGGAATTGAAGGGCACATAGCCCACCGACCGCCGCGCCCCGTAGAAATGCGACACGAAGGTCAGGCCATACACACAGCAGGCCGAGCCTGACAAAACCGTCGCCACCCGCCGCATCCGCAGACCCACCCGCAACGACCCAAAGGCCGGGCACATGGATTGCGGCTTGTCATGCGGGCCCTGCGGGTAATCGCGGGCAAACCCATCCAGCAGTTCGGAATTGCCCGCATCGCGAGCGGCCTGCGCCATCGTGGACCCGGCATGACAGCCCATGCCGTCGCCACCCGAAGGGGCGTTGTCCACCGGACCGGCGACCCCCTCGGTCACTGGCGTGTCGGCGGCGCTGTCGTACCGGACCTCGGTCATCCGCGCGTTCCTTTGGCGGCAAGGGCGCGCAGGGCGGCTTCCATCCGGGCGAGGGCTTCGAGATCACACATTGTCATACACCACTTCGAGCGAGGGTTTGACGACCGCATTCTTGCCGCGCATGTCGAGGTCAGTGGCCGGGGTCAGCACGAAATCCGCCCCTGTGATTTCCGCGCTGAACAGGCCCAGCAAACCATCCTGGGTCAAGGGAGCAGGCCGTACGGGCGGCGCGATACCAACGGCGTCGGCAAGGGCCGCAAACATTGGGCCCCACTGCGATTCGTAAGTTGCCAACGATCTGATAATTCGCGGATTTCCGGCGCAGATCATCATCCTGAGGAATGGCCGCCAGCACCGGGATCTTCACCGCCTCGGCAAAGGCCGCAGCCTCACCCGTGCCGTCATCCTTGTTGATCACCAGCCCCGCGATGCCGACATTGCCGCCCAGACGGCGGAAATACTCGACCGCCGAACAGACGTTGTTGGCGACATACAGGCTTTGCAGATCGTTGGAGGCGACCAAAATCACCTTCTGCGCCATGTCCCGCGCAATCGGCAGACCAAAGCCGCCGCAGACCACATCGCCGAGGAAATCCAGCAGCACATAGTCGAAATCCCAGTCATGGAACCCCAGCTTTTCCAGCAACTCGAACCCGTGAATGATCCCTCGCCCGCCGCAACCACGACCGACCTCTGGCCCGCCCAGTTCCATCGCGAACACGCCGCCGCGCTTGAAACAGACGTCGCCGATCTTGACCTCCTCGCCCGCCAGTTTCTTGCGGGTCGAGGTTTCAATGATCGTCGGGCACGCCTTGCCGCCGAACAACAGGCTGGTGGTATCCGATTTCGGATCACAGCCGATCAGCAGCACCCGCTTGCCCATTTCCGCCATCATGTGGGACAGGTTCGCCAGCGTGAATGACTTGCCGATGCCACCTTTGCCATAGATTGCAATGATTTGCGTCTTGGAGGTTGGCTCGCCCTGCGGGATTTCCAGCGTGGGTTCCTCAGCGGCTTCCTGACGCAGGCGGGCATCGAAGTCCTTCAGATTGGGTACATCGTTCATGCGTGGCCGCTCCAATTCAGGATCATTTTCAGGCAGTTGGCATCGGTGAAGGCTGTTTCATACGCCCTTGGTGCCGAGGCTGCGGGTTCGGTGTGTGTGATCAGGCCTGACAGGGACAGCGCGCCGGATTCGATCAGCGCACGGGTGGCGGTCAGGTCTTCGGGCTGCCATTCGCTGGCAATGCGGATGCGGGCCTCGCGCATGAAGGCGGGGGGGAAGGCGAAGGCGACGGGTTCGGTGTAGAACCCGGCCAGCACGATCTCGCCGCCCTTGGCGATACGGGAAATCAGGGTGTCGAGCAGGCCCTTGGCCCCGCTGGCATCATAAATCGCGCGGTAATCGCGGCGGGTGTCGGTGGCGGGGTCGATCACGTCATAGCCGACAGCGCCACCGCGACGGTCAGGATTGGTTTCCCAAACGGTGGGCGCAGGCGCACCCGCCGCAACGGTCAAGCGCGCCAGCAAGCGGCCCAACGTACCATGCCCCACGATCAGATCTGGCAGCGCCGTGTTGAACCCGGCAACAGCATGTCGCGCAGTGGCTGCGAGCGCCAGCAGCGCGCCCTCTGCCCCCATGCCACTGTCAATCCGGGCAACGCGCGATGCCTTGGTCACCAGACGCCGCGAGGCCCCGCCGAACAGGCCCTTCACATCACCGGCAAAGCAATTGGCCCCCGGCACGAACACATGGTCGCCGACGCGAAACCCTGTGCCCACCCCGGCCTCAACCACCACACCGGCGGCCTCATACCCCGGGACCAGCGGATAGCCCATGCCCGGAAAGGCGGGCATCGTGCCCGACCAGAACAGCTTTTCCGTACCGGTCGAAATGCCGGACCACGTAATATCAACCACCAGATCATCCGCCCCCGGATCGACCAGCGACAGGCTTTCCAGCCCCAGCCGGTTTGGTCCTGACAAGATGACAGCAGTGGTTTGCACGGTAGTCCCCCCAGACGCGCCGCTGTGATCTGCCCCAACCGGAGTCGCGTCACAACGTTCAGTCGCCTAGGTGTAACATTAAACTTACATCTTAAAGTGTCAATTTAATTAGACAGTCCGACGCGCTATTTCCGCGTGGCGGTCACGGCAGAGGTGACAAAAGGCCGAAACCCCCGGTAAACAACGGGGTGTTCAAACCCGGCCTCTTGCAAAAATCCGGCAATCTCGGTGGCAGACCGGGTGCGTCCGGTCTGCATCGCCAAAGTGTAGATGGCGAAATACACATCGGTCGCAGGGTCTGGCCGCTGCCCGCCCGACATGGGTTCAGAAATCACCACCGTCCCGCCGGGCGGCAGGGCGTCATGCACGGCGCGCAGCAGGGCCGCCACAGTCGCATCGCTGTGGTCATACAGAACGCGGATCAGGCTGATCGCATCGGCACCTTGCGGCAGCGGGTCGTCGCGGAACGATCCGGGTGCAATTGTAATTCTGCGGGCAAGGTCAGGGGCCACCCCCGCCACGACAACCGGCAGATCAAACAGAGTGAGCTTCAGTGCAGGCCGCGCCACCGCCACCGCTGCCAGAAACGCCCCCGTCCCGCCGCCCACATCCATCAGATGGCGAAAGCCGCGGAAATCCACCAGTTGCAGAGTATCCGCCGCCACCAGCCCCTGACTGTCGGCCATCAACGCCGAATATTGCGCGGTCACAGCCGGGTCCGTCGCCCCGCCCGCCCCAAAGACATAGGGCCAGAACGCCGCCAGTTCCGGCTGAGTCTGACCCCGGAAAAATGCAACCGGATCAGTCAGATCGCGGTACAGAACCGGGTGGTGCCGCACCATCGCCACCAACCCCGGCACGGTCAGGAATGCCGCCCCGCGCGGTGTCAGATGCCAGATGTCACCGCGCCGGCGCAGCAGTTTCAGCGCGGCCCCGGCTTGCAGCAAAATCGCCATACGGTCGGGGCCAAGATCGCTTAGTTCGGCAAGCGTGGCCGTATCGGCGGGGGCCTCGGCCAGCCTGTGCAGCAGGCGCAATTCTACCAATGCCAGCAAGGCCTGCGACCGCACAAAGCCCGAGACCACCTCAAACAACGCATCGCCTTCGGCGCGCGCGATGTGTCGCAACCCCGGAACCCGGCTGCACAGCCGATGAAACCACGGCGACAGCGCCAACCGCACCCCCAGCGATTGCCGCACAGGCGGTGGCGTCACTTGGCCCCTGCCACGATCTGCGCCACCCCCGCAGGCATGATCCGGCGCGCCGTGGCGCGCACAAGGCCCGCCAGCATCGCTTCGCCGGGGCAGGACGGAATCGAGGCGATGGCCCCGCCCAGAATATCCTGCAAATGCCGCGCGGCCCCGGCCACGCCCATATCCGCCACTGCCGACGGGCGGTCATGGGTTGCATCCTGCCCACAGGGTTTCCCTATGGTTTCAGGGCTTTCCAGCGCGTCTTTAAGGTCATCCGCTACCTGAAACGCAGCACCGATCCGCGCGCCCAGTTCTTCCCAAGGCTCGGCATCCTGCCCCGCCGCGATGGCGCCCATTTGCGTTGCGGCAATGAACAAGGCCCCGGTCTTGGCACGGTGATAGGCCTGCAAATTGACGTGGTTTTCAGAACTCCCACCCCTGCCCGGCGCAAATGCCCATCGGCATCCCGGTACGTTGCGAAAGCGTGGTGATCAGGCGCAAGGCCCGGTCGGGTGCGTCGCCTGCAGCTTGGGCAAGCACTTCAAACCCAAGCACAATCAGGCTGTCACCTGCCAGAACGGCCAAAGGCTCGCCGTAGGCCTTATGCACCGACGGCTTGCCTCGCCGGATATCGGCGTCGTCAAAACAGGGCAGATCGTCATGGATCAGGCTGGCGCAATGGATCAATTCCAGCGCCGCCGCCGCCGCATCAGTCAGCCGAGGCCGATCATCGCCGCAAGCCTGCGCGACTGCCATCAGGATCGTGGGGCGGATGCGCGCGCCGCCCGGTGTGACGCCATAGTCCAGCGCCGACGCCAGCCTGCCCGGGGCCTCGCCAGGGTGGCCCTGCCCCCGCTGGATGGCCGCTGCCACCGCCGCCTCAATCCGCGCCGAAAAATCCATATCGCGCCCTTTCACGGCCCGCCTTACACCCGGCAATCTGCACGTTAGCGGCGAATGTGTAAATAAAAACTTACAGTTTGTCAGAATGAGTCTGGACAGTAACCCTGCCCCGGCGTCAGTCTTACATGATGCAGCGGTCAGAGGAAAAGGTCATCGTCATCGGGGCGGGCATGGGCGGGCTTTCGGCGGCGATCCGCCTTGCCGCCGCAGGCCTGCGGGTGACGGTGCTGGAAAGCGCCGATACCCCCGGCGGCAAGGCGCGGGCGATGCCATCTGCCGCAGGTCCGGTCGATGCGGGACCAACCGTGCTGACCCTGCGCGCCACGTTTGACGCGCTATTCGCTTTGGCCGGAGAGCGGTTGGATGACCATATCACCCTGATCCCACAACCCATTCTGGCGCGGCATTTCTGGCCGGATGGCAGCCAGTTGGATCTGTTCCCCGACAGGGATGCCAATATCGCCGCCATTCACGCCTTCGCAGGCCCGCGTGAGGCCGCCGCCTTTGCCCGCTTCGACCGCCTCGCCACCGAGTTGTATCAAGCGTTCGAGGCCCCGGTGATGCTGTCGCCCCGCCCCGATCTGCCTGCCATCCTGCGCGCCACCCTGCGCCGGCCGCGCCTGTGGCCTGCGCTTTTGCCCGGAATGACCCTGAACCGCCTGCTGGCCCTGCACTTCCGCGATCCCCGGCTGATCCAGTTGTTCGCGCGCTATGCGACCTATGTCGGTGGCAGGCCGGGGCATTCGCCGGGGGTTCTGGCGCTGATCTGGCGGGCGGAGGCCGCGGGTGTCTGGGCGGTGCAGGGGGGGATGCACCACTTGGCCGCCCAACTGGCCTGTCTGGCCGAGCGCATCGGGGTGACGTTCCGCTATGCAACCCCGGCGCAGCGGATCGTCACCCAAGGCGGTCGCGTCACTGGCGTGCAGATTGCGGGCGGAGCCACCCTGCCCTGTGGGGGCGTGTTGTTCAACGGCGATCCCGGCGCGCTGACGGCGGGTCTGCTGGGCGACGCGGCTCGCACGGCCAGCCCCAAACCCGGGCCACACAGCCTGTCGGCCTATGTCTGGGCCTTTGCCGCCACGCCGACCGGGCCGCGTGCCGCCGATCTGATCCACCACAACGTGTTTTTCACCGCCAACCCGAAGGCCGAATTCGGCCCCATCGGGCGTGGTCAGATGCCCCAAGACCCCACGCTCTACATATGCGCCGAAGACCGCGCCGCAGGCCAAGCCCCGCCGCTGGAACGGTTTGAGATCATCCTGAACGCCCCTGCCAACCGCCCCGCCCCGCAACAGGAAGCCGACACATGCCGCACCCGCACCTTTCCAACGCTGGCCCGGATGGGGCTGACCTTCACCCCCACGCCGCAGGGGCTGACCACGCCGACCCTGCTGGCGCAGCGGTTTCCGGGGTCGGTGGGCGCGATCTACGGGCGCAGCCCGGAGGGCACCTTGGCGGCGTTTCAGCGCCCGCAGGCGCGGACCGCGCTGCCGGGTCTCTATCTGGCGGGGGGGGCGGCGCATCCGGGGGCGGGGGTGCCGATGGCAGCCCTGTCCGGCCAGCACGCGGCCGAGGCGATGATACGCGACCTGACTTCCGCGTCGCCGTCGCCCCCGATGGCTATGCGTGGTGGTACATAGACGGCGTCTCGGACGACGGCACACGGGCGGTATCGGTCATCGGCTTCATCGGGTCGGTGTTTTCGCCTTGGTACGCGTGGTCGGGGCGGCGCGATCCGCAGAACCATTGCTGCATCAACGTGGCCACCTATGGCCCCGGCGGGCGGTTCACCATGACAGACCGGGGGCGATCTGCGCTGCGCCAGTCGCGCGATACCTTGCAGGTCGGGCCATCCTCGATGCACTGGACGGGGCGCGAACTGGTGATCCAGATTGATGAGATCGGTGCCCCCCCGATGATCACCCCGGTGCGCGGCACCATCACCCTGACGCCGCAAGCCGCTGACGGATGTCGAGGTGCGCCTGACCCCCGATGGCCGCCATCTCTGGCGTCCTTTTGCGCCCAGTTGCACGATCACGGTTGACCTGACCCAAGGCCACCGCTGGCAGGGCCACGGCTATTTCGACGCCAATTTTGGCACGGCGGCGCTGGAGGCCGATTTCCGGTTCTGGACATGGGGCCGCTTTCCGCTGCGCGACCGGACCGCTGTGTTTCTACGATGCAACCCGGGCGGATGGCTCCACATCTGGCTTTGGGGCTGGAGGTGAACGCCACGGGCGAGGCGCGCGAGATCACCCCGCCGCCGCTGACGACATTCCGCCGCAGCCTGTGGCAGGTGCGCCGCGAAACCCGCGCCGATGCGGGCTTTCGGCCCCGCCAGATGCTGCCCATGCTGGACGCGCCGTTCTATTCCCGCAGTCTGGTGCAAACGCAAATTGACGGTGAAATCACCACTGGCGTCCATGAGGCCCTTGACCTGACACGGTTTCGCAATCCGTTGCTGAAACCGATGCTGGCGGTTCGCGTGCCCCGCCGCGCCAACTGGCCCTGACCCTTTCACATTGGTGCAAATATCCCGGGGGTCAGGGGGCTGGCCCCCTGTCGTGCGCAGGTCAGGGGGCCAGCCCCTCAGGATTGTGCCGCATGACCCAAAAGTTCAGCGCGCCCGCCACGGTCACCCACAAAAGGTAGGGCGCGAACATCGCCCCCGCCACCCGGTCAAGCTGCCAGAACGCCAGCGTGGTCGCCGCCACCGCCAGCCACAAGCACACCATGACAATCATTCCCGCCCGTATCTTGCGCAGGCCAAAGAACACCGGCGTCCACAGCGTGTTGCACGCAATCTGCAAGGCCCAGAACGCCAGGCCGTATTCGGCCCCCGGCAGGCCTGAGACCCGCATCGCCGACCAGGCCATCAGGATGTAAAGACAGGTCCAGACCACCGGGAACATCCAGTCCTTCGGCGTCCACCATGGCTTGACCAGCCCGCGATACCAGGGCCCCGGCGAAAACATCGCGCCGGTGGCAGCGGCCGCCCCGCAGGCGGCAAGGTAAGTGGCAAAGAGTACGATATCCATCGGTCAGACCTTTCAGGGTGGCCCCAAACCTACGGCGGCAATCGCGCCGATCCTAGCCCTTTCAGGAGGATAGCGCGCGGTCCCGCGCCTCCAGTTGCGCCAGAACCCCCAGCAAGGCGTCCGATCTGCCCCGCGCGGGCGCGGCACGGCTGGCGGCCTGCACCAGAAACGCCACCTCGGGTGCGGGGCGGGCGTGCAGCGCGGGCGGGCGCGGCAGCACTGCCGAGGCCGCGCTGCGCAGCATGGCCAGCCCCAGCCAGCCCAGCTTTTGCCGCCCGCTCGTGCGCGCCCGCAGCGTCACGGAATCGAACCCCGCCTTCGCCACCTGCCCCCCGATACCGTCATAGATATAACGCGCGGCGAAAATCCCGGGGCGGCAATCCAGCGGCAGAACGGAAACCCCGGCCTCGGACCGTGCATACAGCCCCTTCGCCACGCCCAACAACCGCTGCACACAGGCTCGCTGCCCTTTCGAGGCCACGCGCAGATCGGCAACACCTTCGTCGCGCAGCCAGTCCAGCGGCAGATAGACCCGGCCCGCCCGCGCATCCTCGCCCACATCGCGGGCGATGTTGGTCAGTTGCATCGCCAGCCCCAGATCGCAGGCCCGCGCCAAGGCGTCAGCATCCCGCACGCGCATCAGCACGCACATCATCGCACCCACCGACGCGGCCACGCGGGCGGCATAGTCCAGCACACCCGACAGATCGTCATACTGCCGCCCGACCGCATCCCAGGCCATGCCTTCCAGCAGCGCATCAGGCAGCGCACGGGGCATCTCAAACCCCTCTACCACGCCAGTAAATGCCCGGTCCGCAGCGGCGTTGGCGGGCTGGCCAAGATAGACCCGGTCCAGCCGGTCACGCAGGCGCAGCACGGCATCGGCCTTGTCGCGGCCTTCATCCACCGCATCATCCGCCAGCCTGCAAAACGCATAGAGCGCCAAGGCCGGGTCGCGCACGCGGGATGGCAGCAGTTTTGACGCCGCATGAAACGACAGGCTGCCAGTGCGGATGGCCGCAGCGCAGGCGTCCAGATCAGCGGGCGCGATCATTCGGCTGCCAACGGCACAGCCGCCCTGTGCCGCACCGGCGCATCCGGCACCAGCGTGCCCAGCACCTCGGCCGTGGCAATCACCCCCGGCACCCCTGCGCCGGGATGAGTGCCCGCCCCTGCCAGATACAGACCCGGAAGCTCCTCAGACACGTTATGGGGCCGGAACCACGCCGATTGCAGGATGCGCGGCTCGATCGAAAACCCCGCTCCGTAAGGCGACAGATAGCGATCCCGAAAGGTTTCCGGCGTGAAAACAAGGCTTTCAGTGATATGGTCACGAAACCCCGGCAGCAGGCGTTCGTCGATCATCGCGGCCATCTTGTCGCGGTAAGCATCGCTTTCCACCGCCCAATCCACCCCGTTGTCATGCCCCAAGATGCGGCACGGGCGACAGGACATAGAACGTATCCCCGCCGTCAGGTGCCACCGACGGGTCGGTCACTGACGGGCGATGCACATACAGGCTCATGTCATCCGCCAGCTTGCCGCGAATGAAGATGTCCTTGATATGCTCGCGGTAGCGCGGCCCCACGACAATCGAATGATGCCCGACATCCGCCCATTTGCCCTTGGTCCCTTGCGTGCCAAAGTACCAGACGTACAGTCCCATCGACCACCGCGTCCGCTTCAGCCGCGGCCCGGTCCAGCGTTTCTTCGGCGCATTGCGCAGCAGCCGGTCATAGGTGTGCCCGGCATCGGCGTTCGACACGACAACCCCTGCCCGCACCTCCTCGCCCGTGGTCAGCCGCACCCCCGAGGCCCGGCCCCGGTCAATCAGCACCTCATCCACCTCGGTGCCTTGCACCACTTCGCCGCCCTGCGCCTCGATCACCCTGACCATCGCATCGGCAATCGCCTGCACCCCGCCCATGGCGTAATGCACGCCAAAGGCCTTCTCCAAATGGCTGACGAGGATATACATCGACGTCACGTTGAACGGATCGCCGCCAATGAACAGCGGATGGAACGACAGCGCAAAGCGCAGGCGCGGGTCGGTCACACAGCCCGCCGCATGGGCATGAACCGACCGGTCCGCCCGCAGCATGGCAAACTTGGGCAGCACCTTGATCAGGTCGGCCAGTTTGTGCATCGACCTGCGGCCAAGGTCTTCAAACCCGAACCAATAGCGCGCCTCACTGTTCTTCTGGAACTTTGCAAACCCCGCCACATCGCCCGGCGACAGGGCCGCCACCTCGGCCCGCACCTTTGCCTCATCCGGCCCCATGCGGAAGCTTGACCCATCCTGCCAGCGGATTTCATAGAATGGGTCCATCGGCTTCAACGTCACGTCGCGGTCAAAATCCCGCCCGCAGACCGCCCATAACTCGCGCAACCCCTGCGGCACGGTCACGATGGTCGGCCCGAGATCGAACCTGTGCCCGCCTTGGGTGATCGACGACCCCCGCCCGCCCGCCCGGTCCAGCCGGTCAATCACCGTCACGCGGTAACCCTTGGCCCCAAGCCGCATCGCCGACGCAAGGCCCCCAAGGCCCGCACCGATCACTATTGCGCGGCTCGACCCGTCGCCATCGGCCAAGGCATCGTGCGCCACCCTCCCCCTTGTGGGGAGGGAGGGGGTGGGGGGCGTGTCAAAGCGGATGGGTGTGTTCATGTGAAGGATGATAGACTGTCCAGTTAGATTTACAATATCGCAGTTTACGCCCCGAAACTGGCAATAACGCTTCCCCTACCCCCCTTATCCTGTCAAACTAAGTTTACACTTTGCCGCAAAGGACGCATCGCCCTTGCAAACCACCAGCCTGACCCTGTTCCGATTCTCTGGCCTTGCGTCCCGGTTGTGGGTGCTGGGGCAGATGGCGTTGGCGCGGCTGGACATGCGACGCGAACGCGATGCGCTGTTCTGGAAGCTGTGCGGGTCGGGCACCGGCGAAGGCTTCACCCCGCGCCCGAACTGGGATGTCTGGGCCATTCTGGCGGTCTGGCCGGATGAGGCGACCGCGCGGGCGCGCACCCGACACAAGCCCGGTCTACGCCCGCTGGCGCAAGCGAAGCGTGGACTGCTGGACCCTGCATCTGTCGCCGATTTCCGCGCGTGGCGTCTGGGCCGGGGTCAATCCCTTTCACCGTCCAGACCCCTCACGACAACTGGCCCCATGGCCGTGCTGACCCGCGCCACCATCAAACCCGCGCGCGCGCTGCAATTCTGGAACCGGGTGCCGGATATCTCCGCCGTGATCGGCGCCGACCCCAACGTGATCTTCAAGATCGGCATCGGCGAGTTGCCCCTGCTGCATCAGGTGACGTTCTCGGTCTGGCCTGATGCCGCCAGCATGGCGCGGTTTGCGCGCGGCAATGGCCCGCATGGCCGCGCCATACAGGCGGTGCGCGAACAGGGTTGGTTTGCCGAAGAACTCTACGCCCGTTTTCACATTCTGGGGTCCGACGGCCAATGGGCCGGGGGCGACCCGTTGCTATCCCAAAAGGCTGCCGCATGAAACAACCCTTCCCGTTTTCCGCCATCGTGGGGCAAGAGGCCATGAAACTGGCCATGGTGCTGACCGCCATCGACCCCGGCATCGGCGGGGTGCTGGTGTTCGGCGACCGGGGCACCGGCAAATCCACCGCCGTGCGCGCGCTTGCCGCCCTGCTGCCGCCGATTGACGCGGTAGAAGGCTGCCCGGTCAACTCGCCCCGGCCCGAGTTGTGCCCCGATTGGGCAGGCGTCGCCTCGACCCGCATCATCACCCGCCCCACCCCGGTGGTCGATCTGCCGCTTGGCGTGACCGAAGACCGTGTCGTCGGCGCGCTGGATATTGAACGCGCCCTGACCCGTGGAGAAAAGGCGTTTGAACCCGGCCTGCTGGCCCGCGCCAACCGGGGGTATCTGTATATCGACGAGGTGAACCTTTTGGAGGATCACATCGTGGACCTGCTGCTGGACGTCGCACAGTCGGGTGAAAACGTAGTGGAACGCGAGGGCCTGTCGATCCGCCACCCCGCACGCTTTGTGCTGGTGGGGTCCGGCAACCCCGAGGAAGGCGAACTCCGGCCGCAGTTGCTCGACCGTTTCGGCCTGTCGGTCGAGGTCACCTCGCCGCGCGATATTGCCACGCGGGTCGAGGTGATCCAGCGCCGTGATGCGTACGAGAACGCCTATGACGCGTTCATGGCGCTGTGGCGGCCGATGGATGCGGGCTTGCAAAATCAGATCCTTGCGGCCCGCGTCGCCCTGCCTGCACTTTCCACCCCCAACACCGTGCTGCATGATTGCGCCGCCCTGTGCATCGCCCTTGGGTCTGACGGCTTGCGCGGCGAGTTGACCCTGCTGCGCGCCGCCCGTGCCTTGGCCGCGTTTCAGGGCGACCAGACCGTCAGCCGCAGCCATCTGCGCCAAGTCGCCCCCATGGCCCTGTCACACCGCTTGCGCCGCGACCCGCTGGATGAGGCCGGGTCCGGCGCGCGCGTGTCGCGGTCACTGACAGAGGTGTTGCCCTGACCGACCTGTCAGACCCATGGCAGCGCGCCCACACCGCACTGACGCTGCTGGCGATTGATCCCGCTGGCCTCCGCGGGCTGTGGCTGCGCGCGCGGGCGGGCCCGGTGCGCGACCGGGTAACAAGCGCGTTGGACGCCATCCCCTTGCCCCCCCGCCGCCTGCATCCGACCATTGCCGATGACGCGCTGTTTGGCGGGTTGGACCTGACCGCCACCCTTGCCACAGGTCGCCCGGTGCAGACGCCGGGGCTGATGGCCACGCCCGGTCTGCTGATCCTGACCATGGCCGAACGCTGCCCGCCGGGCCTTGCCGCGCGGCTTGCCGCAGGCTTGGATGCCCCCGCCCATTGCCTGATCGCACTGGACGAATCCGCCAGCCCCGACGAAGGCCTGCCCCCGGCGATTGGCGACCGCATCGGCCTGTTCCTGAACCTTGAGGATCAGCTTTGGTCCGACACCACACCGCTGACCCTTGATGCCCAAGCCATCACCACCGCCCGCGCCCGCCTTTACCAGCTCGACACCCCACCCGACACCGCCGCCAGCCTGACCCGCGCCGCGATTGAGTTGGGCATCACCAGCCTGCGCGCGCCTCTGCTGGCCCTCGCCTGCGCCCGCGCGAGTGCGGCGTTGAACGGCCATGCGCAGGTCACCGAGGCCGACCTGATCACCGCCGCCGAACTGGTCTATGGCCACCGCGCAGCACCCATGCCCGACACGCCTGACCAGCCGCAAGACCAACCCGAACCGGACAACACCCCAGCGGATCAGCCGCAATCCGAAGGCCAGCAAATCCCCGAGGAACTGCTGGTTGACGCCGCCCGCGCCGCCCTGCCCGCCGACCTGCTGGCCCGGCTTGCCGCAGGCAGGGCCAGTCGCGCGGTCAAAGGGGCCACTGGCACCGGGGCGCAGAAATCCGGCAACCGCCGGGGCCGCCCGCTGCCCTCGCGCCCCGGCAAACTGGGCACCGGCGCGCGGCTGGACATTGCGGCCACCCTGCGCGCCGCAGCCCCCTGGCAACCGATCCGCCGCGCCGCTGCGCACAACCCCGATGCGTTGCTGCTGGTGCGCCCCTCCGATATCCGCCTGAAACGGTTCATTGAAACCTCAGACCGGGTGCTGATCTTTGCCGTCGATGCCTCCGGCTCCTCTGCCTTCGCAAGGCTGGCCGAGGCCAAGGGCGCGATTGAGCTGCTGCTGGCGCAGGCCTATTCCCGCCGCGATCATGTCGCCCTGCTCGCGTTTCGCGGGCGCGAGGCGGAACTGATCCTGCCCCCCACCCGCAGCCTTGTGCAGACCAAACGCCGCCTCGCGGGCCTGCCCGGGGGGGGGGGCACGCCACTGGCGGCAGGGCTGCAACTGGCCATGGCCACCGCCCAACAAGCCCGCGCACGCGGCCTGACCCCCACCATCGCCATCCTGACCGACGGGCGCGGCAACATTGCCCTCGACGGCACCGCCAACCGCGCGCAGGCCGAAAGCGATGCCCTGCGCCTTGCCACCGCGATTCGGCTGACCGCCACCCCGGCCATCGTGATCGACACCGCCAATCGCCCGCAACCGGGGTTGCAGGCCATGGCCCGCACCATGGATGCCCCCTACCTCGCCCTGCCCCGCGCCGATGCGCAGCGACTGTCGTCCGTGCTGGACGCGGCTTTGGGGGGATAGCGTGGACATCAACGCCATCCCGGCCAACTGGCCCTACGCCGCGCAAATGCGGCGGGTCCAGTCGCGCCCGCATGACTGGGCGGTGACCGAGGCAGGCCAAGGCCCGACCCTGCTGATGCTGCATGGTGCGGGTGGGTCCGCCCACAGCTTTCGCGCGCTGATCCCGCTGCTGGCACCGCAGTATCATCTGGTGATCCCCGATCTGCCGGGACAGGGCTTTACCCGCGCGGGCAACAAGGGCCGGCTGGGGCTGGACCACATGGCCGAAGATCTGACCCGCCTGTGTGAGGCGATGGCCATAAAACCCCGCTTTATCCTCGGCCATTCCGCCGGGGCGGCCATTGCCCTGCGCATGTCGGAAAGCATGGCCGTAAATGGCGTCGTCGGCCTGAACGCCGCCCTTGGCGCGTTTGAAGGGGCGGCGGGCGTGATGTTTCCGCTGCTGGCGCGGGTGCTGGCGATGACGCCCTTCATCCCCACCTTCGTCTCACGCCTGTGGGGCAACCCTGCGACGGTCAAAAAGCTGATCACCTCGACCGGGTCGAATTTGGATGCCGACGGCCTCGCCTGCTATCTCGCCTTGGTGCAGGACCGCGACCATATCGACGGCACGCTTGGCATGATGGCCCAGTGGAAGCTCGACGGGCTGCTGGCCCGCCTGCCCGACCTGCGCACCCCGACGCTGCTGATCGCCTCGACAGGCGACAAGGCCGTACCCGCCAAAACCTCACGCGAGGCGGCGGCCCGGATGCCCAACACGACCTATGTGGAATTGCCCAAACTGGGCCATCTTGTGCATGAGGAAGCTGCCCAGATGATTGCCACCCCACTGCTGGACTGGCTGGCGAAACGCGCCTGACACCCTAAGGATTGCTCTTTCTCAAATACTCATCTTGCAAGGTTAGCCTCTTGCCCCGCGCCGAAAATCCGGTCGCGATGGTCAGCCATGTAAATCCGCAGCCACGGAGTATAGGCCTCCGGCGTCCGCAGGATTTGCGCTGACAGATCGTCCAGACCGACCCAACGCACTTCCATCACCTCGTCCGGGTTCGGGTCCACCCGTAAACCCGGCGTGGCCTCGGCGACAAAGATATCGACCAGCTCATGTTCCGTCAGCCCATTGCCCACATCGGCGCGGTATTCCACCTGTTCGGCAAAGGCGGGGGTCAGGCCGGTGATCCCCAACTCCTCTCGCAAGCGCCGCTGCGCGCAGGCAAGGGCATCCTCATTCCAGCGGGGATGGGTGCAGCAGGTGTTCGCCCACAGACCCGGCGTGTGGTATTTCGCCAGCGCCCGCCGCTGGATCAGCACCGACGCCCCCGCCATCACGAACACCGACACCGCCTTGTGGCGCAGGCCGCGCTGATGCACCTCCAGCTTGCCGACGGGCGCAAGCTGGCCATCCACCCAGGCCGGGATCATTTCTTCCGTCATCACGTCCACAGTCATGTCCAGTTGGGCGACACCAGCCGCAACAGATGCGCCATGTTCTTCACCCCGATTTTCAGATGCGCCAAGGGCCGCGCCGCCACCAGTTTCTTGTTCATATAGGCCTCGAACGTCAGCTTTTGCACATCGCGGTCGTGGCACAGGCTGACAAAGCGTTCGCGGCGTTCGTCGCTTTGGTAATAGGCATCCTGCATCGACCGCAAGACCTTGAACACCGTTTTATGCTCTCGCATGAACAGTTTGCGCGCAAGGCCAAGGTCGGCGATCCGGCGCGAGGTCAGAAATTCCCGTGCCGCTTTGGCGGCCACCCGGCCCCCGAACATCGCGTAATAAATCCCCTCACCAGACGACGGGGCCACCACCCCCGCTGCATCGCCCGCCAGAATCACATCGCGCGCATTGTCCCAACAGTCGAGCGGATGCAGCGGGATCGGCGCACCTTCGCGGCGGATGGTTTCACACCCGGTCAGCCCCGATGCCGCACGAAGATCGGCGGTTGCCTGCTTCAGGTCGGCCCCCGCAAGGCCAGACCCCATCCCGATGCTTGCGGTATCGCCATGCGGGAAAACCCAGCCATAGAAATCCGCCGAGATGCGGCCATCGTAAATTACATCGCAGCGCTTGGGGTCATAATTCGCGTTGGCGGTCGGTGCCCGGACGATCTCATGATACGCAATCACATAGGGGATCTTGTCGCCCCCCGGCACATGGTCCCGCGCCACCACAGACCGCGCCCCATCGGCCCCGATCACCAGTCTTGTTTTCGTGCGCTGCTCGGCCCCGCTTGCCTTGTCGCGCCAGACCACATGGGTGCCGTCGCGGTCGCGCTCGATCCGCAGATAGGTGCCGGTCAACCGCACCGCGCCCGAAGCCACAGCCCGAACCCGCAGAAATTCGTCAAAATCGGCGCGGTCCACCATGCCGACAAAGCCATCTTCGATGTGAATGTCCACCGCCCGCCCGGTGGGAGAAATCATCCGCGCGGTTTCAACCTTGGCCACCAGCAGATGGTCGGGAATGTCAAAATCCGCGATCGCACGCGGCGGGATCGCCCCGCCGCAGGGCTTGATCCGCCCGTCCCGGTCCAGCATTGCCACTGTCCGACCTGCCTTTGCCAGATCATCGGCCGCCGTCGCCCCGGACGGCCCGCCGCCCACCACGAAAACGTCAAAGTCCATCGTCATTCTCCGGCTATGTGGGATGCGGTTGGATAGGCTCGGCTGGCGGCGGTGATCCGCAAGGCGAGGGCGGCTGCGACAAGAAAGATCAGGCCCTCGGCGGCAAAGACCGCCCCATAGCCCATGGCATCCGACCCCATCACCCGGCGCATGATGTCTGACGCGACAGTGCCGGTGAACGATCCGATGCCAAAGCCAAAGGCCTGCGCCGCGCCGAACACCCCCATCCGCGCGCCGGTGCGGGCGGCCCCGCCTTCGCGAGCAAGGCCCATCATCGCGCCGATCGCCGCCACGGCAAACACCCCGTTGGCAAGGCCCAGCAGAAAGATATTCGCGCCAAGCGGCCAGTCGGGGGCCGCCTGCGCGCCCATCCCCAAGCCGACCAAGGCACAGCCCGACAGCACACAGCCGCCGACAATCCACACCCGGATCGGCACCACAAACCGCCGCAACACCGTGCCCGAGGCCAGCACCAGCAGCATCCCCAACAGCGCGCCGGCGTGATGCTGCCCGCCAAGCGCCGTGCTTTCACCCACGGTCATGCCAAAGACATGGCCCGCAAACGGCTCCAGGATCAGGTCTTGCAGGTTATAGGCCAGCATCGAGGCGAAGACGAAGATGGTGAAGGTGCGGGTGCGGGGTTCGGCCCAGATCTCACGCAGGGTGGCGGCGAAGGGTTGCGGCGCGGCGCGGGTGTCAGTGCTGCCATCCTGCCCCCAGACTCCCAGAACCGTCAGCACTACGGCCACCGCACAGACCCCAACCGTCACGGAAACCAGCCGCCCCGGCGAATAGGGGTCCAGCAAGATACCCGCCGTAATGCCCGTCAGCGCCAGCCCGGCGATCATCATGATCCACACCGCAGACCCGGCTGCGGCTTGGCGCGGCTCATCGACCCGTGCCGACAGCAGCGCCAGCAGGTTCGTCCCCGCCGCCCCGATGCCCAGCCCGATCAGCAGGAACGACGGCACCGCCGCCGCAATCCCCCACGCGGGAGCATGGGCCATCACACCGACCGACAACGCTGCACCAATGGCACCCAAGGACAGCGTCAGCACGCCGCCAATGATCCAAGGTGTGCGCCGCCCCCCCACATCGGCCCCATGGCCAAAGCGGGGCCGCAAAAACTGCGTGGCATAGTAGAACGCGACCAACACCCCCGGCAGGACCGCAGGCATCGCGAGTTCCACAACCATCACCCGGTTCATCGTGGCGGTGGTCAGCACTACAATCGCGCCCAGTGCCATCTGCACCAGACCCAAGCGCAGAATGCCAAACCACGATATCCGCATCACATGCCCCGCAGCGCAAAGGCCGAAATCATCATCCCCGCGACATACAGCACCACCCCGGTGCCGTTGTACCACGGGGCCTTGCCCTTGGGATCGCGGAACAACACCCGCATTGCAACCATCTGCGCCAGCAACACCGCCACCACGCCGAGCGCATGGTACGGCTTGCCCCAGATCAGCAGCAACGGAATGACCAGCGCCTGCGCCAGCCCCATCACCGTGCAGGCCACGCGGGCGGCAACCTCTGGCCCCAGCACCACGGGAAGGGATCGTACGCCATGCAGGCGGTCCCCCTCCAACGCCTTGAAATCATTCAGCGTCATGATGCCATGCGCCCCAAAAGCATAGAGCAGCGCAATGGTCACATTCTGAAACCCCGGTGCCGTGCCCAGCAACACCGCCGCCCCGGTGAACCACGGCAAGCCTTCATAGGACAGCCCCACCAACCCCGGCCCCCACCAGCCCGACCGTTTCAGCCGCACAGGTTCGGCAGAATAAGCCCAGGCCGCAATCACCCCCACGCAGGTCGCGCCAAACCCCCAAGGGCCAAGCAGCCACCCCACCGCCAGCGACAGCGCGGTCATCGCAAGCGCGATCCACAATCCCCACCGTCCAGGAATACGCCCCGACGGAATGGGCCGGTCGGGTTCATTCACCGCATCGACATGCCGGTCACACCAGTCATTCGCCGCCTGTGACATGCCGCAAACAATCGGCCCGGCCAGCACCATGCCCAGCAGCACCATCCCCCAGTTGCCAGCAAGTGGCACCCCCGAGGACACCGACCCGCACAAATAGGCCCAGACCGGCGGAAACCATGTGATCGGCTTGATCAGCCGCAGCATGGCGCGCGGTTCGGGATAGTGGCGAGGACGGGCGAAGCTGACACTCATATGTCAACTAAACAGGACAATCCCGAGTCGATCAAGCACCCCGCGACCCGATGTGTAAATTAAAACTTACAGAATCTGCACATCCCACCGGTTTTACAGTCCAAACAATTTCATACTGGCTCAAATATCCCGGGGTGATGAGCGATCAAAAACCTTCCAGTGGAAGGTTTTCGCAAAGAACGCCCGGCCCGTGGCCGGGCTGGGGGGCTGGCCCCGGTGATGTCAACAAACCGACAACCTCAGAAAAACATCCCCCAGACGCAAATGCCCAAAGGCCTGCCGCTGTTGCGCGGCACGCGCGACTGACCGGCAGGCCACGCCATCAGTCGTCCTTGTTCAACAGCCCGTATTTGCGCAGCTTCACATACAGCGATTGCCGCGAGAGGCTCAGCATATCTGCCGCCGCCACCCGGTTGTTGCGGGTCAGTTCCAGCGCGGTTTCGATGCACATCTTCTCGATCACATCGGTGGTTTCGGCCACGATGTCGCGCAGCGTTGATGCCCCCACCAGTTCCATCACATTGCGCATGCCGTCTTCCTGTGCGCCCTGTGCGGGGCGGCGCAGCGCCTCGGCGCGGCTCGCGTCGCGCACCACCAGCACCAGCACCGGGTTCGGGCGGTCATTCAGCCAGCTTGCCGACAGTTCCACCGCGATCTGCCCGGAAAAATCGGTGGTCAGCCGCGTCGCGTACAGCCGCAACTGGCCCGTGCGCTTGACGTTATCCAGCAAAACCCGCAGATCAACCTCGCCGCGCGCCAGATAATCGGCCAGCGACCGGCCCCGCACTGCCGCAAGGTTCGCCGCATCGGTCAGATTCAGGAAGGCCTCATTGGCCGACCGGATCACCCCGTCAGGGTCCGTAAAGACAATGCCATCAACGCCTTCGTGGTACAGGCGCTGCATATGGTCGGCCAGATCGTCGCCCGCTGTGGCGGCCGGTTCGGCCCCGTCCAACTGGCACAACATGATCCGCTCACCCGCCGCACGGAACACGGTGGGCGTGACCAGCACCTTGCGCTGCGACCGGCGCGCAGTCAGTTCAATCGGCCCCTGCGCCTCGGCCAGTGCCGCGTTGGTCAGGGTTTCCAGAAACTCGCCCCGCCTGCGGCCCTCAAATTCCTGCGCGATCGCGGCCCCTATAAGTTCGGCCCGGCTGCCGCCCAGAAACAGCGCGGCTGCCGGATTCAGGTCGGTGATCCGCCCTGTCGCGATTGACACCAGCACAATCGGATCACGCGACAGTTCCATCAACACGCGGTAGCGGGTATCGGCCTCGCGCTGCGCCTCATAGTCCCGCTCCAACGCCAGTTGGGCGGCCACCAGTTGCTGCTGCACTTCGGCAATGGGTTGCAGATCCCGGCCCAGCATCAGAATGCTGTCATCCTGTGCAATGTGGTGCAGGGAATAACGCACCGGAAACTCCCAGTCACCCCGGTCGATGTGGTTCAGCTCTACCGCCAGCGCCCCGCGCCCCGGTTTACCCATATCACCGACGCGCAGGTCAAACTTGCGCTGACTTTCTTCGGTCAGCAGGCTGTGCAAGGGCGCGCCTTCCCAGTCCGTCAACTGCCCGAACAAGCGGTGGCCCGGATTGACCAGAACTGACGCCACACGCCGCGAGCGATCCACCAGAACCGCGATATCGGACGCCGTTGCCAATATTTCCGTCAACAGTTCCGGCGCGATCAGCGGAACCTTGCCAGTGTTCAAAAGATGTCGTCCATCGGTCGTCACGGGCTTACCGCACTTCTTGCCGCCAGTCCGACCCGACCCAACATGGCCCCACCGGAAGTGGCAGTATGTTACACGCGCTCATCTGCGCAGATCGTCCACACAGTTTGCCCCCAGACGAACTCCGAGTGCCCCCAGAGCCGCGTCAAGATCATTGGTCAAAATATCGGCTCCGGCAACAAGGCCAATCGTCTTAATCTTTTCCACTGCCGCACCACCAACTGCAACCCGCATCTGGCCATCTGTCAACGATTTCAGCATTTTTAGCATAGTTTCGGCGTCTTGCAGCTTGCCTTGCCCGCCGACCGACACAATAGCACCATCAAAGCGACGATTGCGCAACAATGCCGTGATAGTACCTGATCTGGGCTGCAACTGCAGGCAGACAGACACTCCCATGCGGCGCAACTGGCTGGTCAAAACCATCGCCCCCAGCGTGTGTTGCTCCTCGCCCGGCACCACCACCAGAACCGTGGCGGCCCGCTGCGCGCCATCGCCCGCCAGCACCATCTTGCCACGTCCTGACCCAAAGCCCCCCGCCGCACAGTCATCGGCACCCCATTCGGCGCTGATGTCCCGAAGCAGCGCCTGAAGCCGGGCTACAGCCATCGTGACCCCGGCGAAAGACAGAAGGTCTTCCTCCCATGCGCGCCCCAACGCACGCGCCACATGGGGGATATAGACATCAGCCAAAGCTGTGGTGCCGACCCGCAGACGCCGCATGTCCGGCTTTAGCGCGGCATGGGTCAGCGGGCCTGTGCCCCGCGCTGCCGCCATCAGCGCTTCAACAAACCCAGCATCCGGGACCGCATCGCCAAACACGTCAGCGCGGCTGTCACGTGCCGCCAGACGCGCCACGACATCGACCGCCAGGCGGGACACACCAATGCTTGCGCTGGCCCGATCAACCGCCTTGTCAGGGGCAAGACCCGCCACATTGGTTCGGCTTACGAACATTCAGGCCTCCCGATGGTGTGGTCGCTGTCAGCCTGCACCGCCATGAAAGAGCAGACTCAGGGCGCGCCATGCCATGATGCAGGTAAAATTTGCAGCAACTGTCAGGCCGCGCGCGATAAATGTCAAAGAAAATTGACACATTCGGAGCTCATCTAAGGCCGTGTTTTACTTATACATCTGATTACATATGATAATATGTGATTTTACTGCTTTTTCACTAGACCTGCCTGCGCTCTGTGGCGGCCATTTCAGACAGAAAATGTGTAAGTTTTGATTGACACACAGCCTTACTTGGCTACCGTAGAACCATGAAATTCCTCAAACCAAGGGCATCTCGCTTCATGATGGCGCGCCAAACTGCCCCGGATACGGCCACAGCCCGCAAGCGGCTGTATACGCCCGAACAGCGCGCCCGCCGCGATGGGTCGCGCTGGACACTGGTGCAGGGATTGCTGGCCCCGGTGCAGTTTCTGGCCTTTGCGGTGTCGCTGGTCCTGGTGCTGCGGTTTTTGGCGACCGGCGAGGGCTATGGCGCGGCCACCCTGTCCATCCTTGTCAAAACCGGGCTGCTGTACCTGATCATGGTCACCGGGGCGATCTGGGAAAAAGTGGTGTTTGGCCAGTACCTGTTTGCGCCCGCCTTCTTCTGGGAAGATGTGTTCAGCTTTGGCGTTATCGCCTTGCACACGTTATATCTTTGGGCGCTGTGGACGGCGGCGTTGCCCCCCACAGGCCTGATGCTGGTCGCACTTGCCGCCTATGCGACCTACGTCATCAACGCGGGTCAGTTCATCTGGAAACTGCGGCTGGCGCGGCTGGATATGGCCCGCGCTGATCTGGAGGCTGCAGTATGAGCCTCGATCTGCCAGCCCCCAATCTTGCCGCACGCGGTTGCCGCGATACGCCGGTGTTGAAGCAGCGGGGCCAGCGCGAGGTGTTCTGCGGGCTGACCGGCATCATCTGGTTGCACCGCAAGATGCAGGACGCGTTCTTTCTGGTGGTGGGGTCACGCACTTGCGCGCATCTGTTGCAAGCCGCCGCTGGCGTGATGATCTTTGCCGAACCCCGCTTTGGCACCGCGATTCTTGAGGAAAAAGATCTGGCGGGTCTTGCCGATGCCAACACGGAACTTGACCGCGAGGTCGCCCGCCTGCTGGCCCGCCGCCCCGATATCAAGCAGTTGTTCCTTGTCGGGTCATGCCCGTCCGAGGTGATCAAGCTGGACCTCGCCCGCGCCGCCGAACGCCTGTCGGGCCTGCACGCCCCCCATGTGCGGGTCTACAACTACTCGGGTTCGGGCATCGAGACGACCTTTACCCAAGGCGAAGATGCCTGCCTTGCCGCCATGGTCCCTACCCTTCCGCAGACCACTGCGCGGGAATTGCTGCTGGTCGGCGCGCTGCCCGATGTGGTCGAAGATCAGTGCCTGTCGCTGCTGGCCGCCATGGGCGTTGGCCCGGTGCGCATGCTGCCAGCGCGGCGGTCTGCCGACCTGCCTGCCGTCGGGGCCAATACCGTGTTCGCACTGGTGCAGCCCTTCCTTGGCGACACCCACGCCGCCCTGACCCGGCGCGGTGCGCGGCATCTGCCTGCCCCCTTCCCGTTTGGCGAGGAAGGCACCACCGCCTGGCTGCGCGCGATTGCGGATGAATTTGGCGTCTCGCCCGATCTGTTCGATCAGGTCACCGCCGCCCCCCGCGCCCGTGCGATCAGGCCGTGGCCGCCCATGCCCAAACGCTGCGCGACAAGTCGGTATTCTTCTTCCCCGACAGCCAGCTTGAAATCCCCCTGGCCCGGTTTCTGACCCGCGAATGCGGCATGACGGCGATCGAGGTCGGCACGCCGTTCCTGCACACCGGCATCATGGGGCCGGACCTTGACCTGCTGCCCGAAGGCCCGGTGATATCCGAAGGCCAGGACGTAGACCTGCAACTCGACCGCGCCCGCGCCGCCCGGCCAGACCTGACCATCTGCGGCCTTGGCCTTGCCAACCCGCTGGAGGCGGAAGGCCTGTCCACCAAATGGGCCATCGAGCTGGTCTTCACGCCGGTGCATTTCTACGAACAGGCGGGCGATCTGGCGGGCCTGTTCAGCCGCCCCCTGCGCCGCCGCGCGCTGTTGAACCGGGGGGCCGCATGAAGCTGACCCTGTGGACCTATGAAGGCCCGCCCCATGTGGGGGCCATGCGCGTCGCCACCGGCATGAAGGGCCTGCACTACGTTCTGCACGCACCGCAGGGCGACACTTACGCCGACCTGCTGTTCACCATGATCGAACGCCGCAACCACCGCCCGCCTGTCACCTACACCACCTTTCAGGCGCGTGATCTTGGCGGCGATACCGCCAACCTGTTCAAGGACGCCGCCCGCGACGCCTATAACCGGTTCAAACCGCAGGCGATGATCGTAGGGGCGTCTTGCACCGCCGAACTTATTCAGGATGATCCGGCAGGGCTGGCCGAGGCTTTGGGCCTGCCGATCCCGGTGATCGGGCTTGATCTGCCCAGCTATCAGCGCAAGGAAAACTTCGGCGCAGATGAGACATTCCTGCAGATCGTCCGCGCGCTGGCCAAACCGATGGCGCGCACGGAAAGCATCACCTGCAACCTGCTGGGGGCCACCGGACTTGGCTTCCGCCACCGCGATGATGTGACCGAAGTGACCCGGTTGCTGGCGCTGATGGGCATCACAGTCAACGTCTGCGCGCCGATGGGGTCGTCCCCTGCCGACATCGCCCGCATGGGGGCCGCGCATTTCAACGTGCTGCTCTACCCCGAAACCGGCGAATCTGCGGCGCGCTATCTGGAACAGAAACTGGGGCAACCCTATACCAAAGTGGTGCCCATCGGCGTCGGGGCCACGCGCGATTTCCTGCATGAAGTCAGTGGCCTGACGGGCATTTCTGCGAAAGTGGATGAAGCGGGCCTGCGCCTGCCATGGTGGTCTGCCTCGGTCGATTCAACCTACCTGACCGGCAAGCGCGTGTTCATCTATGGCGATGCCACCCACGTCATCGCCGCCGCCCGCATCGCCGCCACCGAGATCGGGTTCGAAGTGGTCGGCATGGGCTGCTATCAACCGCGAATACGCCCGGCCGATGCGCGCTGCCGCCAAAGCCCACGGGCTGGAGGCGCTGATCACCGATGACTATCTGGAGGTCGAGGCCGAAATCGCCCGCCTTGCCCCGGAACTGATCCTTGGCACCCAGATGGAACGCCACATCGGCAAGCGTCTGGGCATCCCCTGCGCCGTGATTTCCAGCCCGGTGCATGTGCAGGACTTCCCCGCGCGCTACAGCCCGCAGATGGGGTTTGAAGGCGCGAATGTGATCTTCGACACCTGGATTCATCCGCTGGTGATGGGTCTGGAAGAACACCTGCTGACCATGTTCCGCGAGGACTTTGAATTTCACGACGATGCCGGGGCCAGCCATCATGGCGGCAAAGCGGTTGAGCGGGTCGAGGTTGAGATTGCGGAAGCCTCCGGCGGGGATATTTATGGACAGAAAATGCCGGAAGACCTGCATTGGCAGCCCGCCGCCGAGCAGGAGTTGAAGAAGATCCCGTTCTTTGTGCGCGGGAAAGCCAAGCGCAATACCGAAAGCTATGCGGCCTCCAAGGGGGTGACGGCGATCTCGGTCGAAACGCTGTATGAGGCAAAGGCACATTATGCGCGATGATCGCTTTACCCCGGTTGAGGCGAAGGCGGGCTACCGCTTTGTGGTGATCACGCTGGATGCCCACGCCGCAGGGCCGATGGCGCGGGTGGCACCGCGTCTGGCCGCTGACTTTCCGGGGATCGAGGTTTCCATCCACGCTGCCGCCGAATGGGCCGAAAACCCAGCCGCACTGGCGCGGGCGAAGGCCGCGATTGCGGATGCCAATATCGTGGTCGCGAACCTGCTGTTCATCGAGGAGCATATCACCGCGATCATGCCCGATCTGCTGGCCGCGCGGGATGGTCTGGATGCCTTTGTCGGCGTGATCGCCGACCCTGCCATCGTCAAGCTGACGAAGATGGGCGATCTGGATATGGCCAAGCCCGCGTCGGGGGCTATGGCGTTGCTGAAGAAACTGAAGCCGTCGAAAGAGAAATCCGGGTCCGGCCAAAGCCAGATGGCGATGCTGAAGCGGTTGCCGAAAATCCTGCGCTTTCTGCCCGGCAAGGCGCAGGATTTGCGCGCGTGGTTCCTGTCCATGCAATACTGGCTGGGCGGGTCCGATGATAACCTTGAGGCGATGATCCGCTTTCTGGTGTCGCGCTATTCGCCCGACCGCAAGTGGCAGGCGGTCAAGGCGGCAGCCCCCATCGACTATCCCGAGGTGGGGCTTTACCACCCCAGCCTTGCCACCCGGATCACCACCGATGCCGCCGCTCTGCCCCGCCCGGTTGGGGCGACGCTGACGGTCGGTATGCTGATGTTGCGGTCGTATATTCTGGCCGGGGACACCGCCCATTATGACGCGGTGATTGCCGCGTTCGAGGCGCGGGGCATTGCCGTGCTGCCGGCCTTTGCCGGGGGCCTTGATGGTCGCCCGGCGATTGACGCCTATTTCGCTGGCCGCGTTGATGCGATGGTGTCGCTGACCGGGTTTTCCCTGGTGGGCGGGCCTGCCTATAACGACAGCCCCGCTGCCGTCGCGGCCTTGGAGGCGCTGGATGTGCCCTACATTGCCGCACACCCGCTGGAGTTTCAGACGCTGGGCCAGTGGGGGGCATCTGCCGGGGGCCTTGGTCCGGTGGAAACCACCATGCTGATCGCCCTGCCCGAGATTGATGGCGCGACCAACCCGACCGTCTTTGCCGGGCGGCACGATCTGAACGGCTGCACCGGTTGTGCCAAAAACTGCCAGTCCGCATCGGCCGAGGCGCTGAACACCCGCGCCATGGCCCCGTGTTTTGAGCGGATCGAGGCGCTGGCCGACAAGAC
Organism: uncultured Alphaproteobacteria bacterium; assembly: GCA_963772935.1. GTDB lineage: Bacteria > Pseudomonadota > Alphaproteobacteria > Rhodobacterales > Rhodobacteraceae > JANNNF01. The sequence continues at coordinate 48,562 of CAVYZK010000009.1, read as the reverse complement.
CCTGCGGCTTGCCCGCCTGCGCCGGGGCGATGTTGCCACGCGCAAGGTGGCGATCGTGCTGTATGGCTTTCCGCCCAATGCGGGGGCTGCGGGGACGGCGGCCTATCTGGGGGTTTTTGAAAGCCTGTTCAACACCTTGCATGCCATGCAGAGCGCGGGCTATGACCTGACCCCGCCTGAAACGGTGGATGCCCTGCGTGAGATGGTTCTGGGTGGCAATGCCGCGCGATATGGCCAGCCCGCCAATGTGGCGGCCACGGTTTCGGCGGCGGATATGGTGGCGAAAACCCCGTGGCTGCGCGAGGTTGAGGCCGCCTGGGGCCCGGCCCCCGGTCGCGCGCAAAGCGACGGGCGCGGGGTGCATGTGCTGGGTTGCCAGTTTGGCAATGTCTTCGTCGGCCTGCAGCCGCTGTTCGGCTATGAGGGCGACCCGATGCGCCTGCTGTTTGAACGCGGCTTTGCGCCGACCCATGCCTTCACCACCTTTTACCGCTGGATGCGCGAAGATTTCGGGGCCGACGCCCTGCTGCATTTCGGCATGCACGGCGCGCTGGAGTTCATGCCCGGCAAACAGGCGGGGGTTGGCCCCGGCTGCTGGCCGGACCGGCTGATCGGCAACTTGCCCAACATCTATCTGTACGCCGCCAACAACCCGTCCGAGGCGACGCTGGCCAAGCGTCGGTCGAACGCGATTACCGTCACGCACCTTACGCCGCCCTTGGCGCAGTCGGGGTTGTATAAAGGCTTGGTTGACCTGAAGGACAGCCTGACTCGGTTCCGCGCTTTGGCGGTGGATGCGGTGGAGCGCGACGATCTGGCCGCGCTGATTGCCGAACAGGCGCGCGCGGTGGATATGGGCGGCGTGGCCCCCGACCAGTTGTGGGTCAAGCTGCTGGAGACCGAAGGCGCGCTGATCACCGATGGCCTGCATGTGGTGGGTCAGAAGATGACCCCGCAAGCCCGCGCGCAGATGATCGCGCTGATGCCGGATGATCCCGCCGCCGCGCGCCCGCGCCGACCTGTTGCTGCAACAAGACCCCGAGATGGACGGCATCCTGCGCGCCCTTGGCGGCCATTTCATCAGCCCGGTTCCCGGTGGCGACCTGATCCGGTCCCCTGAGATTTTGCCCACTGGCCGCAATATCCACGCCTTTGACCCCTTCCGCATGCCCACCGCCTTCGCCCTGCGCGATGGGGCGGCGCAGGCGCAGCGGTTGCTGGACACTCACCCCCGGTTGCCCCGGTCTGTCGCCTTGGTCTTGTGGGGGTCTGACAACATCAAATCCGATGGCGGGCCGATTGCGCAGGCTCTTGCGCTGATGGGGGCCACCCCCCGGTTTGACCATTACGGGCGGCTGTGCGGGGCAGACCTGATCCCGCTTGGCCAGCTGGGCCGCCCAAGGATTGACGTGGTGATGACCCTGTCGGGCATCTTCCGCGACCTGCTGCCGTTGCAGACCCGGATGCTGGCCGAGGCCGCGTGGAAAGCCGCCACTGCGGATGAACCGCTGTCGCAGAATTTCATACGCGCCCATGCCTTGGCCTATGCCGAGGAGATGGGTGTGGATATGGAAACCGCATCGCTGCGGGTGTTCTCCAATGCCGAAGGGGCTTATGGTAGCAACGTCAACGTGTTGGTCGGCTCGTCGGCCTTTGGCGATGAGGATGAGCTGGCCGATGCCTATGAGAGCCGCAAGTCCTTTGCCTATAGCCGCAACGGCAAGCCGGTGCAGAATGCCAAGTTGCTGCAGAAGGCGCTGAAGGATGTGGACCTCGCCTATCAGAACCTTGAATTGGTGGAACTGGGCGTCACCTCGGTTGATCATTATTTTGACACTCTGGGCGGCATTGCCCGCGCGGTGAAGCGCGCGCGGGGTGGGCAGGAGACGCCGGTTTACATCGGCGACCAGACGCGCGGGGCGGGTCAGGTGCGCACCCTGCGCGACCAGATCGCACTCGAAAGCCGGTCGCGGACACTGAACCCCAAGTTCTACGAAGGCCTTTTGCGGCATGGGGCCGAAGGCGTGCGGCTGATCGAGGCGCATGTCACCAACACGCTGGGTTGGTCGGCAACGACGGCGCAGGTGGACCCGTGGGTCTATCAGCGCCTGTCGGAAACCTTTGTGCTGGACGAGGCAATGCGGCGGCGTCTGGCAGCGCTGAACCCCGAAGCCTCGACCCGGATGGCCGGGCGGTTGCTGGAGGCATCGGACCGCAACTACTGGCAGCCCGATGAAGCCACACTGGCCGCGCTGCAAAACGCGGCGGATGAACTGGAAGACCGGATGGAAGGGATCGCCGCAGAATGAAACGTGAGTCCGCAGCACCTTCGTCCCGGCGCAGGCCGGGGCCCCGACCACACCGAAAGATACACCGAGATCCCGGCATGCGCCGGGACGAAGCAAGGATACCGCTATGAGCCCGCGTGATGAAATTCCCAGCCTTCGGGGCTTGGACGGCGAAGGGTCGGTGCAGGTGCATCAGGACCAATCGGTAAAGATCGACGGTGCCAAGGTTTTCTCCGTCTACGGCAAAGGCGGCATTGGCAAATCGACCACCAGTTCCAACCTGTCCGCCGCCTTCTCGATGATGGGCAAGCGGGTGCTGCAGATCGGCTGCGACCCCAAGCATGACAGCACCTTTACCCTGACCGGACGGCTTGCAGGAAACCGTGATCGACATTCTGAAATCGGTCGATTTCCATGCCGAGGAACTGCGGCCCGAGGATTACGTCGCCACCGGATTTAACGGCGTGAAATGCGTCGAGGCGGGCGGTCCCCCTGCCGGCACGGGTTGCGGCGGCTATGTGGTGGGGCAGACGGTGAAGCTGCTGAAGCAGCATCACCTGCTGGAAGACACCGATGTGGTGATTTTCGACGTGCTGGGCGATGTGGTCTGTGGCGGATTTGCCGCCCCCCTGCAGCACGCCGACCGGGCCGTGATCGTGACCGCGAACGATTTTGACAGCATCTATGCGATGAACCGCATCATCGCCGCGGTGCAGGCCAAGTCGGGCAACTACAAAGTGCAGCTTGCGGGCTGCGTGGCGAACCGTTCGCGCGAGACGGATGAGGTGGACCGCTATTGCGCCCGTGTCGGGTTCAACCGCTCTGGCCCATATGCCCGACATCGATGCCATCCGCCGTTCGCGCCTGAAGAAGAAGACGCTGTTCGAGATGGACGATGCCGAGGACGTGGTGATGGCGCGGGCGGAATACATGAAACTCGCCGATACCCTCTGGCGGTCGGTCCTGACCCCCGGCACCACCCCCGACCCGCTGCCCGACCGTGAGATTTTTGAACTTCTGGGGTTTGACTGAGCCATGGCCGACTATTCCGCCACTCTTACCCGGGTTGAGGATTACTTTGACCGCACCGCCACCGGCGTGTGGGCACGGTTGACCTCGGATGCGCCGGTGTCCCGGATCCGCCAGACGGTGCGGGCGGGGCGTGACAGGATGCGTGCGGCGATGCTGGCGCGGTTGCCGGGCGATCTGCGCGGCGCACGGGTGCTGGATGCCGGCTGCGGGACCGGGGCGATGACGGCGGAACTGGCGGCGCGGGGGGCGACTGTGGTGGCGGTGGATATCTCACCGCAACTGGTGGGCATAGCCGAAAGCCGTTTGGCCGAGGCGCTGCGCCCGCAAGTGACCTTTGCGGCGGGCGATATGACGGACGCGGGGCTTGGCGCGTTTGACTATGTGCTGGCGATGGACAGCCTGATCTACTACCAGACCGCCGATATCGCCGCTGCGCTGAACCGTCTGGCCCCACGCACAGCACAAGCCATCGTCTTTACCGTCGCCCCGCGCACGCCGCTGTTGATGGCGATGTTTACGGCGGGAAAGCTGTTTCCCAAGCGCGACCGATCCCCGGTGATGGTACCGCAGGCGTTTGACGCGCTGCGCCGTGCTGTCCCCAATCTGACCCGGATCGAGCGTATCAACGCGTCGTTTTACATCTCGGAATGTCTGGAGATGCGGCCATGATCCTGCGCAAGAAGCACCTGCAAAGCCTGCCGAAAACCTGGATGCCCTTCATGGATGCGGCGTCCGAAGGTCTGCCGATAGGGCAACTGCTGCGGTTGAGCCTGTTTCAGGTGTCGGTCGGCATGGCGACGGTGCTGTTGCTGGGCACGCTGAACCGGGTGATGATCGTTGAACTGTCGGTGCCTGCGATGGTGGTGGCGCTGATGATCGCCATTCCGGTGCTGGTGGCCCCGTTCCGCGCCTTGCTGGGGCATCGGTCCGATACGCATCGCAGTGCAATCGGCTGGAAGCGTATCCCCTATCTGTGGTTCGGCAGCCTGTGGCAGATGGGCGGTCTGGCCGTGATGCCTTTTGCCCTGATCGTGCTGTCGGGCGACCAGATGCGCGGGCCGGACTGGGCGGGCGAGGTGCTGGCGGCGCTGGCCTTTCTGATGACCGGGCTGGGGCTGCACATGACGCAGACCGCAGGTCTGGCTCTGGCCGCCGACCGGGCGAGCGATGAGACCCGGCCGCGTGTTGTGGCGTTGCTGTATGTGATGTTTCTGGTCGGTATGGCGCTGTCGTCGCTGATCGTGGGGTGGTTGCTGCGCAACTATGACCCGATCTTGCTGGTGCGGGTGGTGCAGGGCTGTGGTGCTGCAACCATGGTGCTGAACGTGATCGCCCTGTGGAAGCAGGAAAAAGTGGTGCCGATGACAAAGGCCGAACGCGAAGAACCGCGCCCCCGCTTCAGCGATGCGTGGCGCGATCTGATGGCGGGCGGCACGGCGGGGCGGCTGCTGGCGGTGGTGGTTCTGGGCACGCTGGCCTTCAACATGCAAGATGTGCTGCTGGAACCCTACGGTGGCGAAATCCTTGGCCTTTCCGTCAGCCAGACCACCCTGCTGACCGCGATGTATGCGGGCGGTGCACTGGTCGGGTTCCTGCTGGCGGGCCGCTGGCTCGCGCGTGGGATCGACCCGATGCGCATGGCGGCACGCGGAATACTGGCCGGGATCGCGGCATTTTCCGGCATCATCTTTGCGGCCCCGCTGAACAGCACGGTGATCTTTTTCGCAGGTGCGGGCGGCATCGGCTTTGGCGCCGGGCTGTTCGCCGTATCGACCCTGCATATGGCAATGACCATGCCAACGGGTGGCAAGGCAGGGGCGGGTCTGGCACTTGGGGCCTGGGGGGCAGCACAGGCCACGGCGGCGGGCCTGTCCATTTTCATCGGCGGCACCCTGCGCGATGTTGCGGGGCATCTGGCGACCTCGGGTCATCTGGGGGCTGCGCTCAGCACACCCTCTTTTGGCTATTCCTTCGTCTATCACCTTGAAATCGGGTTGCTGTTTGCAACCCTCATCGCCGTCGGGCCGTTGGTCCGTGTCGGCATCCTGCAACCTCGGAACGCTGATCAGGCCCCGCTTGGCCTTGTCGAATTCCCAACCTGATACCCGGAGGATCACCCTATGGTTGGTGTAACTTTCTTTGGCAACTTTGATCTGGCCAGCCTTGCCATCTGGATGTTCTGGGGCTTTTTCGCCCTGCTGATCTACTATCTGCAAACCGAAAACATGCGCGAAGGCTATCCCCTCGAAACCGAGGATGGCCGCCCTGCCCCGAACCAAGGGCCGTTCGGTTTGCCCAAACCCAAGACCTTCAAACTGCCGCATGGCCGGGGCGATGTGACCGTCCCCGACATGAAGCGCGAGGCCCGCGAGGTGGCCCTTGCGCGGACGGCCGTCTCCGAAGGTTTCCCCCATGCCCCTACAGGCGATGCGATGGCCGATGGGGTTGGCCCCGCGGCCTGGGCCCCGCGCCGCGACGAGGCTGAACTGGATGGCCACGGACATAACAAGCTGGTGCCGATGGCGCGGGCGGCAGGATTTGTCATCTCGGCCGGTCGCGACCCGCGCGGTTTGCCGGTGCAGGCCGGCGATCTGGAGGTGGTTGGCCGCGTGTCTGACATGTGGATCGACGCGCCGGAACAACTGGTGCGCTATCTGGAAATCGACCTGAACTCTGGCGGCAGCAGGCTGGTGCCGATGACCATGGCGAAAATCTGGGAAGACCGCGTGCGGATCAACGCGATCACCTCGGACCGGTTCGCCGGTATCCCGCAGATCAAAAAGCCGGACGAAGTGACCAAGCTCGAGGAAGACAAGATCTCGGGCTACGTCGCGGGCGGCTGGCTGTATGACGCGGGTAAACGCAAGCGCGGCTTCTAAGCGATAACACGGGGTTACGCGGCCTGTGCCCGGGCTGCGCTTCCCTTCCCTGCAACATGAAACGAACGGAGGGTCTGCCATGACGGACCATGACGATTTCGCCTTCGAACCCATTCCGGGGCTGCCAGAACGGCCCCCGATTGGCGAAGACATTCTCTGGCAGGGTCGCCCTGCCGCCTATGCCTTGGCGCGCGATGCCTATGGCTTGCACTGGATTGCCGGGTATTTCGCGCTGATCATCCTGTGGCGAGCCGGGTCTGCTTTTGCTGATGGCGGGCTGGGGTTGGCGCTGGCGATGGGTATTCCTTACATCGGGCTTGCTGCCCTTGGTCTTGGCGTTGTGTTCCTGATGGCCTACGCTCAGGCACGCGCCAGCCTGTATACCGTGACCTCTGCCCGGGTGGTGATGCGGATCGGGGCGGCGCTTTCGGTGACGTTCAACCTGCCCTTCGCGCAACTGGGGGCTGCCAGTCTGGACAAGCGCCGCGATGGCACCGGCACAATTGCCTTGGCAACAACCGGCACGACCCGGATTTCCGCGCTGATCGCATGGCCGCATATCCGCCCGTGGCATTTCAGCCCGACGCAACCGGCGCTGCGCTGCATCCCCGATGCAGCCGCTGTGGCGCAAGTGCTGGCCGATGCCGCGAACACGCGGCTTGCCCAGCCGGTGATTGCCCGGGCACCCTTGCACGCCGTTGCGGCGGAATAGGGGGGCCAGATGACACAGATGGATATCAATTCGCGCAAGCCCAGCCTGCGCAGCCAGAACCCCGAGATGATCCCCAAGGCCCTGCTGCTGGCAATGGCCGCGCTGGCCTTGTCCACGCTGGCAATCGTCACCGCATCGGTTGTCGCCGACCGCCCGCATGTGGGGGTGCCTGCGCCGTCAACCATGCTGCGGGAACGGTTTATCGTGCTGGAAGGACTGTCCGCGCAGGCCGTGGTCGTGCGCGATGTGGATGGCACCGTTTTGCTGGACCTGCCGCATGGTGGCTTTGTGACCGTGATCCAGTCCGGCGTGTTTACCGAACGGCGCAAGCATGGTGTTGACCAGACCAAACCTGTGCGGATTGTCGAATATGCCAACCGCCGCCTTGTCGTTGAAGACCCCGAAACCGGATGGTCCGCCGAGCTTTATGCTTTCGGCGGGGATAACAAAGCAGCGTTTGAGGCGCTGCTGGACAAGATCGGGACCAACTGAGATGCCCCTGTTCACAAAAACCACCGAACGCGTGCCCTGCACGGTTGAGGTCAGCCACCGGTTTGAAAGCCTGCACGCCCATGTCCGTTTCAACAACGGTGCGGTTGTAGGCCCAGGCGATGAGGTGCTTGTGCATGGCAGCCCCGTGCTGGCTGCCTATGGCGAGGTCGTGATCGAGGACCGGACCGCCACCATCACCCGTGCCAGTTGGCTGGAACGGCAATGGACGCGGATGACTGGCGATTTCGACTTCATGGAACTGTGCGAGTTTTCGTTCTCGGATGAGGTGACGCTATGAACGCCAACCCGAAAGACCTGTTCCCGGACTCGGGTGCCGAAATCGCCGCCGGGATGGAGGTGCAAGACACCACCGCGATGGCGACGGAAACCACCCTGCTGAACCCCCGCTTTTACACCACCGATTTTGACGAGATGGACAAGATCGACGTAACCCCGGTGCGGGCCGAATGGGACAAGCTGATTGCCCAGATGAAATCGGACCCCAACAAGGCGCATTTCAAGAAGAACGCTGAATGGGATGCAGATTGGGCGGGGATGGACCCGGCGCTGAAGCGCGAGTTCATCGACTTTCTGGTGTCGTCCTGCACCGCCGAGTTTTCGGGCTGCGTGCTCTACAAGGAAATGAAACGGCGCGGCAACAACCCCGATATCTGCGAGTTGTTCAACTACATGGCCCGCGACGAGGCCCGCCATGCAGGTTTCATCAACGATGCGCTGCGCGAGGCGGGGGTGGCGGTGAACCTGGGCTTTCTGACCAAAGCCAAGAAATACACCTACTTCCGGCCCAAGTTCATCTACTACGCCACCTACCTGAGCGAGAAGATCGGCTACGCCCGCTACATCACCATCTTCCGCCATCTGGAGGCGCATCCAGAACATCGGTTCCACCCGATTTTCAAATGGTTCCGCGAATGGTGCAACGATGAGTTCAGCCATGGCGAGGCGTTTGCGCTGCTGATGAAGACCGACCCCAAGCTGACCAATAGCTTTGTCAACAAGCTGTGGATCAAGTTCTTCCTGACCGCCGTGTATTTCACCATGTGGGTGCGCGACCATCAGCGGCCCGAGTTTCACAAGGCGCTTGGGGTGGATATCGGCTGGTACGATCAGGAGGTGTTCCGCAAAACCTCGACCATCACGCGGCAGATCTTCCCGATTGAACTCGACATCGACCACCCGCGTTGGCTGCCGAACCTGCACCGCATCAACCGCGCCTTCATCGCGATGGATGCGGCCAAGCGGCAGGGCGGCGTGGCGGGCAAGTTGAAAGGCTGGGTTGCCGGGGCCAAGGCCGCGCTGACCTTTGCCGCCCTATATTCCATTCCGGTCAAACGCCACGCCCTGCCCGCCTCCGTGCGGCTGGAGCCGACGTATTGACCCGAATTCCCCATACCGTTGCCACGGCAACGGATCAGACGATGGGATGGGCGCGTCCCATCGTCTGGCGCGGCACCTCTCATGGGGGGTGCCGCGCATGACCAATCCCTGGATCGTCTCACTGTCTGCGCTGTTTCTGTGGTGGTTTTCCACCGGGGCGATCCTGTGGCGGGTGAAGACCGCCGACAACGGCGACAAGTCTGCCCATACGATGTCAGTGTTTCTGGGCCTGCCACTGTTGATAGGCGGGTTTCTGGGCCTGCATTCCACCCTGGGCGATGCGTCAGTGAAGGGTGTGTATCTTGCCTTCCTGTCGTCGCTGGCGATCTGGGGCTGGATCGAACTGGCGTTTCTGTCCGGCATCATCACAGGGCCGAACACCAAGGCCCTGCCTCCCGGCACCGCGGGCTGGGACAGGTTCTGGTCTGCGGTGGGCACCGTCGCCTGGCACGAATTGCTGCTGGCCGCCGCAATCATCGTGATCGGGCATGTGTCGGTCGGGGAACCCAATCAGTTCGGCCTTTACACCTTTGGCATCCTGTTCTTTGCCCGCATTTCCGCCAAGCTGAACCTGTTCTTCGGCGTGCCGCGCATTCACACCGAATTTCTGCCCAAACCCTTGGCGCATCTGGCCAGCCACTTTCGCCATGCTGCGATGAACTGGGTGTTTCCGATATCGGTGACGCTGCTGACCTTTGCCGCAGGCTGCTGGATGGAGCGCGCCACCCAAGCCACCGGGGGCATGTTCGTGGGCTATGTCCTGCTGTCTGCCCTGACCCTGCTGGCCTTGCTGGAGCACTGGTTCATGGTGCTGCCCCTGCCCGATGAAAAGCTGTTTCGTTGGCTGCTGCCTGCCGCCAAACACCCCACCGACACGACCCTTACAGTCAGAAAGTAAGCCCATGGATTTCGAGAGCCACTTCTCAGCCCAACTCGACGCCCTCAAGACCGAAGGCAACTACCGAGTCTTTGCCGATCTGGAACGCCGCCGGGGCCTGTTTCCGCAGGCCGGATGCCACCGCAACGGCGAAGTGCAGGATGTGACGGTCTGGTGCAGCAATGATTACCTCGGCATGGGCCAGCACCCTGATGTTGTGGCCGCCATGGTGGAAACCGTGCAGGCCTGCGGCACCGGGGCGGGCGGCACCCGCAACATCGGCGGCAACACCCATCACCACTTGCTGCTGGAGGCGGAACTCGCCGATTTGCATGGCAAGGATGCGGCGCTGCTGTTTACCAGCGGATATGTGTCGAACTGGGCCGCGCTTGGCACCCTTGGCGCGCGTATCCCGAATGCGGTGATCCTGTCGGATGAGAAAAACCATGCCGTCGATGATCGAAGGCATCCGCCATTCCCGCGCCGACAAGGTGCTGTGGCGGCACAACGACTGGCGTGATCTGGACCGCAAACTGCATGCGGTGGGCGACAGGCCCAAGATCGTGGCGTTCGAGTCCGTTTATTCGATGGACGGCGATGTGGCCCCGATCCGTGAGATTGTCGAAGTGTGCGAGGCGCATGGCGCGCTGTCCTACATCGACGAAGTGCATGCCGTGGGCATGTACGGCCCGCGTGGCGGGGGGGTGACGGAACAGTTGGGTCTGGCGCACCGGATCGACCTGATCGAGGGCACCCTTGGCAAGGCATTCGGCGTGGTTGGCGGCTATATCACCGGGTCCACGGCGCTGTGCGATTTCGTACGCAGTTTTTCCTCCGGGTTCATCTTTACCACCGCCCTGCCCCCGGCGATTGCGGCGGCGGCGGCAGCGTCGATCCGGCATCTGAAAGGGTCACAATCCGAACGCGACGCGCAAAAGGCCCGGGTCGCCCAAGTACGTGCGCGGCTGACCCGGGCGGGTATTCCGCATATGGACAATGCCAGCCATATCATTCCGGTGATGATCGGCGACCCGGTGAAATGCCGGATGATTTCGGATATCCTGATGCAGGATTGGGGCATCTATGTGCAGCCCATCAACTATCCCACTGTGCCGAAAGGCACGGAACGCCTGCGCATCACCCCCGGCCCGCATCATTCGGATGCCGACATCGACCATCTGGTGGCAGCGCTCAGTTCACTATGGTCGCATTGCGCGCTGGCCCATGCGGTCGCGTAGCACACAAACAATTGTCAAAAGCAGGCTTGTTTTTATGCGGGCCTGTTCCATCCTTACATAGCCGATAAATCCGGGAGGACCCCTTCTATGAAGCTATCCATCACTACCCTTGCGTTGCTGTCGCTGACCGCAGGCCCTTCGTTGGCCGCAGGCGATGCCGCAGCCGGGGCCAAGACGTTCAATCAATGCCAGACCTGCCACGTGGTCGTGAACCCGGCGGGTGAGGTGCTGGCGGGCAAGGCGGGCAAAACCGGGCCGAACCTTTACGGCGTGATTGGCCGCGCGGCCGGTACTTATCCCGAGTTCAAATATGGCGAATCGATCACAGCTTTGGGGGCGACCGGATTTGTCTGGACCGAAGATCTGGTGGCCGAATATGTGCAGGATCCGGCAAAGTTTCTGAAGGGGCATATCCCGGATGACAAGGCAAAAACCAAGATGTCGTTCAAGCTGAAAAAGCCGGAGGATGCGGCGAATGTGGCGGCCTTCCTCGCCTCGCTCGCGCCCCCACCTGCTGCAGATGCGGCGGCGGCCCCTGCGGCGGATGCGACTGCCCCGGCGCCCGCTCCGTAACACATGTGCGTCGTCTGATCAGGGGCCCGGATGTTGCCATCCGGGCCCCTGATCATGCCAGTTCCAACCCGCCCGCCTGTTGCAGAAACGCGACCACGGCATCAACTCCCACCCCCTGCCGCAACCGCGCCATGACATAGGGTCGCGTACCCCGCGCGCGCAGGGTATCGGCCTCCAGCAAGGCCACATCGACGCCCACGTAAGGCGCAAGATCGGTTTTGTTGACCACCAGCAGATCGGACCGCGTGACCCCCGGCCCGCGTTTGCGCGGAATGTCCTGCCCGGCTGCGGTATCAATGACGTAGATGGTGATATCGGCCAGTTCCGGGCTGAAGGTCGCGGCCAGATTGTCGCCGCCGCTCTCGATCAGGATCAGGTCCAGACCCGGATGCTCTGCGCGCAATTCGGCCACCGCTGCAAGGTTGATGCTGGCATCCTCGCGGATCGCGGTATGCGGGCAGCCCCCGGTTTCGACCCCCCGGATACGGTCAATCGGCAGCACCTGTGCCCGCATCAGATATTCGGCATCCTCGCGGGTGTAGATGTCATTGGTGATCACCGCCATCGAACAACGATGCGCCAGTGCGCGGCACAACTGTTCGGTCAGCGTGGTCTTGCCAACCCCGACCGGGCCGCCGATGCCGACGCGCAAAGGGCCAGATGTCATGTCTTGAATATCCTTACATCCATGGTTTCATGCTGCATCGCTGCCATATCGGCGCGGAAGGTGCCGCTGGTGATATCGTCAAGGCGGGCTTTGGCCGCCTCGCCCGCCAGCGCGGTGATCAGCGGGTGTAGCGCCTGCAACACCGCCTGCCCCTCGGTCTGCCCCAAAGGCACAAAACGCACGGCGACGGACACAAGGTTGGCCGCAAAGCTGTGCAGATAGAGCGCGATGACCTGTTCGGGCGGCAGCTTCAGTGCCCCCGCCGCCTGCCCCACGGCAATCGGCAAAGGCCGGGGCGCGTGATCTTGCCCCTTCAACGCCGCAGTGGCACGCGCAAAAGCCGCGCCCTGTTGCAGGGTTTCCGACAGGCGTTCCGCACTGGCGGCCAGCGCGCGGGCAAGGCCGGTCAGCGCGTCCAGATCAGCCCCGGGCATCAGCGCATGGGCCAGCAGGATCGCATCTTGCCGCCCGGCGCCATGGCGCAGGATCTGGGTCAGCCATGCCTGTACCTCTGCCGCCGTCGTCACCTCACCCGCCGCGATAAACACTTCCAACCCATGCGAATAGGCAAAACCGCCCGTCGGAAAGGCGGGCGACAGCCATTGCACGAGGCTGAGAAGGCCGTGGCTATCCTGCATGGGGGAACAGGGGCGCATGATCATGCCCCATGGTGCGGCCATGGCCATATGCGCCGCCTTCGGGGGTGAAGGGTTCCATCCGGGCGGTCACGGTGGCCCCCAACTGACGCAACATCGCCTCCAGCACATGATCCTGCCGGATCAGCAGGCGGTCCGGTTCTATCTGGCAGGGCGTGTGGCGGTTGCCGATGTGCCAGGCCAGCCGGGGCAGATCGCCCGTCACCACCAACACGGGTTCTTCGGCGGCAATCACCTCGATCATCCGGCCATCGACCAGCTTGAAGGCATCGCCATGGTCGACAGAAACCGTCTCCATCAGGCTGACCAGAAAGCCTTCGTCATGCGCCGTGACCAGCCGCTTGCGGCGCAAGAACCGCTCGTCATAGGCCAGCACCACAAGGTCATAGGCCCCTTTCCAGGTGCCCGCGCGGTGCAGGGAATGGGCGGCGGGAAGATCGGGCATTTTGGCGGCCTTGTTTTAGCGATTCGTTAGGGAGGATGCGGCAGTCTGCCCGGGAACAGACTGGCAACGGAGGTTTGGATGCACAAGATGGACCCGGTGGATGAACTGGCCGATATCAAGGGCGAAATTGCAAGGCTGGAACTGCGGGCGGCCAAGCTGCGCGGATTGATCCTTGCCTCGCCCGAGGCTGCGCAAGGCCGCTGGCACCGGGCCGAGGTGACGCAGACGCGGCGGATGGTGTTCGACACCAGCTTGCTGCCCGCGTCGGTACGCGACAACCCGCTGTATTGGCAGGAACGCATCACCCAAGTGGTGAAATGCGTGGCCGTTCATACCGGGCCGCAGGCAAGACCCGGCTGGCCGATCCGGCGAGAGGTGGGGGTGGGGCTGCACTGATCAGAACAGGAAATACCGCTGCGCCAGCGGCAATTCGCGCGCAGGCTCGCAGGTCAGCAGGATGCCGTCGGCGCGCACCTCATAGGTTTCGGAGTCCACCTCAATCTGCGGCGTGGCGTTGTTCAGCCGCATGTCGGCCTTGCCGATACCCCGTGTGCCCTGCACTGCGAGCGTCGATTTCGCCAGCCCCAATTTGCCTGCGATATCATCCTCCTGCGCGGCCTGACTCGTAAAGATCACCGCATTTCGTTCAACACTGCGGCCAAATGCACCGAACATCGGCCGGGTGAAAACCGGCTGCGGCGTCGGGATCGAGGCATTCGGATCACCCATCTGCGCCACCATGATCACGCCGCCGATGAGCACCATTTCGGGCTTGGCCCCAAAGAAAGCAGGCGACCAAAGCACCAGATCGGCCCGTTTGCCAACCTCGATGCTGCCGATATGCTGGCTGATGCCATGCGCCACCGCCGGGTTGATGGTATATTTCGCGATGTAGCGTTTGACGCGGGCGTTGTCATTGTCGCCGACCTCCCCCTCCATCCGGCCCCGCTGCTGGCGCATCTTGTGGGCGGTTTGCCAGGTGCGGGTGATCACCTCGCCAATCCGGCCCATGGCCTGACTGTCGGAACTGATGATCGAAAATGCGCCCAGATCGTGCAGAATATCTTCTGCAGCAATCGTTTCACGCCGGATGCGGCTTTCCGCAAAGGCCACATCCTCGGGCACGCGGCGGTCAAGGTGGTGGCAGACCATCAGCATGTCGAGGTGTTCTTCGATGGTGTTGACCGTGTAGGGCATCGTCGGGTTGGTGGAACTCGGGATCACATGGCCCTGAGAGACTACCTTGATGATATCGGGCGCATGGCCACCCCCCGCCCCTTCGGTGTGAAAGGCGTGGATGGTGCGGCCCCGGATCGCATCAAGGGTGTTTTCCACAAAGCCGCTCTCATTCAGCGTATCGGTGTGGATCATCACCTGCACATCCATCGCATCGGCCACCGTCAGGCAGCAGTCGATGGCGGCGGGGGTGGTGCCCCAATCTTCGTGCAGTTTCAACGCACAGGCCCCGGCGCGGACCATTTCCTCCAGCGCCGCAGGCAGGCTGGAATTGCCCTTGCCCGAAATCCCCACATTGATCGGCAGCGCGTCAAACGACTGCATCATCCGGCCAATGTGCCATGGCCCCGGTGTGCAGGTGGTGGCGAGCGTGCCATGCGCGGGGCCGGTGCCGCCACCCAGAATGGTTGTGATGCCGGAATGCAGAGCATCATCTATCTGCTGCGGGCAGATGAAATGGATATGCGCGTCAAAGCCGCCTGCGGTCAGAATCCGACCTTCACCCGCGATGATCTCAGTCCCCGGCCCGATGATCACATCGACGCCGGGCTGAGTATCCGGATTGCCCGCCTTGCCGATCTTGGCGATCCGCCCGTCACGCAACCCCACGTCGGCCTTATAAATCCCCGTGTAATCCACGATCAGCGCATTGGTGATCACCGTATCCATCGACCCTTGCGCCCGGGTGATCTGGCTTTGCCCCATGCCATCGCGGATCACCTTGCCGCCGCCAAACTTCACCTCCTCACCGTAGGTGGTGAAATCGCGCTCTACCTCGATGATCAGGTCGGTGTCGCCAAGACGGACCCGGTCCCCGGTGGTGGGGCCGAACATGCTGGCGTAGGTCGCGCGGGAAATCAGGGCGGGCATCGGGCTCTCCGGCTTATTTGGGGTGGCCCGGACCAAGCCGGGACAGACGTTTTGCATTGGCGGCAGTGCGCCGCGCGATGGGTTTCAGCGCGGCCCCGGCGATGGTGGTGGGGTTGGCCCCGGCCATCATCGCCTTGCCTGCGGCCATGGCCGCGTCCTGCGCTGCTGCAACTTTTTCCTGCACCATCTGGGTATTTTCAGACCGCCCGACCCGCCACAGACCCATCATGCCAAAGGTGCGCATGGCGATCACCATCTGCGCCTCGGCCAGCATGGTGCCCATCTGCATCGACAGGCGGATCGCGTCGGCGGGGGTGGTTTTGCGGGCCATCATCGTCTCCTGTCAGGCCAGAAACCGAGCGTCAGGCTCTACCTGCATCGCGGTGGCGAGGGCATTGGTCTGGGCGGCCATGGCGATCACCGCCAGCAATTCGCCGTGCTGCGCCGGGGTCATGCCCTTGGCGCGGGCAGCGGCGGTGTGGCTGTGGACGCAGTAGGTGCAGCCGTTGGCGACTGAGACGGCGATATAAATCAACTCCTTGACCAGCGGATCAAGACTGCCCGGCCCCATCACCGCCTGCGCCCGCTCCCAAGTGCTGCGCAACTGTGCAGGGTCTGCGGCAAGCGCCCGCCAGAAGTTGTTCACGTAGTCAGTCTGCCGTTTCGCCCGGATATCGTCGAAAACGGCGAGGGCCTCGGCCCCCGCCTCCGTATCCGACAGCAGCGGAACGGTACCCATCAGATCACCGCCATCACGCGCGCAGGGCCGCCGGTGCCCGTCTTGTGCTTGGGTGCGCCGATAAAGATGGTCGCCCCCTTGGCGGGCAGTTGTTCCAGATTGGCGATGTTTTCAATCCCGAAACGTCCGCCCGGCAACCAACTGAAATGCACGGCGAAATCAGCCGAATTGCCTGGGTCCAGCGACAGCGTGTCAACCGCGATGCTGGCCACGTTCAGGCCCGCAAGCATATCGGTTGCGGCCTTGGAAAAGCCGGGGAAGGCCAGCTTGCCATCGGGGGTATTGCGGAATTCGGGCGTGCCCAGCTTCGGGCTCCAACCGGAATTCATCGCAACGCAAGACCCGGCCGGAATGTCGCCATTGGCCGTGACCCAGGCCTCGATATCGGCGGGTTCCAGCATGGCGTTCGGGTCATCTTTGGCCTTTGCAGTGATGTCGATGATGCACAGCGGGCACATCAATTGTTCCACGGCAAGGTCGGCGACCGAGGTGCCATTCTCACTGAAATGCAGCGGCGCGTCGATATGGGTGCCGGTGTGTTCGAAAATCGTCAGCTTCCAAAGCTGATAGCCGGAATCGGCAAACTTCACCGCAGGATCATAGATGATACCCGGATTGCCGTCGAAGGTAGGGAAGGTGCTGTCGTAGGCGTGGGTCAGGTCCACCACTTTGCCGCTGGATTGCGCAAGGGCGGGCTTGGCTGTTGCAAGCGCTGTAGCCATTACCGCCGCCGTTGTGGCAGCAGCGCCGGTGAACAAGGACCGACGCGACAGCATCGAGGATTTGACGGATTCAATCAGACAGGCATCGCACATGGACAGTCTCCCTGTTGGGGGGGCGCACGACCGCGCCCTTGTGGTTGATGGCGCGCCGTCATGGGCAGCCGTTGTCAGCGTTTCACCTTCACGGCCCTTGCGTCAAGCGTGGCTCAGGGGTCGAGCGGCCCCATCACGCGCCCGTTGAAGCCGTAGACCGTGCGCAACCCCAGCAAAGGCACCAAAGACACCTCACGCGTCTGCCCCGGTTCAAACCGCACCGCTGTGCCCGCCGCGATATCCAGCCGCTGGCCCCGTGCGGCGACCCGGTCGAACGCCAGCCCCGGATTGGTTTCGGCGAAATGGTAGTGCGACCCGACCTGTACCGGCCTGTCGCCAGTATTGGCGACCAGCAGCACCGTCACCGGCGCGCCGTCGTTCAGAACGATATCGCCCGCCGCTGGCAGCACCTCTCCCGGAGTCATTTGCGGCCCCGGATTTTCGCCAGCACAAGGCCGCCGACCATGCCGACCGCCGCCGCGATCACCCAGCCGTATTGGATGCCGTGCGGGTGCGGGTGGAACCCGTCATGCGCCAATACGGGGGTGGCAAAGGTCAGGCTGGCGGCAAGGATGCGGGTCATGGGGGCCTCTTAGCGGATGGGGTGATGGACGGTGACAAGTTTGGTGCCATCGGGAAAGGTCGCCTCGACCTGCACCGAATGGATCATCTCGGGGATGCCGGACATGCACTGATCGGCGGTGATCACATGGGCGCCCGCCTCCATCAGGTCGGAAACCGACCGGCCATCGCGCGCGCCCTCGACCACGAAATCGGTAATCAGCGCAATCGCTTCGGGGTGGTTCAGTGCCACGCCGCGCGCAAGCCGGCCCCGCGCCACCATGGCGGCGACAGAAATCAGCAGTTTGTCTTTTTCCCGCGGGGTCAGGTTCATCTTCCGTCCTTACATCTGCCAGACACGGGGCAAGGCCACCTGCCGCAAGGCCGCCAGCACCCGCACGATCTGCCGCCGCAACGGCCAGCCGTCAGCGGCCATCATACGCACCGTCAGCTTGCCGTCAAAGGCCGAAGCACCAGATTGCACTCCCGGTTCGGCCAACGCGCCACGGGCCGCCGCAATCGCATCCCCCGCCCCGTCCGCCACCATTACCAACGACGCAAACGCCCGTGCACCGCCCAGCACCGCATGGCCCGCGCCAAGGCAATCATCGGTCAACAGCAACGGTTCCAGCATCACCGTGCTTCCCGCCCGCCTGATTTCGCGCCGGTCGCTGAAATGCAACTGGCCCACGGTTTCGCCCATGGCCGCACGGCCCAGAACCACGGCCTCCAACGCCAGGCACCCGGCCCCGCGCGCAAGGTCAATCGTGGTGCGCCGGTCCACAGAGGCCGCATCGAACAGGATGGTTTCCTGCGGCAACCAGTCCACCCAGCCGCCCTGCCCGACCGTCAGCCCCACCGTCACCCGCGCCGACCCGGCACCTGCCTTGTAGGCGCGTTCCGCCGTTTGCGTGGTGGCCACCGCACGCGTGCCATCGCCCAGACACAGCGCGTATGACAGCCGGTCGCCCCCGGTCAACCCGCCGGAGGTGTTCAGAAAAACCACTTCCGGCACGTCACCCACATGCGGCAAGATCGCCTTGGCCGACCCCTGCTGGCGAAGCGCGCCAATCCGCACCCGGCCCGCGCGCATCGACAGGGACACGGCGGCCTCACCATGGCTGCGCTGCATCTGGGGGGGCGGGAAGGCAAAGGTCATGTATCTCTCCTTGACCTTAGGGTCGCCGGGCGGACGCGTGTTCTCAATCAGGATCACGGGCTGGCGTGGATTGCGACAGGAAGTCAGCGCCATTTTGCACAAATATCAGGCGGTTGCGCCACTATTTGTGCAAACGCCCGAACCCAAGGGACCAGTCGCACCGAGTCGGGCCTGTCACACTTAAACCTTGCGCCTTATCTTTGATCTTTCGCTGTTTCTTCGATGAATTTTCGACTTCTTCGAATAGTCTTGCACAGAAAGCCTGCGCTGCCAGCGAAATCGCCAAGTCTTGCCCATCCATTCCCTTATGATGCGACCAACGCCGTAGTTCGGCAAGGGAGACGGTCGATGAAAATCGTGGTGCTTGGCGCGGGCGTGATCGGGGTGACCTCGGCCTGGTATCTGGCGCAAAGCCGGACATGAGGTGACGGTGATCGACCGTCAGCCCGGCCCGTCGCTGGAAACCAGCTTTGCCAATGCGGGCGAGATCAGCCCCGGCTATTCCTCGCCCTGGGCCGCCCCCGGTATTCCGCAAAAGGCGATCAAGTGGCTGTTCATGAAACATGCGCCTCTGATCATCCAGCCTGCCCCTGATTTTGCCAAGATCTCATGGGTGGCCAAGATGCTGATGAACTGCAACACCGCCGCTTACGTCCGCAACAAAAGCCGGATGGTGCGGCTGGCGGAATACAGCCGCGATTGCCTGATGGAATTGCGCGCCAGCACCGGCATCACCTATGACGAGCGGACACAGGGCACCTTGCAACTGTTCCGCACGCAAAAGCAGGTGGATGGCGCGGCCAAGGATATCAAGGTGTTGCAGGCCGACGGCGTGCCGTTTGAGGTGCTGGATGCCGATGGCTGCATCGCCGCCGAACCGGGTCTGGCCCCGAACCGCGCCAAAATCGCGGGCGGTTTGCGCCTGCCGGGGGATGAAACCGGGGATTGCTTCAAATTCACCAACAGCTTGTCGGATATGGCTGCGGCGGCTGGCGTGACCTTCCGCTACGGCGTGCAGATCACCCGGCTGGACCGGGCGGGCGACCGGATTACGCGCGTTCAAACCAGCGAAGGCCCGGTTGTGGCCGATGCCTATGTCCTGTGCATGGGCAGCTTTTCGCCCCTGCTGGCGCGGCCCTTGGGCATCAAGCTGCCAGTCTATCCGGTCAAGGGCTATTCCATCACCGTGCCGATTGTTGACGCGACCCGCGCGCCGGAATCGACGGTGATGGACGAAACCCACAAGATCGCCATCACCCGTCTTGGCGACCGTATCCGAGTGGGGGGCATGGCCGAAATTGCAGGCTACGACATGACGTTACACGCCAAACGTCAGGCAACACTTGAACATTCGGTCGAGGATCTGTTCGGCGGCGCGGGCGACCAAAGCCGCGCCAGCTTCTGGTGTGGCCTGCGCCCGATGACGCCCGATGGCACGCCCATTCTGGGCCGATCCCCCATTGGCAACCTGTTCCTGAACACCGGGCACGGCACCTTGGGCTGGACGATGGCCGCCGGGTCAGGCCGCGTTCTGGCCGATCTGGTCAGCGGTAAGGTGCCTGAGATTGAGGCCGCCGATCTGGGCTATGCGCGGTATCACTGACCTCAGGCAGGG
The DNA here is from genome assembly GCA_963772935.1 of uncultured Alphaproteobacteria bacterium. GTDB lineage: Bacteria > Pseudomonadota > Alphaproteobacteria > Rhodobacterales > Rhodobacteraceae > JANNNF01. The sequence continues at coordinate 28,310 of CAVYZK010000009.1, read as the reverse complement.
GTGCCGCCGATCAGGGCCGTAAGGTCCGCCACCGCCTGTGCCACGGCCTCGGGTGACCCGACGGATTCCACGTTCAGCCGCAACAACGGCTCGGTGTTTGATGCGCGCAGGTTGAACCGCCAGCCGTCAAACAGCAGGCTCAACCCATCCGTATCATCGCGGGCAATGGCGCGCGGCGCATAGACGGCCTCCACCCGCGCAACGGTGTCGCGCGTACTGTCCACCCGAAAGTTGATTTCACCCGAGGATGGAAACGCGGCGCGACGACCCGCCAGCAAAGCCGCCAGCGACTGCCCGGTGCGGCCCATCAACTCGACCACCAGCAACCACGGGATCATGCCGGAATCGCAGGCCATGAAATCGCGGAAATAATGGTGGGCCGACATCTCCCCCCCATAGACAGCGCTGGTGTCGCGCATTTTCTGCTTGAGGAACGCATGCCCGGTGGGCGCCTGCACCGCGTGGCCCCCCATTTTCGAGACAATATCTTGGGTGTTCAGCACCACGCGAGGGTCGTGAATGATCGTGGCACCGGGGGTTTTCGCCAGAAATACCTGCGCCAGAAGGCCCACAATATATTCGCCCGGAATGAAGGCCCCGGTCGCGTCAAACAGGAAACAGCGGTCGAAATCACCGTCCCACGCTACGCCCATATCAGCCCCGGCAGCCAGCACCGCCTGCGCCGTTTGCGGCTGATTTTCGGGCAGCAGTGGGTTGGGGATGCCGTTGGGAAAGCGGCCATCGGGGGTATGGTTATGGCGGATGAACGTCAGCGGCGCGCCCTTGGCGGCCAAGCCGGCGGCAATGGCGTCAAACGTCAGCCCCGCCGCGCCGTTGCCCGCGTTGACCAGAATTTTCAGCGGCGGCAGGGCGGCCACATCCACAAAGGACAGGACGCATTCGACATAAGCCGCCCGCGCGCCTTCGGCACGGCGGCGGGTGCCGGGGGGGGCGGGCGCGAAGGCCTGACTTTCGGCGAGTGCCTTGATAGCAGCAAGACCAGTGGCCGCATCCAGCGGCGCAGACCCCGCCCGCACCATCTTCATCCCATTGTAATCCATAGGATTATGCGAGGCGGTAACACAAATTCCGCCATCTGCCGCGAAATGGGTTGTGGCGTGATACACCTCCTCGGTCCCGCACAGCCCAAGGTCCAGTACCTCGGCCCCCGCCGCCAGCAGCCCCTCAATCGCAGCTTCCGTCAGGCTTTCAGACGACGCCCGAGGATCGTGCCCGATCACCACGCGCCGCGCGCCCAGCACCTGCGCGAAGGCCCGGCCAATGCGGTGGGCGATATCTTCGTTCAGTTCGGCCCCAAGGCGGCCGCGAATGTCATAGGCTTTGAAACAGGTCAGCATGCGGCCCCCTTTTTGCCGCCCATATCAGCCCCGCGCGCCGTAATACAGGCCCACAACATGCTCTGCCTGCGCGAAAAACAGCCAGCGGGCGATGAACGCTCCGGTCAGATGCAGCAGCGTGGCAAGGACAATGCCCAGATGCAGGGGGCACAGCCACAGGACCGGGATTGGGGCGGCCAGGAAAATCAGCGCGAGGGTCCGCAGCTTGGCGGCATGTTTGCGCCCCACGACATAGATCATCTCGCGCATCAGGTAATTGCCGCCGGTGTGGGGCAGTTCGAAAACGGTGGGCGTGCCGATCTGGCCAAGGCCCGTCGCCGTCCCCAGCGTGCTGCCTGCCTTGGTGAATTGCTGGTCGCCAAGCTGGAACGCCGTGACCAGCAAGATGAGCAACGCGATGCAAAGCACTGTAGCGGCTTCCTTTTCACCAGAAAGGATCGCCCCGCCCGTTATCGCGAAACCTGCAAACAGTGCCGGGGTTGTCCAGTGATGCCAGCGCGGCACGGCCTTGATCTGTGCATAGATCATCGACGTACACAGGATGGTCACGCCGCACAGAACTGCCGCGATCCAGCCAAATCCGCGCGGAATACCCCAACCCAGCCAGTCCGACAGAGCCATCGGGGCCAGCACCAGCAGGGTCAAAACCGACGCCCAAGCCTCGCGGCTGAGCCAGCTTGACCGCCATTGCGTGAAGGCCAGAAGTGCGCGTTGCGGGTTGCCAAGGTGGGCGGTGGAGGCGAGCAGCCCCCCCGTGGCGAGGCCGTAGCCAAGTGCCCAGATCGCAAATGCGGGCCATCCTGTTGCGGGCAAGGCCCCTGCCGCAAGGAAAGCCATGAAGCCAAAACCAAGACCGGACAGTACTGTGAAGATGATGACGGAAGGGGCTGGATTCATTCAGATCTTCCCCAGAACCTTGTCCAGCCAACCGGCAAAGCCAGTAGCCTTGATATCCAGCAATGGGGCGAGCAGGCTGGCCTGATCGGGGCGGTCTTTCTTGCGCGGCGCGAGGTATTTGTTGGTGGGCCGGGTGCCCAGTTCCGGCATCAGATCATAGCCGCCGCGGGCTGCCGTCAGTTTCGAGACATTGGACATAGGGTCCGCGAAATCGCCAAAATGCCGCGCGCCTGTCGGGCAGGTGCGCACGCAGGCGGGCTCGCGATCCTCCTCGGGCAGGTTTTCGTTATAGATACGGTCCACACACAGCGTGCATTTCTTCATCACCCCCGCATCCGCATCCATTTCCCGCGCGCCGTAAGGGCAGGCCCAGGCACAGAGGCCGCACCCGATGCAGGCGTCTTCATTGACCAGTACAATGCCATCCTCGGCGCGTTTGTAGCTGGCCCCGGTGGGGCAGACGGTTACGCAAGGCGCATCGTCGCAATGCAGGCAGGATCGAGGGAAGTTCACCGTTTGCGCAGGCGCATCAATAGGTTGTACAGCATAGCTGTGAACCCGGTTGAGGAACGTCCCCGAAGGGTCTGCCCCATAGGGATTTTGATCTGACAGGGGCACGCCATAGCCCTGATCATTCCACCCCTTGCAGGCCGTCACACAAGCATGGCAGCCGACGCAGGTGTCCAGATCAATGACCAGCCCAAGTTTCTTCGCAGTCGCTTCCGGCAACATCGTCATCGCGCGCCCCCTTTCCCCGTGCCCGGCGGCTGTGCCAGCGCACCGAACCCCGGTTCGGACGAGGCACGCGGACCGACTCGTTCGATACGGACCCGCAGATCGAACCACGCAGCCTGCCCCGTCACCGGGTCCGAATTGGAATAGCGGTGGCCATCGCCCTTTTCCGGCAGCAGTTCGGATATCAGATGGTTCAGCAAAAACCCCTCCACAGCCTCGGGCGCATCCGGAGCCAACCCCCAGGCCCCTTTGCGTTTGCCGATGGCATTCCACGTCCAGACCGTGTTTTCGTTCAGCGCCGCCATATGCGCCACCGGCACCACGATCACGCCGTTGGGTGAGGTGACGCGGGCATGGTCGCCAACCGCGAAGCCGTGCATTTCCCAAATCTTTGTCGGCACATAGAGGGCGTTCTTGCCATGGATCTGACGCAGCCACGCGTTCTGCGACCCCCAGGAATGGTACATCGCCATCGGCCGTTGGGTCAGCGCATGGATCGGATAGCCGTCAGGCGAAGGCGGCGCGTACCAGATCGGCAGCGGATGCATCGCCTGTATCAAACGCTCACGCAGATGGTCGGGCGGCTGCACCGGGCCATGCCCTTCGGCGGCGAGCTGAAACTTGCGCATCGGTTCGGACCAGATGCTGAACAGGTAAGGCTGCGGGGACTCGTAGAACCCCATGTCCACCGCCCAATCCTGATAGGCAGCGTTCCACGGTTTGTAGTAGGCGGCTTCCTCCGGCACATGCGCCTGAAAAAACCCGCCATTTTCGATATATCGTGCCAGTTGATCTGGGTTCGGTGCCCCCCTGCCCACCTCGGTTCCATCGCCCCGAAACCCCATCAGTGGCCCAACGCCCGGTTTGCGCTGATGGCTGACGATGTAATCGGCATAGTCGCGGAATTTGGCGCTGCCGTCGTCGTTCACCATCCCCGGCAGGCCCATCCGCGCGCCCAGATCCAGCAGCACCGACTGGAACCCGCGCACATCGCGGTCAGGCTCCACCACCGGCCAGCGGATCGCGTCGCCAGCAGCGCCCGGTTCACTGATGGGTCGGTCCAGCAGACTGATGCAATCGTGGCGCTCCATATAGGTGGTGTCGGGCAGGATCAGGTCGGCATAGGCCACCATTTCCGACGCATAAGCATCGGAATAGATGATGCGGGGGATCAGATACTCGCCGTCATCCCCCTTGTCCGTCAGCATCGCCATCACGGCAGAGGTGTTCATCGACGAGTTCCACGACATGTTCGCCATATACAGAAACAGCGTGTCGATGCGGTAGGGATCGCCCGCATGGGCATTGGGGATCAGCATGTGCATCAACCCATGCGCCGACATCGGGTTGTCCCAGCTGAAGGCCTTGTCGATGCGGGCGGGGCTGCCGTCGGGCTTCAGGCACAGGTTTTCGGGGCCGCGCACATAGCCCAAATGCGGGCCGGACAGCGGCTTGCCGGGGGTGGTCACGAAATGGGGGGTGGGGTGGGCCTCAACCGGTTTCGGGTAGGGCGGTTTCAGGCGATAGCCACCGGGGGTTTCCACCGCCCCAAGGATGATCTGCAACAGATGCAGGGCGCGGGCGGTCTGGAAGCCGTTGGAATGGGCCGATATTCCGCGCATCGCGTGGAATGAAACGGGCCGTCCGGGCATCGACGTATGAGCATTGCCGCGAAAATCTGTCCAGGGCTGGGCCAGATCAATCGCCTGATTGAACGCCACATCGGCCAGTTCCGCCGCCAGCTGCCGGATGCGCAGGGCGGTAATTCCGGTCCGCCCGGCCACGTTTTCGGGGGCATATTCCGGGGCCAGATAGGTTTCCGCCATATGCTGAAACACCGTCCGGTGCCCCTGCCAGACAGCCCCCAGATCGGGCTGCACGCCCTTGCCATCCCACGCGGCGGGGTGCTGGGTGGTTTTGTCGATCACGAAGGGCTGGCTTTCGGCGTTCTTGACGAACAGGCCCTTTTCCGGGCCATCGGTGCTGTTCACCAGCAGGCCGCATTGGTAAACTGCGCGAGGTAATCCAGATCGACCTTGCCCGCCTCCAGCAGGCAATGAATCAGGCTCAGGATCAGCAGGCCATCGGTGCCGGGCGTGATGGGCAGGAAATCATCGGCAATCGCCGAGTACCCGGTGCGGATTGGGTTGACCGAGATCACCCGCGCGCCGCGATCTTTCAGGCGGCCAAGGCCGATCTTGATGGGGTTTGAATCGTGATCCTCGGCCACGCCGAACATCACGAACAGCTTGGTGTGGTCCCAATCAGGCTGGCCGAATTCCCAGAACGCGCCGCCAATGGTATAAATGCCCGCCGCCGCCATGTTGACCGAACAGAACCCACCGTGAGCGGCATAATTCGGCGTACCAAACGCCTGCGCCCACCAGCCGGTCAGGGACTGCGACTGGTCGCGCCCGGTGAAGAACGCGAGTTTCTCGGGCGCGGTGTCGCGCAGGGGCTTCATCCAAGACACGGCTGTTTCCAGCGCCTCGTCCCACGAGATTTCCTCGAACGCGCCCGACCCGCGCGGGCCGACCCGGCGCAGGGGGGCGCGCAGGCGGGATGGGGCAGTGATCTGCTTGATGCCCGCCGCCCCCTTGGCACAAAGCACACCCTTGTTGACCGGATGATCCCGATTGCCCTCGATATAGCTGACCTGACCAGACTTCAGATGCACATTGATGCCGCAGCGGCAGGCGCACATGTAGCAGGTGGTGCGGCGGATTTCATCCGACACCGGGGGGGACGTGTCAAAACTTGGCTGATGCGTCATGCGGCCTCCTCGGCGCGGATGGCATTGGCTTCCCGGGCAATCTGGGCTTCTTCCTGCGCCGGAACTGTCCAGATAGCGACACGGGACTGGCTGTCGTGCAACAGAGGCGCGTTCTTGCGGTTCGCGGCATCGTCATAGCTGACGCCCATATAGCCCAGCCCGTCAAGGATCGCCGCGCGGATGACTGGGATCGTTTTCGCCAATCCCGCCGGTAAAGGCCACGGCATCAAGGCCCCCCATGGCAGCAATCATGCTGCCGGCATGGCGGATGGCCCAGTAGCAGAAGTGTTGCACGGCAAAGCGCGCCTCGGGGGTATCTGTCGCATGCAGACGGCGCATATCACTGTGGCCACCAAGAGCCAGAAGACCGCTGTGATGGTTGAGGATTTTCGCGGCCACCTCGATGCCATGCAGGTCCGCCAGCCGCAGTACGGCGTTGCCGTCGATGCTGCCAGACCGGGTGCCCATGGTCAGCCCGTCCAGCGGGGAATAGCCCATGGTTGTGGCGACCGAACGGCCGTTCAAAATGGCACAAAGCGACGCGCCATTGCCCAGATGCAGCGCCAGAAGGCGGTCAGGCCGCGCTGCCGGAAGGTTGGACAGCAATGCGGCGTAGGACAGGCCGTGGAAGCCATAGCGCCGCAGGCCATCGGTTGCGGGAATGGCATAGCGGGTGGCGACATCGGGGTTAGTCGCGTGAAAGGCGGTGTCAAAACTGGCGTATTGCGGCAGGTGGGGCGCAAGGGCGGCAAGGGCGCGGATGCCGGTCAGGTTGGCCGGGTTGTGCAGCGGGGCAAGGGGCACGCAAGCCTCAATGGCCGCAAGCGTACCAGACGTGATCCGGCAGGCGGTGGTCAGCCCTGCCCCGCCATGCACCACACGGTGCGCGGCGGCGGTCATCGCGGTAAGGGGCGCGCCTTGCGCCGCCAGCATCGGCAGAACTTGCGCAAATGCCGCCGCATGGTCGGGCACCGGACACGCCACCCGCACCCCGTCCACCTCAATCTGCGCGGCCCCGCCAATCTCCGTCACCCGTGCCGACAGCCGCTCTACCCCGCCGTCAAACGCCGCCAGCTTCAACGAGGATGACCCCGAGTTGACGACCAGCAGCATCAGAACACCGCCTTCAGCAAACCGAACCCGGCCAGCACCGCCAGCAACCCGATGGCAAAGACCCGGAAATCCTGCGGATCGGTGCGCAGGAAATGCCGCCCGCCCGCCCAGATGCCAAGCCCCATGATCGGCAGCGATAGCAGCACAGCCTTGCCTGTGTCCCATGTGACCAGCCCATGCCACCACATCACCGGGGCGGTGAAGATATCCAGAATGGCGAAATAGGCGATCAGGGTGGCGCGAAAGACCGCCGCAGACATGCTTTGCGCGGTGAAATAGGTGGCTACCGGCAGCCCCGCCATACCCACTGCATTGGCGAGGCCAGCAAAGCCACCAACCGCCGTATGCGCCACAAACCCCTGTTCACGCTGCAATTTCCAGCCCAAGGCCAGCACGCGCACATCAGCAGCACATAGCCCGCAATCACCGCACGGGCCGTATCGACCGGCACTTGGGTGATCGCCCACAGACCCAACGGCACGCCAATGATACCCCCCAGCATCAGCGCGCCGACGCGCTTCCAATCTACATCCTTCCCGACGCCGCGCCATTGTTGGAACGTCATCAGAAACTCGCAGAACATCACCACGGCGACGAAATAGAGTGGGTTGGTGACGAGCGACGACGCCGTCACCACCAGCGCCGAAAACCCAAACCCCGAATAGCCGCGCACAAAAGCCGCCACCAGAAACGCCACGGCCATAAAGGCCGCAGCACCGGGTGACAGATCGAAGGGCAGGCTCATACCACTTGTGGCCGCATATCGGCGGCGGAAATCCCGGCCACTTCAACAGGTTTCTTCATTGCATCGCGGCGGAACGGCTCGCCCAGTTCCTGATTGATCATGCGCCTCGATCAGGGTGGTCTTGCCGTTCATCTGGTCGGCGATGGCCTTGGTCAGGGCGTCGCGCAATTCGTCCATCGTGCGGGCCTGCACGCCCTGCAATCCGCAGGCCGTTGCGATGCCCGCATAGGACACCCCGCTGTCCAGTTCGGTGCCGATGAAGTTATCCGCGTACCACAGGGTCGAATTGCGCTTTTCCGCGCCCCACTGGTAATTGCGGAACACCACCATGGTGATCGCGGGCCATTCCGGGCGGCCAATCGCCGTCAGTTCGGTGACCGCAATCCCGAACGCCCCGTCGCCTGCAAACCCCACCACCGGCACATCCGGGCAGGCGATTTTCGCCCCGACAATCGACGGCAGACCATAACCGCAAGGGCCAAACAGCCCCGGTGCCAGATACTTTCGCCCGGCCTCGAACGTCGGATAGGCGTTGCCGATGGCGCAGTTGTTGCCGATATCGCTGGAAATGATCGCCTCGCGCGGCAGGGCTGATTCGATTGCCCGCCATGCCATGCGGGGCGACATCCAGTCGGGTTTGTCAGCGCGGGCGCGCTGATTCCAAGTGGTGCCGGGATCGTCATCCTCGTGATCCATGGATGACAACGCCTGCGCCCAAGCCGATTTGGTCTGTGCGATCTTGGCTTTGCGTGTCTGGCGCGCATGGTCACCTGCGGTAGAGGCCAAGCGCGCCAAAACCGCCTCGGCGACCTTTTTAGCGTCGCCGACAATGCCAACAGTAACCTTCTTGGTCAGCCCGATCCGATCCGGGTTGATGTCGACTTGGATGATTTTGGCCGTCTTGGGCCAATAGTCCAGCGCGTATCCCGGGAGCGTTGAAAACGGGTTCAGTCGGGTACCCAGACAGAATACCACATCGGCCTGCGAAATCAACTCCATTGCGGCTTTGCTGCCGTTATAGCCCAAAGGCCCCGCGAACAGGGGGTGGCTGCCGGGGAAGGCGTCGTTGTGCTGATAGCCAACGCAGACCGGCGCATCCAGCCGTTCAGCCAGCGCCATCGAGGCCGGAATGGCCCCGCCGATCACCACCCCTGCCCCGTTCAGGATCACCGGAAACTTGGCCGACGACAGCAGTGCGGCAGCGGCGGCAATGGCATCTTCACCGCCAGAAGGGCGTTCAAATTCGACAATCGCAGGCAGGTCGATGTCGATCACTTGGGTCCAGTAATCGCGCGGCATGTTGATCTGGGCGGGGGCGGAGTGGCGCTTGGCCTGAAGGATCACGCGGTTCAGCACCTCGGCCACGCGGGATGGGTCGCGGACTTCCTCTTGATAGGCCACCATATCGGCGAACAGGGCCATCTGTTCCACCTCTTGGAACCCCCCCATGCCGATGGTCTTGTTGGCGGCTTGTGGCGTCACCAGCAGCAGCGGCGTGTGGTTCCAATAGGCGGTTTTCACTGGGGTCACAAAGTTGGTGATCCCCGGCCCGTTCTGCGCGATCATCATGCTCATCCGGCCGCTGCGCGCGGGTATAGCCATCGGCCATCATGCCCCCCGACCCTTCATGGGCGCAGTCCCAGAAGGTGATGCCCGCACGCGGGAACAGGTCGGATATCGGCATGAAGGCCGACCCGATGATGCCGAATGCATCGGAAATGCCGTGCATTTGCAGCACTTTGACGAAGGCTTCTTCGGTGGTCATCTTCATGGCGGCTGTCCTTTTGGGGTTATCCCTGTGGTATCCTGTGGCGCAGGCCCGGCTTAGGGCCAGTCATGCGGCCCCTTTAGGTCCAGATGCGATCGCGCGTGCAATCCGCGCGATGCCTTCGGGTATGCGGGCGGGGGCGATGGACGAAAACGCAAGCCGGTAGAACTGGCGTTGTGCCGTGGCAGGGTCAAAGAACGCGCGGCCCGGTTCGATCAGCACGCCATCGGCGCGCAGCTGCGCCGCCAATGGCTCTGTGTCCACACCGTCCGGCGCGCGCATCCAGATCGACGACCCGCCAAAGCCGCCCTGCCCCGCGATGGACAACCCATGGTCACGGATGGCGTCGTCCATCGCCAGACGGCGGCGCCGAAAGGCGGTGCGCATCTTGTTGATCATCGCGTCATAGTGCCCGTCGCCAAGGAAATAGGCTACGGTGCGCTGGATATGCCCCGGTGGGTGGCGCAGGATCAAGGCCCGCAAGGCCCGCGCCTCGGCAATAAACGAAGGCGCGGCCACCAGATAACCAAGGCGCAAACCCGGGAAGATGGATTTGGAAAACGACCCGGCATAGACCACCCGCCCCTCCCGGTCCAAAGACTTCAGCGCGGGCGAGACGGGTTTCAGGAACGACATCTCGAACTCATAATCATCCTCGACGATCACGAAATCGTCGCGGGACGCGGCCTCCAGCAGCGCAGTGCGGCGGGCCAGCGGCATGGTCGCATTGGTTGGGCATTGGTGCGAGGCGGTGGTGAAGACCACATCGGTGGGGGGCAGGTCGGGCGGCAGGCCGTCAGCATCCACACCCACAGCGCGAACCTCGGCCCCAGACTGGTCCAGAATGGCACGCAGACCGGGGTAACCGGGGTTTTCCACCACAGCGCGCCTGCCGGGGCCAAGAAGTACCTGCGTCGCGATCCACAGCGCGTTCTGCGCGCCAAGGGTCAGCAGCACTTCATCGGCGCGCGCGGCAATCCCCCGGCGCGGCAGGATGGTGCGCAGGATATGGTCGATCAGCAGCGGGTCGTCGCGCTCATAATAGTCGCTGGTCAACGCCGTGAAATCCCGCCGCCCCAAGGCACGCAACGCGCAGTGCCGCCAGTTCTGATGGTCGAACAGGCTGGGGTCGGCTTGGCCATAGATGAAGGGGTAGGTATAGCTTTCCCAATCCTCGGGCTTTTTCAACCGCGCGTGGCGGGTATAGCGCGCACCTGACAGGGCCGTGAAATCCACCGTTTCGGCCCTTGGCCCAAGTTCAGGAAACTCCGGTGCGCGGGGTGCTGTGTCCGAGACATAATACCCTGACCGCCCGCGCGAGGTAAGGTAATCCGACGACACCAGATCGCCGTAAGCCAGCGTCACCGTGATCCGGCTGATCCCCAAATGCAAGGCCAGCCCCCGCGACGACGGCATCTTGGTGCCCGGGCGAAAGCGCCCCGACAGGATGCCATCGCTGACAATGCCGCGGATCTGCTGCTGCAAGGTGCCGGGGGCACCCTCGGGGAGAAAGAAGGCTTCGGCAGGGATCGGCATGCTGGCCTTATCGCTAGGTCGAACTGGCCTTATTCAGCGCCCGAATGCCCATGCTGTCAACCATCGGTGCCAGACTGCCCGCTGTCATGCACGGCCCTCACCTCTGGGCAGAGTGCCAACCCGAGCCCTTTGCGGCACGCAAAGGGTGAGACAAAAGAAAGGCCCGCTGCCCGGTCACGGGCAGCGGGCGCGATCTGATAACCGCAGGGTGGGCTATAACCGACGGATCATCCGAATACGCGGGTCAGCGCGCCGTCAATCGCATCGGTGATATGGTCAATATCATCCGCCGTGGCGATCAGCGCGGGCGACAGGCACAGCGTGTTGTTCATGCCGGGGATGGACCGGTTGGTCACACCGATGATAACGCCCTGCGCCATGCAGTCGGCCACCACCGCCTGACATTTGGCTTCCGGTGCCACCTCTTTGGTCGCGCGGTCCGTCACCAGTTCGGCCCCGCAGAACAGCCCCTTGCCGCGCACGTCGCCAATGGCCTTATGCTTGTCCATCAGCGCATGCAGGTTGCCCATCAGCCGCTCGCCCATGGCAAGGGTGTTGGCCAAAAGCCCCTCATCCTCGATGATCCGCATATTCTCCAGCGCTGCCGCCGGGCCCGGCGGTGCAGCCGCCGAAGGTGCTGATATCGCGGAAATAGCTCATCGGGTCGGTGGGGTCGTCCTTGAACATGTTGAACACGGCTTCGGTCGTCACCGTGCAGGAAATCGCGGCATAGCCAGAGGCAACCCCTTTGGCCATGGTCACGAAATCCGGCTGGATGCCGTAGTTCTGATAGCCGAACCAAACCCCGGTGCGGCCCACGCCGCAGACCACTTCGTCGATGTGCAGCAGGATATCGTATTTCTTGCAAATCTCCTGCACCCGCTGCCAGTAGCCTGCCGGAGGCGTGATGACCCCGCCCCCCGCCGTCACCGGCTCCAGCACCAGACAGCCCACCGAATCCGGGCCTTCGCGCAGGATTACTTCCTCAATCGCGTCCGCCGCCCGTTCGCCGTAATTCTCAACATCCCACTGTTTGCGATACTCAAGGCAATGCGGCACCATCACGAACCCGTCCGGGTACGGCCCGTACTGCATGGCGCGCTGCAACTGGCCCGATGTGGCCAGGGTGCCGATGGTGGTGCCGTGATAGTCGCGTTCCCGGTACAGGATCTTCCACTTCTTGCCGCCATGATGCTTGTGCGCGATCTGGCGTACCATCTTGTAGACCTTCTCGTTGGCTTCCGACCCCGAGTTGGAATAATAGACGCGGCTCATTCCCGGCATCTTTTCGATCAGCCGCTTGGCAAAGATCGACCCCGGCACCGACCCCGCAGCGCCTGCAAAGTAGTTCATCTTGATCAACTGGTCGCGCACGGCATTGGCGATGGATTCGCGCCCGTAGCCCACGTTCACCGTCCACACGCCGCCCGAGACAGCATCCAGATGCTCTTTGCCCTTGGCGTCCCAGACCTTCATCCCCTTGCCTTCCACGATCACGCGGGGGTCAACGGTTTCATACTGCTTGTGCTGGCTCAGATGGTGCCAGACATGGGCGCGGTCGGCCTCGACCACGGCGCTGATATCATTCGTTCCGCCAAACCCGTCCATGAGAGGTATCCTTTTCACAAAATCATAAGCTGCCGCCAAAATCGGCGATCCGGCCTGTTGCGTGCCATCATCCGGGATCAGCGCGTCGCATCGTAGGGCCAGAGCCCGCACGCCGATAAGTCCAGTCAGAGAATCGCATTTGCCACAGACCTGCATCCAGAGAACAGTTTGCCCTACTGGCGCTGCCTCGTCACTTGGGTGTTTCCTTTTGATCCCAAATCGTCTGATGATGCGCCCAGACAAATCGCCGTGCGATCCGAAAACAGACGCGGCACCAACATGGAGATGCGGAAATGACCTTTACCAAAACCCTGATGGGCGCTGTTGCGGCCACTGCCCTGTTGTCGGGCGCGCAGGCGGCCTATGCGCTGGACGAAATCACCGTGGCGTACTTCCTCGAATGGCCGATGCCCTTTGAATACGCCAAGGTCAACGGCACCTATGAAAAAGAGTTGGGCGTCAAGATCAACTGGCGCAGCTTTGACACCGGCACCGCCATGTCTGCCGCGATGGCGTCGGGCGATGTGCATTTGTCGGTCAGCCAAGGGATTCCGCCTTTTGTGGTGGCCACCAGCGCGGGTCAGGATCTGCAGGTTGTCGATGTGGCGGTCAGCTATTCCGACAATGACAACTGCGTGGTCCAGAACGCGCTTGAGATCAACAAGGACAACGCCGCCGAACTGGCCGGCAAGAAGGTCGCCGTGCCAATTGGCACCGCTGCACATTTCGGGTTTCTGAAGCAGATGAGCCATTTCAACGTCGATCTGGCCAGCCTTGAGATTGTCGATATGGCCCCGCCAGACGGCGCTGCGGCCTTTGCGCAGAACTCGGTTGATATGTTCTGCGGTTGGGGCGGGTCACTGCGCCGCGCCAAGGAAACCGGGTCGGTGCTGCTGACCGGTGCGGAAAAAGAGGCGCTTGGCATTCTGGTGTTCGACGCGACCACCGCCCCTGCCGCCTTTGTCGCCGAAAACCCCGATCTGGTGGCGAAATTCCTGAAAGTCACCGCCGACGCCAACGCGATGTGGGCTGACCCGTCGAAGCAAGCCGAGATGATCCCCGTGATCGCCAAGGACGCCGGGATGGATGAGGCAGCGACCGCCGAGACGATGGCGACCTTCGTGTTTCCGACTGTCGAAGATCAGTTGTCCGCCAAATGGCTGGGCGGCGGCGCGCAGGAATTCATGAAGGGCGTGGCCTCGGTGTTTGTTGAGGCCAAGTCGATCCCGGCAGCCCTTGACAGCTATGACACCACCGTGAACGCAGGCCCGCTGGCTGCGGCAGGTGCGATGTAAGGTGCCGCTGGCGGGCCACCCGGCCCGCCCCCTGCCCCACGAAGGCGGTCCTTGCGACCGCCTTTTTTCCCTTGCGCAAGAGGCCACATGACCGGGCTGATCATCGACGACATCTCCATGCGGTTCGACGTGCCGGGCGGCAAGGCCGTGCAGGCTTTGCAGAACGTGTCCCTCGCGCTGAAACCCGGCGAGTTGCTATCTGTTCTGGGGCCATCGGGTTGCGGAAAGACCACGCTGCTGAACATTCTGGCCGGTTTTCTGGCCCCGACCTCGGGGCAGGTGCTGCTGAACGGCGAGCGGGTGACCGGCCCCAGCCCGCAACGCGGCATGGTGTTTCAGCAAGGCGCGCTGTTTGAATGGATGAATGTGCGCCAGAACGTGGACTTCGGCCCCCGGATGAAGGGTATGGCAAAGCCCGAACGCGACGCCATTACCGATCATTTGCTGGATGTGGTGGGCTTGGCCGATTTCGGCGACAAGGCGGTGTACGAACTGTCGGGCGGCATGCAACAGCGGGTGGCCCTTGCCCGCTGTCTGGCCAATGACCCCGATGTGATCCTGATGGACGAACCCTTGGGGGCCTTGGACGCGCTGACGCGGGAAAAGATGCAGGGGCTGGTGCTTAAGCTGTGGAAGGAAACCGGGAAAACCGTGGTGCTGATCACCCATTCAGTCGAGGAAGCCCTGCTTCTGGGCGAACGGCTGATCGTGATGGCCCCGCGACCGGGGCGGATTTTCAAGGAATACGCCCTGCCCTTTGCAGAGGCTGGAGTGTCGCACCGACCTGCGGGTGGTCAAGAAATCGGCCGGGTTTTCTGACGTGCGCGAGGAAATTCTGGGCATGATCTGGGGCATGGAAGAAGAAATCATGGGCCGCAAGGAAGGGGTCGCATAATGGGCGGCATCGTCGTTTTGCTGTCTTATGCGGCGCTGTTCATCGGGGCCTGGGTGGTGGTGCGCCTGATCCGCGCCCGCCGTGGCAGGAATGATCTGACCAGCCTGAAAACCGTAACCTTCGGCGACGAATCCGCGATAACCCCCGACCGCGCGGCAAGCGTCATTTCGATCCTGTCGATTTTCCTGATCTGGGGGGCGTTTACCGGATCAAAGCTGGTGCCGCTGCACATGCCGGGGCCGTTCCGGGGCGAGACCACGTTCACCTACACCGCCACCAATCCGGCTGGTGAAACGGACGACGCTACCGTCACCGTGCTGGTGCATGACGTGGGGGCCAAGCCCGCCCCCCCGGTGGTAGAACCGGGCGACGGCTTTGCCAAGAACGATGCGGGGATCGTGGGGGCCTGGCGGTCGGTGCTGATCCGGCCTGCCGACAATGACGGCGACGGGGGCGGTGATCACCGCCATCAACGGCCAACCTGTTGTGGCCGATCAATCGGTAGACCTGCCCGATGGCCGGGTTGTGCTGACTGCCAAAGGCTCGCTGAACTTCACCCCGACCAAGGGCTTGCAGATGGAGCCGATCTGGCTGCCCTCGCCCGAGGCGGTGGCCGCACGGCTGATGGAGATTGCGCAGAACGGCTATCAGAACACCTCGCTGTGGGAACATCTGGGGGCGTCGCTGATGCGGGTGCTGGGTGGCTTCGTACTCGGGTCTATCGTGGGCATCCCGCTGGGCTATGCCATGGGGCTGTCGGGCTGGTTCCGGGGCTGGTTCGACCCGATTGTCGAATTCATGCGCCCGGTGCCGCCATTGGCGCTGATCCCGCTGGTGATCATCTGGTTCGGGATCTGGGAAACCGGCAAGCTGGTGCTGCTGTTCCTTGCCGCCCTGTGGATCATGGTGATCGCGGCGCGGTCGGGGGTATCCGGCGTGCGGATTTCAAAAATCCATGCGGCCTATTCGCTCGGGGCCAGCAAATGGCAGATCCTGCGCCATGTGATCATCCCCAACAGCCTGCCCGACATTTTCACCGGGGCGCGGGTCGCCATGGGCGTGTGCTGGGGCACGGTGGTGGCGGCAGAACTGGTGGCGGCGGAAAAGGGGGCGGGGATGATGATCATCGCGGCCTCGAAGTTTCAGCTGACCGATATCGTGGTGATGGGGATCATCCTGATTGGCGTCATCGGCTATGGCATCGACATTCTGATGCGGATGGTGGAGCGGCGGCTGGTGCCTTGGAAAGGGCGGGGGTGACTTGCAAATCGGGTAGATGGGCAGATTGCCCATCCTACGCATAATAACTTTTGTACCACTCTACGAACTGGGCCATGCCGGTGCGGATATCGGTCTGCGGTTTGTACCCGGTCAGTCGCTGCAACAGGCTTGCATCCGCCCAAGTGGCGGGCACATCGCCCATCTGCATCGGCATGTAATTGCGGATGGCCTTCTTGCCCAACACATCCTCGATCGCCTCGATGAAATCCAGCAGGCGGACCTTGTCGGAATTTCCAATGTTCACAATGCGGTAAGGCGCGTGAGGTGACAAACTGTCGCCCTCCTCCACCGCCTCGCCGGGTACAGGACGCACCGGCACCGCGTCGACCAGCAACCGCACTCCGCGCACAAGATCATCCACACAAGTGAAATCGCGCCACATGTCGCCGTGGTTGTAGATGTCGATGGGGCGGTCGTTCACGATGGCATCGACGAACTTGAAATAGGCCAGATCGGGCCGGCCCCAGGTGCCATAGACGGTGAAAAACCGGAACATCGTGGTCGGAATATTCCAAAGATGGGCATAGGAATGGCCCATCGCCTCGGCCGCCTTCTTGGTCGCGGCATAGATCGTCAACTGCTGATCCGCCTTGTCGGTCTCGCGAAACGGCATGTCTTCATTCGCGCCGTAGATGCTGCTGGTGGAGGCCATCAGCAGATGCTGCACCGCATGGCGGCGGGCGACCTCCATCACGTTGAAGGTGCCGACCACGTTGGATTCGATATAAGACCGTGGGTTTTCAAGGGTGTAGCGGACCCCCGCCTGTGCCGCCAGATGGATGATCACATCGGGCGCAAAGTCATCTGTCACCCGGTCCAGCGTCACGGTGTCTTCCAGCATCCCTTCGGTAAAGCTGAAATTCGGGGTTTGCAGCAGCACGCCATTGCGACGCGCCTTCAGGGTGACATCGTAGTAATCGGTCATCCCGTCATAGCCATGCACCCGGAACCCTTCGGCCAACAGCAACCGCGCCAGATGAAACCCGATGAACCCCGCCGTTCCGGTGATGAATACCTTACGCATGACTGCCCCTTGTTTTGAAATGACAATCGGGCGGGCATGGGGCGAAAGTCAACCCGCTGACTCGCCTTCCGCCCGCGCCTTGCGTAGCGCCACAGCCTCGGCCCGCATGCGGGTGATGCGGCGAAACAGGGTGCCCGGATCGTCGTTCAGCAGATGCAGCAGATGGCAGGCCAACGGCCCCAGAACCGGCGTTACCTGCGCCTCGGCCCAGATCGGGGCCAGAAACTCGATATCCAGCTTGCCCGCGACCAAAGCAAAGGACGGCAGGCCCATGGGCAAGGCAGGCCGGTTGCGGCGGCCTGCGCGGAAGGATTGCTCGGGGGTATTGCCCGAAAAGCTGCGCTCAAATTCATAGAGCTTGATCAGCGAAAACAACACGTTCAGCGATTGCCCCAACCGACGCTCACCCTCATCCGCGCCATGGGTGGCAAAGGTGATGGCGGACGAGATCAACCAGCGCAGCGGCAATTCCGCCATAAGGGCATCGGGATATTCCACCCACAGCCTGCGAAACAGCGCGGGCGCGTCATCAGGCCACGACCGTTTGCGCAGATGGGCGATCAGCAGCCCGTTCAGCAGCGCCAGTTCCGAACAGCCCGCCAATTCACGCTGCAAATCTTGCAGCTTTTTCTCTAGCCGCAGCGAGGGCACCGGGGCTGTCGGGTCGGGGGCCACTGTTTTGCCTGCCAGATAGGGTGCAAGGTCCACGTCGAGCGTAGGCAAGCCGCCATTGGGCAGGCCCGTCATGGGCGCACGACGAAATTCCCAATGTGCAATCAGGCTGTCAGGCGCGTTTTCATAGCTGGGCATCGGGGGGCCTTGTCCTTGGGCGATGGCACCACCCTAAATCCACAATGCGGCACAAGAAAGGGCCAGCCCTACAGCGCCCGCATCCAGAATTGCAGCGGCTTCACCGTTTCCTCTGTATCGCCGACATCCTTCCAGCCAAATTCGGCAATCACCCCCGGCAGCGGCGCATAGCCCCGCCCCTGCCAGAACGCGTCGTTGGTGCGGAAAGTGGCAGGCCGCGCCGGGTGACTGTCGGGCCGTTTGACGGAACAAAACGCCACATGGCTGCGACCCATCTCTGCGGCATGCGCCTCGCGCAGATCAAAGAAGCGATGCCCCAGGCCCTGCCCCCGGTATTCCGGCAGCAGCACCGATTCCGCGCCATAGAGGATGCGGTCCAGCGGCAGACCAAGGCTGGCAAAGGGGGCCTGAAACGCCTCGGCGTGATCCTCCATCGGGGTCGAAGTGGACGCTCCTACCAAGCGATCCCCGTCAAACGCCCCCACCAGCAACGCGCCGGGGCTGTCGCGGTAGGTTTGCAGATAGGCGCGTTCATAGTCGAGCGAGCCATCATAGAGATACGGCCAATCCCGGAACACCGTGATGCGCAAGCCCGCCACGGCATCCAACGCGGCATCCAGATCGGCCCCGGTCAGGGCACGGACGGTGACGCCGGGCATCATGCGGAAACCTGTGCGATCCAGTCGTTGAGGTTGTAAAACGTGGTGATCCGGGCGATCTTGCCACCCGTCAAGTCAAAAAATGCCCCCGCAGGCAGGACATAGCGTTGACCATGCGCCTCGGGCAGGCCGGGGTCGGTTTGCAGATATTCCCCATGCACCACAAACTCCGCCGCCCCCCGCGTGCCGTCGTCCGTGGTGAAAACCACCATGTCGCGCAACTGTTCGCGGTAGGACACGCCCATATGGCTGCAAAACTCGGCAAACTTTTCGGCACCCCGGCGGATGCCGCCCTCATTGACCCGGTGTTCCACATCGGGCGTCACGCAGGCCAGCATTCCGGCGGCATCGCCCGCGTTGAAGGCGGCATAATAGGCGGTGATCAGGGTCTTTGCGGCTGTGGTCATGGGGGCACCTTTGGGGGAGTGTGGCCCGCAGGCTATCGGGGTTCTGGCAGGGTTTCCATGGCCAGAACGGCAAATCACCTTTGCATCGCGACGGTCGGGGGGCGCAAGGCCCCCCCTCGCGTCACAGGGCCGCTGCCACCGTGGCCGCCATCGGCGTGGTCGGCCGTCCGATCAGCCGCGACAGGGTGTGGCTGTCGTCAAACAGCGCGCCCTTTGACGCCTGCACATCGCTGTCGGCCAGAATGGCGCTGAACGCGGGCGGCAGGCCGAAGCTTTCGAGGATACCGGCATAAACAGCCTCTGGCAGCGCGTTGTAGGGAATGGTCTTGCCCGTCTGGCGCGACACCTCGGCGGCCATCTCGGCCATGGTATAGGCCGTGTCCCCCGCCAGTTCATAGACCTTGCCCGCATGGCCCTGCCCTGCGGCGACCACGGCGATCGCCTCGGCATAATCCGCGCGGGCGGCGCTGGAAATCCGGCCCTCGCCGGTGGACCCGATCAGCGCCCCGGCCGCGATAGCCCCGGCCAGCGAGCCTGTGTAATTCTCGGTGTACCAGCCATTGCGCAGGATGGTGTAATCCACCCCCGACGCCTTCAGCGCGGCCTCGGTCACGATATGATCCTGCGCAAGGATCATGGTCGAGGCCTCGCCCTTCAGGATCGAGGTATAGACGATGCGCCCCACGCCCGCCGCTTTGCCTGCATCAATCGCGGCCTTGTGCTGTCCGGCGCGGTCATTGAAATCGTTCGAGGAAATCAGCACCAGCACGTCTACCCCGGCCAAGGCTTTGGGGTCGATTTGCGTGTAATCGAAGGCGCGCACCTCTACCCCCAGATCAGCGGCCTTTTCCGGGCTGCGGGCAAGGGCGATGATCTTGTCCCCCGGCGCGCGGGTTTTCAGGGCGGTGATGGCAAGGCGGCCAAGCTGGCCGGTGGCCCCGGTGATGGCGATGGTGGTCATGGTCAGTATCCTTTGTTGTGGCTGAGGCAGAGATACGCCTTTACTAACGAAAAGGAAGTACCTACATTTTTGTTAGTATCGGAAAGGCACCGCGATGACCGCCCAAGACCAGATGACCGCCACCCAAACCGCCAACGCCCTGTTGCAGGGGTGGCAGCTTGGCAATGTGCTGGCGAAAGATTGCCCCAGCAGACAAGTGCTGCAACATCTGACCAGCAAATGGGGGGTGTTGGTGATGCTGGCGCTGCAAACCGGCACGCATCGGTTTTCAAGCCTGCGCCGCAGGGTGGGCGGGGTCAGCGAACGCATGCTGGCGCAAACCCTGCAAGCGTTGGAGGCGGATGGCATGGTGCGCCGGGTGGCGCATGATGTGGTGCCGCCGCATGTGGAGTATAGCCTGACCCCTTTGGGCGCAGAAGTGGCCCCCTTGGTGGTCGCACTGACCGCGTGGATTGAGGGCAACCTGCCCCGGATCATGGCGCAGGCTAAGGCTGCGTAGGTGCGCCGAACCGCTGCAAAATCCGGTCCCTGATCTGGTCGCGCGCCTGCCGGTAGGCCGACAATTTGGCATCTCGGCCTTCCCCCAGACCCGTCGGGTCGAGGATCGGCCAATACTCGATATCCAGATGATGAAACCGCGTCAGCTCCAGTGCCATGCGCTGACTGGCGGGGGTCAGCGCGATGATCAGATCAAACTGTGACAGATCATCGCCCCATTGCTGCATTTCCTCAAACGACCGCGACCGGTGCCGCGACAGTTCGATCCCCAGTTCCTGACAGACGGCGATGGAAAACCCGTCCACCTCCATGTCATTCTTGACGCCCGCCGATTGCACATAGGCCTTCTGGCCATAGAGCTTTTTCATCAACCCTTCGGCCATGGGCGAGCGAACCGCATTGTGATCACAGCAAAACAGCACGGATTGCGGGAAATCGGCCAACATTAACCCCAGTGCAAGACGCAGATCAGGGTAAACAGGCGGCGGGCCGTGTCGATATCAACATCCGCCTTTCCGCCCAGCCGTTCCTGCAACACCCGCGCGCCCTCATTGTGGATGCCGCGCCGGGCCATGTCGATGGCCTCGATCTGGCTGGGCGGCAGGCGTTTGACGGCCTCGAAGTAGCTTTCGCAAATCTGGAAATAGTCCTTCACCACTTGCCGGAACGGCCCGAGGCTCAGGTGGAATTCGCCAACCTTTACCGTATCTTCCGTCGCCAGATCAAACACCAGCCGCCCCTCGCGGATCGCAAGGTTCAAGCGGTACGGCCCTTCGGGCGTGTCACGATCTTCCCGGCGCGGCAGAGCGAAAGAGTTCTCCTCCAACAGATCAAAGATCGCCACCCGGCGTTCCTGCTCAATCTCGGGCGTGGGGCGGGCAAGGCCCTTTTCGTCGATGCCGATGTGGCAGAGGCGGTTGGTCATTGCGGATACTCGTTCAAACGGTTCAGCCTTGCGCGCACGGACAGGCCGTGGGCTTCAAGGCTTTCCGAAATGGCAAGACGTTCGGCGGCGGGGCCGATGGCGGCGAGGGCGGCGGGGGTCATCTTGGCAATCGTGGTGCGTTTCACAAAATCCATCACACTCAGCCCGCTGGAAAACCGGGCTGACCGGGCGGTCGGCAGCACATGGTTCGGTCCGCCAACGTAATCGCCGATAGCCTCTGGTGTCCATGCCCCAAGAAAGATCGCGCCCGCATGGGGGATTTTGTCGGCAAGCGCCTCGGGATCGGCGACCAGCAGTTCCAGATGTTCGGGGGCGATGCGGTTGGCGAGGCCTGCGGCCTCGTCCAGATCGCGCACCATGATGACCGCGCCATTCTGCGCCCAGGACGGCCCCGCAATCGCGCGGCGCTCCAAGGTTTGCAACCGCGCCTCGACCGCAGCCGCCACCGCCGCGCCAAAGCGCGCATCGGTGGTGATCAGGATCGACTGGGCCGACACGTCATGTTCGGCCTGTGACAGCAGGTCCAGCGCCACCCAGTCGGGGTCATTGTCGCCGTCCGCGATCACCAGAATCTCGGATGGCCCGGCGATCATGTCGATGCCCACCCGGCCAAACACCCGGCGCTTGGCCGCCGCGACATAGGCATTGCCCGGCCCGGTGATCTTGTCCACCGGCGCGATGGTTTCGGTGCCGTACGCCAGCGCCGCCACCGCCTGCGCGCCGCCGATGCGGTAGATCGTATCCACGCCGGCAATCTGGGCGGCCAACAGCACCAGCGGATTGACCACGCCGCCCGGCGTCGGGCAGGTGATCACCAGCCGCTGCACCCCGGCCACCGCAGCCGGAATAGCGTTCATCAGCACCGAGGACGGATAGGATGCCGTCCCCCCCGGCACATACAGCCCCGCTGCCGACACCGGCGTCCAGCGCCAGCCGAGCGTCGCCCCTGCCCCGTCGGTCCAGCTTTCGTCCTTCGGCAGTTGGCGCTGGTGATAGGCACGGATGCGGTCTGCGGCGAGGGTCAGGGCGGCGCGATCCTCAGGCGACACCGTGGCAACCGCCGCAGCAATCTCGTCTGGCGAAAACGCCAGTTGATCTGCCGTCAGGTGCATCCGGTCAAACCGCGCGGTCAGGTCCAGCACCGCCGCATCGCCCCGGTCGCGCACATCGGCGATGATGGCGGCCACGTCGCGGTCCACATCCTCGGCTTCTTCGCGCTTCATGCCCAGCAAGGCCTGAAACGCCGCCTCAAACCCGGCATCAACGGTGGACAGGAACATCGGCATCGGCACATCCTCTGGGTCGCTGCGCCCCAGATAGCGCGGCGTTCCCTTTGCCTCAAGCCGCCATTCACATTGGCTCAAATATCCTCAAGCGGATGAGGCCCCGGCCTGCGCCGGGGCGAGGAGCCCTTTGCGTCAGTCGTGCTGCGGCGCGCGGGCGGAGGCCGCACCATGCGGGCGGGTCACATCCTCCAGCCGCACTTCCAACGCCTCAACCTCCAGCGCCAAAGTGCCGCCCCCGGCCAGTGCCAGCGTCAGAACCCCGGTGCCATCCACCCCCGGCGTATGGGTCAGCGACAGCAGCGACAGGGTCTGCGCCTTGTCCTCGCGGTCAAAGCCGGCAGACCGCACCGCGCCCACATCTTCAATCACCAACAGGCTGCGGACGCGTTCGTAGGGCCGCTTGGCAGCCTCGGCGGCGGCGCGGTCTTCCCAGCGAAAGCGGGTCAGCAGAATGGCAAAGCGGCGCTGCCGTGCCCGGTAGGTCAGGTCAGAGGCCACAAACACCGCGTCCTGCACCAAGGCCGACAGCACAGCCAGATCGTCACCATCTTGGGCGATCAGATGCAGGGGCGCGTCGGCCCCGTCCTGAAACCGGGCGTCGGTCATGCCTTGATCCGCTCGATCTGTGCGCCGACTGCCGACAGCTTTTCCACCACCCGTTCATAGCCGCGATCAAGGTGATAGACCCGGCTGACCACGGTTTCGCCTTCGGCCGCAAGCCCGGCAAGGATCAGGCTGACGCTTGCCCGCAGGTCGGTCGCCATCACAGGCGCGCCTTTCAGACGGTCCACGCCAGTGACGGTGGCCGTTCCCCCATGCACGTCGATGCGTGCGCCCATGCGGATCAGTTCGGGCGCGTGCATGAAGCGGTTCTCAAAAATCTTTTCCTCCAGCACCGAGGTGCCGTTGGCGGTACAGAGCAGCGCCATCATCTGGGCCTGCAGGTCGGTCGGGAAACCGGGGAAGGGTTCGGTCGTCACATTCACCGCCGACACCCGGCCATTCTTGCGGGCCACTTTCAACCCGCGTTCGGTCTGGGTGACGGACACGCCCGCCTGATCCAGTTTCTCGGCAAAGGCCCCGACCAGTTCCAGCGTGCCGCCCAGACATTCCACCTCGCCACCGCAAATGGCCGGAGCCAGCATGTAGGTGCCAAGTTCGATCCGGTCGGTCACCACCGGATGCGTGGCCCCGTGCAGGCGGTCCACGCCCTGAATGGTGATCGTGCTGGTGCCTTCACCGTCAATCTGCGCGCCCATCTTGCGCAGGCAGCGGGCAAGATCGACAATCTCAGGCTCGCGCGCCGCGTTGCGGATTTCGGTCGTACCCTTGGCCAAAGTGGCCGCCATCAGCGCGTTTTCGGTGGCCCCGACCGACACGAACGGAAACTCGATCACAGCACCACGCAGACGCCCGCCGGGGGCCTTAGCGTGGATGTAGCCGTCGCGCAGGTCCAACTCCGCCCCCATAGCCTCCAACGCTTTCAGGTGCAGGTCCACCGGACGGGCACCGATGGCGCAGCCACCGGGCAAGGACACGATCGCATGACCATCGCGCGCCAGCATCGGACCCAGCACAAGGATCGACGCGCGCATCTTGCGCACGATGTCATAATCCGCCGTGTGGTTGGTGATGGAATGCGACGACATCGCCAGCACAAGGCCATCCTGCAAGGACGCGACTTCCGCCCCCAAGGACTGCAACAACTGCGTCATGGTGGCGATATCCGACAGGCGCGGCGCGTTGGTCAGGGTCAGCGGTTCATCCGACAGCAAGGTCGCGGGCATCAGCGTCAGGCACGCGTTCTTGGCCCCCGCAATCGGGATCACCCCGTTCAGCGCGCCATTGCCCTTGACCAAAATCGAATCCATCGCCCTGCCCTATTCTTTATCGTTGCTGTCTGCGGTGCCCGCAGCAATCTGTCCTGTGGCGCAGCAATCTGTCCTGCGGTGCCCGTCTCTGACGCATCGCCCGAAACCCGCACCTGCGCCTTGCGCCGGGCCATATTGGCCTTCAGCGCCGCCTTCTGCTGCGCCAGACGGTATTCAGCCGCCGTGGGCCCGTTGCCCGAGGCTGACTTGGCTTTTGCAGGGTCTGATCTCTTGTCCGCGGTCATGCAAACGTCTGTACCTTGGGGAACAGCGGGCGTCCAGATCGACTGATAACCTTGCAGCATCGGTCGGCGGTTCCTAGGCCGCGACGACCGCTTGCCGACCAAAACCGGAGACTGCAATGCCCATCACCTTTACCTCGCCCACCCTGTCGCATCCCAGCCGCCTTGGTGGCGCACAAGATGCCCCCAAGGTCATCGACCTGCCAGCAGGCGGGTTCATCGTCGCATGGCAAGACAGCCTGAACGCCACCCAGCAGGTGCTGTTTCAACGCTATGACGGGGCGGGTGTGGCGCAGGGCGGCCCGGTGCTGGCGTTCAGTTCCACCGATCAGATCACGCTGACCGATATTCTGTTGGCTGATGACGGGCGCATCATGCTGGCCGCGACCGATGATGCAGGCGCGTCCCTGATCCGCAGCTTTACCGCCGCAGGGGCGCCGGTGTCGGCGGCACTGAACGTCGGCACTACCGTGGCGTCTGGCCTGACCACTGGTGCGCAGATCGTGCAAGACCCAGCCGCGCCCGGCAGCGCCATTTTGTGGACCAGCGTGTTTGTGGCGGGAACCGGCACCATCGTTGAACGCACGGTTGTCACCACCGCAGGCACCGTCGTGTCCGGGCCATCGACCGTCACCAGTCGCACCACCGAAATCGCGGTGCTAGAACTGCTGGACGGCGAGATCGGCCTGCTGGGCCCCGGTCAGGGGCTGGTTGGGCCGGGTGGGCAGGTCGTTGTCGGCGATGAGGCCGCAACCGACGCCATCACCTTGCAGGATGGTCTGATTGTGACGGTCGAGGCCAGCAGTTTTACCGCGCCTATCTTGCGTGGCATCCAAGGATCCACCGGGCAGTTCGGCGACAATATCGTGTCCGATCCGGTCAATATCGGCAATATTCCGGGGGTAACGACTGCGGGCGCCGGCGTGTTCGATCAGGAACTGATCGACCTTGGCAATGGCCGGATCATGGTCTTGTGGGTTGCAGATGCCGGGGAAACCCAACCCAACACCGTGCCCTTCGCCCGCGACGGCGTATATGCAGCCGTGTATGACGTGAACCGGGGCGTGCAGACGGAAAGCACCACGCTGCTGGTCGATCTGGGCACCGGGCCGAACGATGCGTTGCTGGCCCAACTGCGACTGTCGGCATCGGTGCTGGCCGATGGCCGCGTGGTGCTGGCCCTGTCGCAACCGCGAGGGCTCACGGGTCTTGATGTGCAGCACATGATTCTGGATGCGCGCAATGCAGGCATCACGGTCACAGGCCGTGCTTCAGCCGATATCTTCACCGGCACTGGGTTTGACGACCAGTTTCTGGCCATTGGCGCAGGCGATGTGGTGGCAGGTGGCGCGGGCAGTGATACGGTCAGCTTCTCGGGCAGCGTGGGGGTGCAGATCGACCTGGCCAGCCCGGCCGTGTTTTCCGCCTCGACCATCCGCCTGACTGATATCGAAAACCTGACCGGCACCAGTGGCGACGACAGCTTCAACGGCTCGACCTTGGCAAATCTGCTGGCCGGGGGGGCGGGCAATGACGTGCTGGCAGGCCGGGCGGGCAATGACAGTCTTCTGGGCGATGCGGGCAATGACGCGCTGCGCGGCGGGGCGGGCAATGACACGGGTCTGGGCGGCATTGGCAATGACAGCCTGTTCGGCGGCGCGGGCGACGATGTGCTGGACGGCGAGACCGGCAATGACCTGCTGCATGGCGGGGCCGACGCCGACCATCTGACCGGCGGCGCCGGTAATGACACCCTGTTCGGTCAGGACGGCGAGGATGACCTTTCCGGCAGCATCGGCGACGATCTGCTTGATGGCGGGGCCGGAGCCGACGTTCTGACCGGTGGCGAGGGCAATGACACCCTGCGCGCCGATGATGGCGCAGACAGCGTGTCGGGCGGCATCGGCAATGACCTGATCACCGCCGATACCGAGGCGGATGTGATCGACGGCGGGGCGGGCATCGACACGCTCGTGCTGTCCACCGACCTGTCCAGCATCACCGAACAGGGGCTACAGGCGGACCTGACCAACACCACAGATCTGCTTGGCCTGCCCGACACCTTCATCCGCTTTACCGGCACCATAACTGGGGTTGAAAACCTGACCGGTACCGCAGGGCGCGACTATCTGGCCGGTGACAGCGGGGCAAATGTGATCAGCGGCGGGGCGGGCGATGATGTGCTTGTGGGCAGGCAGGGGGCGGACACGCTGTTTGGTGGTCTTGGCGCAGATACATTCGTGCTGATCGAGGCCGGTGGCGGCGCTGACCAGATCCGCGACTTTACCGACGGGGTGGACCGCATCGGCCTGCTTGCGACCGCGTTTGGCGATGTGTTTGAGGCCGGGCTGGCCAGCCGGCTGACCATCAACGCCACCGCCACCGTGGCGGCAAACGGGTCTGCGCAACTGCTGTTTGACAATGGCGGCCCCGGAGCAGGACGCCTGCTGTTTGACGCCGATGGCAATGGTGCCGGCGTTGCCGTCTTGCTGGCCACCCTGACGTTTTCCCCCGCCCCCAGCATTGCAGACTTCAGCGCCGCCGATTTCAGCTTTTTCTGACAGGCACCTGCCCTGCCCCGGCGCGCCGTAGAAAATCTCGCGCCGGGGACCGGAAAACCCTCTTGCACCCCGAGCGTTTAGTGGTTACTCAGCCCGCAATCCGACCGGGCACCCAAGCACGGTCCAGATCAGATGCTGTGGTAGCTCAGTGGTAGAGCACACCCTTGGTAAGGGTGAGGTCGAGAGTTCAATCCTCTCTCACAGCACCATTTTTTCCCTTCAAGGTCCAAAAATTAAGTGTTATCAGCGGGTTAATTGACTTCGGTGCTGCACCGAGGTGCGAGACCACGGCTTTGCAAATGTCGCGACCGCACAAGAACAAACACGGCGTTTACGACTTCTGCCAGTGGGTTCCGACCCAGCAGCTCCAACACCCGCATTGCCCACACAGAACGCGACACGCCCTTTCCCACGGTGGAACAGTGCCGCCATGCCTTCGGCCAAATGCCCAGCGCGACCCCGGTAGAACCCCGCAACAAGGCGTTGTTTGCTTTCCTGACCCCGCAAGACGTGCGCGCGCGCATAGAAATCCTGACAGCCGATACCCCGCGCCACAAAGCCCTAGAACGCGCCTTGGCCGAGGGGCGAGGGATTTGGGAAAGCATGGTATCAATGGCAAAAAGAACACTGGCAGAGCTGGCTTGCTGAATATGATGGGCCGGGGGCATACGGCCGCAAAAATTGGGCAAACCGCGACTCCGCCTTTATCTGGAATCACATTCAATGCCCCCCCCATGCAGTGCGGATAGCCGAAGCGCTGGGCCTACCCGAAGCCGGTCTGGACCACGCCTTTCAAGACATCCTAGCCACCCCCAAGCGCAACGCCAAAAAATGCGCCGCGTTGCGCAGGGTGTTTCCGTGGCACGTTATCGAAAGTGCATTGCCACCCGCACCGCCAGAGGGGCCGATAACCAAGCTAAAGGCTGTTGTGACCCGGATTACGCGAAAGGCTGATAAGTGGGCCTAGAGTCGGCAAACGAAGCGGGGCTCAGCGTTTTTTCTTTGATGGGTCGGTGGATGGGTATGCCCTAAAAACCCTGA
>CAVYZK010000008.1:0-580937 GCA_963772935.1 uncultured Alphaproteobacteria bacterium | reverse complement strand
CATACCCCTCGCGGCCGACCCCGTCAGTGTCGACGGCTGGCATGGCATCCGCGCGGCAGTCGCTTGATCCGGGCTTCTTCACGCGGGTCAGCCTTGATCCTAATCGCTACATGCCGGACGGATCACTCAATCCTGGTTACTTGGTGCCCTTTGCGAATACTGGCGCGAATCAGTTCCGTCCCTGGCTTGGTAAGAACAATGAATACCGGGCAACCTTGTCCTACGATTTGGATTTGACCAAGAAGAACCGTTGGTTCGGCAAGCACAGTATGGCGGGACTCTATCAAGACAGCACCAATATCACGACCGAGGATATTATGCGGGTCATGAACGTCGGCAGTGTGAATCTTCCCGTTACAGGTACCGGTTGGAACGCGGATGCCCTGAACGGCGTGCACAGTATCACCACCCGCGCTTATTTTGTTAACGGCAATGTGCCCATCTTGCCTGATGAACATCAGATCATTAAGAACACCGCCCTGCTGAACAGCTATGGAAAGTTTGTGGGTGCGACGGCCAACGAACAGGCCCCGATCAATCTTCAACCCCAGCTGTTTCTGGCCGGTCGGTTGAACAAGTTTACGGACAAGTCAGTTTCTCTCGGTTGGCAAGCCCGGTGGTGGGACGACCGTTTGGTGACGGTCGCCGGCTATCGCAGTGACGACACCAAGAGCTTCGCGGCTCCCAACGGAACCGAAACCCGCACCGTCGCCCTGCCCGAAATCACCGGTTCCGATACCATTCTGACCAAACGGTATTGGGCTCCGTCGGACACCCTCTCCATTGTGGGGCCGGCCAACATCGCGGCGACCGGCATCTCCCGCACGTACGGGGCGGTCTTTCATGCGATGCCTTGGATTTCGCTTACCTACAATCAGTCCACCAATTTTCTCCCGGTCAGCAGTGCCACTTGGGTGAATGCCTTCGGCGTGCCGGCCCCGAATTCAGAGGGTGCGACCAAGGAGTACGGTGTTCGCTTCAATCTGCTGCAAGACAAGCTCTCCTTGTCCGTGACAAAATTCAGCACCTCGGCCGACAATCAGACTCGGAATGCCAACGCATCTGCCGCTGGTGGCCGGAATTCGATCATTCGTTTGCGGACCAACTACAAGAGTCTCGGCGATTCCCATTTCCAGGACATGCTCGACGCCGGTGGTTATCCGGTCGAACCGGGTGATCTCTCGGACACCTGGAGTTATACGGCCGAGGGTTATGAAATGAACATGACCTACAATCCGTCCGCCGACTGGCGGATTGCGATCTCGGGCAGCATCAACACCAACAAATTGGGTGAGCATCTCTTGGCTCTTAACCAATGGGTCAGAACCGACACTAAATTCACGGGGTTGGGCACCTGGCGCAAATATGCCAGCGAATTGAACAAGGTCGCCGGCGGCCAGGTATCGAGCTTCTTTGATTTGAATCCAGCGAATCCGGTTCATGTGGCCCAAGCAGCCGCTGATGCACTCTACATCACCCAGCAAACGGATGCTCAGGAATTGCTCTTGGTAAATGACCAGGCGCTCACCGGCATCACCACCTCCTCGGCCGGCAAATATGCTCTCAACGGTCTGGTCACGCGGGTCTTCAACGAAGGCCGGATGAAGAACTGGACGGTCGGTGGTAATTTCCGTTGGCGCAGTGCTGGAAATGTGGGCTATGAGGATCTCCTCAATACCAGCGGAGCTCCAACGGGTCTGATCGACGTCTCCAAGCCGATTGACGGCGAGCAGGTTTGGGACCTTGGCATGATGATCTCCTACAAGCGCAAGATCACCAATAAGATCAACATGCGGGTACAATTGAATATCCAGAATCTGCCGAATTGGCAGGATCCGGTTGTGGTGAAGGTGGCCTACGATACCAACGCGTACAACGGCACCGCCAATGAGATTGTTCCGGTGATGTGGGAATTGCGCCGTCCTCGCAAGTATGTCCTGACGACAACTTTTGATTTCTAATGTCCGTGAACATCAACCCAAGTTGGAGATCGCTGAAGTACCCTTTAGCGACGCTCGACTTGGGTTTTTGCTGCCCATTTCAGTTTCAACGATTCGCAGTGGGACGAGCGATGAAAGCGTGATAGCTTTCGGAATCGCTGAAGTCCTGACCAACGCCCCGCCGGTTATCGGCAAAATTAACTATAAAATCTATCATGATTAAAAAATCAGTCAGTCTTGTGACCAGTTTACTATTGTCGTTCTGCTTGCCCAGTCTGGTGGGGGCCGAGCCAAGTGCGCCGCTCAAGGAATCGAGCGCCACGGGGCCATCCATGGACAAAATGTGGGGTGACTCATCGGTAAAAACGGGGGGCGAGCTGATCTGACCGCGCCGCTTTGTTTCGTGACGGCAACTATGGAATGTTTATTCACTGGGGGCTGTTTTCCAGCCTGGGCGGCCAGTGGAAGGAGCAAACTTTCTACGGTATCGGTGAATGGATTATGCGCCAGATGAAAATTCCCGATCCCGAATACATGGGTCTGGCGAAGGAATTTAACCCGGTGGATTTTGATGCGCGCGCCATTGCCAAACTCGCCAAAGAGTCGGGCATGAAGTGGATCATCATCACCTCGAAGCACCATGAGGGCTTTGCGATGTTTAAGTCGGCGCATCCGTTCAATATCGTGGATGCTTCGCCGTTTCACCGCGATCCGATGAATGAACTGGCGGCGGCGTGCAAAGAGTTCGGGTTGGGTTTTGGTTTCTATTATTCGCACAATCAGGATTGGACGGCCCCGGGTGGTACCAATGGTCCGAAGACCAATCCCGACGGCAGCCCGGCAACGATCGAACAGTATTTCCGCGAGAAATGTCTCCCGCAGGTGAAGGAAATTTGTGAAAACTACGGACCGCTCAACTACATCTGGTTTGATACGCCTGGCGACATGCCGGAAGTCGTTGGTGAAAGAACTGGCCGCCTATGTGCGCCAGGCCCAACCCAACGCGATGCTTTGCAGCCGGATTGGTTACGGAATGGGCGATTACAGCAGCAAGGGCGATATGGATGTGCCGCCGCGCAATGCAGACGGTTTGTGGGAATCCTGTGATACCACCAACGATTCATGGTCCTATGCGTGGTATGATCAGAACTGGAAAGGACACCAGTGAGATTTTGAACCGGGTCGTTTCGACAGTCGCGCGTGGCGGCACCTATCTGTTGAACATCGGACCTGACGAAACCGGTCGGGTGCCGGCCCAGGCAGCCAAGTATCTGCTGCAGTGCGGGCGAATGGATTAAGCGTTATCCCGCAGGTTATTTATTCGGCCGGCGCGTCACCGTGGGGGCATGCCCTGCCGTGGGGCGATGTGACGACTCAGGGCAATACGCTCAACCTCGTGGTTTTTGACTGGCCGCAAGACGGGCGCCTGCTGCTGCCCGGTCTGCAAACGAAAATTAAATCGGCCGGCATCCTGTCCGACGGGCAAACTGCAGGCGGTCAAGTGGGTGCAGCGGGGCACGTGGACTGAATTGCAGGTGCCGCGGGTCCCGGCCGACAACCTGGCCACCGTTGTCCAGGTGGTCTTGAACGATGTCCCGGTTGTCGACCAGACACTCGCAATCTATCCCGAATATTTCCGCCACCCTGATCGCCGAATTTGCCGACGCGACCGATGCGAATAAGGCGAGTATCCGTTGGATGGAAAAATTCGGGGAATGGAAGCACATGACCCAGGTCAGCGACTGGAAGCCAGGTGCGCAGGTGACCTGGACGGTGGACGTGGCCGAGCCCGGCGACTATCAGGTCGAATTGACCTACAAAGGGGATGGCGGCCAATCGAAGGAATTCGACTGGCGGACGGGGGTGAATTACAGCGACGCGGGAAGGCTGGTGTGGCGGGTTGAGACGGATGAGGGCGCCAAGCTGCAAAACCAACAAAACTCAGCCAACGTCTATCACACGTATCCGTTCGGAATGCTTACCTTTGCCAAGGCTGGAAAGCACACGATTAAGGTTTCGTTGATCGCTGGTGATCGGATCAAGGCCAGCCTGGCCTCGCTCCGTTTCACGCCGGTGAAATAATACTCATCACGGGCGGCGGTGTTTTTACCGCTGCCCACTTGCCCGCCAGGGTTAAGATTTTTTCTAACGATAAAACGTGACTCCTTGATATTTATGAAACTGAGAATCGTCCTCCTCCTGCTGTGCTTCACCGCGACGCTCCGTACTGTTTCCGCTGCTGAAACAGCCGCGTCAGCCAAACCGAATATTCTGTTTATTTTTGCCGATGATTGGGGCTGGGGCGATCTGGGCTGCGGCGTCTTTCTTGTTCGAGTTTTCTGCCATCGACAGGCCCCATGCCCAATGGCCGCTGACGCTGACGCCATCGGTTGGCGGCAGCACGGCATAACCCACCTTGCCTGCGACCACCGAATTTGCCGGGTCTTCAAAGCTGGGGCCAAAGACGCTGGCATCGACGAAGAATGCGGCCTTGCCTTGGGCGAAGTAGCGGCTGGCATCTTCCCAGCCGAAGGACAACGCATTTTCCGGCCCGGCCTTCAGCAGGCCTGCGTAATGGGCAAGGCCTGCGGCAATGCGCGGGTCGTCAAAGCGCGGCTTGTCCCATGCGCCGTCAAACCAGATGTTATAGGGCAGCGGGGCCGCCCCTTCGCCCCAGGCGTTCAGCACGATGCCGGTCATCGTATCGACCAGCGACCCCGACCGCTGACCCCGCATGACCGAACCAAACGCCTCGCCACCGCCTTCGTCCGTCACCTTTTGCGCGCCTGCCAGCAAGGCGTCCCATGTGGCCGGAACCGTGCCACCAAGGTGCTGATCGACCAGCGCCTTGTTGTAGAACAGGATATAGGCCTCCATCGAGATGGGCAGCGCAAATTGACCCGCCGCCGCGTCACCCGGCGGGAAACTGGCACCCTGCAGCAAGGCAGGCGAGAAGTCGGCATAGTCATAGGCCGCATCGGTCAGGTTTGCATCGGCAAGGAACGGCGACAGCGAGGCCACGCCGCCCACGTTCCATTGTTCATAGATGGCGGCATCCATCAGCGACATGAATACATCGACCAGTGGTCCTTCCGACCGGATCGCAAGGTTGGCGCGGTCCAGATACAGGTCTTCGGCAAAGGCGGTGACGTTGACCTTGATGCCGGTCAGGGCCTCAAATTCAGGCAGATGTTCGCGCACACCGACCGTCCAAGGATGTTCGCTGGCCAGCAGGGTGATTTCGGTGCCTTCGGCCTGACGCCAGTCAAACGCGAATGCAGGTCCGGTAAAAGCCGCTGCTGTAAGCATCAGTGTCGCGGCAAGAAGTTTTGACTTCATAGGGTGTACCTCCGTTGCTGCATGTCTTTTGCTGATTCGTTACGTCATCAGGTTGACAGGTTGTTATGACATGCTATTGTCCGGATAGCATATCGACGACACTGGCGCAATCTTCTTTCTGGGCGTCATATGGCCAGAGCAGATAGCGTGAGGAGGACCGCATGACGGCAGAAACCAAGGAACGGCAGGCCATACGGCGCAGCAGCAATGTGCCTGCCTACAACCAGTTGGCCAATATTCTGGAACAGCAGATCGCTGGTCTGACGGATGAACAGCGTGCGCGTGCGCTGCCATCCGAGGGCGAGATGTCGCGCCAGTACGGTCTGTCGCGGATCACGGTGCGGCAGGCGTTGAAAAGCCTTGAGGCCAAGGGGCTGGTCTATTCAGCGCAGGGGCGGGGGTCGTTTCCCACGGTGCCGCGCGTCAAGGGCATCTCGGGCTTTCACAGCTTTACGTCCGAAGTGCTGCGCAACGGCCAACTTCCCGGTACCCGGATTCTGGCAACCGCCGAGGTTGACGGGTTGCCCGCCGAAGTTACCGGCAAACTGTCAGTGCCCGAGGCCGAGGATGGCCCGCAGGTGCATCTGCGGCGGTTGCGGTTGATTGATGGCGTGCCGATTGCGGTGGAAGATGCGTGGTTGCCGCGCGCCTTGTTCCCCGAGATCGACCCCGCAGATTTTACCGATGGCTCGCTCTATGCGCTGCTGGCCGACCGTTGGGGGCTGGAGCCTGCCTGGACGGACGCGCTGATCGAGCCGGACCTTGCGTCACCCGAGGTGTCGCAGTTGCTGCAGATCGAGACTGACGATCCGGTGCTGGTGGCATGGCGCGTGACCGTTACCGCCGAGGATAAGGTGTTTGAGCGGGTCCGGTCCATTTATCGCCCGGGTTTTTCCCTGCGCGTCGCGCGCTATCGGTTGGGGTAAGCCATGGGTATCGGGGCGGCAATCGGGTTGGACATTGGCGGTGGCAGCACCAAGGTGGGGCTGATTGGCACCGGGGGGCAGTTGCTGGACTCGCAGCGGGTCGTGCTGGCGGACGGCGCGGATTTCACCGGGATTCTGGCGCAGTATCGTGCGGCGATTGCTGCACTTGGCGGGGATGGGCTGCCAGTGGGCATCGCCTATCCGGGCCATATCGACCGTGCGCGAGGGGTGGGGCTGAACTCGAATGTGCCCGCGCTGGACGGTCACCCGCTTGCCACCGCTTTGGCTGGCCCCGCCGGACCTGCGGCCCTGCTGAACGATGCTGACGCCGCTGCAGTCGCCGAGGCGCGGTTGCACCCTGCGGGCCGCATGCTGATGGTGACGCTGGGCACCGGGGTCGGGGTGTCGATGATCGTCGCGGGGCGCCCGTTAGAGACGGCGGGTGGGACGCTGGGCGATTCCGGGCATCTGAACATGGATCCCTCGGGCGCGCATCAGTGCCGTCAGGGCTGTACCGGCTGTCTGGAATCGGTGGCATCGGCTGGGGCTTTGGCCCGCGAGGCAACGGCTTTGGCCCGTCGTGGCGAAAGCCCGGCCCTTGCTGCTGAATTGCAGGCATCGGGCGAGGTGTCTGCCGCCGCCACCTGCCGGGCAGCCTTGGCGGGCGATCCGGGGGCACAGCGGTTGATTGCACAGATGGCGCAGTGGCTCGGTATGGCTGTGGCCACATGGCGGGCCAGCTTTCACCCCGACCTGATCGTGTTCGGCGGCGGGCTGTCGGTGCTGGGGCAGCCCTTCATCGACCAGATCGGCCTGCATGCCGACGCCCGCTCATTGCCGTTTCTGTCGGAAAACTGCCGCCTGACCCTTGCCCGTCTGGGCAATGACGCGGGCATGATCGGCGCGGGAATGGCCGCGCTAACCCCCTGATCCAGAAGGAATGTAGAATGTCAGTTGCTTACCTTGCCGAAATCGCCGAACAGCCCGGAATTCTGGACCGTTTGGGTGCCGCGTTTGATGCCACATGGGGGGAGGCGCTTGCACAGGTGCGCGCAGACCTTGGCACAGGCCGGTTCGACAGGGTGATCCTGACCGGTATGGGCGGGTCGCTGCATGGCGCGCATCCCGGCCATCTGGCCTTGTCGCGGGCGCTGACCATTCCGGTGCTGCTATGGGAATCGGGCGAATTGACGCAACAGGCACCAGATTGCGTGACGGCCCGCAGCCTGCTGATCGCGATTTCCCAATCGGGCGAAAGCGGCGAGGTCAAGCGGCTGACCGAGGCTGGAACGCGCCCCGCTTGCGTGATTTCCATTACCAACGGGGCCGACAATGCCTTGGCCCGCTGGGCGGACATTGCGGTTGCAACCCATGCGGGGCCGGAACGCACCGCCTCGACCAAGACCTACACCGCAGGTCTTGCGGCGGCGCATCTGGTGGTGGCGCATCTGACGGGGCAGGCGCAGGGGGCGGGTGACGCCATCCGCGCCCTGTCACGCACCGTGGGCGATCTGCTGGCCCGTCTGCCCGCTGATGCCGACGCCGCCGCGCGGCATCTGGGCCATACAACGCCGCTGACCGTGATCGGGCGGGGCGACAGTTTCGCCTCGGCTGCCATGGCCGCGTTGCTGACCGAAGAGGCGGCGAAACTGCCCTGCGAGGGCCTGACCGGCGGGCAGTTCCGCCATGGCCCGCTGGAATTGGTGCGTGAGGGATTTCGCGCGGTGGTGTATCTGGGCACCGGGGCTGCGCGTCCGCTGACCGAGGCGCTGGTGGACCGGATCGCCGCTTTGGGCGGACGGGTGGTTGCCATTGGCACCAATCCCGGCGCGGGGTCTGATGCCGTCATGACGCTTGCCCTGCCAGAGGTGCCGCCCGGCCTGCTGCCCGTGCTGGAGATTTTGCCGGTGCAGTTTCTGGTGATCCCTCTCGCCATCGGGCGCGGGTTTGAACCGGCAGCGTTCCTGAACGCGCAAAAGATCACCACGGGGGAATGATCCGATGCCGATCCAGAGCAGCCTGCCACGCGGCGAATTCGACTATGTCATCATCGGGGCCGGATCAGCAGGCTGCGTTCTGGCCGCCCGGTTGACCGAAGACCCGCAGACACGCGTCTGCCTGATCGAGGTTGGCCCGCGCGACCGAAGCCTGTTCATCCACATGCCCGCCGCCCTGACGATGCCGATTGAGAGCAGGACATGGAACTGGCAATATGTGACCGGGCCAGAGCCGCACCTGAACAACCGCACGCTGGGGCAGGCGCGCGGGCGCGGGCTGGGCGGCAGTTCGTCCATCAACGGCATGGTCTGGGTGCGCGGCGATGCGTCAGATTATGACGGGTGGCAGGCGCAGGGGCTGGACGGCTGGTCCTTTGCCGATTGCCTGCCCTATTTCAAGAAGATGGAAAGCTTTGAGGGTGGCACTGACCCCAACCGGGGCGGCAACGGGCCGTTGCGCATTTCCCGCAGCAAGGCCGCACATCCGTTCTACGAGGCATTTCTGCGGGCCGGAGAGGCCTATGGCCTGCCGGTCGCCCGCGACTATAACAGCGACAGCATTGAAGGCGTGCATGTGACGCAGGCCACCATCCACAACGGGCGGCGGCAAAGCACCGCCGTTGCCTATCTTCACCCCGCCACACAGCGGCCGAACCTGACCGTGCTGACCGGCT
Source organism: uncultured Alphaproteobacteria bacterium (assembly GCA_963772935.1). Taxonomy (GTDB): domain Bacteria; phylum Pseudomonadota; class Alphaproteobacteria; order Rhodobacterales; family Rhodobacteraceae; genus JANNNF01. The sequence goes on along the minus strand of CAVYZK010000008.1, from coordinate 572,061 downwards.
GGCGGGCCGACCGGGTGGTGCTGAACGGGGGGCGTGCCACGGGTGTTGCCCTGCGGCGTGGCAAGGAACTGGCCACATTGCAGGCCGGGCGCGAGGTGATCCTGTCGGCAGGCACCATCGGCACGCCGCATCTGCTGCAACTGTCGGGTCTTGGCCCGGCGGATCATCTGCGTGCGCAAGGGGTGACCGTTCAGCAGGACATGCCCGGGGTCGGCGAGAATTTGCAGGATCATTTCGTGGCCTCGCTGACCTTCCGCGCCAGTGGCACCCGCAGCATTGCGTCCGATCTGTCGCTGTGGAACCGCCCGCGTATCGGGCTGGAATGGTTGCTGACCCGGGGCGGTCTGGGGGCCACCAGCTTTTTTGAGGTGGGGGCGTTCTTCAAAAGCGGGCCGGGGGTGGGAGCCGCCAACATGCAGCACGAATTCCTGCCCTTCCTTGCCGATTTTCAGGCAGGCCGGGTGCGGATCGACCATGGCTATCAGTATTTCCTCAGCCAGATGCGCCCGAAAAGCCGGGGCTGGCTGCGCCTGCGCAGCGCCGACCCTGACACCCACCCCGAGATTGTGTTCAATTATCTGGACGACCCTGCCGATGCGGACGAGATGCTCGACGGTCTGGCGCAAACCCGCGACATGGCGCGGCAGGCCCCCTGGGCCGCGATGGGGGGAACAGAGATTGCCCCCGGCCCGGATGTGCAATCGCGTGCCGAGGCACTGGCTTGGATGCGCAGCATCGGCAACACCGAACATCATCCGATCGGCACCTGCCGCATGGGCCATGACGATCTGGCGGTCACCGATGGCGAGGGGTTGGTGCATGGGCTGACAGGTCTGCGCATCGTCGATGGGTCGATCCTGCCGACCATTCCCACCGCCAACGTCAACGCGCCGATCATCATGGTGGCCGAAAAACTCGCTGACCGTATTCGAGGCAGGCAGCCCTTGGCGCGGCAGACGCTGGTGCCATCCAGCACGCGTGGACGGTAAGGGTCGAACTGACGCATCCGTGATCGGGACGGGGGGCAATTCGCGCTACGTTTCAGTCACACCGACAAAAGGAGAAGCCCATGACCCGCATGACAGCCAAGGACTTTCATCCCGAGCTTCTGGAGCTTTATGATTTCTACGCCCATGGCAAAATCACCAAACGCGAGTTTCTCGACCGCGCGGGCAAGTTCACCGTCGGGGGCCTGACCGCGATGGCGGTGCTGGGTATGATGAGCCCGGACTACGCCCTCGCGCAGCAGGTCAGCTTAACCGATGAAGATATCGTGGCCGAGTATGTGATGTATCCGTCGCCCAATGGCCATGGCGAGGTGCGCGGCTACCTGGTGCGCCCGGCGGCCGCGAGAGGCAAAGTTCCGGGTGTGGTGGTGGTCCATGAGAACCGAGGGCTGAATCCATACATCGAGGACGTGGCCCGCCGTGTGGCCAAAGCCGGGTTCGTCGCACTGGCGCCAGACGGTTTGACCAGTGTCGGCGGGTATCCAGGCAACGACGAGAAAGGTCGCGAACTGCAGGCCACGGTTGACAGCACCAAGCTGATGAATGATTTCTTTGCCGCCGTCGAATGGCTGATGGCACATGAAGCGACGACCGGGCGCATCGGCATCACCGGCTTCTGCTATGGCGGCGGCGTGGCCAACGCGGCAGCCGTGGCCTATCCGGAACTTGGCGGGGCCGTGCCGTTCTATGGTCGTCAGGCGGCCGCTGCGGATGTTCCCAAGATCAAGTGCCCCCTGCTGATCCACTATGCAGAACTGGACGAGCGGGTGAACGCGGGCTGGCCCGAATATGAGGCCGCGCTGAAAGCCGCAGGCACCCGCTATGAGGCGCATATCTATCCGGGCGTCAATCACGGCTTTCACAACGACAGCACGCCCCGCTACGACAAGGCGGCGGCAGATCTCGCCTGGGACCGCACGCTGGCATTCTTTGCTGCCAATCTTGCCTGAAGCGACCCCGGCGGCGGTGTCTGCGCGATGCAGTATACAGCTGAACCGAACCGCTGCAGCCGGTAACGGGGTGGTCCCGCTGCCTTCCCGTAATCCGTCTCGCAGCCCCAGTAGGGCGGGTCGAGATAGAACAGGGTGCCGGGGCCGTCATAGCGCCGGATGCAGTCTTTCCAGTCCAGGCATTCGATGACGACACCTGACAGGCGCGTGTGCAAAGCTGCGCGGTATCGGCGCGCGCACGATCTGGGAATGGCTGGCCCTGATCGAAGGTGTGCGTCCTGACGACAGGCTGGCCTACCTTGACGGCGCTTGACCTGGGCGAATGGGGGGCGGTTGCGTTCCACACGGGTGCGTTCAAGTCCGCGCTGACCGATCTGCGCAGCTATCTGTCGAGCCTGCTGGGCACCGGCGGCACGGTTGCCGAGGCGGCGGCACTGCTGGGCATTCCGTTCGGCGCGATCCTGACCCGCACCGCTGCCACCACCCTGACCATCGCCAACCGGGGGGTGCTGGTGGATGCCAGCGGCACCTGGGCGCTGACCCTGCCGACGGTGGCAGCGGCAGGGCCGGGCTGGCAGGCCATTGTGCGCAATGGCGGCACCGGGGTGATCACCCTGACGCGGGCGGGGTCCGATACCATCGACGGTGCGACGTCGGTGGCCTTGCTGGCCGGGCGCAGCACGCTGATCGTGGCGACCGCGACGGGCTGGCTGACCTTTGCCCTGGCCGGGCCTGCCGGGGGTGCGCTGCGGCTGCCACCGGGGGCTGTCGGGGCACCGGCCCTGGCGCTTGGCGGGGCGGCAACGGGGCTGTTCAGCCCGGCCACTGACCAGGTGGCCGTGGCGATCAACGGGGTGCAGGCGCTGCTGCTGACCTCGACCATCCTGCAACTGGATGTGCTGATGACGGGCACGGCCGTGATGGCCACGCCCTATGACACGACGGTCGGCAGGCTGGCGCGGGTGCAGGCGGCGGGTGGCGTCTTTGGCTGGGGGGTGACGGGCAGCACCGGGCTGCTCGCCGATCTTGACAGCCAGACCGAGCCCACCGGGCAAAAGCGGATTGATGCGACAACGACTGGCACCCGTCCGACCGGCCTGTCCGCCTCGGCGGCAGCGACCGTGCTGACCCTGCGCACCAATGCCAACAACATCCTGCAGACGGTCAGCGCCCAGAACGGCCTGCCGGTCAGTTGGCAGCGCAAGGCGATCGCGGGGCGTGTGGCAGCCGTGGTATCCGGTCTCGCAGCCGACCCTTGGCACGGTCGCGCAGACCTCTGGCGCACCCACCGGCGCGCTGATCGAACGCGGCACATCGGCCAATGGCGAATACGTCCGCTTTGCCGATGGCACCCAGATCTGCACGCAGACCCTGACCGCCTCGGCCTCGGCAGGCGTGGTCTGGACCTTTCCTGCGGCATTCATTGCAGCCCCTGTGGTCACCGGCACGGCCGTCGCCACCGTGCTGTCCTGCGCCACGCTGGATGCAGCGCCGGGCACCACAACCGCCACCCTGTCCACCCGCGACAAGACCGATGCCCGCCGGGCCGATGCGCTGCGCGTGATGGCCGTTGGCCGCTGGTTCTAGAGGAGAGAGACCATGTTCCACCTGACCCTGACCCCGATCCGCATGGAAGGCCTGCTGGCCGTCGAGACCCGGGGCGACACGCTGATCCTGAACGGCGAGGCGCTTGATTTTGCCGCCCTGCCGGAAGGTGCCGTTCTGCCGCGCGAGGCGGTGGATTGCCCGTGGCTCGCGTCCGATGTGACCCGCACCGGCGGTGCGATCCACCTGACGCTGCTGCTGCCGCACGGGGCCATCCCTTGGCCCGCCCCGCCCGAAGCGCAGGCGGTCACCCACCCTGATCCGATCATCACCGGCGCGGATGGCCCGGTCGATCTGCCCCGCTACACCGCACCCATGGAGGACGCCGCATGATCGACTGGACCCGGATGATCAGCCAAAGCGCGCAGGCCAGCGCCGACCTCGCCGCCCGCCGCGCCACCATGGTCTGCAGCCGCCTGCAAGGCCGCCTGACCCTCGGCCCCTCGGTCTGCGCCGTGCTCGACGCCATGGCCGCCGACGCCGCCACCCCCTGGGCCATGCGCGAAACCATCGCAAACGCCCGTGACTGGCACCGCCTGTCGCAGACCATCGACGAGCTGGGCTGGCTGCTGGACTTCACCGACGAGGCGATGGACGGGATGTTCGAGCAGGCGATGAAGGTGGAGGTGTGAAGGGGCTTAGAGAGGGGGTTTAACGGGCGTTTAAGGGCGTCTCCAGCCTCGCGAAATCCTTGCCGGATTCCACTTAGTGGTGGTGAAGACGAGCTGCATCATCGCGGCCGAAGGCGACGCGTCTCCCGGGTCCGTTCTCCCGATCTGTGCCCTGATTCAGATTGGCCGCGATATCCCGGAACTTTGTGCCCCCTTGGCGAGTTCTATTCCTGACTAGTTTTACAACATCAGGCCGATCCGGAAAATCACCCGACCTTTCATTTGGAGAGCCCTCAATGGTGGCTACGCTTGTGCAGGACACAGTCCGGCCGGAAACAGAGAGCTGCCAAATTTCCAATCTTTTATGCCTCATAGCAAAGCAGGATCGGGTCGCTTTTGGTGAGCTTTATCGCGTCACGTCAGGACGGATGATGGGCGTGATGCTTCGTATGCTGGGCAACAGGGCAGGCGCGGAAGATGCTGTGCAAGAGGTCTATCTGCGCATTTGGCTCCGCGCACAAAGCTATGATCAAGCGCGTGGGAACGGCGAGACATGGATTTTTACCATCGGCCGCTATCATGCGATAGATCTGCTCCGTCAATTCTCCCCGCTCACAGACCATGTAGAAATGGACGATCTGACAGCCACGGGCATCGACATTGAGCAACGGCTCACAGCCCGTGCACATTCCCGACAGATCGTGGCATGTTTCAGAACACTCGACCCTGAGCAGTCTCACGCCTTGCAGGCAGCCTATCTTTATGGCGAGAGCTATGCCGATCTGGCCCGACACTACAAAGTGCCGCTCAACACCATCCGCACAAGACTGCGCCGTAGTCTGCAGCAAATGCGCCGCTGCATGGACGACCAGAGCAACCAGCTTGCCAAGCAGGATGCGACTTGCATTAAATCGGATGCCTGAGGACTGTTCTTCTCGCGGGGCCGTCGCGGTGCTGTCTTGAAAACGAGGAGCTGCAGCCATGGCACAGAAGACCGATATCGAATGGACGGACGCCACTTGGAACCCAGTGGCGGGCTGTATCAAGGTGGGGCCGGGCGGAAACGCTTCGCTCATACTTTCTAGTCGTGGTTTCAAAGGCGCGTAGGTTGCCAGACTGGGCATGAAGGGATTCACAAGATACACGGCCCAACGTTCCTGAATGAAACCATCAGATGACGGCTTCGAACCCAAAGCTGCCAAGTTTCTGCGCCATGGCGAAAGTCAGCTCTCTCGATCTCACGAACTCAAATGCTCAAGCTCTTTGCGCGCAGCAGATCATTGAGTTTTTTTTGAGTGACATTTGCAAGGGATATCAATTACTCGGCATCGAGCGCGGACGTCTTCTTATTAGCGACTTGAAGCGCGATTCGTTCGCTGATGTGTTCTCTCAGTTCTTGCTCTGACATGCGCGCGATGCGAGGGTCGTCGGGTTTCATACTCATTTGAACCGCAAGCTGGGCTCGATCATAGTCGGCATAGATTTCCATCATGCGGCAGAAGAATTCGTATGGAGTCTTTAATGTTTTGCTGACGTGCTGAATTTTTCCGAAGTAGGCTTCTTTGTTTTCCAAATAATCCGCGAACGCGGCATCGCTCATCGGCTCAGCCAGTAAGTGCCCCTGTCCATCTGGCGTGTTCACTCGGACGTATGCCACCTTAGTGTTTTCCATGACAACAGCAGATTGCACCGTTCCGATCAAACCTCCGGGGATAAAGTTCCGTGAAGTCATACGTCTGCCCAATCTGAAGCCGTTCTGGCACGCCCGGGATGTTGTCCGAAGGCAAGGAGCCGTCAAAGGTTGTTGGAAAATGACCGACCTTTCTAAACGCGTCCATGATGGCGAACAGCTGCTTATACTTTTGGTCCAAAGCATATTCTCTCAGCGAAGCCGAAATGTCCGGGTCTGTTGAAATCCGCGATCCTAAACCCGAATTGCGGGAGACGGCCAGTATCGGACGCTTATACAGATGCCGGTGCATCGCCATATTCGTTATGTAGACAAAGGCTTCAGCGTTGGGAGCCTGCGGGTTGTTTTCGTAGTCCATGATTTTCTTGGTTGCAGCGTCTAGTATCTTCTCGACGGTTACTCCTCGACTGATGTTTGTGTCCATGGGCGCGTTAATATCGATGAAATAATCGCTCCGCTTCCGACGGTTTTGAGGAGTCCGCCATGAAGATCATTATGGTTTTGCCTCAGTCGGCTTTTGATGCGAGTTCCTGCCATCTTTTCAGTCTTTCCAGTAGACCATCACTCGTCCGCGTCTTGGCCTCGACAGAGTCGCGCTTGCCACTAGCCTTGTGGATCGCTGCGAACTCGCAGTGCTTTGTTCTCCGGTCTGTCTCATCTTCGAGGATTAGTTCGTCACCTCCTTGATGAGCACCCCGGCAATCGTGATTCGTCGAAAGCACCTCGGAAATTTGACTGATCTTTTCGTCTCGTAACCATAGCGCCTGCAGATCAACGTTGTGCTCCAAGTCAATAGAGGTTGTTCTCCCAATCCGAGTAACAGGTCGCAGCCCGTTAATCTCGTGTGCTCCGAACTTCCCCGTCTCAGAGGTCAAACTCCTGCTGGTCCAGGCAAAAGCTCTCATTCATCGAATAATTCGTGACGCTCGGATTCGGGCTTTCCGATCTCCGCATTGCACCACTCCGAACCCCTACACCCGCTATTAGGCATCGAGAAGTCGGGAAACGTTTTCCAATGCCTTGAGAAAAGGAGGCGGTTCTTCGACTCAACAATGATGGCCTTTCGACTTGCTGCGACAATCGGTTTGCCCGACCCCTCGGTTCTGGCGTCTCCTTTCGTCCGCTCGGGCTCTGTTGATTCAGCAACAGGTAGGTCGGGGGGATTCGTTGTTCCTCTGGGCGATGCCGACCGCAGCAGCACCTCCTTTCGTCCGCTGCCACACGGGCAAGGTTTGTTTGGACCGATCTTTGCCAGTCATTAGCCTCTGCAGTCAAGTGCTTCAGAGGCTATGAACTTTTCTTCACAAGTTCCAAAAATTTTCCACCGAAGAGACGGATACAGGTTGCGCCAGCAAACAAACGTCGCGTTTTGCGGTTTCAGAAGGAACAGCAGCAGAGTCCGCATAGCTGCTGCCCCGGACCTTCGGCCCTGGCGACCTCGCATGTTCACCGTGGCAGACTGGAAACCTTCGTCAGGCGACAACACTAGGCCTGTGCCCACAGTCTCCTAACATAGTGGATGTTGGTCCACCCGCCTGCTACACCCCCGCCCCACCAAAACCCGCATGATGCGGATACTTGTGTAATTCCGTGCGGAAACTTTTGTCGCGCTACAAACAATGTAAGGTGACACAAGTATCCGCACTCAGCCGGGATTGTCTGGTTATTGCTAGGAATGTCCGGTTATGCGCGTGAAAACGGGGGCTTAGTTGGCCGAGGCTGGCTGGCGGGGCGCTGCGGGGCAAATCTGCACAGAAGGCTGAATTGGCGCGATTGGTGGCCTTGAGGGCCAATTGAGGGGCGAGGGCCAGCGCGCGCCGGGCACCGTTTAACACCCCGTAAAATGGGCATTAAATCGAAGGTTGAGCACAGGTGCGACGGCAAAAAATGGCTGTTTTCGACGGTGCGGAACATGCAAATCGGGCCGCAGGGCCACATCGCCAGTTGCATGTTCCGCTAAGCCATTGAAGTGCAACAGTTACCGGTCGCGATGCTGCTTGTGATCTGGCGGTCCAACATGCAAACGATTTTCGCGGTTCGGCCCGATCTGACCCCCCCTAGTGTTCCCCACCTGAAATAGGGTTCTCTGTCGCCTATGCTGCGGCCTAGGTTGCTGGGACGAAACTCCGGGGGACAGCTATGCGGACTAGCGCTACTGCGCTACGGCTGCGCCAATCGCTTCGCAAGAGACAACTACAAGGTTCCCCTCGGTCTCAGCGATCAAGAAACGGTTCTCGACACGCCACCATCCACGCACTATCCCAGCAAGAACCCAACCAAAACTATTGAGGGCCATGATGTTAAACCGTCTTTTGCTGACAGTGTAAAAAGCACTGAGCCGACAAGGCCAATAGTCGCCCCTGACAGCAATGCAACTGGGCGCGGTCGATCAAACGTCAGCCCCAAAATCACGCGCAAAAGTGCTCCGACTGGCATGGAGAAAAGCGCGATGGAGGATGATTGGCTGAGCAATTGCCCATAGAGCAATCCCCTCCAGACCAGCCAATGGGCCGCTGTCGAGAACCATAATCCCTATGCACACTGCCAAAGCGCCTGCTTCTACTGAAACGAAGCAGGCCACCATCGATAGCACCAGATTGATCTTTCTTTCGGTCAAATCTAAGTCCCAACAAGCTCGCGTTTGTGCTCCATGCTATTCGACTATCATGTTTCCGTCGTCAAAAAAACCGTTCGTGCAGACCGCAGTATCAAGCACATAAGGCTCTTCGCGCCGATCTCGCCGCCCGTCGTCTCCGTGGTGCCGGGTCGGGGACAACGACAGCCGCTATGCGGACTAAGCGCTATTTCGCTGCGGCTGCGCCAATGTCGGCTTGGCAAAAGACGGCTAAAGGACTCCCCTTGGTTTCTGGCGATCAAGAAACGGTTTCTCGACGCGCCACCAACTCCAGCCGCCGACTATCCCAGCAAGGAACCCAACCAAAACTATTGAGGGCCATGATGTTAAACCGTCTTTTGCTGACAGTGTAAAAAGCACTGAGCCGACAAGGCCAATAGTCGCCCCTGACAGCAATGCAACTGGGCGCGGTCGATCAAACGTCAGCCCCAAAATCACGCGCAAAAGTGCTCCGACTGGCATGGAGAAAAGCGCGATGATGAGGATGATTGGCTGAGCAATTGCCCATAGAGCAATCCCCTCCAGACCAGCCAATGGGCCGCTGTCAGAAACCATGATCCCTATGCACACTGCCAACGCCTGCTTCTACTGAAACGAAGCAGGCCACCATCGATAGCACCAGATTGATCTTTCTTTCGGTCAAATCTAAATCCCAACAAGCTCGCGTTTGTGCTCCATGCTATTCGACTATCATGTTTCCGTCGTCAAAAAAAGCCGTTCGTGCAGACCGCAGTATCAAGCACATAAGGCTCTTCGCGCCGATCTCGCCGCCCGTCGCTTCCGTGGTGCCGGGTCGGGGACAACGACAGCCGCTATGCGGACGAAGCGGCCGTTCCCCTATTGTCGGCGAACGCGATAGGCGGTGTGGAGCCAAATGCCGATGATACAGACCAGAGCAAAAGTCGGGCTAATGAAACCGCCACTGGATCCAGCAGGCATAGAGTTCGCAAAAATTTCTGAAACAGCGTTTTCGCCGCGAAGAACCATCCCCGCCAACGCAAAGCTTCCAAGAAACAGGGTGATGCTAATAGACCCCAGGACTTCGTCTCTATTCTCAGGCGAAAGGCTTTTGGGTAGGACTACTTGCGTCGCTCGTACTATCAATGTGATTGCGCCCGCTAGGATCCATAAGGACAGCATACACATCAGGAAAACAAAAGCATTCATCGGACTCCATAGCGCTGTCACCCCTGCAATCATCAGCGGTATCGCAAGCCAAGCTCGATACTTCTGACCAAACCGATCAAGAGCATCTTTCGGCTGATCTGCGCGCTTTAGAGACATGAATTGATCTATGCCAGTTTCACTAGTTGCAAAGTAGCGTAAATTGGGGGTCCGCGCCAGCACCAGTCGCCTTTCCGATGTATGACTGCTAAGGGCTCGAAGCGGTCGCTCAGGCTCACGGAAGCTCATCTTGCGGTCCAGTGTCGGCTCTGCGGACGAAGCCGCTGCTCAATCTGCCAGTCGGTTTGGGATGAGTTCGGCCTTCATCCAATGAATTTCCGACTGGACATGTCCTTCCCTGACGTATTTGCCCACGCTTTCTGGCATGGCCGTTTCAGCGAAAGCATCGGCTATTCGAGCAACGAAACCCTCTTGCCTGCTCAGGTCGAGCGACTTCGCAAGATCATCAAACAGACCATTTCGGTAGGGACCGCGATACAGCGTGGGGACGGTGCGGATGCCCAGTTCCTCAAACCGGGCCAAGGTCAAATCCCATGCCTGCACCTCGTCACCGATAATCCATGCAAAGCCAAGAAAGTATGACGGCAGCGCATCGTAGCCGACAGAGTGACGGGCATAAAGATTTTCCCCTACGATGCGTTCGCCCTCGCTCAGGTAAGGCGAGATGCCTGCCGCGAATGCTTTGAGCCACTCGCGTGAAGGGTGATAACGGCTATCAGGGCTTCGCGCATGTGATCCAGCTCGATGGATGGTCGTGTTCTCTCCATCCATTTTCTCGGTCACCACGAGATCATCCACCATCAACCCGTTCAGAGAGGGCATTATTTTGTCATCACTCGTCGCGCCGGGCGAGATTGGAAGGTGAAATGTGCGACCGTATTTTTTCATGTGGAAGCGATAGCACAATTCACAGAAGGGCAGCTAAGGGCTCGAAGCGGTCATCTGGTGGTTTCGCTCAGGAGCGTTGGGCTTGTGTCCGGTACTCTACTCCCATCGGGAATTTTGTGTCAGATGGCAAACACTAGGTCTTGTTGGAGATCAGCAGCTCGGCGCGGTTAGCAGAGCCCTTGGCGTGGTTCCCGATTGTGTATGTGGTTGCCACCTCGGTGATGTGGAAGGCCGCGAAGATGGTGCGGATTTCGGGCACGTCGTTGATCGACAGGATGAAGCGGCCTGCGATGCCTGCCAGCTGGTCGGCCATGCGGGCGAAGTCGGCCTGTGCGAACATCGCCTTGCCATAGTCCGTCTCGCAGCCCCAGTAGGGCGGGTCGAGATAGAACAGGGTGCCCGGGCCGTCATAGCGACGGATGCAGTCTGGTCCAGTCCAGGCATTCGATCACGACGCCGGACAGGCGGGTGTGCAGATCCTCCAGCATCGGCTCCAGCGTCGAGAGGTTGAAGCGGGCGGGCCGGTCGCGCGCGACGCCGAAGTTGCGGCCCGAAACCTTGCCGCCAAAGGCGGTGCGCTGCAGGTACAGGAATCGGGCTGCGCGTTCCAGATCGGTCAGGGTTTCGGGGTTGGTATCGACCAGGCGGTTGAACTCGGCCCGCGTGGTCAGCTGAAAGCGCAGCACCTGCAAGAACTGCGGATAGTGGCGCTGCAGGATGCGGAACAGGTTGGCGACGTCACGCCCGAAGTCATTGATCACTTCGGCCTTGGGCCGCTGCGAGCGGCGCAGGAAGATGCCGCCCATGCCGACGAAGGGTTCGACGTAGGTCGAGCAGGGCATTGCGTCGATCAGGGCGCAGATGCGCTTGGAAAGGTTGCGTTTGCCGCCCAGCCAAGGGGCGACGGGCGCTGTCGGATCGACAGCCGTCAAAAGGGCGCTCATGTTGGTCCTGTGTTCTGTGTGAAATCAGAACATAGCATGAACAACGGGAGTGATGGACAGATTTCTGTCCGATTGCGCAATGAAAATATGTTTACTGGAAGCCGTTGATTGTAAGCGATTAATCTTGTGAGATTGCCCCGTGGGGGACTTGAAGAACAATCCGACTCCATTCTTCGTCTGTCAGCGCCGCGCGTAGCACTGTGTCCACCTCTGTCAGGTACTTTTGCCAGAGGGGTTTGCCTTCGAAGGTGATGTTTTCAGGGTTGCCCGCGAGTTGGCAGAGTGCCCGAGCGGCGCGTTCACGAGGGGAGCGAGGCTTGGGCATTCTCTTGTATCCCTGTCCCGGAAGCGTTCGGTTCAAATGCTCAGTACGCGGGTAGACCAATTTCTGTGAACAGGTCAAAACAGAGTTTATTGGTCAACGCGGCCGTCGGATCGTTTTTCAGCATTCTTGTACATGCATCATATGCGAGACCTGTCACTTTTTGAGCATTGGCGCGGTAAGCAGAGGCTGCTATTTCAGCCGATAGTACTGCGTCCTGTTTAGCTTTCAGCTTTGCAGCGGCCTGTTCCGCAACCATTGCGTTGGATTTTACACGCTCAGCTTCGCTTTCAGCCAATTCGGCGGGCGATAAGAATCCGCTTTTGCCAAAAGAGAATGTCCAAGCCTCTCCATATCCCAAGGTCAGGCATTCTGATGCCATCTTGATAGCCTTCGTATCAACGACATTTTTCCATTGTTTAATCCGAGTTGCAGCGTCTTCGAATTTGCCACTATCAGTCGCTTTCGCAGCTGCAAGGCACTCAGAGGCGAGCGTTTGCTCGGGAGTTCGCAGAGTTCGCCGTTTTCGGTAGCGTGCTGAATGTGGCAGCAAATAGTAAGGCGATTGCGATGCGATGCACGTGAGATACCTTTAATTTCCTGATGTGAACTGGGCGATTGCTACCCGCAATTTTAGTCCTTGTTCGTGTGACCCCACCACATGACTTTGCCAATTACAGACAGAGTTGTCACCGGGCGAAACTCAGGGGGGCATTCTGGGTTGTCGGACAGAAGCACCATTGTGCCAGGCGTTGCCAGAGCGAGCCGTTTGATGCGTGCGGCACCATCATCAAGCAGCGCGTAAATCGGCACCGGGCGGGTGTCTTTCGGCTCGCGCACTCTTCGCGGGCAGAGCTGAGACCCGACATCGATCAGAACGATGTCGCCGCCATGAATGGTGGGCCACATGCTGTCCCCACTCGCGCGGGCGAGGACCGCATCCGAGGCTGAGACACCGATATTGCGCAGCCAGTCTCGCCGGAAAGCCAGATGATCGACGATGTTGCGTCCGCCGTTTTCGACACCCGGCCCAGCTGAAAGAGCTGCATCATGCAAAGCGACGTGCGCATACTCGCTGCCATCGATGGCGACAGTCTCGACGGTGCCATGGTCCCGCCGCGGGCCAAAATAGAACTCAAGATCTAGGACGTCCGACAAGGACTTGAGCTTTTCAGGCGCAGGAGCAGACCCTCGCCGCAGAGACTGAAACGGTGAGTTGTCAGCCTTGCCAAATGCTTTTGTGCAGACCTCGGCTTGCGACATGCCAAGCTCCAGACGTCGCTTTTCGAGAATCTCATAAATTTGCTGTGCGGTTGGCATAGTGTAAAATTGCATCATTTTGGGCGGTTGCACAAGCTGATGTAAATTCACACAGACTGTTTCCAAAATGGTGTAAAATAGCATTGACTGAATGATGTAAATGTACATTATAGAGTCATGCAGTACGAACACCTCATCACCCTTGCGAACTTGCTCGCCGCTCACGCCAACAGGTCTGACCTGACGGTTGCGAAGTGGTGCGGCGTTCACAGTCGCCTTTTCCTGCGCCTCAAAGCGGGCGGTGGATGTCGAGTGGACACATTCAACAGCGCAATGGCAGCGATCTCAGGTGCTTGGCCTGCTGATCTTGAGTGGCCTCGGCACATTCCACGTCCACCGAAGCTCAAGAGAGACGCTGCCTGATGCGCGACCATTCCCCCATTGATGACCGCTGCGCACTGCCCTGCGCAGCCCCAACCGAGGAGACTTTCGATGTTGATGAAGCTGCGGGCCGGTCTGACACGGCCCTGCGTGGTGATGATTGTCGATGTGCTGGGCTGTGCCTGGCTGTTCGGTGCGCTGACCCTGTTCCTTTGGCTGACGGGGGTGCGGTGATGATCTTCTGGTTCAGGCTACGCCGCAGTGTGGCGCTGTTCATCTGCCCCGAGATGGGCGTCGAGGCCCGCCTGAAAGCGGCGCGTGCCCGGGGTGCTATTTGATCCGAGCAAATCTGGTTTGCACGAGGAGTGGCTGTGATGGGGCACAACCAGTGCAAACCCAAACCGAAGGCCGGGGTCTTTACTGTCGAATACGTGCCAGGTCGCGGCCATGTGGTTGTTGACCCTGACGGGCGGTGGGTGAGTGCGGCCTTTTCGTCGGGGCCGCAGGCGAATGTGCTGCGCGATGCCAAGCAGCGGGCGCTGGATGCCTCGGCCAAGCGTGGCCCGCGCCCCTGCTTGACCTGCGGCGCACAGTTCCAGTCCGAAGGGGTTCACAACCGCCTGTGCACCAGCTGCCGCAGCGCCAACAGCGACACCCAGCCCTATCAATTCATCAACCCGCGCAGGCGGCAGGGATGAGCAGGTCATACGGGCACATCAAAGCGGCCACGCTGGCCTCGCCCCGGTTGCAGCGCGTGCTGCGCCTGATGCGGGACGGTCGGACCTACACGACGCGCGAGGTTGTTCGCAAGGCGAGGGTGGTGGCTGTCAGTGCCTGTATGGCCGAGCTGCGCCACCACGGTGCCGAGATCAGTTGCGTGCAGATGGCCTGCCCGAACGGCGGCGGCACGCGGTTTTATTACACAATGACGAAGGCCCCCAAAGAATGAAATCCCCGACCCTGTTGCAGCAGACCCAAGCCAAGATTGCCGACATCGTGGTCCGCGACCGCCTGCGCCCGGTTTCTGAGGCTGGCGTGCAAACCCTGATCGCCTCGATCACTGAGACCGGGGTCATGAAAGACGCGATCCATCTGCGCAAAAAGAAGGACGGACGCCTGTATCTGATCGCAGGTGGGCACCGGATGGCAGCGGCGATCAACCTTGGCTGGGAGGAGATCGAGGCCAAAATCTGGACCGATGTGACCGACGATTGGTCGCGGATGATGGAGATCGACGACAACCTTGCCGGGTGCAGAGATGAACGCTCTGGACACTGCGGTGTTCCTTGCCGAACGCAAGGAAGTTTACGAGCGACTGCATCCAGAAACTCGGCGCGGCGTTGCGGGCGGACTGGCGCGCCAAGGGTCAGCAAGCGACACGATGTCGTTTGCTGCCTCGACTGCCGAGAAGTTCGGCCTGTCGAAGCGCCATGTGCGAGCGCATGATCGCCGCAGGCACCTCTCTTGGAGCCGCACCTGATTGCACAGTTGCGGCTGGCTCCGCGCCCGGTCTCCCTGAAAGACCTCGCCGAGATTGCCAAGATATCAGACCCGGTCGAACGGGGTGACGTTGTGCTGCGGCTGTCCGCAGGCAACGCCAAATCGGCCGCCGAGGCCCGTCGGACATTGCGCATTGAAGCGGGCGTTGAAGCCCCCGTTAAAGACCCCGTTGAGGCGGAGTTTCAAGCGCTGTCAGCCGCATGGCGACGGGCCTCGATGGCCGTGCGTCGGCGGTTCTTCCACGAGTTTTCTGACGAGATCGCAGCGCTGGAGGGTGGCACAGAATGAGCCTCCGCCTGACCCCTGATCAAGAATGGTGGACGGCGGAGGAGATCGCCGCTGCTGGTCTGCCCGACCTGCCGGGATCGCGTCAGGGCGTCGAGGCATTGGTCAAACGCAACGACTGGCGCGGCAATCCGGCTTTCGCTCGGCGGCGTGCGGGCCAAGGGCGGGGGCTGGGAGTATAGCTGGCAGTTGTTCCCGCAGCGGACGCGGCGCAAGCTGCTGCTGGATGCAGCCCCGTTACCGGATGCGCGGCCCGCGCGCGACGAGGTCTGGGCGTGGTTTGAAGGTCTGCCTGCATCGGTGCAGGACAAGGCCCGCGAGAGGCTGCAGATCATCCAGGAGGTCGAGGCGATGGAGCGTGCCGACGGCCGATACATGGCTGTGGCATCAGTCGCAAAGCTGCGCGGTATCGGCGCGCGCACGATCTGGGAGTGGTTGGCCCTGATCGAAGGGGTGCGGCCTGACGACAGGCTGGCCTACCTTGCCCCGCGCCACCGGGCTGCCACCACGCGCGGTGCGCCCCGCCGGACTGTGACCCCGAGTTTTTCGACGTGCTGAAGTCGGATTTCCTGCGTCTGGAAGGCCCGCCTTTGACCGATTGCTACCGCAGGTCTGTGCGTGTCGCCACGGCCAAGGGCTGGGACATCCTGCCGCAGCAAACCATGCGCCGCCGGATGGATGAGGCTGTCAGCGCCGCCACACAGGTGCTGGCACGGCAGGGCATTGAGGCGGTGCGCCGCTGTATCCGGCGCAGGTGCGCGACAAGACCTGTCTGGCGGCGCTGGAGGCGGTCAACGCCGACTTCCACAAGTTCGACGTGTTCGTGCGCTGGCCCGGTGCCAAGGGCGAGGCCGATCAGATCGGGCGCCCGCAGATGGTGGCGTTTCAGGACATCTATTCCGGGCGTGATTCTGGCGTGGCGGATCGATGTCAGCCCGAACAGCACAGCCGTGCTGCTGTGCGCGGGCGACATGATCGACGACTGGGGCATCCCAGAGCATGTGCTGCTGGACAACGGGCGCGAATTTGCCGCCAAATCGATCACCGGCGGGGCATCGACCCGCTATCGGTTCAAGGTCAAGGAGGACGATATTCCGGGCCTGTTCACGGCGCTTGGCTGCAAAATCCACTGGGCCACGCCCTATTCACGGCCAGGCCAAGCCGATTGAGCGGGCCTTCCGCGACATGTGCCAATCCATCGCCCTCGATCCGCGCTTTGCCGGGGCCTACACGGGCAACACGCCGCTGGCAAAGCCCGAGGATTACGGCAGTCGCGGCGATCCCGCTGGAGGACTTTCTTGCGGGTCGCTGGCCGAGGGCATCGAAGAGCACAACACCCGGCAGGGCCGGCGGTCGGAAGTGGCATGGGGCCGCAGCTTTGCCGAGGTGTTCGACGAAAGCTATGCCGACCGCCCGATCCGCAAGGCCACCGAGGCACAGCGCCGCCTCTGGCTGCTGGGGGCCGAAGGCATCCAGACGCACAAATCCACTGGGGCCGTCTGGTTTCAGGGGAACGAGTTCTGGGACGTCTGGCTGCAAGACCATGCCGACGCCCGCGTGATCATCCGGTTTGATCCTGCCGCTTTCTGGGATGGCGTTCACGTCTACAGCGCCGACTGGCGCGTATCTCGGCCATGCGCCGGTGCGTCAGAAGGTCGGGTTCTTTGACGCCGACGAGGCCCGGTCGCATGCCCGTGCCCGCCGCGCCTGGCTGAATGCCGAGAAGGCCCAGTTGGAGGCCCTGCGCCTCTACACCGCCACGCAAGTGGGTCAGACGCTGGACGATCTGGCAGCGGCGGCAGAGGCCCCGGCCACACGGGTCGAGGCCAAGGTGGTGCGCCCGATCTTTGGCAGCCCATCATCCGCAGCCAAGGTAATCCGCGCAGGCCACCGCAGCACCCGAACCGGATCTTGCGGCGACGCAGGCCGGGATCGTGGCTGACCTTCACGCGCGCCGCGTGGCGGTGGTTCCGGCAGCTGAAGAAACCGCCCGCGACCGCTTCAAACGCGCCTTGGAAATCGAGGAGCGGATGGGGGCAGGGCACCCCGGTCACCGCAGAGCAGCAGCGCTGGGTCAGCGTCTACCAGACCACCGCCGAATACCAGGGCGAGCGGCACCTCTGGGCCGACTTTGGCGATGCGTACTTCGGATGAAAATACCGCCGGGGGATTGCACTCCCCACGGCGGCGATAACGAGCAGGAGAGCAGATTGACAGAACAAACCACGCTTTACAACAACGTCGCGGCCCTGGCGAACGTGGCCCGGCTGACCCACCTGATCAAGCGGATCGAGGCGCGCGAATTTGGCTTGCCGGGGCTTGGCTGCCTTTACGGCCCCGCCGGTCGCGGCAAGACCACGGCGGCGATCTACGCCACCAACAGCTTGAACGCCTGCCACATCGAGGCGCTGCCTTTTGGCGGCGTGAAGGGCCTGTTGCAGATGATCGCGACCGAGTTGGGCCTGAAGCCCCTGCGCACGACCGATCAGGTGTTTTTGCAAGTGGCACACCAGTTGTCGAAATCGCAGCGGCCTTTGCTGGTGGACGAGGCCGATCACATCCTGAACGACCGGTCCATCGAGGCGATCCGCAAGCTGCACGATGTGGCGGGCGTGCCGGTCATCCTGATGGGCGAGGAAAACCTGCCGCAGCGCTTGCAGCGGTGGGAGCGGGTGCACAGCCGGATGCTCAGCTGGGTGCCGGTCGAGGATGCCACCACCGAGGATGTTGATCATCTGGCCCGGATCTATGCGCGGGGCGTCACCCTTGGCCCGGCGCTGAAGGCCGCGATCCTGCGCGCGCTCCAAAGGGTCGATCCGCAACGCCTCGACCAACCTTGCCTATGTGAAGGAGTTCGCGGTGGTGCGCGGGTTAACGGCGCTTGACCTGGGCGAATGGGGGGCGGCTGCGTTCCACACGGGTGAGGCCCCGGCACCGCGCCTGGCACCTCGCACAGCCCAACGCAAAGGGGCAGCGGCATGAGCAAATCCCCCTTTGCCAGAAAGACCATCCGCCTGACGCCTCAGACCTATCTGGCGGTTGCCGAGGCGGCATGGGCCAAGGCGCTGCTGATGCCCAGCTTTGGGTACGGCGAGATCGCGGCCGAGATGCAGATCAGCATGGAGCAGGCCACCCGGATCGTGCGCGAATGGCAGCGCGAGCACGCAATCGAGTTGGTGCAGGAGTCGATCGGCGGCACCCGCAGGATGTGGCGCGCGAACCCGGACTTTGTGCGGATCGAACCCCTGCGCCCTCGGACGCCAGAGGAGAACCTGTGGAACACGATGCGCGGGCTTAAGTCCTTCTCACCGATTGACCTCGCCTCCCATGCGACGACAGAAACAGTCACGGTCAGCCCCGAGCAGGCGCAGACCTACTGCCGGAGCCTTTGCGAGGTTGGCTATCTGATCGTCGTAAGACCGGCTGCGCCAAACATCGCACGGGAAGCGATATACCGGCTGATCGATGTGACTGGCCCGCGTCCGCCGATGATCCGCCGGGTGGCCGCTGTTGTTGACCAGAACACCGGCGAGACCCGCCTGCTTGGTCGGGGTGACTAACATGGCCGACGTCAAGCAAACCCCGCTGGAGGATGCCCGCACCCATTGGGGGCCGAACATGCCCGACTGGGTCGAGACCCTCGCCATCGCCTGTGGAGAGACCTCACGGACGAAGGTTGCGGCCCAACTGGACCGCAGCCCTGCCGTGATCAGCCAGGTGCTGCGCAAGCTCTATCCCGCCTCCTACACCCGGATTGAAGAACGGGTGCGCGGGGTGTTCCAGAACGCAGTTATCGAATGCCCGGCGCTGGGGCCGATCCCGGCGCAGGAATGCCAGGACTGGCGCGCGAAATCGGGGGCCTTCGCCATCGGCAATCCCCTGCGCCAGCGCATGTACCGCGCCTGCAATAACTGCCCCCGCAATCAGACCCAGAAGGAGGCTGACGAATGATCGACCAGTGCTATCACCCGCCCATCGACGTGCTGGAGGCTTACTGCCGCATCACGGGCATCGCCGCCCATGAAATCTGTGGGCCGACCCGGACGCGCCCAATTACACAGCGCCGCCACGAGGCGATGTATCTGCTGCGCTACCTGACGTCGCAGTCGATGGCCGGAATCGGCGTCCTGCTTGGCGGGCGTGATCTGGCCACTGTCCATGCGGGCATCGCCAACGTCGCCGACGCCATGACGACCGACGCGATGGTTGCGGATCGCATCCGGCACATCGCCCGGATGATCCGCCAGCGTCTGGAAGGCCTAGGCCCGGTGCAAACCCCGGCTGCCATCACGCGCGCAGCAGTCGTCGGCGTCTTGTCTGACGCGGCCATCAGCGATGCCGATGCCCGCATCGCAGCCTTGCAGCTGCTGGGCGTGGTTGGCGGAGGTGCGCCATGTCGCCTGAAATCACCCCGATGGACCCGGCACAGGTGCTTTGTTCCGCCGCCCGCGCGCTTGGCAAGTTTGACCTCTACGGCTCGCCGCGCGGCATCACCCTGATCTCGACCCTTGAGATCGAAGCCATGGCCCTGCTGCTGGCCTCGCTTGGCCTGCGCCCCCTTTTGCCCGGCGAGGCTGTCCCGCCTGACGCCCGCACTCTTTTGATCCCCCGTTAAAGGATACCTTCAATGACTGAATATCAGCCCGGAAACATCGGTGACGGCAAAGTCACCAGCGACGGCAAAATCTACTACAACACCGCTGACGGCGGCATGATGCCCGTCGAGTTGGTCAAGCCGCTCGACCAGCTGAAGGACGAGGTGGTGCGCAAAATCTGTGGCCACGGCCTTGATCTGTCGAGAACGGGTCAGTCGGTTCCTCGGCCATACCTTTGACGACATCGGTGGGCTCGAGGCGCTGATGGCGCAGGAATACGGGATGCGCCTCGGTGGCAAGAAGGGCAACATCACGCTCTACACCATCGACGGCCGCTTCAAAGTTGAAGTGCGGGTGCAGGATCGCATCGACTTTGGTCCCGAGTTGCAGATTGCCAAGGCGCTGGTCGATGAATGCCTGATCGAATGGTCATCGGACGCGCGGGCGGAATTGCGCGCCATCGTCACCCGCGCCTTCAACACAGACCAGACCGGCAAGATCAACCGCAGTGAGATTTTCACCCTGCTGCGGATGGATATCGCCGATCCCCGCTGGCAGCAGGCCATGCGCGCGATCCGGGATGCGATGATCATCATCGGGTCGAAGACCTACGTCCGCATGTGGATGCGCGACCGCCATGATGGCCCGTGGCAGTCGATCACCATCGATCTGGCGAAGGCGTAGGCACATGGCCCGCGTACCTTATCGAATGGACGGATCATCGTTCTGCCCATGGAGAGGCTGCCAAAAGGTCGGTCCCGGTGCGACAATTGCTATTGCCGCAAGCGCGGGACAACGCGGACGAATTGGCGACTGTTCCCGATGGCGAAAAGCGCTGTCGCTTTAGCATCGCCAACTAGTCACGAAGCCGTCGTTGAACCGCGTTGCCGCATGTCCGACATGACGTCCGCCAAGCGACTTTGCGCTGTTTGAGCACGGAGTGGCCTTCGCCATCCGGTCGGTCCGGATATGGCGCGCCGATCCATTTGTCGTTGTTTACGGTCGCCGAGTCTCAGATCTGAGCATCTGCCGGACGATGACTGTCGCGAGCTACTTCGCACGTCAGGGCTCCCCGATTGGGGGCTGCACGATGGTCGCATATTCCTTCAACCGCCGGTTCGCGGCGCAGATCGCCGATGGCAGCAAGACCCACACGATCCGAGCCGACCGCCGCCGTCATGCGCGCCCGCGAGAGCGTTGGCAGCTGTTTCACGGGCATGCGGTCCACCAACTGCGTCGAGATCATCTCCTGACCCGCTGTGCCTGAAGGTCGAGCCGATCCGCGCTGGAGATGGACCAGCGAAGGCAAGATCAGCGTGGTCGAGATCGACGGCCTGCCCGTGGAAGATGTGCATGATCTTCGCGCGTCTGCGCGACGGGTTCGAAAGCCTGGCCGATCATGTCGCGGCTTCTGGGTCATGTCACACGGGCTGCTGCGCGAATTCCGGGGCGTGATCATCGGCTGGGTGCCAGAGGTGCGGCCATGACCGCCCTGATCAAAACCATCCACGTCGGCTGCCGCCAGCTCGGGCTCGACAATGACACCCGGCGGGATCTGCAACTGAATGTCGTGGGCAAGGCCAGCCTGGCCGACATGACCCCGGCCGAGCAGCAGCAGGTGCTGGACGCGCTGAAGGCGCGGGGGTTCAAGCCCGGCTTCAAGGGGGCTTCAAAGGGCCGTCGCGCGCCCGCCCCACGCGGCGATCTGCGTTATGTGCATGTGCTGTGGCGGCTGTTGTCTGATGCGGGGGCTGTCAAGGTTGCGGGCCGCGATGGCCTGAACGCCTTTGTGCGCGCCCGGTTCGAGGCGCATTGGTCATCGGTGCCGATCGACATCGACACCCTGCGTGACGCAGGCCAGATCACCGATGTGGTCCGTGCCCTGAAGGCGATGTGCAAACGCGCCGGAATCGAGACGGACGCCCGATGAAACAGCCGCGCACCCGTGTCAGTGACCATGCCCTGATCCGCTATCTGGAGCGGGCGGGCGGCTTTGAAATCGAACGCCTGCGCGCCGAGATCGGGCACCGCATTGATGAGGCAGCGGTGGCAGGCGCGTCTGGCGTGATCATCGACGGCTACCAGTTTCGCATCAAGGCAGACCAGTACGGCCCGGTTGTCACCACGGTCCTTCCCGCCAGTTGGCTGATCCGCAACCACCACCGCGTTGATGCAGAGGAGGGCGGCGATGCTGGCTGAGTTTGTCGCCCTGCGCCCCGTTGGCGGCTTCGATCTGATCATGGCCGATCCGCCCTGGTCGTATGAGATGTACGCCGATAGCGGCTACGCCCGAGCACCCGAAGCGCATTATGCTACCATGCCGCTGGACCGGATCAAGGCGATGCCCGTCGAGGCGCTGGCGGGGCGCAACTGCCTGCTGTGGCTTTGGGCGGTCGGTACGCAACTGCCGCAGGCGCTGGCCGTGCTGGAGGCGTGGGGCTTTACCTTCAAGACGTCTGGCCACTGGGCCAAGATCGGCACCTCGGGCAAGCAGGCGATGGGCACCGGCTACATCCTGCGCAATGCGGGCGAGCCTTTCCTGATCGGCACGCGCGGCGAGCCGAAAACCACGCGCGTTGTCCGGTCTGTCATCGTGGCCCCCCGCGCCAAACAACACAGCCGCAAGCCAGACCGCGCCTTTGTCGAGGCCGAACGCCTGATGCCAGACGCGCAGCGCCTGGAACTCTTCAGCCGCCAGAACCGCCCGGGCTGGTCGGTCTGGGGCGACGAGGCAGGCAAGTTTGAGGGTGGCGCATGAGTGACCTGTCGCCCGAACAAGCCGCGATCCTGACACTGCTGACCCGCGTCGAGGGCCTTGAGCGGGAAGTGGCGCGGTTGCAGAGCTTGCTGTCCTGCATGGCCACGGTTGATGATCTGACCACTGAGCTGCTCCATCTGACCCACTTGCCAAAACGGGTGGACCATCTGGAATGGGCTGCACATCGCGCCAGACTGGGGCGGTCTGCGCAATGACCGACCCGCGCCCACCTGCCCACCTTGCGCCCTACGTCGATGCCATTGGCGTCGATGCGGCCATGGTCTTGTTTCTGGAGTTCGGCGGCACCGAATTGTATCTGGCCCGCGATCCTCGGGCCGACTCTGAGCTGGTCCGTGTTCTCGGGATCGATGTCGCGCGGGCCTTGGGCGAGCTTGCGCAATCAACCATCCTGCAACCGCGCATGCCGCTGGGCAAAGCGTGGGTGGCGCAGGTGCTGGCGGGAAGGGGCTTGTCCAACGCCGAAATCGCCCGCAGACTGCACACGACAGACGTGACTGTGCGCAAATACCTCAAAGGGGTGAAGCGCGACCGGGCCGCTTTGGACGCTGATCTGCGCCAATACCGTCTGCCGCTGAATGACCCGCAAGCGCTTGCGGGTGAAATCACCCCCCCAATGCCGCGCAAAATGAACCGGTAAGGGGCCACCGGCCTCGCGTTTCCGAGGTCAGTCATGCGCATCAAAAATCACCGGGTTGAGGGGCTGAGTTTTGCCGCCGCTCATTTCACCGGCGAAGTCATCACCCCCGAGATCGTTGTCCTGCATGACACCGCTGGTCGCCTGACCAAGGGCAATTCCGCCGCTTATCTGGCGTCGAAGAACGTGGCCAAGGCCTCGGTTCACTTCGTGATCGAAACGGATGGCACCATCAGCCAGCATGTGCCGACCAACCGCCGCGCCAATCATGCCGGTGTATCCACCTTCCATGGGCGGCAGGGTTGCAACGGGTTTTCGATCGGCATCGAGATTGTGAACCCGGGGAAGATGGTGCGCCTGTCGGAAACGCAGGCGAAAGCCTGGTGGGGCGAGTCGTTCCTCATCAATCTGTTCGACATTCGCGAGATCGAGACGAAGGAACACGGGCGCGGACTTTGGATGCCCTACCGCACCGAACAGATCGCTTCGCTCATCGATCTGCTGACGTGCCTCTTCCGGGATGTCCCGTCGCTGAAGCATCTGACCACGCATTGGTACATCAGCCCCGGCCGCAAGGTGGACACCAACCCGCTGCTGCCTTTGGCCGAATTGCAGGCGGCGATCCTCGGGCCTGACGATCCGGCCGAACAGGACGCGGAAGACCAGTCAGAAGTCCTGGTCATGGATGAGATGGTCGAGATTGAAGCCGGGGCAGGCGAGACGCTCAACATGCGCCGCTGGCCCAGCTTCAACCCCAACGTCATCGCGGCCATCCCGGATGGAGTGATCGTGCCGGTGCGCCGCCGGGGCGTCTTCGAAGGCCGCGAGTGGCTTCGTGTTCTTTACGGCGGCCAAGAAGGCTGGATCGTCGCCCGCTATGCCGCCCCCATCATCTTCAACACCTGATCAGAGGTTCCCATGAAACCCGTCATCGTGGCCATGCTGGCCGACATTCTGCCCATCATCCTGCAACTGGTGGGTCTGGCGCTTGCCGCTTGGCTTGCCCGCGTCTCGACCTTCGCCAAGGCCCGCTGGGGCATCGAGATTGAGGCTCGCCACCGCGAGGCGCTGCATTCCGCGTTGATGACCGGCATCAAGGCGGCGGTCCAGCGCGGCCTGACCGGGCACGCGGCCATGGACGCGGCGATCAGCTATGCGGGTAAGAGCGTGCCCGATGCCATCGAGGCCCTTGGGCCGTCAGGCGAGGTGCTTGTGAGCCTGGCCGAGTCGAAGCTGCGCGAAGCATTCCCCGCGCTCTTGCAGGCGGAAGACATTCTTGGTCCCGGCCCGGGGTGCGCCATGATGGGGCCCGGCTTCATCATGACCGGCCTTTTGGGCGTCTTGTCGTTGTGGCTGCCGCGCTGCTCCGGGCGTTCTCGCGTCCTCCACCGCTCTGGCCCTGACAGCAGCGATCCGTTGCAGGACTGGAATCTGCATTGGGGTGACGAATGAGCCCGGAAGAAACCACGATCCAGGTGCTGATCGTCTGGGCGCTCGGCCTGTCCACCCTGATCAATTTTGGCACGGTCATCTGGAACATTTTCAGCGGGCCGTCAAAGCGCAACGCCTTGCGGCTGGACGAGCAAAGCGCCCGTCTGGACCGCCACGAGCAGCGGCTCAGTTCCATGGAACAAAGATCGCAGTCGCAGCCGTCCCGGGAGGATTTCCACAAGATGGAAATCACCATGGTGGAATTGAGCAGCACGATGGCCGTCCTGACCGAACGGCTGCGGCCTTTGGAGGCCATCACCGAACGCGCGCAGGAATGGATGCTGGAGCACAATCGCAAATGATCGACTATGAAGACCTCATGCGCCAGGACGCGCGCCTGATCATCCTGAAGGCGTTGGCCGCTGCAGATCGATGAGACGCTGCATTCGGGCTATCTGGCCGAAGAGCTGCTGCGTTTCGGCATCGACCGCCCGCGCGCGTGGATCCACAGCGAGCTGGACTGGCTGGCCGAGATCGGGGCGGTGACCCTGACCAAGCCCGGCATCGGTCGTGGTGGCCACGCTGACCGAAAAGGGCGCGCGCCATCTGCGCCGCGCCATCAGTCATCGAGGGCATCAAGCGCCCCAGCCGTCCGGGGGAATGAGCCATGGGCATCGGGCGCGGGCGTCTTTCCTCCTTTGATCTGCTTGCCGACCGAGGCCGAGGGCATCGTCTCGTGGGCGGCGATCGGAGCTTGCCGATCGGGAAAAGACCCAGACCGACATCTATGCCGAGTTCGTCGGCCAAGTGCGAAGCGCTTGATGGCAGAACACCGCGGCGAGCTGGAATTCGTCATTCCGGCCTTCTGCAGCTTCAACCGCTACTCGATCCGGCAGGCCCGGCTTGTCGCAAGCGGCTGGACCGAGACCCGCGAGATCGTGGCGGTGCTGGCCCAGAAGCATGATGCCAAGGCCAGCGACGATCTGACCATCATCGCGGGCGAGATGATCAAGTCGGTGGTGCTGCACATGCTGGGCGACGGCGCTGACGGCGTGGCCCCGAAAGAGCTGAAGGAGCTGGCAGACGCCTTCCGGTCTGCACAGACCGCGCAGAACATGTCCAGCGATCGCAAGGCCAAGGAAGACGGCATCTGTCGGCCCGGATGGCCGAAGCCGTCGACACCGTCGCCAAGGCGCGCGGCCTGACCGGCGAGACGGCCGAGGCGATCAAGAAACGAGATTTTGGGGGTGTGAGATGAGCGATCCGACCGACGCCTATTCCGTCACGGCCGACGAGCTGCGCCAGTTCATCGAGCGCTATGAGCAGATGGAGGCCGAGAAGAAGGACGTCGACCGACAGGCCAGAAGGAGCTGATGGCCGAGGCCAAGGGCCGGGGCTACGACACCGCCGTCATGCGCAAGGTCATCGCTCTGCGCAAACGCAAGCCCGACGAGATCGCCGAGGAAGAGGCGATCATGGACATGTACAAAGCCGCGCTGGGGATGGGCTGATGGCGCGTGTCTCAGTGCAGGATGGCAATCGGTTGCAGGATCGTCTTGGTTCCCGCAATCCGAAACTTGCTGTCACGAACGACAACCACCCGGTCAGAGTTCGCCAGGACGTAGCGATGGCGCTTCTGGCCCAGTCGGTGGCGCTTCCTCAACAGACGGAAGACAGTGATCTGCTCGTCGGCTTCGGTGAGGCAGGCAATCCGATGCACGGTAATCCAGTCGGTTTCCATGGCGTCCTCCGTTTTCACAATCTGAACATTGCCGCCCGAGTCGTTCAACTTGGAATTGACCGGCAGGCAAACTGTTGCCTCGAGCGCGTGGGTGCCCTGTGAACCACGCCGAACCGCGCACCCTGCATGTCCTGGGCTTTCGCATCCTGCTGGATGACAGCCTCGGTCACATCGAGGTGCATCACGATGGCACCATCACCTGGGATGATCTGCAGGCGATCAAGGATCAGGTCTGGGGCCGCGATGTCCGCGCGATCGAGGTCTATCCCGCGAGCGACGATGTGGTGAACACCGGCAACTATCGCCACCTGTGGCGCTTGGGCGCGGGCGACTTCGCCCCTGATCTGCTGGGTCACAATCACGGCTGGTACAATCGCCACTCTGCCGAGAGCCTGGAACACCGCAGCTGGATGGCATGGTACCGGGCGCAAGAGGTGTTCGGATGAGTGCACCAATCTCCGAAGCCGAATGGGCTGAGGCCCGCGCGGCGGCGATGGATGCGATCCCGGCCTCGTGCAGGAATCCGGTCTGCCCGCGGTGCTGCTGCCCTATCAGGCGCGCGCCGTGTCGCTGCTCGACAGCGCCTGCCCGGTGCTGTTCGTCGAAAAGTCGCGCCGGATCGGCCTGACATGGGGCCTTGCCGCCTATGCCGTGCTGCGCGCCGGTCGCCAGAAGAAGGCGGGCGGCATGGACGTGATGTACATCTCCTACAGCCGCGAGATGACCCGCGAGTTCATCGACGCCTGTGCGATGTGGGCGCGGGCCTTCGACGTGGCGGCGCGGCGAGGTCGAAGAGACGCTGTTTGACCAGGACGACGACGACAAGGCGATCAACGCCTTCCGCATCAAGTTCGCCTCCGGCTTCGAGATCATGGCGCTGTCGTCAGCCCCGCGCGGTCTGCGCGGCAAGCAGGGCGTGATCATCATCGACGAGGCGGCCTTCGTGGATAGCCTTGCACGAGCTGCTGAAAGCGGCGCTGGCCTTCCTGATGTGGGGCGGGCAGGTCGTGGTCTGCTCGACCCATGACGGCGTCGACAACGAGTTCAACGTCCAGATCCAGGACATCCTGGCGGGCCGGTCGAAGTATCGCCCATATCCGATCGACTTTGACCAGGCGCTGGAGCGAGGGGCTCTACCAGCGCATCGCCCTGGTGACCGGCAAGGAATGGACGCCTGCGGCCGAGGCCGAGTGGCGGCAGGACATCATCGACTTCTACGGCGACGGCGCGGACGAGGAACTGTTCTGCGTGCCCGTCGATGTCGTCGGGCGTCTTGGCTGCCCGCGCCGCTGATCGAAGCGCGGATGACGGTCGACACGCCGGTGCTGCGGCTGGAACTGCCGCGCGACTATCTGTTCCGCAACCGGCTGGACCAGGCGATCTCTGATGGCCCCGTTCATCGAGGAGTTGGCCGACCAGCTGGCGAAGCTGGACCTGTCGCCGCAGTTCGCCTTCGGCTTTGACTTTGCCCGCGTGGCCGACCTGACAACCGGGTCTTTGATGGCCATTGAACAGCGCCTTAAACGGCGCGAGGTGCTGGCCTTTGAGTTGCGCAATGTGCCGGGCGACGAGCAGAAGCTGATCGTCAAGACGGTGCTGGACCATGTGCGGTCCCGCCTGGTCGGTGCCGCGTTTGACGCCACCGGCATGGGCTGGACCGTGGCCGAAGACATGGGCCGCTGTTTGGCCTGCGCGAAGACCCGGAAGGCGTCGGGCATCGTCATCGCCGTGAAGTTCTCCGAGGAGTGGTACCGCCTGCACATGCCGCCGCTGAAGGCCGCGTTCGAGGATGACAGCCTCGCGCTGATCCGCGATGTCGAGCACGTCAGTGATCTGCGCACCGATCAAGCTCGTGCGCGGCATCGCCCGCGTGCCGCCCCTGCGCGAAGGCGAGACCGGCAAGAAGCGCCACGGCGACCATGCCATCGCACTTGCCCTGGCGCATTGGGCGAGCCGGATGCGCTGGTCGGAATATGGCTACACCGCCGTCACGCGGCCTGCAGCCTCGGGGCGTCTTGGACAATACCCCGACGACGATGATCTGGGCGACGAGCGTGACATTTACCAGCCGCCGATGGGCGCGACCCTGCGAGGACACCATCTGATGAAGACGCCCCAGTTGCTTGGACCCCGATGGCCAGCCGATCCGCCGCGCGCAGACTGATCGAGGAGATCGAAGGTGCGACCTTGGCGGTGTGCGCAGCCCGATCACCGGCTATCCCGGCGACGGGCTGAACGCCGTGCGCGGCTGGCTGCCATCCTGACGGAGGCCGATGCGGGCGATCCGATCCGCTATCTGGAACTGGCCGAGACGATCGAGGAGCGCGATCCGCATTACCTTGGCGTTCTGGCACCCGCCGCCGCGCGGTCAGCCAGATCGAGGTCACGGTCGAGGCCGCATCGGACAGCCCCGAGGACGAGGCCATCGCGCAGATGATCCGCGACTGGGCTGCTGCGCGACGAGCTGACCGAAGAGATTTTCGACATCCTCGACTGCCTCGGCAAAGGCTACAGCGTCACCGAAGTCGACCTGGGAGTATTCCGAGGGGCAGTACAGCCTGCAGTCGCTGGAGCTGCGCGATCCGCGCTGGTTCCGCTTTGCCCGCCACGATCTGACCACGCCGATGCTGCTGAACGACAACGGGCGAGGAGGAGCCGCTGCACTGCCGGGCAAGTTCATCTTCGCCACGATCAAGGCAAAGTCCGGCCTGCCGCTGCGCGGCGGTCTGGCCCGGGTTGCGATGTGGGGCTACCTGTTCAAGAAGCTTCACCGAGCGCGACTGGGCGATCTTCACCCAGACCTATGGCCAGCCGCTGCGCGTGGGCAAGTTCGGCCCGGGTGCCAGCCCCGAGGACAAGGCGACCCTGTTGCGCGCGGTGTCAAACATCGCAGGCGACTGGCAGCGATCATCCCCGAGAGCATGATGATCGAGTTTGTCGAGGCGGCAAACGTCGGGGCCGGCCCATGCGCTGTACAAAGAGCGCTGCGACTGGCTGGACCAGCAAATCTCGAAAGCGGTCCTGGGCCAGACCGCAACCACCGATGCCGTCACCGGTGGCTTGGGGTCCGGGGAAGAGCACGGCGATGTGCGCAGCGACATCGAAACGTGCTGACGCCCGCGCCCTGGCGGCGATCCTGAACCGCGATCTGATCCGGCCTTGGGTGCAGTTGAACCATGGCCCGCAGAAGGCCTATCCGCGCCTGGTGATCGCGCGGCCCGAGCGCGAAGACCTGACAGCGCTTTGCCACTGCCATCGGCCCGCTGATCGACCGTGGCCTGCCGGTCGGCCAGCAGGCGGTCCTGAAGAAGTTCGGGCTTGCAGAACCGAAACCGGGCGAGCTTTTGATGCGGCCCCAAGCCCCCGCTCCGTCACCGGGTGCCGACGCGACGGTCCCCCCGGGGCCGGATCGCGAGATTAAACGGAAACCAGACGAAATTAAACGGGGTCAGGCCCAATCCGGCACCATCGACCGCCCTGCAGTCGGAAACAGCGCTGGCGGCCCGGAAATCGGGGGTGTCGCCAGAGGCGGTTTTGGCCGACCGGATGGAGGTTGAGGCGCGTCCGGCCGATGGACGGCATCATGGCACAGATCGAGGCGATGGTCGGGGCCGCGACCAGCCTGGAGGAGCTGCGCGAGATGCTCGCGAACGGCTTCCCGGCCGTCGATGTGGGCGACCTGGTCGCGATCCTCGGTCTGGGCCTTGTCGCCGCCCATGACGGCGGCCGGGTTGCGGCCATCGAGGACGCCGAGTGACCCAGATGCTTGCCAGTTTCCGCAAACCGTTTGCCCAGCAGGTCGCGGCCTTTCGGTTGCGGCTTGGCCGATCTGCGCGGCACCACCGGCTGGAAGGATGTCTGGCAGGCCGAACATGACCGCGCCTTCATGGTGGCGGGCGCGATGAAGGCCGAACTGCTGGCCGATCTGGCGGCTGCGGTCGACAAGTCCATCGCCGGTGGCGGCACGCTGGAAGACTTCCGCCGGGATTTTCGGGCCATTGTCGAGAAGAACGGCTGGCACGGCTGGACCGGCGAGGGCACCAAGGGCGGCGAGGCCTGGCGCACCCGGGTGATCTACCGCACCAACATGGCGACCATCCTATGCGGCGGGCCGCTGGGCGCAGCTGATGGAGGCGGGGTTTCCTTTCATCGTCTACAGCCACGGCAATTCGGTCGAGCCACGCGCTGCAGCATCTTGGCTTGGGACGGGCTGATCCTTGAGCGCCGATCATCCGTTCTGGGCCACCCATGCGCCGCCGAACGGCTGGGGCTGCACCTGCTATGTCTCGGGCGCGCGGTCGGAAGCCGGGGCCAAGCGGCTGGGCGGCATCCCTGGCAAGACACTGCCCGAGGGATGGCAGGCGCTGGATCCACGCACCGGCGCACCGGTCGGGATATCCAAGGGCTGGGCCTATGCGCCGGGTGCGAGTGTTGCCTCAAACATCATCCAGACAGTTGCAGCAAAGTTGCCGAGTTTGCCGCCTAAACTGGGGGCGGACATGGTCGCGCCGCTTGAAGACCAGGTTGATGAGGCCTGGCGTGAATGGGTTGAGGCGGCGATCAAAGGGCAAGCTGCCGGACCTGGCCTGCTCGGCACCGTGTCATCTGACGTGGTGGCTGCACTGTCCAGCCGTGGCCTTGCTCCGGCTTCTGCCGAAGTCATGGTTCGCCCAGGACTGTTGTTCGGCCCCAAAGCCGCCCGGCACGAGGCGGCCGCTGACAGTATCCCGGCGGAGGCGTGGCGCAATTTGTCCAAGCGCATCCGCACCCCATCGGCTGTTCTGTTTGACGAAAGCTCCGGGCGGATTCTGTTCTTGCTCGACGAAGGGGCAGGGAGCGCTTCGCAATTTGCCTTGGCACTGGATTATCGGCTTAAGGCGAACAGGGAAATCCGGACGGCCAACGTGATCGTTAGCGCCTATCGACCCAAGACTGTCGATATCGTCGGTCGGATTGCAGGCGGACTGCTCAAGGTACTTCTGGGGCAGGTCGGATGACGGAGGGCCGGGGTCCCCCTCATGCACGGTACCTTGGGGTAGTGTTGCGGAACCCGTGTTTCCGCAGTCGTCATCCACAAAGAGCATAGCAATGATCACGATCGAACTCAAGGATGACGCCGTATCGCTGGGCCTGGCCGAGCTTGAGGGCCTGCTATCCGACCTGACGCCGGTGATGCTGGACATCGCGGAATATCTGGTCAAATCGACCAAGGACCGCTTTGCGGCGGGCACCAGCCCTGAAGGTGTCAAATGGGCTCCGAAGTCTGCCACCACCTTGGCCCGCGCGCCTGGCAAGACCCGCCCGCTGTTTGGCGAGTCGAACACGCTGAACACCAACATCTTCCCAAGCCACGGCGCTGACTTTGCCGAGGTGGGTTCCACGCCTGTCTATGCCGCGATGATGCAGTTTGGCGGCACCAAGTCGGCCTTCCCGCATCTGTGGGGCAATATTCCGGCCCGCCCGTTCCTCGGCGCATCCGACGATGACCGCACCGCCGTGCTGGAAATCATCGCCGAACACCTGACCGATGCCGCCACCCCTTGACCGAACGCCCAGCCTGCCGCACCCTGCGCGCATAGGCTGATCCGACGCCCCGCAAGCGCTTGCGGGTTAATCGCGAAAGCCCCGCCGCGCATAGTGTCGGCATGAGCAAATCCGCCCCCCTTGTCGCCCTTTGCAGTGCTGTGGCCCTGCCTGACACCCCCGGTGCGCCGGACTGGGTGCACATCGTTCCCATGCCGGGGCCGGTGCGCACCATCAAAGGCGACGGCCCTTACCGGATCGCGGATGCGCAGGCTGTTATCGCGGCCTCCATGGCCGATCCGCGCGGCATTCCTGTTGACGAAAATCATGCAACCCAGCTGCGAGGCGCGCGCGGCGAACCCGCACCTGCCCGGGGCTGGGTCAAGCAGATGGAAGCCCGTGCCGATGGCATCTGGGCGCGTGTCGACTGGAACGCCTCGGGCGAAGCACTGATGTCGGAGCGGGCTTACCGAGGCTTGTCGCCGGTTATCCTGCACCAGCCCAACGGCGTCATTCTGGCGATCCGCACGCTCGCGCTGACCAACACCCCCAACATGATTGGCCTCACGGCCCTCAACACGGAGTTCCCCATGAACTGGGCAAATATCGCAAAGGCCCTTGGCCTGTCCGAAGACGCCGATGAAGCGGCCATTCTTGCCGCCATCAAGAAGATGAGCGGTGGGGCCACCGAGGCGCTGCAAACCTCGCTGAACACCATCGCCACCTCGCTGGGCCTGACCAGCACCGACCCTGCGACCATCGAGAACGCCGCCCGTCTGGCAGGCACGTTGCAGACCACGGTGGTATCCCTGCAATCCGAGGTCGCGGCCCTGAAACTGGCGGGGACCACTGCCGCCAGCCGCGCCTTTGTCGAGGGCGAGATCGCCAAAGGTCGCCTGATCCCGGCCAACCTCGTGGACAGCCTGATCTCCATGCATTCCTCGGATGCCGCTGGTGCCCAGAAATGGGCCGAGGCGTTTCCTGTCGGTACCGCCACGCGTGCCGCAGTGGCACCTGGTGCTGCGGGCGAGGTGCTGACCTCGCTCAATTCCGACCAGATCACAGTCGCAAACCAGTTGGGCCAGTCGCATGACGCCTTTCTTGCGGCTCTGAACGCCGACATCGCCGCCAAACAGAAGGATCACTGATCATGGTTGCCTTGACCGAAAACCGTTCCACCCGCCAACAGGCGCTTGGCGACCGGGTTGGCCTGCTGGCTGCGACCCAGACCATCTTTGCAGGCGCACTTTTGATGCGCACCGCTGCTGGCCACCTGACCAAGGGTGTGACCGTGGTGGGCAGTGTCGGCGTTGGCCGCGCCGAAGAGCCCGGTGTCAGCACCACTGCCGGTGTCACCGTGCAGAAGTTCCGCGAAGGCACGTTCTGCTTTGCCAACTCCACTGCGGGCGACCTGATCGTCACCGCCGATATCGGCGCTGTTTGCTACATCGTCGATGACCAGACGGTGGCCAAAACCAGCGCCTCCAGCACCCGCTCCCCCGCCGGGGCGGTGGTTGACGTCGATGCCACCGGGGTCTGGGTGCGCTTCGATGAAGCCCTGACCCGTGCCCTGCTGTCGTAAAGGAACCCTGACATGCTCGTTACCACAACTTCTCTTCAGGCGCTTCGGGTTGGCTTCAACACCGAATACCAGAACGCCTTCGATGCCGTGCCCAAGCTCAAGGACCGCGTGGCCAAGACCATCCGCTCCAGCACGGCGATGAACACTTACGGCTGGCTGAAGGGCCTGACCGGCCTGCGCGAATGGCTGGGGCCGCGTCAGATCGACAACCTGTCCGAGGCCTCCTACACCATCCTGAACAAGCACTTCGAGAAAACCGTGGCGGTGAACCGCAACCAGATCGAAGATGACAACCTCGGCATGTACTCGGACGGCTTCACGATGATGGGCGATGGCGCGGGCCGTCTGCCGGAAGAACTGGTCTGGGGTCTGCTGAAGGCTGGTTTCTCGACCAACTGCTGGGACGGCCAGTTCTTCTTTGACACCGATCATCCGATCCTGCTGGCCGACGGCACCATGGGCACTTACGTCAACACCGATGGCGGCGCTGGCACGCCCTGGTTCCTGCTGTGCGACAATCGCCCCCTGAAGCCGATCATCTACCAGGAGCGCAAGGCCCCGGTGTTCACGTCGAAAGACAAGAACGACGATGACAACGTGTTTGACCGCAACGAGTACGTCTACGGCGTCGATATGCGCTGCAACGTCGGCTACGGCCTGCCGCAACTGGCCTGGGGGTCGAAGCAGACCCTGAACCCGGCCAACTATGCCATTGCCCGGGCCGGTATCCAGAACATGAAGGCCGATGGTGGCGCACCGCTGGGTCTGGTGCCGACCTTGCTGGTCGTGCCGCCGTCGCTGGAAAGCGCAGGCCGCAAGCTCTTGAACAGCGAATACGGCACGGCGGGCGAGACCAACGAATGGAAAGGCACGGCAGAATTGCTGGTCGTGCCGTGGCTCGCCTGACCTGATCGCCCCGCTGGGCGGTCGGTTTCAGCAGAGAGGGTGGCCCGTCCACCCTCTTTCTCGAACCGACTGGAGAGCATCATGACCGCCAAATCCGCAACCAAGACAAAGCCCGTCGATCTGACGGACGCGCAAACCCCCGCTGTGGCAGCCGTGGGGGCCGATCCGGCACCCAAGCCGGACGAGGCCGGTGGGGTGTCAGACCTCACCGGCACCATCTCCACGCGCCGTTTCTGAGGCAGTCCCGGCCAGATTGCCGGCCGCGGACATGAGGTCGCACCCGCCCCTTTGGTCGAACCTGCCGCCGCCGTTGGTGGCCGCGATGATCTGGAAGACAACATCAACTATCCGCTGCCGCCGACCGTGGTGGTGCAAGGCCCGGCCAAGGGTCGCTGGCGCATCGGGCGCAAGTTCGGCACCGAGCCCGTGTCGATCCCCGTAACCGAGCTGACCGAGGCCCAGTACGACGCCTTGTGTGCCGACCCCGAGCTGTTCGTGACCGTCGTGGAAGCACCGCACTGAAATACCAGAGCGAAAGGATCAATCGCGATCCTGCGGAGTGACAGAAGGGCGGACCTGCCCTTGCCGCAGGCGATCTGAGTAGGCGAGGCCCGCGCGTCGGGTGCCTGCAACGTCTGATGACGGACGTGACGGCGGGGAGAGACCCGCACCAAATTTCCAGAGGATTGCACCGTGCCTTACGCGACCATCACCCATCTGACAGACCGGATCGGCACCCCGCTGATGATCGCGCTGACCGATCGGGGCGAGGTTGCGATGGGTGCAATCGACACTGCCGTGGTGGACCGTGCCCTGGTCGATGCCACGGCGCTGGTCGATGGCTACCTTGCCAACAAATACACGCTGCCCGTGTCGGACGTGCCGGGCCTGCTGGTGGACATCACCGCTGCCATCGCGGTCTGGAAGCTCTACATCACCGAGGCCCCTGACAAGGTGCGCGCGGATTATGACCAGGCCATGCGGTCGCTGCGCGATATCGCCGATGGGCGCATCCGGTTGGTGGGGGTTGCAGGCATCGAGGCCCCGACCTCGGGCGCACAGGGCGTTGAGACCAACGACCGCGAGCGCCCCTTTACCCCTGAAAACATGACGGGGTTCATCTGATGCTGGTCGCGGATACCATTGCCCGGCTGAAGTCTGCTTTGCCCGACCTGACCGTCGTGGGCGCGCTGGAACTGGCGCGGGTGACGGCGGCAGGCGGGATCATGGCGCGGGGTGTCACGGTCTATGTGATGCCAGGTGGCATCGCAGGCGGCGTGCGTGTCGATATGTCGGGCTATTACAGCCAGCGGATCGAGCGGCTGACCACCCTGATCCTCGCCTTTGCCAGCGGCAACGCCGCCCCCTTGCCCGAGCTGGACCGCATTGAGCCCTTCATCGAGGACATCTTGACGGCGCTGACCGGCTGGGATGCGCCGGGATCGGTGGGGTCGATGTCGCTGCGCCGGGTGGCTCCGCTGGCGGCACAGCCGGGCACCACCGTCTACGAGATCACCTTCGCCACCCCCTTTGATTTGAGGAACACCACATCATGACCGATGATGACCAACCCCGCCGGGGCGGCACCGCCACCTACACCGAGGACGCCGACGGCAACCGGACGCTGGTGTCGCACAGCCCCGAGCATGCGGGCGACGTCCCCGTTGAACAGCCCGTTCAAGCGCCTGTTGAACAGCCCGTTGAACGCGCAGCCAAGGCCAAGGAGCCCCGCAAATGACCGATCGTTATGTCAAGAACGTCACGCTGCAGACCAAGCTCGAAGGCACTTATGCCGCTGCCAGCACGTTTGTCGCGACCGATGCAGTCCTGATGACCAAGATGCCGACCATTGAGGTGGTGTCTGTCAACGTGGACCGCGAACTGCATCAACGGTTCTTTGGCGCATCGGAAGAGCTGCCTGCCACCGAACTGATCAAGCTGAAATTCTCGACCGAGCTTACCCCGTCCGGTGTGGCGGGCACGCCGCCACCCTGCGCTGCATTGCTGCGGGCCTGCGGCTTTGCCGAGACGATCACCGCTGCCAGCCGCGTGAACTACACGCCGGTGTCGGAGGGGATCGCATCGGTGGGGTTCTCGCTGCATCAGGCAGGCGCGCGCTACATCATGCTGGGCGCGCGCGGCAAGGTGATGTTCGACATTTCTGTGGGCAAAGTGCCGACCGCCGATTGGGAGTTCTGGGCCTTCGGGCGCACGCTGTCCGAAACCGCGCTGCCCAACCTGGACACCTCGGCCTGGCTGACCCCGCAGGTCTTGAAGCCGAACAACGCCAGCAAGTTCACCCTCGGGGCCACGATCAACGGCACGGACGTGCTGACCGGCGGCACCGTCGCGCGCACCCGGTCGTTCAGCATCGATGTCGGCAACGAGCTGCAGCATCTGATGTTTTCCACCGAAGAGCGTGTGGGCATCAGCGACCGCAAGATCACCGGCAAATGTGCGATGGGCTTGCTTGCCGCAGAAGAGGTGGCGCTTGTCACTGACATCCGCGCTGTGGCCTACACGACATTCGCGGTCACCCACGGGGTGGGGGCAGGCAACCAGTTGCAGATATTCGGGCCGCGCGTGCAGCGCACCAACCCGCAGTCGGGCGAATACAACGGCAACCTGATCATGAACTTCGACACCCGGTATATCCCGCAAGGTGGCGACAACGAACTCAAGCTGACCTTCCGGTGACCGCGATGACCCTTGAAACCTTTGCCCCCACCCCGCGCAAGATAGCCATCGCGGGCCGCACGGTCAGCATCCTGCCGCTGACCCTTGGCCGGATGCCCGCGTTCTCGGCTGCGGTCAAAACCGTGGGTGGGCTGCTGTTTGTGGCCGATTACCTGACGCTGTTGTCCGAGCACAGCGAGGATGCGGCCCGTGTCATCATTGCCGGATCGGACGTGACGCCTGCCGAGGCAGAGGGACTGGACGCCGAACAGGCTGTGGAACTGCTGGCCGCGATCTATGAGGTCAACGCTGATTTTTTTATCTCGCGCCTGCGCCCGGCGATGACGCGGGCGGCGGAAGCGGCGACGAGCCGGATCAAGGCGGTGGCCCCGACGATGTTGACTGGGGCGACATCTTCGCCTGGCTTGTCGAGCGCGGACACACCCTCGACGCCTGCCTCCGCCTGACACTGGCGCAGGTGGCCGCGTTGATGCGGGGCCACCGGCGGGCGCAGGCCAACCGCGAGATTGACCAGTTCGGCCTGATCCGGCTGGCGGTGAACGGCAACGAGGCCGAGGTCACCACCTGGTTCGACAAGAAAAAGGCCGACCGGACGGGCACCGCGAAAGCCTTGCCCATATCCCTCGACGATCTGTGTTTCCCGCTGCTGGAAGAGTGAGCCCCCGATGACCGACATGAACCTTGTCCTGCGTCTGCAAGCCGAAGCCGCACAGGCCAAGGCCGAGTTGCGTGCGGTGATGACCGAGGTAAAGGCGGTCGGCACCAGCGGCAAGACGGCGGCGACGGATGCGAAGGTGCTGGAAACAGCGCTGGTCGGGGCGGGCACCAAGGGTGCTGCTGCGGCTAAGGCGGCTGGGGCTGCGGTCAGGGTGATGGCGGCGCGATCTGGACGGCGCAAAGACAGCAGCTGCTGGTCTTGGAAATGCCAGTGACAGCGTGGCCTACCGTCTGCGCGGAGTGACGCAACAGCTGTCGCAAGTGGGTCAGCAGACGATGGCGACCGGCAACTTCATTCAGGCGCTTGCCATCCAACTCCCCGATATCGGTCTGGGCTTCGGCGCAGTAGGTACGGCGGCTGGTTTGCTTGCAGGGGTCGCCCTGCCGATTTTGATGAATGCGCTTTGAGCGGTACATCTGCGGAAGCAGATAAAGCCAAGTTGGCGCTTGATGCTCTGCTCGACGCTAAACAGGCTTTGGCTGATGCGTCATCTTCAAGCCAGTCGAGCATCGACAAACTGCGCTTCGGCGTGGATGAAGAATATCAGACTGTGCTGCTTCGGGAGCAGATCAGGTTGCGAGGCGAATACGCGACAGAAAACGGCGGCTTTGAACGGATACCTCGCAACCACGACAGACAGTCTTGATCGTCAGAAGATCGCAACAGAAGGCATGGTGGCGGGCATCGCCAATGTCGCTACAGCATACAATGAAAATGCCGATGCTCTTGCCCGTCAGGAAGTTCTGTCGACACAGCTTGCAATAATTGAAGGTGTAAAGGCTCAGCAGGCGGGTGAGGCGGCGGCACGGCAACGCGAGGCGGCCGAAGAGGCAGAGCGTCAAACAAATGCAATTTCGGAGGCATATGAAGTTTATGCGAGAACCCGCGCGGAAGGTGAGGCGCTTGCGGACGCGGCGGATCGTGCAGGCGTAAGCGCTGCATCGCTGTCTCAGATTGCGTTCGGGAACATTGCAGGCGCTGCGACCGACGCCCTTCGCCTTGCAGGCAACCTTGGCATTGCCCTTGATACCGCTGCGAGGCTTGCTGCATTGGGTCCGCAAGGCATCGGTGGCAACGATCCCTCAGGCAAAACCTATTCCGGGCGTGGTGGCGCACCAACTCAGACCCAGATTGTCGAGACCCGACTGGCCGGGTCGCAAGGCTACTTCACACCGCCAAAATTGGGCAGCGGCGGTGGTCGTGGTGGCCGGGGCGGCGGCGGCGGCGGCGGTGGTGGCGCAGACCGTGACAGCTTCGACGGCCTTCAGAAGGCGGCAAAGGACGCCCTCGCCGCCCTCGACCTTGCGATTGCGCAGATCAACGAGAAGGTCAGCCTTGGGCTGATGTCCACGGCCGAGGCCACGGATGCGATCGGCCAAGCCAAGGAACGGGCGGCGGGCAATGTGGCTGACCTGATCCCCAAGCTGGAAAAGCTGGCGGTGACGGCGGGGCCGAAAGGGGCCGAGGCGGTCAAGCTGTGGCGCGAGCAGGTCAAGGGTCTGGTGGGTGACCTGAAGGGTGCTGGCAGCGAGCTGTCCAAAACCCTGTCGGACGGGTTCAAATCGCCCTTTGCGGATTTCATCAAGGGGGCCGCGTCGGGCAAGGATGCGTTCAACGACTTCGGCGATTTCGTCATCGACAAGCTGGCCGATATGGCGGCGCAGAAGTTCACAGACAGCATCATCGCGCCTTTGTTCGAAGGCTTGTTCAGTGGCGGTGGCGGGCTCGGTGGCCTGTTGGGGTCCATCTTCCCGAGTGCAAAGGGCAATGTGATCCCGCACGCCTTGGGGGGCATCGCGGGCTATTCCAACAGCATCGTGGACCGCCCGACCTTGTTTGCCATGGGCGGCGATCAGACGGGCCTCATGGGCGAGGCGGGCAAAGAGGCCATCCTGCCGATGGGCGATGGCGGCATCCTTGCGATGTTCGGGGGCCGGGAAGGCCGCTTGCCGCTGGAGCGTGGTGCGGGCGGGCGTCTGGGCGTGCGGGTGCCAAACCTGATGACAGCGGCGGATCGCCCGCCGATGGCCTTTGCCCACGGGCGGTGTTGTGGGCGGTGGGTCATATGGCCGGATGGGCGAGATGCCGGGCGGGTCCAGTGCCCCCGGCAATGTCATCATCAACATCGAAAACACGGTGCCCGAGGTCCGGGTCCGCACGGAAGAAAAGCAGGAAGGCGGCAACCGGGTCACCCGCGTGCTGATCGAGCAGATTGATGCTGCCCTGGCAGAAAAGCACTCCAAGGGCGACTAGCGCCTTCGG
The DNA here is from genome assembly GCA_963772935.1 of uncultured Alphaproteobacteria bacterium. Taxonomy (GTDB): domain Bacteria; phylum Pseudomonadota; class Alphaproteobacteria; order Rhodobacterales; family Rhodobacteraceae; genus JANNNF01. The sequence continues at coordinate 531,930 of CAVYZK010000008.1, read as the reverse complement.
CGGCGTGATGGGCCGCAGCTTTGGCATGAACCGGACGGGGAGGTAGAGCATGCGCCGCTGGCCCTACACGCTGCCCGGTCACATGGTGCCGGGATTTACGCCCAAGCCCTTCGGGCAGTCCGACCGCACGGATATGGAAAAAGGTGCCCCGCGCGTGCGCCGCCGCACCTTTGCCCGCCGCTTTGATACCAGCCTGACCTGGGTGATGTCGGACGCGGAATTTGCCGCCTTCAGCGACTGGTATGATGGCCGCGTCGTCAGCCTCGCCGGGGCCAGCGATGATATCTCGGCCTGGACGCTGAACGAGGCCACGCGCAGCATCGGCGCCGTGGTTGGCCCGGACTTGCTGCTGGTCGATGTGTTGCGCGAGTCGGCGGCGACCTCTGTGCATTATGCTCAGTTGCCGCTGCCCGGTGCGGCCTTTGACAGCATCACCATCGCCGCCCACGCGACCCTTGCCGCCATGGGCCGGGACCGCGCGCGGGTCAACCTGATCAACCGCGCCTCGGTTGCCTGCTTTGCCGACATTGATCTGACCACCGGCGCAGTGCTCGCGCAGAGCGGATTGTCGGCCTTGACGGTCACGCCGCGCCCGTATGGTTTCTGGTCGGTGGCTTTGCAGGCCAACAACGGGGTTGGTGTGGCAAACCCGAGCCTGCGCCTGCAACCGCTGATCCCGGGTGCGGGCAATTACACCGGCGACGGTCTGTCCGGCATCGCTGTGGCCGAGGTGTCCGCGCGGATCGCGACCGGGTTTGATCTGTTCGTGCCGTCCGATGCGACGGGCAAAGCCTTGGGCTGTGAGGGCGAGTCCGCGTGGTTCACCTATAACATGCCTCTTGGGCGGCGGGCTGACCCGCTGCGAATGCCGCTTCATCGGGCCTTACGCGCCCGAGGGCAAACCGGGGTTCAAATGGCACGTCGGTGCCAATCTGGAGGCCCGCCGTGCCTGATGCCACGCTTGATGAGGCGATGCGCGAGGCCATGGCCTCGGCCCCGGTGGGGATTGTGATCTATGACACGCTGGAACTGCGCCACCCGGCCTTCACCAGCCCGATCCGCGTTGTCCAGGACGAGGTTGATCTCGACGCGCGCATCGAGGCGGGCGCTGCGATTGATGCAGGGCTGATGGTGACCTTCCGCGCCTATGCCTTCGATCTGGTTCCGCCCGAGGTGTTCGGCGGTGTGCCGCAGATGACGCTGGAGATCGACAATGTGGACCGCGAGATCGGGGTGCAGCTGGAGGCCGCCAACCGCGAAGGCTCGCCCATCACGCTGGTCTACCGGCTGTATCGGTCGGGGCAGCTGACCACCGGGCCGTCGAACCTGCCGCCGATGAAGATGGAGCTGAAGACGGTCTCGGTCAAACCGATGCGCGTCACTGCGACGGCCGGATTCCGCGACCTGCTGAACCGGGTGTTCCCGGCGCTGGAGTATAGCCTTGAGCGGTTTGCGGGGCTCGCGCAATGACCGCCACCCCGTCACATTGGGCCACGCCCTACATCGGTCGGCCATGGAGTGCGGGCGATCATTGCCTTGATCTGGCCCGGCGCATCTGGCGCGAGCAATGCGGCTGGGATGTCGCGGTGCTGCCCGCCGGGCTTGACGATCCGCGTGGCATTCGAAGGGCGTTTAAGACCGCTTCAAAGGACGATTGGGAGCAGGTGCATTTCCCGCACGAGTTTGATGCCGTGCTGATGGCGCAGGGGCTGCACCCCTGCCACATCGGGGTCTGGGCGGCCCCCGTGGGGCAGGAAGCGGGGATCGTGCATTCGATGGAGGGCATGGCCACGGTGTTCACGCCGCCCGCCCGGCTGCCCCTGCTCGGGCTGTCGCTGACCGGGTTCTGGAGGCGCGCATGAGGGCGCAGGTCATCACCATCGCCAACCCGCTGGACCCGGTGGCGGGTCGCGAGCTGCGCAGCCTTCGCCGCCCGTTGCGGATTCAGGCGGCTTTATCCCAACGGCGCACCTTGGGGCTATTATGCCCTGCTGAACGGCAAGCCGATCCTGCGCCGTGCCTGGCGCAGACGGATGCGCGACGGCGACACGCTGGTCTTCGTGCCGGTGCTGGCCAACAACGGCAATGGGTCGAACCCGCTGCGCCTGATCCTGAGCCTCGCACTTCTGGCCTTCGCGCCTTGGGCGGCGGGCAGCTGCTTGGGAGATTTACCGCAGGCACGCTGTGGAGCTTCAGCTGACCAGCCTCGGCATCACACTGGCAGGCCAAGCCCTGATCGGCGCGCTGCTGCCCATGCCGCAACCGTTCAACGCCCCGCAGGCCAGCCCCACCTATTCGCTGCAAGCCCAGGGCAATGTCGCGCGGCTGGAACAGCCGATCCCGGTGCAATATGGCCGGATCAAAGCCTATCCTGACTTCGCCGAACAGCCCTACACCGAATACGCCGGCAACGAGCAGTACCTGAACCATCTGCTGTGCCTTGGGGTGGGCGAGTTCGATCTGGAAAGCATCCTGATCGAGGACACGCCGATCGACAATTTCGGCGAGGTGGAGACGCAGGTCATTGCCCCCGGTGGGGCGGTCACGCTGTTTCCAACCTCTGTCGTCACGGCCCCGGAAGTGTCGGGCATCGAGCTCGTGGGGGCCAAGACCGGCACCTGGACGCGGTCGGGCACCACGGTCACCATTACCGAGACAGCACACGGTCGCATCACCGGGGCGGCAGTCCATGTCGTGCTGCCTTGGGCTCCGCCCCCGCCGGGCTCGTATTCTGTCACCTCGACGGGTGGCGGCGGCTTTACCCTGACCACCGCCACGGGTGCAGGATCGGGCACCTTCACCGGCTCCTGGCTTGATGGCAGCGGCGATCACGGGCCCCGCAACCGGACGTTTACCGGCACCTGGACCCGCTCTGGCACCACGGTCACGCTGGCCGCGACCGGGGATTATCCGCCAAACAACGGTCCAGTGTCGCTGTCGTTCAACAGCACGGCCGGGATTTCCGGGGTCTATGCCATCACGGGCACCCCCACGGCGGACACCTTCACCCTGACCGAAGCGAGCGCCACCGGCACGTCAGGTTCGACCACCATCGCGACGGTGGCGGGCGGGCTGACGGGCTATGTGGCCTCGGCCGCAGGCACCACGGCGACGTATCTGGCGGTCGATATCTTGCTGCCTGCGGGCCTCTTCACCTCGAGTTCCGACGGGCTGTCCGATCTGACCGTGGTCATTGCCGTGCAAGCCCGGCTGATCGACGAGGTGGGCCTGCCGCTGGGCGACTGGATCACGGTCGGCTCGCACGAGATCACCGCCCGCACGGTCGATGCGATCCGGCAATCTTACCGCTATCCGATGGCGACGCCCGGGCGCTACCAGGTGCGGGTCTGGCGCAGCAATGCCGTTGCGGGCGGCACATCATCGTCGGACACGGTGTATTTCGGGGGGCTGCGGGCGTATCTGCGCCAGCCCACCGATTATGGCAATGTGACCCTGCTGGCGGTGCGGATGAAGGCATCGAACAACCTCTCGGGGCAGGCCTCGCGCCGCCTTGCGGTGATTGCCACCCGCAAAATCCCGGTCTGGAACGGGGCCGTCTGGTCGGCCCCGCAGGCCAGCCAGTCCATCGCCTGGGCGATTGCCGATGCCGCGCGCAATGCCGAATATGGCGCAGCCCTGCCGGATGCCGAGATCAACCTCGCGGCCCTGCTGGCGCTGGATGCGATCTGGACCGCCCGGGGCGACACATTCAATGCGCGGTTTGATACCTCGGCCAGCTGGTGGGATCAGGTCCAGCGCATTGCCGCCGCTGGCCGGGCCAAGACCTACATGCAGGGCGGCATCCTGCAGATCAGCCGCGATGGCCCGGCCTCTGGTGCCGGTGGCGATGTTTTCGATGCACAACATGGTGCAAGGCTCGTTCTCGATCGACATGATCGCCGTGACGGCCGACACCGCCGATACCGTCGAACTGGCCTTCTGGGATGCAAGAGTCTGGGGCCCCAACCGGGTGACATGCAAGCTGCCCGGATCGACCGCCTTGCGTCCGGTCAAATCCGAAGGCTTTGGCATCGACAATGCCGCACAAGCGATGCGCGAGGGGCTCTACCGGGCGGCATCCAACCGCTATCACCGCCGCATCATCCGGTTTGAAACCGAGATGGACGGCTTCATCCCCAGCCTCGGCGATCTGATCACGGTGCAGCATGACACGGTCGGCTGGGGCCAGTCGGCCGAGGTGCTGGACTGGGACGAAAGCACCCTGACGGCATGGGTGTCAGAGCCGCTGGTCTGGACCGACGGTGCCACCCATTACGCCGCCCTGCGCCGCAGGAATGGCACGCCGTCTGGCCCATGGCCCGTCACGCGCGGGGCCGCCGATGACATGCTGGTGTTCGCCACAGCCCCCGATGTGACGCCGGATACCGACCCGGATCGCACGCCGTCCCATATTGCCTTTGGGCCGGGGCAGGCGTGGTCGGCCCTTGCCAAGGTGGCCAGCCTGCGCCCGAGGTCTTCGCGCCGGGTGCAGGTGGAGGCGGTGATTTACGACCCCTCGGTCCACACGGCCGAGGACGGCATCACCGCCCCGCCGGTCAATCCGTCCAGCCTGCCACGCCGCCCGACCGAACCCGTGGTGCGCGATCTGCGGGGCCGCACCATGCCCGGCGACAACAGCCGGGGCGTGTTCTCCTGGCAGCCAGCCCCGGGGGCCGATATCTATCACTTCGAGATGGCCGAAGGGTCTGACCCGTCCGATCCGCGCGTGATCTGGACGCGGGTGGCCGACCTCAGCGCCTCCGGTCTGGCCGCGACCTTGCTGTTCCAGACCCGGACGATGGTGCGGGTCCGCGGGCGTCGGCCTGACCGTCGGGCCGTGGCAGTCGGCCACCCTTGGCACGCTGATCAGCGCCATGTGGAACGCAAGCCCCGCCACCCTGATGTGGACCACCGATCCAACCCTGATGTGGAGAGTCTCATGACCGCCCTGCCAACCGCCGCCGCCTTTACCGCCTCGCACCGTCACCGAGGGCGCGTTCAAGACCGCGCTGACCGATCTGCGCAGCTACCTCTCGAGCCTGCTGGGCACCGCCGGTACCGTTGCCGAGGCGGCGGCACTGCTGGGCATTCCGTTCGGCGCGATCCTGACCCGGACCGCTGCCACCACCCTGACCATCGCCAACCGGGGGGTGCTGGTCGATGCCAGCGGCACCTGGGCGCTGACCCTGCCGACGGTCGCAGCGGCAGGGCCGGGCTGGCAGGCCATTGTGCGCAATGGCGGCACCGGGGTGATCACCCTGACGCGGGCGGGGTCCGATACCATCGACGGTGCGATCACGGTGGCCTTGCTGGCCGGGCGCAGCACGCTGATCGTGGCGACCGCGACGGGCTGGCTGACCTTTGCCCTGGCCGGGCCTGCCGGGGGTGCGCTGCGGCTGCCACCGGGGGCTGTCGGGGCACCGGCACTGGCGCTTGGCGGGGCGGCAACGGGGCTGTTCAGCCCGGCCACAGACCAGGTGGCAGTGGCGATCACCGGGGTGCAGGCGCTGCTGCTGACCTCGACCATCCTGCAACTGGATGTGCTGATGACGGGCACGGCCGTGATGGCCACGCCCTATGACACGACGGTCGGCAGGCTGGCGCGGGTGCAGGCGGCGGGTGGCGTCTTTGGCTGGGGGGTGACGGGCAGCACCGGGCTGCTCGCCGATCTTGACAGCCAGACCGAGCCCACCGGGCAAAAGCGGATTGATGCGACAACGACTGGCACGCGTCCGACCGGCCTGTCCGCCTCGGCGGCAGCGACCGTGCTGACCCTGCGCACCAATGCCAACAACATCCTGCAGACGGTCAGTGCCCAGATCGGCCTGCCGGTCAGTTGGCAGCGCAAGACGATCGGGGGCGTGTGGCAGCCGTGGTATCCGGTCTCGCAGCCGACCCTTGGCACCGTCGCGCAGACCTCTGGCGCACCCACCGGCGCGCTGATCGAACGCGGCACATCGGCCAATGGCGAATACGTCCGCTTTGCCGATGGCACCCAGATCTGCACGCAGACCCTGACCGCCTCGGCCTCGGCAGGCGTGGTCTGGACCTTTCCTGCGGCGTTCATTGCGGCCCCCGTGGTCACCGGCACGGCCGTCGCCACCGTGCTGTCCTGCGCCACGCTGGATGCAGCGCCCGGCACCACAACCGCCACCCTGTCCACCCGCGACAAGACCGATGCCCGCCGGGCCGATGCGCTGCGCGTCATGGCCGTTGGCCGCTGGTTCTAAAGGAGAGAGACCATGTTCCACCTGACCCTGACCCCGATCCGCATGGAGGCCAGTTTGGCCGTCGCGGTGAAGGGCGACACGCTGATCCTGAACGGTGAGGCGCTGGACTTCGCGGCCCTGCCGGAAGGGGCCGTTGCTGCCGCGCGATGCGGTCGACTGCCCGTGGCTCGCGTCCGACGTCACCCGCCTTGGCGGTGCGATCCACCTGACGCTGCTGCTGCCCCACGGGGCCATCCCTTGGCCCGCCCCGCCCGAGGCGCAGGCCGTGACCCACCCTGAGCCCATCATCACCGGCGCGGATGGCCCGGTCGCTTTGCCCAGCTACACCGCACCCACTGGAGGACGCCGCATGATCGACTGGACCCGGATGATCAGCCGCCGCGAGCAGGCCAGCGCCGACCTCGCCGCCCGCCGCGCCACCATGGTCTGCAGCCGCCTGCAAGGCCGCCTGACCCTCGGCCCCTCGGTCTGCGCCGTCCTCGACGCCATGGCCGCCGACCCCGCCACCCCCTGGGCCATGCGCGAAACCATCGCCAACGCCCGCGACTGGCACCGCCTGTCGCAGACGATCGACGAGATGGGCTGGCTGCTGAACTTCACCGACGAGGCGATGGACGGGATGTTCGAGCAGGCGATGAGGGTGGAGGTGTGAGGGGGGGAGTAAAAGGGTTGGTTTAACGGGGCGTTTGATGGGGCGTTTAACCACAGTTCTCTTTAAACCCATACCGGCCATTAAGGCAGACTGCTACGAGGCGAAACCATTCGCAGGCGCAAAAACCTGCTCGGCCCTTAGCTGCCTTTTGGCACTCCAGGTTGCCGCATTGTCGCACTCTCCAAACCCGCCCTTCGAGGAACGACGCAGCAAAACGCGCGGGAGGCATGGGTAAGGCATCAGTTCGCGTTGAGCCATATGCGCGGGCGTCGAGCTTGGCTTTCCAGAACGCTTCCCGCGACAGGATTTCTCTCGAGGGCAGGTCCGGGGACGCGATCACCACCGCATAGTTTCACTGGGTCTAGGGCTTGGAGAAGAACTCATATGCAGCGGTGAGCCCTGCCTTTATTCTGTTAACTCTATCAGATAAGCTGCCACAGTGTGGGCGCTGTGGATAGCCAGACGAGCATGTCTTGGTTTGATCACGTAGATTTTGGCCTGGCCGGACGACCTGCCATGCGCCGCGCTTTTCCGGTTCCGAATATACATGATGCCGGTGACGATATTGTTGAGGCCAGTGCCGATGAGCTTGAGGTCTTTATCGTCCCAATCCTCAGAGTTCAGCCCCATTGCATCCGAGGCCAGTTTCCAAAGAGGTGATAGCGTGTCCTTGTCGGTGAAGGGGATGCTCTTGTGGTCAAGATAGACCTTGATGGCTGCCTCAAGAACGTTGCCCGCATAGTGTGCCGCCGCGTGTGGATCTTCCTCGATCTGAGCCAAGGCACGGGTGATTTCAATCTCAACGCTAGAGAGACCGTGCTTTTTGACGCTCTCAAAGAGCGACAGCGTGGAACTGGTGCCCGCTCTGACTATTGCCCCGCCTTTAACGTAGGAGAACCCCTCTCGCCCGAGCGTCTCACGGATGTCCGCCTTACACTTCTCCAGCGCTGTCTCTTGTTCAGAGGGGGTAGTTTGGCCCCACGACCGCGTATCCTTGGCGTCATTCTCCATGAAGTCATCAAGGATCACGCCCAGCACCTTCATCGGGAAAGCACTGTGGGTGTTAGCCGCTCGCAGGCAGGCCACCACCGCCTTTGCTTTGCTCATTTCAGGGTCGCTAACCGGTGTTCCGGCATAGAGAAATAACGCGTCCTGAGTGGCGCGCGTGTGGTATTCAGGAATTATCCTTGAGAGTAGCCCAATCAGGCTCGTCGGAATTTTATCTTCATCGGCCACGCTAGGACTCCGAAACTATCTGCCTATTCTGAGGTGGCTACTGAAGAGGATCGTCCGAGCCGTCTTTTCCAAGCATGATCTGGAGGTTGGAACGTCCCAACCTCACACCTTCGATTGCATCTTGAAGCTGGGTGATCCCCCGAACAATCTCCACCTCTTCATCCGTCTCCAGTTTCGGCGGAGCAATCATGTCGATTTCCCCGCCCTTTTCCGTGAAGGCAAAATACTTCTCGACCGCCTTTTGAAGCTGGGCCTCAACTTCTTTGTCGATAGCCTTTCCAATCTGGGTTTTCACATCCTTAACAGCTTCTGCGACACCGGATGCCTTGATCTCTTCGGCATGTGCCTTCATGGCCTCTTCGATGGTTTTGTTTAGAACCTTCTTGTGTCGAAGGTCTTCGATGCCGTTGAGTACATCCAACACACTCTTCGAGATGGTGTTCGCTCGCAATGCTAGGATGGCTAGCGTTGAGGCGACGGCAATCGTTGTTGCCAAAACGAGGATGACAGTGCCGGTGCTTGCGCCGATGATGCGGACATCCTCGGGCTTCTCCCCAACGGCCGCCGAAATACCGCGCGCAATGTCGTACCATTCAGTAGACCACTTCTTGAGCTCAGCAACGTCGCCAATGTTCGCTTTGTCCTTGAAGTGAAGGCGAGTGACGATACCCTCATCAATGACGAATGGCCGTTCGACGCGTACGCTGGCGGCCTCCAAGGCACTCCTTATACTCTCCAGTTTTACAACGGTCTCGTTGACCCTATTGTATGCCGTCCGAGCATCTTCCGATGCCGTCGCAGGATCGAAAGTGTTGCCGCGTACTATCCTTTTGAAGCGGTTTAAGCCCTCCTTGCCGAGGTAGGGATGAGCGCCATTTGCCTTGAGCAACTCAGTCTGCTCTGCCGTGAGCCGTTCCATCGGCATCTTGGCGAGCATATTCTCAAGATCCTGCAGAGGCTGAGAGACACCAGATTTCTGAGCGTTTCGGGCATTGTGCTCCAAGACGGATGCGAGATTGTCGTACAGGACCAAATTGGGGGCGACCTCTCGGTTCAGCCACACCGCAAGCCCGTACAACTCATCAACGATCATTTGTGCCCCCTAGCCTGATTTTAGCCGACCTCACCACAGCCGATGAAGCGGCGCAAGACTGCGGGCTTAGGTATAATTTTTGCGATATGGACACACAAACAAAGCAGGACCAAGCGGGAGACAGTTCCCGCGACTGAGCGTCCGCTCTGTCAGGGTTGCTGCGGTCGCCATGCCGCGCCGCCATCAAACCGTTTTCTGTCCATCAAGCGGTGTCAGCCTGGTCGGCCAATGCAGCCTGTATGACCGCCTGCGTTCCCGCTGTCGCTGCAGCTGCGGTGCTGCAGTGCCGACAAGCAGCTTCCCGCCCTTCTGGTCGGTTAATGGAACTGCCCCTACGGACATGATCGGTGCGCACAGACGCCCGCTCAGTCCGCATAGCTGCCGCCGGACCGTGGTCCGAGCAACCAAATGCGGGACCGGAGGCAGACTGGAAACCTTTTGTCAGGCGACAAACACTAGGCCTGTGCCCACAGTCTCCTTAACATAGTGGATGTTCGTTCCACCCGCCTGCTACACCCCCACCCCACCAAAACCGCGCATGATGCGGATACTTCTGTAATTCCGTGCGGAAACTTTTGTCGCGCTACATACAACCAAACTTACCCACAGAAGATTTTCGCACAAAGCGCTTTACAGACTATCCCCCAGCCCACACTATATCTAGTAAGGTCAGCGTCGGGCATACGCTGAACCTTGCCAGACACCCAGCTTCTTGTGGGTCCAGGCCCTCAGGCAGCTTCATTATGAGGCCGGGTCATGTCGCTTAACGAAGATTTCCTGCTGGCGGATGATCTGCATCCGATCGACATCGTCGAAACGCTGGCCGAACACCATGCGTGGGAGTTTGACCGCGTCACCGATGACCAGATCGCCATGGCGGTTGAGGGGCAGTGGCGCACCTATTCGCTGACCCTCGCGTGGTCGGCGGCGGATGAGACGCTGCGGCTGATCTGCACGTTTGAGATGGAGCCGCCCGAGGATAAGCTCGGCGGGCTGTATGATGTGCTGAACCGGTGCAATGACATGGTCTGGACCGGGGCCTTCACCTATTGGGCCGACCAGAAGCTGATGGTCTGGCGCTATGGTTTGTGTCTGGCGGGTGGGCAATATGCGGGGCCCGAGCAGATCGACAAGCTGATTTCCAGCGCGGTGATGGCAGCGGAGCGGTTTTATCCGGCGTTCCAGATGGTGTCCTGGGCCGACCATACCCCTGCGCAGGCGATGAAGGTTGCCATTGCCGAGGCGTACGGGCGGGCCTAACCTAGACCCCGGAACACGGGGGTTTGCATGACGTTGGATGTGGTTGGCAATGGTGGCCTTGTGCTGCTGGGATGCGGCAAGATGGGCACGGCCCTGCTGACGGGATGGCTGGCGGCGGGCGTGCCTGCGGCGTCGGTCTGGGTGATCGAGCCGCATCCGACGGACTGGCTGAAAGCCTCGGGCGTGCATCTGAACGAAGGGGTTCCCGCGGCGCCTGCGGTGGCGCTGCTGGCCGTCAAGCCGCAGATGATGGGGGCGGCGCTGCCAGCATTGCTGGCCTTGGGCAACGGGCGGACGCTGTTCGTGTCGATCGCCGCAGGCACCACGATTGAAAGTTTCGAGGCGGTTCTGGGTGCCGATACCCCCATTGTGCGCACCATGCCGAACACGCCTGCGATGGTCGGGCGGGGCATTACGGCCATCTGCGGTAATGCGGCGGCGTCAGAGGCCGATCTGGACCTTGCCGATGCGCTGATGGCTGCTGTGGGGCAGGTGGTGCGGCTGGACGGCGAGCATCAGATTGATGCTGTCACCGGCGTGTCGGGGTCTGGCCCCGCCTATGTGTTCCACCTGATCGAGGCGATGGCGCAGGCGGGGATAGCGCAGGGTCTTGGCGCCGATGTGGCCATGCAACTGGCGCGGGCCACGGTCTGCGGGGCGGGCGAGTTGGCGTATCAATCGCCTGAAACTGCTGCACAATTGCGCATCAACGTGACCTCGCCGGGGGGCACCACAGCGGCGGCTCTGGCGGTGTTGATGGATGCGGACGCGGGCTTTCCGCCGCTGCTGGCGCGGGCGGTGAAGGCCGCAACCGACCGGGGACGGGAGCTGGGGGCATGATCAGCTATGATGACTTCATGGCGGTGGATATCCGCGTCGGCACCATCACCCGCGCCGAGCCGTTCCCCGAGGCCCGCAAGCCCGCGATCAAGCTGTGGGTCGAGTTTGGTGGCGATCTGGGGGAAAAGCGATCCTCTGCCCAACTGACCCGGCATTATGCGCCGGAAGCGCTGATCGGGCGGCAGGTGATGGCGGTGGTCAATTTTCCACCTCGCCAGATCGGCAAAGTCATGTCCGAGGTGCTGGTGCTGGGCGTGCCCGATGCGGATGGTGAGGTGGTCTTGCTGACCCCCGATCAACCCGTGCCAACCGGAGGGCGGATGTTTTGAAAACCCTGCTGATCACCCGGCCGCTGCCTGACAAAGTCATGAACGCCGCCCATGCCCGGTTTGATGTCACTGCGCGCAGCCAGACCTTGCCGCTGACCCCAGCGGAATTGCGGGCAAGTCTGGCCGAGTTTGACCTGATCCTGCCCACACTTGGCGACCGCTATGGGGCCGAGGTCTTTGCCGATGTGCCAAACCCCCGTGCGAAATTGCTGGCCAATTTCGGCGTCGGCTATAACCACATCGACGTGACTGCAGCGACGAAGGCAGGCATTGCGGTCAGCAACACCCCCGGTGCCGTCACCGATGCGACTGCCGATATCGCCCTGACGCTGATCCTGATGACGGCCCGGCGGGCGGGCGAGGGCGAGCGGTTGTTGCGGTCAGGCGGCTGGGAAGGCTGGCACCCGACGCAGATGCTGGGCCAGCATGTGTCGGGCAAGACGGTGGGCATCATCGGCATGGGTCGCATCGGTCGCGCGATTGCGCGCCGCTGCCACCACGGGTTTGGGATGCAGGTGCTGTTCACCAATCGGTCTGCCGTGGCCGATGCGGGGGTGCCTGCGCGGCAGGTTGATCTGGCGACGGTGATGGGGGCCGATGTCGTGGTGGTCGCGGTGCCGGGTGGGGCCAGCACACACCACATGATCAACACCGAAACCCTGGCTGCAATGAAGCCTGCGGGCATTTTCATCAACATCAGCCGGGGCGATGTGGTGGATGAGGTGGCGCTGATCGCCGCATTGCAATCGGGGGCCATCGCGGGCGCGGGCTTGGATGTGTATGAATTTGAGCCCAAGGTGCCACTGGCCCTGCGCGCGATGGAAAATGTCACCCTGCTGCCGCATCTGGGCACAGCGGCGCTGGAGGTGCGGGAAAGCATGGGGATGATGGCGGTGGATAATCTGATCGCCTTTGACGAAGGGCGCCCGCCGCCAAACAAGGTCTGATCCCTTGCAGTTGCTCTTTCTCCAAATACTCCCCGCGGAGCGTTCGGCAGTGGGCCGGGGAGCCTCCGGCGGGAGTATTTGGGGAATGAGCAATCGGGGGCGGCAGCGATGATCATCTCGCGGCAGCGGCGGTTCATCTTTGTGCATATCCCCAAGACCGGGGGCACGGCGTTAAGTCTGGCGCTGGAGGCCCGGGCGGCCAAGGATGACATTCTGATCGGTGACACGCCCAAGGCCCGCGCGCGCAAGGGGCGGTTGCAAGGCGTGGTCTCGGCGGGGCGGTTGTGGAAGCATTCGACGCTGGCCGATATTGCGGGGCTGGTGACAGAGGCCGAGGTGGCGGGGTTCTTCACCGTGGCGCTGGTGCGCAACCCTTGGGACCGCATGGTCAGCTATTACCACTGGCTGCGGGTGCAGGGATTTGCCCACCCTGCCGTGGGCTTGGCAAAGTCGCATGATTTCAGCGGGTTCCTGAACCATCCCCACACGCTGACCGCGCTGCGGCTCTGGCCCTATGCCGCCTATATGCGCGACAAAGCGGGGGTCGAACGTGCCAGTTGCCTGATCCGGCTGGAACATCTGGCCGCAGATATCGCCCCGTTCGAGGCGCATCTGGGGTTTCGCCTGACCGTGCCCCGCGTGAACGCATCCGACCGGGCGCACGACTGGCGGGGCTATTATTCCGATGCGGATGCCGAGGTGGTGGCCGAGGCTTGCGCGCCCGATATCGCCCGGTTTGGCTATGGATTTGGCGATTGGGCGGCGGGATAGGCCCCGCCGCCCCTCACATCACGCCGCCTTTTGCGTGGCAAAACGCCCGTAGAACGTCTGCCCCTTTGCCGCCATTTCCCGCAGCAGCGTAGGCGTTGTGAACCGCGCGCCATGTGCCGCCGTCAGCCCGTCGCAAATCTGCACGGCGCGCGCGGCCCCGATCATGTCGAGCCATGAGAATGGCCCGCCCGACCATGGCGCAAAGCCCCAGCCCAGAATGGCCCCCACGTCGCCTTCGCGGATGTCGGTCAGCACGCCGTCTTCCAGGGCGCGCACGGCCTCCAGCACCTGCGCCATCAGCAGGCGGTGCTGCACGTCGGTCAGCTCGGGCTGCGCGTCTGCCACCGGATAGGCGGCCTCCAGCCCGTCCCACAGCCCCATCCGCTTGCCCGCCGCATCATAGGCATAGAACCCCGCATTGGACTTTTTGCCCAATCGCCCCTGATCGGCCATGGCGAACAGCACGGTGTCCACCGCGCCATCGGGGTAGGCGTCGCCCATGGCCAGCTTGGTGGCCTTGGCGATCTTGACCCCCAGATCAATCGAGGTTTCGTCCACCAGTTGCAGCGGCCCCAGAGGCATCCCCACCAGTTTCGCCGCGTTCTCGATAAGAACCGGTTCCACCCCTTCGGCGACCATGCGGATGCCTTCGTTGATGTAGGGAATGATGCAGCGGTTGGCGTAAAAGAACCGCGCATCGTTGACCACGATCGGGGTCTTGCGGATTTGCCGGACGAAATCCAGCGCCTTGGCCACCGCCACATCGCCCGTCGCCTTACCCCGGATGATCTCGACCAGCATCATCTTGTCCACCGGGCTGAAGAAATGGATGCCGATGAATTGCGCGGGGCGGGCAGAGGCGCGCGCCAGATCGGTGATCGGCAGGGTGGAGGTGTTGGTGGCAAAGACGCAGTCGGGGCCAACCGCCGCCTCAACCTTGGCGGTCACGTCGGCCTTGACCTTCATATCCTCAAACACCGCCTCGACGATCAGGTCACAGCCTGCCAAGACGCCGCATAATCGGTGGTGGCCGTGATGCGGGCCAGAACCTCGGCCTTCTTTTCTGCCGTTACCTTCTTGCGCTGGATGCCCTTGTCCAGCAGGCCTGTCGGAATGGGCGCGGCCGCGGTCTGCCGCGTCTTGTGCCGCGTCGATCAGCACCACCTCAATGCCCGCCATGGCCGACACATAGGCGATGCCTGCGCCCATCATGCCCGCGCCGATGATGCCGACCTTTTTGACCGTCTGATCGGCCACACCGGGGCGGTTGGCTCCTTTCTCCAGCGCCTCTTTGTTGATGAACAGCGACCGGATCATCGCAGTGGACGAGGGGTTCATCATGACAGAGGTGAAATGCCGCGCCTCGATTTTCAGAGCGGTATCAAACGGCACCAGCGCGCCTTCATAGACCGCCGCCAGCAGCGCGCGGGCCGCAGGATAGACGCCGTAGGTTTTGCCATGCACCATGGCATTCGCGCCCACAAAGGTCATGAAACCAGCGGGTTGGTAGGGCGACCCACCCGGCATTTTATAGCCCTTGGCATCCCACGGTTTCACCAGATCGGCGTCGGTTGCGGCCAGAACCCACTCTTTCGCGCGGGCCAGCAAAGCCTCGGGGGCCACCACCTCATCAATCAAGCCGCCCGCCTTGGCCCCCTTGGGGTCCGACAGTTTACCTTCCAGCAGGAAGGGGGCCGCCATCATCGCGCCCATCTTGCGGATCAGGCGGGTGGTGCCGCCTGCGCCCGGGAAGATGCCGACCATGATCTCGGGCAGGCCGATCTTGGCCTTCGGGTTGTCGGCGGCGATGATGCGGTGGCAGGCCAGCGGCAGTTCAAGCCCGATGCCAAGGGCGGTGCCGGGCAGGGCCGCGACAATCGGTTTGCCGCCTTTCAGGGTTTTCGGGTCCATGCCCGCCCGTTCGATCTTGCGCAGCACCTTGTGCATCGACATCACGACTGTCAAACACGCCCTGCGCGCCACCGTCTTTCATCGACTTGGCGATGACGTTCAGGTCCATGCCACCCGCGAAATCCTTCTTTCCGCTCGTGATGATCACACCCTTGACGCCCGCATCGGCAAGGGCTGTGTCGATCATGCCATCGAGCACGGCGAATGCCTCGCGCGACATGACGTTCATGGATTTGCCGGGCACGTCCCACAGGATCGTGGCCACGCCATCGGCATCAACGGTATAGGTGAAATCGGTCATGGTTTCCTCCGGTAATCGGTGCCGTCGCCGTGCGTGTAGTGTCGGGCGGGGCCGTTCTTGTGGGTGATCAGGTCGTGATCCGGGTAATGGATGCGGTCATCGGTCAGGCGGGTGCCGATGGTCAGATAGGTCGTTTCATTGGGGCTGTCGTTGCGCAGGCAATGGCCCACGGCGCGGCCCGCCGGCCAGACGGCGGCATCGCCGGGGGCGAGGGTGGCCTTGCTATCCTCGATCAGCGTGGGGTGGCCGGACAGGATATAGACCATCTCATCTTCGGTCTCATGCCAATGCCGGAAGGACGATGCGCTGCCCGGCGGCAGGCATTCCAGATGCACGCCGAACTGCGACAGCCCGCCCGCGTTGCCAAGGATGCAATGGGCATAAGGGCCAAGCGTTTCGCCCATCGCGGGGTGGGTATAGGGGCCTTCGCTGACCCATTCACGATCCTTGGCGCGCTGGATGCGGGGGGCGGCGTTACCATCATAGGGCGTGCCCCAGACGGGGGCGATGTTCAGCAGGGCAGGGGGCAGATCGCCGCCGCGCAGGACAGTGCCTGCGCTGTCCTCCACCCGCCATGTGCTGTCGAGATTGACCTGCCTGCGGCCTGTGTCCGGGTAGTGGCAGATGTCACGGGCGACACGGGTGCCCATGATGAGATAGCTGGCCGGGGCGGTAGACAGGTTCTTCACCTGATGCGCATTGGGTGCGCCATGCGGCCAACAGACGGCATCGCCCGTGGTCAGCAGATGCGCCCCATGATTGTCGATAATGGTAAGGTCGCCGGACAGGACATACAGAAATTCATCCTCGGCCTCGTGCCAGTGCCGCTCCGAGCTGTGCGCGCCAGGATGCAGGGTTTCGATATAGGCCCCAAACTGCGTCAGCCCCCCGGCATCCGACAGCATGATCTGGTCCAGCGCGCCCATACCGGGCGCGTCGCGAGGATCGCTGGCGACATGGCCCTGGCGCAGGATCATCGCGGTCCCGCCCAGTCAGTGCCGTCTTTGTAGGTAAATCGGCTGCCCCCCCCATCCTGATGCACCATCAGGTCGATGTCGGAATAGGTCGCAGTCTCTGCCGGGGCCTTGGTGCCCACCACCAGAAACCGCGCCTCATCCTCGGTGTGGTTCACAAAGCAATGGCCATCGGGCACGCCCGCCGGAAAAGCCGCGCAATCGCCGGGTTGCATCAGCACAGGCCCTGCGTCCAGCATCATCGTGCAAGACCCCGACAGGATCATCACGAACTCATCCTCATGCAGATGCCAATGCCGCATCGAGGATTTGGCCCCCGGTGCGAGGATCACAATATTGACGCCAAACTGCGTCAGACCCCCGGCCTGACCTAGCCGCAGGGACGACCGCCCGGCGACCTCAGCATCATAGGGCGCGGGGTAGATGGTGCCGTATTTGACCGGAACGGTGGTAAGGTCGAGTTTCATGCCATCCTCCTGTTCGCATAGGGCGCAACAGGAGCCGGCTGTGACGTCAGGCCGCCCGCCCGCGAAGGGGTTGGCCGGGCAGCAATGCACACTCCATTTCGACCATCTCGACCCTGATTTCGTCGCCCGCCAGTCGGCAGAAGTAGACGGCGTTGGTTTCGTGCGACGGAGAGCCGGTCGCAAAATGATAGGTCAGCCGGACAAAGGCCCGGAACCTGCCCCGCAACGGCAATTCCATACTGCGCAACCGCGCGACAATGCTGGTCACATGCAGCGGGCCGCGCAATTGGTTGCAAAGATGCGCCAAGGCAGCGGCATAATCCTGCGGGGTCTGAAACGGCAGAATACGCGTGGCAGAGTGCACGACCATGGGATAATCGCAGCGGCGAACCAATTCCTCGGTCTGCCCTGACAGCAAGGCCGCCGTGGTGCGGTCCAGCATCTGCTGCATCTGGTTGAACATTGCGTTGCCCCCTGGCACCGGTTTCTGACCTTCCGGATATGGGCACCGCCATACCCACCCGAAGGGGTGACGCTGCGTCACTATAGGGTGCAGGGGGCTTACGCAACGTCACACCCTCTCAATGATCGTGGCGGCCCCCATGCCGGACGCAATGCACAGCGTGGCTAGACCCACGCCTTTGCCGGACCGTTCCAGTTCATCCAGCAAGGTGCCGATGATGATGGCCCCGGTGGCCCCGAGCGGGTGGCCCATGGCGATCGACCCGCCGTTCACGTTGACCAAAGCCGGGTCCACGTCAAACGCCTGCATAAATCGCAAGACGACAGATGCAAACGCCTCGTTGACCTCGAACAGGTCAACATCGGCGATAGACATGCCCGCGTCGCGCAAGATCTTTTCGGTCACGGGCACCGGTCCGGTCAGCATGATGGTGGGATCGGTGCCGATCTTGGCAGTGGCGCGGATGCGGGCGCGGGGTTTCAAGCCATGGGCACGGCCAAATTCAGCATTGCCGATCAACACGGCAGCCGCCCCATCGACGATGCCGGACGAGTTGCCCGCGTGGTGGATATGGTTGATCCGCTCCAGATGCGGGTATTTCATCATCGCGATCTTGTCGAAACCGGGCATCGATTCACCCATATCCTTGAACGCAGGCTTCAAGGCACCCAATGCCTGCATATCGGTGCCCGGGCGCATGTATTCGTCGGTGGCCAAGGATCGGCAACCCGTTCTGGTCGCGGATGGTGATCACCGACCGGGCAAAGCGGTTGTCCTTCCACGCCGCTGCGGCGCGGGCCTGAGATTCCATCGCCAAGGCATCGGCCATGTCGCGGGTAAACCCGTATTCGGTGGCGATAATGTCGGCAGAAATGCCCTGCGGGACGAAATAGGTCTTCATCGCGAGGCCGGGGTCCACGGCAATTGCCGCCCCGTCGCTGCCCATGGCAACGCGGCCCATCATCTCGACCCCGCCCGCGATATAGGCTTGCCCCGCGCCCCCCTTGATCTGGTTGGCGGCAAGGTTCACCGCCTCCATCCCGCTGGCGCAAAAGCGGTTGATCGCAAGGCCGGGGATCGACTGGTCAAGGTCCGATGCCAGCACCGCAGAGCGGGCGAGGCACCCGCCCTGTTCGCCCACTTGCGTCACGTTGCCCCAGATCACATCCTCGACCGCGTGACCTTCCAGCCCGTTGCGATCCTTGATCGCGTTCAGGATTTTGGCGGACAGCGCCACGGATGTCAGTTCGTGCAGCGCGCCGTCAGGGCGGCCCTTGCCGCGCGGGGAACGGACGGTGTCATAGATATAGGCGTCGGTCATGGTGTCCTCCTCAAACCCGGTCGGCAGGGCTGCCGGGCATCAAATCATAGGGGGCTTTCCAGCCCGGAAGGGCGGAAATGCGGGTCAGCCAGCGGTCGATATGCGGCCAGTCGGCGCGGTCGAAGCCAAAGGGTTCGGGGTAGTAAAGATACCCGCAGCAGGACAGGTCCGCGATGGTCACAGCCTCACCCGCCACCCAGGTGCGGTGGGCCAGATGGTCGTTCAGCACGGTGTAGGCGGCCTTGAGGCGGCCTTGCAGAAAGGGGATCACCCCCTCGGGGCGTTTGTCGGAGGGCAGGAAGTTTGCCAGAAACCGCACGGTGCCGACCTGGGTGGACAGCTTGTGATTGTCCCAGAACATCCAGCGCAAAATCTCACGCCGTTCCGCCGCAGACCTACCCCCCAGCTTGCCGGATTTGGAACTGATGTAATCCAGCATCACGCCGGATTGGGTCAGGGTGGTGTCGCCATCGACCAGCACCGGAACCTCGCCCATTTCGTTGATCGCGCGAAATTCCGGCGTGCGGGTTTCGCCGCCGAAGAAGTCAACCTTGACCGGCTCCCATTCCATATCCGCGAGGGTCAGGGCGAGGGCGACTTTGTAGGCATTGCCGGATTCGCCAAAGCAATAGAGTTTGATGGTCATTTGGTGCCCTGCTTGATGGAGGGCGGAGCGGGGGTTTCACACCCCCGCACCCCCGTGGAGTATTTGGAAAAGAGCAATTGGCAAGAGGCGGTGGGCCAGGTCACTTGCGGGCCTCCAGTTCTGAGTTGAACAGGCGCAGGCGGTGGGTCAGATTGTCTTCGTTGATCACGGATGTCCAGTTTTCGAACAGGAACGACAGCGCCTCGCCCTCATCCAGTGCGGCTGCCTCGGCGAATTTCTTCAGACGGCGGTAGCCATCTTCGGTCATGGCAACCGGAAAGCGGCGGGTCAGGCGAAAGCGTTTGGGCATCGGCGGTGTCCTTGTGCGGGGGCAGAGGCGCGCGGGCAGACCGCGCGCCTCTGTCAGCTTAGAACGCAGAGGCGGGCAGCGCCATCACCGGATCGGCGCCGGACTCGATGCGCGCCAGGTGCATCCCGCAGGCGGGCAGGTGGCGGGCGGCGTAGTAGCGGCCCGTGGCGATCTTGGCCTCAAGGAAATCGCGGTCCCCGGTGCCGGCGTCAAGCGCGCCGCATAGGCGGCCTTTGCCATCCGCGCCCACATCAGGCCAAGGCAGACATGGCCCATCAGGTGCATGAAATCATAGGACCCCGACAGTGCCGCATTGGGGTTCTTCATCCCCGATTGCATGAAGAACATCCCCGCCGCCTGCATCTGTTTGGACGCGGTTTTCAGCGGGTCGAGCAGGCCCTTCATTCGGTCGTCGCCCTCGGCCTCTTTGATGAAATCCTTCACCATGGCAAAGAACGCCATCACCGGCTTGCCACCATCCAGCGCCAGTTTGCGGCCCACAAGGTCCAGCGCCTGCACGCCGTTCGCGCCTTCATAGATCTGGGTGATGCGGGCATCGCGGGCGAATTGCGACATGCCCCATTCCTCGATATAGCCATGGCCGCCATAGACTTGCTGGGCCTGCACGGCCATCTCAAACCCCTTGTCGGTCTGAAAGCCCTTGATCACCGGGGTCAGCAGGGAAATCAGGCCTTCGGCGGCGGCGTCATCGTGGCGGACCGAGCGGTCGATCAGATGCGCGCCCCAGAAGGTAAAGGCCCGCGCACCTTCGACAAAGGATTTCTGATCCATCAGGTTGCGGCGGATGTCGGGGTGGACGATCAGCGGGTCGGCGGGGCCGGTCGGGATTTTGGGTGCCCGTGACGGCGCGCCCCTGAAGGCGGTCCTTCGCGTAGATCACCGCGTTCTGATAGGCGGCTTCGGCCACGGCGTAGCCTTGCAGGCCCACACCCAGACGCGCCTCGTTCATCATGGTGAACATCGCCCGCATCCCCTTGTGCAGGTCGCCAAGCAGCCAGCCGGTGGCCCCGTCATAGTTCATCACGCAGGTCGCATTGCCATGGATGCCCATCTTTTCCTCGATGGACCCCACCGCCACACCGTTGCGCGCGCCAAGGCTGCCATCGTCATTCACGAGGAATTTCGGCACGATGAACAGCGACACACCCTTGATCCCCTCTGGCCCGCCAACCGCCTTGGCCAGCACCAGATGGATGATGTTTTCGGCCAGATCATGCTCACCTGCCGAGATGAAAATCTTCTGTCCGGTGATCTTGTAGCAGCCATCCGCCTGTGGGTCGGCCTTGGTGCGCATCAACCCGAGGTCTGTGCCGCAATGCGGTTCGGTCAGGTTCATGGTGCCGGTCCAGTCACAACTGACCATCTTGGGCAGGTATTTCGCCTTCTGTTCCGCTGTGCCATGCGCGTGGATGGCGGAATAGGCCCCGTGGGTCAGGCCCTGATACATGTTGAACGCCATGTTGGCCGATACGAAAATCTCACCCACGGCGGTGCCCATCAGGTAGGGCAGGCCTTGGCCGCCATAGTCGGGGTCGCAGTCAAGCGCGGTCCAGCCGCCCTCTTTCATCGCCTTGAACGCCGCGTCAAACCCCTTGGGGGTGCGGACCACGCCGTTTTCCAGCGTGCAGCCTTCGCGGTCGCCGCTGGTGTTCAGCGGGGCCAGCACGGCGCTTGCCACTTTGCCCGCTTCCTCCAGCACCGCCTCGGTAAAGCCCCGGTCCAGATCGCTGTACCCCCGCACATCCTGTTCTGACACTTTCAGCACATCGTGCAACAGAAACTGCATGTCTTTGACGGGCGCTACATAGCTGGGCATCGTGGTTTCCTCCGGGGTATCTGGCGGGGTATCTGGGTCTATTCGGCAGCGCGGCGGACGGCAGAGATTGCCCCCTCACCTGCGGCCAGTTCGGTTTGCAATTCCTGTATGGCCACGTCGAGTTCGGCGCGTTGCGCCTCCATCTGGGCCAGTCGTTCGCGGGCCAGTTCATAGGTGCGCAGCATTTGTGCCGCATTGGACCCGTCCCGGTCGTACAGATCAAGGATCTGGCGGATGTCTTCCAGACTGAAGCCAAACCGCTTGCCACG
This sequence comes from uncultured Alphaproteobacteria bacterium, assembly GCA_963772935.1. Classification (GTDB taxonomy): domain Bacteria; phylum Pseudomonadota; class Alphaproteobacteria; order Rhodobacterales; family Rhodobacteraceae; genus JANNNF01. The sequence goes on along the minus strand of CAVYZK010000008.1, from coordinate 510,073 downwards.
CAGGATCAGCGTCAGCCGCGCACGATCACGCCGGGTGAACAGGCGGCGGGTGCCGTCGCGCACGGGGGTCAGCAGTTCCTTGGTTTCATAAAACCGCAGTGTGCGGGGGGTAACGTCAAAGCTGTCGCACATCTGACGGATGGTCAGATGGTCGGGCGATTTGGCGTCTGAAGTCTGGCTGTTCTTGGTCATGGGTCCACTCATGGAAAGATGCGTTGATGCCGAGGCAAATGCGCACCATGGGGAGACCTTACTAGAGGAGTTGACGTTAACGTCACTATGACGTGACGTCAGATTTTCCTGTGACGTGGTGTCAGTTTGTGTCGAATTTTGCCAACGGAATTTTGCACCGGTCGCGGGCTTTGACTCAGTCGCCGGGTGGCAGTGTGGTCAGCTCTTGCGCGGCGGTATCGCGCAGGGCGCGCAGGTCGGCGATTGAGGTGGCAAGTTCAAGGCTTTGCTGTTCCAGCGCGGCCAGTTGCCGGTCGGCCAGTTCGACCCAGCTTTCAAGCTGGGGCCGGGTGCCCTGCTTTCGGTAGATCAGCAGCCATTGGCGGATTTCCTCAAGACTGAAGCCATAGCGGCGACCGCGCAGGATCAGGGTCAGACGGGCGACCTCTCGCGCCCCGTAATACCGCGCGCGGCCTTCTTTCTCGGGGGCCAGCAATTCGATGTATTCGTAATAGCGCAGGGTGCGGGGGGTCACGTCAAACTTGGCGCACATGTCCTTGAAGGACAGCCGGGTGTCAGTCATGGGGCGATCCTCCTGCGGTTGACTTTAGGGGTTGGTGCCTGTGCTGGCAAGCGTGTGGTGGGGACGTATCGCCCCTTGTATCCCCGCTGTGGTCGGCAAAGAATGGCTGGGCAAAGAGGTGCACCATGCCCGACATAAACCGTATCGCCCGCCAGTTCATCGAAGCCATCCCCCATGCCCGCGCCCTTGGCATGCAACTTGACCACATCGGCGAGGGCAGGGCGGTGATCCGCATGGGGTATGATGCGCGGTTCATCGGCGATCCGGCAACCGGGGTCATTCATGGCGGGGCGGTGTCGGCGCTGATGGACACGGCATCAGGTGCGGCGGTGATGTGCCACCCTGCTGCCCCGGTTTCGACCGCGACGCTGGATTTGCGGATAGACTACATGCGCCCCGCCACCCCCGGGCAAGCCATCGTGGCGCGGGCCGAATGTCACCACATGACGCGGTCGGTGGCCTTCGTGCGGGTGACGGCCTGCGATGATGACACGACCCGCCCGGTGGCGATGGCGACTGGGGCCTTCACGGTGGAACGGAGACCTGCATGATGCGGCCAGAACCGGTGCAGCAGTTGAAAAGCCGTCGCGATGCCGCCTTGCGGGCCTTGCTGGGGGGTGTGCCCTATATTCAATACCTTGGCATCCAGTTTGACCGGCGCGGGGACGAGCTGACGGCGATCCTGCCTTACGATGAAAAGCTGATCGGCAACCCGATGCTGCCTGCCCTGCATGGCGGGGTGACAGCGGCTTTTCTCGAGGTGACGGCGATCATCGAACTGGCCTGGGCCGGGCTGTGGGATGAGATCGAAACCGATAAACCCGACCCTGCTACCTTGGCGACCCAGACGATCCGCCTGCCCAAGACCATCGACTTCACGGTGGATTATCTGCGGTCTGGCTTGCCGCGCGATGCCTATGCGCGCGCGCGGATCAACCGGTCAGGGCGGCGGTATGCAAGCGTGCATGTCGAGGCTTGGCAAGACAACCGCGCGCGGCTGTTTGCCACCGGGACCGGTCATTTCCTGATGCCTGTTCCACAGGGTGATGCGGCGGAATGACGGCTGATCTGACCCACAGCCGTATCTTCCGCATGGCGATGCCGATTGTTCTGTCCAACGCCACGGTGCCGTTGCTGGGGGCGGTGGATACGGCGGTGATCGGGCAGTTGGGGCAGGCGGCCCCGTTGGGCGCGGTTGGGTTGGGGGCGATCATCCTTGCCACGCTGTATTGGGCCTTCGGGTTCTTGCGGATGAGCACCTCGGGGCTTGCCGCCCAAGCCCATGGCGCGGGCGACGCGGCGGAACGGTCTGCCGTGCTGATCCGCGCGCTGTTGGTGGGGGCGGTGGCGGGGTTGGGGCTGATCCTGCTGCAGGGGCTGCTGTTTTCCGGCGCCTTTGCCTTGGCTCCGGCAAGCGCCGAGGTGGAGGAGCTGGCCCGCAGCTATCTTTCGGTGCGCATCTGGGGGGCCCCTGCGACCATCGGGCTTTATGCCCTGACCGGGTGGCTGGTGGCGCTGGAACGCACGCGGGGCGTGCTGATCCTGCAACTGTGGCAGAACGGGTTGAACATCGGCCTCGATTTGTGGTTCGTGATCGGGCTTGGCTGGGGGGTGCCGGGGGTAGCAGGAGCCACGCTGATTGCGGAATGGACCGGGCTGTTGCTGGGCCTTTGGTTGGCGCGCGATGCCTTCGGGCCAGTGTTGCGGCAGGCGTGGGGGCGGTTGGGCGACCGGGCGGCGCTGTCTGCGATGTTCACCGCCAGCCGCGATATCATGGGGCGCACGGTGATCTTGCAGGCGTCGTTCACCACCTTCGTTTTTCTGGGTGCGCGGTTTGGCGATGTGACGCTGGCCGCCAATCAGGTGCTGATGCAGTTTCTGGAAATCACGGCCTATGCGCTGGACGGGTTCGCCTTTGCCGCCGAGGCGCTGATTGGGCAGGCGGTTGGCGCGCGGTCGACGGCGTCGGTGCGGCGGGCGAGTGTGATGTGCCTGCAATGGGGGTTTGGCGGGGCAGCCGTGTTGGCGCTGATCTTTGCGGGGGCGGGAGGGTGGATGATTGACACCATGACGACCGCCCCGGATGTGCGCGAGGCCGCGCGGGCCTATCTGCCATGGTTGGTGGCAGCGCCGCTGATCGGGGCTGCGGCGTGGATTTTTGACGGGATTTTCATCGGGGCCCTGCTCACGGGCGCGATGCTGCGGGCCATGCTGGTGTCAGTGCTGATCTATGGGGTGGCGCTGACCCTGCTGATCCCGCCGTTTCACAACCATGGGCTTTGGGCGGCGCTGATGGTGCTGAATCTGGCCCGCAGTGTGATGATGGCGCGGGCGTTTCCGGGGGTGGTGGCGCGGGCTGTGTAGGCGAGCGTTTGTTGCTGGCCGCCGGGGGGCTGCCCCCGGACCCCCGGGATATGTTTGCACAAAGGATGAAAATTTTATAAAATTTTTAGGATGTTAGAGGCGGATCAGCCTGAACGCCGCCGATGCGCCCCAGCCTGCCACCACCGCGAACAGCAGCGACACAAGCCCGTAAGCGAGGGGTTGTTCCGTGGCCATGGTGAAGATCAGCCGCTCCAGCCCCTCTTTGCGCACCCCGATCACCCGTTCCTGCTCGGCGACCACATGGCCTGCGCGGGTCAGGAACATACGCACCGTGTATTGCCCTTCGGTCAGGTTGGCGGGCAGCACCACATCGGTGCGAAACAGGGTGGCTTCGGTAAACTGGACCATGCCTTCCATCACCCGGAACCTGTCTTCCGTCTGGCGCACCCGCAGCAAGGCGTCCACAAAATCGGGCGAGTTGGCGGCCTCGGCGGAAATACCGACGGCGCGGATCACCCGGGGCAGGGTGATCGTATGGCGCAGATCGTCGGTGTCGGACAGAATCTCGACCAATGGCCCGGTGGTTGCCACCGCGTAAAAGCTGGGGGCCGCGTCGATTTTCACCTGATCGCGGTTGATCCAGATACCGGCAATCTGTGATTTCTTGCGGATGATCAGCGGTGTCTTGGGGCCTTCGACGGTGATGATCACCTCTAGCCTGCCCTCGGGGGCTGGCGCGTCGCGTTTGACGGCCCCGTAGATCAGAATCTCGGACCCGTCAAAATCGGCAGTGATGGACACCCGGTTCTGGCTGAGGCCAGCCACGATTTCCTCGGCCGCAGCAGGCCCGGCCAACAGCAAGGCAAGCAAAGCGGCCCCGATCAAGGGCACACGGATCATGGCATCACCCCCGGCATCACCGAGAACAGCTCATCCGGGCGCAACAACAGGTCCAGCGCGATCTTGCCCGCCACCGCCAGCACCAGCAGCGACAGCAGGATGCGCAACTGTTCGGCCCGCAGGCGCAACCCCACCCGCGCCCCGATCTGCGCGCCGATCACCCCGCCCAAGATCAGCAAAACCGCCAGCAGCATATCGACCGTCTGGCTGGTCACGGCGTGCATAAGAGTGGTGAACGCGGTCACAAAGATGATCTGGAACAGCGAGGTGCCGATGACCACCTTCGTCGGCATGCCCAGCAGGTAAATCATTGCAGGCACCATGATGAAGCCGCCGCCCACCCCCATGATGGCAGCAAGAAAGCCCACCACCGCCCCGACCAGCAAGGGCGGGATCACGCTGATATACAGACCCGAGGCGCGGAACTTCATCTTCAGCGGCAGGCCATGCACCCAGGAATGCACATGCGACCGTCGCACTGGGCCGCCGGATTTGCGTGTCCGCAGCAGGCTGCGCAGGCTTTCCTGCAGCATCATCGCGCCGATGATGCCCAGAAACATGACGTAGGATATCTGCACGAACAGATCGACCTGCCCGGCCCGCGTCAGCAGGGCAAAGACCCAGATGCCGCTGGCCGACCCCGCCATGCCGCCTGCCAGCAGGACAAGCCCCATGCGGAAATCCACCGCCTTGCGCTTTAGCTGCGCCAGCACACCGGACACCGACGAGGCCACCACCTGATTGGCCCCGGTCGCCACCGCCACCGCAGGCGGGATGCCGATGAAGAACAGCAAGGGCGTGATCAGAAACCCGCCGCCGACCCCGAACATACCCGACAGAAATCCGACGATGCCGCCCAGCCCCAGCAAAAGGAAGGCGTCAACGGAAACCTCGGCGATGGGAAGGTATAGCTGCATCCGACGCCGCGAAATCTAAGGGTGGGGTTATCCGCAGCGTTGCGCCGGATCGGGGGGCTTGTCAAACCCCTGTGCGCGCTTGGGGCAGGTGGCGCAGATAATGCCGCAGAATGCGTTCCAGTTTTGCCGCACCCAAGGGCGCCATCGCCTTGGTGTGGTCATGGCTGATCTGCTCGTCGCTCATCCCCGCAGCCATATTGGTGATGGTTGATACAGCCGCCACCCGCAGCCCCAGAAACCGCGCGAGGATCACTTCGGGCACGGTGGACATGCCGACCGCATCGCCGCCCAGCAGTTTCAGCATCCGGATTTCAGCCGGGGTTTCAAAACTGGGGCCGGAATACCAGCAGTAGACGCCTTCTTTCAGTGCGATCCCCAAAGCGTCTGCCGCATCCCGCAACCCGGCGCGGAGGGTCGGGTCATGCGCATCGGTCATCGGCACAAAGCGGGCATCGGTTTTCTCACCGATCAGCGGGTTCAGCCCGTTGTAGTTGATGTGGTCGGACAGCAGCATCAGATCGCCTGGCGGAATATCGGGGCGCATCGAGCCTGCCGCGTTGGTCAGGATCAGGCTGTCGGCACCAAGCCCTTTCAGGGTTTCCAAGGCCACGCGCATGGCGGCCGGGTTGCCGCTTTCGTAATAATGCTCGCGTGCGCCGAACACGGCGACGCGCACCCCCTCCAGATCGCCGATGGTCAGCATAGGAACATGGCCGGACACGCCGACATGCGGAAAGCCGGGCAGATCGCCATAGGGGATTTGCACACCCGTGACTGCCTGGCCCAAATGGCCCAAGCCCGACCCGAGGATCAGGCCCAGCTTGACCGGGGCCGTCCCTGCACGGGCCTGAATGGCTGCGACGAGATCAACGCTCTTTGACATAGGGCTCGCCTCCTGCACGGGGGGGGATGGCCTTGCCGACAAAGCCCGCCAGCACCAACACGGTCAGAATATAGGGAAGTGCATCAAGGAACGACACCGGCACCTTCACATGCGCCACCCGTTCCACCACATCGGGACGCAGGGCCAAGGCCTGAAAGAAACCGAACAACAGACAGGCCCAAAGCGCGGACCACGGCCGCCACTTGGCAAAGATCAGGGCGGCAAGCGCGATATAGCCGCGCCCTGCCGTCATCTCTCGGCCAAAGCCTGCCTGCAGGGCTGTCGCCATATAGGCCCCGGCCAGCCCGCACAACACGCCCGTGATCGCCACCGCCGCATAGCGCAGGCCCACCACAGAAACCCCTGCCGTATCCACCGCCGCCGGATTTTCACCCACCGCCCGCAAGCGCAGCCCAAAGCGGGTACGGTACAGAACCCACCACGACAGCGGCACCAATAGCAGGGCCACATAGACCAAGATCGGGTGGCCAGAAATCACATCGGCATAGAAGGGGCCGATGATTGGCACGCCCGCCAGTGCATCGGCAAAGGGCAGGGTGATCGGGTTGAACCGCGCGGCCCCGTCCAGCGGCGGGGTGCGCCCACCTTGACCAAACAGGCGCTGTGCCACCAGAACCGTGATCCCCGACGACAGAAAGTTCAGCGCGACCCCGGCGATCAATTGGTTGCCGCGAAAGGTGATGCTGGCGATGCCATGCAGGGCGGCCAGCACCAGTGAAGCGCCGATGCCCGCCAGCAACCCCAGCCACACCGACCCGGTCAGCGCCGCCACCGTGCCAGAGGCCATCGCCGCCATCAGCATCTTGCCTTCCAGCCCGATGTCAAACACCCCCGCCCGTTCGGAAAACAACCCGGCAAGACAGGCCAGCAACAGCGGCGTCGCCAGCCGCAACGTCGAGTCGAGGATTTGCAGCAGTATCGCGTAATCCATCAGGCAGCCCCCATCCGGGTCATGCGAAACGCCCATGCCAGCATCATGCGCACCATTTGATCCAACGCCCCGGTGAACAGGATCACCAAGCCCTGCACCACGATGCGCAATTCAATCGGGATCGAGGTCCACAGACCCAGTTCCGCCCCGCCTTGGTACAGAAACCCGAACAGCACTGCCGCCAGCACCACCCCCAACGGATGGTTGCGCCCCATCAACGCCACAGCGATGCCGATGAACCCGGCCCCTTCGGACGAGTTTTGCAGCAACCGCTCCGCCTCGCCCATCACGTTGTTCACGCTCATCATTCCGGCCAAGGCGCCGGATATCAGCATGGCGATGATGGTAATGCGCACTGGTTTTATCCCGGCATAGCGGGCGGCGGCCTCGGACTTGCCAAAGGCGCGGATCTGATAGCCAAGCCGCGTGCGCCACAGCAGCGCCCAGACCACCCAAGCCATGAACAACGCGATAAACAGGGTGACGTTGGCGGGCACGGCTTTGACGAAGATCAGGTTGAAACCGGGGATCATGTCCAGCGTCGGCAGTTTCGCGGCTTCGGGGAAACGGGCGGTGGCCGGGTCCATCTGGCCCACCGGGCGCAGCACATCGACGAGCAGATAGACGATCAGCGCCGCCGCGATATAGTTGAACATGATGGTGGTGATCACGATATGGCTGCCGCGCTTGGCTTGCAGATAGGCCGGGATCGCGGCCCAGGCTGCGCCGAACGCTGCCGCCCCCACCGTTGCCGCCGCCAGCGCAATCGTCCAATGTGGCCATGGCACATACAGGCACACCAAGGCCACACCAAGCCCGCCAAGCTGCGCCTGCCCCTCGCCGCCGATGTTGAACAGACCCGCGTGAAAGGCCATGGTCACCGCAAGGCCGGTAAAGATGAAACTGGTGGTGTAATAGAGCGTGTAGCCCCAGCCATAGGCCGACCCCAAAGCCCCATCCACCATCACCTGAAACGCCTCAACCGGGCTTTGCCCGATGGCCAGCAGCACAAGCGCCGACACGAACGCCGCCAGCACCAGGCTGATCACCGGCACCAGCACGACATCGGCCCATTTCGGGAGTCGCTCCATCAAATGGCCTTTCCGGTCTTGTTCGCTATGTCCCACCGTTTGGGGCTGGCGCAACGATCTGTTGCACGCCCCCCACCCTCGGCCCCTCCCCACGAGGGGGAGGGGAGGCGCGAGAGTTCGAATGGCTGGGTTGTGGCCTTTTCACATTTGCCGGAATGCCCGGCGCAAGGTGCCCCCCTCCCCCTCGTGGGGAGGGTTGGGGTGGGGGGGCTGGTGTAATGGTCTGTCATCTGCCGCTGCCCCTTCGAGGGGGAACAAGGGCGCAAGGCTGCAAAGGGTGAGGGAGCCGCCATCACGCGTCTGCCTTTGCGGTCATGCCTGCCATCATCATCCCCAACTCGCGCTCATCGGTGGCGGCGGCGTCGCGCAGGCCCATCAACTGGCCGTCGAACATCACGCCGATGCGGTCGGACAGCGACATGATCTCGTCCAGCTCAACCGAAACCAGCAAGATCGCCTTGCCCTGATCGCGCAGGGCCACGATCTGTTTGTGGATAAACTCGATCGCCCCGATATCCACCCCGCGGGTGGGCTGGCCGATCAGCAGCAGGTCGGGGTTGGTCTCGATTTCCCGTGCAACCACGATCTTTTGCTGATTGCCGCCCGAGAAATTCTTGGCGGCCAAGGTCGGGATCGGGGGGCGCACGTCGAAGGTGGCCATCTTCCGTTCGGTATCGGCGCGCAGGGCGTCGTTGTCCATGAACAGCGCGTTTTTCTGATATTGCGGCGCGTTGTGATAGCCGAAGGCGACGTTTTCCCAAGCGGTAAAGTCCATGATCAGGCCAAGGTGCTGGCGATCTTCCGGCACGTGGGCGATGCCCGCCGTGCGGCGGGTCTGGCCGTTTGCGGCAGCCCCCGACAGCGGAATTTCCACCCCGTTCATCGTGATCCGCCCAGTCGCTTTTGCGATGCCGCCCAAAGCCTCCAGAAGTTCCGACTGCCCGTTGCCCGCCACTCCGGCGATGCCCAGAATCTCGCCCGCGCGAATGTCCAGCGACACGCCTTTCAGACGCTCCACCCCATGCTCATCCCGCACCCGCAGGTCGGTGACTGACAGCACCACCTTGCCCGGGGTCGCCGGGGCCTTGTCCACCTCCAGCAGCACTTTGCGGCCCACCATCAGTTCCGCCAAAGCCTCGGGGCTGGTCTCGGCGGTTTTCACCGTGCCAACCATGGTGCCCCGGCGCATCACCGATACGTTGTCGGTGGTCTCCATGATCTCGCGCAGTTTGTGGGTGATCAGGATGATGGTCTTGCCCTGATCGCGCAAGCCTTTGAGGATGCGGAACAAATGATCCGCCTCTGCCGGGGTCAGCACGCCGGTGGGTTCGTCCAGGATCAGGATTTCCGCCTGCCGGTACAGGGCCTTCAGAATCTCGACCCGCTGCTGGTGGCCGACCGACAGATCCTCGACCAGCGCATCCGGGTTCACGTCCAACTCATAATCCCGGCTCAGATCGGCTAGAACGCGGCGCGCCTTGGACAGCGAGGTGGACAGCATCGGGCCATCTTCGGCCCCCAGAACCACGTTTTCCAGCACGGTAAAGTTCTGCACCAGCTTGAAATGCTGAAACACCATACCGATACCGGCGCGGATGGCGCTCTGGCTGTCGGGGATGGGCGTCAACTGGCCGTTGATGAAAATCTCGCCGGAATCAGCGCGGTAGAAACCGTACAGGATGCTCATCAGCGTGGATTTGCCGGCGCCGTTTTCGCCGATGATGCCGTGGATGGTGCCGCGCGGCACCGCAATGGCAATGTCCCGGTTGGCCTGCACCGGGCCAAAGGCCTTGGATATGCCTTTCAGTTCAATCGCGTAAGAGGAGGCGGCAGTTGCCTGCCGCCCCCCAATGATTGGCCCAGAGGCCATCAGAACGTAGCAGCCGGGCAGGTGTTGTCGGTGCGGTAGTCATGCACGACAATCTCGCCTGCGATGATCTTGGCAGCCGCTTCGTCCACTTTGGCCTTCATTTCTGGGGTGACGAGTGATGCGTTGTTATCGTCCATCGCAAAACCGACGCCGTCAGACTTCAGGTCCAGCGATTGCGGGGCGGTGTTCAGCGCAGCGCCTTCTTTCATCGAGTTGTAGACGGCCACATCAACGCGCTTCAGCATCGAGGTCAGCACCGAACCGGGGTGCAGGTGGTTCTGGTTGCTGTCCACGCCGACCGACAGGATTTTCTCATCGGCGGCAGCTTGAAGAACCCCCATGCCAGTGCCGCCGGCGGCTGCGAAAATCACATCCGAGCCTTGCGATTTCTGCGCTTTTGCAAGTTCGGCCCCTTTCACAGGGTCATTCCAAGCGGCAGGTGTGGTGCCGGTCATGTTCGAGATGAACTTGATGTCCGGGTTCACAGCCACAGCGCCTTGGGCATAGCCGCAGGCAAAGTTGCGGATCAGCGGAATATCCATGCCGCCGACAAAGCTGACCGTGCCGGTTTTGGAGGCCAGAGCCGCCATCATGCCGACCAGATACGACCCTTCATGCTCGGCAAAGCCGATCGACAGCACGTTGGGGTGCTCTGCCGGGTCAACCCATCCGTCGATTGTCACAAACTTGGTGTCGGGGAAATCCTTGGCAACGGTGGCAATCGGGTCGGACATGCCAAAACCGGTGGTCACGATCGGGTTCGATCCGGCTTCGGCCAGACGGCGAAGCGCTTGTTCGCGCTGCGCCTCGTTCTGCATCTCGATCTCTTTATAGGTGCCGCCGGTTTCCTTGGCCCATTTTTCTGCCCCGTTGAAGGCGGCCTCGTTAAAGGATTTGTCGAACTTGCCGCCCAGATCATAGATCAGGGCCGGATCCGCCATGGCGGCGGCGGTCGTCAGTGCCAAGGCGGTACTGGCGCTGAGAAGAGTTTTCATAACGGTCATCGGTTGCTCCCGGTCAGTTTGTTGCTTTTCGCCCTTGGGCCTCTCGGGTCTGCGGTGCAGACTCGGAGCCTCGGGTTCGTGCCCAAACTTGGGCGGAACGGGTTCGGGCGGTCAAGGGATATTCGGTCGCGGGTGCGGGGAAATTTGACCGTCCGGTCAGGTCGCGGTGATGTCTGCCGGGTTCGTAAGCAAACGCCGCATCACGATGGCATCGGCGGTGATGCCGCCCGGCCCGTGATAGTAGCCCCGCCTGCGGCCTGCGGCGGCAAAGCCGAACCGGGTGTAAAGGGCGATGGCGGCAGTGTTGCCTTCGGCGACCTCCAGAAACGCGTCCTCTGCGCCTCGTAACCGGGCCTGATAGAGAAACCGGGTGACCAGCCGCGCTGCCATCCCGCGCCTGCGGGCTTGCGGGGCGACGGCGAGGGTCAGCAATTCCGCCTCTCCGGCTACGGCGCGCCCAATCAGGACGGACTCGGCCTCGTACAGCGCAAAGGCAGTGGGGTTGGACAGGGTGCTGGCAAAGGCGGCAGCGGTCCATGGCGCGGGCAGGGTAAAGCACAGAGCGTGCAGGGCGGCCATGTCGTCGGGCGTCACGGCAGGATCACCGGGGGCGGGTCGGACGGCGGGGCGGCATCTGCACCACGCAAGTAAAAAGGTGCGGGGCGGGGTTGGGAGGTGTGCAACCGGGTGGCAGCAATCAGGGCGATGGCATGGGCGATAGGATATGCCGGGGGCAGGGCCCCTGGGCCAGCGGCGGTTCCGGTAAGGGTGCCAACGCTGCCAAGCGCCGCCGCCGCGGCTGACAGCCGCGCCGGACCGGCCTCGGTGGCGGTGAAGGACTGGATATAGACCTCGCCTCGCCGGGCATCCTCGATCACCGTCAGGGGGTGGGGCAGGCCATGGGCCAAAGCCTCCAGCCGGGTCACACCAATCGCAGGGATGCCCAAGCCCAAGGCGAGCCCCCGCGCTGCGGCCACCGCAATGCGAACCCCGGTAAAGTTACCGGGACCAGTGCCCACGGCAATCGCCGTCAGGTCGGGCCATGCCATGCCCGCCTCTGCCAGCACGTCTTCCAGCAGCGGCACGAGGCGTTCGGCCTGACCCTTTTCCATTGGTTGATACCGCTGGATCAGCAAAGGCCCGCACAGCAAAGCGGCGGCGCAATGCGCCGCCGAGGTGTCGAACGCCAGAATGACCGGATCAGGCCGCAACAGGCCGCACTTCCAGCACTTCGGGAATGTAATGGCGCAGCAGGTTTTCGATCCCCATTTTCAGGGTCAGGGTGCTGGACGGGCAGCCCGCACAGGCCCCCTGCATGTGCAGATATACCACGCCCCGGTCAAAGCCGTGGAAGGTGATGTCGCCGCCATCTTGTGCCACGGCAGGCCGCACGCGGGTGTCGAGCAATTCCTTGATCTGGCGGACAATATCGCCATCTTCGCCTGTGTGTTCCGCATGGCCGCCACCGGTACTTTCGCCGTCAATCACGGCGGCACCGGATTGGTAATGCTCCATGATCGCGCCAAGGATTGCGGGTTTGATATGCTGCCATTCGGACGCGTCCGATTTGGTCACGGTCACGAAATCGGTGCCAAAGAACACCCCCGCAACTCCACCCGCCGCAAAGATGCGGCTTGCCAGCGGCGACTTCGCCGCAGCCTCGGCAGACGGAAAATCGGCAGTGCCAAGATCAAGCACGGTCTGACCCGGCAAGAATTTCAAGGTGGCCGGGTTCGGGGTGGATTCGGTCTGGATGAACATCTGCTATCTCCGACTATTCCCATCGGATATGCGCCCCGAGGGGCGCAAAGTCAAGTTTGGAACAGTTCTAAATTAGTCTCGTGCCGCCATATCATTCCGCCGAGAAATAGGCATACATCTGATCCAGTGGCGTGATTGGCCTGGCCCGCTGTACAAGGGTCAACGCAGGTTTCGGTGCCGGAGTTCTGGGTGAAATAGCCAAAACCCGGCACTTCGGGCGGTTGCGGTGCTGCAAGTGTGCGCGCGTACATCATGGTATCCTTTCAAACCCTCCCTTGCCGCCAACGTGGGCGCTGCAGGACGAAAGTTCAATAGAAAATGCTGCGTTGCAGCATTGCAAGGCCGTAACGTCACCAAAGCCCCACTGCTTTGTGCATCGCGTCCAACGTTATGCCAACAAAACACTATCCATTGCAGAATATCGGCACAACGGCATCGGATATTTCGGCAGGGATACCGCTTGTGATCGAGGTGCCAATACTTTGGGCGCGCGGGTAGAACACGCCGCTTGCGTCCAGAAAGCTTATCAGCGGCTGTGTCGGCACCGCAAAATTCATATTCTGCGGCAGCGTCCCGGTTTCCTTTAACACGTTCAGATCATTGACCCGGGCCACCACTACGCCGATCACCGCCCCTGCGCCATTCAGCAACGGACCGCCGCTGTTACCGGGCTGTACCGGGGCAGAAATCATGATGCGGTCTGATGTTCCATTGATGCCCTGCATCGCGCTGACATTGCCGCCCGTCACCGTCAGGCCTTGGCCGAGTGTTCCCAGATAGGGAAATCCAAGCGCCATCACAGGCTCGCCCAATCGGGGGGCGACGTCGCTGTTCAGTTCCAGCCAGCGTGCAGACCGCCGTGTGCCGCTGACAAGCGCAAGATCAAGGTCGGTGTCGTCAGCGATCACGCTCAGGGATGTTCCATCGGCGAGTGTCAGTCCTGCGCAACCCTCAACCACATGCGCCGCGGTCAGAAGATCCGTGTTGTTGATATAAAATCCAGTGCCGCTTCCCGTGATGGTGCTTGCGGCAGGCGGGGGTGGAATGGCGGGTTGGGCCATCACGTTCTGATCCGGGGTGGCGGCCATTAACTCGGCCAATGCGCCATGGCTTGGGATCATCAGATCAGCCGCTCGGCCCCGCTGCATACTGCCCGCCAGAATGGCCATGCGCGCCTTCTGACCGGCCGTGGCAATGATGGACAGGGTCACATAGCCGGCCTTGATCCGGTCAGACCGGGCATAGGTCACCAAGCCATTTTCTAGTGTGACGGCGGTAATCAGCCGGTCTGGGGTCAGGGTCTGGTATGGCTCTGGGTCAAACACGGCATCATTCAAAAAATACTGATGCAAAGCATAAGTGTCTGTAAAGTCAGCAAAGTGGATAACCAGACTGAAAGAGCCGTCACTGGCATCAAACTGGATCGTGTCAGGATCATCGGTCCGGATCAGAAAGTTGGACGGGTGGGCGTAAGAAGTATCTGTGGAATTGTAGTAATAGGTTTCCCAGCCGCTTTCGCGCAGTTCAACTGCCCAAGCGGCCAGCACCGGGCGCAGATGGGAAAAGCGGGGCTTGTCGGTGCCAAACTCGTGCAGGGTATAGGCTTCCAAGGCGCGCTGGCTGCCCTTGCCCCAGTCGCCATCGAACAGCCCGACATAATCACCCGACAGGGCAAGAGCCGCTTGCAACACACGTTTTTCCTGTGATGTCAGCCCGCGCGCATCAAATTCCGCCCCTGACCAGTTCTGTGACAGCGCAAGCGTTGGCGCAAGAAACAGGATTGAAATGACGCAAAGAAGTATCTGTCGCATCGTCCCCGGCCCGTCCTTTTGAAAACCACTTTAATCAGTCGTCCAGAAAAACGGCCATTTTCGGGCGGCCTGACCAAAGCTTATATGCAGGATGCCGTCACGTAATGCTTTCCAGCCGTTCCTTCGACATGTCGCCTGGCACGATGGTGATCGGGATGGGCAGATTGCCGGAATTGCGGCTCATCTGGGTCACGAGCGGGCCGGGGCCCGCTTTCTCGGTGCCCGCGCCAAGGACCAGTACCCCGATTTCGCCGTCGTCCCGCACCAGCGCCAGAATCTCTGCCACCGGGTCGCCTTCGCGGATCACCAGTTCGGGGTTAACGCCCTGTTTGTCGCGCATCCATTTGGCGAAGACCTCGAAATGCGCCTCGATCCGCTCTCGGGCTTCGGTCCGCATCAGGTCTGCGACGCCCATCCAATGCTGGAATTCTTCGGGCGGGATCACCGACAGGATCGTCACCCCCCCACCGGTATGGGCCGCCCGGAACGCGGCATAGCGCATCGCGTTCAGGCATTCACGGCTGTCGTCCAGCACCACGAGGAACTTGCGCATCCGGGTCTCCTTCTCGGAACGGGAATATGCGCGAGGACCGGGGGGGCTGGCAAGCCTGTGGTTTTTGGGCCCGTGGTTTTCGCCCTGTCGTTTGGACCGGCCCGTTAGCGGCTTGACGCGGCCCAGTCCCAATAGAGGCTGCGGGCGCGGTCGGTCATCGCGCGGGTCTTGTAGGTGGTATCGTCGAAGGCCTTTACCGAGGTGACCTTGGCAAAGTTCCCCGACAGAAAAACCTCATCGGCGGCATGGACATCATCAAAGCCGAGGACGGTTTCAATCACCTCGACCCCGTCGGCGCGCAGGTTGGCGATGTGGCGGGCGCGGGTGATGCCTGCCAGAAAGGTGCCGTTGGGGATGGGGGTGAACACCACGCCGTCCTTCACCAAGAACACATTGGCCGTGGCACTTTCGGCAAGGTTGCCCATGGCATCGGCGACCAGCGCATTGCCGAACCCCTTGGATTGGGCCTCGACCAGCATGCGGGCGTTGTTGGGGTAAAGGCAGCCTGCCTTGGCGTTGCAGACGTTATCCTCCAGCACCGGGCGGCGAAACTTGGTGCGGGTGGCGGTGGTGGCGAAATCCGCGGCGGGCATCGCCACCTCCTCCAGACAGATCGCAAAGCCGGTGGCCCCCACCATCGGCGCCACGCCCAGATCAGACCCGTGCAAGGCCCAGTACATCGGGCGAATATAGACGGATTGGTCCGCGCCATAGGCTTGCAGGCCTTCGCGGATGATGGCGGCCATATCCTCTGGGGCGCAGGTGGGGGTGATCAGCAAAGCCTCGGCCGACCGGTTGACCCGGGCGCAATGAGCATCCAGATCGGGGCATAGGCCCGTCGAACCAGCGGGCACCGTCGAACACCGACGATCCCTGCCACATGCCATGATCCGCCGCCCGCATGACGGGGATGTCGCCGTCATGCCAGCGACCGTCAAAGAAGGTGCGGATGTTTTTGCCGAACGCCATGTGGTTTCCCCGTCTGTTGCGCGGGGAAGGTAATCCGCCAGCCGTCGCGGTTGCAAGGGCGGCTGACCGGGGCGGGCGCTTGTTGGCCCGGTGGGCCACCTGCGCGCCTTTGCCCGCACCCGCATTGGCAAGGGCAAGTTGTTGGAAAGGCGAAGGGAAGATGCCTCCGGCGGGGATATTTGCGCCAATGTGAAACGGGCGGATGTTTGCTTGGCGGTCAGTCGGCCTCGGCCAGCAGGGCGTTCAGGTCCAGCCTGCCAGTGGTCATTGACAGGGTGCCATCGGCGTCGCGGGGCCAGTCGGCTTCGGCGCGGTCGCGGTAGAGTTCGACGCCATTGCCATCGGGGTCATCCAGATAGATCGCCTCGGACACGCCATGATCCGACGCGCCGGTCAGGGGGTAGTTGGCGGCGACAAGGGCTTTCAGCACATTGGCCAGCGCCTTGCGGTTGGGGAACAGAAACGCGCTGTGATAGAGGCCTGTTGTGCCGGGGGCAGGCGGCTTGCCGCCCTTGCTGTCCCAGGTGTTCAGGCCGATGTGGTGGTGATAGCCGCCCGCCGACAAGAATGCGGCCTGCGCGCCATAGCGTTGGGTCAGGCCAAAGCCCAGGATGCCGGAATAGAAGGCGATGGCGCGGTCAAGGTCGGCGACCTTGAGATGCACATGGCCGACACGGGTTTCGGGGTGAATCTCGGGCATTTGCGGCTCCTGTCATGGCGTCTGGTTGGGGATAATATAGCGGCAGATCGGCGGGTGGCCTATGGCCGTCTGCGCACAGAGTTTGTTCGGAAGGGTGGGGCGAGGCGGACTGCAAAAGGCCCGCAAAAAGGCCCCCTGTGCCGGGATGGGCACAGGGGGCAAGGGGCGGGGCCGCGCCGGGCAGGGGTGCGTCCGGGGCGGCGGGAAGAAGGGGGACAGTCCCGCCCATACCGATAAGACAGATGTAGGGGCGGAAGGATTTAGGGGTGTGACAGTGGGGAGGGTGCTCAAGGGATTGAAGGGGCAGGATTAAGTCCTGCCGGGGTTCCGAATTGGGTGCTACACCCGGCGGCGCAAGCTGCGCAGCAGTGTGGATTGGATCATCCCGCCGATCAGCGCGGCGAGGCTGGCCAGCAGGGCGGCAAGGCTTGCGGTCAGAGTAAGCGCGACATTCGACAGCCGGGTAGTGGCGCGCAGCAGGCGGGCTTTGCCCAGCACCTCGGCCCTTGCCACCAGACGCGGCCCGAGCGCCTCGCCTGCGCGGGCTAGGCGGCGGGCGTCGGCGGCAGTGTCGATCAGCGGCAACAGATGCAGCGCGTCAGTGGCACTGGTCGAGGCGCGCAGGCGGTTCAGGTCGGTGAGGGTGGCGGTCAGTGGGGCAATCGCATCGGCGCGGATCAGGCGGGCCAGATCATCGGTGGACCGGGCAGCAGGAAGGGCGGCCCAATCGACGCCGCGCCGGGCGGCATCCATCGCCATCGCGGTCAGGCGGGGCGACGCCAGCCCCATGCGCCGTGCGAGTTTCACCGTGCTGGCCCCGGCCTTCACGGCACCCGATGTTCCGCCAGAGGCGACAATGGCGGCGGTCGCCCCAAGGCCGATCAGCGACAGGGTCAGGTCAATCTGATCCACCTCGGCCCCGGTGGAATAGGCCACCCCGGCGCGGGTGAGGCCCGCGATGTCGCCAATCGGGGTCAGGGCGACGGGGGCTTGGCAGATCAGCACGTTCGACAGGGTGCAGGTGGCGGGGTCATAGGCGCATCCCGCGCAATCGCTGGCGGTGGCGGTCAGGCTGTGGTCGGCATCATAGGCCGGTGCATAGGAGTCGGGCAAAGCAACGGCGCGTTCAGCCGCAAGGGCGGCAAGCGCCTGCAACGCCACCCAGTTGCGCGGGGTCTCAGCCAGCCGGGTGTTGATCAGCGCGGTCAGTCGTTCCGGCGTCGCCTCACGCGCCATCATCTGGTCGGTGGCGGCCACGATTTCGTCTGTGGTGCGGTCGATGATCGGGTGCAAGGTGGGGTCTCGCGCGATCTGCAGGCCAGACCATAGCGGAGGCCCCAAGTGAGGCCGCAAGGGCCAGCGTCAGCAACAGCCGCGCCAGCCCTTTTGCCACCCGTCTCATCACACCTGCCGCGACCGGATCATCCCCACGATCTCATACACCTGATCAAGGATCGGCCGCGCGATGGCCTCGGCGCGGGCCGCCCCCTCGCCCAGAATACGGTCGATCTCGCCTGGGTCTTGCATCAACTGGCTCATCTTTGTGGTGATCGGCGACAGTTTTGCCACCGCCAGATCGGCAAGCGCTGGTTTGAACGTGCCGAACTGCGCGCCGGCGTAGTCGCTGATCACCGCCGCCGGGGTCATATCGGCAAGCGCCGCATAGACGTTGATCAGGTTGCGCGCATCGGGGCGGTCTTTCAGGCCTTCGATACTGTCGGGCAGTGGTTCGGCATCGGTCTTGGCCTTGCGGAACTTCTTGGCGATGGTGTCGGCGTCATCGGTCAGGTTGATGCGCGACTGATCGGACGGGTCGGATTTGGACATCTTCTTGGTGCCATCGCGAAGGCTCATCACGCGGGTTGCGGCCCCTTCGATGACAGGTTCGGTGATGGGAAAGAAGTTGATCTTGTAGTCGTGGTTGAACTTCATCGCGATATCGCGCGTCAGCTCGATATGCTGTTTCTGGTCCTCGCCCACCGGAACATGGGTGGCCTTATAGGCCAGAATATCCGCCGCCATCAGCGCGGGGTAGGCAAACAGGCCCAGCGATTCCGCCTCGGCATTCTTGCCTGCCGTCTTGTCCTTCCACTGGGTCATCCGGCTCATCCAGCCCATGCGGGCGACGCAGTTGAAGATCCACGCAAGCTCGGCATGGGCGGTCACCTGGCTTTGGTTGAACAGGATCGACCGCGCGGGATCAATACCTGCGGCGATAAACCCTGCCGCCGCCTCACGGGTTTGCTGGCGCAGCTTGGCGGGGTCTTGCCAGACAGTGATCGCGTGCATATCGACGAGGCAATAGACGGTCTCGATGCCTTCATCCTGCTTTTGCACAAAGCGCTTCAGCGCGCCAAGGTAATTGCCAAGGGTCAAGCCGCCCGAGGGCTGGATGCCCGAGAAAATGCGGGTCGGGAAAGTCTGAGGCGTTTGGACCGGCTCGGACATGGGATACTCCATCTGGAAAAAGCTGCGTGTTCCGCGTATCGGATGGGGCAGGGTGCGTCAATCACGGCCCCGACCCGGAGAGTGCCATGTCCCAAGATCACAATGCCCCCCCCCTGAACCCGCTGCCCCCCGTCGTCTGGTTGCTGGCGCTGCCAGTGATTGCGATGGAGCTGGTGCTTAACCTTGGGGCGGGGGGCTGGTTGGCGGGCCGAGTGCTGTCGGCTGGCGATTGCAGGCGATGGAGCGGTTTGCCTTCTCGCCCGACCTGATGCGCTACATGGTGGAAAACCACACCTATCCGCTGGACGCGCTGACACGGCTGATCAGCTATCCGCTGATCCACGGCAGTTTCACCCATGCGCTGTTCGTGGTGGTGATGCTGCTGGCGCTTGGCAAGATGGTGGGTGAGGTGTTCCGCTGGTGGGGTGTGGTGCTGGTGGTGCTGGGGGCGGCGGCGGTCGGGGCGCTGGTCTATACCTTTGCGCTGCCATCCGCGCGCGCGCCTTTGATCGGGGGGTATCCGGCGGTCTACGGCTTGATCGGGGCGTTCACCTACCTGTTGTGGGTCAACCTTGCAGCGGTCGGGGCCAACAAATACCGCGCCTTCACGATGATCGGCTTTTTGCTGGGCGTGCAGTTGGTGTTCGGGGTGATCTTTGGTGGCGGGCTGGAATGGGTCGCTGATCTGGCCGGGTTTGCGACCGGGTTTGCGCTGTCGTTCGTTCTGGCCCCCGGTGGATTTGCCCGGCTGCGCGCGATGGTGCGTCAGCGCTGACGGCGCAGGGATTTCAGGTCTGACAACCGGAATGCACCCAAAGCCGCCCCGCTGGCAAAGTAGCTGACCATGCCGGCGATGATCAGGGCGGCGAGGGCGAAGTAGCGCCAGTAGTCGGCGGTCAGGGGCTGGGCCAGAAGGTATGCGCCGCCCCAAAGCACCGCGCCCATGGTCACCGATGCCGCCGCAATCCGGGGCAGACGGTGGGCAAGGCGGGCGTCGAGGCGAGCCTCGTCGCCCATATGCCGCGACCCGAACCACAGTTGGGCCACCATGATCCAGCCCGCAAGGGTGGTGGCAAGGGCGGCGGCGGCAAAGCCCATCAGGGGCATCAGACCCACGGCGATGGCCGCGTTCAGCACCATGGAAACCACGGCATAGCGAAACGGGCTGCGGCTGTCTTCGCGGGCATAGAACAGCGGCTGCAACACCTTGTGCAGCACGAAGGCGGGCAGGCCCGCGCCGTAGATCGCCAGTGCCAAAGCGGTGGCGCGGGCATCCTCGGCCCCGAACGCCCCGCGCTGGTACAGCACTTGGGTCAGTGGCAGGGCGATGACCATCAGCGCCACGGCACAGGGCACGGTCAGCATCAGCGCAAATTCGGTGCCCCGGTTGAAACTGTCACGCCCGCCCGCCGCATCGCCCGCCCGCAGGCGGCGCGACAGGTCGGGCAGCAGCACCGTGCCGATGGCAATGCCCACCACGCCAAGCGGCAGTTGGTACAGACGGTCGGCATAGACCAGCCAACTGACCGCGCCTTCGGTGTAGGACGCGACCTGCCGCCCCACCAACAGGTTGATCTGCACCACCCCGCCCGACAGCACGGCAGGGGCGGCGATCATCGCCAGATGCCGCAGTTCCGGCGTCATGCGCGGCAGGCGCAGGTGGAAGCGAAACCCGATGCGCCGGGCCGCGACCCATGTGAAGGCAAGCTGCGCTATGCCAGTGACAGGCACGGTCCAAGCCAGCGTCAGCCCCATATCCCACCCGGCCCAGACCGCCAGCAGCATGGCCGCAATGAAGATCAGGTTCAAAAGGACCGGCACGAAGCCCGGCTTCGGTGAAATGCCCATGCGCGTTCAAGACGCCCGACAGCAGGGCCACAAGGCTGATGAACAGGATATAGCTGAACCCGATCTGCCCATACAGCACCGCCAGATCAAACCGCGCATCCCCGGCAAAGCCCGACGCCATCGCCCAGACCAGCCACGGCATCGCCAGCGTGCCCAAGACCGAAAACACGATCAGGATCGCGGCCAGCCCGTTGAACGCATCCTGCGCAAAGCCGTGTCGCATCCTCGCCGCCTTCCAGTTTCTTGGCGAACATCGGCACGAAGGCCATGTTGAACGCGCCCTCGGCAAAGAAGCGGCGGAACATGTTGGGCAGGGAAAACGCCACGTTGAACGCATCGGCCACCGGCCCCGCGCCCAGATAGGCCGCCATCATCATGTCGCGGGCAAAGCCTGCCCCGCGTGACAGCAGGGTCCAGCCGCCGACGGTGACGATCGACCGGGCCAGCGAGGCGCGCGTCATGCCTGCGCCCGTTCCGCGCCATCGGCGATGGCCTCGCGCAGCTTGCGTTCCAGCGCCTCTTGTTTCGATTTGGCGTGCAGTTTCAGGCCGAACATGTCCTTCACATAGAAGGTGTCCACCACCTGCGCGCCGTAGGTCGCGATCACGGCAGAGGCGATGTAGATGGTGTTGTTGGCCAGCGTGCGGGTCAGATCGATACAGCAGGCCGGGGCGGTCGCGGGTATCGACCTCGATGATGGTGTAAATCTCGGACCCTTCGTTGTCGAAGGTGATGTGGGTCGGAAAGCGGAACTCGCGTTCGCGCTTTTTCACGCGGTCGCGGTCTTTCAAGCGCATCGCGGGCGACGACCTCACCCTTCAGGGTCTTTTCGATCATGCCGCGCAGGCGGGGCAGGCGGGCCACCTCATAGGGGCGGCCTTCGATATCCTGCACCCAGAACACCGCCGTCGCATAGCCATCCTTGGACGTATAGGTGCGGGCATCGACCACATTGGCCCCGACCAGTGCAAGTGCCCCGGCAAGACGCGAGAAGATGCCGGGGTGATCGACCAGCGCAAAGCAGGCGCGCGTCGCGTCGCGGTGCGGGTCGGGATCAAGGTCGATGCGGATTTCGCTGTCAGGCAAGTCCAGCAACATGCGCGCAAAGATGGCATGGGTATCGGTGGAAAGCCCGCGCCAGTAAGGCACATAGTGCCGCGCAGTCTCAGCCCGCAGGTGGCGGACATCCCAGCCCGACAGGCGGGCGCGCAGGGCGTGCTTTGCCTCATCCTCGCGGTTTTCGCGGTTCAGGGTCTCCAGCCCGCCTTCCAGCGCATCGGCAGTGTCGCGGTACAACTGACGCAGCAGCATGGCCTTCCAGTTGTTCCAGGTGTTCGGCCCGACGCCGCGAATATCGCAGACGGTCAGGATGGTCAAAAGGTCCAGCCGTTTGCGGGTTTTCACCGCCTTGGCAAAATCGCGCACCGTGCGGGGATCGCCGATATCACGCTTTTGCGCCATGTCGGACATCAGCAGGTGATAGCGCACCAGCCATTCCACCGTCTCACATTCCTCGGCATCCAGCCCCAGCCGGGGTGCAATACGGCGGGCGAGTTGCGCGCCAATGATCGAATGATCCTCGGGGCGGCCCTTGCCGATATCGTGCATCAGCAGCGCCACATACAGCACTCGCCGATTTACCCCCGCCTTCAGGATAGACGAGGACAGCGGCAAATCCTCGACCAGTTCGCCCCGTTCGATCTGGGCCAGCACAGAGATGGTCTGGATGATATGCTCGTCCACCGTGTAGTGGTGGTAGACGTTGAACTGCATCATCGCGACGATGTTTTCAAATTCCGGGATGAAGGCGGCCAGCACGCCAAGCTCGTTCATCCGGCGCAAGCTGCGTTCCGGGTTGCCGTGTTTCAACAGCAGATCAAGAAAGATCTGCACCGCCTCGGGGTTGGTGCGCAGGTCGTCGTCGATCAGGTCCAGATGGGCCGCAAGCAGGCGCATGACGTTGGGATGCAGCAGGTATCCGGTGCGCAGAGCCTCTTCAAACACCCGCAACAGGTTCAGCTTGTCGGCCAGAAAAGCAGTGGGGTCGGCCACGTCGATGCGGCCCTGCACCAGTTTGTAACCCGGCTTCACCCGTTTGACGCGTTTGAAGATGCCCAACAACGAGGCTTCGGGTTTGGCGTGCCTCGCCTCAAGTTCGGTCAGGAACACGCGCGTCAACTCGCCCACGCGGGTGGCATGGCGGAAATAATCCTGCATGAAATGTTCGACCGCCCGCCGCCCGCCGGAATCGCGGTAGCCCATCCGCTCGGCCACCTCGACCTGAATGTCGAAGGTCAACTGGTCGGTGGCCCGCGCCGTGATGTGGTGCATATGGCAGCGCACCGCCCAGAGGAAATCTTCGGCGCGGGTGAAGATGTCGTATTCCTCGCGCGACAGAAGGCCAACGCCGACCAGACCTTCGGACGACGACACCCGGTTCAGATACTTGCCAATCCAATACAGGGTTTGCAGATCGCGCAGACCGCCCTTGCCCTCTTTGACATTGGGTTCCAGCACATAGCGCTGCCCGCCCTGTCGTTTGTGACGTTCGGCCCGTTCGGCCAGCTTGGCCTCGATGAACTCGGGCCCGGTATTGCGGAACAGGTCTGCCCACAGCCGGTCGCCCAGTTCCACCGCCAAGGGTGCATAGCCCGCGACATAGCGGTATTCCAGCAGGGCGGTGCGGATGGTGATATCCTCGCGCCCCAGACGGATGCAGTCCTTCACCGTGCGGCTGGCGTGGCCCACCTTCAGCTTCAGATCCCACAGCATATACAGCATGGATTCGATCACGGATTCTGCCCAAGGGGTGATCTTCCATGGAGTCAGAAACAGCAGGTCCACGTCGGAATGGGGGGCCATTTCGGCCCGGCCATAGCCGCCAACCCCCAGAACGGCGATGCGTTCAGACTCGGTGGGGCTGGGCAAGGGGTGCAGGTGATCCACCGCCACGCGCAAGGCTGCGGTGACCAGCCCGTCCGTCAGATAGGCCTGCGCCTTCACCAGCGCACGCGCCGCCAGCGGATGGTCCTTGAAGGCGGCCTCAAGCGCGTCATTGGCGCGGGATTTTGCCTGTGCCATGTGCGCCACGGCAATGGCCCGTGCGGCCTTGGCATTGGCGGCCGACCCGATATCGGCGGCGATGGCGCGGGTCAGCGCGCCCGTATCAATGATCGCAGACCCAGGCAGAAGCATCAGGGCGGGGGCGGCGGGCAGTGCCGCCGCCGCCGCTTTTGCGGCTGACATCAGAACCCGGCACCGGCAAAGCTGCGCGGCGCGGGGCTGATGATTGCAAAGCTGTTGTTGCGGACCTGTGCAATCGCAAGGCCGCGTTCGTTGGTGCCATCGGTGCGCAGGCGGAAGATGCCGTTGACGCCGACAAAGCCTGCCCCTTGCGTCAGGGCCTGCGCGCTCAGCGCATTGGTCTTGCCTTGCTTGACCAGCGCGCCAATGGCGGCGATCCCGTCATAGGCAAGCCCTGCAATCGGGTGGGGGGCTTCGGAAAACGCGGTCTGATAGCGTCCCTGAAACTGGTTATACAGGGCGGGGTCCGGCAGGGCAAACCAGCCGCCCTGAACACCCGGCAAGGCAAGCGCCGCCGCCGGAATATCCCAGCGGGTCAAACCGATCATCTGGGCTGTAGCCGAGGACAGACCATTGTCGGCAAGCAACTGGCTGACCAGCGGCAGGGCGGTTGCACTGTCTGCGGTCAGAAACAGCGCATTGGCCCCCGCCGTTTTTGCCGTCTGTGCGATGGACGGGATGGCGGATGCGATGCCCTGCTGCGACAGCTCATATGATCCGACAGCAACCACCGATCCGCCCGCCGCCTGCACGCCGCGCTGAATGGCCGCCCTGCCCAGATCTCCCGCTGTATTGCGGTCATGCACAACCATGATGCGGCTTTTGCCCGCACTTACCGCATAGTTGGCCAGCCTGCGGGCCGAATTGTCAAAGGTTGGCCCAAGCACGAACACGTTGCCACCGGCAATGTCGGTGTTGTTTGAAAAGGACAGCACATTGATCCCGCGCGCGGCCATTGCCACGCCGACGGCATTTGCTTCTTGCGCAAACACCGGGCCGAGAATGATCTTTGCGCCTTCATCGGCGGCCTTGATCGCCATGGCTTGCGCCTGCCCGGGCTGCGCTGAGGTGTTGTAAACCCGAAGATCGATCTTGACGCCGCCCAGATCTGAAATGGCCAGCCGGGCCGCGTTTTGCAGACTGCGTGCCAGCAATTCATCACTCGCCTGCCCCGACCCGGCGGGCACCAGCAAGGCGACGGGCACGGCCTCACCAGCACCGATCAGCGGACCTTTGCCGCTGATTGGCCCGGCACCGGGCACACAGGCCGCCAGCACAAGGGCCGCCACAACAAGAACGAAACGGCCCGGTGACTTGCACGCGTGGACAATAGCAGACAACATAAGGAATTCCTCACTCCCAGAGGCGCGGCAGAGGTGCGGCATCGGCGGGCAGGTTAAGCGCATCGTCGCGGGAAGTAAACTTGTCAGCGGAGTTCAGATCATGTCCATCGGCAGCATTTCGTCCCATGAGGCAGACCCGGACATTTCCGGCACTGGGGCGCAAACGGATAACGCAGAGCCCGCAAAGCGCAGCCTTGCCAAAGCCGTGGCCCCGGGGCTGCATTTTGTTTCCACCCCCATCGGGGCTGCGCGCGACATTACCTTGCGGGCACTGGACATTCTGGCGGGGGCCGATGTGCTGGCCGCGGAAGATACCCGAACCCTGCGGCATTTGATGGAAATTCACGGTATTTCCTTGGGCAACCGCCCGCTGGTCGCCTATCACGAACACAACAATGACGCGGCACTGCCCCGGCTGATGCGGGCCCTGAGCGAAGGCAAATCGGTCGCCTATGCGTCCGAGGCCGGAACGCCGCTGATCTCGGACCCCGGTTTCCAACTGGCCCGCGCGGCGATTGCCGAAGGCGTGGCCGTGCTTGCCGCCCCCGGTGCGTCGGCCGTGCTCTGCGCGCTGACAGTGTCGGGTCTGCCGTCCGACCGGTTCTTGTTTGCAGGCTTTGCGCCGCCAACCAAATCGGCCCGCCTGACATTCCTGACAGAGCTGCGCGACGTGCAAGCCACGCTGATCCTGTATGAATCGCCAAAGCGCATTAACCAATTGTTGGATGATTTGGTGCAATGTCTGGGGGCGGGGAGGTACGCTGTTGTGTGCCGGGAACTGACGAAGCGATTCGAAGAAGTGTCGCGGGGCAGTCTTGGTGATCTTGCGGCGGCGTTTGCAGACCGGGACGTGAAGGGTGAAATTGTTGTGCTGGTAGATCGTGGGGCGGTAACACGGGCGGATGCGGCCACGGTAGAACAGGCTTTGGATCAGGCGATGCTGCGGATGACGGTCAAGGATGCGGCAGCGGCGATTGCGGAAGCCTACGGTTTGCCAAGACGGGAAGTGTATCAGATGGCATTGCGGCGGGGGTAACATGGCGGATCAGGTGGTTGCATCACGGTCGCTGCGCGGGGCGCGGGCCTATCATGCGGGTGTGGCTGCCGAAGATCAGGTGGCGCAGATGTATGAACGGTCTGGCCGCGCGGTCTGCGCGCGGCGTTGGCGTGGCTCGGGCGGTGAGATTGACCTGATTGCCCGCAACGGGGCAGAGGTGATCTTTATCGAGGTCAAGCAAAGCAGCACGCATGCGATTGCGGCGGAACACCTGTCATTGCGGCAAATGCAGCGCATCTATGCCTCGGCAGAAGAATTTCTGGCGGGCGAACCCAAGGGATTGCTGACAGATGTGCGGTTCGATGTCGCCTTGGTTGATGGGCAGGGCCGGATCGAAGTGTTGGAAAACGCCTTCGCTGCCTGACCCGTTTGCATCCCCCGGCGCATTGGGGCATCGTGCCGGGAATTGACCCCCGGAGAATTCGATGTCGCTTAAGGTAGCCCTGCAAATGGACCCGATCGGGTCTGTCAACATCAATGGGGACAGCACGTTCCGCATCGCTTTGGAGGCGCAGGCGCGGGGGCATTCGCTGTTTTTCTACACGCCAGACAAGCTGGCCTTTGTCGAAGGCCGGGTGATGGCACGCGGATTTCCGATCACGCTGCGGCGCGAGGTTGGCAATCATGTGAGTTACGGCGCGGAAACCGAGGTCGATCTGGCAGAGTTTGATGTGGTCTGGCTGCGGCAAGACCCGCCGTTCGACATGGGCTATATTACCACGACCCATCTGCTGGACATGATCCATCCCAAGACGCTGGTGGTGAATGATCCGTTCTGGGTGCGCAATTCGCCCGAAAAACTGCTGGTGCTGCGCTTCGCCGATCTGACCCCGCCGACGGCGATTGCCCGCGATCTTGCGACGATCCGCGCCTTCAAGGCGCGGCATGGGGATATCATTCTTAAACCGTTGTACGGCAATGGCGGGGCGGGGGTGTTTAGGCTGGACCCGAACGACCGCAATCTGGCGTCGTTGCATGAGATGTTTACCGGCATCAACCGCGAGCCTTTGATCGTGCAGAAATTTTTGCCCGATGTGTCCAAGGGCGACAAGCGGGTTATCCTGGTCGATGGCGAGCCTGTGGGCGCGATCAACCGGGTGCCGCAGGCGGGGGAGACCCGGTCGAACATGCATGCAGGTGGGCGGCCTGAAAAGGTGGGGCTGACCCCCCGCGATCTGGAAATTTGCGCGCGGATCGGGCCGGTTTTGAAGGAGTATGGCCAGATTTTCGTCGGCATCGACGTGATCGGTGATTGGCTGACCGAGATCAACGTGACCTCGCCTACCGGCATCCAGGAGTTGGAGCGGTTTGATGGCACCAACACCGCCGAACGCATCTGGCAGGTGATCGAGGCGAAGCGGGCGGCGTGATATCCCGGACGGGGGCGCTTTTTGCCCGATTGGGCAAAAAGCGCCCCTTTTCAGGATTTGGTGCCCACAGCGAGGCGATAGCTGACCGCTTCGGCCACATGCGGCTGCCGTACCGTGGCGCTGCCATCCAGATCGGCAATGGTGCGTGCCACCCGCAGCACCCGGTGATAGCCGCGTGCAGTAAGGCCAAACCGGTCTGCCACCCGGGCAAGCAGCGCCCGGCTTTCGGTATCGGGGCTTGCCACCTCTTCCAGCAGTTTGCCTTCCATGTCGGCATTGACCCTGACCCCTGTGGCCCCGGCGAAGCGGGCCGTTTGCACCGCCCGCGCGGCACTGACCCGGGCCGCGACGGTGGCAGAGGTATCGCCGGTCGCGGGCAGGTCTAGATCTGTGTAGGCCACGGGGGGCACTTCCACCCGCAGATCGAAGCGGTCCATCAGCGGGCCAGAGATACGGCCCAGATAGTCGTCACCACACAGCGGTGCCTTGGTGCAGGCGCGGGCGGCATCGGTCATGTAGCCGCATTTGCAAGGGTTGGCGGCGGCGACCAGCAGAAAGCGGCAGGGATAACGGATATGGGCATTGGCGCGGGCGACCATGATTTCGCCGGTTTCAATCGGTTGGCGCAGGGTTTCCAGCACGGTGCGGGGAAATTCGGGGAATTCGTCCATGAACAGCACGCCATTGTGGGCAAGGCTGACCTCGCCGGGTTTCGCGCCTTTGCCACCCCCCACGATGGCGGCCATCGAGGCCGTATGGTGCGGTTCGCGGAAGGGGCGGGCGCGGCTGATGCCGCCTTCGGACAAAAGGCCTGCCAGCGAATGGACCATTGAGGTTTCCAGTGCTTCAGCCGCGGACAGCGGCGGCAATATGCCCGGCAAACGGGCCGCCAGCATGGATTTTCCCGACCCTGGGCTGCCGATCATCAACAGGTGGTGCCGTCCGGCGGCGGCGATTTCCAGCGCGCGTTTGGCGCGTTCCTGGCCCTTTACCTCGCGCAGATCGCGGGCACCTTGCGGCAGCACGACCTCGCCCGCCTCGGCGGGGGTGATGGGGGATTGGCCGGTGTAGTGGCGCACCACCTCGGCCAGTGTGGCTGCAGCCAGCACTTGCGTCGCACCGACCCAAGCGGCCTCGGCACCGCAGGCCTTGGGGCAGAGCAGGCTGCGGTCCTCAACCGCGGCGGCCATCGCGGCGGGCAGGGCACCGATCACGGGCATCAGGCGGCCATCCAGTGATAACTCGCCAAGCGCGACGGTGCGTTCAACCTCATCTTTCGGGACGATTTCCAGTGCGGCCAGCAGGGCCAGCGCAATCGGCAGGTCGAAATGCGACCCTTCCTTGGGCAGGTCTGCAGGTGACAGGTTCACCGTGATCCGCTTGGTTGGCAACGCGATGGACATGGACGCTAGCGCCGCGCGGACGCGTTCCTTGGCCTCGGACACCGCCTTGTCGGGCAGGCCCACCAGCGTGAACGAGGGCATCCCGGCGGCGACGGCGCATTGCACCTCGACCAGCCGGGCCTCTACCCCTTCAAACGCCACTGTGTAGGCGCGTGCGACCATATCCCCACCCGTCTTTACCTTCGTTAACGGTTAGGGCGGAATGGTTTACGAGTGGTAAATGGCGATGAACTTTGGCCAAGCCTCGGCATCGGCCACCGTTTTGTCGCGGCAAAACGCGTTGCAAAAGCCAAAGCGGCGGCCTGCGATTTCCAGCGCATGGGTGACGGGTTTGCCGGAATAGGGGCAGGTGGAGTTTTCAGTATCGGCTCCGGCCACGGCGCGGGCGGGCAGGGGCACCGGGCCAGGCCAGGTACGGCGGCCATAATCTCGGCGGTAAAACGGTTGATCCGCGCCATCGACCAAGCCCATCGCCCGCCATTGCCGGAACGACGGGTGCGACAGATGCGCGTTGACATAGGCCATCGCCGCAGGCCCGACGGGCAGGTTATACCCTGCGATGCGGGAGGCCACGGGGGCGAAGAACGCATCCGCTGCCGAATAGGCCCCACAGAGCCACGGGCCTTTGGCGCTGGTTTCCTCGCGTGCCCAAGCCCAGAGGGTTTCCAGCCGGGCCAGATCGGCCAGTACCTCAGGCGGCGGTGCGCAGTCGGTGTAGCTGACGCGCAGGTTCATCGGGCAATGGTTGCGCAGCGCGCCAAAGCCTGCGTGCATTTCGGCCATCAGCACCCGTGCCACGGCGCGGGCCCGCGGATCGGCGGGCAAGAGGCCCGCCTCGGGGTGGCGGGTGGCCAGTTCTTCGGCAATCGCAATGGTTTCGGGAACCACCATGCCATCGGGGGTGCGCATGGTGGGGGCAGTTCTGCCGGGGAAATAGTCTTTCAGAACCGTGGCAAGTTCGTCGGTGTATAGCCGTGCCGCATGGGTTTTGACCGGAATCCCAAAGGCGTCAAACAGCAGCCAGCCCCGCAAGGACCAACTGGAATAGGCGCGGTCGCCGATCACGAGGTCATAGGTCATGTCGCATCTCCCATAATGTTGCGGCCACGTTGCACGGGTTGGGGTATTCCGAAAAGCGTTGATTTGTGGGCGCGTTCATCACGGAATGTGATTGACCTGGCCAGCACTCCACTGACCGTTGTCATGGCACAGGCAGGTGACGGAGAGGTTGTCGATGGTTTGGGCCAAGGCCTGATAAGGGGTCAGGCCTGCCGCGCGCTGATACTGCGTCAGGATTGCGCCGAAATGGGCGACGATGATGATATCTGGGTGGGGCAGGGCCAGCAGGCGGTCGGCGGCTTGGGCCACGCGTGCGGCTGCCTGATGCCAGCTTTCGCCATTAGGCGGGGCGATGTGGCCGGGGTCTTCCCAATATCGGCGGCTGAGGTCGGGCCATTTTGCCGACACCTCGGCGAAAGTCAGGCCATCCCAATCGCCAAAGTGGAACTCTCGCAAACCGGGGTCGTGGGGCAGGCGGGGGCGAGTGGCGCACAGCGCATCAGCGGTGGCAGTGGCGCGGATCAGGTCGGAGGATATCACCACCGCATCGGCGGGCAGATGCGCGTTCAGGCGGGCGAGGGCGGCGGTATCGGACAGATCGGCAGGAATATCGCGCCAGCCTGCAAACGCCTTCGTATGGGTCGGGCCGTGGCGCACCCACCACAGGCGGGTCATAGCGCGCCTTTCAGCAGGATCGGCAACCCCGCCATGACGCCCAACACCAGTTCCGCCTGTGCCGCCAGATCCTGATTGAGCCGCCCCTGCGCATCGCGGAACCTGCGGGCAAGCGCGTTGTCGGGCACGATGCCCCAGCCGACCTCGTTTGACACCACCACAACCGGGGCCTTGCAGCGTGCCAGTGCCGTCCGCAGCAAAGCACTTTCCGCCGCCAGATCATGCTCGGCCAGCAGGTGGTTGGTCAGCCACAGGGTTGCGCAATCCACCAGCACGGCGTGGCCCGCAGGTACCGCATCCAATGCCGCGCCCAGATCAAGGGGGGCCTCAACGGTGGTCCAGTCCGGCCCGCGGCTGCTGCGGTGGTCGGCGATACGCTGGCGCATTTCGTCATCCCACGCCTGTGCCGTGGCGATGTAGGTGCGGGGGCGGGATGTGGCTGTGATCAGCCGCTCGGCCAGCGAAGATTTGCCTGATTTCGCGCCACCGACCACAAGCGTCAGGGCGGGCAATGAAATACTGGCAGGGATAAGTGATCCGGTCATGCTCTGGCCTCGTAAGACTTGATAATCGCGGCAAAGAACGCCGTGCACCATAGGTCTGACTGGGGGTTGGAAGATGGCACACGAGGGGTATAGCGACCAAACCATGTCGCGCCAAGCGATGAAGGCGGAATTGCTGGATGCCGAAACGGAACGGCGTCTGGCCTATGCGTGGCGGGATCAGCGCGACGAGGAGGCCCTGCACCGCCTGATCACCGCCTATATGCGGCTGGCGATTTCGATGGCGGCGAAGTTCCGCCGCTACGGTGCGCCGATGAATGACCTGATCCAGGAAGCGTCGCTTGGCCTGATGAAGGCTGCTGACAAGTTCGACCCGGATCGCGGCGTGCGGTTTTCGACCTACGCGGTGTGGTGGATCAAGGCCAGCATTCAGGACTATGTGATGCGCAACTGGTCGATGGTGCGCACGGGGTCTACCAGCAGTCAGAAGGCGCTGTTCTTCAACCTGCGCCGCGTACAGGCCAAGCTGGAGCGTGAGGCAACTGCGGCAGGCGAGGTGCTGGACCAGTTTCAGTTGCGCCAGCGGGTGGCGACCGAAGTGGGCGTGTCGCTGGCCGATGTCGAGATGATGGAAGGGCGGCTGTCGGGGTCGGACTATTCGCTGAACGCGACCCAAAGCGCCGAGGACGAGGGCCGCGAGTGGATTGACGCGCTGGAAGACGACAGCGTTCAGGCTGCCGAGGCGGTCGAGGGCGCGCATGACGCCGCCCATCTGCGGACATGGCTGGTACGGGCGATGCAATCGCTGAACCAGCGCGAGCGGTTTATCGTCGCGCAGCGCAAGTTGCAGGAAGAACCCCGGACATTGGAGTCATTGGGCGAGGAGTTGGGGCTTTCCAAGGAACGCGTGCGACAGTTAGAGGCCGCCGCTTTCGCCAAACTGCGCAAGAACCTTGAAGGCCAGTCGCGGGAAGTGCATCACTTTCTGGTATGAAGGTTTGTGCTGTCTTGTTGATGCTTGGCGTCGGTCCGGTTTTTGCGCGGCCGATTACTGGCGATAATCTGTCGGCTTTGCCCGTCGCTGATGTGGTGATTTTGGGGGAAGTTCACGACAACCCCATCCACCACGCCAATCAGGCGCAGGCGGTGGCGGCAATCGCTCCACGTGCCCTGGTGTTTGAAATGCTGACCCCGGCGCAGGTGGCGGCAATGCCGGCTGACCGGGCAGATGCAGCGGAAATGGCAGCGGCACTTGGCTGGGCCGCCAACGGCTGGCCGGATTTTGCGATGTATTTCCCGATCTTTTCCGCCGCCCCCAAGGCGCGCATTTACGGCGCAGATGTGCCGCGTGATGTGGTGCGGGCGGCGGTCAAGCACGGTGCCGCCGCTGGATTTGGTGCAGATGCGGCGCGATATGGACTGCTCCAGCCCTTGCCACCGGCCGATCAGACCGCGCGAGAGGCAGACCAGCGCGACGCCCATTGCGGTGCGCTGCCAGAACATATGCTGGCGGGCATGGTGCAGGCGCAAAGGCTGCGCGATGCCGCACTGGCCCGCGCCGTGGTTCTGGCGATCGCGGAAACCGGCGGGCCAGTGGCGGTGATCACCGGGTCGGGCCACGCGCGCCGTGATACGGGTGTGCCTGCGCTGCTGGCGCTTGCCGCCCCTGATCTGGCCGTGCTGACCATCGGGCAGGTCGAGGCCGATCCCGGCCCCGACGCGCCCTATGATCTGTGGATCGTCACCCCCGCCACCCCGCGCGACGACCCGTGCGCCGCGCTGACCGGCAACTGACGGCTGTTGAGTTTGCCCGCTCGCCCCCCTAAACCTTTGCCAGACCCTGCAAGGAGCCTGCCGATGCTGGCCGGAAAACGCGTTCTTCTGATCATCGGTGGTGGCATCGCGGCCTACAAGGCGCTGGAGCTGATCCGGCTGCTGAAAGGGCAGGGTGCCTCGGTGGTGCCGGTGCTGACGAAGGCGGGGGCGGAGTTTGTGACGCCGCTGTCGGTAGGCGCACTGGCGGGAGGCAAGGTTTACACCGACCTGTTCGACCTGACCGATGAGGCCGAGATGGGCCATATCCAACTGTCCCGCGCCGCCGATCTGGTGGTGGTGGTCCCTGCCACCGCCGATCTGATGGCCAAGATGGCGGCAGGGATTGCGAACGATCTGGCCTCGACCCTGCTGCTGGCGACCGACAAGCGGGTGCTGATCGTGCCTGCGATGAACGTGCGGATGTGGCAGCACCCCGCGACACAGCGCAATCTGGCGACAGTTGCAGGCGGACGGCGTGCTGGTCTGCGGCCCGGTGGACGGCGACATGGCCTGCGGCGAATTCGGGCCGGGGCGGATGGTGGAGCCTGCGGAGATTGTGCAGGCGATTGCGGCGGCCTTGGGTGACGGGCCGTTGCGGGGGCGGCATGTGCTGGTGACCTCGGGTCCGACGCATGAACCGATTGATCCGGTGCGCTATATCGCCAACCGGTCATCGGGCGCGCAGGGCACGGCGATTGCGGCGGCGCTGCGCGATCTGGGGGCAAGGGTGACGTTCGTGACCGGGCCTGCGTCTGTGCCGGCACCCGTGGGCGTTGCAGTGGTGCGGGTGGAAACGGCGGCGCAGATGCTGGCGGCAGTGCAGGCGGCCTTGCCCGCCGACGCGGCGGTGATGGCGGCGGCGGTGGCGGATTGGCGGGTGGCCAATGCGGCGGGGCACAAGATGAAGAAGGACGGGTCGGGCAAGGCCCCTGCGCTGGAGTTTGCGGAAAACCCGGACATTCTGGCGCAGGTGTCGAAAGGCGCCACGCGCGCCCCGGCTGGTGGTGGGCTTTGCGGCCGAAACCGATGATGTGCTGGCCCATGCCACCGCCAAACGGCTGCGCAAGGGCTGTGACTGGATCGTCGCCAATGACGTGTCGGCGGGGACGGGGATCATGGGCGGCACGGAAAACGCGGTGACGCTGATCACCGATGCGGGGGCCGAGGTCTGGCCCCGGATGGCCAAAGACGCCGTGGCCGCCAAGTTGGCTGCGCGGATCGCCGAAGGGCTGGCCTGATGGACGTTTCGGAAGCCTCCGGCGGGGATATTTAGGGACAGAAAATGGTGGGGCGGATGGAGCCGGTGCTGAAGGTGTTGTGGGAAGATTGGGCGGATCAGTCGCTTGGCCTGCCACGCTATGAAACGGCGGGGGCGGCGGGGGCGGATATCCGGGCGAACCTTGCGCCCGAGGATCGGGAAGCCGGGTTGGTACTGGCCCCGATGCAGCGGGTGATCGTGGCGACGGGGATACGGGTGGAGATTCCCTTGGGGTTTGAGGTGCAGATCCGGCCCCGGTCTGGCCTTGCGGTCAAGCATGGCATCAGCCTGCCCAACACGCCCGGCACCATCGACAGCGATTATCGCGGACCGCTGGGCGTGGCGCTGATCAATCTTGGCAGTGCAGATTATGTGATCCGCCATGGCGACCGGATCGCGCAGATGGTGGTGGCCCCGGTGGTGCAGGCGGGGTTTGCGGTGGTGCAGGCCTTGGGGGAAACCGCGCGGGGCGAGGGGGGCTTTGGCTCTACTGGCGTTTCGTGATCGGGCTGCTGGTGGCTGTCGTGATCTGGGGGGCGGGGCGGTTCATGCGCCTGCCGCGCGGGTTGGTCTGGGCGATGCTTGGGCTTTGGTGGGGGGCGGTGGTTTTCGTCCATTCGCCGCTGGTGGCGGCGGGCAATCCGGTTGCGGTGTTGCTGGGCGGCACGTTTCAGGCCTGGGTCTTGCTGGGCATCATGGCCGCGGCGGGTGCGGGCTATGCGGCCTTTCTGACGCGGGTAAAAGCGCGGCAAGTGGCCCCGGTGGTCGTGACAACCACGTTTTCCGAAGCCGAGCGCGACCGCTATGCCCGCCATATCATGCTGCGCGAAATCGGCGGGCCGGGGCAGAAGCGGCTGAAGGCGCGCGAAGGTGCTGGTGATCGGGGCGGGGGGGCTGGGGTCGCCCGCGCTGCTGTATCTGGCGGCATCTGGCGTGGGGGTGATCGGCGTGATTGACGACGATGTGGTCGATGCCAGCAACCTGCAACGCCAGATCATTCATGCTGACCAACGGATTGGCATGGGCAAGGTGGCCTCTGCCGAAATCGCCATGAGGGCGCTGAACCCGTTCATCGACGTGCGGCCCTACACGCGGCGACTGACCGAGGAGATCGCCGCCGACCTGATCGCCGACTATGATCTGGTGCTGGACGGGTCGGATAATTTTGACACCCGCTATCTGCTGAACCGGGTCTGCGCTGCCGCTGGCAAGCCGTTGATTGCGGGCGCCATCACCCAATGGGAAGGGCAGGTTTCCGTCTGGCACCCGGCCAAGGGGGGGCCGTGTTATGAATGCGTGTTCCCCGTGCGGCCTGCGCCCGGAATGGTGCCGACCTGTGCCGAGGCGGGGGTAGCCTCGCCCTTGCCGGGGATCATTGGCGCGATGATGGCGATGGAGGCGGTCAAGCTGATCACCGATGCGGGTGAGGCGTTGCGGGGGCGGCTGATGATTTACGACGCGCTTTATGCCGACAGCAGGATCATCGCAGTCAAGCCGCGCGCCGATTGCGCGGTGTGCGGCGGGCATTGAAGGGCCCCCACGGGGTGCTTGCATCCGGTGGGGCTGCGCGGCATGGTTTGGCATTGAATTCAAACGGGAGCCTGACCCATGAAACTGACCCTCGCCCTTGGCCTGATGGCCCTGACCCTGTCGCCCGCCTTTGCCCAAGACCTGCCTGATCTGGCGGGCAAGGAAATTGTCGTCGTGACTGAAAACGCCTATCCGCCGTTGCAGTTTCTGGATAGCTCGGGTGCGGCCATCGGCTGGGAATATGACGCGATGGCCGATATTGCCAAGCGGCTGAACATCAAGGTCAAGTATGAGAATATCAGTTGGGATGCCATGATCCCGGCGGTGTCGGAAGGCCAGTTTGACATGGGGATGACCGGCATCACCATCAAAGACGACCGCAAGGAAAAGGTTGATTTTTCCGACAGCTACATGACCAGCCAGATGGTGATGATGGTGCGCGGTGATGAGACCCGCTTTACCGACAAGGCCTCTTTCGCGGCCAACGCCGATCTGTTCATTGCGGCCCAACCCGGGACCACGCCGTTCTACGTTGGCGTCTATGACGTGCTGGATGGCAACGAGGCCAATCCCCGCATCAAGCTGTTTGAAACCTTTGGTGCCACGGTCGAGGCGCTGAAGGCGGGCGATGTGGATCTGGTGCTGACCGATGGAACAGCGGGGCAGGGCTATGTGGATGCCAGCGCCGGTGGCCTGAAAATCGTTGGCGAAAAGCTGGGGACCGAAGATTTCGGGTTCATCTTCCCCAAAGGATCGGAACTGGTCGCCCCGATGAACGCGGCGATTGCGGCGATGAAGGCCGATGGCACCTTGGACGCGCTGAACAAGAAGTGGTTTCTTGACTACAAGTTGGGCCAGTAATTGCGTGGCCCCGGCCTGACCGCCGGGGCGCCTTGCCGATGACCCCTTCCCCCCAGTCTGACAAGGATTTTCCGTGGTGGCTGATGATCTTGCTGATCATCGGGGCAGCGCTGTTCTATGCCGTCTGGGCAAGCCCGATGTATGCGCAGGTCATGGCGACGCTGGCCAAAGGCATCTGGATCACCGTCTTCGTGGCGCTGGTAGCCTACGCCTTGGCCTGCTTGATGGGGCTGGCCTTGGCGCTTGCAGGCCTGTCGCGGTTCATCGTCCTTCGGCAGTTCGCGCGCCTGTATATTGAGGTGATGCGCGGCGTGCCCATCATCGTCTTGCTGCTGTATGTGGCGTTCGTTTTGTCGCCTGCCGTGATCTACGCATGGAACTGGGCGGCGGAACCCTTGGGCCTTGGCCTGCTGCGGACCCGGGATTTTCCGCTGTTGTGGCGGGCAGTGATTGCGCTGACGCTGGCCTATTCCGCCTTTCTGGCTGAGATTTTCCGGGCAGGCCTGCAAGCAGTGGACAAGGGCCAGATCGAGGCCGCCGAGGCGCTTGGCCTGAACGGCTGGCAGCGGTTTCGCCATATCGTGTTTCCACAGGCGTTTCGGATGATCCTGCCCCCCTTGGGCAATGATTTCGTGGCGATGGTGAAGGATTCGTCCCTGGTGTCGGTGCTGGGTGTGTCGGACATCACCCAACTGGGCAAGGTCACGGCGGCGGGCAATTTCCGGTATTTTGAGACGTATAATGTGGTGGCCCTGCTGTATCTGACGATGACCATCACCTTGTCGCTGGTCTTGCGGCGGATCGAGGCACGCTTGCGGGCGCGGTCTGCGCGGTAAGGGCAGATGCCTCCGGCGGGAGTATTTGGCAAAGAGCAAATTGGGGGGCTGGACCTTTGCCGGGGGCCTGCCTAGCCTGCCTTCCAAAGGAGACTTGCCATGAATCCCTTGCTGACCCCGTGGGAGGGCACCTTTGCCCTGCCGCCTTTTGCGCAGATCACCGACGCGGATTTTGCGCCCGCGTTTGATGCGGCGCTTGGCCGAGGCGCGCGCCAATATCGCGGCGATTGCCGATGCGCCCGATGCCCCCACATTTGCCAATACGATCGAGGCGCTGGAACTGGCCGAGGGCCTGCTGGACCGGGTGGGGGGCGTGTTCTACAACCTTGCGGGCGCGGACAGCACCGAGGCGCGCGAAGATTTGCAGCGCGATCTGGCCCCGAAGATGAGCGCGTTTGCGTCAGAAGTGACCAACAACGCCGCCCTGTTCGCCCGGATTGAGGCGCTCTGGAATGGGCGCGACAGCCTTGGGCTTGAGCCTGAACAGTTGCGGGTGCTGACCCTGTACCGGCAGATGTTCGTGCGGTCAGGGGCGTTGTTGACTGGGGATCAGGCAGCGCGGCTGACAGCGGTGAAATCACGGCTGGCGGTGCTGGGCACCCAGTTCAGCCAGAACCTGCTGGCCGAGGAACGCGAGTGGTTCATGGAACTGACCGAGGCCGATCTGGCGGGTCTGCCGGATTTCGTGGTCGATGCCGCGCGGGCAGCGGGGGCTGAAAAGGGCACCGGGCCAGTGGTCACGCTCAGCCGGTCGTTGATCGTGCCGTTCCTGCAATTCTCATCCCGCCGCGCCCTGCGGCAAAAGGCGTACGGGGCCTGGGGTTTGCGTGGCGCAAACGGCAATGCAGCGGACAACCGGGGGGTGGCGGCCGAGATTCTGGCGCTGCGGGCGGAACGGGCGCATCTGCTGGGCTACGCCAGCTTTGCCGATTTCAAGCTGGAACCGGAAATGGCCAAGACCCCCGATGCCGTGCGCGGTCTGCTGATGCGGGTATGGGAACCGGCGCGGACCAAGGCTTTGGTTGATGCGGGCGTGCTGGAGGCGATGCTGCATGCCGATGGCATCGCAGGGCCGTTGGAGCCGTGGGACTGGCGCTATTATTCTGAAAAGCGCCGCAAGCTGGAGCATGATCTGGATGAGGCCGCGTTGAAGCCGTATCTGGGGCTGGAGGCGATGCTGGCCGCGCAGTTCGATTGCGCCAACCGCCTGTTCGGGCTGGAGTTTCATGAACTGTCCGGCCCGTTCTACCACCCCGATGTCCGCGGCTGGGAGGTTACGCGAAACGGCGCGCATGTGGCGGTGTTCCTCGGCGACTACTTCGCGCGCGCATCGAAACGGTCGGGCGCATGGTGTTCGGCCATGCGCAGCCAGCGCAAGCTGGGCGGCGATGTGCGGCCCATCGTGGTCAACGTGTGCAATTTTGCCAAGGCGGACCCTGCGTTGCTGTCTTATGACGATGCGCGCACGCTGTTCCACGAATTCGGCCATGCGCTGCACCAGATGCTGTCGAATGTGACCTACGGCTTCATCTCGGGCACCTCTGTTGCGCGCGATTTTGTCGAACTGCCAAGCCAGCTTTACGAACACTGGCTGGAGGTGCCCGCCGTGCTGCGAACAACACGCGCGCCACCATGCGACGGGCGAACCGATGCCTGCCGACATGCTGAAACGCCTGCTGGACGCGGGCACCTATGATCAGGCCTTTGCGACGGTCGAATTCATCAGCTCTGCCATGGTCGATCTGGAGTTTCACGCAGGCGACGCGCCCGCTGACCCGATGCAAAAGCAGGCCGAAGTGCTGGAATCTTTGGGCATGCCGAACGCGATCCGAATGCGCCACGCCACCCCGCATTTCGCGCATGTGTTTTCGGGCGACGGCTATTCCAGTGGCTATTACAGCTATATGTGGTCCGAGGTGATGGACGCCGACGCCTTTGCCGCGTTCGAGGAAGCGGGCGATCCCTTTGACCCCGCAACCGCCGCGCGTCTGGAAAAATTCATCCTGTCGGCAGGGGGGTCCGAGGAGGCAGAGGCGCT
Organism: uncultured Alphaproteobacteria bacterium; assembly: GCA_963772935.1. GTDB lineage: Bacteria > Pseudomonadota > Alphaproteobacteria > Rhodobacterales > Rhodobacteraceae > JANNNF01. Next base: position 470,455 of record CAVYZK010000008.1, on the reverse strand, counting down.
GTATACCCAGTTCCGGGGCCGGATGCCGGGGGTTGAGGCGCTGCTGAAAGGCCGGGGGTTGCTGGACGCGGCCTAGGGTTTCTGGCGCAGGCTGCCGGGGGTCTTGCCGAACCGGGTTTTGAAGGCGCGGGCCAAAGTGCCCGGGCCGGAAAACCCGGTGCGCAGGGCAATCTCGGCCAGCGGATGTGCGGTGTCGGTCAGCAACCGGCGCGCGGCGGCAAGGCGCAGCGACAAGGCATAAGCCCCCGGCGTGGTGCCAAGGGCGGTGCGAAACAGCGACTCCAGCCTGCGGGGCGACAGGCCGACGATGCTCGCAAGGTCGGCGATGGCGGTGGGGTTGTCGATCCGCGCCTCCATCTGCGCGATGACCTTTGCCACCCTTGGATCAAGGCGGGGGTCCGTGTGCGGCGGCGCAATTTGCGGATCATGGCCCCGGCGGGCCGTCGTCAGAAAGCTGTTCGCCACCTGCCGGGCCAGCGGGGCACCATGGCGGGCGGCGATCAGATGCAGCATGAAATCGGCGGCAGGGGCTGCCCCGCCGATGGTAACCCGATTGCGATCAAGGACATAGCGGTCGGGCTGTATATCAATGCGCGGGTGCAGGGCTGCCATATCCTCCAGATCCTCCCAATGCACCGTTGCCTTGTAACCATCCAGCAGCCCCGCCCGCGCCAGCACCCACGGGGCCGCATCAATCCCGCCAACCAGCGCAAACCGCCCGGCAATCCGGCGCAGATCGCGGATCAAGGGCCGGGTTGTCACGTCTGCCAGCCGGTAGCCCGCAATCACGATCAACGCATCCGCCCCCGCCGCATGGGCCAGAGGCCCGGATGACGGCAAGGATATGCCACAGGTCAGCGGTGCAGGCTGCCCGTCGGGCGTGACAACGCGCCAGCGATAGGCCTCATGCCCCAGATGCCGGTTGGCGCTGCGCAAAGGGTCCAGCGCCGAGGCAACCTCCAGGATCGAGGATTGCGGCAGCACCAGCAGGGCGATGGTCAAGGGTGCTGTGGCTGGGGCGAAGAGTGCATTTTGCGTCATGCAGATTTCGTAAACTGTAGGGCGCAGGCGTTCAAGATGGCTATGGTGGGCCAACAGCTATCGGAGGGTGCCATGCCGCTGACCATGAACCGTGAGGTTTTCATCACTTGTGCCGTAACCGGATCGGGCGGCACGCAGGACAAAAGCCCGCATGTGCCGCGCAGCCCGCAGCAGATTGCCGACAGCGCGATTGATGCGGCGAAGGCGGGCGCTGCCGTGGTGCATTGCCATGTGCGCGACCCCGAATCCGGCAAGCCATCGCGCGACCCCGCGCTCTACCGCGAAGTCACCGAACGCATCCGGGATTCGGCGGTCGATGTGGTGCTGAACCTGACCGCGGGCATGGGCGGCGACATCTACTTTGAAGGGTCCGAGGCCATGGGCCGCATGGGCCCACGGTCTGACATGGCCGGGGCGACCGAACGGGTGGCGCATGTGGTCGAGTGCCGGCCCGAGATTTGCACCCTTGATTGCGGCACGATGAACTTCAACGAAGCCGATTATGTGATGGTCAACACCCCCGGCCTGTTGCGCGACATGGCGCGGCGGATGACGGCGGCGGGCGTGCGGATCGAGATTGAGGCGTTCGATACCGGGCATCTGTGGTTGGCGAAGGAACTGGTGCGCGAAGGCGCGATCCCCGACCCGGTGCTGGTGCAACTGTGCATGGGCGTGCCATGGGGCGCGCCGGATGATCTGAACACCTTCCTCGCCATGGTCAACAACGTGCCCGCCAGTTGGAACTGGTCGGCCTTTGCCATTGGCCGCAACCAGATGGCCTATGTCGCGGCCTCGGTGCTGGCAGGCGGCAATGTGCGGGTCGGGTTGGAAGATAACCTGTGGCTCGACAAGGGCGTGCTGGCCACCAACGCGCAACTGGTGGAACGCGCCTGCACCATCGTGGAAAACATGGGCGCGCGGGTGATCACCCCTGCCGAAGTGCGGGCCAAGCTGAAGCTGGAAAAGCGGGCGCCGTTGGCGCGGTAGCCCCCCACCCTCTCCCTCCCCACGGGGGGGAGGGAAGCGACGGTTTTGCACGGGTTGGAATGAGGAGCCTCCCTCCCCCTTGTGGGGAGGGTTGGGGTGGGGGCGATCCCCGGGACAAAGGAAAAGACTATGACACGCAAAGCAGCAATCATTGGTGGTGGGGTTATCGGCGGCGGGTGGGCGGCGCGGTTCCTGCTCAACGGCTGGAACGTGTCGGTGTTCGACCCCGACCCGCAAGCCGAACGAAAGATCGGCGAAGTGCTGGCCAACGCCCGCGCCGCCTTGCCCGCCCTTAGTGATATTCCGATGTTGGCGGAAGGTACGCTGACCTTCGCGCAGACCATCACCGAAGCGGTGGAAGGGGCAGATTACATTCAGGAATCCGTCTCTGAACGGCTGGACCTGAAACACCGCGTCTTTGCACAGATCCAACAATCCAGCCACGGTGTGCCGATCGGCTCCTCCACCTCTGGCTTCAAGCCATCCGAGTTGCAGGAAAACGCCGCCGACCCGTCGGTGATTTTCGTCGCCCACCCGTTCAACCCGGTCTACCTGCTGCCCCTGGCCGAGGTGGTGCCCTCGCCCAAATCCGACATGGCGCTGATCGAGAGGGTCAAGGAAACCCTGCGCGAGATCGGCATGTTCCCCCTGCATGTCCGCAAGGAAATCGACGCCCATATCGCCGACCGCTTCCTCGAGGCCGTGTGGCGCGAGGCGCTGTGGCTGGTCAAGGACGGCGTCGCCACGACCGAGGAAATCGACGAGGCGATCCGCATGGGCTTTGGCCTGCGGTGGGGCCAGATGGGGCTGTTTGAAACCTACCGCGTGGCGGGTGGCGAGGCGGGCATGAAGCATTTCATGGCGCAGTTCGGGCCCTGCCTGACCTGGCCCTGGACCAAGCTGATGGACGTGCCCGAGTTCAACGACGAATTGGTCGATCTGATCGCAGGCCAGTCGGACGCGCAATCGGGCCACCACACGATCCGAGAGCTGGAACGCATCCGCGACAGCAACCTGATCGGCTTCCTGCGCGCCCTGAAGGACCGCAACTGGGGTGCGGGCAAGGTGCTGCGCGACCATGACGCGCGCAGGGCTGCGGCGTACCACGCGGAACCCGCCAAGGATGCGACCGCGCCGATGGTGATGGCGCAGATGCAGGTGCTGCCGGGGTGGATCGACTATAACGGTCACATGACCGAAAGCCGCTATTTGTTTGCAGGGTCAGAGACTTGCGACGCATTCCTGCGCCTGATCGGGGCAGATCTGGACTATGTGCAGGGCGGCCACAGCTACTACACCGCCGAGTCCCATGTGATGCACTTGGGCGAGGCCAAGGTCGGCGATGCGCTGACCGGAACCGTGCAGGTGCTGATGGCCGACGACAAACGCCTGCACCTTTTCCTGCGCATCCTGCGGGGGGATGAACCTGTGGCAACGGTCGAGCAAATCCTGCTGCACGTCGATATGGCAAAGGGCAAGACCTGCCCGGCGGCCCCTGAAATCCGTGCTAAACTGGACCCGATTGCCAAGGCGCACGCCGTCCTGCCGCGCCCTGCGTCCGCGGGTCGCCATGTCGGCCAAAGGAACACATGATGGATTTCGGCCTGTCCGATGAACAGCGGATGATCGTCCAGACCACCCGCGCCTTCGTGGAGACCGAGCTTTACCCGCACGAGGCCGAGGTCGAACGCACCGGCATCCTGCGCCCCGAATTGCGCGCCGAGATTGCGGCCAAGGCGATTGCGGCAGGGCTTTACGCCGCCAACATGCCAGCCGATGTGGGCGGGGCGGGCCTCGATACCCTGACCTGGCTGCTCTATGAAAAAGAACTGGGCCGCGCCAATTACGCCCTGCACTGGACCTGCGTCTCGCGCCCGTCAAATATCCTGCTGGCCTGCACGCCAGACCAGCGCGAGAGGTATTTGTTTCCCTGCATCAAGGGCTTGCGCCATGATGCTCAGGCGATGACCGAACCGGGGGCGGGGTCAGACCTGCGCGGAATGAAGACCTTTGCCCGGGCCGAGGGCGGCGATTTCATCCTCAACGGCACCAAGCATTTCATCAGCCACGCTGATGTGGCCGATTTCGTGATCGTCTGGGCCGCGTCTGGCGAGGAGGAAACCCCGCGCGGCAAACGGCGGCTGATCACGGCGTTTCTGGTGGATAAGGGCACCCCCGGTTTCACCGTACGAGAAGGCTATCGCAACGTCAGCCACCGCGGCTACAACAACATGATCCTCGAATTCGACGAGTGCCGCTTGTCATCGGATCAAGTGTTGGGCGAGGTTCACAAGGGGTTTGAGGTGGCAGGCCAATGGCTGGGCGCGACCCGGTTGCAGGTGGCCTCGACCTGCCTTGGCCGCGCCGAACGTGCGCTGACGCTGGCGGTGGCCTATGCGGCCGAACGGCGGCAATTCGGGCAAGCCATTGGCAAGTTTCAGGGCACCAGCTTCAAACTGGCCGATATGGCGATGGAGCTGAAAGCGGCGGAATTGCTGACGCGAGAGGCCGCGTGGAAATACGATCAGGGCACGGTGACAGAGGCCGATATGTCGATGGCGAAACTGAAAGCGACCGAAGTGCTGGCGATGGTGGCGGATGAGGCGATCCAGATTCATGGCGGCATGGGTCTGATGGACGAATTGCCGCTGGAGCGCATCTGGCGCGATGCCCGGGTGGAACGGATATGGGAGGGCACTTCCGAGATTCAGCGCCACATCATCAGCCGTGAAATGCTGCGCTCGGTGGGGGGGTAGCAGACCGGGGGGCTGTCTGCCCCCTCGGCGCGGCGCGCGTCACCCCCCGAGGATATTTAGAGACAGAAAATGATCATGTACCGCTTGCCCGCTCACCTAGCATTAACCTCAGCCCGCCAAAGTAGTTTGGTGGTACAGGCGGGGACGCCGATGACCGTGACGGGAAATGGCACTTCGTTCCCATCTCGGGCGCGAGGTGTTTCTATTTTCTGTCTGAAAATATCCTCTGGGGGTCCGGGGGGCGAAGCGCCCCCGGCTTGCGCCATTCATGCAGGGGGCAGGCCATGAAAGACCTGACCCGCCTGCTGCGCCCCCGCTCCATCGCCGTTCTGGGGGCGGGTTGGGCCGCCAACGTGATAGAACAATGCGCCAAGATGGGGTTTGACGGCCCGGTCTGGCCCGTGCATCCGACCCGTGAACAGGTCGGCGGTGTGAAAGCCTACGCCAGTCTTGCTGACCTACCGGCGGTGCCGGATGCGGTGTTCATCGGCGTCAACCGCCATGCGACGGTTGATGTGGTGCGCGAACTGGCCGCCATGGGCGCAGGCGGCGCGATCTGTTTTGCCAGCGGGTGGGAAGAGGCCGGGGAGGCCGGTTTGCAGGCCGATCTGGTTGCGGCGGCGGGCGAGATGCCGATCCTTGGCCCGAATTGCTATGGCGTGATCAACTACCTCGACGGCGCGCTTTTGTGGCCCGATCAGCATGGCGGGCGCCGCGTGGACCGGGGCGTGGCGCTGCTCTCGCAATCGTCCAACATCGTGATCAACATGACGATGCAGGCACGGGCCGTTCCCGTCGCGTATGTCGCCTGTCTGGGCAATGCGGCGCAGGTGGGGTTGTCGGACCTTGCCGGGGCGTTGCTGGCGGACGACCGTGTGACAGCGATTGGTCTGTATATCGAGGGCATTGATGATGCCCCCGGCTTTGCGGCACTGGCCGCAGCGGCGCGGGCGGCTGGCAAGGGGATTGTCTGCATCAAGTCGGGCAAGACAGAGCTGTCGCGCACCGCTGCCGCCTCGCATACCGCGTCTTTGGCCGGAGGGGGGGCCGCGTCTTCGGCCTTTCTGCGGCAAGCGGGGGTGGCCGAGGTTTCGACCCCGGCGGAACTGCTGGAGACGTTGAAGATTTTTCATTCTCACGGGCCGGATTTGGGCGCGCGCTTGTGCAGCCTGTCCTGTTCGGGTGGCGAGGCGGGGCTGGTGGCCGATCTGGCCGCCCCCTTTGGCATCGACTTTCCACCTGTTCCGGTAGCCACCGGACAACGGCTGGCCGAGATTCTCGGGCCGATCCCGACCATCGCCAACCCACTGGATTACCACACCTTCATCTGGGGTGACGGGCCGCGCACCACGGATGTGTTCAGCACCATGCTGGCCGCCTATGACGCCGGAATTTTCATCATCGACCCGCCGCGCCCGGACCGTTGCGATCCGTCCAGTTATGGCCCGGCCTTGGAGTCGATTGCGGCGGCGCAGGCTGCCACGGGCAAGCCCGCCTTTGCCGTATCCTTGTTGAGCGAGAATTTTGACGAGGCCCACGCGATGCGCCTGATGGATCAGGGGTTGTGTGTGCTGATGGGGCTGGAGGCCGCGTTGGCGGCGATGGCTGCGGCACAGACCGCTCCGGGACTGCCGGGTTGGCGACCTTGGGCGGCGCAAGACCCGAGTGAGACGCGGTTGTTGTCGGAGGCCGAGGGCAAGGCTTTGCTGGCGCAAGCGGGCGTTCGGGTGCCGCGCGGGATTGCGGCCCCGACGCTGGCCAAGTTGGTGGAACGGGCCGGGCCGCTGGTGCCGCCCTTGGCGCTGAAGGGCTTGGGGTTCGCCCACAAGACCGAGGCCGGGGCGGTGCGGTTGGGTCTTGGCGAGCCTTGCGGGACAGGCGGAAATGCCGGGGGCGACGGGGTATCTGGCCGAGGAAATGGTGACGGGGGCGGTGGCCGAGGTGCTGGTGGGCCTGCAACGCGACCCGATCTATGGCGTCACGCTGACGCTTGGGATGGGCGGGGTTACGGCGGAACTGCTGGCCGATACGGTCACGCTGGTGGCCCCGGTGACGGCGGAGGAGGTGACGGCGGCGCTGCGGCGGTTGCGGCTGTGGCCATTGCTTGATGGCTACCGGGGCCGACCGAAGGCTGATGTGGCGGCGATGGTCGAGGTGGTGATGGCCTTGCAGGCGCTGATGCAGGCCCGGCCTGCCTTGGCCGAGATTGAGATTAACCCGCTGATCCTGCGCGCTGAGGGGGCGATTGCGGTGGATGCGCTGATCCGGGAGGATATCTGATGGCCGATATGACGATGCAGACCGAAGGCCCGATCCGCACCCGGCGTGAGGGGGCCGTGCTGGAGGTGACGCTGGACCGGCCCAAGGCGAACTCGATTGATCTGGCGACCAGCCGGATCATGGGGCTGACCTTCCGGGCGTTCCGCGATGATGACAGCCTGCGGGTTTGTATTCTGCGGGCGGAGGGAGAGAAGTTTTTCTGCCCCGGCTGGGATCTGAAGGCGGCGGCGGGCGGGGATGCGGTCGATGGGGATTATGGGGTGGGGGGGTTTGGTGGCTTGCAGGAGCTGCCGAACCTGAACAAGCCGGTGATTGCGGCGGTGAACGGTATTTGTTGCGGCGGGGGGCTGGAGTTGGCGCTGTCTTGCGATCTGATTCTGTGTTCCAGTAATGCGACCTTTGCCTTGCCGGAGATCCGGTCGGGCACGGTGGCGGATGCGGCCAGCATCAAGCTGCCCAAACGTATCCCGTATCATGTGGCGATGGACCTGCTTTTGACGGGCCGTTGGTTCGATGCAGAGGAGGCTTTGCGGTGGGGGTTGGTGAAGGAGGTTTGCTCGCCTGCTGACTTGCTGGGCAAGGCTTGGGATCTGGCGCGGCTGCTCGAATCCGGGCCGCCGCTGGTCTATGCGGCGATCAAGGAAGTGGTGCGGGAGGCCGAGGCGTTGCGGTTTCAGGACGCGCTGAACCGGGTCACCAAGCGGCAGATGGTGACGGTGGACAGGCTCTATTCGAGCGAGGATCAGTTGGAGGGGGCACGGGCCTTTGCCGAGAAGCGCGATCCGGTTTGGAAGGGGAAGTGAGGCGGTGTCCCCGCAGGGGGCGTTATTTTGTTGTTTTGCTTCAGTATGTTGATCGGCTGGATTAAGGGATTGTTTACGATTGTGGACAGTCTGTGCCGGGCTGCTATGACTGGCGCTATGGCCCGCAGTGCAGAAAGCAACGACCCGCGATGCGCAAGTTTCTGACGAAATCATTCCTTATCACCCAGTTGCCGGTTGTGGCCGCGCTGTTGGGCATTGCCTTTCTGAACTGGACCTATGGGCGCAGCTTGGCTGAAACGCGTGAGGCGGTGGCGCATTCGCTGCGGGTCACCGGGGCCATTCATGGTGTGCTGTCGCAGGTGCAGGATATTGAGGTGGGGCAACGCGGATATCTGCTGACGCGGGATGCGGATTATCTGGAACCGTATGAGCGGTCGCGCGCCGAGGTTAGCGCGACGCTGACCGGGCTGCGCACATTGGTGGCAGATAACGCGATGCAAACCGGGCATGTCGCGGCCATGGAAGGGTTGGTGCGCGACAAGTTGGCCGAGATCGACTCGACGCTGCAACTGGCGCGCGCGGGGCAGCAGGCGCAGGCAGTGGCAGAGGTGAAATCGGACCGGGGCAAGGTGATCATGGATGATCTGCGCGGCCTGGTAGAGCAAATGCGGGGCGCGGAAAACGCCCTGCTGACCCAGCGCACCGATGCGATGCGGCGGACTGAGGGGTGGGCGTTGCTGATGGTGTTGGCGGGGCTTGCCTTGACGGTGGCGGCGCGCATCGTCAGCGGGGTTCTTGCGGCGCGGTTGGCCAAGCCAGACTGACGCCCGCAACAAAACCGACGCTTTGGTGTCGTGATCTGGTCGTCTTGCGGTTGGTGGAGCGTTTAAGCCTGAGTATCCGATTGTGACGCTGGGATGACTGGGGCATGGACGACACCGATTACATCATCGTGGGCGCGGGGTCGGCGGGCTGTGTGCTGGCTGACCGGCTGAGCGCCAATGGCAAGCATCGGGTGACGGTGCTGGAGGCCGGGGGCAGCGACGCGCGGTTTTATGTGCATCTGCCGTTGGGCTACGGCAAGCTGTTCTATGACCCGGCGGTCAACTGGATGTATAAGACCGAACCCGACCCCGGCCTGAACGGGCAGCGCGATCACTGGCCGCGTGGCAAGCTGTTGGGCGGGTCATCATCCATCAACGCGATGGTGTATATTCGCGGCCACCGGGCGGATTATGACGAATGGGGTGCCGAGAATCCGGGTTGGGGCTGGGACGAGTGCCTGCGCGCCTACCGCGCGATGGAGGATACCGAGGCGGGCGGCGACGACTGGCGGGGCACGGGCGGGCCGTTGTTCGTGTCGGCCAACCGCCGTGGCCTGCATCCGTTGGTGAAGGATTATCTGGCAGCCTGCGGGCAGGCGGGGCTGGCCGAGACGACGGATTTCAACGGGGCGCGGCAGGAAGGGGCGGGCATCTATCAGATGACGATCAAAGGGGCCCGGCGCAATTCGGCGGCGCGGGCGTTTTTGCGACCTGCGATGCAGCGCGCGAATGTGCGGGTGGTGACCGGGGCCTTGGTGCAGCGGGTGATTATCGAAGGCGGTCGGGCGGTTGGGGTGGAGTATCTGCGGGGGGGGCAGGTGGTGCGCTTGAACGCCCGGGCCGAGGTCATTCTGGCGGGGGGGGCGATCAATTCGCCACAACTGCTGCAACTGTCGGGCGTGGGGCCGGGGGCGCTGTTGCAGGGTTTGGGCATTGGGGTGCAGCGCGACAATGCCAATGTGGGCGACCATCTGAGCGACCATCAGGGCATCAATTATTCATGGCGCATGACGGTGCCGACCTACAATGACGAGTTGCGCCCGTGGTGGGGCAAGCTGCGGGCGGGGATGCAGTATGTGTTGGGCGGGGGTGGGCCGCTGGCGAAAAGCATCAACCATGCGGGCGGGTTTTTTCGAACGTCCGAGGACCTGGACCGGCCCAACATGCAGTTGTATTTTCAGGCGTTTTCAACCCTGCTGCCCCGCGATGGCGAGCGGCCCATTCTGACGCCGGACCCGTTTTCGGGCCTGTCGATCGGCTTGTCGAATTGCAGGCCGACCAGTCGGGGGCATATTCGCATCGGTTCGCCTGATCCGCGCCAGCACCCGGTGATCGTGGCGAATGCGTTTTCCACCAATCACGACGTGGCCGAAATGCTGGCGGCGGTGAAGTTTCTGCGCAGGATCGCCGCGCAACCCGCGATGGCCCGGCTGATCGCCGAGGAGTTGCGGCCGGGGCCGCGAGTGGTTTCGGACGAGGCGTTGATCGACGATTTCCGCAGCCGCGGTCGGGGACGGTCTATCACCCAAGCTGCACCTGCCGGATGGGGCCGGATGCGGCAACTTCGGTGGTGGATGCTCGGTTGCGGGTGCATGGGGTGGCGGGGTTGCGGGTGGTGGATGCCTCGGCGTTCCCGAACCTGATCGCGGGCAACACCAATGCGCCTGCGATGCTGATGGGGTGGAAGGGCGCGGAGATGGTTTTGGCGGATGCCAGATAGCGGGGCCGTCCGCCGAGGCATCGAGCCTCGTCTGAACGGCGTTGCCTTCCTTTGGGGAAGGCGCCGGGCACAGTCTTGTGACGGGGTGCGTTGCTGGACGCGAAGATGGATATTTGAGCCAATGTGAATGGGCTGCGGAATTGCCAGCTTTCATACTGGCTCAAATATCCAATTCTTATTCGCCGCGCGGGAAGCGTTTGCTGTCTTCCAGCACGTTCAGGTCCATGTGGTTGCGCATGTAACGCTCGGACGCGGCGCGCAGGGGTTGGTAATCCCACGGGTAGTAGCCGCCCTTGCGCAGGGCCTGATACACGACCCAGCGGCGGGCCTGGCTTTCGCGCACTGCGGCGTCGAAGGCGGGCAGGTTCCAGCGGGTGTCGGCCTCGGTCTGGAAATGGGCGAGAATCTCGGCGGCGCGGGGGTCGGTGGCGAGGTTGGTGCGTTCGGCTGGGATCATGGGCGAGGTCGTAGAGTTGGTCGGGGTCGGCCGGGCAGCGGATGTATTTCCATGCCCCTTCGCGCAGGGCGACCATCGGGGTGATGGTGCCTTCGGCCGCGTATTCCATGGCGACGGGGCCTCGGGGGGTGCCTTCGGTGAGGGGGAGGAGGTTCTGGCCATCGGTCCAGGGGGCGACCTCGGACATGTCGATGCCGGCGAGGGCGCAGAGGGTGGGGGTGACGTCGATGGTGGAGGTGGGGGTGTCGATCTTTTGCGGCGCGAGGCCGGGGGCGGAGATCATCAGGGGGACGCGGGAGGCGCCTTCAAAGAAGCTCATCTTGAACCAGAGGCCGCGGTCGCCCAGCATTTCGCCATGGTCGGAGACGAAGATCACGATGGCCTCTTGCCTTGTGGCTTCCAGCACCGCGAAGACCTCGCCGATCTTGTCATCGACGTAGGAGATGTTGGCGAAATAGCCTTGGCGGGCGCGGCGGATTTGGTCGGGTGTTATGTCGAAGGCGGTGTGGTCGCAGGCATCGAGCAGGCGTTGGGAATGGGGGTCCTGGTCGGCGTAGGGGATGGGGGTTGGCGGTTCCAGTTCGGGGGCGTCGTTGTAGAGATCCCAGTATTTGCGGCGGGCGACGAAGGGGTCGTGCGGGTGGGTGAAGCTGACCGTCAGGCACCAGGGGCGGGGGTCGGTGCCGCGCGAGAGGTCGTAGAGTTTTTGGATGGCCTGATGGGCGACGTCGTCGTCATATTCGAGCTGGTTGGTGATTTCGGCCACGCCTGCGCCGGTGACGGAGCCGAGGTTGTGATACCACCAGTCGATGCGTTCGCCGGGTTTGCGGTAATCGGGGGTCCAGCCGAAATCGGCGGGGTAGATGTCGGTGGTCAGGCGTTCCTCAAACCCGTGCATCTGGTCGGGGCCGACGAAGTGCATCTTGCCGGACAGCGCCGTCTGATAGCCTGCGCGGCGCAGGTGGTGGGCGTAGGTGGGGATGTCTGACGCAAACTCGGCTGCATTGTCGTAAACGCGCGTGCGCGACGGCAATTGGCCCGACATGAAGGAGGCGCGGGCTGGCGCGCAGAGCGGCGAGCCGGTGTAGGTGTTGGCGAAGCGGACGGAATGTTCGGCCAGACGGCGGAGGTTCGGGGCGTGCAGGAACGGGGCAGGACCATCGGGGAACAGGGTGCCATTCAGTTGATCCACCATCAGGATCAAGATGTTGGGTTGGTCGGTCATGCGTCTGGTCCTTCTGGGTTCGGCCCCATAGTCTGGACCATGCGCGCGGGGTCTGTGCTGTGACCGACGCCTTGCAACTATAACCGCCATATCAGAGGGGATGCCATGCGGGTTGTGACGGATTTTCCATTCAAGGTTGTCGAGACGCCCGATATGGGGATCGTGATGCCCGATGGCTGCCGGTTGTCGGCGCGGGTCTGGATGCCGGAGGGGGCAGGACCGGTGCCTGCCGTGCTGGAATATATTCCCTACCGCAAGCGCGACGGCACCCTGCCACGGGATGAGATGATGCACGCCTATGTGGCGGGGCATGGCTATGCCTGCGTGCGGGTGGACATGCGGGGGAATGGCGATTCCGAAGGGCTGATGGACGATGAATACAGCCAAGCTGAAATGGACGATGCGGTTGCGGTGATCGCTTGGCTTGCGGCACAGACGTGGTGCAACGGGTCGGTGGGGATGATGGGCAAAAGCTGGGGCGGGTTCAACTGCCTTCAGACCGCCTATTTGCAGCCGCCTGCGTTGAAGGCGGTGATCTCGGTCTGTTCGACCACCGACCGGTTTGCCGATGACATCCACTTCAAGGGCGGCTGTCTGTTGGGCGAGAATTTTGGCTGGGGGGCGGTGATGCTGGCCTATTCCAGCCGTCCGGCGGACCCTGCCTTGCGGCCCGACTGGCGGGAGGATTGGCTGGCGCGGTTGGAGGCGGAGCCGTGGCTTGCGCCCCGTTGGGCGGCGCATCAGGCGAAGGACGCCTATTGGAAGCACGGGTCGGTGGGCGAGGATTACGCCCGCATGACGGTGCCCGTGCTGTCCTGGGGCGGCTGGGCTGACAACTACATGAACACGGTCGATCATCTGGTGCGCAATGTGCCCGCCCCCGTGCAGGGGATCGTTGGGCCTTGGGTGCATCAGTACCCGCATACGGCGGTGCCGGGGCCTGCGGTCGGGTTTTTGCAACTGGCTGTGCGCTGGTGGGACCGGTGGTTGAAGGGCATTGAGAACGGGGCCGAGGCGGATGGGGCCTATCGAGCCTATATGCTGCATTCGGAAGCGCCGGATGCGAGTGCCAAGCACCGGGCGGGGCATTGGGTTGTGGAGGCGGAATGGCCCAGCCCGCGGGTGGACCGGCGGGTGTTGCAGTTGGCTTCGGCGTCGGAGTCGGGGGTTTCACACCCCCGCGCCCCCGTGGGATATTTGTCCGAAGAGGATGAAGGCCGGGTTCAGGTCAGTGTTGCCACGCCGCAAGACCTTGGGATGGCGGCGGGGGAGTTTTTCCCGATGGGGCTGAATGCCGAGATGCCGGGGGATCAGGCGGGCGATGATGCGCGGTCGGTGTGTTTTGACGGCGAGGTATTGGACGCGCCCTTGGATTTGCTGGGGGCGGCGGTGGTGCGGCTGACGGTGGCGTCGGACAAGCCATTGGCGTTTGCTGGTGGCGCGGTTGTGTGATGTGGGGCCGGATGGGGCATCGGTGCGGATTGCGCATGGGATGCTGAACCTGTGCCACCGGGACAGCATGGAGAACCCGGCCCCCATGGTGCCGGGGCAGGCAGTTGAGGTGACGTTTGCCATTGACCAGATGGCCTACCGGCTGGCGCCGGGGCATCGGCTGCGGCTGGCGCTGTCGAATTCACTATTGGCCATTCGTCTGGCCGTCGCCCGAGGCGGCGGTGCTGACGATCACGGCGGGCACGCTGGAGTTGCCGGTGCATCAGGGCAGCGAGGCCGAATGGGTGCCACCCGAGGCGCAAGGGGCGACGCCTTGGGCGCACCGGGTGGTGCGGGCAGGCCGCTCGCGGCGGTTTTCTGAGACCGACATGATCACAGGCACCGTGGCCTTGGTGGTCGAGGAAGATGCCGGTGATACCGAAAACCTGACCCACGGGCTGGTCAGCGGCGACAGTCTGACCGAGCGGTGGGAGGTGCATCCCAGCGACCCGCTGTCAGCCCGCGCCGTGCATGTGTGGGAGCAGCGCCTGTCGCGCGGCGATTGGTCTGTGCGCACCCATGCCCATGCCGAAATGACCGCGACGGCCACCCATCTGCATCTGAAAGCCCGCCTGACCGCGTGGGATGGCGCGGTGCAAGTGTTTGACCGCAGCTATGACGAAGCCGTTGAACGCCGCTTTGTTTAGCATCTGTGCGACGTTGGGGCACCTTTGGGGCCAAGAATCGTTGCGTGAATGAAAATCGGCGGGTTATTGATTCCTCAATCAACAAAATATCCAGGGAGACTGCACTGATGAAAGACCAACTCGACCTGATGCTGGAGCATGTGGACGCGATGCGGATGAACCGCCGCGCCTTTCTGAACCGCACTGCTGCTTTTGGTGTGGCCGCAGCCCTTGGCGGGGCCGTGATGCCGCAAACGCTGCGCGCGCAAGAGCCCAAGAAGGGCGGCATCCTGAAGATGGGTCTGGGCGGTGGGGAATCGACCGATGCGATTGATCCCGGCCTTGCCGATGGCCCGGTGTCGTTCAGCGTGAACCGGCAGTGGGGCGATACCATTGTCAACGTCGCCGCCGATGGCAGCGTCGAGCCGCGCCTGGCGGAATCGTTTGAATCGAACGCTGATGGCACCGTCTGGACCTTCAAGATCCGTGAAGGCGTGAAATTCCACGACGGCAGCGACATGACGATGGACGACGTGGTTGCCACGTTCAAGCGCCACTCGGACGAGAACGCCAAGTCGGGTGCCTTCGGCATCATGCAGGGCATTTCCGACATCAAGGCCGATGGGCAGAACATCGTGTTCACCCTGTCCACCGGCAACGCCGATCTGCCCTATCTGCTGGCGGATTATCACCTGGTCGTGCAGCCCAAGGGCGGGGTGGACAACCCGAACAATCCTATCGGCACCGGCACTTACAAGCTGGTCACCGCCGAGCCGGGCGTGCGCTATGCGTTTGAGAAGAACCCCAACGACTGGGACGCGAACCGCGGCTATTACGATGCGGTCGAGATCATCGTGATCAACGACGCGACCGCCCGCACCTCGGCGTTGCAGTCGGGGCAGGTGCAGATCATCAACCGGGTCGATCCGAAGGTGGCAAAGCTGTTGTCCCGCGCCCCCGGTGTGACCGTCAGCACCGTGCCGGGTCGTGGGCATTATGTGTTCATCATGCATTGCAACACCGCGCCCTTCGACAACAAGGATCTGCGGCTGGCGCTGAAATACGCGATCAACCGGCAGGAAATGGTGGACAAGATCCTCGACGGGTTCGGGTCCATCGGGAACGACGTTCCGATCAACGCGGCCTATCCGCTGTTCGACGAAACCCTGACGCAGCGCGAATTCTCGGTCGAGAAGGCGGCGGAACACTACAAGGCGTCGGGGCATGACGGCAGCCCGATCGAGCTGATCGTGGCGGATGGGGCGTTCCCGGGTGCGGTCGATGCGGCGTCGCTGTTCCAGCAGACCGCAGAGGCTGCGGGCATTCCGCTGGTGATCAAGCGGGTGCCGGATGACGGATACTGGTCGGACGTGTGGAACGTGAAGCCGTTCTGCGCCAGCTACTGGGGCGGTCGCCCGGTGCAGGATCAGATGTATTCGACGGCCTATCTGTCCACCGCGGACTGGAACGACACCAAGTTCTTCAACAAGGAATTTGATGAACTGGTTCTGGCCGCGCGGGGCGAGACGGACACCGCCAAGCGCAAGGAAATCTACAGCAAATGCGCGCATCTGCTGTGGGAAGAAGGCGGCGTGATCCTGCCGATGTTCAACGACTGGGTGGAAGCTTACGGCGAGACGGTCGCCGGTTGGGCCGAAGACGGCGGGCAGGAGCTGATGAACGGGTTTGCCTCGGCCAAGACCTGGGTGGCCTGACCTGATGGTCCATCCGATCCTGAAACTGGTAGCCCAGCGTCTTGCACTGGGCCTCTTGCTTCTTCTTGCGGTATCGGTGCTGATCTTTGTCGGCACGCAGATCCTGCCGGGGGATGTCGCACAAAGCATCCTCGGGCAGTCTGCGACGCCGGAAACACTGGCCAACCTGCGTGAGCAGCTTGGCCTGAACGAACCCGCAATCAGCCGGTATTTCGGCTGGTTGGGGGGGATTTTGCAGGGTGACCTTGGCGTTGCCCTGTCAAACGGCGAACCCATTGCCCCGGCACTGGGCAAGCGGTTGGGAAACACCCTGGCGCTTGCCGGCACGGCTGCCGTTATTGCCGTGCCGCTGGCGATCTTGCTGGGGCTATTGTCGGTGCGGTATCGCAACCTGTGGCCCGACAAGCTGATTTCTGTCGTCACACTTGCAACCATCTCGGTGCCCGAGTTTCTGGTGGGCTATATCCTGGTGTTTCTATTGTCGGTGCAACTGCGGTGGCTGCCGTCGCTGGCCACCGTGTATGACGGCATGCCCATGGGGGAGCGGTTGTATGCGATTTCCCTGCCGGTGCTGGTGCTGGTGCTGGCGGTGCTGGGCCACATGATGCGCACCACGCGGGCGGCCATTCTGAACGTGCTGGAATCAGCCTATGTGGAAACGGCCGAGTTGAAAGGCCTGTCGCCCTTTACCATCATCGCACGCCATGCGCTGCCCAATGCGGTGGCCCCGGTGATCACTGTGGTGATGCTGAACCTTGCCTATCTGGTGGTGGGGGTCGTCGTGGTCGAGGTGGTCTTTGTCTATCCCGGCATGGGCCAGTATCTGGTCGATCATGTGTCAAAACGGGATGTGCCGGTGGTGCAGGCCTGTGGCCTCGTGTTTGCGGCCATCTATATCTCGCTGAACCTTGTGGCGGATCTGGTTTCCATTCTGGCCAACCCAAGGCTGAGGCACCCCAAATGATGCGCATCCCGGTTTCTGCCCTGATCGGGCTGTTTTTCACTGGCCTTTACTTCTTTTGCGCCATCTTCGCGGGCTGGATTGCGCCTTACGGCATGGCCGAGGTTGTCGGCGACAGTTGGGAGCCATCGTCTGCTGCCCATTGGCTGGGCACCGATACCATCGGGCGCGATCTGTTAAGCCGGATGATCTGGGGCGGGCAGACGACAATCTTTGTCGCGGCGGCGGCGACGGCATTGTCGTTCGGCTTGGGCACCGTGCTGGGCCTGATCGCCGCTGTGCGCGGCGGCTGGGTTGATCAGGTGCTGTCGCGCAGCGTTGATCTGGTGATGTCGATCCCGTCGCTGATTTCCGCGCTTGTGGTGCTGTCGGTGATGCCGGTGACGCTGCCGGTGCTTATTCTGGTGATGGGTTTGCTCGATTCCACCCGTGTGTTCCGTCTGGCCCGCGCCGTGGCGGTGGACATCACGGTGATGGATTATGTCGAGGCCGCGCGTCTGCGGGGCGAAAAACAGATGTGGATCATCTTCCGTGAGATTTTGCCAAACGCCCTGTCGCCGTTGATTGCGGAAATGGGTCTGCGGTTCATCTTTGCGGTGCTGTTCATTTCCACGCTGTCGTTCCTTGGCCTTGGCGTGCAGCCGCCGATGGCGGATTGGGGCGGCATCGTGAAGGAAAACAAGGAAGGCATCGTCTACGGCATTCCTGCCGCGCTGATCCCGGCCTTTGCGATTGCCACGCTGGCGATCTCGGTCAACCTCGTCGCCGACTGGGTGCTGAACCGCACCGCCAGCCTGAAAGGGGGCCGCAGTGCCTAAAGATACTGTCGAGACTGCGCCGCCAATGCTGGAAATCCGCAACCTGCGGATCGAGGCCACCAGTTTCCCCCCGGCGAGCCGCCGAAGAACGTGGTGCTGGTGCATGACGTGTCGGTGACGGTGCAAAAGGGCAAGGTGCTGGGACTGATCGGCGAATCCGGGGCGGGCAAATCCACCATCGGGCTGTCGGCCATGTCGTTCGGGCGGGGCGGGGTGCGGCTGTCGGGCGGTGAGGTGCGGCTGAACGGGCGGGACATACGCGCCGCAGGGCCAGCCGATCTGCGCAAACTGCGCGGGCGCGAAGTGACCTATGTGGCGCAATCGGCGGCGGCGGCGTTCAATCCGGCCAAACGGCTGATGGAGCAGGTGATTGAAACCTGCCTTCTGCATGGCGTGATGGGCCGCGCCGAGGCAGAGGTGCGGGCGGTCGATCTGTTCCGCCAACTGGGCCTGCCCAACCCCGAAACCATCGGCGCCCGCTTTCCGCATCAGGTGTCCGGCGGGCAGTTGCAACGGGTGATGACGGCGATGGCGCTGTGCCCGAAGCCCGATCTTGTGATTTTTGACGAGCCGACCACTGCGCTCGACGTGACCACGCAGATCGAGGTGCTGGCCGCGATCAAGCGGGCGATCCGCGAAACCGGGGTGGCAGCCCTGTATATCACCCATGATCTGGCGGTGGTGGCACAGGTGGCGGATGATATTCTGGTGCTGCGCCACGGCAAGAAGGTGGAATACGGCACCACCCGGCAGATCATCAAAGACCCGCAGGAAGACTACACCCGCGCGCTGGTGTCGGTGCGCAGTCTGGACCACGCCGAAAAGCCCGAGGCGCCGCCGATCCTGTCGGTGACGCAGGTCACGGCGCGCTACAAGGGCACGAATTTCGATGTGCTGAAGAATGTGACGGTTGATCTGGCACCGGGGCAGACGTTGGCGGTGGTGGGGGAAAGCGGGTCGGGCAAATCGACGCTGGCGCGGGCGATCACCGGGTTGTTGCCGCCACGTCAGGGCCGCATCACCTTTGCCGGGCGGCAGTTGTCGGCCGATCTTGCGGGGCGCAGCAAGGATGATCTGCGCGAATTGCAGATGATCTATCAGATGGCCGACACCGCGATGAACCCGCGCCAGACGGTGGGCACCCTGATTGGCCGCCCGCTGGAGTTTTATTTTGGCCTCAAGGGCGAAGAAAAGAAGAAGCGTATTCAGGAACTTCTGGACCAGATCGAAATGGGCCGGGGCTTTATCGACCGCTATCCGGCGGAATTGTCGGGGGGGCAGAAACAGCGGGTCTGCATCGCGCGCGCCCTGGCCGCCAAGCCCAAGCTGATCATCTGTGACGAGGTGACGAGTGCCTTGGACCCGCTGGTGGCGGATGGCATCCTGAAGCTGCTGTTGAACCTGCAGGCCGATGCCGGGGTGGCCTATCTGTTCATCACCCACGATCTGGCCACCGTGCGCGCCATCGCTGACCGGATTGCCGTGATGTACCGCGGCGCGGTGGTGCGCTATGGCCAGAAATCTGACGTGCTGGCCCCGCCGTTCGACGATTACACCGATCTGTTGCTGTCCTCGGTCCCTGAAATGGAACTGGGCTGGCTGGAAGACGTGATCGCCCGCCGCAAGATGGCCGCTGGCGGCAACTGATATTTTCTGTCCCTGAATATCCCCGCCGGAGGCTTCCCCCGGCGGGGATCGCGTTACTGGGTATAGCCGGGTGCCTCGTCATCCAGCAGCGCCTTCAGCTCGGCAAAATGCAGATCGGCGAACTGGGGGTAAGCCTCCCATTCCTGCGCGGTCTTCTCGGCCACCGCGTCGGACAGAAACCGCAGCGGCCGCCCGGTTTGCAGGGCGCGGATGTAGGTTTCTGCTGCGCGTTCAAAGTAATAGAGGCGGTTGAAGGTTTCGGCGACCGTGGCCCCCACGATCAGCACGCCGTGGTTGCCCATGATCAGCGTGGTGATTTTCGGGTCGGCGAGCAGGTGGGCACAGCGCGCGCCCTCGGCCTCGAACGCCATGCCGCCGTAGTGGTCATCCACCGCGACGCGGTTGTGGAACATCGCCGAATTCTGGTCGATGGCGGGCAGGTGGCTGTCGGCGAGGCTGGCCAGAACCGTGGCGTGGATGGAATGGACGTGCATCAGGCAGCGCGCGTGGGGCAGGGCGCGGTGGATGGACCCGTGCAGGCCCCAGGCGGTGGGGTCGGGGGCATCGGGGCGGTCCATGGTGGTGGGGTCATCGGCGTCAATCTCGATCAGCGACGAGGCGGTGATGCGCGCAAAGTGGCGGCCATTGGGGTTGATCAGGAACCGGGTGCCGGACGGATTGACGGCAAGGCTGAAGTGGTTGGCCACAGCCTCGTGCATGTTCAGGCGCGCGGTCCAGCGAAAGGCGGCGGCCATGTCGATACGCTCGGTGCGGTAGGTGTTGGGGGTGTGATGGGTCATGGGGTGTCTCCGAAGGGCCAGTTGCCTGCGGCAAAGGCGGTGATGGCGGCGATTATACGGTCGAAACTGGCGGCGGCGCGGGGCACGGAATGGCGTGCGCGCAGGTAGCCGTGGACAAGGCCCGCCTCGGTGATCGCATGGGCGCGGCCCCCGGCGGCGCGGATCGCGGTGGCATAGGCGTGGGCATCGTCGCACAGCGGGTCACATTCGGCACCAAGGGCGAAGGTGGGCGGAAGGCCCGTGAAATCAGTGGCTTGCAGCGGCGATGAGGTTTCGTCGCGCGCGGGAACCGGGCCGTCGAACCGGATGCCTGCATAAAACTCCACATCTGCCGCTGTCAGCATCGGGGCATGGGCGTGGGTCAGATAGCTGCCCTTGGCTCGGTCGCCGCCAAGGCCCGGATAGATCAGCACCTGCCCCAGAAGCCGCGCGTCGCCGCGCAGGGTGTGGGCCACGGCAGCACAGAGGTTGCCCCCCGCAGAATCGCCCACCAGCAGGATCGGGCCGGGGGTTGCCCGCGCCACGGCCACAGCATCGTCAAGGGCAGCGGGGTGTTTGTGGTCGGGCGACAGGCGATAATCGACGCTGATCACCCGCAGACCGGTGCGGGCGGCGATTTCGGCGCAGACGTCATCATGGCTGTGCAACCCGCCCACGACAAAGCCGCCGCCATGCAGATAGATCACGGAAGATTTTGATTCTACGCCATAAATTCGGCAGGAGACCCCTGCGATGGTTTGGTCCTCTACCGTCAGGCCGGAGGGGCGGGGCTGGCGGAACACGGCGCACATGGCATCATAGATGCGGCGCTGATCGGTGATGGTCAGGCTGGCGGTGTCGTCGGGGTAGCTTGCATTTGTTGCATTTATGAAGGCCCAGGTGGGGCCGTCGATAAGGCTTTGGTAATCCGGCACGGTCATCATTTCCTGAAGATGGGGCCCCCCATGCTGCGCCAGAATGGCCGGTTGGGCAACCGCGACAAGAATGTGGCGACACCGCCCAAAGATACCCGAAATTCTTCGCAATTTTGCCGAACCTGCCCGGCACAACAGGACTTCAGGCAGAGAATAATCCGAGCAAGAGGCACGATCATGCAGATTACGCACAACTTTGATGAATCAGAGGCTCTCGTTGTTGGCTGGGGCGTCCGGGTCATGCTGCTGACCGCCAATCCCGATGGTGCCGTGGCCAAACGTCTTGCAGGGCTTGGCGGCACAATCGAGGCTGAGACAGAGTTTTACGCCGGCATGTCGGCGATGATTGACGATCCGGTCGGATACGGTGTGTTCGTCATGGAATGTGACGGCATGGGCGGGCTGGAGGCTGGTCAACGCGCACAAGCCACGTTGGCGGCCGTGAAATCGCGCATTCCGGTGATTCTGATCAGCGCCGACTACAAGACCCAGCAGTTCCCGCAGGGCCGCGATGCGCCGGTGTGTCTGCGCGCGCCGTTGTCGGCGGTGTCGCTGCGGGTCGGATTTGAACACGCGTTGCGCGACCGGCTGATGTGGCACGCAGCGTAGATACGTCTGGTTCGAATGAAAACGGGGCGGCCTGCGAGGGCCGCCCCGTTTCTATTTCCGGTCCGAAATCAGGACAGCGACAGGTTGGTCGCCGATTCGCGGCCGTCACGGCCTGCTTCGATGTCGAAGGTTACGGCTTGGCCGTCCTTCAGCGAACGCAGACCAGCGCGCTCCAGCGCGGTGATGTGAACGAACACGTCCTTCTTGCCGCCTTCCGGGGCGATAAAGCCGAAACCTTTGGTTTCATTGAACCATTTCACGGTGCCCTTGGCCATCGTGAGTACTCCTGTCAGTATGCCGCCCGCGGAAGTGCGGCGGCCCGGCTCAGTCAGCTTATGATCGAGTGCTGTGCCGATGGTCGGTGACAGGGTCGATAGAGATAACGTCGCAAGAACAATAATGGCGTTTTTCTGCAAAAAATCAAGATGCCTTGCAGATCATGCCACTTCGAACTGCTGATCTTCGCCACTCCGGGTTGACTGACCTGCAAAAAGACCCGCGAGAAGACCCACGACGGTGGCGATCAGGCCTGCGACCATCCAGATACCGAGCGCCTGAAAAATCGACGCATCGAAGGCGATAAACGAGGTGATCCCGGCCAGAAAGCCCAGCAAACTGCCAGCGAGAACAAGGATGACGGCCATGGTGCTTTCCCTTCACATCGGACAGAGCCAAGGTGCGAACAGAATTGGGCAGCATTAGGGCAACAGCGGGGCAATTATCGGCGTTCTTCGGCTGGCTTTGACGAAGATGCTGCAAATCCTTTACAGTTGCAGCTATGCTGCGATGCAGCATCAGGAGGTCTTCATGGGCCACGTTATTACCATCGCGCAACAAAAGGGTGGGTCCGGCAAAACGACGCTGGCGGTCAATCTTGCGGTTCGGTTTGCGCAGAAGGGTTTGTCGGTGGCCCTGCTGGACAGTGATCCGCAGGGCAGCCTTGGCCGCTGGTTTCTGGCGCGCGAGGCCTTGAAGGGCGATACGGGGCTGTCGCTGTCCACGGCCTCGGCTTGGGGGGTGGGGTATGAATGCGGCAAGCTGCGGAAAACCCATGACATCATCATCGTGGACACGCCGCCCAAGGTGGACGCCGATCTGCGCCCCAGTCTGCGCGAGGCTGATCTGGTGCTGATCCCGGTGGCGGCCAGCCATGTGGATTTGTGGGCGACGGACGGCGTGCTGGATCTGGTCGCGCGCGAAAACAGACGGGCGCTGATCGTGCTGAACCGGATGCGGGCGGGCACCCGGTTGGGGGATGAGGTGGCGTCGGCGGCGGCAGGATTGGCCGAGGTCGCCGAGGCACGGCTGGCCAGCCGGATGGTCTATGCCGAGACATTGGGGCAGGGGCTGGCTGGTTGCGAGGTGCGGGGGGCGGCAGTGGCTGAAGTTGCGGCCCTGGCGGATGAGGTTCTGGCGAGGGTCGGCTAAAGCAACACCTGCGCCGCAGCCGCCCGGATGGCGCGGGTCAGCGGGGCCAATGCTGATGCGGTCAGCCGGGTAAACTGCCAGTGCAGGGCCACATCGACCGGGGTGTCGGCGATCAGTTCCACCAGCGCGCCAGAGGCCAGATGGCTGGCCACGAGCGGTTCGGGGTTCAGGCCCCAACCCGTGCCGGTCAGGCAGGCATCGACGAAGGCGTGGGTGGAGGCCATCCGGTGCGACGGAAACCCGGCGCGGGCAACCGGGCTTTGGGTGTAGCGGGCGACCCACCGTTCTTGCAGCCGGTCCTTGTCGGAAAATGTCAGGGCCGGGGCGCGGGTCAGGGCGTCCCCGGACACGCCGTGAGGAAACCAGCGCGCGATGTAGGCGGGGCTGGCGGTGGCGCGGTAGCGCAGGTTGCCAAGGGGCAGGGTATCGCAGCCCTGCAACGGGCCGGGGTGGGCGGTGATGGCGGCGGACACCTCGCCGCGTTTCAGCCAGTCTTGCGACACGTCCTGATCGTCAATCACCAGATCGAACAGAAAACCCGGGGTAGCGGCCAGTGCGGGCATCACCCATGTGGCAAGGCTGTCGGCGTTGACCGCAAGGCGCAGGGTTGTGGCGGGGCGGTTCAGGCCGGGCAGGTCGGCGGCAAGCTGGCGTTCCAGCAGGGCGACCTCGTCATGGTGGCGGATCAGGCGCAGGCCAGCCGGAGTGGCGGTGCAGGGCTGACCCCGGATGATCAGCAGGGTGCCGCTTGCCTCCTCCAGCGCCTTGATACGTTGGGATATGGCGGATGGGGTCACATGCAGTTCCGCCGCCGCGTGGTCGAACGACCCGCGGCGGTGGACGGCGGCGAGGGCGGACAGGTGGGCGGGGTCTGGCATTAGCTGTGCTTAATCAGGCAGAGAAAGATTAACTGGATTGAAGGCGTTCGGGGCGGATAGGTCAAGGGCAAATCAAGGGGGATGGCATGGCGGCGATACGGGATCTGGCGATTTTGTTGCGGGACATGCAGCCGGTGCTGCACGATGTGCCTTATGGATATGGGTTTATCGCCGCAGGGCAAACTGCGCCCGCCGACGCCGTGTTCGCAAGGATTGTTGAGGACGAGGGGACGACGCTGATTGCGCCGCAGGCAGTGCTGACAGCGATGGGGATTACTGCCCCCGAGGCTTGGGCGCGGATCAGCCTGACCGTGCAGTCCGATCTGGAGGCGGTCGGGCTGACGGCGGCGCTTGCCACGGCACTGGCCGGCCGGGGGATCAGCGCGAATGTGGTGGCGGGGTTTCATCACGACCACATCTTTGTGCAATGGGACCGGCGGGTGGATGCGATGCAGGCGCTGTCCGATGTTTGAGGCGGCGGTTTCGGGGTGGCTGGTGGCGATCAGCCTGATCGCGGCGATCGGGGCGCAGAATGCGTTTGTGCTGCGGCAGGGGCTGCGGCGGGAACATGTGCTGGCGGTGGTGCTGACCTGTGCCGTATCGGATGCGCTGCTGATTGCCGCCGGGGTGGCGGGGTTTGGGGCGGTGTCGGCGGCGGTGCCGTGGATCGGCGACGCGATGCGGTGGCTGGGGGTGGCGTTTCTGGTGGTGTATGGGGCCTTGCGGTTTCGCGCAGCTTGGCGGGGCGGTGAGGCCTTGATGCCGGGGGGCGGGGGCGTGGTGCCGTTGGGCAAAGTGATCGGCACGGTGCTGGTGCTGACATGGGCGAACCCGCATGTGTATCTGGATACCGTGGTGCTGATCGGGTCGATCTCGGCGCAGTATGCCCCCTATGCAACGGTGTTTGGGTTGGGGGCGGCCATCGGGTCTTTTTCCTTCTTTCTGGCGCTTGGGTACGGCGCGCGGTTGCTGGCCCCGGTGATGGCAAAGCCGCAGGCTTGGGTCGTGCTGGAGATCATCGTGGGTTGCACGATGTGGGCGATTGCGGCGGGGCTTGCCTTTGGCGGCTGACCGGGGTTTGAAGGGCGGATGACGGACGCGACCTTTCCCCGGACGGATCGCCCTGTGGAGGGCGTCTTGTGGATGCTGGCCACGGGCCTGTGCTTTGTCGGGGTCAATGCGGTGGTGCATCATCTGGGCACCGACCTTCCGACCGCGCAATCGGCCTTTGTCCGCTTTGCCTTTGGGGTGCTGTTCCTGGCCCCCGCCTTGATGCGGCTGCGGGGCGGGATGCCTGCCGGGGCGATGCCGCTGATCCTTGGGCGGGGGGCGGTGCATACGGTGGCGGTGGTGTGCTGGTTTTACGCCATGGCCCGCCTGCCAGTGGCCGAGGTGACGGCGATTGGCTATCTGAACCCCATTCTGGTGATGCTGGGGGCCGGGTTGATCCTTGGCGAGGGGTTGTCTGCGCGGCGGATGGCGGTGGTTGGGGTGGCCCTGATCGGTGCGCTGATCGTGCTGCGGCCGGGGTTGCGGGAGTTGTCATCGGGGCATTTCGCGCAGATGGCGTCGGCCACGGCCTTTGCAGGCAGCTATCTGTTTGCCAAGCGGCTGTCCCTGATGGCCCCGGCGGCGACGGTGGTGGCGATCTTGTCGGTGACAGTGACCTT
The DNA here is from genome assembly GCA_963772935.1 of uncultured Alphaproteobacteria bacterium. Taxonomy (GTDB): domain Bacteria; phylum Pseudomonadota; class Alphaproteobacteria; order Rhodobacterales; family Rhodobacteraceae; genus JANNNF01. The sequence goes on along the minus strand of CAVYZK010000008.1, from coordinate 444,844 downwards.
GGGCCTGCTGCCCTTTGCGCTGTGGGTCTGGGTGCCGGTGACGGTGGTGCAACTGGCGTGGCTGGCGCTGGTGGCGGTGTTTGCGACCGGCGGGCATTATTGCATGACCCGCGCCTTTGCCGCCGCCCCCATGTCGGTGACGCAGCCGGTGACGTTTCTGCAACTGCTGTGGGCGGCGTTGCTGGGCGCGTTGCTGTTTGGCGAAGGGGTTGATCTGTGGGTGTTGGTCGGGGGCGCGAGTGATCATTGCGGCGATCAGCCTGAACACGGTGTTTGAGGCCCGCAACCCAGCCCCGCCGCAGCCTGAACCGTAAGCCGTTGCGCGATGCCTGTCCGCACCGCGCGCTGTGGTGACGCCGCACTAAGGGTGATTGCCTAGGGTCGCGCATCACGGCGATCCTGCGGAGGTATCCATGCCCGACACCACGACAATCCTGTCGCTGCCCCTGATCCTGCCAGCGCAGGCGCAAAAGCACGTCACCCATAACGAGGCGCTGACCGCGCTGGACGTGATCGTCCAACTGGCGGTGATCAACCGGACCCTGACCACGCCCCCCGCACTGCCGGGGGTTGGCGACCGCCATATCGTGCCTGCGGCGGCGATTGCGGCCTGGGCGGGGCAGGCGGGCAAGATCGCGGTCTATGCGGCCACCGGCTGGCAGTTTGTGACGCCGCTGCCCGGATGGCAGGCTTTTGACCGGGCCGAGGGCAAGATGGTGGTGTTTGACGGCGCGGTCTGGGCCTTGCCCGCCGGATCGGGTGGCATTGAGACCACGCCCCTGCTGGGCGTCAATGCCACCGCCAACACGACCAACCGTTTGTCGGTGACTTCGCCTGCGGTGTTGTTCAACCATGCGGGGGCGGGGCATCAGGTCAAGGTCAACAAGGCCGCCACCACCGATACCGCCAGCCTGCTGTTCCAGACCGGGTTTTCGGGCCGGGCGGAAATGGGCACCATGGGCAGCGACGGCTTTGGCATCAAGGTCAGCGCGGATGGCTCGGGTTTTGCCACGGCGATGACGGTTGTGCCTGCCAACGGGATTGTGTCCTTGCCCGCAGGGGTTGCGGCGGCGGGGTTTTCGATCCGCGACGGGGTGGATATCGACAAGCGGGCGGTGTTCGATCTGTCTGGTCTGGCGGCAGGGACGACGCGGACCTACAGCCTGCCCAACACGTCATCCGAACTGGCGGTGCTTGGCGGGACGCAGACTTTCAGCGGGGCCAAGACGTTTTCCGGCACCTTCACGGTATCGGCGCTGACGGCGACCTTTGGGTCGAGTACGGGCAACGCGGTCTATGGCCTTGGGTCGGGGGCGACGGCGGCTGCGGGCAGCAAAAGCGTCAATATCGGCACGGGCGGGGTGTCGGGGTCTACCACGACGGTGGTGATCGGGTCGGCCACGGCAGGGGCTGCGGGCACGCTGACCATCCACAGCCCGATGGTCGATCTGGGGGCGGGGGTGGCGACGTTTGACATGGGGGCCGCGTCGGCGCGGGCCGCGCTGATGGGGGTGGGCGGGGCCACGGCGGATGCCACCAACCGCCTGTCGGTGACAGCACCCGCCGTGCTGTTCAACCACGCAGGCAGCGGGGTGGAGGCCACGCTGAACAAGGCGACTGCGGGCGATACGGCGGCGGTCAGCTTGAAGACCGGGTTTTCCACCCGGGCGCAACTGGGGCTGATCGGCACGGATGCTGTCACCCTGCGGGTCAGCCCGGATGGCAGCAGCTTTGCCACCGCCCTGACCGCCGAGGCTGCCACGGGGCAGATCACCGTTGCGCAACCGGCCATTCTGGCGGGGCAAGCGAACGATCCCGGCACCACACCCAATGGCATGATCTGGCACAATGCCACCACGGGCCAGATCAAGGCGCGGCTGGCGGGGGTGAACCGGATACTGGACGGGCAGCAGGATATGCCATGGCTGACCCCGGTGTCGGGCGAAATGGTGCATACCACCAACGGTGCCGGGGGTGGGACGGGCACGCTTGCGGGGGCGGTGGGGCGGCTTGATCTGTTCCCGTTCATGGCGCGGGGCGATACGGTGGCGGACCGTCTGGTGATCAACTGCACCGCGGCGGTGGCGGCGGCGCTTGCCAAGCTGGTGATCTATACGTCCGACGCCTTGGGCAGGCCGGATGCGTTGATGCTGGAAACCGCCGATATCGACATGTCCACCACCGGGGCCAAACTTGTGACCGTTGCCGTGACGCTGCGGCAGGGACGGACGTATTGGATCGGGCTGCGCCATTCCAGCACGGCCACCGTTTCGGTCTGGGCGGGCACGGCGACGCCTGACATCAACGGCGGCACCTCGATCGCGACCACGGCCCGCAAGGTGCTGCGCCGCACGCTGGCCTATGCGACCGCAGCCCCGGCAAGCTGGGGCTTCACCTCGGCCGAGATCAACGCGGCGGTTGCCACAGCGGTCTGGTTGCGGATCGCCTGATCTGACGGCGTGAACGGGGCGAAAGGGCTGCACCGCAACGGCGGGTGCGGCCCTTTTTGCATGGTTGTTTGACAGCGTTTGACCCGGCTCCTAAGACAGGGGCAGCACAGCGGGGATGAAGCGGCATGAAGATTGCGATGATCGGGACAGGCTATGTCGGTCTGGTTTCGGGGGTGTGCTTTTCCGACTTTGGCCACCATGTCACCTGTGTGGATCTGGACCCTGACAAGATCGCCCGCCTGCAAACCGGCGAGGTGCCGATCTATGAGCCGGGGCTGGAGGCGCTGATGGCCAAGAACGTGGCTGCGGGGCGGCTGACCTTTACCACCGACCTGCCCGCTGCTGTGGCCGGGGCCGAGGCGGTGTTCATCGCCGTCGGCACCCCCACGCGGCGGGGCGATGGCCATGCAGACCTGACCTATGTCATGGCGGCGGCGGCCGACATTGGCCGGGCGCTGACCGGCTATGCGGTGATCGTGACCAAATCCACCGTTCCCGTCGGCACCAACCGCAAGGTGGCCGAGGCGGTGGCAGAGGCCAACCCGGGCGCTGCCTTCGATGTGGCGTCGAACCCGGAGTTCCTGCGCGAAGGGGCCGCGATTGACGATTTCATGCACCCCGACCGCGTGGTGGTGGGGGTGGAATCCGACCGCGCCAAAAAGGCGATGGCGGAGCTGTACCGCCCGCTGTTTCTGCGCGAATTTCCGGTGGTCTACACGGGGCTGGAAAGCGCCGAGATGATCAAATACGCGGCCAACGCGTTTCTGGCGACCAAGATCACCTTCATCAACGAAATCGCGGCCCTGTGCGAACGGGTGGGGGCGGATATCAAGGCGGTGTCCAAGGGCATCGGCATGGACGGGCGCATCGGCAACAAGTTTCTGCACGCAGGCCCCGGCTATGGTGGGTCATGCTTTCCCAAGGATACCAAGGCCTTGGCGCGGATCGGGCAGGATCATGCGGTGCCGATGCAGATCGTGGAAACCGTGATCAAGGTGAATGACGAGATCAAGCGCCGGATGATCGACAAGATCGTCGATCTGTGTGACGGCAGCCTGTTGGATAAAACGGTCGCCATTCTGGGCGTGACGTTCAAGCCCAACACCGACGACATGCGCGACGCCCCCAGCCTGACCATCGTGCCAGCCCTTGTGGGGGCGGGCGTCAAGGTCAAGGTGGTGGACCCGCAGGGGCGGCACGAAGGCGAGGCGTTGTTACCGGGGGTGAAATGGGTGGACAGCCCCTACCGCGCCGCCAAGGATGCCGATGTGCTGGTGATCCTGACGGAATGGAACGAGTTTCGTGCGCTCGATCTGGGCAAGCTGGCGCGCAAGATGGCGAAACCCCGCATGGCCGATCTGCGCAACATCTATGATCGGGCCGAGGTGCTGGAGGCAGGCTTTACCCATTATCAGGGCGTCGGGCGCTAAACCCAGCCGCTAAACCCGGCCCAGAAATGCCGCGGCCATGAAGGCGGCGGTTCCGGCCCGCGATGCCCGCACGATGCCCAGTTTGCGCAGGGCGGCCACGCGGGCGGGGCCAAGGCCGGGGGCGGCGCGGAACTCCTCCAGCACAGCGCGCGAGTCCGGGGTCAGCAGATGAGACACCTGCCACAGCGCCTCGGCCTGCGCCTCGATCATGCGGGCAAACTGGCGGCGCAGGGCCATCGACACGCGTTTGGCGTTGCCGCCCATCCCGCCCAGACCGCCAAGCGTATTGCTGCTGTGCTGGCGGTAGAGCGCCATCGGCGCGCGGTCGAGCACCAGTGTGCCCCCGGCGCCTGCGACCAGTTGATAAATCCACCAGTCGTGATAGGCGATTTCGTCCTGTTGCCCCGCGCGGCGGATCAGGGCTAGTGCCTCCGCATCCAGCACGGTGGTGTGCCCGCCAAACAGGTTCTGCACCAGCGCATTGCCAAAACTGGGTGCCATCGCGGCGGCGCGGGAATAGCGCAGCGGGGCCAGACGGTCATCGACCAGCATGCTTTCGGCCGCATATAGCGTGGGCAGACCTGCCGCGTCATCACGAGCCGCCCTTGCCCGGGCCATCCGGCGCAGGGCGCGGGCCAGTTTGCCCTCAAGCCAGACATCATCCTGATCGGCAAGGGCCACAATCCCCGGCGGCAGGTCGGGGTGGCACAGCAAGGACATGAAGTTGCGCGCCGACGACCCCCGGCACGGACCCTGCACCACTGTCACCCGGTGCGAGGCCGCAAAGTTCTGCAAGATTGCCCGCGTAGCATCGGTGGACCCGTCATCCGACACCCAAAGCTGCCAGTTGCGGTGCGTCTGAGACGCAATGCTGGCCAGTTGCGCGGGCAGATAGGTCGCGCCATTGCGGGTGGCCATCAGAATTGTGACCAGCGGCGGGCGCGGCGGGCGGGCAGGGGCGTCCATCAGAGGTTCCGGTACAGCATGGCGGCATGTTTGCCGTATCCGGGCTTTTCGCGCAATGGCGCAGGGCAAATCTGCCGCGATGGCCGGCGGTTCCCACCTTGCATTTGATGGATATGCCGCAGTTTTGCCGCGCTTGCACCCTGCCGTCTGTCGCATGCAGGCGCAGGTTTTGCCCCGGGTGTTGCGTGTGGGTCGGGTGCCGGGGGGTACTGGGGTGTATGGGTTTACAGTGGTTGAGACGTTTCAGAGCGCGCCTCTGAACCTTGTCTCTGGCATTACCGATCTGGCTTTGGTGCAGGCCGGGGGCAGTCTTTGGCTTTACAGCACCACCCGCGCGGGCGGCGGTTTGCTGGCGTTTGAGGTCGGCCCCAGCCTGCGGCTGGTCGATCAGCATGGCATCGCCTCGGGCAGCAGGTTGCCGGTGGGGGCGGGGCTGGATGTGATCACCCAAGCCGGGCAATCCACCCTGTTTGTCACCGGCAACAACCTTGCCCGCGCCACCGGATACCAGATTGCCAGCGACGGCAGCATCGGGGCCGAGGTGGTCGTGACGTCCAGTCTGGCCGGGGTGGTGGCGGCGCAGGCGGTCTATGCTATTGGCGGGGCGACGTTCTTTTTCTCGGCCCGCGCAGATGAATCGGTGATCCATGTGTATCGCAGTGTCGGAACGGGCACGCAGACGCATGTGACCAGCGTCAGCCTTGGGGCCGCGATGCAGGGCATAGATGTGGCGGCGTTGCTGGCGGTGCGGGTGGACGGGGTCGATCTGCTGTTTGCCGCATCGCGTGTCTGTGACGGCGTGATCGCCTTTCGCATCGCGGCGGATGGCACGTTGACCGAGGTCAGCCGCCTCGGGGCTGCCGAGGGATTGGGCATCGCTGACCCCGGACCGATGCAGTCCGTGACGGTCGGCGGGGTGGTTTATGTGATTGTCGGGGCGGGGCTTTCGTCGTCGATCACGGTGCTGCAGGTGGGGGCAGACGGGGCGTTGCGGGTGGTGGACCACGTGATGGACACTCTGGACACCCGGTTTGGCGGCGTGGGGGCGATGGCGACGGTCATGATCGGCGACCGCGCGTTCGTGATTGCGGGCGGCGGCGATGATGGGCTGAGCCTGTTTGCGCTGCTGCCGGGCGGGCGTCTGGTGCTGATGGCCACGGCCCTGCAGGTACCCGGCATGGCGCTGCACAACATCACGTCGATTGCCGCACAGGTGGTGGCGGGGCGGATTGAGGTGTTCGTGGGCAGCGAAGGGGCAGGCATCACCCGCCTGCTGCTGGACCCGGGGCCACTGTCCGGCACGCAAACGGGAGCGGCGGGGGCAGATACGCTGGCGGGCGGCGATGCGGGCGATCTGTTGCTGGGGGCTGCGGGCAATGACCTGCTGCAAGGTGGCGCGGGGGCCGATCTTCTGGCCGATGGGGCGGGGTCGGATACCCTGTCGGGCGGCGCGGATGCCGATGTGTTCGTGCTGACCGCCGATGGGGTCGAAGATCGCATCACCGACTTTCAGGTTGGCATAGACCGGATTGATCTGTCGGCATGGGGCCGGGTCTATGATCTTTCGGCGGTTGGGTTTCAGACCACGGCGACCGGGGCCGTCCTGACCTGGCGCAGCGAAACGCTGGTGATCACCACGGGCAATGGTCAGCCCTTGCTGATGTCGCAACTGTCACTGACCGACCTGTTCGGGCTGTGGCATGACGTCCCCCCGCCGCAGACCGGGTCGTCAATAACCGCCACCGATGCCGATGACATGCAAACCGGTACGGCCACCGGGGACCGGTTTATGGGCAGTGCGGGTGCCGATACCATCGACGGCGGGGCGGGCCTCGACACGGTGGATTATTCTGCCGCCACCACTGCCGTGATGGTCGATATGACCGGCACCGAGGCCAATACGGGCTTTGCGGCAGGCGATGTTCTGATCGAGGTGGAAGCGATCATTGGCGGGCAATGGGCCGATACACTGTTCGGATCATCATGGTCGGATGCGCTGATGGGGGGGGCGGGGGATGATGTTCTGTCCGGCCGTGCAGGCGACGATACGCTGACCGGGGGGGTGGGCGACGATGTGCTTCACGGTGGCGCGGGGGCTGACAGGCTTGACGGCGGGGCGGGGCGTGACCGCGTGTCTTATGCGGGTGCGACCAGCGGTGTCAGCCTGAGCTTGCGGGCAGGCCTTGGTACCTTGGGCGATGCGATGGGCGACAGCTTTAGCGACGTTGAAGACATCATGGGGTCTGGCTTTGCCGACAGCCTTGTCGGCAGCGCGGCTGCAAACTGGCTGGACGGCGGCGAGGGGGCTGATCTTTTGTCAGGCCGCGAAGGCGATGATACGCTTGTCGGTGGTCTGGGGGCAGATACGCTGGATGGCGGCAAGGGCGTTGATCTGGCCGATTACAGCGCGGCATCGACCGGGCTGGTGGTGGATATGATCACGCCAGACCACGGCACCGGGCTGGCATCCGGCGATGTGTTCCACGCAATCGAGGCGGTTTTGACCGGGGCGGGCCATGATGCGCTGTTTGGCACCGTGGCGGCGGAATGGCTGGGGGGGGGCGCGGGCAATGATACCCTGTCGGGGCGTGGCGGGGCCGATACTCTGAACGGTGGCGACGGCTACGACTGGGCCGATTTTTCCGATCTGGCCGCCGGAGTTTCGGTTGATCTTCTGATCCCGGGGACACGTGTGCTGATCGGCATCGAGGCTGTGCTGGGCAGCCGGTTTGCCGATACGATCATGGGGGACGCGGAGCGCAATCATCTGATGGGAGGAACAGGCCACGACCGGATCGACGGGCGCGACGGTGCCGACGTGCTGGACGGCGGCGCAGGCAACGACACGCTGGCCGGGGGCAACGGGGCCGATACGCTGATCGGTGGCGACGGCGTTGATACGGTTGATTATTTTGATGCGGCGGCGGGCCTGCGACTGGATCTGGCCTATCACGCCAACAACACCGGCGAGGCCATGGGCGATGTGTTGCTGGGCATCGAGGCGGTTGCAGGCAGCATCTTTCGCGATGACATGCGCGGCAGTTTTGGTGCCGACAGCCTGCGCGGCAGGTCGGGCGACGATGTGATGCTGGGCCGCAGCGGGGCCGATGTGCTGGATGGCGGGGCAGGAAAGGACACGCTGGCGGGGGGTGAGGGTGCCGATACCCTGATCGGCGGCCTTGACTATGACGTGGCAAGCTATGCCTTTGCTTTGGCTGCAATAACCGTCGATCTGGCCGATGCCACCCTGAACCGGGGCGAGGCTTTGGGCGACGTTTATCTTGAAGTCGAGGAAATCCTTGGCAGCAGTTTTTCCGACCACATGGCAGGTGACGATCTGGGCAATATCCTGTCAGGCCATGGCGGGGCGGATCATCTGCAGGGGCGCGGTGGCGACGATACCTTGTCGGGCGGTGAGGGGGCCGATGTCCTTGATGGCGGCAGTGGCACCGACACGGCTGCTTATTTCGCCGCTATGGTGGGGGTGCTGGTCCATCTGGCCGACCCGTCCCGCAACACCGGGATCGCGGCAGGGGATGTGTTTGCCAGCATCGAAGCGCTATCGGGCAGCCGCTACAGCGACACGTTGTTTGGCGATGATGGTGCCAATATCCTGTCCGGCGACAACAGCCGTGATCTTTTGTACGGCGGCGCAGGGGATGACCGGCTGATCGGTGGCAAAGGGCCGGATCGGTTGTATGGCGGTGCCGGGGCCGACACGCTGGATGGCGGTAGCTGGACAGATGTTGCCGATTACAGCACCGCCTCGGCTGCCGTGCGGGCAGACCTTGGCGACGCCACCCACAATCTGGGCGAGGCTGCGGGGGATGTGTTCCTGTTTATCGAAAATCTGGAAGGCAGCGCGTTCAACGATACCCTGTCAGGCGATGATCTGCGCAACGCCCTGTTTGGCGGCGGCGGGGCTGATCTGATGTTTGGCAGCGGCGGCGATGACCGGTTGGCGGGCGGCGACGGCGCCGATACGCTGGACGGCGGCACCGGCAATGACACCTTGGCCGGAGGCGCGGGGGCAGATGTGTTCCGTTATGGCAGCGGGGCTGACCGGATCGCCGGGTTCGTGGCAGCCCAGGACCGCATTGGCATTGACGATGCCATCGCAGCAGGGCGCACTGTCGCCGAACTGGCAGATATGGCAGACCGGCAGGGCGGGGCACTGGTGCTGAATTTTGGCGAAGGGCACAGCCTGCGGATCGAAGGCATCATCGACACTGCGTTGCTGGAAACGCTGATGTTTCTGTACTGATGCCCCTGCGGGCTATCCCAGCAGATTGCGTTCGTGATAGGCAATCGCCTCTTCCACGTCCTCGAACCACTGGATATCGCCACGGTCCAGCACGCAGGCCGCATTGCACAATTCGCGGACCTGCCCCATCGAGTGGCTGACCATCACCGCCCCCGCACTTGCCATTCTTTGGCGAAACAAGGCAGAGCTGCGTTCCTTGAAACTTGCATCGCCTGCGGCGGTCACTTCGTCCACCAGATAGGTGTCAAACGCGATGCCCATCGACACGCCAAAGGCCAGACGCGACCGCATGCCGGTGGAATAGGTGCGGAAGGGCAGATGAAACTGGCGGCCAAGCTGGGCAAAATCGCTGGCGAAATCGCATAGCTCATCACTGTCTACCCCGTAAACGCGGGCGACAAAGCGGGTGTTTTGCGCGCCGGTCAGGTCTGGGTGAAACGACCCCATGAACCCCACAGGCCAGGAGATGGACCCCGTCACATCAATCCGGCCCGCAGTCGGCGCCAGGGTGCCAGAGATCATCTTCAGCAGCGTGGATTTCCCCGCCCCGTTTCGCCCCAGCAAAGCAACAGCCCGTCCCGGCGGGAATGTCAGCGTGACATTTTCCAGCACGGTTTTCTTCACCCCGCCGGTGAAATAGCTTTTTGACAGATTAACCAGCCGGATCATGCCCGGATCACCGCCGGTCGCGCAGCGAGTAATACAGCAGCGCCACAATCGACCACAGGGCAAAGGCAAACAGCGCAACCAACCCCAACAAAACCGGGCGATCCGGAAAACGCGAGGCCTGCGCCAGTGTGGGCGAGATGTGGGCCGCCAGATAGCGCCCCTGACGCCGCGCCTCGGCCTGCGCCGCGTCATAGGCCGCGCGGGCGGCGCTATAGGCGCTTTCGGCAAATTCGCGGTCGGCGGAAAGGCCTTCATATTCGGCGACCAGATCGGCATAGGCCGCCGCATCCTGACCGGTGCCACTGCCCAGTTTGCTGCGTTCGGCGTCGATCCGATCTTCGATCACCTTCACCTTGCGTTCCGCAGGCAAAATGCGCGGGTCGTTCTGTTGGGCGGACAGGCGCAGGGTATCCAACTCGATCAATGCCTCGGCCAGTTGGGTTTGCAGATTGCCCAACAGCCCGCTTTGCGACGCCACATCCGCCGACGGGTCCACCATCCGGTTCAGATTGCGATAGGCGGTCACAGCCGTGCGCGCCACACGCAGGCGGGCCTGTTCCACCTCCAGTTCCTCTTTGGCATAGCGGACGGCATCATCGCGCGATGTCTCGGCCAGCTTGTTGACCATCGCGGACGACTTTTCATAGACCGCCGTGGCAATGGCCTGTGCATCCTTTGGGTCAAATGCCAGCACGCGCAGTTCGATCAACCGGGTGTTGCTGTCGTAGAACACCTTGACCATATCGGCCCAGTGATCGGTCAGATCCTCGATCGTGCCGGGGGGATGATAGCTGAACACCGGGTCATTTTCGGGCTTGGACCACAGGGCGCGCAGGTTCAGTTCCGCATCAATTTCGCCGACAAGCGACTGGCTGTACATGTATTCGTACAAGATGTCGGTGTCAGAACTGGAGGAGGTGACCAGACTGCTGATGCCGCCAAGCAGGGCCACGGCGGGGTCGGTGTCTTCCTTCTGGACCGAGAACCCGACGTAGGACGCATACTGATCTGCAGCACGGGTCCACAGATACCAGCCCGAGATTGCCACAGGGGCGACGACAAACAGCAAGAATGACAGCACCAGCCCATAGTGCCGCCGCTTCATCGTGCTGGGGCTGACGGTCGGGCGAAACTGCTGCGACGCGCGGGCAGGTTGTGGCGCAGGTCTGGGCGGGATGATGCGTGCAGGCGCAGGGGCCGGAATATCCGGCACGGTGACCGGATCGGGCAGGGTGTGGGGCGCGTTGTCCAGGGCTTGGTCCGGCATGTTGTCCGGTGGGCGTGACCACATCGCCTTCGGCCACCTCTTGCGCGGCAGGCTGATCGTGGGCCGTTGCCTCTGGGGCGGTCGCTTCGGCGTCGTGATGGTCCGCCAGGTCGTCATGCCCGGTCGCGGTCGCATCGCGCCGCGCGGCGCGGCGGGCGGCTTGTGCCTCGGCGCGCAGGCGGGCCACGGCATCAGGATCATGCGCAACCGCCCGCATCAAGGCGGCTGCCACCTTTTCATCGGCAAGACTGGCAGGTGCAGGCAACGGGTCATCCGCAGATGTGGGCAGGGGCGCCTGTGGTTGGGGAACGGTCAATGGGTCATTCCGGGTCTGGCAGTTGCGATTTATGCACAATTGCTACAGCTTTCCGCAACAAAGGGCCAGTGGACAACACAGGTCTCCACCGCTAGGGCTGTGTATAGGCGGACTGTGGCTTTTGGCCGCCCGTCCCGCTTTCGTGTATCCAGACAGGGCAGTTGCGCCGCAATGACTGACGACACCCCACCTTCAGCACCATTCGCCGCAGCCCAAGCCCCCGCGCGGGGTGTGCGCCGACGGTTCGCCAGCGTGCGATCCATCGTGGCGTTGATGATGCGGGAAATGGCCACGAGCTATGGCCGCTCGCCGGGCGGATACGTCTGGGCGGTGGTAGAGCCGCTGGCGAGCATCGCTATCCTGGCCTTCGTCTTTTCGCTGTATTTCCGAAAACCGTCGATCGGCACCAGCTTTGTGCTGTTCTACGCCACCGGGTTGATGCCGTTTACCTTGTTCACAACGCTGTCGGGCCGGGTGGCACAGGCATTTGCATTCTCACGCCAGTTGCTGGCCTATCCGGCAGTCAGTTTCATTGATGCGATCCTCGCGCGGGTGATTGTGACGCTGCTGACGCAAGTGATGGTCGGATACATCGTGTTTGCCGCGATCCTGACGATGGTCGATACCCGTTCGGTGCCGAACCTGCCGCTGATCATCATGAGCTATCTGCTGGCGGTGCTGTTCGGGCTTGGCGTGGGCATGGTGAACGCGTTTCTGATGACACAGTTTGATGTGTGGAAAACGGTTTGGGCGGTGGCGACACGGCCGTTGTTTCTGATGTCGGGCATCCTGTTCACCTATGCCGATCTGCCCCGGGAATTGCAGGGGCCGCTGTGGTTTAACCCGCTGGTGCATATCGTGGGCACCATGCGGGCCGGGTTTTACCCGACATATCAATGGGATTACGTGTCGTTCACCTATGTGCTCGGGGTGTCACTGGTGCTGATCATGGTCGGATTGCGGCTGTTGAAATGGTATCACCGCGACCTGCTGCAAGCCTGACCTTTGGTTTGCGTGGCCTTTCAGTGCCCGCACCGCTGTGCCAGTATCACCCCGGGGAGTGGTTTTGGAACGGAGCGGTGAATGACCGAGGCGACAGACAAGTCAGGCGGAGTGGTGCTGGTGACGGGCGGGGCGGGCTATATCGGCTCGCATGCCTGCAAGGTGTTGCGTGCCGCAGGCTTTACCCCCGTGGTGTTTGACAACCTGAACACAGGCTGGCGCGAAGCGGTGAAATACGGACCGTTTGTGCAAGGCGACCTGATGGACCGCGCCGCATTGGACGCGGCCTTTGCGGCGCACAATCCGGTGGCGGTGATGCACTTCGCCGCCTTGTCGCTGGTGGGCGAGTCGATGTCGGACCCCGGCAAATACTGGCGGGTCAATGTGGGCGGGTCGCTGAACCTGATCGAGGCGGCGGTGGCGCATGGGGTGCGGAATTTCGTGTTCTCCTCCACCTGCGCCACTTACGGCGACCAAGACGGGGTGATGCTGGATGAAGATACGCCGCAACGCCCGATCAACGCCTATGGCGCGTCCAAGCGGGCAATTGAAGATATCTTGCAAAATTTCCGTCACAGCCACGGTCTGAACCATGTGATCTTCAGGTATTTCAACGTGGCCGGGGCCGACCCCGAAGGCGAGTTGGGCGAACAGCATGTGCCCGAAACCCATCTGATCCCGCTGATGCTGGATGCGGTGGCGGGCAGACGCGCCGCACTGACGGTGTTCGGGCAGGACTACCCCACCCCCGATGGCACCTGTGTGCGCGATTATGTGCATGTGATGGATCTGGTCAGCGCGCATGTTCTGGGTCTGCGCTGGTTGCTGGATGGCAAGGGCAGCCGGGTGTTCAACCTTGGGTCGGGTCGCGGATTTTCCGTGCGCGAGGTGATCGACCATTCGCGCAGCGTCACCAACGCCGAAGTGCCGATCATCGAAGGCGGCCGCCGCGCCGGGGATGCGGCATCGCTGGTGTCGGGGTCGGTGCGCGCCAGTGAGGAATTGGGGTGGGAGCCTGCCCATTCGACCCTGCGGCAGATGATCGGCGATACCTGGGCTTGGGCGCAAAAAACGGGGTATGGGCCGAACTGACGCTGTTGCGTAGCCCCCCACCCCCAGCCCCTCCCCACGGGGGGGAGGGGAGGCGATTGTTCTGGTATCGGGTGGTTTGGTCTGGCGTTGGAGCGGGGGTTTCACACCCCCGCGCCCCCGTGGGATATTTATGCAAAGGGGATGCAAATTTTAGGCAAGTTTTATCAGACGATGCCGCCGCCTTGGCCGGTGACGGCGGGGCGGATGGCCGAGACCTTGGCGCGGTAACCTGCGCTGCGGTAGGCGGCGACCGGGTCGATCGCGCCGCCTTGATCGGCCCGCGCCATGGCGAGGATCGGTTCCACATCGGTTCGGAAGGCGGTTTTCAGGATGCGTGGTCGCGGCGAGGGCATCATTCGCGTCCTGTGCTGCCCGCAGGGCGACACGGTCCACAAGGCTCGCGCAGGCATAGGCGCGCTGCACCTCCATCGCGGACATCATCAGGCTTTCGATCGGGTCGGTGACGTTATGCGACTGGTCCAGCATATGGGCGGGGTGGAAGCCGGGGGTATCCTCGTGCTCCACCAACTCGTTGAACACGAGGAACAGACGGTAGGGGTCGATGGACCCGGTATCCAGATCGTCGTCGCCATATTTGCTGTCGTTGAAGTGGAAGCCGCCGAGTTTGCCAAAGCGGATCAGGCGGGCGACGATCTGTTCGATGTTCACGTTGGGCGCGTGGTGGCCCAGATCGACCAGACATTTGGCCTTTGGCCCCAGTTCGGTGGCGATCAGGTAGTTGGTGCCCCAGTCCTGCACGACGGTGGAATAGAAGGCGGGTTCGTACATCTTGTGTTCGGTGAACAACTGCCAGTCATCCGGCAGGCCCTGGTAGATGGCTTGCAGGCTGTCCAGATAGCGGTCGAACTGGCGGGTGAAATCCTGCTGGCCGGGGAAGTTCGATCCATCGCCGATCCAGACGGTCAGGGCCTTGGAGCCCAAGTCCGCGCCGATTTCGATACACTCAAGGTTGTGGTCGATGGCCTGCTGGCGGGTGGCTTTGTCGGCATGGGACTGAGCGAGCCGTGTTTGTAGGACAGGCGCTGCTGCGGCTGGTCCTGAAAGGTGTTGGAGTTCATCACATCGAACCCCAGCCCCAAGGCTGCGGCCTTGGCGTTCAGGTCGGCGGCGGGGGCCTTGTCCCATGGGATGTGCAGCGACACCGTGGGGGTGGCGCGGGTCAGGGTGTGGATGACGGCGCAATCTTCCAGCTTGTCAAAGATGTGGCGGGGTTCGCCCGCGCCGGGAAAGCGGGCAAAGCGGGTGCCGCCGGTGCCGACGCCCCAGGAGGGGACCGCGACGCCGAAAGTGGCCACGCGGGCCTTGATGGCCGCAATGTCGATGCCGCGACGGGCGAGGCGTTCGCCCAAGGCGTTGTAATCGCTGGCAAGGTTGGCGGCCAGCTTGGCGTTTTCCGCCGCGATCAGGATGGGGTCTATCATCATCTACCTCGTGAACGCCTGAACATTGCCCGCATCGACGTTCAGGATATTGCCCGTCGATTTGGCCGAAAGGTCGGAGGCAAAGAAGTAGATGCCTTCGGCGATATCCTCGGGGAAGACCGACCGCTTCAGCATGCTGCGCTGGCGGTACATCTCCTCCAGCCCGTCCTTGTCGGTCTTGTAGGTGCTGGCGCGTTGGTCGAGCCAATCGCCGGACCAGATCTTCGATCCTTTCAACACGGCATCGGGGTTGACCACATTGACGCGGATGCCCGCCTCGGCCCCTTCCAGCGCCAGGCAGCGGGCGAGGTGAATTTCGGCGGCCTTGGCGGTGCAATAGGCGGCGGCATTGGGGCTGGCGGCAAGGCCGTTTTTCGAGGCCACAAAGATCACCGACCCCGGCAGGCCTTGGGCGCGCAGCAGGCGGAACGCCTCGCGCGAGACAAGGAAATAGCCGGTGGACAGGATGTCCATGTTCTTGTTCCACAGCGCGAGGCTGGTGGATTCGATCGGGGCCGACGACGCGATCCCGGCGTTTGACACCAGAATATCAACGCCGCCGAATTCCACCGCCGTGTGGGCGTAGGCCGCAATGACCGCCGCCTCATCCGTCACGTTCATCTGCACGGTGCGCACCACGTCGGCGCCATGGCGTTTGGCAAGGTCGGCGGCGACGGTGGCAAGCGCGCCTTCGTCAATATCCGCCAGCATGACGCAGGCCCCTTCGCGCAGCAGGCGTTCGGCGGTGGCAGATCCGATGCCACCCGCCCCCCCGGTGACAAAGGCCACTTGCCCTGCCAGCGATTTGGGCTTGGGCATCCGCGCCAGTTTCGCTTCCTCCAGCAGCCAGTATTCGATGTCGAACGCCTCTTGCTCGGGCAGGCCGCAATAGGTGGACACCGTATCTGCGCCGCGCATCACGTTGATGGCGTTCACATAAAACTCGCCCGAGATGCGGGCGGTGGCCTTGTCCTTGGCGAAGGTGATCATGCCCACACCGGGGATCAGATAGACCACGGCGTTCGGGTCGCGCAGGGGCGGGCTGTCGGGGTGTTTGCAGCGGTTGTAGTAGGCGGCGTAATCGTCGCGGTAGGCGGCGATCTGGCCGGACAGTTGGGCCAAAGTGGCGTCCACATCGGGCGTGGCGGGAGTGAAGCCCACCACCAGCGGGCAGATCTTGGTGCGCAGGAAATGGTCGGGGCAAGAGGTGCCAAGGGCGGCCAAGGGGGCCAGCTTGGCCGAGTTCACAAATTCCAGCACCGCCGGTTGATCATCGAAATGGCCGACCATCCGGTTGGCATCCGAGATCATGCCTCGAATCGCGGGCATCAGGCGGGCGGCGACGGCGCGGCGGTCGCTGGCCTCCAGCGCGGTGTGGACGGCACCGCCAAAGATGGTCTTGCCAGCGGTTTCCGCACTGAACCAATCCATCGCCTTCTGGATGGTCGCCACTGTCAACTCGTAGCAGGCCTTGGCGTCATCATCCCAGGTGAACAGCCCGTGGGATTCAAGGATCAACCCCTTGGCGTTCGGGTTCTTGGCGCAGAAATCACCCAGCCACAGGCCCAGCTCAAACCCCGGTTTTTTCCACGGCAGCCAGCCGATATCATCGCCGAAAATCTGCTGCGTCAGTTCCCGCGAATTGACCGAGGCCGCGATGGCGATGATCGCGTCGGGGTGCATGTGATCGACGTGTTTGCGGGGCACATAGGCGTGCAGGGGGGTGTCGATGCTGGCGGCGCGGGTGTTCAGGTTGAAGGTGCAATGCGGCAGGTGGCCGACCATTTCATCCTCGAACGCAAGGCCACGGTAGATGCCCTTCAGGCTTTGCAATTTGTCCATATACAGGGTGGCGAAGCCGTCCATCTTGATGGACCCCACATCGCCGCCCGATCCTTTGACCCAAAGCACCTCGACAGCAGCGCCCGTCAGAGGATCACGCTCCATCACCTTGGCCGAGGTATTGCCGCCGCCATAATTGGTGATGCGCTTGTCCGACCCCAGCAGGTTGGATCGGTACAGCAGTTTTTCTGACTCGGACATATCCCTCGCGCGGGCATCATCCCACAGGTTTTCAAGCCGGGCCCCGGTGGTTTTGGTCATCGCATCCTCCCTCGCGTCTTGTGTCAAATGTGCCAAGATGCGGCGGATTGTCAATCACAAACAATCAAAATCAATCATGCTGCACCTGCATAATGATTATTGTGACTGAAAATGATTGACAGTGATCGAAAACGATGGAAACTTGTGGGCAGGGAGGACGACATGCACGAAAGCGAACGCCACCGGCTTATTCTGTCTGCCATCCAAGACCGGCCCGTGGTCACGGTGCTGGATCTGGTGTCGCTGACGGCGGCGTCAGAGGCGACGATCCGCCGTGATATCGCCACCCTGCATGTGCAAAAGAAACTGCGCCGGGTGCGGGGCGGGGCGGAATCCATCAGCCCGCCGCAGTTTGTCGGCCTCGCCGGGCGGCCGTTCAGCGTGAACGAAGGGCTGCATGCGGCCGAAAAGCGCGCCATTGCGCGGGCGGCGGTCGATCTGTGCGAAGATGGCGAGGCGATCATCATCAATGGTGGGACCACCACCTTTCAGATGGTGCATCCTTTGTCGGCGCGGCGCTGTCAGGTGTTCACCAACAGCTTTCCGATTGCCGAACATCTGCTGAAACACTCGAAGAACACGGTGCTGCTGCCCGGTGGCGCGATCTACCGCGAGCAGAACATCATCCTGTCGCCGTTCGACGATGACGGGTCGCGCCACTTTTATGCCCGCCGCATGTTCATGTCCTGCCACGGCCTTGCCGCCTTGGGTGTGATGGAGGCCGACCCCTTGCTGGTGCAGGCCGAACAAAAGCTGATCGGGCAGGCGGATGAGCTGGTGATCCTCGCCGACAGCAGCAAATTCGGCAAACGGTCCAGCCTGCTTTTGTGCCCGCTGGCCCGCATTCACACCCTCATCACCGATGATGGCATCACAGACCGCGACGCCGCGATGATCGAGGCGGCGGATATACGGCTGATCGTGGCCCAGACCGGGGCTGCCGAACGGAAAGACACCGCGCAGGAGGCATGAGGCGCGGAGAGATTAACGCTCAAGGGAGGAAAACATGAGCTTCTGGACAAAAGCACTGACCACCGCTGCGGTCGCAACCGCACTGATGGCCACCACCGCTGCGGCTGAGACCACGCGCATCGCGCTGGTCGTCAAGGCGCTTGGCATCGGGTTCTTCGAGGCGGCCAACAAGGGCGCGGAAGAAGCCGCCAAGGAACTGGGCGATGTGGAGATCATCTACACCGGCCCGACCGACACCACGGCAGAAGGCCAGATCGAGGTGATCAACGCCCTGATCGCCCAGGGCGTGAACGCGATTGCCATTTCCGCCAACGACCCCGACGCCGTGGCCCCGGCCCTGCAAAAGGCGATGGAGCGTGGCATCACGGTGATTTCCTGGGATTCGGGCGTGGCCAAGGAAGGCCGCCAGATGCACCTGAACCCGTCGTCCAGCGCCTTGATCGGCAACACCATCATCAAGCTGGCGGCAGACCATATGCCCGACGGCGGCGATGTGGCGGTTTTGTCGGCCACCGCAACCTCGACCAACCAGAACATCTGGATCGAGGAAATGACCAAGGTGATGGGCAACTATCCCGGCGTCAATCTGGTCGCCACCGTTTACGGTGATGATCTTGCAGACAAATCCTACCGTGAAGCCCAAGGCCTGATGGCGACCTACCCGAACCTCAAGGCGATCATCGCGCCGACGACGGTGGGTATTCTGGCGGCGTCGCAGGCGGTGACCGATGCGGGCAAGATCGGCCAGATCAACGTGACAGGCCTTGGCCTGCCGTCGGAAATGGCCGGGGCGGTTGAATCGGGGGCTACGGTTTCCTTCGCGATCTGGAACCCGATTGATCTGGGCTACGCGGCGACCATGCTGTCTTACAACCTTGTCAAAGGGGCCAAGGCAGAGCCGGGCGCAGAAATCGGCATGGGCCGGATGGGCAATGCCAAACTGGACGACAATAATGAGGCGGCCATGTCGGACCCCTTCACCTATGACAAGTCGAACATCGAACAGTTCAAGTCGATCTTCTGATTTGCCCGGGTCTGGCGGGTTCTCCCCCCGCCAGACCCCCCTTTTCCATTGGAAGACGCCCATGAACCCTGTGCTATCCTTGCGCGGCATCACGAAGACATTTCCCGGCGTAAAGGCTCTGTCCGATGTGCGGCTGGACCTGTACGCGGGGCAGGTGACGGCCCTGATTGGGGAAAATGGCGCGGGAAAATCCACCATCGTCAAGGTGTTGACCGGGATTTATCAGCCTGACGCAGGCAGTATCGAAGTATCTGGCCAGCCCATGCACTTCGCCAGCGCCGATGCGGCGGCGGCGGCGGGGGTGACGGCGATCCATCAGGAAACCGTGCTGTTTGACGACCTGACCGTGGCCGAGAATATCTGGCTGGGCCATGCACCCCGTGGCCGTTTTGGCCTGATCGACCGCGCCGCGATGCGGGCGGGTGCGGTGCGGTTGCTGGCGTCGATCGGGGCTGATCTGAACCCCGATTTGCGGCTGCGTGATCTTGGGATTGCGTCCAAACATCTGGTGGCCATTGCGCGCGCGCTGTCCATCGACGCGCGGGTGGTGATCATGGATGAACCGACGGCGGCGCTGTCGTATAAAGAAATCAATGAGCTGTACGATCTGGTCGCCATGCTGAAAGCGCAGGGCAAGGCGATCCTGTTCATCAGCCACAAGTTTGACGAGATTTTCAGGATTGCCGACCGCTACACCGTGTTCCGCGATGGCCAGTTCGTGGGTGAAGGCGAAATGGCAGGCGTGACCGAGTCCGCGCTGGTGCAGATGATGGTGGGCCGGTCGGTCGATCAGATTTTCCCCAAACGCACGCCAAACATCGGCGCGCCCGCCCTGACCGTGGCAGGCTACAGCCACCCGACCGAATTTGCCGACATCGGATTTCACCCTGCACAAGGGCGAAATCCTTGGGTTTTACGGGCTGGTCGGGGCGGGCCGGTCCGAGGTGATGCAGGCGCTGTTCGGCATCACCAAGCCGTCCAAGGGGGCCACGCGGGTCGGCGATAAGGTGGTGGTGATCCGCTCCACCGCCGAGGCGATTGAAAATGGCATCGTCTATGTCCCCGAAGATCGCGGGCGGCAGGGGGCGGTCACGGGGCTTGCCGATCTATCAGAATGTGACGCTGCCGTCGCTGCACAAGACGTCCCGGAATGGGTTTTTGCGGCTGGCCGAGGAGTTTGCGCTGGCCCGCGCCTACACGCAAAGGCTTGATCTGCGGGCGGCAAGCCTCGATCAGGATCTGGGCCAACTGTCTGGCGGCAATCAACAAAAGGTGGTGATCGCCAAGTGGCTGGCCACGAAACCGCGGGTGATCATTCTGGATGAACCCACCAAGGGCATCGACATCGGGTCCAAGGCCGCCGTCCATGCCTTCATGGCCGAACTTGCCGCCGAAGGGTTGGCGGTGATCATGGTCAGCTCGGAAATCCCCGAGGTGATGGGCATGTCGGACCGGGTGATCGTGATGCGCGAGGGCCGGATCGTCAGCGAACTGGCAGGCCCCGCCCTGACCCCCGAGGCGCTGGTCCGCGCCGCTGCTGGCATACCGGAGGCCGCATGACCCTTTTGAAATCCCGCGAGGCGCTGCTGGCGGCGGCCATTCTGGTGCTGATCGCCGGAATTGCGCTGCGCTTTCCGGCCTTCATCACGCCGGCCAATCTGGGCGCGGTGTTCAACGACACCTCGCCGTTGATCATTCTGGCGATCGGCCAGATGATCGTGATCCTGACCAAATGTATCGACCTGTCGGTGGCCGCCAACCTTGCGCTGTCGGGCATGATTGCCGCCATGCTGAACGGGGCAGGGGTGCCGTTGCCGGTGATCCTTGGCCTTGTGCTGGTTCTGGGGGCCGCTTTGGGCGCGGTCAACGGGCTGCTGGTCTGGAAACTGGGCATCCCGTCGATTGTGGTGACGCTTGGCACGATGACGATCTACCGGGGCATCATCTTTCTGATCTCAGACGGAAAATGGATCAACGCGCATGAGATGACCGATGGTTTCAAGGCCCTGCCGCGCATGGCGGTTCTGGGCCTGCCGGTGATGTCATGGGTCGCGATTGCGGTGATCGCGCTGTTTGCGGTGATCATCACCCGCACGCCGCTGGGGCGCGCCTTCTTTGCTGTCGGGCGGCAACCCACATGCGGCGGTCTATGCGGGCATCGACGTGGGGCGGACGCAATGCGCGGCCTTCATCCTGTCCGGCATTCTGGCGGGGCTGACCGGCTATCTGTGGGTCGCGCGCTATGCGGTGGCCTATGTCGATATCGCGGGCGGGTTTGAACTGGACGTGGTCGCCGCCTGCGTGATCGGCGGCATTTCCATCGCCGGGGGGATCGGGTCCATCGGCGGCGCGGTTCTGGGCGCGCTGTTCCTGGGCGTGATCAAGAATGCGCTGCCGGTGGTGGGCATCTCGCCCTTCTGGCAACTGGCCATCTCGGGTTCGGCCATCATCCTCGCCGTCGCCTTCAACGCCACATCGGGCCGCGCGCCAAGCCGCCTGATCCTGAAAAAGGCTGAGGCCCAATGACCGCCCGCATCCTGCCAGACCGCCTGCAAAGCCGCAGCTTCCGCGCCCTGCGCAGTTGGGAAGCCCTGCTTTTGGTGGTGTTCGTGGTGGTGTTCACCATCAACTCTTTCGCCTCGCCCTATTTCCTGAACGCGTGGAACCTGTCGGACGCCACCTTCAACTTTACCGAAAAGGCGATGATCGCCTTTGCCATGGCGATGCTGATCATCGCGGGGGAAATCGACCTGTCGGTGGCGTCGATCATCGCGCTTGCCTCGACCGCCATGGGGCTGGCGATGGCCGCAGGGGCGGGGACGCCCGTGATCGTGCTGGTCGGGCTTGGCACCGGGGTTCTGTGTGGGGCGGTCAACGGCGGGCTGGTGGCGGGGATGGGGCTGCCGTCGATCGTGGTCACCATCGGCACCATGAGCCTGTTTCGCGGCATCAGCTACATCGTGCTGGGCGATCAGGCGTTCAACGGATATCCCAAGGATTTCGCATGGTTCGGGCAGGGGTATGTCTTTTGGGTGATCAGCTTTGAGCTGGTGCTGTTCGCCGCCGCCGCCGTCTTTTTCCACATCCTGCTGCACCGCACCAACTTTGGCCGCGCGGTGTTCGTGATCGGCAACAACCCGACCGCGGCGCTGTTTTCCGGGCTGCGGGTCGGGCGGGTGCGGTTCATCCTGTTCCTGCTGACCGGCCTCATGTCCGGCATCGCGGCGGTCTGCCTGACCTCGCGTCTCGGGTCCACCCGGCCCTCAATCGCCACGGGGATGGAGTTGGAGGTGGTCACGATGGTCGTCCTTGGCGGGATAAACATCCTCGGCGGGTCCGGGCGGATTGCGGGGGTTGTGCTGGCCGCGCTGATCATGGGGTTGGTGACCTTCGGCTTTGGCCTGCTGAACGTGCCGGGGATCGTGATGTCGATCTTCCTCGGGCTGCTTGCTGATCGGGGTGATCGCCCTGCCGCGTCTGTGGGGCAAACGCTGATGCAGAAATACGCGTTCAAGATGCAGCTTTTGCCGGGCATGGCGGCGGAATATCAGGCCCGCCACGATGCGATCTGGCCCGAGTTGGTGGACCTGCTGCGCGGCGCGGGCGTGTCGGATTATTCGATCCATCTGGATGAGGAGACCGGGGTCCTGTTCGGCGTGCTGTGGCGCACGGATGATCACGGCATGGCCGACCTGCCGCGCCATCCGGTGATGCAGCGCTGGTGGGCGCATATGGCCGACATCATGGTGGTAAACCCGGACAACGCGCCGGTGGCGACCCCGCTGACCCCGGTGTTCCATCTGCCATGAGGCATATCGCGGTCCTCGATCTGGGCAAGACCAATGCCAAGCTGGCGTTGGTGGATCATGCCACGGGGGCGGAACTGGCGGTTCTGACCCGGCCAAATACCGTGCTGCCCGGCCCGCCCTATCCGCATTTCGATACCGAGGGGCTGTGGGCGTTTTTCCTCGACGCTCTGGCGCAGATGCAGGCGGAACACGGCATCGACGCGATTTCCATCACCACGCATGGGGCTTGTGCGGCGCTGCTGCAGGCCGATGGCACCTTGGCCTGCCCGGTGCTGGACTATGAACATGACGGGCCAGATACGCTGACCGACGCCTACAACGCCCTGCGCCCCGACTTTGCGCTGACAGGGTCGGCGCGGTTGCCGATGGGGCTGAACGTTGGCGCGCAACTGTTCTGGCTGCTGGAAACCATGCCCGGTCTGCGCGACAGGCTGGCAACGGTGGTCACATGGCCGCAATACTGGGCGCATCGGCTGACCGGCGTTCTGGCCAGCGACGTGACCTCGCTTGGTTGCCATACCGATCTGTGGAACCCGGTGACGGGGGGCGTTTTCGGGGCTGGTGGATCGGTTGGGCCTGACCGGCAAGATCGCGCCACCCCGGCGTCCGGGCGATGTTCTGGGGCCGGTCTTGCCCCACATTGCCGCTGCCACGGGTCTGCCCCCGACCACCCCGGTCGTCTGCGGCATCCATGACAGCAACGCCTCGCTGCTGCCGCATCTGCTGGCGCGGGCTGGGTCGTTTTCGGTTGTGTCTACAGGCACTTGGGTGGTGGTGATGGCTGTGGGCGGCACGTCCCCGCCGCTCGACCCGGCCCGCGATACGCTGATCAACGTGAACGCTTTGGGCGCGCCAGTGCCCTCGGCGCGCTTCATGGGCGGGCGGGAACATGACCTGATGCAGACGGGCATTGCCGCGACGGCGCAGGATGAAGCGGCGGTTCTGTCGGGCGGTGTGATGCTGCTGCCGTCGGTCGTGCAGGGCAGCGGGCCGTACCCGGCGGCGCGGCATGTCTGGACCGAAACCCCGACGCCCGGGCAGCAAACGGCGGCGCTTGGGTACTATCTGGCGCTGATGACGGCGACCTGTTTGCAGATGATTGGGGCGCAGGGGCCAACGGTCGTCGAAGGCCCGTTCTCGCAGAACCCGCAGTTTCTGGCGATGCTGGCCACGGCGACAGGGCGGGGGGTGGAACCTTCGGCTTCGCGTACCGGAACGGCGGCGGGGGCGGCGCTGCTGTACCCGGGCGGGGCCTTGCCTGCGGCGTTGCCGCAGATTTTGCCGGACCCGCGCTTGGTCGCTTATGCCGACGAATGGCGGGCGCGCGTGGGCGGCTGAGGCCCCCACCCCATCCCCACAAGGGGGGAGGGGGCCGCGCAAAGACACGCCGCACACCCAACGCCACCCGAAAAAGAGCCTCCCCTCCCCCTCGTGGGCAATTGGGGGGGGGGCTACGCCGCGCCCAACGCCACTACCCTGCCGCCTGCATCACCCTGACCAGATCCTCCACCGACAGCCCCACCGGATTGCCCTTCATCGACGACGATGCCAGCGACGCCTCGGCAATCGCGCGATGGTCCACGGCTGCCACCCCAAGCGCGGACAGCGGGGCCAACCCCTGCGCATAGGCCCAAGCCATCAGACCACCCGGCCCGCCATGCACGGCGGCAATCATCGTCATCACTCGGTCCAGCTTGTCCCCCGCCCCCCGATCGCGGTTCATTGCCAGAACAGGCCCCAGAAGCGCGCCGCAGATCGCACCATGGGCGGCCCCCGTGCTGCCGCCGATCACTCCGGCCAACCCATGCACCGCTCCCAGCCCGCTGTTCGCCAAGGCAAGCCCGCCGCAGAGGCTGACCCAAGCCATATCATCGCGGGCCTGCGCATCCTCACCTTCCATCAGGCGCTTCAGGGCGGCAAGGCCAAGGGGAATGGCGGGCAGGCACAGCGCGTCGGTAAAGGGCGTGGCTTTGCACGACACATAGGGTTCGATCACTTGGGTGATCGCATCAAGGCCTGAGGCCAGCGTGATGCCGCGCGGGCAATGGTCGGTCAGGGCCGGGTCGATGATCGCCAGCCGCGCCAGCATCCGGTCATCGCGCAAAGATACTTTGCGCCCATGGTCGGGCAAGCCGATGACGGCGTTTTTCGTCACCTCGGCCCCGGTGCCGGAAGTGGTCGGGATGGCGATGAAGGGCAGGGGAGGGGCGGTCAGCGGCAGGCCCTTTCCCACCACCTCCAGATGGTCCATCGCGGAACCGGGGGCGGGGATCAGGGCGGCCAGGGATTTGGCAAGATCGAGGACTGCACCGCCCCCGACGCCAACCACGACTTCCGGCTCAAAGCCGCGGGTCTGATAGATCGCGTGTTCAAGCATCATCAGCGTGGGTTCGCCGGGGCAGGGCAGGGTCTGAACTTCGGCCCCAACGGCACAAAGCGCCTGAACCAACCAGTCTGCGCGCCGCATGTCACCGCCACAGACCACGAGCACCCGAGTCCCGTAAGCGGCGATCAGGCCGGGGGCCTTCGCCGCCTCACCCCGGCCAAACAGGATGCGGCCGGGGGCCGCGATGCCAAACGGCGTCATACTGACATGGTGGCGGCAACCGCGCGGCCCCAGCGGGTGTATTTGGCGTCGCGGGTGGCGGCGTCCATCGTGGGGGTGAAGCGGTGGTTCAGGGCCCAGCTTTTGGCAAACTCCTCGGGGTTCCCGCAAATCCCGGCCTGCAGGCCCGCCAGATAGGCGGCCCCCAGGGCGGTGGTTTCTGTCACGACAGGGCGGTCAACGGGGGCACCGAGGATATCCGACAGGAACTGCATGGCGAAATCCGATGCCGTCATCCCGCCATCCACCCGCAACACGCCATCGGCAGCGGTGCCCCAGTCGGCGCGCATCGCCTCCAGCAGATCGCGGGTCTGGTAGCCCACCGATTTCCAGCGCGGCGCGGGCCAGTTCGGCAGGCCCGGAATTGCGGGTCAGACCGTAGATCGCGCCCCGGCAATCGGGCCGCCAGTAGGGCGCGCCAAGGCCGGTGAAGGCGGGCACCAGCACCACGCCTTGGGCGGTGTCGGCGGCATCGGCGAGGGCTTGGGTTTCCGTCGCATCGCGGATGATCTTCAACCCGTCGCGCAGCCATTGCACCACGGCGCCGGCGATGAAGATCGACCCTTCGAGGGCATAGGTTGGCTTGCCGTCCAGTTGATAGGCGATGGTGGTCAGCAGGCGGTTCTTCGACGGCACCATATCTGCCCCGGTGTTCAGCAGGGCGAAACAGCCGGTGCCGTAGGTGGATTTCATCATGCCGGGGGTGAAACAGGCCTGCCCCACGGTGGCGGCCTGCTGGTCGCCCGCGACGCCGGGATCGGGATCTCGCGGCCAAACAGGTCGGCGCGGGTGGTGCCGAAATCGGCGGCGCAGTCGCGGACCTCGGGCAGCAGGGCCATGGGCACGTCCAGCAGGGCGCAGATATCGGCGTCCCATGTGCCGGTGGCGATGTTGTAGAGCATGGTGCGTGAGGCGTTGGTGGCGTCGGTGGCATGGACGCGGCCGCCGGTCAGGTTCCAGATCAGCCAGGTGTCGACGGTGCCGAAGGCCAGCTCGCCGCGTGCGGCCCGCGCCCGTGCGTTGGGGACGTTGTCGAGCAGCCATTTCACCTTGGTGCCGCTGAAATAGGGGTCGAGCAGCAGGCCGGTGCGGGCGGTGATCATCGGCTCGTGCCCTGCGGCCTTCAGGGCGGCGCAGGTGGGGGCGGTGCGGCGGTCCTGCCAGACGATGGCGTTGTGGATGGGTTGGCCGGTGGTGCGGTCCCAGATCAGGGTGGTTTCGCGTTGGTTGGTGATGCCGATGGCGGCGATGTCGTTGGCGTCGATCCCGGCCTTTTCGATGGCGGCGCGGGCGGTGCCTGCGACGGTGGACCACAGGTCGGACGGGTCATGTTCGACCCAGCCGGGGTGGGGGTAATGTTGGGGAAATTCTTCCTGAGCCTGGCCACGACCCGCAGGCTTGCATCGAAGATGATGGCGCGGCTGGAGGTGGTGCCCTGGTCGATGGCGAGGATGTGGGTCATCGGGGTGGGTTCCTTTGATCGGCTGTCCCGGCGTGGGGCATTTTTTTATCTTACAAAGACAGGGACTTGTGTGTTTGGTTTAACGGACTGTTAACCTTTTGGCGAGCTTCTGCGAAGTGTTTGCAGCCGAGGATGGAGAAGCTTTTCCCATCGGTTTCAGAGGTTCGACGCAAGAATTTTTCTCTCTCGGGTTCAGGTTGTAGGTTCGGGCTTGGTGCAGAGGGTTTCAGATGGTTAGGGGGAAAGTCCGCTGACGCAGTCTGTACATCGGCGGGTCGCTGTGCGGACGAAGCGGACGCTCATGAATGCGCACTGGTCACATGCCTATGGACAAGGCTGTCGCGCAATCGTCTATTAAGGCGACCAAGTGCTAAACGCATACTCGTACGGTCTGTTGCGTCGCCCGACTCACTGCAGCAGGCAAGCGAGCCATCTTTGGTCAAGCCACTGACAAGTTGCGCGCTGTCCTCGTTCTGGATAGATCGCAGGGCGCATGAGGAGGCGTTGTTTGGTTCAGTTGCCCAAGACGTTTCAGCGATCAACGTCAACGGCCAAGCAAGCGCGAATTCAGCGCTAGCATTGTTGGTTCAAAGCGCTTGCTGCTGAAGCTATCTCCAATAGCATTTGACATGAGGGCACGTTCTAGGAGGATCATGGCTATCGACTGAGATCTATGAAATCGGATCCATCAAGAGGTAGTGTGTATCTTTACATGAAGGCATCATGCGACGGTTATTGGCAGCAGCCCTTCACGGATGCACCTGATACGTGGCCTATTGCGCCGCAACCGCTTAAGGGCTCAACGCCGTCATCAGCCCCCCACACCCTTCGCGCAGAAAAAGGGCGGGGGTTTCCCCCCGCCCCGTTATCTTAGTTCCAGGATTTGATCAGCTCGTCATACGAGATGGTCTCGCCCTGGGGCTTTTCGTTTTCCAGCTTGGCGACCGGCGCGCCGGGGGCGTCGAGCCAGATTTGGGCGTCTTGCTCTTCGTTCATTTTCGGGCCGATGTCGCCCTGAACGCCAGCTCGTTCGATCCGCTCCAGGACTTTTTCCTGCTCGGCGCACAGCGCATCCAGCGCCTCTTGCGGGGTTTTGTCACCCGACATGGCGTCGCCGATGTTCTGCCACCACAGTTGTGCCATCTTCGGATAATCCGGGATGTTGGTGCCGGTGGGCGACCATGCGGTGCGGGCAGGAGAGCGGTAGAATTCCACCAGACCACCCAGTTGCGGGGCGCGGTCGGTGAAGTGCTGGCTGTCGATGGTGGACTGACGCACGAAGGTCAGGCCGACATCAGACTTTTTCAGATCGACGGTTTTCGACGAGACGAACTGCGCATAGAGCCATGCGGCCTGTGCGCGGTCCACCGGGGTGGACTTCATCAGTGTCCACGACCCCACGTCCTGATAGCCAACCTTGGTGCCTTCGGTCCAGTAGGCGCCGTGCGGCGAGGGGGCCATGCGCCATTTCGGCGTGCCATCCTCGTTCATCACCGGCAGGCCGGGCTTGACCATGTCGGCGGTGAAGGCGGTGTACCAGAACATCTGCTGGGCGATCTGGCCTTGGGCGGGCACGGGGCCAGCCTCGCCGAACACCATACCGGCCGCTTCAGGCGGCGAGTATTTTTGCAGCCATTCGATGGACTTCGACACGGCATAGACCGCCGCCGCATCGTTGGTGGCCCCGCCGCGTGCAACGCACGACCCGACAGGACGCGAGTTTTCGTCAACCCGCACACCCCATTCGTCAACCGGGATGCCGTTCGGTTCGCCCTTGTCGCCCATGCCGGCCATCGACATCCACGCATCGGTGTAACGCCAGCCGAGCGAGGGGTCTTTCTTGCCGTAGTCCATGTTGCCATAGACCTTGTCCGGCCCGCCGGCATAGGTCATGTCGCGGCCGGTGAAGAATTCCGCGATATCTTCATAGGCCGACCAGTTCAGCGGAACGCCCAGATCGTAGCCGTATTTGGCCTTGAAATCTTCTTTGGTCTTGGCGTCGTTGAACCAGTCATAGCGGAACCAGTAGAGGTTTGCGAACTGCTGGTCGGGCAGTTGGTAGAGTTTGCCATCGGGGGCGGTGGTGAATTTCAGCCCGATGTAATCGGCCAGATCAAGGCCGGGGTTGGTGACGGCAGCGCCTTCGCCCGCCATCCAGTCGGTCAGGTCGCGCGCCTGCTGATAGCGCCAGTGGGTGCCGATCAGGTCAGAGTCGTTGATATAGGCGTCATAGATGTTCTCGCCCGACTGCATCTGCGTTTGCAGCTTTTCGACCACATCGCCTTCGCCGATCAGATCATGGGTGATCTTGATGCCGGTGATCGCAGTGAAGGCCGGGGCCAGCACTTTGGATTCGTATTCATGCGTGGTGATGGTTTCCGACACGACCTTGATATCCATGCCCGCGTAGGGCTTGGCCGCGTCGATGAACCATTGCATTTCGCCTTCCTGGGCGGCGCGGTCCAGCGTGGACAGCGGGCCGATTTCGGCGTCGAGGAAGGTTTTTGCCGCCTCCATGTCGGCAAAAGCCGGCATGCCCATGGCCATCAGCGCAAGCGCCATGGCGGTTGTCGATTGACGCAATCTCATAGTATTCCTCCCAGAATGTTGAGACATTTTTCGTCGTTAGTGGCCTTCGGGCAGGGGGTATGCCCCCGCCCGAAAGGGTCGTGTCCCTGTCACACCCAGCGAAACACCGCTGCGGCGTAGACAAGGCATAGGATCAGCGCGAATGTCAGCGGTGCGCCGAAAGCAAAGAGCCAGCCCAGATTGATGAAGGCGGACCCTAACAGGGTGATGAACAGCCGGTCGCCCCGGGTGGTTTCAATCCCCAGCACGCCGATGCGCGGGGTTTCGGGAAACCGGATGGCGAGGATGGTGAACACCGTCAGCAGGCTGGCGATGATCAGGAAAAACAGGGCGATCGGGAAGGACCATGCCATCCAGCCGCCGGGGATCAGGGGGGCTGTCCATTCGCGCACGCCGTCTGTGGTGGGCACGGCCCAGAGCAGGGCGGCAAAGGCTGCGATCAGCACGCCGCCTGCGGCAAGGGAGATTGAGGTCCAGCGAGAATTGGTCATCACACCCTTCCCAGGGCAAAGCCCTTGGCGATGTAGTTGCGGACAAAGTAGATCACCAGCGCGCCGGGGATGATGGTCAGGATACCGGCAGCGGCCAGCACTCCCCAGTCCATGCCCGATGCGACTGACGGTGCGGGTCATGGTGGCGGCGATGGGTTTCGCGTTCACCGAGGTCAGGGTGCGCGACAGCAGCAGTTCCACCCATGAGAACATGAAGCAGAAGAACGCCGTCACCCCGATGCCCGACGCGATCAGCGGCAGGAAGATCTTCACGAAGAACCGCCCGAAGGAATAGCCGTCGATATAGGCGGTCTCGTCAATCTCCTTGGGCACGCCGCGCATGAAGCCTTCGAGGATCCACACCGCCAGCGGCACGTTGAACAGGCAATGTGCCAGGGCCACGGCGATATGGGTGTCGAACAGCCCGATGGAGGAGTAGAGCTGAAAGAACGGCAGGGCGAAGACGGCAGGCGGGGCCATGCGGTTGGTCAAGAGCCAGAAGAACAGGTGCTTGTCGCCCATGAACGTGTAGCGGCTGAAGGCATAGGCCGCAGGCAGCGCCACCGCGAGGGAAATCACCACGTTCATCGTCACATAGATGATCGAGTTGACATAGCCCATGTACCAGCTTGGGTCGGTCAGGATGGTGGCGTAGTTGGCAAAGGTCAGGTCAGCCGGGAACAGGGTGAAGCTGGACACGATCTCTGTGTTCGTCTTCAGGCTCATGTTCAAGAGCCAGTAGATCGGCACCAGCAGGAACAGCAGGTACAGGGTCATCACGATGGCAGAAGACCGGATACGCATCATTTCGTCTCCTGCTTATCAAGAGTGGTCATCACGGTGTAGAACACCCAGGACACCAGCAAGATGACAAGGAAGTACATCAGGCTGAACGCGGCGGCGGGGCCGAGGTCGAACTGGCCGATGGCCATTTTCACCAGGTCGATCGACAGGAAGGTGGTCGAGTTGCCGGGGCCGCCGCCTGTGACCACGAAGGGTTCGGTGTAGATCATGAAGCTGTCCATGAAGCGCAGCAGCACGGCGATCAGCAAGACCCCCGCCATTTTGGGCAGTTCGATATAGCGGAACACTGACCAGCGGCTGGCCTGATCAATCTTGGCGGCCTGATAGTACGCCTGCGGAATGGATTGCAGACCGGCATAGCACAGCAGCGCCACCAGAGACGTCCAGTGCCAGACATCCATCACGATCACGGTGGCCCAGGCATCCAGCGCGTCGCTGGTATAGTTGTAGTCGATGCCAAGGGCCGCAAGGGTATGGCCCAGCAGGCCAATGTCCACCCGGCCAAAGATCTGCCAGATGGTGCCCACCACGTTGAACGGCACCAGCAAAGGCAGCGACATCAGCACGAGGCAGAGGCTGGACCAGAAGCCTTTCTTGGGCATGTTCAGGGCCACGAAAATGCCAAGCGGCACTTCGATGGCAAGGATGATGGCAGTGAACAGCACCTGACGGCCAAGCGCGTCATGCAGGCGGTCAGAGGTGACCATTTCCTCGAACCACTCCAGCCCGGCCCAGAAAAATTCATTGTTGCCGAAGGTGTCGTTGACCGAATAGTTCACCACTGTCATCAGCGGCAGCACGGCGGAAAACGCGACCAGCACCAGAACGGGCAGGACCAGAAACCACGCCTTGTTGTTTTGCGTCTTGTCCATCAGAGCGCCTTTCCTGCCACGCGCCAGTCGTCGGCGTAGACGTTGATCTTGTCGCGCTGGAAGGCCACATGCGTCAGGTCTGCACCAATCGGCATTCCTTCGGGCGCGATCACGCTGAACGGATTGCCCATAAGCTCGGCCCGGATGATGCGGTGG
Organism: uncultured Alphaproteobacteria bacterium; assembly: GCA_963772935.1. Classification (GTDB taxonomy): domain Bacteria; phylum Pseudomonadota; class Alphaproteobacteria; order Rhodobacterales; family Rhodobacteraceae; genus JANNNF01. The sequence continues at coordinate 413,059 of CAVYZK010000008.1, read as the reverse complement.
CGGCCCACATCCTCGACGCGTTTGATGGTGACGGGCAGGCCTTCACCAGCGGTCAGGCGGGCGTATTCCGGGCGGATGCCGATCTGCGCGCGGCCCGTGATGGGGGCGTAAGACGTGCCCAGTTCCACGGTCGCGCCCGCGACATGGGCTGTGGACCCATCCACCTTGGCATCCAGCAGGTTCATGCCGGGCGAGCCGATGAAATAGCCCACAAAGGTATGCGCCGGGGTTTCAAACAGTTCTTCCGGCGTGCCCATCTGCACCACGCGGCCATCATACATGACGACCACCTTGTCGGCGAAGGTCAGGGCCTCGGTCTGGTCATGGGTGACGTAGATCATCGTGTGGCCGAACTGGCGGTGCAGTTGCTTTCAGCTGCGTGCGCAATTCCCACTTCATATGCGGGTCGATCACGGTCAGCGGTTCGTCGAACAGCACGGCGTTCACGTCTTCGCGCACCATGCCGCGGCCAAGGCTGATCTTCTGCTTGGCATCGGCGGTCAACCCGCGGGCCTTGCGGGACAGGATATCCTCCATCCCGATCATCTGGGCGATGGATTGCACACGGGCACGCGATATAGGCGGCATCCATGCCCCGGTTGCGCAAGGGAAATGCCAGATTTTCGCGCACCGTCATGGTGTCGTAGACCACCGGAAACTGGAACACCTGTGCGATGTTGCGGGCGGCGGTTTCGGCATCGGTCACATCGGTATCGCCAAACAGCACCCGGCCATGGCTGGGGCGCACGAGGCCGGAGATGATGTTCAGCAGCGTGGTCTTGCCGCAGCCGGACGAGCCAAGCAGCGCATAGGCCCCGCCGTCCTGCCAGACATGATCCATTTCCTTCAACGCGAAATCCGCGTCTTTGGTGGGATTGGGCAGGTAGCTGTGCGCGAGGTTTTTCAGGGTGATCTGTGCCATAGGTCAGGCCGCCATCGCATAGGCGGCAGGGGCGGCGAGCGCCCCGTTCGCGTCAAAAAGATAGATATGGGCGGGGTCCACCCAAGCCTGAACAGCGGTGCCTGCGGCCACGTTCTGCACGCCATGCACCAGACCGACCCATTTGTCGGCCCCATGCGTCAGGTGAACAAAGGTTTCCGACCCGGTGATCTCGCTTGCCGCAAGGGTGCAGTCGAAGGCGACAGAGGCACCCGATTGGCGGTGCAGCGAAATATGGTTGGCGCGGAAGCCCGCCATATAGCGGCCATCGGGCAGGGCGGCGAAGGGGCCTTCTGCGGGGGCAGAGGCATCGCCCAAGGTCAGCCGACCCCCCGATTTGGTGGCGGCGACGAAGTTCATCGGCGGATCGGAGAACACCCGTGCCGTGGTGGCATCGGCGGGCTGGCGGTAGACCTGCGGGGTGGGGCCAAACTGCGTCACGCGGCCTTCCCACAGGGTGGCCGTGTTGCCGCCCAGAAGCAGGGCTTCTTCGGGTTCCGTGGTCGCATAGACGAAGATCGCGCCAGACGCCTCGAATATCCGGGGGATTTCGATGCGGAGTTCCTCGCGCAGTTTGTAGTCGAGGTTGGCAAGGGGTTCGTCCAGCAACACCAGCCCCGCGCCCTTGACCAAGGCCCGCGCAAGCGCGCAGCGCTGTTGCTGGCCGCCCGACAGTTCCAGCGGCTTGCGTTGCAGCATGGGCGTCAGTTTCAGCATGGCGGCGGTTTCCATCACCGCGCGGTCAATCTCGGCCTTCGATTTGCCCATCAGGCGCAGGGGCGAGGCGATGTTGTCATACACGCTCATCGCCGGGTAGTTGATGAACTGCTGGTAGACCATCGCGACCTTGCGGTCCTGTACGCGCATGCCGGTGACATCGGTGCCGTTCCAGATGATGCGCCCGGTGGTCGGCGCATCAAGGCCCGCCATCAGCCGCATCAGGCTGGTCTTGCCCGACGAGGTTGGCCCCAGCAGCACGTTCATCGTGCCGCCCACCAAGGTCAGGTCGGTCGCGTGGATATGCGTGCGGCCAGCAACCACCCGTGACACGCCGTGAAATTCAAGCGACATCGCGTTTCCTTATTCTGCCGCCGGGCGGGTGGCCCCGGACGCATTTGTGTTGGCCGCACTGGTGGTCATGTAGGCGTCAAGCGTGGCGATCTGATCGGCCGACAGCCGCAGCCCCAGCTTGGTGCGGCGCCAGACAACATCGGCTGCCCGTGTCGCAAATTCGTGACGCATCAGCCATTTGACCTCGGCCTCGGTCAGGGTTGCGCCGAAATCGGTGCCAAGATCGTCGGTGTTGGTGGCGGTGCCCAGCACGGCCTGTGCCTCGGTGCCATAGGCGCGGATCATGCGACCGGCCCAATAGGGCGTCAAGAACGGATAGCGGGTGGTCAGCGCGCGGGTCAGGGCGGGCACGCCGTCCACCGGGAAATCGCCGCCGGGCATCGCCACGCGGGCGGTCCATTTGCCGGAGGCCTTGGGGAAGAAGGGCGCGAGCTTTTCCAGCGCCGATTCCGCCAAGCGGCGGTAGGTGGTGATCTTGCCGCCGAACACGTTCAGCAGGGGGGCGGCGGTCTGATCAAGGCTGAGGACATAATCGCGCGTCGCCGCCGTGGCGGATTTCGCGCCGTCGTTATAGAGGGGCCGCACGCCGGAATAGGTCCAGACCACATCTGCCGCCGTCACCGGTTTGGCAAAATACTGGCTGGCGAAGGTGCACAGATAATCGCGTTCGGCATCGGTGCAGACCGCATCCTTGGGGGCACCCTTGTGGTCCTGGTCGGTGGTGCCGATCAGGGTGAAGTCCTGCTCATAGGGAATGGCAAAGATGATCCGGCCATCGGCCCCTTGAAAGAAATAGCAGCGGTCGTGGTCGTAGAGTTTCTTGGTGACGATATGGCTGCCGCGCACCAGACGCACGCCCTCGGTCGAGTTGATGCGGGCGACGTTGCGGATGATGTCTTCGACCCAGGGGCCACCGGCATTGACCAAGGCGCGGGCCTTGTGCTGTGCGCGGCCTGCGGGGCCTTCAGTCGTCACGATCCAATGGTCGGCGTTGCGGTCGGCGGAGACCACCCGCGTCTGCACCATCACCTGCGCGCCGCGCAGGGCGGCGTCGCGGGCGTTCAGGGCGACGAGGCGGGAATCCTCGACCCAGCAATCGGAATATTCGTAGGCGCGTGCGAATTTGCGGTTCAGCGGCTTGCCTGCCGGGTCGCGGGTCAGATCGAGTGTGCGGGCGGCGGGCAGGATCTTGCGGCCCCCCATGGTGTCATACATGAACAGGCCCAGACGGATCAGCCACGCGGGGCGGCGCCCCTTCATCCACGGCATCACGCGGGACAACAGGCGCGAGGTCGGCGTGTCGGATTCGAACCGCATGTCGGGGTGGTAGGGCAGCACGAACCGCATGGGCCAACTGATATGGGGCATTGCGGTCAGCAGGGTTTCGCGTTCTTCCAGCGCCTCGCGCACCAGACGAAACTCGAAATACTCCAGATAGCGCAGACCGCCATGGAACAGTTTGGTGGAGGCTGAGGAGGTGGCCTGCGCCAGATCGCCCTGTTCGGCCAGCGTCACGGTCAGGCCCCGGCCCGTCGCGTCCCGCGCGATGCCGCAGCCGTTGATCCCGCCGCCAATGATGAACAGATCGACCATTTCTGGCCGCGATTCAGTGCTCACGCCGGTCTCCCCCCTTTGCGTTGACGCACATTGGTCGGAAAGCGGGCGTCGCGTCAATACTGATTTTCGCTTTTGCGTCACTTTGATGAAAAGCGAACATTGTGGAATGTTGTTGGCGGGTAATATGGGTGGAAAGTCTCGGAAAATGCTGCAACCGCACAATATCGCGCGGCATCGCAGAATGGGCCAACCCCCTCGAATTGTGCCATTTCAGGCACGATGCCGCCCCAAATCCGAAAGGAAATGCCGCAGGGCAGTTGATCTCGCGGGCAAAACGAACATCCTGCCCGAACAAGGTGCGCGGCCAATGCAGCCGCGCCCCACGAGGCAGAAAGTCAGGTCCACCCATGCAGGCAAACCAGCCCGGCAGAATCATGCTTGTCACCACGGTGAAGGATGAAGGTCCGAACATCCTGGAATGGATCAGCTATCACCGGATGATCGGATTTACCGATATTGTGGTGTTCCAGAACAATTCCTTCGACACCACCGAACCTGCGCTGCGCATGCTGCATACGCTGGGGGTGATCCGCTATTACAACAACGATTTCCGCAAGGAAGGCATCAAGCTGACCTACCAGAACCGCGCCTATCGTCGCGCGGCCCGGCTGGATATGTACGGCGAGGCCGACTGGTGCATGGCGCTGGATGGCGACGAGTTTCTGAAGGTCAATGTCGGTGCAGGCACGGTGCAAGACCTGATCGCCGCCGTGGGCGAGGCCGATGAGTTGCGCCTGAACTGGCGGGTGTTCGGGTCCAGCCATCTGCGGGCGCTGGATGACCGGCTGGTGACCGAGCGTTTTACGCTGGCCAATGAAGGGTCATTGCCCGAACGCCAGCCGATGCCGGTGAAAACCCTGTTCCGGACGGCATCGTTCACGCGGCCCGGTATCCACCTGCCCAAGACGCCCAAGTTTGATGCGACCATCACGCGCAACGGGTCTGGCCGGGCACCGTCTGACTTCATCACACGCGGGTTTCAGGTGACGGATCCCGAGCCGTACAAACTGGCGCAGATCAACCATTATATGGTCAAGGACAGTGACAGCTTTCTGATGAAATCGGCGCGCGGGTCATCCTCGCACCCCGACCGGGCTATCGCGCTGGATTATTGGCGCAAGCGCAATGTGAACACCGAACCTGATCTGGGTCTGGCCGATGCGGCCGATGCGTTGCGCGATGATATTGCGGCCTTGGACGCGCAGACCGGCGGGCGGCTGACCAAACAGCGCAACCGATCGCTGCGGCAATGGCGCGACCGGATCGCCACGTTGAAAGCGCAGCCTGAGATGGCGGAGTTGTATGAACAGCTGGTGTAGGGTGAGTGTGAAAACTCACTGATTAGTCTTCTTCTGTCTGTCTTCTTGTGCCCGGAATCAAGCGCGAAGCGCGCCGGGCAATGCCCGCCTCCCGGCCCGGCCACGGGCCGGGCGTTCTTCGCGGAAATCGTCCACCGGACGATTTCTGATCGCTCATCACCCCCCTCGGGCGGGCATTCGCCGCAGTCACAAGCAGAAATACTGTGGAAGAAGTTGAACCATAAACCGCGTAGAACTGACGTTGCTTGCCCTCCCGGCGGTCGGGCATTGCCCTATCGTTGCGCCTGCCCAAAATTCCCCCTCACCCTGCCAGAAACACCCGCACCGTTTCTTCAAACTCGCGCGGCTTTTCGGCGTGCAGCCAATGCCCGGCACCGGGCAGTTTGGCAAAGCGGGCATGGGGAAACAGCGCCAGAATATCATCGCGGTACTCAGGCTTCACATAGCTGCTTTCACTGCCGGTCAGAAACAGGGTGCGCCCGTCATACTGACCGGATACTTGCGGCCAGCCGACGATGTTTGGCATCTCGGCCTCCAGCACGTCAAAGTTCAGCCGCCAGCGGGGGGGCGTGGCGCGCAGGTCCAGCGATTGCAGGAAGAACGCCCGCAGGCCCGCATCGGGCACGGTCAGGGCAAGGCGGCGGTCAATCTCGGCCCGGGTGGGCGTGCCCGACAGATCAAGGCTGCGCATCGCGTGGATATGCTGGGTCTGGTCATGGCCATAGGCCACCGGGGCGATATCGGCGACGACAAGGCTGTGGACCAGTGCGGGCCGCGTCAGCGCCAGCATCATCGACGCCTTGCCCCCCATCGAATGGCCCAGCACATCGATGGGGCCGCCCATGGCTTGCGCCACTTCGGCCAGATCGGCGGCCATGTCGGCGTAGGTCTGGGTCGGCAAATGCGGGCTGTCGCCATGGTTGCGCATATCCACCACGGTCACGTCGCGCAGATCGGCCAGCCTGCGGGCGATCACGCCCCAGTTGCGCCCCGACCCGAACAGCCCATGCACGATCAACAGCGGCGGCGCTGTGGCGGGGGCGGCGGCGGGGTGGTGTGTTGTGGCAAGCATACCCGTTTTCTAACCCGGGTGACGCCCCCGCGCCAGAGGTGTTGAACCGCCCCGCCGCAGCCCGTAAGTTGTCGAAAATCAAAGTCCGGGAGCGGTGATGAGCGCGATAACGATCCAGCAAATGGCCGACCGGGTGGCCGGGCTGATGGAAGAACGCCTTGGTGTGCGGGGCCGGGGGCTGGACGAAAAGCTGCGCAAGGGGGGCCGGTTGCTGCCCCGTGCGGTGCGGGCGAAGGCTATGGTGCTGGCGGGGCTGGCGGCGCAGGCGCAGAACCCCAAATTGCTGACCCAGATCAATATGGAGGATGTGGCCGGGGCCTATGACACCTGCGTCAAGTATCTGGGCACGATCAACCCGGGCGGTCGTCGCACGGGGATCCTGCTCGGCATGGCCAGTTCCATCGCGTTCAGTCTGCTGGTGGTGGCCGTGCTGGTGATCGGCGTGCTGGTGTGGCGGGGTTATGTGTAGGCTTTTACCACAGGTTAAGTCGTTGTATGCGTGAACGGAGTTCACGGGGTGGCGACATGAGCAAGCTTGAAGAACGTCGGGGCGAGTTGCGTGAGCGCCTCATCGAACTGGCCGAAAAGCAAATCCTTTCCGGTGGGATGCAATCCTTGAAAGCGCGCGATCTGGCGCGCGAGGCGGGCTGTGCGCTTGGCGCGATCTACAACGTCTTTGATGACATGACCGCCTTGGTGATGGCGGTGAACGGGCGCACCTTTCGCCGCATCGGGCAAGAGGTCGGCGGCGCGGTAGCGGGCCATGAGGGCGAGCCGCCGGTCGAACGGCTGATCTTGCTGGCACATGCCTATCTTGCCTTTGCCGCCGAGAACCATCTGTTGTGGCGCACCCTCTTTGATCTGGAAATGTCGGATGATGGTCATGTGCCCGACTGGTACATGGCCGAGTTGCGCGCGCTGTTTGCCCATATCGCCCGCCCAGTGGCCGAATTGCTGCCCGACCTTGCCCCGCGCGATCTGGAGCTGATGGTGCGGGCGCTGTTTTCGTCTGTGCATGGGATGGTGCTGCTGGGATTGCAGAATCGCATCTCGGGCGTGCCGCGCGCCAATATCGAGCAGATGATCGAGCAGGTTCTGCGGCGGCTCGCAACGTAGCGTCAAATGCGTGAACGGCGTTCATTTTTTGTTGAACGTCGTTCAAATCCTGTTACCTTTCCTTCATGAACGATGTTCACGATTGGAGGAAAAGATGCTGACCACGTTGCGCTGTCTGTTGCAGGGGGCGAATGCCAAGGCCGAAGATCGGGTTCGGGCGGCCTTTTCGCTTGACCTGATTGACCAGAAAATCCGCGAGGCGGGCGATGGTCTGCGGGCGGCAAAGGCAGCCTTGGCCAGCCTGATCCAGCGCGAACGCGCCGAGGCCCGGCACATTGCCATGCTCGAAGGCCGGATCGCCGATCTGTCGCAACGGGCCTTGGCCGCGTTGCAGGCAGGGCAGGAGGCACTGGTTGCCGAGGCTGCCGAAGCGATTGCCGTGATGGAAAATGAACTTGCATTGCGGCGCGAAACGGCCACGCGTCTGGCGGCGCGTATCTTGCGCCTGCGGTCGTCGGTCGAGGCAACGAACCGCCGCCTGATCGACCTGAAACAAGGTGCTATCGCCGCCCGTGCGGTGCGGCAGGAACAGGCGATCCAGTCACGCCTGATGGGTGCAAGGGCGATGGCCAGCCCGATGGCCGAGGCCGAAGATCTGATCGCGGGCGTTCTGGCCGAGGATGACCCACTGGAACACGCGACCATACTGACCGAGATCGACCGGGGCCTGACCCATGAAGACGTGGCCGAACGCCTTGCGGCGCAAGGCTTTGGTCAGCCAATGAAATCAACCGCCGCGACCGTTCTGGCGCGTCTGCAATCCTCGCTCAACTGATCAACAGGAGACTTATGATGAAAGCCACGCAATCCGATAACACCACCATCCTCACGCTTAACATGCTGGGCGTCGTGATCGCCTATGGCCTGCTGGGCCTGTCGCTGTACCTGTCCACCGAAGTGCCGCTGGCAACCAAGGGCTATTGGGGCATGGGGGTGCTGCTGCTGACGCTGAGCCTTGTGAACGTGGTGAAGTACCGCTTTGATGCGCAGGCCAATGAAGATCGTATCCGCCAGTTGGAAGAAGCCCGCAATGAACGCCTTCTGGCGGACTTTGTGAACGATCCCGTCAAAGGGTGATGTGACGGCTGGATTGGGTGCGACGTGCCACACCGTCTAAACCGGACGGCCTGAAAAAGACAACGGCGCGGGAAAATCCCGCGCCGTTTTCATTCAGAATGTTCGATATCGTAAACCGGTCACAGCCCCGGGTAGATCGGGAAGGCCTCGCATAGCGTTTCCACGCGGGCGCGGACCGATGCTTCGACCTCGGCATTGCCGTCCTCGCCGTTGGCGGCCAGACCATCGACGACTTCGACGATCCACTGGCCGATCTGGCGGAACTCGGCCTCGCCGAAGCCGCGCGTTGTGCCAGCCGGGGTGCCGAGGCGGACGCCGGAGGTGATGGTGGGCTTTTCGGGGTCGAAGGGGATGCCGTTCTTGTTGCAGGTGATGTGGGCGCGGCCTAGCGCCTTTTCGGTCGCGTTGCCCTTGACGCCTGCGGGGCGCAGATCGACCAGCATCAGGTGGGTGTCGGTGCCCCCGGTGACGATATCGAGGCCGCCCTTCATCAACTCATCCGCAAGGGCCTGGGCGTTCTTGACGACCTGCGCCTGATAGGTCTTGAACTCGGGGCGCAGCGCCTCGCCAAAGGCCACGGCCTTGGCGGCGATGACGTGCATCAGGGGGCCGCCCTGAATGCCCGGGAAAATCGCCGAGTTGATCTTTTTGGCAATCGCCTCGTCATTGGTCACGATCATGCCGCCACGGGGGCCGCGCAGGGTTTTGTGGGTGGTGGTGGTGGCGACATGGGCGTGGGGGAAGGGGCTGGGGTACAGACCCGCCGCGACGAGGCCCGCAAAGTGGGCCATATCGACCAGCAGATAGGCCCCGACGGAATCCGCCACTTCGCGCATTTTTGCAAAGTCGATGATGCGGGGAATGGCGGACCCACCTGCGATGATCATCTTGGGTTTGTGTTCGGTCGCAAGGGCGGCAAGCTGGTCATAATCCAACTGGCTGTCCTGTTTGCGCACGCCGTATTGCACCGCGTTGAACCATTTGCCCGACTGGTTGGGGGCCGCGCCATGGGTCAGGTGGCCACCTGCATCAAGGCTCATGCCCAGAATGGTGTCGCCGGGCTTCAGCAGGGCCTGAAACACGCCTTGGTTTGCCTGAGAACCCGAGTTGGGCTGCACGTTGGCATAGGCCACGCCGAACAATTCGCAGGCCCGCTCAATGGCAAGGTTTTCGGCCACGTCCACGAACTGACAGCCGCCATAGTACCGCTTGCCCGCATAGCCCTCGGCGTATTTGTTGGTCATCACCGACCCTTGGGCTTCCATGACGGCGCGGGACACGATGTTTTCCGACGCGATCAACTCGATCTCGTGGCGCTGACGGCCAAGTTCGTTGGTGATGGCGCCAAACAGGGCGGGGTCGCGGGAAGACAGGGATTCGGTAAAGAAGCCAGTATCGCGGTGCGGGGCGTTCATGGGCGTCTCCTGATCGGTGGGGCCAGATTCTGTCTGGTCGATGGCAAAGGGCTTGGCGGCTATTTAGATCAGACGCGGGCGCGCGGAAAGGCTGTAAAACGACCTATGCGGCGTCAGGCGCGAAACGGGGGGGCGCGCCAAGCCCAAAGCGGGGGTTGCGGTCGCGGCGGGGGCCAGCCAAGACTGTGGGCTGGGGGGACCACATGACAACACGCATCCGGTTTACAGCCAGCAGAGCCCCGGCCGCCGTTGAGGCACTGGCCGCGCTGACGGCTGCCTACGGGCAGGCCGATGTTCGGGCGGCAGACGTGATCGTGGCGTTGGGGGGCGACGGGTTCATGCTGGAAACCCTGCATGCGGCGAAGGCGCGCGATCTGCCCGTCTATGGCATGAACTGCGGCACCATCGGCTTTCTGATGAACGCCTATGCGGTGGACGATTTGCCCGCCCGGCTGGCGGCGGCAGAGGAGGCGGTGATCAACCCGCTGTCCATGCGCGCCACCAACGCCAAGGGCCGCGTGACCGAGGCGCTTGCGATCAACGAAGTGTCCTTGCTGCGCCAGGGCGCGCAGGCGGCCAAGCTGAAAGTGTTCATCGACGGGCGGGAACGGTTGGAGGAACTGGTTTGTGACGGCGCTTTGCTTGCGACCCCGGCGGGATCGACCGCGTATAACTATTCCGCCCATGGCCCGATCTTGCCGATCGGGTCGGACGTGCTGGCGCTGACCGCGATGGCGGCGTTTCGGCCCCGCCGCTGGCGCGGGGCGTTGTTGCCCGACACATCGGTGGTGCGGTTTGAAGTGCTGGAGGCCGGCAAGCGCCCGGTGATGGCGGACGCCGACAGCCGGTCTTCGGTGCGCGATGTGGTGAGTGTGGAAATCCGGTCTGAACCGGATGTGCGCCACCGGCTGCTGTTCGACCGGGGGCATGGGCTGGAGGAGCGGTTGATTGGGGAGCAGTTCGTTTAGGGGATTTGCTGTGGCTTCTGGGGAACCGGGGGTTTCACACCCCCGGACCCCCGTGGGATACTTCTAGAGACAGAAAATGCAAATTTTAGATAATTTTTAGCGAAGTTGGGCGTTCGCTGAACCGCTTTCTACTGTTCGGAATTAAGTGCTGCGCGCGCCGGGCAATGCCGCGCTCCCGGCCCTCGCACGTATGCTCGGGCGGGCAATTCCCTTTCGATGTGCTGGTTGAAAGGCACAACGGGACACCGGGCCGCTTCCATGACGAGGTATCCCGCTCTGGCGCATCAAGAGGGGTCTTTGGCCCAGCCTTCGATCTTGCGATACAGGGTGGAGGGCGAGACTGCCAGCACGCGGGATGCTTTGGGGACTGATCCGCCATGGTGGGCGAGGGTGGCCTCGATCACGGCACGTTCAGCCTCGGCCAATGTCATGCCGACAAGGTTGTCGATGCTGGTTGCCTCGGTCGGGGCGTTCAGGGCCACGGGTTGCGGCGCGGTCCAGCCGGAGGATTGGGTCAGATCTTCGGGCAGGATGTCCAGCGTGACCCAGCCGCCATCGTTCAGCACCACCACGTTGCGGATCACGTTCAGCACCTGCCGCACGTTGCCGGGCCAGGGCAGGCGGCGGAACAGGGCGATCACATCGGGGGTCAGGCCGATGAAGCGGCGGCCTTCTTCCTCGGCAAAGCGGGCAAGGGCGGTTTCGGCGATTTCGATCACATCGGCCCCCCGGTCGCGCAACGGGGGCATGTGGATCGGCACCACATAAAGCCGGTAATACAGATCTTCGCGGAACTGGCCGCGCCGCACGGCATCCAGCGGGTCGCGGTTGGTGGCGCAGACGATGCGGACATTGACCTTGCGCGGGCGGGTGGACCCCACCGGCTGCACGGTGGAGGTTTGCAGAAACCGCAGCAGTTTGGTTTGCAGGGCCGGGGCCATCTCGCAAATTTCATCCAGAAACAGGGTGCCGCCATCGGCGGCGGTTGCGGCCCCGGGTTTGTCGGAAATGGCGCCGGTAAAGCTGCCCTTCATATGGCCGAACACTTCGGATTCCAGCAAATCCTGCGGAATGGCCCCGCAGTTCAGCGCGATGAAGGGGCCATTGGCGCGCGTCGAATTGCCATGCACCGCCAAGGCGCACAGCTCTTTGCCAGTGCCGCTTTCGCCGGTGATGAAGACGGTGGCCATGGACCGCGCGACCGAGGCGATCTTGGCGTGGATGCGCACCATCGCCTCGGAGGTGCCGATGAAGGCACCTGACGGTGCGGGCACGGCGGGGACTGCGGATTTGGCAAGGCCGGCCGCTGCGGCACGCCGGGTGCCGCGCCCGCCCTTGGCATTTTCAACCGCACCCAGCAGGCGGGCCTCGTCAAAGGGCTTGACCAGAAACTCATGCGCGCCCGCCCGCATCGCCTCGACCGCCTTGTTGATCGAGCCATGGGCGGTGATCACGATCACCCGCGCCTCGGGTTGATGGGTCAGCAAATCCTGCATCAGGGCCAGCCCGTCGCGATCCGGCAGCATCAGGTCCAGCAGCACCACACGGGCCGGTTGGGCCAAAAACATCTCCAACCCTTCGGCCGCAGTGCTGGCCATGCGCACCGCATGGCCCGCCGATTTCAGCACGGACGCATAGACCAGTTGCAAGGACGGCGTGTCTTCGATCAGCAACAGCGGGGGTGTGTCCGTCATCGCACCTCGTCCAGGTTGGCTTGCTGACCGGTGACATGGCGGATCAGCCGTGCCAGCAGCGGCCGGGTCGCGGCCAGCAGGCCCGGCAGCGCATCGGTCTGATGCAGATGAGCCGTGCGATTGAAATCTTCCGCCAGCGTTTGCAGCGGCGTGGCCCCGACCGCCCCCGCCAAAGCCACCAGCACATGGCTGTGCGCGCGAATGGCCTGCCAGTCGGTCTGCGCGACGCCAAGCGCCAGACCCTGCTCCACCGCCTGCAAATCCTCGGCCAGACGTGCCAGCAATTCTGCCCCGACCTCTGGCCCCGCCAGTTGCATCAGCCGCCGAAACGTCTGGTCATCTGGAAGCACCGATTTCAGAGGGGTGTGGTCTGCCATTTCCGTTGTCTGCCGTGTGAACCCAGCGTCTGCATAGGCGATGATATGTCCCAGAATACCGTTGAAAAACGTCAGTTTTGAGGCTGCGGCAGACGGGGGGGCATCAAAACAGGCCGACGTGTCCATGCGTCGGCTGCCGTTACTCCGGGCAAAGACCGGGGGCCATGTGGCGAGTGTGGAATGCGAATTTATTTGCATAATGCAAACGACCATACCCATTTTGCATCACATGTCCAGCGTCGATGGTTCGCGCTCAGGCTTTGGCATAGCCCAGACTGCGCAACGCATCGGTGATTTCGTCCAGGATGGCCGGGTCGTCGATGGTGGCGGGCATTTTCCACGTCACCCCATCGGCGATCTTGCCCATGGTGCTGCGCAGAATTTTGCCGGAGCGGGTTTTGGGCAACCGGTCCACCACCACGGCGCGTTTGAAATCAGCGACCGGGCCGATCTTTTCGCGCATCAGGGCAACGCAGTCGGCGACCACATCGGCAGCATCGCGGCTGCAACCCTTGTTCAGGCACAAGAACCCCAGTGGCGACTGGCCTTTCAAGGCATCGGCCACCCCGATGACCGCGCATTCGGCGACGTCGGGGTGGGCGGCCAGAACCTCCTCCATCGCGCCGGTAGACAAGCGGTGGCCGGCCACGTTGATCACGTCATCGGTGCGCGCCATGATGTAGAGATAGCCGTGCGCATCGACATAGCCTGCATCGCCGGTTTCATAGTAGCCGGGAAAATGCGCCAGATAGCTTTTCTCGAACCGGCTTTCCGCGTTCCACAGGGTGGGCAGGGTGCCGGGTGGCAGGGGCAGGCGGATGGCGATGGCCCCGAGGGTGCCCGACGATACCGGATGCCCGGCGTCATCCAGCACCTGCACGTCAAAGCCCGGCATCGGCACGGCGGGGCTGCCGATTTTCACCGGTAAAGCCTCGATCCCCAAGGGATTGGCGGCGATGGCATAGCCGGTTTCGGTCTGCCACCAATGGTCGATCACCGGAACCTTCAGGTGGCGCTGCGCCCAGAGGATCGTATCCGGGTCCGCCCGTTCGCCCGCCAGAAACAGCGATTTCAACCCCGAAAGGTCGTGCCCCGGCACCAGCAGGCCCTGCGGATCATCCCGCTTGATTGCCCGCAGCGCGGTAGGGGCGGTAAAGAAACAGCGTACCTTATGTTCGGCAATCACCCGCCAGAAGGCGGCGGCGTCGGGCGTGCCCACGGGCTTGCCTTCATACATCACGGTTGTACATCCGGCGATCAGCGGGCCGTAGCAGATATAGCTGTGGCCCACGACCCAGCCCACATCGGACGCCGCCCAGAACACATCGCCGGGGCCGCAGTCATAGATCGACCGCATGGTCCAGGACAGCGCCACCAGATGGCCTGCCGTGGGACGCACCACGCCCTTGGGCGCGCCAGTGGTGCCAGAGGTATAGAGGATATAGGCCGGGTGATTGCCTTCAACCGGCACACATGCGGCAGGGGTGGCACCAGCGATGAAAGCGGCCCAGTCGATATCGCGATCCGGGGTCAGATCGGCCAGGGCTTGCGGGCGTTGCAGGATCACGCAGAAATCGGGTGTGTGGCTGGCAAGAGCAATGGCCTGATCTATCAGCGGCTTATAGGCCAGAACCCGCGCAGGCTCGACCCCGCAGGACGCGGCAAGGATGGCTTTCGGCGTGCAATCATCAATCCTGACCGCCAGTTCGGCAGCCGCAAAGCCGCCAAACACCACGCAGTGAATGGCCCCGATCCGTGCGCAGGCAAGCATTGCTACCACCGCCTCTGGCACCATCGGCATGTAGATGATCACCCGGTCGCCCTTGCCCACGCCCCGCGCCTGCAACGCACCCGCAAGTTGCGCAGTCTCGGCCTGCAACTGAGCATAAGTCACGCGGGCCTTGGTGCCCGTGACCGGGCTGTCATGAAGGATCGCCGCCTGATCGCCCCGCCCCGCCAGCACATGCCGGTCCACCGCGTTGAAACAGGTGTTCACTTGTGCGTCGGTGTACCATTCGTAGAACGGCGCGCGGCTGGCGTTCAGGGCGTGGGTTGGCGCGCGGGTCCAGTCGATATGCCCTGCGGCCTGCATCCAGAAGGCCTCGGGGTCGGCCTGCCAGCCTTCGTAAACCGCTGCGTATGTCATGGCCGGGCCTCCCTGCGCGCTTGGCCCCAAGTGTTACGGCAGGCAGGGGGCGGGATGCAACGGGGATGGCTGAAACTATGGCCAAAGGTCTGGTGCATGACCAACTGCACCCACCCGTGACGTCAGGTTCTGCGCCCCGGACCGATCAACGCCCGGATTGCCAGACCGATGCACAGTCCGATGGCAATCAGGATCAGGCTGTTCTGAAAAACCAACCTGCCAGCCATAGGGCGTCAGCACCCCGTTTACCGATTGCACATAATCGCCGCCGCCTATCTGCGAACGAAAGCTTCCGTCCTGATACGTTGTCCATGCCATGAACCGCCCGATCACGATGGACGCCAACGCCATCACTGCGGCGATGCCCGCCCCGCTTCCTGCGGCGCGCAGATACCCGACAGGCCGCTGCAATATACGCCACAAGATCGGCGCGCTGATGCCCCAGCTTGCAGCAAAAGCGATCGGCAGGCCGATGATCGCAGCATAGATGATGTCCGTGCCAAAGATATTCCCGCCCAGTGTCCACACGCAGACCGCAGCCCAGCCCAGAACGGCGGACAGGTTCACGGCGCGTGCTTTTTCCTTTCTCGAATAAGCGCCGCCTTCACCCATACTGCGCCACAGGCGTGCCCGCGATGGCCGACATGTTCAGCAAACCCCGCGCCGTGATCGCGGGTGTCACCACATGCGCCTTGTTGCCCATGCCGATCAGGATCGGCCCGACCTCCAGCCCGCCTGCCTTCATCTTCAGGATGTTGCGCACGCCCGATGCCACCTCGGACGACGCGAACACCAGCACGTTGGCCGCCCCTTCATAGCGCGCGCCGGGCATCAGGCGGTCGCGGATGCCCTGGTCAAGGGCGGCGTCGATGTTCATCTCGCCCTCATAGGCAAAGTCCGGTTCGCGCAGGTCCAGCAGTTCCAGCGCCTCACGCATGCGGCGGGCATTGCCGTTGTCGAGGTTGCCGAACTGGCTTTGCGTGCACAGCGCGATCTTTGGCGTCAGGCCAAAGCGGCGCACATGGCGGGCGGCCCCGAGCACGGTTTCCATGATCTCATGCGCGGTCGGTTCGGGATGCACATGGGTGTCGGCGATGAACAGCGGGCCGTCCTCAAGGATCATCAGCGACAGCGCGCCGACCGGGTGCAACCCATCGCGTGCAAGGATCTGGCGGACATAGCCCAGGTGCCAGTTATACTGGCCAAAGGTGCCGCAGATCATGCTGTCGGCCTCGTCCCGATGCACCATGATCGCGGCAATCGCGGTGGTGTTGGTGCGCATCACGGCGCGGGCAATGTCGGGCGTCACGCCCCGGCGGGCCATCAGATCGTGATACGTGCCCCAGTAATCGCGGAAGCGGTGGTCGTTTTCGGGGTTCACCAGATGGAAATCGCGGCCCGGACGGATCGGCAGGCCCGCACGTTCGCAGCGGGCCTCGACCACTTCGGGGCGGCCGATCAGGATCGGCACATCGGTGGTTTCCTCCAGCATCGCGTTGGCGGCGCGCAGCACGCGTTCATCCTCGCCTTCGGCAAAGACAATGCGGCGGCTGGCGAGTTTGGAGGCCTCGAACACCGACCGCATCAGCATGGCCGATTTGAACACCGACCCGTCAAGCTGCGCCTTGTAGGCGGCAATGTCGGCCAAGGGGCGGGTGGCGACGCCGGTTTCCATCGCGGCCTTGGCGACGGCGGTGGCCACGACACCCATCAGGCGGGGGTCGAAGGGTTTGGGGATCAGATAATCCGCGCCAAAGGTCAGGGTCTCGCTGCGATAAGCGGCAGCGGCCTCGGCGCTGGTGGTGGCGCGGGCGAGGGCGGCGATGCCCTCGATACAGGCCAGTTCCATCTCGTCGTTGATCGTGGTGGCCCCCACATCCAGCGCCCCCCGGAAGATGAAGGGGAAACACAGCACGTTGTTGACCTGATTGGGAAAATCGCTGCGCCCCGTGGCGATGATGGCGGTCGGGGCGACCGAGCGGACCTCATCCGGCGTGATCTCGGGGGTCGGGTTGGCAAGGGCAAAGATGATCGGGCTGGGGGCCATGGTGGCCACCATTTCGGGCGTCAGCACACCCGGGCCGGACAGGCCGAGGAACAGGTCTGCCCCGCCGATCACATCGGCCAAGGTGGCCTGCGTGGTGCCTTGGGCAAAGTTGGCCTTCTGCGGCGTCATCTGCGCGGCGCGGCCATTGTAAACCAGCCCTTCCAGATCGCAGAGCCAGATATTCTCGCGCCGCACGCCCAGCTTTACCAGCATCTCAAGGCAGGCAATCCCGGCAGCCCCGCCGCCCGTTGACACCACCTTGACCTGATCAAAGCTTTTGCCCGCCACGATCAGCGCATTGGTGGCCGCAGCCCCCACCACGATCGCGGTGCCGTGCTGGTCATCGTGGAACACCGGAATTTTCATCCGTTCCCGGCACAGCTTTTCGACGATGAAGCAGTCGGGGGCCTTGATGTCTTCCAGATTGATCGCGCCAAAGGTCGGCTCCAGCGCGCAGACGATGGCGGCGAGTTTCTCGGGGTCGGGCTCGTTCACCTCGATATCGAAGCAGTCGATGTTGGCGAATTTCTTGAACAGAACCGCCTTGCCCTCCATCACCGGCTTGCTGGCAAGCGCGCCGATGTTGCCAAGGCCCAGAACGGCCGTGCCGTTGGTGACGACCGCCACCAGATTGCCCCGCGTGGTGTACCGGGCGGCGGCGGTCGGGTCGGCCTTGATCTCCAGACAGGCCTCGGCCACGCCGGGGGAATAGGCGCGGCTCAGGTCACGGCCATTGGCAAGGGGCTTGGTCGCGCGGATTTCCAGCTTACCGGGCTTGGGAAACTCATGATAATCCAGCGCCGCCTGCCGCGCGTTGTCGTGCCGAGTATCGTCCATTTCCCACCCCCTAGAATTTGGTTTAGCCTTAAACCACTTTTCCCCGCACGCCAACGGCGGCTTTTCCTATGGTCTTTTCGCACTGGCTTGCAAATCCCGCAATGCCCCACCACGATGCGGCGGAAAATCAGAGGCATCAAATGACCGAGACCCGCGCCGAAATCCGCCTGCCCACCGCAGAGCTGCGCAACGACTTGCCGTTCTACACCAAGACCTTGGGGATGCGGCTGGATTCCATCTATCCCGCCGACAACCCCGAAGTTGCGGTGCTGTCCGGCCATGGTCTGCGCCTGCGCATCCAGAAGGGGGCGACGGAATCGCCCGGCACGCTGCGCATCCTGACCGAAGATCCTGATGGCTTCGCGGGCGGCCAACGCAGCCTGACCGCGCCGAATGGCACCCGCATCGAAATTGACGAGCTGAACCCGCCAATGGTGCTGCCCGCCACCGAACACGCCTTTGTCGTGCGCCGTCTGGCTGATCAGGCGCCATGGGTGATCGGCCGCGCGGGCATGCACTACCGCGACCTCATCCCCACCCGTCTGGGCGGCGCGATGATCGCCAGCCACATCCGCATCCCCGATGGTGGCCCGGTGCCCGATATGGTGCATTTCCACCGCGTCGGGTTTCAGCTCATCTTCTGCGTCAAGGGCTGGGTCGATGTGGTCTATGAAGATCAGGGCGGCCCGATCCGCCTGAACGCGGGCGATTGCTTTATCCAGCCGCCGCAAATCCGCCACCGGGTGCTGCATGCCAGCGACGGGATTGAAGTCATCGAAATCGGCGTGCCCGCCGATCATGTGACCGAGATCGACCACGACATGACCCTGCCCACCCCGCACCTGCGCCCCGACCGCATCTGGGATGGCCAGCGGTTTGTGCATAACGTCGGGGCCAAGGGCAGCTTCGGCCCGTTCCGCATTCCCGGCTTTGACGCCCGCGACACCACCATCAACGCGGGCACCGGGGGCGTTGCGTCGGTGATGGTCGCCCGGCCGAATGGGGTCGCCCCGTGGACGACGCATCAGGGGGATATCCTGTTCACCTATGTGATGGCGGGCGAAATGACACTCGAGGGGCAGGGCAAAGACCCCTACCGTCTGTCCATGGGCGACGCCTTCGTGATCCCGCCCGGGCATGGCGACGCGCTATTCTGACGCCACGGATGATCTGGAACTGCTGGAGGTCAGCCTGCCGGGCAATCCGGCGACCACAACTCTCTGACCCTATTTTCTGTCTGAAAGTATCCCGGGGGTGCGGGGGCTGGCCCCCGCTCCGCCGCATGCCAAACGCGCAACTCTTGCAACCCAGCCCCATCCGCCCCACACTTCCCGACCAAATGGTCAAGAACCCGGAGGCCCCGATGTCCCTTCTCACCGCCGCAACCGCTGTGCGCCTGCGCGCCTATGCGCCCTATTCCCGCTTCAAGGTGGGGGCGGCGATCCGGGCCACTTCGGGGGCTGTGCATGTCGGCTGCAATGTCGAAAACGTGGCCTACCCCGAAGGCACCTGCGCCGAGGCCGGGGCGATTGCCGCGATGATCGCCGCCGGGGACACGCGGATTGCCGAGGTGGTCGTGATTGCCGACAGCCCCGAACCCGTGCCCTGCTGTGGCGGCTGCCGTCAGAAGCTGGCGGAATTTGCCGATCAGGATGTGCGCGTCACCCTGTGTACCACCGATGGCAAATCCAAAACCATCACGGTGGCCGACCTGCTGCCCGGGGTGTTCACCGCCGCCCATATGGACCGCACCTGATGGACGCCCGCGCCATCATCGCCAAGCTGCGCGATGGCGGGGCGCTGTCGCAGGACGACCTTGGCTGGTTCGCCCAAGGGCTGGCCTCGGGGGCTGTCAGCGATGCGCAGGCGGGGGCCTTTGCGATGGCGGTTCTGCTGCGGGGTTTGGGCGATGCGGGCCGCGTGGCCCTGACCCGCGCGATGCGCGACAGCGGCAACGTCATGCAGTGGGATCTGCCGGGGCCAGTGCTGGACAAACATTCCACCGGGGGCATTGGCGATTGCGTGTCGCTGCTGCTGGCACCGGCAATGGCGGCCTGCGGGGCCTATGTCCCGATGATCTCGGGCCGGGGGCTGGGCCATACGGGGGGCACGCTGGACAAGCTGGAGTCGATCCCCGGCTTTCGCACCACCCTGACCGACGCTGCCTTGCGCCGCCAGATGGCGGATGTGGGCTGCGCGATTGTGGCGGCAGGCGGCGATATTGCCCCTGCCGACCGCAGGCTTTATGCCATCCGCGATGTGACGGGCACGGTGGCGTCGATTGACCTGATCACCGCCTCAATCCTGTCGAAAAAGCTGGCGGCGGGGTTGGAAGGCCTTGTTCTGGATGTGAAATGCGGCTCTGGCGCCTTCATGAAGACCCTTGAGGAGGCCGAGGCCTTGGCCCGCGCCCTGGTCAGCACCGCGCAAGGGGCGGGCTGCATGACCACTGCCCTGATCACCGATATGTCGCAACCGCTGGCCACCGCCGCAGGCAACGCGCTGGAGGTGATCGAGGTGATGGAAACCCTGACCGGCACCTCGATCAACGTGGCTCTGTGGGATCTGACGGCAGCCTTGGGCGGCGAGGCTTTGGCGCTTGGCGGGCTTGCGGCAGACGCGGCGGACGGGGCAGGGCGCATCATTCAGGCGCTGGAATCCGGGGCGGCGGCAGAATGTTTCGGCCGCATGGTGGCGGCCCAGGGTGGCCCCGCCGATTTCGTCGATCGCTGGCCCGACCGTCTGCCCGCAGCCCCGGTGGTGATGGAGGTGCCCGCGCTGGACGATGGCGTGATCGCCGCGATTGACGGGCAGGCGCTTGGGCTGGCGGTGGTGCATCTGGGGGCGGGGCGGGTGCAGATGACCGACCGCGTGAACCCGTCGGTCGGGTTGTCCGACATGGCGGGTCTGGGCGAGGAAGCGGGCGCAGGCGTGCCGATTGCCATGGTCCATGCCGCGACCGAGGATGCCGCACGGGCGGCGGTGCGTGCAGTGCAGGCCGCCTACAGCATTCGCCCCAGTTGTGATGCCGAGCCGCCCCTTGTGCTGAAAAGGATCGCCTGACATGCCCCGCGCTTTTCTGATCGTGATGGATTCTGTCGGTTGCGGCGGCGCGCCCGATGCGGCGGATTTTGGCGATGCCGGTTCCAACACCTTGGCGCATATCGCCCAGGCCTGCGCCGCTGGTCGCGCCGATGACGGGCGCAGCGGGCCGCTGCGGATGCCCAATCTGGATGGCTTGGGTCTTGGCGCGGCGGTCCGGCTGGCGTCGGGGGCCGCGATGCCGGGGTTTGACGCGGCACCACAAGGCTTGTGGGGGGCCGCGACCGAGGTGTCGCGCGGCAAGGACACGCCGTCCGGCCATTGGGAACTGGCGGGCGTGCCGGTGCCGTGGGACTGGACCTATTTCCCCGACACCGTCCCCGCCTTTCCGCCCGATCTGGTGGCCGAGGTCTGCCGTCTGGCGGGCACCGAGGGCATCCTTGGCAATTGCCATGCCTCTGGCGTGCCGATCATCGAAGCGCATTGCGCCGAACATCTGCGCACCGGTTGGCCGATCTGCTATACCTCTGCCGACAGCGTTTTCCAGATTGCGGCGCATGAACAGGCCTTCGGGTTGGACCGGTCTGCTGCAAGCTCTGCGCCGATCTGGCCCCCTATCTGCACGCCCGAAAGGTGGGCCGGGTGATCGCGCGGCCCTTTACCGGCGAGGCTGGCAATTTCAAGCGCACCGCCAACCGCCGGGATTTCGCGATTGCCCCACCAGCCCCGACCTTGCTGGATTGGGTGGCTGGGGCAGGGCGGGCGACCCATGCTGTAGGCAAGATCGGCGATATTTTCTCGATGCAGGGCATTGGCAAGCTGTGGAAGGGGAAAAGCTGATGCTGACCTTTTCGAACATCTTACCGCCCTTGCAGCCGATGCCGAACCCGGTTCCTTGACCTTTGCGAACTTTGTCGAGTTCGACACCCTCTACGGCCACCCGCGCGATGTGGCAGGCTATGCCCGCGCGCTCGAATGGTTCGACGCGCAATTGCCTGCCTTCCTGTCGCGTCTGCGCCCCGGCGATCTGGCGATTTTCACCGCCGATCATGGCAACGATCCCACGTTCCGGGGCACCGAACATACGCGTGAACGGGTGCCGGTGGTGGGCTATGGCGTGGGGCTGCGCGAGGTTGGGCTGCGCGGGTTTGTGGATGTGGGGGCGTCGGTTGCGGCCCATCTGGGTGTCGCTGCACAAGGGCCGGGGGTAAGTTTCCTATGATGATCAAAGACATGCCAAAGGTCGAGCTGCACCTGCATCTGGAAGGCGCGGCCCCGCCTGCCTTCATCCGGGGGCTGGCCAAGCAGAAACACATGGACCTGTCGGGGATCTTTGACGAAAAAGGCGGCTATAAATACAAGGACTTCTGGGATTTCCTGAAGGTGTATGAGGCCGCGACCGAGACCCTGAAAACCCCGAGGATTACGCCAGACTGACGCTCGCCGTGCTGGAAGAAAGCGCGGCAAGTGGCGTGATCTACAGCGAAACTTTCCTCTCGCCAGATTTCTGCGGCGGGCGCGATGTGGGCGCGTGGCGCGAATATCTGCACGCGATCCGCGAGGCCGCAGATCAGGCCGAACGCGACATGGGCATCACCCTGCGCGGGATCATCACCTGCATCCGGCATTTCGGCCCCGACAAGGCGCGTGAGACTGCCCGCTGTGCGGCGGAAACGGCGGGCGACTGGATCGTGGGGTTCGGCATCGCGGGCGATGAAAAGGTGTTGCAACCAAAGGACTTCCGCTGGTCGTTCGACATGGCGCGCGAGGCGGGTTTGCGGCTGACCGCGCATGCGGGCGAATGGGGCGGGCCAGACAGCATCCGCGCGGCGCTGCACGATCTGGGGGTGGAACGCATCGGCCATGGCGTGCGTGCCATCGAAGATCTGGCGCTTGGTGGACGAATTGGCCGAGGCGGGCACCGTGCTGGAGGTCTGCCCGGGATCGAACGTGGCGCTTGGCCTTTACCCGAGCTTTCGCGCGCATCCCATTGGCCAGCTTTACGAAAGGGGCGTCAAGGTCACGGTCAGCACCGACGATCCGCCGTTCTTTCACACCACGATGGCGCAGGAATATGACCGGCTGCACGATGCGTTCGACTGGGATGACGGCGTGTTTCAGACCATCGCCCGCACCTCGCTTGACGCGGCCTTCTGCGACGCCGATACACGCGCCAAATTGACCAAGAAACTGGAGGCCGCCCATGCTTGACCACCTGACCGTCGTCGCCCACCCGCTGGTCCAGCACAAGCTGACGCTGATGCGGGAAAAGGACACCTCGACCGCCAGTTTCCGCAAACTTCTGCGCGAAATCAGCCTGTTGCTGGCCTATGAGGTCACGCGCGAACTGCCGATGACCACCAAGCGGATCGAAACTCCGCTGGAGCCGATGGACGCCCCGGCGATTGATGGCAAGAAACTGGCGCTGATTTCCATTCTGCGGGCGGGCAACGGCTTGCTGGACGGGATTCTGGAACTGATCCCGGCGGCGCGGGTGGGGTTTGTGGGCCTGTACCGCGACCCCGAAACCCTGCAACCGGTTCAATATTACTGCAAACTGCCCGATCAGTTGGAGGACCGCATCTGCATCGTCGTCGATCCGATGCTGGCCACCGGCAATTCCTCGGCTGCGGCGATTGATCTGCTGAAAAAAGCCGGCGCGCGGGAAATCCGGTTTTTGTGCCTGCTGGCCTCGCCGGAAGGAATTGCCCGGATGAAAGCCGCCCACCCCGATGTTCCGATCGTGACAGCTTCGGTCGATAGCCATTTGAATGATCACGGTTATATCGTTCCGGGCCTAGGGGATGCGGGTGACCGGATGTTTGGCACAAAATAGCGGGTTAAACCCTTTACTTGGAAACAGTATTATTCCAATATTGACCCACTTGGCTTGGGGGTTGGTATGCTTTGGAAATTTGTGTCGGTGGCCGTTCTGGTCACCGCTTTTGGGGTTGCCCCCGTCGCCGCGCAGTCCGTCCGTGATCTTGGCGGGCCTGCCGAACAACCGCCTGCGGGGTTCAAAGGACAGCAATATGTTGACAGCCGGGGGTGCGTGTTTCTGCGCGCAGGCTATGGCGGGCAGATAAGCTGGATCCCGCGCGTCAGCCGCGACCGTCGTCAGTTGTGCGGCTATGGCGGATCGGGCGGCAAGGTAGAGGTGGCCGAGGCAGCGCCTGCACCTGCACCCGTGCCAAAGCAGCCCGTTGCACGCAGCGCCCCGCTGGATACAGTTGCCAGCATCAAGACCGCGCCGAAAATCCGCACAGCCGCGCCTGTGGGCAGCAAGGTTGCGACGGCAGATTATGTGCCCGCCGCCCCGATGATCAAGCAGGCACCCCGTCGTCAGGTCGTGGTCGCAGCCCCCACCCCGCAAGTGCGCCGCCCCGCCACGCCCACCGAACTGGCCGCCGCAGCGCCTGTGCAGCGCACGACTGTGCAGCGCGAGACGCAATATGCGGGCCAGACCGTGGACACCGTGCCGTCAGCGTCAGGTTTGCGTCTGGCTTGCCCGGCGGCAAACCCGGTGGCGCAGCGGTTTGAGGTCTATGGCGGCGGCAGCAAGATAATGTGTACCACGGGCGGGTCGTCGCTGGTTGGTGCCACCTTCCCGCGCTATGTTTCGGGCGATCTGAACGGGGTCACGCAGGGCTACAACGTCTATACCTCGACCAAATCCAGCAAAGAACCCGGCATCCCTGAAGGCTACCATACGGCGTGGAAGGACGGGCGGCTGAACGTCAACCGGGGGCGGCAGACCGTGCAGGGCGTGGTCGATCAGGATGAGATCTGGACCCGCACCGTGCCATCTGAACTGCGTGAAGGCAGCACGGTAAAGCGCAAGCGGCTGGTCGTGGTGGTGCGTCCGTCCACCAAAGGTGTGGCGCAGGAAAGCCGTGTCGTGGTTTCCACCAAATCGGTGCCGCAGACCAAAGTGGGTGCGGTGCGCCGGGTTGAAACGCAAGCGCGGGTTGCGCCCAAGACCAAATCCAAGGGCGGGTCGCTGGTGCAGGTCGGCAGCTTTGGCGTGGCGTCAAACGCCGATGGGGCTGCAGCCCGTCTGTCGGGCTTGGGTTTGCCGGTCGTGCGGTCCAAGGTGAACAAGGGCGGCAAGGCGTTGCAGATCGTCTACGCCGGGCCGTTCGGGTCGGCCGCCGAGGCGCAAGCCGCGCTGAACGCCGCGCGCCGTGCCGGGTTTGGCGACGCGATCCTGCGCTGAGAATGGATGTTATCAAGAAAGCCCCCGGTTCAATCCGGGGGCTTTTTGCGTTACCCCGAACACAGACCCTGCAAGGCAACCCATTCGCCATCCGGGATCAGCGGCGTCGGGGACAGGCCGCGAAACGGATCGGCCTCTATCAACGGCAGGGTGGTTTCACCAGTCGGGTCAACGGCATAGGCATAGGCGGTTGATGGCAATTGCGCCGCCTTGAACGCGGCCAGCAGGGGTTCGGTGGACAGTGCGGCAGGGGTGGCCCGCAGGATCGTCTCGCCATAGCCCGTCACCGCAGCGGGGGACAATTCGCCCGTGGTCAGCAGGTGAAAGCTGGCGCGCAGCCCGGCATGGGTCAACAAGGGCAGCATCGGGTCTTGCAGCTTGCGCCGCTCGCCTTCGGCCAAGGCGGCCCCGGCCAAAGCCTCGGGGCCATTGGCGGTGCTGATCAGCGTGTTTGACAGCACGATCACATCGCCGGGCAGGTGCAGCCCGGTGGTCACCCCGTCGCGCACGACATACAGGATCGGCGTATCCACCGGGCCGAACACCCGTTCCGACAGATTGGCAAGCGCGCGCAGCCCCTGCTGGTTGTCGCAGGGGGCCCCGGTCAGTCGGATCACATCATCCAGCGCCAACTGCCCCAGTTCCGCCCGCTGCGAGGCCGGAACGACCGACGCGGTATGTGCGATCAGCGCATCCGGCACCCAGAACACGCCAAGCCCCATCACCGCCAGCGTCAACCCGCCCAGCACCACACCGCGCAGCCTGCCGGGGCGGGGGATGGCGGCGACAACGGCCCCGCGCACTTTCTCCAGCGCCTGAATCATGTCGGTGTCGTCGATTTCCAGCGTTTCCAGCGCGTCATCGCCAGGCGCATACAGCGCAGGCAGCACCCCGGGATTGCGCCGTTCCACGGCGGGCAGCGACCAATGCGACAGGGCCACTTCGGACCTTGGGTCAGACAGCACCAGCGTGGCCTCACCGAAACGCACCAGCACCTCGCGGCGCTGTGCCTCGGGGTCATCGCGCCAAAGGCCGATGCTTTCCAGCCGTTCGTATTGCTTTAGCGCCGTCATGGGGCGTTTTGGTCTCTGCCTGTTGCGCGCTGACCTTACCGAGAAGTCAGGCGCACCACAATGTCTTGTGCATCTTCGGGCGGCGTGACCCACATCGCGGCAATTCCGTTGGCTTTGTGTCGCAATCAGGCAGGCATTTGTGGGTGACTAAGGCTTGCTAGGCGGGCATCTCACCACTGGAAACTGGCATGACCCACAGCCTTGCGCGCCCGACGGATCGACCGCTTGCTGCTGCAGGGCTGATCCTTGGCTATGCGATGGTGATCGGGTTCACCGACAACTATGTCAAAGTCATCGCCGCCGATGCCGGGTTGTGGCAGTTTCACCTGACCCGGACTGCGATGGCGATGGTTTTGCTGGGGCTTGCGGCGGTGCCGATGCGGCTGCGGTTGCGACCCGTCAACGGGCGGGCGGTGCTGGCACGGTCGGTCATTCACGGGCTGGCGATGGTGATCTACTTTGGCGCGCTTGCGTTCTTGCCGGTCGCGCTGGTTGCGGCGGGGCTGTTCACGGCACCGATTTTCGTGCTGCTGATCGGGCGGTTTTTATACGGCCAGCCCATGGGCGGGGTGCAGATTGCCGCCGTAGCCATGGGTTTTGCGGGCGTCGTGCTGGTGCTGGGGCCAGAGGCGCTGTCGGGCGCGTCTTTGGCGGCGGTGCTGCCGGTGCTGGCGGGCGCGATGTATGCCATGGGCAACATCGCCACCCGCCAATGGTGCCCGCACGAATCCGCTGAAACGCTGCTCGCCGGGTTCTTCCTGATGCTGGGCGTTATCGGCGCTGTGGGCATGGCGGCGCTCGCACTTTGGCCCATGGTGGTGCCCGAAGGGGCTGCGGGCTTTGTGCAGCGCGGGCCGGTCTGGCCCAGCTCGACGTTTCTGTTCTGGACCTTTGTGCAGGCGGCAGGGTCGTTGATCGGCGTAGGCATGATGATCCGGGCCTATCAGATCACCGATGCGGGCCGCGCGTCTGTGCTGGAATACATCATCCTGCCCGCCTCGGCCTTCTGGACATTTGTGCTGTGGGGGGAAGGGCTTAGCCTGCTTGCCGTCGCCGGAATGGTGCTGATCGTGGTGGCCGGCAGCCTGATTGCGCTGCGTAAGGCCTAATCGGCCACAGCCTCGCGCCAATGGCGGCGGCACAGGGACAGATAGGTTTCATTGCCGCCGATCACCACCTGTTCGCCGTCTTTCAGCGCCCGCCCATCTGGCCCGCGCCGGATCACCATGGTGGCCTTGCGTCCGCAGGGACAGATGGTGCGCACTTCCCGCATTTCATCCGCCCAGGCCAGCAGCGCGGCCGATCCCGGAAACAGGTTGCCCTGAAAATCCACCCGCAGCCCGTAGCACATCACCGGCACGCCCAGATCATCCACCGCACGGGCCAGCTCCCAAACCTGATCGGTGGTCAGAAACTGTGCCTCGTCAATGAACACACAGGCCACCGGACCACGGTCCAGACGGGCGCTCAGCTTGGCAAACAGATCGTCCCCGGGGCGAAACGTATCGGCATCCTCGCCAATGCCGATCCGGCTGGCGATCCGGCCCGGGCCTGCGCGATTGTCCAGATTGGCGGTGACAAGATAGGTCTGCATGCCGCCTTCACGATAGTTGTGCGAGGCTTGCAGCAGGGCCGTCGATTTGCCCGCGTTCATGGTCGAGAAGTGGAAATACAGCTTTGCCATGGTCCGATGGCTACCCGATCCGGGGGGTGTCGCGCAAGGTTACGGCGCGTCGGGTGACAAAAACGATGGGTGGGGTCCGCTGCAAACGTCAGCACCATTTACCAAGGCCAAACACAACGCAAAAACACGGCCAAAAGACACAGAAAAGACGAGTCCGCTGCACGACAAAGCCAAAACCATGACTGTCGCCCCTTGCAGAACGCACGCACAGCGGACCCCCACCCATTGCCAACGCTGGGGACGTTGGCCACTCAGTACAGTTCCGGTCGCCCGGAACACCTTTATCAATGACAAACCCTTACAGCGGGATTAATGGGAAAAGGTATAACGATTTCCCCGGCCTGCGCCGTGTTGGGGAGTGTGAGGAGAAGCCGCATGTCGAACGCAACCTACCTGAAAAAGCACACTGAGGCACTGGTCAAGGATGTGGGGATTGAGGCGGCCTGCGCGCTTACCGGCAAATCGAAGGCGACCCTTGGGCGCTATTATTCTGACAGCGACGAACATGACGACCGGTTCATGCCGATCGACGTGGTGGCACAACTGGAAGCCGCGGCCAAGTTTCCGCATGTGACCGCAGCATTGGCCGATCTGAACGGCATCACCATGTCCTACGACGCGCAAAAACGCAACGCGACCTCATCGGGTGTCAATCAAGATGTGGTGGCCCTGGCGCAGCGGTTTGCGATGCTGATGGCCGAGTATAACAATGCCATCGGCGACGGGGTGATCTCGGTCAACGAGGCCAAGCGGTTGCTGCGCGAAACGCTTGCGATTCAACAGGTTCTGCTGGAAATGAAGCTGAACCTCGAAGAAGAATCCAACTAAATCAGGGAGAAAGGGGCCGCGCGATGCAGCCCCTTCGGGATATCAGACCGGTTTGCGCTGTGCGGCGCGACGCGGGGTAAAGGTGCCGCCCATCGGTTTCGCCGCCGGTTTGCCAGCAGGTTTTGCCGCACCGCGCGCCGGGGGTTTGGAGCCTGCTTTTTGCCCTTGCGGACGGGCCGGGCGCTGACCACGGTTCTGGCCGGGCTTGGGGGCTGCGGCAATCGCATCCGCCGCCCAAGCCGCGCCACCGATCACCGGGATCGGCTTTTTCAGCAGCTTTTCAATGTCTTGCAGCTCGCCCATTTCGGCAGGCGAACAGAACGACACAGCCGTGCCTTCCTTGCCAGCCCGGGCCGTGCGGCCGATGCGGTGGACATAGTTTTCCGGCACGTTGGGCAGATCGAAGTTATACACATGCCGCACGCCCGGAATGTCGATGCCGCGTGCCGCCACATCGGTGGCCACCAGCACGTCAATCTCGGCATTGCGGAATTCGGTCAGGGTGCGGTCACGCTGCGACTGGCTTTTGTTGCCGTGGATGGACCCCGTTTTGAAGCCCCAGGCCGCCAGCAATTTCATAAGCTTTTCAGAGCCATGCTTCGTGCGGCCAAAGACCAGCGCCTGCTCGGACGGGTGCTTTTTGAGGTAGTCCTCCAGCAGGCGGGCTTTGTCGCCGTTGGGGATGTAATGCACGCCCTGCACAATGCGTTCGACCGGCTTGCCCGGCGGGGCCACCTGCACGCGAACCGGGTCGCGCAGATAGGTGTCGGCGATTTCCTCAATGTCTTTCGGCATGGTGGCCGAGAACAGAAGTGTCTGACGTTTCACAGGAATATGCTTGGCGATCTTCCGCAGCGCATGGATGAAGCCCATGTCGAGCATGTGGTCGGCCTCGTCCAGCACCAGATAACCGGTGGCGGAAAGGGTCACATCCCCCCGCTCCAGCAGGTCAATCAGACGACCGGGGGTTGCGACCAGCACATCCGCGCCGCGTTTCAGGCGTTCGGCCTGTTTGAAAAGGCTTGCGCCGCCCACCACCATGGCCACTTTGACAGCGGTGCCTTTGGTAAAAACCTCAAGGTTTACAGCGATTTGGCTGACCAGCTCGCGTGTTGGCGCGAGGATCAGCGCTCGCACGGTTTTGGGGGCAGGCGGGTGGCCAAGGTCCAGAATCCGGTGCAGCAGCGGCAGGCCGAAGGCCGCCGTCTTGCCGGTGCCGGTTTGGGCCAGACCCATCAGATCGCGCCCCGCCATGATATGCGGAATGGCCTGAACCTGAATGGGGGTTGGCATTTTGAGAGTGGTTTTTTCCAGCGTTTTCAAAATGCTGGGGGATAGGCCGAGATCGGCAAACGTGGTCATGGGTCGTTCCATACGTCAAGGAGCAAGCGACCCTCGCCCCCGGAGGATTCCGGTTGCCGTGCCGCAAGCGGCGCCCCTGCGTGATATTGGGAACCTGTGACCGGGCCTTTCGGTGCTCACGCGGCACGGGCTGTCGGTTGAGGTGCAGATGGGCGATTTGACGGGATTTGTCAAGGGGAAGGGGGATGTAGAGAATGTGTAGAGGATGCGTAGAGAATCCGTAAAGGATGTGTAGATACGGATTTGGGGTGGGTGTAGCGGGGTAAAGCCCGCCCTACAGCGACCATTTTGACCCTTCGGCCCGTTCCCCACCGCCGCCGCGATACGCGCGGCGGCGGTGGTCAGATGCGGGTTTGTCAGTCAGTGCCACGCGGCGGATATCGTGGCTATCGTGGGTGCCGCCTTACAGATACTTCCACTCCTCTGGCACCCAGGCAAACAGGTCGCCGCGTGCCTCGACATGGCCGACACCGGGGAAGGGCAGGTGCGACCCGGCCACCGCGATCTTGTCGGCCGCTGCCATTGCCAGCACTTTCTTGCGGGTGACGGAGGCCATGGCAGAATCTGCATCAAACGAAATGCCGATGTCGGGGTGAGTGAACTGCAAGGCGGCAAAGGCGGTCGAATCACCCCAGATGATCAGTTGGTCCGACCCTGACGCCAACCGATACCCGGTGTGCCCCGGCGTGTGGCCCGGCATCGCGATGGCGGTCAGACCGCCGCCCAGATCGGCGTCACCGTCAAACGCCATCACCCGCTCGCCGTAGGCTGCGACCACCGCACTCGCCAAGGCAAAGAACGGCTTGGCGCTGTCCGGCACCGATGCCGCAATCGCAGCGTCGGTCCAGAAGGCAAGGTCGGTTTGTGACACGTGCAGGCTGGCGTTCGGGAACACGGCCCCTGCATCGGTCACCAGCCCGCCGATGTGGTCGGGGTGCATGTGGGTGAGGATGATCTTCGTGACGGCCTCGGGGGCCACCCCTGCGGCGGCAAGCGTCGCCAGATGGCGGCCAGCGGTGGGGCCAAAGGCATTGCCTGCGCCCGCGTCAATCAGGGTGATATCGCTGCCCGAGCGGATCAGATGTGTGCTGATCGGCACCGGAATCGCGGCGGTCGGGTCCAGATAGGCCGCCGTCAGCGATGCCGCCACCACCGCGGGATCAGCATTGACCAGCAGGTCTTGCCCCAACCCCAGATAGCCGTCCAGCAGTGTGGTGAACATCATGTCGCCCACCATGCGGTCGTAAATCACCGGGCGCGGGCCAGGGGCCGCAGTCTCGGCCTTTGCCAGTTGCGGCGCGCCAAGGGCAGCAAAGGCAGCGCCACCGGCGACGCCCCCGAACAGGCTGCGACGGGTGAGAATGGGATAGGTCATGCGGCTCTCCAACAAATGAAACTTCGCGATACCCTACCGCCGTGCGATATATAATCAAGCGTATACGACTATATCGCGTGCAATATGATACCAAAGTCTATGCCCTTGACCAGACCGCACGGGGCGATTAGGCGGCAGTTCAGTCATTCACAAAGCGGGGCGCCATGTCCACCGACGACCCCACACCCCAGCCCACACCCCAGCCCGAGCGACGCAACTTCTATGGCCGCATCCACGGCAAGACCCTGCGCAGCAGCCAGAAAACCTATCTGGCCGAGGATCTTGGTCCGCTGACTCTGCGCGGTCTGACGCGGGAAGATAATCCGGACCGTACAGTGCTCGACCTTGCGCCGTTCAACGGCAAACCGCTGTGGCTGGAGGTCGGCTTTGGCGGCGGTGAGCATATGGTGCATATGGCGGCCACCAATCCGCAGATGGACATCATCGGGTGTGAGCCGTTTGTGAACGGCATCGCCATGCTGCTGGGCAAAATCCGGCGGGCCGGGGTGTCCAACCTGCACATCCACCCCGGCGATGTGCGCGATCTGTTTGATGTGCTGCCGGATGCCTGTATTGCCAAGGCGTTTCTGAACTACCCCGACCCCTGGCCCAAATCCCGCCACCACCGCCGCCGCTTCGTGACGCAAGGGTATCTGACGCAACTCGCCCGCGTGATGCAGCCGGGGGCCGAGTTTCGCGTCGCCACCGATATTCCGGATTACGTCCGCCAGACGCTGGAGGAAGTGCCGCAGGCCGGGTTTGAACTTGTCGCGCAAGGGGACGTGGCGTGGAGTGACTGGCTGTCAACCCGCTATGAACAAAAGGCCCTGCGCGAGGGGCGGCCTCCGTATTACGTGACGTATCGGCGCAAGTAGCCGGGCCTTCGGGTCAGTCGTCCGTGTCGTGCTGTCGGGATTGTCCTTCGGACAATCGCCCGCGTGCAAGCCGGGGCCTCGACGGTCAGCTTGCGATCTTCGGGGTCCCGGCCTGCGCCGGGACGACAAGATCTTTGATCGGCACCTTCGCACCCAAGCTTTGCAGAGCAGATATCAGGGGGCCATCCAGACTTGACCCGGGGCCAAGGCGCGGAAACGCTCCGAGGCCACGCCCTTCGCCCGCAAAGCGGCATCAAGGGCGTGCAACGGGGCATCCCATGCCTCATCGGTCAACTGGAACGTGCCCCAGTGATGCCCCACCGCATGGGCCGCGCCTGACAGTAGGAAGCCCTCCACCGCCTCCTCCGGGTTCTGGTGCTGGCCCTGCATGAACCAGCGCGGCTCGTAGGCGCCAACCGGCAGGATAGCGGCCCGGATCTGGCCGTGGCGTGCGGCAAGGGTGCGGTAGGGGCGGCCTTTGTCAAAGCCGGTATCGCCGATGTGCAAGATGCGCCCCGCTGGCCCCGCAATCACGAACGCGGCCCACAGCGCATGGCAACGGTCGCCTGCTGCCCGGGCCGACCAGTGGTGGCAGGGCTCGAACGTGACGGTCAGCGGCCCGACAGCCCGTGTATCGCCCCAATCCCCGGTCACCACACGCAAGCCGGTGCCCGCCAGCAAAGTGTCATTGCCTAGCGGGGTGATCACCAGCGGGTCATGTGCTTTCAACCGGGCGAGGGTGGCAAGGTCCAGATGGTCATAGTGATTGTGGCTGAGCAGCACGGCATCAATCGGCGGCAGGTCGGCGAAGGCGATACCCGGTGGGGTGACGCGCTTTGGCCCGAACCATTGCACAGGGGACGCGCGGTCCGACCAGACCGGATCGGTCAGCAGGTTCATCCCCGCTGTCTGGATCAACAGTGTGGCATGGCCGACCATGGTGATGGTCAGGTCATCGACGCGGGGCGCGGGTTTGGCCAAGGTTGCCAGCGGCACTGATTTGGGCCACCTTGCCCGCCCGCCGCCAAATTGCCACTTCATCAGATCGCGGAACCCGCCCGGCGCGATGCCATCCGGATTGAAAAATGCTGTGCCATCAAAGTGGTCGGTGACGCGGCCGCTGTAGTACTTGTTTGCCATGCTGCAGCATAGGCAGCCGTGTAAGCCCCCTTCAACCCCCCATGGACCCGTTGACGCAGGTGCGCTATCACGCGGGCGATCAAGCCCGAGGAGAAACTGATGTCAGCCCACGCCCAAGCCCAGCCTATGACTTCTGCCAAATCCGGGCCTTTGCGGGGCACTGCGTCTGTGCCGGGAGATAAATCCATCAGCCACCGCGCCCTGATCTTTGGCGCGATGGCGGTGGGCGAGACGAAAATCACAGGGCTGCTGGAGGGGCAGGACGTGCTGGACACCGCCCGTGCGATGCAGGCGTTTGGGGCGACCGTGACGCAACACGGGGCCGGGGCTTGGTCGGTTCAGGGTGTGGGGGTGGGCGGCTTTGCCGAGCCTGCCGATGTGATCGACTGCGGCAATTCGGGCACGGGCGTGCGGCTGATCATGGGGTGCATGGCGACCACGCCGATGACCGCGACCTTTACCGGCGACGCGTCTTTGCGCAAACGCCCGATGGGCCGGGTGACGGACCCGTTGAGCCTGTTCGGAACGCAGGCTTACGGCCGCAAGGGGGGGCGCTTGCCGATGACGGTGGTGGGCGCGGCCAACCCGGTGCCGGTGCGCTATGCGCTGCCGGTGGCATCGGCGCAGGTGAAATCGGCGATCCTTCTGGCCGGTCTGAACGCGCCGGGGCAGACGGTGGTGATCGAACGCGAACCGACGCGCGACCATTCTGAACGGATGTTGCTGGGGTTTGGGGCGGAACTGCATGTCGAGAAGACCGCCGAAGGGAATGTGATCACCCTGACCGGCCAGCCCGAGTTGCGCCCCCAAACGGTGGCCGTGCCGCGTGACCCGTCCTCGGCTGCCTTCCCGGTTTGCGCCGCGCTGATTGTGGACGGATCGGACATTCTGGTGCCCGGAGTCAGCCAGAACCTGACCCGGAATGGTCTTTATCTGACATTGGTGGAAATGGGGGCGGATATTGAATTCCAGAACCCGCGCACTGAGGGCGGTGAACCCGTGGCCGATCTGCGGGTCCGGTTTTCGGACAACATGCAGGGCATCGAGGTGCCGCCTGAGCGCGCGCCGAGCATGATCGACGAATACCCGATCCTGTCGGTGGTGGCGTCCTTTGCCCATGGGCGCACCGTGATGCGGGGGGTCAAGGAATTGCGGGTCAAGGAGAGCGACCGCATCGACGCGATGGCGCGCGGGCTTGGAGGCGTGCGGGGTGCGGGTCGAGGAAGATCAGGACACCCTGATCGTGCATGGCATGGGTCCGGGGGGGATGCCCGGGGGCGGCGTCTGTGCCACGCATCTGGACCACCGGATCGCGATGAGCTTCCTTGTGGCCGGGATGGCGGCAAAGGCGGCGGTGTCGGTCGATGATGGCTCGCCGATTGTGACGTCCTTCCCGATTTTCGAAGGGCTGATGAACGGGTTGGGGGCGGCGATCCGGCGGGGGTAGTCCTGCTGCCGCGCGGCGACGATGGAGGGCCTTCTGCCGCAAAGCGGCAGGGGCGGCCTTTGGTCGGTGTCTTCGGGGGGATTGTGGGATGCGGTCTGCGGATGGGGCTTGTGTGGTTGCGGTTGCAATATGAGTATTTGGAAAAGAGCAAATCCTTGAGGGCTGCATGATCTTTACAGTTGCCATCGACGGGCCTGCGGCGGCGGGCAAGGGCACGATCAGCCGGGCGGTGGCGGCGCGGTTTGGTTTTGCGCATCTGGACACCGGGTTGTTGTACCGGGCTGTGGGGGCCAAGGGCGGCGATCCGGTCGCGGCGGCTTTGGGGCTTTCGGCGGATGATCTGGCGCGGGGCGATCTGCGTACGCTCGCGGCGGGGCAGGCGGCGAGTGTGGTGGCGGTGATCCCGGAGGTGCGGGCGGCACTGGTGGAATTTCAGCGCCGCTTTGCGCGGGCGAACGGGGGGGCGGTGCTGGACGGGCGCGATATTGGCACCGTGATCTGCCCTGAGGCCGAGGTGAAGCTGTATGTGACCGCCACGGCGCAGGTGCGCGCACACCGGCGCTGGCTGGAATGTGGCGGCGTGGAAGCACAGGTACTGGCCGAAGTGGTGGAGCGTGATGCGCGCGACATGGGCCGGGCCGATGCACCGCTGGTTGCGGCTGCGGATGCGGTGGTGATTGATACCAGTGCGATGAGCATTGATGAGGCGGTGGCGCAGGCGGTGGCGGTGGTCGCGGCGCGAGTTGGGACTGGGCCGGTCTGAACAGTGCCCATGGCCTTTGGGCCATTCTGGACGGTGCCCATGGCCTCTCGGCCATTGTGAACAGTGCCCATGGCCTTTGGGCCATTGTGAACAGTGACTGTGCGCAGGTGGCCTTTGCTGCGCTGCGGCGGGTTCCTAGATTGAGCGGGCAACAGGAGGCGTGCCGGCGTGACGGGCGCCTCCGCAACCCAAAGGCCTTGATCATGCTGCATGAAAAACTGAACTGGCGTTATGCGACCAAAAAGATGGACGGCTCCAAAGCTGTGCCGCAAGCCGCCGTGGACCGTATTCTGGAGGCCGCGCGCCTTGCCCCAACCTCCAGCGGGTTGCAGCCTTTCGAGATTATCGTCGTGACCAACCCGGAGGTGAAGGCCAAACTCCGCGGCGCGGCCTATGATCAGGCGCAACTGACCGATGGCTCGCACATCCTGATCTTCGCGGCCTGGGATAACTACACTGCCGAGCGGATTGACGCTGTGGTGGGCCAGCTTGAGGCCGACCGTGGCTTTGCGCCCGAGGCGCAGACCGCCTATTTCGACCGGTTGAAGGGCACCTATCTGGCCCGGTCCGAAGAAGAAAACTATCAGCACGCGGCGCGTCAGGCCTATATCGCCTTTGGCATTGCTGTCACGGCAGCGGCGTTTGAAGGCGTGGACAGCACCCCGATGGAAGGCTTCGATCCGGCACAGGTCGATGAAATTCTGGGCCTGCGGGCGCGGGGGCTGCGGTCGGTGACGATCCTGCCGCTTGGCTACCGCGACGCGGGTGGCGACTGGCTGAACGGCCAAAAGAAAGTCCGCCGCCCGATGGAAGATCTGGTGACGCTGGTCGCCTGATCGGTTGCGATCTGGGGAGAGGCGGATGCGCCATTGCGCGCGTCCGCAGATGCCGTGGTGATCGACATGAGCGCAACGGAAAGCGACGATGTGGTCGTTGCACGAAGTCTTGCAACAACTATTTGACCTGCGCATAAATCGTTGATGGTGTGGGAAACGTCGATGATCAGCGTTACGGTTGTGGAAGCGGCGCAAACAGCCGTCGCGGAAATCTGGCGGGTGCTGGCTCCGCGCGGCGCAGTCGAAGGCGCATTCAACGCCTTCAGGGCAGGGCATAGGCCGGAAAAGGATCAGTACTGGTACTCTGCGACGGTGTTCAACGGTCTTTCCGAAACTGAAATCGATACGCTGGAAAGCCAATTGCCCTACCCGGTTCCAGAGCAGACCGGGGCGAAGATGCCTCAGCCGATGCGTGCCTTCCTGTCGGTGACGAACGGACTTCTCGTCCACAATCTTTCAATCTGCGGGCAGCAAGGCCGGATTGATCACGGGGCAGGTATGCCTCACTCGTTGTCGCTTGCACAGTTTGGGCATCCGCCGGGAATACCAAAGACTTGGTTCGCTATCGGAAGCATGAATGGCCCATGCCGTTCGCAGGGGAAGCTGTTCCTGACCGAAGGGGATGAGGTCGTTCTGGTCCATCGTGACAACGGCGAAATCGGTCCCCGCTGGCCTGATCTTGCGGATTTCCTGCTTGCAGAAATTCCCCGGCTTTTGCGCATCCATGATGAGAAAGGCGACCCTTTGCCGGGACACAGCGAACTTCCGGGCGATACGGGCGGATGGGAGGACATCGCCGAGCGCGCGTACCGGGCGCGTTTCGGCTGGCGTGGTCGTCTAGGACGGATGCTGGCGAGGCTGCGCGAGGTCTGGCCGGCGCGCACCTAATTCCTTGCCCCATCCCCCCATTCCCGCTATAGCCCCCGCATCCTGACACGACTCGTCTGCCCCGGTTTTCCGGGCGGGCGCTTTTGCGTATGGGCCATCAAAGACCGGCGGAGCCAACCGCAAGGCCAGAAAACCATGAAAAGGAAACTGATCTATATGTGCGCTAAAGCATCCATGGACGAATTCGAAGCCCTTCTGAAGGAAAGCTTCGAAATTGATACGCCCGAAGAGGGTTCTGTTGTCAAAGGCAAGGTCATCGCGATTGAAGCGGGCCAGGCCATCATCGACGTCGGCTACAAGATGGAAGGCCGCGTTGACCTGAAAGAATTTGCCAACCCCGGCGAAGCCCCGAACATCAATGTGGGCGACGAGGTTGAAGTCTATCTGGACCGCGTTGAAAACTCGCGCGGCGAAGCACAGATCAGCCGTGACAAGGCCAAGCGCGAAGAAGCCTGGGACCGTCTGGAAAAAGCCTATGCCACCGAGACCCGCGTCGATGGCGCGATCTTCGGCCGCGTCAAGGGCGGCTTCACGGTCGATCTGGGCGGCGCTGTTGCGTTCCTTCCGGGTAGCCAGGTCGACGTGCGCCCCGTGCGTGACGCTGGCCCGCTGATGGGCATGAAGCAGCCGTTCCAGATTCTGAAAATGGACCGTCGCCGTGGCAACATCGTTGTCTCGCGTCGTGCGATCCTTGAAGAATCGCGCGCGGAACAGCGTGCCGAAGTCATCGGCAACCTGACCGAAGGCCAGACTGTTGACGGCGTGGTCAAGAACATCACCGAATACGGTGCGTTCGTTGATCTGGGCGGCGTTGACGGCCTGCTGCACGTGACCGACATGGCATGGCGCCGCGTCAACCACCCGTCGGAAATCCTTGCCATTGGTGAAACTGTCAAAGTGCAGGTCATCAAGATCAACAAGGAAACCCACCGCATCAGCCTCGGCATGAAGCAGTTGCAGTCCGACCCGTGGGATGCCGTCGAGAAGGCCTATGCCATCGGCACCGTGCACAAGGGCCGTGTCACCAACATCACCGACTACGGCGCCTTTGTGGAGCTGGAAGCCGGTGTTGAGGGTCTGGTTCACGTCAGCGAGATGTCCTGGACCAAGAAGAACGTTCACCCCGGCAAGATCGTTTCGACCTCGCAAGAAGTCGAAGTCATGGTGCTGGAAATCGACTCTGCCAAGCGTCGTGTTTCCCTTGGCCTCAAGCAGACCCAGCGTAACCCGTGGGAAGTGTTTGCCGAAACCCACCCGGTCGGCACCAATATCGAAGGCGAAGTCAAGAACATCACCGAATTCGGTCTGTTCGTCGGCCTCGACAACGATATCGACGGTATGGTCCACCTTTCGGACCTGTCGTGGGACCAGCGCGGCGAAGACGCGATCCAGAACTACCGCAAGGGCGACACCGTCCATGCGTCGGTCACCGAAGTGGATGTTGAGAAAGAGCGTATCAGCCTCTCGATCAAGGCCATGGGCGATGACACCTTCACCGACGCCGTTGACGGCGTGAAGCGTGGCGGGATCATCACCGTTGTTGTGACGGCGATCGAAGAAGGCGGCGTTGAAGTTGAATACAACGCAGCCAAGTCGTTCATCCGCCGTTCGGACCTGTCGCGCGACCGCGCCGACCAGCGCCCCGAGCGGTTCCAGGTGGGTGACAAGATCGACGTGCGCGTGACGAACATCGACCCCAAGACCCGCCGTCTGGGTCTGTCGATCAAGGCACGCGAGATCGCGGAAGAGAAAGAAGCGGTAGAGCAGTATGGCTCGTCCGATTCGGGTGCGTCGCTGGGCGACATCCTTGGTGCGGCGCTGAAAGGCGACCGGACCTGATCTTTCCTGTATCCGTTGCATATTGGGCCCCGCCGCAAGGTGGGGCCCTTTGCCTTTGCGGCCTATGTCCTGCCCCTGTCCCGGTTTTTGTTTGTCAGACCGGTTTTTTTGCCTATAGTCCCTTCACAAAATCATAGACGTGGCATGCCTGATCTGAACGGGCTGAACCACAGGGGGGACTGACGGATGATCCGGTCTGAACTGATCCAGAAGATTGCAGATGAAAATCCGCACCTGACGCAGCGCCATGTCGAACGCATCGTCAACACGGTCTTCGAGGAAATCATCGAAGCGCTTGCCAAAGGCGACCGCGTGGAATTGCGCGGTTTTGGCGCGTTTTCCGTGAAAGCGCGCGATGCCCGCGTCGGGCGCAACCCCCGCACCGGTGAGGCTGTGGCGGTCGATGACAAGAAGGTGCCGTTCTTCAAGACCGGCAAACTTTTGCGGGATCGTCTGAACGGCAAATGATCGCGTCTTGCACCGCCGCTGCATCGGGCCGATAGTGCTGGCTGTAGCCTATAACCGAGTGGCAAACCGATGATCCGCTATCTGCGATATCTTGTTCTGGCGGCCTTGGGGCTGGCGCTGCTGACCGTGGCGCTTGCCAACCGCGATGTGGTGACGGTGCGTGCCCTGTCGCCCGATCTGGCCGCCCTTACCGGGTTTAGCTGGCAGATGCAGATGCCGATGTTTCTGGTGATCTTTGGTGGCATGGTGGCGGGCCTGTTGATCGGCTTTGTCTGGGAATGGGTGCGTGAGATGAAGCACCGCTCCACCGCATCGGTAAAGACGCGGGAAGTGACCCGGCTGGAACGCGAACTGGCCGTGCTGCGCGATTTGTCTGCGACGCCACGCGATGATGTGCTGGCCCTGCTGGACCGGCCGAAATAGGCCATGGGCGATATCCGGGTTAAAATCTGCGGCCTGCGGACGGCGGCTGATGTTGCTGCCGTGGCCGGGGCTGGGGCGGCTTATGCGGGGTTTGTGTTCTTTGCCAAAAGCCCCCGCCACCTGACCATTCCGCAGGCCCGCGCCCTGACGCTGGAGGCCCCGGTGGGCCTTGCGAAAGTGGCGCTGACGGTAGATGCCGAGGATGCCTTTCTGGACGCGTTGATAGATCAGGTGCCGCTGGACATGCTGCAATTGCACGGGCACGAGACGCCCGACCGGGTGGCAGAGGTCCGCGCCCGCTATGGCCTGCCGGTGATGAAGGCGGTGGGTGTGGCCGGGGAAGGCGATCTGGCCGTGTTGCAAGAGTATTCGCTGGCTGCCGATCAGATCCTGATCGACGCGAAGCCGCCCAAAGGGGCGGATTTGCCCGGCGGCAACGGCCTGACCTTCGACTGGCGGCTGCTGGTAGGGCGCAAGTGGCTGCGCCCGTGGATGCTGGCCGGCGGCCTGACGCCCGCAAATGTGGCCGAGGCCGCACGGCTGACCGGCGCGCGGCAGGTGGATGTGTCCTCGGGCGTGGAATCCGCACCGGGGGTCAAGGATGCGGCCCTGATTGCCGCGTTTGTGCAGGCGGCAGGATAGTTACCAGACCCGGCGCAGGCCCATCCC
This sequence comes from uncultured Alphaproteobacteria bacterium, assembly GCA_963772935.1. Lineage (GTDB taxonomy): Bacteria > Pseudomonadota > Alphaproteobacteria > Rhodobacterales > Rhodobacteraceae > JANNNF01. The sequence goes on along the minus strand of CAVYZK010000008.1, from coordinate 372,435 downwards.
GTCAAACACCGGATCGGCAGAGATCAGCGTCACATCCATCACCCGCGCCGTCGCCGCGATCATCCGGTCAAACGGGTCGCGGTGCGGCCAGTCGAGGGTGCCTGCCTGCAAGACAATGCCGGGGGTGAAGGGGGCTACCCTGCTGCCCTGTGCCTCAATCAGCATATCCATCTGATCCAGCCAGCGGTACATGTCAGGCCATTTGCCCAAATGCACCCTCTGACTGATCTCATAGACCGTGACCGGACTGATCCAGATCACGTCGGCTTGTTCCATTGCCACAACTGCAGGTCTTGAAAGCCTTTCGTCATCATTCAGCGTCCACGCCCAGACGTGGGTGTCGATCAGAACATCGGTCAATCCCGGCCTTCCCAGTCCAGCAGTTCTTCCTCGGACATCGGTTCAAGGAAATCAGGCATCGGGCCTGTCAGCACATGTTTCAATATCCCGAACCGGAACGGCCGCTTCTCGGCGACCACCGGCACCGCCACCAGCCGCACCACCGGTTTGTTGTTCCGCGCAATGATGACTTCCTCGCCCGCCTCTGCCGCCTCGATCAGCTTGGACAGGTTGGTTTTCGCGTCGTGAATGTTCACCTGCATGGCGGCACCTCCGGGTTAGCTGACCTGGCAAATACCACCCCATTTTTCAACCCGGCTTTACCTCGCCCCCCTGCGGCGCTACATGCGAGGAGGAACACCAAGGGGGATGAAATGGCCGAGGACGGGATCAACAGCTTTATGACCGGGCCGGATGAACAGGGCCGCTTTGGCCAGTTCGGCGGGCGGTTTGTCAGTGAAACCCTGATGCCGCTGATCCTTGATCTTGAGGCGCGCTATGAATTTGCCAAGACCGACCCCACCTTCTGGGCGGAAATGGACGATCTGTGGAAGCACTACGTCGGCCGCCCCTCGCCGCTGTATTACGCCGACCGCCTGACCAAGCACCTTGGCGGCGCGAAAATCTACCTCAAGCGCGATGAGCTGAACCACACCGGCGCGCACAAGATCAACAACGTGCTGGGCCAGATCATTCTGGCACGCCGCATGGGCAAGACCCGGATCATCGCCGAAACCGGGGCAGGGCAGCACGGCGTGGCCACCGCCACCGTCTGCGCCAAGTTCGGGCTGCAATGCGTGGTCTACATGGGCGCGCATGATGTGGAACGGCAGGCCCCGAACGTGTTCCGCATGCGCCTGCTGGGGGCCGAGGTTATTCCTGTAACCTCTGGCCGTGGCACCCTGAAAGACGCGATGAATGACGCGCTGCGCGATTGGGTGACGAACGTGCGCGACACGTTCTATTGCATCGGCACCGTGGCTGGTCCGCATCCGTACCCCGCGATGGTGCGTGATTTCCAAAGCATCATCGGCAAGGAAGTGCGCTGGCAACTGGCCGAACAGGAAGGCGAGGGGCGCCTGCCTGACACCATCATCGCGGCCATCGGCGGCGGGTCCAACGCCATGGGGCTGTTCTACCCCTTCCTTGACGACCCGTCGGTGAACATCATCGGGGTCGAGGCGGGCGGCAAAGGCGTGGATGACCGGATGCAGCATTGCGCATCGCTGACCGGCGGTCGCCCCGGCGTGCTGCACGGCAACCGCACCTATCTGCTGCAAGACCTTGATGGCCAGATCCTCGAAGGCTTCTCGATTTCGGCGGGTCTCGACTACCCCGGCATCGGCCCCGAACACGCCTGGCTGCATGACACCAAACGCGCCCAATACGTCAGCATCACCGATGCCGAGGCGTTGGAGGCATTTCAGTTGTCCTGCGCGTTGGAGGGAATCATCCCCGCACTGGAACCCAGCCATGCGCTGGCCCATGTGATGAAGATTGCGCCAAACCTGCCCGCCGACCATATCATCGTGATGAACATGTGTGGGCGCGGTGACAAGGACATCTTCACCGTGGCCAAGCATCTCGGCTTTGACATGAAAATCTGACGCCCATCCCCATCTACCCTAAGGCCCCGTTCCGCAAGGACGGGGCCTTTTGCGTTTCCACCCGCCCAAAATCCCCCCTCAACCCGCGCATAAACCTTAAGTTTATGGCCGTCTTCCCTTTGGCCAATGGACCGGGCGCTATGCCTTGCGGTCAATATCCACCCGCACAGCCGGCGTGTCTGGTTGGGGTGTCGCCACGATCTGGCGATGCAACCGCAGCGGGCCAGCCAAGGCCTGCCGCCCAAACGAAGGACAGACGCAATGACACGTTTTCTGATTTCCGCAGTAATTATCGGCCTTGCCGCCCCGGCGGCTTTTGCCTCGACCGGACCCACGGCACAGGACCACCCGAGCGTTCAGGCCAAAAGCCCCCTGATCCAAGAGGCCCGCCGCGGCCGCGGGGCCGATGATCCCGCAGGGCACGAACGCCGCGGTCGCGGTCGTGGCACCGATGATGCCCCGAACCACGGCTGATGCCACCCCGTGGCGCGCGCCGGGCGCGGGCCACGGTCCCCTTCCTTCACAATCGAAAGGCTTTCCGATGAAACTTTATCTCTCCCTCGCCGCCCTGCTGTTGTCCGGCAGCGCCGCATTGGCCCTGACCTCGCAAGAGGTGGTGGACCAGATGACCGCCGCAGGCTTTACCCGGGTCGAAGTGCAGACAGGCCCGACCCAGATCAAGGTTGAAGCCTTCCGGGGCACAGAAAAGGTCGAAACCGTGTTTGACGCGGCCACAGGGGCCGTGCTGAAACGTGAAACCGAACTGGCCGATGCCGGCGATGACATCACCCCCGGCGTTGAAACCCGCACCCGCGACAAGGATTTCCTCGACGGCGACGATGCGTCAGATGACGACAGCACAGATGGCGACAGCACAGACGACAACGGCCCAGAGGACAATGGCACAGACGACCACGGCGACGACGACAACAACGACGACGACGACAACAACGACGATCACGGCGGTGACAACAACGACGATCACGGCGATGATCACGGGGAAGATCATGGTGGCGGTGATGACCATGACGACGACAGTGGCCACAGCAGCGACGACGACTGACCCTGCCCTTGCGCCGGGCCATGTGGCCCGGCGTATCCACACCGGCCCGGGTCTGCCGCAGCCAAGGGCCGGGCTTGCTGTCGCACAGGGCATGGCAGATAGTTGCAAGGCACAGACTTGGCCGGACCGATGGCTGCGGGCCACAGGAGAACGAAAATGAACCGACGACAGGTCTTGTTTGCGGCAGCGACCCTGACAGCGGCTTGGGTCGCGGGTCCGGCCTTGGCCGACAGCCCGGTGGACAAGGTGATCCGCCAACTGCGCAAACAGGGGTTCAACGGCATTGAAACCACTCGCACCCTTCTGGGCCGGGCGCGTGTGGTGGCCGAACGTGGCGAATACCGGCGTGAAATCGTGCTGAACCCCGGCTCGGGTGAGATCTTGCGTGATATCTGGCTGGATACCGACGGCAACGCCATTGCCCGCGTGCTGATCGGCGATGACAAGGACGACGACCAGAGTGACGACGGTTCCGACGATTCAGGCGGTTCAGACGATTCCGGCGACGATTCTGGCGACGACAGTGACAACAGCGGGCACGGCAGCGATGGGGGCGGCGACGACAACAGTGGCAGCGGTGGCGGCGATGACTGATCCCATGCTCTGCCCGGCGGGTGAGGCATGAATCGCCGGGGCTTTATTGCCGTGTTGTTGGTGGTGCAGGTGCTCTGCGCCATCGTCTTCATCCAGGACATTGTGGCCTCGGTGCTGGGCCTGCGCGCCGCCCCGATCAGTTGGCAACTGCGCGAGATGATGGAACTTGGGGCGGCTCTCGGTCTGATCCTCGGGGCCGTTCTGGGCGCGGTCGCCCTGCACCGCGCTTTGCGGGAACGCAATCTGGCGCATGAACGCCTGCGCCGCGCCCAAGGCGCGTTCATGGACCTTCTGGCCGAACGCTTTGCCGACTGGGGCCTGACCCCCGCTGAACAGGACGTGGCGCTGTTTGCCCTCAAAGGGCTGGCCACTGCCGAAATCGCCGTCCTGCGCGCCACCAGTGAAGGCACGGTCAAGGCGCAGACCAACGCGATTTACCGCAAGGCACAGGTCACAGGGCGCTCGCAACTGCTGTCGCTGTTCATCGAGGACATGATGGGGGCAGGGCGCGGGGCCACGGACAACGCCCCCGATGCCGGGGGTGGTCCGGTTGGGCAGGACAAGGTCTTGTCCAAGACGACAGGGTGACGCCGCCCGCGATTATAGGCGAAATTAGAAACAATCCCGCCCAAAGCCCAAGTTTTGCCACAGAATCCCGGCATATTATTCTGTGAGAATGAGAGCAGGAGGTCACAATGACCAAAGAGATGATGATTGCCCTGTTGCGTGCGACGGTATTTGCGGCGGCCCTGTCAGGATCGGCCCATGCGCAAGACAGCGCCGGTGGCGCGGGCGACAGCGGCGGCGAGCAATCGTCTGACGGTGGCGGCGAGGCCGGATCGGATGGATCGGACGGTTCGGGCGAGGGGGATGCCGGCGCATCGGACGGCAGCGAAGGCGGCACCGATGCAGGCGACTCGGGCGGGTCCGATGAGGGTGCCGGTGACGAAGGTGCCGGTGACGAGGGTGGCTCCGACAACACCACCTCCGACAATACCACCTCCGACGACGCTACCGATGACCCCTCAACGGACAACGGCACCGATGAAGGCACCTCATCCGATACCGATACCGATGTCGGCATCACCACCGATGTTGAAATCACCATCGACGACACCACCGACCCCGATTGCGCCGATTGCACCCCAGAGGAAGACACCCCGGTTGCGATTGACGACGGCATCTTCGTGACCGATCCGCAGGTCTATTACATGTCCGGCGGCGTTCCCGAGGTTACGCTTGATACGCCCGTTTACACGGATGGCCCGGTCGTGACCGAACCTGTCTACACCGGCGGTCCCGCAAACCCGGCCCCCGTTGCCCGGTCAGACCGGGGCGGTGACGCCACAGCCAAGACCTGCATCGCTGCGACCTGCGCGCCCTGATGCGCTGTCACACCTGCAGGAAAAGGCCCCGTCGTGGCAGCGACGGGGCCTTTTGTTCCCCCTACGCGCCCTCTACCGCATAAAGCCGCAGCACATCCATCGGCACCACCTTCAGCGTGCGGATATGCGTGGCCTCCAGCCGCACCAACGGGGCCGCCCCTTCCTCATGGGCCTGCAGGAACCGCGCCGCACACAGGCACCAGCGATCCCCCGGTTTCAGCCCCGCGAACCCATAATCCGGGCGCGGCGTGGACAGGTCATTGCCCAGATACTTTGACAGCGCCAGAAACTCGGCCGTCATCAGCGCGCAAACCGTATGCACCCCGCCATCGGTCGGCCCGGTATCACAGCAGCCATTGCGGAAAAACCCGGTCAGGGGGGCGGTGGAACACGCCTCCAAGGCCTCGCCCAGCACGTTGACGGATGGTTCTTTCATCACGAGGCTCCTCTGCGGCAGTGCCCCCATTGTGGCAGGGCAACCCCGTTGCCCGCAAGCCCCACAGGTGCTGGACGACGCGCCGCCTTCCCCCTATAACGCAGGCCATGGCACGAATTGGCATCATGACGCGAATTATCGGCCCGGCGCGCTGATCCTCAGCAGACGCCGGGATGCAAGCCATGCTGTCGCGCAGGCCACAGGGCCGCGCCACCTTTGCCCTTCTTTCAAGGATCGCCCCATGTGCGCCGATACCCCCGCAACACCGGACTACCGCGACACTGTGTTCTTGCCCGAAACCGACTTTCCGATGCGCGCAGGCCTGCCGCAGCGTGAACCCGACTGGCTGGCCCGTTGGGAAAAGATCGGCGTCTATGACCGTCTGCGCGAGAAAGCGGGCCGCACGCCGTTTCACCCTGCACGACGGCCCCCCCTACGCCAACGGCCATCTGCACATCGGCCACGCGCTGAACAAGGTGCTGAAGGACATGGTGGTCCGCAGCCAGCAGATGATGGGCAAGGATGCCCGCTATGTGCCCGGCTGGGATTGCCACGGGTTGCCGATTGAATGGAAGATCGAGGAACAATACCGCGCCAAAGGCCTGAACAAGGATGATGTGGATGTGGTGGATTTCCGCCGCGAATGCCGCGCCTTCGCTCTTGGCTGGATCGACGTTCAACGCGAGGAATTCAAGCGTCTGGGCGTCACCGGAAACTGGGCCGACCCGTACCTCACGATGAACTACCACGCCGAGGCGGTGATTGCCGACGAATTCATGAAATTCGTGATGAACGGCAGTCTGTATCAGGGGTCGAAGCCCGTGATGTGGTCGCCGGTAGAGAAAACCGCGCTGGCCGAGGCCGAGGTGGAGTATCACGACCACACCAGCCATCAGGTCTGGGTGCGGTTTCCGGTGGTTGGCGGCGGAACGGACGATACCACCTATGCAAATGTCGTGATCTGGACGACTACCCCGTGGACCATTCCACAGAACCGGGCGGTGTCTTATGGCCCGACGATAGCCTACGGGCTTTACCAACTCACAATCCCTGATCAGCACGAGCATGTCATCGTTGCCGACGCGCTTTCTGGCCAAGTATTCGCGCAGGCAAAACTGGCGGAAGACCAAATCCACCGCTTGCGCGACATCTCTGCCGAAGAATTGCATGCGCTTGTCCTCGCCCACCCCTACGCAGGCATCCCAGACGGCAATGGCGAATGGGACGACCCCGTCCCCATGCTCCCCGGTGATCACGTCACCGACGATGCGGGCACAGGCTTTGTCCACACCGCCCCCAGCCACGGCGATGACGACTATCAGATGGGCCTCAAGCACAACCTGCAAATGACCTATAACGTCGAGGCAGACGGCACCTACCGCGCCAATCTGCCCCTGTTCGCAGGTCAGGCCATCATCACCGCAGATGGCAAGGAAGGCCCTGCCAACGTCAGCAATATCAAGGCCCTCGCCGCGCAAGGGGCGCTGTTCGCCAAGGGCAAGCTGAAGCACAGCTACCCCCATTCGTGGCGGTCCAAAGCCCCGGTGATCTACCGCAACACGCCGCAATGGTTCGTCGCCATCGACAAACCGCTGGATGACGGGTTGTCCACCTATGGCGACACGATCCGGTCGCGTGCCCTGACCTCGATCAACCAACTGGTCGAATGGACCCCCCAAACCGGCCGCAACCGCCTGCATTCCATGATCGAGGCGCGCCCCGATTGGGTGCTGTCACGCCAGCGCGCCTGGGGCGTGCCGCTGACCTGCTTTACCAAAAAGGGTGCAAAACCCACCGACGCGGATTTCCTGCTGCGCAACGCCGAGGTCAACGCGCGGATTGTGGCGGCGTTCGAGGCTGAAAGTGCCGATGTTTGGTTTGTGCAAGGATTCAAGGAAAAGATGCTGCAAGGCATCGTCAATCCGGATGATTATAACAAGGTCGATGACGTGCTCGACGTGTGGTTCGACTCTGGCTCTACCCACGCCTTCGTTCTGCGCGACCGCCCCGATGGCACCAGTGACGGCCTCGCCGACCTGTACCTAGAGGGCACCGACCAGCACCGCGGCTGGTTCCATTCTTCGATGCTGCAATCCTGCGGCACCAAGGGCCGCGCGCCCTATCGCGGCGTGCTGACCCACGGCTTCACGCTGGATGAAAAGGGCATGAAGATGTCCAAATCGCTTGGCAACACCACAGCGCCCCAAACGGTGATCGACGAATACGGCGCCGACATTCTGCGCCTCTGGGTCGCGCAGTCCGACTACACAGCAGACCTGCGCATCGGCAAGGAAATCCTGAAAGGGGCCGCCGACAGCTATCGCCGCCTGCGCAACACGCTGCGCTTTCTGCTCGGCAACCTTGCAGGCTTTACAGATGCCGAGAAGGTCGATGCCAAAGACATGCCCGAGTTGGAGCAATGGGTGCTGCACCGCGTGGCCGAACTGGATGCCGAGGTCCGCACCGGCTACGCCGCCTACGACTTTCAGGGCGTGTTCCAGAAACTGTTCGCCTTCGCGACCACAGACCTGTCATCGGTCTACTTCGACATCCGCAAGGACGCGCTCTACTGCGACGCCACCACGTCGCTCCGCCGCCGCGCCGCCCGCACCGTGCTGGACATCCTGTTCCACCGCCTGACCACCTGGCTCGCCCCGATCCTCGTGTTCACGATGGAGGAAGTCTGGCTCTGCCGCCACCCGGGCGAGGGAAGTTCGATCCACCTGACCGATATGCCCGATACCCCCGCCGCTTGGCTGAATCCAGCCCTCGCCACCAAGTGGGAGTCTATCCGCGCCGCCCGCCGCGTCGTCACCGGCGCGTTGGAAGTGCAGCGCACCGCCAAGGTGATCGGGGCCAGTCTGGAGGCCGCGCCGGTGGTGCATGTGACGGATACGGACCTGCTGAATACCCTGCAATCCGTTGACTTCGCAGACCTTTGTATCACCTCCGGCCTGACGTTGACCGCTGATGCGGCGGATGGGTTCCACCTGCCCGACGTGCCCGGGCTTAGCGTGATCTTCGCCCATGCCACCGGCGAGAAATGCCAGCGGTGCTGGCAAATCCTGCCTGACGTGAACACCCATCACCACCCGCACACCTGCGCGCGCTGCAATGCGGCACTAGGTTAACCACTGGCTTTGCCGGTCACATAGACCGGCAAAGCGCCCCCGCCGTGGCCTGCATCCGCACCTGCGACCGGGTGTCAAACGACCCCGGGTCGCGCATCAGCGCGTCGGCATCATAGCGGGTCAGGCCGATATCGCGCAGCAGATAGTCATCCTCGCGCGCCACAATCGGCCCCAAAGACCGCTTGACCGCTGCCCGGTTCCGGGCCACGGCAATCAGGTCAATGATCACGGACAGGATATGGGTCGGGGTCATGGCTTGGTCTCCTTCTGGACTTGTCTGACACTCTTTTGCACCCCCGCTTGACATAAGACAAACGAATAGCCCTTATGGGTGCCATCACCTGCGCGAATGGCACACCATGATCCCGCTTGATTCAGACCTGATGCGCGCCTTCCTCGCCGTCGCCGATACCGGCAGCGTTACCGCGGCGGCTGACCGCCTCCACCGCACGCAATCTGCGGTGTCGATGCAGATCCGCCGGTTGGAGGAAAGCCTCGGCCAGCCCCTGTTCACCCGCCTGCCGCGCGGGGTGGCGCTGACCCCGCGCGGCGAACAACTGCTGCCCTACGCCCGCCGTGTGACCAGCCTGCTGGATGAGGCAGCGACCGCCCTGCGCGAAAAACCCCTCGCAGGTCCGGTGCGCATCGGTATCCCCGACGAATATGCCGAAACCATTTTGCCCCGTGCTTTGGCCGCGTTTTCCGAACGCCACACCGGGGTAGAGGTGACGGTGCGCTGCGATTTCACCAGCCCGCAACTGGCGGCCCTGACCGCCGATCAGCTTGATCTTGCGGTGATTTATGACAGCAGCCACACCTCGGGCGATGAGGTGCTGGGCATCGACCCCACTGTCTGGGTCACCTCGATCACCCATGCCCAGCATCTGCAAATCCCGGTGCCGGTGGGCGTCTATTTCCGGTCTGACTGGTGCCGCGACTTTGCGCTGCGCAGCCTTGATCAGCAAAGCATCCCATGGCGCGCGGCGTTTGAATGTGACACCTCCGGGTCGCTGCGCATCGCCGCGCGCACTGGCCTCGCCATCGCCCCCATCTCCCGCAGCACCATCCCCCCCGGCTGCCGCGAACTGACTGCCGAGGATGGCTTCCCCATCGTGGACCGCGCCCGCGTGGTCCTGCGCCGCAATCTGCGCGGCACCTCGCCCGCCATTGACGGGCTGGCCGAGATGTTGCGGGTGGCCTTCCGCCCCTTGGCCGCCGCATGACCAGCGCCTCTATGCCCTCGCCCTTCGGCCCGCTGACCCTGATCGAAGCGGGTGGCGTGATCACACGTCTGGAATGGCGCGAAAGCCATGAAGCCCCCAACGAAGTGCTGGCCGACGCCATCGCGCAGCTTCAGGCGTATTTCGACAAACGTTTGACCCAGTTCGATCTGCCGCTGGATTGGGGCACTGGCCTGCATGAGAAAACCCGCCGTGCGATGGCCGCGATCCCCTTTGGCGAAACCCGCACCTACGGCGACCTTGCCCGCGCCCTGAACACCCCGGCCCAAGCCATCGGGCAGGCCTGCGGGGCCAACCCGATCCCGATCCTGATCCCCTGCCACCGCATCCTTGGCCGCAACACGCTCGGCGGCTTCTCGGCCCCCGGTGGCGTCGAGACCAAAGTCGCCCTGCTGCTGCACGAAGGGGCCGCAGGACTGCTGCTGTGACCCGCATTTTCTGTCTCTAAATATCCCCGCCGGAGGCTCCGCCTTGTCAGCAGGCCCGCCATCCCCCTTGCGAACCCCCGCCGCCAGGCATAGCCAAAGCATCGGACAATCCCGAAAGGCCCGCCCGTGACGATAGGAGTTTTCGCAGCTGTCCTCGGGGCCGCTTTCCTGCATGCCCTGTGGAACGCGATGATCAAGGTGGGAGGGTCCAAGGTCGGCACCATGGTGATCCTGTCGATGGCCGAAGTGCCCATCGGCATTGCGGTCGTGATGTTCCGTCCGGCGATTGACCCGGCGGCAATCCCGTGGGTGATCGGGGCGGGGCTGACGCATTTTGCCTACAAGTTCTTTCTGACCTACGCCTATGAACGCGGCGATCTGTCCCGCGTCTATCCCATCGCGCGGGGGGCTGCCCCCATGGTGGTGGCGCTGGTGGGCGCGGTCTATCTGGCCGATGCGGTGGCGTGGCAGGAATATGCGGGCATCGCGGTGCTGGGCTTTGGCATTTTGCTCATGTCACGCGGCGTGTTCACCAGTGGTGAGGACCGCAAACTGCTGCCCTTCGCGCTAGGGTCGGCCGCAGCGACCGCGACCTACACCCTGATCGACGGCATGGGCGCGCGGATATCCGGAGAGGCGGTGGCCTATGTCGCTTGGGTCTTCATCGCGGACGGCATCATCTTTACCTCTGGCATGGTGGCACTGCGCGGTTGGGGCGTGATCCCGCGTGACGGGCGGTCCTGGCGGCTGGGGTCCATGGGGTCTGCGGCAAGTTACGGGGCCTATGCCGTGTCGATCTGGGCGATGACCGTGGCCCCGATTGCAGTGGTGGCGGCGCTGCGCGAAACCTCAATCCTGTTCGCGGTGCTGATCGGCTGGCTGGCGTTTGGCGAACGGATGACCGGCGAAAAAGCGCTTGCCGCCACCGTCATTGTCGCCGGGGTGATGCTGACACGGCTGTAGATACGGATCCTCTACGCGTTCTTTACGCAAACTCTACAGGATATTTACGGCGATCAGCGGACCCTGCGGCCTTTGCTTTGCGGAATGATCTGCTGCGCGATGCCCGCCAGCATCAGGTAGACCGAGGTGATGATCAGCCCCCAATGCGCCCAGCTTGCCTCGTGAAAATCGACCCAGGCCGCCCATCCGGCAAACACCACCCAAGCCAAAGCCATCGGCAATGTCACCTCGCGCCAGCGTTCGGTCCGCACGGGGTGGACGAATTTCAGGTTCAGAAACATCGCCAGCGTCAGCGCAATCACCAGCCCCAGAATAACCCAGTAAGACGGCGCAATCGCGAACAGGACCAGCACCACCATGTTCCAGCAGGCAGGAAAGCCGGAAAAGGATTTATCCTTTGTTTTCATGCGGGTATCGGCAAAATAGATCACCGATCCATACACGATCACGATGATGGCGATCCATCCTGTCCACCCCGGCAGCAGGCCGGATTTGAACAAGGCATAGGCCGGAATGAACACATAGGTCAGGTAATCGACGATCAGATCCATCAGCACACCGTCATAGGTGGGCCAGTTTTCCGTCACATCATAGCGCCGCGCCAAAGGCCCGTCGATGCCATCGACCAGCAAGGCCAGCACCAGCCACAGAAACATCATGCTCCACTTGCCCTCAACCGCCGCCAACATGGCAAGCATCGACAACACCGCCCCAGTGGCGGTCAGCAGGTGAACAGACAGGGCTTTCAGACGCAGGTTCATATCGCTTTGATGCCTCAACTTGGCGTCTGGCGCAATCCATCAGAAACGCCGGATTGTCACCTCGGATGTGCCTTTTCATAGACTTCCATCAGCCGCGCGGCATCGACAGCGGTGTAGGCTTGGGTGGTGGACAGCGACGCATGGCCCAGCAATTCCTGAATGGCGCGCAGATCGCCGCCGGCGGTCAGAAGGTGGGTGGCAAAGCTGTGGCGCAGGGCGTGCGGCGTGGCGGTGGCGGGCAGACCAAGCTGCGCGCGCGATGTTTCCATCGCCTTCTGGATCAGCCTCGGGTTCAGCGGGCCACCGCGTATGCCCCTGAAAAGGGGCTCTTTTCGGGTCAGATCATGCGGGCACAGGCGGGCGTAGTTGGCCACCGCAGCCCGCGCGACCGGCAGCACCGGCACCAGCCGTTCCTTGCCGCCCTTGCCCATGATGCGCAGCGTTTCGGGCAGCGGATGGGCGGCCCCGGTCAGGCTCAACGCCTCGGATATCCGCAGACCGCAGCCATAAAGCAACGTCACCACAGCGATGTCGCGGGCGGCTACCCATTCCTCTGCCGGGTGATCGCCGACCGAAATTATCACGGCTGCGGCGGCATCTTCGGTCAGGGGACGCGGCAGTTTTCGGCGGAATTTGGGGGACCGCGCGACCAGTACGGTGGTCGCATCCACCCCTTCACGGTCGGCCAGCCAAGCGGTAAATCCCTTCACAGCCGACAGCGCGCGGGCCAGGGACCGGGCTGAAACGCCACGGTTTCGCACCTCGGCCATCCAGGCGCGCAGGTCGGCTTGTGGCAGGCTGACAAGGGCGCGCACGCCTTCGGTCCCGCCGCGATGCTTTGTCAGGAAGGCAAGATAGTCTGCAACATCATGGGCATAGGCGCGTGACGGTATTCGCCGCAGCCCCGTCCAGCGCGCGGATATGCAACAACCATCCCGACAGCGCATCCCGCGCGCCGGGCGACAGGGACAGGCTGTCTACGACAGCCATCGCCGCATCGTGCGTTCAAACGTGCCTGCGAAAAACGCCAGCAAATCCGTGCCATGCGTGGGTTTGAACTGGTGCGGGTCTTCCGCGCCCATCACCAGCATGCCGGGCAGGCGCCCCTTGCCAAAATCGAGCCGCATCAGCGCCTCTGACCGAATGTAACCCGTTGTTTCTCCATACAACTGGTCAGAGTCTGGCATCACTTGCCGCAACACCACGGGCCGCAGCGACACATTGCGCCCGCCCGAAAGATACTCGGCCACAAAGCCCGGTTCGGCCACAAACAGCACATCGCCCAGACGGCGCAGCGCGGGGTCTTTGGCCTCTTGCACCGATTCCAGCACAAGGCGCATGCAATCGACGCGCAGGGTCTGCGCGACCTCACTCGCCAAGGTCTTGAGAAACTCCTCAAACGTAAGCGGATCAAGCAGTTGCAGGATGGCACGGTGGACCTGATTGGTGCCTGCAAGGTTTTCATAGGCGGCGGCGATCACCGAGCGGTGGGTGTCTTCCAGACGGTCGAGTCGGGTTTCCAGCCGTTCCATCGCAATGCCGCGCAGATCGACGATATTGCTGCCCATGGCGCGTTCGTTGGCCGCCACAAGGGCGTTCATCACATCCCGATCCTCTAACAGGGATTCAGGGGACGCGATGATACGGTCGCGCATATCTTGTTCGATCATGCCAATTCTGCCCGGCTTATTCTGGTGATTTGGCGCGCAGTATAGCGGATTTTCACAAATGCGCGACCTTGTTTTTGACGGGTGATCTGCCGTTGCCATGGGCGCGCAGTGCCAGCCGGGGTTGTCAGTCGGTGGGGGGGCGTTTACGCCAAAGGGGCAAGACGAAAGGTGGGCGCGTGGCGGACCGGGTGTATGAAGTGGGAGAGATCGTTGGCGTGCTGACGACGGAACCGCTTGGCCGGACGCTGGATTACAAGGCCCCTGAGGGCGGCTGTGGCGACGGTGATTTTGTCGAGGTGCCATTGGGGCCGCGCAAGGTACTGGGCGTGGTCTGGGGCAAGGGGCAGGGCGATTGGGACCCGGCCAAGGTTCGCCCGATCAACCGGGTGCTGGACGCAGCCCCCATGCGGGCGGAACTGCGCACGTTCCTGACCCGGGCCGCCGATTACACGCTGACCCCGCTGCCCGCGATGCTGCGCCTTGCCACCCGCGCGCCGGGGTTGGGCGACGCGCCGTCCACGCGGCGGGTGTACCGGTTGACGGGGGTGGTGCCAAACACCCTGACCGATGCGCGGCATAGGGTGGTCGAGGCTTTGCGGGAGTATGGCGGCGCTGCGGTGACGCTGGCGGAACTGGCCGAGGCTGCGGGGTGCGGGGCATCCGTCGTCAAGGGGCTGGTCAAGCTGGGCGTGGTGGTGGAGGAGGACGCGCCGAAGGATGTGCCCTATCCCGTTTTGCACCCGGCAGGGGGGGCGCGGCTGGCGGGCGATCAGGTGGCGGCGGGGGATGCGCTGGTGGCCTCGGTCGCTTTGGGTGGCTACTCCTGCACGCTGCTGAAGGGGGTCACGGGGTCTGGCAAGACCGAAGTGTATCTGGAGGCGGTGGCCGAATGTCTGCGCCGGGGGCAGCAGGCGCTTGGTGCTGTTGCCGGAAATTGCGCTGACGGCGGATTTCCTGACGCGGGTGCAGGCGCGGTTTGGCGCGCGGCCTGCCGAATGGCATTCAGGCGTGACGATGACCGAACGCCGCCGCTTGTGGCGGATGGTGGGGCGCGGCGATGCGGGGTTCGTGGTGGGGGCGCGGTCGGCGCTGTTCCTGCCATTTCAAGACCTTGGCCTGATCGTGGTCGATGAGGAGCATGACACGTCCTACAAGCAGGAGGAGGGCGTGCTGTACCACGCCCGCGATATGGCCGTGCTGCGGGGGGCGATTGTGGGCTGCCCGGTGGTGCTGGCCTCAGCCACGCCGTCGCTTGAGTCGTGGGCCAATGTCGAGGCGGGCAAGTATGGCAGGCTCGATCTGGGGTCGCGCTACGGCGCGGCGGAAATGCCCGAGATGCGGGCGATTGATATGCGGGCCGAGACGCTGGCGCATGACTGTTGGATATCCGCCCCCTTGGCCGCTGCCGTGCAGGCGCGGGTGGACCGGGGCGAGCAGGCGTTGCTGTTTCTGAACCGTCGCGGCTTTGCCCCCGTGACGCTGTGCCGGGCCTGTGGGCATCAGGTGGGGTGTGACCATTGCGATGCGCGGATGGTGGAACATCGGTTCCTGAAACGGCTGCAATGCCACCAGTGCGGGGCGACGAAACCGGTGCCCGTGGCCTGCCCGGCCTGCGCGGTGGAGGGCAAGATGGCCCCAGTCGGGCCGGGGGTGGAACGGCTGGCCGAAGAGGTGGTGGCGCGGTTTCCCAAAGCGCGGGTGGCGGTGCTGTCGTCGGATCTGTTCGGGTCGGCGCGGGCGCTGAAAGAGCAGATCGTGGCGATTGCGGCGGGGGCTGCCGATATCATCATCGGCACGCAGATCGTGGCCAAGGGGCACAACTTTCCGCTGCTGACGCTGGTGGGGGTGATTGATGCCGACCTTGGGCTGATGGGGTCTGACCTGCGCGCGGCAGAGCGGACGTTTCAGTTGATGCGGCAGGTGGCGGGGCGGGCGGGGCGGGCCGAATTGCGCGGCGTGGCGGTGTTGCAGACGCATCAGCCGGATCACCCGGTGATCCGGGCCATCCTGGGCGGCGATGAGGAGGCGTTCTGGAAGGCCGAGGCCGCCGAGCGTAGGGCCGCAGGTGTGCCGCCTTACGGTCGCATGGCGGGGATCATCCTGTCGGGGCCAGAACTTGCCCCGGTGTTCGAGTTCGGCGCGGAACTGGCCCGCCGGGACGGGCCGCTGCGTAAGGCAGGCGCGCAGGTGTTCGGGCCCGCACCTGCCCCCATAGCCCGGGTGCGGGGGCGGCACCGGGTGCGGCTTTTGGTGACGGCGGGCAAGGGGGTGGCCTTGCAGGCGGCAGTGGCGGAATGGGTGGGGCAGTTAAGGCTGCCGAACGGGCTGCGACTGGCGATTGATATTGATCCGCAAAGCTTTTTGTAACCTTCGCGCCTATCAAATTGAGCGGCATGCGCCGCAGATTCTTTAGTGGCGCAGCATCGGCCTTCGCCGATGTGCGCATGTACGCTCCGCGGGGGATATTTGGGCAAAAGTGAAGGGGCGGGGCTGGTTGGCGCCGAAGGACTCGCAACACGGCAGGGGCTGCCCTATATTCCTTGATATCAAAAATGGAGACGTCTGATGTTTTTCCAGGATCGCGGCAAATTGGACATGGTCAGCCCTGAGAATGCCCTGCCCGGGCGGGCGACACCGCTGCCGACGGCAGAGACGCATTTCATCAGTGGTCTGCCGCTGAAATCGCCGGTCCCGGAGGGCATGGCCGAGGCGATGTTCGGCATGGGCTGTTTCTGGGGGGTAGAGCGCAAGTTCTGGCAGACCCGGGGCGTGTGGCTGACCATGGTGGGCTATGCGGCGGGGTTCACGCCGAACCCGACCTACAAGGAAACCTGCACCCAGTTGACCGGGCATAACGAGGTGGTCCGGGTGATCTATGACCCCGCCATCATCAGCTATGACGTGTTGCTGAAGCTGTTCTGGGAAGGCCACGATCCGACCCAAGGGATGCGGCAGGGCAATGACATGGGGTCCACCTACCGGTCGGGCATCTATACCTACACGCCGGAGCAAGAGGCGGCGGCCAAGGCCAGCAAGGCGGTCTATCAGGATGCGCTGACGGCGGCGGGCAAGGGGCGGATCACGACCGAGATCCTGCCCGCCCCGGTGTTTTACTTCGGTGAGGAGTATCACCAGCAGTATCTGGAGAAAAACCCCAACGGCTATTGCGGCATCGGCGGCACTGGCGTGACCTGCCCGATCGGGTTGGGTGTGGCGGTCTGATCCTTGGTCACCCATGACCTTGTGGTGATCGGTGCCGGGCCTGCGGGGGCGACGGCGGCGCTGCGGGCGCGGAGTTTGGGCCTGTCGGTGGCGCTGATCGACAAGGCCCGCTTTCCGCGCGCCAAGCTGTGCGGGGGCGGGATAACCGGGCGCTGTACGGCGCATCTGGGCGATGTTTATGCCGCCTTGCCGGTTGGTTTGTGGCTGGATGCGACCCGGGTGCAGATTGTGGCAGGCGCGCGAGTGGTGGCCGATCTGCAGGATACTCCGGTGATCAGCTATACCATGCGCCGGGATTTTGACGCAGCGTTACTGGCGCAGGCACTGGCTGCGGGGGTGCAGGATTTTACCGGGTGCCGGATTGGTGCCTTGGACGGATGCTCGGTACTGCTGGAAGATGGGCGCAGGCTTTTGGGCCGCGTGCTGATCGGGGCGGATGGGGTCAATTCGATGGTGGGGCGGGGGCTGTTTGGCCGCGCGCATGACCCGGATCGCATCGGCTTTGCGCTGGAGGCCGAAGTGCCGGTTGTGCCGGGATCGGCTGACCCGGTGGCCGTGCTGGATGTGACGGCGGCGCAGTGGGGCTATGGTTGGGTCTTTCCCAAGGCCAGCAGTCTGACAGTCGGCATCGGTGGCGTGCATGGGCGCAACCCGGATATGAAGGCAACATTTCATGCGTGGTTGCTGGCGCGGGGGTATGATCCGGCCAAGCTGACAATCAAGGGCCACCATCTGCCGTTTGGCGACCCGCGCCCAAACCCGGGGCGGGGGGCGGTGTTGCTGGCGGGGGACGCGGCGGGGTTTGTGGACCCGATCACCGGCGAGGGCATCGCCTGGGCGGTGAAATCCGGCCAGTTGGCGGCAGAAGCTGCGGCAGAGGCGATTGCGGCGGGCACGCCCGAAGCAGCGATGGCGGGCTATGGGCGGCGCTTGCGTCCTGTGCAGGCGGAACTGCGGCGGGCGCGCATTTTGGCGCGGCTGATCTATCACCCGCTGTTGCAGCAGCGCTTCATCGGGCTTCTGGCTCAATCCGAACGGCTGCAACGGCGGTACTTTGATCTGCTGGCGGGCAAGATGGATTACGCCGACCTGACGCTGGCCAGTTTTGCCCGGTTGGCATGGCGTATGCTGACCGGGCGGATCAGGCGCGCTTGACGGTGTGCTTGACCCCGGGCGCCCCTACGGCTACCTGCACGCTTGCCCAAACCCCGGAGAAGACCGATGCCCACCTTTACCGCACTGACCACCCTTCCGGGCGAAGCAGCAGCCCTTGCGCTGTCGGAGGCGGTCGAAAAGATGCAGCCCGAACCCACCGGGGTAGGCGTGTTCGAGATAGAAGACGGGTCCGGTCTGTGGGAGGTTGGCGTCTATTTCCTTGAGCCGCCGAATGAGGGCATTCTTGACATGCTGGCACTGGCCTTTGGGGCCAAGCCGTTTGTGATGTCGGAATTGCCGGAAATTGACTGGGTGGCCAAGGTGCGGCGCGAATTGTCGCCGGTCGAGGCCGGGCGGTTCTTTGTCTATGGCAGCCATGATGCCGACAAGGTTCCAGCAGGCCGCATCGCCTTGCAGATCGAGGCGACGGTTGCCTTTGGCACTGGACACCATGGCACCACGCTTGGCTGTCTGCGCGCCTTTGACCGGCTGTATGAGGCGGGGCTTGCGGCCCGCCAAGGTGGCCGACATTGGCTGTGGTACGGCGGTGCTGGCGATGGCCGCGGCGGCGGTGTTGCCTGATGCGCTGGTGATGGCGTCGGATATCGACGAGGTCGCGGTGGACGTGGCACTGGCCAATGTCGCGATCAACGGCATGGAGGGGCGGCTGGAGTGTATGGAGGCCGCAGGCTTTGCGCACCCCCGTCTGGCCGAGGCCGCCCCCTTTGATCTGGTCTTTGCGAATATCCTGAAAGGCCCGCTGATCGAACTGGCCCCGCCGATGGCGGCCCATGTGGGGCAGGGCGGGCTTTGCATCTTGTCGGGGCTTCTGGTGGTACAGGCCGAGTCGGTGACGGCGGCCTATGTGGCTGCAGGCTTTGCCTTGCAGGCGCGGGAAGATATCGGTGAGTGGTCAACATTGGTTCTGGCGCGAAATTAAGGCAAATTTGGCCAAGATTTTCCGGGTTCCGCCTGAATTTGGATTTTCTGCCCAACTTTCGCCACAAAGTTACCGTACCAAAGACTTTAGGCGGGGGCCTGATGCACTGGTGACGATGATGTACGCTGACCCGAACCTTCAAGATTTCGAACGCCGTGTGACTCGTGTCGAAAAGGCACGGGCAAAAGGCTATGGCTTTGAAGCCCCCGGTACGCTGGGACGCTCGGCGTATACACGGCCGAACAAAAGCAGGATTTCCCTGATCAAGCCGCTTCTTGTGCTGGTGTTGATGTCGGTGGGCCTGAAGGCCGCGATCCATTACAAAATCGGCGGCGACGTATATCAGGCGCGGGTTGATAACCTGATGCAGGGCGAAGGGTTTGATCGTCTGGGCGGCTGGCTGATGCAGGCAGACCCGGCAACGCTGGCAGTTTCTGCCTTTGTGACACAGCGGTTTCCGACCAATCTGTGATCCGGCGATATTCGAAGACCCGGCACAGTCTGATACCGACCTGTAACATGAAACAAGCCGCCAACCTTGCAAGGTGGCGGCTATTTCATTTGGGCTCGTTCATACGCTTTGCCAGCATTTCGCCGGCCTTGTGACACACGCAGGGTTCAGTTTCCCAGCGTGTAGATATCAGCGCGGCACAGGCCGATATCATCAAGTTCACGGTCCGACAGTTTGCCAAGTGCATTGCGGGTGACGCGGGCGTCATTCCATGCGGCAACAGCGACCAGCATCGAGCTGATGCCATTGATGGCGCGGTAGGTCGTGATAGCGCCGAACGGCGCCGGGCGGGTGGTCTGAGTGGCGGCCATGGCGGTTATCCTTTTCATAAACTGCTCATTCCAGAGGCTTCGTCTCTGCATGACAGCCAAATAGGCGTGCGCCATGGGTATAGCAAGCTGTGGGAAGGCATGGCGGACTTGCAGCCACTGCATGCCTCATTGCCGCAATTTCGCCATTATTTTCAGGGCGACAGGGGGCGTTGTCGCGTTGATCGCGCGGCCTGTCGCTTTTGCAGGCTTTGCATAACGCGGCTGTGACCGGGCTGCAAGATTTCCGTGATCAGGCAAGGGTTACGGAAAGAGGTTGGCGGATGTTCCCTATTCGTGCTAATCCACAAAAAACGATAAAAAGGGTGGCAGGGATGCGGGTTCTGGGTATTGACCCCGGTTTGCGAAACCTCGGGTGGGGGGTGATCGACGTGGCAGGGTCGCGGCTGACGCATGTGGCGAACGGCATCTGCCATTCCAGCCCCGGCAAAGGCGACGGCGATCTGGCGCAGCGCCTGCTGACCCTGCACACGCAACTGACCGCCGTGCTGCAAACCTATGCCCCCGATGCGGCGGCTGTCGAAAATACCTTTGTAAACAAGGACGCGGTGGCCACGCTGAAACTGGGTCAGGCGCGGGGTATTGCCCTGCTGGTGCCCGCGCAGTTTGGCCTGACGGTTGGCGAATATGCCCCCAATGCGGTGAAAAAGACGGTGGTGGGGGTCGGACATGCGGACAAGGGCCAGGTCGATCACATGGTGCGGGTGCAACTGCCCGGCGTGGTGATTGAAGGCCCCGATGCGGCGGATGCGCTGGCGATTGCGATCTGCCATGCGCATCATCTGCAATCGGCGGGCCGGTTGCAGGCGGCGTTGCGAAAGGTAGGGGGATGATCGGCAAGATATCAGGCCGTCTGGATTGGCGCGGCGCGGATCACGTGCTGATCGACGTTCGGGGCGTGGGATACATCGTCTTTGTGTCTGACCGCACGCTGGCAGGACTGCCGGGGGTGGGCGAGGCGGTGGCGCTGTATACCGAGTTGGTGGTGCGCGAGGATCTGCTGCAACTGTTCGGCTTTCCCAGCATGATCGAAAAGGAATGGCACAAGCTGCTGACCACGGTGCAGGGCGTGGGGGCCAAGGCCGCGATGGCAATCCTGGGCACGCTGGGGGCCGAAGGGGCGGCGCGCGCCATCACCCTTGGCGACGCTCGGGCAGTGCAATCGGCCCCCGGAGTGGGGCCGAAACTGGCGCAACGGGTGATCCTGGAACTGAAATCCAAAGCGCCGGGGCTGATGGCGGCGGGGGTATCCTTGGCCTCTGTCGCCAGTCTGGATGAGGTGGTTGAAGCGGCACCCGTGGTAAGACCCCGTGCCGCGAAAGCCCCCACCGTCGCCGTGTTCCCGCGCCGCGTTCAGTGCGGATGCGATGTCGGCACTGGTCAATCTGGGCTATGGTCCGGGGGATGCAGCGCAGGCCATTGCCACCATCGCGGCTGAAATGCCAGACGCAGACACGGCGGCGATGATCCGGGCGGCGCTGAAACTGCTGGCGCCGAGGTCATAATGCAATCCGACCCCACCCTGCGCCCCGAGAAGCTGCCCGAGGATGCCGACCGGGCGTTGCGGCCGCAGACTCTGACCGAGTTTGTGGGGCAGGCCGAGGCGCGGGCCAATCTGGCGGTGTTCATCGAGGCGGCCCGGATGCGGGGCGAGGCGATGGATCATACCTTGTTCCACGGCCCCCCTGGTTTGGGCAAGACCACGCTGGCGCAGATCATGGCGCGGGAATTGGGGGTGGGGTTTCGGATGACCTCTGGCCCGGTGCTGGCCAAGGCGGGCGATCTGGCGGCGATCCTGACCAATCTGGAACCGCGCGATGTGCTGTTCATTGATGAAATTCATAGGCTTAGCCCGGTGGTCGAGGAAGTGCTGTATCCCGCGATGGAAGATTTCGCGCTGGATCTGGTGATCGGCGAAGGCCCTGCCGCGCGCACGGTGCGGATAGATTTGCAGCCCTTCACCCTTGTTGGCGCAACGACACGGATGGGTCTTTTGACCACGCCGCTGCGCGACCGTTTCGGCATCCCCACTCGGTTGCAGTTTTACACCGAGGATGAGTTGCACCTGATCGTCACCCGTGGCGCGCGGCTGTTGGGGGTGCAGGCCGAGGAGGCGGGCTGCCGCGAGATTGCGCGGCGCGCGCGGGGTACGCCGCGGATTGCGGGCCGCCTGCTGCGCCGGGTGGTGGATTTCGCGATGGTCGAGGAAGGCGGTCGCATCAGCCGCAGTCTGGCGGACCGGGCGTTGACGCGGTTGGGGGTGGATCATCTGGGGCTGGATGGCGGCGACCGGCGCTATCTGTCGCTGCTGGCCGACAATTATGGGGGTGGCCCGGTGGGGGTAGAGACGATTGCGGCGGCGCTGAGCGAGGCGAGGGACGCGATCGAGGAAGTGATTGAGCCCTACCTGTTGCAGCAGGGCCTGCTTCTGCGTACCCCGCGCGGGCGGATGCTGGGGCAAAAAGCCTGGGCGCATCTGGGGTTGGAGGCTCCGCGTGTGGGGCAGAGCGATTTGTTTGACGGCTAAGATGACGGGTTGCGCCCGGACCCGATTTCTTCGAAGAAATCGCCAAACTTTTGGGTTGCAGCCGTGCGGGCGGGGATATGATGGAAGCGGAAAAGGTTCAGGCGCTGTTCACGCGCAGCGACGGGCAGTATCTGTTTGCCCGCTGGGGCCGCCCGATTGTGCCGGTGGTGTTCGGGGTCGATGATGCCACGCTTGGCGTGGTCAAAGGCGCGATTGAGGCGGTGGTCGCTCTTGCGGGGCACAGCACCGCCGAGACAGACCCGGAGCTTGGCGCGAACCTGATGGTGTTTTTCCTGACCGACTGGGCTGAGCTTAACGATGTGCCCAAACTGGACCAGTTGATCCCGGACCTTGGCCCCCTCTGTGCGCGGTTGGCTGCGGCGGATGCCAACCAGTACCGCAGTTTCCGGTTTGAGGCCTCGGGCGCGATCAAGGCGGCGTTCGTGTTCTTGCGCATGGACCCGCATCTGTCTGCCGTGCCCGCCGATACGCTGGCGCTCAGCCAAGCCGTGCAGACCATTCTGCTGTGGTCGGACCGGGCGTTTCTGGGGGCGTCGCCCTTGGCGCTGGTCGGCGAGGTGGCGGTGCTGCGGCCCGAAATTGCCGGGGTGATCCGGGCGGGATATGATAGGGTAATGCCGATGGTGGCCCATGATCCGTCGCATGCGGTGCGGTTGGCGGCACGGGTCGGGTTGATGCAATAGGGGGCAGCCATGCGGGTGCGGGTCGGGCGCGTGATCGGCTATGGTCTGGCAGGCTTGGTCGTGGTGCCGGTTGTCGTGATGTTTTCTGTGCTGGCACTGGCGCATCTGTTGGACCCGTCCTGCGGCACACCCGGCGATTCCGGCGGGTGTGAGATGGGGTCGTTCAGCGTGGGGGCGGCGTCGGCCTTGCCTGCCATGGCCATAGGCATAGCCATCGCCCTGTGGCGCGACTGGCGGGCTGCGTCAGGGGGCGGCGGGGACGGGGATCGCGGAAAGTGACATCTTGCCAGAGCCTTGCGTGACCTCGGACGCATGGGCAAGATATAGCAGCGTCCGATTTGCCTCGTCATACACCCGCGTGACCTTCAGCGATTTCAGGATCAGCGACTGGCGCTCGGAAAACACGTTCTCGCCTTCAGGGTCGATGTCGCCAATCACGATCGGCCCGGTCTGCGCGCAATCGACCGCCGAAAAGGACGGGTCTTCAAACCAGTTGCCATTGCTGATCCGGTCGATCAGCGAGCGTTCGAAATAGGCGATGTGGCAAGTGACGCCCTGCACCTTGGGGTCGGCAAAGGCGTCAATGATGATGTCGTTACCGACCCAATCGACGCCGACACGCCCCACTTCTTCGGCCAAGGCCGGGGTGGTCAGGGCAAGCATCAGGGCGGCGGTTTTCAGCAAGGTCATGGCACTCTCCGGTCAGGTCTGTCCAAGATGGGGAAATGCGGCGGTATTGCAAGGGCATGCCGTCTGGACCTGTGGTGCGCGTCTCCCGTAAGGTGCGCCAGCCGACCAGAGGTGCCAGATGACCAACCCACCCCATACCCATCCCGTGCGCGTGTATTACGAAGACACCGATCTGGCCGGAATCGTCTATTACGCCAACTACCTGAAGTTTATCGAACGTGGGCGCAGCGAATGGGTGGCATCGCTTGGTGTTGATCAGCGGGCATTGCGGGCGGATGATGGCATCGTCTTTGCCGTGCGCCGGGTAGAGGCCGATTATCTGAAACCTGCGGTTTTCGGTGATGATCTGATTGTCACAACGCGGCTTCGGGCGGTGACTGGCGCGCGGCTGGTGCTGGATCAGACTGTAATACGCGGGCCAGAGGTGCTGTTTCAGGCGGTGGTCACGCTGGTGTGTCTGTCTGCCTCCGGCACCGCCCTGCGGCTGCCGGCCAAAGTTCGCGCGCTGTTGACCCCCGGGCTGCCTGAAATCTGAGCCTTGCGTGTGGCGGGAACCTGCCGCCCACAGAGATGTGTTGGCATTCACCCTTAAATCCGGGTAGAATCGCAGGTAACGGAGCCACTCAACGGCCCCGACCCATAAAGAGCAGGCGGAATGGAAACGGAAACCCTCGCACTGGCGCAGGAGATTGACTTCTCCATGCTCGCCCTATTCGCACGCGCCACCTTCACGGTGAAGGTGGTGATGATCATGCTGATGGCCATGTCGTTCTGGTCATGGTCGATCATCATCCGCAAACACATCTTGTTCCGCAGCGCCCGCAAGGAGGCTGCGGTGTTCGACCGGGCCTTCTGGTCGGGCGAGCCTTTGGATGAGTTGTTTGAGAAGATGGGGGCAGAACCTGTCGGTGCGTCGGAAAAGATTTTCGCCTCCGGCATGCTGGAATGGCGGCGCAGTCACAAACAGGACGGCGCGCTGATCGCAGGCGCGCAGGCCCGCATCGACCGGGCGATGAACGTGGCGATTTCGCGGGAGGCCGGGGTGTTGAACAAGGGGCTGTCGTTTCTGGCAACCACCGGGTCTACCGCGCCCTTCATCGGGTTGTTCGGCACGGTCTGGGGCATCAAGCACAGTTTCGAGCAGATCGCCATCAGCCAGAACACCAACCTCGCCGTCGTGGCCCCCGGCATTGCCGAGGCGCTGCTGGCGACGGGTGTCGGCCTGATCGCCGCCATCCCGGCGGTCGTGTTCTACAACAAGCTGAATGCGGACAGTGAGCAGATCCTTGGCGGGTACGAAGCCTTTGCCGATGAATTTGCCACCATCCTGTCGCGCCAGTTGGACGCGTAAGCCATGGGCGCGGGTGTGGTCAAGAAAAGCGGCGGGCGCGGGCGGCGGGGCCGGGGTGGTGCTGCGGCGATGTCTGAAATCAACGTCACGCCGTTTGTGGACGTGATGCTGGTGCTGATGATCATCTTCATGGTCGCGGCCCCCATGCTGACGGTCGGGGTGCCGGTGGAACTGCCGGAAACGGCGGCAAACGCTTTGCCGACCGAACAGGAAGAACCGCTGACCATCACCATGACGGCGGATGGGCGGCTGATGATCCAGACAACCGAGGTGGCCGCGGGGGAATTGATCCCGAAACTGCGCGCGATTGCCGATGAACGCACGTCGGACAAGGTGTTCCTGCGGGCGGATGGGGCCATTCCCTATGCGCAGGTCGCGCAGGTCATGGGCGCGCTGAATGCGGGCGGGTTCCGCAGCATTGGTCTGGTGACCGATGCCGAAGGCCCGGCCATGGGCAGCGACGGCTAAGGCAGGCGATGGATCGCGGCACTCTCTTTTCTGGTGTGGGGCATGTGGGCCTTGTTCTCTGGGTGGTTCTGGGGGACTGGCTGTTTGCATCTGAAAAAGCGCCGGAAGTGGCCGTGACCGAAGTGTCGATGATGACGGCGGCAGAGTTTGACGCCTTGCAGGCGGCGGCACCGTCTACGCCCGTGCCATCGAACAACCCGCCGAGATTGCGACGCCCGATCCGGTGACGCCCGAGGTGGAACCTGCCCCCGCACCCGAGGCCGCGGCAGAACCCGCCCCCGCGCCAGAACCGCTGCCCGAACCCGAACCGCTGCCAGAGCCTGACCCGGCCCCTGTGGCCGAAGCGCAGCCTGAGGCCGTGCCCGACCCGATTGCCCCGCCGTCCGAGGTGGAACAGCCGCTGTCCTCGCTCAATACCAGCATCCGTCCCAAACCGCGCCCGGCAGACCGCGTGGCCCCGACGCCCGAAGTCACGCCGCCGCCCGAGGCTGTGACGGCAGAAACCCCGACCCCGGCTGTCACCGACGCCCCGGCAGAAGTGCCGCAAGAGGTGCAGGAACCAACGCCCCCGGCTGTGGCCGAAGAAGCAGGCGATGTGCTGCGCACCGAGGCGACCGAGGATCAGACCGAGGCTCTGGGCATGAAAACCTCTCTCCGCCCCAAATCGCGCCCTGCCCGTCGCCCGGTGGAAACCCCGGCAGAGACCCCGACCGAAACCGCGACTGCAGAGCCGGATACGTCCAACGCCGACAGCGACGCCGATGCGATTGCCGCCGCCGTGGCCCAAGCTGCGGCAGATGCGGCTGCGGAACCTGCCGAAACCGGCGGTGCGCCCAATGCCCCCGCAGGCCCGCCGATGACCTTTGGCGAAACCGATGCGTTGCGGGTGGCTGTGCAGGGCTGCTGGTCGCTTGGAACGGTGTCGTCAGAGGCGATGCGCACCACGGTGGTGGTGCGGGTCGATATGGACCAGTCGGGCAAACCGATTGTGGACAGTATCCGTATGACGGGTTCAGAAGGCGGCAGCGAGGCTTCGGCCAAGGTGATGTTCGGTGCTGCCAAACGCGCCATCATCCGCTGCACCAAGCAGGGCTATCCGCTGCCCTCGGAAAAATACGAAACATGGAAGGATCTGGAACTGGTGTTCGATCCGTCTGGCATGGTGTCGCGATGACCCGGCCCGTTGACCCAGATGTGAGGCCAGATGCCGTAGGCTTCCCCGTGACCGCCCGCGCGCTTTGGTGCAAGATGACAGAACAAGAACAATCAGAGAGACCGAGGACATGAAGCAGTTCGTCCGAACCCTTTTCCCCGTGCTGGCATTGGGCCTTGCCCTTGGCTTGACGCAGACTGCCGCCCTTGCGCAGGACGGCCCGTTGCGGATCGTGATTACCGATGGCGTGATCGAACCGCTGCCCTTTGCCGCCCCCGCCTTTGTCGATGAAGGCGGCGCGGGGGAGTATGCGGCCAATATCAGTTCGGTGGTGATTGCCGATCTGGTGGGCACGGGTCTGTTCCGCGAAATCGGGCCGGATGCGTTTATTTCCAACGTCAGCAGCTTTGACGCCCCCGTGGCCTACGAAGACTGGAAGGCGATCAACGCCCAAGCCCTGATCACGGGGGCGGTTTCAGTCGCGGGTGACCGGATCACCGTCAAGTTCCGCGCGCATGACGTGTTTTCCGGTGCGCCCATCGAAGGGGCGGCCTTGCAGTTTGCCGGCACCACCCAAGGCTGGCGTCGCATGGCGCACAAGGTGGCCGATGTGGTCTATTCCAAGATCACCGGCGAGGGCGGCTATTTCGACAGCCGCGTGGTCTATGTGTCAGAACAAGGCCCCAAGAACGCCCGCGAAAAACGGCTGGCGGTGATGGATTATGACGGCGCGAACGTGCAGTACCTGACCGACTCTGCCTCTATCGTCATTGCCCCGCGGTTTTCGCCCACGGGTGACCGCATCCTCTATACCAGCTACGAATCCGGCTTTCCGCGCATCACGCTGATGGATGTGGGCAGCCTGCAACGTCGCGCCTTGGATGAACAGCCGGGCACCATGACCTTCGCGCCGCGCTTTTCCCCCGATGGCGGCACCGTGGTGTTTTCGCTGGAACGTGGCGGCAACACCGACATTTACGCGCTTGCCACCGGGTCGGGCCGTCTGACCCAGTTGACCAACGCACCGTCGATTGAAACGGCCCCCTCGTTCAGCCCCGATGGCAGCCAGATCGTGTTTGAATCCGACCGTTCGGGCACGCCGCAACTGTACATCATGTCATCGGGCGGAGGAGAGGCGCAGCGGATTTCCGGTGGTGCGGGGCGCTATGGCACGCCAGTCTGGTCGCCGCGCGGCGATCTGATCGCCTTTACCAAGCAGAACGCCGGCCGGTTCCACATTGGCGTGCTGCGTACCGATGGGTCGGAAGAGCGCCTGCTGACGGCCTCTTTCCTTGATGAAGGTCCGTCTTGGGCGCCGAATGGCCGGGTCTTGATGTTCATGCGCGAAACCTCTGGCGCGGGCGGGCAATCCTCGCTTTGGTCGGTGGATATTTCCGGGCGGAACCTGAAACAGATCCCGACCGATGGTGCTGCGTCCGACCCTGCATGGTCGCCGTTGCTGCCGTAATTTCGTGCTGCCGGATTCCCCCGGCACCGCAAACCTGTTATCTTTGGCCAAAATCGAGCCAATAAGAAGGAAACCGCTATGTCGTTGATGCCCAAGGCCCTGCTTCTGATCGCCACGCTGGCGCTTGCTGCGTGTAACAACCCGGATCGTTACGGCGCAGGCGGCGCTGGAGCGGGCGGGGCCGGGGGAGCCGGTGGCGCGGGCGGCTTTATCGACACCAATGGTCTGGGCGACCCGAGCGATCCGCGCTCCATCGCCTATTTCAACCAGTCGGTCGGCGACCGGGTGCTGTTCGCGGTTGACCAGTCCACCCTGTCGCCGGAAGCACGGGGCACGCTGGCGGGTCAGGCGCAATGGCTGAACACCAACCCGGGCTATGCGGCCATCATCGAAGGCCACGCCGATGAACAGGGCACCCGCGAATACAACCTTGCCCTTGGCGCGCGCCGGGCGGCAGCCGTGCAGGATTACCTGATTTCCCAAGGCGTTGCCTCCAGCCGGATGCGGACGATTTCCTACGGCAAGGAACGCCCGCTCGAAGTGTGCTCGGAAGAAGCCTGCTACAACAAGAACCGCCGCGCTGTGACGGTTCTGTCGGCAGGGGCGGGGGTCTGACCTGATGATCCGTCCGCTGGTTCTGTCTGCATTGATGCTGATGCCCTGCGCCGCCTTGGCGCAGGACAAGGCGCAGACCCTTGCCGATATCCGGGTTGAACTTGGCACCCTTGCCGCCGAGTTCAACGCCCTGAAATCAGAGCTGGTGACGACCGGGGCTGCCAGCAATGGCAGTGCCGGTGGGTCGGCTTTGGAGCGGATGGACACGATGGAAGCCGCGCTGTCGCGGCTGACCGCCAAGACCGAGGAGGTGGAGCTGAAGCTGAACCGTGTGGTCAGCGACGGCACCAACCGCATCGGCGATATCGAATACCGGCTGTGTGAAGTGACCGAAGGCTGCGATCTGGCGACAGTGTCCGAAACATCGGTGCTGGGCGGCGGTGGTGCTGCTGCGGCCCCGGTGGCCACCCCGGCAGAGCCTGCCCCCGCCACTGGCGGCGCGGAACTGGCGATGGGCGAACAGGCAGATTTTGACCGGGCCAAGGGGGTGCTCGCTACCGGTGACTTTCGCGGTGCTGCAACGCAGTTTGATACCTTCCTCCAATCCTTTCCTGGCAGCCCGCTGACGCAGGAAGCCCATTTCCTGAAGGGTGAGGCTTTGACCCAGTTGGGCGAAACCTCGAATGCCGCGCGGGCCTATCTGGAGTCGTTTTCGGGCGCACCGGATGGCCCCAAAGCGCCTGAAGCGCTGTTGAAACTGGGGGAATCCTTGGGGGCTTTGGGCCAGACGCCCGAGGCTTGCGTCACTTTGGCCGAGGTTGGCACCCGCTATCCCGGTACAATGGCCGCAACCCAAGCCACCGTGGCCGGGCAGGGGCTGGCTTGCCAGTAGGGCAGGACGGCGACGAAAGCCTGCTGCGGGCCGTCACCGGCTTTGATCCATCTGCAAAAATCGGCGTCGCTGTATCTGGCGGCGGCGATTCCATGGCTCTGCTGCATCTGATGCACCGGGCGGGGTGGCCTATCGAGGCTGTCACAGTGAACCACGGGCTGCGGGCGGAGGCTGCGGCAGAGGCCACAAGCGTCGCCCGGTTTTGCCAAAGCCTGAACATCCCCCACACGATCCTGCACTGGTCTGGCCCCGATCTGACCGGCAACCTGATGGATCAGGCCCGCCGCGCGCGGTTGTCGCTGATGGCCGATTGGGCGCGGGGCAGGGGTATTGAGCATATCGTGCTGGGCCATACCGCCGATGATCAGGCCGAAACCCTGCTGATGGGCCTTGCCCGCAAGGCCGGGCTGGACGGTTTGTCAGGCATGCGACCGGTCTGGAGCCAGCACGGCGTGACGTGGTCGCGCCCGCTGCTGGCCCATGGGCGACAGGCGTTGCGCGCGTATCTGGGCAGTCAGAGCATAACCTGGGTAGACGATCCGACCAATGACGATGACGCCTATACCCGGGTCAAGGCGCGGCGGGCCCTGAAGCCGTTGGCCGCCTTGGGCATCACGACGGCCGCCTTGGCGGCTGTGGTGGGTCATCTGGAATCGTCGCGGCAGGCCCTCTCCTGGGCGCTGGCGACTGCGGCAGGCGGGGTTGTGACGGAACGGGCGGGGGCCTTGCGGATCGACCGTCACGGCCTGCACGACTTGCCACAAGATTTGCAGCGTCGTTTGCTGATTGCGGCCGTGCTGTGGATTTCCCGCGCAGACTATGCCCCCCGCGACGCCGCCATCCAACGCCTGCAACAGGCGATTGTGGCGGGCCGCGCTGCCACACTGTGGGGCTGTCGGCTGCGCTGTGACGACCACGCAGCACTGATCACCCGCGAACCGCGCGCTGTCGTTGACGGACAGCCTTGGGACAACCGCTGGCACGTCACCGGCCCATCGGGGGAAATCCGCGCGCTTGGCACCGGGTTGGGCCAGATCAAAGACTGGCGCGCGACCGGATTGCCCCGCGCCGTGCTGGAAGTAACCCCGGCGATCTGGACAGGTGACACCGTGATTGCCGCCCCCTTGGCGGGATTTGGCGCAACGGCGACTGCGACAGTGCAGCCCACCTTCGGCTCATTTCTGTTATCGCATTGAACCGGGCGCTAAACTGTCTATCTTAGTGTCCAAAGCCGCGCCCCCTTGGGCTTGCGGCGCATCGAGGAGAGTATTCTTGGGCAACGCGCGTAACATCGCCTTTTGGGTTGTGCTTTTTCTACTTATTTTGGCGCTGTTTAACCTGTTTTCGGGCAGTCAGGCCACGCTGTCATCGCGCCCCCTGTCCTATTCCGACTTCATCGCCCGAGTCGATGGTGGCGAAGTGGCCTCTGTCACGCTGGATGGTGAACGGGTGACGGTGAAGGGCAAAGATGGCAACACCTACACCACCATCAAGCCTGCGGGCGAAACCCTGACGGACCGCCTGATCGAAAAAGGCGTCGATGTGCGGGCCGAGGCGCAGGAACAGTCGGGCTTTATGTCCTTGATTTCGCTGTGGTTGCCCTTCCTCGTGCTGATCGGCATCTGGATTTTCTTCATGAACCGGATGCAGGGCGGCGGGCGTGGCGGGGCCATGGGGTTTGGCAAGTCGAAGGCCAAACTGCTGACCGAAAAGAATGGCCGCATCACGTTTGACGATGTGGCGGGCATCGACGAGGCCAAGGAAGAGCTGGAAGAGATCGTGGAATTCCTGCGCAACCCGCAGAAGTTCAGCCGTCTTGGCGGCAAGATCCCCAAAGGCGCTTTGCTGGTTGGCCCGCCCGGTACGGGTAAAACGCTGCTGGCGCGCGCGATTGCGGGTGAGGCTGGCGTGCCATTCTTTACCATCTCGGGTTCGGATTTCGTGGAAATGTTTGTGGGCGTCGGTGCAAGCCGCGTGCGTGACATGTTCGAACAGGCCAAGAAGAACGCCCCCTGCATCGTGTTCATTGACGAGATTGACGCCGTGGGCCGGGCGCGTGGCGTTGGCATGGGCGGCGGCAATGACGAACGCGAACAGACTTTGAACCAGTTGCTGGTCGAAATGGACGGGTTTGAGGCGAACGAAGGCGTGATCATCGTTGCCGCCACCAACCGCAAGGACGTGCTGGACCCGGCGCTGCTGCGCCCCGGCCGCTTTGACCGGACCATCCATGTGCCGAACCCGGACATCAAAGGCCGCGAGAAAATCCTCGGCGTGCATGCCCGCAAGGTGCCATTGGGCCCGGATGTTGACCTGCGCACCATCGCGCGCGGCACCCCCGGTTTTTCGGGTGCCGATCTGATGAACCTTGTGAACGAGGCAGCGCTGACCGCTGCCCGCGTGGGCCGCCGCTTTGTGACGATGGGTGATTTTGAGCATGCCAAGGACAAGGTGATGATGGGGGCGGAACGCCGCAGTCATGGTGCTGACCGCCGATCAGAAGGAAAAGACCGCCTATCATGAGGCGGGCCACGCGATTGTCGGCATGAACATGCCGAAATGTGACCCGGTCTATAAGGCAACCATCATCCCGCGTGGTGGGGCCTTGGGGATGGTTGTCAGCTTGCCGGAAATGGACCGGCTGAACATGCACAAGGACGAAGGCAAGCAGAAGATCGCCATGACCATGGCGGGCAAAGCGGCTGAGATCATCAAATATGGTGAGGAAGGCGTGTCCTCCGGTCCGGCCGGCGATATTCAGCAGGCCAGTTCCCTGGCCCGCGCGATGGTGATGCGTTGGGGCATGTCTGACAAGATCGGCAATATCGACTATGCCGAGGCGCATGAAGGCTATCAGGGCAACACCGCTGGCTTTTCCGTTTCGGCGGAGACGAAGAAGCTGATCGAGCAAGAAGTAAAAGCCTTGATTGACGAAGGCTATGAGGTTGCGCGCCGGGTTCTGCTGGACAAGTCAGAGGAATTTGAGCGTCTGGCCAAGGGCTTGCTGGAGTATGAGACCCTGACTGGCGACGAAATTCACAAGGTCGTCGCAGGCGAGGCGTTGGGCAAGGACGATGACGCCGCAAGCCCGCCGTCCGGGGGGGGCACGCCTTCGGTGGTGTCGATCCCGAAAACCAAGGCCAAAGCCCCCAAAGCGGGCGGGCTGGAGCCGGAGCCGCTGGCTTGACGCCTGCCACGCCAGACTGGAACCCCGAAACCTACGCAAGGTTTCGGGGTTTGCGTTTGCGGCCCGCGCTGGATTTGCTGGCGCAGGTGGGCGCCGTGCCGGATGGGCCGATCTATGACCTTGGCTGTGGCAACGGCGCCGCGGGTGAGGCCCTGACCACCCGCTTTCCTCGCCGTGTGGAAGGGGTAGATGCCTCGCCCGCGATGCTGGCAAAGGCGGGCGAGACCGGATGCTACGCCGCACTGCATGAGGCGGATATCGCGCATTGGTCGGTGACGGGTGCCGCGATGATCTTTTCCAACGCGGCGCTGCAGTGGTTGCCGGATCATGCGCGTTTGCTGCCCCGTCTGGCCGCGATGCTGACCCCCGGTGGGGTTCTTGCAGTGCAGATGCCCCGCAACCATGTGGCCCCGTCGCACCGGTTTTTGCGCGATATCGCGGCCTCGATGTACCCGGATCGGTTTGATTTCGCGGGCTATGAGGCCCCGGTTGCGGCCGCCGCGACCTATTGGGAACTGCTGGCGGGGCTGGGGCAGGTTCAGACTTGGGAAACCGAATATATCCAGCACCTTGCCCCCACCCCCATTGGTCACCCGGTCCGCGCCTTTACCGAAAGCACGGCGATGCGGCCTTTCGTGGAAAAGCTGACCAGTGATGAGGAGGTGGCGTTCAGTGCCGCCTATGATGCCGCCCTTGGGGCGGCATATCCGCTGCTGGCGGATGGCGCGGCCCTGTTCCCGTTCCGGCGGGTGTTCTTTACTTTGACGGTGTGATGATGACTGTGCTGAAACCAACCGAATATGTCGGGCGGATTGTCTGGCTTGGCATTGTACCAGACCGCGATGCTGCCTTGGAAAGCCAATCCCTGACCCGTCTTATGGCGCGGTTTGATGGGCCCGAGGGGGAAGCCCATGGTGGCTTGACCCGGCCATCGTGCAGCCGCGTGCTGGCGCAGTATCCGCGCAACACAACCATCCGCAATGCCCGCCAGTTTTCCGTCGTGGGGGCGGGGGATCTGGCCGCGATTGCCGCCGCCATGGGGCTGGACGATCTGGACCCCGCGCTGATCGGGGCCACGATGGTGATCGACGGCATCCCCGATTTCAGCCATCTGCCGCCCTCCAGCCGCTTGCAGGCCGATACCGGGGCCACGCTGGTTGTCGATATCGAAAACCGCCCCTGCATGCTGCCCGCCAAACCGATCGAGGCGGTGCATCCGGGCTTTGGCGGGCGGTTCAAACGGGCTGGCGAAGGGCGGCGCGGGGTGATGGCCTGGGTGGAGCGTGAGGGGTTGTTTGAAGTTGGGCAAGCGATCCGGCTGCATATACCGGACCAACCTGTCTGGGCGCATCTTGACTCAGCCCGCAAGGCACCGCTTGCAAAGACGGGCTGATCTTTGTGGCCTCGGGCGGGCATTTGGCAACATCACCAGCAGAAATTCCGTGGGATGTGCTAAACCGCAAATCGCGTAGAACTGATGTTGCTTGCACATCCGGCGGTCGGGCATTGCCCTTTCGTCGCGCTGGTTGATAGACATACCGAAAAAGGGGCCGCCTCTGTGCACGGTCATCCTGCCCTAAAGAATGAAATCTTCTGCCAGCAGGTTCATGAAGATCCCGGACAGCAAGATCGAAAAGTCGGCCACCCGGTCGCCGTTCACATCGGCAAAGACCGTGGTGCCCGCCGTTCCGATGACCGTGCGGACCTGACCTGCAACCCCATTGGCAAACGGCCCGCCTGCGACGAAAGCGAAGGTCTGGTTGCCGTCAAGGTCGCTGTCGGCGTCTATCGCGCTCAGGTCGATGCGGTCGTGTTCAGGCCGGCGGAAATCATAAATGATGTCCCGCCCCGTCGCCGCCACTGTGCTGTCGGACAGGGCCAGATACACAAAAGTGTCAGCCTCGGCGCCGCCGTAAAGCCGGTCGGCTCCGAGGCCGCCGATGACCCTGTCACGGCCATCATCGCCTTTCAGCGTGTCATTGCCGACCTCGCCCAACACCGTGTCGTTACCAGTGCCGCCTGACCCCAGATCGTTGCCACCGCCAAGCGCCAGCCGGTCATTTCCCGCGCCGCCGAAGAACCAGTTGTCGTTGTAGCCAAAGGCAATCGTCGTCTTGACGCTGTCGCTCAGAATATCGTTGTGGCCGGAACCAATCACATTGGTGAATCCGCCGATGGTGTCGCCCGCCGCATCACCGCCCAGGCCAGTGGTGGCACTGCCATGGGTGATGGTGACGCGCACCGCACTGGCCGACGCTGTGTAGGACACTGTATCGCCCGCATCCGCCCCGCCATACATCACATCCGCACCAAGACCGCCCTGAAGGGTATCGATGCCCCCAGCCCCGTTCACCGTGTCGGCCCCCTGACCACCGAAAATCACATCATTGCCGCTGTCGCCATCAACCGTATCCGTGCCCGAACCGGCATAAATGCTGTCATTTCCTTCGCCTGCCGAGATGGTGTCATTCCCGCCGGGACCGCCCGAAAGCGCATCGCCGTACAGGATATTGCCAACCTCGTTCCCCTGAATGTCGTCCGCACCATTGCTGCCGCGCACATTTTCAATCAACCCGTTGACCACGAGCCTGTGGCCAATATTTCCGCTGGTGGAGGGGGTGAAGTAGTACCCGCTCGCGCTTGTTGATGTGCCCGATGGGCGGGTCCAGCCTAGGCGAATATCCGTTGCGCTGGTGTAAAATCCCGTCATCACCAGCCAGTCGCTGCCCGTGCCGTCATCGGTAAGGGTGACTGTGGCGGTGCCAGTCGCCAACAGATCAATTTCGTAAATGTCATTTGCCACGGGTGCGTTCCGATTCGGTTAGAGTCGTGGAAAACTAGCGCGCCATGATTGCCTTTGCATACTCCGTCTGCGGTAGGGCAGGCCTGTCAGATCAACGCAAGGTATTGCGAAGGCGCGGTTTCCCCTGCCGGAGACGCGCTATTGACTGTTCTGTTGCGCATCTGGCGAAAATTTGGGCTGCAGGTCGGAAAATCGCATGGCAGAACGCCATTCCCCCGATATCACCTTGGCCTAGACGGGGGATGTCTTGGAGGAGACGGACATGGCTTTCAAAACCGATATCGAGATTGCGCGTGAGGCAAAAAAGAAGCCGATCATGGAAATCGGGGCCAAACTGGGCATCCCGTCCGACCATCTGCTGCCTTACGGCCATGATAAGGCCAAGGTGGGTCAGGACTTCATCAAATCGCTGGCGGGCAAGCCGGATGGCAAGCTGATCCTGGTGACGGCGATCAACCCGACCCCCGCAGGCGAGGGCAAGACGACGACGACCGTCGGTCTGGGTGATGGTCTGAACCGCATCGGAAAGAAAGCGGTGGTCTGCATCCGCGAGGCCAGCCTTGGCCCGAACTTCGGCATGAAGGGCGGGGCTGCGGGGGGCGGCTATTCGCAGATCGTGCCGATGGAAGAAATGAACCTGCATTTCACCGGCGATTTCCACGCCATCACCTCGGCCCATAATCTGCTGTCGGCGATGATCGACAATCACATCTACTGGGGCAATGAACTGGAGATCGACGAGCGCCGCATCGTCTGGCGCCGGGTGATGGATATGAACGACCGCGCCTTGCGCGATACAGTGGTCAACCTTGGCGGCATCTCGAACGGCTTTCCGCGCCAGACCGGATTTGACATAACCGTGGCCTCCGAGGTCATGGCGATCTTGTGCCTGTCCAACGATCTTGCCGATCTGCAAAAGCGTCTGGGCGATATTGTCGTGGCCTACACACGCGCCAAAAAGCCGATCTACTGCCGCGATATCAAGGCGGATGGTGCGATGACCGTGCTGCTGAAAGACGCGATGCAGCCAAACCTCGTGCAAACGCTGGAAAACAACCCGGCCTTCGTGCATGGCGGGCCGTTTGCCAATATCGCCCATGGGTGCAATTCGGTGATTGCCACCAAGACCGCGCTGAAGCTGGGCGATTATGTGGTGACAGAGGCCGGATTCGGGGCAGATCTGGGAGCCGAAAAGTTCTTTGACATCAAATGCCGCAAAGCGGGATTGATGCCTTCGGCCGCCGTCATCGTGGCAACGGTGCGCGCGATGAAGATGAACGGGGGGGTGGCCAAGGCCGACCTTGGGGCCGAAAACGTCGAGGCGGTCAAGAAAGGCTGCCCCAACCTTGGCCGCCATATCGGCAACGTCAAAGGCTTTGGCGTGCCGGTGGTGGTGGCGATCAACCATTTCGGCAGCGACACCGAAGCCGAGATTGCCGCCGTGCAGGCCTATGTTGCCGATCAGGGGGCCGAGGCGATCTTGTGCCGCCATTGGGCGCTTGGGTCTGCGGGGATAGAGGCACTGGCACATAAGGTTGTGCAACTTGCGGAAGGGGCCTCCAATTTCGCGCCGTTATATCCCGATGACATGCCGCTGTTCGCCAAGATCGAAACCATCGCCAAGCGTATTTACCACGCAGACGATGTGATTGCCGACAAGGCGATCCGGGATCAGTTGAAAACATGGGAGGCTGCCGGGTATGGCCATCTGCCGATCTGCGTCGCCAAGACGCAGTACAGCTTCACCACCGACCCGTCGGTGCGCGGGGCACCGACCGGGCATTCGGTGCCGGTGCGCGAAGTGCGCCTGTCGGCAGGTGCAGGGTTTGTTGTGGCGATCTGCGGCGAGATCATGACGATGCCGGGTCTGCCGCGTGTGCCCTCGGCCGAGGTGATCCGGCTGAACGATGCGGGGCAGGTCGAAGGGTTGTTCTGACGCGTTGCCCTGTTCTGATGCCCGCGATAAGAGGTGAGCGTCAGAACCGGGGGATGCCTATGAAAACGCCGCAAGACTGTGCCAACATGGCCGAACTTCGGGTCGAGATTGACCGGTTGGATGCCGAACTGGTGGCGCTGTTTGCGGCCCGCGTGGCCTATATCGACCGGGCGGCGGAGATCAAGGAAAGCGCGGGCATTCCTGCACGGATCACGCCTCGGGTCGAGGAAGTGGTCGCCAATGTGCGGCGTCATGCGGCGGCCCACGGGTTGCCGCCGGACAAGCTGGAAAAGCTGTGGCGCAAGCTGATCGACTGGTCGATCGAGCGGGAAGAAGCGCATCTGGGCAAGGACGCCGAGGGGTGACTTATCACGGCAGACGCGGGGGGCGTTTGCTGGAACTGGTCCTGGGATTTGGGTTGATTGCGGTGTCCGTCTGCGCCGGTCTGCTGCGATAGGGGTGTGTTTTGGCATCAATCTTCTTGCGATATGGCTGAGCGCGCAGATGGGTTCAGGTTTCGTGGTGGTGCTGTTCGCAAGCGGCGGTTGGTTCGTCAAAGTCTACTTCACGCCCATCTGGCGTGCAGCCTATGGGTGCCTGGCGTCGCTGTGGCGTCCCTATCTGAGGTACTACAAATACGAGCCGCACAGCTTGCGGCCTTTGATCGACAAGGAAGACTGACATGACGGCGACGGTGATTGATGGCAAGGTTTTCGCGGCAAAGGTACGGGCCGAGGTTGGCCGGCATGTGGCGCGGCTGGTCGAGGAACGCGGCTTGCAGCCCGGTCTGGCCGTTGTGCTGGTGGGGGAAGATCCGGCAAGCCAAGTCTATGTCCGCAACAAACATGCCTCGACCGTCGAAGTCGGCATGGCGTCTTTCGAGCATCGGCTGGATGCGGCGACGTCAGAGGCCGATCTGCTGGCGCTGATCCACCGCCTGAATGCCGATCCTGCGGTGCATGGCATTCTGGTGCAACTGCCGCTGCCGGGGCATCTGAATTCGGAACTGATCATCAACACCATTGATCCGGCCAAGGATGTGGACGGGTTTCATATCAGCAATGTCGGGCTTTTGGGTACCGGGCAAAAGTCGATGGTGCCCTGTACGCCCTTGGGCTGTCTGATGATGCTGCGCGACCATCACGGGTCACTGTCTGGCATGAATGCGGTCGTCGTCGGGCGGTCGAACATCGTGGGCAAGCCGATGGCGCAACTGCTGCTGGGCGATAGTTGCACGGTGACGATTGCGCATAGCCGCACCAAGGATCTGGCCGCTGTCTGCCGGGGGGCGGATATTCTGGTCGCCGCTGTGGGCCGCCCCGAGATGATCACTGGTGATTTCGTGAAGCCGGGGGCCACGGTGATCGACGTCGGCATCAACCGGATCGAACGCGATGGCAAAGCCAAACTGGTGGGCGACGTGCATTACGCCAGTGCCGCTGCCGTGGCAGGGGCGATCACCCCGGTGCCGGGCGGGGTCGGGCCGATGACGATTGCCTGCCTGTTGGCCAACACTTTGACCGCTTGTTGCCGGGCCAATGGCCTTGCAGAACCGGAAGGTTTGACGGCCTGATTGCTGCGCAAAAAAGCCACGCTGGTTTGTGGAGGCCGGTCAAGCTCGGGCTCCACAAGCGCCTGAGAGGATTGCATGTGGCATGGAATCGGATAGGATTTGTTCCACTTTTGGTGCAGGGATACTGGCTAAAAGGATAAGAAGTGTAGGTTTGAGGTAAGCTGTGCGTCGGGTTTGGCAGTCTATAAATCGTGTTCCGCGGACACTCATATTGTGGGGGCTGCTTGCCGCGATTGCGGCCCTTTCCGGCCCGTTCGGCACCTATGACACGATGCCGATGCAGGATCGGTTTGCAATGTGGTTGGTGCTGATCGGTATCGCCATTCCGATGGCCGCGCTCTATCGGCGCTGCGTGGATCGGTGGCTGGAAGGAACACATTCTCGGTTGCGGTCAGCGGTCGTTGCACTGATCTTTTCGCTGACGTTTTCGCCCTTGCTTTACATGACGACCCTGGCCCTGCAGGCACGCGATCTGGCGTTGGTGGTGCCGCTGTGGCAGGTGGTGCTGATGACGTTCCTGTCTGCGCTGTCGGTGTGCACAGTGCGGACCTATCTGGGTGAGTATCAGGCCGAGCCTGCACTGGGGCCGCCAGCGGCTGCGGAGGTCGTACCAGCAGAGGGGCCTTCGCGTCTGGTCGCCCGCTTGCCCGTCGAGGTACGGGGGGCGTTGCAGGCGATTTCGGTGCGTGACCACTATGTCGACGTGCACACGGAAAATGGCATGGCAAGCCTGCTGCTGCGGCTCTCGGATGCGATAGCCGAAGTCGGGTCGGTGCCGGGGGCGCAGGTACACCGGTCGCATTGGGTGGCTTGGGCGGCGGTGGCCGGGGTGGAGTCTGTCAAGGGTGGGTTGGTGTTGTTGCTGGTCTGTGGCAGCCGTATCCCCGTCAGCCGCGCCAACCGCAGCAAACTGGCCGCACAAGGCCTGATTTAGCGGCCTGGTCTTCAGCCCGCAGGCGACAGGAAGACGTGGTCAATGCCAGCGGGGTCGGTCAGGATCACTTCAGCCAGCGGCGCATTCGCCCCCTCCTGACGCAGCGGCTGGGCATATTGGCGGGGCATCCGGGCCAGCATCACGCGGTCAAGCGGGCGGATCGCAAACCCCATACCCACCCCGCAGGCAGCCATGCGGCCCGACTGCGCCCCCGTCCCGTCCAAGCGCTGTTTGCAGCGCGTCCCATCGGTCAGCACAACGGTCAGGGCATCGCGCGACAGACTGGCCTTGGCGGGCGCTGCGGGGACTGCATCTGGGCTTGCGGTTGTACAGCCAACCAGCAGCACAAGGGCAACCAACGCCCTCACAGCGGCCAAAGCAGCGGGATCAGCGCCGAGGCCAGCAAGCCGGTCAGAATGTTCAGCGGGATGCCGATTTTCATATAGTCCGAAAAGCGATACCCGCCGGGGCCATAGACCATCATGTTGGTCTGATAGCCCACCGGGGTCGCAAAGGCGAGCGTGGCCGAAAACATCACCGTCACTGCAAAGGGGCGGGGGTCCAGCCCGAGTTGCGTGCCAAGGTGCATCGCAATCGGCGTGTAGATCACGGCCACCGCGTTGTTCGACAAGAATTCGGTCAGGATCAACCCAAGGAAATAGACGCACAAGATCAGCCAGAACGGCGACAACCCTTCCAGCCACGGTTTGGCAGCGGTCACGATCAACCCGACGGCCCCGGTATGATC
This sequence comes from uncultured Alphaproteobacteria bacterium, assembly GCA_963772935.1. Lineage (GTDB taxonomy): Bacteria > Pseudomonadota > Alphaproteobacteria > Rhodobacterales > Rhodobacteraceae > JANNNF01. Next base: position 331,671 of record CAVYZK010000008.1, on the reverse strand, counting down.
CAGCCCTTCGCCCACGGCCAGCATGGCGAAAATCATCGCCAGCAACCGGCCATCGACAAAGGAAAACGCCTCGTCGCTGTCGATGCAGCGCGTCATCAGGATGATGGCAACCGAGACCAGCCCAAGCGCCGTGATCGGGGCCATGTCAAACGCCGACAGCAGCACCACAAACAACAGGGCCGCAATCGCAATCGGGGCCTTGGCGCGGCGGAAGGCCTTGATCGACGGATGCGAGATATCGACAAGATCCATGTCCGCGGCCAGACGCTGAATGTCTTCGGTCGTGCCTTCCAGCAGCAGGGTGTCCCCGACGCGCACCACCAGCTCGTCCAACTGACGCCCGATGTTCTGGTTGCGACGGTGGGCGGCCAGCACATAGACGCCGTAACGGCGGCGCAGGCGTAACTCGCCCAAAGACCGCCCCTCCATCCGGCAGCCGGGGCTGATCAGCACCTCAACCGTCTCCGTTGCGACGGATGACAGCTTATCCACCATCACCACGTCTTTGTGCTCTTTGAAACCCATCAATTCGGTCATTTCAGTGCGCAAAACCACCCGGTCACCCGGGGCAAGACGGACCGAAGCCATATCGCGCCGCAAGCTGGCATCGCCGCGCAGCACGTCGATCACCCGCACACCATCACGCCGGAAAATGTCGATGTCCTGCGGGGCCTGCCCGGTCAGCGCGGACCCTTCGGGCACAGCCACCTCGGTGAAAAATTTCATCTTGCGCCGGTCCGACAGCAGCATCCCCATCGACTGGCGCACCGGCAGCAATTTCTGCCCTGCAAGCGCCAGATACAGCCCCCCCGCCACGGTCAGCGCCAGACCCAGTGGCATGATTTCAAAGATGGTAAAGGGGGCCAGCCCCTCATCGCGCGCGACACCGTCCACCAGCAGGTTGGTCGAAGTGCCGATCAGGCTCATCATGCCACCCAGAACGGTCATGTAGCTGAGCGGGATCATCAGCTTGGACGGTGCTGTCTTCAACCGGATCGCGATTTGCATCACCACCGGGATCATCACCGCCACCAGCGGCGTGTTGTTCATGAACGCGGATGCCACAGCGATAAAGCTGAACAGAACCACGATGGTCAGGCGGGGGCGCTCCTCGACATGCTTTTCGGCGATGGAAATGATCATCTCCACCGCACCAGTGCGGACCAGGCCGCCCATGATCAGGAACATCATGAGGATCGTCCAGGGGGCCGAGTTTGACAGCACCGCCAACCCGTCCTTGATCGGCAGCATCCCCAACAACAGCATGATCGCGGCCCCCGCGATGGCCGTCACCTCAACCGGGAACGTCTCACGTACAAACAGCACGAACATCACGACAAGGATCGCAAGCGCCACATAGGGCTGCATGTCTTGGGCTATTTCAATTCCGAACATATCGTGTCCTGTCTATTGTTCAGCCCAGTTTGGCAGCAGCATCCGGCTGTAACAGCCGCTTTGAACGTGGTTGCACCAATGCCACACCCGACAACATCACCACAAGGGCCGCCCAGACCATGGGAGAAAACCTTTCCCCCAGCAAAGCCATTGCCCAGAAAACACCCGACGCCGTCACCAGATATGAGGTTTGCGAGGCAAACACCGCGCCCGCGCGCGCCGCAAGGCCAACGTAGCCCGCATACAGCATGGCATGAATGGCGGATGACAGGATCAGTGCCTGCTCGGCCCGGCCAAGCGGCCACACGGGTGCGATCCACTGATCCGTGGCCAGCGTGACGGGCAGGCACAGGATCATCCCCGCCAGAGACGCCCCGAACATCGCCTGCACAGGGTCCATTCCTGCCATGCCGAACCGGGCGACATAGGTGCTTTCCATCGCGTAAAACAGCGGGCCGATCATCGCCAACGGCAAAAACGCCACCATCGCGGGGTCCGGCAGGCTGGACGCGGGCAGGGCGATCAGCGCAACCCCGGCCAGCCCCAGCAACAACCCGATCAGACGCCGCGCCGAGAATCCGTCGATCCGCAGCATCAAGGCCAGCGGAAATGCCATCAGCGGCACCGTCGATATCAGGATCGACATGATGCCCGCAGGCAGTCTGGTAACCGAAACGTAAAAGGCCGCGTTCGGGATCAGCGTGCCCATCACCGCGACCACGATGTAAAACTGCAACGCGGCGCGGGTAAAGACCAGCCCACGCCCCCGCACCAATGTGATCGCCCCCAACACCAGCGTGCAGATCACCAACTGCCAGAAGATCAGGCCAAACGGCGGGTGCCCGGTGGTCGTTGCAATCTTGCCCAGCGGCTGCGTTGCCCCCCAGCCCACACCCAGCACGACCAGCACCGCCAGCAGTCCGGTCTTTTCCGATACCCACGGCGTCTTGGCAACCGGCATGGTCAAGGCCGCGCCTCTTGCAGCCGCCCGCCATTGCGGATCATCGACACCTTCGTTGCCCGCCCCGTGCGGTCGTCCGTTTCGACATACACGCCCGAAAGGGTGGCCGGCCCCTCCGCAGGTTCGAAGCGCCCCTTGGCCATGCCGGTGATGAACCGGCGCAGGGGTTCCAGCTTTTCCATCCCGATGACCGAGTTGTAATCGCCGCACATGCCTGCATCGGTCAGATAAGCCGTTCCACCGGGCAGGATCATTGCATCGCCCGTGGGCACATGGGTGTGGGTGCCAACCACGAGGCTGGCCTGTCCGTCGCACCAATGGCCCATGGCCATCTTTTCCGACGTGGCCTCGGCGTGGATGTCCAGAATGCTCGCCTGTACCGACGCCCCCAGAGTATGCGCCTTCAGCACCGATTCAACCGCCGAAAACGGATCATCGAAGGGCCGTTTCATGAACACCTGCCCAAGGGCTTGGGTCACCAGCACCCGGCGGCCTTGGGTTGCATCAAATACCTTGAACCCCTTGCCCGGCGCGACCTTCGAAAAATTCAGCGGGCGGATGATGCGGGGTTCGGTCTCTATATATCCCAGCATGTCCTTCTGATCGAAGGCATGGTCGCCAAGGGTGATGCAATCGGCCCCCGCCGCCAGGATCAGCCGCGCATGTTCGGGCGACAGCCCCGCGCCCTGACTGGCATTCTCGCCATTCACCACCACGAAATCGAGGCCCCAATCGGCACGCAACCCCGGCAACCTTTCAGTCACCGCAGCCCGCCCCGCCCGCCCCATCACATCGCCAAGAAAGAGGATTTTCATGGGCTAGGGGATAGGCGGCGGTTGGGCTTTGGGCAAGTGAAATTGCGGCTTACCGAATTTGTGTGGCTTTTGGGGGCACAGCAGTTCAACCTGTGGGTGTGCGGCTGGATCTGGGGGTCATATGGCACAGGACGCAATTTCAGGCCGCGAAGGGCGCGATTTTGGCGTCAGAACCGGGCGGGCACTGGCGGCACAGCTTGGCACTCTGGTCAGCTCCACCGCCTCCGAGTTGCGCCTACCCGATGGGCGAGGCGCGACCTTGCGAGTGGCGCGCAACGCCAACACCACCTTTGGCTGCCTGAACACCCTGCGCGATAGGGTTGATGTGGTGCTGTGCGCCTACACCAAGGATTCGCAGAGTTTTGATCTGTGGGAAGTGCCCGTCGCTGTCTGGCAGCGCCACGCGCGTCAGGCGTCGTCGGGGTCTACGCTTCATGGCAGGCTGACCTAGATGAGCCGGTCTGCCGTGATCAAGTATGGTCAGTCTTTGGGTCGGGTCATGCTTAAAACGGATTGACCACTGCCCTTTCCCAGCGTCGCGGCACATCCTATCTATGCTTCATGGCCACACTTCCCCCCGCCCTGTCTGACTGGTTCACGTCCCAAGGCTGGACCCTGCACCCGCATCAGACGGCTATGCTGGACCGCGCTGATGCCCCCGCCACCCTGCTGATCGCCCCCACTGGCGGCGGGAAAACCTTGGCCGGGTTTCTGCCGACCCTGGCCGAGGTGGCGAGCGGATACCAAGGCCTGCACACCCTCTACATCTCACCGCTCAAGGCGCTGACCGCCGACATCCGCCGCAACCTGCGCCGTCCGGTCGAAGGGGCCAACCTCCCCATCCGCATCGAGGATCGCACCGGCGACACCACCTACACGCAACGTCGCCGCCAGCGCGCCGACCCGCCGCATATCCTGCTGACCACGCCCGAAAGCCTTGCTTTGCTGTTGTCGTACGAGGATGCCCACCGCATGTTCGCGGGGCTCGAGCGCGTGATCATCGACGAAATCCACGCGCTGGCGGAATCCAAACGGGGCGATCAACTCTCGCTGCTGGTGGCCCGCCTGCAATCCCTGCGCCCCGATTTGCGGCTGGTCGGCCTGTCCGCCACGGTGGAAGACCCGCCCGCACTCGCCCGCTTCCTTGCCCCCGATACGCAGATCCTGCACGCCGACCCCGGCCCGGACCCCGACATTGCGATGCTGGACACCACCCTGCCGCCACCGTGGTCGGGCGGCGGCGGGCGTTACGCAATTCCCGATGTGCTTGCGCAGGTCAAACGCCACCGCACCACCCTGATCTTCCACAACACCCGCGCCCAGTGTGAGCTGTTCTTCCATGACCTGTGGTCGCAAAACGACGACAACCTGCCCATCGGCATCCACCACGGCAGCCTTGCCCGCGAACAGCGCGAGCGGGTCGAGGCTGCGATGACCGCAGGTGCCCTGCGCGCCATTGTCTGCACAGGGTCGCTTGATCTGGGCATCGACTGGGGCGACGTCGATCTGGTCATTCAGGTGGGCGCGCCAAAGAACGTCAAGCGTCTGGTGCAGCGGATTGGCCGCGCCAACCACCGCTACAACGCGCCGTCCAAGGCGCTGCTGGTGCCCGCCAACCGGTTCGAGGTGGTCGAATGTCAGGCCGCCCTTGATGCCGTCCGCGCCCATACCCTTGACGGCGAACCTCGCGGCCCCGGTCCGCGTGACGTGCTGTGCCAGCATATCCTGCTGGCCGCCTGCGCCGGTCCATTCGATGCAGATGCCCTCTATACCGAAGTCACCCGCGCCGGGCCCTATGCCGCCCTGACGAGGCCCGATTTCGACGCCTGCCTCGATTTCACCGCCACCGGCGGCTATGCCCTGCGCGCCTATGACCGCTGGCAACGCCTGATGCAGACGGGCGGCATGTGGCACCTGCGTGACCCGAGGGCGGCGGCGGTGATCCGGCAAAACCTTGGCACCATCATCGACGTGGAAACCCTGAAGGTGCGGCTGAAAAACCGCACCGGCGGCATGCCACTGGGCGAGATCGAGGAAAGCTTCGCCTCCACCCTCACCCCCGGCGACACCTTTCTGATCGGGGGGCAGGTCGTGCGCTATGAAGGCCTGCGCGAAATGACGGTCGAGGTCAGCCGCACCCCCGGGCGTGACCCCAAGGTTGCCGTGTTCAACGGCAGCAAATTCGCCACCTCCACCCTCCTGACCCACCGGATACTGGAAATCTTCCAACAAGACACTTGGCCCAACCTGCCCGCCCACACCGCAAGCTGGCTGTCGCTGCAACGCGAGGTATCGCGCCTGCCCGACCCGGATTCGCCTCCTGCTCGAATCCTTCCCGCATGACGGGCGCGAGCATCTGGTGGTCTACGGCTTTGCCGGTCGAAACGGCCAGCAAACCCTGGGTCTTCTGCTGACCAAACAGATGGAGGCGCTTGGCCTTGCCCCCCTCGGCTTTGTCGCCACCGACTATGCCACCCTGATCTGGGGGCTGGACCCTGTGACCGACCCGACCCCGCTCTTCGACCCGCAAACCCTGCGCGACGGGTTGGAGACATGGCTTGCCGGCAACGCCGTGATGAAACGCACCTTCCGCGCCTCAGCCATCATCGCGGGCCTGATCGAACGCAGCCACCAGGGGCGGCGCAAATCAGGGCGGCAGGCGACCTTCACCTCGGATATCCTCTATGACACCCTGCGCAAATACGACCCTGACCACCTGATGCTGCAAATCACCCGCGAAGAGGCCCTGCGCGGTCTTGTCGATTTCGCCCGGATCGAAGACCTGCTGGCCCGCGTCGGCCCTCGCATCCACCTGACCCGACTGCCCCGCGTCACTCCGCTGGCCGCCCCGCTGTTTCTGGAACCCGGACGAATCCCGGTGCATGGAAAAGGCCGCGACCGCATGGCCGAAGATGACGCGCGACAGTTGATGCGTGACGCAGGCCTCGACTGACACCACTCTTCCCAATTGCTCTTTTCCAAATACTCATCTTCGCCTTTCTTCACAAAAAACTTATGCGAAGCATGCAATTTGATAACCGCCCCTTGCCACCCAAACCTCTCCCGGGGCACATGCAGCCCATGCACCACCCCCTTACCCTTGCCGATGTTACCCTGCATGCCCTGCCGTCGGGGGCTTTGTACCTTCCCGCGCAGCAAACCCTCGTCGTCTCTGACCTGCATCTGGGCAAATCCGAACGCATGGCCCGGCGCGGCGGCCCCCTGCTGCCGCCCTATGAAACCCGCGCCACCCTTGCAAAGCTTGCAGCGGATATCGCCACCTGTGCCCCCGCGACGGTGATCTGCCTCGGCGACAGTTTTGATGACATGACGGCCAGCCAAGGGCTTGATCCCAAAGATCACCTCCACCTTGCCCACCTGATCACAGGCCAGAACTGGGTCTGGATCGCAGGCAACCATGATGCAGGCCCCACGGGACTTGGCGGCAGCCACGCCGTGGAAATTCAGATCGGCCCGCTGACCCTGCGCCATATCGCAGACCCTGCAGGGGCGGGCGAACTCTCCGGCCACTACCACCCCAAAGCCCGCCTTGCAGGGCGGTCGCGCCCCTGCTTTCTGGCCGATGCCGCCCGTGTGATCCTGCCGGCCTATGGCACCTACACCGGCGGTCTTTACAGCCATGATCCCGCACTGACCGCCCTGATGCTGCCCCGCGCCCTCGCCATCCTGACCGGGCCCAAAGCCCTCGCCATCCCGATGCCCCGCAAAGCCCCAAGCCCCCGGCCCTGATGCCCCATCTTGCAGCCCGCCCGCCCCATGGTGTAAGCCCTGCCCACAAAGATCGGGAGATGGGTCATGGCAGGCCATTCGAAATGGGCGAACATTCAGCACCGCAAGGGCAAGCAGGATAAACTGCGCTCGAAAATGTTCTCCAAGCTGGCAAAGGAAATCACCGTTGCCGCCAAGATGGGCGAACCTGACATTGACAAGAACCCCCGCCTGCGTCTGGCCGTCAAGGCCGCCAAAGCGGTGTCGATGCCCAAGGACGTGATCGACCGTGCCATCAAGAAATCGGTCGGGGGGGACGCCGCCGATTACACTGAAATCCGCTACGAAGGCTACGGGGCCGGGGGCATCGCCATTATTGTCGAGGCCCTGACCGACAACCTGAACCGCACCGCCAGCGCCGTGCGCAGCTATTTCGTCAAGGCTGGTGGCAATATGGGCCAGACCGGGTCGGTGTCACACTCCTTCGACCGGGTGGGCGAGATCACCTATCCCGTCACCGCTGGCGACGCCGACACCGTGATGATGGCCGCGTTGGATGCGGGGGCAGATGACGTTGAATCCGATGAAGATGGCCACTGGATCTATTGTCAGGTCGAAGCTCTGTCCGATGTGTCTGACGCGCTGGAAAAATCCTTGGGCGAGTCGACTGAATCCAAACTGGTCTGGAAACCCCAGACCCGCACCGAGGTTGATCTGGAAACCGCGCAAAAACTGATGCGCCTGATCGACCTGCTGGAAGAAGACGACGACGTGCAGGAAGTGACCCACAACTTCGACATCCCCGAAGACGTGGCAGCCCTGCTGGACGCCTGACACGGGCTTGGCGCATCCTCGGGGACATGTTACTATCTATTGGTAGCAGTCCCGGATGTGCCACATGCCCAAAACCACCTCCATCGCCCTCGGCGACCATTTCACCAGCTTCCTGTCCGATCAGGTGGCCTCAGGCCGCTATGGCTCTGCCTCCGAAGTGGTGCGCGCAGGCCTGCGGTTGTTGGAGGAGAATGAGGCAAGACTGCGGGAACTGCGGGCTTTGATCGACGAGGGCGAGGCGAGCGGGTTTACAGAGATCCCGGATATCGACGCTTTCTTTGCAAACCTGATGGCGCGTGATCAGGCTTGAAGCTGTTATTGGCGGATGAAGCCAAGTCCGACCTTGCCGGGATTTATGTGTATTCGCGCGAAAACTGGGGTGTAACGCAGGCGCGGGCCTACATGCTCAGCTTACGTTCTGTCCTGAAACGTCTCGCCGCAGAGCAGATTGCGGGTGTTGCCGCCCATGGCATCCGCCCCGGCCTGCGCCGTCAAACTGCCGGATCGCACGTTATCTGGTTTCGGATGGAACCCAACCTGCTGCGGGTGATCCGCGTCCTACACCAAAGCCGCGATGCCGGGCGGTGGATGGGGTAGGGCGGCATTCACCCCGCTACCCGACTGCCCCACAAATCATACTCCCCGGCTTCCTCCACCGTCACCACCACCAGATCGCCGGGTGCCAACCCCTCAAACCCTTCGTCGATGAACAGGTTGCCGTCGATTTCGGGGGCGTCGGCCATGGTGCGGCAGGTGGCACCGGCGTCGTCCACCTCGTCGACGATCACTTGCAGGGTCTGGCCGACCTTGGCCGCCAGTTTGGCCTCGGAAATGGCTTGCGCCTTTTCCATGAAACGGTCCCAGCGTTCCTGCTTCACTTCGGCGGGCACATGGTCGGGCAGCAGGTTGCTGCGGGCACCGGCGACGTTTTCGTATTGGAAACACCCCACCCGGTCCAGTTGCGCCTCATCCATCCAGTCGAGCAGGGTCTGGAATTCGGCCTCTGTCTCGCCGGGATAGCCGACGATAAAGGTCGATCGCAGGGTGATATCGGGGCAAACGGCCCGCCACGCGGCGATTTCATCCAAGGTGCGGGCGGCGGCGGCGGGTCGCGCCATGCGGCGCAGAACGCCGGGGTCGGCGTGCTGGAACGGGATGTCGAGGTAAGGCAGCACCAGCCCCTCCGCCATCAGCGGGATCAGGTCGCGCACATGCGGGTAGGGATAGACGTAGTGCAGGCGCACCCAGGCACCCAGTGACCCCAGATCGCGGGCAAGGTCGGTGATATGGGCGCGGTGGCCGCGGTCGGTGGCGTATTTCAGGTCCAGCCCGTAGGCCGAAGTGTCCTGCGAAATCACCAGCAGTTCCTTGACACCTGCCGCCACCAGCCGCTCAGCCTCTCGCACCACTGCATGGGCGGGGCGGCTTTGCAGCAGGCCGCGCATATCGGGGATGATGCAGAACTTGCACTTGTGATTGCAGCCTTCCGAGATTTTCAGATAGCTGTAATGGCGTGGCGTCAGGCTGACAGCAGAGGCGGGCAGCAGGTCGATGAACGGGTCGGGCTTGGCGGGCACCGCCTTGTGGACGGCGTCCAGCACGGCCTCGTACTGATGCGGGCCTGTGACGGCCAGAACCTTCGGATGCGCGCCGGTGATGTAATCGGGTTCGGCCCCAAGGCAGCCCGTCACGATCACCCGGCCGTTCTCGGCCAAAGCCTCGCCAATGGCCTCCAGACTTTCGGCCTTGGCGCTGTCCAGAAACCCGCAGGTGTTGACGATGACGGCATCTGCCCCGGCGTAATCGGGGCTGATCGCGTAGCCTTCGGCGCGCAGGCGGGTCAGGATGCGTTCACTGTCCACCAGCGCCTTTGGGCAGCCGAGGCTGACCATGCCGATGGTCGGCTGGCCCACACGGGCGGGTTCGCTGAAACGCGCTTTTGGCGCAAGATCGGGGCGGAGGTTGGGCGGGTTCTGGGACATGGGGCCAGCCTATAGCTGGAATCAGGTGCGATTGGTAGGGGCGAGGTTGGCCCCCCCTTAGGCGCCTCCCACCCGCCCACCCCGGCGCCATCGGGGGGCCAAACGCTGCGCGTAAAAGAGCCTTCGGCGAGAGTATTTGCAAAAGAGCAATTGCAGGGTGCAGGTCAATCGCGCTTTGGCCGATGCGCCCGCCAGAGGCATCGCGGCGAAGGCTCGGTTCGACGGATCGGGGCTTGCCGCCGGGTGGGGCCACGGGCCATTGTGGGGCAAATCTGTTGGAGACTGCCATGACTGACCTGCCCCTGATCCTGTCTTGCCCGTTGCCGCGCAGTCTGGACCTGATCTTTGTGCCCGAACTGCTGGCGGACCTGCGGGCGCGCTACCGGGTGGTGGAGACCACGGATGAAGGTCTGGCCGGGTTGCCAGACGATGTGCTGGCACAGGCGCGCTATATCATCGGTCAGCCACCGCTGGACGCGGGCCTGCTGGCGCGGCTGGAAAATTTGCGCTGTATTTTCAATGTGGAAAGCAATCTGATCAACAATATGCCCTACGATCAGGTGTTTGCGCGTGGCATTCATGTGGTGACCACCGGGGCGGTATTTGCCGAACCTGTGGCCGAGATCGGGCTGGGGTTCGCGCTAAGCCTGCTGCGCAACATCCATGGCGCGGATGCGGCGTTCCGGCAAGGGGCCGAGAAATGGGGCGGCGACGGCAATGCGCAAGCCCGGCTTCTAACCGGGGCCGAGGTGGGCATCGTGGGCTTTGGCGATCTGGGCAGGGCCGTGGCGCGGGTGTTGCAGGGGTTCCGGCCCCGGTTGTCGATCCATGACCCGTGGCTGCCTGCCGCGCGGATCCATGAGGCCGGGGCGCGGGCGGTGGATTTGCCGACCCTGCTGGCCAGCAGCGATGTGGTGTTTGTGACCGCAGGCGTCACGTCTGAAAACAAGGGGTTTCTGGGGGCCGAAGCTTTTGCCGCGATGCGCAAGGGGGCTGCGTTCATCTTGCTGTCACGCGCTGATGTGGTGGATTTTCCGGCACTGATGGCGGCGGTTCAGTCGGGGCATATTCTGGCAGCGTCTGACGTCTACCCGGACGAACCCCTAGCGGCGGATCACCCGGTGCGGGGCATTGACGGCTTCCTGCTGTCGGCGCACCGGGCCGGGGCACTGGACATTGCGTTCAAGCGGATGGGCGAGATGGTTCTGGCCGATATGGACCTGCTGGACCGGGGGCTGCCGCCCAATCTGTGCAAACGGGCGGAACGTGAGACTGTGGCGCGGATGCGGTCCAAACCTGTGGCGGTGAACTAGGCGGAACGGGGCCGGGGTCCGGAGCGTTCCTTATCGGCAGGGCCTGAGCGTTTTGCTGCCTTGGACCGGATGCTGGCTTGGCAACCGGGGGTGCCAAGGCTTAGGCTGCTGATATCGGGTGCAAATCGGGGGTGCTGTCGTGCGGTGGATCGTTGGCCTCGTGTCGGTTTTGCTGACGTTGGTTCTGGTTGTGGTCGGCATGGTTGCGCTGATCCCGACTGACCGGGTGGCCGGTGCAGCCTCGGCGCAGTTTCAGAAACTGACAGGGCGGGCTTTGGTCATTGACGGGGCGGTCAAGCCGGTATTCTGGCCGACCCTTGGCGTGCAGACAGGCCCCGTGCGCATTGATAACGCCGATTGGTCCAAGGAAGGACCGATGCTGGTCGCCGATGGATTGTCGATCAATCTGGACATGGCCGATCTGATTGCAGGGACCATCACCATCACCGGGGTAGAAATGGTCAATCCTGCGCTGCTGCTGGAACGCGCCAAGGATGGGCGGGAAAACTGGGTCTTTGGCGGTGGTGGCAGCGAGGGCACTGTCACGACAGAGACGCCGGGCGTCGGGCGCGCCTTCACGTTGGCCAAGGGTGTGGTGACGGGGGGCAGTTTCCGCTTTATCGACCATAAGGCGGGCACCAGGATTGCGCTGGATGCGGTCGAGATTGAAGCCGCCATTCCTGATTTTGCGGGGCCGGTGACAGTGACAGGGTCTGCCGTGCAGAACGGGCAGGTGGTGTCGGGAACAGCGACCGCAGCGGTGTTTTCAGCGTTTACCGAAGGCCGCGTGGTGCCTGTGACCGCAGACCTTGCGATTGGCGGATCGAAGGTCCGATTTGCGGGCCGGATGGGGTTGGACCCTTTGGTGGCTGAGGGCGACGTGCAGGCCGATCTTGGCGATCTGGCGTCCGTTGCCGCCTTGGCCGGGGCAGGGGCACCGTCCTTTCCCAAATCCGCGACGCTCAGCGCCGCGCTGACCCTGACCGAGGCCGGGTTGATCAACCTGCGCGGGGCCAAGCTGAGCCTTGATGGCACGGTGCTGACCGGCGATGCCGATATTGCCACCGATGGCCCCCGCCCCAAGATCACCGCACAACTGGCGGCGGGCGATCTGGTGCTGGCGCAGGGGGCGGGCAGCGGCACGGGGGCTGGCGGGGGCACATCCGCTGCGGGCTGGCCGACGGACACGATTGATGTCTCGGCTCTGGGCGTGGTTGATGCGGCTGTGGCTTTGGTCGCGACATCGGTCGATCTGGGGCAGGTCAAGCTGGGCCCCACACGCGTCAAGGTCACGATAGACCGTGCGCGTGCGGTTTTTGATATTCGCGAAATGGCGGCTTATGGCGGTACGATCAGCGGGCAGTTCGTCGTCAATGGGCGGGGCGGACTGTCGCTTGGCGGAGACCTGACGCTGGCGGGACTGGCGATGCAGCCTTTGTTGCAGGATGCGGCGGGCTACGACCGCCTGATCGGCACCGGGGATTTGCGGTTAAAGTTTCTGGGGGTTGGCAACTCGGTTGACGCCTTGATGCGGGGTCTGGAAGGGTCTGGGTCGCTGACCTTGGGCAAGGGCGAACTGCGCGGTTTGGATGTGGCGGGCATGTTGCGCACGCTGGACCCGAATTATGTGGGCGAGGGGCAGAAGACCATTTTCGATGGAGTATCGGCCTCGTTCAGCATTGCGGGGGGCGTGCTGTCGAACGAAGATCTGAAACTGGCAGCCCCCTATGTCACCGCCACCGGGTCTGGCACCGTGGGCTTGGGCGCGCGGGTGCTGGATTACAGCCTGCGCCCGATTGCGATGGCGAAAAGCGATGGCACCGGCGGCATCATGGTGCCCCTGCTGATCACCGGGCCTTGGGCCGCGCCGAAATTCCGCCTCGATCTGGAATCCATCGCCCGCGAAAAGATGGAGGCCGAGGCCAAAGCGCTGGAGGCGCGTCTGAAAGCTCAGGCCAAGCAGGCCGAAGCCGATGCCAAGGCGCAACTGGCGACCAAGCTGCAAGAGGAGTTGGGGATACAGGCGCTGGAAGGCGAATCGCTGGAAGACGCCGCCCGCCGCCGCGCGCAAGAGGCGCTGGATGACGAGGCGACGAAACTGCTGGAAGGGTTGCTGGGGGGGAACTGACCAATGCGGTGCTTGATCTGGGGTCTGCTTGCGATGCTGCCGATGCAGGCGCAGGCCTGCGACGAGGTGCTGTTGTCCTGCACCATCAACGGGTCGCGGCAGGTGACCGTGTGCCTGTCGGGTGACGCTGTGACCTATGCTTATGGCAAACGCGGCAAGGCGGCTGAACTGGACCTGTCGGTGCCGTTGTCGGATGGCACCTACACACCTTGGAACGGCATCGGGCGCTATATATCTGACAGCATTACGTTTTACAACGCGGGCTATGCCTATGAGGTGTGGCAGAGCATTGACAAGATGTCACCCGATGCAGGCCCCGACTATGGCGTCAATGTTCTGCAAGGCGAGGATGTGCTGAAAGCCCTCGCCTGCGATGCCGGAGCCGAGGCCCAGCCGTTTGACCGCCTGTTTGAGGCGACAGAAGCGCAAGGGTTGTGCTGGGATTTTGACAATCGCGGCTGGCAGGAAACCTGTCCCTGACAGCCGCCAAGGCTTAGCGCCTGCGGTCGCGACGGGCACTCATGGGCTGGAAGGCCACACCGACATGCGCCTCGCAATAAGGTTTGCCGGGCAAGGATGGCAGGCCGCAGAACCAGAAATCATCGGTGGCGGGGTCACCGATCGGCCATTTGCAGGTGCGTTCGGTCAATTCCATCAGAGTCAGGCGCTTGGCGTGCTTTTCCACCTCGCGCACCGAGGCCAGTGCCTCGGGGCTGATCTCGTTCAGGCTGGGCTGCGGCGGCAGCGGCTGGCCTGCGGGGATGATGACCTTGCGCATCGGCATCGGCGTCACATTGGTGCCGGTCACCGGGGCCGGGGCGGCGGCGGGGGCCGGGCGTTCCACCGGGCGAGGGGCGGGTTCAGCGGGGCGCACGGCCTCGACCACCGCAGGCTTGGGCGCGGCGGCCACGGGGGCTGCAACCACGACCGGGATTTCTTCTTCCTCGTCCTTGGCCCCACCCACACGGTTCGACAGGCCCAGACGATGTACTTTGCCGATCACCGCGTTGCGGGTGACGCCGCCCAGTTCCTTGGCGATCTGGCTGGCCGACTGGCCTTCGGCCCACATCTTTTTAAGCGTCTCAACGCGCTCATCGGTCCAGGACATCAGGGGTCTCCGCTTTTCGGCTGGTTTTCAGGCTGGTCGGGCCGCAAGAGACCCAATGTAGATATGACAGCGTGGCATACAAGGCGGGGGCGGTAAGATCAAGCGGTGCTGGCAGCGGCACAGGCCCTGCCGCCTGCATCCGGGCGCATTTCTGCGCAGGTGGTGCCGCAAACAGGGTTCCCTTTGCGGCAAGCCTTTGCTATGCAACCGCCATGACCAACCGGATGACCCAAATCGCCCATCCCCGACGCCGCTAAGGCGCATGGTTTCGTATTGCCCACGCACGGGCGCTTCCCTACGTTGACATATCCCACGGCCACGGTTGTTCCGTCCGGCCCTCATGCGAAAAGGGTTTATCCCATGATCACTGCCGTTTTGCCCACCTATAACCGCGCGCCCATGGCCTTCGTCTCGGGCGCAGGCTCTTGGCTGACGTCCGAGGATGGGTCGCGCTATCTCGACCTTGGCGCAGGCATCGCGGTCAACGCGCTTGGGCCATGCCCATCCCGAGCTGGTCCGGGTGATTTCCGAACAGGCGGCGAAGCTGTGGCATGTGTCGAACCTCTACCGCATCCCGGAACAGGAACGGCTTGCGGCGATGCTGGTGGACCTGACCTTTGCCGACACTGCGTTCTTCACCAATTCCGGCACCGAGGCGGCAGAGCTGGCAATCAAGATGGCCCGCAAGTTTCACTACGACAACGGCCAGCCCGAGCGGGTGGAAATCCTGACGCTGGAAGGCGCGTTCCATGGCCGCTCCACCGGGGCGATTGCCGCCGCAGGGTCCGAGAAAATGGTCAAGGGCTTTGGCCCGCTGATGCCGGGCTTCCGGCAGATCAAATGGGGCGACCATGACACGCTGTTGGCCGCGATCACCGATCAGACCTGCGCCGTGATGGTCGAACCCGTGCAGGGCGAAGGCGGCATCCGGTCAATCCCCGATCAATGCCTCAAAGGCCTGCGTGATCTGTGCGACGCCACCGGCACCTTGCTGATCTTTGACGAGGTGCAATGCGGCATGGGCCGCACGGGCCGGCTGTTCGCGCATGAATGGGCCGGTATCACGCCTGATATCATGATGGTCGCCAAGGGCATCGGCGGCGGCTTTCCGTTGGGCGCGGTGCTGGCGACAGAACGCGCGGCGGCGGGCATGGTGGCGGGCACGCACGGGTCCACCTACGGCGGCAATCCTTTGGGCTGTGCGGTCGGCGCGGCAGTGCTGGGCATGGTGTCCGACGATGCGTTTCTGGCACAGGTGGGCGCGCGTGCCGCCCAGTTCCGCCAGGGGCTGGAGGGGCTGGTTGCCAGCCACCCGGACGTGTTCGCCGAAGTGCGCGGCCATGGCCTGATGCTGGGCCTGAAATGCGTCGCCGCCAACACCGATGTGGTCAAGGCAGGCTATGCCCAACACCTGCTGACCGTCGCTGCCGCCGACAACGTGCTGCGCCTGCTGCCCGCGCTGAACATCACGTCCGAGGATATCACCGAAGCCTTGGCCCGGCTCGACCGAGCCGCCACAGCATTGGAAGCGGCCTGACGCCAGTGGCCCTCATTTTCTGTCCCTAAATATCCCACAGGGGGTCCGGGGGGTGTGAAACCCCCCGGCGCTCTCAACCCGAAAGCCCTATCAGATGAAGCACTTCCTCGATATCCACACCACCGACGCCACCGACCTGCGGGCGATGATCAACTCTGCCCACGCGATGAAAACCGCCCGCAACGACCGCCCCAAGGGCACGCCGGACGATGACCAGCCGCTGGCAGGCCGCATGGTTGCACTGATATTTGAGAAACCCTCGACCCGCACCCGCGTGTCGTTCGACGTCGGCGTGCGGCAGATGGGCGGCCAGACCATGGTGCTGTCGGGCAAGGAAATGCAACTTGGCCATGGCGAGACGATTGCCGACACCGCCCGGGTTCTCAGCCGCTATGTCGATCTGATCATGATCCGCACGTTCGAGGAAGCCACCCTGCAGGAGATGGCCGAACACGCCACCGTGCCGGTGATCAACGGCCTGACCAACCGCACCCATCCCTGCCAGATCATGGCCGATGTGATGACGTATGAGGAACATCGTGGCCCGATCGCGGGCAAGAAGGTGGTCTGGGCAGGGGACGGCAACAACGTCTGCACGTCCTTCCTGCACGCGGCAGGGCAGTTCGGCTTCGACTTCACCTTCACGGGCCCGGAACCGCTCGACCCTGACGCCGCCGCCCTTGGGTTTGCGCGTGCCAAAGGCGTGCGGGTTTCCATTGAACGCGACCCGGCCCTTGCGGTGCAGGGGGCCGACCTTGTGGTGACGGACACCTGGGTGTCGATGCACGACCCCGAATCCGCCAAGGAACGCCGCCACAACCAGTTGCGCGGCTATCAGGTGAACGAGGCGCTGATGGCCCGCGCCAAAACCGACTCGCTGTTCATGCACTGCCTGCCCGCCCACCGGAACGACGAGGTGACCAGCACCGTGATGGACGGCGCCCATTCCGTGGTGTTCGACGAGGCCGAAAACCGCCTGCATGCACAGAAGGCGGTCATGCGCTGGTGTCTGGGGGTGTGACCGCAGCCAAGGTCAGCCCGGCATCGTCACGATGATCGCCCCCCGGTCGGTGGCCACGACCGTGTGTTCATACTGCACCACCGGGGCGGCTGGGTCGGCATAGAGCGTCCAGCCATCGCGGCCTTGTCTGGCCCATGTCCCACCCCGGGACAGGAACGGCTCGACCGTCAGCACCAGCCCCCGGTGCATCTGCCGGGTGTCGCCCCGGCTGGGCCATGTGGCCACTTCCTCGGGATATTCGTGCAAGGCGCGGCCTACGCCGTGGCTCGCGAGGTTCCGGATCAGCGTATAGCCTTGCGCCGAGGCAAACCGACCGATGGCCTTGCCGATCCCGGCCAACGGCTTGTTATGGCCCACCTGCGCGATGCCGATCTGCATGGCGCGCTTGCCGTCCCGGCACAACCGGTCCAGCGAGGGGCGCACCGCCCCCATGCGAAACGTCGCCCCGGTATCGGCGAAATAGCCGTTCTTGCTGGCCGACACGTCGATGTTGACCAGATCGCCCGCCGCGATGACCCGCGCCCCCGGAATGCCATGCGCGATTTCCTCATTGACGCTGATGCAGGTGGCGCCGGGAAAATCATAAGTCGCCTCCGGGGCAGATTGCGCGCCCGCCCGGTCCAGCAGCGCGCGGCCGATCTGGTCCAGCTCTTTGGTGGTCATGCCCGGTTCCATCGCCCGTGCCATGGCGTGCATGGTATTGGCGACGATCCGGCCAATGTGTTTCAGGCCGTCCAGGTCATCTTCATGGGTGATCGTCATGCAAGTCTCGCCGTAGAACTGGGGTCTGGGAATTGGGGTATGGAGGCCTGCCTATCACGGGCTGGCCGGATTGTCCCGCATGGTCCGGCTGGCCCCATCCCCCATTTGGCACCCCAGCCAAAACCCGCTACAACAGGCTTTGCGCACCATCACCCGGAGCATCGTGATGATCACGGATATCGCGGAGTATTTCCTGAAAGGCTGCGGGCGGTGTGACCGTTTTGCGACGCCCGACTGTTCGGTGCAGGCGTGGGCTGCGGGCCTTGCCGAACTGCGGCGGATTTGTGTGGAGGCCGGGCTGACCGAGACGGTGAAATGGGGGCATCCCTGCTACATGCACGCCGGGCGGAACATCGCGATCATCGGGGCGTTTCGCGGCGATTTCCGGCTGACCTTCTTTAACGCCGCCCTGATGACCGATCCCGATGGTATCCTTGAAAAGCAGGGGCCCTACACCCGGCATGCCGAAATGATCCGCTTTGCGGTCAATGGCACGGTTGCCCGCATGGCCACGGTGATCCGCGCCTATCTGGTGGAGGCCATGGGCTATGCGGCAGCGGGCATCAAACCAGCAAAGGACGACAGCACCGTTGATCTGCCGGACGAGTTGCTGGATGCGCTGGACGGCGACCCCGCCCTTGCCGAGGCGTTTCAGGCCCTGACCCCGGGGCGGCAGAAAAGCTATGCCATCGCCCTTGCCTCTGCCAAGACCTCTGCCACCCGCCTCGCACGGATTGCCAGGTTCCGCCCGCATATCCTTGCGGGCAAAGGCGCGCATGACCGCTAGCCAACCCGGTGTTTCAGCACCACGGGCAGTACCAGATCTTCCTCATCGGTCAGATGCCGTGTCAGCAGCCCTTCGAACGCGGCCAGATCACCGGCAAACCGGGCCACGGCCTTGCGGTGGCGAGTTTCATCCTCGGCCCCAAGCACGGCGTTTGCGCCGCGCGCAAAGCGGTCTATCAGGGCGTGCAGGGCATGGTGGTCGGCATCCAGCATATCAAACCCGCGGGCGATGCGGGGTTCCAGACGGGCGAGTTGCGGGAAATAGGCGTCGTCCTCGATCTGGTGATGCCCGATCAGATCGTTCAGTAACCCCGACCCCAACCGTTGCAGGCGCTTGCCATAGGCCACAGGCGCGAGCTTGCGGTCGATCAGCCCTTCAGCATCAGTGCGCAACTGCCCCATGGTGTGGCGAAAGGTCAGATGCCGGTCCAGCCAGAACGCGGCCAGCCCGTTGAAATCACGGTGATCCGGCCATCCCGCGCGGGGATACTCCGCGAGGATTAGTTGAAATTCGGCGGGCAGGCCGCTGCGGCTGGCCAAGGGAAGGTCGGGTTTCATGGCAGGTATCTGGCACCGCACGTTGACGCTGACAAGGGTGGCGCTTGACTTATGCCCCCGCCGGGGTCGATCAACGCGCATCACATGCCGAAGGGGCCGCCGATGTATGCCACGATCATTCCACCGCTCGACCGCACCCTCGGGGCGCTGTCGAATATCCTGACGAAGGCCGAGGCGCATGCGACGGCGAAAAACATCAAACCCGAGGCACTGCTGGCTTACCGGCTGTTCCCCGACATGCTGCCCTTCACCCGGCAAGTGCAACTCGCCTGCGATTTTGGCGCCCGGGCCTCGGCGCGGATGGCGGGAGAGGTGCCGCAGTCCTTTCCCGATACCGAAACCAGCTTTGCCGAATTGCAAACACGTATTGCTGCTGCCCGTGCCTATATTGGCAGTTTCCCTGCGGCGGTCTACGACGGCGCTGCCACCCGCGAGATCACCATAAAGATGCGCGGGCAAGATATGACGATGCCGGGATTGCAGTATCTGATGGTCTATTCGCTGCCGCAGTTCTATTTCCATGTGACGACAGCCTACAACATCTTGCGTCACAATGGGGTTGAACTCGGCAAAGCTGACTATATGGGGGCATGATGGCAACCGCGCTTTTGTTGATAGACATGCAGATGGGGATGGCCGACCGCATCGCAGCGGGCCGCCCGCACGCCAACCCGGGGGCGGAGGACAAGGTCGCAAACCTGCTGAAACTGTTCCGGGGCAGGGGGTTGCCTGTCCTGCATGTGCATCATGATGAAGCCGGCACCCCCTTTGCCAAGGGACAGCCATCCGCCGAGGTGATGCCCTGTGCGGCCCCGGTTGGGGCAGAGGTGGTGCTGTATAAATCCGGCTCCTCAGCCTTTGCGGGCACCGGGCTGGACGCGCTGTTGCGCAAAGGTGGCATTGACCGGCTGGTGATTGCAGGGGCCGTGGCTGCGTTTTGCGTCACGTCAACCACGCGGTCGGCCTCAGATCTTGGGTTTACCGTGCTGCTCGCGCATGACGCGCTGATGGCCTTCGACATTCCCGCCCATGACGGCGGGCGGATTGATGCAGATACCGTGCTGCGGGTGACGCTGTCGCTGCTTGGGGCCGATTTCGCAACGCTGGTGGCGGCAGATCAGATGGCAACGGCCTTGGGCTGACCATGCACACCGTCGGCGATTGCCACCCGGTTGGCCATCAGGGCTACGCCCACCAGCAACAGCGCCAAAACGCCGTAGGTTACGCGAAACCCGATGGCCTCTGCCACAAACCCAATGCTCGACGGGGCCACAAGGATGCCCGCATAGCCGACCATGGTAACGGTCGATAGCGCCGCACCCGACGATATGCCCGGAAAATTGCCCGCCGCCGAAAACATGATCGGCACCATGTTGGCGACGCCAAGCCCTGAAAGAAAGAACCCTGCCAAGGCCACGGTATCATTCGGGGCCAGTGCCGCAATCAGCAGACCCGCAGCCCCGGCAGCCCCTGACACGCGCAGCGTCAGCACCGCGCCAAAACGGTTGCGCAGCGCGTCCCCGGCAAAGCGCATCGCGGCCATAGCCCCGGAAAAGAACGCGAAGGCAAGGCCAGACCGTTCCGCCGGCGTGCCCAGATCGCCCAGCAGATACAGCGCCGCCCAATCCAGCACCGCGCCTTCGGGGATCATGCACAGCATCGCCATCAGGCCCAGCAACCAGATCGCACCATTGCGCGGCAGCATGGCCGGAGCCGCCTTGGGCGTGGCAGATGGGGCCGCGACAGGTTCGGTCAGCAGATAGCGCATCGCCACCAGCACGATCACCGCCACCACGCCTGCCACGGTCAGGGCCTGCACCTCGGCACTGGTGCGGGCAATCAGCAACCCGCCAAGCGAGCCGCCGAGAAAGCCGCCAAGGCTCCAGAATCCATGGCTGGCGGACATGATCGCGCGGCCAAGGCGGCGTTCCACCTCTACCGCGTTGGCGTTCATCGCCACGTCCATGCAGCCGATCAGCGCGCCCAGAATGGCCATCGCTACGGCCAGCACCGGCACCGAGGGCGCATAAACCACAATCGGCAAGACCGGCACAATCGACAGCGCAAAGGCCCGCAACACGGTGCGCGACCCGAACCGGGCAATCAACTTGCCCGCAAACAGCATCGCGCTGACCGCCCCCACCCCCAGCCCGAGGATCAGCAGGCCAAGCGCAAATTCGGTAATCCCATGGCGCGGCAGCAGCAGCGGAATTTGCGGAGCCCAAGCCCCCATGACAAAACCATTCGCCAGAAACATCGCCGATATGGCGATGCGCGCCTGTTGTGCCGTCTGCATTTCTGTTTTCCTCTGGCTCGATTGCGGCACGGTGTAACCGCAATTCAAAGCGGTTTGAAGGCCGCAGGGATCACAAGCTGTTTCAGGCTTGAAAGATGGTCAGGTGCCGCGCGGTTTGGCGCGCAGGGTAGGTTCGGCTTGCGTCGGGTCTTCGGGCCAGGGGTGGCGCGGGTAGGCCCCGCGCATGTCGCGGCGCACATCGGCGTAGGACCGCGCCCAAAAGCCGGGCAGGTCCATTGTCACCTGCACCGGGCGCTGCCCCGGCGACAGCAGGGTGATGCGCAAGGGCAGGCGCGCGGCCCCGACCACGGGGTGCTGGGTTACGCCGAACATTTCCTGCAGCCGCACCTCGATACCCGGCGCATCGCCGTCATAGTCGATAGGCACCCGCCGACCCAAAGGGGTCTCGAAATGGCTGGGCACGGATCTGTCCAAGGCCTGCACCCTGTCCCACCCGATGCGGGTGCGCAGGGCCTCGGTCACGTCCAGAGCGCGCAGGTCGGCTGTGGTGCGGGCGTTCCCGATATGTGGCAAAAGCCAGTCCTCCAGCCCTGCCAGCAGGGCGGCGTCATCGCAGGCGGGCCAGTCGTCCGCCCGCGCCATCTGAACCCGCGCCCTCAACCGCGCGGCGGCAGGCGTCCACGGCAGGCCCAGATCGCGGATGCCATCCAAAGCCGCCCGCGCCATCGCATCCGCAGGGGCGTCGGGCCAGATGCGGTCATCCAGCACCAGCGCACCATAGCGTTCCTGACGCCGCGCCAGCACCCGGCCTTCGCGGCGCGACCATTCGCAAACCTCATGCCAGGCGATATCGGCCCCATGCACCGCGCGCAATTCAGCCTCGGATATCGCCACCGCCTGCCGCACCTTCGCCTCACGCGCGTCGCCGTCCAGATCGGTCGCCACCATCAACCGCGCGCTTGCAAGCGCGTCGGTGGTGGCCATCGCCGCCCCCTTGCCGCCCGACAGCACCCACCGGGGCGCATCGCCCTTGCGGCGCAGGCCCACCCGGTCGGGGTAGGCAAGGGCCGCCATTTGCGCCACCGACAGCCCCGGCATCTGCGCCGCACCAACCGCCCGGGCCAGCCGTTTGGCCTCAATCCGGATGCGGTCGATGGTGGCCCGGTGCGCATCGGCCCCCGGTGACTTCACCGCCGCCAGCCGCAGCATCAGGTCTACCCCCGCCCCGCGCAACGGGTCGCGCTCGGCCAACAGGGCCGCCAGAACCGCCGCCTCTGGCCCCGCGATGGTCAGCATATGCCCAAGGCGCGGATGCAGGGGCAGGGCGGCCAGTGCGCGGCCATGCGGGGTGATTGACGCTCCGTCCAGCGCGCCAAGGCCCGCCAGAACCGCCTGTGCCTCAGCCAGCACGCCGGGGTGGGGTGGCGTCAGGAAGGGCAGATCGACAGCCCCCCACAGCGCCAGTTCCAGCGCAAGGCCTGTCAGATCGGCGGCCTCAATCTCGGCAGGTGGAAAGGCCGCCATTCCACCTTCCTCGCCGCGCGTCCACATCCGGTAGCAGACCCCCGCCGCCACCCGCCCCGCACGGCCCCGGCGCTGTTCGGCCTCGGCCTTGGTGACCCGTTCCGTCACCAGCCGCGACATGCCCGATGCCGGGTCAAACCGGGCGCGGCGCGCGCGGCCCGCATCCACCACGACGCGAATATCTGGCAGGGTCAGCGAGGTTTCAGCGATAGACGTGGCAAGCACAATCTTGCGCCCCTGCACCGGGGCCAAGGCAGCCTTTTGGGCCGCAAACTCCATCGCACCAAACAGGGGCCGCACCTCGCAGCCGATGCCGGACAACAACCCCTCAACCCGTCTGATCTCGCCTTCCCCCGGCAAGAACACCAGCACACCGCCTTCGGTTTCAGCCACCGCCTGCGCGCACCAACCCCGCCACCGCCGCCTCAAACCGCAAGGATGCGTCAGGGCTGCGGTCCAGCCAGCGGGTCTCCACCGGAAAGGCCCGGCCCGCGGATGTGATCAGGGGGGCATCGCCCATCAACGCGGCCACCGGGGCTGCATCCAGCGTGGCCGACATCACCAGCAGATGCAGGTCATCCCGCAAGCGCCCCGCGCACCTCAAGACACAGGGCCAGCCCCAGATCGGCGGCCAGACTGCGTTCGTGGAATTCGTCAAAGATCACCAGCCCCACGCCCGGCAGTTCAGGGTCGGACTGGATCATCCGGGTCAGGATGCCTTCGGTGACCACCTCGATCCGGGTCGCGGCAGACACCTTGGCCTCGCCGCGAATACGGTAGCCGACGGTCGCCCCCACAGGTTCGCCCAACGTCTCCGCCATCCGCTCCGCCGCCGCCCGCGCGGCCAGCCTGCGCGGCTCCAGCATCACAATACGGCCCCGGATCAGGCCCGAGGCCAGCAGGTCCAGCGGCACCCCCGTGGTTTTCCCGGCCCCCGGTGGAGCCTGCAACACGGCCATCCCCCGCGCGGCGAGGGCAGCACGCAGATCGGGCAGCACAGCGGTAATCGGCAACGATGGGGTCATGCCCGCCTTATCACCCCACGCCAGCCCTGCCAGCAAGCCCTTCAACGTTGCTCTTTTCCAAATACTCCCTGCGGAGCAGTCGCCGCGCGTGCCAACCCTTGCACGACATAAACACAGGGCGGCGCCTCGATAAAAACAAACGCGCGCCCGATCAGGGCGCGCTCAATTTGATAACCGCGGGAGGGATGATTACCGACGGGTCAGCCGGGCCTTGCCGTAGAGGCTGTCCATCGACACCTCGACCACCCGCATCTTGCCACCGTCCACCGGCGCATAGGTCAGCGTAAACGGAAAGCGCACCTTGTCGGCCATCTCATCGGCGGTGAAGCCTTTCAGGCGGCGGTATTCACCCGTGCAAACCACGCCGTCGCCATCCGCCTTGGGTTTGCCCACGGTGATCTGGCTGCTGCGCTTGCCGTCGAACATCTTGACCGACACTTGGCATTCCTGCCCTGGGGCCACGTCGCGCAATGTGGCGTACAGCGCCGTCAGCGGGTCAACCGACCCCCCCATGGTGCTGGCATCCACATCATTCGGCCCCGGATCGCGCGGCGGGTTATAGGACACCACCTGCGGCACCCCCCCCTTGTAAGCCATCACCGATTCCGACTGCCGCTTGCCGGTATCGGCCTTTTCGGAATAGCTCGACGGGCTGTACCGCCCTTTCGAGACGCTGCCCTTGACCTTCGCATCATAGCGCACCTTGCGGATCAGCGCGGCCAGCCCCGACGATTGCAACTTGCCCTGCACGCCATATCCTTTGCCGCTTTGCGTCGCAGCAAAGGTCAGCGTCCCCGCCGTTATCCCCTTCAGCACCAGATCGAACGTCGCCTGATCCGAGGATTTGTCTTGCGCCATTGCAGGTGGCACCAGCATCAGTCCGGCAATGGTTGCAGCCATCGCTGTGGTCTTCACCATGGTCTTGATCGACATCATCTGTTGCCTCTTTATGATCCACGCCTGTCCCTGCGGGACACTGTGTTTGCGTCGCTGGAATACCGTGCAAATCTAAGCCAATAAAGACCAGACATAAGACCCCCGGGGAGAACCGCCGATGACAAATGCGTTCACATCGCGAAACGTGGTGCCAAACGCAGGCCTGCGCGCGCGATTTCCCGCCGGATTTGCGGCATGACTGTTACAGAACTCGCCCCGGGCGTGATCGCAGGCGACCGCCGCGCGCTTGCCCGGGCGATCACGCTGGTCGAAAGCGGTCGGGCAGATCACCGGGTACAGGCGCTGGAATTGCTGGATACCCTGCGCCCCGCCGGGCGGCAGGCGCTGCGCATCGGGCTGTCCGGCACGCCGGGCGTGGGGAAATCGACCTTCATTGAATCGTTCGGTCTGATGCTGACGGGCCAGGGCCTTCGCGTGGCGGTGCTGGCGGTGGACCCAAGCTCGGCCCGCACGGGCGGGTCGATCCTTGGCGACAAGACCCGGATGGAACGCCTGTCCCGCGATCCGCGCGCCTTCATCCGCCCCTCGCCCAGCCAGACCCATCTGGGCGGCGTGGCAAGGCGGACGCGCGAGGCTGTGGCACTGTGCGAGGCAGCAGGATTTGACGTGGTGCTGATCGAAACCGTGGGAGTGGGGCAGTCTGAAACCGTGGTGGCGCAGTTGTGCGACCTGTTCGTGCTGCTGCTCGCCCCGGCGGGGGGCGATGAATTGCAGGGCGTCAAGCGTGGCATCATGGAAATGGCCGACATGATCCTCGTCAACAAGGCCGATGGCGATCTGCGCCCCGCCGCCCTGCGCACCATGGCCGATTATGCGGGGGCCTTGCGCCTTCTGCGCCGCCGTCCGCAAGACCCCGATGGCTATCCTTGTGCGCTGCCTGTGTCGGCATTGGCGGATGAGGGGCTGACAGAGGCTTGGGCGCGCGCGAAAGATCTGATCGAATGGCGAAAGGCGCAGGGGCACTGGACCAGACACCGGGCCGAACAGGCGCGCTACTGGTTTGAAGATGAGGTGCGCCAAGGCTTGCTGGCACGGCTTGATGCGCCAGACACGCGCCGGGCCTTGGGGCTGGCGGGTGATCAGGTCGCGGCGGGCGCGCAGACCGCATCGGCGGCGGCGGCGGCCTTTCTGGCGGGGCTTGGGCCGGATGACGGCTGAGGGGCTGTTTGACGGCAGCTATCTGCGCGCGGCGGTGTTCCGGCCCGCGCATCCCAACGGCTGCCTGATCGTGACCTTTGGCCATCGCAAGCCTGACCGCACTGGCTTTGATCCCCCCAAACCCAGCCAAAGGTTTCTGGACGAAGGCTGGACCCATCTGCAAATCCAACCCCGCTTCAACGACTGGTTCGTGAACCCCGACACCGAAGATATAAGCGCATCGCTTGCCCCTTTTGTGACCGGGTTTGACCATATCGCGGGCATCGGGTTTTCCATGGGTGGCTATGGCGCGCTTCGCCTGTCAGCCGCGCTGAACATGGCGCAGGTGGTGGCGATATCCCCGCAAGTGTCGATTGCGCCCCATATGGTGCCGTTTGACCGCCGCTACCGCGAGGAGGGACGGGGGTTCGATCCCGCCCTTGGCGATCTTGCCACCCATGCGCGCTGCGATCTGCAAGGCGTGGTGATCTTTGACCCCTTCCGCCCGCTGGACCGCCGCCATGCCGATATGATCGGCGAGATCCTGCCGGGCATGGCGCTGTGCCGCTATGGCTTTGGCGGCCATCCGGCGACGGACGTGTTGCGCCGGTCGGCGAAGTTCGCAGCAATTCAACAGCTTGTGATCACCCGAACCCTGACCCCGGCTGCCGTGCTTGCCCTGCACCGCAACAACCGGGCCAAGGCCCCCGCGTGGTGGCGCGGGGTGGCTGCGCGGGCCGAAAAGACCGGGCATTTCGCCTTGGCCGCCCATGCGGTGTCCCGCGTGCCAGCTACCGCGTAAAGATCAGCGCAAGGCCCGCCACGGCCAGCCCGGCCCCGCTCAGCGCCATCAGGCTGGGCCGCTGGCCCGTGCGCGCCCACAGCATTGGCAAAATCAGCACGGGCGATGTGGCCGACAGGGTGGCGATGATCCCGGTTTGTGACCCCTGCAGGGCGTAAAGAAACAGCGTCATCCCCATCAGCAGCCCGATAAAGGCGGTGGCCCCGGTCAGGATCAGCACGGTCCGGCTCGGGCGTTGCGGCAGGCGGGGGAAAGCGGCGTGGCCGCCAGCACCCCCATCACCAGCCCGGACGCGCCCACCCGCAACAGCGACGCAAGGTAGGGGTCTATCCCCGACAGCATCACGGGCCGTGCAATCAGCGACCCCGCCGCCTGACCCAAAGCCGCCGCCAGCCCGAACAAGACCCCCAGCCACAACCGGCCCGGCACAGCCTCCAGCCGGTGGGCATCCGCCCGCGCCCGCCCCAGCACAGCTAGGGCCACGCCCGTCGCCGCAAGCCCGATGCCCAGCACGGCCTGCAAGCTCAACGCCTCGCCCAGAAACAGCCAGCCAAGGCCCGCCGCCATCGGCGCGTTCAGCGCGAACACTGCCCCCGCCCGGCGTGGCCCGATCCGGCCCACGGCGGCAAAATTGAAGGTATCGCCCAGCAAAATGCCGATCACGCCAGACACTGCCAGCACCCAGACCGTGGTGGCAGGCACAGCAGGCCAGATGCCGCTGGCCGCCACGATGGCCGCCAGCAGCAGCGTGACAAACCCCTGCCGCAGCAGGTTGAAATGAAACGCCCCCAAGGCCCGCACGGCATCGGCGGCGATCAGGCCGGTGGTGGCCCAGCATAGGGCAGTTCCAAGGGCGGCAAGTTCGTGCAACGGCATGGGCTTCTTTCTTGGACTGCCTGAAATTTGGGCGCTGCTGCGCGGTATCACATTGGCAAAGCGTTGTGCCACCCGCTAAACTGCAAGGGCAGGTCCTGCGCTGTTGCCGCGACAGTTCTGCCCCGAAGCGCTTGACGCCGCCGCCGATTCCCCCTAAACGCCGCAAATCGAATTCGAACGTCGCCGCAGGTTTGGGGCCCCGTTCTTGCCGCTTTGAAGAAAAAGGATCACGACAATGTCGCGCGTCTGCGAACTTACGGGCAAAGGCCCGATGTCTGGCAACACTGTCAGCCACGCCAACAACAAGACCCGTCGTCGGTTTTTGCCGAACCTGAACGTGGTTACCCTGATGTCCGACGCCCTTGGTCAGTCGTTCAAGCTGCGCATCTCGGCTGCGGCTCTGCGCTCGGTCGATCACCGCGGCGGGTTTGATGCCTATCTGGCGAAAGCCAAGGATGATGAGCTGTCGGCCGACGCGCTGCGCATCAAGCGCGACATCGCCAAGGCAACTGCTGCGGCAACCGTCGCAGCCTGATCTGCGTTGGATCACAGATTTGGGCCTCGCTTCCATCGTGAAGCGGGGCCCTTTCGCTTGAGGTAACCCATGCCCAGCTTTCTGACCCTGCCCGCCGCCTTGTCGCCAGACCAGTGTGACCACCTGATCGGGCTGGTGCAGGCGTCCGATCTGCGCGAGGCGCGGGTGGTGGGCGGCACCGACGCGCCGCAAATCCGGCGGGCCGAGGTGGCGTGGCTGGATGATATCCCCGCCGCATCCTGGGTAATGGACCGCATGGTGCGGCTGGTGGCCGATGCCAATCGCGACAGCTTCAACTTTGACCTGACCGAATTTGGCGAAAGCCCGCAGGTCGCGCGCTATGGCGCGGAACGGGCGGGGCATTTCGACTGGCATTCCGATATCGGGGCCGGGGTGTGGGCCGCACTGCGCAAACTGACCATCGTGGTACAACTGTCCGACCCTGCGGATTATGACGGCGGCGAATTACAGGTCTGGCCCGACAGCACCGTCATCGCCGCCCCCCGTATCCGGGGGCAGGCGGCGATTTTCCCCAGCCATGTGCTGCACCGTGTAACACCCGTCACACGCGGCACCCGCTGGTCGCTGACCCTGTGGGCACACGGGCCAGCGTTCCGGTAATCAGCCGCAGCTTGCCGCAGCGGTCGCCCCAAACGCCTTGTAGCGGTCCCAGAACGCATCATCGCGGGAGCTTTGCGAAATCCACACCGCATGGGCAAGATCGGGATCGCGGAAGAATTTGGCCGCCTTGCGCTGATCGCTGTTGCCAAGCGTCTGATCGGCAACCTGCTGGATGCAGCCGCACAGGCTGCGGTTGCCCGCGGCCCGTTCAGACGACAGGCACGCCCGCTCAATCGGGCCAGCCTGCGCCATGCCAAGCGTCAGAGGAAAAACGATGGCCGCAACGGCCAGTCGAAGCGTCGATGTCATGGTCTTTTTGCCTCATGCACGCCAGAGGTCATTGCCGCCCCCGGTCACTCTCGTAGCGCCATAATGCCGATTCTGCGCGGAATTTTCAATGCTGCACTGCGGCTGCGCGGGGTTTTGCCAAGGGCCACCATGGGTTGTTGCGGCGGCCAAATGCGGGGGGCTGGCACCGCAAAATGTGGCCCTGCGCGCAGGGCAGGGCAGGGCACTCCGCCGCCGCCCCCCACACCCGCACCGCCCCACCACGCGCACAAATCCGACTCACCCCTCTCTTTCCCCAACCAGACCGCGCATCCCCCTTTCCGCACCTGATTTTCCCGGTTATACGGCGCGCATGACCCAGCTTTCCCTCATCCGCAATTTCAGTATCGTGGCTCACATTGACCACGGCAAATCCACCCTCGCTGACCGTCTGATCCAGATGACGGGCACGGTCGCTGCGCGCGATATGAAGGCGCAGATGCTGGACAGCATGGATATTGAACGCGAACGCGGCATCACCATCAAGGCCAACACCGTGCGGATCGAATATCCCGCCAAGGATGGCCAGATCTATATCCTGAACCTGATCGACACCCCCGGCCATGTGGACTTCGCCTATGAAGTCTCGCGCTCGATGCGGGCCGTCGAAGGCTCGCTTCTGGTGGTCGATGCCAGCCAGGGCGTGGAAGCCCAGACCCTCGCCAACGTCTATCAGGCGCTGGATGCGGGGCATGAGATTGTGCCCGTGCTGAACAAGATCGACCTGCCCGCCGCCGAACCCGAACGGATCAAGCAGCAGATCGAAGATGTGATCGGGCTGGACGCCACCGATGCCCTCTATGTCTCGGCCAAATCCGGCCTCGGCATTCCTGACGTGCTGGAAGCGATCGTGACCCGCCTGCCGCCGCCGAAGGGCGATGCCACGGCCCCGCTGAAGGCCATGCTGGTGGATTCGTGGTACGATGCCTACCTCGGCGTTGTGGTCATGGTGCGCATCATGGACGGCGTCATGAAAAAGGGCGACCGGGTCCGCATGATGCAGACCAACGCGGTCTACGGCATTGATAAGCTGGCGGTTCTGAAACCCCAGATGGTGGATATCGAAGAACTGGGCCCGGGTGAGATTGGCATCTTCACCGCCTCGATCAAACAGGTCCGCGACACCCGCGTGGGCGACACCATCACCCATGAACGCAAGGGCTGTGCCGAGGCGCTGCCCGGTTTCAAACCCGCGCAGCCCGTGGTGTTCTGCGGCCTGTTCCCGGTCGATGCCGCCGATTTTGAAAACCTGCGCGACGCGATTGAAAAGCTGTCGCTGAACGACGCGTCGTTTCAGTTCCGAAATGGAAACCTCGGCGGCACTGGGCTTTGGCTTCCGCTGCGGGTTCCTGGGCCTGCTGCACCTTGAGGTGATCCGTGACCGGTTGGAGCGGGAATATAACCTCGACCTGATCACCACCGCCCCGTCGGTGGTGTTCAAGCTGCACATGAAAGACGGCGAGGTGCGCGACCTGCACAACCCCGCCGACATGCCCGACCTGACCTATGTGGACCATATCGACGAGCCGCGCATCAAGGCCACCATCATGGTGCCGGATGAATACCTCGGCGATATTCTTAAACTCTGTCAGGACCGTCGCGGAATTCAGCTTGATTTGTCATATGCCGGGACGCGGGCAATGGTGGTCTATGACCTGCCGCTTGCCGAAGTGGTGTTCGATTTCTATGACCGGCTGAAATCGGTCACACAGGGCTATGCGTCCTTCGACTATGTGATTTCAGAATACCGTGAGGATTTTCTGGTCAAGATGTCGATCCTTGTGAACGACGAACCCGTCGATGCGCTGTCGATGATGGTCCACCGCGACCGCGCCGAGATGCGGGGCCGGGCGATGGTAGAAAAGCTGAAAGAACTGATCCCCCGGCATATGTTCAAGATCCCGATCCAGGCGGCCATCGGCGCGCGGGTGATTGCCCGTGAGACATTGTAGCGCGATGCGCAAGGACGTGACGGCCAAGTGCTACGGCGGCGACGCCAGCCGCAAGCGCAAGCTGCTGGACAAGCAGAAGGCCGGGAAAAAGAAGATGCGCCAGTTCGGGAAAGTGGAGATTCCGCAGGAGGCGTTTATTTCAGCTCTTAAAATGGACAGCTAAGCTGTCCATTTTAAGAGGCGGTGGGCGAAAGAGATTGGTGAAACCAATCGCGTGCCCACACGGGGTAGGATGGGTGAAAGGTTGCCCATCGAATATGTCTGGTGACGAGAAGGCTACTGTCAGCGTCGAAGCCGGCAGTGAGTATTGACAGGCTGCCGATGAGCAGGAATTGATGGTTTCAGAAACTGATAATTTCTGAAGACATTTTGCGATCAATTCTTGGGGCAACAGTTGATAGGGGCATGGGCCTTGGTCTTTGGAGTGATTGCTGCGTGTACTCGCAACGCTTCATTCTGCTGTCAACATTGGCTGCATCAGCAGAAAGATACGAATTTCGGCAATAAGAAGCATAAATAAGAAGCATATTGGACAACATTTTGTGTTGGCTTGGAGTTTGGCATTTCTAATTGGTTTAGCTGCGGCTGCTTTGGTTAAGTCGGCTATACAGCAAAGATAATGCAGTGTGCTATACGCGTCGTCCTACTAGCGCGTCACGAAAAAGGCGGGGTCAAAACCCCGCCCTCCATCACTCCCCCGACCCTAAACTCAGTTCTGCGCCTGTTGCGCCTCGTCCGTGATCACGGCCCCGGCGGTGCCCACGTCGCGGCCGAAGCCTTCAAACGTCTCACAGGCGGTCAGGGCAAACAGGGCGAGCAGCGGCAGCACATAGGTCATTTTCATCGGGCGTTCCTTTCCGAGATACACCTCTCAACGTGCCAGCCGCCTTTCGGTTCCGTCCCAACGCCATCGCAACAAAAGCAACGTCGTTAACCGGGTGTTAAGATTGCATGTCCCATGCTGGGACAATGAAACGCATCGTCCCCCTCCTGTTCCTTGCAGCCTGCGGCGCGCAGCCGACGCCGCTGATGTTTGGCTCCACCAAGACCGAAGTGACCCGCAATGGCCGCGACTATGTGGTGTTCCAAAAGGGCGAGGCGGTAGAGGTGATCCGCCTCGGCCACGCCCGCCGCGGCCAGCATCAGGCGATCCGAAAGACGATGGTCGATCTGATCCCCGAGGTGACGAACTGCTGGGTCGATGATCAGTTCATTCAGGGCGACAGTGGCGAGATGCGGGCCAAAGTCATTTGTCCGGACCGTTGATCAGCAACACCCAGGCCGCATAGCCGCCCGCCGCCCCGAACAGCGCCGCCCAACCGGGGCTGCCCGTCCACAGCTCGAACCCCGCCCAGGTCAGCGGCAACAGCACCGTCAGCCACCGCACCCATGCGTGCCGAAAGAACGGGTCGTTCGGGTCCAGTATCTTGCGTGCCACCTATCGCCCCCGTCGTGATTTGCCGCCGCGCATGCCCGCGCGCCCCCCGGTGGACCGACCTGCCATCTTGGTCGCCTCCTCCACCGCTTCTTCCACCACCGATTGCCGTGCCAGCGGATCATCTGCAATGGCCAATTCAACCGCC
This sequence comes from uncultured Alphaproteobacteria bacterium, assembly GCA_963772935.1. Lineage (GTDB taxonomy): Bacteria > Pseudomonadota > Alphaproteobacteria > Rhodobacterales > Rhodobacteraceae > JANNNF01. The sequence goes on along the minus strand of CAVYZK010000008.1, from coordinate 299,146 downwards.
TCCAGCCGTTTCACCTCATCGCGGATGCGGGCGGCCTCCTCGAACTCCAGATTTTCCGCCGCCTTCCGCATCGCCAGCCGCAGGGCGTCCAGATGGGCGGCAAGGTTTGACCCCACCATCGGCTTGTCGATCTTGGCCGTCACCCGCGCCATATCGGTATCACCGTTCCACAGGCCCGAGAGCACGTCATCCACATTCTTGCGGATCGTGGTAGGGGTAATGCCGTGCAAGGTGTTGTACGCTATCTGTTTATCGCGGCGGCGGTTGGTTTCGCCAATCGCGCGCTCCATGCTGCCGGTGATGCGGTCAGCATACATGATCACCCGCCCGTCCGAGTTGCGGGCCGCCCGCCCGATCGTCTGAATGAGGGAGGTTTCCGACCGCAGAAAGCCCTCCTTATCGGCATCCAGAATCGCCACCAGCCCGCATTCCGGGATATCCAGCCCCTCGCGCAGCAGGTTGATCCCGACCAGCACGTCAAACGCGCCAAGCCGCAAATCCCGCAGGATTTCAATGCGTTCGATGGTGTCGATATCCGAGTGCATATAGCGGATGCGGATGCCCTGTTCGTGGAAATACTCGGTCAGATCCTCGGCCATGCGTTTCGTCAGGGTCGTGACCAGCACCCGCAGCCCAAGGGCGGCAACCCGGCGGATTTCGTCCAGCAGGTCATCGACCTGCATATCGACGGGGCGGATTTCAATCTGCGGGTCGATCAGGCCGGTGGGGCGGATCACCTGTTCGGTGAAAACGCCGCCGGTCTGTTCCAGTTCCCACGCCGCCGGGGTCGCGCTGACGAACACCGATTGCGGGCGCATGGCATCCCATTCCTCAAACTTCAGCGGGCGGTTGTCCATGCAAGACGGCAGGCGGAACCCGTGTTCCGCCAGCGTCATCTTGCGCCGGAAGTCGCCCTTGTACATGCCGCCGATCTGCGGGACGGACACATGGGATTCATCAGCAAAAACAATGGCATTGTCGGGGATAAACTCGAACAGCGTGGGCGGCGGTTCGCCCGGTGCGCGGCCCGTCAGATAGCGGGAATAGTTCTCAATCCCGTTGCAGACGCCGGTGGCTTCCAGCATTTCCAGATCAAACTGGGTGCGCTGTTCCAGACGTTGGGCCTCCAGCAACTTACCCTCTGCCACGAACTGATCCAGCCGGGTGCGCAACTCATGCTTGATGCCCTGCACCGCCTGATTCATCGTCGGGCGTGGGGTGACGTAGTGCGAGTTTGCATAGATGCGGATTTGCTTGAAATTGTCGGTCTTGGCCCCGGTCAGTGGGTCAAACTCGATGATCGCCTCCAACTCCTCGCCAAAGAACGAAAAGCGCCAGGCGCGGTCTTCAAGGTGGGCGGGCCAGACCTCCAGGCTATCACCCCGCACCCGGAAAGACCCGCGCGCAAAGGCCGTGTCGTTGCGCCGATAGGCCTGCGCCACCAGTTCGGCAATCACCCGGCGTTGATCGTAGCTTTGCCCAGTGATCAGATCCTGCGTCATCGCCGAATAGGTTTCCACCGACCCGATGCCATAGATGCAGGACACCGAGGCCACGATGATCACATCATCCCGTTCCAGCAGGGCGCGGGTGGCCGAGTGGCGCATCCGGTCGATCTGTTCGTTGATCTGCGATTCCTTCTCGATATAGGTGTCGGACCGGGCGACATAGGCCTCGGGCTGATAGTAATCGTAGTAGGAGACGAAATATTCGACGGCGTTTTCCGGGAAGAAGCTTTTGAATTCACCGTATAATTGCGCGGCCAAGGTTTTGTTGGGGGCAAGAATGATGGCCGGGCGCTGCGTTTCTTCGATGATGCGCGCCATGGTAAAGGTCTTGCCGGTGCCGGTCGCGCCAAGCAGCACCTGGTCATGCTCGCCCGCCAGAACCCCCGCCGTCAGTTCGCGGATTGCGGCAGGCTGGTCGCCTGCGGCCGTGAAGGGGCTGTTCATGACGAACCTGCGCCCGCCTTCCAGCTTGGGGCGGGTCAGAACCTCGGGGCGGTCTGACAGGGCATTGTCATTGTTATGCGGCATCGCGTGGTCCCCTTGGGGCGGCTGATTCCCGGCGTTGGTCGGCCAGCATCACAGATTTGATCTGTTTTTGTTCTGGTTCAAGAGGCAGTTTGGCAATGTGTTAACCAGCCTTACGAAAAGGTGAAGAAAAGCCGTGCAATTTTAACGAAAATTCAAGTCGATCGCACATCTTAGGATTGAAAAGACATTCAAGCTGCGGCAGTCTGGCCCTGCAAGCAGCACCTTAAAGCTGTCGGCTGGCCGCACCCACACCCCACCCACACTCCCCAAGGCCAGCCGACAGTGACTTTCCGCAACCCGACCTTGCATCGCCGCCAGATTTTCGGAATAAGTGCGCAGGTATAGCCACGAGGTTTCCCATGCGCGCCCGCATCTACCAACCTGCAAAGACAGCGATGCAATCCGGCACGGCCAAGGCCAAAGGCTGGGTGCTGGAATTTGCACCCGCCTCGGCGCGTGAGGTGGACCCGTTGATGGGCTGGACCTCTACCACCGATACCGACGGTCAGGTCAAGCTGCGCTTTGACACGCGCGAGGCGGCAGAGGCCTATGCGCAGGCCAAGGGCATCGAGTTCGACGTGATGGAGCCCAAGGCCCGGCGCGCGGTGATCCGCCAGCGCGGCTATGGTGAGAATTTTGCCACCGACCGCAAGGGTGCGTGGACGCACTGATGCTGACCATCGCGCAGGAAAGCCCGCTTGGGGCCGATCTGGCCTTGCTGATGCAGCGCCACACCGCCGACATGCACGCCGACACGCCGCCCGAAAGCATTCATATGATGGATGCAGGCCAGTTGGCGGTGCCGGGGATCAGCTTTTTCGTGCTGCGCGAGGCCGGGGTGCCGCTGGCCATGGGGGCATTCAAGCAGATCGACGCGGACCATGCCGAGATAAAGTCGATGCATGTGCTGGCCGAGGCACGGGGGCGGGGCCTGTCGCGCCGGATGCTGGACCATCTGCTGGCGCAAGCACAGGCCGCCGGACTGTCGCGCCTGAGCCTTGAGACCGGGGTGCAGCCGACTTTTGTGGCCGCGCGCGCTCTGTATGAAAAGGCTGGTTTCACCGAATGCCCGCCGTTCGAAGGATATAGCCTCGATCCGAATTCGGTTTTTCTGACAAAGGAACTTGCGTGACGCGGCAACCTGCCGCAAAAGTCTCGCGTCCGGTCCCGTAGCTCAACTGGATAGAGCACCTGACTTCTAATCAGGATGTTGGGGGTTCGATTCCTCCCGGGATCGCCATTTTCATTTGCAATGATGTGTGACCCGATTTGTTCGGCACCCGGGTGGCGATTGCCGTTTGGACGCCGTGCGGCGGGCGCGGTGTCTGGTAAAATCCGTGTCGGACTGGGGCACCGCTTGTCGATTGCGGGTTTGTTGTGGGGCCGGACCTGTCTGGTCAGACGAGCCATTCCACAGAGTGTTGGAAGGTAGCCAAATGCAGGAAAATGGCAGCCCGTAGGGGAGTCGAACCCCTCTTACCAGGTTGAAAACCTGGTGTCCTAACCGATAGACGAACGGGCCACTGCGGTGGTGTGGGGTGAATAGTGGCCCCCATGCCGGTTCGCAAGAGGGAAAATGAACGAGAGAGCAGGACGTTGCATTTGGCGGACCGCTCAGGCCGGAAACGCGACCCTCACGACCCGGGGTCAGCCGCTGTATGCCGCGTCTTCCAGACGCAGTTGCGGTTTGGTACGTCCGCCATAGGTGTTCAGTTCAAGCCGCCCCGCCAGATGGAATCGCCGATGGCCCGCGTTTTCCAACGCTGGGCCAAGCGGGCCATCGAAGGCCCCGAAGGCAATGGCGTCGAGGCGCGCGCCACCTGTGTCGCCAAAGGTCAGGCGCAGGTGGGACGTTCCTATGCGGCGGGCCTGAACGGCCACATCGGCAAAGGCAAAGCGCGGGGCGGGGGCGGACGCACCGAAGGGCCCAGCGGATTCGATCTGTTCCACCAAGCCTTGAGTCGCCGCCTGTGGCATCAGCAGGCTGTCGATGCGCAGATCGCCCGGCCCCCCGGACCCGGCACCTTGGCGGGCAAGCAACTCGGCCAGACGGTCCATGGCCGGCTCCAGTTGGTTACGGGCCACCGTCAGGCCTGCCGCCATCTTGTGCCCGCCGCCCTTGATCAACAGCCCCTCTGCCGCCAGCCGATGCACCGCGGCCCCCAGATCGACGCCAGACACCGACCGGGCCGACCCCTTGCCAATGTCGCCGTCAAAGCCGATCACCACGGCAGGGCGGTGTGTCGCCTCTTTCAACCGGGCGGCCACAATGCCCACCACGCCGGGATGCCAGCCGTCTGCAGCCGCCCAGACCAGCGGGCCGTCCAAGCCCCGTGCCTCGGCCTGCGCCAAGGCTTCCTCGCGCACACGGGCCTCGATGTCACGGCGTTCGGTGTTCAGCAGATCCAGCCTCGCGGCCAAAGCCGTGGCTTCGGCGGGGTCATCGGTGGCCAGCAGCCGCGCGCCAAGATCGGCCTGCCCGATGCGTCCCCCGGCATTGACGCGCGGACCCAGCAGAAACCCAAGCGCATAGGTGGTGGGGGCGGTGTCCATGCGCGCAAGATCGGCCAAGGCGCGCAGTCCGGGGCGGTCGCGCCGTGCCATCACCCGCAAACCCTGCCGCACGAAGGCGCGGTTCACCCCGGTCAGCGGGGCCACATCGGCAACAGTCGCAAGCGCCACCAGATCAAGCAGCGCCATCAGATCGGGGCCTTGCACGCCCTCGATCCGCAACTGCCGGTTCGCCTCGACGAGCATCAGGAACACCACCGACGCGGCGCAAAGGTGGCCCAAACTGCCGTCTTCATCTTGCCGGTTCGGGTTTACGACGGCTAAGGCCGGGGGCAGGGTTTCCGCGCCGAGGTGATGGTCGAGGACGACCACATCGGCCCCTTTGGCCGCAGCAATCGGGTCGTGGGAAAGGGTGCCGCAATCGACGCAGATGATCAGGTCGTGGTTTTCTGCAAGCCCCTGCATTGCGGCCACGTTCGGGCCATACCCTTCGTCAATACGGTCGGGGATATACAGCGTGGCCTGCCTGCCCATGGCCCGCAGCCAGATGATCAGCAGAGCCGCCGACGCCCCGCCATCCACGTCATAATCGGCAAAAACGGCAATACGCTGGTTGTCGTTGACGGCCCGCAGAAACCGGGCGGCGGCGGGTTCCATGTCTTTCAGGCTGCGCGGGTCGGGCAGAAGGTCGCGCAACACCGGGGCCAAAAAAGCGGCGGCATCTGACGGGACGACCCCGCGCGCCACCAGCGTCTGGCACAGGGCCATCGGCAGGCGCGTCACCTGCGCCATCGCTTCAGACAGGCGTTCAGCCTCTATCCCCGGACCGGTCCAGCGGCGGCCGGTCAGCGAGGTTTCAACGTCTAAAAATGCACGGGTCATGAGACCATGTCATGCCTCAAGCGCCCCCGGGCCGCAAGTCAGGCGTGGGCCTCGACCGCCGCTGCAACCAGTGCGTCGGCGATATAGTCCAGTTCGGCCTCGGTCAGGCGGGTCGGCAGGCGCACATCGCAGGCCCGCATCAGCATGGCACGGGTTTGCGGCAATTCAGGCGTGTCGCCCAGAAACTGCCAGTTCCAGAAGGCGCGGGCATTGCCCTCGGACAGGCCGAAAATCTGCACTTTGACACCGCGCGCGGCGGCAGCAGCCTGAAATGCAAAGGCCTGCGCATCGGTCCATCCCCCCACAAGGTTGAACTGGATGGAATCGGGCGCGCGGTCTTCGGGCGGCAGGGCGGGCGGCACCTCCAGCGTGGGGTACACATTCAACACCATCGCCACCCGGTCATGCCCCGCACGGCCCTTGGCCACACGGTCGGCGACCAGCGGCAGTTGCGGGCGGATCACCGCCGCTGACAGGTTCTGCATACGCAGGTTATAAAGGGGCAGCCGGTTTTGCCAGTGACCAAAGCTGTTTTGCAGGCCCGGATGCTTCTTCCAGTTTTCCTCATAAGCCCCCGACATGATCACCGCGCGGGCGGCAATCTCGGGGTCATCCGTCACCATGATGCCGCCTTCGCCCGCGTTCACCAGCTTGTAGGACTGGAACGAAAAGCACCCAACCCGGCCAATGGTGCCGATATTGCGGCCCGTCCATGTGGTGCCAAGCGAGTGTGCAGCATCCTCGATCACCGGGACGCCCGCCGCATCGCACAGTGCCATGATCGCGTCCATATCAGAGGTGTGGCCGCGCATGTGGCTGATCAAAACCGCCCCGGCACCCGGCAACTTCTCTGCGAAATCAACCATATCGACGCGGTAGTTCGCGCCAACCTCAACCAGCACGGGCACGCAGTCAGCATGTACCACAGCCGATGGCACGGCGGCAAAGGTGAAGGCCGGGATCAAAACGCGCGCCCCGCGTGGCAGGTCCAACGCCTTGAGTGACAAGAACAGCGCCGCCGAACAGGACGAGACCGCGAGGGCGTAACGCGACCCCAGAAGGGCTGCAAACTCGGTTTCCAGCAGGGCGACGGGGGCACCTTCAGCGGCGGTGTAACGGAACAGATCACCCGAATTCAGCAGCCGTGCCACCTCGGCCATAGCCGCTTCTGGGATGGGTTCGGAGTCGTAGCAGTTGGGGGCGCATTGGGGGGCGAGTGTCTGTCCGTCGGCGGCCATTTTGCGGCTTTCCTTAAACTGATCTTCGGGAAATCTGTAAATGTATGCGGCCCACAAATCCAGAGGCTTGTGAAACCCAAGCGCGGAAAACCGCTGAAAAGCGCCGGAAAACGCAAAAAACGTGGCGTTACCTTGGTGTAAAAGAGAATGAATATTTCCGCAGACCCGGGGGTTAGCGCACAGCAGCCCGTGCCGCCACGGCCTGCGCTGCGTCTGACAACTCATGCCACGCCGTGCGCGCCATCGACCGGAACACCAGCAGATCGAACGCCGCGTCACCAGTGCGGATGATCACCGCGCTCATGTGGTTCAGCGGTGCCCGGGCTACCGTGCCAACCGCAAAGGCGCCAAGCCGCAAATCCAGTGGCAGCAGACGCGCCAGCACATCGGCGCTTGCGGGGCCAGTGATGGAAATGCAGGTCCAGCCGCCGGACTGATCGGTGACGGCGGCCCCCTCCAGCACAGGGGCATCAACCCCCAGCAAAAACGCCTGATCCCGCCCGGTCCACACGATCCGGGCCGCACCCTTGCTTTGCATTTCATTCGGGCCGGGCATCGACAGGCCCAAGGGTTTCAACCCTTTGTTTACAGATTTTGCCCCGCCCGGATACAGCGCAACCGAGGTAATCGGCCCCACCTCAACCTCGGCCAGTGTCACGCCGCCAAGGGCCAACTGCCGCCCATCCAGTGCGGATTTTGCTATCAGTTCAGGCACGAAGTTTCCCCCCCTCTGGGTCGTGGAACACCGGGTGGCACACCTCGCACAGCACATCCAGTCCGCGCAGATGATCCACCAGCCGGACCCTTTGCCCGTGGCGCGCGCGCCCGTCTTTCAGGAATCCCATTCCGATCCAAGCACTTAGCGTCGGCGACCAGCAGACAGACGTGACATAGCCGTGGCTGTGTTCGCGGTCCACCACGTCACCGGGGGTAAACAGATGCGCCCCCGACACAATCGCCGTATCGGTCAGCGCGCGCAGACCCACCAGTTGTTCACGGTCCGCACCGACCAGACCGGGGCGCATGGCCTGCGTCTTTCCGATGCAGTCTTTCTTGGGGCTGACCATCTTTTCCATACCGATGTCAAAGGCCGTCACCCGCCCGTGAATCTCGGCATGGGTGATGAAGCCCTTCTCGATGCGCAGGACGTTCAGCGCCTCCATCCCGTACGGGCCGCCGCCCATGGTTTCGGCACGGGCCAGAAGGTCACGGAACAGCGCCTCGCCGTACCGCGTCGGCACCGCGATTTCATAGCCTTCCTCGCCGGAAAAGCTGATGCGGAACAGGCGGGCATCGACGCCGCCAATGCGCACCGGACCCACCGCCATAAACGGGAAATCGGTTACGGGGGCATCGAGCAGAGAGTTCAGCAAAGCCCGCGCCTTTGGACCCGCCACCGCAAACTGCGCCCAGCTTTCGGTGACAGAGATGAAACGCAGATCCCAATCCGCACAAAAGGCCTGATGCACAAAATCCAGATGCCGCATCACCAGACCCGCCGCCGCCGTGGTGGTGGTCATCAGGTAGTGGTTTTCGCCCAAACGCGCGGTGGTGCCGTCATCCAGCACCATGCCATCCTCGCGCAGCATCAGGCCATAGCGGACACGACCCACGGGCAAGGTGCTGAAGGTGTTGGTATAAACGAAATCCAGAAACCGCGCGGCGTCGCGACCCTGAATGTCGATTTTGCCAAGGGTGGACACATCGGCCACCCCCACGCTGTCGCGCACGATGGCCACCTCACGGTCGCAGGCCTCGCGCCAGGTCGCCTCGCCGGGTTTCGGGAAATAGCTGGGGCGATACCACAAACCGGCCTCGATCATCGGGGCCAGACGGTCGCGGCTGGCCTGATCAGAGGTCAAAAACCGCTGCGGCGCAAAGCCCATGCCCCGCCCGCCCGCGCCCAAAGCGGCGATGGATACGGGCGTGTAGGGTGGGCGGAAGGTGGTGGTCCCGGTTTCCGGGATCGCGCGCCCCGTGGCATCGGCCAGAATCGCCAGCGCGTTGACGTTGGAGTTCTTGCCCTGATCGGGCGCCATGCCTTGGGTGGTGTAGCGCTTCATATGTTCGACGGAACGGAAGTTTTCCTGCGCCGAAAGCTGCACATCCTTGGTGGTCACATCGTTGCCAAAATCGAGCCAAGCCCGGCCCTTGCCCTTCACGGCCCAGAGGGGGGCAAGGCGGTAGGACGCATCTTCGGCCACGGGCAGGGGCAGGTCGGGCGCGGCTTTGTCAAAAGTTTTCAACGCTTCAACCGCCGCCTGATGGCCCGCGATAAGCGCGCCATGGGTGCTGAACGTGCCATTCGCCGCCCCCGCCACGATCATGCCGGGAATGGCCCCGTCAGACGGCACGAATGCCGCCAGATCGTCAGACCACCGCGGGCGGCCATTCATGTGGCAGGTCAGGTGCAAGGTCGGGTTCCAACCACCTGACATGGCGAGACAGTCCGTCTCTATCTGAAACTCGGAACTGCCCTTCCGCACCGTGATGCCGGTCAGGGCGTGACGGCCTTTGGTATCCACCACCTCGGCCCCCACATGCACCGGGCAATCCTCGACCGCAGAGGCATCGGGACGAGAGTCGATGATCGCAGCCACGGTCACACCAGCGGCCATCAGATCGCGCGCGGTCTGGCGGGCGGCGTCGTTGTTGGCGAACAGCGTGACGCGCTTGCCCGGCACCACACCATAGCGGTTCAGGTAGGTCTGCACCGCGCTTGCCATCAGAACACCGGGGCGGTCATTCATCGGGAAGGCAATCGGGCGTTCCAGCGCGCCTGCGCACAGGATCGTGCGGCCCGCCGTGATGCGCCAGAAACATTCGCGCGGCAGGTTGGGGCGGGCGGATTTGTGCAGGCCGACCCGTTCCAGCGCGCCATAGATGCCGTGGTCATAGGCCCCGGTCACAGACGTGCGGGCCATGAGGCGCACGTTCGGCATCGCGGCCAGTTCGGCCAGCACAGATGCCACCCACTCGGCAGCAGGGGCATCGTTGATCAGGCCGGTGTCCGACAGCAGCCGCCCGCCCATTTCATGGCTTTCATCGGCGAGGATCACATCGGCCCCGGCGCGTGCGGCGGTCAGGGCCGCCATCAGGCCCGCGGGCCCCGCGCCGATCACCAGCAGGTCGCAAAAGGCAAAGGCCTTTTCGTAGACCCCTTCGTCATGCTTGCCCGACAGTGCCCCAAGCCCCGCCGCGCGGCGGATGATGGGTTCATAAAGCCGTTCCCAAAACGCGCGCGGCCACATGAAGGTCTTGTAGTAAAACCCTGCCGACAGGAAGGGCGACGGCAAGATCGTTGACCGCCATCATGTCATGCTTCAGCGACGGCCAGCGGTTCTGGCTTTGCGCGGTCAGGCCTTCGAAAATCTCTTGCACCGTGGCGCGCACGTTCGGGGTCTGGTTGGTGGCCCCGATCACCTCGACCAGCGCGTTTGGTTCCTCTGACCCGGCGGTCAGCACGCCCCGCGGGCGGTGGTATTTGAAGCTGCGGCCCACCAGTTTGACGTCGTTCGCCATCAGCGCCGAGGCCAGTGTGTCGCCCTTGTACCCGGCGTAATCGACACCATCAAACCGGAAGCGCAGCGGTTTGGTGCGGTCCACCCGGCCTTTGCCGTCGATCCTCATGGTTTTGCCCCTTGCCGGTCGGCCACCAGTTGGGACGACAAAATCTCATGCGTGATGGTGTTGCGGGTGACCAGCAGCCACTGGGCGCAGCCTTGTTCGTGATACCATAGATCTTTGGTCACGCCCGCCGGGTTGGTGCGCAGATGCAGGTGATCATCCCACGCATCGTCGCCCGCATCCGGGGCAGGGCGGTTGAGGTAGTCGTCGGACCCGTAATAGTAGTATTCTCGCCGGTCGCGGGGGCCGCAAAGGGGGCAGGTCAAGCGCATTTTGTTCCCTTAGTGCAAGTTGTGCTGGCTGCCGGTGCCTTCTTCATCAATCAGATGGCCGGTGCGGAAACGGTCAAGGCGGAACTTGCGGGCCACTTCATGCGATTGCCCGGTGGCCATCAGATGCGCCATGCAGGTGCCAGAGGCGGGCACGGCTTTGAAGCCGCCATAGTTCCAGCCCGCGTCAATAAACAGCCCGTCAATATGGGTCTTGTCGATGATCGGGCTGCCATCGGGGGTCATATCCATGATGCCGCCCCATGTGCGCAAGATCTTGGCGCGGCCAATCATCGGCATCAGGGTCATGCCGGCTTCCATCACATGCTCCAGCATCGGCAGGTTGCCGCGTGAGGCGTAGGACGCGTAGAAATCCAGATCGCCGCCGAACACGAGGCCACCCTTGTCGGACTGGCTGATGTAGAAGTGCCCCATGCCAAAGCTGATCACACTATCAATTACCGGCTTCAGCCCTTCGGTGACGAAGGCCTGCATCACATGGCTTTCAATCGGCAGGCGCATCCCTGCCATCGCCGCGACCTGAGACGACCGTCCCGCCACCACGACGCCCACCTTGCGGGCTTTGATCGCGCCGCGTGTGGTCTGCACGCCCACGACCTTACCACCTTCAACGTCGATGCCGGTGACTTCGCAGTTCTGGATCAGATCGACCCCCAACTGATCCGCCGCACGGGCATAGCCCCAGGCCACGGCATCATGCCGCGCAGTGCCAGCCCGCCGCTGCATCAAGCCGCCATAGATCGGAAAACGGGTTTGTTCATAGTCGAGATAGGGGAATTCCTCGCGCAGATCGTCGCGCGACATGAATTCGGCATCGTCGCCCTGATTGATGATCGCATTGCCGCGCCGGGCCATGGCGTCGCGCTGACCGTCGGAATGGAACAGTACCACCTGCCCCCGCTGGCTGTGCATGACGTTATAGTTCAACTCGGATTCAAGGGTTTCCCACAGCTTCAGCGAATGGCTGTAGAACTCGCTATTGCCGGGGATGAAGTAATTGGCGCGCACAATGGTCGTGTTGCGCCCGATGTTGCCGGACCCGAGATAGCCCTTTTCCAGCACCGCGATGTTGCGCATGCCGTGCGTCTTGGCCAGATAATAGGCGGTGGACAACCCATGCCCGCCGCCGCCGATGATCACCGCGTCATATTCGGCCTTCGGTGCAGGGTCGCGCCACGCGGGCGTCCAACCCTTGTTGCCGAACAGCCCTTGCGTGATGACCTTGAGACCGGAATAGCGCATCCGTCCACCCTGTTGCTTTTCCCGGCCACTCAACCGGGTTCAGCGCGGATATTCAAGAGATGGCGCGAAAAACCTGCGCCATCCGCGACAGATTGCGTCGCACCCCGCACTTTTGCGCCTACATGCCATGCGGTCCGTGATCGCCGTCGCAATGGGCGTGGTTGCCAAGGCTTTCGATCACCCGGCATTCGGCCACCTTGCCCCCGGCGCAGTTGCGGATCATCCGGTCCAACTCCGCGCGCAGGGCGGTCAGTTGGGCGATGCGGGCGTCCACGGCGGCAAGTTGCTGGCGGGCAATGGAATCCGCCGCCGAGCAAGAGGTCTCGGGCTGGTCCGACAGGGCCAGCAGATCGCGCACGGCGGCGGGGGCAAAGCCCAGATCGCGGGCGTGGCGCACAAAGATCAGCCGCGCCACGTCTGCCGCGCCATAAAGCCTGCGGTTGCCGTCGCTGCGCGGGGGCGGGGCCAGCAGGCCCTGCTGTTCAAAATAGCGGATTGTGGGGATCTTGACCCCCGATCGCTGGGCCACGTCGCCGATGGTCAGGTCACGCATTTTTCGCTTGCTCCTCTAGTGGCTATAGATGTTACGCCTCAATCTGCGAAGTTCAATAGCCTGCAAGGAAAGATCAGATGAGCGCCGGATGCTGCAACCATGAGGCCAAGTTCGAAGGCCTGTCCCCCGAATACCGCCGCGCCCTTTGGGCGGTGATCGGCATCAATGCCGCGATGTTTGTGGTGGAAATCACCGGCGGGGCGCTTGCCGGGTCGCAGGCCCTGCTGGCCGATGCGCTGGATTTTCTGGGCGATACGCTGACCTACGGCCTTAGTCTTGCGGTAATCGGCATGTCGGTTGCGGTCCGGTCGCGGGCGGCGCTGTTCAAGGCGGGGACGCTGGCGGTGATGGGACTTTGGGTGTTCGGGTCCACCCTGTGGCAGGTGCTGTCGCCTGATCTGCCCCGGGCCGAGGTGATGGGGATTGTGGGGGTCATGGCACTGGCGGCCAATCTGGCGTCGGTGGGGATATTGCTGAAATACAAGGACGGCGACGCCAATGTGCGGTCGGTCTGGCTGTGCAGCCGCAACGACGCAATCGGCAATATCGCGGTGATGGTTGCGGCGGGCGCAGTGGCTGTGACGGGCACCGCGTGGCCCGATCTTGCGGTGGCGGCACTGATGGCGGGGTTGTTCCTGTGGTCTGCGGTGCAGATATTGCGGCAGGCGCTGTCGGAAGGTGGGGCTGTTGTGGAGGCGCATCATCATTAGAGCAGGATGAACCTTCGCTGAGCAGACCTTCTTCTTTTTGCCCGGAATCTTCTTCTGCCCGGAATCAAGCGCGCAGCGCGCCGGGCAATGCCCGACCGCCCCCTCGGGCGGGCATTCTGCGACGTCACCAGCAGAATTTCGGTGGGATGGGTTGAACCATAAACCGCGTAGAACTGAGGTTGTTTGCCCACCCGGCGGTCGGGCATTGCCCTATCGTTTTCCATGAAGAGTCATCCCATTCCAAGAGGTGAGGCCCCGGCCTGCGCCGGGGCGTCACCCTTTACAGGCCTTTGGATTGATAGGTCGCAGCAATCCGGCCGATGGACACAAGGTAGGCCGATACCCGCAAATCCTCGGCCCCTTCGCGGCCATGCCACAACTCGCGCATCGCCTGATAGGCGCTGCGCATGGTGTCATCCAGACCGGACCGCACCAGTTCCAATTCCCCCGCCCCCCGCAGGTATTTGTCCTTGAACCCCGGCGACATCGTCCAGCTTACGCCCTTTTCAGACGACAGGCGCTCCAACTCATTCACCAGCAGCACATGCCGGGCTTCCTCGGCGCGGCGCTGCATCCGGCCAAAGCGGATGTGCGACAGGTTCTTGACCCATTCGAAATAGCTGACCGTCACCCCCCCGGCATTGGCATACATGTCGGGGATGATCACCACACCCTTCTGACGCAGGATTTCATCCGCGCCAAAGGTAATCGGACCATTGGCAGCCTCGATGATCAGCGGGGCCTTGATCTGGGCGGCATTGCCCTTGTGGATCACGCCTTCCATCGCGGCGGGGATCAGAATGTCACACTCCGCTTCCAGCAGCGCAGTGCCATCGGGGATGAACGCGCCATGGGCATAGCCGCTGATGGTGCCGTGCTTGCGGATCCACTGATAGATATCCTCGACGTTCAGGCCCGCCTCGTCCTGCAACGCGCCGTCGCGTTCGATGATGGCGGTGATCTTGCAACCGTCTTCTTCGGACAGGAATTTGGCCGCGTGATAGCCCACGTTGCCCAAGCCCTGCACGATCACCCGCTTGCCATCGAGATCACCAGACAGACCCGCGCGTGCCGCGTCTTCCGGGTAGCGGAAAAACTCACGCAGCGCATATTGCACGCCACGCCCGGTGGCCTCGACCCGGCCCTGAATGCCACCCGCATGGGGTGGCTTGCCGGTGACGCAGGCCTTGGCGTTGATGTCGGTGGTGTTCATCCGGGCATATTGATCGGCGATCCATGCCATTTCCCGCTCGCCCGTGCCCATGTCCGGGGCGGGTACGTTTTGCGCGGGGTTGATCAGGTCACGTTTGATAAGCTCGTATGCAAAACGGCGGGTTATAGCCTCAAGCTCATGTGCATCCCAAGCCCGGGGGTCAATGCACAGGCCCCCCTTGGACCCGCCAAACGGCGTTTCCACCAAGGCGCATTTGTAGGTCATCAGCGCGGCCAGAGCCTCGACCTCGTTCTGGTTCACCGACAGGGCATATCGGATGCCGCCCTTGACCGGTTCCATATGTTCGGAATGGACAGACCGATAGCCCGTGAACGTCTCGATCTTGCCCCGCAGACGAACGCCAAACCGGACCGTGTAGGTCGAGTTGCACACCCTGATTTTCTGCTCCAACCCGGGGCTGAGGTCCATCAGACCCACGGCCCGGTTGAACATCAGATCGACCGAGTCCCGAAAGCTGGGCTCACCCGTAATTTCCATGCCATTCCTCCCTGTCCGGCAAGGTGCAAGTCCGCACCCAAGCGCAACCTAGCGACAATAACCGCACAGCGCACGGTGAAGAATTTACGAAATTGCAACGCTTCTGCGCAAAGCGCCAAAAGAAGTGCCCAAAGTGATTCGATTCTGCCCCCGGCGGGAAATCGCCGATTGCAGCCTGTGGTTGAAACGGTGGTTGCTTGTGGCGGCACAATGGCGATCCCCGCCCCCGGACCGTTTCGCCAAACCCCCCATGTCGGGTTTCCGACAGGGGTCTGCCATAATTTAGCCTGATGACACGGTGTAGATAGCGGCAACCTGTATGCCCAGACTCTGTCGGCATGGATTTGAAGGATGGACCCGTTATGACCCAGTGCGCATCGACCCCGGCCAAGCCTGCGCGCCTCTCTCGCCTCCGGGCTTTTGGGCGTGATGAGAATGGTTCGCTGATCGTGTTCACGCTGATCTTGTTCGTGCTGATGGCCATGATGGGTGGCATCGCGGTCGATCTGATGCGGTACGAGGCCACGCGGGTGCAGTTGCAGCAAACGCTGGACCGCGCGACACTTGGCCGCCGCCAGCCTTGATCAGACGCTGGACGCCGAAGATGTGGTTGCCGATTACTTTGCCAAGGCAGGTTTGTCGGACAAGCTCAAAAGCGTGTCGGTGGATGAAGGCGTGAACTACCGCACCGTTACAGCCGATGCGAAGGCCGTCAGCCAGAACTTCTTCATGAGCATGGTGGGGATCGATTCCATCGACGCGCCTGCCGCCTCGATTGCGGAACAGCGCATCACCAACGTGGAAATCGCGCTTGCGCTGGATATCTCGGGGTCGATGTATGTGACCCCCAGCCGGATCGCCAACCTGAAAGTTGCGGCCAAGGATTTTGTCGATACGGTTCTGGCCAAGGATACCGCAGAACAAAATCTCGATCTCGATCGTGCCCTACAACGGTCAGGTCAACATTGGGCCCGACCTGTTCAGCAAATTCACGGTGGGCAATCTGGTCAGCCCTGTCGCCGTCGCGGATCATTACTGCCTTGATCTGCCGACCTCGGTTTACAACAACACATCGCTGTCACGCACCACCAGCTTCCCGCAGGTGCCGTTCGTTGATGCCTATTCGACCACGACCCAAGGCTCGGGCTATACCACGCTGCAGGGGCCGACCATTGATGCCCGCAGCCTCTATTCCAACATGTGGTGTCAGCCCGGTTCGGCCAACTATGTGCGCGTGCATTCCAACAACATTGCCCTGCTGAAGTCGCAGATTGATGGCATGGTGGCTGTTGGTGCGACGTCGATTGACCTTGGCCTGAAATGGGGTGTCACGCTGCTGGACCCGGCCACGCGCGGGATCGTTTCCGAACTGGTCACGTCGGGCAAGGTGCAGTCGGTGTTCTCGGGCCGCCCGGCCAACTACAACGATCCCGAAACGCTGAAAGTTGTCGTGCTGATGACGGACGGCGAACATTTCGCGGCGGAACGGTTCAACGACGCCTATCGCTCTGGTGCAACCAACGGTATCTGGCGGTCGAATGCTGATGGCACCTTCTCGATCTTCCATGCCAGCAAGGTGGTCTCCACCAGCTCGACCACAATCTGCAACAGCCGCCCCTTTTGGGTGCCCAGCATCGGGTCCACCGGGGCTTGGCATTCCCGGCCCTGGAACGGCACCGTGCCCAGCACCAGCGCCTGCTATGTCCCTGCCACGACGACCTATTCCGGGTCCACGGCACAAAGCTGGCAAAACGTCTGGGCCGTTGCACGGACCCAGTGGGTGGCATGGCAGCTTTATGCCCGCGCACTGGGCGGTACCAACCCGACCCAGACTCAAGTGTTCAACACCTGGATGGCGAACTTCCGCACCACCGATGCAACCTCGGCCATGGACACCCGTCTGGACGATCTGTGCGAAACCTCCAAGGCCAAGGGCATCCTGATCTATGGCATCGCGTTTGAAGCCCCGACCCACGGTATCGACGTGGTCAAAGGCTGCGCCAACAGCCCGGCATCGACCTACTTCTTCGATGTGAAGGCCGATGGCAAAATCTCCATCAAAACCGCATTCCGGCTGATTGCCAGCAATATCAGTCAGTTGAGGTTGACCCAATGATGCGATTCATGCGCAGGCTCGCGGCGGGTTTCCGCCGCGAGGAAGGCACGGCCACTGTAGAATTCGTGCTGGCAGTTCCTGTTCTGATGACGATCTTCATGGCCTCTTTCGAAAGCGGCATGTTCATGCTGCGGCATGTGATGCTGGAACAGGCGCTGGACCATGTGATGCGCGATCTGCGGCTTGGGGCTATGGGCGCGTCGATCACCCATGATCAGTTGCGCGACGCCATCTGTGATCGCACGGTGATCTTGAAAGATTGCAGTGCCAGTCTGAAGGTGGAATTGCAGCCGGTCAGCACCGAGACCTTCAAGATGCCGCCCGTACCCACCGGTTGCGTTGATCGGGCGGCACCGATCAATCCTGACTTCGTCCTTGCGGCGGGCGGGTCGAATGAGCCGATGATCGTTCGGATCTGCATCTTGCAAGACCCGATGTTTCCGATGACTGGGATTGGCCTCCGGCTGCGCCAGAACAGTCAGACCGGCGAGTATGGCATTGTCGCCATGTCGGCTTTCGCCAACGAACCGCGCTAGGAAAGGGGGGGCACATGAAATTCATGACCCGACTGATGCGCCGATTTTCGCGCGCAGAGGATGGCAGCGTCACCGCCGAGGCAGTGATCGTGATGCCAATGTTGATCTGGGCCTATCTGGCGCTGTTTGTGTATTGGGATGTGTTCCGGTCCTACAACACGATTCAGAAGGCATCCTACACCATCTCTGATCTGATCAGCCGCCAGTCCGATGTTGACAACAAGTTTCTCGACGGCATGCAGTCGATCCTGAACTATCTGATCGACAGCGATCAGGACGCCAGGATGCGGATGACCTCGGTACAGTGGATTGAAAAAGATCAAAAATATGTGGTCCTGTGGTCACGCTCTCCGGGCCGCGGCATGACAGAACTGACCAATACCACGGTTCAGGCGCTGAAGCCGAAGATCCCGGCGATGACCGACGGCAACTCGGTCGTCATCGTGGAAACCGAAGTGTCGTATCGCCCGGCCTTTGATGCAGGCATCGGCCCGCGCATCTTCAGCGAGTTTGTCGTCACCCGGCCACGGAACGGCGCCTTGCGGATTTGCCTGAAATCGGGCTGCCCGATCTGACTATGGTTTGGCGGCGGGGTAGGGGTGGCCCAACCCCGCCCCTTTCCGTTTTGCGGGCAGGGCGCTAAGGTCGCGCGACCCTGCATGCCGGAGACCGCACCGATGCTTTTGCCCCACCGCCTGCTGCCTGCCTTGCTGCTGGCGGGTCTTGTGTTGACAGGGGCCTGCGCCACCTTTCCCGAACTTGACCGCCTGCCTCCTGATCCAACGGCTCAGACCCCGCGCCTGTTGCCGCTGGATCAGCTTCTGGCGCAGGCCAACGCAACGCCGCGTGCGACGGAAAGCCTTGGGCAGGGCCTTGCCGCGCGTGCCGCCCGCCTGCGCAATCGTGCGGCCTTGATGCGCGGCCCCGTGCATGATCCTGCCACCCGCGCCCGGCTGTCTGCGGCGATTGTTGCGGGCAGCGCCTGACCGCACGCCGTTGCGCGCCGCCTGCCAAACCGCTAACAGGCTGGCAACAGTGTCACCCAGAGGTTCCCCATGCCCACAACCCCGTTGCGTCTTGGAATTGCCGGTCTGGGAACGGTCGGTATCGGCGTGGTCAAGATCGTGCAGGCCCATGCCGATCTGATCGCGTCCCGCACCGGTCGTGACGTGGTGATTACCGCCGTCTCGGCCCGGGATCGCAGCAAGAACCGCGATGCCGATCTGTCCGCCTATGCGTGGGAAGCTGACCCCGTGAGCCTGGCAAAACGCGACGATGTGGATGTGTTCATCGAGGTGATGGGCGGCCATGACGGCCCCGCCAAAGACGCGACCGAAGCTGCGATTGCCAGCGGCAAAGACGTGGTCACCGCCAACAAGGCGCTGCTGGCGCACCACGGCCAAGCCCTTGCACTTGGCTGCCGAAAACGCAGGTCTGGTGATCCGGTTTGAAGCGGCTGTCGCGGGTGGCATCCCGGTGATCAAGGCGCTGACCGAAGGGCTTGCCGCCAACCAGATCCGCCGGGTGATGGGCGTGATGAACGGCACCTGCAACTATATCCTGACCCGGATGCAAAGCGCGGGCCTGCCCTATGATCAGGTGTTCGAGGAGGCTCGCCAGCTCGGCTATCTGGAGGCTGACCCGAACCTTGATGTCGGCGGCATTGATGCGGGCCACAAGCTGTCGCTGCTGGCCGCCATCGCCTTTGGCACCGAGGTGTCCTTTGACGCGGTAGAGCTGGAAGGCATCGGCAACGTGTCGATCGACGACATTCGGCTGGCCGAGGATATGGGCTACCGGATCAAACTGCTTGGGGTCGCACAGATGACTGGGCGCGGGCTGGAACAGCGCATGACCCCCTGCCTTGTGCCGATTGCCAGCCCCTTGGGCCAGTTGCAGGGCGGCACGAATATGGTGGTGCTGGAAGGGGATAGCGTCGGCCAGATAGTGCTGCGCGGCCCGGGTGCGGGCATGGGGCCAACCGCCAGTGCGGTGATGGCCGATGTGTGTGACATCGCACGCGGCCTGCGCCTGCCGACCTTCGGCGTGCCAGCCACCGCCCTTGCCAAACCGCAAGCCGCCAAAGCTGCCACCCCCGCGCCCTATTACCTGCGCATGACCCTGCTGGATAAGCCCGGCGCCCTTGCCAAGATCGCCACCTGTCTGGGCGAGGCGGGCATCTCCATCGACCAGATGCGCCAGTACGGCCATGTCGGCGTTCATGCCACAGTGCTGATCGTGACCCATAAGGCCACGCCGGGCGATGTTGCCCACGCCATTGCCAGCTTTGCGGGCACCGGGGTGATGGTCGATGCCCCAGTGGCGATCCGGATTGAAGAAGTCTGACGGCAGAAAACCCAACATTCGTTGAGTGTTAGCGCTGACACAGGCTTGCGGGGACGGCCTCCTTGCCGCTAGAGCCTTAGGTAACCCATTCTGCGCAAAGGAAGTGTTCCCATGTCTGATGTCCGCGAATTTCAGGACCGTCTGTTGTCGCTTGGCCTTGCCCGCGTGTCAGAGGCCGCGGCCTTGGCCTCGGCGCAGTTGATCGGGCGGGGCGATGAAAAGGCGGCGGATCAGGCGGCGGTCAACGCGATGCGCGACCAGTTGAACCTGCTGGATATCGCAGGCGTCGTGGTGATTGGCGAAGGCGAGCGGGACGAGGCCCCGATGCTGTTCATCGGCGAACAGGTCGGCACCGGCAACGGCCCTGCGGTGGATATTGCGCTCGACCCGCTGGAAGGCACCACGCTGACGGCCAAGGACATGCCCAATGCGCTGACGGTGATCGCGATGGCCCCACGCGGGACTTTGCTGCACGCCCCTGATGTCTATATGGAAAAACTCGCGATCGGCCCGCATTACAAGGTCGGCGTGGTGACCATGGCGATGACTCCGTCCGAACGGGTGTCGGCCTTGGCGGCGGCCAAAGGTGTGTCCACCGAGAATATCACCGTCTGCGTGCTGGAACGCCCACGTCATGAAAACATGATCGAGGAGCTGCGCTCCACCGGGGCGTCGATCCGGCTGATCACCGATGGCGATGTGGCGGGCGTCATGCATTGCGCCGAAACCGAGATGACCGGGATCGACATGTACATGGGGTCGGGCGGGGCGCCGGAAGGGGTGCTGGCGGCGGCGGCGTTGAAGTGCATGGGCGGGCAGTTTTTTGGTAAGCTGTTGTTCCGCAACGATGATGAACGGGCACGGGCGAAAAAGGCGGGCATCACCAACTTTGACCGGGTTTATACGCGGGATGATCTGGTGCGCGGCGACGTGATCTTTGCGGCGACGGGCGTGACCAGCGGTTCGCTGCTAAGCGGCATCAAGCGCGAACCCGGCTGGATCACCACCGAGACCATTCTGATGCGGTCAAAAACCGGATCGGTGCGGCGGATGACCTATCGCAGCCCGCTGCGGTCATAGCAGCTTTAGCTGATCGTCCAGCCATGGCCATTCGGCAATGGCTGGCCTGATCACCTGATCTTGCAGCAAAATCCGCAGCTTGCCCGCAATCTGCCCCGGCATGTCGCGCAGCATACCCCCCCGCGCCGACAGCGACAGCGTGCGGTGCAGGGGCGCGAAGGGCAGGGGGGTCACATCCACCGATGCGCGAAAGCGGGCGGCGCGGTGCAGGGCCAGCGGGGTCAGAATCGTCCAGCCCGCGCCGCTGGCGACCATGGCCAGAATGGCGTGATAGCTGTCGAGTTCGAACCGATGCGCAGGCCTAAGCCCTTGATGTGCAAGGTGTGCCGCGATCTGGCGGCCCATCAGATGGCGGGCGGTATACTGGATCAGCGGCAGATCGGCGGCCTGCATCCCCTTGGGGGTGACGGCCACGAAGGGGTCGGCCAGCAGGGGGTGGACCTCGCGCCAGCCATCATCGCCTGCCGTCTCTGCGCCGAAATCGGCGGCGACCACCACGTCCAGCGCGCGGGCCTCCAACTGGTCCAACAGGCGGTGGCTGGCCCCGGTTTCCAGCAAAAAGCGGCATCCGCGCAGATCGCCTGACAGTTGATGCAGCAGGGCAGGGGTGACGTCGGCGTCAAAATCTTCAATCATTCCAAGGCGTAGCGTGGTCAGCCCGGAGAGATCGGCCATCGCCAGTTCGGCCCGCGCCTCTGTCGCTGCATTCAGGATGGTTTGGGCATGGCGGCGAAACATGGTGCCAGCGGGGGTCATGCGCATGGGGCGCGCGCCGCGATCCAGCAGGGGGGTGCCAAGGGCAGCTTCCAGCCCGGCCACTTGCTGGCTGACGGCAGAGGGGCTGACGCCCAGCCGGCGGGCGGCGGCAGAGATCGCGCCTTCTTCGGCGGCGGCAAGAAAAACCTCAATCCCCCAAAGGGTTACGCGCCCTTCGGGGTCTGCCATATCTGACTCAGAGCTTGGACAGTTTGGATTGCAGCTCCGCCAGTTGCCGCTTGATATCGGCCAGATCGCCGGGGGTTTCTTCCTCTTTCGCGGGGCCTGACGAACCCCAGGCAGGCAAGCCGCCCATCATGGTTTTCAGGAACGCCTCTTGCTGCTTGCGCAGCAAATCAAAGCCCGGAACAGCGGCCAAAGGGTTTGGAATCCCGGTCAAGCCGCCCATCATCTTGGCCTGATTTTCGCGCAGCATTTCAAACGAGGTGGCAAGGAACTGGGGCACAACTGATTGAATTCCCGAGGTATAACTGCGGACAAGATCAGTCAGCACATCCACAGGCAGCACGTTTTCGCCCTTGGATTCATGTTCGGCCACGATCTGCAACAGGTACTGGCGCGTCAGGTCGTCGCCGGATTTCAGGTCCACGATCTGCACCTCGCGGCCCGCGCGGATGAAGCCTGCGATATCCTCCAGCGTCACATAATCCGAGGTTTCGGTGTTGTAGAGACGGCGGCTGGCGTAGCGCTTTATCAGCAGCGGTTTGGCAGTATCGGCCATGGTAACCCTTCCTGAATTCTGTGCGGGTGCAGCAGAGCGTAGCGGGGCTTGGCGCAAAAAGAAAGGGCGGGCTTAGAGGGCCCGCCGCAGTGGTTTTGATGAAAAAAGGGCGGGCCTAAAAAGCCCGCCCTTGGCGCAGTAGCAATAGGGAGGAATTGCCAACGCCTTGATTTGTCAGCTTACTTCGCTGCGGTTGCGACTTTTTTCGCAGCGGTGGTCACTTCGGTGGTGGCTTTTTTCACAGCGGCGGTGGCTTCTTCCGAAGCGTCCTTGCCAGCAGCCAGCATCAGCTCAACGGTTTCCATCTGCACTTTTTTCGCAACTTCAGCGAAAGCGGCCAGATTCTCGGCAGCCATTTCAGCAGCGGCCGACGCAAAGTCGGTGGCGGCTTTGGTGTAGTCGGTCGGCTCGGTTTTGGCTTTGGACACGTCGGTCATCTTGGCGATCGAATCTTTCACCCATTTGGAGGTGATTTCGGTCGACTTTTCAGCAGCTTCCAGAGCGACCTTCGAGAACTTCTCGGCGAAGGCAGCCTGGGTTTTGAATGCGTTCTGCATCGCGGACGAGTCAACCGGGAAGGAAGCCATCATGTCCTGCATCATCTTGGTCATGTCGGTCGTTTTGGTCATCTGATCTCTCCATTTGTTCGGGTGCTCGCCCGTTTTCTGATGAAGGATATATACATGCTGCAGTGCAGCATTTCAAGGTATATTCTGCATTGCAGCAAAACCTTCACAGTCTATGGAGGTGCTGGGATGCAACCTGTGGGGTGCGTGCCCTAGGGGCAGGCAACAGCTTGAGAACGCATCATTAATTGGCAAACTCTGCGAAATCGGCCTGTAGATTAAGCGTAGAGGATGCGTAAAGACCTTGTAGAGGATGCGTAGATACACGCAGGGACTGCCCTGCGCGTTAACCGATTTTGCACCTGACGGGGCGAATCAGGCCGTCACATAGGTGCCGGGTGCGGGGGCGAGCCCGTCGCCCGGGATGCGCGGGGCAACCTGATCGCCCGAGCGTTCGGCCAGCCACGCGCCCCAACGGGGCCACCAGCTTCCCTTGGTGAAGGTGGTGCTGTCCTTCCACGCCTCGGGCAGGCCATCGACCGGGGCTGGGCTGGTGTAGTGGCCGTATTTGTCTTTGCCGGGCGGGTTGATGATGCCCGCGATATGGCCCGACTGCGACAGGATGAAGGTCTTGTCGGCCGACCCCATCTGCCGGATCGAATTGAAGCTGCCACGCCAGTGGGCGATGTGGTCGGTCTCACACGCGATGGCGCAGAGCGGTAGTTTCACGTCCGACAGATGCGCCGGGGTGCCGAACACCGGGAAGGTGCCCTTGGCAAAGCCGTCGCCCTGACACAGGCCGCGCAGATATTCCAACGCCATTTTGGCGGGCAGATTGGTGCCGTCGCCGTTCCAGAACAGCAGGTCGAAGGCGGGGGGGGCCTCGCCCATCATGTAGCTTTTGATCGCGGGGCCGTAGATCAGGTCGTTGGAGCGCAGGAAGGAAAAGGTGCGCGACATGAAAAAGCGCGACAGGATGCCATCCTGATTGGATTGCCTTTCAATCCCATCGACAAAGTCGTTGTCCAGAAACACCCCCACTTCGCCCGGGTCGGAGAAATCGGCCAGAGTGGTAAAGAAGGTGGCGGATTTGACAGAGGCATCACCCGCCTTTTGCAGATGCGCGAGGGTGAGGCCAAGGGTGGTTCCCGCGATACAATAACCGACCGCGTTGATCTGTGGCTCCTCCGTGATGCGCCGCACCTCGGCCATGGACCGCAGGAACCCGTCACGGATGTAATCGTCCATCCCGATATCGGCATAAGAGGCGTCGGGGTTGACCCAGGACACCACGAACAGGGTGAAGCCTTGATCGACGATCCATTTGATCAGCGAATTCGCGGGCTTCATATCCATGATGTAGAACTTGTTGATCCATGGCGGGAAGATCAGCAGCGGGGTTTTGTGGACAGACTTCTGTCGTGGGGGTATACTGGATCAGCTCCAGCAGATGGTTGCGGTAAACGACGGACCCGGGGGTGGTGGCGATATTGCCGCCGACCTGAAAGGCCTGCTTGTCAGCCAGGGTGACGACCAGATCACCGGAGTTTTCCTCGATATCGCGCACGAGATTTTCGAGACCCTGCACCAGACTTTCGCCATCGGTCGCCACGGCCTTTTCCAGCGCATCGGGGTTGGTGCCAAGGAAATTGGTCGGGCTGAACATATCGACGATCTGCCGGGTGAAGTATTCGACACGGCGCTTGTCGGTTGGGTCGATGTTTTCGATATCTTCAACGGCGGTCGAGATGGCTTCGGAATTCAGCAGATATTGCTGCTTGAGGTAGTTGAAGAAGGGATGAGTGTCCCACAGCGGGTTCTGAAAGCGGCGGTCCTTGGGGCCGGGGTCGGGCGGGGCCTTGAAATCGCCTTTGGCCAGCACTTGCTGGGCCTCGACATAATGCTTCAGTGATTTGCCCCAGTAGCTGATCTGATGTTCCAGCACCTTGGCCGGGTTCTGCATCATTTCCGCAAGGTACGCGGCGGCGGCCTTCATGTAGACTTCGTTCGAGGGGCCGGCGAGGGCGGCATCGGCCTGTTTTCGTTGGGTCATGGCTTGGGTAAGGCGCTTGGAGAGGGCGTCAACCTTGGCAAGATTGTCATTTAGTCGTAGCTGCCGCGCGCCATCGCTGTCTTCTGTTGTCATACTAATGTTTCCCCCCTACATTGCTGCTATGCAGCATTGCGTCTTTGTATCTGGCGCATATGACACTGGGATAAGCCCTCGCGACCCGTGGGGCAAGGAGACGCAATGAAGTATATGGCGACCTACGACTTCATGGAAAGCATCCGCAACACGAATGAGTGGATGGGCGCTACCGCGCGGGCGATGGCGTCGTATCCGGCCTTTGCCTTGTCGATGAACCCGATGCTGCCGTTGATGGCGGCTTGGGGTGAGGTGACGGAACGGTCGTTTGGTCGAATGGTCGCGAAACCCGACTGGGGCATCCGGTCAATGGCGGGGGCCGATGGGCAGGATCATCTGGTCGATGTGACGACGATTGTGGACAAGCCCTTTGGTAGCCTGATTCAGTTTGCCGTGCGTCGCCGTGCGCCGATGGCCCGCAAAGTGATGCTGGTTGCGCCAATGTCGGGCCACTATGCGACGCTGCTGCGGTCTACCGTCGCCAGCCTGCTGCCCGATTGCGATGTGTTCATCACTGACTGGCACAACGCGCGTGATATTCCGGTGTCGGCGGGCAAGTTCGATATTGAGGATTACACCCTGTATCTGGCCGAGTTCATGAAGGTGCTGGGCCCGGATACGCATGTGATCGCTGTCTGCCAGCCCGTGCCTTTGACGCTGGCCGCGACCGCCTATCTGGCGGCGCAAGACCCCGATGCGCAGCCGCGCAGCCTGACCCTGATCGGCGGGCCGGTGGACCCGGATGCCGCGGCAACCGACGTGACCGATTTTGGCCGCCGGGTGACGATGGGCCAGTTGGAACAGACCGCCATTCAGCGGGTGGGTTTCAAATACAAAGGGGCGGGGCGGCAGGTCTATCCGGGGATGTTGCAGTTGCAAAGCTTCATCTCGATGAACGCGGAACGCCATTCGAAGGCGTTTTCCGAACAGATCATGCGCGTGGCGCGCGGCGAAGGGTCTGATCACGACGCGCATAACCGGTTCTACGATGAATATCTGGCGGTGATGGATATGACTGCCGAGTTCTACCTTTCGACCGTTGAGCGGATTTTCAAGAACCGCGAAATCGCGCTGAACGAGTTTGTGGTGGACGGCACGCCCGTGGATATGGGGGCGATCACCAAGGTTGCGGTGATGATTGTGGAGGGCGCGAATGACGATATTTCCGCGCCCGGGCAATGCCTTGCGGCGCTGGACCTGCTGACCAACCTGCCAGCCGACAAGAAGGCGCAGCATCTGGAACCGGGTGCCGGGCATTACGGGATTTTTGCGGGCAAAAGCTGGCGGTTGAACATCCGGCCTTTGGTGCTGGGATTCATTGATGCCAATTCAGCCAAGCCGAAAGCCAAGATCGCGCTCGCTGCGACGAAGTGACTATTTCAGCAGCAGCGGCCCCGCCAGAAACTGGCGCAGGGCCGCTGTAACGGCCTCTGGCTGTTCCAGCGCGGGCAGGTGGCCTGCGCCCTTGATCACCTGAAGCGTGGCATAGGGCATCAGCCCCACAGTAAATTCCTGCCGCCGCACGGGCACCAGCGTGTCATATTCCCCCGCGAGGATCAGCGCAGGCAGCATGGCGCGGCGCAGGGTTTTCTGCTGATCCGGGCGGCGTTGCAGGGCGCGGGACTGGCGTTGGAACATGTCGGGACCAAGGCCAATCGCCATTTCCTGAATCGCGGCAAGCATGTCTTCGCGGCTGTCACCGGGCGCGAGGCTTTGGGGCGGGATTTCTTCGGCCATCGCCTGCAACAGGCGGCCCGACTTGGCGGCGATGATGCGGGCTTCGCGGGCGGCGGCGGTTTGCGGGGCCTCGGCCAGCGGATCGGTGGACATGAGGGCCACGCGGGTCACGCGGTCGGGGGCGCGGCGGATGATATCCAGCGCCACATCGCCGCCAAGGCCATGGCCGATCAGCGCAAACTTGGGTGGCAGGTGGGGCAGGGCGGCGGCCGACATCTCCTCAACCGTGGTGCCCGTGGTCGGCAGGATCAGCGTCAGGCTGTGCGTCGCCCCAAGCGCCACGATCTGCGGCAGGAACGCGCGGGCGTCGGCCATGAAGCCCGGGATCAAGACCAAAGGATCGGTCATATCCTAACGGTCCACAATGTCGGTGACGGCTTGCACGATCAGGGCAAGGCACTCGGGCGTGGAAAACCGATGGTCGGCGCCTTTCACCAGCGTCAGGCGGATATCGGGGCCGGTGGCATGGCCCAGCAGCGACAGGGCGACGGCGGGGGGCACGTCGGTATCGGCGGTGCCTTGCAGCAGGCGCACGGGGAAGGGCAGGGGCAGGGGGGTGCGCAGAACGAGGTTGTTCTGGCCGTCCATCAGCAGATGGCGGGTAAAAACATAGGGATCGGGGGAATAGTCGGAGGGTTCTTCATAGCGCCCCGTGGCCTCAACCGTCGCCCTTTGGGCTGGGGTGAAGGCCTCCCACATCCGGTCGGTGAAATCGGGGGCGGCGGCGATGCCGACCAACCCGGCTATACGGTCGGGAAACTGGCGGGCGAGCAGCAGAGCGATCCAGCCGCCCATCGACGATCCGACAAGGATTTGCGGCCCTGTGGTCTGCGCCAGCATATGGGCGGCGTCCTGCGCCCAATCGCCGATGCAGCCGTCCAGAAACGCGCCCGAGGATGCGCCGTGGCCGGAATAATCAAACCGCAAGAAAGCCCGCCCAGTTGCCTTGGCCCAAGCGTGCAGATGCACGGCCTTGGTCCCCGTCATGTCGGATTTGAAGCCGCCAAGGAAGATCACTCCCGGCCCATTGCCGGGCGTGCGGTCATAGGCCAGCAGGCGACCTTGGGGGGAGGTGAGGAAATCGGGCATCGCAGGCTCCATCTTGGTCCCTACATAACGTGGGGGCGTTGACTTTGCCATGGCACCAGCGCAAAACCGCCGCCGATATAACCCGCAACCGGGCGTTTCGTAGGCGCCAAAACGACGAGGAGGACAGCCATGTCCCAGATTTCCCTGACATTCCCCGATGGCAACAGCCGTGATTACCCCGCAGGCGTGACGCCCGCACAGGTGGCGGCGTCCATCAGCACCAGCCTTGCCAAGAAGGCGATTTCGGCATCGGTGGGCGGCGTGCATTGGGATTTGCAATGGCCGATCCCGGCGGATGCGACGATTGCGATCAACACCATGGCCGATGATGGCCCTGCGCTGGAACTGATCCGCCATGATCTGGCGCATATCATGGCGCGCGCGGTGCAAGAGATTTGGCCCGATGTGAAAGTGACCATCGGCCCGGTGCGCGATTACGGCTGGTTCTATGACTTTGACCGGGCCGAGCCGTTTACGCCAGAAGATCTGGCCGTGATCGAGGCCAAGATGAAGCAGATCATCAACGCCCGTGATCCGGTGCGCACCGAGGTGTGGGACCGCGCCCGCGCGATTGCGTTTTATGAGGCGGCGGGTGAGCCGTTCAAGGTGGAACTGATCAACCGCATCCCGGAAGGCGAGGATTTGCGGATGTATTGGCACGGTAACTGGCAGGATTTCTGCCGGGGGCCGCATCTGGCCAACACGGGGCAGGTGCCTGCCGATGCGTTCAAGCTGACCCATGTGGCGGGGGCTTACTGGCTGGGCGATGCCAGCCGCCCGATGTTGCAGCGGATTTACGGCCTTGCGTTCAAGAACCGCGACGACCTGAAGGCGCATCAGACCATGCTGGAGGAGGCCGCCAAGCGCGACCACCGCAAGCTGGGCCGCGAGATGGAGTTGTTCCATTTGCAGGAAGAAGCGCCGGGCATGGTGTTCTGGCACCCCAACGGCTGGATGATCTATCGTACGCTGGAAGATTACATGCGCGGGCGTCTGCGTGTGGCGGGTTATAAGGAAATCAAGACGCCGCAGGTCGTGGACCGGGTGTTGTGGGAAAAGTCGGGCCATTGGGAGGCCTACCGCGAGAACATGTTCATCGTCGAGGTGGACGAGGAAGGGGCCAAGGAAAAGCGCATCAACGCGCTGAAGCCGATGAACTGCCCCTGCCATGTTCAGGTTTACAATCAGGGGCTTAAGTCCTACCGCGATCTGCCGTTGCGGCTGGCGGAGTTCGGGTCGTGCCATCGGTACGAGTCCTCGGGGTCGATGCATGGGCTGATGCGGGTGCGGGGCTTTACGCAGGATGACGCGCATATCTTCTGCACCGAAGAACAGATTGAAAGCGAATGTGCGGCGTTCATTCAGCTTCTCTCGTCGGTCTACAAAGACCTTGGGTTTGAATCCTTCGACATCAAACTGTCCACCCGCCCTGATGTGCGCATCGGCACCGATGCCCAGTGGGACAAGGTGGAAGGCGCGTTGCAAGGGGCCATCGAAAAGCTGGGCCTGCCCTATGAGATCAACCCCGGCGACGGCGCGTTCTATGGCCCGAAGCTGGATTTCAAGCTGACCGACGCGATTGGCCGCCAGTGGCAATGCGGCACCTTTCAGGTGGACCCGAACCTGCCCGACCGTCTGGGGGCCGAGTATGTGGGCGAGGATGGCGGCAAGCACCGCCCCTACATGCTGCACCGCGCCATTCTGGGCAGCTTTGAGCGGTTCATCGGCATCTTGCTGGAAAACTACGCTGGCAAATTGCCGTTCTGGCTGGCGCCCCGGCAAGTTGTGGTGGCTTCGATTGTCTCGGATGCTGACGGGTTCGCGCATGAGGTGGTGGCCGCGTTGCAAAAGGCAGGCGTGCGGGCCGAGGCCGACGTGCGCAATGAAAAGATCAACTACAAGGTCCGCGAGCATTCCGTCGGCAAGGTGCCGGTCATTCTGGCCATCGGGATGAAAGAGGTTGAGGAGCGGAGTGTTTCAATCCGCCGTCTGGGGGAAACCCGGACTGAAACCAAATCGCTGGATCTGGCTTTGGCGGAACTGGGGTTTGAGGCGCTGCCGCCTGCGCAAGGCTGAGGTTTGACGGCAGATCAACGGAAAAGCGCCGGGTTTTTGCCCGGCGCTTTGGTTTTTGGGGGTGCGATTTGTTACACGCCCTCACGCGGTTGTTGGCAAAATTACTGTGATTGGTGCGGGGTACGGCGGCGTGATTAGCTGAGGATCAGCCGCAAACCCTGCGGCGCAGACAAAAGAGGGAGCGACCATGACCATTCATCTGAAATCCGCCGCTGTGGCCGGGGCTTTGGCGGCGGCGCTGTCGGCGCAGTTCATCACCCCAGCGGCGGCCGAAGGTGCCAAGGAAAAGTGCTTTGGCGTGTCACTTGCCGGCCACAACGACTGTGCGGCGGGTGAAGGCACGACCTGCGCGGGCACCTCGAAGATCGACTATCAGGGCAATTCGTGGAAGCTGGTGCCCGCTGGCACCTGTACCACGATCGAGCTGCCCGATGCCCGCACCGGCAGCCTGGAACCGCTGACCCGCGATCTGGGGTGAAGATACTGCCCCCTTCAGCACGGGTTGAAGGGGGCGTTTGCGGAGGCCGCGATGTTTGACACCCCCCACAGTGCTTTGCCAAACGGCCCCGGCGTGGGCTACAAACCCCAGCATTTTGCCGCGATCATGGCCGATGCAGGGCCAGTGCAATGGCTTGAGATTCATGCCGAAAACTACATGGGCGATGGCGGGCGCCCGCTTGCGCAACTGCGGCATCTGGCGGAACGGTTTCCAATTTCGCTGCATGGTGTGGGCCTGTCGATTGGCGGCGAGGGGGGCTTGGATGCCGACCATCTGGCCCGGTTGCGGCATCTGTGCGACTGGCTGCACCCGGCCAGTTTTTCCGAACATCTGGCGTGGTCTACCCATGACGGGGCGTACCTCAACGACCTGCTGCCGCTGCCCTATACGCCTGCCACGCTGGCGCGGGTTTGCGCGCATGTGGATCAGGTGCAGGCGGCTTTGGGGCGGCGGATGCTGCTGGAAAACCCATCCACCTATCTGGCCTTTGCCGAACCGCAGATGGCTGAGGTGGAGTTTCTGGCCGAGATTGCCCGGCGCACCGGCTGTGGTCTGCTGCTGGATGTGAACAACGTGCATGTGTCGGCGGTCAATCAGGGCACCTCTGCGGCAGAGTATCTGGCGGCGTTTCCGCTGCATCTGGTGGGGGAAATTCACCTTGGCGGGCATGAGGCGGACGTGGGCGACCATGGCGCGCCGTTGCTGATCGACAGCCACAGTGCGGCGGTGGCGGACCCGGTTTGGGCGCTGTACGAGGCCGTGATTGCCCGAGGCGGCGCGCGGCCCACGCTGATCGAGTGGGACAATGATGTACCGGATTGGCCCATGCTGGCCGCCGAGGCGGCTTTGGCCGCGCGCGGTTCTGCAAGGGGTGGCGTGATGCAAAGCGCCTTTGCCGCGGCGGTGCTGGACCCCGATCTGGCGGTGCCGGACGGTCTGGTAGACCCGCAGGGACGCCCCGCCCCGCTGCGCTTTGCCGTCTATCGCAACAACGTGGCGGCCAGCCTGACGAAGGTGCTGGAGGCCGGGTTTCCGGTCGTGCGCGCCTTGGTGGGGGATCAGTTCTTTGCGGCCATGGCGGGGGTGTTCCTGCGGGCGCATCCGCCCGTATCGCGGATCATGATGCTGTATGGTGATGCATTTCCCGGCTTTCTGGCAGGCTTTCCGCCCGTGGCACATTTGGGCTATCTGCCAGATGTAGCCCGGTTGGACCTTGCGATGCGGCAATCCTACCATGCGGCGGATGCCATGCCGATCCTGCCCGAGGTCTTGACGCCAGACAGGCTGCTGACCGGCAGGCTGACCTTCGCGCCTGCGCTGCGCTTGGTGCAATCTGAATGGCCCATATATGCGATCTGGGCTGCGCACCTGCGCGGCGGGCCGCCCCCGACGATGCAGGCGCAATCGGTGCTGATCCTGCGCCCCGAGTTTGACCCTGAGCCGCATCTGCTTGGCCCTGCGGCCCCGGTGATGGCGGCGTTGCTGGCGGGTCAGAGTTTGCCTGCTGCATTGGATGTGGCGGGGGATGGGTTTGATCTGGCAGGTCTGCTGGCGCTGTTGCTGGGGGCAGGGGCCATAACGGGGATGGACGAATGACCGCGATTTTGCCGCTCTACTGCCGCCTTGCGGCTCTGTTGGACCGCCTGTCACCACAGGTTCTGCCGTTGCTTGCACGCCTTGTGTTCGCCGGGGTGCTGGTCGGCTATTTCTGGGCCTCGGGTCTGACCAAGTTGGGGCCGGATTTGCTGACCCCATCGGACGGCGCCTATATCCAGATTTTCCCCCGCGCGGTTGAGGCTGCGGGCTATGACGTGGCGCAACTGGGCCTGTGGCACAGGTTGGTGGTTCTGGCGGGGACGGCGGCCGAATTCGTGCTGCCCCTGATGATCGTGCTGGGGGTGCTGACGCGGTTGGCGGCCTTGGGGATGATCGGGTTTGTGGTGGTGCAAAGCCTGACCGACATTATCGGCCATATGGCAGGGGCCGCCACGGTAGGGGCGTGGTTTGATGCGGCATCAGATGCGGTGATATTGGATCAGCGGGCGCTTTGGCTGGTTTTGCTGGTGGTTTTGCTGATGAAAGGGGCAGGGGCGCTGTCCGTAGACCGCTTGCTGCTGCAACATGGCAATCGGGCTTGATTTTATGAAAACCCGTGGCATCCTTCGCGATAGTGACGACTGATGTTCGACCGCCTCTCGACCCCGAAGGCACTGGAAGAAATCGTTGCACGACCCATGGCAATATCGCCACGGGAGGGTCTGCGAGAGGAGATGCGGCATGCCGACTGGCACCGTAAAGTGGTTCAACAGCACCAAAGGCTACGGCTTTATCGCGCCGGATGATGGCGGCAAGGACGTGTTTGTGCATATCTCGGCTGTAGAGCGGGCGGGGCTTAAAAGCCTGAATGACAACCAGAAAATCGGTTACGATCTGCAATCTGGTCGCGACGGCAAGGAATCTGCGGGCGATCTGCGGTTGCTGTAGGCAATAAGGCGTCCAGGTTTCTGCGAAGTCGGAAATCGCTGCCTCTTGCGGCGAGTCAAATGCGTTTTGTGATGCCCAAAGGCAGCGTCAGACCTTGAGTTGCTCTAGCCGATGGGCCCGTTGCCGGGGCCGTCCTGTCACAGCAAAGCCGCCTCGACCTTGGCATCCCAGCCCAGATACCACGCATCCTTTGTGCGGATCATCGGGCGTTTCATCACCGCAGGTTGTGCCGCGATCTGTGCTTCGGGCTCGGATGCCTTGAGGTAGTCGTTGAAGCCGCGATAGGTGGTGGACTGTTTGTTCACCGCCAAAGACCCGAATTCATGGGTGATCTCGTTGATCTCGGCCTCGGACAGGGGCTGCGCGCGCACATCGCGGAAGGTGACCTCATGGCCCGCAGCGGCAAGCGCCTTGAGCGCCTTCTTGCAGGTGTCACAGGTGGAAATGCCGTAAAGGATCATGGGACTGCCCGCTGTTAAGATGCCGCAACGATCACCAATCGTGGCCCGTCGTCAACCCGTGATCGCGCGGGTGATGGCCAGCCCACCCCAGGCGCACAGCGCAGTGACGATGGTGCCCCAGGTCAGGTCGGTGACAACCAACTGCCAGTGCCAGTCGCGCATGATGGCATAGCTGGTGAATTCATAGGTGCCATAGGCCATGGCTCCGATGATCATCGCGGGCAGGATGACAGGGCCGTCGCTGCGCAGGGCAGGCACGCTGACCAGATACAGCAGCCCCGCCACATAGGCCGCATAAAACGCCGCCGCAGGGCCAAGCCGCATCGGGTCTGCCAGCAGCGGGCCGATGTGGCGGGTGAACAGCGGCTTCATCACGAAGCTCAGCATGACCGCATCAAGGATCAGGAAGATGGCGAGGGTTGAGACGTAGAGGATGGTGATTTGCATGGCGTGCTCCCTTTGAGGCAAGGGTAGCGTGATTGGGCGCGCTGTCCACATCAGGCGCGCAGACGCAGCCAATCGGCAAGGTCGGGTTCCTCGATCAGGCCTTGGGCGGCGCGGATGATGGTCTGCCCGACCTCGACCGTATCCCATGTGATCTGGATGCCGTTCAGATCGAGACAAATGTGCATCGACCGGAACGCGGTGCGTTTCTTTCCGTCTTTGAAACAATGTCCCCGTGCCACCGCAACCGCATAGGCGGCTGCGAGGTCGAAGATATCATTGACCATCCCGTAAGCGAGGCGGTTATCGACGCGGGCGAGGGCCGATTCCAGCGATTTGTCCCGTGCGCGCCCGGGCAATTCGCCGGGGTTCAGGATGGCATCATGGATCGCTTCAACCAGTTCGGCGGTCAGCAGATGGTAGGTCATTTGTCTTTCAGGTAATCCAGAACGGGCTGTGCGGCGACGCGGGTTCGGGCGAGGCTTTCCATCACCTCCTCCATCGTGGCGGGGCGGTGATCCTGCGGCCCGATCGCCTCGGCGGGCACGAAGTAGCCGACGAGGGCCGAATTTTTCAGGATCGCCACGGGTTTGCCATTCGCCCGCTCCAGCACTTTGTGCGGCTCGCGCATTTCGGTCATGGTGGCGATATGGGGGGTGAGGAGATGGGTCATGGGGTGTGTCCTGTGGTGTGTAGTGGAATGGATATTGGGGTGGGTAAAATTGCAAGGGGTCGTCGTCGCGGACGAGGCTCGGTGCAGGCCGGCGCCGACGGTGCGTTGACTTGGACGTAATCCCAAATGCGACGGACGATCGGGCCATACCGTTAAATAGTTCGACCTAAGCGAACAATAGCATCGCCATATACTCTGCGATGTACGCACATTGCTTTTGTCGAAAGACGGCGCGCCCTTCTGGAGCCTTTATGCGCGTACGAGACAATCTAATATTCATTTTCCAGATAGTAAATCATTCAGGTTTTTGCAACATAGTTCTTAAGTAGTCTTCTGCACTTCCAAGAAGTGCAACATGTGCGGCCTATGATTATTTTCTGCTTGTAAATATCTGGAGATTTGCCTACTTAACACTAGCCTGTGAATAAGTCATGGTTCTGGCCTCGCACTTCAAATTCCCGATGGACTCGCAGTCTCAACCACAACGCAGGTATCAGTTTTTCCAAATCAAAGACACAAAAGTCTGCAGCCAGGATTACCTTTGTAGGTCCCGCCTATAGAGTATCCCGGCATGTTCAGTTCAGATGTATAATTCGGCCATCTCGAAGGCAGCAAAAAACCCATTCATTAATTATTTTGATCAGCAGCTCCCGAAAAAGTACTATTCTGTCATTGAAATTCATTGTCATAATGCGCCAGAAACTTACAATTTAGATTCTTGATTGGTTGCTCGCACTATGAACTCTTCTTCAAGAAAACCTTCTTTCTCATCAATTCTAGCGCCAAGTATTTCGGTTCTCTGCATTTCTATATTCATTCAGAGAGTCCCAAATTTTTGCTTCCGTTGCATGAAAGTATTGCCGGTCTTCTCGTTCGAAAAATCTTAGTGATTAATGTCGACCCACTCACCCCCAAACCCCCTCAAACTCCCGCCACTCCCCCTTGCTCATGCCGCTTTCCGCTTGCCCCACAACCTCCCCCGCCAGCCGCCGTTTCAAAACCGCCACCGCCTTCGCGCTCAGATTTACCCCGCCCATCCGGTAATCCTCGAACGCCGCATAGGCCAAGGGCACCCAGTCCTTGACGCAGGCGGCAATGGCGTCGGCGTAGACGCGGATTTCGTATTGGGCGTGGGGGTCGGCGCGCAGGCGGATGAAGTTGAACAGGTTGTGCAGATCAACCTTCCAATACCATTGGGTATAGATATTGGCGGGCAGGTTCATGCGGGCCAGTTCGCGGGCGAGGCCGGCCTGGCCATCGGTGGACAGCATCGCCTCGTAATGGTCATAGGCGCGGTTGGCGTCGGATTTGAGCAGGTCGAGCACACGGGCGGCCTCGGCCCCGGTTAAAACCTCGCCACGCCCCTGATTGTTCACCACCGATTGCGCCGCCAATTGCTCGGGTGCCGGGATATAAAACTCGCGGTCCAGAATGGAATAGCGGCCCGAGTATTCGTTCACATTGGCGGTGCGGTGGCGGATCCACTGGCGGGCCACAAAGACCGGCAGTTTGACGTGCAGTTTGACTTCGCACATCTCAAACGGGGTCGAATGCCAGTGGCGCATCAGATAGCGGATCAGGCCTTCGTCGTTTTGCACATGTTTGGTGCCCGCGCCATAGGACACGCGGGCGGCCTGCACGATGGCGGCGTCGTCGCCCATATAGTCGATCACGCGGATAAAGCCGTGGTCCAGCACGGGGTGGGCGCGGTAGAGATGCGCCTCCATCCCTTCGGAAACCGCGCGCAGGGTAGGGCGGGCTGTGCTGCGCAGGGCATCAATCTCGGCGATCTGGTCGGGGGTCAGGGACATCGGCTGGCTCCGGGTTCGGCCCATGGGGGGCCAGATGTATGGGGGTCTGGCGCGCAGGATACGAGGGGTAGCGGTTCGGGGCAAGTGCGCGCGACATTTGTGCATCAGACAGCGCGACGCCAAAAAGCCATTTTCCCGGAAACATTGACAGAACCGGGGGTTGCGGGCAGATTCTCATCCAAAATAACAAGGGCAGAGCAGTCCATGACAACTCATATCAAGGCGCTGATGGCGTTCATGCTGGTGCTTGCCGCCTGCAGTGGCAATCCGTTTCTGACGCCGGAAGACCCGGTGGTCGATCCGGAGGAACTGCCGGGCACGCCAAACCCGACACCCGGTAGCAGCATCATCCGCTATGAGCCGACCAACGCGGAAGCCAGCCACTATGGCGATGGCTTTGCGCAGGACTTTACCTTTGATCCGGTGGCCAACACCTACACGGTGGACAATCTGGGGTTCGACGGCGCTAACGGCTATAACCAGCCTGCAGGGCGCGCCGGTGACGACGCTTGGGTCGTATAATGTGTACGAGGCGTCGGCGACCGAAACTGACCCGCAAACCGGCGCGCCGATTTCGCAATTTCAGCACAGGTTGCTGGCCGGGGTCAGCCGGCACCGGCCGCACGGAATTTGCGATCGTGCGAACCGGGGCCTATCGCGACTTTGGCTTTGGCGGCTTTGTGATGAAGCGCAATGACAATGTGGTGCTGCCCAGCTCGGGGCAGGCGGCCTATACCGGAGATTATGGCGCTGTGCGCGATTTCAGCGGGGCGACCGGACTGGAATATGTGACCGGCGACATGGACATTGCCATCGACTTTGAAGATTTCAATGATGGCAATGCGGTGCAAGGGCACGGTTCGCGACCGTCAGATTTTTGACGTGGATGGTAACAACATCACCAGCGATGTTCTGGCCGCGATGGATGCGGAAGTTCGACCCCGATGACAAGGTCGGTCCATCCTCAGAACTTCCGACCCTGTTGTTCAACGTGGGGCCGGGTGTGATGGATGCGAACGGCGAAATTCGCGGTTTCCTTGACAGTTCGGTCGTCGATTATTCGGGTGAGCGTCCGACCTCGGTAGTCTACGAGGACGGAAAGTACTATGCCATCGTGTCGGGTGAAAATGCCGACGAGGTGGTCGGTGTGATTGTCGTGGAATCGGAAGACGCCCGCGTTGACGGTGTGACGGTGCGCGAAACCGGTGGGTTTATTCTGTACCGGCCATGATCGGCGTGAAGGCAGTCTGGCGGGTAATTGCGGTGCTGGCCCTGTTGGGCCAGTCGCCCGTGCTGGCTGAACCCATGGTTCTGACGCCCGAAAACCTGTCAAAGCTGACGCTGGTGATGTTGCAGGCCGGGAGGCCCGATCAGGCGTTGCGGTTTTCGGACGCGCTGTTGAAGCAAGACCCCGCGAATGTGGCGACGCTGGTGCTCAAATCCCGGGCCGAGCGCGATCTGGGGCGGTTTCCCGAAGCTCTGACATCGGCGCGCGCGGCGTGGCGCGTGGCAGAGGGCGACGCACAGCAGTATGGTGCGGCGCTTGCGGTGGCGCAGGCCTTGGCATCAGACGGGCAGAAGTTCCGCGCGCAGTTCTGGCTGCGGCGTGCGGTGGATGTGGCCCCGACACAGGCGGCGCAGCGGGCGGCCGAGCGTGATTTCGACTATGTCCGGTCGCGCAGTCGGTTGTCGGTGCGGCTGGATCTGAGCCTGCGCCCGTCGTCCAACGTCAACAACGGATCGTCGGAAGGGATACTGGATTACTACGGTATTCCACTGGTGCTGTCAGGCGATGCGCAGGCCTTGTCCGGGATCGAGGCACAGATGGGGGTGACCGCGCGCTACCGGGTGGCAGAGACGACGCAGGGAAAGACAGACCTGCGGTTTTCGGTGGTCAGCAAGACGGTCGATCTGTCGGCAGAGGCCCATGCGCAGGCTCCGCTGGCGCAAGCGTCGGACTATGCCTTTGCCGGGGTCGAAGTCGGGGTGGACCGGGTTTGGCGTCTGGGCGAGGGACGCATGGAGGCGACCAGCAGCCTGAGCCTTGGGCACAACTGGTACGGCGGCGCGGACATGTCGAATTATGCCCGGCTGGACCTGGGCCTGAACCGGGCGTTTTCGCCCAAGTTGCAAGGGGTTGTGCGGCTGTCGCTGGAGCACCAGAACAGGTTGGACGTGCCAAGCCGGTCGGCGGATGTGACCACGCTGGCCCTGGGGGTGACGCAGACGCTGGCCAATCGCGACAAGCTGAGCCTGACATTGACCGGGGCGGACACCGCGTCTGACGAGGCCGATATTGACCATCACCGGCTTGAGGCCAAGGTCAACTGGAGCCATGCCAAACCCGTATTGGGAATGGCCGTCAGCGCCGCCTTTTCGCTGCAGGGCCGCGATTATGCGCGGTCACGCTATAGCCCGGATGGGCGCGAGGATGTGTCATTGTCGGCGGACCTGAACCTCGCGTTTCCGAAGATCGACTATATGGGCTTCATGCCGGTCATGACCATCGAAGCAAGCAAGACCCGGTCCAACATATCTTTGAACCGGTCGCGGTCGTTGGGCATTGGCCTGACAATCCAGTCAAAGTTTTAGTTGGGGACGCGGCCTCGCCTTTTGCGGTGAAAGGGCTAAACTGTCGGCCAGCCAAACAGGAGCCTTCGCATGACGATCCGCTATTTGCACACCATGGTCCGGGTGCTGGACCTTGACGCCTCGATCGCGTTTTACCGCCTGCTTGGGCTGGAGGAAACGCGCCGCATCGACAATGAGGGCGGGCGGTTCACGCTGGTTTTCCTCGCACCGCCCGGCCAGCCGGAATGCCCGGTGGAGCTTACCTACAACTGGGATGGCGATACGGGCCTGCCGTCGGACGCGCGACATTTCGGGCATCTGGCCTATGAGGTGGACGATATTCATGCCACCTGCGCGCATCTGGCGGCCCATGGCGTCGTGATCAACCGCCCGCCGCGTGATGGCCGCATGGCCTTTGTCCGCAGCCCGGACAACGTGTCGGTCGAGTTGTTGCAGAAGGGGGGCGCGTTGGTGCCCGTCGAGCCTTGGGTCAGCATGGCGAGTGTCGGGCACTGGTAAAGGGAAGGGCGCGAGCCTGCCCAAGGGCAGGTTTGCCGCGCCCTTGATGCCTGTGGCTTGGCGCGGAGCGTGGGGCGGCGTGGCAGACGGCGGAGTCCGTTGCTTATCGTGCGACTGGATATTGAGCGCAGGATGACCCGTCATGGAACCGGGCGCTGTTTTCCGGCGTGCCATTTAACCAGCACGACGGAAGGGCTATGCCCGCCCAAGGGGGTGGCCCCCTCTCAGCGTTTGCCAAAGCAAACGTCTGCCGGGCAGGGGGGCATTGCCCGGCGGGCGCAGCACTTTAGTCCGGACAGAAGAAGGGTGTGTCAACGACGGTTCATCCCGCTTCAGGCAAAGATGAACGCCTCCGTCAGGTGACCCGCCAGCGGGTTAGCGTATCTGGGCCGAGGCGGTGGCTTTCGCACAGGATAAGCTGCGGGGCGTCGTGCAGGGTTGTCAGAGCCAAGCGGGCCAAGGGCCGCGTGACCATCAGCCCCGATCAGCAGGCCTGCCGAGAACAGGGCAATTTCATCGACCAGCCGATGTTCGATCAGGTGGGCGGCCAAGGTGCTGCCGCCTTCGCACAGGATGCGGGTCAGGCCTTGAGCCGCCAGCAGCCGGAAGGCGGCGGGCAGATCGACGTGACCCGTGGCACTCGGGCAATCCAGCACTGTGGCCCCTGTGGCCTGCCACGCGGATTGGCGGTCGGCGGGGGCGTTGCTGTGGATCAGCCAGACAGGGGAGTGGCGGGCTGTGCGGCCGAGGCGGCTGTCTGGGGAATGGCTCAGCGCGCTGTCGATCACCAGGCGCAGCGGTTGGTGACTGGCCCCGATATCGCGCACGGTCAGATCCGGGTCGTCGGCACGTGCGGTGCCGGACCCGACCAGAACCGCATCATGGTTCAGCCGCATCGCATGTACCGCCCGGCGCGACTGCGCCCCGGTGATCCAGCGCGACTCGCCCGTGGCGGTCGCTATACGGCCATCCAGCGAAGTGGCGAGTTTCAGTGTCACAAAGGGCAGGCCTTGAGTGACGCGTTTCAGGAAGCCCGCGTTGGCCGCGCGGGCCTGATCGGCCAAGATGTGTTCGGTGACAGAGATGCCTGCCGCGCGCAACGCGGCGTGACCCTTGCCTGCCACCCGTGGGTCAGGGTCGGTCAGCGCGGTGACCACCCGCGCGACGCCCGCCGCAATCAGCGCGTCGCAGCAGGGCGGGGTCTGGCCGTGATGGGCGCAAGGTTCCAGCGTGACATAGGCCGTGGCACCCGTAGCGTCGATGCCCGCAAGCGCGCGGGTTTCGGCGTGGGGCCTGCCGCCCGGTTGCGTCCAGCCGCGCCCCAGCACCACACCGTCGCGCACGATCACACAGCCCACCGCCGGGTTCGGCCATGTGCGCCCAAGCCCCCGGCGCGCGAGGCCGAGGGCATGGGCCATGTGATCCTCGTCTGTCACTCCTCGGAATGGCCCGAGGGGCGCAGTTCCGAAACAAAGCGGTCAAAGTCATCTGCCGCCTGGAAGTTCTTGTAAACGCTGGCAAACCGGACGTAGGCCACGGTGTCGATCCGGGCCAGGCTTTCCATCACGATCTCGCCGATAGAGCGCGAGGGGATGTCGGTTTCACCCAAGGATTCCAGCCGGCGCACGATGCCAGAGATCATCTGGTCGATGCGTTCGGGGTCGATCGGGCGCTTCTGCATGGCGATGCGGATGGACCGCTCCAGCTTGTCCCGGTCAAAATCCTCACGCTTGCCAGAGGATTTGATCACGATCAGATCGCGCAACTGCACCCGTTCATAGGTGGTGAAACGCCCTCCACATGCCGGACAAAACCTGCGCCGCCGGATGGCAACGTGATCTTCAGCCGGACGCGAGTTTTTCACTTGCGTGTCGATATTCCCGCAGAATGGGCAGCGCATGGGCCCCCTCCTTGCTTGTTATTATGTGCCTGCCTCTGGTCCGGGTGTTTCCCCCGGTACCTTGGCCCTGACTATAGGGGGAGGGCGTGGATGTTGGCTAGGGCGAAGTGGCGGCCACTGTATCTGGGGGCCGGGGTGTGGCTTTGGCGACGCAAAGCGCCTTATGGCCGCGGAACCCGCACCGCATAGCACAGACCCGCAGCATTGCCGCCCGCCGACATCGACCCATCCTGCGGGCCGCCAAAGGTGGTGATCCCGGTCACGCCCGCCGACCGCGCGGCATCAAGGGTAAAGCTGATCCCCTGACCCGCGCCGCGCGGCGGCGGCGACAGGCGGTAGACGCGCGTGTTGTCGGGCAGATGCAGCGTTTGGGTGGCATAGAGGCCAGCCGCACACCAGTAATCGCTGAGCCGGGCCTTGGAGTTGTAGTTGACGGTGAAATCGGTGGGGCTGGTCTGGGTGACGGTCAGGCCCGCCGGGGAAAGGAAGGCGAGGGCCGGGGTGGCGAGGGTGAGGGCTGCGAGGAGGATTTGTGCGCGCATGGGGGGACCGGGTGTTGGTGGGGAGTAGGGCGGGGTTCACTCCGCCAAGTTGTGGGGTGCGGCGGGATGAACCCCGCCCTACAGTTTGCTACCTATCTAGCCTTGTTGAATTAAACCAAGCAAATGCGGCTTCAATTCGTGCAATTAGTTCCGCCGAACCTACTTGTTCCTCCGGCGGCACTTCGAGAGACAGTACCGGCACTGACCAACGGAACATTGGCCAGCCCTTTCGAGAAACTTCGACGACTGCATCTGCTGGCACAGAACCGGCTGGGATCAGCCGCTGCGTTACATTTGTGGTTAGACCAAGCGTCAAAATACCCTTGTTAGCCGAATACCACAGAAGGACTCCCGCCATTACCGTGCGCGAAATCACAAAGCCCCATGCATCATCGCCATCTGCAATGTGGTACTTACTGCTTTGGCCCTGTCGGGGTTCAAGAAGCTTGTGCAGGCGACGACGAAACAGTGTTGAATTGTCCAAATCAAAAGCTCCAAGCGGCCCAACAGGTTACTGATCCAGAAAACTCCGCAACTTCCTGCTCCGCTCGGATGCTTCAACTTCCGCAGCGCCTTTGCCTCGATCTGCCGGATCCGTTCGCGAGTCACGCTAGAACTGCTGTCCGACCTCCTCCAGCGTGTGATCCGTGTTCATCCCGATGCCAAAACGCATCCGCAGAACCCGTTCTTCGCGCGGCGTCAGGGAGGCCAGGACCCGCGTCGTCGTCTCCTTCAGGTTTTCCTGAATAGCCGAGTCCAGTGGCAGGATCGCGTTCTTGTCCTCGATGAAATCGCCAAGCTGGCTGTCTTCCTCGTCGCCAATCGGGGTTTCCAGCGAAATCGGTTCCTTGGCGATCTTCATCACCTTGCGGACCTTTTCCAGCGGCATTTGCAGCTTTTCGGCCAGTTCTTCCGGCGTCGGTTCGCGGCCGATTTCGTGCAGCATCTGGCGGCCCGTGCGGACCAGTTTGTTGATCGTCTCGATCATATGCACCGGGATACGGATGGTGCGGGCCTGATCGGCGATGGAGCGGGTAATCGCCTGACGGATCCACCAGGTTGCATAGGTGGAAAACTTGTAACCCCGGCGGTATTCGAATTTATCCACCGCCTTCATCAGGCCGATATTGCCTTCCTGAATAAGGTCAAGGAATTGCAGGCCGCGGTTGGTGTATTTCTTGGCAATCGAAATCACCAGACGCAGGTTGGCCTCGACCATTTCCTTCTTGGCCTGCCGGGCTTCTTTTTCGCCCTTCTGAACCTGATTCACGATGCGGCGGAATTCGGCGATATCGACGCCGACGTATTGGCCGACCGTTGCCATCTCGGCGCGCAGTTCTTCAACCTTGTCGCGTGATTTTTCAAACAGTGTTTGCCAACCACGCCCACCCTTGCCGGCCATCCGGTCCATCCAGGTGGGGTCCAGTTCATAGCCCTGGTATTCGTCGATAAATTCGCGCCGGTTGATCCGGGCGGCATCGGCGAGTTTCACCAGATTGGAGTTGATGACCATGATCTTGCGGTTGATGCCATACAACTGGTCAATCAGCGCCTCGATCCGGCTGTTGTTCAGGTGCAGTTCGTTCACGAACACCACAATTTCC
The DNA here is from genome assembly GCA_963772935.1 of uncultured Alphaproteobacteria bacterium. Lineage (GTDB taxonomy): Bacteria > Pseudomonadota > Alphaproteobacteria > Rhodobacterales > Rhodobacteraceae > JANNNF01. The sequence continues at coordinate 255,648 of CAVYZK010000008.1, read as the reverse complement.
GACCGCAGCTTTTGATATGCGGCTTCTTCCGCTGTCGAAAAGCGGGTCGAATTGTTCATCGCGGCCTGCATCCGCTGATCCTGCATGTCGGACAGCAAGACATAGTCGCGGGCGATCAGTTCCAGCGTTTCCAGCACGCGCGGTTTCAGCGCGGCCTCCATCGCCGCCAGCGACATGTTGGAGGCTTCGTCGTCTTCGTCGTCATCATCACTGCGCGACAGCGGGTTGCCGTCGGCGTCAAGTTCAGGCTCTGAAGACGCGCGGCGGGGGGCTGCGGCGTCAACATCCACCTCGTCCAGCGCGGGGCCGTCCATTTCCTCGTCGCCATCAAGGCTGCGCCCGAAGGTGGCCTCAAGGTCGATCACGTCGCGCAGCAAGATGTCTTCGGACAGCAATTCGTCGCGCCAGATGGTGATGGCGTGGAAGGTCAGCGGGCTTTCGCACAGACCCGCGATCATCGTGTTGCGGCCAGCCTCGATGCGCTTGGCGATGGCGATCTCGCCCTCGCGGCTCAGCAACTCGACAGAACCCATTTCGCGCAGATACATCCGCACGGGGTCGTCGGTACGGTCCAAGCGCCTCGGCCGAGGTGCCAGCCACCGCAACCTCGCGAGAGGTGCTTGAGGTTTCGACCAGCTCGCCGCCCACAACGGGTTCGGCTTCGTCCGCCTCATCATCTTCGATGATGTTGATGCCCATTTCGGACAGCATCGACATCACGTCTTCGATCTGTTCCGACGACACCTGTTCCGGCGGCAGCACGGTGTTGAGCTGATCGTAGGTGATATAGCCCCGCTCGCGCGCGTCGGCGATCATCTTCTTGACCGCGGCCTGGCTCATATCCAGCGAAACATCGGCCTCATCGGCGTCTGGCTTGGCGTCGTCGTTGTCTTTCGGGGCCATGGGTGCTCCTTGCAGGGCGCGGTCGGGGACGCGACTCGCCAAAGAGCGGCGAATCATCGGATGGTTTTCGAATCAATAGCGCGAATCAAACGGCATGACAGGCCGAATCAGTGACTTTTCTTGATCCAGACCTGACCGTCGATCAGGTTTTGCAGGTGTTTCGACAGGGCGGCGCGGTCTTCGCCCAGATCGGTGGCATCGGCACGGTCCGGTTTCTCGGCTCGGTGGCGGGCGGAGGCGGCTTGCGACAGCCTCCAAGTCAGCCCTTCATCGGGCAGCCCGGCCAAATCTTCGACCGCATCCTCAATCTCTCGTCGTGCGCCCCGGCTGGTTTCCAGCTTGGCCAGATCACTGGCAAGGCAGAGCGCGGCAAACTCGGGGTCTGCATTGTTGCGCACGGCGGGAGCATTGCGGACGTGGGGTTGGGCCATCAATCTGTCAAGGGCGGCGGGCGCTGCCATAAGGATCTGGTCATGCAAATCCGGCGTATCGCCATGGGTCAGCAACAGGTTCCTAACCGCGTCATGGCCATCGCCTGTCAGGTGCAGCCGTTCAAGGCTGGGTTCAAAGCGGGGGATGAGGGCGGGGTGAGTCAGCAGGGTGGCCAATACGGCGGCCTCCAACAGTGCTTCGCCCGCCCCTTCGCTTTGGGCAAGCTGCGATTGGCGGGTGGTGTGGCTGGCGGGCAGGGGCTCGCCCTTGGGGATGAAGCGTTGACCGGGCTTGGCGGCGGGGCGTATTCGTTGCGCGCCGAACAATTCCCACCGCAGGGCCTTTATCTCCTCGCCATAATGACTGCGGATCGACGGGTCGGTGATGCGTTTAAGGGCGGCGCGGAGGGTCTTGTCCAACGCGGCCTTGCGTTCGGGGCTGTCAAAGACGCGGCCTTCGGTTTCGCGGGTCCACAGCAGGTTGACCATCGGTTGCGCGCCATCCAGCACCGCCTTCATCGCGCCCGCCCCTTGGGCGCGGATCAGATCGTCGGGGTCCATTCCCCCCGGCATCACGGCAAAGCGCAGGCCTTTGCCCGCCTCCAGCAGCGGCAGGGCAAGGTCGATCACCCGCAAGGCGGCGCGGATGCCAGCGGTATCGCCATCCAGCGCGATGATCGGTTCATCCGATATCCGCCACATCAGGCGCAACTGGTCTTCGGTGATTGCAGTGCCAAGCGGTGCCACGGTGGATTTGAACCCGGCCTCGACGAGTGCGATCACATCCATATAGCCTTCGGCGACCACCAGAGGTGTGCCCTTGCCCGCCGCCTCACGCGCATTGGCCTGATTGTAAAGGTTGCGGCCCTTGTCGAACAGGTCGGTTTCCGGCCCGTTCAGATACTTGGCCCGCGCATCCGCCGCCATCGCGCGGCCACCCAAGGAAATTGCCCGCCCCCGCGCATCGCGGATGGGAAAGATGATCCGGCCGCGAAAACGGTCGTAGATCGACCCATCGTCAGCCTTTGCACAGAGCCCGGCATCCACAATCAGATCGGTGGCAATCCCCTTGGCGGTCAGCGCGGCGAGAACCCCTTGCCGCGTGTCGGGCGCAAAGCCGATGCCCCAGCGGTCCTGCGCCTCAGCCGACAGACCCCGCTTGGCCAGATAGGCACGGGCATCCGCCGCGGCAGAGGTGCGCAGTTGCAGGCGCATCCAGTTGACGGCCTCCTCCATCACCTGCCCCAGCAGGGTGCGGCGGTCTGCCTTTTGGGCGGCCACCGGGTCGCGGGCGGGCATCGGCATGCCAGCCTCCCGCGCCAGCACCTCGACCGCCTCCAGAAACCCAAGGTTCTCGGTTTCCTTGATGAAAGTCACGGCATCGCCTTTGGCGTGGCAGCCAAAGCAGTAATAAAACCCTTTGCGGTCATCGACGTGGAACGAGGCCGACTTTTCCTGATGAAAGGGGCAGGGGGCCCACATGTCGCCCTTGCCCATGTTGGACTTGCGCATGTCCCATGTGACCTTGCGCCCTACCACTTGGGAGAGCGAGATCCGGGTGCGCAATTCGTCGATGAAACCGGGCGGCAAACTCATGCCGTCTATATTGTGCCTAAGGGGCGGGCTGTCCAGACGCTAGCCAAGGCGAAATGGGCAGGGGGCCGCGCACGGGCGGGCGGGTGGGGTTGACCTCTCTTTTCACTTGATGAAAAGAGAGGCAAATGGCGGTTGCAGCCCATTGTCGCTGCACCAAGGCGGGCAAGGACATTTGATGCGGGTTTTCATCACGGGTGGCGCAGGGTTCATCGGCGCACGGCTTTCGGTCAAGCTGGCGGCGATGGGGGCGACGATTACGGCCTATGACAACCTGCACCCGCAGGCGCATGACAATAACCCGGCCAATCAGGCGATGTTGCAGGGCACTGGCGTCAATCTGGTGGTTGGCGATGTACGCGACCCGGCGGCATTGTCGGTGGCCATGGCTGCATCAAACCCGGATGTGGTCTATCATCTGGCGGCTGAGACGGGCACCGGGCAGTCGTTTGATCTGCCCGCCCGCTATAACGATGTGAACGTGATGGGCACGGCGCATCTGATCGAAGCCGTCCGGGCGCAGGGCAAATCGGTTACGCGCGTGATCGTGGCGGGTTCACGCTCGGTGTACGGCGAAGGGGCCTGTCTTGGGGCCGACGGGCGGTTGACCGCAGCGGTGGAACGGACCGTGGCCGATATGACGGCGGGCGATTTTGCGCCCAAGGGCGCGGATGGCGCGACGCTGACCCCTTGCGCCACCAATGGCGATTGCGTGGTGGCCCCGGCCTCGGTCTACGCCTCGACCAAGCTGATGCAGGAGTATCTGCTGCGACAGGCCTTCTGGGGCACGGGCGTCGGCGTCGGCGTGTTGCGCCTGCAAAACGTCTATGGGCCAGGGCAATCGCTGAACAACCCTTACACAGGGGTGTTGTCGATCTTCTGCCGCCAGATTCAGGAAGGCAAAACGCTGAACATCTTTGAAGACGGCCAGATCACCCGCGATTTCGTGCTGGTCGATGACGTGGTCGCGGCCTTTGCCGCCATGGGCCATGTGGCCGAAGTGCCGGGTGGCGTGGTCGATATCGGGTCAGGTGAGGCCGCGACAATCGTTGATGTGGCCCGCAGCCTGCTGGTGCGGTTCGGCGAGTCGCCCGACAAACTGCGTATCACCGGTGCCTTCCGTCCCGGCGACATCCGCTATGCGGTGGCTGACATCAGCCGCGCCAAGGCGACCCTCGGATGGGCACCGCAGGTCAGCCTTGATCAGGGTCTGGCGCAGTTGGTAGACTGGTCACGTGCCGAGATGGCTGCCGAACTGGCTGCGCATGCCTGACCCAACCAACCCACCGGGCTTGCCAAATTCGGCAGCGGCATGCAGAAAAATTTGATGCTATGACACGAAACATCCCAGAAGACAGGACATCCTAATCATATGCTGGTTGTTCATGCAGGCCCGCACAAAACGGCCACGACCTATATCCAGAATAACCTTGCGGCGGCGCGCGATGACCTTGCCGCCAAGGGCTGGGATTATCCAGAGACAGGCACCGAAGGGTTGCCCGCGCATCATGCCATCGCGCACAATTCGCGCGCCTATATTGATGTGGACTCGCCAGATCGCATTGCGCTGACCAAGGCCGGGGCTGCAGCCAAGGCTGCAGGCTTGTCAGTCGTGCTGTCAGCGGAAGGGTTTTGCCGTTGGGGACCACCAAAGCTGCGGCATCTGGCAAATATCTTCAAGGCCGACCAACTGGACTTTGTCTATACGGTCCGCGATCCGTTCGACATTTTCTATTCCTACTGGGCCGAAGAAGTGAAGCAGGGCCATGTCGCCAGCTTTGCCGACCGCTTTGCCGAGCACTTCAATGACCCGGTTGCATCCCGGCTGTTGAACCCCATGGTCGATCTGGCCCCGTTGCTGAAGGAAAGCAAGGTGCGCGTCCGGGTGGTGCCATACACATTGCTGAAGGCCCGCAAAATCGACGTTTACAGTCATTTCTGCGAAAAGGCGCTAGGTCTGCCGGGGATGACCGGCAAAAGTGCGGTCGCAAAGAACGAAGCGTTGCCGATTGAACTGACCGAGTTTTTGCGGCTGCTGACGATTGTCAAAGCCGACGGCAAGCGTCACATCGGCTCCGATTTCCGCCATCGCTTTATCCACACGACAACCCCAGCCGAACGGGCCGAGATTGTTGCGGTGGTCAAGCAACAGGTGGGCGACCGGGTGCGGGTGGTCAAACTTGACGGGGCCTCCCAGGCAAAGCAGCGCATCGAAAAAGGGCTGCGGCTGCGACTTGCCGGGCTGTGGACGCTCGATCCGGGGGCGGACAATCTGTACAACACCGACCCTGCTGAGTATCGCTACTACAATGAAATCGACTTGTGGATGAATCCAGCCGTACGAAAACTGGCGGATGACATCCTGGCCCGGTTGCCGGGTTGAAGGGATTTGGAATGCCGGGACTGATCGTATGGGCATGACCAGCCTTATCTATGCCATGCCGCAGGGTGCAGGCCTGTCGCCGCATGTGGTGGTCGCGCTGGACCAGATGCGCGGGCTGGTGGACCGGCTTGTGCTGGTGGTTCCTGCTGCTGATGTGGATGGCTGCGCCGAAACCTTTGCGGCCTACATACCGACGTTGACCGTGGCCTTGCCGGACGGACCGCAGACTGCGGCGGCTGCGTACAAGGCCGGATTGCGCGCGATCTGGGCCGCGGATGCCGCGACGGGCCAGCCATCCGGTGCCACAATCCTGACCGGTGTGCATGTGGCAGGCCCGGTGCTGCCACTGGACCCCGCTATCCTTGCCGCAGAAACGGGGTTGTTCAGCGCCTATTGGCATTCTGCAACGCTCGACCCCCGGCTGAAGTCCTTCACCAAGGCTGACAAGATACCGCACCTGGATTTTGCCGTGGTCTCACCGCAGCTTATGGCCAACGCGGCGTTTCAGCGGTTTTGGGCCGAGGTGCGGATACAGGGCGATTATTGGCACAGCTTCACCAATCTGGAAGTGCCGCTGACCGAGGTTCTGGCAACGCAAAACGCCCCTGTTACGTACGCGAATGGCGCGCAAGCCTTTGAAACGGTTGACCCCCGCTACAACGAAATCGACAAGGTCGTGTTGGCCGGGATGCCGTGCTTTCCGTTGTCGATCTTCAGTCTGGATCCGCTGCTGCACGATCTGAACAGCATCAACCTGCGCGGTGCGCTGGATGCGCTGCGGCAGATGAACCCCGATCTTTACGCAGCCGTCATCCATTTTGTCACCCGCGCCGTGCCGATGCGGGACTTCAACACCATCGCGGATCAATACGAAATTCTGCCCGTCGAGGCCCGAAGCCCCGGCAAAACAGACTGGAGCTTTGGTCGTATTGCGGTGTTCATCCACGCCTTTTACGCCGAGATGATGCCCGAATTCTGGGAACTTCTGTCACGCTTGCCCTGCGAGTATGACCTGTTCCTGACCACCTCGACCCCCGCCCACAAGGCCGAGATTGAGGCTTTTCTGGCCGCCAAAGGCTTTCCCACCGATCGGACCGAGGTGCGGGTGGTGGAGCAGAACCGGGGGCGCGACATGTCGTCCTTGTTCATCACCTTCCGCGATGTGGCGCTGTCTGATCGGTATCCGGTGGCCCTGCGCCTGCATTCCAAACGCACGCCGCAAGTGTCGCGCCAAGTGGGCGAGGGGTTCAAGAAGCACCTGTTTGACAACCTGGTGAAAAGCCCGGGCTATGTCGGCAACATCCTCGATTTGTTTGAACAGCAGCCGGATATCGGCATGGTGATGCCGCCCGTGATCCATGTGGGCTTTGGCACACTTGGTCATTCGTGGTTCAACAACCGGGGCACCCTGCATCAATTGTCGCTGGAGATGGGGCTGAACGTCCCGTTCGACGCTGACACCCCGGTCGCGGCCTATGGCACGATGTATTGGTTCCGCCCGGCCGCGATGTGGAAGATGTTCGAATGGCAATGGAAGTGGGAGGATTACAATTCCGAACCCCACCACATCGACGGCGGCCTTGCGCATGTGCAGGAACGGCTGATCGGCTATTGCGTGCAGGATGCGGGCTTTCGCATCGTTCAGGTGATGAACCCCGACCTTGCCGCGCGCTATTACGCCAAGCTGGAATACAAACTGCAATTGCTTGCTGCGCGGTTGATGTCGGGCAATATTCTGCATCAGCGCGATCAGTTGGACCATCTCGGCTCGCAGGGGCGGGCGCGGACATTCCGGTGGATGATGGGGGTCTACGGGTCGATCCTGCAACGGTTCCCGGCGTCGCGCAACATGCTGCGCCCTGTCGCGCGGCTTGTGGTCAAAGTGATCTCGCCCAAGCCGTAGTGGTTAGATCCCCAGACGGTCGCGCATCGAAAACCATGTCATCGCGGCCACCAACAACGGCCACCGCAGGGCAGTTCCACCCGGAAAGCGCTGCTGTGGCAGGTTGGCCAGCACGTCGAACCGTTCGTGCTGCCCCTGTATCGCCTGCGCGCACATCTTGCCCGCCAATGTCGCCATCGCCACCCCATGCCCGGAATAGCCCGAGGCGGACAGCACGTTGGGACGGGGCCGCACAAAGCACGGCATCCGGTTCATCGTGATCGCCAGTGTGCCGCCCCAGGCGTAGTCAATCCTGGTGCCCTTGAGTTGCGGGTACACCTCAAGCATCGGTTTTGACACGGTTTTGATGATGTCAGGAAAGCGATAGCCATAGCTTTCGCCCCCGCCGAACAGCAGGCGATTGTCATCTGACAGCCGCCAGTAATTGACCACAAACTTGGTATCCGCGACCGCCACGGGTTGCGAGAGGATATCCGTCGCACGATCGCCCAAGGGTTCGGTTGCCAGAATGAAGTTGTTGATCGGCATCACACGGGCTGCGACAGACCGCTCCAACCCGCTCAGATAACCATTCCCGGCCAGCAATACATGATCGCAGGTCACATGGCCTTGCCCCGTCCGCACCACGGGTTTTGCGCCGTGGGCAATGTGATGCACCTCGGACCGTTCCATGATCCGCGCGCCAGCCTTGGTCGCGGCATCCGCCAGCCCAAGCGCATAGTTCAGCGGGTGCAGATGCCCCGCGCCATGGTCGATATCGCCGCCGTGATAGACCTTCGACCCGATCAGCGCGCGCATCTGGGTGCGATCCAGTGCCTCGATCTGCGTGTAGCCATAGTTACGGTGCAGCTTTTCGACATAGTCCCGCGCGTGCCGCGCCTCACCTTCAGACCAGCAGGCATGGGCCACACCGGGTCGCAGGGTGACGGGCATGGCGTGATCTGCGATCAGACTGCGGACCAGCGATTTGGATTCCTCGGCAAGCGTCCAGAGCCGCCGTGCCGTTTCCAGCCCGAACTGGCGTTCCAGCCAATCCTGATCCTGCCGCATGCCAGACCCGACCTGGCCCCCGTTGCGGCCAGACGCGCCAAAGCCCACCCGGTGTGCCTCCAACACCACCACGTCAAAGCCCGCCTGCGCCAGATGCAGCGCGGCCGACAACCCGGTGTAACCGCCGCCGACAATACAGACATCGGCCCGCACCTCGCCTTTCAGCATCGGATAAGGGACCAGTTTCGTCGCGGTGGCGGCATAGTAGGACGGGGGGTATTCCCCCGTCCGGTCATTGGCATGCAGCAGGTTCATACGTTCAGCAGCAGATGTTCGCGTTCCCACGGGCTGATGACTTGCAGGAACTCTTTGTATTCATTTCGCTTTACGGAATCATAGACCTTGCAGAAATCAGTGCCCAGCACCTCGCACAGCGCCTTGTCCTCCTCCAGCAGGTCCAGCGCGTCGCCCATATTGGTGGGGATATCATCGCTGTCGATATAGGCGCTGGTCTTGAATTCGGGCCGTGGCTCTTTTTTCTCCATCAGGCCCAGATAGCCGCAGGCAAGTGTGGCCGCGATGCCCAGATAGGGGTTGCAATCCATGCCCGGCAGGCGGTTTTCAACCCGGCGCGCGGCAGGCGTGCTGATCGGGATGCGCAGGCCAGTGGTGCGGTTGTCGCGGCCCCATTCAAGGTTGATCGGGGCGGCAAAGTCGGGAACGTAGCGGCGATAGCTGTTCACATAGGGCGCCAGCACGGCAATCGCGCCGGTCAGATGGTTCTGCATGCCGGCGATGAAATGCAGGAAATGCTCGGTCTCGCCGCCCTTTTTGTCGGCAAAGATGTTCTTGCCGGTCTTGGCATCCACGACTGAACTGTGGATGTGCATCGCCGATCCCGGTTCGCCCCCGATCGGTTTCGCCATGAAAGTGGCAAAGCAATCATGCCGAAGTGCGGCTTCTCGGATCAGGCGTTTGAAGAAGAACACATCGTCCGCCAGCCGCACCGGGTCGCCATGCGCGAGGTTCAGCTCGATCTGCCCCGCACCACCTTCTTGCAAGATGCCGTCAATCTCCAGCCCCTGCGCCTCGGCGAAGTCATAGATGTCGTCGATCACCTTGCCATATTCATCAATCGCCGACAGCGAATAGGCCTGCTTGCCCGCCGCCCTGCGGCCCGACCGGCCCATCGGCGGTTCCACCGGCATGTTGGGGTCGATGTTGCGGGCGGTCAGGAAGAATTCCATCTCGGGTGCGACGACCGGCACCCAACCTTGATCGGCATACAGCTGCACGATGCGGCGCAGCACGTTGCGCGGGCTGAAGGTGATCGGCTGACCGTCCTGATCCTGCGCATCATGGATCACCTGCAAGGTCACGTCCGCCGTCCACGGCGCTGCGGTCGCGGTACTGAAATCGGGGACCATCACCATGTCCGGTTCGGTAAACGCGTCAAACGGATTGTCGGCCCATTCGCCAGTGATGGTTTGCAGGAAGATCGAGTTTGGCAGGAAGTAGTTGGTCTGCTTGCCAAATTTCGCCGCAGGCATCGCCTTGCCGCGCGCCACCCCGGCAATGTCGCCGATCACACATTCAACCTCATCCACACGGCGGTTGCCGATATAATCACGCGCTGCTTCGGGCAGTTGGTCGGTCCATTTGGACATGGGGGTCACGCTGTTTGAAGGGTGGGTCTGGGTTGCTTGAAGAAGGCCGCGATTTGCGCTGCCATGGATTTGTCGCCCAACGGGTCGGTCAGGCGGGCGGTGGCCGCCGCCATCAACGTATCGGGCACCAGCCCCTTGCCCCGGGTTTTCATCAGACCATCGACAAAATCGGGCGCAAATTCGGGGTGGGCCTGCACGGTAAAGGCGCGGTCGTCATACAGCAGCGCCGCGTTCGCGCAAAATTCGTTTGTCGCGATGACTGTGGCACTGTCGGGGGCCTGCACGACCTGATCGCGGTGCCAGGCGTTCAGCGTTACCGTCTTGCCGCCGAAATCATAGTCGGTCGCCCCGACCGCCCAACCGCCTTTGAACTGCTCTACCCGGCCCCCCATCGCCTGCGCGATGATCTGGTGGCCAAAGCAGATGCCGACCAGCGGGACATGGGCCGCGAAGGCCGCGCGAATGAAATCCTCCAGCGGCGGCAGCCATGCGTGGTCCTCATAGACCCCGTGCCGCGACCCGGTGATCAGCCACCCATCGCAGGCACTAACGGACGGTGGGAACACCCCGTCCACCACGCGAAAGGTCTGAAAGGTAAAGCCATTCCCGTCCAACAAGCGCGCGAACATATCCGGATAGTCGCCCATCGTGGGGGACAGCGCGTCCGGGGCGAGGCCGGTTTGCAAGATGCCGATCAGCATATTGGTGGTCCTGTGTTGCTGTGAAAGCCTACGCCAGTGCCCCCCCTGTTGGTCAAGGGGGGCCTCGGGATCAGACGGTGTCGAGGTACAACTCGACCCGTTCTTCCGGCGTCAGTTCGGCGATGTAATGCAGTTCCTGCCGCTTGATCAGTACCAGGTTGCGGATCAGTTCAGGCGGCAAAAACCGGGGCAGGATGGCGCTTTGTTCAAACGCATCAATGGCTTGTTCCCATGTCTGCGGAATTTGCGGCAAGCCGTCCACGGCATAGGCGTTGCCATTGATCGGGCTTGCAGGCTCCATCTGGTTCTCGATCCCGTCCAGCGCCGCGCCCAGAATGGCCGCCAGCATGACATAGGGGTTCACGTCACCCCCGGCCACCCGGTGTTCGATCCGCCGTGCAGACGAACTGCCAGCCGGAATACGAATTGCGGCGGTGCGGTTTTCATACCCCCAGCAAATCGCGGTCGGCGCATGTTTGCCCGGCACCAGCCGTTCATAGCTGTTCTGGTGCGGCGCAAACATCAGCGCGGAATCGTGCATCGCGTTCAGACAGCCCGCGACCGCCTGCTTCAGCATCGCCGTGCCTTTGGGGCCACCGCTGTCAAACACGTTGTCGCCCGCTGCATCGACCACCGAAAAATGGGTGTGCAGGCCCGACCCCGAATATTCCGGGTAGGGTTTTGCCATGAAACTGGCGGCAAAGCCGTGGCGGCGGGCCAGACCCTTCACCAGCATCTTGAACAACCATGCATCATCTGCGGCGCGCAGCGCGTCGTCACAATGCATCAGGTTGACCTCAAACTGGCCAAGCCCGGTTTCCGAGGTGCTGGTATCGGCGGGAATATCCATCGCCTCGCAGGCGTCGTAAAGATCGGTGAAGAAGGTATCAAACGCGTCAAGCGCGCGGATCGACAGGGTTTCAGCCGCCTTGCGCCGCTTGCCCGACCGGGGGCTGGCGGGCACCTGCATCGTCTTGCCTGAATCGTCGATCAGGAAGAATTCCAGTTCCATCGCGCAGACGGGCGTCAACCCCTTGGCCTTGTACCGGTCCACAACGGCACGCAGCGCATGGCGCGGATCGCCATCATAGGGGGTGCCGTTTTCGCGGAACATCCAGATCGGCAGCAGGGCGGTCGGGGCCTCCAGCCACGGCATCGGCATGAAGCCACGCTCGGTCGGTTTCAACACGCCGTCCTGGTCGCCCTGTTCAAACACCAGTGGGCTGTCGTCAATATCTTCGCCCCAGATGTCGAGGCTGAGCACGGAAAATGGAAAGCGGGTGCCGTCAGCCACGACCTTGTCGGCAAAGCGGGCCGGAACCCGTTTGCCGCGTGCCTGACCGTTCAGGTCGGCGGCGGCCACACGGATGGTACGCACTTGCGGGTGCTTACGCAGATAGTCCTTCATCATGTTTGTCTTGGACGGGGCACAATTACCCGCCCACAGCACCTAAAGGCGCTTGATGTGCGAGGTTTGGATCATGCCCTTGATCCTTCCCTTATGTTTTCGATCCCTGCCCATGGTCTGCCCGCAGGCCCCACACGGGTCCGGGCGGGTGCCCGGATAATTTGATCAAATCAAGGGTACTACCGGATCACTTGGGGACGCAAGCGAATTCTGCTTTTCTGGTTCGAGGGCAGGTGGCGGTTGAGATAAGTGTTCGCCCGCCCGAACAGCCAGACCAAGGAAAGCGTCAGGCAGATGAAATAGAAGGCAACGATCGGATAGGGCACGAAGGGGTTGAAGGTCTTGTCGGCAAAGTAGTTGGCGTAATACAGCGCATCGCCCTTTTGCTGAAACGCCGGGAAGCCGCTGAAATAGACCAGTGTGGTGGCGTGAAACAGGAATATCGCCTCATTCGTATAGGCGGGCCAAGCCAGCCGCAGCATGGTGGGCCACTGGATGCGGCGAAACCGTTGCCAGCCGGTGATGCCATAGGCATCGGCGGCCTCCAGATCGCCCTTGGGGATCGACCGCAACGCGCCATGGAAAATCTCGGCCGTGTAGGCGGCGGTGTTCAGGAACAGCACAAACAGCGCCCCGGCCCAGGCCTTGGTGGTCCACGCCGTTTCAACCGTAAGGCCAAAGACGTTCAGCCCGGCCTTGGGCAGCATCTGCAACGCCTCATAGGCCAGAAAGAACTGGATGAACAAAGGACTGCCGCGAAAGACAAAGATGAACCATTCGGCGGGTTTGCGGACCCACGGGTTGCGCGCCGATTTGGCCAGCGCCACGGCATTGGCAAGAAAGAACCCGAAGATCAGCGCCAGAACCCCGAAGTAGATATTCCAGATCAACCCCGACCCGATCAGCGTAAACTGCTGGCACAGGGTGAAATCACTGCGCGGCAACAGCTTTTCGCCAAACCCGAGCGAGCGGAACGCATATTGGCTGATCGTCTCCAGACAGCTCATACGCCCGCCTTTCGCATGGCTTCGCCTGCGGCTGTGGCCTGCCCTTTGGACAGGCGGGCGGAAATGCGGGCAAGGGCCAGTTCGGACAGCTTGGTGAAGCACAGATAGAACACCAGCAGGAACAGGAAGTAATAAAGCCGCCAGTCGGGATGCGGGTATTCATAGGCTTGCGTCTTGGACCCGCCCAGTTCCCGCGCCCAATAGACGATATCCTTGACGCCCAGCAGGAACAGCAGTGGCGTGGCCTTGATCAGGATCATCCACAGATTCGACAGGCCGGGCAGCGCAAACACCCACATCTGCGGCATCAGGATACGGCGAAACACCTGCGCATTTGACATGCCATAGGCCTCGCCGGTTTCCAGTTGCGCGCGCGGCACCGCCTGCATCGCGCCATACAGAACGTTGGCCGCAAAGGCCCCGAACACGATGGAAAAGGTAAACACCGCAAGGAAAAACCCGTAAATCTGGTGCCAGATTTGTGGCGAGTTGCTGGACGGGACTTTGGCCTCGGGGCAGACGCGAAACTCCAGCCCCTGCCGCACCGGTTCTGTCCAGTCGGGGCAGCGCACCTGATGCACGACCCATTCGATGCCCTGATCCAAAGCTATGACAAAGAACAGGAAAAACACGATATCGGGGATGCCGCGCACCATGCCGGTATAGCCCTTGCCCAATCATCCGCAGCGGCAGAAACGGGCTGCGCGCGGCCATAGCCCCGCCAAACCCCATGGTCAACGCGACCGGGGCGGTGATGGCGATCAGGGTCAGCACGGTCAGGAAGGACCAATAGAAATCAACCTGCTTGCCTGTGGTCAGGTAGCACAGGAACCACGACAGCCCCTCGATGGATTTCGGATCGGCGCAGGACGCGAACATGATGGGGACACGCCCCCCGAAGGTCGGGGGGCGCTATGCCTTAGAACTTGGCGGTTTCGGGGCCGAAGTTCTTTTCGATCAGTTTGTTCAGGCTGCCATCGTCTTTCATCGACTGGATGGCCGCGTTCAGTTTTTCCTTCAACTCGGTGTCCGACGAGCGCAGGCCAAGACCCACACCGCCGCCAAGCTGCACAGGTTCGCCCACAAACATCAGCGCACCACCGGATTCCGCCACGATCGGGGCAAGGAAGTCCTTGTCGGCAAACACGGCCACAGCCTCGCCGTTCTTCACGGCGGCGATGCTTTCGTCCGGGGTCGCGAATTCCAGCACGGTCGCACCGGATTCGGCCACATAGCCCGCCTGAATGGTCGACACCTGTGCCGCCACAACGCCGGTTTTCACATCGACGTCAGCCGTGGCCGCGACATAGGCAGAAGCGGCAGGCGGGAAGTAGTTCTGCGTGAAATCAATGACTTCCTCGCGCTCTGGCGTGATCGACATGCCCGCGATGATCACATCATAGTTGCCCGACTGCAGGTTCGGGATGATGCTGTCCCATTCATTCGTCACCCATTCGCAGGTCAGGGCGGCGCGCTTGCACAGCTCGTCACCGACTTCGCGTTCAAAGCCCGCCACTTCACCCGCGTCGTTGATGAAGTTGAAGGGGGGGTAGGCGCCTTCGGTGCCAAGGCGCACGGTCTGGGCGGTGGCAAACCCTGCGGTCAGGGCCAGAAGTGCGGTCGCAAGCATCAGTTTTTTCATTGGTTTTTCCCTTTTGGACTTGGTTTTGGTTTATGCGGTGGCGGACAGAAACCCGCGCAGACGGTCGGTCTGCGGGTTGCCGAACAGGCTGGCAGGGGGGCCTTGTTCTTCGATTTTCCCCTGATGCAGAAAGATGACGTGATCGGAACAATCCGCCGCCAGCTTCATGTCATGCGTGACCAGTATCATCGTGCGGCCTTCATCGGCCAAGGCTTTGATCACCTTGATGACTTCCTGCTCCAGCTCGGGGTCCAGCGCAGATGTCGGCTCGTCAAACAACAGGGCGCGGGGTTCCATGCACAGCGCGCGCGCAATGGCCGCGCGTTGCTGCTGGCCACCGGAAAGCTGCGCAGGCCAGGCATCGCATTTTTCAACGATGCCGACCTTGGCAAGGTAATGCCGCGCCTTTTCCTCGACCTCTTTCGGGTCGCGCTTCATCACCGTGACCGGCGCTTCCATCACGTTTTGCAGGATGGTCATGTGCGACCACAGATTGAACTGCTGAAACACCATCGACAGGTTGGTGCGCATCCGGGTGACCTGGGCGCGGTCGGCGGGGTGGCGACCCAGCCCCTCGCCCTTCCAGCGCACGGATTCCCCCTCAAACTGGATATCGCCTTGCTGGCTGTCCTCCAGCAGGTTGCAGCAGCGCAGCAGGGTGGATTTGCCCGACCCAGACGACCCGATCAGCGACACCACATGGCCGCGCGGTGCGGTCAGATCGACGCCCTTGAGAACCTCAAGGTTGCCATACGCTTTGTGCAGGTCGCGGATCGCGATGACGGGGGTATCGGTCATGTGTCTCTGTTGGCAGGGAACGCCCGTCTGATGCGGGCTGTGGAGAGGCAGTAGGGCGCAGTTCTGGCGCTATTGCAACGTGCTTTGTGGCATCTGGAACGGCAAACCTTTCCAAACTGCCTAATGAGGTTGCGCAATATGGTCAGGTGCGGGCGGGATGGGCACTGCAAGATAGCTGGCAGACGGGATGGCGACGAGGCCTTTCAGGTGCAGGGTTTCGCGGTCATCCGCCGACAGCGCCGCAATCGCCTGCGTGATGGCGGCAGCGATCGGGGCAGGGTCGCGGTGTTTTGCCGTTATATAAGGTAGGCCGGGGGTGGGGGTGGTGTGGGCCACTTCGCGCAGGGGCAGGGCGGGGGCGTGGCGTTGCAGCAACGCCCATGTCAGCGCATCCAGTGCGGCGATATCAGCGCGCCCTTCCGCCACGGCGGCGGCAGACAGCGCATGGCCGCCGGTCTGCAATGTGGGCGGCAGGTGGATGCCAAGGCCCTGAGCATGGGTTTGCGGCGCTGCCCAGCCCGATTGCGACAGGGGTTCGTTATAGGCAAATCGTGCGCCGTCGAACGCGGCAAGCCCGTCGCGCGGGTCGTCCTTGCGGGCGACGAAGACCGAACAGTAATACCCCGGCGCGCACCCCGGCAGGCCATACTCCGGCGTGCCGACCAGCGTTACCCGGTCATGCAACCGCGCCCGATAGGGGTAGCCACAGGTCTGCGACAGGATCAGGTCAGGCGATTGCCACGCGTCCCAATAGGCTCCTGCTCCACGGGTCAGCGGAACGCGCACATCAAGCGCCTCGGCGATCAGCGCCCAGTAGCGGTCATTCGCCGCCTGCATCGGCGCCATGTCATACATGCCAAGGGAAGCAATCATCCGCGTTCGGCCTTTTGCCGGGCAAGAGCACTTTCCACATCGGACAGGCCCAGCAGGTTCGACACCAGCCGCAACAGTCGGTCCTCCTGATCATCGCGCAAGCCGTCTGACAGCGCCACCGTCCACATCGCCTGCATCAGGGCGGCGCGATCCTCGGGGTCGGTCGCGGCCTTCAGCGCGCGTGTGAAGCGCACGGTATCGGGGGCTTGGGTTTCCAGATCTTCGGCCTCGGCGCGCAGGGTGGCGGCGGCGTAGGCATCCAGTTGATGGCGGGTCATCAGCACGCGGTCGATGCGTTCAACCTCCTCGCCGGAATACAGCCCGTCGCTGCGGGCGAGCCTGCACCAACAGGGCAGCCAGTGCCAAAGCAGCATCAGGTTCGGGCAAACGGGTGGGGGCGGGGGCCAGAAGGCGCGACAGAAGGCTTTGTATCATCGGATCAGGATAATGGCTTTGCTGCGCTTTGGGTAGCGGGTCTGCGACATGGGCACGGCGCAAATGTATCAGCGGGGCGGGTGCAACTGACCTGTTGAAATCGGCACCGCCGACCCCGCGATGCGCACGGCAGTGATCACACCGCCTGCCGCGTCGATGGTCAGCGTCAGATCAGACGCCCGACCCATCTCTACCCCTTGCCGCAAGGACAGGCGGGTGGTGCCATCCGGCACCGCGCCGTTCAGGTGCAGGTGCGCCGCCAGAATGGCCGTCGCGGACCCAGTGGCCGGGTCTTCCGGGATGCCTGCGGTCGGCGAAAACATCCGCGCGCGAAAGTCGCAATCGCTGCCTTTGGTGTAGAGATAGATGCTGTCCACCCCCGCCTGCGCCATAAGCCGCGACCAGTCTGGCTGCATCGGTTGGGCCTTGGCCAAGGCGTCCAGCGACCGTACGGGGGCATAGAGGAACCTCGGCCCCCCTTGGAAAGCGCCGGGCGGGAAGGGGCCAATATCGCCCGTTGCCAAACCCAAGGCCGCCGCAACCACGGCCGGGTCTAATCGCGCCTGCAACCGCAAAAGGCACCACAGGGGCGGTCAGTTCTGCAGTGATATCAGTGCCTTGTCGGGTCACGGCGACAGGCACAAGACCCGCCTCCTCCTCCAGCGTGATCGTGCAGGCAAAATCGCCCGGATGCGCCGCAGTCGCCAGATGGATCGCGCAACCGATGGTCGGGTGGCCCGCAAAGGGAATTTCGGCGGTGGGAAAGAAAATCCGCACCCGCGCGGTATGGGCAGGGTTCACCGGTGCCATCACGAAGATCGTCTCGGACAGATTGAATTCCCGCGCGATGGTCTGCATCTGCGCGGTGGTCAGATCATCCGCCCCCATCACCACGGCCAAAGGGTTGCCGGTGTAGGGCGTGGTGGTGAACACATCCAGCGTGTGAAATTCCAGCATCACTTCAAGCCCCCAGAATCACTTCAACCCCTTGAACAGCTTGCTCAATCGCTGCGCCTCGGCCTCCAATCCGTAGGGCGGGTTGATGATGAACATCCCCGACCCCTCCATCCGGTGGCCATCACGCGCCGGGGGAAAGCGCACCTCGTGCCGCAAGGCGCCCGGATGGTCGGCCTGCAACTGTCCCAGCATGGGACCATGCGGCCCGCCCGTCAGCAGCGGATACCAAAGTGCGATGATCCCCACGTTCCACTTGCGCACAATATGGCCGATGGTGGCGGGGATGGTGTCGTAATCGGCCTTCACCTCATACGACGGGTCGATCAGCATCATCCCCCGGCGGGGTGTGGGCGGCGACAGGGCAAGGGCCTGCTGCCAGCCGTCCGCAGGGTGGATGGTGGCAGACCATGGCAGCATCGCATGGCGCAGCGCCTGCGCCTCGGCGGGGTGCAGCTCGCACAGGTGCATCGTATCCATCGCGCGCAGGGTCAGTGCGGCAATCAGCGGCGATCCGGGATAGGCGGTCGCGCCATATTGCGCCCGCACCTCGGCCAGACGCTGCCGGTAAGGGTGGTCCTTCGGAAACCAGCCTTCGACCGCCGCAATGCCCTTTTCAGCCTCGCCCGTCTTTAGCGCGGCCTCAGACCCAAGGTCATAAAGCCCCCGCCCGGCATGGGTTTCGATATAGCTGAAGGGCTTGTCCTTCTGCGTCAGATAGTCCAGCGCCACCGCCAGCAGCGCGTGCTTTTGCACGTCTGCAAGGTTCCCGGCGTGGTAGATGTGTTGATATGACAGCATGGGTCTTGGCTATCAGGCGGTCAGATCGCGGTAAAGCCGTTGTCCACAAACAGATGCGTGCCGTTGACGAAACTCGCGGCATCGCTGGCAAGGAACAGAGCCGCCTCGGCCACTTCCTCGGCCCGGCCAATGCGCCCTTGTGCGGCCATGATCGCAGCCTCGGACACATCGACCCCCAAGGCCTGCAAATCCCGCACCTCGCGCAAGCCATGCGGCGTCTCGATAAACCCCGGACAGACGGCGTTGCAGCGGATGCCCCGGTCGCGGAATTCCACCGCAATCGCGCGGGCAAACATGT
The DNA here is from genome assembly GCA_963772935.1 of uncultured Alphaproteobacteria bacterium. Taxonomy (GTDB): domain Bacteria; phylum Pseudomonadota; class Alphaproteobacteria; order Rhodobacterales; family Rhodobacteraceae; genus JANNNF01. Next base: position 236,861 of record CAVYZK010000008.1, on the reverse strand, counting down.
GGACCGCCCCCTTGGTGGTGTCATAGAGCACCTCCATCGGCGTACCCGCCACGGCAGAGATCGACGAGGTACAGACGATGGACCCTTTCCCCGCCGCAATCATGCCGGGCAGCACCGCCTTGGTCATCAGGAACATCGACTTCACGTTTACCGCGTGCAGCCAATCCCATTCTTGTTCCGTCGTCTCCAGAAACGGTTTGATCACGATGGTGCCCGCATGGTTGAACAGCACATTGGCCGGGCCATGGGCACGGGTGGCCTCTGCCACCGCCGCCTCGACCGCTGCCGCATCTGACACATCGGCGCGCAGGGCAATCGCGGTGCCGCCCGCCTGCGCAATCTGATGCGCCCGGTCTTCCGCCGCTGCAAGGTTCAGGTCGATGATCGCAACCTTCGCGCCCTCAGCCGCGAACAGGCTGGACGCAGCCCCGCCCATCCCCGTCGCCCCGCCTGAGATGATCGCAATCTTGCCCGCCAGCCTGCCCATGATGCCTCCATATGAAAACGGGCGGCCCTTTCGGACCGCCCGCTATCGGTAGGGCGGGGTTTACCCCGCAGTCAACATCAGTTCCGCGCTTTGTCCACCATCTTGCCCTTGGAGATCCACGGCATCATGTCGCGCAGTTTCTTGCCGACCAGTTCGATCTGGTGTTCGTCGTTCGACCGGCGCGAGGCTTTGATCGTCGGCTGGCCAACGGCGTTTTCCAGCATGAAGTCGCGCACGAATTTGCCCGACTGGATATCTGACAGCACGGCTTTCATGCGGGCTTTCGTCTCGTCATACGGCAGGATGCGCGGGCCGGAAACATACTGACCGTATTCTGCGGTGTTCGAGATCGAGTAGTCCATGTTGGCGATGCCGCCTTCATAGATCAGGTCCACGATCAGCTTCACTTCGTGCAGGCACTCGAAGTAAGCCATTTCCGGCTCGTAGCCAGCTTCGACCAGCGTCTCAAAGCCCATGCGGATCAGTTCGACCAGACCGCCACACAGCACCGCCTGCTCACCGAACAGGTCGGTTTCGCATTCCTGACGGAAGTTGGTCTCGATGATCCCCGACCGCCCGCCACCGATGGCCGAGCAATAGGACAGACCGATTTCCATCGCCTTGCCGGTCGCATCGTTATGCACGGCCACGAGGCACGGCACGCCGCCGCCTTTGACATATTCGCCGCGCACGGTGTGGCCGGGGCCTTTGGGGGCCATCATGATGATGTCCACGCCCTTTTTCGGCTCGATCAGGCCGAAGTGGATGTTCAGACCATGGGCAAACGCGATGGCCGAGCCTTCGCGGATGTTGTCATGCACGTATTTCTTGTAGGTTTCGGCCTGCAATTCGTCGGGCATGGTGAACATGATCAGGTCGGCCCAAGCGGCGGCTTCGGCAATGCCCATCACCTTCAGGCCTTCGCCTTCGGCCTTTTTCGCGGAAGGGCTGCCTGCCCGCAGCGCCACCACAAGGTTCTTCGCGCCCGAATCGCGCAGGTTCAGCGCGTGGGCATGGCCTTGGGAGCCGTAGCCGAGGATGGCGACCTTCTTGTCCTTGATCAGGTTGATGTCGCAGTCACGGTCATAATACACGCGCATTTGGTGTTCCTTTGCTGTTATGGGGGCAGCATAGGGATTATCGGGCTGGATACCGTGCATAGTTTGACGTTTTTCTGCTCATTGTGAGAATAATCATGCGCCAATTCCGCTGATTGTGAAAATTACATGCAGATAGATGACACCGACCGCCGCATCCTGCGTCATCACCTCGCCGAACCGGGGCTGGACCGTGCCACCCTCGCAGAACGGGCGGGCGTGACGCCTGCCACCCTCTGGCGGCGGCTGGAACGGCTGACCGAAGGCGGTGTGATCACCGCCACTGGCGCGGTGATCGACTGGCGCGCCATGGGGTATGAGGTGGAAGTGTCGCTGCGCTTTACCCTCGACAAGACCAACCCCCGCGCCTTTGATGAGTTTCTGGCGGCGAGCCGTGAGGTGCCCGAGGTGGTGGCGATTGAAACCTTCCTTGGCCGCGTCGATGTGCGGCTGAACGTCATCGCCCGCGACATGCGGCACTATCAGGAAATCTACCGCAGCCGGATTCTGACCCTGCCGCATATCACCGATATCGAGGCGCTGATGCTGATCGCCACCATCAAGGACGACACGGGGTTGCCGCTGTGATCGACCTTGATGATCTGGACCGCCTGATCCTGCGCGCCTTGGTCGCCGATGCGGGCCTGTCGGCGGGCGAGTTGGGCCGCCGCCTTGGCCTGTCGCAACCCGCCACATGGCGCAGGATCAAGCGGCTGGAGGATGCAGGCGTGATCAACGGGCGCAGGGTGGAGGTGGACCGGGCGGCCTTGGGCTTTGGTGTCACGGTGTTTCTGGGGGTCAAGCTGGCCACCAAGGGCCGGGTTTCGCTGGAAGATTTCGAACGCGCCGTCACTGCTATCCCCGAGGTTCAAGTCGTGCAGCATGTGCTGGGCCTGTTCGACTACCGCCTGCGGGTGGTCGCGCGGGACATTGCCGATTTCGAACGCGTGCTGCGCCGCCGGATCATGACCCTGCCGGGTGTGGGGCAGGTGGAGGCGAACGTGCTGCTGACAGAGGAACGCAGACCGGGGCCGATTGGATAAGCGATCCCCACTGGTCCTTTGCGCGGCGTGCAGTATCTTGTGGGCCAAAGAGGAGGACACCATGCCCGGATTGCACGCCGATATCGACCCCGATGGCCTTGAGGAATTTTCGGTCGTCTTCACCGACCGCAGCCTGAACCACATGTCCGCCAAATTTCAAGGCGTGATGCGCGAGGTGTCGGGGATGCTGAAGGATGTCTACAACGGCTCGGCGGTCGCGCTGATCCCGGGCGGGGGCACCTATGCGATGGAGGCTGTCGCGCGGCAGTTTGGCCAAGGGTCGGTGCTGATCGTGCGCAACGGCTGGTTTTCCTATCGCTGGACGCAGATTTTTGACGCGGGCGGTTTTGCGGCGGATACCACCGTGGTGATGGCGCGGCAAACCGGCAACGGCGCGCAAGCGGCCTTTGCACCGCCGCCGATTGACGAGGTTTGCGCGAAAATCCGCGAAACCTCACCGCAGGCCGTCTTCGCCCCGCATGTGGAAACCAGCGCGGGGATCATCCTGCCGGATGACTATATCACGCGGATGGCAGAGGCCGCGCATGACGTGGGCGCGCTGATGGTGCTGGATTGCATCGCGTCAGGCTGCATCTGGGTCGATATGCAGGCGACGGGGGTGGATGTGCTGATTTCCGCCCCGCAAAAGGGCTGGTCGGCCTCACCTTCTACGGGCGTGGTGGTGCTGTCGGCCCGGGCCGAGGCCCGGTTGGCGGAGACCACGTCCAACAGCTTTGCGATTGATCTGAAGAAATGGCGCAGCATCATGGCGGCGTATGAGGGTGGCGGGCATGCCTATCACGCGACGATGCCGACCGACGCGATCGTCGGGTTCCGCGATGCGATGAATGAGACCAAGGCCATGGGGTTTGCCGAGGCCAAGGCGGCGCAATGGGAATTGGGGCAGGCGGTGCGCGGGTTGATGGCGGCCAAGGGTGTGCCGTCGGTGGCGGCGGAAGGGTTTCAGGCGCCGGGCGTGGTGGTCAGCTATACCAGCGACGGTGATGTGCAGAACGGGGCCAAGTTCCGCGCGCAAGGGTTGCAGATTGCCGCTGGGGTGCCGTTGCAGGTGGGCGAGGGGGCGGAGTTCAAGACCTTCCGTATCGGCTTGTTCGGGTTGGATAAACTGCGCGATGTAGGGGCGACGGTGGCACGGCTTTCACGCGCTGTGGAAGAGGTTCTTTGATCTTGGTGGGATGGGCAGATTGCCCATCCTACATACCAAGTCCGGCGCGCATTAGGGTTTTGCGCACGGGGGTTACGGCATAAAGCGCCTCCAGCGCGCCTGCGCGCAGGTCGCGCAGGGCTGGCGCGCCCAGCATGGATGCCCGGTTCAGGGCATCAATTCCCGCCACCCGCGCCTGCATCTGCCAATGACGGCGGTTGTGATAGGCATCCAGCATCACCGCATCGCCAAGCGTGCCCCGGTTCGCCACTGCCAGTTCCAGCAGCGTGCCAATATCGGCAAGGCTCATGTTCAGCCCCTGCGCGCCAATCGGCGGCATCACATGCGCAGCCTCGGCGATCAGGGCGGTGCGCTCGCCCGCCATCCGGTCGGCCATCTGGCTGATGATTGGCCAAACCGACCGCTTCGAGGCCAGCGTCAACGGACCGAGGATGTGGCAAGACCGCGCGGTCATCTCTGCCTCGAACGCAGGCTGCGGCAGGGCGGCACGGCGGGCAACCTCTGGCCCGTGGTCCATCCAGACCACGGCGGAGGCAGGCAGTCCATCGCGGTCGGGTAGCGGGACAAGGGTAAACGGCCCGCCTGTGCGATGAATCTCGGTTGAGATGTTTTGATGCGGCACCGGATGCGTGACCGCAAAAGCAAGCGCCTTTTGCCCGTAGCGCGTGGTTTTCACCGGAATCCCAAGCGCTTGCCGTACCGGTGACGTCCGGCCATCGGCTGCAATCAACAACCGCGCCGAAACGCGCGACCCATCGGTCAGCGTGACCAAAGCCTCTGACGCGCGGGTCAGCACCCCCGCGGTCCCCACACCGGGGCGGAAATCCACCCCCGGCAAGCTGGCCAGATGCGCCACCATTTCCCGCCGCAGCAGCCAGTTCGGCAGGTTCCAGCCAAACGGCTTGTCTGACACGTCAGCGGCATCAAAATCCTTGATCAGCCGGGGTTCGGCGACCTCGCCCCCCGCATCAATGATCCGCATGATCTGCAAGGCGGCGGCAAAGGGTTCCAGCCGCGCCCACAGCCCCGCCTGCGCCAGCACGGGGATCGAGGGTTGCAAAAACGCGGTCGAGCGCAGATCGGCACCATCGTCGGTGGCCGAGGTGACGGGGGGGGCCGGATCGACGCAGATCACCGAAAACCCCGCTGTGCCAAAGGCCGCAGCGGCGACAAGGCCAGCCACACCGCCACCGGAGATCAGGATATCGGTCTGTGTGCGCAGCATGGCGGATCCGTTGGTCAGGTCGTGGATAACATAGGGGTAAGGCCGGGCAGGTCAAACCGCCACGGTGCCGCAGCCTTACCGGGTCAATGCGCCCAGAAACCCGGTCAGATCGTCGGTATGATGTTGAATATGCGGGGCAGGTTCGGGCGATGGGGCGACGTGGATCGTCGCCATCCCCATCGCATGCGGCACCGCCAGATTGCGGGGATCATCCTCAAACATCGCGGCAGTCGCGTGGGTCAGGCCATCGGCGGCAAACACCGTTTCAAAGGCCACACGGTCAGGTTTGGGGTGAAACCCAGCGTGTTCAACGCCGTAAACCGCATCGAACAGACCCGACAACCCACGCGCCGCCAGCACACGTTCGGCATAAGGCGCGCAGCCATTGGTATAGACGATCCGCCGTCCCGGCAGCGCGCGGATATGGGCCGCAAGATCGGGGTCGGGGGCCAGCACCGAAAAGTCGATGTCATGCACATAGGTCAGATAGGGCGCGGGATCGACGGAATGTTCCCGCATCAACCCTGCCAAGGTCGTGCCATGCTGCGCCCAATAGGTGCTGCGCAGCCGGTCCGCCTCGGCGCGAGAGATGCGCAGCGCCTGCATCACCCAATCGGTCATCCGCACTTCGATCTGGTCAAACAGGCGCATGTGCGGCGGGTAAAGCGTATTGTCGAGGTCAAAGACCCAGGTGCGGATATCGGTGAAGGGCTGTGCGATCATGGCGCAGACCTAGCGTTTTGGCACCCGGTTGGGAAGGGTTGATTGGGGGGACGCAGGGCGATAGGGTATGCGCCTTGGCAACGGACGGTTCTGAAAGGGCGCGGGCAAAGTGCAGAAAGATGCCTACACTTTGATCCTTGAGGCGATTGACGCCGGGCTTTACAAACCCGGCGACCGGTTGGTGGAAAGTGAGCTTGCTGAACGGCTTGGCGTGTCACGCACCCCGGTGCGCGAGGCGTTGCAGCGGCTGGAAACCCAGTCGATGCTGACGCGCGATGGCCGAAGCCTGATTGTGGCCAGCCTCGACCACAACCAGTTGACTGAACTTTACGCCGTGCGGACCGAGCTTGAAGGGCTTGCCGCCCGTCTGGCAGCCCGCCACGCCACGATCGAGGAACTGCACGTCCTGCGCGGCATGGTCGAAGATGACCGTGCATTGGTGGGGGGCGATCCGCGGGCGCTGAGCCGCGCGAACAAGCGGTTTCACAAGCAAATCCATCTTGCCAGCCACAACCGGTTTCTGGTGCAGCAACTCGACCTTGTGCATCGGTCGATGGCCCTTATGGCGACCACCTCTTTTGCGGCAGAAGGCCGGGATGAGGTGGCTTTGGCCGAGCATGACCAGATCGTGCGCGCGATTGAGGGGCGGGACGGCGACGCTGCACATCAGGCGTTGCGGTCCCATATTTCCAAGGCGTTTGAAACCCGGTTGCGGGTGGATGCAGGCGAGTTGAAAATGCGCTAACCGGGGGCGAGTGTCGCCTCGCCCGGGTCGAAAATGCCGTGGGTGGTCTTATCCCAATAAAACGGCTTGGTAACCATCTCCCACGCCGCCTTGTATGACGCCGCCGCCGCCAGCGGAAAATACACCGGCAGAGTCAGCAGCCAGGCCGGGTTCATCTGATGCGCAGTCCGGCGCAGGGCGAGTGTCCCGATGACAAAGCTGACAGCCTCGGTCGCAAGGAAAAGCGCTGTCACGCCAGTGGCAACGCCCGCAGGCAGGGTGGCCGCCAGCGGGTGGGGCAATCCAAGCGGAATCGCCCACAGGCTCCACAGCAGCGGTGCCAGCAGAAACTGCGTCAGCGCGCCTGCAAACAGCACCTGCACCCCCAAAAAGCGCCATGCGCCAAGGTCGCGCCACAACTGCGCCGGGTTTCGCATATGCACGGCCCAGGTCATCATGTAACCCTTTATCCAGCGCGACCGCTGTTTCACCCAAGGCAGCGCGCGGCAATTGGCTTCCTCGAAGGTCGTGGTTGCGATTAATTCGGTGCGATAGCCGTGGCGGGCAAGGCGCAGGCCCAGATCTGCATCCTCGGTCACGTTATGGGCGTCCCAACCGCCCAGTTCCTGTAACACCTCGCGCCGGAAAAACAGCGTCGTCCCACCGAGGGGTACCACCAGACCCAATCGCGCAATACCGGGCAGAACGATGCGAAACCACATGGCATATTCCATGGTAAAACAGCGCGATAGCCAGTTTGTCCGCGGATTGTAGTAATCCAGCACCCCTTGCAGGCAGGCGACCTTGGGGCCGCGCTGATGAAAGCGGTCCACCACTTTGCGGATCTGATCAGGCTCTGGCGCGTCTTCGGCGTCATACACCCCGACAATGGCCCCGCGACACTGATCCAGCGCCACGTTCAGCGCGCGGGGCTTGGTCTTGACCCGCCCCGCAGGCACCACCACCACCCGCATCCATGTCGGCAGGTTCGCCTTGGCCAGGGCATCGCGGGTGATCCGATCCTCTGCCTCGACCGCCAGCACCACATCCAGCAGATCGCGCGGATAATCCAGCCGCGACAACCGCCGCACCAACCGCGCGGCTATGTCACCCTCGCGGTACATCGCCACAATGATCGACACCGTGGGCAACCGGGCGATCACGGGCGCGGGACCGGGTGCCGGGGCCGGACGCAGGGTGGCTATGGTTGCCGCAGTCTTCATGGCAACGGTCAGAACCAATGTGATCAGAGCCAACCCCAGCGCCATCTGGCCCAGCAAGACAGGCGCGATCCACAGCGCGGCCAACACCAGACTGACACACAACGCCGCACGCGGCGCAATGGTGGCGGCATCCCAGGTTCTACAGCTTTCGCGTGCGGGCACGCGGGTTTCGGCGGCCTCGGCAATCGCGTGGCCCCGCCGGGCAAGAACGGCGTCCTCCATCATCGCAGCGGGGGCCAAGGCCATGCTGACGCGGCCATAAATCCGTTCCAGACCGGGGCGGATATGCGCAAATTCGTCTGGATGTGCCGTCGCAATGACCGTCGTGCCGCCCACCTGCCGCCAGGGCAAAACCCCGTCGCGCAGGCAGTTTGCGGCCCCGTAAAGATCGATCAGCCGAGGGTCGGGCAGCGGGTTCAGCGGATCAATGGTCCGCACACCCCAGACCCGCGCCGAGGCCTGCATCAATGGCCCGTCACGCAACACACCCCGGGCGCGCAAAATGTCAGCCAACCGCCCGCTCTGCCGGGCCTGAATGGCCAAGGCCTTGACGATTTCATCCGGGCCGACCAGCCCGTCCCGCAGCAGCGTCACCCCGAGAGGCCCACGCGAGACCGGGGAAACCGTGGGATCGTGGTTCAGGCGCGGGCTGAAGGCTGTCATGGTATCCCCGGTTCAGACGGACAGCATGGCCCGCGCCGGGTTAACAGTAGGTTAAGACGTTCGTATTATGCGCGACAGGATCAGGCGCGGCGGGCCTGCATGGCGGCGGCGAAACGGTCAAACAGATAGTAGCTGTCTTGCGGGCCGGGGCTGGCTTCGGGGTGGTACTGAACCGAAAAGACCGGCTTGCCATCAACCGCAATACCACAGTTCGACCCGTCAAACAGCGAGACATGGGTTTCCGACACACCCTTGGGCAGGGTCTGACTGTCTACCGTAAACCCATGGTTCATCGAGGTAATTTCAACCTTACCCGTCGTCAGATCCTTGACCGGATGGTTGGCCCCGTGGTGGCCGTGGTTCATTTTCACGGTCGTTGCCCCCAAGGCCAAGGCCAACATCTGATGCCCAAGGCAGATGCCGAACAACGGAATATCCTGCGCCAGAACGCCCTGAATCATCGGCACCGCATAGGCCCCGGTCGCCGCCGGATCGCCCGGCCCATTCGACAAAAACACGCCCTCCGGGTTCAGCGCCAGCACGTCTTCCGCGGTGGCAGAGGCTGGCAGAACCGTCACATCACAGCCCGCCGAGGCCAGACAGCGCAGGATATTGCGCTTGGCCCCGTAGTCGATGGCGACCACTTTCAGACCCGCCGTCGCACGCTTGGTATAGCCGTCGGGCCAGGCCCAACGCTGTTCATTCCACGTGTAGGACTGCGCGCAGGTTACGTCCTTGGCAAGGTCCAGCCCAACAAGACCCTTCCACGCGCGGGCCTTGGCGACCAGCGCGCCGATGTCAAAATTCCCAGCCGGATCATGGGCCAAGGCCACATGTGGTGCCCCTTGCTGACGGATGGCGCGGGTCAGGCGGCGGGTGTCGATGCCGCCCACGCCGATACGGCCGATCTTGAGCAGCCAATCCGTCAACTCGCCGGTTGCGCGCCAGTTAGACGGTTCGGTCGGATCCCATTTCACGACCATCCCAGCGGCGGAAGGTGTTGATGTTTCGTCATCTTCCGGCGTCACACCCACATTGCCGACATGCGGGAAGGTGAAGGTCACGACCTGGCCTGCATAGGACGGATCGGTCATGATTTCCTGATAGCCGGTCATCGCGGTGTTGAAGACCAGTTCTGCCACCGTCTCTCCTGTGGCCCCAAAGCCCATGCCGTAGAACACCGTCCCGTCGGACAGGGCGAGGCAGGCGGTAGGCTTGGGCTGGGCGGAGGTGGGCATGGGGCGACTCCCTGTACGCAAATTCGGGGGACACTAGGCGTGTGGGGCCGCGGGGTCAACCCATTGGGCGAAAAGGAATATCGTTTGATAACAGTCGGTTGGCCCTGCGTCATTCAGTTGCGTGTTTCGCCGCTTGGCTATACTGTCCAAGGCCACACACCCAAGGATGGACAAGACATGGCGATGCGGGAGCGGTTGATGGCGGCGTTGAAGGATGCGATGCGCGCCAAGGAGGTTGAGCGTCTTTCCACTTTGCGGCTGATCAACGCGGCCATCAAGGACCGTGAGATCGCGTTGCGCGGCGAAGCGGGCGACGGCGAGGTCGGCGAGGGCGACATTCTGGCCATCATGGGCAAGATGGTCAAACAGCGCCACGAATCTGCCCGCGCCTATGAAGAAGGCGGCAGGCTGGAACTGGCCGAAAAAGAGTTGAACGAAATCAAGGTGATCGAGGAGTTTCTGCCGCGCCAACTGTCTGGTGCCGAGGTGGACGCAGCCATTGCGGCGGCGGTGGCAGAGGTGGGGGCGACCAGTATTCGCGACATGGGCCGCGTGATGGCGGCGCTGAAGGCGCGCTACACCGGCCAGATGGATTTCGGGGCCGCAGGGACGGCGATCAAGGCGCAACTGGGCTGAAACGCCCGTAAAGACGGCGTAGAGAACGCGTAAAGACTCCGTAGAGGATCCGTAGATACAGGGCGCTATACGGCCTGACGCAGATCGTGCAGCTTTTGCGTCAGGCTGCGGGCCAGAGTGATGCGTTCGTCTTCGGACAGGAAGGCCCCCAGTTCAACCTCTCGCGGGCCGCCTTTCAGGGTCAGGTACTGCGGCACCGGGCCGCCAGATTCGTGCCGGATGACGCGCACCCAATGCGGGTTGGCCTCCCACGCCTGACGCGCCCCCCTTGGGCCGTGGCGGGTGAGGGTGATCAGGTCGGGGGTCAGGGTCAGATCCTCGATGATCTGGGCATCGCGGTAGCTGCGCCGCAGCGCCCACCAGATGGCCGCAACAGCCCCCGCCAGAAACGGCAGCAACGCCCAGAGGGCCGGGTTGCCGAGCAGCGTGACCAGCGGCAGCGCGATCAGCGCGGCAGTGCCGCCGATGAACCAGACGAACCCCCGCTGCGACAGAGATCGGTGCGGCCACAGGTGCAGGCGCTGTTCGGTGTGGGGTGGGGGGCAACCATTCGTAGGGCATGGGGGGAAGATAGCGGGGGGAGGGGGGGGCGTATAGTGCGACCGATTGGCCGATGCCGCGCGCCTCTGTATTGACAATGTAGGTACAGATGCGCAATCTTGCAGGATGATGAAAACGAGCCATGCCCTGCCTGACACCGCCCGCCCGTCGGTTGCGCCCGATGTGAAGGGCAGCATCAACCTGCGTATTGAGGCCGGCACCCGGCGGCTGATCGACGATGCGGCGGCGGTGCTGGGCAAGACCCGCACCGAGTTCATGCTGGATGCGGCGCGCAAGCAAGCAGTGGATGTGCTTCTTGACCAGCGGTTGTTTGCGCTGGAGGGTGAGCGTTACGATGCCTTCATGGCGGCGCTGGACGCCGCGCCTGCGCCGGGGCCAAAGCTGCGGGCGTTGCTTGCGCGTACCCCGGCGTGGGAAAAGTGATTTCGGCCCCTGTGCCGTTGACCGCCGACCATGATGTGTTTGCGTTCGATTGCGGCGAGGCGGTGCTGAATGACTGGCTGCGGCAGCGGGCGCTGAAAAACGAAAGCCGGTTTTCGCGAACCTATGTGGTCTGTGCGGGCCGCGTGGTGGTCGGGTATTTCTGCATTTCGGCAGGATCGGTCCAGCGCGAGGCCGCCCCCGGCAAGGTGCGGCGCAATGCGCCGGATACGATTCCGGTGTCGGTGATCGGGCGGCTTGCTGTTGCCCGTGACTATGCGGGTCGGGGGTTGGGCGCGGATATGCTGGCCGACGCGCTGCGCCGGATTGCTGTTGCGTCTGGCAGCATCGGGATGGCGGCAGTGATGGTGCAGGCCAAGGACGAGGCCGCGCGACGGTTCTACCTGCGCTGCGCGGAGTTCATGGAGTATCCCGACGGGAGCCGGACGCTGTGTTTGCCGATTGAGACGGTGGTGGCGGGGTTTGGGTGAGGGGCTGTTGTCAGGATGGGCAAATTGCCCATCCTACGGATTGGATTTTTTAATACCCCCAAACGCGAAAGGCCCCGGATCGCTCCGGGGCCTTTCTTATTCCATAACCTTACCCTTAGTGGGCGTGCCCTTTGTCCCAGTCGCTCTGCTTGGGCAGCATCTCGAACGTGTGTTCGGGGGGCGGCGAGGGCAGGGTCCATTCCAGGGTGTCGGCGTATTCGTTCCAGTAGTTGTTCTCGGTCACCCGCTTGCCGGCAAACAGGGTGTAGAACACCACGCCGATGAAGAAGATGAACGAGGCGAAGGAGATGAACGCGCCGATCGAGGAGAACCAGTTCCAGTAGGCAAAGGCCTCGGGGTAGTCGATGTAGCGGCGGGGCATGCCCTGACGGCCCAGGAAGTGCTGCGGGAAGAAGGTCAGGTTGGACCCGAGGAACATCGCCCAGAAGTGCAGTTTGCCGGCCCATTCGGGGTATTGGCGGCCCGACATCTTGCCGATCCAGAAGTAGATGCCCGCGAAGATGCCGAACACGGCGCCGAGTGACATCACATAGTGGAAGTGGGCGACGACATAGTAGGTGTCATGGTAGGCGCGGTCCACGGCGGCTTGGCTGAGGACGATGCCGGTGACGCCGCCGACGGTGAACAGGAACAGGAAGCCGAAGGCGAACAGCATCGGCGTCTTGAACTCCACCGACCCGCCCCACATGGTGGCGATCCACGAGAAGATCTTGATGCCGGTGGGCACCGCGATGACCATGGTGGCCAGCATGAAGTAGCTCTGCTGGGTCAGCGACATGCCGACGGTATACATGTGGTGCGCCCAGACGACGAAGCCCAGCACACCGATGCCGACCATGGCGTAGACCATCGGCAGGTAGCCGAAGATCGGCTTTTTCGAGAAGGTGGCGATGACCTGCGAAATGATGCCGAAGGCGGGCAGGACGATGATGTAGACCTCGGGGTGGCCGAAGAACCACAGGATGTGCTGGTAGAGGATCGGGTCGCCGCCGCCTTCGGGCTGGAAGAAGGTGGTGCCGAAGTTGCGGTCGGTCAGCAGCATGGTGATGGCACCGGCCAGCACCGGCAGGGCCAGCAGGATCAGCCAGGCGGTCACAAAGATCGACCAGGCGAACAGCGGCACCTTGTGCATGGTCATGCCGGGGGCACGCATGTTCAGGAAGGTGGTGATGATGTTGATGGCCCCAAGGATCGACGAGGCACCCGACAGGTGGACCGCGAAGATCGCGAGGTCCATCGAGTAGCCGCCTTCATTGGTGGAGAGCGGCGGGTAGAGAACCCAGCCGACGCCGGAGCCCATCTGGTCATTGCCGCCCGGCGAGAACACCGAAGCCACGGCAAGCGAGGTGCCCGCGATGTAGAGCCAGTAGGACAGGTTGTTCATGCGCGGGAACGCCATATCGGGCGCGCCGATCTGCAAAGGCATGAAATAGTTGCCAAACCCGCCGAACAGGGCGGGAATCACCACGAAGAACATCATCAGGATGCCGTGCGCGGTGACGGTCACGTTCCAGACGTGGCCGTTGGGCGTGCAGGTGGCGGAGGCATCTGCCACAAGGCGCATGCCTTCCTGACACATGTACTGCACCCCGGGGTGCATCAGTTCCATCCGCATATAGAGGGTGAAAATGACCGAGATCAGGCCGACAAAGCCGCCCGAAAACAGGTAAAGGATGCCGATGTCCTTGTGATTGGTGGACATGAACCAGCGAGTGAAGAAACTGCGATGGTCGTGATCGTGGCCATGGATGGCTGCGTCGGCCATAGGCGCCTCCCGAAAAGGAATTGCAGGGCTCCGCGCGTCGCAGTTGCCTGCTGCATCACGGAGTGTGTGATCCCGTGTTTACTGGCAGGCTTGCCTTGCCGCAATGTCCGACTTTGACGCAGGGTGATAAATTCTTGACGGCAGCGGGGGTTGGGCCAGCCCGGCCTTGCTGGCGTGTGCTATTTGGGCGTCTTGAGCGAGAAGGGGCCGTCGTCGCTGTACTTGTCGCATTGCACAAGATAGCCCGCCTTGTTCCGCGCGCCGTCCAGTTTGGCGGCCGTGTTGCGCTTGACCAGTGTGGCGTCGATCTCACCCACGTTGCCGGTGCCGTCTACGCCGAAGCTGCGGCCACGCTCGCCCGTGGAACTGATGTAAATCAGGATGTTGGCGAAGGGTATGTTGTAGCGTTCCATCAGCGCGTCGCCCAAGGGGCCGGGGCGTTCATAGGTGGTGGTCACGTCCACCACGGCATAGACATTGGGCTGGATCCCGATGATGCCTGCGGTGAAGCTGTTCCAGTCCAGCAGCCGTGGGTCGCCGCTGCGCACATGGGAAAACGCCACATGTTGCGGTGTGTCGCCTGCATCGCAACCGACGAGCAAAATCAACTCGCAGGCCGAAAGACCATCCGTCACGATGGCAGTGCCCAGCACCTGTGCCACAGGTCCGTTCAGCAGATAGCCCATCGGCACCCGGGTAATGCCTTTGCGGGCGGCAAAGGCCAGCACCGCGCGCGGGCCGTTGGTCGGGCCGTTCTGAAGGGTCTGACGCCAGTTGAGGTTCGTGGTCGTGGTGCGCGATGTGACGGTATAATAGGGCATCGGTCGGGTATCCTTTGCGGCGGGAATGATCTGGCAGGGGGAATAGGGTGACGTTACGGCAGGCAGTCCGGTTTCGCCTAGGGCTTTTTGCGCTGGATATGAGCGGCGGAAAGGTCGGCGCTGCCGGGCAAAAGGTCGGCGCGTGGCGGCCCGGTGGGTGATGTCTGCCGCATTGTTATGCCATGCCCAGTGACCAGACCCTGCCACCCCCGTTGACCCCGCGTTTGCCCCACGTGCGTCGTGGCGAGCATCCATTGGTGTTTCCGCTGTTGGCGGCGCTGCTGGTGGTGTCGTGGAGTTCCGGCTTTGTCGGTATCCGCTATGCCACCGATCAGGCCCCGGTATTCATGGTGCTGTTCTGGCGCAGTTTCGTGTCGGGGATTATTCTGTTGCCCTTTGCGCTGCTGATTGGCCCGAAGATCAAATGGCGCGCTGTGGCCGAGCAAAGCCTGTTCGGCTTTCTGGGCATGGTGCTGTATCTGGGCGGCTTTGCCATTGCCATTGGGCAGGGGGTGCCGACGGGGTTGGTTGCCTTGATGGCCGATCTGGTGCCCTTGGCCATTGCGGCATTGTCGTTGCCAATGTTGGGGCAGGCCCTGACCGGGCGGCAATGGCTGGGCACGGCGATTGGCATGCTGGGGGTACTGGTGGTCAGCGCCGATGTTTTGGCGGTGGGGCATGCCCCGCTGTTTGCTTATGTGCTGCCCGTCATGGGGATGGTGTCATTTGCCTTTGCGACGGTTTTGCAAAAGCGGATGCGCAAGAGCCAGCTTGCCATTCATCAAAGCCTGAGCCTGCAATGTTTGTCGGCGGCCGCTGTCTTTGCCGTTTGTGCCGGGTTTGAGGGCGGGATTGTGCCGCCACTGACGCCTGCCTTTGCCTTTGGCATTGGCTGGCTGGTGCTGCTTGCCACCTTTGGGGCGTGGGGCGTCTATTATCTGTGCCTGCGCCGCTATGCCCCGGCCCGGGTCAGCAGCGTGATCTACCTTAGCCCGCCTGTCACGATGATCTGGGCCTGGGCGCTGTTTGGCGAGCCTTTGTCAGCTATAATGGGGGTGGGGCTGATCATCACGCTGGCGGGGGTGTATCTGACGGCATCAGTCACCGCAGAATGACAAAAGGCCCAACCGATGGGTTGGGCCTGTCTGCCGGGATCAGGATTGTTATTTAAGGGTCGCCAGATACGCTGCCATATCTTCGCCACCCGTCGCCAGTTTGAACGACATCTTGGATTTGGCCCCAGCGTCGCCGGATTTTTCTTTCAGCCAAGCGCTCGGGTCGGCGATATAGGCCGCAACGGATGCTTCGTCCCACACAGCGCCAGCAGCACCGACGGCCAAGATAGCCTCGCCGTAGTTATAGTCGGGCACCGACCCCACAGGCCGCCCGATGACGCCCCACAGGTTTGGTCCGGTCTTGCCACCTTTGACAATCTCGGTGCCATCGGCGGCGATGATCGAATGGCAGGCTTTGCATTTCTTGAAATCCGCCTCGCCCAAGGCCGCGTCGCCTGCGAAGGCCGGGGCTGCAAGGGCAGTGAAGGACAAAGCAGCAATCACGGTCAGTCTGGACATCATACCCTCTTGCATGGCGTGCGGGCGGACCCGCGGCTGGTTTCGTTACAGCATAAATGGCGACTGGTCGGGCGCGTTGCAAGTCACCCAATGGTCGCAAGGCCTGTGGCTGGCACGATTCTTTGGCTGCGGCATTTCGGCTACAGGGTCTGATCGGGAAAAGCGCGGGGGAAGGTGGCCATCAGGGCGGCGTCCATGTCGTGCAGGGTGACAGGCAAGCCAAGGGCGACAAGGCTGGTCACGCCATGGTCGGCAATGCCACAGGGTACAATGCCGGTGAAATGCGACAGGTCCGGTTCGACATTGATCGAGATGCCATGAAAGCTGACCCAGCGGCGCAGTTTCACCCCGATTGCGGCGATCTTGGCCTCGGCTGGGCTGCCATCTGGGGCGGTGACGCCCGGTAGCGTGACCCAGACGCCGACGCGGCCCGCGCGGCGTTCGCCGCGCACGTTGAACTCGGCCAAGGCGGCGATCACCCAGGCCTCCAGCGCGCAGACGAACTGGCGCACGTCGCGGCCCCGGCGGTTGAGGTCGAGCATGGCATAGGCCACGCGTTGACCGGGGCCGTGGTAGGTGTATTGCCCGCCGCGCCCCGCGTCAAAGACAGGAAAGCGGTGGGGGTCGGTCAGGTCGGCCAGTTTGGCCGATGTGCCAGCGGTGTAGAGCGGCGGGTGTTCCAGCAGCCAGATCGCCTCGGGCGCGGTGCCATCGGCAATCCGGGCCACACGCTGTTCCATGGCGGCAAGGGTTTCGGGATAGGGGGCAAACCCCGGCAGATGCGACCATTCGACGGGAGGGCGGGTGAGGGGGGGGCGGGTCAGGATATCCTGACCTTCCGTGGGGTTAATTTTTCCATTGGCCAAAGCCGCTGTCATGCTACGCTTGCCCCAGTTGAGTCTGCTTTTTCATATTTGAGGTGATGCGATGAATTTCAAGACAATTGCAACGGCGGCTGTGGCGGCGTCGCTTGTGTTCGCTCCGGCGTCTCCCTTGGTGCGACCGGCGCAGGCGGATGCGGGCGATGCGATTGCGGGGCTGATCGTGGGCGGGTTGATTGGCAATGCGATTGCGCATGACCAACAGCGGCGCAAGCAGAAGACCTATTCCAAGCGGTCCAGCAAATCGTCCAAATCCTCGGGGATCAGTTCCGCCCAGCGGGAGGCCAACCGCGAAGTGCAGACGGCGCTGAACATGTTCGGCTATCCGGTGGGCACGCCGGACGGGTCGATCGGGCCGAAAAGCCGGGCGGCGATTTCGGAATATCAGGCGTTCATGGGCTATCCGGCCACGGGGCAGTTGACGGAGTATGAGCGCAATGTGCTGGTCACCGCCTATCAGCGGGGGCAGGCGGGCGGGCCGCTGATTGCGCAGACGGTTTCGACCAGCCCTTATGGCATGAAGGGTCTGCTGCTGGCGCAGCGCGATGAGATGGCGGGGGTGGCCCCGGCAGCCCCGGCACCGGGGGTGATGGCTGCAGCACCGCTGGCGGCTCCGGCGGTGGTGGCGGCGGCGCTGCCGTCGCTGATGCCCGAGGTGGAGGAAGCCCCAACCCCGGCGGCATTGCCGTCGTTCATGGGGGCGAATGGCGCGCAGGGGTCGCTGGCGTCCAATTGCAACAAGGTCAGCCTGCTGACCAATACCAACGGCGGCTATACCACCGCCGCCACCATGACGGACGCGAATTTCGCGCTGTCCGAACAGTTCTGCCTTGCGCGAACCTATGCGATGGCCTCGGGCGAGGAGTTGGCGGCCAAGGTTGCGGGCTTTACGCCGCAGCAGATATCCGAGCAATGCGCAGGGTTTGGTCCGGTTCTGAAAGAGCATGTGGCGGCCCTGTCGCTGAAACCTGCGACGGATGTGGTGGCGGGGGTGGAAAGCTTTGTGGTGCAAAGCGGCATGGCCCCGGCGCAACTGGCGGGTACGGCCAAGGTCTGCCTTGGCGTCGGCTATACGACCGATGACATGGATGTGGCGATCGGGTCGGCCTTGCTGCTGGCGGCATTGGGGGAGGGGGCCTACGCCGAATTGCTGGGCCACCATCTGTCGCAAGGTTACGGCGCCAATATCCGACCAGACCTTGCGATGGGGTGGTATGATCTGTCGCTGGCGGCGGGCGGGCAGGTGTTTGCCCCGGGGTTGCAAGGGCGGGGTGATCTGATCCGCAAGGCGGCCTACACGATCAACGGCCGCGCCAGCGAACTTGCCCCAGCACCCGTGGTGCAAGAGGCCGCTCTGCCGGTGTTCACGCCAAATACGGAAGTGCAAAATACAGAGGTGTTTGCAGCAGAGCCAGAGGTGTTGCCAATGCTGATTGCACCAATTGACCCGGAAAATGCCCCGGCGATGCCCCAGGTCACGGCAGAGGCCACGCCGCCCGTGGCCGAGGCCCCTGCGTCTGCCGCCATGGCGACCGGCGCGCAGGTTGCGCTGATGGCGGCGAAGCTGCCATTCCTTGTGTTTAGCGGCAACTGACCCAACTCGCCCCCGCGCAAACCGGGGGCGAGGCTTTGACTGCAAAATCCCCCTTCCCTTTGGCCCGGTCAGCGGCTAAACAGCCGCCATCCGAGCCGGAACTGTGCGGCTGTGGCGGAATTGGTAGACGCGCAGCGTTGAGGTCGCTGTTCTTTAATCGGAGTGAAAGTTCGAGTCTTTTCAGCCGCACCAGTTCCAGCTCGGATCAACCTGCCACTCGCCAACGGCAGCCCCCCGCAAAGTCCCCCACCCCATCTCTGCTTTGTCGCTTTTTTCCGCAGTCCGCTGCGAATGTCGCCTTTGCGACAGACAAGTCGCTTATTGGTTGCATGCCGGGAATCGGCCCGGGGGCGCAGAACAGGCCATTTTCCCGCCGCATAGCCCCAACACAGGCTAATTCCTGTCGCATTCCGCGCCGAACTGCCCGTTTTTCCCGCAATTGCATGATGCAGAGGCGGATTGTGACAAGTCCGTTGCAATACGCACCGGGTTTCGGTTTAGTCGGTACAAGAACAGCGCAGGTAATCTGCCGGACCATATCAGGGAGACTCGGGTGGCATCAGAAGCCCGCAACGACGCGTTCGTCGCATTCGAACACGTGCAAAAAAGCTATGATGGGGTCAGCCTCGTTGTAAAAGATCTTAACCTGAACATCGCCAAGGGCGAGTTTGTGACGATGCTTGGGCCATCGGGGTCTGGCAAAACCACCTGTCTGATGATGTTGGCCGGGTTTGAGACCGCCACCAATGGCGAGATCAAGCTGGATGGCCGCCCGATCAATCAGGTGCCGCCGCACAAGCGCGGCATCGGGATGGTGTTTCAGAACTATGCGCTGTTTCCGCATATGACGGTGGGGGAAAACCTGTCCTTCCCGCTGGAAGTGCGCGGCATGGGCAAATCTGACCGCGACGCCAAGGTGAAACGCGCGCTGGATATGGTGCAGATGTACGCCTTTGTGAACCGCCGCCCGGCACAACTGTCAGGCGGGCAGCAGCAGCGGATCGCCTTGGCGCGGGCCTTGGTGTTTGACCCTACGCTGGTGTTGATGGACGAACCGCTGGGCGCGCTGGACAAACAGTTGCGCGAACATATGCAGTTTGAAATCAAGCATCTGCATGACAGCCTTGGCATTACCGTCGTCTATGTGACCCATGATCAGGGTGAAGCCCTGACCATGTCTGACCGCATTGCCGTGTTCAACGATGGCCGTATTCAGCAGCTTGCCCCGCCCGCCGATCTGTATGAACGCCCCGATAACAGCTTTGTTGCGGGCTTTATCGGTGAGAACAACAAGCTGCTTGGCACGATTGAAGAATTGTCGGGCGACAAGGCGCTGGTGCGGCTGGCCACGGGCGAGCTGATCGACGCAACCCCGGTGAACGTGCGCGAAAAAGGCCAGAAAACGCTGGTCTCCATCCGCCCCGAACGGGTGGAATTCAAGCCCGAACAGATGCCAGCCGGTGCCCATACCATCGGAGCCGAAGTGATGGAGGTCATCTATATGGGTGACATCCTGCGCGCACGGCTGAAAATGGCGGGGTCGGATGATTTCGTCATGAAGATGCGCAATACCCTTGGTCAGACGAAACTGACCGCAGGGCAAAAGATCAATGTGGGCTGGCATCCGCAGGACGCCCGCGCGCTTGACCCGGTCTGACCCGGCGCGCGCCTTGCCGCGCGCACCGGACGCAGTAACAAAAAAATCCAACATGGGAGACTACCAATGAAAAAACTGTTGATCCTTTCCACCGCGCTGACCGCTGTCAGCTTTGCCGCACAGGCAGATGTCACGGTCATGTCCTGGGGTGGCGGTTATACCACCAGCCAGGTTGAGGCGTATCACAAGCCGTTCACCGCCTCGACCGGCACTGCCGTGATCTCGGTTGACAGCGACAACCCGGCCCCCGCCATCAAGGCGATGGTTGAGGCCGGCAACGTGACCGTCGATGTGGCCGACGTGGAATATGCCGATGCCATCCGTCTGTGCGATGACGGCATGCTGGAGCCGATTGATGCGGCCAGCCTGCCTGCCGGTGCCGATGGCACCCCGGCTGTCGACGACTTCCTGCCCGGCGCGCTGACCGAATGCGCCGTGTCGACCATCGTGTTCTCGACCGTGTTCGCCTATGACACCACCAAGTTCCCGGAAGGCCCGACCACGATTGCGGACTTCTTCGACCTGGAAAAGTTCCCCGGCAAGCGCGGCATGGGCAAGCGTCCGAAGGCCAACCTTGAAATGGCGCTGATGGCCGATGGCGTGCCTGCGGCCGAGGTTTATGCCATTCTGGAAACCCCGGAAGGTCAGGATCGTGCTTTCGCGAAACTGGACACCATCAAGTCGGAAGTTGTCTGGTGGGAAGCTGGCGCACAGCCGCCGCAGCTGCTGGCAGATGGCGAGGTCGCCATGACCACCGCCTATAACGGCCGTATTTTTGGCGCGGCCGTGTCGGAAGGCAAACCGTTCGCCACCGTCTGGGATGGTCAGGTTTACGAATACGATCTGTTCGTTGTGCCCAAAGGCGCGCCCAACAAGGACGGTGCGATGGAGTTCGTGAAGTTCGCGACCTCAACCCAGGCTCTGGCCGATCAGGCCAAGTGGATCAGCTATGGTCCGGCGCGCAAATCGTCGGCACCGCTGGTGGGGTTGTTCAACGATGGCAAGACCGAAATGGCCCCCTACATGCCGACGGCGGCTGCCAACCTGACGAACGCGCTGGCCTCCAGCTATGAGTTCTGGGTGGACCGCGATGCCGAGCTGAACGAGCGTTTCAACGCATGGCTTGCGTCCAACTGATCTGACATTGCGGGCGCGGGGGGAAACCCTCGCGCCCGCATCCCTTCCGACCCCAAGGATATCCGATGGCCGAGACCACGCCCCTGCTGACCACCGCCGATGGCCGCCCGCTGAAAGCCGCGTTGGGGGCCGCACAAGCCCGCGCCAAACGCCGTGCGTTTTTTCTGGTGCTGCCGCTGCTGGCTTTTGTGGTGCTGACCTTTGTCATTCCGATCGGAACGATGCTGAAACGCTCGTTCGAGCATGACGGATTTTCGGCCAACGCGCCCCTGATCGGCGCGTGGTTTGACGCGAACCCCAAGGGCACCGACCCCGATGAGGCCGCCTATGCGGCGCTGGTGGCGGACCTTGCGCAGATGCAGAAAGACAAGACCCCCGGCATGGCGGGCACCCGGATCAACTATACCGTGCCGGGCACGATTTCGCTGTTCAAAGGGTCCGCCCGGAACGCGGCCAAGATGGAGCCGCCGTTCAAAGAGGCGCTGCTGGCCGATGATGCCAAATGGGCCGATCCGTTGATCTGGGTGGCGATGCGCGAGGCATCGAGCCGCTACACGACCGATTTTTACATGGTCGCAACGGATCTGAAACGCAGCGCTGATGGCGGCACCGAGCGGGTGGATGAAAAGCAGCGGATTTACCGCTATCTGTTCGTCAAGACATTCATCCTGTCAGGGATCATCACCTTTGTCTGCCTGTTGCTGGCCTTTCCGGTGGCACATCTGCTGGCGACGCTGCCGATGGCCAAGTCGAACCTGTTGATGATCCTTGTGTTGCTGCCGTTCTGGACCTCGCTTCTGGTGCGGACCACCAGTTGGATCGTTCTGCTGCAAGAACAGGGGGTTGCGAACAATGTGATGGTGGCGATGGGGGTCGTGGCGGATGAAAGCCGCTGGCGCATGATCTATAACCAGACCGGCACCATCATCGTGATGACGCATATCCTGCTGCCGTTCATGATCTTGCCGCTGTATTCGGTGATGCGGACCATTCCGCCCAGCTATGCCCGCGCCGCGCGGTCGCTGGGGGGCACCAGTTGGACGACGTTCCGCCGCATCTATCTGCCGCAGACCCTGCCGGGGATCGCGGCGGGATCGCTGTTGGTGTTCATTCTGGCGGTTGGCTACTACATCACGCCCGCGCTTGTGGGCGGCGCGGATGGACAGTTGATTTCCAACTTCATCGACTTCCACATGGACAAATCGAACTGGTCACTCGCGGCGGCGATTGCGGCGCTGTTGCTGGGCGCGGTTCTGATCCTCTACTGGCTCTATGACCGTCTGATCGGCATCGACCGCCTGAAATTCGGTTAAGGAAACACCATGGCCCTGCCCACCTATGCCACCCCGCTGGAGCGTCTTTGGCACTACACCTACAAGGTGCTGTGCGTGGCGATCTTTGTGTTCCTGATCGCCCCCATTCTGGTGATCATTCCGCTGTCGTTCAACATAGAGCCGTATTTCACCTTTACGGAAAAGATGCTGAAGCTGGACCCGAGCGGCTATTCGATGCGCTGGTATGACACGCTGCTGACGCTTGGCATGGCGGCCCCGGATGGCGCGCGTGACAGCAGCTGGTGGGCGCAGGTCTGGAATGAGGCCACCTGGATCAAGGCCGCGAAAAACTCGCTCTGGGTCGGGCTTTGGGCGACCATTCTGGCGACGGGTCTGGGCACATTGGCCGCACTGGGCCTGTCGCGCCCGGAAATGCCCTATCGGCGGCTGATCATGGCGATCCTGATTTCGCCGATGATCGTGCCGATCATCATCATTGCGGTGGGGATGTTCTTTTTCTATTCGTCCACCTGCGTATCGCCTGACACGGTGGTCGGGTCGATGCTGGCCCCCGTTCTGTCGAACAAGGGCTGCCTTGCGAACTCGCATCTGGGCATCATAATGGCACATGCGACGCTGGGCATTCCGTTTGTGATCATCACGGTGACGGCGACCTTGTCCGGCTTTGACCAATCCCTGATCCGCGCCAGTGCGAGCCTTGGGGCCAGCCCGCGCATCACGTTTTTCAAGGTGATCATGCCGCTGATCCTGCCGGGCGTGATTTCCGGGGCGCTGTTCGCCTTTGTCACCTCGTTTGACGAGGTGGTGGCGGTGCTGTTCATCGCGGGGCCCGAACAACAGACCATCCCGCGCCAGATGTGGAACGGCATCCGTGAGGCAATCTCGCCGGCCATTCTGGCGGTGGCGACGATCCTTGTGATCATCTCGATCTGTTTGCTGGCGACGGTGGAATTGCTGCGCCGCAGGTCTGACCGTCTGCGTGGCATTGCTTGAAGCGCGGCAGGGTTGCGCGGTTTGGCCGGGTCACACCCGCCCCGGCGCAGGCCGGGGCCCCGGGATGCTGGCGTGGCCAGGGGTCCCGGCCTGCGCCGGGACGGGTATGTCCTTTGCCCTAGGGCAGGATTTGCAGCCACACCCAGATGGTGATCACTGACAGGGCGGTCGCGACCAGAACCGATGAGGCCGCCACCCGTTTGGCCACCCCGTACATGTTGGCAAAGACATAGGCGTTGACGCCGGGGGCCATGGCGGCGGTGATCACGGTGGACCGCAGCCCCGCATCCTCAAGGCCAAAGGCATAGCGGCCCAGAAGGTAGGCAATGCCCGGATGCAGGATCAGCGAGATGGCGGAGACCATCGCAATCGTCGCGCGGTCGCCTTCCGGGCGATAGCGCATCAGCACCCCGCCAAGCGCGAACAGCGCCGCAGGCAGGCCCGCGCGCGCCATCATATCAACCGCGCCCATCACGGCGGCGGGCAGTGGCAGGCCTGTCAGGTTGACGGTAAACCCGGCGACAATGCCCAGCACCAGTGGCTGGGTAAAGATGGCCCGACCCACTTGCAGGCCCAGCGTCTGCCACGCCAGCCCCTGACCGCGCGACCGGGCCAGTTCCATCGCCGTGATGCCGACCGCGTAGAACAGCGGCGCATGAATGGAGATGATGGCGAAGTTGCCCGCAAGCGCCGCCGTGCCATAGGCGCGTTCGGTGATGGGAATCCCCAGCAGCAGCGAGTTTGAAAACAGGCAGCAAAAGCCGATGGCAATGGAATCGGTGATGGGCCGCTTGAAGATCAGCCGCGCGCCAAAGAACCCGGCGGTAAAGCCTGCGAAGGCCCCGGTGTAAAAGCTGATCATCAGGCCGGGGTTATAGGCCAGCGACAGATCCAGCGTGGCGACGGATTTGAACAGCAGCACCGGCAGGGCGAAAGTCTGGGCAAAGCGCATGACGCCATCGACGGCAGAGTCGGAAAACCAGCCGGCGCGGGCGGCAGCATAGCCAAAGCCGATCACCAGAAACACCGGCAGGATAACCTCGATCAGCGCATTCATGGCTGGTTATCGTAGGTGATCGTCATCCCGTCATGGGCGGGCTGGATATGGGCGGGCAGTTCGGCGGTCAGCGTCGCGTGGTCAAGATCGTTGTGCATGTTGGTCAGGACAGCTCGGGTTGGTTTTGCGCGGGCGATCCAGTCCAGCGTCAGGGCCAGATGCGCGTGGGTCGGGTGCGGCTTGCGGCGCAGGGCATCGACGACCCAGCAGTCCAGCCCCTGCAACAGTGGCCAGCTTGCCGGTGGGATATCCACCGCGTCGGGCAGGTAGGCGAGGGGGCCGATGCGAAAGCCCAAAGCCTCCATTGACCCGTGGTCGGCGGTGAACGGGGTAAAGGTGATGGGGCCACCGTCGCCCGTCACCGTCACCGGGCCGTCAAGGTCATGCAGGTCGAGGATCGGCGGGTAGGGCGAGCCTTCGGGTTGCTGGAAGGCGTAGCCAAAGCGGTCCATCAGCGCCGCACGCGTGGGCGCGTCGGCCCAGACCGGCAGGCGGCGGCGGATGTTGAACACGATCTGGCGCAGGTCGTCGATGCCATGGGTGTGGTCGGCGTGGGAATGGGTGTAGATCACCCCGTCCAAAGTGCCGACGTCCGCGTCGAGCAGTTGGTCGCGCATGTCGGGCGAGGTGTCGATCAGCACGCGGGTGGTGCCATCTGTCGTGAGGCGTTCGACCAGCAGGCTACAGCGGCGGCGGCGGTTTTTCGGGTTGGCGGGGTCGCAGTCGCCCCAATCGCCGCCCAAACGCGGCACGCCCCCCGATGACCCGCAGCCAAGGATGGTGAAGCGTAAGGAGGCCATCAGTTTGCCAGCATGGCTTTGGGGAACAGGCGGTCGAAGTTGGCGGTGGTGGCGGCGGCAAACTCGGCATCGGTCAGGCCGAACACCTGCGCACCGGCCTTTGCGGTGAAGGCGGTGTAGGCCGGTTCATTGCGGCGACCCCGGTAGGGCGGGGGGGCAAGGTAGGGGCTATCGGTTTCCAGCAGGATGCGGTTCAGGGGGGCGGCGGCAAAGATATCGCGCAAAGCGCCGCTTTTGGGGAAGGCGGCGATGCCCGACATCGACAGGTAAAAGCCAAGGTCCAACGCCGCCTGCGCCAGTTCGGGGCTGGAGGAAAAGCAGTGCATCACGCAGGTGTAAGGCTTGGCGCGGAAGCCTTCGGTCAGGATGCGGGCCATGTCATCATCGGCATCACGGGCGTGGATGATCAGCGGCAACCCGGTTTCCTGCGCCGCCTGAATGTGGATGCGCAGCGAGGTTTGCTGAATATCCTTGCTGTCGGCGGTGTAGTGGTAATCGAGGCCGGTTTCGCCGATGCCGACCATCTTGGGATGCTGCGTCAGGGCGATCAACTGATCCAGCGTGATCAGCGGTTCTTCGGCCACCCGCATCGGGTGGATGCCTGCTGCGTAAAAGACGGACGGGTTGTTTTCCGCAATTGCGCGCACGGCGGGTTCAGCGTCCAGCCTTGTGCAGATCGTCACCATCCGCGTCACGCCTGCGGCATGGGCGCGGGCCAGAATTTCGGGCAATTCGCCATTGAAATCGGGGAAATCGAGGTGGCAGTGGCTGTCAACAATCTCGGGCGGCAGGGTCATGGGATCACCTTTGGGCGAGGGTGCCCGCCGTCTCGTCAATTTTCAAAAACATATCCATCAGAAGGGCGGCAGGGTCAAGGTTCACCGCCTTGCCCCGGCGCGCGCGGATCGACAGGGTTTGCGCCAGATCGGCCCAGCCCCGGGCGGCATGGGGCGTGGGGGCGAGGCGGGCGAAGAGGTCGGCCTCGCCCGCTGCGGCCTGCGGTGGGGTCTGGTTCAGGCTGCCAGCGCGGGCGAGGCGGGCCAGAAACAGGTCGATCAGCGTGACCATCAGGTCAAAGCGGCCTTCCGCACCACGGGCTGCACCCTTTTCCACAAGGGCAAGGGCACGGGGCCGGTCCATCCGGGGCAGGGTGGCGAACAGCGACACCAGGTTTTCGTAGGTCTTCAGCCCGTCAAGGTTGGTCAGGCGGAACGCCTCGCCCACCGAGCCGCCTGCCAGTTCAGCAAGGGCGGTCTGATCCTGTGGCTGCACATCGCCGCCTGCCGCCAGCAGAGCTTGCGCCAGATCGTCGGGCGACAGGGGGGACAGGCGCAACTGGCGACAGCGCGACCGGATGGTGGGCAGCAGGCGGTGGGGTTGGTGGGCGATCAGAATGAAGGTGACGCCAGCGGGGGGTTCTTCCAGCAGCTTCAGCAGGGCGTTGGCGGCCGAGGTGTTCAGATCATCGGCGCAATCGACGATGGCAACGCGGCGGCCGCCATCGGCAGCGGACAGGCCGAAAAATTCCTTCATCTTGCGGACTTCCTTGACCAGAATGTCCTGCGCGAGGTTCTTTTCCGTCTCATTCAACCCGCGCCGCAACAGATAACAGCGCGGTTCTGACAGCGCGGTCAGCCGCCGCGCGACGGGGTGGTCATCGGGGACGGTCAGGGTGGTGGGCGCCGGTGGGTCAAACATGCCGCCATCGGGCATCGGAGTGGCTAGCAAGAACCGCGCCAGACGCCACGCTAGGGTGGCTTTGCCGACGCCTTGTTGCCCGGTGATCAGCCATGCATGGTGCAGGCGGCCTGCATTGTAGGCGGACAGAAACTCTGCCTGTTCAGCGACATGCCCTAACAGATGCAGGGTTTCGCGCGGGTGCGGGGCGCCTTCTATGCGGTCCGGTTCGGGGAAATCGCCAAGATAGACCGACGGCATCAGCGGGCCAGATGGCGCAGGGCCACGTCCAGCACGCAGGCTGCCACATCCTCCGGCGCACCAGACCCGTCGATCACGGCAAAGCGGGGTTGGCCCTTGGCAAGCGCCAGAAACCCCGCGCGCATGGTTTGCTGCACGGTCAGGCCCATATCCTCAAACCGTTGTTCCAAACCTGCACGGGCCACGGCGCGCGACAGGCCAAGGGCGGGGTCGATATCGATCAGAAGGGTCAGGTCGGGTTCGACGCCGATCATCAGGTCATGCAGCCGGTCCACCAGCGCGCGCAAATCACCCGACCGCAGGCCCTGATACATGCGGGTGCTGTCGGCGAAACGGTCGGTGATGACCACCTCGCCGCGCGCAAGGGCGGGTTGGATGGTCTTTTCCAGATGGTCGCGGCGGGCGGCTGTGAACAGTAGCGCCTCGGTCTGCGCGGACCAGCGGTCGGGGTCGCCTTCCAGCACCAGACGGCGGATCTGTTCGGCCCCCGCACTGCCCCCCGGTTCGCGGGTCAGGGTGACGATGTGGCCCCGGTCGCGCAAGGTCTGCGCCAAGGTGCGGGCTTGCGTGGATTTGCCAGACCCGTCAATGCCTTCGAAGCTGAGAAACCGCCCCGCCATTCAACTCGCCGCAGGCTCTGCGCCCAGATAGCGGTCGTAAAGAGCCGTGGCAGCGGTGGTCAGGCGTTTGACGAAACCGCCCGTCGCCACATCCGTTTCGGTGACAAGCCCGATGCGGTGGTCGGGCAGACCCGGCACCTTGATCACCAGATCGGCCACCTGCGTGCCTGCCGCAATCGGCGCGGTCAGCGGGCCTTTATAGCTGACCTCGGCGCTGACGCTGCCCTGCACCAACGCGGGTACCAGCAGCGATACATCCGCCGCGGGAACCAGCCCCACGGAGTCAACCGCCCCCATGAACACATCGGCCTCGGCCACCCGGACGCCCGCTTTGGCCACGGTTTTCTGGGTGAACTGACGGAAAGCCCAGTTGGCGATCCGCTCGGCTTCCTCGGCGCGGGCTTTATCGGTCGAAAGGCCGGTGATCACGAACACGATGCGCCGCCCGCCGGTCTGCACGGCGGACCCGACGAGGCCGTAGCCTGCTTCCTCGGTATGGCCGGTTTTCAGACCATCAGCCTGCCAGTCGCCGCCCTTGATGCGCAGCAGCGGGTTGCGGTTCTGGCTGTTGGACGGCACGCGGTCTTTGTAGCTGTATTCGGTCAGCGCGAAATAGGGATAATACTCGGGAAATTCGGTGATCAGGCGCACGGCGAGGATGCCCAGATCCTGCGCGCTCATCCTGTGGCCATCTGCGGGCCAGCCCGAGGCGTTGACGAAGTTGGAGTTTTGCAGGCCGATGGCCTGCGCGCGGGTGGTCATGCTGCGCGCGAATTCATCTTCGCTGCCTTCCAGCCCTTCGGCCACCACGACGCAGGCGTCATTGCCCGAATTGATGATGATGCCGTGGATCAGTTCATCCACCGTAGGGCGGTCGGCAGGTTCGACAAACATTTTCGACCCGCCCATTTTCCACGCCTTTTCGGAAACGCCAAAGGTGGTGTCCTTGGTGTAGCGCCCGTCGTGCAGGGCCTCGAACAGCATGTTCAGGGTCATCAGTTTGGACATCGACGCCGGGGGGATGGGCGTGGTGGCGTTCTTGTCCATCAGCACGGTTTTGGTGGTCAGATCATAGACCCAAGCCGCCGTCGCCGCCGTTTCAAACGCACGGGCGGGCAGGGCCGCCAGCAAGACCAGCAGGGCAAAGCCAAGGACGCGGGTGAACATGGGCGGTCTCCGTCTGTTGGGCGGGGTCAGTTGGGCGCGGTCTGTGGTGGGCCTGCCCTTGGCGGGCAGGCCCGATGGATCAGCGTTTCAGGGCGTAGGCGTCGGTGAAGCCTGCGGATTTGATCTTGGTCAGGGTGGCGGCATCGCCTTTGGCTGTCACGCTCCAGAACGATTTGCCTTGGGCCGCTTCCTTGCGGATATCGGCGGGGATGCCTGCTTTGGACAGGGTATCTGCCGCGCGTTTGGCATTGGCCTCGACCGAGAAGATGCCAATCTGGATCGAGCCACCCTTGCCAGTCGCAGGCTTTGCAGCAGCAGGGGCAGCGGGGGCGGGGGCAACGGGGGCTGAGACCAGAGGGGCCTTGGGCGTCGCACCGGGTTTGGGGGCAACGGCCTCCAGTGTAGCCGCAGCTATGTCGGCGGCATTGCCTTTGGGTTTGCCCAGCGGCTTGGCGCCCGGTTTGGCATCGGTCGGCACCGGCATCACCGGGGCGCCGTCAAGCGCCGTGGTTTCCACCGATTCCGCCGCATCAAGGATCGGTTTGGTCGCGTCGGGGGCCACGTCTGCCTCGGCCTCATCGCGGCGCAGGGCGGTGACGTTCACGCGCCCCGGCTGTCCCGCCAGCAAGCCCAGAGCCGCCGCCGCATCGGACGAGATCTGCAGCGTCGGGCCCGGATTGTCGCGTTCGCGCCGGAACAGCGCGCCGATGACGAACTTGCCATTGCTCGGATTGCGCATGATCACGCGTTCGGGGTCTTTGGCATCGGGCGAGGCCACCCAGACGCCGCCAAGCGAAGGCCGGCCGTCCCACAGCGCCTGATCTGTCACCTGAAACACCTCGGGTGCTTCCACATCGCGGTCCACCAGCCGGACCGAAGTCGCGGGCTTGGCGTCGCCTTTGGTTGCCGTTTCCGTGCTGCCCGCCTTTTTGGAAAAAGGCCCGGTCCCCGGCTGGCACGCGGCCAAAGCAAATGTTGCGGCCACCACTGTTGTCGTCATCAGAACCAGATGCCTGATCGCTGCGCCTGCCATGTTCCACCCTCATGTGCGCGGGTCTGTTGCCGCGCTTGTCTTTTCTGCGCCGACCGTGCCGGTTATAGCCCGGTTGGACGGCCTGCTGCCTGCTGAAGCCTGTATTTCAGGCCCTGTTTGAGGCCCGTCGTCTGGCCGGACCTGTCCTGACCGGACCCATCCTGCGCGCGCCAAGCATACCGCGCGGTTCCGTCTGTGGAAAGGGCATGCACACCACCCTTAGGTCACGATGCGCGGATTTCACCGCAACCGTGCCCTTTCAGAATCACCCACGCCCCGCTATGGCCATCCCGTTGGCGGTAAAGCGGACCGGTTTCGACCCCGGTTCCACACCGCCCGCGACGGAAGGGTGGCAGAGTGGTCGATTGCTCCGGTCTTGAAAACCGGCGATGCGCAAGCATCCGTGGGTTCGAATCCCACCCCTTCCGCCAATCTCTTTTTTTTCAAGCGCCTGAAAAATCAATTATCGCTGTGGTTTTCTGCTTGGCTGTCGGCGGAAAACCCGTCTTTGATATATAATTCGATCCACTTTTTGCTCTGGCGGGGGTGGGTGGAATGCTTCACTCTGGTCCCGTGGCACTCTTTGTTCGCGGAACCACCTACCATCTCAGACGACGAGTTCCGAACCGGTATGTTCGAATTGTCGATGCCACTCGCTGGCCTGTCTTTCAAGGCGGAGGAAGCAAAGGTCCGTCCTCCTTTTTCGGATAAATGGATTAGCAAGAAGCTCTTGGCCCCGGGGGCGCTGATGGGTTTGAACCGCGAGGGGTCGGACAATCCTTTTAGCAATGATCAATACTGGCTATCGACCTTCAGAAGGGGCAGGCCTTCGTGCCCAGCATATCCGCCTCGACACTGATATTCCTCACATCAGCATCGAAGCGGTAGGCAGAATGACATGCCCCCGGTCGGCCCTCGTTCATAACGAGAGTCCTTGGGGTTGATAGTGGTCGGTTTCGGGTTGGGCAAGCGCGCCGGGCGCGTTGCCATCAGAGTAGCTCAAGCGCCCGGTGTGCTTCTGCCGGGGTCTTGTTGCCCAGCGAGGAATGCGGCCTGACGTTGTTGTTGTCGTAGCGCCAGAGGGCCAACGTACGGCGGGTATCAGCCAGGCTGTCGAAGATCTCTTCGTTGAGGCATTCGTCCGTTGCCCGGCAGGCGATGCGTGCATCGCCGAGAGGGGCGCAGGCTGCCGTTGAAGGACTCGATGTAGCCGTTCTGCTGCGGCTTTTCGGGGTCGATGTAATGCCACTCGGTGCCGTTCTCGTTGGCCCACTTCAGGATCGCTTTGCTGGTGAACTCGGTCCCATTGTCACTGACTATGCAGGCGGGGTTTCCATAGATCCGGACGAGAGCGTCCAACTCCCGCGCAACCCTGGCTCCCGAGATGCTGGTGTCGGCGATCAGGCAGAGGTTTTCGCGGCAGCAGTCGTCATTCACCGCCAGGGCGAGCCATTGTGCGCCATTGGTTCAAGCCCAATGGCGAGCGAACTTCCGACAGGCCCCGAACGTGTCGGATAGAATGTCCAGCGATCCCGCTGCCCGGCAGCGGTTTGCCTGCAAACCGCGAGAGGGGCGCTGGTTTGGGCGCAGCTGCACCGGTATTGGTGCCCGACTGCCCCGCGCCCGTTTGCGGCCACGCCTGCGACGGACGGACAGGCCCTCTTCCCGGTAAATCCGCCTTTCGGCGATTGAAGGCAATCGCCTATCGGCCAATGGATAGAGCTTCTTTTCATTCATGATCACGCCCTTGCGCTCCAACATGATGCCCACGCGCCGCCTGTCACGGTTGCAAGCAAACCGTTGCTGGCCAACGGATAGCCGAACCGGTGCCGCTTCTCAGCGATCTTGTGCATCTCCTCACGGATCTCCGGCCTCGCCATTGTGCTCGAACCAATGGCGCACAATGGCTCGACGTCAGGGTTTTCCCAACAGATCCTTGAGAACCACATTGTCCAGCATGGCATCCGCCACCAAGCGCTTCAGCTTCGCCTTCTCGTCCCCGAGTTGCTTCAGCCGATTTGCGTCGGACAGGTCCATCCCGCCATACTTGGCCTTCAGCTTGTAGACAGTCGCAGGGCTCAGTCCCTGCTTCCGGCAAAGCTCAGAGGTCGGCAAACCGGCCTCCTGCTCCTTGATCATCCCGATGATTTGCGCCTCGGTGAAACGGCTTTTCCTCATGTCGTCTGCTCCTTCTCAGGTTGGGCAGACTCTACATCACGGCGAGGGAGTCTTCCGGGGGGCAGGTCAATGTCAGTGTCATTCTTTATCCATCAGACCCCACAGGTTGAGAGTCCGGTTCAGGCTGCATCCTCGCGCACGCCCTCTGCCACAATTTCCAGCATCCCGTCCGCCAAGGGGCGTTGTAACCGCAGCGCCTCAGTTGCAGGCGCGGTGAGCCACAGCCGCCATTCCTCGGGCCTGGTCAGAATGACCGGCATCGCCTTGGGATGGACAGGGGCCACTTCCGCGTTGGGTGGACAGGTCAGAAAGCCGAACAGTTCTGCCGTCACCTCGCCCTCCTTCAGCTTGCGCACCGAGGTCCATTCGGTGCGGATGCCCGCGAAGAAGGCCAAGGGGCGATCCGGCCCTAGCGCAAACCAGACCGGATGATTGCGCGGCGCGCCGGGGCGGCTGTCGATTTCGGAAAAGCTGGTAAAGGGCACGAGGCAGCGGTGTTCCACCCCGAGCCAGCGCCTCCAATGCGGTGAGGCGACATTGCGGATGTTGGTCACGCCGGGATCGGTGCGCTTGCCCTCCAGAAACACTTGCGGCGTCGGCATGCCCCAACGCGCCTTGGTCAGTTGCCAGCCACTCTCCGGCCCATGCCGGATGATCGGCGCAGCATAGTCGGGGAAGATGCCTGCCATCGGTGGCAGGTTGCCCGCCACGTCCTCGAAGGCCTCGTCCTCCTCGACCTTGTCATCAAAGACATGCCGCATCGCATCCTGGGATTTTGTCAGAGAGTAAAGGTTGCACATGATCGAACCTGTCGCGGGACGGCTGCAGAATAATTCGGAACATTGTCAGAACTCGACGAGTGAGGGAAGAGCAGTTGCTACAGTCAGAACCCGGCAACTGACGAGATGAACCAATGTGCCGGAACCTTCCACAGTTCCGACCGTTAAGACACTGTGACCAATGCAAACTGGCCCGGCCCAAACATCAGCCATCTACAGAATGGGAAACTACCATGTCCGATCTTCCCCAACGCAAGCCAGCCGTCCCTTCGGATGACGTCCTGCCTGTTTTTGACGCTGCTATCGAGCAATTTCCCTGGTCCGAGGACGATGCCCTGCCAATGGACGATGATGGCAATATTCTGCCCGGCAATGATCCTTTGGATGAAGATCCCAATGACAACGGCGACAAGGAAGGCAACGATCCCGATGCTTTGCCTGAAGGCACCAACCACGTGATCGAAAAACCAGAGGTCTCACCATAGCATCAGGTGCAGATCGCGCCTTCATTCTGCAAAGCGCTGTTCAGGCCATAGGTCTGGGCGGCCTTTTCGTTAGAAACGCATGGGACCGGGATGCAGGCCTGCGCATCGATCATTTGCTGTTATCGCCAACGAGTGCTCCACGTTTTCATCAGGCTGGCGTCTTCATCAGGCTGGCGTCGATCGACAGGTCGGCGGATCGCATCCTCGTCGAACGCGCCAAAGACGGCGGTCCCGACGAGATCATGGTCGACGCCACCAATCTCAAGGCTCACCGGACCGCAGCCAGCCTGCTGCAAAAAAAGGGCGCTCTTCCCTCGAATATCGGACGTACGAAAGGCGGGTTGAATTTGAAACTGCACGCCGTCTGCGACAGCGAGGGTCGGCCACGTGCCCTGCGTCTGAACACGGGCTAAATCAGTAATAGCAGCCATCGTCATCGTCTGGAAATGATCAATGAATCCAGAGCCCAAATTGCTTGTCAAAATGTTGCTTTGTCAGATAGCCCTTGTGTTGCGGGATTCCACATCGCTCGCCAAGATAAATTCCACGGAAGAAATTTTATGTCCTTTGAAAGTCCCTCCGGCGAGATCATCGTTAACTCCACGCGTGACGGGGTGCAGCGCTACGGGGATGTCGCGGCCCTCGAAGCAGGCGGGCACGTTGTGGTCTGGCAAGACGGCGCCAACACCATCCGCGCGCAGCGCATCGACGCAGAGGGGCACACCTTCGGCCCGGAAATCTTGGTCAATTCCCCGGCTGATGGTGATACCCAGACCCTTCCCACGGTGGCCGCGCTGGAGGATGGCGGTTTTGTCATCGTCTGGGCCGATAATGCCCGGGGGATATTCGCGCAGCGGTATGACATTGCGGGACAACCGGCGGGCAACGCGGTGCAGATTTCTGCCGTCCAGCAGTTCTACGAGAATGAGCCACGCGTAACGGCGATCGAAGGGGGCGGCTATGCCGTTGTGTGGGGGCGCACCGACGATCCGTTCTCGGCGTCGGCACCGGCCGAAATCGTGTTGCGGCGCATTGACGCCGGTGGCCGCGCGAGCGCCGAAATCGTGATCTCGACCGACGGTGCCCCCCGTGCATTTCAGGGCACCACCGCCGGTGTGCCAGGCGGCGGCCAGATCGTGCTGTGGCAAGCCGAAGGTGGCGACGCGCCGGTTTTCGCTCAGTTGATCGGCTCAAGGGGGGCCAGGGTTGGCAATCCGTTCATCATCGCGACCCCAGCCGAGCGGGTCAACGGGCTGGCTGTGACGGCGCTTGACGGCGGCGGCTTTGTCGCCGTCTGGGCCGAGGGCTCCGGGATCGTCGCGCAGCTTCTGGACGACGCCGGTCGCAAGATTGGTGGCGAGATTGCGGTGCAGGCGGCCGCAGGAGACTTCCTGTCGAACCCCGACGTGGCCGCACTGCCGGATGGCGGCTTTGCGATCTCTTGGCGTGAGTTTGATTATGGTACATTTGATGGGACCGCGCGTGTTCGCGCCTTTGACGCGGATGGCACGGCTGCCGGCGAGCCGGTGGCATTGAACGGCGTCTCTGCTGGTGATCAGAGCCAGGTGCGGATCGCTGTAGGTCAGGACGGGCGGTTGTTCGCGATCTGGACCGACCAGAACGGCGCGGCGGTGGACATTGAGGGCCGGGTTTTCGATCCCGTCGGCAGTTTGAGCAATGTATTGCCCAGCAGCCGTCCCGGTCTTGCGGGTGACGCCAGCCCGCAGGTTCTGGTCAATGTGGAAGATTATGCGCGTACGCTGCGGATGACGGCGCTTGATGGCGGCGGCTTTCTCGGGGGCTGGACCGTCCAAAGCTCTGACACGGAACAGGTTGTCCGGGTGCAGGTCTTCGACAACCTGGGTCAGCCTGCCGGCCCGGTCATCGATCTGTACAACATGCCGGAAGACGCGATTGCTGGACTTCGCTTGACCGAACTGCCCGGCGGCGGCTTTGCCGTAGCGTGGGATCAGGTCATTCTTACTGACGCGCTCATTTATGAGAGCCGTGGGTTTGTACAAGTGTTCAACGCGGCAGGCGCACCTTTGACCGAAGCGATATCGCTCGGGGACGTTTCGGGCGAGGACCGCACCGTCGCCGACGTGCAGGTGCTGGAAGGCGGGGATTTTGTCGTTCTGCTGACAGGCGAGCGAGAGGACGGAAGCGAATACTCGACGCTCCAGCGTTTCACCGAGGGCGGCACAGCACTCGGCCCGCTAATTCCCGTTGTGGAATATGCCGACGACTTCATTGCCAGCTCGCAGATTGCGGCGCTGGACAACGGCGGCTTTCTCGTCACGTGGTATCAGGGACTTTCGTCGACACAGGGCCGCCTGTGGGGGCAGTTGCGCGATGCGCAAGGCGTGGTGACCGGCCCCGATTTCAAGCTGACCGATGTTGCGATGCGGGTTATGACGAGCGCAAATGTGGTCGCTCTTGACAGCGGCGGTTTTGCTGCAACCTGGATGCGTGGTCCTGCGGGCGGTCCCTTTGTAAGTGTAGTGCAGGTCTTTGATGAAACCGGCGGACGTGTTGGACCTGAAAAGGTGTTTCCGACCGAAGGCTCTGCTTCCGCTCCGCAGATCCTTGCACATGCTACAGGTTTCCTGATCGTTTATGCAGGGCCGGGCACGGGCGAATATCTGGCGCAGGATTTCACCTCGACCGGGGCACCACAGGGTCCGGCCTATCTTTTGTTCGTGAATAAGTCTGACCTGTTCCAACTGGCCTTGACGCCGCGGCTTTCACTTCTTGACAACGGCGACATCGTTGCGGTCTGGCAGGATGCGCCGCCATCATCCACCTTCGATGCCAACGGCAACATCGTCCGCGGCGGTACGGGGGAGTTCGACTTTCCGCAGGATGCAGTCATCAGCATGGTGATCCTCAGCCCGCAGAATCCGGTCACGGGCAATGACCTTGCCAACAGCCTGAACGGGACCGCCGTGGCTGACCGCATGTCCGGACTTGATGGGGAGGATACGCTGCGGGGAAACGCTGGCAGCGATGTGCTGGAGGGCGGAGCAGGCGCGGATCTGCTGCAAGGCGGCGGTGGCGTCGACACAGCCTCCTGGGCAAGGGCCACGTCGGCTGTATCCGTGTCTCTCACCTCACCCGGGACGAACACGGGCGAGGCTGCGGGCGATCGGCTGGTGTCGATAGAGCGGCTGGTTGGCAGTGCCTTTGCGGACCAGTTTGAGGGCAATGCTGCGGCGAACCACATCGACGGCGGCTTCGGCAACGATAGCCTTTTTGGCCTGGGCGGCAGCGACACGCTGCTGGGTGGTCTTGGCGATGATGTGCTCGAAGGCGGGCGCGGGGTCGATCTGCTGGACGGTGGCGTGGGCCTTGACGCCGCAAGTTACGCTCGCGCCACGGCGGGCGTAACGGTCAACCTGCGCGCACCATCGACCAACGCGGGTGACGCCCTCGGCGACCATTACGTGATGATAGAGAACGTAATCGGGTCGGAGTTCGGGGACAGTGTCCGCGGGTCTGACGGCCGAAACCGGCTGGACGGCAACGGTGGCGGAGACCTTCTGCAGGGCGATTATGGCGACGATTTCCTGTTCGGCGGCGCGGGAAACGATACGCTGGACGGTGGCTATGGCCGCGACCGTCTGGAGGGTGGCGCGGATTTTGATGTGGCGAGCTATGCCAATGCCGGGCCGGTTTCGGGCACAGGCGCAAATGCGCTCGGGCTTGTCGTGCAGCTGGGTGCCCCCTCTGGCAATACGGGTGAGGCCGCTGGCGATCAGTATTTCGGGATCGAGGGGGTGGTGGGGTCGAGCTACCGTGACACGCTGACTGGGACGGCGACCGACAATCTTCTTGATGGTGGCCAAGGGGCCGACATTCTTCGCGGGCAAGGTGGAAACGATGTCTACCTTGTCGATCATGCAGGCGACATCGTCGACGAATCCACTACTGGGGCTAGCGGCGTCGACGAGGTCCGGGCGAGCCTTTCGTTCAGCCTCGCCAATACAACGCGTGTTCTGGGTCAGGTCGAATGGTTGACGCTGACCGGTATCGCCGCGATCAACGCGACCGGCAATGGTGATGCGAACCGCATCACTGGCAACGACTCTGCCAATGTGCTGATCGGCGGCGGTGGAGCGGATCTGATGTCGGGCGGGACGCGGCAGATTGATGGGGCTGATACGTTCCGCTTCCTGTCGATAACAGACTCGGGCATTACGTCCGCGACCCGCGACCGGATTTCCGACTTCGGTGCAGGCGACCGCATCGACCTTGCCCGGCTTGATGCGGTGGCAGGGACAGCCACAAACGATGCATTCAGGCTGGACGTCAACGGAGATTTTGGCGCCGGTGAGATCCGGCAAATCCGGGTCAATGGTGGCGTGCTGATCGAGGTGAACACCGATGCTGACGCGGCGATTGAATTTTCGCTGATGCTGTTGGATCGCACAGCATTCCTGAGCGAGGAACAATTCATTCTGTAGATTCTGGTCCCGGGTAGCGACCCTGAAGGCGCTGATCGCGCCTTGGTTCAGCCTGCGCCGCCCTGCCGCCCTTGGCATGGGCTATAACGGGGCAAGCCTCGGCGGCGTCATTTTCTCGCCGCTCTGGAGCGCGCTGATCGCGGGCATCGGCTTTGTCCATGCAACGCTGGCCATCGGCGGGGTCATGGTTGTGGCGGTGGTGGTGCTGTCGGTGGTGGTGTTCCGCCAGACACCTGAGAGTATCTTGGTATCGATCTGGATGATGTGTTGTCCCTGTCAGAAGGGCTGGATCTGTAACCTCGCCGACCGACGCGCCATTCGCCGGCGGCTCACAGCGGTGTCCGGCTGCCCGGGATTCTAGATACCCCCCCGCGAAGCTGTCGTTCGACGGGTGCCGCCGGGTGATCCCGAGCACGATCGCCGCTATGTAGGAGGAGATGCAGTTCGCTTCACTTGCATCCTGAGGACAAAATTGCATGCCCGAACACAGAGTTGCTACAGATTTAGAAGCCCGGCGCGTTTAGCGCCGAGCCCGTTTGTTTGTTTGCCAAAAAGGCGGTTGATCGCCCGCCATGATGCAGCCGAACGGGTCGATATAGTCTTCGATATCAGCCAGACCGTAGTCTTTGATCTGCTGCACCACCGTCGCGGCTTTTTTGTAGCCGGAGGGCAGTTCCGACACGTCAATCGCCCCGGCATGAAAGCGAATATCCAGCCCCGCCGTTTCCGCCGTCAGCATCGCCTCAGGCGTCATCGCGCCATTCCGGCGGCGGTGTTCGGTGCGCGAGAAATTACGCCCCGCGCCATGCGGGCTGAACCCCAGCCCATGCGGGGCATTGCGCCCTTTCACCACCAGAACCGGCTCGGCCATGTTCAACGGGATCAAGGTCAGTCCCGTCGCATCGGCAGCATAATCCCCCCAGGCAGGCGTCGCCCCCTTGCCGTGATAATAAAGCCCACCCCGCTCGAAGACGAAGTTATGCTCGTTCCAGAACCGATCCGACAAAGTGAACCGCGCCTTTTCCACCACCGCCTGATGCAGCGCGTTGTGGTTGGCCTTGGTCCACCGACGGATCAGTTGCAGGGCGGCCCAATAGGCGCGACCGTCTTCGCTATCCGCCGGAATCCAAGCATTTTGCTTCAACGTATCCGGCGAAAGGGTTTTGCGGTAGGCCTCTGCTACCTCCATCCCGCCCTTGTAAAGCATCGCCCCCGGCGCGCGCGACCCGTGATGCGTCACAAGCGCCGTCCGCCCGGTTTTGCGTGACCGCCCGACGAACAGAAAGTGGTTGCCGTCGCCTTGCGTTCCCATATGGCTTTGTGCAACCTGCAACATCTTGGCGCTGCGCAGGAATTTGTTTTCCCGAAACTCCAGCAGCAGGTCCAGCGAAACCGAAAAGCGGTTGCCATTCTCGCGCCCACCTGCGCCGAAATGCGTCACCGCCGTGGCTGCATCCAGCACCGCCTTGGGGTCGGCATTGCCCATGTCGCTGATCATCACCGAGCAGCAGATATCTGCCGAGTGCATCCCCGGATGGATCGCATTGCGCGCGGCCACCACGCCACCAACGGGGATCGTCCCCAACGGCCCCGCTGGGCAGGCGTCAGGCATGATTGCCCCCGCCTCAATCGTCGGGGTCCGCATCAGCACGCGCATGGTTTCGGACACATCCGCGACGTTCTTCACCTCGTCTGCGTCGGTGGCCTGAATGTTGCTGTGGAAGGCCACGCCCGATTGCAGTGCAAGCGTGGGCGGTGCTGGCGGCGGCAGACGGCTGTCCAGCATCGACCGAATGGCATCGGTTTCCATGCCGCGCAAACGGCCTTCATGCGCAATCGCCAACAGGCCAGAAAAGGCTGGTCCGGGGCGGTGGCCCCAAGCAATCAGATCAGCTCCGGTAATCGCGTTCGTTTCATGTTCCATCGTCATCATTTCTACTCACAAATAAGGCCCCGGCGACAAGGGTTCGGCGACACGCGTGCTCTATCCCCTGAGCTACATCTGTTGCCAGATGGCGGGATTCGAACCCGCGACCACGAGAGTGACAGTCTGTAGTGCCGCACGGCATTCGCCGGGGGTATTGGCTGGAAAGGCAGGATTCGAACCTGCGACACACGGGATCAAAACCCGTTGCTCTACCAGTTGAGCTACTTTCCAATGGTCCTTGGCGACAAGGGTGGAAGAGACTTTGGGACCCCGACCGCACCGTTGGTCGCCTGCAAGGAGGGGATTCGAACCCACTCAGGTTGCCCGATTTGGTACATGTAGTCCCTTCAGCATTCGCCAAGGTCGTTCTGGTTCCGGCGACAAATTGGGTGAGACATGTTTGCATAAGCTACCCGTTCACACGGGGCCAAGAGTCGAACCCGGCCTCTCCGGGTTGCCCCGGCGCTTTCACCTGTAGTCCCACCAGCATTCGCCGGGATTGATGTGTCAGAAGGACAAGTGTTTGCAAGACGTTACGGCCGGGCGAACCGGCACGTCGTTTCGATACGATGTAGTCCTGCAGTCATTCCTTCTGTAGCTGGTCTTCCGTATTTGGCCTTGGCGACAAGGGTTTTGTGAAACGTCTTTTGCTCTACCCGCTGAGCTACCCCTCTTGCGAGGGAGTGGGATTTGAACCCACGACCGAAAGATTAATGTAGTTCCACTGACATTCGCCAAGCTGGTTCCGGCATTGCTGCCGAAACCAAGATTAAAGTTCGACGGCCTCGATCTGGCCAACCCAATGATCCGCCCCCATCTCGCCGCGCGCAAAAGCGGCGATCTGGTCGAAGACCGCGTCAGAGAACCCGCCGATGTTCAGCACATCTTCGCGTTCCTGCGCTTGGGTCGTGCCATAGGGCTGGATGTCGATGCAGACCAGCTTGGCGCGCGGGTTGCGTGCTTTCAGCTTGGCCCATTCCGCCATCATCCCCGTCGCCTGTGCCCCATGAGCGGCATCCACCCAAGATTGGTTGTCCGACACAAAGACCACCAGATCCGGCGCGGTCTTTGCAGCGTTCAGCCAGGCCAGAGGCGCCGAGCAGTTGGTTCCGCCCCCGCCCAAAGCCGCCAGTTTGGCCGCATTGGTCAGCACGGTATCGCGCGGCTCCAGCACGCAAGCGCGCACCGAAACCTCGAAGGGCAACACCAGCGCCGCCCGGTTCGCCCGCAGCACCGCCGCAGACACCAGCGCCGCCACGTCGATGCAGCGCACCGCCGAAGTGGCCCCCTTGCGAAACCCCGTCACCGGCGAGGACATCGACCCAGACACGTCCGGGCACACCGCAACCGAGCCTTGCAGCACCGGCACATTCGACACCGCCAGTTCCATCGCATCGTGCAAAGCATCGCGCAGCAAGGGGTTCACCCCCGCCGACAGCGCCTGCAGCGTTGCCATCAACTGATAGGGCAGAACCCGCGCCGCCTTCACCCTTGCGGGATCCCGCAGCACCTGCCGCCACATGTTCGACCACTCCGGCAACCGCAAAAGCGCCGTGCCGGTCGAACGTGTTCAGGTTCTGCCGCAGCATCTGCCACGACCCTTTGCGGGCGATCTGCCCCCATTGTTCCGCCGTCAGAGGCAAATCGGTCAGCATCTGGAACGGCACATCCGGCACTTCTGCCGTGGTACCGGCCCGGAAGGCCAGCCAATCCTGCACCACCTGTGGCAGCGACGCGGTATCTGCCGGTTTGCCGATCAGCCAGGCATAAAACGCCGCCCGCGCCGCGGTTTCCGGTTTGGGGTGAACCATACGGATCACATCCGCCAGCGACGGATCATTGCCAACGCTTGCCGCCAACAGCGCCCGATCGCTCGCCGCGTTCAGCCAAGCCTGCACCATCGCCTTGGGCCGAGAGCCCAGCGACTTGCGCCCGGTTTGCCCCGACCGCACGATCTGCACAAAGGTCCGCAGCATCCGCCCGCTGTCCACCACGCGGTTGAACACCAGCGCAAACAACGCCGGATCGCGCCGCGCCAACACCGCCAGCAAGAAGGCTGGCGTGTCTTTCATATGGCCCTTGGCGCGCACATGCAGGGTGGTTTTGGCCAAAAACGCTGGCTCGACCGCCTCTGCCAATTCCAGCAAGCGGCTCACCTGCGGCTGTGCGTCCTGGTAAAACGCATCGCCAAACGTCCCGGTCATCGCCAGTTGCGCCAAGGCATGCGCGTCGGTGTAAGTGTAGGCTTTTGCCCCGGCAAGATTGCGGGCGGTTGCCTTAGGCAGCAACCGCCCCAAGGTTGCTGCAAACACGGATTTGTTTGCCATCATCGTTATCCTTTTGTTTTCGTGAGTATTTTTTGCCCGATGCCCTCGCAAAAGAAAAGTGTTTCGGGGAAAATCGCCTAAGCCCATGAATCCAAAGCGAAATCAGCCGAATCGCGCGAAAAGCCTTTCAAAATTCTATATCCATTGGTATCGTGATTTATCATTTTGGATAAGATCATGCGCAACGTTGTCATCGGCTTCCTCGGCACTCAACTGGATATGGGCAAAAATCGCGCCTGGCGGCCATCGGTTGAACTGACCCGCCACGCCAAATTTCCGGTGGATCGGTTCGAATTGTTGCACGATCAGCATTACGCCCCTTTGGCGGGACGCATTCAGCAAGCCATCACCGCCGTCTCGCCCGAAACCGAAGTCCGCCTTGTGCGGATGGACATGACCGACCCGTGGGATTTCGAAGAGGTCTACGGCAAGCTGTTTGATTTCGCCAAGGATTACGGCTTTGACGAAGACCGCGAGCGCTATCATGTGCATCTGACCACCGGCACGCATGTGGCGCAAATCTGCTGGTTCCTGCTGACCGAAAGCCGCCATATCCCGGCCAAGCTGCTGCAATCCGGCCCGCCGCGTGGCGATGATACGCCCTATGGCACGATTGACGTGATCGACCTTGATCTGTCGCGCTATAACGCCCTGCAACAGCGCTTTGACGCGATCAGCCGCGAGTCCGTTTCCTTGCTCAAGGGCGGCATCGAAAGCCAGACGCCCGCCTACAACGCCTTGATGGACCGGCTGGAAATGGTTGTCACACAGTCCGATGCGCCGCTGTTGCTGCTGGGTGAAACCGGCACCGGCAAAAGCCGTCTGGCGCAACAGATCTACGAGCTAAAGCTGCAACGCCGCCGCGTCAAAGGTCGTTTGGTGCAGATCAACTGCGCCACCCTGCGCGGGTCTAACGCCTTGGCAGCGCTTTTTGGTCAGCGCCGCTCGGTCACTGGCATCGCAGGCACCGAACGCGCGGGCCTTCTGCGCGAGGCCGATGGCGGCGTGCTTCTGCTGGAGGAAATCGACGCATTGGAACCCGATGCGCAGGCTTTCCTGCTGCAAGCGATCGAGACGGGGCGCTACTATCCGCTCGGATCTGACAGCGAGGTGACCTCGCGCTTTCAGCTTATCGCCACCGCCAATGCTGATTTAGGCACGCTGGTTGCGTCAAACCGTCTGCGCCCCGATCTTTTCGCGGTGCTGAACCAATGGTGTTTTCGCACGCCACCGCTGCGCGCCCGCCGTGCCGATATCGAAGCCCATATTACGCATTTCCGCGCGGTGGCTGAACGCATTCTGGGCCGCTCGGTTGGCTTTAACGCCGATGCCATGGCCCGATTTCTGCGTTTCGCGCGTGACCCCGCGACTCCTTGGCGCGGCAACTTCCGTGACCTGTCAGCCTCGGTCCACCGGCTTTGCACTTTGGCGGAGCGCGGCCGTGTGACCCTGGCGATGGTGGAAGAAGAAATCGAAACCCTTGGCCAGCTGTGGCAATCCACCTCTGCCGATGCCGATCTGGCGCTGTTGGCCGAGGTGCATGCGGATCCCTTATCATTGG
Source organism: uncultured Alphaproteobacteria bacterium (assembly GCA_963772935.1). GTDB lineage: Bacteria > Pseudomonadota > Alphaproteobacteria > Rhodobacterales > Rhodobacteraceae > JANNNF01. Next base: position 193,071 of record CAVYZK010000008.1, on the reverse strand, counting down.
ATGAGTTCGACCGCGCCCAACTCGCCGCCGTCATTCGAGCCTGCCGTGAAAGTCCAAACCTGAGCGCGGCTGGGCGCAGGTTGTTCGCGGCGTCTCGAGAAGATAAAATCAGTCAAAACGACGCCGACCGCTTGCGCAAATACCTCGCACGGCATGAGTTGGATTGGGCGTCGGTTCAAACAGGCAAGGCAAACAACAGGGTTATCTAAAGGCAAACCGATGGATGGGGAGCGTGAAACCGATGGCTATTCGAAGTCGCGGTATAACCAAGGTGGGTTAAGTCACCCCCTGCGATTGACGTGGTGAACATTACACCGGAGCCCACGTGAAAGATCAACTTTAACAGTTCTGCCGACGCTGCCATCCCGAACCGCTTTCAGCCTCCCTCAGTCGGTTATCATTCGATACGCGGCAACTGCCACAACACTATCGAAGAGATGTGACAACACCCGGCGTCGGCATCACCACCCCGTTCGAGTTCGTCAGCCAGCACCACTGCTTCGAGGTGACATATGACACGTCGGCACAGTCTGACGCGGAGATGCAGATCTGCTCGCATTCTTCGAGCGAGATGCCGCGGATCCCTTTCTGCGTGAGATCAACGCCTTGGATGTCGGTGTCCCTGTACCGGGTCATGTCCGGTTGCGCTGCCGTCTGCGCCACGGTGTTGCAGCTAGCCGCCAGCTCCGCAATCTTGGCGTCCCTCACCGATCCGTTGAACCCGAAGAACACGTCCCCGCCCGGTGTGGTCGCGATCACGCCGATCCCGGAATGCACCTGCATGGCGCGCACAGCGTCTGGCGTCAAAGTGAAGGCCGACTTCATGAAGCGGTCGTCCCGGTTGAGGAGCGGCGGATCCAAAACGCCATAGTTGACCTCATTGATGACGACCTGGATCGTATCCCGCATTGCGATCTCCGGCTCCGACAGCGACGAATACCCGATTATGCCTTTCGCCCCGCGATCTTGGTATGCAGGTCGCGAACCGTTGCCTCGGCGACCTCGGTGGTGGCAGCAGCCTGACCGCCACGCCCGAAAATGCCCGCGGCACCTTCGAGCAGAGCCTTCTTCCACTGATGGATCATGGTCGCCTGTCTGTGTTTGCAGGGCAAACACCTGTCGGTACCAGATAAACCTCATAAGCGGCCGCCAGTTCTGACACTGTGCGCTCGCTCTTCAGTGCTTCCAGCGCAACACAGGCCTTGAACGCCGCGTCATGGTTCCTGCGTTTCGACGTTTTCTGATCTCTTCGAATGGGGGATCAGCAGACCTCAGTCGTAGCTTCCGTCACTGTCCGACTTTCGCGGGGTAGCTGAGGCAGACGTTCCCCTGACGATATAAACGCAAACTCTAATTCTGTGGCTAATTTTAGGTCAGCTTCGCCATCGGGCGCGCATAGGGTTCTGGATTGCGAAGACCAGCACAAGTCGGGAAGGACAGGGTGACAGCACGGCACCCTGAGAATAGCCAGGCTTTCGAAAGCTGCCGTGAAACTTGGATTGCCCGAGGTGCATTTTTGCAGCCCTCAACCGCCTGCCGTGGCCATCTGGACAGCCACACGCAGATCTTCAGTCAATTCCAGCCGCGCGCGGGTTTGGTGGGCGGGGTCTGGCAGACGCAAGATGTAGGATGGGTGCCATGTCACCAACACCGGGCCGTCATGCAGCCCGGTCTGCACGTTGCCACGACGTGGGGAAACGGCAGATGAGTCACCGGTGAGTGCAAAGGCTGCCGACGCCCCAAGTGCAATCGTAAGGCGTGGTCGAATAAAGCCAATCTCCAGCCCCAGCCACCATCGGCAGTGCTCGATTTCCGTCCGGTTGGGCGATTGGTGCAGCCGCTGTTTGCCGCGCGGGGTGAACTTGAAGTGCTTGACGGCATTGGTCAGCCAGACCCTGTTCTGCGTCATGCCAGCCTCTGCCATCGCCTGATGCAGCACCTGACCTGCCGGGCCAACGAAGGGGCGACCTGCCAGGTCTTCCTGATCACCGGGTTGTTCGCCCACAATCATCAGATCGGCATCAACCGCGCCACTGCCCCAGACGGTTTGGGTCGCAGCCTCACACAACCCGCACCGTCTGCATTGAAGGGCGGCGGTCCGGGCGTCATCCAATGTTTCGGGCAATTCCAGCGCCTGCGGCATCGCGGCGCGATAGCGGGTTGACACAGGTTCTGCCCCCGGACGCGCCGCAGACGCGCCCGCATCACGCATCCGCTGCACACGGGCTTCGGCGTCTTTCAACATCTCGGGGATCAGCCGGGTCTCGGGCAGGTTCTTCCAATACTTCTTGGGCATTTCCGACCGCATCGCCGTCAGCTTGATGCGGGCGGGGTTGAAGATATTGGCAAAATACGTGGCCCAAAGCGCCTCTGACGCATCATCGGGCAGGTCTGGCCGCGCCCCTGCCGGACCAAAGCTAAGGCGGCCCTCGCGGAAGTGTGCGGTCAGGCGCGGGGTCGCAATCATCCAGTCCATATCGGCAAAGCGTTTGGCGAAAAACGTGCTGCCAGGTTCCAGCGTGTTGTGTTCGGGTTCAAACCACGCAGCAAAACTGCGGCGCGCAGTGTCACTGGGAATCTCCCGAAAGCGCACAAAGGCGTGCATTTTGTGAATGTCCCGCCCGACGTTTTTCGCCAGCATGTGCAACCTGCGGCCCAAAGGATCGGCCTGCGACAGGGGTGTTCCATCGCGCTGATCCAACCGCCACAGCGCCTGATACAGCAGGGAAAGCCGTTCCGGGGCAGAATGCCAGATCACCGACCCTGCGAGTTTTACAAACACTTCAGGCACGCGCGTTTGATGGGGGCCAATATCAGTGGGCAGCGGGGCTGCAGCAAACAGACCACCGGACCCCGACCAATCCACCTGATCCGGCGGGATGCGATGTGAAATTGCAGTCCGGGCCGCCGCGCGCCACGCGTCGAAAGTTCCGCGTTCGGGCAGGGTGACGGCATAGGTCAAATCAGGTGCAACTGTTCGGGCGGTGGCGCAAAGCGCGCGCGCAGATTGGCGCTGTCAATCGTGGCTCCCGGCGTCCAACCGGGCAGGCTGATGAACGCCCTGGCTTTTTTCATCAATGCGCCGATGCGCACCAGATCTTCATAACGCAGGCTGTGATTTTTGCGCGCGCTCAGAATGCGGTCCACAGTTCGGGTGCCAAATCCCGGCACCCGCAGCAGCATTTCGCGGCTGGCAATGTTCACATCCAGCGGAAAGACCGCGCGATGTTGCAAAGCCCAGGCCAGTTTTGGGTCCAGATCAAGATCCAGATGCCCGGACGTCGCGCCGGTTGCAATTTCATCGGCGCTGAATCCATAGAACCGCATCAGCCAGTCGGCCTGATACAGACGATGCTCGCGCAGCAGCGGCGGCTGGATCAGCGGCAAGGCGGCAGAGGCATCGGGGATAGGCGAGAAGGCCGAATAATACACCCTGCGCAGTTTGTAGCCGGTATAAAGCCGGGTCGCGCTCGTCAGGATCGTGACATCATCCGCACCATCTGCGCCGATGATCATTTGAGTGCTTTGTCCCGCCGGCGCAAACCGCTTCGGCCTTTTGCCGGTATGAGAGCGGTCTTTGGCGGCCTCCCCCTCCAGCCGCACCTGTGCCATCGTGGCCCGAATGGTTTCTGGCCGCTTTTCCGGGGCAAGCTGGCGCAAGGACGCATCTTGCGGCAGTTCTACGTTGATCGACAGCCGGTCGGCGTAAAGCCCTGCCGCCTTGATCAATTCAGGGGCTGCATCGGGGATGGTCTTAAGATGGATGTAACCCTTGAAGCCATGGTCCTCACGCAATGTCTGCGCGATCCGCACCATATCGGCCATCGTCTGATCGGGTGACCGGATGATGCCAGAGGATAAAAACAGGCCTTCGATGTAGTTGCGGCGATAAAACTCCAGCGTCAAGGAAACGACTTCTTCCACCGTAAACCGCGCGCGTTCCACGTTGGACGACACGCGGTTGATACAGTAAGCGCAGTCGAAGATGCAGAAATTGGTCATCAGAATTTTCAACAGCGAAATGCAGCGCCCGTCTGGTGTGTAGGCGTGACAGATACCGCTGCCGCCTGACGATCCCAAACCACCCTTGCGGGCATCGCGCTTTTCGCCACCTGACGAGGCGCAGGAGGCATCATATTTCGCGGCGTCCGAAAGGATCGCAAGCTTGTCCTGAAGGGTCAGTCTGGTCATGCATACGAGGTAGATGTTCTGCATATGTTCGTCAATGGGGCCGCAGATCACACCGGCGGTATTGCGCGCGGTTCTGCGACTGCGGCCGACGATGACTTCAAGCAACCACGCCGGATTTCAACATCACTCGGTTGGTTTTTCAAACGGCAACCCGGCAAAACGATGCAGGGAAAGACCAAGATCCGCCACATGAAACCTGCGGCCGATGAAGACGATTGTGTTGTCATCGACAAAGCTTGTTCCCGGTTCGGGTTCGGGCAGAATTTCAGGCGACTGAACAACGCGGCGCACGGCCTGTACCAGCAAACGACCGGCTGGTGTGCGCACCACGCCTTTGACGCGGACCATGCTGTCCCCGCGGGCATGAAGCAGCGCTGACAGCCACAGTGTGAACGCGGTCCAGTCAATTTCGGGCGCGATATGCAGCCGCGCGGGTAAAATGGGCGTCTGGTCCTCGCTGTCCGACAGATGTGGCAAGGCGACTGCGGGGATGTCGTCGGGCAAAGGCGGCAAAGCGACAGTATCGCCCCGAACGCTTGCCAAGGCGGGACTGGCTGGATGAAGCACCGCCAAGGTTGCGCGCAGACCGCAAAAGGGCCGCAGGGTCGCAGATATCAACTTTGGTCAAGATCAGCCGATCTGCGGCCTCGATCTGCTGCCGTCCCAAAGGTTCGGTTTTCAACTGTGCCAAGGCGTGCAGCGCATCAACCATCACGATGGTTTCAGCAACCACGATGTGATTGATCAATACCGGATCAGACTGGATCGCCGCGACAATTGCAGCGGGGTCGGCAAGGCCGCTGGTTTCAAGCAAAATCTGGTCAAGCCTGTCTTCGTTGGCCGACATCTTGCTGCGTTTGTCGCACAAATCCCGCAACGCGGCAATCAGATCAGCCCGCCCCGTACAGCAGGCGCAGCCGCCTGCAAGCACCGTGATTGCGGCGGCACGGCCCAGCAGCGCATCGTCCACCGGTGTTTCCGCCGCCTCGTTTACCACGACATGCACCCGGCCAAAATGGCCGGCATGGAGCTGATGCCGCAACCATGTGGTCTTGCCGGACCCCAGATACCCGCCAAGCACGGTCAGCTTCATACGTCCGTCAGAGACGGGTCTGTCAGCCATTGGTCAAAAAGCGTGGGTCGAGCGGGTCGATGGGCTTGCCCGCCAGACGTTCAGCCTCCACCCACAGGGCAGCAAGATCATTGACCATGACAGAGTTGCCAGAGAGCGTGGAAAGCTGGATGCCGTCCACCATTCCGCCATCATGCGCGGTCAGACCGTAAGACGGCAGTATGGCCTGCAAAATCTGTGCCCGACGGAACCGCGCGCGCAGCCGGTCAGACGGGGTACTGGCCCCGGCTTCGGTCCAGTGGCCGGGGACTGCGGGGTTGCCACAGGCGTTGCACATGTGCGTTTTCCCTAACAAGGCTGGGTGCCGGTTGGCCGGCACCCTAGGTCGCGTCAGATCACTTCAGGGCGGGCGGCCCCTTCAAACGGGAAGCGCTTGCGGAAATCGGTGGCCAGATCGTCAAACGGCATCCACTCCACGCCGGAATGCCCGCTGATGTATTCGATCAGCCGTTCCAGCATCAGCAGCACCTGCGGGCGCCCCGCCACATCGGGGTGGATGGTAAAGGCGAACACGGCATAGTCCATCTCGCGGTACACCCAGTCGAACTGGTCACGCCACATCTCCTCGATATCACGCGGGTTGACGAAGCCGTGGCTGTTGGGGGCCTTTTTCATGAACATCATCGGCGGCAAGTCATCGACATACCAGTTGGCCGCGATATCGACGAGGTCGATTTCCTTGCCATGCTTGAGCGGATGCATCCAGTCCTTGGCCGATTTGGAATAGTCGATGCCATTCCACGTATCGCCGACCCGGGCATAGAAGGGCTGAAAGTCGCGGTAGCCTTGGCTGTGGTCATAGCTGAAGTCGTATTTCTTCAGCAGGGCGGCGGTGGAATTCGACATTTCCCACCACGGGGCCACATAGCCGCGCGGGGCGGCCCCGGTCAGGCCCTTGATCAGTTCGATGGATTTCACCAGCACGTCTTCTTCCTGCGTCGGCGTCATCGCGATGGGGTTTTCGTGCAGATAGCCATGCGCGCCCACCTCGTGGCCCGCGTTCACGATCATGTCCATTTCCTTGGGGAAGGTCTCAAGGCTGTGGCCGGGGATGAAGAACGTGGTCTTGAGGTCGTATTTCTTGAACAGCCGCAGCAGGCGGGGGATGCCGACCTCGGTCGCAAAGATGCCGCGCTGAATGTCTGACGGGCTGTCGCCGCCGCCGTAGGAACCGATCCAGCCCGCCACCGAGTCGATGTCGGTGCCGAACGCGCAGATGATCTTTTTGGTCATGTCCTGTCCTCCGTTTAATTGCTGTCTGGGGTTGTCGTGGGCCAATGCGGGTCTTGCAGGGCCAATGGGATAGGCGAGTGCGTAATCCAGCGGCGGGCGGATCACATAGCGGCGGTCGAACGGCAGCCAGTCATAGGGCACGCCGGACCGCACGATGTAGGGCCAGTCGGGATGGGCAAAGATCGGGCGGCCAATCGCCACCACATCGGCGGCCCCCGATGTCAGCGCCGCCTCGGCCATCGGGCCGTCGGCGATGCCGCCGTTGGTGATCATCGGCTTGCCCGACGCGCTGCGGATCACCGTGGGCAGGGGCGTGTCACTGTCGGTCTGGCGGTTGGTCAGATAGTCAAAGCTGGACCAGTGCAGCGCATCAAACGCGCTGTCTTTCAGTGCCGCACCAATGGCTTCGGCATAGCCAATTCCCGGCCATGCACCGCCGAAATCATCCACCCCGTCCTGGCTGAGCCGCAGCGTGATCAGCTTTTCCGGCCCGATGGCCGCCCGGATTTTGTCGCCCACCAGCTTGGCAAAGCGGATGTTGTTTTCCGGCGATCCGCCGAACTCATCGGTGCGCAGGTTGGTCGCCGGGTTGATGAACTGCCACAGCAGATAGCCATTGGCCCCGTGCACCTCGACCCCGTCAGCCCCCGCCGCCACCGCGCGCCGCGCGCCATCGGCAAAGCCATCAGCCACCGCGTGCAATTCGTCCACCGTCAGCGCGCGGGCCGGGCCAAAGGTCACGCGCGGCCAGTCGCCTTCGATGTTGCGGATGGTCTTTTCATAATCATTGTCAGTGTAAAGCGACCAGCCGCCGCTGTGCGTCGCAGACGCACTGACCGGCGGCTGGCCATTCAGCACGCGGGGGTCGGACACCCGGCCGCCGTGCATCAACTGGATGATGATCTTGCAATCCTGCGCATGAACCGCGTCGCACACCTTAGCCCAGCCCGCCACATGGGCGTCATTGGCGATGCCGGGCTGCGACAGATAGGCCTTCGACTGAAACGCATCCTGCTCATACGTCCCTTCGGTGATGATCAGCCCCAGCCCGCCCCGCGCGCGGCGGGCGTAATAGGCGGCCATCTCGGCTGTAGGCGTGCCGTCCGCCTCGGCCATCTGGCGGGTCAGCGGGGCCATGGCGATGCGGTTGCGCAGGGTCAGCGGGCCCAGCTTGATGGGTGAAAACAGCGTCGGATAAGCCTCGGACATGGTCATTCCCCCCGGATAATCGTCTCGACAGCCAGCCCTGCGGACAGCAGGGCCGTATCGCGGCCATGGCTTGCGTTGATCATCAGCCCGGTGGGCATGCCGTCAGCATCCACCCCGTTCGGGATCGACAGCCCACACCAGTCCAGAAAATTGCCGACCGAGGTATTGCGCAGGGTCAGGGCATTCTGGGCAAAGAACAGCTCCACATCCGCCTCCAGCGGGGCGGTTGGCATCGCAACGGTGGGGGTGGTGGGGCACAGAAGGAAGGCATGGCCCAACTGTTCCGCCACCTCGCGATCAGCCGCGCGCGCTCATGCAGAAGGATCGAGAGGTCCACCGCCGAAGGCGTGGCCCCTCCCATGATCCGCCGCACCACCCGCGCATCCATGCGGGCGGCATCGGGGCCATGCACCCGGTCCCAATGCAGCGCCAGCGCCTCGACGGCCGCCAGAATGCCCCGACGGCTGATCAGGGCCTGCGCTTCGGTCAACTCGGGCAGGGCCACCCTTCGCACCCGCGCACCAGCCTGTTCCAGCCGTGCAACGCTGGCCGCAAAATTGGCGGCGACGGCGGGTTGCAGGCCGTCCATCATCACGGCATCGGGGATCACGAAATCCAGCGTGGCTACCGCTGTTGCATGTGCCACAGGGGCAGCCTGCCCACGCAGCACGGCATCGACCAGCACGCAGTCCTCGACGCTATGCGCCAGCGGGCCAAGCGTATCCAGGCTGCGCGACAGCGGGAACACCCCCGCCATCGGGTAATGCCCGGTCGAGGTTTTATAGCCGACCACCCCGTTGAACGAGGCCGGAATCCGCACCGACCCGCCGGTATCGGTGCCAATCGCCAGCGGCACAATGTCCTGCGCCACCACCACGCCGCAGGCCGACGACGACCCCCCCGGCGCGCGCGCCGTACCATGCGGATTGGCGGGGGTGCCGAAATGCGGGTTCAGCCCGATACCGGAATAGGCAAACTCGGTCATGTTCAGGCAGCCGACGCTGATCAGCCCCGCCCGCGCGCCCGACGCAACCAAAGCCGCGTCCTGCGTCGCCGCTGGCGCATCCGACAGCACAACCGACCCCGCCGTGGTGACGCGGCCCTTCAGATCGAACAGGTCTTTCCACGCCACTGGCACCCCGTCCAGCAGGCTGGCGGGCAACCCGGCGCGCAACCGTTCTCGCGACGCACGGGCCTCGGCCATGGCGCGCGGGCGCAGGGTCTGGGTGAAGATCGCCGGATCACCCACGGCATCCATCCGCGCGAACACGGCATCCACCAGATCGCAGGGGTCAAGCCGCCCGGCGGTCAGGTCGCGGGCCAGACTGGCGGCTGTGGTGATGCGCATCGCCTCCGCCCCCTATTCGATGATGACGGTAGACCGGGCGGGCAACCACGCGACATAGGCCGCGTCGCCCGCCTGCAACATGCCGCGGTATTTGTCGGCATGGCCTTCGATGCTGAACGTCTCGCCATTCGGCAGCTTGACCGCCATCTGCAGGATATGGCCGATCAACTGCATCCGGGTGATCTGGCAGGCGATCAGATTGGTGCCATAGGTCGCACGGGCCTCTGCCTCGGGTGTGGTGCCGGGCACAATGTCCACAGCCTCGGCGGGCAGAACGATGGATGCTTTGCTGCCCACTGCAACCGCGCTGGCCGGACGCTCGCCGGTCAACGGACCAAAGGCCGTGTCCATCACCAGCGTATCCGCATTCACCGCCTGCACAGTGCCCGGGATCAGCGTGTTGGCCCCGATGAAACGGGCGGTGAAAATGCTTTGCGGGCGGGTATACAGCTCTCGCGGCGGGCTGACCTGCTCAATCCGGCCCGCGTTCATCACCACGATGCGGTCAGACAGGGCAAGTGCCTCGGACTGGGCATGGGTCACGAAGACAAAGGTGATGCCCAGATCGCGCTGCAATAGTTTCAATTCGTTCTGGATGCTCTTGCGCAGGTTCGCGTCCAGCGCGCCAAGCGGTTCATCCAGCAGCAGAATATCAGGTTCCACCACCAAGGACCGGGCAAGCGCGATGCGCTGGCGCTGGCCGCCTGACAGGTTGTTCGGGCGCACATTGGCCACGGCAGACAGGCCCAGCTTTTCCAGAATGCGGTCCACCTTGCGGTCGGCCTCGGCGGCAGGCATCGCCTTGACCTCCAGCCCGAAGCGCACGTTCTGGCGCACCGACATATGCGGGAACAGCGCGTAGTTCTGAAAGATCATCGAGGTGGGGCGCTGTTCCGGCAGCAGGTCGTTGATGCGTTTGCCCCGGATCAAAAGATCGCCCGAGGTGATCGACTCGAACCCCGCGATCATCCGCAGCGTCGTGGTCTTGCCGCAGCCGGATGGACCCAGAAACGCGATGAACTCGCCCTTCATGACATCCAGATTGAAGTCGATGACAGCCGGGGTGCCGTTGTCATAAACCTTGCCGATGTGGGACAGTTGCAGGTCGTAAGTCACAGGCACATTCCTAATTCTTGCGGCTGGTCTGGCCGGGGCAATGCTCCCCGGCCAGACCCGTTACCGGATCACGCGGCGTTGGGTCAGGCCGACAGGAATTCGTCCCACTTGCTGATCAGCAGGTCGTACTCATCCGGCCACTGGTGCCAGTAGGCCACATTGGCGGCGCGGGTCGCGAGCGAGCCGCCGTCGCGCAGGTCGCCTTCCTTGATGCCGCGATCCTCGGGGCCGACCCATGGCGCGCCTTCATACCAGAAGGCGTATTTCTCGGGCGCCATCACCGCCTTGACCTTGTCGTTGGGCGAATAATAGCCCTGTTCCGACACGGCGACCGCCGGGCCACCCGACAGCCAGTAGTCGGCATAGGCCGTGACAGCCCCCATGTTGGGCGAGGATTTCAGACCCGACACCCCGATGGCCCAGCCACGATAGCCAGCCTTCATGGTGGCGTAGGAGCACTGCACGCCCTGCGCCTTGACCGCCATCACGGCAGGCTGCCAGGCGTCGGCGATGATCATCTCGCCCGAGGCCAGCAGGTTGACCAATTCGCCGAAATCGCCCCAAAGCGCGCGGAACTGGCCTTCCTTTTTCTTGGCGATCAGGAACTTGGCGGCTTCCTCGATGGCAGCGGCGTCCGGGTTGCCGGGGTTTGCGACCTCCAGCAGGCCCAGCTCGTTCATCGCCATCACGGCCTGACCAAAGGCGATCAGCGGATCGACGTTCAGGCCGGTCTTGCCCTTGAACTTGGGGTCAAACAGCGCCGACCAGTTTGATGCTTCTTCGGCATCGACCAGATCGGGGCGATACCCGATGGAATCGAAGTTGTAGACGGTCGGCACCATCAGCAGCTCGGTCTGGGATTCGTCTTTCCAGATCTGGCCCACGATCTGTGCGCGCAGTTCCCACTTGTCCGACGCCTTGGTAAAGCTGTCGGCAATGCCGGTCCAGTTTTTCAAGGATGCCGCAGGGATCGGGGCAACCAGATCGGTCTGCACGATGGACGGCAGACGCTCGCCGATGATTTCCCAGCAGTCATAGGCGGTGGAGCCTGACAGAAGTTCGGTCTGGGTGTTGGGGAAAATATCCGCCTTGCCCGACACGGCCTTGACGCCCGAGGCCGCCTTGAATTCGTTCAGGATGCGTTCCTGCACCGTCACCGACAGGCCGACCGTGCGCAGTTCCTGGCTGGCCAGATCCTGCGCGAACGCCGCCTGCGCGCCCAGGAACGGCATGCCCCCGGCGGCGGCAAGCGCCATGGTTCCCGCAGTTCCCTGAAGGAAACCGCGCCGCGAGAGAGTATCGTCTTTCATCATTCAGACCTCCAACTTGTTGTTTTTACGTTTTTATCTGCCGCACCGGTCAATAGCGCCCGACCAGCAGCCCGCCGTCCACCACAACCACCTGACCCGTCATGTAACGGGCTGCGTGGGATGCCAAAAACAGGGCCACATCCGCGATCTCATCCGGCTCGCCGATCCGCCCCATGGGAATGAATTCGCCTGCCTTGTCCGCCTCAGGCCCCAGCGAATGTTCTTTCGACAAAAGCTGCGCCGTGCGGATGTAGCCGGGGGCGATGCCGTTCACCCGGATGCCGTCGCGCGCCAGTTCCACGCCCAGACCGCGCACAAGGCCCACCACACCGGCCTTGGCCGCGGAATAATGCACATGCTCGTCCCAGCCATAAGCCACGCCCATGATCGACGACATGGCGATGATCGCACCGGATTTGCGCGCCTTCATGCCCGGCAGGGCAGGGCGGATGACGCGGAAAATGCCCTTCAGGTCGATGTCCAGCGTGTGATCCCACTTGGCATCGGTCAACTGATCCAGCGGCACCCGGTGCGCGATACCGGCATTGGCCACGATCACGTCAATCCGGCCATGCTGCGCCTCGACCGCCGCCACCACGGCATCGGCAGCGTCGGTTGACCGCACATCCAAGGCTTGGAATTCGGCAGTGCCGCCCGCAGCCGCAATCTCGGCCACCACGCTGTGCCCGGCGTCGGCCAGCACATCGGTCACCACCACATGGAACCCTGCCTTGGCAAAGACATGCGCACAGGCCCGGCCAATGCCGATGCCCGCGCCGGTGATCAGAACGACCTGCTTCATAGCATCACATCTCCGGAATTTGGCCCGAGGGTCTGGCCCACAAACAACGACGCGGCGGGCGAGCACAGGAAGGCCACGGTTGCCGCCACTTCCTCTGGCTCGCCAAAGCGGCCAAGGGGCAACTCAGCCGCCTTGGCGGCCTGCCAATCGGCAGACAGCGCCCGCACCAGTGGCGTGTTGATCGGCCCGGGTGCCACGGCATTCACGCGGATGCCCTGCGCCGACACTTCGCGCGCCAGCGCCTTGGTCAGCCCGATGATGCCGGCCTTGGCGGCGGAATAATGCACCAGCTCGATCCCGCCGATCTGCCCCAGTTGCGAGGCCACGTTGACGATCACCCCGGCCCCGCGCGCCACCATGCCGGGCAGCACGGCATGGATGCACAGGAAGGTGCCGCGCAGATGCACCGCGATCATGCGGTCAAAATCGGCAGGGGTCAGGTCGGTGAACCGGCCCTGATGCACATGGCCTGCGTTGTTCACCAGATGCGTCACCGGCCCGAAGGCGTTGGCAGCGGCAACCATCGCGGCCACGTCTGCCTCAACCGACACATCGCCGCCCACTGCAATCGCAGCCCCGCCGATGGCGTCAGCCACGGCCTGCGCCGCCTCCAGCCGGAAATCGTTGGCCACCACGCGGTAACCTTCGCCAGCCAGTTGGAGCGCAATGGCCCGCCCGATGCCCGACCCTGCGCCTGTGATAAGGGCAGTGTTCATGCCACATCCTCCTGCATCGCCATTTTCCGTGCCCGCCGCACGCTGAGGCCCATCAGAATCGCGTAGACCGACAGCAGCGCAAAGGAAAACAGCGTGGTCAGCACCCCGAAGGCAAAGATGTTGGGGTGAATTTCCACCGAAAACGTGCCGTAGATCGCCAGCGGCAAGGTCTGGTCGCGCCCCGAGGCAAACAGCGTCCGTGGGAATTCGTCAAAGCTGAGCGTGAAGGCAAACAGCATCGCCGACAGCACGCCCGGAAAGATCAGCGGAAAGGTGACCTTGCGGAACGTCTTCCACGGGCTGACGCCAAGCGACCATGCGGCTTCCTCGACCGACGCATCAAAGCGGTTCAGGATCGCCAGCATCACCAGAAACGCGAAGGGAAAGGTGTAGGCGACATGGGTGAAAAACGCGGTGGTGTACCAGTGCCGTTCCATCCCGATCACGTTGTTGGCCAGCAGCGACGTGCCAAGCCCGGTCAGAACGCCCGGCACCATCATGCCCAGCACGATCAGGTAAAACACCACGCCCGCCCCGGCAAACCGCTTGCGGAAGGCTTGCGCCGCCATCACGCCCAGCACGGTCGAGGTGACCATGGTCATGAACGCGAGGATCAGCGACCGCACCAGCGCCTCGCCAAACGGCAGGGGGGCGATGCGCGACGGTGGGGTCAGCCCGAAGATGTGCTGATACCAGTAGGTTGACCATTCGATGATCGGGAACTGCGGTCCACCCTCGGGGCCCTGCTGGAACGAGATGATCGTCAGCACCACGAACGGCCCATACAGGAACAGGATGAACGCGCCCAGATAGACGGCAAGGATTGGCTTCAGGATACGGGATTCCATGTCAAAGCTCCCGCTTCAGGTCTACGATGCGCAGGAAACCTGCAATGACGACGCCCATGAACACGGTCAGGATCACCCCCACGACAGACGCCATGGCCCATTTCAGCGACCCCACTTGCGTCACGATGATGTTGCCCAGCAGGTTCACCTTGCGGCCCGACAGCGCGCCGGAGGTGGCGAATTCGCCCAGCACCATGACCGACACAAAGATCGCGCCCACCACCACGCCGGGCAGCGACAGCGGAAAGATGATCTTCCAGAAGATCCGCCCGAACCCGGCGCCCAGATCGCGGGCAGCCTCGATGATGTTGCGGTCGATCCGGCCCAGCATGAAGGCGACCGGGCCGACCATGAAGACCACATAGATCTGCGTCATGCCGATGATCACCGACAGTTCGGTAAACAGCAGAACCTCGATCGGCTGGCTGATGATGTGCAGCTTTTGCAGGATGATGTTGATCGCGCCTTCTTTGCCCAGCATGGGCCGCCAGGCCAGCACGCGGATCAGGAACGAGGTCCAGAACGGGATCACGCAGATCACCAACAGCACGGTGGACAGGGTTTTGCTTTTGACAAACAGCCCGACATACAGCGCGGTCGGATAGCCGATCACGAAGGTCAGCCCCAGAATGATCAGCCAGATCCGCACCGTGGTCCACAGCGACCCGGTATAGGTGTCAGACGCGAAGAACTGTTTCCAGCTTGCCAGTGTGGGGGTGGGCGAGATGTTGAAGGTGGTCTGCGTCCAGAACGAGACATAGACGATCATCAGGATCGGCAGCACCAGAAACAGCACCATCCAGATCACGCCGGGGGCCAGCAGCCACATCGTGGTGCGCGATCCGCGCGGTGTGGGGGTTGCGTCCGCCATCATGCAGGCTCCCGGCCAAAGACGATGGCCTGTTCGGGGTTCCATGTCAGCAAATAGTCCTGCCGGGCTTCAAAGGTTTCCGGCGCACCAAGGCTGAGGTGGTGTTCCACCTCCAGCACCTGATGATCCGGGGTTTCAAAGAAATTCATGATCGACGACCCCAGATATTCGCTTGCGACAAACTTTGCCCGCAGGGCAGGGCCATCATGTGCGGCCATCGCCGGTTTCACCTGCACCCGGTCATAGCGCACGGCATAGACATCGCGCGCCGCCTTGCGGGCGCCCCGCACCGGCACTGTGCCAAACGGGCCGGTAAAGCTGCCGCCCGACAGTTTGCCGTCGAACAGGTTGAATCGGTTCAGGAAATGCGCAACCTCGGGCGAGGCCGGGGCGTCATACACCTGATCCGGCGTGCCGGTCTGGATGATGCGGCCGCTGTCCAGCACCACCACCCGGTCGCCCATGGCCAAGGCCTCGGTTTCGCTGCCCGTCACGTGCAGAAAGGTGACGCCCATCTGTTCGCGGATGCTGCGCAATTCATTGCGCATCCGGCCCCGCAGGTTGGCGTCCAGCGCACCAAGCGGTTCGTCCAGCAACACCAGCCGGGGCTGCATCACCAGCGTGCGCGCCAGCGCCACCCGCTGCCGCTGCCCGCCCGAGATCTGGTCAACGCCGCGATCCTGCAACCCGTCCAGCCCCACCATCGCGATCATCGCGCGGCAGCGGGCATCCCGTTCCGCCTGCGGCAAGGGGGCCACGCCATGGGTCAGCCCGAAGGCCACGTTCTGCGCCACCGTCAGATGCGGAAACAGGGCAAAGTTCTGAAACACAAAGCCGATGCCGCGTTCATGCGCGGGCAGGCCCGTGATGTCGCGGCCCTGAAAATGCACCCGGCCCGCATCCGGCATCTCGAACCCGGCCAGCACGCGCAGGATGGTGGTCTTTCCCGACCCCGACGGCCCCAGCAGCGAGATGTATTCGTTCGCGCCCGCGGTCAGCGACACGTTGTCCAGTGCCAACACGTCGCCATAGCGCTTGGTCACGCCGTCCAGCCGGAAGATTTCTGTCTCTGTTGCCATATTCATGTCGCCAGCCCGGCTTTCGCCTGACCTGCGCGCTTCCCCCAAGGTCGAAACCTGATTTCTACACCGGTGCTCCATGGATGCGGGTTTGTACCTGCCACAGCCATAGATACCGTCGAAATTGTCTATCGTATAAAATAGCTATTTATGCCCTGTGTCAACAAAACATTTATCACTAAAGTGGCGCGCAAATGCACAGTTTCCGACAAGAAATGCTGCGGAAAGCGACCATATGCGCAAATGCTGCGTTTGCATAAATGGGTATTGGCGACAATATTGGATTTACTGTGCCGTCAAGTAAGGGGCGAAATTCTGGGATTCGCTGATGACGCCGACGATCTTCATGCGTGACAGGTTTTTGCGCGCCATGATCTGAAGATGCCCGCGCAGATATTCCGCCGCAGAATCAATCGGATGTCGGGCGATCAGTTGGAACAGGGTGCGGTATTGGTCCAAAGCGATGTCATCAGGGGGCAGGCCAAGGCCCGTCAGCGCCCGATTGACGGATGACAGCAGCAGCCGGTTGTTGCGGATAATCTCTACCAGCGACGTGTTTTCTGCCTTCGCAATGCAATGTTCCATCAGGGCGTCTTCCATCGCTTCCCAAGTGACGGTGTTGTCAGACTCCAGCGTCTCACGAATCTGTTCAATCGCCGCATGGGAAATATGCGGTGCGGCCATTTGCAGGGCGGCGGGCTCCATGATGGCGCGCAACTCATACTTCTCGCGCAGTGCGCGCGCGGTCAGAGGCCCCGCGATCCAGTGCGAGCTTGCGTTCTTGCGGATCAGACCGCGTTCGTGCAGCCGCGAGAGCACATCGCGTACAACGGTGCGGCTGACCCCCAGATATTCCGCCAGCTCAGACTCGATAATCCGGTACTCGCCAAATATCTGGCAGGACGCGACCTGATCCTCGATCTGTTCATAGACGTGCCGCCAGGTGCCGCGCGTTTGCAGCGCATCATCGACGTGATCGGGAATATCGAGGTCGAACTCGCTGATGTCACGGCGCAGCGGCGAGGCAGGACTGTCCTCGCGCCCGACCAGAAAGCCGCGCCCTTCAAAGCGGTGGATCAACCCCTCGGCCAGCAATTGCCGCAAGGCCGCCTGCACCGGGGCGCGGCTGGTCTGCATCAGCGCGCCGATCGGTCCCTCCAGCAGCACAAGGCCAACCGGCAACTGCCCCGCCAGAATGTTGCGGCGCAGCACTTGGGTGATCAACTCATAGCGCGGCTCGGTCGCCAGCGGGTTTGACGACCGGATCATGCGGCGGCCCCGTCATTCACGCGGCGCACGAAATGGTCCCAGGCGCGGGCGGCGTAATTGTATTCGTCCATCACCGAATTCCACACGGCAATCTTGCTCGACCGCTCCATGTATGTACCGCCCGCCCGCAGCGCGCCCTTGCGCACCACGACAGTGCCCGCAGGCCCGCACAGATCGCGGGCGGCAGGGGCACCGTCATACCAATAGGCCCATTCATCCGCCGCCATCACCTTGCGGGTGCGTTCCGGGGTGGAAATGTAATAGCCCTGCCGCGCCATCAGCGCCCCGGCATACCCCGTAAGCCACCAGTTCAGGTAATCATACGCCATGTCCAGATCGGCCCCGCCCAGCCGACACGACAGGCTGGCCCCGCCATGCCAGGCGCGGTAGCCTTCCTTGGGGGCCGCCTCGACAAAATGGTCGGCCATCGCCCCCATGTCGCCGTAAACCGGGGCCCACATGCTTTGCACCGTGACCCGTTCGTCGTGCAGCAGTTGCGAGGCCTGATCCCCGCTGCGCCAGGTGGCGCAGAAATAACCCTGCCTGCGCCGGTCCTCCAGCAGGGCCATCAGGGCGTCAATCTCGGCAATCGTCATGTTGCCGATGTCGGCAAAGTGCAATTCGCCCGCCGCCTCGGCGGCCAGCGCCGCGTCAAAGATGCCGATGGCCGGTTCATCGACCAGCGCAATCCGCCCCTTGGCGCGACGGTCCAGAAGCCAGGCCCAACTGGCCTTCGGATGGGTGCCCGCACCAAAGATGCGGCGGTCATAACCGAAACTGTCCATGTTGTGCACGGTTGGCAACATGCTGATATGACGCGCCGGTTTTGGCCCCAGAAAGCCACCGGGCTGCACGTAAAGCTGGCGCACCGGCGCATCGCCATGGCCGCGCCACGCGTATTTGCTGATGCCACCCTCTTTGGCCAGACCGGAAATGCCGTCCCATTCGGCGATCCGGTCGGTATCAATCGCCTGCAACGCGCCCCAGAACCAGACGATATCCAGATTGTGAAAGCACTGCTCATACACATCATAGCTGTCAGGGCGCATCGCGGCGCTGCGCTGGCAGGCGATGAAATCCAGCGTTTCATGCTCGATCCCGATACCCAAGTCCGCCTGCGCCTGTTCGCGCACGCCGGGCAGCAAGGTGACCAGCGTGCCGAGCACCCGCAGCGTGCGCTTGGGCAGGATCGGCGGCGACTGCAAAGCGGCGTCAGCCAAGGGCCGCGCCGATGGCATCCAGCGTGGCCTTGCGGTCCTTTCGGGCCTGCAGCGCCTGTTCCATCGTCACCGGCACAAATCGGGCTGGCGTGTGGGGCTGCAACTGGCCGATCAGGTCCATATCGGCGGAAATCACAGTGCCCACCATGAAATACCCGCCCCCCGACACGGCATCGCGGTGCAGGACAATGGGTTCCGTCCCACCCGGCACCTGAATGGACCCGTAAGGATAGCAGGAATCCACGATGTTGGACGGATCAGACCCCGCGCCAAACGGTGCCTCGCGCGGCACAAAATCCAACGGCCGCCCGCCCTTGAAGCGGTATCCGATGCGGTCCGCCTCAGGCGCGACTTTCCAGGTGTCGTCAAAAAATCCCTGTCCCGCCGCATCGGTGATCCGGTGCCAGAACAGCCCCGGCAGCATCCGCAATTCGGCGGGCATCCCCGGCTTGCGGCGCAAATCCACCGGCACGCTGCGCCCCGCTACCCCACTGCCCGTCGCCCATCGGCAGCACATCGCCCGCCATCAGCTTGCGCCCCTGAAACCCGCCAAGCGCCCCAAGCGTGTAGGTAGACCGCGACCCCAGCACCACTGGCACATCAATGCCACCTGACACGGCAATATACGCCCGCGCCCCGGCCTTGAGGAAGCCAAAGCTCAAGCTCTGCCCCGCCTTGACGGCAAACGAGGTCCACCCCGGCTGCTCCACCCCGTCAACCTTTGGCGGCAAATCCGCGCCAGTCACGGCCACCACCGCATCGCGGGTAAAGGCCAGTTCCGGCCCCATGAACACCGCCTCCAGCACCGCAGCCCCTGCCGGATTGCCAACCAACAGGTTGGCGGCGGTCAGCGACAGCATGTCCATGCCCCCCGACATCGGAATGCCGATGTGGTAATAGCCCGGCCGTCCCAAATCCTGCACCGTGGTGGACAGGCCGGGTTTGATCACCTCAATGGCCATTGAGAGCCTCCATCACACGCGCGTTTGTGCCATCCATATCGGCCTGAAATTCCGCCAGCGAAAAGGTGACCGGCGCGATGCGAGGCATCCAGCGCCCGGCGTCCACCTCGGCCACCGTATGGTCGTATTCGGCGCGGTCTATCGGCTTCCATTTCACGATGTCGCCGGGTTTGAACAGGCACATGAAATCGCGCAGATAGGGCGTCTGGTGATTGGGGTCATAGATCGGCATCGGAGTGATGCCGAACATCTGATAGCCCCCCGCGCCCCGCACCGAATAGATGCAGGCAAAACAGCCGCCATGCCCCACGGTCAGACGCGGGGTGTCGGTGCGCGGGCGCAGGTATTTGGGCGACTGGATCTGCCGGGCGCGGTCAGTCATCTGGTACAGGAACGGCAACCCCGCCACAAACCCCACCATGGAAACGAACCACGGCGCGCCGGAATGCGCCTTGATGAAGCCGTCGATGCCATCCAGCCCGTTGATGCGTGCCGTGTATTCAATATCGGTCGAGGTCGGATCCTGATGCCGTTCCCGAAACCGCATCAAGGTCTCATGCGTCCAGGGGTCGTTATACAGCACCGGTACTTCGATGATGCGGGTGTCCAGCACCGAGGGTGCCGATTGCGCCGCAGCCTCCAGCGCCTGCAACTGCGCCATCATCGCGTCGGGGGCGATCACGTCGGGGTCAAACCGCACCTGAAAGCCCGCGTTGGCGGGGCAGATTTCGGTCACACCGGGAATGGCGGCATCGCGCAGGGCATTGGTGATCGACATGCCCTTGAAGAACGCCTCCAGCGACATTTCGCCATCGCATTCGACAAAGATATGCTCGTCACCACCAAAGGAATATCTGGTCTTCATTCCCCACCTCCCAATTTATCCGCGTTCAACTCTAACCACGGTTCCAGCCACCGCGTGTGAAAATCACCCGCCAACACGCCCGGATCGCGCGCCAATGCCTGATGCAGGGGTTTTGTGGTCGGCAGACCTTCGACCTGCAATTCCTCCAGCGCGCGGGCCATCCGGGCAATGGCGGACGGGCGGTCCTCATCCCAGACGATCAGCTTGCCCAAGCAGGGAATCGTAGAACGGCGGCACAGTGTAGCCCTGATACAGCATGGTATCGAACCGCACGCCCGCCCCCCCCGGCACGGTCAGCGTGGTCACAGTGCCCGGCCCGGGTTTGAAACCCTGTGCGGGGTCTTCGGCGCAGATGCGCACTTCGATGGCATGGCCCTTGGCCTGCAGGTCTTGCTGGCGGTATCGCAACGGCTCGCCCCCCGCGATGCGCAGCATGTCGCGCACAAGGTCGATGCCGGTGATCATTTCGGTGACAGGGTGTTCCACCTGAATCCGGGTGTTCATCTCGATGAAGTAGAACTCGCCTGAGGCATCATCGAACAGATATTCACAGGTGCCCGCCCCTTTGTACCCCACGGCCTCGGCCAAAGCGACGGCTGACGCACACAACCGTTCACGCATCGCAGGCGGCAGGGCGGCAGACGGGGCTTCTTCCCACACTTTCTGACGGCGGCGCTGCAAGGAACATTCGCGTTCAAACAAGTGGACGGCGCGGGTGCCGTCGCCCAGAATCTGCACCTCGATATGGCGGGCGCGGGTGATCACCTTTTCCATGTACAGCCCGCCGTCGCCAAAGGCGGCCTTCGCCTCGGCGCTGGCTTGCGGCATCAGGCGTTCCAGTTCGGCCATGTCTTGCGCGATGCGGATGCCGCGCCCGCCACCGCCCGCCGCCGCCTTGATCATCACCGGAAAGCCGATGCGTTCGGCCAGACCCTGCGCCGCCGCGAAATCCTCCATCCGCCCGTCAGACCCCGGCACCACCGGCACCCCGGCGGCCACCGCCGCCACGCGTGCGGCCACCTTGTCGCCCATCACGCGGATAGCATCACCGGCAGGCCCGACCCAGATCATCCCGGCACCCACCACGGCATCGGCAAAATCGGCACTTTCGGCCAGAAAGCCGTAACCCGGATGCACGGCATCTGCCCCGGTCTCTGCCGCCGCTTTCAGAATGGCCGCGATGTTCAGATAGGATTTCGCGGCCATCGGCGGGCCGATCAGCACGGCCTCATCCGCCATCCGCACCGCCAGCATATCGGCATCGGCGGCGGAATAGACCTGCACGGTGGCAATGCCCAACTCGCGCGCCGCGCGGATGATCCGCACGGCAATTTCCCCCCGGTTGGCGATCAGCAGCTTGGTTATCGGCATCGGTCAGCCCAGATCCATCAGGGGTTGGCCCGCCATCACCGGTTCTTCATCATCGGCCAGAAACCCGGTCACGGTGCCCGCCTGATCGGCCTGCACTTCGTTGAAGGATTTCATCACCTCGATCAGGCCGATCACATCGCCCACCGCCACGGCATCGCCCACGGCCTTGAAATCGGGCTGGTCGGGGCTGGGCTTGCGGTAGAACGTGCCGGGCAGGGGGGACAGGATTTGTTTGCTCATGGTGTCCTCGGGTGGGGTCAAACGGGTGAAAGGGAAGATACCGCCGCGCGCACGGCCTGCGCCAGTGCCACGGCATTGGGGGTGTCGGAATGCACGCAGATCAGATCGGCGCGCACTGGCAGATCAACGCCACCCACGCTGGTGGCGCGGCCTTCGCGGACGGCGCGGATGCAGGCGGCGGCGGCGGCATCCGGGTCTGTCGCCGCATGTTCGCGGGTGATGATCAGACCGCCTTGGTCGTTATAGTCCAGATCGGCATAGAACTCGGCCAGAAACTTGTGCCCACGCGCGGGGTAGATGGTTTCGTGCAGCGTGCCGGTCATGCCGAACAGCGGCACCTTGAAGATATCGGCGGCGTCGCAGACGGCATGGGCGATATCCTCGATCCGCGCGGCCATGCCATACAGCGACCCATGCGGTTTGATGTGGTTCAGGGGCAGGCCCTCAGCCTCCAGAAACCCTTTCAGCGCGCCGATCTGATAGATCAGGCAGTTGGTCATTTCTTCACGCCCGATCTTCATCTCGCGGCGGCCAAAGCCTTGCAGATCGGGCAGGGACGGATGCGCCCCCACCTTGACGCCATGCGCCTTGGCCAGCCGCACGGTGGACCGCATATGGTTGAAGTCTGACGCGTGAAAGCCGCAGGCCACATTGGCCACGTCGATCAGCGGCATCAACCCGGCATCATCGCCGATCCGGTAGAGGCCAAAACTTTCGCCCATGTCGCAGTTGATCAGGACCATTCTGTTTCATTCCCTCTGGGGTATATCGTCGTCAGACTGTGCGGCGATGGCTGTATGGTCAAGGGGGCGTTTCTGATAGGTTAGAATAGGACGGCAAGACAATTCCGCTTCAGGCCGTTTGTTTGAACGATGGTGGTTCAGCACGACGCAACATTGCTGCGCCGTCAGTCAGTGTTCCGCGCAAACTGACAGCCAAGCAGGGGTGGTTGCTTTCGCGACAGGTCGAAGGCTCGGGAGACTGCCTTCCGGCACCTGTCACGTCAGATGCCGATGGGCGGTGCCGACGTTCTGGGTCCAGTGCAACCGATGCGGACTGGTGGCTGGAAGGTCGATATGAGCCTGTGTGAGCGGAATGGGAGGGAGTTGTCCGAATGATTCAACTGGCCCGCCGGTGAACGGTATCTGTCGCTTGATGATCTTTGGCCCTCAGTAAAGGGTCGGTCGCGTCGAACATTGTCTCCTCCGCCCCACTGCCGCACTTGGCAAGTTGCACGAAGATGCGCCCGAAGACGGCCAACTCACTCCAACGGTTGTAGATTGTCGTGTGTGGCCGGTAGCTGGGCGGAACGCCGCGCCACCGCGGCCCGGTGCCGATGACAATGCCGCTGATCACCCGCTTGTCATCCATCCGGGGGAGGCTGTGCGAGAGCGGCTAGAACAGTCATATGCGCGCCATCACGCATCTCGACCTTGTTCCGTTTGATCACTTCGGCACGGCAAACTCAAACCAAGGGGCTGTAGAGTGGATGCGATCCCGCCATTGCCGTCCGCCTTCAAGCGCAGACCCACTGCCAGTTCAATCTGGCTGGCGAATGGCGACAACTTTTCTGTAACGACCAGATATGTGCAGGCGACCGACACGATGGATCACAACCTGGTTGTCAATTACGCTCCCGGCTGGGGGACCTGGCGGTGTATTGAGCGAGTTTTCTGCCAATGCCAGCTCGTTCTCGATACCCAACCACTATCGCTATTCGCACGGCACCATGATCGAGACGGTTCATCTTGACGACGGAAGAATTGCTTTCCTGACCGCGGAGGGGGCGACCTTTCTTGAACGATTTGCTGACCCGCTGACGGCTCGGGGCTATCGTGCCTATCTCGTCTATGTCTGTAATCCGCTGACCCTTACGGTAGATCAGACGTGGTGGGCGCTGACTATCAATACCCTTGCCGAGCCCGATAACGTGCCGGCGCGGGGTACTGTCAGGATGGTCGGGCAGGCGGAGGGGGCGCTGCTGTTGCTGTCGGTTCTGTTGCGCGAAGGGCAAACTGCGCAGTTTGATCTGCTTACCCAGACATTCGACGTCGCGGGCAATCCGCTTTGGCCACACCAGAACCTTGGCGTCACTGCCACAAGTCGATTTGTGGAAATTGAGCCCTTTGATGGCGGTCTGGTCATAGCCTATGTGGCCGCAGACGGGATGCGCCTGACCGAGGTAGGATTGCCCACCAACCCGCAAACTTTCACCGCGCCGACGGTTTTCGATACCATCGATCCGCAGCAAGTCGCGGTAGGCGGGACGTTCAACCTTGCGATGGCGCTGCTGTTCGCCGATCTGGACGGCGATGATCTGAGCTTTTCGGTGCTGCGCCTGCCAGATGGGCTGCGTGTAGATGCGGAGACTGGGCAGATTTATGGTCAGGTGGCTGCGGGTGTGGGGGCGGGAAGCTACGTGCTGACCCTGCGCGCAGATGACGATGACGACCAGCCTGCCGAACAATCGCTGACCCTGACCATCATCGGCGCGGCCATCCCAACCACCCGGAGTGACAGGCTAATCGGTCGGGCAACGCGAGAGGTCATCCGGTCGCTGGCAGGGGATGACACCGTTTACGCCCATGGCGGCAATGAGTCTGTCTATGGCGGCGGTGGCAATGACCGGCTTTTTGGGGACAGTGGCAATGACGCGCTTTTGGGGGGTGCTGACAATGACACCTATGTCGTCGCATCCGCCAACGACTGTGCGGTGGTAACGATAACTCTGGTCAGCACCACGGATGCGGGCGGCATTGATACGGTGCAAAGCGCGGTCAGTCTCAGCCTCAGTACAGATGCAGCCCACGATTTGTCGAGCGGCTGACCCTGGCGGGCACCGCCAATATCGCGGGCACCGGCAATGCATTGGCGAATTTTTTGACCGGAAACAGCGGCAACAATGTTCTGAACGGTGCTCCGGGCAATGACACAATGACAGGCCGGCTTCGCAGGGACATCTTTATCTTTAACTCTGCACTTGGCACTACAAACATTTGACCAAATTCAGAATTTCGCCATGTGGATGATATCATCCGGCTGGACGATTTAATTTTTTTCGGATTGCTGTCGGGGATATTATACGAAGCTGCGTTTTTCAAACATTCCGGGCCGTAAGGCAACAGCGTCAGATCTGATTATTTATGATAAAGGCTCGGGTCGTCTTTTTTCGACAGGGATGGAACGAGCGGACTGCTCGGCTACAGTTTGCAATTCTGGCCGTTGGCGTTGATGTAACACTTACCGACTTTTCTGTATTTTAGGTCGTCGAAAGATAAGCACCATCAGGCGATTTTTCTGATAGTGGAAATCAACCGCCTTGAGAGTTCGATTGTTCGCGAACTCTGAACAAATTTGACAGTTGGATTTTTGGCGCAATGTCGGAAAATAGCCCCCTGTTCATAGTAAAAGTCTTCGGGGCTTGTGATGCGGGCGTGCGGTTTCATCAGTGCCACGCTTGCCGGGCAAATGACCGCGCCTTGGCAGAGCAATCCCTTGATCTATGCGCGAACACCAATCAGTCTGGGTTCGCGTAGCAGCAGACAGGAAGGGCACGCAGGATGGCGATAAACATCACGGCTCTGACCGTTATCGTCGTCTTGCTGCCGATGTTTTACCTGTTACTAGCCTCGCCTTCGTTTCTTTTGGTGCGGTTGGATATTCCGCAGGTCGCCTGGTTGCTGCGGGCGATGTTCTTTGGCTATTTTCTGGTTTCGGTGATTGTGGGGGTGGCGGCCACGATCTTCAACATGCTGGACGGGCGCATGTTTCCGGCCTTTGTCATTGGTCTTGCGACGGTGATTGCCCTTGTCTGGCGGCACTGGATGATGGCGCGGCTGGATGCGGGGCTGGCCGAGGTTCAAGCTGGCGCAACGGGCGCAGGGACGCGGTTGCGCCGCCTGCATTGGATGGGCATGCTGGCCAACGCAGTGCAGACCGCAACGATAGTTGCGCTTATTCCGTCGCTTGTCGTGGTTGTGTGACGGTAAACAGACCGCCCCCGTGGACCACGGTCCTTACCCCTTTGCGCCTGCAAAAGCGGCACCGCTTGGTTGCGACTCGTGCTATCATCACGTCCAATCAAGACGGGGTCGAAGGATTTTATCCGTCGCAGCGTTGGTTTGGAGGGCAACATGGCAGAAACAGAACGTCGGGATCTGGCGGGCAAGCTTTTGACAACGGCTGGCGGGTTTGAAACCTGGATGCAGTATGTGGATGGGTTCACCCTGCGGCATTTCTGCGGGTTTGAATTGCTGAACGACGCGCGGGGCGTGTCTTGCCTGCGGGATTATCACCGGAAGGTCGTGGAGGCGGCGGTGGAAAACGGATTCGGCGTCATCAATGAAGGGCTGCATTACCGCGCCAGTCGCGACTGGGGCGATCTGATCGGGTATTCTGCAGAGGCGCTGGAGGAAATCAACATCCGTGGCATTGAATTCTACCGGGATTTCGCGCGGGAATATGGCAGCCCGGACACGCCGATGCCGGTGGGTGGAGTGATCGGGCCGCGCGGCGATGCCTATAACATCGGCCGCACCCCTGATGCCACCGAGGCCGAGGAGTATCATTCCGCGCAGATCGCCACCTTCCGCAAGGCCCGGGTTGATCATGTGACGGCGATGACTTTTTCCAGCGTGCAAGAGGCGATTGGTCTGGTCCGTGCGGCGAAGGCGGCGGATGTGCCCGTTGTCGTGTCTTTCATTGCCGCAAACGGCGGGCGGTTGCACGGTGGTGAGACGCTGGAACAGGCCATTACTGCTGTTGATGCAGCCACGGGCAACGCGCCCGCCTATTATATGATCAACTGCACCCATCCGACAGAGTTCGAACCTGCCCTGACGGCCGGTGACTGGACGGCACGGCTTGGCGGCTTCATGCCGAACGCCGTGGCGATGGAGACGTTGGATCTGTGCAAACTGGGGCATCTGGAAGATGGCGACCCGGTTGAACTGGGGGGCCAGATGGCCGATCTGGCCCGCAGATTCGGGCACATCAAGGTCTGGGGCGGCTGTTGTGGCACCGATGGCCGCCACATCAGCCAGATCACAAGGCAAGTGGGCGAGGTTCGCAGAGGCAGCTAGTGATCGATGGGCCGCTTGCGCACGGCCCATGCCATGACCATGATTGGCCGCGCGATGCGCGCTTTGTGCATGAGCGCAATGCCTGTGCAGCGCAAACCGGGGCGGCGATGATTGCACGGCAGGTGGTGCCTGCAAACCTTTTCCCTGCCAATCGGCATGCCGTGTCGGGGACGCCGCTCACGCAGTGGCCGTTATGATTGTGGTAGGCCCGGAGGGACTCGAACCCCCAACCAAGGCGTTATGAGCGCCCTGCTCTAACCGTTGAGCTACAGGCCCGACAGGGGACTGAGTATCAGACGGGCTGGGTGGGTCAAGGTTATAGCGGTGGTTTTGGGCTGTGGAATGGGGGCGGGCGCGGTGATGCGCCCGCCCGCCTGCGTTACAAAAAGAAATCGGCGGCGACATAGACGGTATGCGCCACGCCACCGTCGGTCAGGCGGATCACCATTTCAAACTCGGCGTCGGCATCGGTATTCAGCTGCACCAGCGTGTCTGTCCCATCGGACGCCAAGCTCAGACCTGCTACACCCACTGAATTGAATGTGAAGTTCTGATTGCCGATCAGTGTCGTGTCAGCATCAATTCCGCTGAGGCGGATACGGTCGCCAATCGCCGCCCCTGCACCCTCAAAATCGGTGATGACATCGGGATCAGTCGGCAGGGAATGCAGCGCAAGCGTGAATACAAACTGATCTGCACCGCTGCCGCCTGTCAGCGTATCGCTCCCGGCACCACCAAGCAGCGTGTCGTTGCCGGTGCCGCCATTGATCTGGTCATCACCGTTGACGCCCGAAATGCGGTCGTTGTCGGCATCGCCGTTCAGCGTTTCATCCTTACCATTGCCGGTGATGACATCGTTGCCGGACCCGCCGTTCAAAATGACCGCCGTGCCGCCGAACCCGATGAGCGTGTCATCGCCACCCAAGCCGTTGATGGTGCCAAAGTTCAGTGCCCGCCCGATTGCGGAAAAGTCGATCAGGTTGGCCGCGTCAGAGCCATTGACCGATGAGCCTGCAAGATCAAACCGCTCGACCCCGATGAAGTTGGCGTCACGCGCATTCAGGATGACCAGCGGCTGCCCCACATTGGTCTGGCGCAGGGTATCTGTGCCTGCACCGCCATTGATGGTGTCGCCCTGACCTTCCGCCCCAAGCCAGTTGATGAGGTCATTGCCGTCACCGCCAAAGATCACGTCGGCATCCGCGCCGCCATCCAGCGTGTCATTGCCCGCACCACCCAGCAGGGTATCAAACCCACTGTCTCCGTTCAGCACTTCGGACAGCGCATTGCCAACGATCCGGTCGTTGCCCGCGTCGCCGCTGAGGGCGATGGCTGTGGACCCGAAAGCGATCAGGGTATCATTGCCGTCGCCGCCGAAAATCCCAGTCAGATTGATGGCAGTGGCGATAGAGGAGAAATCCAGCCGGTTGTTGCCAGCGGTGCCGTTCATCGACGACCCGATGCCGTCGAACACCTCGACCGACACGAAATTCGCTGGTCCGGCGTTCGACAGGAAAATCGGCTGGCCCGTGTTGGAATGGCGGATCGTATCTGTGCCGCTGCCGCCATAGAACCGGTCGCCCTGACCCTGAATGCCCAGCATGAGGAACAGATCGTCGCCAGCGCCGCCATAAAGGTTGTCGGCCTCGGACCCGCCGTCGATGGAATCGTTGCCGACACCGCCATAGATGTTGTCGATGCCCGACCCGCCGTTCAGCACCTCGGCCTGGCTGTTGCCGATGATGCGGTCATTGCCTGCATCGCCATTGATCGCAATGGCCGTTGACCCGAAGGCCACCAGAGTATCATTGCCGTCGCCGCCAGAGATGCCCGTCAGGTTGATCGCGATGTCGATTGCCGAGAAATCCAGCCGGTTGGCGCTGCTGTCGCCGTTCATCGACGATCCGGCCCCGTCGAAGACCTCGATCGAGATGAAATTCGCAGGCCCCACCCCGGTCAGGGTAATCGGCTGGCCCGTGTTGGAATGGCGCAGGGTATCCATGCCATCGCCGCCGCTATAGATGTCGCCCTGACCCTGGCTGCCCAGCATCAGGAACAGGTCGTCGCCATCACCGCCAAACAGCTTGTCCGCACCCTCGCCGCCGTCCAGCGTATCGTTGCCGCCATTGCCGCGCAGATTGTCATTGTCAGCCCCGCCGTCCAGTGCTTCGCCAAGCGCATTGCCCAGCAGCGTATCCTGCCCCGCCGCGCCTTCAAGCCGGACCGCAGTCCCTGTCACACCGCGAATGATGTCGTCGCCCGCGCCGCCATTGAAGGCTGTGACCCCGATGGCCGTCTGAATGGCCGAAAAATCCAGCACATCATTGCCTGCTGTGCCAGAGATGACCGAATTGCTGCCGTCGATCTGTTCAATCTCAATCAGATTGATAGCTGAGATATTTGAAAAGCTGATCGTTTGGCCGGGAATATTGCGGATGACATCAAAGTCTGATCCGCCATCGAATATATCCCCCTGTCCGTGGTCAGCGGTGATCAGGAACACATCGTTCCCGAAGCCGCCCTCCATGACGTCGGCCTCGGCATCGCCTTGCAGCGTGTCATTGCCCAAGCCGCCAAACAGCGTATCCGCACCGGTGCCGCCGTATTGATGATCATGGGTGGTGCTGCCAAAGATCACGTCATTGCCTGCACCGCCAAAGAGGTCCAGTTCTGTCAGGCCTGACAGCGAGGTAAGCAGCGACAGGTTGAGGGTATCGTCCGAACCTGCCCCATTAACGATCAGGCTGTCGGCCAGACCAACACCGGGGGCAAGGTTTATCAGATAAGCAAAGCCGGGGCCGACAAGGGCATTTGTGACCGTGATTGCATCGGCAGTATTGTCAGTCCCATTAATTGTAAACGTCGTCATCGCAGGTGAACTCCGTGAAAAAGGGGAAAGGGTCGGCAGTTATCCTTGGCATGTTGGCGCGCTTGAACGTCACCAGGCGATTGGCCCAGTTTTGCAAAAGACACGCAATACTAAATCAGGTGTAGTGTTGCAGATCGATAATACTTCTTAAGATTGAATTTTGCCTTTTCTGTGACATTGATTTGTCGCAGCACGGTCTTGAAAGGCCTGCGTCGCGCGTGCCGCTGCCTTGGTCTGCGCGGGCGCGAAAGACCGGGGGTCAACACGGACGGGGGGGGGCAGATTATTGTTCGGGCGGATGGGGCAAGGATTGCCAGCCTTGGTCCTGCTGATGGAAGCTGGCACCGGGGGCGGGGTGGAAGACGGGCAGGGCGTCGGTCGCCACATACCGGGTCACGGTGACGCGGCCCTGATCATGGTCGATCACGTTCGCATCGTTTTCTTGCCCCCGCAGACGGGTGGACAGGGTGGTCCCGGCCTGCACGCACAGCATCAGCCGCCCACCCTTGCGCAGCGCGAACGGGTCCGCCGCCCATTGGTGCAGATGGCCTGACAGCACGACATCCGCGCCAGCCTCGGCAAAGGCTTCGGCAGCTTCGCCAGCCCCTTTCATCGGGGTCTTGCCAAGGTCTGCCGGTTGGGTCAGCGGGTGGTGCAGGACGACGACGCGCAACTGCCCCGGCGCGCAAGCCTGCAGGCGCGCACAGGCGCGGGCCAGCGTGTCTGCCGCGATCAGCCCGCGTTGCCAGACCGTCGGATCAGTGGTGTTGACGCCGATCACCGCCAGATCGGGGCTGTGAAACACCGGCTCCAGATTGTTGGAAATCGCGGTGCGATAGGCGCGGAACGGCCAGAACAACCGCGCCAGCGGGTTGTATAGCGGCACATCATGGTTGCCCGGCACGCAGAGCACCGGGACGGGCAGGCGGCGGATCAGGGCGGCGCAATCGGCAAACTGGGTTTTCAGCGCCCGCTGCGTCAGATCGCCCGAGATGATGATGACATCAGGTTTCAGTTGCGCCGCAAGATCCACCAGCGGTTGGCGTAATTCCGGGCGGTCGGTGCCGAAGTGCAGATCGGACAGATGCAGGATGCGCCCCATCGTATCACTCGGGCGCGGCGGTCGGCACCAGCACCGTCAGCGCCGCTGGCAAGACCTTGAACCGAAAGGGGGCGACCATCTTTTCCCGCTCACCATCACGGGCGATGGTACGGCGGGATTTGCGGGTTTCGATGGTGATTTCCGACCCGGCCTCCAGCGTGAAGTCACGGTAGGGGCGGGCGGTGCGCAGGGCCACGCGCAGCGCAAAACCCAACAATTGCCAGCGCCGCAATTCGGGCGCGATGTAGACCGCAAACTTGCCGTCGCGGATAAGATCGGCCCCCTCCATCCCATACTGGTCCAGTTGATAGGCGGATTGGGCGACAAAGATCATCGGGCTGCGCAGGTGTTCGGTCCGCCCGTCGATGGTGATGCGCATCCGGCTGGGGCGGTCATAGGTCACAAGGGTGCGCAGCCCCGACCAATAGGCCGCAAGCCGCGACCGGCCAAAGCGGGCATAGGCGGCCTCGCGCTGTTCCAGCAGGGCAGGGTACAGGCCAAGGCTTGCGTTGTTGAGGAACAGCTTGCCATTCACCTCGCCGACATTCACCTGTTGCGGTTGGGCGGTGATCAGCGCCGCAATCGCCGCGGCAGGGTCATTCGGCAGGCCAAGACTGCGGGCAAAGAAGTTGAACGTGCCCATTGGTACAATACCCATGGCGATATCGGTACCCGCAAGCACGCCTGCAACAGCACAGATGGTGCCATCGCCACCCGCTGCGATGATGGTGGCAAAGCCGTCATCCTTGGCGCGCTGAGCCTCGGCCACGATATCCTTGCCCTTGTCGATCAGCCTGACTTCGGGGGACAACCCGGCATCCTGCAAAGGTTGCAACAGATCGGTCAGTTGCTTGGCGGCCTTCTTGCCCGAACCGGCGTTTGCCAGAATACAGACCGGTCCCTTCATCGGGCATCCTTTCGCTCGGGGCTTGCCGGTCAGACATATGCCGCACGTGCGCAATTGCAAAGGGTTGGTGCGGAAAACCTGTGGCACCGTCATCCGGGGCGGGGTCCGCACGCCCCGCGTTGCACGCAGCGCCCTGATCGGCTATGCGGGCGGCGACAGGCTTTAGCTATGGCAACAGACGGGGATCGGGCGCATGACGACAGGGCACAACGGGCTGACCTATGCCGATGCGGGCGTGGACATCGACGCAGGCAATGCGCTGGTGGACCGGATCAAGCCTGCGGCCAAGCGCACGATGCGGTCGGGCACGATGGGCGGGCTTGGCGGCTTTGGCGCGTTGTTTGATCTCAAGGGGGCAGGGTTCAAAGACCCCATCCTTGTGGCTGCGACCGATGGCGTCGGCACCAAGTTGCGCATCGCGATTGATACCGGCCATGTCGATACCATCGGCGTCGATCTGGTGGCGATGTGCGTCAATGATCTTGTCTGCCAAGGGGCAGAGCCTTTGTTTTTCTTGGACTATTTCGCCACTGGCAAACTGGAGCTGGATCAGGCCACCCGCATCATCACCGGCATTGCGGCAGGATGTGAGGCGAGCGGTTGCGCCCTGATCGGCGGCGAGACGGCCGAGATGCCCGGCATGTACCACGGCGGCGATTTCGACCTTGCGGGCTTTGCCGTCGGCGCGATGGAACGCGGCTCTGACCTGCCCGCAGGCGTTGTGGCGGGCGACGTGTTGCTGGGGCTGGCGTCCGACGGGGTTCATTCCAACGGCTATTCCTTTGTGCGCAAGGTGGTGGAACTGTCGGGCCTCGGCTGGGAGGCCGATTGCCCGTTCAGCGACGGGTCTTTGGGGCAGGCGCTGCTGACGCCGACGCGCCTGTATGTAAAACAGGCGCTGGCGGCAGTGCGGGCCGGGGGGGTGCATGCCTTGGCTCATATCACCGGGGGCGGCCTGACCGAAAACCCGCCGCGGGTGATTCCCGAAGGACTGGCCTGCCAGATTGATCTGGGCGCTTGGACCCTGCCGCCTGTGTTCCGCTGGCTGGCGGAAACCGCGCATATGGCGGAACCGGAGCTGCTGAAAACCTTCAACTGCGGCATTGGCATGATGCTGGTGGTCGCGGCAGACCGGGCAGAGGCGCTGACCGAACTGCTGACCGCTGCGGGGGAAACTGTGGTGCAGATGGGCCAAGTGGTGCCGGGTGAGGGCGTGATCTACACGGGCCGCCTGCTGTGAAACGGGTGGCCATCCTGATTTCGGGGGGTGGCTCCAACATGCGGGCACTGGTGCGCGATATGGTGGGCGACCACCCGGCGCGGGCTGTGCTGGTGGCCTCGAACGATCCGGCGGCGGCGGGGCTGGCACATGCGGCCACGCTTGGCATTGCGACGGCGGCGGTCGATCACCGCGCCTTTCGGCCGCGACCGTGCGGCGTTTGAGGCCGCTTTGCTGGCCCCGATCCTTGCCGCCGATCCCGATATCGTCTGCCTTGCAGGCTTCATGCGGGTGCTGACCCCGGCTTTTGTCGACCGCTTTCAGGGCCGGATGCTGAACATTCACCCGTCGCTTTTGCCCAAGTATCCCGGCCTGCACACCCACCAGCGCGCACTGGACGCGGGCGACACCGAGGCGGGTTGTACGGTGCATGAGGTGACGTCCGTGCTGGACGATGGCCCGATCCTTGGCCAAGCCCGCGTGCCCGTCCTGCCCGGTGATACGGCCGACGATCTGACGCAGCGGGTGCTGGCACAGGAACACCGCCTCTACCCCGCCGTCCTGCGCCGATATGCGGCGGGCGACCGGACCCCGGTGATTATCGCGTGACTTTCCTTTAAGGCGCACACATCCTATAGCGGTTGTACGGGATGCCCCCGTGATACATTGCGAAAGACGCCCATGCGCACCATCACCACGACCGCAGACCTTGCCGCATTCTGCGAGGCTGCCAAGGCAGAGCCTTATGTCACCATCGACACCGAGTTTCTGCGCGAACGCACCTACTGGTCCAAGCTGTGCCTGATCCAGATGGCGTTGCCCGGCAAGTCCGGCGATGCGGTGCTGGTGGACCCGATCGAGGGTGCCGATATGTCGATGGAACCGCTGTACGATCTGTTCCGCCACGAGGCGACGGTCAAGGTGTTCCACGCCGCCCGGCAGGATCTGGAGATTTTCTTCGTCGAAGGCAATGTGTTCCCCAAACCGCTGTTCGATACCCAGATCGCCGCCATGGTCTGCGGCTTTGGCGAACAGGTGGGGTATGAAACGCTCGTCAAGAAGATCGCCAAGGAAAACCTTGATAAGACGAGCCGTTTTACCGACTGGTCGCGCCGCCCACTGTCTACCGCACAAAAAGACTATGCCTTGGCCGATGTGACCCATCTGCGGGTGATCTATGAATTTCTCGCCGCTCAACTGGCGAAATCCAAGCGGGAACCGTGGGTTGAGGAAGAACTGGCGATCCTGCTGGACCCCGCCACCTACACCACCCACCCCGAGGAAGCCTGGCTGCGCATCAAGACCCGCACCACCTCGGGCCGCTTTCTGGCCGTGGTCAAGGAGTTGGCGCGCTTTCCGCGAGGTCTACAGCCAAGGCAACAACGTGCCGCGCAGCCGGGTGATGAAGGATGACGCGCTGTTGGAACTGGCCTCGACCCGGCCCACCAACATGGAAGAACTGGGACGGTCGCGCCTGTTGCAGCGTGAAGGTCGCAAGACCGAGATTGCCGAAGGAATTCTGGCGGCCGTGAAGGCGGGCATGGACACGCGGCCCGAAGACTTGCCAAAGGTTGAGGCCGAGAAGGACCAGATGCAGGTCAATCCGGCACTGGCAGACCTGTTGCGCGTGCTGTTGAAGGCCAAGTCGGAATCGCTGGGCGTCGCCCCCAAACTGATCGCGTCGAGTGCGGAACTGGACCTGATCGCCGCAGGGCAACGCAATGTCGATGCGCTGTCCGGCTGGCGGTTCGAGGCGTTTGGCGACGACGCCATCCGCCTGTGCAAGGGCGAGATTGCGCTGTCAGCCAAGGGGCATGAAGTGCGGGTGGTGCGGCTTTAAGCTGCGCCATTTCACCGATTTCTTTGAAGAAATCGGAACCGAAGCTTTGAAGGTTCCAAGACGGAGTTTTTGAAAACTCCGGGGTGTGGCGTTATTCAGCCGCCTGATTTTTGGGGCGGGCCTCGTCCAGCTCTTCGATCAGCGCGGTTTCCAGATCGCGGTCCAACTGTTTGGCGCGGTTGATGTAGGCCTCGTTCAGATGCACCGGCTGCCCCGGCACCCACAATTCCGCCAGATCGCGCATGGCGCCGCGGTCCACCTTGTAATAGGTCTGGCTCAGGGTTGCGGCCTCATATTCCGTGAATCCCATGTTTTCAAGCACATAGCGCCCGGCACGGATGGAGGAGTCAAAGGTTTCCCGCACGATGTCATTCGCGCCTGCCTGATACAGTTCATAGACATGCACGCGGTCACGGGCGCGGGCAACGATGTGGATATCGGGGCGTTCGTGGCGGGCGTGTTTCACGATACGGTTGGCGGTGTCGCGGTCATCGACCGCCACCACCAGCACATCGGCCTCGGCCAAACCTGCCGCTGCCAGCAGTTCGGGACGGCCGGGGTCGCCAAAAAACCCCTTCACGCCAAAGCGGCGCATGGTTTCAATCGTGGCCATATCAGCATCCAGCACCACGGTGGAGACACCTGAGGTGCGCACCAGACGGTTGACCACCTGCCCGAACCGCCCAATGCCCGCGATGATCACCCGGCCTTTTTCGGTAATCTCATCCGCCTCGGGCGCGGGCGCGCGCGGGATCAAACGGGTCGCCAGACGGTCATAGAGGATGAACAACAGCGGTGTCAGCAGCATTGAAAGCGATATCACCAGCAGCACGACCTGGCCTGCCTCCAGCCCCAGCACGCCTTCGTCACGCGCAAAACTGACGATCAGAAAGCCGAACTCGCCCGCCTGCGCCAGCCCGAGAGTGAACAGCCAACGGTCGCGGCCCTTGATGCCAAAGCCCAGGGCGACCGCGTAAAGCACCAGACATTTCAGCCCGATCAGCGCCAGCGTCAGGCCCAGAATCGTCAGCGGCGCACTGGCCAGCACGGCAAAGTTTACGCCGATGCCCACCGTCATGAAGAACAGGCCCAGCAGCAGGCCCTTGAACGGCTTGATATCAGCCTCGATCTGATGGCGGAACTCCGAGTTTGCCAGCACCACCCCGGCGACAAAAGTGCCGAGGGCGGGCGACAACCCCACCAGCATCATCAGAAACGCGATGCCCAGCACCATCAGCAAAGAGATGAAGGTGGACATTTCCGGCAAGCGCGAGGCATGGACAAAGCGAAACACCGGCCGTGTCAGGAAATGTCCGACCAGCACGATGCTGGCCACAATCGCCAGCGTCAGGGTGGCATCGGCCCAAGCGGGCAGGGATTGCACAAAGCTGATCAGCGGGGCCGCGCTGCTGGTGGCGGCATCGGCGGTGTGGGTGGCGGTTTCGGGGGCCAGATCGCTGGCCTGTCCCGCAATCATCGGCACCGACAGCAGCGGGATCAGCGCAAGAATTGGCACCACCGCAATATCCTGCGTCAGCAGGACCGAAAACGTCGCCCGCCCGCCGGCGCTGCGCATCAGGTTTTTCTCGTTCAGCGTTTGCAGCACGATGGCGGTCGATGACAGCGACACCAGCATGCCGATGGTCAGCGCCACCTGCCACTCCTGCCCCAGCAATACGAGACCCGCCGTGACCACCCCGGTGGTGCCCAGAACCTGCGCGCCGCCCAGCCCGATCAGCTTGTGCCGCATGTCCCACAGGGTGCGGGGTTCCAGTTCCAACCCGATCAGAAACAGCATCATCACCACGCCAAATTCGGCGACATGCTGCAAATCCTGCGCCTGCGTACCCGCAAGCCCAAACACCGGCCCCAGCAAAATTCCTGCCGCCAGATACCCCAGCACCGACCCCAGCCCCAGCCGGATGGCAATCGGCACCACCAGAACGGCGGCGGC
Organism: uncultured Alphaproteobacteria bacterium; assembly: GCA_963772935.1. Classification (GTDB taxonomy): domain Bacteria; phylum Pseudomonadota; class Alphaproteobacteria; order Rhodobacterales; family Rhodobacteraceae; genus JANNNF01. The sequence goes on along the minus strand of CAVYZK010000008.1, from coordinate 156,317 downwards.
AAGGTAGAGACTGGCTTGAAACAGGAAACCTTCCATGGCGAACTTTCTATGTCGTACCGTGCGTAAATGTCGGACCCGATAGATGGGGCGGCGGATAGATGCCTGATGTATCAGCCCCGGCACCCGCGCCAATGGCAGGGTGGGGCTGCGGCAAAAGATGGATCAGCGGTTCTGCGCGACAGGGTCAAACATCAGACCCATGGCCGCCAGACCGTGCAAGGATAGTCACCCTCGGCTTGCATTGTCCATGGCAAGATTGCCCAAAAGCGAGTGCGGCAGTTGTGGTCTTTGGCAATTGATCCTGAAACACGTCGCATCTGTGCTGTCAGGGCAAAGCTTGCACGCGCGCCGGGCTGCGTTCCGTCGCGCAACGGCGGATAACCTGCCAAGTCGGTGAAGCCTACGACCGGGCTTTTGTCAGCTTTTGGGCAGTTTCAGCGTGACCATGCGGCCACTCTTTTGATAGCGAACTTCCGACGCCGTGATTGCAGCGACCTTGCCACCATCGACATTGTCGCCGACGCGCACTTTCTTGTATCGCCCATTGGCCTGCCTGACCAAAGCATACCGCTTGGAGTCACTGCCATAAACGCCGATCAGGTTGATCTTGGAAAGGTTGATCGCCTTAACAAACGTCGCCTTCTTGGCCACAGTGCCTTTCAGCGATGAAGAGCGGGGGGCGGCGGCGAGTTCGGGTTCCTCGTCCGCCTCGGGCTCATGAGCCTCGGGTTCCTTTACTTTGACCTTGGCTTTTGGCGCGGGTACCGCTGCGGCGAGTTTGACCTCTGGTTCAGGTTCGACGGCGGGTTCAGGTTCTGGCGCGCGGATGGCGGCGGCTACGGCGGCTTCAACCGCGCGCGACAGATCGCGCGGGCGCTCGGCAGGGCGGCGCGAAATGGCAAGCAGGCTGGGGTTGGCGGGGTCGGCTGCGGCAAGGGCTGCGGCCTGGGCCTTGGCAAGCTCTTCGGCCTGCGCGGCAAGCGAGGCCGCTTCGGTTTCCTGCCGCGCTGCCGCACCTGCCGCCAGCACGGTTTGCGGGCGTGCACGGGGACGCAGGCTTGCCACAGCGGTATCGGCGACATCAGGGGTCAGCGCGCCATTTTGCACCGCCGGGGTCAGGCTGTCAGGGCGCTGCTTGGGGCGAAAGCCTTGCAAGGCGGGGTCTGCCACCGGAGCAGCTTCGCCCACCGGAACGGCCTCTACCGTGGCACCGGAAATTGCCCCCGGGGCGGCGGGCAAGGCGGTGGTCGGCGCGGGCAATACGGCTTGCGCTGCGGCGGCAGCGGCGGCGGCCACGACCGCTGCGCTGCGTTGCGGCGGCACAACCGGGGGCTTGCCTGCAAAAAGCATGACGCCCTCGGGCGTCAGGATGCCTTCCGGCGTGGGTTGGATCAGGCCCTTGGCGTCAAACTGATACACCGTACCAAACGGCGGCGGTGGGGCTTGCGCGGGGGGGGCCGCGTCGCCCGCCGTTTCGGGTGCCGGCAGGGCCAGCGCATCCAGCGCCGGGGGGGGCGAGTCCATCGCGGCCAGAAAGATCTCGTCCTGACCTTCGGCCAGAGGGGCGGCGGTGGGGCTGTCTGCGGATGTCACCGGGGCCGCGGCCACGCTGGGGGCGGGTGCGTCCGGCGCGGGGGCGTCCTCTGCGGCAGTCTGGGTGGTGCCCTCTGCTGCAATGTCGGCCTCTGGCGCTGCGGCCTGATCCAGCGCGGGGGCGGCGGCGGCTACAGCTTCCAGGGCTGCAGGGTCTTGTTCATCGGCGAGCATTTCGTCGTCGATGCCGGGCACAACGGTGTCGGCGGGCGCGGCTAGGCTTGCGGTATCGGTGGTGGGGGCGACCGTCGTATTTTCAGCGCCCAGATAGAACGAAGACCACGCGGCCACCAAAGCAAGGCACAACAGCAACAGCCCGGTCAGAATAAGGCCCAGATGCCTCGGCTTGCCGCGCTGCACCGGGCGGGCACCAAATGTGCCGCCGGGTTTGGTCAGCGGTTTGTTGGGTGCCAGCGTTTGGGCCGGGGTGCGCGGGTCGATCGTGGCCGGGGCAGGGGCTGCTGATTTCTTCTTTTTGGTGGTAGATCCGGGGGCTGCGACCAAGGCACCCAGACCTTTGGACATGCTGCTGCGGGCGATCCCTGCCACCGTGCTGCCAGAGGGTGACGGCTTGGCCCCTGCCTGCGCGGGGCGCGGCAAGGGGGGCAGGTCTTCAATCGGCTTGCCGCGTCCGGCACGCAGCGCCGGCGTTTCCGCGCCTTGGCCAAAGCCAGACAAGCGCCCGGCAATGGTCGCACCAACGCCCACACCATTCAACCCGGCAGGACCAGCCGCGACAGGTGTTGCCACCACGGGCGGCAGGTTTGCGGTATCGCGGCGGCTGGCAAAGGCCATACGGATCGCGGCGGAAGGTGCGGGCGGAATATCATCGCCGTCAACGCCGTTCTTGGGCAATTCCAACCCGGGCGGCACCTGTGGTGCCTCGTCAATTTCGGGGAAGGCCGTTGCATCGACGACATGGGTAAAGGGGGCTTCGTCAGGGTCTGGCGTGGCGCGGGTTTGGGCCGTTGCGACCGGTTCTACAACCGGTAAGGGGGCAGGCGCGGCCACTGGCGCATAGACCGGTTCAGGCAACGGTTCCGCCGTTTTGTCTGACCAGTAGGACACGGCGGCTTTGGCCTCGGCAGTGGGCCGCGTGTCCTGAAATGCGCTCAGCGGCTCGGCATCTTCCGGAAGGGTATAGATTGGTGGGGTATAGGCCGGTTCGGGCGCGGGTTCCGGCTCAACGTAGGGGGCTGCGTCTGGTTCTGCTACAGCCTCGGCCACAAGCGCCGGTTCCGCTTCTGCCACTTCTTGTGCAGGCAGGTCCTGCGCGGTCGTCTCGGACACAGGCTCGGGAACCGCGTCGGCCACAGGTGCCGGGTCGGGGGTGACGTTTTCGGCCTTGGGCAATTCGCGGGCGCGGATGACGATGGCGTCGCGGTCACGGTCCACGGTTTCGCCGTCGGAAAGTTGAGTGGCGGCAAAGCCGGTCGGGCCAAAGAAGGGCTCGCCGGTGAATGCGCCATCCGGGATCGCCACAAACGACATCGGGTTCAGGCGGTGTTCGGCAGCGAATGCCTCTGCCTCGGCAAGGGTTTCGCGCGCGACGACGGCGACCTGTACGGTCGTCCCGGTGGCCTGCCAGTCAAACACCAGATCGGCCACATCATAGGGCGTGCGCCCCTCCAGCCCTGCACGGATTTGCGCCAGACGACTGGCCTCATCCGGCCCCGGCGCGTCAAGTTCCGCGTAGAGGATCTGCGAGTTGGGGATCACCAGTTTGGTGCTGATCCCGCGCGGCGAAACGCCGAGGGCGGTCTTGCGCAGATATCCAAGCGCTTCGGCCAGATCGGGTTCGGCAAAAGACACCTCCCCCACCGGGGTCCAGCCCTTGGAGGTGCGGTGCAACAGGCCGATGGCCTCGTCAGTGATGTTCAGGGCGAATGTCGGTTTCATTCCACGGGTCTAACACAAGTTCCGGGATGTCGGGAACGCGGACCCGACGGCTCGCGCAGCATTACAGCAGCTTTTTGCCGAAGGGAAGGAAAACGGCCAAGGATCGGCTTGTGGGGTGCGTCTTATGTATGATTTGTCGCCCCATCCAAGGAGGATATCCGATGCGCACCCGTTATGTTCTGGCCCTTTGCACAGCCCTTGCCCCTGTTGCAGCCACCCTGCCGCTGCCCATGGCTGCTTATGCCCAAGAGGCTCAAACCGCAAAGGCGCAAACCGCAATGATCACCGTCAACGGCGAAGGCGTTGTACAGGCCGCCCCCGACATGGCCACCCTGTCGATTGGGGTGACCACCCAAAGTCCGACCGCGACCGAGGCGCTGGCCGCCAACACTGCCGCAATGGACGGGGTTCTGGCCCGCCTCAAGGCCGCGGGGGTGGCGGACAGTGATCTGCAAACCTCAAACCTGTCGGTCAATCCCAACTTTACCGGGTACGATTCCGGGGCCGCCCCCACCATCAGTTCCTATGTGGCGGTCAACCAGTTGAACGTGCGGATCAAGGCGCTGGATACGCTTGGCGTCGTGCTGGATGCCGCCGTGTCGGATGGGGCCAACACCCTGAACGGGCTGACCTTCGGGTTGATTGATCCGAAACCGTCGATGGATGCCGCGCGCAAGGCCGCTGTCGCCGATGCGGTGGCAAAGGCCACGCTGTTGGTCGAGGCATCGGGTGGCAAGCTGGGCCGGGTGGTGTCGATCACCGAAGGCGGCGGCTATGCCGCCCCGCAGCCGATGTTCCGCCAGCTTGCTGATTCTGCCGCCGTCCCCGTTGCACAGGGCGAGGTTGGCGTGACGGCGATGGTCACAATGGTGTTTGAGATCGCGCAGTAAGACTACCCCGTGTTACCCGGCCCCCCTGTCGGGGCCGGGTAACACGGGCGAATTGCTGCATCGCGACCATGCTGATACCCTTGGCCCAGCGCAAAGCGCGCAGGGAGCCCGGACAGGGAGCCCGGAACGCGATGGAGCGCAGGCTGGCGGCCATTCTTGTGGCGGATATCGTGGGATATTCCGCACAGATGCAACGGGACGAGACGGGCACATATGCCCGCGTGACCGCGCGCCGCAAAGAGATTTTTGAGCCAGAGATCGCCCGCCATCAGGGCCGGATTTTCAAGCTGGTGGGCGACGGCCTGCTGGCCGAGTTTTCCAGCGCGGTACAGGCGGTGGAATGTGCCATGGCGCTGCAAGCAAGCCTGGCAGAGCGCAACCGCGATGTGCCACAAGAGCAGATTATATTGGCACGCATCGGCATCAATCTGGCCGAGGTCATCGTTGAAGGCGATGACCGGTTGGGCGACGGCGTGAACATCGCGGCCCGACTGGAACAACTGGCCGAACCTGGCGGCATCTGCGTGTCCGAAAAGGTAGCGCGCGAGGTTGAACGCAAACTGGCCTTCGGGTTTGAATCGATGGGCGAGCGGCGGGTCAAGAACATCGCCGAGCCGATCCATGTGTACCGTGTCAGTTCTGACACCACAAAGGGGCCAAGGCGGGCTGTCGCCGTGCCGCGCCGGCGGTTTGTCTGGGCGGGGGCTGTGGCCGCAGTCATGGCCCTTTGTGCGCTGGCCTATGTCCTGCTGTCGCCTGCCGCGCGCTCTGGCCCGCCGGTGGTGGCGGTGCTGCCGTTCAGCAACCTGAGCGGCGATCCGGCGCAGGAGTATCTGGGGCCGGGCATTGCCGAAGATATCATTGCGATGCTGTCCACCTCGCCGCTGATCCGGGTGCTGTCGCGATCCTCCAGCTTTTCGGTGGCACCGACGATGACCCCGCAAAAGGTCGCGCAGGAATTGCAGGCGGATTACATTCTGGAAGGCAGTCTGCGGCGGCAGGGCAATGTCTTCCACATTTCCACCCAACTGGTAGACGGCAGGGACGGCCGCAATCTCTGGGCTACTCGGCTGGAACAGGACGGCGCGGATATCGTGGCGATGCAAGAGGCGATTTCGCGCAAGACCTATGCCACGCTGGCGGGCATACGGGGCGAGGTTGCGGTGATGGAGCAGACCCTGACATGGAGCAAATCCTCGCCCTCGCTGGCGGAATATGACTATCATTTGCGCGGTGCGTCGGAGTTCCTCAAATGGACGCCCGAGGCCAAAGACGCAGCCTTTGCCATCTGGACCGAGGGTTTGGCGACATTTCCGGACTCGTCGCTACTGCGGCTGGAACTGGCCGCGCTGCACAACAACCGCACCGTCGATGGGCCGACCGACGACCCGTGGCGCGAGTTGCAAGTGGCGATGACCCTGATCAGTGAGGCCGAGGCAGACCCCGACCGGTCGCGGATGGAGGAATGGCTGCTGCATTACGTCAAGGCGAATACGCTGATTGCGGCGACTGGCGACTATGAGGCTGCGGCGCGTGAGGCTGACCTCGCCCACGCACTTGTGCCCTACGATCCGCTGTCCAGCGTGGATATGGCGATGGTGATGGCGAATGCGGGCGATACTGAAACAGCCGTGGAATGGGCTGAATATGCGGTGGCGACTGAGGCGGTTGTGCCCGACTGGTATCGCGGCAATTTGGCCTGGACCTATCAGATGGCTGGGCGCATTGACGACGCGTTGACGCAATACGATGCGTTGGAATTCTATTGCGTGCCGTGCAAGGCAAGTGCGCTGGTCCGGGTTGGCCGACTGGATGAGGCGAAGGCCGAGATCGCGCGGCACAAGGCCGTCTATCCGGGGTGGAGCCTGCATGATGTGCGCATGTTTCCCGGCGGGCGCTACCCTTTTATGGTGGCGCGCCAGATGGATCCCGTATCTGGATGATCTGCGGGCGGCGGGGTTGCAGTAACCGCGCCGCCCGGATCGTCAGGCCGTGGCCGCCGTCAACGCCTGATCCAGATCGGCGATGATATCCTCTACATTCTCGATCCCGATGGACAGGCGCACCACGTTCGGTGCGGCCCCGGCCTTGATCTGCTGTTCCAGCGACAATTGCCGGTGCGTGGTCGATGCCGAATGGATCACAAGGCTGCGGGTGTCGCCAAGATTGGCGACATGGCTGAACAGTTTCAAGCTGTCGATCAGCTTGACGCAGGCGTCGTAGCCGTCTTTCAGCGCAAAGGTGAACAGCGCTCCCGCGCCTTTCGGCACGATCTTGGCCACCCGATGATGCCAGGGTGAGGATTTCAGTCCGGCATAGGTCACAAACTCCACCCTCGGGTCGGCCTCCAGCCATTCGGCAACCTTCTGCGCGTTTTCCACATGGCGCTGCATCCGCAGTGACAGGGTTTCGATCCCCATCAGCGTGTAATGCGCGCCCTGCGGGTTCATCGTCATGCCCAGATCGCGCAGGCCGATGGCGATGGAATGAAAGGTGAAGGCCATGTTGCCAAGTGTGGGGTGGAACACCAGCCCGTGATAGGCTGGCTCGGGCTGGCTGAGCGAGGGGAACTTGTCGGACGCCGACCAGTTGAAATTGCCGCTGTCCACCACGATGCCGCCGGTGACGGTGCCATTGCCGGTCAAGTATTTCGTGGCCGAATGAACGACGATGGTCGCGCCATGTTCAATCGGGCGGCAGAGATACGGCGAGGCGGTAGTATTATCGACAATCAACGGAACACCGCAACGGTTGGCAATGGCCGACAGCGCATCCAGATCGGTGATGTAGCCGCCCGGATTGGCAATGGTTTCGCAGAAAATCGCGCGGGTGTTGTCGTCGCAGGCCGCCTCGACCGCCGCCAGATCATCTGTATCGACAAACTTGGCCGACCACCCGAAGCGTTTGATCGTCTGGCTGAACTGGGTGATGGTGCCGCCATAGAGCCGCGAGGATGCCACCACATTGCACCCCGGCCCCATCAGCGGAAACAGCGCCATGATCTGCGCCGCATGCCCGCTGGAACAGGCAATCGCCCCGGCCCCGCCTTCCAGCGCACAGACCCGGTTGGCCAAGGCCGAGACCGTGGGGTTGGTCAGCCGCGAATAGACATAGCCGATTTCCTCCAGGTTAAACAGTTTGGCGGCGTGATCCGCATCGCGGAACACATAGGCCGTGGTCTGGTAAATCGGAACCTGTCGCGCGCCGGTGGCCGTGTCCGGTGCGGTGCCTGCGTGAATGGCAAGCGTGTCAAAACCCAAACTCGTGTCGGTCATATCACCCTCCCGTGGCATGTCGCGGCAGGGTAGGCCAAGGGGGGTGCCCTGTGAAGGGGGTGGTTGTTTCTGTTCAACCCCAGCCCGGGGCAGGATTTTCCATCCAAAGCCCTTGCAACAGCGCGATCGCGCTGTTGCAAGGGTCACCCCGATTCGGGCTATCGGATCAAAGGATCACGATATTCTCAAAGGTCAGGATGGCATCATCGTTCAGGTTTGCAACCTGCACCGCTGCCACGCCGCCCTTGCCGTCGGCATCAAACCATAGCGTCGCATCCGTGGTGCGGAAAATGAAGCGGTCGGACGAATCCAGTGCTGCGGCCCGGGTGCTGATCACAAAATCCGCAGCATCAATCGCGCCCTGATAGTCGCCATAGCCAAATGCCGATCCTTCAAACGCGATCACATCTGCGTTGTGGCTGTAATCGGTGATGTGGTCGCCAAGTTCGGCAAGCGCGTTGAACACGAAGGTATCAAACCCGTTGCCGCCCGTCAGGGTATCATGCCCGAGGCCGCCGGTCAGGGTATCGTTGCCGTCAGCCCCCAGCAACTTGTCCGCCCCGGCATTGCCCGATAGCGCATTGGCCTGCGCATCGCCCGTCAGTACGTCGTTGAAGCCCGACCCGATAACATTCTCGATGCCGGTGTAGGTGTCATGGATCGCGGATTGCCCGGCGTTGTTGGCCGAGTTGGACAGGTCCGCTTTGACCAGCGTCGTTGCGGCCGAAAAATCCAACGTGTCGATGCCGTCGCCGCCGTCAATATGGTCGGCAGAGCGTCCGGTCACAAACCAGTCGTCGCCCCATTCGCCATAGATGGTGCCGATCACTTTGCCGCCCGTGCCGTTGTAGACGTCGTTGCCTTGTCCGAAATGGATGTCGCCGGTCATGGTGCCCGCGTTGGTCACGACGTCCACCTTGGTGCCGCCAAGGTAGCTGCCCATCCCCGATTCGACGCGGCCATAGTTGATAAAGCAGGCCGTGCCATAGCTGTACTGCACCCAGATGCCGTATTTGTCGGCATTGATTGTTCCGTAATTGGTAACAACCGTGGTGCTGAATTCCGGCGTGCTGACCATGACGCCAGATCCATGGGCATTGATCAGCCCGCGATTCACCAGCGTTGAATTCACCCCGTCCAGAATGACACCGTCGGCATCCACGACCGAACTGCCAAACCCCGAGTTGATCCGCCCGCCAACAGCAATTTCCACGGTTTGTGCGGCGGTGCAGCCGATGGTGTTGATGCCGTCGTCAAAGCCGTTGATGGTGCCCGATACCGTAAAGGTGTGCTGCCCGGTAAAGGTGGTGATCGCGTCATATTCGGTGTCGTGGTTGGGGCTGGACCCGAGTGAGCGAATGGTTACACCCGCCCCGACATTCAGGTCATCGTTTCCAGTCGGGACATAGACGTTGCCATAGACGGTCTGGGTGGTGGCTTCGATCAGCATGGGGGCTCGCGTGTGTTAACCTGTTCGTATCAAAGGCGTTTAACACAGATGCGATCCGGCGTCACGCCCGGTCGTCCTTGGGGCTGCCCATCACCACATAGGTGGTCAGGGTATGGACCTGCGGCAAGGCCCCCAGAATATCGGAGTGAAAATGTTTGTAGGCCGCAAGGTCGGCAGCCTCGACCCGCAGCAGATATTCGACGGTGCCGGTGATGTTGTGACACTCGCGCACATGGGGTGCGCGGGCGATGGCGCGTTCAAACGCCTCCTGCGCGGCCTTGGTATGCTGGTTCAGGCCGACCGTCACATAGGCCACAAACCCCACCCCGGTTTTGGCAGGGTCCAGTACCGCCCGGTAGCCTTTGATCACACCGCTGCGTTCAAGATCCTGCACCCGGCGCAGGCAGGCGGATGGCGACAGGCCCACCCGTTCCGCGAGGTCGAGGTTTGACAACCTGCCGTCGCGTTTCAGCTCGTGCAATATGCGGTCGGTTATGGCGTCTTGTTTAGTCATTTGTTGTGCAATTTACGAGTTTATTCGATTATATGCAATCTTGTGTCGCCCGATATGGTGAAGAATTGCGCCATGACCCATGAATTGCTTCTTGCACTGCTCGGCTTTGCCTTCGTTACCTCGGTCACGCCGGGGCCGAACAACATGATGCTGCTGGCCTCGGGGGTGAATTTCGGCTTTGCCCGGACCCTGCCGCATATGGTTGGCATCACGCTGGGCCATTCGCTGATGGTGTTCCTCGTGGGTCTGGGCCTTGCCGGGGTGATGGAAAGCTGGCCCCCCGCCAAAACCCTGCTCAAGGTATTGTCTGTCGCCTACATGCTGTGGCTGGCGTGGAAAATCGCGCATTCTGCCGCCCCAAAGGCCGGGCAGACGGGCGGGCGGCCCTTCAGTTTCTGGCAAGCGGCGGCATTTCAATGGGTCAATCCCAAGGCCTGGGCAATGTCGCTTGGGGCGATTGCGGCCTATGCCCCGGACCGCTCACTCTGGGGTGTGGCGTTGGTCGCGCTGGTGTTTGCTTGCGTCAACCTTCCCTCGGTCAGCCTTTGGGCCTGGGCGGGTGAAGTGCTGCGCGGTTGGCTGTCACAGCCTGCCCGGCTACGCGCCTTCAACTGGACGATGGCCGCGCTGCTGGTGCTGTCATTGGTGCCCGTGCTGCGGATGTAGGATGGGCGGTTCCTGCGGCCCGCCGCAGGGTTCGCCCATCGCCCGTTCAGAATATCACGATATCCGCCGCCTAAAGCGTGGCCCCGGCCTGCAAATCCGCGACCATGATAACGACCATTGCGCCGTTGCCGTCTTCGTCAAACCACAAGGTACGGTCGGTGGTGGTGCGACAGATGAACCGGTCATCGGCGTCTTGCGCCATAATGTCGGCGCGCGATTGGAATGCCGCCGCGTCCAGCGTGCCCAGCACAAATCTGCCGCCAAACCCGGTCGAAATCTGGAACCGACCATGGCTCCGTGCCACATGAAGAAATCATCATTTTGCCAGCGTCTCACGTACGCGTTTGGGACTTTCGGTATGCGCAGTTGGCCAAGGCAAGTCCGGTTCAGATCATCAAGGAAATCGGTCCTATCCAGCCTTTCCTATCCAGCCTTGGGGTCAGACAGGTTTTACCGCAGCCACAATTCCTCTCGCTTCAGTGTGTTGCGGATCACCTGTTCGCGGTGCGGCAGGTTTTCGCGGTCAAACAGCGCGCGGGCTTTCTTGCCCCGGTTCTGGTAGACCAGCGTTTTGACTGGGGCATAATCGCGCAGGATGCGGCGCAGGTCTTTGGGCTCGGTGATGGCTTCCAGCACCTCGACCACTCGGTCGGCCTCCCGCGCGTACAGCAGCGACAGCGTGCGATAGTGGCAGGTCACATCGCCATCAAGGCCCGCAAGGCCCGGGCCGGGACGCGCGCCGCCAAAGCTGTGAATGACCAGGGGCAGGGCGATCTGGTCCAGCCATGGGTTGATTTCCTGCAACAGCAATTCGCGCGGGCGGTCGTCGCGGATCGACCGGGCAATCGCCAGAAACTGCGCGCCGAACGCCTTTGGGCTTTTGTGGAAGAACCAGCCCGCGTTGAAATACAGGTGTCGCTGCCAGTAGTCATCGGGCTGCGCCATATCCAGCGAGGTTTCGTAATCAAGACCGAAGCGGGTGTATAACGCGCGCCAGATTTGTGCATAGGTCGGGCCGTACAGTTCGATGGTGGGCCATGTGCCTTCGCGCCGCATCGAGGCGGACGGTTTGGTGAAATCCATCTGCAGGCTGGAAAGCGGCCCGGTGATCAGCGTGTCGGTGTCCAGAAAGAGGAACGGCTGATCGGGCAGGGCGGCGAGCGCCTCGATCTTGTTGCCATAAGGGTAGCTGTGCCCGAATACCTTGCTATCAAATGGCAGGATGGTGGCCCCCAGACCCTCCAGCGCCGCAGTGATCGCCGGGTCGCCGATGCGTGGGTCTTGCGGCCAAAGCGGCCCCGGCTGCGGTTCGGCGATAAAGATTTTGCCTGCAAAATCGGGGTTTGTGTGCTTCAATGACGCGACCAGCAGGATCGCCTCATAGGCAAGGCGGCCCGATTGGGCGACGGCCATGATGTTGAACGGGGGGGCAGCTTTGGCGGGCATGATCGTCCGGGTCAGGGTTTGCGCGACCATAGCCCGGAAATCTGGGGCGAAAAGGGCAAAGGCGGGGGCGGGGATGATGTGGCGGACATGTGTTGCGGCGGGGATGCTTTGGGGAACGATGGCCTCGGGTCAGACCTTTACCACGGCGGCGGAAGTGAAGCCGATCCTTGCCGCCACCAAGACCGCGTGGATCGCAGTGCGCGAATTTGACGGCAACGATCTGATCTATTTCACCCATCTGGAAAGCTGGCGTTGCGGGTTGTCCGAGGTGCGGTTCTCGGTGAATTCGGGCGCTGCGGCCAAAGTGTGGCAGATGGAGCCATGCTATGAAGGCGAGGCCGCCCCAAATGCGCTGAAACTGCCCGAGGGGCGCTTTCCCTACATCACCCTGCCATTGCAATCGGTGCAGACGGTTTCTGTGGTGGTGGTGTTTGACGACGGCACAGAGGACCGCGCCGATTACGACCGCAAGGCTGTGCTGATGCCTTAGGTTGGTTCAGGAGATTCCGATTCGCCAGATCCGATCTGAACTTCTGGATCTACCAAACTTGGTTGGGAACGCCGCCGCATAGGTTTCTTCGATTTGAGTTTTGCTTGAGTGGTCCTTCATGAAATCCAACCCCGTGTTCCTGTCTGCCTTTCAATCAGCAGGACGAGAGGGAAATGCCCGCCCGAGGGGGCGGTCCACTCTCGGCGTTTGCCAAAGCAAACGCCTGTCGGGCAATGGGGCATTGCCCGGCGCGCTTCGCGCTTGATTCCGGGCAGAAGAAAGTCCGTTCCATTGAGGCGAACCCTGCTTTACGCCTTCGGCGTGAACCGCAGCGACAGACAGGACATACCGCCATCCAGCTTGGCGCATTCCGAATTGCCGATCTCGCGGACATCATACCCCGCCGCGGCCACCGCATCGCGTGTGCGCAGTAAACCCGGCCGGCATGATCACCACATCATTGAAGCGGATGGAATTGGCGCAGGCCTCTTCACCCTCTGCCGTATGGATCACCCTGTACCCGGCGAAACAGCCCGAGGCTGCAAGGCGTGGCGTGGCAAGGATGGTCTCTGCGTCCAGCAGCGAACAGTCGGTCTTGAAATGCAGCACACCGGGCGGGGTGAACACCTCGCGCACAGGCAGGCCCCAATCGGCGGTCAAACGCGCCAGATCGGCAATCCCTGCCGCATTGGTGCGGGCCGAGCGGCCCACCAGAATCTCGGTCTCGGTCACCAGGATATCGCCGCCCTCGATGAAACTGCCGTCCGCTTCCACGCGCCGGATATCCCCATAGAGCGCGGCCAGATGCGGCGCCATTTCCGCGGCCTCGCCCAGACGGGTGGGTGCGCCTGGGCGCATGATGATGGCCCCCATGGGCAGACACAGGGCCGTATCTTCGACAAACACCGAATCCGGGTAGGCGTCCAACGCCGACAGCTCCACCACCGTCGCCCCGGTCGCGCGCAGCGTAGCGACATAATCGGCATGGTGCTGCGCCATCAGGCCAAGGTCCGGGTTGCCGGTATCCACAGCGCGCAGGCCTGCGGTGATGGACGGTGCCGGGCGGCGGGTAATGGCGTGGGTAAAGCGATACGAGGCGTCGGTCATGGGATATTCCGGTGATAAATCTGCACGGACTGTCGCAAGATCGGCGGGGGGTTGCAAGCGAATGGCAGGGGGCGCTGCTTAGGAACGTTTGCCCACCATCCCGGCCCCGAAGGGTAAGATGGTGGGCGACCCTGGAATCGAACCAGGCGTGGGTCGCCCCGGGAGAGTTACAGTCTCCTGCCGCACCTTGCAGCTCGTCGCCCTAATGGAGGCGGGGGATAGACGAGCCTCACAGGGGCGTCAAGCGCATTTGGCAGAGTTTCGGCTTGCAACATGCAGGTGGTGCTGCGCATGGTCCCTGCCAATTCCAAACCCGTGCTGCAAGGAACCCCGCGATGACCACAGGTGCGAAGAAACCCGACTGGGTGGTTGACAAGGAACGCAGCAAGCGGGCCGAGGAAAAGGCAACCGTCTGGCTGTTCGGCCTGCATGCGGTGCGCGACGCCTTGCTGAACCCCGCGCGGGTCAAACTGCGGCTGGTGGTTACCAAAAACGCGCTTGATCGGCTGGAGGATGCGGTGGGCCTTTCGGGCATGGTGCCTGAAATCGCCGACCCGCGCCGGTTTGACGTACCGATTGACGAAGGGTCGGTGCATCAGGGTGCTGCGCTGGAGGTGAAGGCGCTGAACTGGGGCAAGCTGGACGAGGTCTGCATTTCAGGCACGGGCGCGCCTTTGGTGGTGCTGCTGGACCGGGTGACCGACCCTCATAACGTGGGGGCGGTGCTGCGGTCTGCCGAAGTGTTCGGCGCGCGGGCGGTCATTGCCCCCCGCCACCATTCCGCGCCGGAAACCGGGGCCCTGGCGAAAACTGCCAGCGGCGCGCTGGAACGCCAGCCCTATCTGCGGGTCAACAATCTGGGCGACGCGATGGTCGAACTGAAGGAAATGGGCTTCGTGCTGATCGGGCTGGACGGTGAGGCCACGGTCACGCTGTCAGACGCGCTGGCGCAAGCGGGCACGCGGGCGGTGGGGCTGGTTCTCGGCGCCGAAGGGCCGGGGTTGCGGGATCGCACGCGGGAAACCTGCGATATCATTGCAAAAATCCCGTTCTCTGGCGGGTTCGGGTCGCTGAACGTGTCGAACGCGGCGGCGGTGTCCCTCTATGCGGCCAGCCAACGCTGACCGGTGTTGATCACGATTCTGGGATGGCAACTTTAACGGCGCGTTAGCGTTTCTATGTAACACAGTGAAGGTACGGGACCGGAACCCCCGTCCTTGACTTCCACTGTCCCTCGTTCCACGACTGGCGCCCGGCCTTTTGGCCCGGGCGCCTTTTTCTGACCGGATGGCCGCATGACCGATGACAAGATCCGCGATATCCTGACCACCACCCGCAGCATTGCCGTGGTCGGCTGGTCCCCCAACCCCGACCGCCCCAGCCACCGGGTTGCGGCCTATCTGCACGCGCGCGGATACCGGGTGATTCCGGTTAATCCGGGGCAAGCGGGGACAGTTGCCTTGGGCGAGGTGGTGCGCGCCACGCTGGCCGAAGTGGGGCCGGTGGATATGGTCGATATCTTCCGGCGGTCTGAGGAAGCCGGGGCGGTGGCGGATCAGGCTGTGGCAATCGGGGCGAAGGTGGTCTGGATGCAGTTGGGCGTGGAGGATCAGGCAGCAGCGGCGCGGGCTGAGGCTGCTGGGCTGCGGGTGGTAATGAACCGCTGCCCGGCGATAGAGATCCCCCGGTTGGGGTTATAAGGAAAATCCTTCGAAGGATTTTCGCAAATTTTTTCGAAAAAATTTGGGCGCGCTACCCCCGTGCGGCCTTTTCATCCAGACCCGAAGTGCCGTGGCGGCGGGCAAGTTCGGCCTCCACCTCCGCCAGCGTCACATCCCGCGACGCCAGCATCACCAGCAGGTGATAGAGAACATCCGCCGCCTCTGACGTCAGCTTTGCACGGTCGCCCTTGACCGCCTCGATGATCGCCTCGATGGCTTCCTCGCCAAACTTTTCGGCGCATTTCTCGGGGCCTTTTGCCAGCAGTTTCGCCGTCCATGAGGTGTCAGGATCGGCCCCTTTGCGGGCTTCGATGGTGGCGGCGAGGCGGGCGAGTTCGGTCATGTCAGCCTCATCGGAATGCCTGCGGCGGCCATATGCGCCTTGGCCTGCGGGATGGTGAAGGTGCCGAAGTGAAAGATCGACGCCGCCAGGACCGCCGATGCGCCGCCAAGGGTCACGCCTTCGACCAGATGATCCAGCGTGCCGACCCCGCCCGAGGCGATCACCGGAACCGACACCGCATCCGATACCGCGCGGGTCAGGGGCAGGTTGAACCCGGCCTTGGTGCCGTCCCGGTCCATCGAGGTCAGCAAAATCTCGCCCGCGCCCTTGGCGGCGACGGTGCGGGCAAATTCCACCGCGTCGATGCCGGTCGCGCGCCGCCCGCCATGGGTGAAAATCTCCCACTTGCCGGGCGCCACGGTCTTGGCATCAATCGCGACCACGATGCACTGGCTGCCAAAGTGATCCGCCGCCCGGGCCACCACATCGGGGTCGGCGACGGCGGCCGAGTTGAATGATACCTTGTCGGCCCCTGCCAGCAGCAAGGCCCGCACATCGGCCACCGTGCGCACCCCGCCGCCCACGGTCAGCGGCATGAAGCATTGTTCCGCCGTGCGGGTGACCAGATCGAACATGGTGCCGCGATTGTCTTCGGTCGCCATGATATCCAGAAAGCACAGCTCATCCGCGCCCGCCGCATCATAGGCGCGGGCGGCGGCCACCGGGTCGCCCGCATCAACGAGGCCCACAAAATTGACGCCCTTGACCACACGGCCATCGGCCACATCAAGGCAGGGAATGATCCGGGTTTTCAGCATTTTGAAACCTTAGCCTGTGGCGGGCGAGGGAGGAAGGGGGCTCGCCCCCCCTCGGCGCTGCGCGCCTCACTCCCCGAGGATACTTAGGGACAGAAAATCAAGCTTTCAGAGCTTTCAGCGCTGTGGCGAGATCAATCGCACCATCATACAACGCCCGGCCAGAGATTGCCCCCGCGATCACGCCGGTGTCGCGCAGGGCGATGAGATCGGCCATGGATGACACGCCGCCGCTGGCAATGACAGGGATCGTCACGGCGCGGGCGAGGGCCTCGGTGGCCGCTATATTCGGGCCCTGCATCGCACCGTCACGGTCGATGTCGGTGTAGATGATGGCGGCAACACCCGCATCTTCGAACTGCAAGGCAAGGTCGGTGGCTTGAATATCAGTCTCGGTCGCCCAGCCCTTGGTCGCGACCATCCCCTTGCGGGCATCAATGCCCACGGCCACGCGGCCCGGATAGGCGCGGGCGGCGTCGCGCACCAGCTCCGGATTTTCCACCGCCACCGTGCCAAGGATCACCCGCGCCAGCCCCCGGTCCAGCCACATTGCAATCGTCGCCATATCGCGGATGCCGCCGCCAAGCTGGGCGGGCACGGTGATGGCGGCAAGGATCGCCTCCACCGCCGCGCCATTCACCGGGGTGCCTGCGAAGGCCCCGTTCAGGTCCACCAGATGCAGCCAGTCGCAGCCCGCGTCCTGAAACGCGCGGGCCTGAGCCGCAGGGTTGTCACCGAACACGGTTGCCGCGTCCATCTCGCCGCGCAGCAGGCGCACGCATTGGCCGTCTTTCAGGTCGATGGCGGGGTAGAGGATCATCGGGCGGCTCCGGGATGTCGTGATGGCTGCGTCTTTGGCATGGGGCTGCGCAAATGCCAAGACGATCCCGTCGGAGTTGCGACCCCACGTCATGCTTGCGTGAAGGACGATTCTTGGGATGATTGCTCATATGCTTCAGGGAGGAGCCATGATGAAAAAGTACCTTTTGACTGCCGCTTTGGTGGCCTTTGCCGGGATGGCAAGCGCCGATCCGCTGGAAGGCATGTGGCGCACCGCCAAGGATGACAACGGCAATTCGGGCCTGATTGAGGTCAAGGCTTGCGGCGCTGCCCTGTGCGGTACCTTGGTGAAAGCCTACGATTCGGCGAATAAATCCATGGAAAGCCCCAATATCGGCCGCAAGCTGATCTGGGATACGGTTTCGGCCGGGGATGGCGAATATCGGGGGATGGTCTATTCGCCTGACCGCGACGCGGAATACAAATCCAAGCTGGTGTTGTCCGGCAACAAGCTTTCGGTGTCTGGCTGCAAGCTTGGCTTTTGCCGCGAAGGCGGGGTGTGGAGCCGGGTGAAATAAGCACGCTTCGGGTGGCGTGGGGGCCGAGGTTCGGCGATAGTCCGACCGAACCTGTGGAAAGCGCCCATGACCCTGAACGACTGGATACGGCTTGCGATCCTCTCCATCCTGTGGGGGGGATCGTTCTTTTTTGTGGAACTGGCACTGGTGGGCTTGCCGGTGCTGACCATCGTGTGGTGCCGGGTCGCCTTGGCGGCGGTGTTGCTGGCGGGGGTATTGGCGCTACGGGGCGTCGCGTTTCCGGCGCTGGGGCTGTGGCCGGCGCTGCTGGTGATGGGGCTGTTGAACAACGCGGTTCCCTTCACGCTGTTCGTGCTGGCGCAGGGGCAGGTCACCGGGGCCTTTGCCGCCATCCTGAATGCGACCACGCCGCTGTTCACCGTGATCGTGGCACATCTGGCCACACAGGACGAGCGCATCACCGGGGCCAAAGCCATGGGGCTGGCCTTTGGCTTTGGCGGCGTGGTGGTGATGCTGGGGCAGGGGGTCGGCGGGGCAAGCCTTGCCGCCCTGATGTGTCTGGGCGCGGCGGTCAGCTATAGTCTGGCCGGGGTGTTCGGGCGGCGGTTCCGCAGGCTTGGGGTCGCGCCGCTGACCAGTGCCTTCGGGCAGGTGGCGGGGTCAACGATGCTGCTGCTGCCCGTCTGGCTGTGGGCGGATGCGCCCTGGCATCTGGGCTGGCCGGGGGCGGGGCCGGTGGCGGCGGTGCTGGGCCTCGCGTCGCTGTCCACGGCCCTTGCCTATCTGCTATATTTCCAACTGCTGGGGTCGGCGGGGGCCACCAACCTTGCCTTGGTCACCTTTCTGGTGCCGGTCAGCGCGACGGTTCTGGGGGCAGTTTTTCTGGGCGAGGCGTTGCAGGGCGTGCAGATCGCGGGCTTTGCGCTGATCGCCCTTGGTTTGGTAGCAATTGATGGGCGGGTGGAGCGATGGATAAAGCGGTAGGCCACAGTCTGGACGAGTCCGGTTGGGCGGCGTTGCAGGCAAAGGCAGCGGCCCCGGGCTTTTATGCCGTGACCACCACGGGCATCGTTTGCCGGGCGGGGTGCCCGGCGCGCACGCCGCTGCGGGGAAATGTGCGCGCAGTGGCGTCGGTTGCGCAGGCGGTTGCGGCGGGCTTCCGGCCTTGCAAACGTTGCAAACCCGAGGCTGGCACCGGCCCCCTCACTCAGGCGTGACGGAACCATCGTTGCAACCGCCCGTTTGCACAGGGAAGACGAAAGATTCCCTGAAAGGCGCACCGATGACATTCGTGAAAACCCAAGACGGTACAAACCTTTATGTTCGCGACTGGGGGCAGGGACGGCCCGTGGTGTTGATCCATGGCTGGCCCTTGTCGGGCGACAGTTGGGATGCGCAGGCACTGGCACTGGCAGAGGCCGGATTTCGGGTCGTGACCTACGACCGGCGCGGGTTTGGCAAGTCCGATCAACCCTATGGCGGCTATGACTATGACACCTTTGCCGATGATCTGGCATCGGTGATGACGGAACTGGCACTGGACGATGCGGCCTTGGTCGGCTTTTCCATGGGAGGAGGCGAGATTGCCCGGTACATGTCACGCCACGGCGGCAAAGGCGTGTCGCGCGCGGTGCTGGTGTCGGCCGTCACCCCCTGCCTGCTGCGCACCCCGGATCGGGAGGTGGGCGTCGCCGCCGAGGATATCGACGGCATCAAGGAGGGGCTTCGCAAGGATCGGCCGGCGTTCTTGCAGGATTTCTTCAAATCGTTCTACGGCAATGGTCTGCTGGGCGGCGGGGCCAGCAAAGGGGTGCTGGACTGGTCCCTGATGATGGCGATGCAGGCCAGCCCCAAGGCGACGCTGGATTGCGTCACAGCCTTTGGCACCACCGATTTTCGGCCTGATATGGCCGCGTTCCATGTGCCCACGCTGGTGATTCATGGCACCGACGATCACACCGTGCCGATTGATGCGACCGGGCGTGAGGCCGCGCGGATGATCGCGGGGGCCGAATTGATAGAATACGAAGGCGCGGCGCATGGCATCACGGTCACCCATGCCGACCGTTTGACGCAGGATCTGCTGGACTTTCTGCGCAGCTAGGCCTTTGGCCGGGTGCAACTGTGCGCCCGGCCTTAGCCGAACACCGACCATCCGGTTTTGCGGGCCAAAGCCTCTACCGCCAGACTGCCAAGCTGCGAATTGCCGCGTGCGTTCAGGCCCGGCGACCAGACCGCAATCGACGCCCGTCCCGGGGCGATGGCAAGGATGCCGCCACCCACCCCCGATTTGCCCGGCAAGCCCACCCGGTAGGCAAATTCCCCCGACCCGTCATAATGCCCGCAGGTCATCATCAGCGCGCAGATGCGGCGGATGCGGGCGGGCGATACCAGACGCGGGCAGCCCGGTGCTGCCACCAGAAACCGCCCCGCGCGGGCCAGTTGGGCACAGGACATTTCGATCGCGCAGTGATGCACATAGGTGCCGATGGTCAGCGCGGTTGGGTTTTTCAGATTGCCATAGGCGGCCATAAATTCAGCCAAGGCGATGTTACGGTGGGCAGTGGCAAGTTCCGACAGGGCCACCGCCTTGTTGATGTGAATGTCGTCATCCTCAGCCGCGAGGCGGATAAACCGCAACACCTCGGCGAGAATTTCGCGCGGCTGATGGCCTGCAAGGATGGCGTCCGTCACGGCAATGGCGCCCGCATTGACGAATGGGTTGCGGGGGATGCCGTCCTCCCGCTCCAATTGCAGGATGGAATTGAAGGCAAGCCCCGACGGTTCGCGCCCTACCCGATGCCAGAGCTGATCGCCCAGACGACCAAGCGCGATGGCAAGCGTAAAGACCTTGGAGATGGACTGGATGGAAAACGGGGTGGCCCCGTCGCCTGCGGTCAGCGTCTCGCCCGAGGGCAGGGCCACCGCGATGCCGAACTGGGCGGGGTCGATGCCGCCAAGTTCGGGGATATAGTCTGCGACTTTGCCCCGATCCGGGCTTTCCGCCATCTGATGTGCGATTTCGTCAAGAATGGCCTGCAAGGCCTGCGGTTCTAGGGCGTCCATTGCAGGAAATTTGCAATCAGGCGCAGGCCAGTGGCTTGCGATTTTTCCGGGTGAAACTGGGTGCCGACCATAGTGTCACGCCCCACAATCGCAGTCACCGGCCCCGCATAATCGCAATGCGCCAGCAGATGGGCAGGGTCGGCGACGCGGAACTGGTAGGAATGGACGAAATAGGCATGATCGCCCGTATGCAGCCCTGCCAGCACCGGATGCGGTTGATCCAGCACTAGATCATTCCACCCCATATGCGGTACTTTCAGGCCTGGGTCGATGGGGGCGATTTTGACAACCTCGCCCCCGATCCAGTCAAAACCCCGGGTGTCGGTATATTCCCGCCCCCAGGTCGCCAGCATCTGCATCCCCACACAGATGCCAAGGAAAGGCCGCGCCCGAGTGGTGACAGCCTCATCAATCGCCTCGAACAGCCCGCCATAATCGCCCAAGGCCTTGCGACAGGCTGGAAACGCGCCGTCACCGGGCAGCACGATCCGGTCGGCGCGGGCCACATCCTCGGGGCGGGATGACACCAGCACCTCGCCCGCGTCACATTCCACCGCCATGCGCTGAAACGCCTTTTCGGCGGAATGCAGGTTGCCGCTGTCATAATCGACGAGGACGGTGATCATTCTGGAACCTCGCGGATGCGGAAGCGTCGGAGCCTCCGGCGGGGATATTTAAGGACAGAAAATGCGGATCAGAGCGCGCCTTTGGTCGAGGGCAGCACGCCTGCCATGCGCGGGTCAGGCTCTACCGCTTCGCGCAGGGCGCGCGCGACGGATTTGAACGCGGCCTCGGCGATGTGGTGGCTGTTGATGCCATGCACCCCGTCGATATGCAGGGTGATGCCGCCATGGGTGGACAGGGCCTGAAAGAACTCCCGCACCAGTTCGGTATCGAAGTTGCCGATCTTCTGGGTCGGGAAGGGCAGGTTCCAGATCAGAAAAGGCCGCGCCGACAGGTCCAGCGCGCAGGCGACCTGCGTATCGTCCATGGCAAGGCGGAAATGTCCATAGCGGCGGATGCCGCGCTTGTCGCCAAGCGCGCGGGTCAGCGCCTGCCCGATGGCGATGCCGCAATCCTCGACCGTGTGGTGATCGTCGATGTGCAGATCGCCAGTGGCGCGCAGGGTCAGGTCGATCAGGCTGTGCTTGGCCAGTTGCGCCAGCATGTGGTCAAAGAATCCGACCCCGGTATCGACATCGCAAGCGCCCGTGCCATCAAGGTTCAGCGCAACCTTGACCTCGGTTTCCGATGTGGTGCGGGTGACATCTGCGATGCGCATGGGTGGGCCTTCCAGTTTGGATTGCCGCGCTTATAGGGCGTGGGGTTGGTTTAGGGAAGGGATCAGCATGGCCGTCTGGTCATGTGCCCGCAGGCCGCCCACAAAACCAAAGCGCCGCCCCATTTCTGGCGCGGCGCTTTGGTTTTACTGGAGCGGGCGAAGAGATTCGAACTCTCGACCCTAACCTTGGCAAGGTTATGCTCTACCCCTGAGCTACGCCCGCACTCCGTATCGCGGGGTTTAGCGGCAGGGGGGGCGGGGCGCAAGAGGATTTTGGCGACGATTTTTGGAGGTGCCTTTGGGGGGAGGCTGAAACGGCAACGGCCGCCCCGAAGGACGGCCGCTCGCTGTGGTCTGGTTGGAGCGGGCGAAGAGATTCGAACTCTCGACCCTAACCTTGGCAAGGTTATGCTCTACCCCTGAGCTACGCCCGCACCGATCAGACTGGCGGTGATCTATAAACAGCAGGCCCGGGTTGCAAGAGGGAAACGTGCCCCCACCAAAAGATTTCGCCGCCAGCGCAGTTTACGGGGGGGCCGGCTACAGCGGCAAAGCCATGATCGCCCCAATTACAAGCGAGGCCATAGCTGAAGTTCACGCCGTGCAGCACCCGCCTGACCAACAGCAGCCGCCGCACATATGCAGCTAGACAGCACCACTGCCCTGCGCCTCGCAGATTGCCAACAGGATCAGGCCGAGCGGCACACATTCGGCAAAGTTGCCATGCGCCCGCACCCGCGATTCCATCCCCTTGTCATTGCCGGTTCCAATCGCGATGTTGGCGGCACCGCGACACAGCACGACCCGCGTAGTCAGCAGCAGGTAAAGCGCCGGCAGGGCCGCCGCCTAAACCCCCGTGATTGCCAGCATCATTCCAGTTCCACCAGCAAATCCTTGGCGTCGATCTGCGCACCGGGATGCACGAACAGCGCCTTGACCACGGCAGACCGATCCGCATGCAGCCCGGTTTCCATCTTCATCGCCTCGATCGTCAGCAGCAGATCGCCCGCGTTGACCTTCTGGCCCACGCTGACCGCGATAGAGGCGATGGAGCCGGGCATGGGCGCGCCAACATGGGCGGGGTTTCCCTCGGCGGCTTTTGGGCGGGCAGCGGTTTTGGCCTTGATCGCTCGGTTGGGCACCCGGATGACGCGGGGCTGGCCGTTCAGTTCAAAGAACACCTTCACATCGCCATCATCAGACGATTCCCCCACCGCTTGCAGGCGGATTTCCAACTGCTTGCCGGGGTCGATTTCGGTGGTGATCTCCTCGCCCGAATCCATGCCGTAAAAGAAGGTCTTGGTCGGCAGGGCGCGCACCGGGCCGTACAGGCGGTGGCGGGTGCGGTAATCGAGGAACACCTTGGGATACATCAGGTATCCGTTCAGGTCTTCATCATCCAGCGTTTCACCATCGGCTTCTTCCTTGCCGACGCCAAGGTCTGCTTCCAGTTTGGACCGCACGGCCTCAAGGTCCACCGGGGGCATGTCGGCACCGGGGCGGGTGGTCAGGGGGGGCACCCCTTTCAGCACCTTGGCCTGAATCCCCGCAGGCCAGCCGCCGTAAGGCTGGCCAAGATTGCCGTGCAGCATATCGACCACTGATTCCGGGAAGGCCACATCGACGGCGGGGTCTTCGACCTGCGCGCGGGTCAGGCCTTGGGCCACCATCATCAGCGCCATGTCGCCCACGACCTTGGAACTGGGCGTCACCTTGACGATATCGCCGAACATCTGGTTGGCGTCGGCATAGGCCTGCGCCACCTCGTGCCAGCGTTCTTCAAGGCCGAGGCTGCGGGCCTGCGCCTTGAGGTTGGTAAACTGACCCCCCGGCATTTCGTGCAGGTAAACCTCGGACGCGGGCGCAGGCAGACCGGATTCGAACGCCGCATACTGGTTGCGGACCTGTTCCCAATAGTTGGAAAGCTGGCGGATGGCGGCAATATCAAGCCCGGTGTCGCGTTCGGTATGGCGCAGCGCCTCGACAATCGACCCGAGGCAGGGCTGCGAGGTGCCGCCCGAAAACGCGTCCATCGCGGCATCCACCGCATCCACCCCGGCATCGCAGGCGGCAAGGATCGTGGCGGCGGCAGAGCCGGACGTGTCATGCGTGTGGAAGTGGATCGGCAGGCCGACCTCCTGCTTCAACGCCTTGACCAGCACCTTGGCGGCGGAGGGTTTCAGCAAGCCCGCCATATCCTTCAACCCCAGGATATGCGCGCCCGCCGCCTTCAGCTCCAACCCGCGGCTGACGTAGTATTTCAGATCGTATTTCGACCGGGCCGGGTCCAGCAGATCGCCGGTGTAGCAGACAGCGCCTTCACAGACCTTGCCCGCCTCAACCACCGCGTCCATCGCGACGCGCATGTTTTCCACCCAGTTGAGGCTGTCGAACACCCGGAACACATCCACCCCGGTCAGCGCGGCTTGTTTGACGAACGCCTGCACCACGTTGTCAGGATAGTTGGTGTAGCCAACGCCATTTGACCCGCGCAGCAGCATCTGCGTCATCAGGTTGGGCATCGCGGCACGCAAATCCCGCAGGCGTTGCCACGGGCATTCCTGCAAGAACCGGTAGGCCACGTCGAACGTCGCCCCGCCCCAGCATTCCACCGAAAACAGCCCCGGCATGTTGGCGGCATAGGTTGGTGCCACCCGGATCATGTCGATCGACCGCATCCGGGTCGCCAGCAAGGACTGGTGCCCGTCGCGCATGGTGGTGTCGGTGATCAGCACCTTTTTCTGCGCACGCATCCAGTCGGCCACGGCCTGCGGGCCTTTTTGCTCCAGCAGGTTGCGGGTGCCCATCGACGGCTCGCCCTTGGGCGCAGGCGCTTTGGGGGTTTTCACCTCGGCGGCGGGTTTCGGGCGGCCTGCGGTTTCCGGGTGCCCGTTGACGGTGATATCGGCGATATAGGTCAGGATCTTGGTGGCCCGATCCCGGCGGGTCTTGAACTGGAACAGCTCTGGCGTGGTGTCGATGAACTTGGTGGTATAGGTGTCATCGAGGAAGGTCGGGTGCTTCAGCAGGTTGATGACAAACTCGATATTTGTGGAAACGCCGCGAATACGAAACTCGCGCAAGCGCCCGGTCCATCCGCGCAATCGCCTTTTCCGGCGTCTGCGCATGGGCGGTGACCTTGACCAGCAGCGAGTCGTAATAGCGGGTGATCACCCCGCCCGCATAGGCCGTGCCACCATCCAGCCGGATGCCGTTGCCGGTGGCAGACCGATAGGCGGTCAGGCGGCCGTAGTCGGGGATGAAGTTGTTCAGCGGGTCTTCGGTCGTCACCCGGCATTGCAGGGCGTGGCCGTTCAGCGGAATGTCTTCCTGCCGGGCAACCCCGGTGGCTTCGGCCAAAGTCTTGCCTTCCTCGATCAGAATCTGGGCCTGAACGATATCAATCCCGGTGATCTGTTCGGTGACGGTATGTTCGACCTGAACCCGCGGGTTCACCTCGATGAAGAAGAACTGCTGGCTGTCCATGTCCATCAGGAATTCAACCGTGCCCGCACATTCATAGCCGACATGGGCGCAGATGCGGCGGCCCAGCTCACACACCTCGGCCCGCTGTTCGGCGGTCAGATACGGGGCAGGCGCGCGTTCAACCACCTTCTGGTTGCGGCGCTGCACGGTGCAGTCGCGTTCCCACAGGTGGTAGATATTGCCATGCTTGTCGCCAAGGATCTGCACCTCGACATGCCGCGCGCGCAGGATCATCTTTTCCAGATAGCCCTCGCCGTTGCCAAAGGCGGCCTCAGCCTCACGCCGGCCCTCACGGACCTTCATTTCCAACTCGTCTTCCGACAGAATCGGGCGCATTCCCCGCCCGCCGCCGCCCCAGGACGCCTTGAGCATCAGCGGATAGCCGACCTCTGCCGCCTGTTTCTTGATCAGGGCCATGTCGTCGCCCAGCACTTCGGTCGCAGGAATGACCGGAACCCCGGCCTCCATCGCCACCCGGCGGGCCGAGGCCTTGTCGCCAAGCGCGCGCATGGTTTCTGCCGTTGGACCAATGAAGGTGATCCCCGCGCCCTCGCAAGCATCAACGAAATCAGGATTTTCCGACAACAACCCATAGCCGGGGTGAATGGCATCAGCCCCCGCCATCTTGGCGACCCGGATGATCTCCGGGATCGACAGGTACGCCCCCACAGGCGACAGGCCCTCGCCGATCCGGTAGGCCTCATCCGCCTTGAAGCGGTGCAGGCTCAGCTTGTCTTCCTCGGCAAACACCGCGACGGTTTTCTTGCCCATCTCGTTGGCAGCGCGCATCACGCGGATGGCGATCTCGCCCCGGTTGGCGATCAGGATTTTCTTGAATTCGGGCACGTTTCACCTCTGCGTGATCTCGCGGACCGCCCCACCTTAGGCGTGCTGCGGTGCGGCGCAAGGCTGCGCGCCGCCGAAAGGCCAAGTTTTGCGAAATATTCAGGCAGAGTTTTGCAGGTGCAAACTTTTTGGGCAAAAGCTGCAGGCGCGGGTGGCGCAGAAAACTTGCGAACATTACAAGAACAGTTCTTTAATTCTCTGCAGGGCCGCGCTAGAGTGGTACGTTATGAGCCAGTGGGACGATCAGGATGCTTTTGAGGCCGCAGCGATCCCGCTGAGCCAACGTGCCGTGGCCGCACGGCCTGCGCCCTACATGAATGATCTGAACCCGGCGCAGCGCGCGGCAGTTGAGGCGACTGGATGGCCCGGTGCTGATGCTGGCCGGGGCGGGTACCGGCAAAACCAAGGCGTTGACCGCACGGATCGTGCATCTGTTGCAGATGGGAAAGGCCCGGCCGAACGAAATTCTTGCCGTGACCTTCACCAACAAAGCCGCGCGTGAGATGAAGCTGCGTGTGGGGCGGATGCTGGGCGAAGTGGCCGAAGGGATGCCCTGGATGGGTACATTCCATTCCATTTCGGTGAAGATCCTGCGCCGCCACGCGGAACTGGTGGGGCTGAAATCCAACTTCACCATTCTGGACACGGACGATCAGTTACGGCTGCTGAAACAGTTGATCGTAGCTGCCAACATCGACGAAAAACGCTGGCCCGCCCGGATGTTGGCCAGCATCATCGACAGTTGGAAAAACCGCGCGATGACGCCGGACCGGGTGCCCTCGTCCGAGGCATCGGCCTATAACAATCGCGGGACGGAACTGTATGAGCAATATCAGGAGCGTTTGCGCAATCTGAACGCCACCGATTTTGGCGATCTGCTGCTGCATTGCGTGGTGATCTTTCAAAAGCACGACGATGTGCTGCAAGATTACCAACGCCGGTTTCGCTATATTCTTGTGGACGAATATCAGGACACCAACGTCGCCCAGTACCTGTGGCTGCGCCTGCTGGCGCAGGGCCACCGCAACATCTGCTGCGTCGGCGATGACGATCAGTCGATCTATGGCTGGCGTGGGGCCGAGGTGGGCAATATCCTGCGGTTTGAAAAGGATTTTCCCGGCGCGCATGTGGTTCGGCTGGAACAGAACTACCGCAGCACCCCGCATATCCTTGCCGCCGCATCGGGCATCATCGCGGGCAACGCGGGGCGGTCTGGGCAAGACCCTGTGGACCGAGGAGAAAGACGGCGAAAAGGTCCGTCTGATCGGCCATTGGGACGGCGAGGAAGAAGCCCGCTGGATCGGCGAAGAGGTTGAGGCGTTTCAACGCGGGCGGCCGGTTGGCACGTTTTCCCTGAACCAACAGGCCATCCTCGTGCGCGCCAGCCACCAGATGCGCGCGTTTGAAGACCGGTTTCTGACCATCGGTCTGCCCTACCGGGTGATCGGCGGCCCGCGATTCTATGAACGGCAAGAAGTGCGCGACGCGATGGCCTATTTCCGGCTGGCCGTGTCACCCGATGATGATCTGGCGTTTGAACGGGTGGTGAACCTGCCCAAACGCGGCCTTGGCGACAAGGCGCAGGGCGATATCCAGCGCACGGCGCGGGCCTCTGGCATGTCTTTGCTGGAAGGCGCGCGCGAATTGCTGGCGCAAGGCGGCGTGGGCGGCAAGGGCGCGGGGCAGTTGCGCGCCTTTGTCGATGGGGTGGACCGCTGGCACCTCGCGGTGCAGGCGGCAGGCAGCCATATCGAACTGGCCGAGATGATCCTGGACGAATCGGGCTACACCGCGATGTGGCAAAACGACAAGACGCCCGAGGGTCCGGGGCGGCTGGAAAACCTGAAAGAACTGGTCAAGGCGCTGGAACAGTTCGAAAACCTTCAGGGTTTCTCGAACACGTCAGCCTGATCATGGAAAATGACACCGAAGAGGCGGTGGAAAAGATCACCATCATGACCCTGCACGCCGCCAAGGGGCTGGAATTTCCGGTGGTGTTCCTTCCGGGCTGGGAAGACGGCTTGTTCCCCAGCCAACGCAGCATGGACGAGTCGGGCGTGAAGGGGTTGGAGGAGGAACGCCGCCTCGCCTATGTCGGCATCACGCGGGCTGAGGAGTTGTGTACTATCTCCTTTGCCTCCAACCGCCGGGTCTATGGCCAGTGGCAAAGCCAGCTTCCCAGCCGGTTTATTGACGAACTGCCCCCCGCGCATGTCGATGTGCTGACGCCCCCCGGTCTGTATGGCGGCGGGTTTGGGGCTGCGGCATCGGTTGGGTTTGGGTCCAGTTTGGATGATCGCGTGGCCAAGGCCGATGTCTATAACTCGCCGGGGTGGCGGCGGCTGCAAACCCAGACACAGCGCCCCATCAGCCAACCGCGTGAAGCACGCCATGTGACGATTGACGCGCAGGCCATTTCGGCCTTCGTGCGGGGGGAACGGGTGTTCCACCAGAAGTTCGGCTATGGGGAAATTATCGGCGATCGAAGGCGACAAGCTGGATATCGAGTTTGATCAGGCCGGGCTGAAAAAGATCGTCGCCCGCTGGGTGGTGCCCGCGCATCAGGCGGATGACGTGCCGTTCTGACGACAGGCGGCCAAATTTCTTCCAAGAAATTTGCCATTTTGTTCGAACAAAATGGGTACCTAGGCCCGAAGGCGGTCCAGTGCAAACACCACA
This sequence comes from uncultured Alphaproteobacteria bacterium, assembly GCA_963772935.1. Classification (GTDB taxonomy): domain Bacteria; phylum Pseudomonadota; class Alphaproteobacteria; order Rhodobacterales; family Rhodobacteraceae; genus JANNNF01. Next base: position 127,490 of record CAVYZK010000008.1, on the reverse strand, counting down.
AGCCCTGCCAGCAACCCCCAGAATGCGGCCCCGATGCCAAAAGCGGCGACGCCTGATGCGGCCACTGCCACAGTGATCACGGCGGCAAAGCGTTGCGGGGCATGCGCAAAGGCCCCGGTCAGCGCGCCCATCAGCGGGTTCAGCAGGGCCAAGGCGACCAAGGCCACCATGACTTGCGGGGGCAGGGCTGCCAGCAGCACCAGAATCGCTGGCCCCAATATGCCAAGCGCCGTCCAAGCCGCACCATAGAACAGGCCCACCTTCCAGCGTTGGCTGCGGTCGGGATGCACGTCATCGCCAAGGCAAATCGCCGCCGTGATCGCGGCCATATTCACCGTATGCGCGCCGACAAAGGCGGTCAGGGCGGAAATGCCGCCCGTGACAACCAACGCAGACCGCACGGGCGGCTCATACCCCGCCGCCCTGATGGTGGCGAAACCGGGCAGGTTTTGCGAGGCCATCGTCACCAGATAAATCGGCAGGCCAAGGCCAAGAATCACGCTCGCGCGGACCTCGGGCCAGATCAGGGTAAAGCGGGGCAGCGGCACTTCCAGCGCAGGCCAAAGGGCGGCCCCGGTGGCAAAGCTGAGGCCAAGCCCGGTGACCAGCGCCGCCAGAACTGCCAGCGAAGGGTTCCACAAACGTACCAGCACGAACACAACCACCATCGGCAGGATCAGCATAGGGGCCGCTTGCACAGCCCCCGCCCCGCGCAGGCAGAACGGCAGCAGGACGCCGGCCAGCATCGCAGCCGCCAGACCATCGGGGATTTTCGCGATCAACTGGCCCAGCGGGCGCAAGGCCCCGGTCAGGGCGATCAGCAGACCTGCAGTGATGAAGGCGGCAACAGCCTCGGGCAAGGTCACATCAGTGGTGGCCGCAATCAGCGCGGTGCCGGGGGTGGACCAGGCCAGCACCATGGGAACCCGGTGATAGCTGGACAGAAACGCCGATCCTGCCGCCTTGGCAAGGCAGACGGCAAGCAGCCAGCTTGCAGTCTGTTCGGGCGTGGCCCCGACGGCGGCGGCCGCCGACAGCACAAGGGCGATGGTGGAGCCATACCCGACCAATGCCGCGACAAGGGCTGACGAGACCAACGAGAAACGCATGCAAAAAGCCCCTGATTGCAACGGTATGACCATTGCGGGGCACAAGCGGAAACACAAGGGGGGAAGAAACAGGTGCGGCGACCCTGAGGGAGGAGAGGGCCGCCGCCCGGTTCACGCGCGCCGCCTGGGAGGAGGAGGCCGCGCCGAGTAGATTTGCGATGACCTCAGGGAGGAGGTTGAGGCCACCGCGTCATCGACCAGCGCAGGGAGGAGGAGAGCGCCGTCGAACTGTGTTGGGCCAGATGGCCCGAATGGGGTGCAGCGGCCTCAGGGAGGAGGTTGAGGCCGCTGCTTTATCGTTGGCGCAGGGAGGAGGAGAGCGCCACCGAAGCCGTTGGGCCAGTTGGCCCGAATGGGGTGCGGCGACCTCAGGGAGGAGGTTGAGATCGCCGCGGTATCGACCGGCGCAGGGAGGAGGAGAGCGCCGCCGAACTGGTTTGGGCCAATCATCCCGCGATGGGGTGACCCTGAATTTTGTGCGGCAGCCCCAGGGAGGAGGTTGAGGCCGCCGCTTTATCGTTGGCGCAGGGAGGAGGAGAGCGCCACCGAACTGGTTTGGACTGTCAGGTCCGAAAGAAAAATGCGGCGACACCAGGGAGGAGGAGAAGTGTCGCCGCTTTCAACGAAGGCCCGAGGGAGGAGGAAACGGGCCTCGCAGGAAACTTATTTGCCGTAGGCTGCTTCGCGGGCCACGTCGGCGATCATCGACTTGTGCATCCCCAGATCCGAAAGCTCACGGTCGGACAGAGCGTTCAATTCGCGAACGGTCTGCGAATAGATGCGACGCTTGTTCAGCGCGGTCTTCACCGATTTCACGAGGGCTGCAAAGCGATCAGCCAAGCCATTGGACGCAACGCGGGTGGAGTTTACATATGCCATGTTCATCAAGCCTCATCTTTGGTGCGGGTGATCTTTGGTGTTTCGTCGATCATCTGCTTTTCCGTTAGAGCTAACATGAGCCAATTGCTGCATCTGCACAATCCATCTCATCGTCAATGCTGCCATGCAGCGGGCGCATGGCTGAACTTCACAAATTTGTCATGTTTCTTAAGGGGTTCGACTGAATTTTGAGCATTTGGTAAACACGGTCTTGCCCTTTTCCGTAAAGACACTGACTTTCGGCCATAGTTTATGCGCAGGAGAGCGGGATGTCGGTGGATCGGGAACATGTCATAGGGGTTCTTGCGCGGATTCCGGTGCCGGGCGGAGGCGATCTTGTCTCTCGCGATCTGATTCGCGCGCTGTCGGTCGAGGCAGGGTTGGTGCGTTTCGTGATAGAGGCCGCAGACCCCGATGCCGCGCGTGCCTTGGCCCCGGCACAGGCCGAGGCTGAGGCCGCGCTGCGGGCTTTGGCGGGGGTGACAAGCGTTCAGGTGGTGATGACGGCGCATGGGCCGGCGCCAAAAGCCGCCCCGCCCAGCCTGAAGATCGGCCAGCATCCGACGCCGCAAGCCGGTGGGCCGCAGAAGATTTCGGGCATTGATCGGATCATCGCTGTGGCCTCTGGCAAGGGCGGGGTTGGCAAATCCACGGTGTCGTCCAACCTCGCGGTCGCCTTGGCGCGGCAGGGGCGCAGGGTCGGGTTGCTGGACGCCGATATATATGGCCCGAGCCAGCCGCGCATGATGGGGGTATCGAAACGCCCCGCCAGCCCCGATGGCAAGATCATCGAGCCGTTGGTCGCGCATGGCGTGACGATGATGTCGATTGGCCTGATGCTGAAGGACGACGAGGCGGTGATCTGGCGCGGGCCGATGATCATGGGGGCCTTGCAGCAGTTGCTGGGGCAGGTGGCCTGGGGGCGGCTGGATGTGCTGATCATCGACCTGCCGCCCGGAACCGGGGATATTCAACTGACCCTGTGCCAGCGTACACAACTGACCGGGGCCATTGTCGTGTCCACGCCGCAGGATGTGGCGCTGCTGGATGCACGCAAGGCGCTGGACATGTTCGTCAAGCTGAAGACGCCGGTGCTGGGGCTGATTGAGAATATGTCTACTTATATCTGTCCGAACTGCGGGCATGAGGAACACATCTTTGGTCACGGCGGCGTGGCGACAGAGGCCGCCAAGTTGGGGTTGCCGTTTCTGGGGGAACTGCCGCTGAGCCTTGATGTGCGGCTCGCGGGCGACGCGGGCGTGCCGATTGCGGCGGGGCAGGGGGCGCAGGCCGAGGCCTATGCGCGGCTGGCGGCGCGGTTGGTGGCGGGCGGGATGGCCTGAGGCGGGATGGGCGGACCCTGCGGGGCGCAAGGACCACCCATCCTACGAATCATACGGTTGGGAAATTATGGGAAAGCCGGGACAATCGTCCCGGCTTTTTGGTTTTTGGCGAGGGATTCGCTGGATTCCAGCGGGCTGTGGTCTGCGGGATGGTCTGATCGCAAAATAATTTGGGAAAATATGGGGGGTCGCCACAGCAGGCTCACGCCACCATATCTAGCGGCTCACACCGCCGTGATCCCTAGAGATTGCTTTGTGAGCAAAGTTATCCACACCAAATACGGGATTTGAGCACGGCGCAGGACAAGATATGGCCCCTGATGCCCAAAGATTTCCGTTGCTTCCCACGAAATCCCATGGCATCCCTTTTCTTACGAAGACTGAAACGGGCAAAACAAAAACGCTGGGGCAGCATCAAGACCCCGAACAAGGCGATAAGGCAGGCTCATACAGGCAGCTACACGGCAGCCCCTTTCAGAATAAGACGACGAGATCCACGGCGCGGGCGAGCAGACATCTCCCCCAGGTGGCACGCGCAGAGGACGCCCAGCGATGGGACAGAAGGCGGATCGGGCAGTGGCAGCCGCTCGATCCGCCTATTTTCGTTCTACGGGGTGTGTTTGGCAAGTAAACTTGAAGGGCCGATTGGCAAATGTCTGAGGCGTTCAGAGGCGAGTTCTACCAGAAGGTAGACAGCAAGGCGCGGGTCTCGATCCCGGCAGCCTTCCGCCGTGTTCTGGAAGCTGACGACCCGGCCTCAGCCGACTTTCCCCGCCCCCGGCTGTATATGGTCTATGGCGGCAAATCCCGGAACTTTGTCGAGTGTTACTCCAAGGCCGGGGCAGATGCCCTTTCAGCCCAGATCGAGGCGATGGACCTTGGCTCGCCCGAGCGCATCCGCGCAGAGCGCGAGCTTATCAGCCGGTCCGCCATGGTCGAGATCGAACCCGATGGCCGCATCGTGCTGCCACCCCGGGTGCGCGAAAAGATGGGTTTTCTGGGCGATGACCTTGGGGCGGGCGGCGAGGCCGCCTTTGCCGGTTTCACCAACCGTTTCCGCCTGTTCCGCCGCGAAGTCTATGACGCCGAGCTGGCGGAAGACGATGAGGATGACGGCATCGACCCGCTGGCGCTGGTCGGCAGGCACAAACGGGCGGGCTGATATGGCCCGACCCAAACGCCCCGCACGCCCCCTGATCGCCGACGCTGACCGCGCGCCCCACACCCCCGTCCTGCTGCGCCCCATTCTGGCGGCGGTTAGCCCGGTGTCTGGCCTGTGGCTGGACGGCACCTTTGGAGCAGGGGGATATTCGCGCGGGCTGCTGGACGCCGGGGCCACCTGTGTGATCGGCGTAGACCGTGACCCGCTGGCGCTGGAGATGGCGGCGGCTTGGGCACCCGAGTATGGCGACCGACTGCGACTGGTGCAGGGCACGTTTTCGCTGCTGGACACTTATAGTGACACCCCGCTGGACGGGGTGGTGCTGGACCTTGGCGTGTCGTCGATGCAGATCGACCAAGCCGCCCGGGGGTTTTCATTCATGAAGGACGGCCCGCTGGACATGCGGATGAGCCAGTCCGGCGACAGCGCCGCCGATCTGGTCAACACGTCAGACGAGGCGCACCTGGCCGATATCCTGTATCTGTACGGTGAAGAACATGCCTCCCGCCGCATTGCGCGCAGCATCGTGGCGGCCCGGGCAGAAGAGCCGATCACCACCACCCTGCGACTGGCCGAGATCATCGCCAAATGCCTGCCGCGCCCGAAACCGGGGCAAAGCCACCCGGCGACCCGCAGCTTTCAGGCCATCCGCATCGCGGTGAACGCCGAATTTGCCGAACTGACGGCGGGGCTGGCGGCGGCAGAGCGGGCCTTGCGTCCGGGTGGTGTGCTGGCGGTCGTGACCTTCCACAGCTTGGAGGACCGCATCGTGAAGCGGTATCTGCAACTGGCCTCGGGGGCCGAGGCCAACACCAACCGCTATGCCCCCGCCCGCGCCGACACCACCGCGCGCTTTACGCTGGTCAACAAACGGGCCATCGGGCCGGACGATCAGGAACTGCTTGAGAACCCCCGCGCGCGGTCGGCCAAACTGCGCATCGCCACCCGCACCGATGTGCCTGCTGCGCTGTTGGACGACACCGACCTTGCCGTGCCGCAATTCGCCAAATCCCATGGCATCAAGCCGCATTACACCAAGCCTTCCCCTACGAAAGGACGCCGCTGACATGCGCCCCGTGATCTATGTCCTGACCTTTCTGGCCGTCATCGCCCTTGGCTTCTGGGCCTACCGTGAAAACTATGCGACCCAGACCGCCCTGCGAGAGGTCAAGGCCCTGCAACAATCCATCGCGGGCCTGCGCGAGGCTTTGGCGGTACAGCGCGCCGAATGGGCTTATCTGAACCGCCCCGACCGGCTGCGCGAACTGGCGGGGCTGAACTTTGACCGACTGGGTTTGTTGCCGCTGGAACCCGGGCAATTTGGCCAGCCAGCCTCTATCGCCTATCCCGCACCTGAACTGCCCGAAATGTCGATGCCGGTCGATGTGCAAGGCACCACCGAGGGGAATGACCTGTGACCCGCACCCCGCTGCGCCCGCTGGCGCGTATCCTGTCGGCCCGTCAAAAGGGTGAAAACCCCGATAGCATCGAGCGTGAAAACCTGCGCCTGCGCCACGAGGTGATGCGCGACCGCGCGCGCGGGCGGGCAGAATTCCGGCTGCTGGTGATGGCGCTTGGGTTTTTCGTGGTGTTTTCTACCATTGGCGCGCGGATGGGCCTGCTGGCCGCGTCTGAACCGATGGAACCACTTGCCTCGGCACCGGGTGCGGAAATCACCGCGCAACGCGCCGATATCACCGACCGCAATGGCCGGGTGCTGGCCACCAACATGACCACCAGCTCGCTTTATGCCCAGCCCAAGGACATGGTTGACCCGGCCCGCGCGGCCAAGCAACTGGCCCTGATCTTTCCGGAGTTGAAGGAAGAAGACCTGCTGCGCCGCTTTACCGACGGGCGCAGTTTCATGTGGGTGCGCAAGGTGTTGTCGCCCGAACAGATTCAAAGTGTGCATGACATCGGCGATCCGGGCTTGCTGTTTGGTCCGCGTGAGATGCGGCTTTACCCCAACGGCCAATTGGCGGCGCATATCCTTGGCGGCGCGTCCTTCGGGGCCGAGGGCGTGAACTCTGCCGAGGTCATCGGCACCGCTGGCGTCGAAAAGGCGATGGATGCGCGGCTGCGCGACCCGTCACAGGGCGACACGCCGATGGCGCTGTCGATTGATCTGACCTTGCAGGCCACGGTGGAAGACGTGCTGGGGGCCGGCATGATGATGATGAACGCCAAGGGGGCGGCGGCGATCTTGCTGGATGTGAACACGGGCGAGATCCTCAGCATGGCGTCGCTGCCCGCGTTTGACCCCAATGACCGGCCCAGCCCGCTTATCGCAAAAGGGGCCGATCCCGGCGATAGCCCGCTGTTCAATCGTGCGGTGCAGGGTCTGTACGAACTGGGGTCCACCTACAAGATTTTCGCCGCAGCCCAAGCCATGGACCTTGGCCTTGTGACCCCCGACACGCCGATTGACACCCGCAGTCTGGTGATCGGGCGCAAGCGGATTGGTGAGTTTGAGGGGCATAACTACGGCCCCACCAAAACCCTGTCCGAGGTGATCGAAGTGTCGTCGAACATCGGCACCGGCCATGTTGCCTTGATGATCGGCGGCTTGCGCCAGCAGGCGTTTTTGCAGTCGCTTGGCGTGCTTAGCCCCTCGCCGGTGGAACTGATCGAAGCTGCGGGGGCCAAACCGCTGCGCCCCAAGAAATGGCCCGATATCGTGACCGTGACGGCATCTTTCGGGCATGGCATTTCGTCCAGCCCGTTGAACCTTGCAGCAGCCTACGCGGCGATTGCCAATGGCGGGGTGATGATCAAGCCAACACTGCTCAAGCGTGAAGGTCAGACCACCGGCACCCGCGTGATGCGCGAACAATCTGCACATGATGCGGTTGCCATGCTGCGCCGCGTGGTGACCCACGGCACCGCCAGCTTGGGCGAAGTGCCGGGCTATCAGGTGGCGGGCAAGACCGGCACGGCCGACAAACCCAAACCCGGGGGCGGCTATTACAAGGACAAGGTGGTGAACACCTTCGCCTCGATGTTCCCGGCCAGTGATCCCAAATACGTGCTGATCGTGACGCTGGATGAACCGGTTGAAACCTCGGGACCAAAGCCGCGCCGCACCGCCGGGTGGACCGCCGTTCCCGTCGCGGCTGAAATCATCCGCCGCGTCGCCCCCCTGATGGGCATGGCACCAGTGGTTGAACCTGCCCCGCTGGATGGGTTAACAGCCGTCAAACAGTAAGGGGCGGTGCGCCATGGCAAACACAGCGGCAGGTCGGGCAAAGCGGTTATCTGATCTGGGCCTGACCGCCCGGCCCGGCAACGGGCGCGACCGCGACCCGGCGCTGTCCGGTCTGACCGTGGACAGCCGCGCCGTGCGGGCGGGCATGCTGTTCGCGGCGCTTCCCGGGGTACGGGTGCATGGTGCCAGCTTTATCGCAACTGCCCTGTCCCAGGGCGCTGCCGCCATTCTGACCGATGCCGCCGGCGCACGGCTGGCCGCGGACGTGCTGGCCGATACCGATGCCGCCCTGATCGTGGCCGAAGACGCGCGCGAGGCTTTGGCCTATGCCGCTGCCCTGTGGTTTGGCGCGCAGCCTGAAACCATGGTGGCCGTCACGGGCACCAATGGCAAAACGTCCGTTGCAACCTTTACCCGGCAAATCTGGATGGCCCTGGGGCACGAGGCCATCAACATCGGCACCACCGGGGTAGAGGGCGCATGGGCCGCCCCGTCCGCCCACACCACCCCCGACCCGATCACCCTGCACGCCATGCTGGCCGCCGCCGCCGGGGCAGGGGTGACCCATGCCGCGATGGAGGCATCGTCCCACGGGCTGGACCAGCGCCGGATGGATGGCGTGCGGCTGGTCGCTGCCGGGTTCACCAACCTGACGCAGGACCATCTGGATTATCACCACACGATGGACGCGTATTTTGACGCCAAATCCGCCCTGTTCACCCGCGCCTTGCCGCAAGACGGCGTGGCCGTGATCAACCTGAACGGCGCGCGCGGGCGCAGACCTTGCCAGCGTTGCACAGGCGCGGGGGCTGCGCTGCCTGACCGTGGGCCATGGCGAGGCGGCCGATCTGCGGCTGTTGAACCAGCGCTATGATGCCACCGGGCAGGATGTGCGGTTTTCGTGGCAGGGCCAGCCGCATCAGGTGCGTCTGAACCTGATCGGCGGGTTTCAGGCCGAGAATGTGGCCGTGGCCGCTGGCCTGGTGATTGCGGCGGGCGAAGACGCCGCCCGGGTGTTTGCCGTGCTGCCGAAACTGACCGGGGTGCGGGGCCGGATGCAACTGGCCGCCACCCGGCGCAACGGGGCTGCGGTGTTTGTCGATTACGCCCATACGCCCGACGCCATCGAAACCGCGCTGCGCGCCCTGCGCCCGCATGTGATGGGTCGGGTGATCGTGGTGTTCGGTGCAGGCGGCGACCGCGACCGCACCAAACGCCCGCTGATGGGCGCTGCGGCCCGCGACAATGCCGATGTGCTCTATGTGACCGACGACAACCCCCGGTCCGAAGACCCCGCCGCAATCCGGGCCGAGGTGATGGCCGCCTGCCCGGATGCGCACGATGTGGGCGACCGGGCCGAGGCGATCCTGCGCGCCGTGGATGCCGCCCAGCCCGGCGATGCCGTGCTGGTGGCCGGCAAGGGGCATGAAACCGGGCAGGTCATCAAGGGTGACATCTATCCGTTTGACGATGTGGAACAGGCAAGTGTGGCGGTGGCCGCGCTTGATGGGGTGATCTGATGCTGTGGACCTCATCCGATGCCGTTGCCGCCACCGGGGGCCAGACGACTGCCGACTGGCAAGCCAGTGGCGTGTCGATCGACACCCGCACCTTGCAGCCCGGCGATCTGTTCGTGGCGCTGACCGATGTGCGCGATGGCCATGATTTCGTCGGTCAGGCCTTGGCCAAGGGGGCTGCGGCAGCCCTTGTATCGCGCCGCCCTGACGGTGTGGCGCAAGGATGCCCCCCTGCTGATCGTGCCCGATGTGCTGCGGGGGCTGGAGGATCTGGGCCGGTTTGCCCGTGCCCGTACCAAGGCCCGCGTTGTGGGGGTCACGGGGTCTGTCGGCAAAACCTCGACCAAGGAAATGCTGCGCGCCATTCTGGGCGGGCAGGGCCGTGTCCATGCCGCCGAGGCGAGCTACAACAACCACTGGGGCGTGCCGCTGACGCTTGCGCGCATGCCGGTGGACGCGGATTTTGCCGTGATCGAGATCGGCATGAACCATCCCGGGGAAATTGCCCCGCTGGCCCGCATGGCGCAACTGCATGTCGCGCTGATCACCATCGTGTCACCCGCCCATCTGGAGGCGTTTGAGAACCTCGACGGCATCGCCCATGAAAAGGCCGCCATCATGGACGGTTTGCTGCCGGGTGGTGTGGCGGTGTTGCCCGCCGATCTGCCCGTCACGCCGATCCTGACCGCCAAGGCCCGCGCCACCGGCGCGCGGCAGGTGCTGTTCGGCGTCGCCACCGGTGCCGATTATCACATGGCCACTGCCACTCTGACCGCCGAGGCGACCGTGGTGCAGGCCACCCGCCGGGGCGAGGCGTTCCTGTTCAAGGTCCGCTCCCCCGGGCGTCACTTTGCGCTGAACGGGCTGGGGGCACTTGCCGTCGCCGATGCGCTTGGGTGCGATCCGACCATTGCCGCCTGTGACATCGGCACCTGGGCACCGCCTGCGGGCCGGGGCACGCGGGACCGTATCTTGCTGGACCGGGTCGAGGAGACGTTCTTTGACCTGATCGACGATGCCTTCAACGCCAACCCGGCCTCGCTTGCCGCCAGTCTGGATGTGCTGATCGCGGCGCAGCCGCACCACGGGGTGGGCCGCATCGGCAACGGGCGGCGCATTGCCATCCTGGGCGACATGCTGGAACTGGGGCCAACGGAATTGACCCTGCATCAGGCCGTAGCCCAGCATGCAGGGCTGTCGGCGATTGACGTGATCCACTGTGTCGGCCCCCGGATGCACGCCCTGTGGCTGGCCCTGCCGCGCGCGCAGCGGGGCGAATGGGTCGAGGCCGCGACCGAACTTGTGCCCCGTGCCCGCAGCCTGATTGATGCAGGCGACATCGTGCTGGTGAAGGGGTCAAAGGGCATCAAGGTCAGCCTTGTCGTTGACGCCCTGCGCAAAATGGGGCAAGGCCCAGCCCCAATCGAAGGAACCGTCTGATGTTGTATTGGCTGACCGAGTTTTCCGACGGGGGCGATGCCTTCAACCTGTTCCGCTATATCACCTTCCGGGCAGGCGGAGCCTTTGCGACGGCGCTGATCTTCGGCTTTCTGTTCGGGCGCCCGCTGATCGACCTTTTGCGCCGCAAGCAGGGCAAGGGTCAGCCGATCCGCGATGATGGCCCGGCCAGCCACTTTGCCAAGGCGGGCACCCCCACCATGGGCGGGTTGCTGATCTTGTCGGCGCTGATGGTATCGACGCTGATGTGGGCGCGGCTGGACAACCCCTATGTCTGGATCGTCATTCTGGTGACGCTTGCCTTTGGGGTGATCGGTTTTGCCGATGACTATGCCAAGGTGACCAAGCAGAACACCAAGGGCGTGTCCTCGCGCGTGCGGTTTGTGCTGGGGCTGCTGATTGCGGGGCTTGCGACCTATGCGGCGTCCATGTTCCACCCGGCGGAGCTGCAAAACCAACTGGCGCTGCCGGTGTTCAAGGACGTGTTGCTGAATTTAAGCTGGTTTTTCATACCCTTCGGCATGATCACCATCGTGGGGTCGGCCAATGCGGTGAACCTGACCGATGGTCTGGACGGCCTTGCCATCATGCCCGTGATGATCGCTGGCGGCACCTTGGGCGTGATTTCCTATGTGGTTGGTAACTTCAACTACACCACCTATCTGGGCGTCCATTTCGTGCCGGGTACGGGCGAGTTGCTGATCTTTGCCGCCGCCCTGTTTGGCGGTGGGCTTGGGTTTCTGTGGTACAACGCGCCGCCAGCGGCGGTTTTCATGGGCGATACCGGCTCGCTCGCCCTTGGCGGGGCCTTGGGCGCGATTGCGGTCTGCACCAAGCATGAGATCGTTCTGGGCATCGTCGGCGGGCTGTTCGTGGTCGAGGCGATGTCGGTGATCATTCAGGTGCTGTATTTCAAACGCACCGGACGCCGGGTGTTCCTGATGGCCCCGATCCACCATCATTTTGAGAAAAAGGGCTGGGCGGAACCACAGATCGTGATCCGGTTCTGGATCATCAGCCTGATCCTCGCGCTGATCGGGTTGGCGACGCTGAAGGTGCGGTGATCTTAGGCTGGGAAGACCAGTCGTTGCATCACGGCCCTTGTGGCCTCGTCTGCCGGAAGGAACGTCTCGATCGTCAATTCGGCCAGCGTCACGTCGGTGGCGGTGCCAAACACTGTTGTGGTTGACAAAAACGACACCCGCCCGTCAGCCAGATCAAGCTGTAATGGCACGGCGATCCCCGGCGCGTAGGCTGTGGGGCGGTGCGAGGCGGGCACCGGATAACCCGCCAGTTCCGCCAGAAGCGCCGCCAGCACGGGATCGGCCGACAGGGCAACCTCATGTTCCAGCCTATGCAAAACATGGGCCCGCCAGTCGTGCAGGTTGGCGATGCGGGGTTGCAGCCCCTCTGGATGCAGGCTGAGGCGCAGCACATTGACCGGGGCCGCCAGCAGATGCGCCGCCACCCCGGTCAGCAGGGGCGCCACCGCCCGGTTGGCGGCAACCAGCGTCCAATGACGGTCCACCGCCAAGGCAGGGCAGGGTTCATGCCCCCGCAAGACCGCCTCGACCATCACCCGCGCGGTGGAAAATTCGGGCGCATTCCAGCGGTGTTCGGGGAAAACCGGTGCAAACCCCGCAGCGCCCAGCAACAGGTTGCGGTCACGCAGCGGTACCTCCAGCACCTCGGCCAGACGCAGCACCATGTCGCGGCTGGGGCGGGCACGACCGGATTCGACAAAACTCAGGTGGCGCTGCGACACGCCCGCATCCAGCGCCAGATCAAGCTGGCTGCGCCGTCGCCGCTGCCTCCAGATGCGCAGCCCGTCGCCGATGCTGGTGTGCTGTCCCATGCTGGGACAATACGCATCCCTCTGCTGTCCGTCTATGACCTGCAAGGTAATCGACGCCATTACCGCAGCGCGCGATGGTCAAGGCCGGGGGGCAGCGATCAGCCTTCCGATAACCTTGTTCTGACAGAAAGGTCTTCCGATGCAATATCCTGTTCAAAACCTGCCGCTGCGCCGCATTCTTGTGCTGGATGGTGTAACCTGCGGTGCCATGGCTGTGGCGCTGCTGGTAGCGCCGGACAGTATCGCCGAACTGACTGCGCTGCCGGCCGGCCTGCTGCGGGGGGCCGGGGCGCTGTTGGTGCCCGTCGCCTTGTTCATCGGCTGGGTGGCGCGCAGCCCGGTGCCTTCGCGTGGGGCCGTGGCGGTCATTGTCGCAGGAAATATCGGCTGGGCGGTGGCCAGCCTGCTTGCGCTGCTGATGGTGGCGCCGAATACGCTGGGGGCCACATTGGTCGTCGGGCAGGCCTTGGCCGTGCTGGCGTTTGCCGCAGCAGAGGCGAGGGCCTATCGCGGGCGGCACCTGACGGGTGCCGCATGACCACCTTCGCAATCGCCAATCTGACCGATGTTTCGATGGGGCCGGATATTGCCACCTACGTGTCGGCCATCGACGAAACACTTGCGCCTTTTGGTGGCCGTTTCCTGCTGCATGGCGGCCACAAGACGATGCTGGAGGGGGCGTGGCCCGGCGATCTGGTGGTGATCCGCTTTGCCGACCGGGCGTCGGCCATCGGCCGGTATCGGTCCGACGCCTATCAGCGCATCTTGCCGCTGCGCATGGCGAATGCCACGGGCGCGGTGATGCTGGTGGACGGCGTTGACCTTGATCATCATGCGACCGACATTCTGGGTGATCCAGCCGCTGTTCGGCGGGGGCTTGGGGTTTCTGTGGTACAACGCGCCGCCAGCGGCGGTGTTCATGGGCGATACCGGGTCGCTGGCGCTTGGCGGGGCACTTGGGGCGATTGCCGTCTGCACCAAGCATGAAATCGTGCTGGGCATCGTCGGCGGGTTGTTCGTGGTCGAGGCTTTGTCGGTGATCATTCAGGTGCTGTATTTCAAGCGCACAGGACGCCGGGTGTTCCTGATGGCCCCGATCCACCACCATTCTGAGAAAAAAGGCTGGGCCGAACCGCAGATCGTGATCCGGTTCTGGATCATCAGCCTGATCCTTGCGCCGATCGGGCTGGCGACGCTGAAGGTGCGGTGACAGCCCGACCGAACGACAAAGCGCGCCGGAGTCCCCCGGCGCGCCGTCAAGTTCGCGGCTTACAGTTTGGGGTTACAGCTTGTCCGCCTCGGTCGCGAAGATGGTTTTCCAGTTGCTTTCGCCCTTGGCAATCACCGTCGCCGTGTCTTTCAGGAACAGGCCGGTATGGGCCTTTTCCGAACTGTTCAGGTACAACTGACCGTCCACGATGGCGAAGAACTCGGGCATGGTTGCCACTTTCTTGCCCTTGCTGGCCCCGGCAGAACACCACCCGCCATAGGCCGGTGCGTATTTGGCCGGATCGGCGGTGAACAGATCGCGGTTTTCGGCGCTGGCAAACTGCCATGTCGTGCCCTGATAGTCCGCGCTGAATTCGGCAGCCCCTTTGGTCGGCGCGCCGACGGTGTGATAGGCCACGACGTCATAGCCGCCGACAGCAGCCCCATCGGCCTTGTAATGCTCATCCGCCGCGAGCGCGGCAAAAGGGGTAGCTGCCACCACGAAAAGGGCGGCGGCGCTGCGGATCATCCAGTTGGTTTTCATCTGTCGGCTCCTGTTGGGTTAGGCAGGGCCTTGTTCCGGCCTGCAAGGGCCTTTTCGATGCAGGGCCGGGTTCGTTTCGCCCGGAATGCCGTGGTGACGGGGTTGTGACACCGCGTGATCACGGTCTGGGTTGGACAAAGATGCTGGCCCAGACATGAAAAGGGGGGGCAAGTCCCTGCCCCCCCTCCTTGACACTGGCTGGTCCCGAGGGATCAGAAACCGTAAACCAGCGAAAGACCGACCTTGTTATCGGTGCGGATGGCGCGGTTGTCGTTGTATTCCGACAGATAGCTGACACGGGTGGCAAAGCTGTCGGTCATTTTGAAGTTCACGCCCAGATCGTTGTTGATCCGCAGCGCCGAATCCGACTTCAGGATATCGGTGTCATTGGTCGCAAACACGTTGTCGCTGAACGCGTAGTAGAACCGCGACGAGGCGATGTAGCCGGTTTCCGTCTCGCTCTGCTCCAACCCGTTTTCCAGATAGCTGACGCCGATACCGGCCTGCACGCGCCAGGTCATATCGGGGCGGCTCACCACCCGGTAACCCGGACCAAAGCCAAGGAAGGCGTCGGTTTTGACCTCACCCGCCGTATTGGCAAGTCCGTCCGATTCAATCCGGCCAAGCGCAAACACATAGAAGCGGTCGTTCAGATAGTAGTTCGCATCATAGACTGCGAAGACGTCTTCCTTGGTCTTCACGCCGTTATCGTCGGCAAAATCCATCGCCACGCCAATGGTCTGCACCAACTGACCTTGGGCATAGCGCAGGCGTGCGCCGAGTGAAAACTCCTGGCTCTCGTTGTTACCCGTCTTGCCCGAATAGCCAAGCGAGGCGCTGCCCGACAGACCGGGGCGGAACTCCGGGTTGCCAAAGCGGGCGGCATCCTGCGCGCGCTCCATATCGGTATTCACATCGTCTTCGATGTCGTCGATCCGGTCATTCACCGCGCGGGTTCCCGTCAGGGTCGTCTGTGCGATTGCCCCGGTGCCTGCCATCATCAGCGTCAGTGCGGATACCGCCGCCATGTTCAAGACATTTTTCATTGCTCGTCCTTTTCGTACTACAGATGCGCCAATGGGCGCTCGCATGAACTCTGCTTACTGTTCACGCCCGGAAAACGTGCGATCCTCAGGGCGGTTCCCAAGCTGTTGAAGTGGCAGCGAAAACCTGCTGAATGACCCAAGGTCATGCGCATAAATCCGCCGGATATGCCCCGATTGGGGCTGTTGGTGCCCGTGATTTTCCTCTTTGACGCACGCGCTTTGGCAGGGCTGGCGGCACGCGCGCGGCCCGGGTAAAAGCCAAGACGGGGCTTTCCCGCAAAGGGCCGTGCGCATGTTTGAAGCCAGTCTGACTGCCGCCATTGCCCAATGGGGGTTGCCCGCCCTCGGCGTGGGGGCGTTCGTCGAAGGCGATGCCGTGGCGTTCATGGGGGGCGTGTTGGCGCACCGCGGCCTGTTCGGCTTTTGGCCCGTGGTGGCGGTTGTGGCCTTGGGGGCCTTTGTCTGGGATCAGACGCTGTTCCAGCTTGGCCGCCGGGCGATTGATGCCCGCTGGCTGGCTGGGGTGAACACATCGGCCCTGATGGGGCAGGTGCGGGCGCAGGTTGCGGCGCATCCGCTGCGGTGGGCGGTGGGGTTCCGGTTTGTCTGGGGGTTGCGCGCGGTATGCCCGGTGGCGCTTGGCGCGTCAGGATTGGCGCTGCGGGTGTTTGTGCTGGCCGATATGGGCGCTGTGATCGTCTGGGCGCTGTTGGTCTGCGGCATCGGATACGGGGCAGGGCATGTGATCGTTGCGCTGTTCGGGACGGCGGCCTTGCACAACCACATGCTGATTGCAGCGGCGCTGTTTGCCGCCTTGGCGGGGGGCGTCTGGGTGTGGCGGAGGCGGGCGTGACCAAACCTGCACGAGAGGCCGATCTCTACCCCGCTTTGAAATCTTATCTGACGGACCAAGGTTATGAGGTGAAGGCCGAGGTTGGTGCCTGTGATATTCTTGCCTGCCGCCCGGGCGATGCGCCCTTGGTGGTGGAGATGAAACTGACCTTCTCGCTGTCGCTGGTGATGCAGGGGGTCGCGCGGCAGGCCTTGGTCGATCATGTCTATCTGGCGGTGCCGGTGTCTGGCAAACGGGGCTGGTCGCTGCGCTACCGCGATGTCATCGCGCTGTGCCGGCGGTTGGGGCTGGGGTTGCTGGCGGTCGATCCGGGCACAAGCCAAGTGACAGCCCACCTTGATCCCGGCCCCTATACCCCGCGCAAATCATCGGTCAAAACCGCCCGCCTGCTGCGCGAGTTTGAACGGCGGGAGGGTGACCCGAACATCGGCGGCACCACCAAGACCCCCCGCATGACCGCCTATCGGCAGGATGCGCTGCGCTGTGCGGCACATCTGGCCACTGGCCCCGCCAAAGCGTCGGCTGTCGCCAAAGCCACCGGCGTTGCCCGCGCCGCCACCCTGATGCGGGCCGATCACTATGGCTGGTTTGAGAAAGTGGATCGCGGCATCTATGCACTGACGGCCAAGGGCCATGCGGCCCTTTCAGATCAGGCAGGCGTCAAGTAGGGAACGCTGCCGACCAGATCCGTGTTGTCGATCATGAAGAACTGGCTGTCGGTTCCAGCCGCCCGTGCCGCTTTGTAAGGCGCGTAGGCCGGGTCATTCACAAAGGCAAGGCAGGACGCCGCATCGGGAAATTCCAGAATAGCCACCACGGTCGAAGTTTTGGCCGGTCCCTCCAGCGAGGTGATGTTGCCGCTGCGTGCCAGATACCTGCCGCCATGCGCGGCCACAATCGGGTGAACATTGGCGGCATACTCGGCAATCCACACACCATCCGTCACGGTGATATCGGCAATCATGTAAACGGTCATGGCATCCTCATAGCTTGTCACCGCCTGATCAACGCACAGGTTTGCCAAACCGAACAGTCATACCAAAGTCGCCCCCCTGCGTCGTCCCCCTGCGGCCGCATCCGGCAAAGGTTGAGAGCAAGACAGATTAACTCTGCCCTTTCCCTTTCACATTGGCTCAAATATCCCACGGGTAGAACCATTGGCGAAAGGCCAATGTTTTTTGTCCGGGGGTGTGAAACCCCCGGTCGGTTGCCACCAGACACACCGCCCGGAGTACCAGCCATGATCCCCGTCAAAGGTTACGCAGGCCTCAAGATCGCCGTTCTGGGCCTTGGCCGGTCCGGCCTTGCCACCGCCCGCGCGCTGGTGGCGGGCGAGGCTACGCCGGTGCTTGTGGGATGACAGCCCCGAAGCCCGCGCCAAGGCGGAAAGCGAAGGGTTCACCTGCACCGACCTGACCCGCGCGGGCGCGTTTGACGGCATCGCGGCCCTGATCGTGTCGCCGGGCATCCCCCATCTTTACCCCACCCCCAACAAGGTGATCGCCCGCGCGCTGGACCTTGGCGTGCCGGTGGACAATGACATCGGGCTGTTTTTCCGCAGCTATGCGGGGGAGGAGTGGGACAATTTCGAGACTACCCCCCGGGTGATCTGCGTGACCGGATCGAACGGCAAATCCACCACCACGGCGCTGATCCACCACATTCTGCAAGTGGCGGGCCGCCCGACCCAGATGGCGGGCAATATCGGGCGCGGCGTGCTCGACATTGACCCTGCCGAGGATGGCGAGGTGGTGGTGCTGGAACTGTCGTCGTATCAGACCGACCTTGCCCGCAGCCTGACCCCCGATGTGGCGGTGTTCACCAACCTGTCGCCCGACCATCTGGACCGCCACAACGGCATGGGCGGCTATTTCGCCGCCAAACGCCGGTTGTTTGCCGAAGGCGGGCCGGATCGTTGCATCATTGGGGTGGATGAGGTGGAGGGGCAGTTTCTGGCGGGCCAACTGTCGGAAGGCCCGCAGGACGACCGGGTGATCCGGGTATCCTCGGGGCAAAAACTGGAAGGGTTTGGCTGGGCGGTGTTTGCCCGCAAGGGGTTTCTGGCCGAATGGCGGCGCGGGCGTCAGGTGGCCAGCATCGATCTGCGCGAGGTGCAGGGCCTGCCCGGCGCGCATAACCACCAGAACGCCTGCGCCGCTTACGCTGCCTGCCGCAGTCTGGGCGTTGCGCCCAAATTGATCGAGGGGGCGTTTCACAGCTTTGCAGGCCTGCCGCATCGCAGCCAGTTGGTGGGCAGCAAGGGGGGCGTGCGCTTTGTGAATGACAGCAAGGCGACCAATGTCGACAGCGCCGCCAAGGCCCTGCAGGCCTTCCCGCGCATCCGCTGGATCGTGGGGGGGATGGGCAAGGATGGTGGCATCGCAGCCCTTGCGCCGCATCTGGGATCGGTGGTGAAGGCCTACCTCATCGGCCATTCGGCGCGCGATTTCGCGCTGCAACTGGGCACCACCCCGCATGAGATTTGCGAGACGATGGACCGCGCCGTGGCCCGCGCTGCGGCAGAGGCCGAGGCGGGCGATGTGGTGTTGCTGGCCCCGGCGGCGGCATCCTTTGACCAGTATCCGAATTTTGAGAAACGGGGCGAGGATTTCATGGCGCAGGTGAAGGCGGTGGTGGGGTAACGGGCGAGATGGGGGTGGGGGAGATGGGCAGATTGCCCATCCTACGGCGTTGCGTCTGGATATTTGCGCCAATGTGAAAGGGGGCGGGGTGCCGGGCGGATTCTGCACTAGCGTTAAGTCCGATTTGCCGCTACTCTTTTCCAAATGATCCGGGGGTACATCCGGGCAAAGGCAGAGCAGGCAAATCAGGCGGTTTTCCCATGACTGAAATGGTCTATGGCTCCAACCCGGTACGGGTTACGGAACCTATTCTTCCCCGTTGGTGGCGGACCATCGACAAATGGTCGCTGACCTGTGTGTTCGTGCTGTTCGGCATCGGGCTGCTGCTGGGCCTTGCGGCCTCGGTGCCCTTGGCCAGCCGCAACGGGCTGGAGCCGTTCTATTATGTGCAGCGGCAGGCGTTCTTTGGCGGCATGGCCCTTGCGGCGATGGTCGGGGCCTCGATGCTGTCGCCGGTGATGGTGCGCCGGTTGGGAGTGTTGGGGTTTGCGGCCTCGATGGTGGCGCTGATGCTGCTGCCGGTGTTCGGCACCGATTTCGGCAAAGGGGCGGTGCGCTGGTTCAGCTTTGGCTTTGCCAGCTTTCAGCCATCAGAATTCCTGAAGCCCGGGTTTGTGGTGGTCTGCGGCTGGCTGATGGCGGCCTCGACCGACCTGAACGGCCCGCCCGGCAAGACGGTGTCCTTTCTGCTGGCGATGATCGTGGTGGGCTTTCTGGCGATGCAGCCGGATTTCGGCCAATCGGCGCTGGTGCTGTTTTCGTGGGGGGTGATCTATTTCATCGCGGGTGCCCCCATGCTGCTGATCGTGGTGGTGTCGGGGATTGTGGCTGTCGGCGGCTTTGCGGCCTATGAAAGCTCGGAACATTTTGCCCGCCGTATCAACGGGTTCCTCTCGCCCGACGTTGACCCGCGTACCCAGCTTGGCTATGCGGCCAACGCGATTCAGGAAGGCGGGTTCTTTGGCGTGGGGGTGGGGGAAGGCCAGGTGAAATGGTCGCTGCCCGATGCCCATACCGATTTCATCATCGCGGTGGCGGCTGAGGAATATGGCCTGATCCTGGTGCTGTGCATCATTGCGCTGTACGGCGTGATCGTGGTGCGGTCCTTGCTGCGGCTGATGCAGGAACGTGATCCGTTCATCCGGTTGGCGGGGGCGGGTCTGGCCTGCGTGTTCGGCGTGCAGGCGATGATCAACATGGGGGTGGCGGTGCGTCTGCTGCCCGCCAAGGGGATGACCCTGCCGTTTGTCAGCTATGGCGGGTCTTCGGTGATCGCGGCGGGCATGACGGTGGGCATGCTGCTGGCGCTGACCCGCGCGCGGCCACGGGACAAGATGAGTGACATCTTCAAGCGGGGGCGCTGATGGCACCTTTGCTGCTGATCGCGGCGGGCGGTACGGGCGGGCATATGTTCCCCGCGCAGGCGCTGGCAGAGGCGATGATCGCGCGCGGTTGGCGGGTCAAGCTGTCCACCGATGATCGCGGCGCGCGCTATGCGGGCGGCTTTCCGGCAGAGGTGGTGATCGAGCAGGTGGCGTCGGCCACCTTTGCGCGGGGCGGGTTGGCGGCGAAGGCCATGGTGCCGCTACGGATTGCGGGCGGTATTGCGGGGGCTGTCTGGTCGATGTGGCAGGACAAGCCTGCGGTGGTGGTGGGGTTTGGCGGCTATCCGTCGATCCCGGCGCTGTCGGCGGCGGTCATTCTGCGCCGTCCCCGGATGATCCATGAACAGAACGGCGTATTGGGGCGGGTGAACCAACTGTTTGCCGCAAAGGTCAGCAAGGTGGCCTGCGGCACCTGGCCCACGCCGTTGCCCAATGGCGTGACGGGCGAACATACCGGCAACCCGGTGCGGCAAGCCGTGCTGGACCGGGCCGGGGCGGGCTATATCCCACCCGGCGATTACCCGATGAGCCTGCTGGTGATCGGTGGCAGCCAAGGCGCGCGTATATTGTCCGACGTGGTGCCCGCTGCCGTGGCCGCCTTGCCCGAAAACTTGCGCCAGAACCTGCGGGTGGCGCATCAGGCGCGCGCCGAGGACGCTGCCCGCGCGATTGCCGCCTATGAGGCTGCGGGCATTGACGCCGATGTACAGCCCTTCTTCACCGATATTCCCCGCCGCCTGTCAGAGGCCCAACTGGTGATCAGCCGGGCCGGGGCGTCGTCGGTTGCCGATATCAGCGTCATTGGCCGCCCGTCGATCCTGATCCCCTTTGCTGCGGCCACCGGCGACCATCAGACCGCCAATGCGCAGGGGTTGGTGCAGGGCGGGGCAGCCATCCTGATATCGGAAAACCTGCTTGACGCGGGCGGCCTCAGCCGTCAGATGGCCGAGGTTCTGGGCCAGCCGCGACTGGCCGAACAGATGGCCCGCGCCGCGTTGGCCATTGCACGCCCCGATGCCACCGACCGGTTGGTGACACTCGTTCTGACCCTCGCCGAAGGACACACCCCATGAGCGCCGCGACCAAACTTCCCATGGAACTGGGGCCTATTCATTTCGTCGGCATCGGCGGCATCGGCATGTCGGGGATCGCCGAGGTGCTGATGACCCAAGGCTTCGCCGTGCAGGGATCGGACGCCAAGGCCAGCAAGATCACCGACCGGCTGGTCGCCTTGGGCGCTGCGTTCTTTGAGGGGCAGAGGGCCGAGAATATTGGTGAGGCCGCGGTGGTGGTGATTTCTTCTGCCATCAAGAAGGGCAACCCGGAACTGGAGGAGGCGCGCCGTCGCGGCCTGCCCGTGGTGCGCCGGGCGGAGATGCTGGCCGAACTGATGCGCCTGCGGTCCAACATTGCCATCGCGGGCACCCATGGCAAGACGACAACGACGACGATGGTGGCAACCCTGCTGGACAAAGGCGGGTTTGACCCCACGGTCATCAACGGCGGCGTGATCCACGCCTACGGGTCCAATGCACGGGCCGGGGCAGGCGAGTGGATGGTGGTCGAGGCGGATGAGAGCGACGGGTCGTTCAACCGCCTGCCCGCCACCATCGCCATCGTCACCAACATCGACCCCGAGCATATGGAGCATTGGGGCACCTTTGATGCGCTGCGCAAAGGCTTCTATGATTTCGTGTCGAACATCCCGTTCTATGGTCTTGCCGTCTGCTGCACCGACCATGCCGAGGTTCAGGCGCTGGTGGGCCGTGTGACCGACCGCCGTATCGTGACCTTCGGTTTCAACGCGCAGGCCGATGTGCGGGCGCTGAACCTGACCTATGAAAATGGCGTGGCGCATTTCGACATCGCCTTGCAGGGCGAAGGGCAGGGGGCCGTGATCGAAGGCTGCACCCTGCCGATGCCCGGCGATCACAACGTCAGCAATGCCCTGTCAGCGGTCGCCGTCGCCCGCCATCTGGGCATGAAGAAGGATGAGATCCGCGAGGCGCTGGCCGGATTCGCGGGCGTCAACCGGCGCTTTACCAAGGTGGCCGAGGTCGGCGGCGTGACGATCATCGACGATTACGGTCACCACCCCGTGGAAATTGCCGCCGTACTGCGCGCCGCGCGGCAATCGACCAAGGGCCGTGTCATCGCCGTGCATCAACCGCACCGCTACACCCGCCTGCACAGCCTGTTTGAGGATTTCTGTACCTGCTTCAACGAGGCGGATGTAGTCGCAATTGCCGAGGTCTATGCCGCAGGCGAAGATCCGATTGCAGGGGCCAGCCGCGATGATCTGGTGGCCGGGCTGATCGCCCATGGCCACCGCCATGCGCGGGCCATCATGGACGAGGCTGACCTTGCACGGCTGGTGCGCGAACAGGCGCGGCCTGGCGACATGGTCGTCTGCCTTGGGGCGGGCACGATTTCGGGCTGGGCCAATGGCTTGCCCGCCCGGTTGATGGGGCAGGCGGCATGACCGGGGCCAAAATCCTTCGAAGGATTTTGCAAGTTTCTTCGAAGAAACTTGGCCGCCCCACGGTGGTCGCATGAGCCCCCCCTTGATCGCGGGCTGCTTTTGGGTGCTGGCCGCCACGGTCACGGCGATGTTGCCCATGCGCCGCCAATATGCCCCGGGCATCACCCTGCTGATCCTCGCGCCGCTGCTGATCTGCTGGATCGGCTGGCAGCATGGGGTCTGGATCGGTGTGGCCGCGATGGCTGCCTTCCTGTCGATGTTCCGCAACCCGCTGATCTACTTTGCCCGCAAAGCCATGGGCCTGCCCGTGCAATTGCCATCCGAATTGGAAGGGGACACCAAACCATGACCCTCCCCCTGATCGCCGCGTTCCTTTGGCTGATCGCGGCCAACGTGATCGCCATGTTCCCCAGCCGCGACCAGCACTGGCGCAACGCCTATGCGCTGATCGCCCTTGGCATTCCTCTGGTCGGTTGGGTCACCTATGTGAACGGCCCGATCTGGGGCATGGTCATTCTGGCGGGGGGCGCAAGCGTGCTGCGTTGGCCGGTGGTGTATCTGTGGCGGTGGGTCAAGCGGACGGTGAAGGGCGAGGAACCGGCGGAATAGGGACGTCACAACTCTGCCGCAAAGCCCCCGGATAAGGCGGCACTACCCACCCGGTCCGGCAAAAGAGTGTGACGATGTTTGCGAAGCTTGTGTCCCTTGTCGCCCTGTTCCTGCTGCTCAGTTGCGGCGAGCCTGTGCCGCGCGACGGTGAGGCAAGGATTTTGTTGCTCGGCGATTCCATGATGGCATCGAACCGGGCCTCGGGGCAGTCGGTGGCCGATATCATCGAGGCGGGTCTGGGGCGCGAGGTGGTGGACAAGTCCGTGCCCGGTGCGCGCTATTTCTATGCCTTGCCGATTTCCGGCAGTGCGGGGTTGAACATTCCCAAGCAATACCGCCCCGGCCCGTGGGATTTTGTCGTGATGAACGGCGGTGGCAATGATCTGCTGTTCGGCTGTGGCTGTGGGCGCTGTGACGGGGTGATGAACCGCTTGATTTCCCCCGACGGGCGCAGCGGGGCCATTCCGGCCTTGGTCAAGACGCTGGTCAGTGATGGCGCGCGCGTGATCTACACCGGCTATCTGCGCAATCCGGGGGTGCAGACGCTGATCAAATCCTGCGGCCCTGCGGGCAATGAACTGGACCGCCGGATGCAGCGTCTGGCGGCGCTGGAGCCCGGGATGCAGTATCTGCTGCTGGCGGACCTTGTGCCCTATAAGGACAAATCCTACCATCAGGTCGATCTGATCCACCCGTCGGTGAAGGGCAGCCAAGCCATCGGGCAGCGGATTGTCGCATTGATGTCTGCGCCGAAAGACGGGCCCCCCCTTGCGCGTGGCGGTCAAAAGCCGCAAAAAATGGGGCATGAATGATCTTCCCACCCCGCGCGGCCCGCTGACCCCCAATCGTCCCCTTGCGGACCTGACATGGCTGCGTGTCGGCGGCCCGGCGGACTGGTTGTTTCAGCCCGCAGATGAGGCCGATCTGGCGGCGCTTCCTTGCCGCGCTCGACCCGGCCGTTCCGGTTTTTCCGATCGGCGTGGGGTCAAACCTGATCGTGCGGGATGGCGGTATCCGGGCGGTGGTGATCCGGTTGGGGCGGGGGTTCAATTCCATTTCTACGGATGGCGAAACCGTCACCGCAGGGGCCGCGTGCCTTGATGCGCATGTGGCCAGAAAAGCGGCTGAGGCGGGGCTGGACCTGACCTTTCTGCGTACCATTCCCGGCAGCATCGGCGGGGCGGTGCGGATGAACGCGGGGTGTTACGGGTCTTATGTCGCGGATCATCTGACGCATATCCGCATTGTCACCCGGGCTGGCCAGATAGAAACCCTTGCCGCCGCCGACCTGAACCTGCGCTATCGCCAGTCCGACCTGCCCGAGGGGGCAGTGATCATCGGGGCGACCTTTCGTGCCGCCCATGGTGACCCGGCGGTACTGGAAGCGCGGATGGCCGACCAGATCGCCAAGCGCGATGCAAGCCAGCCCACCAAGGACCGTTCAGCCGGGTCCACCTTCCGCAATCCGGCCGGGTTTTCCAGCACAGGTCGCGCTGACGATGTGCAGGATCTGAAGGCGTGGAAGGTGATTGATGACGCCGGAATGCGCGGGGCCACGGTTGGTGGCGCGCAGATGAGCCAGATGCACTCGAACTTTCTGATCAACATCGGGGGTGCCACTGCCGCAGACCTCGAAAATCTGGGGGAGGACGTGCGAAAAAGGGTTTTCCTACAGAGCGGTATCACGCTAGAGTGGGAAATCATGAGGGTCGGCGAACCGGCCCGGTGAAAATCAAGACTGAATAATAAGATAACGGGTCGCCAAAGACCCGGACGAGGCAGAGAATGGCGGGCGCATCAGGCAAGATGTCCCGTGTGGCGGTACTGAAAGGTGGCACTTCCGCAGAGCGGGAGGTGTCTCTGTCCACAGGCAAGGCCTGTGCAGCAGCGTTGCGCGAGGCGGGGTATGAGGTGATTGAGGTCGATTGCGGCCCCGATCTTGCCGCGCGTTTGGCCGAAATCCAACCCGATGTCTGTTTCAACGCCCTGCATGGCCGGTTCGGTGAAGACGGCTGCGTGCAAGGCATGCTGGAATGGCTGCGCATTCCCTATACCCATTCGGGCGTTCTGGCCTCGGCCCTGGCGATGGACAAGGCGCGCGCGAAAGCCGCCTATGTCTCGGCTGGTCTGCCTATCGTGCAATCGGTGCTGGCGAGCAAGGATGAGGTGGCAGCAGGCCACGTTCTGCCGCCGCCCTATGTGGTCAAGCCCAACAATGAAGGATCATCCGTCGGGGTCTATATCGTGCATCCCGGCAGCAATGCGCCGCGTCTGGCCGAAACCATGCCCGATGTGGTGATGGTTGAAACCTATGCGCCGGGGCGGGAACTGACGGTTTCCGTGCTGGGCGACCGCGCGCTGTGTGTGACCGATATTCTGACCGACGGCTGGTATGACTATGATGCCAAATACAAGACTGGTGGGAGCCGCCACATTTTGCCCGCTGCTCTGCCAGATGACGTTCAGGCCGCCTGCATGGATTATGCCCTGCGCGCCCACGCGGCCCTTGGGTGCCGGGGCCTCAGCCGTACCGATTTTCGTTGGGACGAAGCCCGGGGGCTTGACGGGTTGATCTTGCTCGAAACCAACACCCAGCCCGGCATGACGCCCACTTCGCTTGCCCCCGAACAGGCGGCCTTCATGGGGATGTCGTTCCCGCAATTGTGCGACTGGATCGTGAAGGATGCCTCATGCAATCGTTAAGAGCCCCCAAGCGTCTGGCTGAAACCCTGCGCCGCGATCCGGCCCCCAGCCGGTGGGCCTATCGCCGCCAGCGGTTGATGCTGACGCCGTTGTTCCGGACGATGTTTCGTGTCGGGCTGCCGACGCTGGTCGTGCTGGCGGCTACGGGTCTGTATCTGGCGGACCAGACGCGCCGGGATGCACTGACCGGGGCCTTCACCGATCTGCGCACCAAGTTTGAACAGCGCCCCGAATTCATGGTCAGCCTTGTATCGGTGGAAGGCGCGTCAGATGAACTGGCCGAGGCTGTGCGGGGCAAGCTGGCCCTGTCCCTGCCGCAATCGTCGTTTGACATGGATCTGGACGCTGCCCGCCTGCGCATCGAAGGGCTGGATGCTGTGAAGCAGGCCGAGTTGCGGGTCCGGTCGGGTGGAATTTTGCAGGTGCTGATCACCGAACGCCAGCCCGTGCTGGTGTGGCGTCATGACGAAGCCCTGGAAATGCTGGATGACAGCGGCCACCGCGTCGCCAGTCTTGGCTCGCGCACCGACCGACCCGACCTGCCGCTGATTGCGGGGCAGGGGGCTGATCTTGCCACGGACGAGGCGCTGGAAATTCTGGCCGCAGCCACCCCGCTGTCGCCGCGCATCCGGGGCATGATCCGCGTGGGCGCGCGGCGGTGGGATATCATCCTTGACCGCGACCAGCGCATCAATCTGCCCGCAGACAACCCGGTGCGCGCCCTGGAACGCCTGCTTGTGCTGGACAAGGCGCAAGACATTCTTGCCCGTGCCCTGTCAACCATCGACCTTAGAAATGAACATCGCCCCACTGTGCGTCTGACGCCCTTCGCCTTTGTCGAATTGCGCCGCGCCCAAGGGATCGAGCCAGTGGAGAACGAATTATGACCGATCTCTATCAATCCCAGCGGGCCATGCGGAATATGCGCAAGGCGGCCATGCAGCGCGGTGTGATAGCTATTCTTGACGTGGGCACCAGCAAGATCGCCTGCCTGATCCTGCGCTTTGACGGGCCGGACAAGCTGCGCGAGGCGGATGGCGTCGGTCCCATGGCGGGACAGTCGCAGTTCCGGGTGATTGGTGCTGCCACCACCCGGTCGCGCGGGGTGCGCTTTGGCGAGATCGCCGTTATGAACGAAACCGAACGCGCCATCCGCACCGCCGTACAGGCGGCGCAGAAGATGGCGAACGTGCGGGTGGACCATGTGATCGCCTGTTTTTCAGGTGCGGAACCGCGCAGCTATGGGCTGGCGGGCGAGTGGGACTTGCAGGACTCGGTGGTGACGGAACAGGACGTGGCAAGCGTTCTGGCCGCCTGCGATGTGCCCGATATCGGCCATGGCCGTGAAGTGATGCACGCGCAGCCGGTGAACTTTGCGCTGGATCATCGCACGGGTCTGGGCGACCCGCGCGGGCAGATCGGCAACCGGCTGGCCTGCGACATGCACCTGCTGTCGGTCGATGGGTCGGTGGTGCAGAACCTGCTGTATTGCATCAAGCGCTGCGATCTGGAACTGGCGGGGATTGCGTCTTCGGCCTATGTCTCGGGCATTTCCAGCCTTGTGGAGGATGAACAGGAACTGGGGGCCGCCTGCATCGACATGGGCGGCGGGGCCACTGGCATTTCGATCTTCATGAAGAAACACATGATCTATGCGGATAGCGTGCGCATGGGCGGTGATCATGTGACGTCCGATATCTCGATGGGCTTGCAGGTCGATATGGCCACGGCAGAGCGCATCAAGACACGCTTCGGCGGACTTTATGCCACCGGCATGGATGATCGTGAGATGATCGACATTGGCGGCGATAGTGGCGACTGGGAGAAAGACCGTCGGCAAGTTTCGCGGACCGAGTTGATCGGGATCATGCGGCCCCGGGTCGAGGAAATTCTGGAAGAAACCCGCGCGCGGCTGGATGCGGCGGGCTTTGATCACCTGCCCAGCCAGCAGATCGTGCTGACCGGGGGCGCAAGCCAGATCCCTGGGCTGGACGGTTTGGCCGCGCGTATCCTGGGCCAGAGGGTGCGTCTGGGGCGGCCTTTGCGTGTGCAGGGTCTGCCACAAGCCGCAACCGGGCCTGCCTTCGGGTCTGCAGTCGGGCTGTGCCTGTTCGCCGCCCACCCGCAAGACGAATGGTGGGATTTCGAGATTCCCGCCGAACGCTACCCCGCGCGGTCACTGAAACGGGCTGTCAAATGGTTCAAAGACAACTGGTAACCCCAATATCCGGTGCCTCTAGCGAAATCCCGCTTAAAAGCGGGATCATTCCCCCATATTTTGTGGGGAAACGTGCTTTTTTTCGTGACGTTTATCCGATCTGTGGATAGAATTGGCGGTAAGTAGGCTTTTGCGCGTTTGGGACGACATGCAGAAGACCGGCATCGGCAAGCAGCGGCGTTCAATGCGGCACAAAAACAAAAAGGCAGGCGGACAGACATGGCACTCAATCTGATGATGACCAACCAGCGCGAAGAGCTGAAGCCGCGCATCACCGTGTTCGGTGTCGGTGGGGCGGGCGGCAATGCCGTCAACAACATGATCGACAAGAACCTTGAGGGTGTCGAATTCGTTGTGGCCAACACCGACGCGCAGGCCTTGCAGCAATCGCGGGCGGCGGCACGCATCCAGATGGGCATGAAAGTGACCGAAGGTCTGGGTGCTGGTGCGCGCCCAACGGTGGGTGCTGCCGCAGCCGAGGAAACCATCGAGGAAATCGTCGATCATCTGGCAGGCGCGCATATGTGCTTCATCACCGCTGGCATGGGTGGTGGTACGGGCACGGGTGCTGCCCCAATCATCGCGCAGGCCGCGCGCGAGCTGGGTGTGCTGACGGTGGGTGTGGTGACCAAGCCGTTCCAGTTTGAAGGCAACAAGCGGATGCGTCAGGCCGAAGAAGGCATTGAGGCGCTGCAAAAGGTTGTCGATACGCTGATCATCATTCCGAACCAGAACCTGTTCCGTCTGGCCAATGAAAAGACCACCTTCACCGAAGCCTTCGCCATGGCCGATGACGTGCTGTATCAGGGCGTCAAGGGTGTGACCGACCTGATGGTGCGCCCCGGCCTGATCAACCTCGACTTTGCTGACGTTCGCGCCGTGATGGACGAAATGGGCAAGGCGATGATGGGCACGGGCGAGGCCACGGGCGAAGATCGCGCTGTGCAAGCGGCTGAGAAGGCGATTGCCAACCCGCTGCTGGACGAAATCTCGCTCAACGGTGCCAAGGGCGTGCTGATCAACATCACCGGCGGCCATGATCTGACCCTGTTCGAACTGGACGAGGCGGCGAATATCATCCGCGAGAAAGTGGACCCCGAGGCGAATATCATCGTGGGTTCCACACTGGACACCACGATGGAAGGCCGCCTGCGCGTGTCCGTGGTTGCCACAGGCATCGACGCCACTGCCGCAAGCCGCGCCGAGGCCCCTGTCACCCGCCGCTCGATGGCAGCCCCGCTTGGCCTGCACAACCCGACCCCCGAACCCCGCCGCGAAATGCCGCTGACGGTTCAGGTCGCCCCGCCCGCTTATGTGCCGCCCGCGCCACAGCCTGTGGCCCCCAGCCTGTTCGATCAGGTCGAGGCTCCTGCTGTCTCTTTCCGCCCGGAACCGGAACCCGAAGACGTGCTGGAACACGACCTGCCGCCGCCCGTCTATCGCCAGCCTGCGCCGCAGATGCGCGCAGCCCCTGCCGCGATCGAGGCTGACGCCGCCGAGTTTGTCGCCCCGCGCCCGCGTGCTGCTGGCCAGCCCTCGGCCGAGGCAATGGCCCGTCTGCAAGCCGCTGTGGGTAAGAACCCGAATGCGGGCATGCAGCGCCCCGCCGCAGCCCCGGTGCAACGCGCCGCAACTCCGGCCCCTGCCGCCGCCCCGCGCGCCGACAAGCCGCGCTTTGGGATCGGGTCTTTGATCAACCGCATGGCGGGCCATCTGGAGGCCCAGCCCGAACGCCCCACCCAATCGGCCCGCACGCAGCCCCCCGTCACCGGCTATGATGACGAACAGGAGCTGAGCCCGGATCAGGAGCGGATTGAGATTCCCGCCTTCCTGCGGCGCCAGGCGAACTGAAACTTCTTCCGTTGAGGAATACGAAAGGCCCGGCATGTCCGGGCCTTTTTCATTTCAAAACCAATGGGTTGGGTTGTTTTTCCTTCGTGTCACATACCGTTACAAAGCGTGAGTTGTGATCAGCCTACATGAGAGTTACCTAAAATGCAGAACAAAGGGATACGTCTGTGTATTCTTGGCAAGAGGTTGGCTGTGCAGAACACCTTGAAATCAGCGGTCACGTTTACGGGCCTTGGCCTGCATTCGGGTGCGCCCGTGCGCATGACGTTGTGCCCGGCGGGCGCAGATCATGGTATCGTGTTTCACCGGACTGATCTGTCGGGGACGGCCGCTTTGGTCGAGGCCCGGTGGGATACGGTCGTGCCCTCCAAACTGTGCACGCTGATCGCCAATGCGCAAGGCACCACAGTGTCCACCATCGAACATGTGATGGCGGCATTGGCCGGTTGCGCCATTCACAATGCGCTGATCCAGATTGACGGCCCGGAAGTGCCGATCCTTGACGGTTCTTCGATGCCGTTCGTTGAAGGTTTCATTGCCTGCGGTTTGCAAGAACAGGACGCCCCGGTGCGCGCGATCCGCATTCTCAAACCGGTTGAGGTGCGCGACGGTGAGGCTGTGGCGCGTCTGGTTCCCGCAGATATGCTGGAGATCGACTTTTCCATCGACTTCGACGATGCGGCCATCGGCCAGCAGACGCGGACGCTGAATATGGCCAATGGTGCATTCGTGCGCGAATTGTCGGACAGCCGCACCTTTTGCCGTCAGTCGGATGTCGATGTGATGCGCGCCAACGGGCTGGCGCTTGGCGGCACTGTTCACAATGCCGTGGTGTTTGAAGGCGACCGCATCCTGTCTCCGGGTGGGTTGCGCCATGCGGATGAACCCGTGCGCCACAAAATGCTGGACGCGTTGGGTGATCTGGCTTTGGCGGGCGGGCCGATCCTCGGGCGCTATACGGGCATCCGGGCGGGCCATGCGCTGACCAACCGGTTGCTGCGGGCGCTGTTTGCCGACCCTTCCGCCTACCGGATGGTGGATTGTTCGGCCCAGACCGTGGGAAAACTGCCCGGCGTGGGCGTGCATCGTGGCGATTTGCCCATGCGGATCGCAGGGCGCGGCTGACCCGCCCTCTGTCTGGCTTTGGCGCGAACGACACGCCTTGTCCTGCATCAGGATCAACTCGCAAAGGCGTTTTGCGCCCCGGATTTATCTGTGCTAGGACAAGGCAAATCGCCGGTGTGGCGGGGGGTATCGGACGGGTCTTTGCGACCCTTCTGATGGCACCTTGCCGATGCGGCACAGTGGGATAGGCGGAAGATGGCAGGCGGAAAATCGGGCGCGCGTCTGGGCACCAAACTGGGCACGACGGCGCTACTTGTGGTTTTGCTGGCGTCCTGCGGGGCAGCGGGCAAGACCAAGAACGCCGGGCTGGACAGCTATTCAGCCGAGGAGCTGTTTGAGCAGGGCGAACTGAAACTGGAAACGACCAAGCGCCCGAAAGAGGCTTTGGTCTACTTTCAGGAAGTGGAGCGTCTGTACCCCTACACCGCCTTGGCCAAACGGGCGCTGATCATGCAGGCCTTCACCCATCACAAAGCCAAGGATTATGAGGAAGCCCGCGCTGCCGCACAACGCTTCCTCGATTTCTATCCCGGGCGATGAAGACGCGCCCTATGCGCTGTATCTGATGGCTCTGTCCTATTATGACCAGATCGACGAAGTGGGCCGCGATCAGGGCCTGACCTTCCAGGCGCTGCAATCCATGCGCGACGTGATTGAGACCTATCCTGACAGTGATTACGCGCGGTCGGCGATGTTGAAATTCGATCTGGCGTTCGACCACCTGGCCGCCAAGGAAATGGAAATCGGGCGCTACTATCTGAAGCGTGGGCATTACACGGCGGCGATCAACCGATTCCGCACCGTTGTGCAGGATTTCCAGACCACCACCCACACCGCCGAGGCGCTGCACCGATTGGTCGAATGTTATCTGGCGCTTGGCCTGACCGATGAGGCCCAGACGGCAGGGGCGATCCTTGGCTACAACTACCAGTCCAGCCCGTTCTACGATGACAGCTTCCGTCTGCTCAAAGGCCGTGGCCTGAACCCCGAGGCCAAGGGCAACAGTTGGCTGGGCAAAGTGTACCGCCAGATGGTGCGCGGCGAGTGGTTGTAGGGTCTATGGGCGGACTGCCCGGCAAAGATGGGCAGATTGCCCATCCTACGGACGTGTGATGCTGGTATCTCTGGAAATACGCGATGTGCTGATCATCGATCGGCTGTCCCTGGCCCTTGGGCCGGGGCTGAACGTGTTGACGGGTGAAACCGGGGCCGGCAAGTCGATCTTGCTGGATGCGCTTGGCTTTGTTCTGGGCTGGCGGGGCCGGGCCGAACTGGTACGGCAGGGCGCGGCACAGGGGGAGGTGGTGGCAGTGTTCGATCTGCCGCCCGGTCATGCCGCCCGCGCCGTGCTGGTTGAGGCCGGGATCGAGGCTGAGGATGAGGTGATCCTGCGCCGGGTGAACACCGCCGATGGCCGCAAGACGGCGTGGGTCAACGACCGCCGCGTGACGGGCGAGGTGCTGCGCGATCTGTCGGACTGTCTGGTGGAACTGCATGGCCAGCACGACGACCGGGGCCTGCTGAACCCACGGGGCCACCGGGCCTTGCTGGATACATTCGCCGCCTTGGACCTTGGCCCCTTGCGCAGCGCCTGGGCCGCACAGCGCACGGCGCGGGTGGCACTTACGGCGGCGGAAGACGCCATCGCCCGCGCGCGGGTCGAGGAAGACTATCTGCGCCATGCGGTGGCGGAACTGGACAAACTGTCGCCCGACCCCGGCGAGGAGGCGTCATTAGATGCCCGTCGCCGGACGATGCAGGGCGCGGCCAAGATCCGGGCCGATATCGTGCGGGCCGAATCCGCGCTGTCGGGGCAGGGGGCGGAAGGTGCGATGCGCGACGCGCTGCGCTGGCTGGAGGGCGCGTCTGACCGAGCCGAAGGGCGGCTGGATGGGGCGCTGTCTGCCTTGAACCGCGCGCTGATCGAGTTGGGCGAGGCGCAGTCGGGGGTAGAGGGCTGCCTTGCCGCCCTCGATTTCAACCCGCATGAATTGGACAGCATCGAAGAACGCCTGTTCGCCATTCGCGCGCTTGCCCGCAAACATGGCGTTTTGCCCGATGATCTGGGCGGCTTTGCCGATGGATTGCGCGCGCGTCTGGCGGCGCTGGATGGTGGCGTGGCGGGGCTTGCCCGCCTGCAGCAGGATGTTGGGGCCGCCGAGGCCGGGTTTCTGCGCGAAGCCCACCGGATCAGCGATGCGCGGCAGATGGCGGCCAAACGGCTGGATGCGGCGATGGCGGGGGAACTTGCCCCGTTGAAGATGGAACGCGCGGTGTTTGCGACCGAACTGTCTGCGGGTGAGCCGGGACCAGAGGGCGTCGATGCGGTGACCTTTACCGTCGCCACCAATCCCGGCGCGCCGTCTGGCCCGCTGAACCGCATTGCTTCGGGGGGCGAGCTGAGCCGCTTTCTGCTGGCGCTGAAGGTCTGCCTGACCGGCGACACCCCCGGCCTGACGCTGATATTCGACGAGATTGACCGGGGCGTGGGTGGGGCCACCGCCGATGCCGTGGGCCGTCGTTTGCAGGCGCTGTCAGATACCGCGCAGGTGCTGGTCGTGACCCATTCACCGCAGGTTGCGGCCTTGGGCGCGCATCACTGGCGGGTGGAAAAGCGGGTGGTGGCCGATCAGACCCTGTCCACCGTGACGGCGCTGGATGCCCCGGCGCGGGTTGAGGAAATCGCCCGGATGTTGGCGGGCGATACGGTGTCAGACGCCGCGCGCCAAGCCGCCAAGGCGCTGCTTGCGGTCTAAGCTACCCGGTCAGCGCATGGCAGCCATCCGCAAGTGGCGGGTTTTATGCTGCGACGCAGCATCTATATTGGCAGCATGAACCCGAAACAAAGGAGGGTCCCATGATCCGCCACCTGACTGCCATCTTCGATCTGTTCCGCCTGCCGATCATTGACGAAATCGAGCGCGATTATGTCCGCGCGGCTGATACCCCGGCTGAGGCCAAGACCCGCAAAACGGCTGTTGCAAACGGTCTGTTCCGCCGCGGGACGTTTGATTATTAAGTCAGCGTTTCAAGCGCTGTGGCCAGATCGCCATAGCCGGTAAAGCGGCGTTCATAGGCCAGCCCCAGGCGGCGGGCACAGTCCACCGCCTTGGCGTCCAAGCCCGGGTCATTGGTCTGCGCCTGATAGACCAGCTTGGTGTAATTGCCGAAATACATGTCGCGCAGTTCGGGGTGCCTGTCCAAACCCATCGGTTTCCAGACAAAAGCATCAAACTGCCGGACAAGAAAATCGGTCAGATAGAAGGCTGTGAATTCGTCAGGGTGGGCAGCGAAGGCTGCGTTGCCTTCAAAAAACGAATAACAATGCGGGCCTTCGATCATCGAAACCCCCAGTTCCTTGCACTTTTCGAACAACTGCCCGCCTGTGCCGCAATCGGCATAGACGACGAAGATGGTGTCATAGTCGGCGCGATGCTCAAGGACAGTGGCCTCTACTGCCGCCGTGATCCGGTCGGGCCACAGATGCAGATTGGCGGGGAGACATTGCAGATCAAGATGATCCCAGCGATTCGCACGCCGCAAGGCGACAATTTCATGCGCCAACGCTCCGCAGGCAATCAGCAGTACCCGGCCAGATTGCGCAGGCGGCAGGCCGGTTTCGGTTAATGTCTTGTCATCCAGCGCTATCGCCACTGCCGCGCGCCAAGGATAAGGCTGCCGGCAAGGGCGGCAAAGCCAAGAGCAACCAAGGGAACATGCGCCCAGAACGCCAGTGCCAAGGTGGCCCCGGCAGCGGCGATGACGGTTGCGATCAGTGCAAGGAAATAGGGTAGGGGCATCACACTCTCCTCTGCCATTAATCTGGGGCGGTTGTCCGGCTTTTCCAAGAGCTTTCCACGCCATTGCGTCAGTTATTGCCGATCTTGCTGCCGCCGATGGAGACGCTGCCCCGGTCGATGATCTTTGACCCGCTGATCGGCACGTCGCTGGTGGCCTTGACCGACACGTTGTTGCCCTTGATCGCGATATCGCCCTGCGACGTCATGGTCAGGGTGGACAGGCCTGTGGTCAGCGTAAGGCGCTGCTGCCCCCGGATCGTCACATCGCCCAGATTATCCACCGTCACGGGGCCGGAGTTGGCGGCCAAAGGCGGTCAACAGATCGTCGATCACGCCTGTCAGGGCAGCAAGGCGCTGTGCGTCGGGTTTGCTGCGGGCTGCGGCAAGCGAGGCACGCAAACTGCTTAGGGTGGCGGGGTCAAGGGCGGGCATCAGGGGCTTTCTGCGGCAAGGGCTGGCAGGTCAGCGTGGCGCAAATCGCGGGGGCATGCAAAGAAAAACCCGCGCAAAGCATTGGCTTGCGCGGGTCCTCTTAGCATGGCGTGCAAACTCAGCCGTTCAGTTGGTTATGCTTGCGTGCGACGTACATCTTGGCGGTTTCCACCGCGACGGCAGCATCACGGCAATAGGCATCGGCGCCAATGGCCTTGCCAAATTCTTCGTTCAGCGGCGCGCCGCCGACCAGCACGATGTAATCCTCGCGCATGCCCTTTTCTTTCAGGGTGTCGATCACGACCTTCATATAGGGCATCGTGGTGGTCAGCAGGGCCGACATGCCGAGGATATCGGGCTGCTCGCGCTCCAGCGCCTCGATGTATTTATCGACCGAGTTGTTGATGCCCAGGTCCAGCACTTCAAACCCGGCACCTTCCATCATCATGGCCACAAGGTTCTTGCCGATGTCGTGGATATCGCCCTTGACGGTGCCGATCACCATCTTGCCCATGCGCGGCGCGCCGGTTTCGGCCAGCAGCGGTTTCAGGATATGCATCCCCGCCTTCATCGCATTGGCGGCCAGCAGCACTTCGGGCACGAACAAAATCCCGTCGCGGAAGTCTGCCCCCACAATGGTCATGCCCGCCACCAGCGCCTTGGTCAGCACGTCATAGGGCGTCCAGCCGCGTTCCAGCAGGATGTTCACGCCATCCTCGATCTCTTCCTTCAGACCGTCATAGAGATCGTCATGCATTTGCAGGACCAGCTCATCATCGGAAAGCTCTGAGAGGATGATTTCATCGTCGGCCATGGGGCGCTCCTGAGGGCTAGATTTCCACTGTGCATGAGCCGAAACCGACGCCCACACTTCCTTGTTTCCGACATGCCCCGGATGAAAGCCGACAGCAAGCAGATTTGGGCGGGAACTGGCTGGCATTTGTTCACTTTATGTTCTAGATTGACCAGATGACACAGGGCGATGGCATCTTACCGGGGCAACGGGCGCGGGCGCGTGGCGCGCAAGATAACGCGACCGGCCGGTTTGAAGGGCGGAGCCTGCAAGGCGTTGATGACGGTTGGGATATTCCGCATGACGACCGCCTGCTGCGCACCGAGGTGCGGGTCGAGGTGGCGCGCTCGGCGATCAGCTATAACACCTCACCCGACCTGCCGTTTGACCGGTCCATCAACCCCTATCGCGGTTGCGAACATGGCTGCATTTATTGCTTTGCGCGGCCCAGCCATGCCTATCTGAACCTGTCGCCGGGCTTGGACTTTGAAACCAAGCTGATCGCGCGACCGGGGATCGGTCTGGTGCTGGACCGGGAATTACGGGCGAAATCCTATGCCGTTGCCCCGATTGCGATTGGCACCAATACCGATCCCTATCAACCCGTTGAGACGCAGTACCGTGTGATGCGTGAGGTGCTGGAGGTGCTGTCTGCCCATCTTCATCCGGTTGCGATCACGACCAAGGGCACGCTGGTGGAACGAGATCTGGACCTGCTGGCCCCGATGGCGGCGCAGGGGCTGACGCGGGTGGGCATTTCGATCACCACGCTTGACCCTGATCTGTCGCGGAGGATGGAGCCACGGGCCGCCGCCCCCGCCCGCCGTCTTGCCACAATCCGGCGGCTGGCAGAGGCGGGGGTTCCGGTGCGGGTGATGGTGGCCCCGGTCATTCCGGGCCTGACCGACCATGAGCTTGAAGCGATTCTGGCCGCCGCGAAGGACGCGGGCGCTGTCGCCGCAAGCTACATCAGCTTGCGCTTGCCGCGCGAGGTGTCGGAGATGTTTCAGGACTGGCTGGCCGCCCATGTGCCGGGCCGGGCCGCCAAGATCATGGGCCGGGTGCGCGAGCTGCACGGCGGGCAGGACTATGACCCCGCCTTTGGCAAACGAATGCGGGGGCAGGGCATTTGGGCCGAGTTGATGGCGCAGCGGTTTGCGATTGCGGTCGCCAAGGCCGGGCTGGTGGTGCCACAGCCGCCCCTTCGTTGCGACCTGTTCGCCCCACCTGTGCGGTCGGGCGATCAGTTGTCACTGTTCTGACGGAACGGCCTTATTTTCATTGAAGAAAACGGGGTGATTTCTTCAAAGAAATCGGCGCTTATCCCCGCCGACCGCGCCGTTCGCGTTTGGGATCACCCGAGGTGTCGCCAGTGCCATCAGACGCGGATGAGAACCCGCCCAGTTTCTCGGAAATCAGGTCCAGCGTCGGGCGCGGACCTGCGGGCCGGGTTTCGAGGGCGGCACGCATCGACGCCAGATGCACCGGCATGGTGCCGCAGCAACCGCCGATGATCCGCACACCTGCATCGCGTGCGAGCACCGCATATTCCGCCATCAGCTCGGGCGTGCCATCGTAATGGATGTGGCCGTCATGGTATTTCGGGATCCCCGCATTGCCCTTGGCCACGATCGGGCGTTCGGACCCTTGCGCCGCAAAGCCCAGCACGGTGCGCATCAGATCGGATGCGCCAACGCCGCAGTTTGCCCCAAACGCCAGCGGTGGGTTTGGCAGTTTTTCCACCATATCGGCAAGCGCCGCCGAGGTGACTCCCATCATCGTGCGCCCTGCGGTATCAAAGCTCATGGTGCCGACCCAAGGCATGCCCGCCAAGGCCGCCGCCTCTGCCGCCGCCTTGTATTCTTCAAACGCCGAGATGGTTTCAACCCACAGCACATCCGCGCCGCCCTCTTTCAGGCCTTCGGCCTGTTCGTGGAACATCTCGACCGCCAGCTCATGCGTCAGGGTGCCCATGGGTTGGAAAATCTCACCGGTGGGGCCGACCGAGCCAGCCACCACGATGGTGCGGCCTGAGGCATCGGCGATCTCACGGCCCAAGGCGGCACCGACCCGGTTCAACTCGCGCACCCGGCCTTCGGCCTGATGCAGTTTCAACCGGCTGGCGTTGCCGCCGAAGGTGTTGGTCAGGAAAATATCGGACCCCGCATCGACAGCCCCTTTGTAGAGGGTGCGGATGTTGTCGGGGCGGTCAGTGTTCCAGAACTCGGGCGGCTCGCCCGATTCCAGCCCCATGTTGAACAGGTTGGTGCCCGTGGCCCCATCGGCCAAAAGCCAGTCACGGGTGGCAAGCAGGCGGGACAGGGCATCGTTTGACATGGGGGCAAGACCTTTGGCATGAAGGGGCGGCGCGCTACCGCAATCGTTGTCTTATCCTGTGCCATGACTGTCGCGCCGTGGCAATTTCATATTCGATATCTGCACTGACCGGGTCTGCAGGTTCAGGGTGGAGAGGCGCAGGAAAGCGGACCGCAACAATCAGGTCAATCGCTGCCACGCCAAGCGCAGGCCATGACGGGGCGCAAAGGTACAGGGGCTGCCATCGCGGGGCAAAACTTTGCTTGAACTGCGCAAGCCCGTTTGCGCAAAGGTACCGGGCGAGCGGGGCCAGACTGCGGGGCAGGGCAGGGGCACCCGCAAAGCTGTGCGCCGGGGCCGCAGCAAGTGAAAGCCGGGCGGCACCTGCCGATTTTGCAGCTTCAAGACCCGCGATGATCAGCGCATGGGCGGTGCCGTCGGGCGCGGCGGGATCGGGGCGCAGCAGGTCCAGCGCCCATTCGGTGGGGGTGGCGTGAAAGCTGGCAAACCCCACCAACCGGCCCTTGGCCCACGCAAGGATCACCTTTTGCCGCGCGACATAGCCCGGTGCAAAACGGCCCATGGAAAAGCCGTGCTCGGCCCCGTGTGCGGCGACCCACCGCGCGTTCAGGGCTGCCACATCTGCCAGTGGCAAGGCCGTGGTCAGCTGAGCCACCACCCCGCTGCTGGCGGCTTTGCGAAGTTTGCGGCGCAGCGCGGCGCGGGTTGGGGTGGCGAGGGTAAAGGTCGCTGGATCAAGCCACGCCTCCTGGGCGACACGGCGCAGAGCAAAGCCCGCACGGCGGGCCGCGACAGCCATGCGGGCGGGGCATTTGTACAGCACCGGCCGCAGATGCGCGGCCCGGGCGGCCTGGCGCAAGGCGCATAGCGCGGCATCGGGTGTCACATCGCCAAACGGCTGGCGCAGGGAAACCAGCGCCTGCCGCGTCCGGCCTGTCAGAAGGTGCCCCCGTGCTGCAGGCAAGGCTGTAAGCTGGCCTTGATACAGCAACTGCGCTTCGGCGAAGGCATGCGTCAGATCGGGAACCGGTGCTTGCGGGCGCGCAACGGCCCCCCGCGCCAGCAGCGCCCCGCCCAGAACCGCAGGCCCCGCGTAGTAGATCGCGCGAAAGGCGAGTACGGCGGCCAGGACCCCCGCATCCTGCCCCGGTGGCAGCAGTGCCAGCAAGGTCAGTTCAAACGCGCCAACCCCGCCGGGACTGCCCGAGATCATGCCCGCCCCGAAGGCCAGCAGAAAGGCGGGCAGCACCGTGGCAAGCGCGATATCGCCCGGCATCAGCAGCCATAACGCGGTGCCCGCCATGCCGGTATCAATTGCCGTCAGGATCAGCAGATGGCCCAGCATCCCCAACCCCGGCACAGCGCGCCGGAAGCGCTAGCAGTGGCCAAGGCCCCGCGCGCAGGATCAGCGCGCCACAGGCCAGACCCAGCACCGCAAGGGCCGCCGGCTTGAACGGCGCGTCGGGTAGCAGGACAAGGGTTGTCGCCGTCACAACAGCCCAACCGCCCAGAAAACTGGCGGTGACAACGCCAGTGACCCGGGTGGCCTGCCACAAGCTCAACCCCGGCAGCAGCCGCCACCGCACCAGCGCGCCGGTGATCAGCCCGAGACCCAGCGTTTGCGAAATGGCAATCGCGGCAAAGCCCGCGCGCCGCGCCTGTCGCCCATGAAATCCGGTGCCAAGATGCCGGTGGATCACGGCATCATAGCGCCCCGCCGCCCAAAAGCTGACCGCTGTCGCCAGCAGCGCCAGTGCCCACGCAGCAAGTGGTACAAGCGCCAGCCCGTCGCGCACCTGACCCGGATCAATGCCCGCCAGTCTGCGCGCCAGCAGCCAGACCAGCCCAAGGGCCAAGCCAAACGACAGTGCGATCTTGCCCCAGACTGGCAGGACAGGCGCCGGTAGGGTGGTCTGAAGTCTGTGTGGCACAAAACGCCTCCTGCCATGGTTGCTACTGGGTGTAGCGGCAGGGTGGTTCAGGCTTTGCTAACAGGTAAAATGTGACGCATTGATCGCGGTGCGCGTCAGGGCACCCAAAACAAAAAACGCGCTCCCCGGGATGCGGGGGCGCGGTTTGTCACGACTTGGCGAAGGGTCAGATTTCCGACATCAACTGCGTCTTGGCGACAGGCAGCAATTCGGTCAGTTTGGCGCGTACATCATCAACGCTGGCTTTGCCTGCCACGTCGGCGGCCACTTTGCGGACCACATCTTCGGTGCCCGCTTCTTCAAAATCGGCCTGCACGACCGTCATCGCATAGGCGGTCGCCTCGTCGCCGGATTTGCCCAGCAGACCTGCGGCCCACAGACCCAGCAGCTTGTTCGCACGCGCACCTGCGCGGAACTGCATTTCGGCGTCATGGGCGAACTTGTTCTCAAAAGCGTGTTCGCGGTTGTCGAAGGTTGTCATGGCCGGCCCCTGTCTGGTGGAATGGTGTCTGTTGGAA
This sequence comes from uncultured Alphaproteobacteria bacterium, assembly GCA_963772935.1. Classification (GTDB taxonomy): domain Bacteria; phylum Pseudomonadota; class Alphaproteobacteria; order Rhodobacterales; family Rhodobacteraceae; genus JANNNF01. The sequence goes on along the minus strand of CAVYZK010000008.1, from coordinate 86,484 downwards.
TGCATTGCCTTTCATATGCCCCGCCCGCCCTTGTCCTGCAAGTGGCGTGCCTTCAGATATCGCACGGCTTGCCGCCGCCCGCCGCATATCGTATAGCCCGAAACCGAAGACGAGGGGTGGCTGATCGCCGCCCCATTCGTCATTTGCATCGGAGAGTTCATGGCGCGGCGCAAGAAGGTGTACGAGGGCAAGGCGAAAATCCTGTACGAAGGGCCTGAACCGGGAACACTGATCCAGTATTTCAAGGATGACGGGGCCTCGATGCCGACAGCGGCGGTTCCGGCGGCTGTGGAAGGCAAGGGCGTGCTGAACAACCGCCTGTCCGAGTTTTTCATGTCTGGCCTGAACGCCATCGGCGTGCCGACCCATTTCATCCGCCGCATCAACATGCGCGAACAACTGGTGCGGATGGCGGAAATCATCCCGCTGGAGGTTGTGGTCCGCAACTTTGCGGCAGGCGAGATTTCGACCAAGCTGGGTATCCCCGAAGGCACCGCCCTGCCGCGCCCGATTGTGGAGTATTACTTCAAGGACGAAAAACTCGGCTCGCCCATGGTGGCCGAGGAGCATATCGTCGCGTTCGGCTGGGCTACCCAACAAGACCTTGACGATATGGTCGCCCTTGCGCTGCGGGTGAACGACTTTCTGTCGGGTGTGATGATGGGGGTTGGCATCCGTCTGGCCGATTTCCGCATCGAGGTGGGCCGGGTCTGGGAAGGCGATTACATGCGCCTGATCGTGGCAGATGAGATCAGCCCCGACAGTTGCCGTCTGTGGGACATGCGCGGCCAGAACGACCGGGGCCAGCCCGAGCGGGACGGATCGCCGGTGCCCGAACCGGGGCCGCTGGCCGACGTTTATACTGAGCTTGCGCGTCGTCTGGGGGTGCTGCCGTCCAATGTCACGCACACGACCAAGCCGACCCTGATCAACTGACACCTTGCCCCGACCGGGGCAGGGCGCTAAGCCACTCGCCATCAAAGCCCAAAGGATATGCCCATGAAAGCCCGCGTCACCGTCATGCTGAAATCCGGCGTTCTGGACCCGCAGGGTGAGGCTGTGAAACACGCGCTTGGGTCATTGGGTTTTGCGGGCGTCAATGGCGTGCGGCAGGGCAAGGTGATCGAGCTTGATCTGGCCCATACCGATGCAGCCAAGGCCGAGGCTGACGTGAAGGCCATGTGCGACAAGCTGCTGGCGAACACTGTGATCGAAGGCTACCGGGTCGAGATTCTTTGATTTGATCTTGGGATGGGCAGATTGCCCATCCTACGGGTGCCCCGCATTTTCCTCTTGAAAACCGCCACGACCCGGCGCATAGGACGCACCGGATGCCTGCGCCGTACTCGCGGGCCCTACCCTTATTGGAGAGACCATGGCCAAGGAAGACATTCTCGAATTCCCCGGTGTCGTCAAGGAACTCTTGCCAAACGCGACATTCAAGGTCGAACTCGAAAATGGCCATGAATTGATCGCAGTGATGGCAGGCAAGATGCGCAAGAACCGCATCCGCGTTCTGGCAGGTGACAAGGTACAGGTGGAAATGACCCCCTATGACCTGTCGAAAGGCCGCATCAACTATCGCTTCAAGTAACTGACCTTGCGGTTCATTCTGGGATCAGGCAGCCCGCGCCGGTTGGAATTGCTGGCCCAGATCGGTGTCGTGCCCGATGCCGTGCTGCCCCCCGACATTGACGAAGACCCAAGGCGGGCCGAGTTGCCCTTGCCCTATGCCTGCCGTCTGGCGCGCGAAAAGGCGCAGGCGGTGCAGGCCGGGCCGGATGATATCGTGCTGTGCGCAGACACCACCGTGGCGCTTGGCCGCCGGATCATGGGCAAACCTGACGGGGCAGGGCAGGCGGCGGCGTTCCTGACCGCCCTTGGTGGGCGCCGTCATCAGGTGATCACCGCTGTTGCCGTGCGCCGGGGCGACCGGGTGTGGGAAAAGCACAGCATCAGCGCCGTCAAGATGAAGCGGCTGTCGGATGTGGAGTTGAACGCCTATCTGGACAGTGGCGAATGGCAGGGTAAGGCCGGAGCCTACGGCATTCAGGGCATGGCGGGCGCGTTCATCCCGTGGATATCGGGCAGCTTTACCGGCATCGTGGGCCTGCCTTTGGCCGAAACCTCGGCCCTGCTGTCCGCAGCGGGCTATCCGCTTTGGAGGCGTGCATGATTGGCCGTGTGGTGTGTCTTGATGAGCTCGCAGGCCGCCCCGCTGCGGCCCTGATGGTGGACGGCGTGTTGCAGGATCTGGCGATTGATCCGGCAGGCGACGTAGCGATCCCGGGAGCGATCTACCGCGCTGTCGCTGACCGTCCCGTCAAGGGACAGGGCGGCATCTTTGTGACCCTGCCGGGCGGCACCGGGTTCTTGCGGCAAATCTCGGGCATCAGCCCTGGCCAGCGGATTCTGGTGCAGGTGTCGGGCACGTCCGAGGCGGGCAAGGCGGTGCCTGTCACCCACCGTCTGCTGTTCAAATCGCGCTTTGCCATCATCACCCCGGGTGCGCCGGGCCTGAACATCTCGCGCCGGATCAAGGACGAGGATCAGCGCGCCGAGTTGGACGCGATGGCAAAGGCGGGCATGGCGGGGGCGGACGAGTCGCTTGGCCTGATCCTGCGGTCGGCCTGCGACGAGGCTGAAGATGACGCGATCTTCGAAGATATCGCCGCCATGCGTGGCCTTGCCGAGGCCGTTCTGGCCGACCTGAACGGCCCGCCCGAACTGCTGGTCGATGGCCCCGGCGCGCATGACGTGGCGTTCCGCGACTGGCTCGACCCCGCCCCGGATGAGGTGGTCACGGACGCGGGCTGCTTTGAGACGCATAACGTGCTGGACCTGATCGACGCCCTGCGCACCCCCCGGGTGGACCTTGCGGGCGGCGGCCACATGATGCTGGAACCCACCCGTGCGCTGACAGCGGTGGATGTGAACACCGGGCCGGATACCAGCCCGGCGGCCAGCCTGAAGGTCAACATCGCCGCGGCCCGCGACCTGCCGCGCCAGTTGCGGCTGCGGGGGTTGGGCGGCCAGGTGGTGGTCGATTTCGCCCCCATGCCGAAACGCGACCGCGCCATTCTGGATCAGGTGCTGAAGGCCGCCTTCAAGGGCGAGGCCGAGGTGAACCTTGCCGGCTGGACCACGCTTGGCCTGTACGAGATCACCCGCAAGCGCGACCGTTTGCCGATTGCGGACCTGCTGGCATGACCTGCCCGATCTGCGCGCGCAAACCCGACCCGGCCTACCGCCCCTTCTGTTCACGCCGCTGCGCGGATGTGGATCTGGCGAAATGGCTGAACGGATCTTACGCGATTCCGGTAGAGGCAGTGGACGACGAAGGGTCCAGCGATGGCCCCGAACAGGGCACCGCCCCACCCCGCCCGCAATAGCCGCCATCCCATCGTTTTTTTCCGCCAAACCCTCTGGACAGCCCCGCCCGCCTGACGTATCACCCGCCGACCGACAGGCAGTGCCTGTCACAGAGTGCCCGGATAGCTCAGTTGGTAGAGCAGCGGATTGAAAATCCGCGTGTCGCTGGTTCGATTCCGGCTCCGGGCACCACTTTATCCCATTGTTATTCGGCGATGATTTGGGTTGCGTGGCGCAATCCTTGTGGCAATACGGATTTGCGGGCAACATCCTGCGGGGATTTTTGTGGGCGGGGGGCTTGGCATGAATAACGTCAGCGGTGGGTGCCTGTGTGGGAAGGTCCGCATCACGGCTGCGGGCATGCCCTTCCGGGTGGGTCTGTGCCATTGCCTTGACTGCCGCAAGCATCATGGGGCCGTTTTCCATGCCTCGGCAATTTTCCCGCAACAGGCGGTAGCGGTTACAGGGGAAACCCGCGACTACGGTGGGCGGTTTTTCTGCCCTCACTGTGGGTCACCGGTGTTTGGGCGCAGTGGCGATGAAGTGGAAGTGAACCTCGGGGCTCTGGATGAACCAAACCAGTTTCAGCCGACGTATGAGCTTTGGACGATCCGGCGCGAAGCATGGCTGCCGCCGTTCCCGCTGGCACGGCGCTATGACCACGACCGCAGCGATGCGGATCGCTTTGAGGGATAGGGGGCTGCGCCCCTCTGCCATCGGATCGACGCCCTGTTTGCGTTAGTGCGGTGCGGGTTGGCTGACGGCACGCCCCATCAGCCGACAGATTTCACGAACAGGATCCATTCCTTGGCATCCACCCGCCAGTCCCCCTTTACGACCGCGCGCCGGGCCACCTCATGGTAGCCTTTGCCTGCATAGAGATGCAGCGCATCCTGATGCGTGTCGGCGGCAATCAGACTGACAGACCCGTGCCCGCTGCTGCGTGCCGCATCCTCGGCACAGGCCAGAAGCGCGCTGCCGCAGCCCTTGCCACGATGGGCATCGTAGGTTGCCAGCACATTCAGATACCACGTCGCCGGGGCCAGAGCTTCCAACTCCAGCAGAGGCACGAAGATCGGGGGGGTGTCGGGGTCTATCGGGGTGGGCGTATCCTCGGCCGGATAACCCAGCAGGCAGGCCGCAACCTCGCCGTTCAGTTCCGCAAGCCACGCATTCCGATAGGAAAAATTCCCGCTTTCCCGCGCCGCCCGTTCCTGCCCATAGGCCCAAGGGTCGCCCTCGGGGCCAACCGATTTGCGCCAGAAATGCAGGGGCAGATCATCCGCCGCCATGTTGATAAAGCGCACCAGATGCGCCGCATCCGACGCTTTTGCTTGGCGGATCAACATGGCCGTTTCCTTCCCTTATCTGCCAGAGCTTTGCATATGCAATTGATCAGCCGGCGCATCAATAGCGGCTTTTCCCATTGGTTACAGAGGATGCACCACCCGGGGGGGGCGCGCTTGGCCCTTGTCAGCCTGATCGTTCAGCCATACGACAAACCCTGAACGAAAATCCCTGGAGGGACTGACATGAGCGATATGGTTTTCCGCTTTCCGCCACCCGGCCCCGAACCGATGCTGACCGATCTTGAAGGCTGGACCAAGGTTGAAGGCAACCCGACCATGAAGACATGGGTGCAGCACACGTCGCTTGATGGCAGCGTGATCAGCGGCACCTGGGCGGCGACGACGGGCACCTGGCATGCAAGCTACAAATTTTACGAATTTGTCCATCTGATCGAAGGTCAGATCACCATCACACCAGATGGCGGCGTGCCAGTGACCCTGCGCCCCGGTGATGGGTTTGCCGTCGAGCCGGGCTTCAAAGGCACCTGGACGATTGAACAGCCGGTCAGAAAACATTTCTGCATCAAGCTGAAGTAAAGCAAACGACCCCAGCGGTTGGCGGGCCCCGGTTTGATCTGACCTGCAAGCACGCCCTGCGCCGGGCCCGGACGGGGTCGGCACAGGGTGGTCGAGCCTTAGGGGGAAATCTGATACGTCTTTCGCGCAGTCCACAAACGCGCAATCCACCAAAAATTCTACATTTGAAGAAATTTTTTATCTGTCTGTCGAAATCTGCGTCTACGCAGCGTCCTTGGGGTATGGAAACTTCAACCATAAAGGAACTGTGATGATTTTCGCAGTCACTCCAATCTACGCGCTGCCAGTGTCGGCCATTTATCTGATCTTGTGGTTCCGCGTCACCTCGATGCGGTCAGCCACGGGGGTGTCGTTCGGGGATGGCGGCAATATGCTTTTGCTGCAGCGCATGCGGCAGCACGGCAACTGTGCCGAATGGTCGGGCTTCGTGATGATGCTGATGGTCCTTGCGGAAGGCATCGGGACGCCCGCAGTCTGGCTGCATGTTTCGGGTGCGTTGCTGGTGATCGGGCGGTTGGCGCATCCCTACGGGCTTTTGCTTGATCATGCGGGCCATCCGCTGCGGTATATCGGCAGCGGGTCCAACCTGCTGGCGGCACTGAACACGATGATCTGCATCTTCGTTCACCTGCTTGATCTTTGACCTGAAAGGATAAATCCCATGCAATACATGCTTTTGATCTACAGTGACCCTGCGTTGCAACCGGCCTATGGCACGCCTGCGTTCAACGAAATGATGGGCGGCTACTTTGCCGTGAATGCACGGATGAAGGCCGATGGCGTTCTGATCTCAGGCGAGGGGCTGCAAGACATTGATACCGCGACCTCGCTGCGCATCAAGGCGGGCAAGGTTGAAACGATGGACGGCCCGTTTGCCGAAACGCGCGAACATCTGGGCGGCTATTATGTGATCGACGTGCCTGATCTGGACGCGGCGCTGACCTACGCCGCCCTGATCCCGTCTGCGCATTTCGGCACTGTCGAGGTGCGCCCGTTGATGGATTACAATCCGGCGGGCTAAGACGATGACCAATCCCGCCTCCGGTCCGGCGTCTGCCATTGCAGTGTCGAGAGAACTCGACCGCGTCATGCGGTTGGATCGGGGGCGGCTTCTGGCAGCACTTGCCGCAGGCTTGCGTGACCTGTCGCTGGCAGAGGAGGCGCTGCAAGAGGCAGCAATTTCGGCCTTGGCGCATTGGGGCCGGGCGGGCCTGCCCACCTCGCCGCAGGGGTGGTTGTTGCAGGTGGCGCGGCGCAAGGCCATCGACCGGTTGCGTGGCGCGGGACGGGACAGCCGAAAGGCGCAGGCACTGGCCACACTGGCCGCTGACGAGGCCGCGCCCGAGCCTGACGCTATTCCCGATGACCGCCTGCGGCTGATCTTTGCGTGCTGCCATCCGGCGTTGGACATGAAATCGCGGGTGGCGCTGACGTTACGATCGGTCTGTGGCCTGACCACGCCCGAGATTGCGCGCGCCTTTCTGGATGCCGAACCGACGATGGCGCAGCGCCTTGTCCGTGCCAAAGCCAAGATTGCGGCGACGGGTATTCCGTTTGCCGTGCCCGAGGCCGAGCTTTGGCCCGCGCGACTGGATGCGGTGCTGAAGGCTGTCTACCTGATCTTCACAACAGGCTATGTGGCAGGGCCGGAGGAACCCCGCGACCTGTGCCTTGAGGCCGAATATCTGATCCGCCTGATCGACCAGTTGCGCCCCGGTGACGCGGAAATCGAGGGCGCCTTTGCCATGATGCTGCTGACAGCCGCGCGTCGCGCCGCCCGTATTGGCCCTGACGGTGCCAGCCAGCCCCCGGCTGATCAGGACCGCAGCCGGTGGGACTGGGACCGCCTGCAAGACGGTCGCGCCATGCTGGCCCGTGCCGTCGCCCGGCGCGCGCCCGGGCCATTCCAGATCAAGGCCGCGATTGCCGACTGCCAAATGGCTGCGACCGGCCCGGATTGGCCACAGATTGCCGCGCTGTATGGCGCTTTGTGGCGGTATGAACCGACGCCTGTTGTCCGTCTGAATGCCGCAGTGGCACTGGCCGAGGCGGGCGATCCGGCCTGCGGTCTTGGCATTGTCGAAGAACTAGGTGACCGTTTGGCCGACTATCACCCGTGGCACGCCGCACGCGCGGCCCTGCTTGCCATGACGGGCGATACCGCCGCCGCCCTGAACGCCTACGATGTTGCAATCGCAATGGCCCCCACGCCCGCCGAGGCTTTGTTTCTTCAACGTCGCCGAACCGCGCTTGCGGGCGGCAGCGCAACTATTTTCCGTTCACCTGTGTGACTTGCAGGGTGTCGGTGCTGATATTTGAACAGTTTACCACAGTTTCAGACGTCCCGTTCAGGCGACGACAATCCTTGTACCCGCCTCGGCCAATGCCGCCCCAATGGCGTCTGTCGGGGGTTTGTCGCTGACCAGATCGGTGAAGCGGTCAAACCCGGCCACCAGCACCAACCCCCGGCGGCCGAATTTTGTGGCATCGGTCACCACCACGCGCCGGTCGGCCTGCGCCAGCAGGGCGCGGGCGAAGGCGGCCTCGTCGGGGTCGAAATCCATCACGCCGCGCGCATCGACGGCCCCGGCTGAAATCACCGCAAGCGTCGCCTGAAAGCCCGCAACAAACCCGTTGGCGGCACTGCCAAGAATGGCACCGGAATCGCCTATCACCTCCCCCCCCGCCAGAAACACCCGGTTTCCGGCGGTCAAAGCCAAGGTGCGGGCCACATCGGTTGAATTGGTGATCACCGTCAGGCGGCGGTGGCCGGTCAGGGCGCGGGCGACGAAACTTGTGGTGGTGCCGGTGTCCAGCATCAGCGCATCGCCGTCGCGCACCATGCCTGCAACCGCCCGCGCGATGGCCTGTTTCGCTCCGGCATTTTCGCGCATCCGGCGGCGAAACGGGGCCTCACCTGACGGGGTGGAAAGGCCCACCGCGCCGTGCATGCGCAAAACCGCCCCGTCCGCCATCAGGGGCCGCAAATCACGGCGCACGGTTTCGGCGGACACGTCCAGCATGCTTGCCAGTGCCGTCACCGTGACCGTGCCCTTGGCATCAAGGATTTTCAGGATATCGGCGTGGCGTTTGGAAAGCATCGCAAGCATCCTATGGCGGCTGCCGATCTTGTGGGCAAAGCGGGGCGCAATCGGTCATATACGGGCGCTAAAAGCACAAAAAACCACAGTTGGCAATTGACTCAACAGGCGCTGAGGCGGTTACTTGTGATCATCCTACAGATTTTGAACGGAGGCTACAGGTGACTGGATTTTCAAATCTACGCGTCGGTCTGCTGATGTCTGCGCTGCTTGCCGCTGCCGCCCATGCGCAAGAAAGCCCGGATCCGATCAAGCTGACGCTGCATGACTGGACGGGACAACTGATCACCACCCAACTGATGGGGTCTGTGCTGCAAAAGGCGGGCTACACGGTTGAATACGTGCAGGCCGATTATCTGGCGCAGTTTGCGGGGCTGGAATCCGGTGATCTGGATGTGGCGATGGAAATCTGGGACACCACGGGGCGCGAGGCGATGGATGCCGCTGTCGCCACCGGCAAGGTGGTGAACTTTGGCCCGACCGGGCATGCAGGCGAAAGAGGAATGGTGGTATCCGGCCTATATGGCCGAGCGCTGCCCCGGCCTGCCGGATTGGAAGGCGCTGCTGACCCCGGAATGCGCCGAGGCATTTTCCACGCCGGAAACCGCCCCCAAAGGCCGCTATCTGGGTGGCCCGGTCACATGGGGCGGCTTTGATGAGGAACGGATTGAGGCACTCGCCCTGCCGTTCGAGGTGGTTCATGCCGGCACCGATGCCGCCCTGTTTGCAGAACTGGAAAGTGCGGTACAGCGCGAGGCCCCGGTGCTGTTGTGGATATACGCACCCCACTGGGCACCGGCCAAGTACAAGGGCGACTGGGTAAAGTTCCCCGAATACACCGCCGATTGCTACAGCGACCCTGCGTGGGGCAGCAACCCTGACGCGGCCTATGACTGCGGCAAACCCTTTGGGGAAATCTGGAAAGTGGGTTGGGCCGGGGTGGCCGACAAATGGCCGGGGGCGGCCAAGGCGATCACCGCCTTCAGCATCGACAACGCCGAAATGGGTGCCATGATCACAGCCGTCGATCTGGACGGGGCCAAGATCGAGGATGTGGTCGCCGCATGGATGACCGCCAATGAACCGCGTTGGTCGGCGTGGATCGCCAAATAGCCTTTGATACCTCCCGTGACGATGCCCCGCGCGAAAGTCTGCCCTTGCCTGATGCCGAACTGATCTGCCGCAATATCTGGAAGCTGTTCGGTCCGCGCGGGGCCGAACAGCTTGCCGCATCGGGGGGGCAGTTGACGGACGCGCAATTGGCGGCAGCACATCTTGTGCCTGCGGTGCGCGGGGTAAACCTTGCCATCGGGCGGGGAGAGATTTTTGTGATTATGGGGCTGTCGGGGTCTGGCAAATCCACTCTGCTGCGCTGTCTGTCGCGGTTGATTGAGCCGGATGCGGGCGAGATTCTGTTTCAGGGCAAGGATTTACGTCAGGCGACTGATACCCAGATGATCCAGTTGCGCCGCCATGCCATGGGCATGGTGTTTCAGCATTTCGCCCTGCTGCCGCATCTGACGGTGCTGCAAAACGTGGCCTTCCCGTTGCAGGTGCAGGGGCAGGCCCGGGCGTTGCGCGAGGAAACCGCCCGCCGCATGATTGCCCTTGTGGGGCTTGCCGGGCGCGAAGCCGCGTTTCCGCGCGAACTTTCCGGTGGTCAGCAACAGCGCGTGGGCATCGCCCGCAGTCTGGCCGCCGATCCCGCGCTTTGGTTTCTGGACGAACCCTTCTCGGCGCTTGACCCGCTGATAAGGCGGGAAATGCAGGATGAATTCCTGCGCCTGCAAGCCAGCCTGCACAAGACCATCCTGTTTGTGACGCATGACTTTGATGAAGCGATCCGGCTCGCCGACCGCATTGCCATCATGAAGGACGGGGCTGTGGTGCAGGTCGGCACGCCCGAGGATATCGTGCTGCACCCCGCCACCGATTACGTCCGCGCCTTCACCGCCGCCGTTCCCCGGGCACGGGTGGTGCGGGTGGGGTCGGTGATGGTGGGGGCAAGCGGCGATGCGCCGTTGCACAGCATTCCGGCCCGCAGCACAGTGGCCGATGCGGCCCCCTTGTTCGTACAGGGGGATGCCGTCGTCGCCGTCACCGCACCCAATGGTCAGACCCTGGGCCATCTGCACCGCCAGACCGTCATCGACCTGATGCTGGCCGGATAGGATGACAACCCTTGCCCCCGCCATGCCCCGCCAAAGCGCGCCCGTCTGGGCCGTGGCGGTGTTGCTGTTCGCAGGACTGCTGCTTTGGGGCAGGGGGCTGCTGCCTTGGGCTTTTGAGTACCCCAAGGCGCTGATCCCTCCGATCCGTTCGTTGATCAGCGGCCTCATCGACTGGCTTTTGAACGACGCGAGTTTCGGCCTGTTCACCTTCAAAGACCTGACCCGCGCGATTGCCGCGCTGGTTGATGCCCCGTACCGGGTTGTCCTTGGCCTGTTATCCACAGGCATCGGGCCACTGCCTGCGCTGCCGTGGGCGGTGGTCACGGCCCTTGCCGCCCTGATCGGGTATCGGGCGGGTGGCCTCCGGCTGGCACTGCTGGTGGCCGTGTGTTTCACCTATCTGGCACTGTTTGGCCAATGGGCCTCGGCCATGGTCACCCTTGGCGTCGATCCTGATCGCGGTGCCGATCGGGGTGGCGGGCGGGTTGGCTCTTGGCCTTGCCGCCTATCGCCACCCGCGCTTTGCCCGCGCGATAGACCCGGTGCTGGACCTGATGCAAACCATGCCCGTCTTTGCCTACCTCGTGCCCATCCTGATCCTGTTCGGCTTTGGCCCGACTGCCGCCATCGTCGCCACCGTGATTTTCGCCATGCCGCCGATGATCCGGGGCACGCAACTGGCGCTGATGCGGGTGCCGCAGGACATTCGCGATCTGGGGGTGATGGTGGGCTGTACGCAAGCCCAGATGACATGGCGGGTGCTGCTGCCCTCGGCCCGCGCGGGGCTGATGGTGGGGGTCAATCAGGTGATCATGCAATCGCTGAACATGGTGATCATCGCCTCGATGATCGGGGCAGGGGGCTTGGGGTTTGATGTGCTGGCGGCCCTGCGACGTCTGGATTTTGGCGCAGGGGTGGAGGCAGGCTTTGCCATTGTGGTGCTGGCGGTCAGTCTGGACCGGGTGTCGCAGGCGGCAGTCACGGCGCAACCCATGGGGCGTGTCTGGCCCTTGGCGATGGGGATTATTGCGGTCGGCTGCGCATTGGCATACGCCATTCCCGCCCTGCACCACTGGCCCGAAGGCTGGTATCTGTCCACCGGAAGCTTTTGGGGGCAGATGGTAGAATACATAAATATCAATTACTTCGATACTCTTGAGGCCGTCAAGAACGCGCTGCTGACCCATGTGATGATCCCCACCAAACGCGGATTGGTCGGCCTGCCGTGGCTCGGCGTGGCCGCAATGCTGGCGCTGATCGGCTGGCGCATCGGCGGCGCGAGGCTCGCCCTGCTGACTGGCATCCTGACCACATTCATCGCCGCCACGGGCCTGTGGGAGCAGGCGATGATCACCGTCTACCTCTGTGGCCTCTCCACGATCTTTGCCGTGGCAATCGGCCTGCCCATCGGCATCCTTGCCGCCAGCCGCCCCGCCCTGTGGCGCATCGTGCGGCTGGTGATCGACACGGCGCAAACCCTGCCCAGCTTCGTCTACCTGATGCCCGCCGTCATGCTGTTCCGGGTCGGCGATTTCACTGCCATGCTGGCTGTCGTCGCCTATGCCGTGGTGCCCGCCATCCGCTATACCGCACTTGGGTTGCAAGGGGTGGATGCGCGGTTGGTCGAGGCCGCGCGCGCCATGGGCTGCACCCCTGCGCAAATTCTGGGCGTGAAACTGCGGCTGGCCTTGCCGGAACTGCTGCTCGGGTTGAACCAGACTATCCTGTTCGCGCTGTCGATGCTGGTGATCACCGCGTTGGTCGGCACCCGCGACCTCGGGCAAGAGGTGTATATCGCCCTGACCAAGGCCGATGCGGGCCGGGGTCTTGTCGCCGGGTTCTGCGTCGCCGCCATCGCCATCATCGCCGACCGCCTGATCCGCGCCAGCGCCGCCCGCGCCAGTCTGGGGAGCCTGCCATGAGCCTTGCCCGCATCCTCGCCTTGCCCTGTTGGACCGGCACCCCGGTGGCCGAACCGCTGCATGGGGGCCTGTCGAATGAGATCTGGAAGGTCACCGACGCCACAGGCCCGCATGTCGTGCGGTTTGGCACGGATTACCCCTTTCACCACGTCAGCCGCGCGAGGGAGGCGATGACCACCCGCGCCGCCCATGCCGCAGGCTTTGCCCCCGCCGTCACCCATACCGAACCCGGCGTGATGGTGACGGACTTCATCACGTCGCGCACCCTTGGCCCTGCTGATGTCTGCGCCGACCCCGCCCGCATCGCCCACCTGTCTGCGCCAGTTTCACCACGCGATATGCCCGCCCATATCACGGGCGAGGCCTATCTGTTCTGGGTCTTCCACACCATCCGCGACTATGCCCGCACCCTGACCGCCGCTGGCAGACCCAGCCCCGACCTTATGGCGCAGGCGAACGCATGGGAGGCGGCTCAAATCCCCCTTCCCATTATCTTTGCCCACAATGACCTGCTGCCCGCCAACTTCCTCGATGATGGCAACCGTCTCTGGCTGATCGACTATGAATACGCGGGCTTTTCCACCGCGATGTTCGACCTTGCCGGGGCCGCATCGAACGCGGGCATGACCGATGCCCAGTCCCACACCCTGCTTGCCAGCTATTTCGGCACCGCCCCCACCCCAGCCCTGATCCGCGCCTTTGACGCGATGCAATGCGCGTCGTTATTGCGAGAGGCAATGTGGGCCATGGTGTCAGACCTTCACCTGTCGGCCCCGGGCGTGAACTACGCTGCCTACGCCGATGAAAACTTTGCCAAATTGCGGGTGGCGATGGCCACTTACGCCCAGAAACATGGACCAGTCTGACATGACCCTTCCTACCCACGCGCAAGTTATCGTCATCGGCGGCGGCATCATCGGCTGCTCGACAGCCTACCACCTTGCCCGCGACCACAAGGCCGATGTGCTGCTGCTGGAGCAGGGCCAACTGACCTCTGGCTCCACCTGGCACGCGGCGGGGCTGGTCGGGCAGCTGCGGTCATCGGCGTCGATCACCAAGGTGCTGAAATACTCGGTTGACCTTTACAAGCGACTGGATGCGGAAACGGGCTTGGACACGGGCTGGAAGATGACCGGCTGCCTGCGCCTTGCCACCACCCCAGATCGCTGGACCGAATACCGCCGCCTTGCCACCACCGCCCGCAGTTTCGGGATGGACATGGCGCTGATCACCCCCGCCGAGGTCAAGTCCATGGTCCCGCAGATGGAGGTGGGCGATCTGATCGGCGCGTCATGGCTGCCGACGGACGGGCAGGCGAGCCCGTCTGACATCACGCAATCGCTTGCCAAAGGCGCGCGGATGCACGGAGCGCGGATTGTCGAAGGCATCCGGGTGACGGGTTTTGCCATGGCGGGCAACCGGATCACCGGGGTGCATACCAACCAAGGCACCATTACCTGCGACACGGTGGTCAACTGCGCAGGTCAATGGGCGCGGCAGGTAGGGGCGATGGCGGGGGTCACGGTGCCGCTGCAACCGGTGAAACACCAGTATATCATCACCGATAAAATTGCAGGCCTGTCGCCCGACACCCCCACCCTGCGCGACCCGGACCGGCGCACCTATTTCAAGGAAGAAGTCGGCGGGCTGGTAATGGGCGGCTACGAGCCAAACCCGCAGCCTTGGGTCACAGGAGATGTGCCCGATGACTGGGAATTCCGCCTGTTCGACGATGATTACGACCATTTCGCCCAGCATGTCGAACAGGCCGTGGCGCGCTTTCCGGTACTGGCGGATACGGGTGTGAAGCAGATGATCAACGGGTCGGAAAGCTTTACCCCCGATGGGAATTTCATCCTTGGCCGGGCGAATGAATGCGCCAACATGTATGTCGGTGCGGGCTTCAACGCCTTTGGCATCGCCTCGGGCGGGGGCGCGGGTTGGGTGCTGGCCGAATGGGCGATGACGGGCGAGGCCCCGCTGGACCTGTGGGTGGTCGATATCCGCCGCTTTGCGGGCCTGCACGCCAACCGCCAATGGGTGCTGGACCGCACGCTTGAGGCCTATGGCAAACACTACACCGTGGCCTTCCCACATGAGGAATATACCTCGGGCCGCACCGCGCTGACCTCGCCCTTGTATGGGCGCTTGGCGGCGGAAGGGGCGGTGTTCGGTGCGAAACTGGGGTGGGAACGGCCGAACTGGTTTGCCCCCAAAGGCACCCCCGCGCAGGACGCCTATTCGATGGGCCGGCAGAACTGGTTCGACGCTGTGGGCGCGGAACACGCCCATGTGCGCAACGTGGCAGGGCTGTTCGACCAGACCTCGTTTGCGAAGTTTGAGCTGCAAGGGCCGGGCGCTGCGGGCATGCTGAACTGGCTGTGCGCGAATGACGTGGCAAAACCGCCGGGGCGGCTGACCTACACGCAACTTCTCAATTCCCGTGGCGGGATCGAGGCCGATCTGACGGTGGCCCGGCTGGCGCAGGATCATTTCTACATCGTCACCGGCACCGGCTTTCGCACCCATGACGCGGGGCTTTTCCTTGACGCGCTGCCTGCCGACGCCGGCTTTACCGATGTGACCGAAGACTGGGGCACCCTGTCGCTGATGGGGCCGGCGTCGCGCGCGATCTTGTCTGCCGTGACTGATGCCGATGTGTCAAATGCCGCCTTCCCCTTTGGCCATGTGCGCGAAATCACCATCGCAGGTCAAAACGTCCGCGCCTTGCGCGTGACCTATGTCGGCGAGTTGGGATGGGAGTTGCACGTGGAGGTCGCAGGCCTTGCCGCCGTCTATGACGCGCTGATGGCGACGGGGCAGGGGCTGCGGCCCGTGGGCTACCGCGCGCTGGAGTCCTTGCGTCTTGAAAAAGGCTACCGCGCGTGGTCGTCCGATATCACCCCCAACGACACTCCGTTCGAGGCGGGTCTTGGCTGGGCCGTCAAACTGCGCAGCAACACCCCCTTCATGGGGCGCGAGGCGCTGACCGTGGCGAGGGATAATCCCCTGACCAAACGCTTTGCAGGCTTCACCCTTGATGACCCCGGCGCGGTGCTTCTGGGTCGCGAGACCATCCTGCGCGACGGGGTTCCGTGGGCTACCTGACCTCGGGCGGCTATGGCTATACGGTCGGCAAACCCATCGGCTACGGCTATGTTCGCCACGCGGAGGGGGTGACGGAGGATCACCTGAACTCAGGCCAGTATACCCTTGACGTCGCAGGCGAAATCCTGCCCGCCACGCTCCACCTGCGCCCGCTGTATGACCCGGAGAACGCGAAGGTAAAATCCTGACCTACTCATCCTCTGTGCATAAATATCCCACAGGGGGGCCGGGGGGACGTGACGTCCCCCCGGCGCTCTCAGCTAACCCAAATGTCACAAAGCCCGCAACACCACCGCCCGCCCCGGTGAGGTGCCTGCCTCTCCGGGCATTGACACATAGGGCGGCGTCTCCTCGGCCACCGCAATCCGCCCCGCCGCGACAAACCGCGCCACCGCCGCAGAAAACCCGGCATCCCAGACCGTATCCTTCACCGTCAGCACCAGCACCCCCCCCGGCGCGCAGACGCGGATCAGCGCGGCCAAAGCCTCGGCCCCCACATGGCCCGTGGTGAATACCCCGGTGGAAATCACCGCGCCATACGCCCCGTCTGCGAACGGCAACTCCCCCCCAAGCGCCAGACAATGCAGCGCCGCATAGACCCCCTTGGCCCGCGCCACCGCCAGCATCCCCGGCGAGATGTCCAGCCCCTCAACCACCGGATAGCCGATCAGCCCCAACCATTCGCCCACCAACCCGGTGCCGCAACCCGCATCCAGCACGGGGCCTGCCCCGCGCGGGGCGTGACGCGCCAGCAGGGCCATCGCGATTGCCGGGTGGCGATATCCGGCCTGTGCCATCTCGGCATCATAGGTTGCGGCCCAGGCATCATAGGTTGCCGCGACCTCGGCCGGACCTTTGGCACCATACACTGCTCCCAAATGCCCATCATGGTGATCTGACATGCCCGCACTCCATCGCTGATGTTGACAGCCTACCCCTGCCGCGGGAATGGTGGCACGAGTTTCCGGGGCCGTGCAATTCAAAACAGGGATGCGGCATATGCCTGACACGATCCACCACCTTGTCGCGACAATTCCGGCTCTGGCCGGGTATGAGGGGCCCATTCACCGCCTTGGCGGCTTGACCAACCGTGTCTTCCGGCTTGGGCCGCATATTCTGCGCGTGCCGGGCGAGGGGACGGAGGCCTACATCAACCGCGCGGATGAGGCGGTCGCCGCGGCAGAGGCCGCCCGGGTGGGCGCAAGTCCGGCGCTGATCCATGCCGATGCCACAACTGGCCTGATGGTCACGCAGTATATTGACGCCGTCACCATGACTCCGGCGCGATTTATCACCCGCCCTGGTGCCGTCGCCCGGGCAACTCTTGCGCTGCGGACCCTGCACCGATCAGACGCCGTGTTCCCGACCCGGTTCGACCTGTTCGCGATGATTGACAGCTATCTTGCGTTGCTCGCCACCAAGGAGGTTGCCCTGCCAGACGGTTATGGCGACGTGGTGGCTGAGGCCGAGAGCATCCGCGCCGTCCTTGCCCTGCACCCGGCACCACAGGTTGCCTGCCATTGCGATCCCCTGTGCGAGAACTTTCTTGATGCAGGCAGCCGCATGTGGCTGGTCGATTGGGAATATTCCGGCATGAATGACCCGATGTGGGATCTGGGCGATCTGTCGGTGGAAGGCGTATTTGAGGACGAACAGGATGAGGCCATGCTGGCTGCCTATTTCGACGGCGAGGCCCCATCGGCCGACCGGGGCCGCATGGTGATCTACAAGGCGATGTGCGATCTGTTGTGGACGCTGTGGGGTCTGATCCAACTGGCCGACGGCAACCCGGCCGATGATTTCCGCGTCTATGCCGACACCCGGTTTGCGCGCTGCAAGGCGCTGATGGCGACGCCCGATTTCGCCCGGCATCTGGCGGCGGTTGCGCGCGGTTAACGCCCGAGGGCCAGCAACCCCGCCACATCCAGATGCGCCTCCAGATGGGCGGCAAGGGCATCCAGCGTCGCCTCCACCCCCGCGCCATAAGACAGGCCAGAGGGGGTAGCCCCCAGTTGCGCCAGAAACGCCGCCCGGAACGCATCACCGGTGAACATGCCATGCAGATAGCTGCCCATGATGCGGCCATCCGAGGAAATCGCCCCTTCGGCCCGCCCCTCAACCCGCGCAAAAGGCCGCGCGCAGGCCGCACCATCGGTGCGCCCGATGTGAATCTCGTACCCCTGCATCGGCTGGCCGGTGGCCGCATGCACAGCCTGCACCTGCGTCAACCGCTTGTCCGCCACCATGTCGGTCGCCACGTTCAGCAGGCCCAGCCCCGGCATGTCCCCCGCAGGCCCTTCGATGCCATCTGGGTCACGGATCACCGACCCAAGCATCTGATAGCCGCCGCAAATCCCCAGCACATGCCCGCCCCGGCGCACATGAGCGGCAAGGTCGATGTCCCACCCCTGCGCCCGCAGAAAGGCCAGATCGCCCCGCGTGGATTTTGACCCCGGCAGGATTATGAGGTCACACGCCGGGATCGCCTCACCCGCCCGCACCATGGTCAGGCTGACGCCGGGTTCCTGTGCCAGCGGGTCCAGATCGTCGAAATTGGCGATGCGGGAAAACTGCAAGGCCGCGATGCGATAGCCCCCCGGCCCCCCGCCGCGCGGCAGGTCGAGCGCATCCTCGGCGGGCAGGCGGGCGGCATCGCCAAAGAACGGCACCACCCCGAACCCGCGCCAGCCGGTGCGGTCGGCGATCAACCGATAGCCATCATCAAACAGCGTCACATCCCCCCGGAACTTGTTGACGATGAACCCCGCAATCATCGCCGCATCGCCCGGATCCAGCACCACTTGCGTGCCCACGATCTGCGCAATCACCCCGCCCCGGTCGATATCGCCCACCAGCACAACGGGGCAATCCGCCGCCCGCGCAAAGCCCATGTTGGCAATGTCGCCCTGCCGCAGGTTCACCTCAGCCGGACTGCCCGCGCCTTCGACAATCACCAGATCATAGGCTGCCTTCAGCCGCTGGAAACTCTCCAGCACCGGGGCCATCAGCGTCGGCTTCAACGCTGCATAATCGCGCGCCTTCACTGTCGCCACACGCCGCCCCTGCACGATCACCTGCGACCCCACCTCGGACTCGGGTTTCAGCAACACCGGGTTCATGTCGGTATGCGCGGCCAGCCCGCAGGCCAGCGCCTGCAACGCCTGCGCGCGGCCAATCTCGCCGCCATCCACCGTGACGGCGGCATTGTTCGACATGTTCTGCGGCTTGAACGGCGCCACTGACAGCCCCCGCAGCCTTGCCGCACGGCAGAGGCCTGCCACGAGCAGGGATTTGCCGACATTGGACCCGGCCCCCTGGATCATCAGGGCCTTCATCGGGACGCCCCGGCGTGGGGTGGGCCGATGTTGCGGGAGCCTCCGGCGGGGATATTTATGGCCAAGATAAAGGCGGGAGCGTTTTCAGATATCGGCAGCCGCGCCTCGGGCCGTTTGCACGGGGGAGACGCGGCGCCTTTACCTTGGACGGTCATCGGGATCCCTCCCTGTACCGCGCAATCAGAATCGCAGACAAAGGTTAAAACTTCGTTGCCTTTATCTTGGCGGGAAATATCCCGGGGGAGAGCGCCAAAGGCGCGAGGGGGCTGGCCCCCTTCGACCTGTCCGCAAAACCCCACGTTTAGAACTCCACCCCCGGCTGCCCCTTTACCCCCGACCGGAACGGATGCTTGATCAGCGTCATTTCCGTTACCAGATCGGCAGCCTCAATCAGCGCGTCCTTCGCGTTGCGCCCGGTCAGCACCACATGGGTGAGGGGGGGCTTTTCGGCCACAAGGAACGCCACCACTTCCGCCACATCCAGATAGTCATAACGGAGTGCTATGTTGATCTCATCTAGCAGCACCATGCGGATGCCGGGATCGCGGATCAGCTCTTTCGCCTTTTCCCAGCCCTTTCGGGCCATTTCGATATCGCGGGCGCGGTCTTGGGTTTCCCAAGTAAATCCTTCGCCCATGGCGTGAAATTCGCAGAGGTCGCTGAAATGCCCCTCGATCAGCCGCCGCTCGCCCGTATCCCACGCGCCCTTGATGAACTGCACGACGGCGCAGGGCATTTCATGCGCGATGCAGCGCAGGATCATGCCGAACCCGGACGATGATTTGCCCTTGCCCGCGCCGGTATGCACGATGATCAGGCCCTTTTCGCCCGATTTCGTCGCCATGATCTTGTCGCGCGCGGCCTTCTTCTTGGCCATCTTCATCGCGTGGCGGGCATCGTCGGTGGCCACTGGCGGCACGGATATGTCGTTTACATCGGTCATCTCGGCGGTCCTTGTCCTTGACACTGGCTGGGCTTGTGGCACAGGTGGGCCAATACTGCTGGTGCTTGTCGTAAGGCAGGCCAAAAGGGAATGCGACAGGTTTTACGACCCTTGCGGGAACAAGACCGAAGCGCAGCCGCCCCCGCGACCGTGACCGGAAAGGTCCGCGCCCCTTTGCCACTGGCCCCTTGCGGCTGGGAAGGCGGGCCGGACCGTTGGGGGCAACCCCTGCATCCGCAAGCCGGGAGACCTGCCAGCAGCGTGTGACTGACGGGCGGACGGGGTGTTCCGCAACCGACAGGTGGCCCGCGTTCGCGGCCCCGGTCCGGTATGCGCGCCCCCTTTAGGAAACGAATGACGATGGCGGCTGTTCTGCATGTCTGTACCACCTGCAAGGCGGGGGAACCCGTGGCCGAGGGCGACGTGGCCCCCGGTGCGCAGTTGCTGGCGGCCCTAGGCCCGGCACCTGCGGGCGTGCGCATCGTGCCGGTGGAATGCCTGTCTGCCTGCAATACCGGCTGCGCCGTGGCCCTGTCATACCCCGGCAAATGGTCCTATGTTTACGGTCGCCTGACCCCCGCCGACGCCGCCGATATTCTTGCCGGTGCTGCCGCCTATGCCGAGGCCCCCGATGGCATCGTGCCATGGCGCGCGCGCCCTGTGATCTTTCGCAAGCAAAGCCTTGCCCGTATTCCCCCGCTGGAGTTGCCCCAATGACTGACCTCGCAAAAATCCCCGTCACCGTGATCACCGGCTTTCTGGGGTCAGGCAAGACCACGCTGATCCGGCACCTGATGCAGAACCCGCAGGGCAAGCGACTGGCTATTCTGGTGAACGAATTTGGCACGCTTGGCGTCGATGGCGACATCCTGAAATCCTGCGCCGATGAGAATTGCCCCGAGGAAAACATCGTGGAACTCGCCAATGGCTGCATCTGCTGCACCGTGGCCGAAGATTTCATCCCGACGATCGAGGCGCTGATGGCCATGCCGGTGCGCCCGGACCACATCATTATCGAAACCTCGGGCCTCGCGCTGCCCAAACCCCTGCTCAAGGCCTTCGACTGGCCCGCGATCCGGTCGCGCATCACGGTGGACGGCGTGATTACCCTCGCCGATGCCGAGGCCGTGGCCGCTGGCCGCTTTGCCCCCGATCTTGCGGCGGTTGAAGCACAGCGTCTGGCCGACCCGATCCTTGACCACGAAACCCCGCTGTCCGAGGTGTTCGAGGATCAGATCGCCTGCGCCGACATCGTGCTTCTGTCCAAGGCCGATCTGGCTGGCGAGGCTGGCCTTGCCGCCGCCCGCGCGGTGATTGACGCCGAGGCCCCGCGCAAGCTGCCGATGATCGCCATGTCCGAGGGCGTGATCGACCCCCGCCTGATCCTTGGCCTGAATGCTGCCGCCGAGGATGACATCGCCGCCCGCCCCAGCCACCATGATGGCCACGACGACCACGAGCATGACGATTTCAACACGGTCGTCATCGATCTGCCGGAAGTGGCCGACCCCGAGGCTTTGGTTGCTGCAATTCAGCGGCTGGCGACCGAACAGAACATTCTGCGCGTCAAAGGCTACATCGCCGTGCAGGGCAAACCGATGCGGATGCTGGTGCAGGCTGTCGGTGCCCGCGTTCGGCATCAGTATGACCGTCCTTGGGGGGCCGACCCGCGCCGCAGCCAGTTGGTGGTGATTGCGGAACATCACGACATCAACGAGTCCGCCATCCGCGCCGTGCTTGGGGCCTGATCCATGCACGTCGTCTTCCGCGAAAGCCATGGGCTGGAGGAACAGGACACCCCCTTTGACGTGGGGCAAACCCCTGCCGATCTGGTGGTGCTGTCCTATTCCGACAGCGACCTTGGTGCCTTCGCGGCAGGCTTTCATAGGGCGCGTAGGATGGGCAATTCTGCCCATCCCACGCTGCGCCTTGCAAACATAATCGCGCTGCGCCACCCCCTATCCGTCGATACCTACGTCGAAAACACCCTGTCCGGAGCCAAGGGCATCCTGATCCGCCTGATCGGCGGTGAAAGCTACTGGCCCTACGGCCTCGCCTCGATTCAAGACCTGTGCCGCCGCAAAGGCATCGCTTTGGCCGTCCTGCCTGCCGATGGCCGCGACGATCCGGGCCTTGATGCGATCTCCACCCTTCCCGTATCGACCCTGCGCCGTCTGCAAGCGCTGTGCGATGCCGGGGGCGCGGTTGCGGCGCAGGCTGCGTTGGCGCAACTGTCCCTTGCGGCGGGGATTTACGCCCCCCCGGTGATGGGCGACAAGACAGTGCCGCAGCAGGGCTGGTATCACCCGGCGCATGGCAACACGCCGCCTCCAACTCCCGGCCTGAACCCGGTGGCGATCACCTTTTACCGCAGCTATCTGACCTCCGCCGATCTCGACCCCATCGACGCGCTGTTTGCCGCGCTGACTGACCGGGGCTTCACTCCGCACGGGTTATTCGTGCCCTCGCTGAAAGCCCCCGGCGCACCCGAATTTCTGGCCGAGGCCTTGGCCCATCTGGCCCCAGCCGCCATCGTCAACGCCACCGCCTTTTCCGGCAAGGGGCAGGACGGCACCTCGCCGCTCGATGCCCCCGGCTGCCCGGTGTTTCAGGTGGGTCTGTCCACCGCGCGCCGCCGCGACTGGGCGGGGTCGGACCGGGGCCTGTCGCCCGCCGATCTGGCGATGCATGTGGTGCTGCCAGAGGTGGACGGGCGCATCTTCGCAGGCGTTGTCAGCTTCAAATCGCCCGGCAAGCGCGACCCCGACCTGCAATTTTCCCGCTTTGCCCACCGGGCCGATGCCGGGCGGATTGCGATGGTCGCAGACCGCGTGGCCGCATGGCACCGCCTAGCGCAAACCCCTGCCGCCGACCGCAAACTGGCGGTGATCCTGTCCACCTATCCGGGCCGGCCCGATCAGATCGCCCATGCTGTGGGGCTGGATGCCTTGGCCTCTGTCACCGCCATGCTGACCGATCTTGGCAAGCAGGCTATACGACGCAAGCCCCTGAAAACCTTGGCCCCGCGCTAATCCACCAAATCGCAAAGCTGGCCCCTGACCGCCTACCAAGCTGCCCTGAAAACCCTGCCCGACCGCCCTGCAAGCCGACCTCAACGCCGCATGGGGCGACCCCGCCACAGACCCCGCTTGCCGTGACGGCCAGTTCCATTTCCCCAGCCTTCTCGCCGGTAATGCCCTGATCGCCCTGCAACCAGAACGCGGTGAAGTTTCCACCCGCGATGGCGACTACCACGACCTGTCCCGCACCCCGCGCCATGGCTATGTGGCGTTCTACCTCTGGCTTCAAAGCCAACACCCCCATGCCCTGATCCACATGGGCGCGCATGGCACGCTGGAATGGTTGCCGGGTAAATCGGTGGCCCTGTCCGATGCCTGCTGGCCCGAGGTGCTTCTGGGCGCGACGCCGGTGATCTATCCGTTCATCGTCAACGACCCCGGCGAGGCCGCCCAAGCCAAACGCCGCATTGGTGCGGTGACCCTTGGCCATCTGCCCCCCCCTTTGGCCCTGTCGAAAACTCCCGACGCCTTGCTTCGTCTTGAACGCCTGCTGGACGAATATTCCACCGCCGACGGCCTGGACCCCGCCCGCCGCGACCGCTTGATCGGTCAGGTCCGCATTGAGGCACAGGCAGCGGGGGTAGAGGCGGATCTTGGCCTGCCACCCGATGCGTCAGCCGCCGAGGCGATCACCCGGATTGACCGGTTCGTCTGCGACATCAAGGAAAGCCAGTATGGCGACGGGTTGCACATCTATGGCGCGGGGCAGGGGGAAACCGCGGGCTTGCGGGCGGCCCTGAACGGTGCCTTTGTCCCTGCTGGCCCCGCTGGCAGCCCCTACCGGGGCCGCGCCGATGTGCTGCCAACGGGGCGCAATCTCTATTCCGTCGATCCCCGCGCCGTGCCGTCGCGATCTGCCCATGCCCAAGGCGTGAAGCTGGCCGAAGAGCTTTTGCGCCGACATTTGCAGGACAAGGGCGACTACCCGCGCGGGATGGTGCTGGACCTGTGGGGGTCGGCCACCATGCGCACGGCGGGCGAAGAAATTGCCATGGCGCTGCATCTGGCGGGGCTTGCGCCGAAATGGGATGACGGATCAGACCGGGTGTCCGGCTTTGAGGTGCTGCCCTTGGCCCTGCTGGGCCGCCCCCGCATTGACGTGACCCTGCGCATATCGGGCCTATTCCGTGACATCTTTCCGGGGCTGGCGCAGATGTTCGAGGCAGGCGCGCAGGCCCTTGCCGCCCGCGATGAGGCCCCCGAGGACAACCCCTATGTCCTAGCCACCCCCCGCGTCTTTGGCCCCAAACCGGGGCTTTACGGCATGGGCATGGGCGAGGCGTTGGACGATTACACCGACGCAGGCCGCGCGCAGGCGGGCGAGGCGTGGTTGCAGGCGTCCAGCTACAGCCTTGATGCCAAAGGCCAATCGCACCCCGACCGCGCGGCGCTTGAGGCGCGGCTGCTGGCCGCCGATGCCTTTGCCCATGTGCAGGACCTGACCGAAACCGATATTCTGCTGGCCCCCGATTATGCCGCGCATGAAGGGGGCATTGCCGCTGCCATCGCCCATCTGGGCGGCGCGGTCCCGGCCCTGTACCATTTGGACACCACAACCCCCGACACCCCCCGTGCCCGCACAGTATCCGAAGAATTGGGCCGCGTCGTGCGCGCCCGTGCCGCCAACCCCGACTGGGCCAATGGCATGATGCGCCACGGCTTTCGCGGGGCTGCCGAGATCACCGCGACGCTGGATAATCTTGCCGCCTATGCCCACCTGACCCGCGCCGTGCCTGCCCATCTGTTCGATCTGTACCATGAGGCCACCCTTGGCCGCGACGATCTGACCGCCTTTATGGACCGTGAAAACCCCGCCGCGCTCGCCGCCCTGCGCGCAAGGTTTGCCGCGTTGCGTGAGGCGGGGCTGTGGGTCACGCGCCGCAATTCCATTGCTGCCGGGATGGAGGGAGCATGACCGCGCCTGTCATCAAAGGTTGGTGCCCCGGTGCCCTGCGCCCGATGTTGTCGGGCGATGGCTGGGTGGTGCGCATCCGTCCCATGGCGGGACGGTTGGCCCAATCGCAGGCGGCGGGGATTGCCGACCTCTCCCGTCAATATGGCAACGGGCTGATCGACCTGTCCTCCCGCGCCAACGTGCAGATACGCGGCGTGACCGAGGCCAGCCATCCGCCCCTGATCGACGGCCTTCGCGCGCTCGGCCTGATCGACGCCACGCCGCAGGATGAGGCCGCGCGGAATATCATCGTCACCCCGTTCTGGGACCATGGGGACGGCACCACCGACCTTGCGCAGACCTTGGGGCAGGCGATGGCCGCTGGCCCGGTGTTGCCCAGCAAATTCGGGCTGGCACTGGATACCGGGCCGCTGCCGGTGCTGCGCGATGTCTCTGCCGATATCCGCATCGAACGCGGGGCCGATGGCGGGCTGATCGTGCGTGGCCGATGGGATGCAGACCGGGGCCAAGGCGCAGGACGTGGCGGCAACGGTGCAGACCCTTGCCCGTTGGTTCGCCGCGCATGGTGTGACCGACAACCGGGGCCGGATGGCGGCGCTGATCGCCTCGGGGACCATGCCTCCGGCTGCGTTTTCGGCGGTCGCCGCGCAGCCCGACTCAAGCGCAAACGCCCACCCCCGGCCTTGTCGCCCAAGGCGCGCTAGTGGCGCTCGCCTTCGGCCAGATGACCGCGCAGACGCTTGCCGCGCTCGCCGATCTGGGACCACTCAGGATTACCCCGTGGCGGATGGTGCTGGTGGAAGGGGCCGCACAGATGCCCGACCTTCCCGACCTGATCACCGCCCCCGACGACCCGCTGTTGCGAGTGATCGCCTGCACAGGTGCGCCGGGGTGTGCCCAAGCGCTTGGCCCCACCCGCCCCCTTGCGCGCGCGCTTGCGCCGCACCTTACGGGTATTCTACATGTCTCGGGCTGCGCCAAGGGCTGCGCGCATCCGCGCCCAGCCCCGCTGACGCTGACCGCCACGCCCCACGGCTATACCCTGATCCGCAATGGCACCGCCGCTGCGCAGGGGCCGACCCATACCGCCGCCGACCTTATGACAAAGTTGTCCTGAATGCCCCATAGCTACATCACCGATGGCGCCGAGATTTACCGCCAGTCCTTTGCCACCATCCGCGCCGAGGCCGATCTTGCCCGCTTCACCCCCGAGGAGGAGGTGGTCGTCGTCCGCATGATCCACGCCGCCGGCATGGTGGGGCTGGAGGCGTTTGCGGACTTCACCCCCGGCATGGCGATCGCGGCGCGGGCGGCGCTGGAGGATGGCGCGCCCATCCTGTGCGATGTGCGCATGGTCAGCGAAGGCATCACCCGGCCCCGACTGCCGCGTGACAACGCCGTGATCTGCACCCTGCAAGACCCTGCCGTTGCGGGCATGGCGCAGGCCATGGGCAACACCCGGTCGGCGGCGGCGGTAGAGCTGTGGCGGCCGCATCTGGCGGGCGCAGTCGTTGCCATCGGCAATGCGCCAACGGCGCTGTTCCACCTGCTGAACATGCTGGAAGACCCCACCTGCCCACGCCCCGCCGCAATCGTGGGCTGCCCGGTCGGTTTCATCGGGGCGGCGGAATCAAAAGACGCGCTGATGGTGGCGGCTCCCGTGCCGTCGATGGTGATCCGGGGGCGGCTTGGCGGGTCGGCCATCACCGTCGCCGCCATCAACGCGCTGGCAAGCCGCAAGGAATGACGATGGGCCGCATCATCTGCGCAGGGTTAGGGCCGGGCGATCCCGATCTGATCTCGGTCCGGTCCGACCGGGTGATCCGGGGGGCGGCGCATGTGGCCTATTTCCGCAAGGGGGGCCGCGCGGGGCAGGCGCGCCGGATCGTGCAGGGGATGCTGGCCGACGGCGTGACCGAATACCCGATGGAATACCCGGTCACCACCGAACTGCCGTTCGACAGCCCGGAATACATCGCGGCCTTGGCGGGGTTTTATGACGATTGGGCGGCGCGGCTGGCGCGGCTCGCCGCAGACCGCCGAGGTGGTGGTGCTGTGCGAGGGCGACCCGTTCTTCTATGGCTCTTTCATGCACCTTTACACCCGCCTTCAGGGCCGTGCCGTGGTCGAGGTGATCCCCGGTATCACGGGCATGACGGGGTGCTGGCACGCCACGGGCACGCCGATTACTTGGGGCGACGATGTGATGACGGTGCTGATGGGCACGCTGCCGGAGGACGATCTGGTGCGCCACATGCAGGCGGCGGATGCCTTGGTCATCATGAAAACCGGGCGCAACCTGCCCCGCGTGCGCCGCGCCTTGGCGGCGGCGGGGCGGCTGGAGGATGCGTGGCTGGTCGAACGCGGCACGATGCCCGATCAGCGGTTGGCGCGCTTGGCGGATGTGGACGTGGCTGATTGCCCGTATTTCGCCATCGTGCTGGTGCACGGGCAGGGCCGCAGGCCAGAGGTGGCGGAATGAGCGGCCCATTGGCTGGCTGGCCGTTGTGGGCCTTGGCCCCGGCGATGAGGCGATGGTCACGCCCGAGGTGCGCGCCGCCTTGGCCGAGGCGACCGATGTGGTGGGCTATATCCCCTACGTCGCGCGCGTGGCCCCCCGCGACGGCCTGACCCTGCACCCGTCCGACAACCGGGTGGAGCTGGACCGTGCCGGCCACGCCCTGCGGATGGCGGCAGCGGGGCAGCGGGTGGTGGTGGTCTCGTCGGGTGATCCGGGCGTGTTCGCCATGGCGAGTGCTGTGTTCGAGGCGATGGAGACCAGCCCCGATTATCGCGCGCTTGATATCCGCATCCTGCCCGGCATCACCGCGATGCTGGCAGCGGCCGCGCGCGCGGGTGCGCCCTTGGGCCATGATTTCTGCGCCATCAACCTGTCCGATAACCTCAAACCGTGGGAACTGGTCGAACACCGCCTGCGCCTTGCCGCCCAAGCCGATTTCGCCATGGCCTTCTACAACCCCCGCTCTGCCAGCCGCCCGCACCAGTTTGCCCGCGCGCTGGATGTGCTGCGTGAGGAATGCGGCCCCAAACGCCTGATCACCTTCGCCCGCGCCGTCACCACGCCCGATGAGGCGATCACCACCGTCCGCCTGGGCGGGGCCACGCCCGAGATGGCCGACATGCGCACCGTGGTGATCGTCGGCAATTCGGCGACGCGGCGGGTGGGGAAATGGGTCTACACGCCCCGGTCGGCGGGTGGCGTCTGATGCAGCCAGTCCATCACCTGATCCACGTTTGCCACCACATCGCGCGCAGGAACGGCGGGCCGGTCGATCAGGATCACCGGCAGGCCAAGCTGGCGGGCGGCGATCAGCTTGGCTTCCGCCCCCGCACCGCCCGCGTTCTTGGCGACGATATGGGTGATCTTGTGGGCGGTCAGCAGGGCCAGATCATTGGCAAGCGTGAACGGCCCCCGGTCAAGGATCACCGTGCAGTCGGGCAGGGGCGAGCTTTCTGGCGGATCGACCAGCCGCAGCAGATAGTGGTGGTTTCGCCCCGCGAAGGCGGCGAGGGTCTGCTTGCCGATGGCCAGAAACACCCGGGACGGGGTGTCGGGCAGGGCGGCGGCGGCGGCATCGGTGTCGGGCACATGGGTCCACGTGTCACCGGCTTCGGCGGCCCAAGGCGCGCGTTCCAGTGCCAGCAGGGGGGTGCCTGTGGCGGCGCAAGCGGCGATGGCATTGTGGGTCATTCCGGCGGCAAACGGGTGGGTGGCATCGACGACATGGGTGATGCCTTCGCGCGTCAGATAGTCCACCAGCCCCGCAACCCCGCCAAAGCCGCCGACCCGTTGCGGCAAAGGCTGCGCCACCGGGGCCGCCGTGCGCCCGGCATAGGAAAACACCGCATCCACGCCGTCCATGGCCAGACGGCGGGCCAAGGCGCTTGCCTCGGTCGTGCCGCCCAGCAAAAGGACGCGTGGCATGGCTGATGGCATCGCGCCCCCTTGGCTGACCCTGATTGGCCTTGGCGAAGATGGACTGGCAGGGCTTGTCCAGCGCAAGCCGTGATGCGCTGGCCCGGGCCGATGTGGTGTTCGGCGGGCCGCGCCATCTGGAACTGGCCGGGGTAGGGGGCCGTGGGCAGGCGTGGCCTGTGCCGTTCGATGCGGCCCCGGTGCTGGCCTTGCGGGGGCAGGCTGTGGTGGTGCTGGCCTCGGGCGATCCGTTCTGGCACGGGGTGGGCGGCACGCTGGCCGCGCATCTGGCCCCCGGCGAATGGGTCTGCCATCCGGGGCCATCGACGCCGTCGCTGGTGGCCGCCCGTCTGGGCTGGCGGCTGGAGGAGACGGTTCTGCTGGGCCTGCACGCCGCCCCCTTTGCCCGGCTGATCCCGCACCTGCATAACGGCGCGCAGATCATTGCCACCCTGCGCGACGGCGCGGCCCCGGCGGAACTGGCGGCGTGGCTGGTGGGGCAGGGGTTCGGGGCGTCGACCCTGCATGTGCTGGAACGGGTGGGTGGGCCGCATGAACGGGTGCGCCAGACCCGCGCCGATGCGTTTGATATCAATGACATCGCGGCCCCTGTAACTGTCGCAATCCGCGGCGAGGGCTTGGGTCTGCCGCGCGGCTTCGGGTTGCCGGACGACGCCTTTGCCCATGACGGCCAGATCACCAAGCGGCCCATAAGGGCGCTGACTCTGTCGGCGCTTGGCCCGCGTCCGGGGCAGCACCTGTGGGACATCGGGGCTGGGTCGGGGTCGATCTCGGTCGAGTGGTGTCTGGCGGGCGGCACAGCGCAGGCGGTGGAGGGTAAGGCTTCGCGGGCCGCGAACATTCGCGCCAATGCCGGCACTTACGGCGTGGATCATCGCCTGACCGTGATCGAGGGCACAGCGCCCGCCGCCTTGGCGGGCCTGACTGCACCCGATGCCATCTTTGTCGGCGGTGGCATGGATGCCGCCCTGTTTGCAACATTGCAGCCCCTGCACGGCACCAGACTGGTGGCCAATGCGGTGACGCTGGAAACCGAGGCTCTGCTGACCCAGCTTCATGCCGTCCATGGCGGCACCCTGCTGCGCATCGACGTGGCCACCGCCACCCCCTTGGGCACGCATGCGCGGCTGGTCTGCTGCCCGGCCTGTGGTGCAGTGGAGCGTGACGCTATGATCGCTGCTGGCATCGGATTTCGCAGCGCGGCCCCGGTGGCGTCGTTGCAGGCGGCGCTGACGCTGGCGATGGCGCAAGGTGGGCTGACACCGCAAACCCTTGCCACCGCCGCCGCCAAAGCCACCGCCCCGCAGATCACCAAGCTGTCGCGCACCCTTGACCTGCCCTTGCAGGGGGTGGATGTGGCGGGGATGATCACGCCGACGCAAAGCCTCCAATCGTTGCAAACCTATGCCACCGGATCGGTGGCCGAGGCCGCGGCCCTGATCGCCGCAGGCCCCGGCGCGCGACTGATTGTGCGGCGTGTCACCTCGCCCGACGGGATGGCGACCGCAGCCCTTGCAGAAGGACCAGACCCATGAAGGGACTAAAAGAATGACCGTCCATTTCATCGGCGCAGGCCCCGGCGCGCCCGACCTGATCACCCTGCGCGGGCGCGACCTGATCGCGGCCTGCCCGGTGTGTCTATACGCGGGGTCTCTGGTGCCCGAGGCGCTGCTGGCCCATTGCCCGCCCGGCGCGCGGATCGTGAATACCGCCTCGCTCAGCCTTGACGAGATCATGGCCGAGATCGCTACCGCCGACGCCCAAGGCCATGATATTGCGCGCCTTCATTCCGGCGACCTGTCGGTGTGGTCGGCCATGGGTGAACAACTGCGCCGCCTGCGTGATCTGGACATCCCCTATACCGTCACCCCCGGTGTGCCGTCCTTTGCTGCTGCTGCGGCGGCCATCGGGGCCGAACTGACCCTGCCGGGGGTGGCGCAATCGGTGGTGCTGACCCGCACCTCGGGGCGGGCGACGGCGATGGCAGAGGCGGAAAATCTGGGCGCCTTTGCCGCCACCGGGGCGACGCTGGCCATCCATCTGTCGGTCCATGTGCTGGACAAGGTGGTGGCCGACCTGACCCCGCATTATGGCCCCGACTGCCCGGTGGCGGTGGTCTGGCGCGCAAGCTGGCCCGACCAGCGCATCGTGCGCGCCACCCTTGCCACCCTGCAAACCGCCATCGGGGCGGAAATGGAGCGTACTGCCCTGATCCTTGTCGGCCATGCCATTGGGGCGACGGATTTCGCCGAAAGCCGGCTTTATGCCGGCGACTACGACCGTCGCTATCGCCCGGTCGGCACCAGCCCCCGGTTTCCTGACGCGCCATGACCCCCCCCGGCCTGATCATTGCCGCCCCGGCGTCGGGCACTGGCAAGACCACGCTGACGCTTGGTCTGCTGGCCGCGTTTCGCGCGCAAGGGGTGGTGGTGCAGCCGTTCAAATCGGGGCCGGATTACATCGACCCCGCGTTTCACACGGCGGCAGCGGGGCGGGTGTCGGTGAACCTCGATACCTGGGCCATGGGGCGGGACCGGATCATGGGCCTTGCCTCGGCAGCCAGTGGTGCGGATCTGATATTGGCCGAAGGCTCGATGGGGCTGTTTGATGGCGTGGCACAACCGGGGGCGTGCGGCAGTGGTGCCTCGGCGGACCTTGCGGCGCTGATGGGCTGGCCGGTGGTTCTGGTGCTGGATGTGTCGGGGCAGGCGCAATCGGCGGCGGCGACGGCGCTTGGCTTTGCCAGTTATCGCCCCGATGTGCGGCTGGCCGGGGTGGTCCTGAACAAGGTCGCCAGCCCTCGGCATGAGGCTTTGGTGCGCGACGGCATGGCCCGCGCCGGGATCACCGTGTTTGGTGCCCTGCCGCGCAACACCGATGTGTCGCTGCCCGAACGCCATCTGGGGCTGGTGCAGGCGGGCGAGCATCCGGCACTGGCGGCGCATATCGACAAGGCGGCGGCATTCATCGCGCAGCATGTCGATCTGGCGGCGCTGCGTGCCGCTGCGGCAGGCACCAGCGCCGCGCAGCCCCCCTTGCCGATCGCGCCACCTGCCGACCGGATCGCCTTGGCGCAGGATGCCGCATTCAGCTTCATCTACCCGCATCTGCTGAACGGCTGGCGCAAGGCAGGGGCGACCATCCTGCCGTTTTCGCCCCTTGCCGATCAGGCCCCGGACGCATCGGCGGGGGCGGTCTGGCTGCCCGGTGGATACCCGGAACTGCACGCGGGGCGGCTGGCTGCGGCGCATCATTTCCGTACCGGGTTGCAAAACTTCGCGCAAACCCGGCCTGTGCATGGCGAATGCGGCGGCTACATGGCCATGGGGGCGGCGCTGATTGACGCGCAGGGCACATCGCACCCGATGGCGGGTCTGCTGGGCCTTGTCACCAGCTTTGCAAAGCGCAGGATGCACCTTGGCTACCGGCGGGCGCAGTTGCAGGCCCCGATCCCCGGCCATGCCTCGGGCACCCTGATGGGCCACGAGTTTCACTATGCCAGCATCACCGACCAGCCAGATGCGCCCTTGGCCCATGTGACCGATGCCACCGGGGCGGTGGTTGCGGAAACCGGCTCCACAAGGCTGCAAGCGCAAGGCGGGCGCAGCACCGGCACCTTCTTTCACCTGATCGCAGAGGCCCCATGACCGACGCACCCAAAGGTTTCGTCTCGTTCGTCTCCTCCGGCCCCGGCGACCCGGAGTTGCTGACGCTGAAGGCCGTGAACCGGCTGCAAACGGCGGATGCGGTGCTGTTTGATGACCTGTCATCTGGCCCGATCCTCACCCATGCGCGGGTTGGAGCAGACCTTGTGGGGGTGGGCAAGCGGGCAGGGCGGCCCTCGCCCAAGCAAGACCACGTCAGCCGGTTGCTGGTTGACTATGCGCAGACCGGCGCGCGGGTGGTGCGGCTGAAATCCGGCGATTGCGGGCTGTTCGGGCGGCTGGAGGAGGAAACCACCGCGCTGGATGCGGCGGGCATCGGGTATGAGATCATCCCCGGCGTAACCTCTGCCTCTGCCGCCGCCGCTGCCGCAGGCATCCCGCTGACCCGCCGCCTGACCGCGCGGCGGGTGCAGTTCATCACCGGGGCCGATGTGACGGGCGACCTGCCGCAGGGGCTGAACTGGGCGGCGCTTGCCGACCCTGCGGCGACCACCGTGGTGTTCATGGGCAAGCGCACCTTCCCCGCCCTCGCCGCCGCGCTGATCGCGCGGGGGCTGCCCGCCGACACCCCCGCCCTGCTGGCCGAGGCAGTCAGCCACCCCGAACAGACCCTGACCCGCAGCACGGTTTCCAGCCTCGCCGCCAGTCTGGAAGGGGCGTCCAGCACCACGCCCGCGCTGATCCTTTATGGACCGCTGGCATGAAGGTCACCCTTTGCACCAGTTGCGATCTGGGGCGCAGCGGGTTTGGCGCGACCCTTGCCGCCGCTTTGACCGACGCGGGACTTACCGCCGAGGTTCAGGGGGTTGACTGCCTGTCGGGCTGTCCGCGCCCATCGGCGCTGTCGGTGCGCGATACCGGCAAGGTCGCCTACCTGTTCGGCGATCTGACAGCCGCCGACCTGCCCGACCTGATCCGATTTGCGCAGATGTATGCCGCCTCGCCCGACGGCACCTTTGCGGACGCCCGGCCTTTGGGGGCGTTGCGCACCAAAGCCATTGCCCGCATTCCGGGCTGACCCACCTGAAACATCCAACCTGAAGCCAAGAACCACGACAGGCGTCGTAATCCGCCCATATCCGCCGCTTATCACCTTGACCGCTGCCCGCCATCATGCGCAAATCGACGGGTAAGGTGTTCCATGTTGTGCAAAGCACAGGAACTGAAACGGGAATGGGGAACGGGCGGACCCACGGGTTGGGCGCTCAAAACCTCAGCCGCCCCCGCGACTGTCAGCGGCGAGCGGGCTTTCATTCGGCCACTGTTCCCGGTTGGGGATGGGAAGGCGAAAGTCCGCCGTGACCCGCAAGCCAGGAGACCGGCCTTGCACAGGTGAAACACGATGCCGTCGGGTGTGACGGCAAGGAGACTAAGATGACGACGATCTCGACAACCAAAGCCCCGGCCACCCTGACCTCGACGCTTGCGTCGGTGCTGTTCGTGGCGGTGCTGGGTCTGGGCGTGCTGTTCGCGGCAGGCCATGCCCAATCGGCAGCGCTGCATGATGCTGCCCATGACGTGCGCCACGCGACCGGCTTTCCCTGCCACTGACACGATGATCCAACGTATGGTGACCAGCGCGTTGTTCGCTGGTTGTGCGGTGGGGCTGCTTGCGGCCTTGCTGCATTTCGCGTTTGTGCAGAAGTATATCCTTCTGGGCGAATTGTATGAAACTGGTGCGGTGACGCACTTTTCCTCTGGCTCTGCGGCGACGGATGCCGTGGCTGCAACTGAACCCGCGCATGACCACGCCGACCCTGCGCAGCACGCGGACGGCCAGGCGCATGAGGCCCATGACCATGGCCCCCCGCCGTCCGATATGGCCCGCAATGGCTATACCGTGCTGTTCACGGTGCTGGTCTATTCCGCCTATGCGCTGATTCTGGTGGCGGGCTTTGGTGTGGCCGAGGCGTTTGGACACAGGATCGGGGCGACCGAAGGGATGCTCTGGGGGCTGGCCGGATTTGCCAGTTTCCAGATGGCCCCGGCCCTTGGTTTGGCCCCCGAACTGCCCGGCACCATCGCCGCCGAACTGGGCGCGCGTCAACTGTGGTGGTGGGGTACGGTTGCAGCCACGGCATCGGCCCTCGCGCTGATCGGCTATGGGCGCAAGCCATGGGCCCTGCTGCTGGCGGCGCTCTTGCTGGCCGCGCCGCATCTGATCGGCGCGCCCGAGATCGACGCCTATTATGGCGTCGCCCCCCCCGAAGTCGCCGCAGCGTTTTCGGCCAGCGTGCTTGGCGTTGGCCTGATGGTCTGGCTGTGCCTTGGCTGGGCTGCAGGCAAGTTCTGGCAGCGAAGCGCCGTGTAAACCCTTGGCCGGGCGTCATAGAAATTCGCCCGGCCCATCCATAGGACGAATATGCACCTGTTCCTGATCGGCATCGGCACTGGCAACCCGGATCACCTGACGGTGCAAGCCATCAAGGCGTTGAATGGGGCTGACCTGATCCTGATCCCGCGCAAGGGGGCGGGCAAGGCCGACCTTGCCGACCTGCGCCGCCAGATTTGCGCCGATGTGCTGACCCATCCAGTGACGGTTGCCGAGTTCGACCTGCCCACCCGCGACCCCGCCACGCCAGACTACATCGCCCGCGTCAACGACTGGCACGACGCCATCGCCGCCGTCTGGGCCAAGACTATCGCCTCCCATCCCACGGCGGAAAAGGTGGCGCTGCTGGTCTGGGGCGACCCGTCGCTCTATGACAGCACCCTGCGCATCGCGGCCCGCCTTACCCCTGCGCCGCAGATCACCGTGATTCCCGGTATCACCTCATTGCAAGTGCTGACGGCGGCGCATGCCATACCCTTGAACGACCTTGCCGCCCCGGTTCTGATCACCACAGGCCGCCAGCTGCGCGACCACGGCTGGCCGGATGGCGTGGATACGCTGGCCGTCATGCTGGACGGCGAATGTTCGTTTCAGACGCTGCCGCCCGATGGTGTGACCATCTGGTGGGGGGCCTATGTCGGGATGCCGGAACAAATCCTGCTGTCCGGCCCGCTAGCCGAAATGACCCCCACAATCCTGCAAACCCGCGCCACTGCGCGCGGGGCCCATGGCTGGATCATGGACATCTACCTGCTGCGCCGCGCCAACTCATTTTCTGTCTGAAAATATCCCGGGGTGATGAGCGATCAAAAACCTTCCAGTGGCAGGTTTTCGCGAAGAACGCCCGCACCGTGGCCGGGCTGGGGGCTGGCCCCCGGCGATCAGCCCCCAAAACCACCCTGTCAGACCCAAACCTGATCCGGGTCCGGCAGCGGTATAGCCGCCAGCAATTCCCGCGTATAATCCGCCACGGGCGCATCAAACACCTGCGCCACCGGGGCATCCTCGACGATCCGCCCCTGATGCAGCACGATCACCCGGTTGCACAGCCGCCGGATCACGCTCAGATCATGGCTGATGAAGGCCAGCGTCAGCCCCAATTCCGCCACCAGCCGCTCCAGCAACCGCAGCACCTGCGCTTGGGACGATACGTCCAGCCCCGACACGATCTCGTCGGCCAGAATGAACTCCGGCTCCATCGCAATCGCCCGCGCGATGCCCACCCGTTGCCGCTGCCCGCCTGACAATTCATGCGGATAGCGCTGCGCAAAATGGCGGGGCAGGCCGACCTGATCCAGCGCCTCCAGCGCGCGCGCCTGAACCCGGTCAAAGCCATGCAACGCCAACGGGTTAGCAATGATCGCGCCGACCCGGTGGCGCGGGTTCAAGCGACGACATCGGGTCTTGAAAGATCATCTGGAACCGCCGCCGCAGGGGGCGCAATTCGGCATCGCTCAGATGGGTGATATCGCGCCCGGCAAACTCGACTGACCCGCCCGAAGGTTCAAGCAGCCGCACCAACGCCCGGCCCAAGGTCGATTTTCCCGACCCCGACCCGCCGACGATCCCGACGATCCCGCCCTTGGCGATATCGAAACTCAGCCCCCGCAAAATCTCGATCCGCGGGGCGGCCCCCAGCAACGGCTTGCGGGTCATGTCGGCCAGCGACAGGGTCAGGTCGCGCACCCGGTACAGATCAGCCATGCCAGCCCCCATCCGCCGCCGCGACCTGCGCCTGCACGGCTGCCATAACGGCCTCGGGCACCGGGGTCAGCGATCCTTCGGGGTCGGTGTATTTCGGCGTCGCGGCCAGCAGCGCGCGGGAATAGGGGTGGGCTGGCTCGGCAAAGAACGGACGCACGGCGGTATCCTCAACCACCAGCCCGCCATACAGCACCGACAGCGACTGGCACACCTTGGACACCACCCCCAGATCATGCGTCACAAACAGCAGCGCCGTGCCATGCCGCGCCTGCATGTCGGCAATCAGCCGCAGGATTTGCTTTTGCACCGTCACATCCAGCGCGGTCGTCGGCTCATCCGCCACGATCAGCTTCGGTTCGGCGGCAAAGGCCGACGCGATCAGGATGCGCTGCCGCATCCCGCCCGACAATTCATGCGGATAGGCCCGCATGACCCGCTCCGCGTTATCAATCCCCACCTCGGCCAGCAAATCCCGCGCCCGCGCCTCGGCCTTTTCCCGCGTCCAGCCCAGAATATCCACCAGACGGTCGGTGATCTGCCCCCCGATCCGGCGCGACGGGTTCAGCGCGGTCAGCGGGTCTTGCGGGATCAGGGCCGCAACCGCCCCGATCTTGCGCCGCCGCGCCGCAGGGGCCAGCGTCAGCAAATCCACCCCATCAAGCCAGATCTGCCCCGCCACCACCTCAACCGACCGGGGCAGGGTGCCCAAAACGGCCTTGCCGATCATCGACTTGCCCGCCCCGCTTTCACCGACCAAGCCCCGCACCTCACCCGCCGCCACCGTCAGCGACACCGAGCGCAGCAGGCGCGGCCCGCCCTTGATCCGCACCGACAGATCCACGATCCGCAGAAAGCTCATCGCAGCACCGGATCGAAGCGGTCTTTCAGCCCCTCGCCCAATTGGCTGAACGCCAGCACCGTCAGAAACAGCGTCATCAGCGGCACCACCAGCACCCACCACGCCTGATGTACGCTGCTGCGCCCCTCGGCAATCATGCCGCCCCAGGTCGGGTCATCGGTCGATATCGACAGGTTCACGAAGGACAATATCGCCTCGACAATCACGGCAATCCCCATCTCCAGCGTCAGCAAGACCAGCACCGTGGGCAGCACGTTGGGCAGAATTTCCACCACCATGGTGGACAACCGCCCCCGCCCCGCGACGCGTGCGGATGCCACATAATCCATCGCCCCTTGTGCCATTGCCTCGGCTCGGACCACGCGGGCGAAGCGGGTCCAGTCGATGACAACGATGGCGATGATGATGGAACTCAGCCCCGGTCCCAGCACCGCAATCAGCAGAATGGAAAACAGCACCGGCGGAAAGGCCATCCAGATGTCGATGAAGCGGCTGATCACCAGATCAACCCAGCCGCGCAGAAACCCCGCCAGCAACCCCAAACGTCGCCCCCACCAGAGCCGTGATGCTGCCCGCCACCACAGCCACGATCAGCGCCAACCGCGCGCCATACAGCAGCCGCGACAGCACATCGCGGCCCAGAGAGTCCGTGCCCAGATAAAACCCCGGCTCTGCCCCCGCCACCCAGAACGGCGGCAAACGGCCCAGAAACAGATCCTGCGCCAGCGGGTCTTTCGGTGCAATCCACGGCGCCAAAACAGCCGCCAGCACCAACAGCCCCAACCACAGCGACGACAGCCACAGCCGCGCCCCGGCCCTGCGGCGGATCATGGAACGCCCGTCAGCCATGCCGCAACCTCGGGTTCAACGCTGCATAACACAGGTCCACCAGCAGGTTCACGCCCGTGAAAATCACCGCAAACAGGATCACAATCCCTTGAATCAACGGTAAATCCCGGTTGATCACCGCATCAATCGCCATGTTGCCCAAGCCTTCATAGGAAAACAGCCGCTCGATGATCACCGTGCCGCCGATCAGAAAGGTAAACTGCACCCCCACCAGCGTCAGGGTCGGCAAGATCGCATTGGGCAGCGCCTCGCGCACAATCACGTGGGTCTCGGAATAGCCCTTGGTGCGCGCCAGCGTCACATAGTCCAGGTGCATGGTTTCCTTCAGACTTTGCTTCAACAACTGCCCGATGATCGCCGCCAGCGGCAGCGCCAAGGCCACGGCAGGCAGCAGCATATGCCCGGCAATATCGCGCGCCAGATCAAACCGCAGCCGCACAACCGCCTCTGCCAGATAGAAATTCGTCACGAACGGCAGCTCCAGCGACGGCGTCACCCGGCCCGAAATGTGGAACACCGGCACCAGCACCCCAAACAGCAGGATCAGCGCCAGCCCCCACAGAAAATCCGGCACCGACAGCGCCATGCCGTTGGCCACATCAATCGCAGCCTCGCCGCGTGTGTCGCGCAGCAACGTGCCCACCAGCGCCGCAATCCCGCCCATCACAATCGCCATCAGCAGCGCCATGACCGACAGTTCCAGCGTGGCGGGCAAGCGGCTCAGCACCAGATCCAGCACTGGCTGGCGCGAGGTGATAGAGGTGCCAAAATCCCCCGCCAGCACCCCCTGCACCCAGATCAGAAACTGCGCCGGAATGGATTTATCCAAGCCATACAAGGCGCTTAGCCGCGCGATATCCGCCTCGGTCGCGCCCGGTGGCAGCATCATCGCAATCGGGTTGCCCGGCACCACCCGGATCACGAAAAACACGATCACCGCCACCCCGATCAGGGTGACAGCCGTGGTGATCAGCCGCAAAAGCACGGTTTGAAGAAACTGCATTCACCCTTCCAGACCAGCGGCCCTATTTTCTGTCCAGAAATATCCCGGGGGGTCCGGGGGGCTAGCCCCCCGGCGTGTTCAACAGGCTTACGCCCGTTTCATCAGATGCGGCAGCAGAGCCCCCGAGGCATGTGGCACAACCACCACCCCCGGCGCGTGCAAGATCGGCTGCACATATTGCAACAGCGGGATTACCAAAGCGTTTTCAGCCACATAGGCATCGACCTTCTTCCAGCCGTCGATGCGCTTGGCCTCATCCGCCTCACCCCACAGCGGGCCGATCATGTCGATCAGATCCTGCCCGTCCCACACCGAATGGGGCGAGGGGCCGAACATCGCAAAGCCGGTCGAGGTGGTCGGATCGCCCACCGAATTGCCCCAGTTGTAGAACGCCGCCGGGGCGAGTTGATCGGCCCCGCGCAACTCGTAATGCTTGGCGATCTCGTAAACCTCGATCTCCGCCTCGATGCCCACCTTGCGCCACAACCCGACAATGGCTTGCACCATTTCATAATCCTTGGGCTTGAAGCCCTTGGTGGTCTGGATCTTGAACTTCACAGGATTATCAACGCTGTAGCCCGATGCGGCCAGCAGTTCTATCGCCTTGGCTTCATCATACGGCACGGTGATGCTGGCGTCGTAGGCGTCGTATTCCGGGGTTTCCAGCGTGTCGATTTTCACGCCATACCCCGACAGCAGCCGGTCAATGATGGTCTGCTTGTCAATCGCGTGGGCTGCGGCTTTGCGGACATTGGGGTCGGTCATCACCTCGATATCATTGAGGAAAATCATGCCGATATCGGAAATTGGCGTCGCCACGCCGCCAAGCGTGGCCTTCAGGCGGTCATACTCCTCATAGGGCATTTCCAGCGTGACATGGGCGTTCCCGGACTCAACTTCGGCCACGCGGGCGGCGGCGTCGGTCACAAATTTGATGGTGACGGTATCAAATTCCGGCTTGCCACCCCAGTAGTTGGCGTTGGCCTTCAGCCGCACGAAGGCGTTTCTTTCAAACTTTTCAACCATATAGGGGCCGGTGCCAATGGGTGCGGCCTCAAAGCCCTCAGCGCCTACCTTTTCGTAATAGGTTTTGGGCAGAACATAGCCGGTCAGGAAATACATCCATTTGAAGATCGTCGGCTCAAACCGCGCCACATCGGCGGTCACGGTGTTGCCCTCGGCTTTCACGTTCGCAAGGGTGGACCAGACAAATTGAATGGGGTTGCCGGTCTTCTCATCCGCCGCGCGGGTCAGCGACCAGGCCACATCCTCGGCGGTAAAGGGGCTGCCGTCGTGCCAGGTCACGCCGTCGCGCACGGTCATGGTGATCTTGGTCTTGTCGTCGTTCCATCCCCAGTCGGTCAGCAGGCCGGGGGCTGGTTTCAGGTCGGGTTGTTGCAGGATGAACTGGTCGAAAACCGACTGGTATAGGCCCTGGATTGTGGGGTTTACGGCAGAGGGGCCGACGGTGGGATCCCAGCTTGGCAGGGGCACGTTATATGCAATTACAAGTTCTTCGATGGCTTGGGCGCGGGCGGGCAGGCTGGTCAGGCCCAAGGCTGCCGTTGCAGCAGAAAGTTGCAGCAGGGTGCGTCGGTTCAGGTGCATGGTCGTCTCCCGGTTGGTTGTTTTTTATCGTTTCAGTTTCCGGCAAGGTGCCGGGCAAGCAGGTATCCTGACCCGGCCCCGGTTCCTGCACCGGGCCAGACGGCGGCCCCGGTCAGGTGCAGGCCGCGGATCGGGGTGGAGCCGTCGGCATGGCCATAGGCGGGGCGGAACAGGAAATGTTGGCTCAGATGGTGGCTGCCGCACAGTTGATCGCCACCGACGAGGTTGGGATTGTCGGCCTGCAAATCCATCGGCGTTACAATGCGTTGCCCGAGGATCTTCGTGCGGATACCGGGCGCGTGGGCGTCGAGGATATCCAGCGCACGATTTGCAAACGGCGTTGCCGCATCTGCCCAGTCGGTGGCAGTGATTTCACCCTTCGCATCGCCAAGGATCGTGCCGGGGGCCATGCGGACTTGCAGCCACAGAGTATGCTTGCCCTCAGGGGCCCGCGTCGGGTCGAAGGCGGTCGGCTGGCCCACCACAAGGATCGGCTCGTCCGGCAACAGCCCCGCTTGGGCCTGTTGGTAGGTGCGGGCCATCTGGTCCAGACTGGGGGCGATATGGACGTAGGCGAAGCGTTTCAGATCGTCGCCCGCCGCCCAATCGGGCAGGCCGTCCAGCGCCAGATGGATCATCATGGTTCCCGGCGCATGG
This sequence comes from uncultured Alphaproteobacteria bacterium, assembly GCA_963772935.1. Classification (GTDB taxonomy): domain Bacteria; phylum Pseudomonadota; class Alphaproteobacteria; order Rhodobacterales; family Rhodobacteraceae; genus JANNNF01. The sequence continues at coordinate 45,016 of CAVYZK010000008.1, read as the reverse complement.
GTGAAGCGGGTCATCGCGGCGTCGAATTTTGGGGTTATTCCGCCCGTCAGCCGTGTTAATGCACTGGGTGAGGTTCCGGCGATAACTGCTGATTTTGCATGGATAATCCGGCCATCGGAAAGTTCGATCCCAGTGGCCTTTCCACCGACTTGCAGGATGCGGGTGACGGGGGTGGCGCATTCTACCACGCCTCCTCTGGCCCTTATGGCGGCGGTGAGGGCTGTGATGACCGTGTCGGCCCCACCCGTGCCGATTGCCATGCCGAAAGACTGGGCGGCCATGCCTTCGAGGTAGGGGAACAAACCGCCGCCTGCGATGTCGGGGGCGTAGTCGAGGTGCATGCCCCAAGCCCCCAGCATTGCGCGTATTTCGGGGGACTGAAACGTCTGGGTCAGCCAGTCGCGGGGGGATTGCAGCAGGAAGCGGGCCATGTCGGCGCTGCCTGCCAGCCCCAGTTTGCGAAGCGTTTTGAATATGAAATATGCAAGCGGCCTTGCCCGCATCGGGCTGCCCAGAAGGCCAAAGATGGTTTCGGCGCGTTTGGGAAAGTCTGCCAGCAACGCGGCCCAAGTCTTTGCATCCTCGGCAGAAAATCCGGCGATGCGGGCTGTGGTATCCGTCACATCGGTGGAGACACCGCACCAGCGGCCGTCCGGAAACACCGAGGCGAACGGGTGGGAGACGGGGGTGAGGGAGAGGCCGTGCAGGGAAAGTTCGGTGCCGTGTTCCTTCATGAACGGCGATCCGGCGAACAGGGACAGGTTCATCGCGGCCCAGTCGTGGCGGAAACCCGGCAGGGTGTATTCGCCGGTTTTCACCGCACCACCGGGAACCGAGGCCCCTTCAAACACGCCGACTTTCCAGCCCCTTACCGCCAGATGCAGCGCGCAGGCCAGTGTGTTGTGGCCCGCCCCGATCAGGATTGCGTCGAACTCTGCCCGCATCATCATCCCCGTTTGTCACAGGATATTTGCAAATGCATTCAAATCTGTCTAGCTTGATTCCGTAGAGGATCCGTAAAGAACCTGTAGAGGATCCGTAGATACAGATTTAACCGGGGAGAGATGGGCATGACGGGCGCAAATGTGCTGAACGAACTGGCAGGGATGCTGGCCGGGGGCGGGGTTGAGGTGGTCGATTGCACCGGGGTGCTGGGGCCGGAGACGCCGCTGCTGAAGCTGCCGCCGGATTTTGCCAAAGACACCCCGGCGATCGAGATTCACCGTATCAGCGAGTATGACAGCGACGGTCCGTTCTGGGCGTGGAACTGGCTGAAGGTCGGCGAACATTCCGGCACGCATTTTGACGCGCCGCACCATTGGATCACCGGCAAGGATTACGCCGATGGCTATACCGACACGCTGCCGGTGCAGCGGCTGGTCGCGCCGGTCAATGTGCTGGATTTTTCGCGCGAGTGTAATGCCAACCCCGACTTCCTGCTGACCGTGCAGCATGTGCAGGATTGGGAGGCCAAGAATGGCCCGATCAATGCGGGTGAGTGGGTGGTTCTGCGCAGCGACTGGGATGCCCGCGCCCATGATGCCGACCTGTTCCTGAACGCCAATGAGACAGGGCCGCATACGCCGGGGCCGACTGCCGAGGTGATCACCTATTTGTTGGCCAAGGGGATTGTCGGCTGGGGCAGCCAGTGCATCGGCACCGATGCGGGGCAGGCGGGGGGCATGACGCCGCCGTTTCCGGCGCATAACCTTCTGCACAAGAACAACTGCTACGGCCTCGCCAGCCTTGCCAATCTGGACAAGCTGCCTGCCAAGGGGGCGATCCTGATTGCCGCGCCCTTGAAGATCAAGAACGGCACTGGCAGCCCGATCCGGGCGCTGGCGCTGGTGCCGCGAGGGTAGTGGTGGCCACCCACATCATCATCGGGTCGGGGATCAACGGGCTGGTTGCGGCCAGCCTGCTTGGCCTGAAGGGCGAGCGGGTCATCTTGCTGGAACGCGAGGACCGGCTGGGCGGGTGCCTCATGTCCGACGAGATTGCGCCCGGCTTTGCCATTGATGTGATGGCGGCCACGTGGGTGTTGTTCATGACCTCGCCTGCCGGGGCGGCGTTGGGGCCGCATCTGGCCGAGCGGGGGTTTGAGTATTGCCACAGCCCGCATCCGACCGCTGTTTTGCGGCCAGATGGGGCGTCGCTGGTGCTGACCACCGACCGGGCGGCGAATGTGGCGGCGTTTGAGGCATTGGCTCCGGGCGACGGCGCGGCGCATGGCGCTGTGGTGGGCCAGATCGAGGCTGATGCGCCGTTTCTTTTTGCCGTGCTGGGCGGGGCCTTGTGGTCTTGGCCCACGGCCAAGCTGCTGTGGGGGCAGGTGAGAAAGCGCGGTTTGCGGGGCCTTGCCGCATGGTTCGGTGCGGCCCTTGCCCCGGCGCGCGGCTGGCTTGAGCGGGATTTTCGCAGCCCTACGGTGCAAGCCCTGTTTGCGCCTTGGGTGCTGCATTGCGGGCTGACGCCTGAATCCGCCTATTCGGCGCAGATGGGCAAGGTCATTGCCTTTGCGCTGGAGGCGGCGGGGGCACCCGTTGTCAAAGGCGGGGCGGGGGCGGCGGTGGCTGCCTTTCGCCGTCTGATCGAATCCAACGGCGGGCGCTGCTGGCTGGGGGCCGAGGCCGAGCGGATTGTGGTGGTGGGCGGCAAGGTCACGGGCGTGCGGCTGACAAGTGGCGAGGAGATCAACGCGGGGTCGGTGCTGGCGAGCGTGGCACCGGGGCAGTTGTATGATCGGCTGCTGGCCGGGGTGGACCTGACGGAGGATCGCGCGGCTCTGCCGGGATATCGCCATGGCCGGGGGAATTTTCAGCTTCACTATGCGCTGGACGCGGTGCCCGAATGGCTGACGCCGGGGTTGGATCAGGTGGCCCTGATCCATCTGGCGGATGGGATTGATTCGGTGTCGCGTTCCGCCAATGAGGCTGAACGCGGGCTGTTGCCTGCGGTGCCGACGATCTGTGTGGGGCAACCGTCAAAGCTGGATGCCTCACGCTGCCCGCCCGGCAAGGCGGTGCTGTGGATACAGGTGCCCGACGCGCCGCGCGTGATCAAGGGCGATGCGGCGGGGGAGATTGAGGGCACGGATTGGGATGCGGTGCGTGAGGCGTTTGCCGACCGGATCGAGGCCATCCTTGCCCGGCATATCAAGGATTTCGACAGACTGGTGCTGGCGCGCAGGGCCTATTCGCCGGCCGATCTGGAGCGGCTGAACGTCAATCTGGTGGGCGGCGATCCTTATGGCGGGGCGTGCAGCATTGACCAGTTTTTCCTGTGGCGGCCCTTTGCGCATTCGGTGAATGGCAAGGGCGCGGTCAAGGGGCTGGTGCATATCGGGGCCTCGACCCATCCGGGGCCGGGGCTTGGCGGTGGGTCGGGATATCTGGCGGCAAAGGGGCTTGGCGCATGAACGACCAATCCCCCCCCGACGTGCTGCCCCTGGGTGAGATCGGGCTGTCAAACTATGCGCCCTATCTGATGAACCGGATCATGGGGCGGTATAACGCGTCCTTGCGTGAGGAGATGGCAGGGCTGGGCCTGTCCACCCCCAAGATGCGGGCGCTGGCCGTACTGTCGGTGATCGACGGGCCGCTGATCCGGGAGTTGGCGGTTTATGCGGTGGTCGAACAATCCACCCTGAGCCGCAGTCTGGACCAGTTGGAGGCGGATGGGTTGATCCGGCGCGAGGCTGATGCGGTCGATACGCGCGGCACAAGGATTTACATCTGCGACGCAGGGCGCGCCGCGTTTGACCAGTTGTGGCCGCATATGGCGGCAGCACAGGCGCGGATGTTCCGGGGCATTGCCGATGACGACCGCCGGGCCTTTGTCGGCACGCTGCAAAAGATGCTGGCCAATATCCGCAAGCACGAGTTCTGAGCGACCAGTGGCGGCGCTGTGAATGTCCAAAGGCCACGACACCCATGGAGGATGCTTTGAAGAAATCTGTATTGTCCGTTGCCGCCCTGCTGGCTTTGACCACGACGGCGCTTGCCGCGCCCCTGCCGGGGATGCGGGGGGTGGATCACATCGGCATCACGGTGCCCGATCTGGCGCAGGCTGAGACGTTCTTTGCCGATGTGCTGGGGTGCCAGAAAGCCACATCGTTTGGCCCGTTCCGCGATGACACGGGCAGTTTCATGGCCGATGTGCTTGAGGTGGACCCCCGCGCGGTGATCGAACAGATCACGCTGATGCGCTGCGGGTTCGGGTCGAATATCGAGCTGTTCCACTACACCGCCCCCGACCAGAAAACCGTGACCGCCCGCAACAGCGATATCGGCGGGCATCACATTGCGATCTATGTCGATGATATCGCAGCGGCGGCGGAATATTTCAAAGCGGCGGGCGTGCGGACCTTGGCGGGCCCCATCCCGATCACCGAAGGGCCGGTGGCGGGGCAGTCGATCCTGTATTTCTTTGCGCCGTGGGGCTTGCAGATGGAGGCCATCAGCTATCCCGACGGTCAGGCCTATGAAAAGGACGGCGGCCCGGTGCTGTGGTCCAACCGCAACCCGTCTAACTAAAGGCACCGACATGGCCGAGCGTTCGTTCAAGGCAGAAGTGCAGGATTTGCGGCTGGGGGCGGGAGAGACCTTCACCGGCGAGGGGATTCTGGCCATCACCAAGGCGCTGCTGGAAAACGGCGTCGGCTATGTCGGCGGCTATCAGGGCGCGCCGATCAGCCATCTGATGGATGTGCTGGCCGATGCCGAGGAGTTGCTGGCCGAGTTGGGCGTGCGGTTTGAGGCCAACGCGAATGAGGCGGCGGCGGCGGCGATGCTGGCGGCGTCTGTCCACTATCCGATCCGGGGGGCGGTGACGTTCAAGGGATCTGTGGGCGTCAATGTGGCGTCGGACGCTTTGGCGAACCTCGCGTCGTCGGGGGTGACGGGGGGGGCGCTGATCATCGTGGGCGAGGATTACGGCGAAGGGTCCAGCATCATGCAGGAACGCAGCCACGCTTTTGCGATGAAGTCGCAGTTCTGGCTGCTGGACCCGCGCCCCAGCTTGCCCACCATCGTCAAGGCGGTGGGCGATGGGTTTGCGCTGTCTGAGGCGACGAACACCCCCGTCATGCTGATGGTGCGGATCCGGTCGTGCCATGTGACGGGGACGTTCGAGGCGCGCGACAACGTGGCCCCGGCGCTGTCGGTGCGCGATGCGCTGTCGGCTCCGCGCAGCGATTTCGCCCGCGTCGTGTTGCCGCCGATGTCTTACATGCACGAGCAGGACAAGGTGCGCGTCCGCTGGCCTGCGGCAGAGCGGTATATTGTAGATCACGGGCTGAATGAGGTGTTCGGGTCTGCCGATGCGCCGTTTGGCATCGTGGTGCAGGGGGGGATGTATAACGGGGTGATCCGGGCCTTGCAGCGGCTTGGGCTGGCGGATTTGTACGGCGAAACCGCAGTTCCGATCTATGTGCTGAATGTGACTTATCCGTTGGTTTCCAGCCAGTTTCTGGAATTTTGCAACGGCAAGGATCAGGTGCTGGTGATCGAGGAAGGCCAGCCAGAGTTTATCGAGCAGCAGCTTAGCACCTACCTCTATCGGGCCGGATCCCAAGTGAAGCTGCATGGCAAGGGCATGTTCCCGATGGCCGGGGAATATACCGGCCAAGTGATGCTGGACGGGATCACCGCGTTTCTGAAAACGGCGGCCCCCGATATGCTGGCGGCCGTGGTGCGGGCGCCCAATGCGGACAAACCTGCCATTCCTGACCTGACGAAAACCGTGCCCATCCGCCCGCCGGGGTTTTGTACCGGGTGCCCGGAACGGCCAATCTTCTCGGCGATGAAGCTGGTCGAAAAGGAGTTGGGCAAGCACCAGATTGCCGCCGATATCGGCTGTCATCTGTTCGCGTCGCTGCCGCCGTTCGAGATTGGCGGGGCGACCATGGGCTATGGTTTGGGGCCAGCCGCCAATGCGGCGTTTGACGGGGGCGGCGCGCGCAGGCCCATCTCGATCATCGGTGATGGCGGGTTCTGGCATAACGGGTTGTCGTCGTCTTTCACCAACATGGCGTTCAACAAGTCGGATGGCGTGGCGCTGATCGTGGACAATTTCTATTCGGCGGCGACGGGGGGGCAGGATGTGATGTCGAGCCGCGCCGACAATGCCAGCAAGGCCACAAAAAACCCGATTTCCCGCGCGCTGAACGGCATTGGCATTTCGTGGGTGCGGCAGGTGAACCACACCTATGACGTGGGCCACATGCGCGATGTGCTGCGTGAGGCGCTGACCACCAAGGAACCCGGGCCGAAGGTGATTGTGGCTTCGAGCGAGTGCATGCTGAACAAGCAGCGGCGGGAAAAACCCATTAGGGCGGCGGCGATCAAGGAAGGGCGCAGGGTCGAGGCCCCGCGTTTCGGGATTGATGAGGAGATATGCACCGGGGATCACGCCTGTATCCGCCTGTCGGGCTGCCCGTCGCTGAGCCTGAAAAAGCTGGATGATCCGCTGCGCGATGACCCGGTGGCCGCCATCGACCAGTCCTGTGTCGGCTGTGGCAACTGTGGCGAGGTGGCGGATGCGGCCATCCTGTGCCCCAGCTTCTACCGCGCCGATGTCGTGCATAATCCGGGAAGGTTTGAGGCTTGGCGGGCCGGAGTGCGTGCCCGCGTGATCGGCTGGTTGCAGGCGCGACGTTCGGCCAAGCGGCTGGAGTTCGGGGTATGACAGCACAGGGCATGATCGGGCAGGGCATGATCGGCCCCGGTGCGGCGGTGGACGGAATCATCAAGCTGGCGGTGCTGGCGGTGGGGGGCCAAGGCGGCGGCGTGCTGACCGGGTGGATCGAGGCGATGGCCCGCGCGCAAGGCTATGCCGCACAGGCAACCTCTGTGGCGGGTGTCTCGCAGCGCACCGGGGCCACGGTGTATTATCTGGAGATGTGTCCCCTCAACGTCAAAGGTGCGCGTGAGCGTGCCCCGGTGTTCAGTCTGATGCCAGCGGCGGGCGATGTGGATGTGATGATCGCGGCGGAAATGATGGAGGCCGGGCGGTCGATCATCCGGGGCTTTGTAACGCCGGATCGCACGACCCTGATCGCCTCGACCCACCGGGCCTTGGCGGTGTCGGAAAAGATGGTGCCGGGGGATGGGATCGCCTCAAGCGCCGAGGTGATGGCGGCGGCAGAGCTTGCATCGCGCGCGTTCATCGCGGCGGATTTTGATGCGCTGGCGGTGCGGGCGGGGTCGGTGATCTCGGCCAGTCTGTTCGGGGCCTTGGCGGCCAGTGGCGCGCTGCCCTTCCCGCGTGCGGCGTTCGAGGCGGCGATTGCGGCGTCGGGCAAGGGGGTTGCGGCCAGTCTGCGGGCCTTTGCGGCGGGGTATGATGCGGCGTTGGCGGGCGTGCCGGAGGTTGCGGTGCGGGTGACGCCTGCCGTCGTGGCGCGTGGCCCAAAGCGGGCGATGGCGGATTGGGCGGCGTTGCAGGCCCGTGTCGCGCGGCTGCCTGTGGTGGTGCAGGGCATGGCCAGTCTGGGTTTGCGCAAGGTGGTGGAGTTTCAGGACGCGGGCTATGGGGCCATGTATCTGGACCGGGTCGAGGCTGTGCTGGCGCGGGATACGGGCGCCTGTACGCTGACGGTTGAGGCCGCGAAATATGTGGCCAATGCTATGGCCTATGATGATGTGATCCGGGTGGCCGATCTGAAAACCAAGGCGGGGCGGCATGAAAAGGTGCGCCGCGAGATGGGGGCAGGCGATGCCCATGTGCTGCAGGTGACCGAGTTCATGCACCCGAGGGCGGAGGAGATTGCCGGGATGCTGCCTGCGGGGTTGGGGGCAAAGGTTCAGGCCTCGCCCAAATGGATGGGCCGCATTGACCGCTGGTTTGGCCGCGGGCGGCGCTATCGCAGTGACAGTCTGCGCAGCTATCTGGTGCTGTATATCTTGGGTGGCTTGAAGCCCTGGCGCCCCCGCACCCTGCGCCACGCGCAGGAAGTGGCGCATCTCGAGGCGTGGCTGGCAACGGCCTTGCGCTATATGCCGGGGAATTACGATCTGGCGGTGGAGGTGATCCGCTGTCGCCGTCTGGTGAAGGGCTATTCGGATACCCATGCGCGGGGGTTGTCGAAATTCGACCGGGTGCTGGCGGGCGTGGCGCTGGTGGCCGCACGGCCCGATGCGGCGGACTGGGCGCGGCGGCTGCGCGAGGCGGCGCTGCGCGATGAGGAGGGCGTGGCGCTGGACGGGGCGTTGGCGACGATCCGCAGTTTTGCCTGACCGCAATTTCATTCTGGTCTCAAATATCCCCCGCGGAGCGTCCGCGGCCCGCCACAGGAGCCTCCGGCGGGGATATTTGAGACCAGTATGAAAGCGGGGGGTGGAAGACGGGGCAGGTTTGCGCTAGGAGGCGGGCATCCTGATCAGAACCGGAGGGTTGCCCCCATGAAAGCTGCCGTCGTCACCTTTCCGGGGTCCAACTGTGACCGCGATCTGGCTGTGGGCTTTGCGCAGGCGGGGTTTGAGGTGGTGCGCGTCTGGCACAAGGACACCGCGCTGCCTGCGGGCGTCGATGTGGTGGGCGTTCCGGGCGGCTTTTCCTTTGGCGATTATCTGCGCTGCGGGGCGATTGCCGCGCAATCCCCGATCGGGGCGGCGGTCAAGGCCCATGCGGTGCGCGGCGGCTATGTGCTGGGGGTGTGCAACGGGTTTCAGGTGCTGACCGAAATGGGCCTGCTGCCGGGCGTGCTGATGCGCAATGCCGGGTTGAAGTTCGTGTGCAAAACCGTGGGGTTGCGGGTGGCCACGGCGGACAGTGCCTTTACCAGCGCCTATGGCGCGGGGGCGGCAATCAACGTGCCGGTGGCGCATCACGACGGCAACTACACCATTGACGCGGAAGGCCTGCGCGCGCTGCAAGCCGAAGATCGCATTGCGTTTTCCTACGCGCAGAACCCGAATGGATCCATGGCCGATATCGCCGGTGTGCTGAGCCAGAACCGCCGCGTGCTGGGCATGATGCCCCATCCGGAGCGGGTGGTGGACCGCGTGCATGGCGGCACGGATGGGCAGGGGTTGTTTGCGTCCTTGATGGGCGGGATGGCGCTGGCCTGAGGGCAGACTGCTTGAGGCAGGCCCGGCGCGGGCCTAAACTTGGACGATGAACACATCCGACACCACCGCAGTATCAGACGAGGCGCGCGGCCTGCCCTGGCTGGTCAAGCTGGCGGTTGCGCTGCTGATTCTGGTGGCGGTGGGCGTGGTGCTGGTGACCAACCGCTGGCTGTCGGACCGCTTTGTCGAGGCGACCCGCAACCGGGCCGAAGTGCGGCTGGCGCTGTACACCGGGAATATCATGTCGGAATTGCAGCGCACCTCGGTGGTGCCGCTGCTGCTGGCGCGCGACCCTGATCTGGCGCAGGCGCTGCAAGAGGGCAACTTTGCCTCGACCACGTCAAAGCTGATCGCCTTGCAGGCGGAAATCGGGGTGGCCTCGATCCGTCTGCTGGATCTGGACGGGCGGGTGACGGGGGCCACCAACCGCAACGTGCTGGGTGCGAACCACCGCAGCGACACCTATTTCGTCGATGCGCTGCGCACCAAGGACACCATCTTTACGTCGGTCGGGCGCGATTCGGGGGGGTATGATTTCACCTATTCCCGCGCGGTGCTGGCGCCGGATGGTGGGCCTTTGGGTGTGATTGTCGTCTCGGTTGATCTGATGAAGTACGAACGGGCCTGGGCCGGGTTGCAGGATGCGGTGCTGGTGACGGACAGCGAGGGCAAGGTTATTCTTGCGACCGAACCGCGCTGGCGGGGGCTGACCACCGATCAGGCGCTGGCCGCGCGGGATGCGCCGTCCGCCATTGCCCGCGCGCTGAACGCCACCACCGATTGGGCGCAAAACCCGCCCGACGCCTATATCCGGGGTGAGGCGGTGATGAAGACTGATGCCCGTGTGCCGTTCCGGGGTTGGCGGATGGTCACGTTTACCGCCTATGATTCGGTGCGCGAGCGGGTGAACGGGGTGTTGGCGCTGGAGATCATGGGCTTTGCCATTCTGATGGCGATGACCTTTTACATCCTGTCGCGCAAGGCGTGGTCGCAGACCATGAGCTTTCAGCGCGAATCGGCGGAGCTGCGGTTGCTGAACGCGCGGTTGCAGCGCGAGATTGCGGAACGCGAAAAGGTGCAGAAGGATCTGGCGGTGGCGGAATTGACGCTGGCGCAATCGTCAAAACTGGCGGCTTTGGGCGAGATGTCGGCGGCGGTTTCCCACGAGTTGAACCAGCCGTTGGCCGCGATGAAGACCTATCTTGCCGGCGCGCGGTTGTTGTTGCAGCGCAAGCGGCCAGAGGAGGCGTTATCCAGTTTTCAACGCATTGATGATCTGATCGAACGGATGGGCGCGATCACCCGGCAGCTTAAATCCTATGCCCGCAAGGGCGGTGAGGCGTTTGAGCCTGTGGATGTGCGCCTCGCAGTGTCGTCGGCATTGTCGATGATGGAGCCGCAGTTGAAACAACGGGTGGTGCGCATCACCCGTGGCCTGCCGCGCACGCCGGTGATGGTGATGGCCGACCGTATCCGGCTGGAGCAAGTGATCATCAACCTGCTGCGCAACGCGCTGGACGCCACCAAAGACCGGCAGGGGCCACAGATCGACCTTTTGCTAAGCGCGGGGGAAACGGCAACCCTGACGGTGCGCGACAACGGGCACGGGATTGCGGAACTCGATAACCTGTTCGAGCCGTTCTACACGACGAAAAAACCCGGCGAAGGCGTGGGTTTGGGATTGGCGATCTCATCCGGGATCGTGACCGATTTGGGCGGGCGTTTGACCGCCCGCAATGCCGAAGGCGGGGGCGCTGTGTTTGAAGTGCAGTTGCCGATCCTTGGGCGGGAACAGAAAGCAGCGGAGTAAGCAATGGCACGGACCATGAAGGTGGCTATCGTCGATGACGAGGCCGATATGCGGCAATCCATCAGCCAGTGGCTGGCGCTGTCGGGGTTTGACACCGAAACCTATGCCAGTGCCGAGGAGGCGCTGAAGGTGATCGGGCCAGAGTTTCAGGGCGTTGTGGTCAGCGACATCAAGATGCCGGGGATGGATGGCATGGCGTTTCTGAAACGTCTGATGGGGCAGGATTCTGGCCTGCCAGTCATCCTGATCACCGGGCATGGCGACGTTCCGATGGCGGTTGAGGCGATGCGGGTGGGGGCGTTCGACTTTCTCGAAAAGCCGTTCAACCCGGACCGAATGACCGAACTGGCCAAGCGCGCGACCCAAGCCCGGCGGATGACGCTGGACAACCGCGCCTTGCGGCGGGAATTGTCGGATGGGTCGGTGCTGATGAAAAAGCTGATCGGACAAAGCCCGGCGATGGAGCGGCTGCGCGAGGATATTCTCGATCTGGGGCAGGCGGACAGCCATGTCTTGATTGATGGCGAGACGGGGACGGGCAAGACGCTGGTTGCCCATGCGCTGCATGCCGTAGGCCCGCGCGCCGGGCGCAAGTTTGTGACGATCTCCTGCGCGGCGTGGTCGGAAGATCAGTTGGTGGCGCGGCTGTTTGGCCCCGGCGAAGATGGCGCGGTGCCGTTGATCGAGGAGGCCCGTGGGGGGACGCTGTGCCTTGAGGATATCGAGGCGCTGAGCCACCCGCTGCAATCGCGCTTGCTGACGGTGATCAACGAACAGGGCACCCCACCCGAAACCCGGATCATCGCGATCTGCAACCAACACGCGCCCGACACCACGCTGGAGGCGCTGCTGCGGCCGGACCTGTTCTATCGCCTTGGGGCGATGACGATTCTGCTGCCGCCGCTGCGCGCGCGGGGCGAGGATATTCTGACGCTGTTCACCCGGATGTCCGAGCAGTTTGCCGAGGAATATGGCTGCGACGCGCCGCAGGTGACGGCGCAAGAGGCCGCGCAATTGTTGCAGGCGCCGTGGCCGGGCAATGTGCGGCAGTTGGTGAACATCGCCGAACGGGCGGTGTTGCAGAACCGGCGGGGGTCGGGGTCGATTGCCAGCCTGCTGATGGCGGATAACGAGGCATCGGGCCCGGCGCTGACCACGGAAGGCAAGCCGCTGAAGGATTATGTCGAGGCGTTTGAGCGGATGCTGATCGACAACACCATGCGCCGCCATAAAGGGTCTATCGTTGCGGTGATGGAGGAGTTGTGCCTGCCGCGCCGGACGCTGAACGAGAAGATGGCGAAGTATGGGCTGACGCGCGGGGAATACGTTTAGGTCAGGATGGGCGAACCCGGCTTTGCCGGAACCGCCCATCCTACAACTTTTGCGTGTGTGGCGCTTGAAATTGCCCATTGCCCTTGGCAGGGCTTTGCCGCTAGGGTTTGCTGATGTGGGCGAAAGCCTGCTGAAGAATTCTCTGACCCACAGGCAGGGTGCGATAAAACGCGCGGCATGGGGGCCAGCCGGATCGGTCGCAAGACCGTTTGCATTGCCCGCAAGTCTTGACTGCAAGTCATTGGCAACACGGGCTTTTTAAGGTGGGCGGAGCGATCCGCCCAGACGTGAACCGCGATGATGTGCGCGACATTGGCAAGACAAGGCGAGGGATGCCCACCGGGCATGGCCCGCCCTATTGCCCCGCGCGCAACCGCCCGAACAAGCCGCCTCTTTGTGGGAAACACCCCTTCCGGTCCGCCGGGAGGGTTTTCGCATGACAGGCGCAATGGATTGATATGTCTAAGAAAATGCTTATCGACGCCACCCATGCCGAGGAAACCCGGGTTGTTGTGGTGGACGGAAACAAGGTTGAAGAGTTCGACTTTGAAACCATAAACAAGCGTCAGCTTGCCGGAAACATCTACCTTGCCAAGGTGACGCGGGTGGAACCCTCGTTGCAGGCGGCGTTTGTGGATTACGGCGGCAACCGCCATGGTTTCCTCGCCTTTGCCGAAATTCACCCGGATTATTACCAGATCCCGGTGGCCGACCGCAAAGCCCTGATCGAGGAAGAAAAAGCCTACGCCCGTGCCGAGGAGGAGGAGGAAAACCGCCGCTCGCGCCGCCCGGCCCGCCCTGCGCGCCCCGCCCCCCGTGCGGAATCTGCCCGGATGGAAGAAATCGTGCAATCCGGCCCTGCGGGCATGGACGTGGTCGATCTGGACGAGGAAGACACGGTCGAGGCGGTGGTTGAAGCCCCGCATGACCACGCGCATGACCATGATCACGGTGCTGAAAACGGCGATGCAGCTCCCGCATTCCGCGCCATCGACACCGCGTCCGACACCGATGATGAGATTGAATCCATCGCCGAAGAAGACGTGGCCGAGGAAATCGCAGCCCCCCGCAAGCCTCGGGCGCGGCGCTATAAAATTCAGGAAGTGGTCAAGGTTCGCCAGATCCTTCTGGTGCAGGTGGTCAAGGAAGAACGCGGCAACAAGGGCGCGGCGCTGACCACTTACCTTTCGCTGGCTGGCCGCTATTGCGTGCTGATGCCGAACACGGCGCGGGGCGGCGGGATTTCCCGCAAGATCACCCAGGCCGCTGACCGCAAGAAGCTGAAAGAAATCGCGTCGGAAATCGAAGTGCCGGAAGGCGCGGGCCTGATCATCCGCACGGCGGGGGCGAAACGCACCAAGCCGGAAATCAAGCGCGACTATGAATACCTGATGCGCCTGTGGGAACAGGTGCGCGAGCTGACGCTGAAATCCATCGCGCCCGCCGCGATCTATGAGGAAGGCGATCTGATCAAACGGTCGATCCGCGATCTATACAGCCGCGAGATTGACGAAGTGCTGGTCGAGGGCGAGGCCGGATATCGCACCGCCAAAGACTTCATGCGGATGATCATGCCGAGCCACGCCAAGCAGGTGATCCGCTATGACGAGGCGATGCCGCTGTTTGCCCGCTTTCAGGTGGAAAGCTATCTGGGCGGCATGTTCAACCCGGTGGTGCAGCTGAAATCGGGCGGCTACATCGTGATCGGTGTGACCGAGGCGCTGGTGGCGATTGACGTGAACTCGGGTCGGGCGACCAAAGAGGGGTCGATCGAGGAAACCGCGCTGAAGACCAACTCGGAAGCGGCGGAAGAAATTGCGCGCCAGTTGCGGTCTGCGCGACCTCGCCGGTCTGATCGTGATCGACTTCATCGACATGGAAGAGCGCAAGAACAACGCGACGGTCGAGAAGCGCATCAAGGACAAGCTGAAAACTGACCGCGCGCGGATTCAGGTGGGCCGGATTTCCGGCTTTGGTCTGCTGGAAATGTCGCGTCAACGCTTGCGTCCGGGGATGCTGGAATCGACCACGCAGCCCTGTTCGCATTGCCATGGCACCGGGCTGATCCGGTCGGATGACAGCCTTGGCTTGCAGGTTCTGCGCGCGCTGGAAGAAGAAGGCACGCGCAAACGCAGCAAGGAAGTGCTGCTGAAAGCGCCGATTGGCATCGTGAACTTCCTGATCAACCAGAAGCGCGAGCATATCGCGCTGATCGAGGCCCGCTATGGCATGTCGGTGCGGATCGAGTGTGATCCCGCACTGGTGGCCCCGGATTATGTGATCGAAAAGTTCAAGACCGCGACCCGGGTTGTGCCGGAACATCTGTCGGTGATCTCGGGCAACGCCAGCCTGATGGGCGCTGCGGTGGATGAGGTTGAGGATGATTTCGTCGAAGACGATATCGACGAGGCCGAAGTGGTGGAAGAAACGGTGGTGGCCGAAAAGGCCGAAGCCGTTGATCCTGCGGAAAAAGCGGACGGTCCGGGCAAGAAAAAACGCCGTCGGCGTCGGCGTCGCCGGGGTGGCAAGGATGATGCTGCGGGCGAAGGTCCGTCGGCTGAGGGCGATGACGACGACGGCGATGACGAGGACGAGGTCGAGGGCGAGGCTGTTGCGGTTGAAGCCCCGGCTGAGGTTGTCGCGGACGTACCTGCCGAGCCTGTGAAGAAAACCCGGACCCGGTCGCGCAAGCCCAAGGTCGAGGCGGTGGTGGCAGATGCAGCCCCGGTTGCCGACGCCCCGGTTGCAGAGGTGGTGGCAGACGCGGTCCCGGCAGAGAAGCCCAAGCGCAGTCGGACGCGCAAGCCCAAGGCGGTTGAAGCTGTGGCCGAACCAGTGGCCGTGATGGCGGACCCTGTCGCAGAGGTGGTGGCCGCTGTGCCAGACGCCCAGCCTGAAACGGTTGCCGAAACTGTGGCCGAAACGGTGGTCGCCAAGATCACCGCCTTGGCCGAGGCGGTGGCCGACATGGTTGCGCCTGCGGTGGATGTACATGAGGATGTGACGCCAGAGCCTGCACCTGAAGCAGATGAGGCACCCAAATCCAAGCGCAAGGGCTGGTGGTCTTTGGGCCGCTGATCGGAACGCGCGATTGACTTGGGGGCGGCGGGGCAACCTGCCGCCCCAATTCATGGCAAGGTGCCGCGCCCGGATGTTACACCCGGGCCACGTCAAAGTGACGCCGCCTTGGGTGACGCAGGCCAGCGTTCGGGCTATGTCTGTGCCAGAGGGGTGCCGATGTTCGGATTAGATATCTTTGATGCGGGGCTGATCCCGGCGATGACGATTGCCCTCGCTGCGGGGATTTTGTCGTTTCTCAGCCCGTGCGTGCTGCCGATTGTGCCGCCCTATCTGGCCTATATGGGCGGCATCAGCATGGGCGAGATGACCGGGCAGGGGGCCGCGCGCCGCCGGGTGATCCTGCCTGCGCTGTTTTTCGTGCTGGGGCTATCGACCGTTTTTCTGCTGCTTGGCTTTACCGCCTCGGCCTTCGGGGCGTTTTTCCTGACCAATCAGGCGCTGTTTGCCAAGGCCTCGGGCGTGGTGGTCATCGTGTTCGGGTTGCATTTTCTGGGGGTATTCCGCATCCCGCTGCTGGACCGCGAGGCGAGGCTGGATGCGGGCGACAAGGGCGGGTCGGCCTTTGGGGCCTATGTGCTGGGGCTGGCCTTTGCCTTTGGCTGGACGCCCTGCATCGGGCCGCAACTGGGCGCGATTCTGTCTTTGGCAGCGCAGGAAGGCAACACGGCGCGGGGTACGGTGTTGCTGGCGGTCTATGCCATGGGGCTGGGGTTGCCGTTCCTGCTCGCGGCGCTGTTCATTGACCGGTCGATGGGCCTGATGCAGCGGTTGAAGCGGCATATGAGGACCATCGAGCGGTGCATGGGCGCGCTGTTGCTGATCGTCGGGCTGGCGCTGCTGACGGGGGCCTTCACCGACTTTAGCTGGTGGCTGCTGGAGGCGTTTGACGGCCTTGGCATCCCGCTTTTGGGCTAAGGCTGCTGGAATCTTTGCATAGTTTTGCCTAGGTTGACTGCCATGATGGCGGCGATGGATCAGGATCAGACAGCAGTGTTTCGGCGCCGGGTGTTCTACATCCCCGGTTACGACCCGATTCACCCGCGCCGTTACCGTGAATTGTACCGCCGTGAAGGGGCGGCGCAGGCGGGAATTTCAGGATATACGCTGCATCTGGAGCCGAAAAAGGTGAAGGGGCCGTATGGCTGGCGCGTCACCTCGGTGCAGGAACGCGCTGCCGTGGCGGATGTGGAGGTGCTGGTCTGGTCCGATATCGTGCGCGCCAGCATGGACCCCGGCATCCCCGGAACCTACCTGCAACTGCTGCGCACGGCCTGGGCCTATATCGGGTCGGGCGCGCTGTTCCGCCTGATGCAGTTGCGCAAGGGGCCGATGATCGCGGCGCTGTACCCGATTGGCATGTTGCTGGCGCAACTGGCGCTGGCGGTGGCGGTGATTTGGGGGTTGGCTGCGGTCGGGTCGCTGGTCGGGTTTTGGGGTGGGGTGGCCGGTTTTCTGGCGGGTGCGGCGGCAGGGGTGTGGTTGCTGCGCTGGTTCAAAGCCAAGGACGCGAAATTCTATGCGTACTACCTGATGCATGATTATGCCTATTCCGCACAGTCTGGCGGGGCAAATCCGGCTGAACTAGAAGCGCGGATGTTCGATTTTCGCAAGGCCATTGCGGATGCCATGACGGGTGAGTTTGACGAGGTCTTGGTTGTTGGCCATTCGTCGGGCGCGCATCTGGCGGTGTCTATCCTTGCCGACCTGATCCGCGAGGGGGTGCCAGCGGATGGTCCTGCCTTGGGATTTCTGTCCTTGGGGCAAGTGGTGCCGATGGTGTCTTTCCTGCCAAAGGCGGGCCGCTTGCGGGCGGATCTTGCCTATCTGTCGGCGCGCGATGAACTCGCCTGGGTCGATGTCACGGCCCCCGGCGACGGCTGCGCCTTTGCACTGTGCGATCCGGTTTCTGTCACGGGGGTGGCCCCGGTGGATAAGAAATGGCCGCTGGTGATTTCGGCGGCCTTCACCCAGACCCTGTCGCCGGAACGCTGGAAAGAACTGCGGTGGAAGTTCTTCCGCCTGCATTTCCAGTACCTTTGCGCCTTTGACCGCCCCCGGGACTATGATTATTTCCGCATCACGGCTGGGCCAAAAACGCTGCGAGACCGCTACACAGGCCGCAGCCCGTCAAAATCGCGCATCGAAACCCCGGTCAACCGCCACCGGAGCCTGTCGTGATCCCGCCCAAACCCGCTGCGCGGGCGGATAAGGTCTCCTTGCTGGCCTATCTGCGGCTGTTTCGCGCCGATATCCTTTCGGCTCAACCTGCGCGCCTGTACCGGGCGTGGATGGCCGAGTTTCGCACCCCGTTTTTTCGCAGCTATCTGTGCAACGACCCGGCGCTGATTGCCCGTGTGCTGAACGAACGGCCCGACGATTTCCCCAAATCTGACCGCATCGGCGCGGGGCTGGCCCCCTTGCTGGGCCGGTCGGTGTTTCTGACCAATGGCGAGGAATGGAAACGCCAGCGCCGCATCATCGACCCCGCGTTTGAAGGGGGCCGCCTGCGCGATACCTTTCCGGCCATCTGGGCGGCGGGGCAGGCGGCGGTGGCGCGCATGACCCCCGGCGTGCAGGAGGTGGAGGAAAGCATGAGCCATGCCGCCGCCGATGTGATCTTTCGCACGCTGTTTTCCATTCCCATCGAACATGCGCTGGCCCGCGATGTGTTCACCGAATTCCGCACCTATCAGCGCACCCAGCCGATCCTGAACCTTGCCGCGTTTCTGCCGCTGCCCCGCTGGTTTCCGCGTCTGCACAGGCGGGCTACCAAACGGTCAGCGGCGGTGATCCGGGGGTTGATCACCCAACTGACCACACGGCGGGCGGCGGCGATTGCGGCGGGAACCGCCCCCGATGATCTGGCAACCAAGATCATGACGACCGCCGATCCGGTCACGGGCGCACGGTTTGACACGCAGGAAATGGTCGATCAGGTCGCGATCTTCTTTCTGGCCGGGCATGAAACCAGCGCCTCGGCCCTGTCCTGGGCGCTTTATTTGCTGGCGATGTATCCGGACGCGCAAGCCCGGGTGGCGGCAGAGGCTGCGACCTTGGGCGATACGCCGGAATTCAGTGCCCTGAGCCGGTTGAAATTCACCCGCGATGTGTTCCGCGAGGTGTTGCGCCTGTACCCGCCCGTGCCGATGATGGTGCGGCAGAACCTGAAGCCCGAGAAAATGCGCGACCGCACCGCCGCCCCCGGCGCGCAGATTGTGCTGTCGCCTTGGCACCTGCACCGGCATGAGCGGTTGTGGCCGAACCCCGACGGCTTTGACCCCGACCGTTGGCAGACAGAGGAAAACCGCGCCTGCGCGCGCGATGCCTATATGCCGTTTTCCTCCGGTCCGCGCGTCTGCACCGGGGCGGGGTTTGCGATGGTGGAGGGCACGTTGCTGCTGGCGCAACTGGTGCGGGCCTTCCGGTTTGAGGTGATCGAGGGCCGCGTGCCGGTACCGGTGGCGCATCTGACAGTGCGGGCCAAGGATGGCATCTGGTTGAAAATCACCCCGCGTTAGGCTGGAACGCCGCGCACGGCATCGGCCAAAGCATCGGGCAGCGCAAATTCGTCCAGTACCCGCGCACGGCCTTCGGCAGACATTTTTCGCGCGGTTTTGGTCACGATATCAACGACCTCAGCTTCCGTCCGGGTGCTTGCGAAATCGGCGAAATACCAGCGTAGGAAGGTGAAGCAGATCACATCCTCCAGCGCCTGCACCTCTGCGTCGCGCTTGATGCCTTCCTTGCGCAGCAGCACGCCGACGCGGGCCTGGTCATCGGCGCTATACCCCGCATCCGCCATGATCCCGGCCACCCGTGCAGCATGACGGCGGCCCTGTTCCTGCCGCCAGGCGTAGTAGCCCGCTTTGCCATCAGGGTAATCGGCGCGGGGCAGCAGCCAGCGTTCGACATGCTGGCCGCGGGCGGCGATCTGCAACACGTCAGAGGCATCCGGGAACAGGCGGGCCAGTTCGGCGCTCATCCTCTCGCCGTAGAGCAGGGCGGCGGGGCGGCCTGCCTCCAACGTCGGGTCGGCGGCATTGGCCGCGTCAATCGCGGCAAGGGCGGCGGTCAGGTGCATCACATCCCCCATGTCCGGTCCAGCAGCGCCAGCCAGTTGCCGTGGCACAGCTTGGTCAGCAGCGCGTCATCATAGCCATGGCTGCGCATCGCATCGACCAGCGCGGGCTGGCCGGTGACATCGCCGATGCCTTTGGGGATGGTCGCGCCGTCAAAGTCGGACCCGAGGCCGACGTGATCCTCGCCCAAGCGGTCGATCAGGTGATCCAGATGGGCCAGCACATCCTCCCACCCCATGTCGGGCGATTGCCGCCCGTCGCGGCGCAGGAAGGACGTGGCGTAGTTCAGGCCCACCATCCCCTTGCTGTCGCGGATCATGTCCAACTGGCGGTCGGTCAGGTTGCGGGTGCTGGGGGTGATGGCATGGGCGTTGGAATGGGTGGCGACCAAGGGCGCGTCTGACAGGCGGGCCACATCGTTGAAGCCCGCCTCGTTGATGTGGGACAGGTCGATCATCACGCGCAGCTCATTGCAGGCGCGGATCAGGTCTTTGCCCGCAGGGGTCAGCCCGAGCCCGGTATCCGGGCTGCCGGGAAAGCGGAAGGGGACGCCATGGCCGAACACGGTAGGGCGCGACCACACAGGGCCGAGCGACCGCAAGCCCATGGAATGGAACAGGTAAAGCGCGTCCAGATCCTCGCCGATCGCTTCGGCGCCTTCCATGTGCATGATACCTGCGATGACACCTTGTGCGATGCACATGCGGATTTGCGCGACGGTGGTGCAGACCTTGAACTGGCCTTCTGACGCGCGTTCCATCCAGTGCAGCAGGCCCGCCATCGACAGGGCCACAGGCTGCGCCAGAAAGGTGCCGATCAGGCCGGGCAGCGGCAGATCGAAGGGCGGGTTTTCCATCGCGGTCATGTAATCGGCGGCGTCGTGGGAAATGGGCGAGGGGATGTAGATGGCAAAAAACCCACCCGCAAAGCCGCCTGCCTTCATGCGGGGCAGGTCCAGATGGCCCTTGCCTTCGCCCGTCAGCCAGATTTCCGCGCGCTTTTCGGGCGCGTTGTGCAGGCGCAGCAGCAGGTCGTTGTGGCCATCGAAAACAGGTATCATGCGCGGTCCCTTGCTTTACCCCTCCAGCATCCGGTCGGCGCTGGCGTTGAACAGGCTGCGGGCATAGTCGGTTTTCATGGCGGCACCTGCAAGGTCTGCGCGGGCCAATTCTTCCACCGCTTTGCCGTTTTGCATCACCAGAATCCGGTCGCACATATGGTCGATCACGGCAAGGTCATGGCTGACCATCAGGAAGGTCAGGCCACGTTCCGCGCGCAGGCGGTTGAGCAGGTTCAGGGTTTCGGCCTGAACGCTTGCATCAAGGGCGCTTGTCGGTTCGTCCAGCAGCAATATCTGGGGCTGCAACATCAGCGCGCGGGCGATGGCGACACGCTGGCGCTGCCCGCCCGACAGTTGATGCGGATAGCGAAAGCGGAAGGACATCGGCAGGCCCACATCGCGCAGCGCCTGCATAACGCGTTGATCGGTATCGCCAATGCCGTGGATGGCGAGCGGTTCTGAGAGCGTGCGGTCAATGGTGTGGCGGGGGTGCAGGCTGGCGTAGGGGTCTTGAAACACCATCTGGACCTGCGCCGCAAAGGCCACGCCGCGTGGGGTGGGAATGGCTTTGCCGCCGATGCGGATGGTGCCGCCCGACACCGGGGCCAGCCCGCAGATCGCGCGCAGGATGGTGGATTTGCCGGACCCGCTTTCGCCGACCAGACCATAGCTTTCCTGTGCATCGACCTTTAGCGACACGCCTTCGACCGCCTTCACGGTGCGGCCTTTCGATGTGTAGGTCACCGACAGGTTTTCAATCTCGATCAGGGTCATTGCGCCCACTCTGCGTTGCGGTCCAGACCGGGCAGGGGGCCGCGTGGCCCACCAATGCGGGGCAGGCAGTTCAGCAACCCTTGGGTGTAAGGGTGCTTGGCGTGCAACAGGTCTTTTGCGGCAAGCTCCTCAACAATCTTGCCCTTGTACATCACCAGAACCCGGTCGCAGAAACGCGCGACTAGCCGCAGGTCGTGGCTGATGAAGATCAGGCCCATGCCCCGGTCGCGCACGAGGGCGTCAAGGATCGACAGCACCTCGGCCTGCACGGTCACATCAAGCGCGCTGGTCGGTTCATCGGCGATCAGCAGGTCGGGGTTGGGGATCAGCATCATGGCGATCATCACCCGCTGGCCCATGCCGCCCGACAACTCATGCGGATAGGCCTCCATCACCCTCTCAGGATCACGGATTTGCACGGCATTCAGGGCGTCGATGGCTTTCAGGCGCGCGTCGGCGGCGTTCATGCCGTCACGTTGGCGCAGGCCTTCGGTCAGTTGCGCGCCGATGCGCAGCACCGGGTTCAGCGAATACTTGGGGTCTTGCATCACCATGGCGATGCGGGGGCCGCGAAGGGCGCGCATATCCCGCTCGGATGCCGCCATCAGGTCGATGCCGTCAAAGCGCATCTCATCCGCCGCAATCCGCCCGGGCGGGCGGATCAGGCGCAGGACGGACCGGCCTGTCATGGTCTTGCCCGACCCGGATTCGCCAACAATCCCAAGGCGTTCGCGGCCAAGGCTGAAGCTGACACCACGCACGGCCTGCACCGGGCCGGTTTCGGTGTCAAAGGTCACGCGCAGGTTTTTCACGCTGACAGCAGGGTCATTTGCCAGCACTCCGCGGGTCAAGCACATCGCGCAACCCGTCGCCCAACAGGTTGAAGCCAAGGCTGACGATGAAGATGGCAAGGCCGGGCATGGTGGCGACCCACCATTGTTCGAACAGGTATTTCCGGCCCGATGAGATCATCAGCCCCCATTCCGGCAGCGGTGGCTGCACGCCAAGGCCAAGAAAGCCAAGGCCCGCCGCAATCAGGATCACGCCGGCCATATCCAGCGTCACGCGGATGATCACCGATGGCAGGCACATCGGCATCACATGGCCCCAGATGATGCGGCCCGCCCCCGCCCCTTGCAGGCGGACGGCGGCGATGTAGTCAGACGATCGCACGGTCAGGGTTTCGGCGCGGGCGACGCGGGCATAGGGGGGCCATGCGGTAAGGGCAATGGCAAGCACGGCGTTTTCGATGCCGGGGCCAAGCACGGCGACCAAGGCCAGTGACAGGATCAACCGGGGGAAGGCGAGGAAGATATCGGTGATCCGCATCAGAACCTGATCCGTCCAGCCGCCGAAATACCCCGCAACGGTGCCGACGGCGAGGCCGATCACCGGGGCGGTGACGGCCACAAGCGCCACGATATACAGGGTGATCCGCGCGCCATAGAGGATGCGTGTCCATAGGTCGCGCCCAAATTCATCAGTCCCCAGCCAATAGCCGGGGGTGCCGGGGGGCAGCAGGCGGTTACCAAGATCCTGCGTGAACGGGTCATGCGGGGCAAGGATAGGTGCGGCCACCGCCATCAGGATCAGCACGGCAACAATCGCCAGCCCCACCATCGCAAGCGTGTTGCGCCGCATCCGCAGCCACGCCAGATAGGCCTGCCCCAGACGGGCCTGACGGCGTGACGATGGGTTAGGCTCGCGCAGCCATGTGGTCAGGGTGCCCATCACCTAGCCCTCGGATCGACGAGTTTATACAGCAGGTCCGACAGCATGTTCAGCGTCACAAACGCCGCCCCGACCACCACCGTGCCGCCCAGAACAGCGGGCATATCGGCCGCGAACAGCGCGTCGGTGATGTAGTTGCCAAGGCCGGGCCATGCGAAAATCGTCTCGGTCAACACGGCCCCTTCCAAGAGGTAGGCGTAGGACAGTGCGATCACCGTGATCAGCGGCACCAACACGTTGCGCATGGCATGGACCCAGATCACCCGGCGTTCGGGCATGCCCTTGACGCGGGCGGTGGTGATGTATTCCTGACCCAGTTCATTCATCATGAAACTGCGGGTCATCCGGCTGATGTAGGCCATCGACACATAGCCGAGCAGCCCCGCAGGCAGGATGATGTGGCTGATTGCGTTGACAAAAATATCCCAACTGCCGTTCAGCGCGGAATCGAGCAGGATCATGCCAGTATACTGGGTCATGTCAAATTCCAGCATCATCTCATAGGTCGGATCCAACCTGCCCGGCCCGCCAACCCAACCTAGCATCCCGTAAAACACCAACAGACCCATCAGGCCCAGCCAGAATATCGGCATCGAATAGCCCATCAGCCCGATGATCCGCAGGATCTGGTCAATGACGCTGCCGGGTTTGGTGGCGGCCAACACACCCGCAGGCACGCCGATGATCACGCCAAAGATCGTCGCAAGGGTGGCCAGTTCCAGCGTGGCGGGAAAGGCGCGGGCAATGTCGGCGGTGACGGGTTGATTGGTGCGGATCGACTTGCCCAGATCGCCTTGCACGGCGTTGGTAACGTAGATCGCGAATTGCTTCCACAGGGGTTCATCAAGGCCCAGTTCCAGCCGCACGGCATCATACTGCGCCTGCGTGGCACGTTCGCCGATGATCGACAGCACGGGGTCATTCGGCACCACGCGGGCAATCAAGAACGTGACCAGCAACAGGCCTAGCAGCGTAATCGCCAGCGAGGCCAGACCAGAGGCCACGGCGCGCAGCATCGGCAGGGCGCGGCTGTCAACGGGTGGGGGGGCTGTGTCTGTCATAGACAAGACCGGGTCCGCGCGGGGGCAAGCCCCCGCGCGGGCCGGATCATCACTTGGTGACGGTGTAGTAATAGGCGTTGTCCGTCGCCCCGCCGGAATAGAAGCCCTTCACATTGCTGCGCAAAGCGTCTTGCCGGGCTTGCTGGAACATCAGCACGAAGGCCGAGGTTTCGCGGTGCTTGCGCTGAATCTCGGCATACATCTCGGCGCGCTTGGTGGCGTCTTTCTCCTCAACCGCCGCAGCAGTCATCGCGTTCAACTCACCGGGATCATAGGCGGTGCGCCATGCGAGGTAGCCGGTGTTATTGGCGGCATCGGCGTTGTCAGGGTTTTGCGCAAAGGTGGAGGCGTTGGTGTGGGGATCGGGGTAATCCGGACCCCAGGTTTGCAGGGTGATGTCATGCTGGCGGGCGCGGTATTTCTCCAGCCCCTGTTTGCCGTCGCCGACATCCATCACAAGGTTGATGCCGATCTGGGCAAAGGTGTTCTGGATCGACTGCGCGATATCCAGCCGTTCCTGATTGTTGCGCACGGTAAAGCCCACTTCCAGCGGCAGGGTGACCCCCGATTCCGCCATCAGCGCCTTGGCCTTTTCGATATCGAGCGAATAGGGGTTGTCGGTCAGCGCACCAAGGAAGCCGATGGGCAGGAAGGATTCATGCACCACCCACTGGCCTTTCAGCAGCGTGTCGGCCATGCCCTGATAGTCGATGGCCCACCGCATGGCATCCAGCACCTTGGGGTTGGCCAGGGCCGGGTTCTTCTGGTTCATCGCCAGATAATAGACCTGGCCGCCCACATCGTTCTGGATGGTGATGTCGGGGTTGCCTTCCAGCCCGGCGATATCCACCGGGGTCAGTTCGCGGGCGATATCAATATCGCCCTTTTCGATCAGCAGGCGTTCGGTGGCGCCTTCGGGCACATGGCGCATGAACACGCGCTTCATCGCCGGGGTGCCGCGCCAGCCGCCTTCGCGGGCTTCCAGCACATAGCTGTCGGACGCCTTGAAGGATTTCAGGATATAGGCGCCGGTGCCGGCCGAGTTTGCCTCCAGCCAGGCTGACCCCATGTCGCCCGCAACATCCTGCGCCATAACGGTTTTCATATCGACAATATTCGCCACACCTGCCGTCAGGCAGTTGTAGACGAAGGACGGCGCATAGGCCTTGTCGGTTTTCAGGGTGACGGTATCGCCTTCAACCGTGATCATTGCATCGACGTTTTCCGGGGTCAGACCGAACTGGGTCAGGATGAACGCAGGCGTCTTGTTCAGCTTGACGACCCGGCGCAACGACCCGGCGGCATCCTCGGCGGTCAGCGGGTTGCCGGAGGAAAAGGTGATGCCGGATTTGATCTTGAATGTGTAGGTCACGCCGTCATCGGCCACGGCCCAGCTTTCGGCCAGACCGGGCACCAGTTCGCCCGGTTTGGTCGGGTCAAGTTCGACCAGCGTGTCATAGATGTTGTTGTTCATGTCGATGCCCGAAAACTCGAACGCGACGGCGGGGTCGATCGACACGATATCGTCGATGGCATCGG
This sequence comes from uncultured Alphaproteobacteria bacterium, assembly GCA_963772935.1. Lineage (GTDB taxonomy): Bacteria > Pseudomonadota > Alphaproteobacteria > Rhodobacterales > Rhodobacteraceae > JANNNF01. Next base: position 19,478 of record CAVYZK010000008.1, on the reverse strand, counting down.
CCACGACCAGCGTATCTGCCGGGGTTTCGGCCATCAGGGCGGCGGGCGCGGTGCCCAGCAGAAGGCCCGCAAGGGCCAGCGCGCCAAAGCGAAGGGTGGGGTCAAGTTTCATGGGTCAGGTTCCCTGTTGTGGGTGAAGGTTGCGGCCCCCCGTACAGCGCGGGTTGCTCTTTTGACCATTTGGGCAACTATTGTGACCAAGTGTCAAGCGGCAGCGGAATGGGTTTTCGGGAATGACGGATGTGATGGTGTTCGACGGGCATAATGACCTGCTGTCTGCCCTGTGGCGGGCAGGCGATATGTCGGGTGCCGCGTTCTTTGACGGGCGGGTGGGGGATGTTGATCTGGCGCGCGCGCGCGCCGGGGGCATGGGCGGCGGCTTTTTCGCGGTCTGGGTGCCGGGGGACGGGCCGGGGCCGGACCCGATGGCGACCTACCGGGAATTTCCCGCGATTGACGCGGATCGTGCCCGGGGCGTGACGCTGGAACAGGCGGCGATTCTGGTTGCTATGGCGCAGGCGCGGCCTGATGCGATCCGGCTGTGCCGGACGGTGGCAGAGATTGAGGCCGCGCGGGCGGCGGGGGCGATGGCCGCGATCCTGCATGTGGAAGGCTGCGAAGGCATTGGTGCCGACCTTGCGGAGTTGGCGGTGCTGTATGACATGGGGCTGCGATCCCTTGGCCCGGTGTGGAGCCGCCCGAATATCTTTGGCCACGGCGTGCCGTTCAACTTTCCAGCCAGCCCGGACACCGGGCCGGGATTGACCGACGCGGGCAGGCGGCTGGTGGCGGAGTGTGATCGCCGCGGCGTGCTGCTTGACCTGAGCCACCTGAACGAGGCCGGGTTCTGGGATGTGGCCAGCCTTACCACCAAGCCCTTGGTTGCCACCCATTCGGGGGCGCATGCGGTGACCGCCGCCACCCGCAACCTGACCGACCGCCAGTTGGACGCGATGGCCGAACGGGGCGGGCTGGTGGGGCTGAACTTTGGCGTGCAGTTCCTGCGGCTGGATGGGGTGAAGAACCCCGATACCGGGCCAGAGGATATGCTGCGCCATCTGGACCATCTGCTGGCCCGGATGGGCGAAGGCGGCGTGGCGCTTGGGTCGGACTTCGACGGGGCGATGATGCCGCAGTTCATCGGCGGGGCGCAGGGGTTGCAGGCCTTGGTCCGCGCGATGCAGGCGGCCTATGGCGAAGCGTTGACGCAAAAGCTGTGCTGGGGCAACTGGATGGGCGTTCTGGGCCGGATTATTGGCTAACCTGTCATACCGGCGTTGCTTTTAAGGGTTATCCACAGCGGACTTGCCCAATTCTGTCCGCAACCCGGAGGCCTGCCGATGATCCCGCTCTTGCCGCCGCTGCGTCTGACCGGGGCGGATATTCTGCGCGATGGCCAGATGCAGCGCCGGTCGGTGGCGCTTGCCGACGGGCGCATCACGCGCGGGCCGTTGCCGGGGGTGGACCTGTCGGGCTATCTGATCTTGCCGGGCATGGTGGATATGCACAGTGCCGAAGTGGATGGCAGTGCTGCCGAAGGGCTGGCCCGGATCGACCGGGCAGCGGCAGAGCAGGGGATAACCACGCCTCATGTCGCCCAAAGCTGGAGCTGGGAAGGCGGCGGGCGCGGGCCGGACCGTGCCTGCGCGGTGATGGAGGGGGTGGAGGCCTACCGGGGCCGCGCGATGACCGACCTGCGGCTGCATATCCGGGCTGAAACCCATCTGGTGGATCAGGGCGCGCGGTTGCTGGCGGCGGTGGCGCGGCACAAGATCGGCTATGTGGTGTTCAACAACCGGCTGGACGAAGCCGCCCGCCAGCACCGGGTGGACCCTGACGGGTTTGCGCGCCGGGCGGTGGCTGCGGGCGAGACGGTTGCCGGGTTGCTGGCGCGGATCGAGGCGGCGCGGGCCAACAAACGCAGCGTGCCCCGGCATCTGTGCACGCTGGCCGAGGGGTTTGATGCGATGGGGGTCAGCTATGGCAGCCACGCGGACCCGGATGGTGAGACGCGCGAGGTGTTCGCGATGATCGGCGCGCGCATCGCGGCCTTTCCGCCCAACCGCCGGGTGGCCGCCGCCGCCCACGCGATGATGACCCCAGTGGTGGTAGAGGCCGATGAGGTGGTGCGCGGCGGTGTGGCAGCGGGGCTGATCAGCGAGGGGCTGTGCGACGCCGTAGCCTCGGGCGGGGTCATGGCGCAGATGACGGTGGCGGTCTGGGCGCTGGTGGATCGCGGGATCGGGCTGCCGCAGGCCTGGGCCATGGTCTCGGCCAAGCCTGCGGAGGTCTTGCGCTTGGCCGACCGCGGCAGGCTGAACCCGGGGCTGCGCGCCGATCTGGTGATCGTGAACGCGCAGAGCCGTGCGGTGGAGGCCACCATTTGCGGGGGCCGGCTGATCTATGCGACGGATGAGGTGGCATCGCGATTTGCCCAAGCGGCCCCGCCGATGCGGGTGGCGGCGGAGTGATGTGGCGAGGCGGGCCGTCTGCGGGGGCATCGAGCCCCCGCAGACGGCGTTGCCACGGGATGGGTGTCTGGGGGCGGGCTGTTGTTGGGGTCGCCAGAGAAGATGAGTATTTGGGAAAGAGCAACGGGTGGGGTGGGGGAGGCCCCGGGGGTTGGCGCAGGTCGGTAGGGCGGGTGGTGTTTGTGGCGCGCTTGGGTTGTGGCAAGGCCGCAGCCAAGGGCCGCAAGCGGGGCCCGATGTGTCTTGAGGGCCGATCCTTTGTCAGGAGGTAAGGCGCAGACGCGTATTTCGCGGGGCACGCCACGCGGTCGCGTTTGGTCGAGGAGCGGGTCGTGGCTCAGGTACTTTGGCAAACGGGTGTAGCGAGCGTCCCGTCAAGGGGCGGGACGGCGTCTGAAACAGGCGCGCAGTTGCGGGGGGTGCAATGCCCCCGCAGGCGTCGGTCAGGTTGAGACAGAGCAAGAAGAAGATGAGTATTTGGGAAAGAGCATATCGGCGGGGGCCTGTGGCCTGACGCGCGTCAGGTGGTTTTGAGAGCGTGCAACGGGTCGTGTCACCCCAAGGCGTAGCCTGCGCCGCGCACGGTGCGCAGGGGGTCGTCGCCGCCGAACTGGCACAGCGCCTTGCGCAGCCGGCCGATGTGGACATCGACCGTGCGGGTATCGACATAGATGTCGCGGCCCCAGACCCGGTCCAGCAGTTGTTCGCGGCTCCACACCCGGCGACGGTTTTTCCATGAAGGTGGTCAGCAGGCGAAACTCGGTCGGCCCCAGTTTCAGCACCTTGTCGGCGCGGTAGACGCGGTGGGTTTCGGGATCGAGGCGCAGATCGCCCCATTCCAGCACCACGCCGATGGAGGACGGGCGCACGCGGCGCAACTGCACGCGCGCGCGCGCCATCAGTTCCAGCACCGAATAGGGCTTGATCACATAGTCATCGGCCCCGGTTTCCAGCCCCCGGATGCGGTCCACCTCCTCGGCCCGGGCGGACAGCAGGATGATCGGAATCCCCCGGGTTTCGGGGCGCATCTTCAGGCGGCGGCAGACCTCGATCCCCGACAGGTTCGGCATCATCCAGTCAAGGATGATGATGTCGGGGGTGTCTTCATCGACCAGCAGCATCGCGTCTTCGCCGTTTTCGGCCTGAATGACGCGAAAGCCTTCGGCCTCCAGATTATAGGCCAGCACTTCGCGCTGTGCGGGTTCATCCTCGACCAGCAACACGCTGGGTTGTTCGGTATGGGCCATGGGTCAGGCACCGCCAGTGGGGCGCATACCGGCCATTTCGCTTTTGGGGCGCTCATCCTCGGGCAGGGTGCCGGACACAAGATAGATCACCTGCTCGGCAATGCCGGTGGCATGGTCGCCGACCCGCTCGATATTCTTGGCGATGAAATGCAGGTGCATGCAGGCAGTGATGTTGCGCGGGTCTTCCAGCATATGGGTCAGAAATTCGCGGAACAGGGCGTTATACATCTGGTCCACCTCGCGGTCGCGCTGGCGCACGTCATGCGCCAGGGCCAGATCGCGTTTGACATATGCGTCCAGTGCGTCGCGCAGCATCACCACCACCGACCGCGCCATGCGGCGGATCGACCCTGCGGAGCCGTTGATCGGGTTCATCTGCGCCAGCACAAGCGAGCGTTTGGCAAGGTTCTTGGCGTAATCGCCGGAGCGTTCCAGTGACCCTGCCATCCGCATCACGGTCAGCACGGTGCGCAGGTCGGTTGCGATGGGCGAGCGCAGGGCGATGACGCGGGCGCATTCGGTGTGGATCAGATCTTCCAGCGCATCAATCGCGGCGTCGCCCCGGCGCACGCGTTCGGCCAAAGCCTCATCGCGGGTTTCCAGTGCTTCGGCGGCGTCGAGAAGGGCGGCTTCGACCAGCCCGCCCATCTTCATCACCTGGGCCTGAATAGCCTCAAGATCGTTGTCAAAGGCAGAGCGGATATGGGGTTCCATCGGCATCATTTCGTTCCTTATCCGATCCGGCCAGAGATGTAGGCTTCTGTCCGTGGGTCTTTGGGGTTGGTGAAGATCTGGCCGGTTTCGGCATATTCGACCAGATTGCCGAGGTGGAAGAACGCCGTGCGCTGTGACACCCGGGCGGCTTGCTGCATGGAATGGGTGACGATCACGACGGAAAACTGGCTGCGAAGCTCGTCAATCAGTTCTTCGACCTGTGCCGTGGCGATGGGGTCGAGGGCGGAGCAGGGTTCGTCCATCAGCAGCACTTCGGGGCTGGTGGCGATGGCGCGGGCGATGCACAGACGCTGTTGCTGACCGCCCGAAAGGCCGGTGCCGGGGGCGTGGAGGCGGTCTTTCACCTCATTCCAGATGGCGGCCTTGCGCAGCGACTTTTCCACGATCTCGTCGAGTTCGGCCTTGTTGCGGGTCAGGCCGTGGATTTTGGGGCCGTAGGCCACATTGTCATAGATCGACTTGGGGAAGGGGTTGGGCTTTTGGAACACCATGCCGACCTTGGCGCGCAGTTGCACCGGGTCCACCCGTTTGTCGTAGATGTCTTCGCCTTCGATCTTGATCTCACCCGTCACCTTGCAGATGGCAATGGTGTCGTTCATCCGGTTCAGGCAGCGCAGGAAGGTAGACTTGCCGCAACCTGATGGGCCGATGAAGGCGGTGACGGTTTTATCGAGGATATCGACGTTCAGATCCTTGATGGCGTGGCTGGTGCCGTAATGCACCTGCACGCCGCGCGCGGTGATCTTGGTATTCATGCTGTCCACGGTTCTCTCCGCTATGCGCATATCGTTCATGGTGTGATACTCCGGTTTACCAGCGCCGCTCGAACCGGCGGCGCAACAAGATGGCCAGCACGTTCATGGCGACAAGGAAGAAAAGCAGGACGATGATCGCACCAGAGGAGCGTTCGATGAAGGCAGGGTCGGCGCGCTGTGCCCAGCCATAGACCTGCACGGGCAGGGCGGTGGCGGGGTCCATGAAGCCTTGCAGCGACGCGCTGGGGTAGTTGTCGACAAAGGCCACCATGCCGATCAGCAGCAGGGGGGCGGTTTCGCCCAAGGCCGAGGCCAGCCCAAGGATGGTGCCGGTCAGGATGCCGGGCATGGCCAGCGGCAGGACATGGTGGAACACGGTCTGCATCTTGGAGGCACCAATGCCAAGCGCCGCATCGCGGATTGACGGGGGCACGGCCTTGATGGAGGCGCGGGTGGCGATGATGATGGTGGGCAGGGTCATCAGCGACAGCACCAGCGCGCCGACGATGGAGGAGGAGTTCGGCAGGCCCGCAAAGTTGATGAAGATCGCAAGGCCAAGGATGCCGAACACGATCGACGGCACGGCGGCGAGGTTGGAGATGTTCACCTCGACCAGATCGGTCCAGCGGTTTTGCGGGGCAAATTCCTCAAGATAGATCGAGGCTGCCACGCCGACCGGCACACAGGTGATCAGCACCAGCAGCATCATGTAGGCCGACCCGATGATGGCGACACCCAAGCCGGCGGCCTCGGGCCGTTGGTCGGAGGCGTCAGGCGCGGTGATGAAATCCCAGTTGAACACGGACCGCAGGATGCCGGCCGTTTTCAACTGATCGGCCAGTTGCAACTGTTCGGGGGTCACGTTGCTGTCGCGCGCGGCGGTTTCCATCGTGACGCGGCCTTTGAGATAGCCGTCGATGCGGCCAGTGGCCAGCAGAGTCGCGTCAATGGTGGTGCCGACAAGGCTGGGGTTGGCCAGCACCATGGCGCGCAATTCGCCTGCGGCGTCTTTCGACACCATGGCGGCCACGTCCTTGTCGGACTGGCCTTCCACGGCGATGCCTTTGGCGGCGAGTTCGGCCTTGAAGGACGCGGCCAGCACCTTGTTGTAGCCAAGGGTGGTGATCTTGGTCATCTCATCGCGGTTGCGGTTGCCCTTTGGGTCAAGGGTTTGCGCGGTCAGTTCCACCGGGAAGGTCAGCTTGGCCTGATAAAAGGCTGACACACCGTCAGAAAAGATGGTCCACAGCATCACACCAAGGGTGGCAAGGCTGATGGCGATGGCGGCGATGCCGTAGGCTTTGAACCGGGCCTCCGACGCGTTGCGGCGCTTCATCAGGGCGGTTTGCGTCAGCAGCGAGCCATGCTGGCGGGCCGGGGTGGCATTGGCGGTGAAGTCGGTCATTCGTACTGCTCCCGGTATTTGCGCACGATCACCAGGGCCAGGATGTTCAGCGCCAGGGTGATCACGAAAAGGGTCATGCCAAGGGCAAAGGCCACCAGCGTTTCGGGGGAATTGAAGTCGGTGTCGCCGGTCAACTGGCCGACGATTTTCACCGTCATCGTGGTCATCGCCTCAAACGGGTTGAGCGACAGTTTTGCGGCAGCCCCGGCCCCCATCACCACGATCATGGTTTCGCCAATCGCGCGGCTGGCGGCCATCAGGATGGCCCCGACGATGCCGGGAAGGGCTGCGGGCAGCACCACCTGCTTGATGGTTTCGGATTTGGTTGCCCCGATGCCCAGTGACCCGTCGCGCATCGACTGTGGCACGGCGTTGATGATGTCGTCGGACAGGGACGAGATGAAGGGGATGTTCATGATCCCGATCACGATGCCTGCGGTCATCACCGAAGACCCGCTATCGCCCCAGCCCATCGGCTGGGCAAAGTAGTCGCGCAGCAGGGGGCCGACGGTGACAAGGGCGAACAGGCCGAATACCACGGTGGGGATGCCTGCGATAATCTCAATCAGCGGCTTGATGATGGCGCGGGTTTTCTTGCTGGCGTATTCCGCCAGATAGATCGCCGCGAACAACCCGATGGGCACCGACACGATCATGGAGATCAGCGAGATATACATCGTGCCCCACAGCAAGGGCAGCATGCCAAGGTCAGACCCGCCGTTGAAGTTTGGCGACCATGTCAGGCTCAGGTAGAAGTCCTGTATCGGATATTGGCGGAAGAAATTGAATGTCTCGGACAGCATGGACCACACGATGCCCACGGTGGTCAGGATGGCGATGGAAGAGGACGCGATCAGCAGGCCCAGCACAACCTGCTCCACCCGGTTGCGGGCGCGAAACTCGGGCGAGGTGACGGACACCGCGTAGGCCAGCCCCGCAACCGCAAGCGCCAGCACGGCAATCGTGCGGCCCATGATACCCAAGGCCGACAGCGCGCGATATTCCTGTGCGGCGGCCAGTACGGCGGGGGAAACCTCGGCCCCCAAAGCAACGCCGACCGAGGACAGGGTCTCGCGCACGTTGGTAAATTCGGTGCTCAGCGTTGCGGCCTCATCCGCCGACAGGGTGCCACCGGCGACCGCGATATCAAGCCCGGCGGCCACACGGCGCACGTCTGACATGGCAAGTTCGCGGGTGCTGGCATCGGCGAGCGTCTGGGCCGGCAGCAGGGCTGCGGCGCGGGATTCGATCACCATCGGCTGCACGATCAGCCACAGGATCAGGGCCGCAATCGCAGGCAGCAATACCATGATCGCGCCGTGCCAGCCGTAATAACCGGGAAGCGAGTGCAACGTCTTGGGGTTGCCCTGAACCTGCGCCATCGCACGGCCCCGGCACAGCACAAACGCCGCGAGTGCCAACACGATCACCACAGCAAGAAGCAAAAGAACCGTCATCGGGTTTCCCGTTTGCAAGGATTTTCGGAGAGAATGAAAAGTGGGGCGGTCCTGTTCAGGACCGCCCCGGGAGTCTTATTCCAGCGGACCCATCGGGGTCTCGGCTTCAACCATCGCTTGGGTTGCGGCCAGTTCCGGGTCCGAAACCAGACCGTAAGCTGCCAGCGGGCCATCGGGGCCGGCCATTTCATCGGACACGAAGAAGGTGATGAATTCCTTCAGGCCGGGGATCACGCCGAGGTGCGCTTTCTTGACGTAGAAGTACAGCGGACGCGACACCGGGTAGTCGCCCGATGCGATGGTTTCGGTCGACGGGACAACGCCGCCCATGGTGGCGACGCGCAGTTTGTCGGTGTTGTTCTGGTAGAACGACAGGCCGAACACGCCGATGGCGGTTTTATCGGCGTCGATGCGGGCAAGCGTTTCGGTATAGTCGCCGTCGATATCGACCGATTTGCCATCAGTGCGCAGCTCGTGGCAGGCTTTCTTGGCGTTGGCCTCTTTTTCCTTGTCATCAGCGCCTTCGGCGGTGGCAAGGTACAGGTCCAGCGCGCCGGTTTCCTTGCAGCCAGCCTCGATCACCTTGATGTCGAACACTTCACGGGTGCCGTGCTTGGTGCCGGGAATGAAGGCAAGGATCGGTTGGGCGGGCAGGGCCGCGTCAACGTCGTTCCAGGCAGCGGCAGTGTTGGCGACCAGTGCGCCATCCTTGGCAACCTTGGCACCCAAAGCGCCATAGATCTGTGCCGGGGTGAAGGCAAATTCCGGGCCAGCAGCGTCCGAGGCGAACACGATGCCATCGTAGCCGATGCGGACTTCCATCACTTCGGCAACACCGTTGGTGGCGCAGAGTTCAAGGTCGGATTTGGAAATGCGCGAGGACGAGTTCGCGATATCGACGGTGTTTTCGCCAACACCTTCGCACAGTTTCTTACGGCCAGCACCCGAGCCGCCGCCTTCAACCACGGGCGAGGCGAAATCGAAGTTTTCGCCGAACGCTTCGGCCACGATGGTGGCATAGGGCAGCACGGTGGACGACCCGGTGATTTGCACCTGATCACGGGCGTCTGCGGCGGTGGCGGCTGCGATCATCGCAAGGGCCGAGACGGTAAATTTCACGGATGTCATGGATCTCTCCTAAGGGACGCTGTGGCCGCCCGAGTCGGTCTTGCTCGTCGGGCTTGGCCGCTGTCTAGGGCGGTTCCGTGACACCTATACTTCGGTTTTATGACAGTTGTGTAACGTCCCATGATGGGACGTTACGATTGCATGTCACGCCGAAATGAAGCTGCGGACAAATTCGGTCGCAGGCTTGGCGCGAATGTCCTGCGGGCGGCCGATCTGTTCGATCCGGCCCATCGACATGACCACGACCAGATCGGCCAGATCCATCGCCTCGTCCTGATCATGGGTCACGAACACGGTGGTCAGGCCGGTGGTGTCGTGAATTTCGCGCAAGCCCTGTCGCAGGTCTTTTCTAACGCGGGCATCCAGCGCGCCAAAGGGTTCGTCCAGCAGCAGCATCCGGGGTTCAATCGCCAAGGCGCGGGCCAAGGCCACGCGCTGGCGTTGGCCGCCGGAAAGCTGGCTGGGATAGCGCGACCCGATGTCTGGCAACTGGATCAGGTCCAGAAGCTTGGTCACCCGCCGCGCGATTTCAGCCGTGGCAGGGCGGGTCGCACGGGGGCGGGCTTTCAGGCCATAAGCGATGTTTTCAAACACCGTCATGTGGCGGAACAGGGCGTAGGATTGAAACACAAACCCCGCGCGGCGGTCCTGCACGCTCAGCCGGGTAGCATCCTGCCCGTCAAACAGCACTTGGCCTGCAGTCGGAAACTCCAGCCCCCCCAGAATACGCAGAAGGGTGGTCTTGCCAGACCCCGATGGCCCCAGCAGGGCCACTAGCGCGCCGGACGGTATCGCCAGCGACACCGGATGCAGGGCCGCCGTCGCACCAAAGAGTTTGGATATTTCGATGATATCAAGTTGCATGGGATTATCCTTTCAGAGCGGTTCAGGTTTTGGCAGAATCAGAAATCGCTGCCTCTCGCTGCGCTCGAACGCGTTTTCTGATGTTCTTCTTTCAGTCAAAACCTGAACCGCATTAATGGCGGCGGGTGGCGGCAAGCTGATCTGCGTGGCGAATTTCCAGCCCGGTTTTCAGCAGCAGCGTGACCAAGCGCCAGCAGGGTCAGAACGGCGGCGAGGCTGAAGGCCGCAACCGAAAGATACTCGTTATACATCATCTCGATGGTGATCGGCATCGTGGCCGTCACCCCCCGGATTTTGCCAGACACCACAGCCACCGCGCCAAATTCGCCCATGGCGCGCGCGTTACACAAAAGCACGCCATAGAGCAGCGCCCAACGGATGTTGGGCAGGGTGACGGTGGTAAAGATGCGCCAGCCAGACGCGCCAAGGGTCAGGGCGGCTTCTTCCTCGGTCCTTCCCTGTTCGATCATCACCGGGATCAGTTCTCGCGCCACAAAGGGGAAGGTGACGAACACGGTGGCAAGCGCAATGCCGGGCAGGGCAAACACGATGGGGTAGCCATTGGCCACAAACCAGCCGCCGATGGCGGAATTGGCCCCGAACATCAGCACGATGCACAGGCCCGCCACCACGGGCGACACGGAAAACGGCAGGTCGATCAGGGTGATCAGCAGGGATTTGCCGCGAAAGTCGAACTTGGTGATGGCCCAGGCCGCCGCGATGCCGAACACCGCGTTCAGCGGCACGGCGATGGCGGCGATGGTCAGGGTCAGGCGGATGGCAGACCGCGCATCGGGGTTGCCGAGGCTTTTGACAGCTTCCCACCAGCCCTTGGCAAGGCTTTCGGCAAACACGGCGATCATGGGGGCCGCGACCAGAACCGCCAGCCCGAAGATCACCAACCCGATCAGCAGGCGGCGGACCAGCGGGGTTTCCGATGTGACGGGCAAGGGTGCGTGGGTGATATCAGACATATCCGATCCTCCGGCGGGTCCAGATCTGGACGATGTTGATGGCCAACAGCAGGCTGAATGCGATGGTCAGCATGGCGATGCCGATGGCGGCGGCACCGTCGTAATTGAACTCCTCCAACTGGATCACGATCAGCAGGGGGGCAATTTCGGTTTTCAGCGGGATGTTCCCGGCGATGAAGATCACCGACCCGTATTCCCCGACCGCCCGCGCCAGCGACAGCGCAAATCCGGTCAGCGCGGCGGGGGCCAGCATCGGCAAGATCACCCGGCGAATGGTGGTGGCGCGGGTGGCGCCAAGAGTGGCCGAGGCTTCCTCCACTTCCGTCTCGATCTCGGCAATCACGGGCTGCACGGTGCGCACCACGAAGGGCAGGCCCACAAAGATCAGCGCGATCAGGATACCGGTCTGGGTGTAGGCGATCTTTATGCCCAACTCTTTGGCAAACATGCCAAAAGCCCCGTTAGGGGCGTAGAGGGTGGTCAGCGCGATACCCGCAACGGCGGTGGGAAGCGCAAAGGGCAGATCGACCGCTGCGTCGATCACCTGCCTTCCCCAGAATTTGTAGCGCACCAGAACCCAGGCCAGCAGCGTGCCGAACACCAGATTGAACAGCGCCGCAAACAGCGACAGCCGGAACGACAAAAACAGCGCCGCCCAGACGCGTTCGCGGTTCACCGTGTCCCAGATATTGCCAAGGCCAAAGTTCGCGCCCCGGGCCAGCAGCGCCCCGATGGGCAGCAACACCACCAGCGACAGCATGAAAAGGGTGATCCCCATGCTCAGGCCGAAGCCTGGCATGGGGGACCGCTGCATCAGCGGCTTGGTCAACCCTATCCTCATTTCGCGACGTAGATCTGGTCGAAGATGCCGCCGTCGCCGAAGTGTTCGGGCTGTACCTTGGCCCAGCCACCGAAGGATTCGATGGTCACAAGATCCAGCTTGGGCAGGCGGGCCACATCGGCGGGGTCGGCGGCAGACACATCCCAAGCGCGGTAGAAGTGTTTGAAGGCAATGGCCTGACCTTGGGGAGAGTAGAGGAAATCAAGGTAGGCGTTGGCAAGGGCGCGCTGATCATCATTGGCGATGTTCGCCTCGACCACAGCAACAGGGGGTTCAGCAAGCACGGAAACCGACGGCACCACGATATCAAACTGATCGTCGCCCAGTTCGTCCAGCGCAAGATAGGCCTCATTCTCCCACGCCAGCAGCACGTCGCCGATGCCCCGTTGAGCGAAGGTGGTGGTCGCCCCGCGCGCGCCACAGTCCAGCACCGGCACATGTTCAAACAGCGACTTCACAAAGGCCTGCGGGTCTTGGCCGTTCTTTTCGGCCCAAGCCCAGGCGGCCAGATAGTTCCAGCGCGCACCACCGCTGGTCTTGGGGTTGGGGGTGATCACCTCGACCCCGTCAGCCACCAGATCGCCCCAATCCTTGATGCGCCTTGGGGTTTCCTTCGCGCACCAGAAATACGATGGTCGAGGTATAGGGGCTGGAGTTGTGGGGCAGTTTGGTCTGCCAATCGGCGGGCAGCTTGCCAGCGGCAGCAATCTTGTCGATGTCTGACGCAAGGGCAAGCGTCACGACCTGCGCCGCCAACCCGTCAATCACCGCACGCGCCTGACTGCCCGACCCGCCATGCGAGGTTTCAATCGTGGGGGCGGGGTTGCCGGCATCGGTCCACAGCTTGGTGAACACCTCATTGATATCGCGGTACAATTCGCGGGTGGGGTCGTAGCTGACGTTCAGCAGGGTTTCCGCCGACACCGGGGCGACGGGGGTGAAGCTTGCGGCCAGCACGGCCAGCACGGCAAGCGCCGACTTCAGCCGGGCAGTGCCCGACAGGGCCTTGCGCCATGCCACGGGCCAACCGGTAAACTGGCGGCTGCCGGTGGAGACGGTCACGCGGCCATCGGCGTGGTCTTGCAGCTTTTCGCCCTGAACACTGATGGTTCCGGCAAGGGTGATGGTGGTGAACATGGCAGACTCCGGCTGTGAAAAGAAGGGTGTCGGGGTATGAATGGGCTGGGCTGCGATCATGACAGCCCCGCCTGCGGTGTCAGGGTTTCAACCAGCACGCCCCATTCGGTGGCATCGCGGTTGCGCAGCAAATCCTGCGTTGCGTCTTGCGGGGTGCGGGTGAACATCACCAGCGGAGCGCCATTGATGCGATGAACCATGCCGGTCCGCCGATTGATCAGGCGAACCGCACAAACCGGGGCGGCGTTGGCGGCATTTGCGGCCACCGGGGTTCCCACAAGGGTCTGCATTGGCAAGGCAATCATCTGGCATCTCCTTTGCATCTGCGGCGGCGGGCATCCATTCCGCTGCTTACACGTTAAAGACTACCGGAAAGATCGTGTATGGCAAGAGAAAAATATCATCCGATTTAGTCGTGATTAAATATGAGGATTGATGCGGGTTGTAACCCGACAGATTCTGTCTGTATTTTTCTTTATTTCAGAAAGGCTTACGCCTGTGCGGGTTCCGCCAGAACCTGTGCTGCTACGGCGTCTGACCGTAACATGTCTTCCAGTGTCAGTGATTCGATGATCACCAGATAGGTCCAGAACACCTCGGCAAAGACCTTGCGAATCCGGCAGGTGGCCTCGTCCGTGCAATCATCGCAGCGTTGGTAGGCACGGCGTGACAGGCAGGCCAGCGGCGCAATCGGGCCGTCGATCAGGCGCAGCAGTTCGGATATCGACACCTCACGCGGGTGTTTGATCAGGCTGTAGCCCCCGGCGCGGCCCCGGGTGGAGGCCAGGATGCCCGCGTTGCGCACCTCCAGCAAGATATGCTCCAGAAACCGTTTGGGCGTGCCGGATCGTTTCGCGATCTCCTCGATGGTCAACGCGTCGGGCACCGGTCGCGCGGCTTCATCCGCCAGCGTCAGCAGGGCCTTCAGGGCATATTTCATCTTTTGCGTGATCATGGGCCAAACCTAAGCCAGCCTACGCGCAAGATCAACGCCACCTTGGCAAAAAGGCGTTGCACGTTGGACTTGGCGTGGCAAATCTGACAGGGTGACCCCGCAGCGATACCATGGGCCGATATGCGGATTTTGCTGATAGAGGATGACCCGGGCCTTGGGGCTGCCGTGCGCGACCAGATCGTGGCCGCAGGGCATGTGGGCGATTGGATGCTGACACTGGCGGATGCCGATGCGGCGGTGGCTGCGGTGGCCTATGATCTGATCTTGCTGGACCTGATGTTGCCGGATGGGCGGGGGCTGGATTTCTTGCAGCGCCGTCGTCGCGCCGCCGACGCCACCCCGGTGATCATCCTGACTGCCCGCGACCAGATCACCGACCGGATTGCCGGGCTGAACAGCGGTGCGGATGACTATCTGGTCAAGCCGTTCAATCTGGCCGAGCTGACCGCGCGGATCGGGGCAGTGGCGCGGCGCTATGCCGGCAACCCCAACCCGGTGGTGACGGTGGGGCCCTTGTCGGTCAACATGGCCGCGCGCAGGGTGACCGGGGAGGGCGGGGATATTGTGCTGACGCAACGGGAATGGGTGATTTTCGCGGCTTTCCTGCAACGCCCCGGTCAGATGATCCCCAAATCCACGCTGGAGGATCAGCTTTATTCCTTTGACGCAGAGGTCGAAAGCAACACGATCGAGGTCTACATCAGCCGCCTGCGCAAAAAGCTGGGGCCGGGGGTGATTGAAACCCATCGCGGCCTTGGGTACCGGCTGTGCGCGCCATGATCGGCTGGCCAAAGACGCTGCGCTGGCGACTGGCGCTTGGGTTGCTGGGCGGATTGGTGGTGTTAAGCCTGCTGGTGTTCACCGCCGCCGCCATGGTGGTGCGGGAGGAGTTGGATGAGGTCTACGATTCCGCCATGGAACAGACGGCGGGGCGTATTCTGGCACTAGCGGTCGCGGAAATGGGGGTGCCCGAGCAGATGCTGGTCCCCAAGGTGGCGCAGACCCAGCCGCAGGAAGATTATCTGCATTATGTGGTGCGCGGTCCGAAAGGCTCGGTCGTGCGTCACAGTGACGGCACTGATATGGCGCTGTTTGCCGACGGGCCGGTGGCGGGGTTTCGCAAGGCGCAGGATTACCGCATCTATTCGCCGGGGCCGATGATCGGGGGCTATACGGTGGAGTTGGCCGAACCGCTGGCACATCGACGCGAGGCCACGAATGAGGCCACGCGGGCGCTGTTCTTTCCGATCTTTTTGCTGATCCCGTTTGGTCTGTCAGGGCTGGTGCTGTTCGTGCGCCGCGCCATGCGCCCTATTGACCGACTGCGCGATGAGGTGACGGCGCGCGACGGGTCTGATCTGAGCCCGGTGTCCGAAGCGGGCCTGCCGCAGGAACTGGCCGGTATTGCGGCCGAGGTAAACAATCTGCTGGCCCGCCTGACCGCCACGCTGGAGGCCGAGCGCGCCTTTACCACCAATTCCGCGCATGAATTGCGCACGCCCATTGCTGCCAGTCTGGCGCAGACCCAACGCCTGATCGCCGAGGCCCCGCCGGGGCAATTGGCCGACCGCGCCCGCACGATTGAAGGCCAGTTGCAACGGCTGGCGCGGCTGTCCGAAAAGCTGATGCAACTGGCCCGCGCGGAAGGGGGTGGCGTGCTGGGGGCGCAGGTGCAGGACGTGACCCCGGTTGTCGAGGCGGTGATCGAGGATTTCCGCCGATCCGGCCTTGGCGACCGCTTGCATCTGGCGGTGCCGGATACTGCCGCCCTGACGCGGATCGACCCCGACGCCTGTGCCATCTTGTTGCGCAACCTGATCGAAAACGCCGACCGCCACGGCAGTGCGGGCGGGGATGTTGAGGTGATACTTCGGCCGGATGGCGGTTTGCGGGTGATCAATGATGGTTCGGTGATTGACGCTGATACTCTGGCCCGGCTGCACCGCCGCTTTGAACGGGGGCCGGGTACGGGGCAGGGGTCGGGTCTTGGCCTTGCGATTGCCGATACCATCGCCCGCAATGCCGGGGGGCAGTTGCGGCTGTTTTCCCCCGCGCAGGGCCGCAAAGCCGGATTTGAGGCGGAGTTTTTGCCTGCCTGAGGCGGAATTGCCCGCAGTTTCTGCGCAGCGTTCAGCTTCACGTCAGGTTCACGGCGCATCCGGGGGGACAATTGCCCCAATGATGCTGGACCTGACGGATGACCGAATCTGCGACACTGCCGACCGATACTGCTGCGAAAAGCACGATAAAAAAGCTGGGCATGATGCGCCCCACCGTGTCGGCCACAGGGCTGACGCTTGCCTCGGCCACCTTCATTCTTGCCGCGTATAACGCGTTGATGTGGGCCAATGCTGTGGTCATCTTTGACAGCAAGCCCGTGCTGATGATCCTGTACGGTGTGGCGATCTGGGCGCTTACGGTGTTGACGATCACCTTTTTCGGCTTTCGCTGGCTGCTGAAGCCCGCATTGGCGGTGTTGCTGATCATCTGTGCGGTGGCCAGCTATTATCAGGACAATCTGGGTGTGCTGATCGACCGTGACATGATCCGCAACGCGATGATCACCACGGCAAACGAATCCAAGCACCTGATGACGCCCCGGTTTATCTACACCACTGCGATCTGGGGCGTGTTGCCCGCGCTGCTGGTGTTCTGGGTGCGGATCAAACCAACTCCGATCCTGCGCAACCTTTTGACATGGGGCATCACCTGTGTGGCCAGCTTTGCGCTGTTGCTGGGGGCGTTGTTCATCGATTTCAAAGCCATATCTGCAACATTCCGCGAACATAACGAACTGGTGGGCAGCTATCAGCCGGGGGCCACCATCGCCGCGCTGAACAAATACGCCCGGCAGGAGTTGCGGGGCCGGAATGTCGTGGTCGCGCCCTTGGGCCGGGATGCCCACAAGGGGCCGTTTCTGGCGGCAGCGAAAAAGCCGGTGCTGATGGTGCTGTTCATGGGGGAAACCGCGCGGGCGCAAAACTGGGGGCTGAACGGTTATACCCGCGACACTACGCCTGAACTGCGCCAACGCGGCGTGATCAACTACACCGATGTGTCAACCTGCGGCACCTCGACCGCCGTGTCGCTGCCCTGCATGTATTCCAACCTGACCAAGGCCGGGTATTCGCATCAGGGCCAACTGGCGCAGGAAAACCTGTTTGACGTGCTGAACCACGCCAAGCTGCACCCCACATGGCTGGACAACCAGACCGGCGACCAGAACATCGGCAAACGGATCGGTTTCAAGACCCTGACGGTGGAAAGCGACCCGGCCGCCTGCCCGCGTGGCGAATGTACCGATGCGGTGTTCTTGCCCAAGATCAAGGCTGCGATGGACACGATCACCGAAGACACGGTGCTGGTGCTGCACATGATCGGCAACCATGGGCCTGCCTATTACATGCGCTATCCCGAAGGCTTCGGTGCCTTCAAACCCGCCTGCCAGACCGCCGAATTCGCCGAGTGTACGACGCAGGAAATCGTCAACGCCTATGACAATGCGCTGATGTTCACCGACCATGTTCTGGCCAGCACCATCGACATGATGAAGGCCCAGGACCGGGTGATCCCTGCCATGTTCTATGTGTCCGACCACGGCGAGTCGCTTGGCGAGAACGGGTTGTATCTGCACGCCGCCCCGTCGTTCATGGCCCCGGACGTGCAGACCCATGTGCCAATGGTGATGTGGATGTCAGACGCCTATCAGCAGACTTTGGGGCTGGATGCGACCTGCATCGCAAAGCGCAGTCATGAAGCGATCAGCCATGATGTGTATTTCCATACCGTGTTGGGATTGTTGAATGTCGTAACCTCGGTTTACAGTCCGGCGCTTGATCTGACCGCCGGATGCCGGAGGCCCTGAGGTGCTTATGACCGATCCCAAACCCCGCCCCCCGCGCATAACGGGGCTTGCCCATCTGCTGGCCGCTGCCGGGTATTCGATGGGCGGCTTGCGCCGTCTGTGGGCCGAGGCTGCGTTCCGGCAAGAGGTGGCAGGTGGCGTGGCGGTGCTTGTGGTGTTTTCGCTCTGTGGGGCGGGGTTCGCCGCATTTGTGCTGTTTGGTGTGCTGTTCAGCGTGCTGATCGCGGTTGAGGCGCTGAACACCGCCATCGAGGAACTGGTGGATCACCTGTCCCCTGACTGGTCGGTCTTTGCAAAACACGCCAAGGATCTGGGATCTTTGGCGGTGTTCTGCCTGCTGGTGGCAAACGGGCTGTTTGTAGCCTCAGTCATTTTGCCTGCGGTGTTTGCCGGATAGCTGTTTTGCAGGACGGTGGGCGAGGATGTACCTCGCCCTGATCCGTCACGAACCTGGCACCAGATTGATCAGCCCGCGTTTGCCAAAGCTCGGGGCACCCGCGCCAAAGCGCAGCGTGCCGCCCAGACCGAAAAATGCCTCTGCCCCGGTTCCGGTGGAATCCAATGTGCCAAACTCGGCAGTCAGCGCGATCGTCGGGGTGACGGCGTAGTCGCTTTTCAGGCTCAGCCGGGTCAGGTTTGTGCCAGCCATATCGCCATGTTCAACCGCACCGCCGATGCCAAAGCTGTCGCTGATCGCATAGCGCCCCGACACGCCGCCGATGGTGCCAGATATGCCCGCATCCTCGCCATAGCCGACATAGGCCTCCACGCCAAACCTTGCGGCTTTCTGCCCCACCTCAAACCCGGTGAAATCAATGGTTTTCCCGGCCAGACGGTCGGCCCCGTAAAACAGCCCGAGGGAGGTCTGATCCGTCACATGATAGATCCCGTGCAGGGTCGCATTGGTGGTGCCGCGGCCAATGCTGTTCAGGTGGCTGAAGCCCAGATCGGCCTGAACGGACAGGCGGCTGCCAAACCCGATCTCCAACTGGCCATCGAGGCTGGTTTTGGAAATGCTGGTATCGCCAAGAAACGCAGAGTGCGACAGCCCCAGCGCGCCCCCCCTGATCTCTTGTGCCAGTGTCGGCAGGCCCATCAGCATCGCTGCGCATAGGGCCAGACCGGATGTCGTAAACATTCTGCTCATCGTACTGCTCCGTTTCTTATTGTTGGCGTAGTTGTGGGCCTGACAAAGCCAGTTGACCAGTCGCCCCGCCGCCAAACCCCGCAAGTGTTGCAGTTTTGTGTTTGCAATCAGCACCGTGACGGGGTGCAGGCCACAGTTTGGGGCAAAGCGACGGGGCAGGGACCATCGGCCCGGCGAACAGTTGGCCAGAGCATTCCGCCACTGGCAAGCCAGAGCCTTCCGCTCCCTTGCAGGTGTAGATGCCCCGCCCAGGATCGTGCCGAATGGGGGGGCGAACGGAAAAACCCCACCAACAGTCCGCAAAGCATATCCGCCGCACCGCGAAACTCGGCAGCTTTCCTCTTGCAACCCGATCCAAACCCAAGCTAAACACCCACCCAACGGATCGGTGGCCGAGTGGTCGAAGGCGCACGCCTGGAAAGTGTGTAGGCGGGGAACCGTCTCTAGGGTTCGAATCCCTATCGATCCGCCACTTGCCCTTGAAGTCATTGAATAAT